>NZ_JBIPAM010000001.1:2497500-2940000 GCF_050498845.1 Enterococcus sp. AZ196 | reverse complement strand
GGAGTCCTACAACCCCAAGAGGCAAGCCTCTTGGTTTGGGCTTTTCCCGTTTCGCTCGCCGCTACTCAGGGAATCGATTTTTCTTTCTCTTCCTGCAGGTACTTAGATGTTTCAGTTCTCTGCGTCTACCTCTAATCAGCTATGTATTCACTGAAAAGTAACATCCTATAAAAGATGCTGGGTTTCCCCATTCGGAAATCTCCGGATCAAAGCTTACTTACAGCTCCCCGAAGCATATCGGTGTTAGTCCCGTCCTTCATCGGCTCCTAGTGCCAAGGCATCCACCGTGCGCCCTTATTCACTTAACCTTATCCTAACTTGCGTTAGGGGTTTGATTGTTCCATCTAGCGATAGACTTCCCAATCAGAAAAAAATAAGCAATTGAACGTATTAAAAAACTCATTCAACGCGGTGTTCTCGGTTTGTTTAAAATTACGTTTCTGTATCCAGTTTTCAATGAACGATTTGAGAGTAAACCTCTCAAAACTGAACGAATAAAAGCAAGCCTGTGTAGTTTCCGTAACGTTCATCTTAGATGAACTGATTCCTTAGAAAGGAGGTGATCCAGCCGCACCTTCCGATACGGCTACCTTGTTACGACTTCACCCCAATCATCTATCCCACCTTAGGCGGCTGGCTCCAAAAGGTTACCTCACCGACTTCGGGTGTTACAAACTCTCGTGGTGTGACGGGCGGTGTGTACAAGGCCCGGGAACGTATTCACCGCGGCGTGCTGATCCGCGATTACTAGCGATTCCGGCTTCATGTAGGCGAGTTGCAGCCTACAATCCGAACTGAGAGAAGCTTTAAGAGATTAGCTTAGCCTCGCGACTTCGCGACTCGTTGTACTTCCCATTGTAGCACGTGTGTAGCCCAGGTCATAAGGGGCATGATGATTTGACGTCATCCCCACCTTCCTCCGGTTTGTCACCGGCAGTCTCGCTAGAGTGCCCAACTAAATGATGGCAACTAACAATAAGGGTTGCGCTCGTTGCGGGACTTAACCCAACATCTCACGACACGAGCTGACGACAACCATGCACCACCTGTCACTTTGCCCCCGAAGGGGAAACTCTATCTCTAGAGTGGTCAAAGGATGTCAAGACCTGGTAAGGTTCTTCGCGTTGCTTCGAATTAAACCACATGCTCCACCGCTTGTGCGGGCCCCCGTCAATTCCTTTGAGTTTCAACCTTGCGGTCGTACTCCCCAGGCGGAGTGCTTAATGCGTTAGCTGCAGCACTGAAGGGCGGAAACCCTCCAACACTTAGCACTCATCGTTTACAGCGTGGACTACCAGGGTATCTAATCCTGTTTGCTCCCCACGCTTTCGAGCCTCAGCGTCAGTTACAGACCAGAGAGCCGCCTTCGCCACTGGTGTTCCTCCATATATCTACGCATTTCACCGCTACACATGGAATTCCACTCTCCTCTTCTGCACTCAAGTTTCCCAGTTTCCAATGACCCTCCCCGGTTGAGCCGGGGGCTTTCACATCAGACTTAAGAAACCGCCTGCGCTCGCTTTACGCCCAATAAATCCGGACAACGCTTGCCACCTACGTATTACCGCGGCTGCTGGCACGTAGTTAGCCGTGGCTTTCTGGTTAGATACCGTCAAGGGATGAACATTTTACTCTCATCCTTGTTCTTCTCTAACAACAGAGTTTTACGATCCGAAAACCTTCTTCACTCACGCGGCGTTGCTCGGTCAGACTTTCGTCCATTGCCGAAGATTCCCTACTGCTGCCTCCCGTAGGAGTTTGGGCCGTGTCTCAGTCCCAATGTGGCCGATCACCCTCTCAGGTCGGCTATGCATCGTTGCCTTGGTGAGCCGTTACCTCACCAACTAGCTAATGCACCGCGGGTCCATCCATCAGTGACGCAAAAGCGCCTTTCAAACCGAAACCATGCGGTTTCGATTGTTATACGGTATTAGCACCTGTTTCCAAGTGTTATCCCCTTCTGATGGGCAGGTTACCCACGTGTTACTCACCCGTTCGCCACTCCTTTTCTTTCGGTGGAGCAAGCTCCGGTGAAAGAAAAAGCGTTCGACTTGCATGTATTAGGCACGCCGCCAGCGTTCGTCCTGAGCCAGGATCAAACTCTCATATAAAGTGTTTGAAACAGTCGTTAAACTGTTAAGCTCAATTGTATTAATTGACTTGCTAGCATATTGCTTGCTATGTTGTTTGTTTCTATTAAATAGAAACGCCCTACACATTTGGTTTGTTTTATTCGTTCAGTTTTCAAAGGTCTACATTGTTCGTCGCTTTGTTTCAGCAACTTTTAAATCATAACAGATTGCCAAGTTGATGTCAATAACTTTTTTGAAGTTTTTTTCGAAGAAGTTATTAACCTTGTTTCATGCGACTTTGATAGAATAACTGAAAATCAGCTATCTGTCAATAACAATTTTTAAGTTTTTTTGAGCAATGTTTGCTCGCTTTGGAACATAAAATAATATACCAACATTATCTTGTCTGGTCAATCAAAAATAGAGAGTTTTTTGAAGTTTTTCCCATTACTGACCATTGTTCTTTATCCTCCATGTAAATGTTCGTAAATAACATGAAAGCTGAATGAAAATTACCTTTTCACAAACGACTCAATCGTTTTTTGTTCTGGCGGCTGACATCATTTTCTAATAATTTGTTTAAACCCTAGTAAAAAAGACATCCAGCCAAGCTGAACATCTTTTTTTACTAGTTTTTTTAATTTTAACGCATCGTTGGAAACAGTAAAACATCACGGATTGACTGAACATCTGTTAGCAACATTACAAGACGATCAATTCCAATACCTAATCCACCAGTTGGCGGCATCCCATATTCTAGAGCTTCCAAAAAGTCTTCATCTACACCATGCGCCTCATCATTTCCTTGCTCGCGTTCTTTTTCCTGTGCCTCAAATCGTTGTCTTTGATCAATTGGATCATTCAACTCAGTGAAAGCATTAGCAAATTCGCGCCCTACGATAAATAGTTCAAAACGATCGGTAAATCTTCCATCTTCGCTATTTTTCTTCGCAAGCGGCGATACCTCCACAGGATGTCCAAAAACAAAGGTTGGCTGTTCAAGTGTTTCTTCAACAAACGTCTCAAAGAATTCATTAATAATATGTCCAATTTCCATTGTCTCTTTAATTTCAACGTTATGCTCTTTTGCTAATGACCGCGCTTCTTCGATAGTCATTTCTGGCCAGAAATCTACACCAGTCTGTTCTTTGATAGCATCTACCATATGGACACGCCTAAACTCAGAGCCTAAATCAATCGTTTGCCCATCATAAGAAAGAGTCGTCTCGCCAAGAACATTCTGCGCTACATCACGAATAATTCCTTCTGTTAAATTCATAACATCTAAAAAGTCTTGATACGCAGTATAGACTTCCATCATAGTAAATTCTGGATTATGAGTAGTGTCAATCCCTTCATTACGGAACACTCGTCCAATTTCGTAGACCTTTTCCATTCCGCCAACGATTAGGCGTTTCAAATGTAATTCAAGAGCAATACGCAAATACAAATCCATATCTAACGCATTATGATGTGTAATAAACGGCCGTGCAGTCGCACCTCCAGCTTCATTGTGTAAGACAGGCGTTTCTACTTCGATATACCCTAATCCATCTAAATAACGGCGAATTTGACTGATAATTTGACTGCGTTTAGTAAAACGGTCGAAACTTTCGCGATTACTAATCAAATCCAAATAGCGTTGGCGATAGCGTTGTTCAACATTCGTCAAGCCATGATATTTTTCTGGTAACGGACGTAATGCTTTTGAAAGGAGAGTAATCTCTTTTGCTTTAATTGATACTTCACCAGTATCCGTCTTCATTATTTCTCCTGTTACACCAAAGAAATCACCTAAGTCTCCCTTTTTAAAAATAGCATAAGGTTCTTCTCCGACTTCATCTTTTCGGACATAAATCTGAATTTGCCCTTCACGATCTAGTAGATGGGCAAAACCAACTTTTCCTTTTCCACGCTTAGTCATCATACGACCTGCTACACTTGCAGTTAATTGTTTGTCAAGAAGCTCTTCTTTAGTATTAGCATCATATGTTTCATGCAGCTCTTTTGAATTTGTTGTACGTTCAAAACGTGCGCCGAACGGATCGATTCCTTCTTCACGAAGGTGTTCCATTTTTTCGCGGCGAACACGCATCTGGTCGTTCATTTCTGTCAAATTTGTTTGTTCCTCAGTCACGAATGTTCCTCCTCAGTATGTAATTACTCTTACTTATAATGCCAATGAATAGGCAAAAAATCAAGCCGAATTCCTCATTCGGCTTGAATATTAGCTAATTTTCTCTCTTAATTCAGTCTTTTCTGCAAGTTGATCTAAAATATCTAAAATGGCTTGTTTCTTTTCCGTCTGATTGATTGCGACCTTAGCTTTTGCTGCACGAGGGATGCCCTTTAGATAGTAGCTGGCATGTTGACGAAATTCACGACAAGCGATTTTTTCACCCTTTAGATTAATCAAACGCTCTAAATGCAACTTAGCTGTTTCAATCTTTTCTCCAGCACTAGGTTCTGAGATCAGCTCGCCTGTCTCCAAGTAATGCTGTGTTCGATGGATCATCCACGGATTTCCTAGTGCGGCCCGACCGATCATTACAGCATCGACACCAACTTCTTCAATCATACGTTTAGCATCTTCCGGTGTGCGAACATCGCCATTCCCCATAAATGGAATAGTAATCTTATCTGCTACTTCCTTCAAAATCTCCCAATTAGCTTGGCCTTCATACATTTGAATGCGCGTCCTACCATGCATTGCAATGGCTGAAGCACCTGCATTTTCAGCTGCCAAAGCATTTTCTACAGCCAATATATGCTGATCATCCCAACCGATCCTCATTTTGACAGTAACTGGGATATCCACTGCTGAAGAGACTGCATCGACCATTTCATAAACTTTGTTTGGATCCAGCAACCATTTTGCTCCAGCCTCAGCTTTGATGACTTTGTTTACCGGACAACCCATATTGATATCAATAATATCAGCTTCTGTATTTGCTTGAACAAATTGTGCGGCCTCCACTAACGAATCCTTATTACCTCCGAAAATTTGGACACTCAATGGGTGTTCGCGTTTATCGATATACAGCATTTCCAGTGTCTTTTTATTTCTAAAATGGATTCCTTGGTCACTGATCATCTCACAAACAACTAATCCAGCCCCAAATTCTTTCACTGTCACACGAAATGCAGCATTCGTGATGCCTGCCATCGGTGCTACAACAACTCGATTCGGTACTTCAACATCGCCAATTCTCCATGTACCATTTAACGGCTTCACTATTATTCCCCCAAAATTTCTTGTTTCAAATCATATAAGTCAGCTTCACTATACTCATATTTATTGTTGCAAAAGGCACAGACTGCTTCTGCACCGTGGTCTTGATCAATCAATTCTTGAATTTGTTCTGCTCCCAACGTAATGATAGCTGAAGCAAATTTTTCTTTTGAACAATCGCATTTGAAGCCGACTGGCATCGTTTCTAAAAATTCTACATTATCAATACCTAACAAATTTTGCAGAATTTCTTCTGGTGTCTTACCTTCATCTAATAGTGTGGAAATACGAGCTGTTCCTTTTAGCCGTTCTTCGATTTGATCAATAATCTCATCACTGGCTCCTGGCATAATCTGAATCATAAAGCCACCAGCTGTTTTGATAGAATCATCTGTATCAACTAAGACAGACACACCAACTGCAGATGGTATTTGTTCTGATACAGCTAAATAATAAGTAAAATCCTCGCCGATTTCTCCTGAGACGATCGGAGTTTGACCAGAAAATGGTTCTTTTAGTCCCAGATCCTTAATAACGGTAAACATACCTTCTGTACCGACCGCACCACGTACATCGATTTTTCCAATCTCATTTAAGGGCAGACTGATATGAGGGTTTTTGATGTAGCCTTTTACCTCACCTTTACCATTACTATCGACTACAATAGCCCCAGCAGGTCCGTTTCCCTCTATTTTCACAGTCATTTTATCTTCGCCTTTTAGAGTAGCTCCTAACATCAAGGCTCCAATCATCGTCCTACCTAAAGCCGCAGAGGACGTGTTCCATGTATCGTGACGTCGTTGTGCCTCTGCTACTGTTTCTGTTGCATTTATCGCATACGCGCGGACAAAGCCCTCATAGGCTAAGGCTTTTACTAAATAATCATTCATCTACCTGCTCCTTATTTCTAATTTACTCGTGATTGCATCATACTAGGTGTTCCAACTTTTTTCAACTTCTCTGTATAAGCTTCATAGAAAAGCTTAATAAACGTCCCCGTATAGCTAGTAGAGAACAAGCAAGCCAATCCCAGCTTATTAAAAACTATACTGCTAGTAAAAATTTATGTATTTCCACAAAAAGCTCTTGAACACCATGGCACGCTTTTATTCTTCGTTAATACTCTAGCTTGTGATAGTCGCTTCACCAATTAAAGAAGGGGCTTCATCATAATCAAATCAGTTTGCTTATCTTTTCCGACAGTAAAATCATGTGCACCAACTTTTTCAAAACCAAATGTTCGATAGAATCGCAAAGCATTCACATTCTTTTCCCACACACCTAGCCATATGCTATCGCGTCTTTCTTTACAAGCCAGTTCCAAAGCATAATCTATTAATTGCCGACCTAATCCATGACGCTTGAAAGATTTACGAATATAAATTCGCTCAACTTCTAATCCATTCTTAGCTAATGTTTCCGTTTGCGCGATTCCAGTATTCAATTTTAAGTATCCAGCTAACTCATCTGTCAAATAGACAAAGAAGAAGCGCGATTCAGGATTCTGCATTTCCTTTTCTAATTCATCTAACCCGTAAGCATTTGACAAGTACTCTTGCAAATCAGCTGGATTATTATCCAATGCAAAAGTATCACTAAAGGTTTCTATACTAATTTCCCGTAATTTTGTTAAATCTTCCAATGTACATAATCTAATTTTTCCTTCCATCTTTACCCCTCTTTAGGCTGACTAGGATCATTCTCTGTCAGCTAATATAAAAAGATAAAATAAACGGCATGTCTCCAAGGACATACCGTTTTATTTTTATTCTTGATTATCGTTTGTGTCATCAGGTTCAATTTTATCGTCTGAGTCTTTATGTTCAGGCGCTTTATCCTCTGCTTGCTTCTCAGCATCTTTTTCTTCCAAAGCACGTTTTGCTTCTTCAAAAGTTTGCGCTTGAGCTTTTTCACTAGGATAAAGACTATCTTTACCTTCTGGCATTTTACCTGTTTCAAACAACGACTTGATTGCCTTAGCATCCAAGGTTTCAAATTCCAATAATTTTTCAGCAATCAACTTATGTTGTTCACGGTGAGTTTCAATGATCTCACGTGCTTTTTCATGAGCTTGCATCAAGATACTGCGAACTTCTTCATCGATCTCAAAAGCCACTTGTTCAGAGTATGCTTTTGTTTGACCATAGTCGCGACCAACAAAGACTTGATGATTCCCTTCGTATTGCACTGGACCAAGCTTATCACTCATCCCGTATTCAGTAACCATACTACGAGCCAATGAAGTTGCTTGTTCAAAGTCATTTGATGCACCAGTCGTTTGAGCATTAAAGACGATTTCTTCAGCGGTACGCCCACCTAGCAAACCAACGATTTGTTCAAACATGTCCTCTTTAGACATCAACATTTGGTCTTCTTTTGGTAAAGCAATCATGTATCCACCGGCACGTCCTCGAGGAATAATTGTTACTTTATGGACAATACGAGCACGGTTCAAGACCATTCCGATGATAGTGTGTCCCGCTTCATGATAAGCAACCATTTCACGTTCACGCTTGCTGATGACACGATCTTTCTTAGCAGGTCCCGCAATTACGCGATCTTCAGCTTCATCCACGTCAGAAGCATCAATTTTTTTCTTGTTCCGACGAGCAGCAACCAACGCTGCCTCGTTCAAGACATTTTCCAAATCAGCACCAGCGAACCCTGGTGTTTGTTGAGCAACAACTTTCAAATCAACGTCATCTGCCAACGGTTTATTACGAGCATGAACTTTAAGAATCGCTTCACGACCTTTAACATCTGGGCGACCAACTAAAATTTGACGGTCAAAACGACCTGGTCTTAATAACGCTGGGTCCAAAACATCTGATCGGTTCGTTGCGGCAATGACGATAACACCTTCATTACCATCAAATCCATCCATTTCAACTAGCAATTGGTTCAGGGTTTGTTCACGTTCATCGTGGCCTCCGCCCATGCCGGCACCACGTTGACGACCGACAGCATCGATTTCATCGATAAAGATAATCGCCGGTGCATTTTTCTTAGCTGTTTCGAATAGGTCGCGTACACGAGAGGCTCCGACCCCAACGAACATTTCCACGAAATCCGAACCAGAGATTGAGTAGAAAGGCACTCCTGCCTCACCAGCTACAGCTTTCGCTAATAAAGTTTTACCTGTTCCCGGAGGTCCCTCTAATAAAACACCTGCAGGAATCCGAGCACCTAATTCTACAAAGCGGCGCGGATCTTTTAGGAATTCTACTACTTCGACTAGTTCTTGTTTTTCTTCTTCTGCTCCGGCAACATCAGAGAAGCGTACACGGTTGGCTTTTTTGTCAGCTTCTTTGGCTTTCGATTTACCAAAATTCATAACACGGCCATTACCGCCGCCACCGCCGCCTTGTTGTCCTAGCATCATATAGAAGAAGAAAATCATAATCAAGATTGGTAGGAAGCTTACTAGTAAAGTAACCCACATACCGCTGCTTGATTCCTCTTCAACTGTTGTCTTTACCTTATTATCCTTTGCTAAGTCAGTTACTTGACTCAATGTCGAATCATTTGGCAAAACAATTGTTGAAAAGTTAGTGGTTTTTGATTCGGTACCACCGATGATGCTTAAGCCGCCAGAATTTGAAACCTCTTGTTTTTCCTTATACTCACCGGTGATCTTATATACGCCACCAGCAGGTCGGATCTTGACGTTCTTAATTTTGCCTGCTTGCATCTGTTCTGTAAAGGTTGAATACTCGATATCTGGCGAAGCTGATTTGTTATCTCCAAAAAGGAAATAAACAACCATGACCATAGCCAAGATGACGAGAATATAATAGAGAGCATTTTTTACTCCCTTATTGTTTTTGTTCATCTGCGTCCTCCTCGCGCTTGTTAGCTTATTAGCTTGTTAAAAAAGTTTTATCAATTTTGACCTTTTAAGTATATCATACTGTGATTTTTTCGGTCACTAATTTGATTGATAAATTTCTGGCTTCAATACACCTACGTATGGCAGGTTGCGATACGCTTCCGCATAATCTAGCCCATAACCGACCACGAACTCATTCGGTACATCAAACCCAACATAGTCAGCGTGAATATCTACTACACGTCCTTCTGGTTTGTCTAACAATGTGACGATCTTCACTGATTTGGCTTTACGGTATTTAAATAAATCGACTAAATAACCCAATGTACGGCCACTATCAATGATATCTTCCACAATTAATAGATCACGTCCTTCAACATTCGTATCTAGGTCCTTAATAATCTTTACTTCACCTGAAGAAACGGTTTGATTGCCATAACTTGATACATCCATAAAATCCAGTTCAAGCTGTGCGTCGATCTCACGAACGATATCGGCCATAAAAGGTACGGCTCCTTTTAAAATACCAACCACCAAAGGATTTTTATCGGTATAATCTGTAGTTAATTGTGCGCCTAACTCAACGCAACGTTTTTGAATATCTTCTCTAGTAATCAATACTTTTTCAATATCTTTTGCTAGCATGTAGAAACTCCTTTCATTTCGCTACTTGAAGCTTATAGTCAAGTATGTAGTGTATTCTATCAGTTTCAGTTGTAATACTCAAATAGGAATTAACAAAAGGTAAAAGCGCTACTATTTCTCCCGCAGAATCTTCCACTACCCATGCTTGATCTCGTTGATCAGTTGGAATTTTCTTGTCGATAAAATAACGATTGATTCGTTTAAATAACGTTTTTGTCAATCGAATCCGATCCCCTGCGGATCTTCGTCGAATTGTTAGAGGCAATTTCACTGAGAGCGGTAACGATACATGTAGTCCATTATTTTCTGAATATACATCACTTCTTCTCAATGCGATTGTCCCTCCATCGGACAACACGATTTGCTCATTTTCCCCTAGAGTAAATATCCCACGACTGATTGATTCTTTCTTGCTAAGGTAGAATTGTTGATAGCTTCGCATAAACTGCCAATTCTCTCCAATATCTATAGACCATTGACTAACGGAACGTTCCATTTGCTCTAGGATCAAAAATATCTGTCGTTGAGAAGCCACTAAGCTTGTCTGTTCTTCTATTTGCTGAAAGAAAGCAGAAAGAAAATAATAACGAGCTCCCTCTTCAACAGGCATATTTTCATACAAAAAAGACCAACGCTGTCCATCAAATTCGATATTTCTTAAATTTTCTTTTAGCATATGCTCAATCATCTGGTTAGCCCAAGTCAACTGCTGATGAAACTGTTGAGCATGGACTAGTATTCGTGGATTTTCCTTTTTTAGTTCAGGGACGACATTCTTGCGAATGCGATTACGAAAATAGTCTTGCGTTTCGTTTGTGGCATCTTCAAAATAGATCAATCGTTCTTTTTTAGCGTAACAATAAATTTCTTCTTTCGAAAACGAAAGCAGCGGGCGCAGCAAAATCCCTGGACCAAAATCTTGCTGACGAGCAATTCCGCTATGACCTGCGAAAGAACCGCCGCGAACCATTCGCATTAATAGCGTTTCTAGCTGATCATCGCCGTGATGAGCAGTCAAGAGAAAATCATATTTTTCTTGCTCCATGATTTCTTTAAAAAAATCATAGCGAATCCGCCTTGCTTCGGCCTCAATATTTCTTTTTGCAGGATGCTCCCAAACCTTCGAATACATCGGCAAACGCTTCTTTTCGCAATAATCTCGCAAAAAAGCTGCTTCTTTCTTTGATTCTGGACGCAGCTGATGATCTACATGAATCACACCTATATCTGCGTTCTGCTGCTCTAACAAATGTAACAGTACCATTGAATCAACACCTGTTGAAACTGCCAGTAAAATTTTCTGATCTGTCATCAACTCGGGATTCTCATGAAAAAATGCTCGTTCCATGTTACACTCCTTACCCTTCGTGACTAGTCCTTTTCTCAGTAAAAAATAGCATCCTCGCACATAATTACTACTGTATTGAAAAATAAAGAACTGAGCCTATATTTCATTTCGATAAAAAAAGCTGAAATCCTGTAAGAATTTCAGCTTCTCTATTTTTAACTACGGCGACCTCCACGGCCTCCACGTTTTCCTTCGGTATTACGTTTGATCGATGACAAACGATCATCGCTATCCTTTAAAAAGGAACTCATCAATGAATCGAAGTCTTGTTTGCCGCTAGTTTGGGGTTTGCCTTTGGCAGCTGGTTTCGGACGACTATTATCTCGAAACTCACGTTTGAAAGGTTTCTTTTCTGGTTGTGGCTGGTCTTGGGCTTTACGGATTGAAAGACCGACTTTTCCGTCATCTCCCACAGAAGTTACTTTTACCGTCACTTCATCGCCAACAGTCAAAACATCATGAATGTCTTTGACAAAACCATTAGATATTTCACTGATATGGACTAAGCCCGTTTTACCCTCTCCCAAGTCAATAAAGGCACCAAAATTGGTGATTCCTGATACTTTTCCTTGCAGCTTAGCTCCTACTTCGATTGACATAAAAAAAATGTTCCTCCTAATTTTTTTCCAATTTATTTTAAAACTGCTTCTAAACCTATTTGACAGTTTCGGACTTTACTACTTCGTCAGCAGATTGCTTATCTTTGCTAGGCGTATTCGCTGAATCCGGTAAAACAAAAACCAATTCGCCGTCTTTTGAATAATAGAAACGACTACGGGCCAACTTCGCCACATAGTTATCATCTTTTAACAATTTAACGTCTTGTTTCAAACTGTCCACCTGATCATCTACCTTAGCAGATTCTGCGACTGTCTTGACTTTAATATCATTTAGTTCGCTCAAATGACGTTGCTCGTTAAAGATTTGAACTCCCATGACAATTGCGACAAAGGCTGCAACAGCAAAAAGTGCTGCTAAACGACGACGTTTAAAAATTAACTGACGATGTTGCTTTTGAAATTTGCGATATTGCTCTTTTGCGTACGGCGTATCTAACGAAGCAATTTTCTGCGTCTCGTTTTCATTCATTCCTATTCGCTCCTTACCATGAAATTCTTTACTATTATATCAATTCAGGATATAATTGTCTATTTGAATTATCCCTAATTCCCGTTATTTTCCACACGAGTCTCACTAATGATACGATACATTTTTGCAGCATCGTCTTTTTTTGTAGATTCATGCAACTCTTCTACTGCGACCTCTAGAACTTTGTTTCCAAATTGGATTCTCAATTGATCCCCAACTTTCACATCTGTTGAAGATTTTGCTAATTTTCCATTCACTTGAATCCGTCCCTTATCAGCAACTTCTTTCGCCACTGTCCGACGTTTGATGATCCGTGAAATCTTTAAAAATTTGTCTAAACGCATAAATTACCCTCTTTTCCAGTTTAATCTCAATAATTTACTACCGAATGGCAGCATCAACCATTCACGAATTGTTAATAAACGCAACTGAATAGCTAAAATCAAAAAGGCACTTCCGCCAATGAATACACCTGTAATTGCCACTAGCAATGCAATACTTCTTTTTTGGACCACTCCAAAAACAATACTGATACCGCCATAATAACATAATAACACGGCGACCATGCCAGCTAAACAAATGAGTAGATTGCGTATAAAATGACGTTGACTACCATAAGTTCGTGTTTCACGATCGCAAGAAAGATGTAAAATGAACAAGGCCGTTATCAAACCAAGTAAAGTTGAAAGACTCGCACCGACCGTCCCGAAATGTTTTGTCAATCCGCCGGTAACAACTATTTTCAATAGCAAACCAGCTCCGGCAGCTTGTAACGAGCTCCGATATTCATTTTGGCTTTGAGCAATGCTTTGATAAGCCTGCACCATTGCCATAAAAAAAATAGCAAACACAAATAAAACCAGCGTCTCATTTCCTTTATAGTCTTTGAATAATGCATAATTTACATAAGGCAGCAACATTGCCAAGCCAATCGAGGCTGCTGCTGCAATCCCACAAGTCAAACGTAAAAAGATTTGACTGGTTTTAATAAACATCCTACGATCACGACTCACAAGATAGCGTGTCAATAGAGGTAAGAAGCTTGAACTCATTGCCAAGGCTACTACTAGACCTAACTGCACTAACGGTTGTCCGCGATCATAGACCCCTTTGGCCAGCTTTGCTCCATGCTCACTCAAACCAAAATCAACTAACGCTTTTTTAACGGTAAAAGAGTCAATTAGTTGAAACAAAATCAACAATCCGCTATAAATCGTCATCAGGCCGCCCTCAAGTACTAGACGTTTGCCTAAGGGCCACGAAATGTTGCCAAGGTCAGGCAACTTTCGTACGATACTTGCACCAAATACTTTCCGACGGTAGTACCATAAAACCATCACCGCAACGATGCCGCCAACTAAGGCTCCTGACATCGCCACTGTTCCCGTGCGATAAACACTCCATCCGAATTGCTTAAACGACCAAGCAGCAAATACAATTACTGCTACTCGAATCAGCTGTTCAACTACTTGCGATACCGCAGTTGGTACCATTAGTAATTTCCCTTGGAATTCTCCTCTTGTAATTGAAAGAAACGGCATAATTACAAAGGTGAAAGATACTACACGAATTAATGGTGCCAGTTCACCATCTCCCATCCAATTAGCTAATGGTTGCGCTGTGAAAAAGCACAGTGCCCACAAAATCAATCCAAAACCACTGATCAAAGGAAATAGTTCCTCCAACGCTTGACGTTGTTCCCGTGGTTTCTTTTGCTCTGCCACATATTTGGAAATGAATTGGGGCAAGCCTGATAAAGCTAAAGTCATAGCAATGCCATAAATCGGGTAAATCTGTTGATAAACATAAAATCCTTCATCACCAGCGAAGTTTTGATACGGCACTCGATAAACAGCGCTTAGTAATTTTGCTACAAATGACGCGGCAGTCAAGACGAAGGCTCCTTGCATCATGATCCGCATTTCTTTATTCGCCAGTGCCTCCACCGCCTATTCTTTGTACTTTTGTTCTCGCATCGCACGGACAAACTTACTAATTTCTCGTAGCCAAACAGCCTCATCCATATTATTTGCGATTGTCAATTTGATAACCATTTTATCCTTTTCAACACCTAATGTTGCTTTCATTTTCGTAGCGCTCAACGCCTCAAAAAGCTGTTCAACTTTATAGGCTTTCGTTCCAACCTTGCTTAAGGTAAAAATAATCTGTTGCTGGCGTTTTTGAATGCTTTCGACTAACGCTCGATCACCATCCATTTTGATTTGTCCAACATTTAATAGATTTGCTACTTCATCAGGGTAGTCTCCGAAACGATCTACCAAATCAGCTTCTACTTCATCCAGCATCTCCGTACTCTCTAACTCGCGGATTCGTTTATAAATCTCAATTTTTTGTCGTTCATCTTCAATATAGTTTCCTGGAATATACGCATCGATTCCTAAATTGATTTCTACTGAAGTTCGTTCAACTTGAGTATTTTTCCCTTGTTTGCGATCCACTGCTTCAGACAACATTTGTGAATACATATCAAAACCGACTGCATCGATAAAACCGTGTTGCTGTGCACCTAAAAGATTCCCTGCTCCACGAATGGATAAATCTCGCATCGCTATTTTAAATCCGGAACCCAATTCGGTAAAATCTTTGATTGCCTGCAAACGTTTTTCACTAACTTCATTCAGTATTTTTTGCGGCTCATACATAAAATAAGCATAAGCGATCCGATTGCTTCGTCCAACCCGTCCACGTAATTGATATAAAGTTGACAGGCCCATATAATCAGCATTTTCAACAAACAATGTATTCACATTAGGTATATCTACACCCGTTTCGATAATCGTCGTGGTGACCAAAATATCAAATTGCCCATCAATAAAGTCCATCAATGTATTTTCTAATTGAACTTCCGTCATCTGTCCATGTGCAAATCCTATTTTTGCGTCGGGAACCAACATTTGCAGTTCTTCGACTTTTCGTTCAATTGTCTCTACTCGATTATATAGGTAAAAGGCCTGTCCTCCACGAGCCATCTCACGCTCAATTGCTTCGCGAATCGCTCCTGGGTTAGTCTCCATCACATACGTTTGAATTGGATAACGATTTTCCGGCGGGGTTTCAATCACAGACAGATCCCGCACACCTAACATAGACATATGCAACGTTCGGGGAATCGGTGTTGCTGTTAAAGTCAGCACATCCACTTGGGAACGCAATTGTTTTAAACGCTCTTTATGCTTCACACCAAAACGCTGTTCTTCGTCAATGACTAATAATCCCAAGTCTGCAAACTGTAAATCTTGCGACAATAGACGGTGCGTACCTACCACAATATCAACTTGCCCAGTGCGAATCTGCTCAATTGTTTCATTTTGCTGTTTCTTTGTACGGAATCGACTCAGCATGGCTACATTTACGGGGAAATTTTCGAAACGTTCCGTCATCGTATCATAGTGCTGCTGCGCCAAGATAGTCGTTGGTACGAGAAAAGCAACTTGCTTATTTTCTTTGATTGCTTTAAATGCCGCCCGCAATGCTACTTCGGTCTTACCGAAACCAACATCCCCCACTAACAAACGATCCATTGGACGAGTTTTTTCCATATCATGCTTGATTTCCGCAGTACTTCGCAGCTGATCATCTGTTTCGCTATATGGAAAGGCATCCTCAAACTCCTTTTGATACTCATCATCTGGCCCAAATGCATAACCACGCTCTGCTTCGCGTCTTGCGTATAGCTCGATCAAATCATCTGCAATATCTTCAATTTTTTTCGAAACCTTACTCTTTGTCTTAGTCCATTCACTGCCGCCCAGTTTATTAATCTTCGGCGGCTTTGCTTCAGAAGAAACATATTTTTGAATCAAGTTTAATTGCGTAACGGGAATAAACAGCTTATCGTCTTTTTGGTACATGATCGACATATAATCTTGATGGACACCATCAATTTCAATCGTCTCCATCCCGATATATTTACCGATCCCATGATTAGCATGAACTACATAATCCCCAGGTTTTAACTCATTGTAGCTCTTCAGACGTTCTGCGTTTGATATCGTCTGTCGGCGAGCACGTTTCTTAGTGACTTTTTGAAAAATCTCTCGTTCTGTCACTACAACCAATTTATCCTGCGGTAATTCAAATCCATTTGTTAAAGCTCCCGTGACAATCTGCGTTTGTCCAGTTAATAAACGATCAGGTGTCGTTTGGACTGCTTTGATATCTACATCATGAAACTCCTGAGTCAACTTTTCTTGTCGTTCTTGGTCTGATACAAGAAATAAAACCGTCTGCTCTTGTTTTTGCCAACGATCCACTTCTGTTTTTAGCAATGGCATTTGTCCAAAAAACTGTTGCATCGAACGATACTGGAAATTATGGATCGCTTCAAAGCGCAGGTTTCCCATCCCTTTTTGAAATAGTGAGAAAAAGCTTGTAATAAGCTTAGTCTTTTTAATCAGCTCATGTGCATTCATGCTAAAGCTCTGTTCAGAAAAAACGCGCAGCTCTTCAATTTTTTGAGTATGCCACTCAGCTTCCTCCCGCTCCATTTCACGATGTGTCTCCATCATACGAGGATAATCATCTACAAACAGTAAGGCATCCTTAGAAAAATGATCCAATAACGAAACTTTTTCTTCATATAATAGATCCGTATAATATTTTGCGTGCTCTGTCGGTATTCCGTCTTCCCAGGAAGCGATCAATTGACCAAAGTAATCGTTCAAAAAGTTATAGTCTTCTTTTTCTTTCGTAACCGCTAAGCGATTTTGCAAAAGATGATTCACCTTCTGAGCACCTTGAGTCAGATCCTCTGCAGAGAATACAAGATCTGTAGTTGGTGTAATAAAAACTTCATTTAGATTTTCTACTGAGCGTTGGGTCTCTGGTTCAAAATAGCGCAGTGAATCAATTTCTACATCAAAAAGCTCCACACGAACAGGGTATTCTGTCGTCAATGGATAGATGTCAACAATACTTCCACGCATACTAAATTCACCTGGTTTACCGACCATCGTTTGACGTTCATACCCCATCAACACTAACCGTTGTGCCAAGTTCTCTAAATCAACCTCGCCGCCAATTTTCCAATGCAGCTGGTTCTCTTTCCACGTTTTAGCCGTTGGTAAATATTTTCTCAATGCCGCAACTGGCACTACATAAATGCCATTCTCTCCTTGAGATAATGCCTGTAATGTCGACACGCGCTCTGCTCTTGCTTCTGGTGACGCGAAGGCCATTTCTGCAGAAAGCACCTCATCTACTGGAAACAGATGAACATCGTCAACTATATTCCTCAGCTCATCAGTTAATTGATTACTATAGTAGAGATTTGGCACAACGACCACCGTCTGTTTTTGACTTACCTGATGTGTGGCGGCCATTACCAAAGCCTTCGCCGAACCAGAAAGTCCGATCAACAATTGTCGCTTCGCCTGTTTATTTAAATTATTTTGCCATTCTTTAACCAATGACAGCTGATTTATAAATTCAATCAAGTTCATTTTCTTGCTCCTTATATATTCCATTTAAACTGCCAAACTCAACGAGCTTATTTATAAAAAGTCCGCATTAATTAAACCTATTCATCGTTTGCAGGAAATCTTTACTTGAGACAAAATCATCTATGGCTTCACCAGCACGTGCAACGCTGTCTGCAATGATTGCTGTATCCTCTTTACTGAAGGTGCTTAATACATGGTTCACAACCGTCTTCCCATTTGGTCGACCAATGCCGATTTTAATTCGATTAAACTCCTGCGTCCCGATATGCGAGATAATGCTTTTCAATCCATTATGTCCTCCAGCGCTGCCTTTTTGCCTCAATCGTAATTTTCCAAGCTCCATGTCCAAGTCATCAGCAATCACTACCAGCTCTTCTAAATAAACACCGAAATATGTCATCAACGGACCCACTGCTCTGCCGGACTCGTTCATAAAAGTTAATGGTTTGACCAATAAAATTTTTTCACCATTCACAAAATAATCAGCTACTTCTGCTTCAAATGTATTTCTTTTAAAAACAGCTCCATGTTCCTTCGCCAATTGATCCACGACCATAAAGCCGACATTATGTTTTGTATTTTCATATTTTTTTCCTGGATTTCCCAAACCTACGATCATTTTCATACTATCTCGCCTCGTTCTTCTAAATAAATTCTTCTGCTATTATTTATTGAAATTCAATTGATTTTCATCCGCATGACAAAATGCTGGATAGTCAAATGACTACCCAGTCCAAAATTTTCTTTATACAGTATAACACAAACTCCCCTGTAGTGACCGTTTTCAGTGCTTTAAGACTCCATTAAGATTCTGTTATTTTTGAAAAAAGTTTATGTTACCAGTATCTTGAGCTGTTAGTACATGAAGCGTTTTCTTTTGAAACAGCAAAAATAACTGTATTATTAATGAGTAAAATACGTGACAAGTTTCATTAATTAGTGTTATCATTCCACTGGAAAAACAAATATAAGAAGGGATTGGTACACATGACTGCAACAGCAGCTAGTAAAACCCATCAAAAAGTAATGTTAATCGGAGACGGCGCAGTAGGTTCAAGTTATGCCTTCGCTCTAGTCAATCAAAATATCGCTCAAGAAATCGGTATTATCGATATCGATAGTAATCGCACACAAGGGGATGCAATTGATTTATCTCATGCATTGGCCTTTACGTCACCTAAGAAAATTTATTCAGCCTCTTACGAAGACTGTCACGATGCAGACTTAGTTGTCATTACTGCTGGTGCTCCACAAAAACCAGGCGAAACTCGTTTAGACTTAGTTGGTAAAAATCTACGCATCAACAAAAGTATCGTAGAGCAAGTTGTTGCCTCTGGATTTGACGGTATCTTTTTAGTCGCAGCAAATCCTGTAGACATTTTAACTTACTCTACTTGGAAATTCTCTGGCTTCCCTAAAGAACGTGTTATTGGTTCAGGTACTTCTTTAGACACAGCTCGTTTCCGTCAAGCAATCGCAGAATTGGTTAATGTTGATGCTCGTAATGTCCACGCTTATATTTTAGGGGAACACGGCGACTCAGAATTCCCAGTTTGGTCACATGCTAATGTTGCTGGTTTACAAATCTATGAATGGGTAAAAGATAATCCAGAAGTTGATGAAGAAGCCCTTGTTAATCTATTCTTTGGTGTACGTGATGCTGCATACGAAATCATCGAGAAAAAAGGGGCAACTTTCTATGGTATTGCCGTTGCCCTAGCTCGTATTACTCGTGCTATCTTAAATGATGAGAGTGCCGTATTCCCACTATCTGTATACCTAGAAGGTCAATATGGACAAAATGATATTTACATTGGTGCTCCAGCAGTTGTCAATGCTAAAGGAATCCAAAATATCATTGAAATTCCATTAACTGATGCTGAAAAAGATCGTATGGATGCTTCTGCTAAAGAACTTAAAGAAGTTATGGAAAAAGCTTTCGCTGATCTTGAAGCTGAAGGAAAATAAAGAATTCTTAAGCCGTAAAGAATATGAATATTCTTTGCGGCCTTTTTTAATATTTGCTAACGTTTCAAAACATATTACTCGTATTTCAACCATTCTGTGGTATATTTATATTCGGTATATCATTTTGAAAATCGACTATTATTTTAAATAGAAATACTTCGATAGTTAATGAAGACCAAATAAAAGGAAATGCAATGAGGAGTTATTTCGATGACAAGAAATGAAAGAAGAAATTCTCGTAGCCGAACGCGAATCGGTGTGATTGTTGTATTAGGTTTATTGGTAGTTTCAATTGGCGGATACACTGTTCGCAGTACATATTATGCTCAAAGGTTCCTTCCCAACACGGTAGTGAATGGAGTAAAAATTAATAATTTGACGGTGAGTGAAGCCAACCGAAAGATTACTCGCGAGCTGACAGATTCCCCTTTCCTAATTAAAATCGACAAAGAAAATTGGAAAGAAATCAATCGCAAGGATTTAGGCTGGCAAAATAATTATCTGCCTGGATTAAAAGAGATGCAGAAAAAACAAAATCCATTTAGCTGGGGTATGCAGCTAGTCTCCGCAGCAGATACAAAAGATGTCGACGGCAACACTTTAGATGAAAATAAATTGAATGCTGTTGGCGAAGCAGTTCGTGCAGAATTAACTCAAGCCAATTCAACTCGAACTGCAACAGAAAATGCGAAGGTCACTCGGTCAAATGATGGTTTTGAGATCACTCCTGAAAAACAAGGGAACACGATCGATGTCGATGCTGCCGTAACTGCTTTTAAAGAGGCGGCAAAAAATGGCAAACATGATATTGATTTTGATGATTATCTTATCAAACCAACTATTACCAAAGATGATGCTGATTTAAAGAAAACTATGGAAAAAATGAATGCCGTAGCAAAAATCAAAGCAAACTATAGTATCAATGGAGAAAATTTCCAAATTCCTTCATCAGACATCAATAATTGGTTAATCGATGAAAATGGCACGATGTCACTTGATAAAGATAAAGTGACTGCCTATGTTACGAACTTAGGCGAAAAATACAACACAAGTTCTAAACCAACCGAATTCAATAGTACTCGTCGCGGAAAGGTTTCAGTCCCATCAGGTACGTATAGTTGGACAATCAATACTTCTGAAGAAGTGGATGCTTTAACGAAACAGATATTAGAAGGAAAAGACTTCACACGTTCACCAATTGTTACTGGTGCAACAACAGCAGATAAACCGCTAATAGATAAAACATATATTGAAGTAGACTTGCAAAATCAACATATGTGGTATTACAAAGATGGTAAAGTCGCTTTAGAAACAGATATCGTCAGCGGAAAACCAAGCTCACCAACTCCTGCTGGTGTCGATTATGTCTGGTCAAAAGAAACCAACAAGACTCTACGAGGAAAAAATGATGATGGGTCAGATTACGCAAGTCCCGTTAAATATTGGATGCCGATTGATTGGACTGGTGTAGGACTTCACGATTCTGACTGGCAACCTGAATATGGGGGCGAGCTTTGGAAAACCCGCGGATCTCATGGATGTGTGAATACACCACCAGCTGTAATGGCCCAACTTTTTGATATGGTAGAAGTCGGGACACCTGTATTGGTCTTTTAGTAAAAAACAGTGAAATGTATCGACAAAAATAGACTTTTACGGAGTGGAGAAATCCACTCCGTTTTTCTTTGCTTTTTTGATGATTCTATTCTAAGTCGCTTCACGGTAAGATAACTCACTTGTTTGATATAACTTCGCAGCTATCTTAAATAAAACAGTATAACTTTGATTTTGTCGTTTTCGAAGAACCCCCTCATTTCCGAATTCTCGATAAGCAATGATCCAACCTTTCACTTGTCTATCTGACTTTATTTCTGGCTTCTTTGATAAAGTGTTGCACTTGATTTGACAATTCAAGCTATAAAAAATACCAACCTCCAGAAGTTCGATTTTTAGTCTAACTTTTGGGGGGCGGTACAATTCGTTGTTATTACTTTATAAAGATAGTTTCGATTTTGTTTAATGCTTGAAGCTCTATTCAGCCGAAGTAAATACTTCTGAAACGTCATCATCGTCCTCTAATTTCTCAACTAAACGCTCCAGTTTTTCCTGTTGCTCCTCATTCAGACTAACCGTCGTTTGGGGAATCATTGTTAGTTCTGCCTGCGCCAGAGTAAACCCATCTGCCTCCAATTGATCCCGCACACTAGAAAAATCCTCAGCAGCTGTATATATCTCAAAAACCTCCGGCAAAATCTCCATGTCCTCTGCACCGGCTTCCAACACATCTTCAAACATCGTATCCTCGTCCACAGTCAAGTTTTCACGCTCAATGGCGATGTACCCTTTTCGATCAAACATGTAATTTACCGAACCAGTCTCTCCTAAATTACCACCATTTCGAGTAAACGCCACACGAACGTTTGTCGCTGTTCGATTTCGATTGTCAGTTAGTGCATGAACCAAAATTGCTACACCTCCAGGACCATATCCTTCATAAGTGATTTCATCATAGTGCTCACCTTCACCTGCGGATGTTGCTTTCTTAATTGCTCGATCAACATTATCATTTGGCATATTGGCCGATTTAGCTTTATCAATCACTAATCGCAGGGCAGGATTCGTACTCGGGTCAGGACCGCCAGCTTTAGCTGCCATATAAATTTCTCGCGACATCTTCTGAAAAATTTTTCCTCTTTTTGCATCTTGAGCATTTTTCCGCCCTTGAATATTATGCCATTTGCTATGTCCTGACATGATTACATTCCTCCTATATATTTTGATCCCTTATATTTTCCGTCTGAAACCATTTTTCGTCAAGAATTATCCCCAATCAACGCTTCTTACGAATAAATCGATAAATGAGAATAATCAAACAGGCCGTCAATGCGCCGCATGAATCCAGCATCACATCTTGGAATAATGGCGTACGACCGCCAGTCAGCATTTGATGAAATTCATCTGTCGCTGCATAACCAGTTGCAGCTAACCAAGCGAAAAACAGACTTAAGACCGATGATTTTTGCTTCAATTTGGGTAATAATCCTAAGTATAGGCTACCGCCTAAAATAAAATAAGTCATAAAATGGGCTGCCTTGCGAATAAAGAATTCAACAAATTTAACATAGCCTTTTGCAGCTATACTTACTTCACTACCGGCATAGTTAAATGATACTTGACTAAAAAAAACTTTCAGCGGTTCATTTGACAATATTCTTTCAATTAATGAGACCTGGCTTTGCTGCTGATAAGTCATCGAAGAGCTAATAAATAAAATCGCCATCATCAAAATGGCCAGTCCAAAATAGAAATTACCGTTTTTTATCTGTTTCTGCATTGCTTTTCCTCCATAAAAAAACCGGTACGAATTTCGTACCGGTCATGATTGATTAAGTTAGATTACATACGAACCGCAAAGCTTGGTGCATAATAGCTTACAGAACTTACTGTAACTGTTTCACCTGGTTGAGGTGCGTGGATATATTGTCCGCCGCCCATTGCAATAGCTACGTGATATGAACCGCCAGGGCTACCCCAGAAGTATAAATCTCCAGCTTGTGCTTGATCAACAGAGATACGTGTTCCAGCTGACTCTTGAGGAACAGTCCATCCGCCGATTTCACGACCAGTTGCTTGACGGTACACATATGATGTAAAACCAGAGCAGTCAAAACCTGCTGGTGTTTTTCCACCCCACACGTAAGGTGTGCCGATATATTTCATTGCTTCAGCAACAACTCCTCCAGTATTACCAGATGGTGCTGGCGCTGGTGTTGGAGCCGGTGTTTCAGGTACAGCTGGTGTCTCCGGTGTTGATGGCGTCGTAGGCGCTGGTGTAGGTGTTGCTCCGCCGCCTTGGAAATTATCTTCACTAGTTGATGCTGTTGAAGACTCTGTTGTACTTGATTCTGTTTGTTGTTCTGTTGATGAAGATTCTACTGTAGACGAAGACTCAACCGTTGAACTTTCAGTTGTAGTACTTGCAGCAGCCTCTTCTTGTGCTTTACGATCTGCTTCTGCTTTAGCATCCGCATCAGCTTTTGCTTTATCTGCTTCTGCCTTTTGAGCTGCTTCTTGTGCTTCGGCAGCTTTACGTGCTTCTTCTTGAACACGTTGTTGCTCTTTGATTGCAGCTTCTTGTTTTTCTTTCAGACTTGCTTTTTCACTTTCAGCAGTCGCTTGTTCAGCAGCCAATGTCGTTGTTTGAACATTCAGATCTGCCTGTTTAGCAATTAAATCACCTTTTTGACTTTCCAATGTTGCTTGGTTTGCCGTGATTTGTTCTTGTTGTTTTTGATTTTCAGTTTGTTTTTTCTCAACTTCAGCTTTGTCTGCTTTTTGTTGTTCAACTAAATCGTTGTTTGCTTTCACGATCGTTGACATTGCTTGAACACGACTAACAGCATCGGTGAATGATTCAGCATTCAATACCACATCAATAACATTTGCTGATGACTGTTTTACTTGCACATTACGTGCTTGCTCTTTGATTGCTTCTGAGCGTTTTTCGATCCGTTTTTGCAATGTTTCGATTTGCTTTTGCAATTCTTGAGATTTTTGTTTTAACGATGCTTGTTCGTTTAATAGACCTTGCGCTTTATCGTTAATTGAAGCAACTTCACCTTCTAATGCACTGATTTGTGATTGTGCATCAGTTTGTTGGTTTTGTAAACTTGAAATTTTTGCATCTTGATCAGCAATTTTACTATCAAATTCATCGGCAGAAGCTGCGGCTGGAGCTGCTAATGCGCTTAATGTTACTGAACATACCATTAATGCTGATAACAAACTTTTTTTCACTCTAATGTCCTCCGACTACTTAAATGTTTTATTTAAAATTTTATTAGACTTTTTTCTAACACATTCATGAGTTTACCATAGCTGTATGTCATCCATATAATAGCTTTGTTACAAAAACATTTCATTTCACTATTTTTCAGTTACAAATCGAGCGCACAAAAAAACAGAAGATTTTTTCTTCTGTTTTTTACCTTCATTCAAATGGTTCTATTTTCCCTTTAAATACCAAGTTCTTCTTCTGGAGGACCAATCAAAATTTTCTCTAATGGAAAGATTAAAATTACAAAAGTCAAAATATTAAAAAGTAGTGTCGGACCTAAATATCGCGGAACAAAAAAGTCGCTGTTAACCCCAGTTAAACCAAAAATAGTTTGCAGTAATAAGCTAATCAGCTCAAAGATAGTAACACTAATTACAACTGTAAAAAAGAGTGTCAAAATATTTTGCTGAATCGTTTTCTTAAAGAAATAAAGGAGCATAACTAGCAATGGAAAAATCACAGCATAAATTCCAATAACGCCAATATAGTATAGGTCATACAAAATCCCCAAAACCAAGGAAGTGCCCAGTAAAAAACGCTCATTTACAACTCTTGAAATAATCATTAACACCAACAGTGCTAAATGTGCATTCGCCACATAAACATTATCTGTTAAAGATGCAATGATCCGAGTCACATGCGCATCTAGCAAAAATAAGAAAAACAGTAAGAAGGGCGTGATGTATTTTAAGGTTTTCCGTCTAATCATTCGGTCGCTCCCGCCATTCTTTGGATGATCGTTACGACTGAGATATCATACATCTGCGCATAAGGCTTAATGTATACTTCGCGATTTAAGCCAAAACTGTCTGATTTTACTTTCTCAACAGTGCCGATAGCAAGATCTGCAGGTGAATTACCGCCTAAACCAGAAGTCTGAACGATATCACCTTCTTTAATTTCCTGTTTATCGTTAATTTCCGCAATCAGCCGTTGCTCCTTTGTATCATACTTATTCAAAAGACCAAAGGAATTCCCTTTATCGGAACTTATTTTTACCGGAAAATGATTGCTGCTTTTATTATCTGATGTTAATAATTGAATTTTGGATGAATGAGCATTCACTTCCATTACGCGGCCAATCAGTCCTTTTTGAGACATGACCGCCATGTTGCCTTCTACCCCATCTGCACTCCCTTTATCAACGATCAGCATATCCTGCCACGTATCTGGAGAACGCGTAATTACATTTGCAGTCACCTTTTCATAACTGGTCAGTGTTTGGTTCAATTCAAGTTCATCTTTTAAACGCTCTATTTCTTGCGCTTGATTCTTCGTTTGTTGCTTCACTTCATCGTATTGATCGACTTCACTTTTCAGCTTTTGATTCTCATCGTAAGTGTTAATCAAGTTAGAAACAGATTGAACACCGCTGCTAAGCCAACGTCCAGGTGCTGTAATTACTTTATCAACAACACTGATAGTGTCATTCACAGCTGATTGAACAACGTTCGTATCACTGTCTTTTGCACGATTTGCAGCAGTAATCGAAACAGTTGCCACAACTATAATAACAACAATTAATATAATAATAATATTCTTATTTGGATTAAACTTTCTCACTTAGGCACCTCTGAACGCTATAATATAGAATAAATTCTACCACTAAACGCCGGGATTAAAAAGCGTGGACGGTTGATTTTAAAGAATTTTAGTATCTCTTATAAATAAAAAAGAACAGCAGATTCGTTTCAAAAAAAACGAATCTTAGCTGCCCGTTTTTAAACATCTCGACTTTGAATCACAGCAATCAGTCCTTTTGAAAAACTGACTTCAGCGTTCCCAGTCAAAAATTCATTACTGGCTAAACTAGTTGGTTGTAAAAAATCTGCATTTAGAAGTTCGTACTTTACATTCTTCAATGTCAGTTCTTTGACAGATGTTAAACAACAAAAAGCCAAATATTTCATATCAGAAATTTTTGGGATTTGATGACTTCCTGATGCAATATAACTTACAACATTTCCTTTATCAGCAATCTTTATTTGAGACAGAAACGGTGAAAAACGTGGTTCAACGCCCAACCATAGATTGGCTAATAGGTGATCCAAGCGTCCACCAGTTGCTCCAATCAGTGTTACTTCTGCTTTAGGAAATCGTCTGAAAGTTATTTCTAATGCTAATTGTGTATCCGTATCATCCTTTTCCGCTGGAGAAGTCACCACTTCATCAACCGCATTAAAGACTTCCTTTTTCTCGTCTTCATTCAATGAATCAAAATCTCCGATTGCCAAATCAGGCACTATTCCTTGACGCAAAAGAAATAGATTGCCGCGGTCAATACCGATAATTTTATCAAATTCATGAGAAAAAGCAGGCCAGTGATTTGGGTCACCGCCTGCAACAAGTAAAATTTTCATTAGTTAATAGCAGCCCGCAATGCATTGATTTTTTCCTGCGGGTTTTCTGCGTCATAAATGTATGAGCCAGCAACAAAAACATCTGCCCCTGCCGCTGCACATTTTTTGGCAGACTCAGGTTGAATCCCGCCATCCACTTCGATTTCATAGCGATAACCATGCTCTTTTCTCAAACGATCAAGTTCTGCAATTTTATCGACAGTACTTTCGATAAATGACTGTCCGCCGAAACCTGGGTTTACGGTCATTACCAAGATTTGATCCACATCAGCTAAAACATACTTAATCGATTCCACTGGCGTCCCTGGATTTAAAACAACACCTGGTTTAACCCCTGCGGCTTTAATCATTTGAACGACACGATGAATGTGAGGAGTCGCTTCCACATGTGCCATAATGATGTCTGCTCCGGCTTTAACAAAATCATTGATGTAATTTTCGGGATTAGCAATCATCAGATGCACATCCAATGGCAGCTTAGTAACTGGGCGCAATGCGTTCACAACTACTTGACCAAAAGAAATATTCGGAACAAAATTTCCATCCATCACATCAATATGAATGTAATCAACACCTGCATCCTCCACCATTTTCACTTCTTCACCTAGACGTGCAAAATCTGCGCTTAAAATCGATGGTGCAATTTTCATAGTCTGTACTCCTTTTCCATATTAATTTATAATTATTTATTTTTCTTATAAACAGGTCGACGTTTTTCAATTTCCTGCAAAAACTGCAAATAATTATCATAACGTGTTTTCGCGATTTTCCCTTCTTCTAAGCGTCGTTTCACTTCACAGCCAGGCTCTTTAACATGTCGACATTCGCGAAAACGGCACTCTGCTGCAGCGTCACGAAATTCAGGAAATTCTTTAGGCAGCTCTTCAGCAGATATCTCCAAGAAATCAATTGAACTAAATCCGGGAGTATCAGCTACCAAACCACCAAACAGATTTAATAATTCTACATGTCGGGTAGTGTGCCGTCCTCTTCCCAATGAATCAGAAATTTCGCCAGTCTCTAAATTTAAATCTGGTGATACATCATTCAATAATGTAGACTTACCAGCGCCTGACTGCCCCATAAAAACTGTCAGCTTGTCCGCGAATAAATCTGTTAATTTTTGCTTGTCTTGTTCGCCGTCAATTACCGGATAACCAAGGGGCTCATAAACTGAACGAATTTCTTCCACCAATGCTTGATCAGTAACCAGGTCCGTTTTTGACAAATAAATAATTGGATGAATGTATTTATTTTCTAACGTCACTAAAAAGCGATCCAATAAGTTATAAGAAAAATTTGGCTCAACAAGACTTGTCACGACTACTCCTTGATCTACGTTAGCAACAGGCGGTCGAATCAATTCATTTTTTCTAGGCAGCAGTTCAAGAATGTAGCCTTCACTATTTTCTTCGCTACTGAAAACTACTTCGTCTCCGACTAAAGGTGTCAATTTCTTTTTACGAAAATTTCCTCTTGCTCTTGTTTGATGAATCTTTCCTTCGCTAGCAACATAGTAAAAACCGCTGAGGGCTTTACGAATCTGTCCTTCGATCCGGCTCATCTCCTTTAATTTCAATTTTATTGTAGCATACTTCAAATCTAATTACAGTACAAATAACCTAAAAACCTTTCCTAAAAAATTAGGAAAGGTTTTGTCTAAGGGACAGTGATTGTTTCTGCTTTTTGAACGGTCTTAGTTACAGCTGATTTGCCGTTTCGTTGGACCTCGATCGTAGCCGAACCGCCTTCTGTAGTTGTTACAGATACGGTTTGCTCGGTTGATAAGGTATTCTTATCCAATGGAAAATCTAAGACCCCTGTCAAACTTGGTCTTTGAGCATCTTTTACCAATACAGTAATCTTATCTTGTTGACCTTCAGAACCTGTAAACTTAGCCGAAATCGTTACATCAAAAGTATTTTCTTTATTTTCAGGACCTTTTGAAATGTACACTGTCACAGTATCACCAGCTTTTAATGAATTTGAGCCTGCGCCGGGATCTGTTCGAATGACTTTGCCTGCTTCCACATCATCAGAAAATTCCTGTTTTTCAGAATAAATTAATCCTAAACTTGAAATTTTACTTTCTGCAGCAGCTCTATCCTGACCGCTTAAATCATCTAACTCAACATAGCTAGACCCTGAGCTGACCTTCAAAGTAATCGTATCCTTTGAAGTCAAAGCAGTTCCGCTAACTGGATCTTGACTGATAACTTCTTCTGCTGGTGCTGTCTCACTTGATACATCCACCCGATTGATCTGATTCTTTGTAAGTCCAAGTTGTATCAATCGCTGTTCGGCATCTGCATAAGTCATCTGGGAATAGTCGCCAATTTTGAATGTCTCAGGACCACTTGAAACCTCAAAAGTAATCTCGTCTTCTTTTGGATCAACTTTTGTCCCTTCCTTAGGATTTTGGGTCAAAATCTGATCCACAGGAGCTGACTCATCGTTAACCTTCTTAATGCGAATGTTCTTCTCTAAAAATCCAATTTTTTCCAATTCTTCTCTCGCATCTTCAATCGAGTCCCCCTCATAATCTTTCAGGGTCACTTTTTTTGTGCCAGAGCTAATATACAGACGGACAGGGCGATTCTTTTTGATCATCGTTCCTGCTCCAGGGTTCGTTTTGACAACACGCCCTTTTTTAATCGTATCACTTGCTACTTCATCTGTTTTACTGTCAATGGTTAATTTTGCCGCTTTTAATGTCGTTCGTGCTTCTGCTTCAGTCATATCCTCAACTTGCGGGATCGAAACTTCGGCTGAGCTAGTTAATAGATATCCAACTACTCCGCCGATTGCTAACATCAGCAACAAAAAAATAGCAATAAATCGTTTTTTGCCTTTTTTCTTCTTCGGCTTCTCCTCAGAAACCGGAGGCTCTTCTTTCGGCTGCTCAACTGGAATATCTTCAGGCTGAATCGGAGTTAGTACTTTTGTTTCATCTAACATCGCTGTTGGGCGCCAAGGCAGTTCATTTGATCGTTCTGGCAACAACGCAGTTGAAAGATCGGCCGCCATCTCATCTGCTGTTTTATAGCGATCAGCCGGCTCCTTCGCAGTAGCATGCATAACGATATTCTCCAACGCTTGAGGAACCTCTGGATCAAAACCTTTTACCGATGGCATCTCATCTTGAAAATGCTTCAACGCAATGGTCACAGCTGATTCTCCATCAAAGGGCACACTGCCAGTAATCATTTCATACAAGATAATCCCTAAAGCATAAAGATCCGATTGTTTTGTTGCCATACTGCCTCGTGCTTGCTCTGGTGACAGATAGTGCACGGAACCCAACATGGAGTTCGTTTGAGTCAAAGAAGTCTCAGATAAGGCAATCGCAATGCCAAAGTCGGCGATTTTTACTACACCTGACTGGTCCATCAAAATATTTTGCGGCTTCAAGTCACGGTGAATGATTCCATGTGCATGAGCCAAACTTACTGCAGATAGGATTTGCTCCATAATATCTACAATTTTTCCGTAAGGGATCGGTGAACGCGTTTGAATATAGCGTTTCAAATCCATTCCCTTCACGTATTCCATGACCAAATATTGCATACCGCTTTCTTCATCTACATCGTATACACCAACGATGTTCGGATGCACCATTTCTGTTGCTGCCAACGCTTCACGCTGAAAACGTCGAATCGCAGTTTGATCATTTTGAAAGTCAAAACGTAATATTTTGATGGCAACATCACGATCCAAAATTAAATCGTGGGCCAAGAAGACGTTAGCCATACCGCCACTACCGATACTGGCGATAATTTTATACCGTCCATTGACCAATTTGCCTATTTCTATCATGGACGAGCCTCCTCTTCAAAATGAATCAACAAGACAGTGATGTTATCCGCACCACCAGCATCATTAGCCGCATTGATCAATTGCTTGGTCTTTGCTTCCAATGTTTGATCACTTTCCACGATTGCGAGAATATTTTCTTCACTCACCATATTTGTCAAACCATCTGAACACAATAACAAATAATCGTTCTGGCGACATTCATGTTCTGAAACATCTGTTTTAATCGTTCCAGCTATTCCTACTGAACGTGTTAACACGTTTTTTTGTGGATGGATCGCTGCCATCTCTTTTGTGATCTCACCAGATTTCAATAACTCATTGACTAATGAATGATCATCCGTTAACTGCTGCAATTCATTGTTTTGAATCAAATACGCACGACTATCACCAACATGAGCCAATACAAATTTCTCATCTAACAAAGCAGTGCTGACAATCGTTGTCCCCATTCCCTGCATTTCCGGATGAGCAACACCTTCTTGATAAATCGCTTCATTCACTTTTTGAATTTCTTCTAAAAACCACTGGGAAGCTTCTTCCGGCTGCGCGATAGTCGAGGTCGACCAAGCAGCGCCTAAACCGTCAACAGCCATTTTGCTAGCAACATCGCCAGCCAAGTGACCACCCATGCCATCGGCTAGTATCGCCAAATACATACCTGCTTGATTAGTAAAAACATTTGCATAGTCTTGATTCATGTTGCGCCGCTTACCGATGTCTGATTGAAATTGGATCTCCATCTTTTTTGTCCACCTCATTTATCTATTTTTTCCGCATTGCACAAATAAAGAAGCCATCCGTCATAAACATTTCTGGATATAAAACCAACATTTGTTCATGGATCGCCGGCTGTAATTTCGTCTCTAAATCTAAATCGATTTTTTCAAACTCAGGCTGTGCTGCTAAAAATTCTGCAACCACCTTTTGGTTTTCTTCCTTAGCAATCGTACATGTACTGTATACCATAATCCCACCAGATTTCAATGTGGGAGCGCAATTCTTTAAAATTTCTAGCTGGATTTTAGGCAATTGAACAAAATCTTGTGGTCTTTTTTGATATTTGATATCTGGTTTCCGACGCATTAAACCCAAACCGGAGCAAGGTGCGTCCACCAAAATACGATCAAAACTTTCTGGCGAAAAATTATTTGCTGCTTCTCGAGCATCCATTTTTTTCGTCACCACTGTATCTGCCACGCGTAACCGTTCTGCATTTTCCTGAACTAATTTCAGTTTATGATCATGTATATCTAACGCAGTGACTGACCCCTCATCCTGCAGCAAAGCCGCGATGTGGGTAGTTTTTCCACCTGGAGCAGCACACGCATCTAAAATCTTTTGACCTGGCTTGATTTGCAGCGCTTGAGCAACAAGCATGGAGCTTTCATCTTGAATCGTCAGCCAGCCATTTTCAAACAATTCACTACCAGCTAAAAAACCTTTATCAGCGACAATGCCATAAGGTGTAAGGTCACTGATACGCGCTTCAATTCCGTCTTCTTCCAATGCTTCAATCGCCTCTGCCCGTGTTAAAAAGCGTAGATCGATCCTTGCGCTCACTCGACTCGGTTCAAGTAAAGATAGACCAAGCTTTCGTGTTTCCTCTTCGCCCAACTCGGTGACAAATTTTTCAGTTAAAAATCTTGGCAAACTGATTTCTGTTGCTAAACGTTCTATTGGGTCCTCTATTAAATCCAACGAAGGCACTCCTTCACGCTGAATTGAGCGCAGGACACCATTAACGAATTTTCCGGTACCTGGGTTTCCTTTGGCTTTGGCAATCTCAACCGCTTCATTGATAATGGCATGATCCGGTACACGATCCAAATAAAGCATTTGATAAACGGATAGTTGCAATAGACTTCTGACCCACGGATCTACTTTCTTAGCTTTTTTAATAAATGGTTCTACCTCGTAAGCCAATAGCAGCTGACGGCTAATCGTCCCATAAACAAGCTCTGTTAATAGTCCAGTGTCTTTGCCATCAACTTGATTTTTTTGAATCAGCTCGTTTAATAACAGATTTGAATAAGCACCGCCGCGATTAATGCGTTCAATGGCTTCGAGAGCCGTAAAGCGGACAGAGTGTAGTAATTTCTTTGGAATCTTTGCCATCTAACCCACCTGCTGCCCTTCAGCGACTGCTTGCCCGCTGCCATTTAAGAAAGCTTGAATCGTTTGCTTTGCTTTGCCAGCTGGCTGCAGCTCATCTACTGCCAGGACTGTACCGTTTCCACAAGCAATATGTAAAGCTTTTTTCGTACGAGCAACAATCGTCCCAGGTGCTGCTGTCGTTGTTTCTTCTAACGGTGTCGTATGGAAAATTTTCCAGCGAACGCCTTCATAGCTTGTGAAGGCTACAGGCCAAGGATGCATTCCGCGCACTTGATTATCCACTTCCTCAGCTGTTTTCTGCCAATCGATTGCCTCTTGCTCACGACTGATGTTTGGTGAGAAAGTCGCTTCTTCTTCATTTTGAGGAGTCGGCTTCAGTTCACCTGAGATGATTTTAGGCAGCGTTGCTAACAACAGCTCTTTTCCCACTTGGCTTAGCTTTTCAAACATCGTTCCAACATCATCTTGCTTAGTGATCGCAATTTTTTGTTGGCTGAAAATACCGCCTGCATCCATTTTTTTAATCATTTCCATGATTGTTACACCGGTTTCAGTTTCACCTTCCATGATCGCATAATGCACTGGTGCACCCCCACGATATTTTGGCAATAAGGAAGCATGAACATTGATCGCACCTAGTTTAGGAACCTGCAGCAACTTTTCCGGTAAAAATTGACCAAAAGCAGCTGTGATTAATAAATCAGGTGCTAATTCTTTGATTTTCTCCATTTCAGGCGAACCACTGATTTTTTCTGGCTGCAACACCAATAAATCGTGCTTCAATGCTGCTTCTTTTACTGGTGTCGGTGTAATAATTTTTTTTCGTCCAACTGGGCGATCAGGCTGTGTTACAACAGCAGCGACATCGTAACCAGCTGCGATTAAGCTTTCTAAAATCGGCACTGAAAAAGCCGGGGTTCCCATAAATATAATTTTAGTCATCAGCATGTTCCTCCATATAACGTTCTAAATCTTCAGGTTCGATCTTATCAATTACTTGATCGATAAATAATTTGCCGTCTAAGTGGTCGATTTCATGTTGAAAAGCACGAGCTAAATACCCATAGGCTGTGACTTCCATCTCTGAACCCTCACGATCGTAATAACGTACAGTGACCTCGTCGGCGCGTTCAACTGTTCCATAAACTTCTGGAATCGAGAGACACCCTTCAACATCAATACTCGTTCCTTTACGTTCGATGATCTCAGGATTGATAAAATCAAAACGATCCCCTTCTTCAACTTCCACGACAGCGATTCGTAAGTTTTTTCCGATTTGGGGTGCCGCAAGCCCAATCCCATCATGGGCTACCATCGTTTCATACATATCATCTAGCAGTGTGACAACCTCGTCAGTGATGTATTCAATAGACTCAGCTTTTTTTAATAGACGGTCATCAGGGTGAAGAATAATTGGATAACGCATAACATCCTCCTTGTTGCGACTTCTTAAATAAAATACATAGGTTCGTTGTCAATAGCGATCAATAAGCCTTGACGCTGGTCTTTTTGACTCACTTGTAAAATATCTTCCAAGGTCGTTTGTAATTTAGGTTCATTTTTATATTTGATGATTACTTGGTAATAGTAACGATTTTTAATCCGCAAGATCGCTCCTGGAGTAGGCCCTAGCAAAATACTTTGCGAACTTAATTGTTTCCGCAATTGTTCCGCTAGCTGGAAGGCTTTTTGAGCTGCCCGCATCTCTTCTTGATGGGAGACGGTCACCTTGACCGTATAATAATAGGGCGGATAATCCGTTTGATGCCGAATGCGCATCTCCTGCTGGAAAAAACGTTCATAGTCATGGTGCTGCGCTAGTTGAATTGTATAATGCTCTGGATTAAACGTCTGAATAATTACTTCACCGGCTTTATCACCACGTCCTGCGCGTCCACTGACCTGCGTCAGCAATTGAAACGTTCTTTCACTGGAACGAAAGTCTGGTAGATTCAATGCTGTATCCGCATTTAACACTCCTACTAAAGTCACATTGGGAAAATCTAACCCTTTTGCGATCATCTGTGTACCTAACAAGATATCTGCTTCTTTATCGCCAAAAGCTGTTAAGATTTTTTCATGGGCTCCCTTGCGCCGAGTCGTATCAACATCCATTCGCAATACGCGCGCCTCTGGAATCAGCTGCTCTAATTCCTCTTGAACTTTTTCTGTTCCGGTTCCAAAGTAGCGAATCTTGTCTTTCCCACAATTTGGACACTGGTGAGGAATTTTCTCTTCATGTCCGCAATAATGACAGCGCATTGTCTTTGTATCCATATGAAGCGTTAACGATATATCGCAATTCGGACATGGCAAGACAAATCCACAATCCCGACACATGACAAACGAAGAGTAGCCCCGTCTGTTTAGTAAAAGGACACTTTGCTCACCTTTGGCCAAACGATCTCGTAATTTTACTTCTAACGCTTCAGAAAAAGAAGAATTCAAGCGCCGCTGCATTTCCTCTCGCATGTCAACAATCTCAACTGTCGGTAACTTGGCCTGAACATTCGCTCGTTCAGTCAGCTTCAACAAGTGATAAACACCCTTCTGTCCCCGCGCACGGGATTCCAGGGAAGGTGTCGCACTACCTAACACGACTGGACATTTATGATATTTCCCGCGCCAGATAGCCAAATCTCTAGCATGATAACGCGGGGATTCATCTTGTTTATAGCTTGTCTCATGCTCTTCATCAATAATAATCACACCAAGATTTTCAAGCGGAGCGAAGATAGCGGAGCGAGCTCCTACAACTACATGGGCTTCACCACGTTCTAATTTACGCCATTCATCGTATTTCTCCCCTTGCGACAATCCACTATGTAGGACGGCTACTTCACTACCAAACCGTTCTTTGAAACGCGTAGCCATCTGTGGGGTCAAAGAAATCTCCGGTACCAGCATCATCGCCGTCTGTCCATTTGCCAGTACATCTTGAATAACCTGCAAGTATACTTCAGTCTTGCCGCTGCCGGTCACACCTTCTAATAGAAAAACTTGATGCTCATTGGCTGCACTCTTTTGACTGATGGCTTCATACGCAGTTTTTTGCTCGGCATTCAAATCCAATGCTGAAGTTCTTTTAATTTCTCGTTCAGCATAAGGATCACGATATTTTTCTACCGCAACAAATTCCAACCAGCCTTTTTTCTTTGCTTGATTCAAATTTGCTGCCGTGAAATCTTCTGCCTTCATTTGCTTAACAGAAATCAGAGCATCATCCGTAAGTTCTGCTAAATAATCCAATAATTGCTCTTGCTTATAGGAATTTTTCCGCAGCTCTGCCTTCAATTCTTCCACCTTTTCCGGTACAAAGGTTCGTTTGATATAGCGTTCAGTCTTTATTTTATTTTTAGTATGAACTTCATAACGCAGTTCAATGCTGCCTTGTTCACGTAAAGCCGCCAATTCTTTCAACCAGGCCTGAGCCTCTGCTTCTTCCCAAGTTATCGACTCTGAATCACCAAAGTATTTGGTCCGAATCGCTGGATCATCGTTGACTAGATACAAGCGTTTTTGATAATCGGCTTTCATTACACTAGGAAGCATAGTCTGCAAACACGTCACTTTGAAGGCAAAGGTGGTCGCTTTCATATAATCAGCCAACGCCAGTAATTCTTGATTTAAAACAGGGGTTAGATCCAATACTCTAATAATCGGTTTCAAATTATCTGGCAGAGGTTCTGGTGCCGTCTCAAAGCCGACTACAAAGCCTTGAACATGTCGCGGGCCAAACCCGACCTCTACTCGCATCCCGACTTCTACCGCTAATTGAGGCGGGATCAAGTAACTAAACGGCTGATCCGTCTGCATCGTCGGCACATCTACAATCACTTGCGCTAATTTCATTCTATCCGCCTCCATTCGTTAACAGTGTACTAAATTTTATATATGTACGTCTAAATTTATGAAATTGCGTAAATAAATCTTTAACACAAAAAGAAGGGACTGCGCCAAAAGTATTTGGTACAATCCCACTTACGCTTCATTAGCGAAAACAATTCTCCGCTTAGTTTTGTTCGTTACGAATCCGTTCTTCTAAATCGCGCTGATCACGTTCACGTTGCAAGTGACGTTCTTCTTCTTCCATTTTCAAGCGTTCTCGTTTGATTTCTGGATGAGGATCATTGATTACAGCACCTGCATCGATTTCCTCTAGCGCTTGCCCAACACTTTTAACAGATTCAAATGAGTCCAAGGTTGGTTGAGCACCTGAATCTAATTCATGTGCACGTTTACTAGCTAAAATTACTAAAGAATATTTTGAATTTACATGGTCTAACAACGTATCAATTGAAGGTTTTAACATCATAAGCTTATATCTCCTTTAACATTTTTATATATTTGCCAATTACTCGGTCAACTCGGTAATGTTCACTGACGATAATATCTTTGATACGATCAACAGCTTTTAATACTTGATCGTTAACAACAGCATAATCATAGAGTGCCATCATTTCAATTTCTTGGCGCGCAACCCGCATCCGTTCTTCGATCACTTCAGGGCTATCGGTACCACGTCCAACGATCCGTGCTTTTAACTCCGCTAAATCTGGCGGTGTTAGGAAAATAAAAACACCATCTGGTACTTTTTCTTTTACTTGTTGGGCACCTTGGACTTCGATTTCTAAAAAGACATCCTTGCCTTCATCCAATGTTTTGTTTACATAAGTTAGCGGTGTGCCATAATAATTTCCAACATACTCGGCGTACTCCAGCATTTCTCCCGCTTCGATCATTGCTTCAAATTCTTCTTTCGTGCGGAAATAGTAATCAACACCGTCGACTTCCCCTTCCCTCATCGGACGGGTGGTCATTGAGACAGAGTATTGGAACTCATTATCATCTCTTTCAAAAATGGCTTTTCTGACCGTTCCTTTTCCTACTCCGGAAGGTCCCGACAATACAATCAACAGTCCTCGTTCAGACATACTAACGCCCTTTCATGCTCTTTTTAGCTAACGCCTATTGTGCACTTTTTTTGTGAATATTTCAAGAGGTATTGTGAACTCGGCTCTTATTTCATAAGAAATTTCACCTAACTATTCAACATTTTGAATCTGTTCGCGAATTTTTTCTAGGATCGTCTTTAATTGAACGACGATATCCTTAATTCGAATTGGGCTTGATTTTGAGCCGATCGTATTGACCTCACGGTTCATTTCCTGCAACAAGAAATCCAGTTCCCGCCCAACAGGCTCGGTTGCTTTTAAAAGTTTTACTAGTTTTTCTAAATGAATGGTCAGGCGATCCAACTCTTCATGAATATCACCGCGTTCCAATAAAATCGCTAATTCTGTCAGCAAACGGTCTTGGTCAACGGTGTTTCCTAAATATTCTTCCAATTTTGCCTGATAGCGCTGCTGGAAATCTGCTTCATAATCAGTTACGAATCCCTTCAACTCTGTCACTAGAGTCTGAACTTTTTCACTGTATTCTGCTAGTACCTTTTGAATTCCTGCACCTTCAAGTTCACGACTAACCGCTAATTGCGTGAAGGCCTCGCTAGCAGTCGTTTGAACTAATTCCTCCAGCGTTTCTTCCTCAGTCGGTTGATCCACCAATGTTACGAAATCAGATTGCTCCATCGCTTTGACCAGAACCTGCTCTACTGGAAAATCCACAAGTCCAAAATGTTCTTTACCCCCATTTTGCAGCTCCTTGACTAACTGTTGTAGAAGTTCCCAATCAACCGAAACTTTTTTATTGCCGCTTTTCAACGGTGTTAAGTTAATAAATACATCTACTCTGCCTCGTTGAATTTTATCTTTTGCGATTTTGCGAATCTGCGCTTCAAAAGGATTTAGCTCTTTCGGCATGCGAATCTGCAAGTCTAAGAAACGATTATTGACGCTTTTTAACTCAATATTCAGTTCATAGGCCTCATTTGCTTGAAGCGCTTGGCCATATCCTGTCATACTTTTCATTTGATTTAGTCCCTTCTTTTGAAAAAAATCACTCACTGCCCTACATATTCTTCAGCGTTTCTTTCAACGCAGCAAATTCTTCGTTACTCAAAGTAACGCCTTTGCCCATTTTTTCATGTCCGGGTGCCCAATCGCGCAGGTCAAACTTTGGCGGCCGCTCATTCCAGCTCACCAAGTTCAATTCCTTACGCCAGCCCTTCGGATTTTCTGATAGGACAGCGATTTCTTCGACGATTTCATAATTAAATTCAGCCATGGTATCTCCTCCTGTTTACTAAAAAGTACGTTTACTTCTCATTGTGAATATATCTAAAAAAGAGTGCTAATAACGTTGGAATCGGCCAACGACGATAAGCCGCCTCCAACGATCCCTCGAGTTGGTAAATTTGTAAGACCAAGTAATAATTTGAAAAAACATTGTGATTCTCAATAAAATCTTCAATTTGTTCTTGAACTGAGAAATTTGCATCCAATTTGATCGGCATTTCAAAATGCTTTAAAATCGTCTCAATGAATTCTTCAGGTGTAAAAACCTTCACGGGCGAGACATTCACCCAATAAGCAAAGAATTCTAAGAATGCCAAACTAAGTATTTCCACTGGTACACTTTGTCGGAAAAATCTCCTAAGCTCTGGATAGAGCGAGCTCATATTAATCTTCAGCTTGTCTCTTAGATAAACAAAAAAATGCTTCGTCAGCGATTCAAAATCAGCCCGACAGCTGAAAAAGTAACGATACCCCTGCAGCTCGCCGAATATCCGTTTAGTCTCCAAATACCCTAAATCAATATTCTCAGAGGACCGGCCGCTTTGGAATAGCAATAAATCTCCTAAGTTCCAAGGACTTGCCAATACTAACTCAGTTACCTCATCAGGCAATCGGTATTTTTTATCCAAACCAGGGCCATGTACATCCACCACAATCAATTCAGTTATCGGCATTTGTAAAGTAATATCTACTGGTAAATTATTGCGATAGCCTCCGTCTACATAATTCTCGCCCTTGATTCTTGTCATCGCCATCATGGGAAAAAACGCTGCGGAAGCTAGTAACCATTCAATGATTTCCTCTTTTCTACACTCATTAAGCGGAACAATGACTTCTTGAAAAGCTGGAACCTTCGTCGTGACAACATATAAGGGACACCCATTCTGGATTTTTTGTACATCCAGCCGTTCTTCCAACAATCGTCTAAGGGGCTTTGAAGAAACGCCTCGCTGCTGCAAGGAGGTTCGAAGAAAGGTTCGAAGCTGATCAACCTGAGCTGCAAAATCGATCTCTTCCACCTCTTTAAAGGTAATATCCAAAACTTTATCGGTCTCTATTTCTTCCCACAACGCTAACGCTTGATTATAGTCACCTTGCGTGATCAACGCCCCGTTTAAACCACCAACTGAGGTACCAGTGATTACTTCAAATTGTATATTTTTTTCTAGCAGCGCCTTCCAGACACCAATCTGATATGCTCCGCGAGCACCGCCGCCGCCCAATACTAAGCCCGTATGATAGACCAATTCTTTTTGCCAAATGCCATCTAAAAATTGATAGCCTTGTGCAATCAACCATTGCTGTAAAATGAAATTTGCCTTGAGCTTCAATTGCAGGGCACGCTTAAACTTTTGTCGAGCAGCATTTTCCAATAATAAAAAGGCTGTTCGCCAGCCAATATCTGTTGAGATCAGTAAATTATTGATCCGCCATGTACCGCCTTCATCAACTTTCTCTACTAACAGCCACTGTGCTTTTCGTTCTATAAAATAACCGTTCCCTCGTTTAACTGCTGACAGAAATCCTGTCCGTGCTTGACTATGAGAGTCATAAAAAGGAAAAAGCAACTGTGAACGCTGAAATTTATCCCAAGCTGCTAACAACTCTGATCTATACATTCTTTTTAGTTCCATCGCTTCCTCCCTGATTTACTGTGAAACGATTGCTTTCAACCTGCTTGTTTCAGTATAGCAGAAATTTTCTCGCAACAAAAAGCTTCAAGACAGACCTGCCTTGAAGTTTTTGAATTAGCTGTCATTTAGTATGTTCGCTGTTCCATTTCAAACGCTTTGCGCATCGTGCCAGTTGCATTGTTGACTGGTGTCATAGCTACTAAATCACCTTGTACAATGATTCGTGTCACACCTTCGATTTCCCCACAGGTAATCAAAGTAACCTGTTGTTTGTCTGGGTGGACATCCAAATATTTCACTTCTGTTGGTTGAACACGAACTTTTAGCGTCGTCTTATAGGTATAGATATTATGCAAATCGGTCAAATAGATCAAATCGCCTTCCTTGATGCTCTCAAGCGGTGTAAACAACAAGCCCGGACGATCTGCACGATGACTTGCCAAGGCATAATTGCCTTCTCCCATCTTCTGATCTGGCGACAAGGTTCCTGCACCATACAAAAGCATTTCATTTGATAGACCTTTAAAAATCGGCAAATTGATTTCAACTGATGGAATCGCAATACCACCGATAACCGGCAATTGTTTGTTGTCTAGCTGCGCCTGAAGTACCGCTTCGGTACTGGCCGGCTGCACCGCATCAAAATCAAACGAAGCCTCTTTTTCCATATTTTTGTCGATCTCAGCTCGTTCCATTTTTGCTACAGCGTAACGTTCGCCATTATATTGCATCAAAAAATATTTGATTTGATTGTTGAATATCAAAGCTAAACCTACTAACAGCAACAAGAAAAGAAAAATATTTATTAGCCAGTTCCTTTTTTTCTTCATCTTAATCCTCCCGTGTTCTCCCGCTAATCATATCATATTCTATTAATTCTAGTGATACTACTTTCACTTACTAGAGAAAAAATTAAAAAAAGAAATAAATGCATTAGAAGTTTGTTATTTATTAAAATGATTTTAATTGTTAAAAAAGCGTCTTTATGTTGCAGTTTTTAAGACCTTTGTAATCTAATTTTAAAATAAAAGATACGAGCTTTTTTTTTATTATTGAGTTAAAATGATTGTGACGACTATTAGAAAGGGTGAATTTTGGTGCCAGATACGTTATTTGCATATATTGATTCCACAAGTAATGCTGTGCTTTCAAAAGGTTTTTCACCCAACGATTTTGTTGACGGAATTGTTCATCAACCTAAACATCTGTTATTGCTAGACCCTGTTGCAGAAGTCGGAGAATATGAACCGCATACGGGTTTAAAGATCATTAATAGTCATGAACAAGTCCAACAGTTTTTTAACAATAAAGCCTTCACCCATTCAAAGGGAACGAAATGGATCGATTTTAATGATCTGGCCATGTTAAAAGAACTGACTCCATTAGAAATTTCAGAATTGCTGTATTTTGGGCATATGCGGACACACCTGCATTCTCCCTTTTTTTATAAGCTGCAAAATAATTTTGTTTATTTCAATCTAGGCAACGACACGATGCGCGTATATTACCGCTACTTGGATGAATTTTATCGCATCCTTGCCAGCAAATTAACACGGATCGTCTTGGAGAAAGTCAATGATCGTCGTTCATTTTTCCGCAAAGGTTCCTCTGTTCCCCCGTTAGATGGTGAACTATTGAAGGAATTATATCCGATTTTACAAGAGGGGGCAATTTTCTGCCTTGATTTATCGGAACTAAAAAATAAACTTTACCGCATCCCCATCTTTTTGTCTGATGAAAAAGGTTGGCGGCGCAGTCCAAGAAATTATAAAAAAGAACAACAAATCGCAGAGATTACCTATGATACTGCCAAACAGCTATGGTCGTTGGAAGTTGAAAATGATGATCCTGTATTCTCATTTCGTTAATTGAAAAAAGCATTTGTCCGATTGATGAGGACAAATGCTTTTTTAACTGGCTACAAGGAAAGGATGAAATTCTCACATGAATAAATCGCTTTGCAGCAGGTCTATCCATGTCCGGCTTCACGAACTAGCTTTATCGGCAATAAGCTAAGTGAGTTCGCGAAGCCTTTCTTGATAGTTATTGGTGACTTTGTTTGTGGATACGAGCGCCATCTTTTGGCAAATATAACTGCGGCGCCTTTTCCACTACTAAGATCGCAACGATCGCTGTCACTATCGCTGTCGCCAAACCACTGACACCATTCATGACAAGCGAGAAAATCCAAGGATTCATTCCCCATAATGCATAGCTTCCCCAGAAAACCACTCCTGCAATAAAATGCCAGAAAAACCTTGCTCCTGTACCAACAAAAGTACCTAAAATAATATTCTTGCGCACGTTCCGCAGGTCTTGATCAACTAGACTTTGCTGCACTTTCTTTGCATACAATCCAGCAAATCCGGCAAAAGTAAAGGCAATCGGATACTCAATCAATACTTGAATCACACTTAAATAAACAACTTGGCTTGCAGGAAAATGTAAAATCCCCCAGATGAACGCGGACATCAAAGCTGGTTTGAAGCCTCTTCGCAGTGCAAACAACGTCAGCGGGATCATCCCTAATGAAATTGAAAAGCTGCTGCCGATGGTCGTTGGAATAAAAGACAGTACCAGCGAAAGAGCTGCCACCACCGTGCCCTCTACTAAAATTTTTGTCCTATACATAAAAAAACTCCTCCTTTTGAACATACAGTCCACAAAGGAGAAGTAATTATCATTACTTCATCACAATTCCTACGCTCGAATAACCGAAACAGGTACTAGGGTTTAGAGTCATCTCAATCTCAGCCCGAGGGCTCCCCTTTGCGACAGTATTATTCTATTTTTTGATACCCTCAGAGTATAACAGATGCCTGTCCGCCCGTAAAGGTATGAAATACTTTTATCGTGAAATACTTTCTTGATCTCCGCTTGGTGACAAGGTCGTTACCTTTTTGATCCGATCAATTGTCATCATCACCAATTGATTATCCTGAGTGCGAATAACAATGGACTCATTTGTTACTACTTTGGGCAACCAGCCTGAGATCGTTTGGAATTTCTCTTCGTCTTTTTCATCTTGAACTTGAATGACTACTAAACTATTTTGTAGAGCCGCCATCTTTAGTTTGAGAAAAATATTCTCATTGGCTTGCTCTTGGGCACGTTTTTCAGCAGAATCATTCAAAAAATCCGAGATGAAACGATATGATGAATTTGAAAACAGCTTGATTAAATTCTTTTTAGGCTTCTCGTTTTTAGTCATTCAGCTTCCTCCTATCAAGAGCATGGTTATGTAGTATGATTTTACTTAAATTCAAGAGAAAAAACAAGGAATCTAGTCCATTTCAAAAAAAGTTAACCATTCGTTTAAACCTTTTTGAATTAAATCATAGGTTTCTTCAAAATCACCTGTATACCAGGGATCTGGAATCCCTTCACCAGCGTGTCCCGGTACCCGATCTAAGTACAAATAAATTTTATCTTCAGTACCGTGGGGAGCGATTGATTCCAAGTCGGACACATTGTCTCTGTCCATCCCAATAATATAATCTGCATCATAAAAATCTTCTGTGGTTACTTGACGCGCACGCATTCCTTTGACGGAAATATGGTGTTGCGACAATATCCTCTGTGTCCCCTGATGTGGCGGATTTCCGACTTCCCAACGGCTAGTCGCCGCTGAATCAACTTGAAACTGCTTTTCTCGCTTTTTTTGGAAAGCATCCCGAAATATCGCTTCCGCCATCGGTGAACGGCAAATATTTCCCATGCAAACAAATAGAATCTTTTTCATGTCATTCCTCCTGTGCTATAGTCAATTTATCGAAATGAAACGAGGGATCGTAAATGAGTAAAATTTATCTGTCCGCCAAACTGCCTGAGCTTGGCACAAAATTGTTAAAAGAAGCTGCGCTTGAATATACAGTCTATGAAAAAGCTGGGTTAATTTCGAAAAAAGAGCTGATCGCAAACATCGTTGATTGTGAAGCCTTGATTTGTCCTCTATCGACACAGGTTGATCGCGACGTCATCGATGCTGCACCAGCATTGAAACTGATCGCGAACTTCGGAGCCGGCTTCAATAATATCGACACTGCTTATGCAAAAGAAAAAAATATCTATGTAACAAACACACCGGTAGTCTCGACTAATGCGACTGCGGAATTAACAGCTGGTTTAATCCTTGCCTTGTCTCGCCGAATTGTTGAGGGCGATCATTTGATGCATGATGAGGGCTTTGACGGCTGGGCTCCCCTATTCTTCTTAGGTCATGAGTTAAAGAACAAGACCTTAGGGATTATCGGTATGGGCCAAATTGGTCAAGCTTTAGCACAAATGATGAGGGCTTTTGGTATGAAAATCCTCTACAACCAGCGGCATCCGCTAACTTCTGAGCTAGAGGAGAAATTACATGCCACCTATTATCCTCAAGCTGAAGTGATTCAACAAGCGGATATCCTGACCCTCCATGCACCATTGACCGAGGATACGAGACACTTACTGACGAGCAAAACCTTTGACCAAATGAAGGACAGCGCCCTTTTGATCAATGCAGCCCGCGGACCATTGATTGATGAAGCCGCTTTGCTTCAAGCCTTAAAGGCAAAGAAGATTGCAGGAGCCGCCCTGGATGTCTATGAATTCGAGCCAGAGGTCACTGAAGGCTTAAAGGATCTGCCGAATGTCATCTTGACACCGCATATCGGCAACGCCAGTGTAGAAGCCAGAGATCAAATGGCTGAGATCGTCGCTAAAAATGCGATTGCTCTCTTCGAAGGAAAAGCAATCAAGCATATCGTAAACGGATTGGATCGAGCTTAGCGCTCGTTCCAATCTTTTTCATATAAACGATAAGCAAAGAATTCGATATCCTTAGCAAAACGAAATAATTGCGCCGCGATCGTGATTGGCGGCTGATCTGCCCCGGCTAATAGCCAGTCGATCAAAATCCCGCCACAGCCATGTGCAAGAAAACGAGCATAAAATTCTTTATCTGTTTGAGAGAGTTCTCCTTCTTGATCGACTTCGTCAAATAAACGAACGAATAAACGTTGGGCCAATTCATTGAACTCTTTTGTTAATACTTCCGGGGTCACTTCCACGGTATTCAAATAGAATTGATGACAGACCTGCATCTCTTTCAACATCTTCAAAACGGATTCTTCCCAATTCGTCAACACCAGCTCGTTCGAGATTAGGTATTGCAGCCCGCGTTGATAATACGCATAACGGAGCAGATCATTTTTATCCTTGAAATGATAATAAAATGTTTGGCGGTTTAAGCTGGCCTTTTGACTGATATCTTGAACAGTGATTTTTTCATAACTTTTTTCTTGGCACAACGCGATCAACGCTTGAACAAATGTTTCTTTGGTCGCTTTTCCTTCCGCCATTTTTCCACCTTCTATACTTGTTGATAAGGATAACCAAAATGCTCGTAAGCTAACGGGGTCGCCATGCGCCCTCGCGGTGTTCGTTTAATGAAACCCTTTTGGATCAAATACGGTTCATACATGTCTTCCACGGTTTCACGTTCCTCACCGATATTAACCGCTAGTGTACTCAGCCCGATCGGTCCACCATGATACAGTTCAATCATCGTTTTTAATAATTTTTGATCAATGTGGTCTAAGCCTGCCCCATCAACTTGCAGCAGCACCAATGCCTGATCCGCAATTCTCCGATCGATCACACCATCCGATTGAACCTGAGCAAAATCGCGAATCCGCTTCAGTAAACGATTGGCAATCCGCGGTGTTCCTCGTGAGCGTCGGGCAATCTCCACCGCACCTTCTTCCACGATCTCAGTTTGAAAAATATCGGCCGAGCGCAGCACAATCTCCCGCAAATCCGTCTCTTCGTAATATTCCATATGAGAGATAATTCCAAATCGATCACGCAGTGGCGCCGATAGCATCCCTGCCCGTGTAGTCGCTCCGATTAAAGTAAACGGCGGCAATGGAAAATGTACTGGGTGAGCTGTCGGCCCCTGTCCCACCATGATATCTACATAATAATCCTCCATTGCTGAATACAAGGTTTCTTCTGCTACTCGCGGCAATCGATGGATTTCATCGATAAATAGTACATCGCCCGGCTCCAGCTCATTTAAAATCGCTACTAGATCCCCCGGACGTTCGATTGCCGGTCCACTGGTTGAGCGAATCTGCACATTCATTTCATTAGCGATCACCATCGCCATCGTGGTCTTCCCCAGACCCGGCGGCCCATAAAGCAAAACATGATCCAATGCTTCTTGGCGGTTTTTCGCTGCTTCAATATAGATCGACAGTTCTTGCTTAACCTTGTCTTGACCGATATATTGAGCAAGGTATCGAGGACGCAGTGATTTTTCTAAACTTTTATCGCTCTCATCCGCATCTGGTGAAAGCAAACGTTCTTCATCCATCTAACTCGTCCTCCTACTTCTTCATCATTAATTTTAGAGCTGCTCGTAAATAATCGTCGGTATTTTGCAATGTTTCTTTTTCCAAAACTTTTTCGACTTTCTTGATTTCTTTCGGGCTGTAGCCTAATGCCTGTAGGGCTTCCATTGCTTCAGCCAGAGCCGTATCATCATTGCCTTCATAGAACAAGGACATTGGATCCTCGACGAGCTCGGTGAGCTTGCCTTTTAAATCCAAGACCATTTGTTGGGCAGTCTTTTTCCCTACACCTGGGAATTTCGTTAAATAGGTCACATCGCCTGCTTCAATGGCTTGGATCAAGCCTTGATGATCCTCATTTGCCATGATCGCTAAGCCGCTCTTGGGTCCAATACCAGATACTGAAAGCAGTCGTAAAAACAATTCTTTTTCAGCCAATGTCTCAAAGCCGTATAATAAATGCGCATCCTCGCGAATGATCTGCTGCACATAGATCGTCACAGATTGCTCCATTTTGCTGCTGTAGCGATAGGGATTGCCTAACGCGATTTGATAGCCGATCCCATTTACATCCAACACCACATAGCTAGGGCTGATGAAGGTCAATCGACCTGTAATATATTCGTACATAGTTGATCCTTTCTTTGGTTAAGAAAACAATTCTTTATTCTCACTGCATATACATAACCGCATATATGCACATATGTTCTCATTATTTTAGCACAAATGGCGGCGGTTAAAAACTCTTACCGCCGAATCCTTCCAATAGCTGTAATAAAGCAAAATAATCTGTCATCCGTAATTCCTGAGTGATTGCTAATGTCGGCACTTCCTCATCCTCATAAAGCAGATTCGTTGTTAAACATACATCGCTGTTTTCTAATGTCGCTGAAAAAACAACTTGAAAATCATTCGTCAAAAATCGGCGCAGATCGTCTTTTAAAATCGTTTCTTCAAACTCTGGCAGATCTGTCTGCAGAAAAATCCGCACAACCGGTTGGATGGTCAGCTCAGGCAAGCGCCGCAAAACAGAAAGATAACGACCAAAAAGAATCGATTCAGTACCACCTTGATCCGCTAAAACAGTTGAGACAAAAGCGGCTAGTTGGGGTTGCTGCTGGGTAATCTTCGTCCAGAAGGCTTTACCATTAATATTAAAACGAATCATTGGAAACAGCCGATGATACAGATGTCCGCTGATTAAATAGTTTTCTGCCTGCAAGGCTTGAAATTTTTCCCATGCCGCATGATTATTGATCTTCTTTTCTAAAATCCGATACCGCTCATCGATCTCAGCCATCACAAGAAATGGTTTCTTTGCCAGTAATCGATGAATTTTTTTGGTAATGTCTGGTACGTGGTAGTATTCCTCCCGCGTCAGCAGATTCAAAAATAGATTTCCTAAAGAGGCTTGTGTACGGAAATAGGCCGGCATCACGGGCTTTAGTTGCTGATAAAACTCTTTAAAAAGCGAATCGCCGGCTAGTGTCTGCTGACTGATTGAATTTGGTTCTAATGAGTAGTGTTGGACTTCTCGCAACAAATGAGCCGCTACTAAATATTCTAGGCGCTGCTCCTTAATAGGATTCAAGGCTACCTGAAAAAAGCGTTGGATCCCATGACTGATTTTTTCAACGAGCTCGTGCTGCAAGGGTGCGAAGGGCCAATCCTTTCCTCGAAATAGGCGCCAATAATAAACCGATAGATACATCCGAACGACTGGCTCCGGTGCCTGAAAAAATACTTCTCCGCGTTCAATCGTTAACTGCAGCGGCGCCAGTTCTTGATACAAGCCTTTCAATTTGCGCCGAATGGTCGATTCACTGCGAAATAATCTTTCGCTTAGTTCTTTGATCGTTCGGGCTTTTCCAGCAATCAATAAATGCAATAGCCGATAGGACAAGGAATGGCGAATCAAATCAACTAAAAATTGATTTTGCTCCATGATTTGATCGGCAATTAACAGGCGATAATTATTCCCTTCTTTTTCAAATAAGGGAATCTCCGTCTCTGTGAAGCGGCAATAGTTCTTACTCAATTCCTCCAGTAATCGTTGGACACTGCGGGCATCTAGCCCTACTTCCTCAGCCAAGTCAAGCTTCTTATGGATTTTTCCATCACTTAACAGCTCCAGTAAGCGAACACCGAAATAGATGTCTTTTTCGTAATGTTGTAATTCCAGCGCTTTGATATACATAAAAAAACTCCTTCACGCTCTATTTTAGCAAAAGAGCGCAAGGAGCAGCTACTAAAGACCTTCGAACAAATGGAACAAAATCGGCAGCAGTGCCACAGTCACTATTCCGTTGACACAAATACACAGGCCGGCCAAAATCCCTTCCAATTCACCGATTTCAATTGCTCGACCCGTGCCGATCGCGTGAGAGGTGCTGCCTAAAGCAATTCCCTGCGCTACAGGACTCTTGATATTGAACAGCTGGAAGACTTTTGTTCCTACCAGAGCACCAAAGATCCCGGTAGAAACAACGATCGCCAACGTTACTGGTGAAATGCCGCCCATCTGACTAGATAGATCAACAGAGATCGCTGTCGTCACAGATTTAGGCAATAAAGAAACGATGATCCCCTTATTCAACGAAAATAGCCGGCCAATCCCTACGCTTAATAGGCAATTTAAAACGACACCGACTAAAGTGCCTAAAATAACTGGCAAAAAGTATTTCTTGAGCTTATCGAAATTTTGGTATAACGGTAAAGCCAAGGCGACTGTCGCCGGAGTAATCATCATAGTGAATAGATTTCCGCCCATGTTGTAATCCTTATAGCTGATCCCGCTGAATTTCAACAGGATGATTATACTGATTACACTAGCAATCAAAGGATTGATGAAAGGAATATTAATTTTAGTCAATAATTTTTCCATCAATGTGTAGATCAATAACGTAAGTGCTAACCCAAAAAGCGGATTACTCGCCAGCGCTGAGATCATCTGCTCCACCTCGTATCTTTTCAACTTGATCAACCAGACGATCCTTTTTCTCAGTGCTCTTCATGCCGATCTTTTCGACAATCTCTGCTGTTTTACCAACAGCAACAAGAGATACGAATGAGCAAACAACCACCGCTCCAAGTAAAACAGGCCAAGTATATTTGATTGCTCCATAATATTGCATCAACCCGACACCTGCCGGCACAAATAAGATCGTTAAATGATTCAATAAAAAGTTTGCTGTATCTTCAATCGCTGAAGGCTTTAATAGCTTGGTTTGGAAAGAAAGAAATAATAACAAAATACCGATAATACTTCCCGGAACCGGCAGCTTAAAAAACAGCCGTAAGCCTTCCCCAATAATGGAATAGAGTAATAACAAACTTAATTCTTTAAACATTTTCATAACTATCGCCTTTTCTAAAAATAGGATAGTTCTAGTATAGCGAAAAAAGAATCACTCGCTCTCCAAGTTTTGTCGGAATTTCATACATTTTCTGAAAAGCGATAGCGAAAGTCTAAACTTAATCATCTACAAGAAGGGCTTCGCGAACTCGCTCAGCTTTATCGGCAATAAAGCTAGTTCGTGAAGCCAGACATGGATAGACCTGCTGCAAAATTACTTATTCATTTGAAAATTTTATGATTCCTTTATGATTCAAAAAAGCTGTGCCGAAAACAAGGCACAGCTTGGTTTATTTCACAATCGTTTTGTACTCTCCGTAGCCTGCTTCATCCATCTCTTCAAATGGGATGAACCGCAGAGCTGCTGAGTTGATGCAATAACGCAATCCACCTTGATCTTGTGGGCCATCGTTGAAGACGTGTCCGAGATGGGAATCAGCTTCCTTACTGCGAACTTCTACTCGGTGCATGCCGTGGGAAAAATCAGCCTTCTCTGCGACACCGCGTTTTTCGATCGGCCGGCTAAAAGATGGCCAGCCGCAGCCAGCATCATATTTGTCGCTAGAAGAAAACAGCGGTTCACCGCTGACCACATCAACATAGATGCCTTTTTGATAAAAGTCATCATACTTGCCAGAAAATGGACGCTCAGTGGCATTTTCTTGTGTGACCGAATATTCCATTGGTGAAAGCTTCTGTCTCAATTCTTCTTTTTCCATCCTTCATTCCCTCTTTCACGATTGCTTTGAATAAGGTAAGCATACATCCATCAAGAAAAAGAAACGATAAATTTGCTCAGACTGATTTCAAAAAAAGATCGATGGATACTTTTCCATCGATCAATACTCAAAATCCTTCAACATCTGATTTACCGCACCCACCGGAAAACCAACGATGCTGTAATAATCGCCTTCGATTTTTTCAACAAAGACACCTGCCCCATTCTGAATACCATATGCGCCAGCTTTATCTTTGTAATCGTCACTATCTAAATAGCGGTTGATTTCTTCATCGGTCAATGGGTAAAAGGTTACTTTAGCAGAAGTTAATTTCTCTGCTGTTTTCCCACCTTGGCGGATCACTACAGACGTATAAACCAAATGATTGCCGTCACTCATGTCCCTCAACATGCCAAAAGCTTCCTCTCGGCTTTTTGGCTTTCCTAGGATTTGATCGTCTAGCACAACGACTGTATCGCTAGCGATAACCAGTGCCTCTGGTTGGTCAGCAGCAACGACCGCTGCTTTTTGACGGGCCATCTCCATCACGTACTCTACCGGTGCATACTGCTCTTTGACTTCTTCATCAATGTCGGCAGGCTGAACGGTGAAATCAGCAATCAGCCAATGCAGCAATTCTCGGCGCCTAGGTGATTGCGAAGCTAAAATAACTGTCATTTGTTCGTGCTCCTCGTGTAATCTAGTGTGGGTCTTGAATGCGTTTAAACATATGCTCCATATCGCTGTTGCTGAAATGGATCAGTACTGGACGGCCATGCGGGCAGTTAAAAGGATTGTCGCATTGTGCTAAATCCGTCAATAAAACCCGTGCCTGTGCTTCATTCAAATGATGGTTAGCTTTGATGGATCGTTTGCAGCTCATCATGATTGCTGTCGCTTCACGGAATTTCTTCACACTGACAGAACCGGTGATCAGCAGCATGTCAATCATCTCGCGAATAATGCTTTCTTCTTGGCCTGCCGGATACCAGGTTGGATGTGCTCGCACTATGAAGCTGTTTGGACCAAACTCCTCTAGATAAATCCCAACCTCCTGCAGCAGTTCTGTTTTTTCTTTCAGCTTGATCGCATCATTGTTGGGGTAATCTAAGACAAAAGGAACCAGCAACTCCTGCAGATCATCGGAAACATCTCCGATTTTTTCGCGGAAATATTCGTATTTGATTCGCTCTTGAGCCGCGTGCTGATCAATGATATATAGGCCGTCTTTGCTTTGAGCGAACAAATAGGTTCCATGCATTTGACCAAAATACTCCAACATTGGAAACCGTTCTTTTGGCTGTTCTTGCTCCAGCTTCGTGATAGCTTGTTCGATTACCTTCTCACCAGATTGAGTGCTGAGATCAAACTCAGGGTGATCGGTATTGGCCGCCTCTTCGCAGCTCTCCTCTTCAACTTGAGGGGCTTCTTCGGCCAGCGGCTCTGGGGTCTCCTCCACGACCGAGGCTTTTTCCTGCTCGGTCTCTAATGGAACAGGCCTTGTTTCCTCGACCCTCTCTTCTTTCAAGGGGACAGATGTTTCGTTTGCTTCTGGTTGTTTGGCTTCGACATAAAAAATTCCAGTCTTAGGATCGTAATTCAAGTCGCTTTTTTTCTTCGGCTGTTCCTCTAGCGCCAAGTCTAATTGCTCTGTTTGAATTTTTTCGACTTTGCGTTTAAAGCTGGGATTTTCACCAACATCGGGAATCAAATTGATCTGACGCAGACTCTCAGCAATCCCGCGGCTGATCAATTCCATCAATTCTTTTTCTTTGGATAAACGAACTTCCTGCTTAGTAGGGTGGACATTCACATCGACTAACAGCGGGTCCATCGTGATTTCAAGCACTGCGATCGGATAGCGTCCCACCATTAATTTTGACTGGTAGCCATTGATAATCGCCTTGTTCAGCGCGTAATTCTTAATATACCGGCCGTTGATGATCACGGATAAGTAATTGCGGCTTGCACGTGTCACTTCAGGCAGCGAGACATAGCCGTTTAGCGTGAAGTCCAAGTCCTTGGCTTCGACCTTCAGCATTTTTTTCGCTGTCGCAACTCCATAAATACCTGCAAGCGTCTGCTTCAAATCTCCACTGCCGCTGGTGCTTAGCATTTTGTGACCATCATGGACAAGCCGAAAGGCGATCTTGGGATGACTCAAGGCCATCCGGTTCACAATGTCGCCAATATTTGACAATTCCGTCTGCAACGATTTGACATACTTCAAGCGAGCAGGTGTATTAAAGAACAGATTCTCGACCGTGATTTTCGTCCCTGTACGCAAGGAAGTGGGCCGCTGCTCTTCGATCTTGCCGCCTTTTAAGAACAAGTAAGACCCTTGTGTCTCATCGGCAGTCGCGGTCTCCAAGGTCATCTCAGAAACTGAGGCGATCGATGGCAAAGCTTCACCGCGGAAGCCCAGTGTGCGAATCCGGAATAGATCATCGCGATTGTGGATTTTACTGGTTGCATGTCGTTTAAAGGCATTTTCAACATCGTCCTGCCGGATGCCTTCACCGTTATCTACGATCTGGATTTTCTTCAGGCCGGCCTCTTCGATCAAAATATCGATTTGCGTCGCTTTGGCATCGATCGCATTTTCAACTAATTCCTTGACGACTGACGCTGGACGTTCGACTACTTCACCAGCGGCGATTTGATTGGCTAAACGTTCGGATAATTCTTGGATTTTTCCCATCGAACTCCTCCTATCAGCATTTTAAATTCGTTTTTGCAATTCGTATAGGAAGTTTAAAGCTTCCATCGGGTTCATTTCAAGTAAATCGGCTTTCTTGATGCTGTCCACTACACCGAGCTCGGCGGTGGAAACCTCGCTGAATAAGGAAAGCTGCTCCGTTTCTTCAGCGATTTCCACATTTTTCTGAGAAGGAGTGTCCGCTTCTAACGCGGATAGAATCGTCGCTGCCCGTGAAAGCAGATCTGTCGGCATGCCGGCGATCTTGGCTACATGAATCCCGTAGCTTTTATCAGCGGGGCCATCCATCAATTTATGCAGAAAGACGACTTCGCCGTTTTGCTCGACCGCGCCAACGTGAACATTTTTTAGCTGCGGCAGTGTTTCTTCCAACACAGTCAACTCATGGTAATGCGTTGAAAATAGCGTCTTTGCTTTGACATTTTTGTGAATGTATTCAATAATCGCTTGCGCTAGCGCCATTCCGTCATAGGTGGCTGTTCCGCGGCCTAATTCATCAAAGAGAATCAAGCTGTTTGGTGTCGCATGGCGCAGGGCTTGATTGGCCTCCATCATTTCTACCATGAAGGTAGACTGGCCGGCGATCAGGTCATCGCTGGCACCAATTCGGGTAAATATCTGATCAAAAATCGGCAGTTCAGCACTTTCCGCTGGAACAAAGCAGCCCATCTGCGCCATGATTACCGTTAAAGCAAGCTGGCGCATATACGTACTTTTACCAGACATGTTCGGTCCAGTAATCAGCAGCAGCAGTTCATCTGGACTCATATGCACACTATTAGGAATGTACTCTTGATGTCCCAATACTTTTTCTACGACCGGATGACGGCCTTCAGTGATCTGCAAATTGTGGGTACCGACTTCCATTGTCGGCTGTACATATTGATAACGTTCGCTGACTGTCGCAAAGCTTTGCAATACATCGGTCGCACTCAAGCTTTTGGCTAATTTTTGCAAACGGGTGATGGCCTTTTTAACTTCGTTTCGTACCTCTAGGAAGAGTTCATATTCAAGTGCAACGGATTTTTCTTCGGCTTCTAAAATCAAGGTTTCTAATTTTTTCAGCTCAGGAGTGATAAAACGCTCCGCATTCGCTAGGGTTTGCTTCCGCTCGTATTTGCCTTCTTCCAAATTAGCAAGGTTCGACTTCGTGATCTCGATATAGTAGCCAAATACGCGATTATATCCGACTTTTAGCGTCTTAATGCCTGTCGCTTGACGCTCCCGTGCTTCCAGTTCAGCAAGCCAAGTTTTTCCGTTCTTCATCGCTTCGCGGTATTGGTCCAATTGTTCATTGTAGCCGTCCTTAATCACATTTCCTTCGGTGATCTGCAGCGGCGCTTCGTCATTGATGGCTTTTTCGATCAAGTCAACCAAATCGTCCATCGGCTCCATGTCTACTAAGAGATCGTTCCACTCGCCTTGATTGATACCCGTTAACAATTGACGAATCTGCGGTACTTGCATCAATGACGTCTTCAATTGGATCAGGTCGCGGCCATTGACGTTGCCAAAGGCCACACGTCCAGCCAAACGTTCTAAGTCATAGACCTTCGTTAACGTTTCGTTTAGATCCATCCGTTCAAAATAAGCATTCAATAAAGAGGACACCATTGCTTGACGGGCATTGATCTGACGCTTTTGAATCAGCGGGCGATCGATCCATTGCTTTAATAAACGTCCGCCCATCGCTGTTTTCGTTTCATCCAACAACCACAGCAGCGTCCCTTGTTTTTTCCCGGTACGAATTGAACGGGTCAATTCCAGGTTAGTCTTAGAGAAATAATCCAGCTTTAGGAAATGCTCTGGCTGGTATTCTTCTGCTTTCTGAATATGCCCTAAGCTGCGTTTTTGTGTCACCGATAAATAGGTCAATAGTTTGCCTGTCGCTTCTTTTTCCAGCTCGTCGGTGATATCCGCTGTCAGGAAGCTGAACTCCGCGTTGTCTTCGATCGTTTCCTGCTGGGAGAAGACCAGACCCAGACGTTCTGCCAGATTCTTCTGCAGGCCTTCTGGAATCTCGCTGCCTAGAACGATTTCCTTGGTTTGTAACGCCGTTGCTTCATTCATCACGGCTTCTTCGTCATGTAATAAAGCGGTCTTCAGCTCACCCGTCGAAAGATCGACATAGGCGAAGCCAAATTTATCTTTGACTTGAGTGACCGCGGTCAAGAAATTATTGGCTTTGGCTTCAATGCCTTTGCCTTCCATCAAGGTCCCTGGTGTGATTAACTGGACAACCTCACGTTTGACCATTCCTTTGGCCTGTTTCGGATCCTCCATTTGTTCGCAGATCGCGACCTTATAGCCTTGCTCAACTAGAGTATCGATATAGCCTTGAGCTGAATGATGCGGTACTCCGCACATTGGGATCGGATCGTCGGCGTTCCGATTGCGGCTCGTTAATGTTAATTCTAATAGCTGCGAAACCTTGACGGCATCTTCGTTGAAGAGCTCGTAAAAGTCTCCTAGCCGGTAAAATAGAAAAGCATCTTTATATTGTTCCTTGATCGCCAAATATTGTTCCATCATTGGCGTATTTTTGGTTTTTTGAGGCATTAGTTCTCTCCTTCTCCAGTAGATTCCTCTGCTTCTAAAGCTTTATTGACTTCCTTTTGGATCATCGTCGTCAAATGCTGAAGCAGATCATTGGTTTCAAACAGCTGCTCACGATAAGCGATCACCAATGGATGCTGATTCAATTCTTTTGTCAGACGATCGGCTTCCTTTAAGGCTTCGCGCTCTGCTTCCGGTTTGCCGTAATGGGCAAATTGGACCGCATCCTTTTGCGCTGCTTTGATGTCTTCTTCTAATTTCTGAAGTGTGTCGTTTTCTGCTACTCGTTTTTGGAGCTGCTGGTAACGGATGATCACTTCATTTTCACCTAATAATGCTGTTAAATGAGATAAAGCCGCATCGACGGCGGCTTCATTTGCTAGATTCATTTTATCCCTCTGCTTCTATTCTCTAAATGGACGATCTTCATTGATCAAGATCGTTTCGATTTTTTGTCCATGGCCATTTTTATCGATATCAATCACACAAGCGGACAATACCGAACGGCCTTCTTCAATTACTTCAAAACGATGGGGCAGCGCCGTCAAGAATTTTTCAATGATCGGCTCTTTCTTCATCCCTAAAATACCATCATACGGTCCTGTCATTCCAACATCCGTTAAATAGGCAGTCCCTTTAGGCAAGATGCGCGCGTCATTGGTTTGAACATGGGTGTGTGTGCCGACTACCGCTGAAACACGACCGTCCGCAAACCAGCCCATCGCCTGCTTTTCACTCGTCGTTTCACCGTGAAAATCAACAAAAATATAGGGGGTACGCTCCCGCGCTTCCTTGATCAAATTATCGGCGATACGAAACGGATCGTCTAAATCGGTCATAAACGAACGGCCCTGCAAATTGATGATCGCCAGCTCCAACTCATTCACCTTCACATACAAATGCCCTTTGCCTGGTGCACCCTCCGGAAAATTCGCCGGTCGGATCATTTTTTTCGCGTCAGAAATAAACTCAAAAATCGCTTTGTTGTCCCAAGTATGGTTCCCCATCGTGACAACATCGACCCCATCTTGTAAAAACTTCTTATAGATTTTTTCTGTGATACCACGGCCTGCAGCCGCGTTCTCGCCATTGACGATCGTCAACTGTGGATGGTATTTCTTCTTTAATCGCGGTAAATAATCGCTCAGCATTTGCCGACCTAACGAACCAACAACATCCCCAATGAATAGTAAGCGCACTTTTTTTCCCCTTCTCTAGTTAAGCATCTTGTCTTATTATAGTTGTTTTTGCTTGAAAATAAAAGATTCCATTCCACTTGCTGAAGGCATTTTAAAAATAAAAAAAACTGTGGGCAGTATTCACCCACAGTTTTCAACTGTTAAACAACCTCGGCTGCTCCTTCTTTATCCCAATGTGCTTTCTTTTCACTTTCTGCACGATAGCTTTGAACATGCTCCCAGGTCTCTGGGTCCTGCTGATAAGTGTTAAAATCCAGCTCATCCATCAGCCATTTTTTCTGATCCTCGTCATAAACTAGACTCACAATAGCATTTTGCTTATCTGAGCTCAGCGCCTCATCGATTCCGACTTCCTCAACCAATTGCATCGAGCGCTTAAGATCGATATACAAATCTAATTGTACTTTTGTTTGTCCGTTGTTTACCGAAATTGAATCGCAATCAATTTTAACTGATTGAAATTGCTGATCAAAGCTTTTTAAGTACGGCTTCAGCTCTTCAAGGCTGCTCTGCATCTCTTCTTTGTGCCGCTTAGAGGCAGTCAATTGGGACATATTCAGCCCTTCTCGAATGCCCTTGTTGAAAGAATCGAAGTAGTTGACTGCAGAAGCCAGCAGGTGCTTTTGAAATTTTTGATTGCCTTCATACAGACTATTTTCTGCAACCGTCACCCGTTGGTCTTCCGCTTTGAGATCGATGGTCTCCTTGTCCTTTTTAGCTCCGAACTTCGGATGGGCCATCTCATAGGTCAATTGGTATTTTCCCGGCAGGAATGGGCCAAAGGTATACTTGTTCCACTCTTCAACATACTCGCCGGAAATATCTTGTGCTTGGATCGTTGCTTGAAGCTCCGTTCCTTTAGGCAGCTCGATCACTAAAAAACGCGCATTCGGATAAATTTGCGCCGGCTTCAAAAAGGAAGAGCCTTCTTTAATCGTGAAATTTTCATCTTCCTTCAATAGCTTGACGACTTGTTCCTTCTTCATTTTCTTCAAATGCTGATAAAAAACCTTTTGCGCATCTTTTGTAATCTTCTTCTTGTTCGAATAGCTTGGCATATAGCGCTTGATTTCCGTCTGGTCATTTTTAAGCAATGCCTCCGCAAGCCGATCGACCGTTGCATCCTCACTATTTTTATAACTGGAATAGCTGATGGAACCAAAAACAATTACCGCTATCAACGCAATAACTGCCAGCGTTCCAGTCTTTCTAGTCATTCAGTCCGCCTCTGAAGGCTGCTTTCATGGATTTGAAATAGTAGTTTCGGCTTTCGTTGGATGAGTTGATTTCCCATTTGCCATCCTTTTTCTCCAGCTTCACTTGATAGCCTTCACCGTTCATATTGTCATCAGTATTGATTGGCGCTTCATTGATTTTTCCAGGTAATTCCTGTAACAGGTATTTTTCTGCATCACGACGAACACTTGTATAATCAGTATATTTGCCTTTGTTTTCTTCAACGAATTTATCTGTGATCGATTTCGTATCGACATCATCTAAAAATACCATTTCCGGACGCACATAGATTACTGCTGATTCTGGGAAGAATTCTTTAAAGCTGTAAGTCACTTTGCCTTTTTCAGCATTCGTCTGTTGGATCTGAGTAATGACTTTTTCCAATTCAGCCGTGGAAGGCTCGTAGTTTGAGAAATCATCCTTCAGGCTATTGATACTGTCATCTTTGAAGGTCTTGCGTTCTGCTTCCACATCATTTGCCAGCTCAAGCTTTCCAGCCGCCTTCTTATCTTCATCCTTCACTTCGTCAGAACCGAAAAAGACTTTCGTTACGTATTGACTAGTCAAGGCCTGCACTGCTTTAGTGTCATCGCTGTATTTTTTCGTGTTTAGTTTCAGCTCGATGCCTTCATCTTTGTCTTCATCTGTGTAGTATGTCGGTTTATAATGCAGCTCATATTCCGCATCCTTCTTGACTTCAAATACCAGCGGCTCGGTGAAGCTCTTATCCTCTGACAGGCTTTCACTACTCATTACCTTAAAATTATCGTTAGAATCATAGACATGCTCGGAAGAAACCTTCTTGCCGTCTTCATCATATAAAGCAAAGTCACTAGAGGAAACATCTAATTTGTCCTTTGATTTATTTTTCACCTTGATGTCTAATGCTAAAAAGCCTGTTTCATCATCAACCTTTTCCCCATCAGGAATGATGTAGCTGCCTCCTTCGACACTCATTTCAACCTTGGAGGTTTGCGCTGTATTTTCCTTTTTGTCCTCTTTTTTTGTCTCTCCGCCGCCTGAGCAGGCAGTCATCGTTAATAACAAACTGCTCAGTAAAACCACTCCGCTAAGCACCCTAAACTTTTTCATGTGTTCTCCTCCTATATGTACTACTTTTTTAGTTAATAAAAAAACATTTATTGACTATATGATATACGAAAAAGAACACCTCCGTCAACATAGTTACAGAAATTAACAACAAGTAGAGAAAACTTAAAAAAACAAATAGAATTAATAAATGAAAATGTTAAAAAAAGATTTTATAATATTTAAATCTGTTTAATTTGTCATTTTTCTTTCTGTTTTCCACAAGTAAATAAATAAAACACGAGCGGTTTCTTATTTGTGAGAAACACTGTCAAAAAAACATCGTCTTTCGTGAAAGAACTCAAGAACATAGTCCTCGTTCCAAAGGGGAGATTAAACAAATCCCAGGCCTTTCCCTTCATTATTTGTTAATTAATCCAAAAAAGAACCGGGAAAAAAACTCCCGATTCTTACATCTGCTTATTCATGAACCAATTCTAATTGGCGTAATGCTTTATAGATACCGTCTTGATCGTTCGTATCGGTCACAAGATTCGCGGCTTCTTTGACATGGTTAGCAGCATTGCCCATCGCCACACCTGTCCCTGCCAAATTCAGCATTTCAATATCATTATTGCCATCACCGAAAGTAACGATGTTTTCTGGTTTGATCCCGACCTTCTTCGCTAACGCTAAGATCGTTTGGGCCTTCGATCCAGGATTTGGAATGATGTCTACACTATTTTCATGCCAGCGAACCAATCGAAATTCTGGAAAGGCCGCTTGAAATTCTTCATCCATGGACTGGTCATAAAAGGCACAGCCTTGATAGACTTCATGCTGAGAGAAATAATCTGCATCGTATGCAGGAGCCTGCTGTCCAAAAGAAGACATGGCATTGCTGACTTTTGCTCCGTCGAAATTCGTGACACGCCCAAAGGAATCTAGGCCAAAGAGAATGATATCGATCTTCCGCTCACTGGCAAAGTCAATCATCCGAGTCAGAGCTTCACGATCAAGCGTATGCTTATAAACCTGCTCATGATCTAAAAAACCGGCAGAGCCATTACAAATGATGTAATTCGTACACCCCAACTGATGAATCACATCACCAGCCAACAAGCGGGAACGTCCCGTCGCAATAGTCACTAAGTGTCCAGCTTCACGCAATGCTTTCAACGCCTTCATCGTGCTGTCCAAAGGTTTTCTTTGGCTGCTCAACAAGGTCCCATCAATGTCTAGTGCGATTAATTTTCTTTCCAAAATATCTCTCTCCATTTATATGTATTTGCTGCCCTCACGTAGGGCTAACTTACTTAATGAATGCTGCTGCATAAAACTCTTTACCCAATCAGGATTCACCTTGCTATAATCCCGCAACGCCCAGCCGATCGCCTTCTGAATGAAAAATTCCTCCGTCGTCAGATCCGCCAAGATTGCTTGTGCCAATAATTTTGTATCAGTTTCTTCTTTAAATAGAAGCTGCAGGTTAATCGCTATACGCCGATACCAGAAATTCTCGTGCTGATAAAAGAAGCTGTACACAGACTCCAACTTCTCAGGGTGAGCCAAGACCCACGTAGAAAAAACTTTACGCCAGGCATCAATACTGTCCCACCAACTCTTTTCCGCTAATAAAGGAAGCAAAGCGGCTAGCTCCTCCAGTGAGAAGCGTTGGATATTTTTCTGCGCTAAATCAATGGCATAGTATTGGTATTCCCGCTCGTCCTTGCGGTAGTTGCGGAAAATCTCTTGAATCAGCTCCGACAGCGGCAGCGCTAGGCTTTCTTTTAAATAAGGACGCTCTAACAAGGCCCTTTGCGGTTTTTTGACGCCGCAAAACGGAAAGAGATTTTTCATATAGCGAGCCATCGGTTCTGCATGATCCGGTTGATACGGAAAAATCAACGCTTCCATTGATTGATCCACCTCTTTTCACCTCTTCATTGTAGAGAAGTTTCAGAGAATTTGCAAAAACTTCTTCCGTAATTTTCATTCAATCTTTTTGCTGTCTTTGATAAAAAGGAATCGTTTTTTGTCAGCACCCAACAATTAACACATTTTTTTCAAAAAAGCAACAGCTGAACTTGACTCGGTGTAGTCTTTTCCGTTATACTGACCTTTGTGTAAAATAATGCAGCAGAGGAATAATAGCCCGTCCCCAGTTCGTTGCCAGCATTGGTTCAATTGTGTAACCGCGGCTGCAAAGGTGAAGATTGAAGAACGAACTACACGGATATGAATTTTTCAACGGATTATTTTACTCCAAAACAATTTATTGGAGGAATTTTTAATGTCACGTTATACAGGACCATCATGGAAACAATCTCGTCGTCTTGGTATCTCATTATCAGGAACAGGGAAAGAATTAGCACGTCGTCCATACGCTCCAGGTCAACATGGACCAAACAGCCGTGGAAAGAAATCTGAATACGGCTTGCAAATGTCAGAAAAACAAAAATTACGTTTCATCTACGGATTAAACGAACGTCAATTCCGTAACTTATTCGTACGCGCTAGCAAAATCAAAGAAGGTAAACACGGTGTTAACTTCATGATCTTACTAGAACGTCGTCTAGATAACGTGGTTTACCGTCTAGGTTTGGCTTCTACTCGTCGCCAAGCTCGTCAATTAGTTAACCACGGTCACGTAACTGTCGATGGCAAACGTGTTGACATCGCTTCTTATGAAGTAGAAGTTGGCCAAGTTATCGGTATCCGTGAAAAATCTAAAAACATGATTACTGTGAAAGAAGCAGTTGAATCAGCTGTTGGTCGTCCTGCTTTCGTAAGCTTCGACGATGAAAAATTAGAAGGTTCATTGTCTCGTTTACCAGAACGCGATGAAATCAACCCAGAAATCGACGAATCATTAGTCGTTGAATTCTACAACAAATTAATGTAATTTTTATGGATAGCCTCAAAACCCTTTTAAATCAAGGTTTTGGGGCTGTTTTTTTTCTAGAATCGGAAAATTATTGACTTGGCTTAGTTTTTGGCTTAGTTAGTCATTCTTCAAGATATTGCATTAGTGTATTTATTGTCTTCTGTCCCGTTTCTTCCCCGACATGTGTATAAGTGTCCATTGTTGTTTTGATACTAGAGTGACCTAGTCTAGCTTGCACCTCTTTAGGAGTAGCACCACTCTCAAACAACAACGTAGCATGAGTATGTCTCAAACTATGTAGATTAATATCTGGGAGTTCCAATTTCCTTACAATTCGCTTTAGCATATCATAGATGCTTGCACTGTGGAGTACGTGCCCATCTCTTGACAAGAATACATATGCATCTCTATCTTGACCTTTTTTAGAAAAGTACTCATTTTGTTTATTCCTTAAGACTTTTAGCTGTTGCAAAGTCTTCATATCTATAGGGATGCTTCTAATGGATGACATATTTTTAGGGTTACTTATCATCCAACCATTTTCTGTAAATATGAAACCTTTGGAAATTGTGATTGAACCATTTTCAAAATCTATATCGTTCCAATTCAGTGCACAGCACTCAGAAATTCTGATACCTGATTGAGGCAATAATCGAAAAATAGTTCTTTTTACTTCATTGATGTAACGATTGTCCAAGGAATCTAAATACTTATATAATCTATTTAACTCTTCTTTATTTAAGTAAACACGCTCTTTCTTCTTTTTCTCAATTTTGGGCTTAATGACATATCTAGTAGGATCATTTTCTAATACCCCAATACTTACACCGTAACGAATTATCATTGATATGAGCTGCAAAATTTGATGATAATATTTTGTGCCATTATTTTCCATGAATCCATCATAATATCTTTGTAGAGCAAGTACGTTTAGTTCATTGAGATTAGTTACAGCTAAATCAGGTAGTACATATTTTTCGATTCTCATTTTTGTTCCTCTATACGTTGATGGCTTGACCCCCTTTTTGTACTGAGGTAACCAAATACCATATAAGTCATTAAATGTTATAATTTCCTGCTCTACTTGTCTTACATCGGGATTAAATTCATTCGCCATTTTTAAATATTTGGCTCTAACCTCTGATCTTGTTTTACCTCTTATAGTCGTATTCTTTTGGCTTCCATCAGAATAAGTACCGATATAGGTATTCTTAGATACGTACTTCTTTTCTCCTCCTTTTGTTGTGTAAAGTTTTATTTTTTCATTTGATAGCATTGTCTATTATCTCCTTTATGTGTGGGGCACATAAGAAAGAAAATTACAGTAAATCTTGATTCTTTTTAATATAGTCTATTTTGTTTATGACCTCGTCTAATTGATCAAACGGAAGGGTATCGAAGAAGGCGGGTTCCCAAATGATTTCGTCATCTTTTGTTGTAATCGGAAAGCCCTCTTCATCAAGTTTTGGTTGTCTTGTAAATAATCGTTGAATGGCTTCTGCCTTCTCATAGACCTCATTGATTTCGTGGACATATTGTTCGTTGAAGGCTTTTGAAAACCTCACCATCCGTTCAATCTTATCTTCATTTTCATCGATCCGCTCTAAGACTTTTGTAGTCTCTTCTAATGCGACTTCTTCTTCTGTTCCAAAAAGTTCTATTGGTCCCGCATTCAACACCTTTCTTAATTTCTCTAACGTTTCAAACGTTGGGTAGCGTATTCCCCGTTCAATATTGGAGATTGTTTGCTTCTGAAAACCGATTCGATCCGCTAATTCTTCTTGGGAAAGATGTTGTTCTTTTCTTAATCTAGCAATATTTCCACCAAAGTTTTCAATCATTCTCTTCACCTCTTTGACTTTAGTATACTCTCATAATCTGTGAATTCAATACAAATAAACCAAAAAGTTTATATAATAAAAAACAAAAAGCGTATTGACATATTATAAAAATGGGTATAGGATGGAACTGGAATTAATAAAGTTTACATAATGAATATTTAAGTGGTCTTTGAAAACTAAATAAGGAGGGATTGTATGACGATCGAAGAGACATTGTTGAGCTGGGAGAAAGAGACCTACAGTCGTATTTATGCGTTGACCAAAGAAGCGTTGGAAAACGCAAGAGAGGAGCATGACATAGTAAAACAGAAGTACTGTGCACAATATTTTGATGTCAGTGTCAATACATTAAAAGAGTGGGTGATTCATGGGTGTCCAGAAATTCGTTTAGACTCAGGAATGGTTCTTTATAGCAAGAGCGCTGTTCGAAAATGGTTATTAGGCTATCAAAAATAATTTGTGTGGGGCACATTGAACAAAAGGACAGCGAAAGATGACTAGAGTGGACAGCTGAAGAATCACGTGTTTAATCTGGCAGCACAAACGAAAGTTTTTTTATTTGTTGCTGGGTTGAAACGCTTTCCAAAGTTGTACGTCCATGTGCAGAGCGAACAAGGTCTCCTTGTGAGAGCTGGGCGCTAACGCGCCCAGCGGTGAATGCAAAGTCTCAGTCGAGGTCTCCTCGACTGAGACTCAAGCATAGACGTTACAACGTTGAGAAAGAGTACGGTTTTTGGTCAGTTTCAAGCAACAAATGAAAAAAATAGGCTTGTCGAGCACAGCTCGACAAGCCATGACCCCCGTATTCTAACAGGGGGGTAGAGAAGTCAAATAACAAGAGATTTAAAGGTACAAAATAGTGATATATCAGCTTTATTTCTTGGCGCACACTCAAAAAAGAAAATGTCAATTTTGCCAAATGAATAGATCAGGTATTGATAATTTTAAACTTTCTGAATGCTTTATTTAAAAGCGTTTAGATGTTTTTTTCATTTGAAGGAAATCCCTCCTTTTTTGTTGACATCACCCTGTTTTTATAGGTGTTATTTATTTTTCGAAATGTTGATATAATAAGGTTTTTGTAAAAAGTATAAATAAAATGAAAATATTGCGTTAGCACCTTAGATTTGAGCACCGATTCAATGATTTCCTTACGACCTTCTCCATGTTGGGGTTACTGGAATATCCATGCAGAAAACTTAAAAGAAGTTTCACTTCTCTAACATGGGATAGAAAACGGTTTCTTGTTATAATAGAAGTTACGAAGGTACATGTGCTCGACGCTATTAATGGTGGATTAGCCCCCGTACAGAAAACCGAGTGACTTATTTTGTGAGAACAACGAATTGTCGCCAAGTGCACGTATATAAAATTACTTCGAATCTTTCCAAAATAGGTCAGTTGCTTCGTAAACGATTTTAGGAGTGAGAATCATGGATGTAATGGTCGAACGGTGTTGCGGATTGGATGTACATCAAAAGACGGTGGTCGCTTGTACACTTGTAGGTAGTCTCTCAACAAATCGTGCGAAAAAGGCATTAAAAACGTTTGGAACACGAACTTTTGAGCTGGCTGAACTTGCTTTGTGGTTAAAAGAACAACAGATAACGACGGTTGTTATGGAAAGTTCAGAAGGACATGTGCAGGAGAAGACATTTCAGATGCTGAAATTCTTGAGGAAGATTTTGGGACAGCAAGGTTGATTAGTGAAGATGATTCAGAATAATTTGTGATAGGCTATGTGGAACATCTAAAAAATACTTTTTTGGGGTGATAGTATGAATGAAGTGCAGCAAACTGCAATGAACCTGATGGAAAGCCAGATCAAAAATGTAGGATTTACACCGATACAGATACAGGCATTAACAATGGGCCTCTCTTACTATAAGGGTGGATATTACGAAGAGCTTAATGATCACGGATTTGAAGTTGTTATAAAAGCATTTGTAGATAAATATATGTAGCTGAAGGGAGATCACATTGACTAAAAAAGAATATTTGACCCATGTTAAGGATCTTTTAGAAAGGGAAAAAATCAAACCGTTTCTACAGCTTCAGATTATGGAAACTGTAGCGGAATTGTTGGATTACTATAGCGTTGATTTTGTCCGGGAATTGTTGCCGTCTTTGTTTAGAATATGAAAATAGACAAGAGAGCCTGTTTTCCGCCATTCTCCCTTGTCTAATATAATGTGTTAGGTCTATATGGGACCTGCAACAGTTTAGTTAACAGTCGGTTAGATTACTTATTTTCTTCGCCTCAAATTGTCGAGGAGTCATCATAAATTTTGTATGGATTCTTTTGTTTGGATAGTAGTCTTCTAAATAATCTTGAATCAACACCTTCATCTCTATTTTACTTTTATGCTTGTTGGGTTCGATTAATTCTCGTTTGATCGATCGATGAAATGATTCGATTACCGCATTGTCAACAGGTGTCCCAGGTTGGCTCATCGAATGGATGATGTGGTGGTCGGTCAACAGCTCTTGATAGCTAAGAGACCGATATTGGCTACCTCTATCGGAATGAATTACCGCAGGCAATTCTCCTTTATAAATTTGTAATGGATGGATGACAATTTCTTTTTTCATGTTTGAATCCACCATATAGCAACGTGGAATACGAATTGCTAAGTCAATGTAGGTGGACAAATAGAGGCGACCGTCATTACAAGGAATGTAAGTAATATCTGTCACCCAAACAGCATCAATTTGGCTCTGTTCAAATTGTCGATTCAATAAATTTTCTTTTATTATTTCTTCGATTGCTTTTCCTCTGCCATAAGAAGGTTGGCGTCGATGAAATCCTTTTGCACATAAATTCATTCCACGCATAAGGACCGCCACAACACGTTTATTAGTCTCTATTCCTTCATCGTAAAGTTGTTGAGCGATTCTTGGAGATCCGTATCGACCTTTGTGTTCGTAGAACACTCGCTTAATATTCTGTTTTAAAAAATCATGGCGGAGTTGAGTCCTACTGGGGCGACGATTCCGCCATAAATAATATCCTTGCCTACTTACATTTAAAATCCTGCACAAAGTTTGAATTGAATATTGTTGATGATGTTTGTGAACAAACTCAAAACGAACTACTTTTTTTGCTTCACAAACGTGTCGAACTTTTTTAGAATTTCATTTTCCTCTGTTAGCCGCTTATTTTCCTGTTCAAGAATGTAGAAATCTGCTTTATCAGGTAATCTTTTTCCTTTTCCAGCAAAAGCATTTTTCCCGTATCGACGATATTCTGAAACCCATCGGGAAATGGTTGGACGAGAGATATTGTATTCTTCAGCGATTCTCTTGGTAGTTACTTTTTTCTCAAGGAGATCCTGTGAAATCTTTAGTTTAAATTCACGATCATATGTTTTTCTCAATAGAGTTCATTCCTTCCGGTAACGTAACTGGTAGTCAAGAAAAGTGTATCATAGCCCGTCACTCGAGTTTCAAAAAAGATGACGAATTGTGACAGAATTTGACCCCAATTTTGGACCTTCATGGTCCATTTTTTTGTGACGTCCATTGTTACAAGATAAAGCATCTTTATTAACGACTCATCTGATGGAAACACACTTTTTGATTTTGTCTGTTTTCGCAATTGTCGGTGAAATCCTTCAATAAGATTCGTTGTGTAAATGATTCGTCTTAATTCTTCTGGATACTTGAAAAAAGTAGCCAATTCGGTCCAATTATCCATCCAACTTTTAGTAATGATTGGATATTTTTTCCCCCATTTTTCGTCAAAATCACTTAAGGCTTCTAAAGCCTGTTCCTCAGTAGATGCTTTATAGATCGGCTTTAAATCAGTAGTAACAGCCTTTAAATCCTTATAACCAACAAATCTCACACTGTTTCTAATTTGATGGACAATGCATTTTTGAACCTCTGTTTCTGGAAAAGTGGCTTGAATGGCTTCACTGAATCCATTTAGATTATCCGTACACGCAATCAAAATATCTTGCACACCACGGTTTTTCAACTCATTCAACACCAATAGCCAGAACTTTGATGATTCAGATTCGCCGATCCAAATACCTAAAACTTCTTTTAAACCTTCAACTGTGATACCTAAAACAACATAGGCAGCTTTCGATTGAATCCGGCCTTCATGACGGACTTTAAAGTGAATCGCATCCATAAAAATAATTGGATAGAGTGCTTCTAAAGGTCGATTTTGCCATTCCTTTACCAGCGGCAAAACTTTATTTGTGACATTTGAAATGAGCGTTGGCGACACTTCGGATCCATATAAATCGTTAAAGTGATCTTGAATATCTCTGGTGCTCATGCCTTTGGCATACATGGCAATAATTCGTTCTTCTAAACCAGAAACAGAAGATTGATTCTTTTTAACGATGGCAGGCTCAAATTCACCCTCTCGATCTCTAGGGACAGCAATCGGCAGGTCGCCATATTCTGAGGACCGTAAGGTCTTAGAACTGGAACCATTTCGCCTATTCGTAGTGCTCGTCGTCTTTTTATCGTGTTTTTCGTAACCGAGATGTGTCTCCAGTTCTGCTTCCATAATCTCTTGAATCGTTTCACCAAACATATCTTTAAATGCATCTTTTATATCTTCGGTAGTCTTAATATCATAGTGTTGAATCATTTCTTTGATTTGATCTTTAGAGAGCATACTCATGGTCTGTTCCTCCTGATTGATTTAGTTCATTTTACCATTGGAACTTACACAAAATATTTTATACTCTCTTTTAGATATGAAAAACTCTTTTTTAATTACTGAAGTTTTCCCACATTTACTTTACACACCTTTTTTCTGTCTAATTTAGTGTAAGCCAATTCAAATTTCTTTTTGAGTCTGGTAATTTATTTCTGATTTTTACCAGAAATAAGTTCATTTTATGTGATGAAAAACTTCCCACTTATAAATAACTACCAGTTACTTGTAGTATTTTAGATAATAACCTGCTAAAAAAACAGCAAGATATTTTTTTAGTAAATATCGATTCTTGACAGATTTACTTCAACAAATTCATTTTCTTTAATATCATTGGGAACATTCCCTTCAGATAAATCAAAACCAAATTCTCCAATTCTAAGCGTTAAGTTTTTTAAGTCTATAAGTTGTCCCTTTAGATGGTAAATTCCATTTTTTCTCACAACTTCACTTTTTTTTTCAAAACTCCTATAAATGCTTGTCACGTTGAACCCATGAACCATATCAAAAAAAACATCGCCTACAGATAAGCTACAGTCACTACAGAAACATTCTACAAAGTATTCTTCATCAGATAATAATACATCCGCTTCTCCTGATTTCTCATCGATCCAAATTATATCCTTTACAGTGATCATAATCTACCTCCTACTATTTTTTTAAACCTAAACTTGGTGCTTTTTTCATAAGTTCTTGAACAGATTTCAAATGCATTGTTGTAATATTCCCAGTTTTTCTGTCTAAACCTACAAAAGCATATTTTGCACTCCCTTTACCACCAATAAGTTTAATATAACCATTCATTTCTGGGACAAATTGTCCTTCTTTTATAACATGGTTTGCATCATTAAGATAATCTTTTTTCGAATAATTCTTTTTGTTTAATGCCTCTTTCATCTCGGAACCATGTTTTTCATAATGACCGTCTAACTTCTCTTTATTTTCGAAACTACGTGATCCACCACTATTTCCCGAATTACTATAATTACTCCCACTCTTAAACGCCTGTGTAGTATTCTTAGCCACCATATTTGCATGACTTATTACCGCTGATGAAATTGCTGCAGTCGCCGTTGCAATCCCTGCTGATAGTGCTGCCGCTCCAGACGATCCAACTCCCCCAGTCGCAAAGCTCGTTGCACCAAATTGACCAAGCGCTGCTGAAAATCCTGCATTCGCTATTCCAAATGCCGTCTTATATTCCACAGCCGCTTGCATATAACCAGATAGTTTACCAGCAAGTACTCCAAAATTATACCCTTTGTTTTTCTTAACCCAATCTTGATTCGCAAGTAGACTAAAGGTTGAATTTATTGACGGAGTTATTCCATTATTCTCTAAAATCTGAGTAATCGCACCTAATCCAAACGCAGCAACTGTTTTGCCAGTGTCCTTCACAGCTTTTTTAGCCGTTTTACAGAACTTCGTCATTGTGTTTTGTAAAGCCGGTCCCCAGTTTTTAAACATTTGTTGTGCTTCCTTAGACTTCGGATAACCTTTTTTACCTGTTATTTTAGTATACTCTATACTGATTCGTTGCTGATGATTTGCTACTAAAATCGCCTCTAGTTGTGCATGACCTGTAAACCCACGGCTAGTTGGTGCCCTACTAGCATTCAAATAGCCCCCTAAGCCACTACCGCCATAATATGGCGGACCATAAGTAGTTCTTCAACTGCTTCCTCCACTAAAATAGCTTTTCACGGTATTGTGAGAATTTCTTGCAAAACTTGTAACACCATTCCAAACATTACTAGCTACACGTGCCACTCCTTGGACTTTATTGCTCACCCATTTCTTCGCGCTGTTCACAAAATTGACAACAGGTTTTACGATATATTTATTTACTTTAGATGCAACTTTTTTAGCCGTCTTCTTCACACCAGACCATAATTTCTGGAAGAAATTCTTCTTATGGCCGGTCGGATCAGTATAATTGATCGGATTATTTTCCACATACGTATACCCATTTTGACTCAGTGGATTGTTTTCTTCTCCCTCATAGCTATCTTGTGTCAAGAAAGTACCGCTTTGGCTATCGTAATAACGGGCTCTTAGGTAATTATACCCCGTTATATCTTGCGCTTCACCTGTATAGCCATATGGATTGCCCGTTTCGTCCACTTCTTCTGGTGTACCGAATACAGAGTAACTATTGGTACTCTCTAGTTCACCGTCCTGCATCATGCCTGTCACACTGCTTCGGGCATCGGTCAGGTATTGATACTCGTCCCTCATCTTCTCGTTTGTGTAGCTGAGACGCTCGTTACCATAGGTATAGGTTTCACGAGATTTTATCTCGTCATCGCAGGTTTGAAGTACCTGCGTGTTTTCCTGATTGACGTCGTTGACATAGTTGCGTACTTCATAGTAATTATACGTATCTTCACGTATCGTATAAGGAATCAAAACATCTTTGACCTCAGACGCATAGGTGACCTCGCCTTCTCTAGGTCGATTGCCTAAACTTGGTGGATTCACTACAATGCCTTCTTCGTTTGCCCGGTCCTTTGCGATCTTTAACCATCTTCATACTATTCATTTTAAAAATATTCCTAAAAGCCCCAAAAATCTTATATACGTAACTACAAAACACATTAATCAAATAGTTCTATCTGCTTTATCAATATAAAAAAATTAGTTGTCCAAAGAAATTATTGATCATATAATTCAGCGATCATAGTTATCTTCAAGTTATACATCGTTCCTAAATTAAGGACTAGTTCACTTAAAATTTTCCTACAAAAAAATTTACTCTATCTTTATTTATAATACATATTGACACTTTGTCAGTCGTTATATATAATCATGAAAAAGGAGAATTAAAATGCGAGATATAAAAGAACCTGAAATTCGTAAAGCTGAAATTATGGATAGCGCATTTTTACTTTTTGTAGAAAAAGGATATATAAACACAACAACACAAGATATTATTGAAAAAGCTCATATTTCAAGAGGATTGCTTTATTATCATTTTAAAAATAAAGAAGACATTTTGTATTGTATAGTTGAAAGGCATTCGAAACCTTTATTAGAAAATTTATATAGCCTTTCGTACGATCCTAATAAATCAGCTATCCAAAAAATTAGAGATTTTTTCTCAATTACTATGATATCTCCTGAAGATATTACAAACGAAACGATAGAACTGCAAAATGCCTTTAACCTTGAGCAAAACCAGTATCTTATGGATAAATTTTCTCATAATTTAATTGAAAAATTAACAGAATATTTTTCGAACATTCTTGAACAAGGTAAAAGGGAGGATGTGTTAGAAGTTGAATTCCCACTAGAAACATCATATTTGCTTATTACGGCCTATGTATTCGCATCTAATAATACAAATATCAAAAGTAATGGAAGTTTTCAACTTAAATCTTTTAAATTAATTTTGACAAGAGTACTTAAATGTGAAGGGCTATTCGAATAATTATTATATAAAAACCGATAGGATACTCTCCATCGGTTTTATATTAAACGCAAACTGACATTTTGTCAGTCAAGGAGGAGAAATTTAATATGTTAACTATAAAGAATTTAAGAAAGATATACAAAGGGACGACAAAGGGAATTCAAGACCTTTCCTTAACAATAGAAACTGGAGATATTTGTGCTTTTATTGGGGCAAACGGGGCAGGAAAAACAACTACCTTGAAATCCATAGTAGGTATTCATCCTTATAATAAAGGAGAGATTATTCTTAATGGCGTAGACCTACAAAAAGATTCTAAGAAATTTAAGATGATGCTAGGATATTCTCCAGATAATCCAGATATTTATGAAAATTTGCGGGGCTATGAATATTTAAACTTTATTAGTTCAATGTACAATGTTGATCAACACGTTTTTGTGAATGAAGTAAAGTATTTAGCAGAACAGTTAGACTTAAATGAAAATTTGAGTCAGTTGATTTCAAACTATTCTCATGGTATGAAACAGCGGTTAGTTTTAATTTCAATTTTTCTTCATAGTCCGGACTTAATTGTTCTAGATGAGCCATTTGTTGGTTTAGATCCAAATGCTTCTTACTTTTTAACCAATGAACTGCAAAAAAGAGCAGCTAAAGGAGCAAAAATCATTTATTCTACTCATGTATTAGAAGTGGCTGAAAAAATCTGTAATCGAGTTGTATTGATCGATCAAGGAGAGGTGAAAGTCAACGGTTTGATGAAAGAATTGGTTGCCAAAGAATCCTTAGGGGAACTGTTTAGGAGGGTTACAATTCATGAATAAGCAAATGAAAACATTAATTCAGGTACGCTTAAGAAATCAATTTGAATGGTCAAAGCTCTCTGATAAGAATATGACGATAAGAACGCACGCTTTACTCACAACAATTGGCTATCTTGTAGCACTCGTCTTAGTCATCGGCTATATTATTTCTCTACCTTATCAAATGAATCAAGAGCTTCAATTAGACAAGGTCAATCCTTATGTGGCATCTATACTGTTTTGGATTTCGGGAATTTGGACATTATTATCTGGAGTCAAAAATATTTTAGTTGGGTTCGACCATGATCAACTATTTGTTTTACCAATCAAAAAATGGCAAGCTAAACTTGTAAATATTATTTCTTCATACATCATTCAGCTGATTCTTTGTAGCGTAATTTTGTTCGGCGTTCAAATTCCTTTGTATTTCTTTCAGCCATTCCCGTTGATTCATTTATTAATTGTTGGGATTTATGTGATTATGATTCCGTTACTTGCAATTGGTTGTAGTATAGTTGTCTCAATATTGGTTAAATTATTTCTCTTTTTTTTGAATTTTAGGAGTACTTTTATTGAGGCTATTTTGGCATTGGGTATTTTTATTTCACCACTCGTATATGCTTATGTGACTGTTCCATTCAATTCGAAAGCAGGAATAATCAACACATCATTTTTACCCATTTCATTGTTGGAAGTAGTTACGGAAAATAACTGGTTAAAAATCATTCTTTTATTTGCTACAGTGCTCATTGCATTTAGCGGGTTGTGTTTAATGATCGTAAAAAAATACGATTCATTAGCAATGCTTTTCGGAGTGAAACCAGCAGTTAATAAGCATTATGTTTTGAAGGTTCGTCCTATATTGGTAGCACTTTTCAAAAAAGAAATTAGTCGTTATTTTTCTTCCTTCACCTACGTGGTTAACACGCTTATTTCACCTATTGCATTATTTGTGATAGCAGTTGGTTTAGCAATGGGCTTGTTACCTAAGTTTTCACCCGTTGTAATTGATTCGCTTAATTTAACGATGACAAGCTCCTTTATATATTTTATTATTTTTCTTGTGTGTCTAACTTTAACAACAACGACATCATGTAGCTTTTCATTTGAAAGAAAAAATGTTTGGATCATCCAAAGCTTACCGGTTTCGATAAAAGAGCTAAGCATTGCTAAAGGGTTACTGAATATTTTATTATTTCTTCCTGGCTTGATGGCGGCAAGTGTGGCTTGCTGGAGTGCTTTGGGTTTGAGAGGATTCGATTTTATCATCCATATCTTCTTTTTATTGACAAGCTTGCTATTCATATCATCCTTAGGTTTAGCAATTAACTTAAAATTTCCTAATTTCAATTGGTCTAACGAGATGGTAGTTGTTAAACAAAGTATGGCTATTATTATAACTGCTGTACTTAGTATGATACTCATTTCATTATCAGCAGCAGGTTCTCTTATTTTTGGTACATTAGGTGTAACAATTCTAGCCATAGTAGAACTTTTAGCTGTCGTACTCATTGTAATAAAAATTAAAAAAGTGCATTATTTACAATAGAAAATCGCAAACGGAGATAAGATTATGAACAAACCTATTTTTAAAGACTTAATCATTTTATTACTGCTAATTCTCATAATACTTTTTGCGTGTTTATTCTTGCCCATAAAAATACCTATTCACTTTAACATGAAAGGGGAAGCTGATACGATAGTTAATAAATATTTTCTTATACTGTTTGTGATTATTCCATATTTAGCTTACTGGAAATTTTTACGTAAAAAAAAGTAAGTTATTCGGCAGCTACATCAATCGAGTAACTCATTCAATACTTTTTCTTTTGGGTATACAGGTCATTTTTCTCTAAGTACTACAACATTACTTGGTGAGATTTAGGAGAAGAAATACATCATAGAAAGATTCTTTAACTGTGCTAAATAATTTTTTTAGCTATAGAACAATGATGCCACTAAACAAGAAAAAAATTATGACAGAATTTTTTTCTAGCTCCTACATTTTCAATGCTTTCTACCAAGATTTTTTAAATAGTACTGCCACCTCAGAAACCCAAATTGAAGATTTAAAGACTAGACTTAAGGCTACTAGCTACACTTTATTTTCTTACTATTTCGCTAGATTCAGAAGGGCAAAAATTGTATTGTTACAACGACTAGCTCCTTTATCTCCACAAACGTTGGACATGTCACACTTAATGTTCCGAGATTAGCCAAAGTCTTGCTATCTTGTGAGTTCCTCGGGGCACAAACAAAACGAAATGTCCAATAAAAGAAGTCAACAGCGACGTTAGGAGAACGTAATGGCTGTTGACTTCTTTTTTAGTGTTATTTTGTTAGACATTCGCTTTTATTTCTCAAACCATTCATAATACTCATCAAAGGTTGTTTCTGCATACAGCTTCAATAACTCAGGACGTAGTGACTGGAACACTTGTATTAATTCATTTCCTCCAAAAAAATTCGAGAAACGTTTTCCTGTCAATTCTTCAGACAAACCAGAAATAAGTTGTTCTGTTTCATCATCATCTGCAAGAATATTAATTAACCTCCCAACAAGATACCCATCATCAAAAGAAATTTCTTTCTCTTTTAATGTTCCTTCATAATAGATTTCTACAGCAGCCATAACCTGTTCAGTATCACCATAATCAAAATCTCTGGTCGCCTCATAGTATCCCATAACTTCGGAACTAAGGAAGATACTTGCATCTTCTTTCTTACTATCATCTAAAGCGGTATGCTCGTTAAGATAGTTTAGCGCCAGTAATTGAACATATTCTCTTAACAATTTAATATGAATTTCTGCATAACAATCATCTATAAACTCTTCTACAGGATAACCAAAATCTGTTTCCCATCCCGGATTTTTGAAGTCTCCAATTAAAAAGTCTTCTTTTATTTTTAGTGGTACATCGGGGTGATCCTTTAACAAAGCTTCTTGTCCTCGTAATAGTAAATATTCTTTGATATATTCTTCTATCTCACCAAAATAAAACCAGCCGACTGGTTTACCACTCAGCTCTGAAACTTTTTCCACGACTTCTAAGGATGCTAAAGAATACCCTCGAACATAAGAATTGATGGTTGGCTTAATTAATCCCAAACGATTGCCATATTCACTAAAAGAAAGACCTAGTTCATCCTTCACTTCTCTCAAACGGCTGCCAACTTGCTCTTTATTCGGTTTTAATAGTCCAAACATCTTTAATTCCCCCTATATCATTTCATGTTATCTAATGCTGCTTCATATCGCTTCACCCTTGATTATAGCACATCGTTTATAATTTCGTATATATTTTTCTCAAAAAGTGTTGACATCGTATATAGATTCGTATATGATAAAATCGTAGAGGTACCACTACAAATTTTTTAACTAAATCGTATACAAAAAACGTATAAATAAAGAGGCCGACATGGCAGTAAAAATCAATGATTTAACCTTACCAAAAGAAAAACTAGAAACAGAGTATCAAGTTGTGCAAGTCACTCGCTGGCAAAAAGATGGAGAAGTATTGGGTTGGACGTATGAATGTGTCCTTCCGAAGCTCCGATTTGAAAAAATCAGCGTCAAAGTGAAGAGTGATACCCCCGTTATCACGAAAGAAGCACTAGATGAACAAGGCATGGCAATTATTCGCTTCGATAACCTTGTGATTACAACGTTGGGGGCGTGTGAACAGACAATTTGTGAGCTATGGACTAGCTGCGATTGCCAACAAAGCCACACTCCTTCCAAACAAATGATCGAATACTTCACCGCTCATGACGTTCTTGAAAAAGTAGAGGGGCTAAATTCCCTCTCTACTTTAAACAAGTGGGCAAACTTTATTCAAAAAGAGTGCGATTATCAATTTCACTATGATTACATTCCATTTTCTAGTCGCACTAGATCAAAAAGAATGACGAACCACCGTAAAACCAGATTGTTTTCACTGGAAGAAATTCAAAAATTTCAAAAAGTAGTAGAACTGATCCCGACATTGGACAGAGACATTTCTTTGCGCAAACTTTTTGATACGCAGCACCGTTTAAATACCATGCAGCATAGTGAATTAATGACTGAAATCATCCAACAAGTTAATGGCACGTTGGCAAATAAAGATGAACTGCTTCAAGTATTAACGAAAAAGTACCAACAATTGGAAAGAAGCTATCAAATATTGGAACAACGCCTAATTCAACTTGAAGGAACATTCACCACACAAGAGCAGACTTCCAGCGGGTGGTTTCGACGGAAGCGGTAGAGCCCTCAAAGACAGATACAACGCCTGAAGCGAAGCCCAACACTAGTAATAACAATGGAAGTCAAAACAATGTACCGAAAGGGCAAGTTACAAGTAATTCAGCACAAAAACCGACGGTAAATGTTCCAGCAACGAGCAATGAACAGCAGTTACCCTCTCGCGAACCTGAAGGAGAAGCGGCCGCAGATGTCCGTATTACTTCCAATCAAGCGACACCAACTTTCAGTAACGACGTACAAACAGCTATTATTCAAGAAGCGTATCGTCATCGTGGCAAACCCTACGTTTGGGGCGCTAAAGGGCCCAATGCTTTTGACTGTTCTGGACTCACTTATGCGGTTTACGCGAATGCGACTGGCCATAACATCGGTGGTTGGACCGGCGATCAGCAATATGCTGGAACACAAATTCCCGTCAGTGAAGCCCAGACCGGTGATTTATTGTTCTGGGGAGCACCAACAAGTGTCACAACACATGTCGCAATTTATAGTGGTAACGGGCATTATATCCATACACCACAACCAGGCGACGTAGTAAAAATTGGTAGCATTAGTGCTTTCACACCAACATTTGCGGTTCGAGTGAATATCGCTGGGTTGCCTAAGGCAACGACTTCATTAGCAAATGCATTTGGTGAATACAGCACAAATCAACCATTCATTTTTAATAAAAATCAAACAACCGATCAATTTATTAAGAAGATTGGGGAAACGTCCCGTGAAATTGGACAAAAGAACGGCATTTACGCTTCTGTCATGATCGCACAAGCCATTTTGGAAAGCGGGTCTGGAAACAGCTCTTTAGCCAGCGCACCAAACTATAATCTTTTTGGAATTAAAGGGAAATACAAAGATCAAACGGTTACCTTCCAAACGTTAGAACAAGATACTCTCGGAGCAAGTTTCCAAATTACTTCTGAGTTTAGAAAGTATCCTTCTTACAAAGAATCACTGGAAGACTACGCAAAATTAATCAAAAAAGGAATCTCTGGTAATACAACTTTCTACAAAGCTGCTTGGAAAGAACAAACAGCGTCCTACAAAGACGCTACGAAGCACCTACAAGGACGTTACGCGACAGATAAGCAATACGCAGAAAAATTGAATGCGATCATCAAAACGTACAAATTGACAACCTTTGATCAAGGGAAAAAAACAACGATTACAACGACTGATTCTAAGGTTAAAGATCCTCAAACCAGTTTTAAGACAAAAGATGACCTTCAATCAAAATTGATTGCTATCAGCATGAATGATCCACGAGTTCCTCATACCATGTCTACAGTACAATTCGTGAATCTCTTTCGTGGAGATAGCCTGATCGCTTTAGCAATGACCGCATTGCCGACTAGTGGGACACCTAACAATTCATTATTAACTGCCTCTTCTATCTATGTTCCTTTGAACAATGGATTATTGGCGATCATCCCTCCAAAATAATCCTATAAAGGCCAGTCTATTGAAGTTGTGACAAACAAATTCAATAGACTGGCCTTTAGCTATATGATTTAGCTTCTGAACGCAACATAATCTAAGTGTGTTACATTCACAACTGTCTGTTTTTAGGAATTTTTCTGTATACGAAAACTACATTTTAATAAAACACCGACATTCATCATTGATATGCTACCCCTAACTAGGACAAAGAAACAATTAAATCTTAGTTAGGGGTTTTTAGTATGGGAAAAAGAAAGATGTCAGGGACTCCAGTAGAACGAGTGGCTATTGTTGAACAGTGTTTAAATGGAGAGATTAGTAGAAGCCAAGCTGCTCAGAAAGCTCAAGTAAGCATTAGAACGATTCGCAGGTGGTGTATTCTCTATGAAAATGAAGGACCAACTGGATTGCTCGCTACCAAGAAAAATAAGCATTATTCTAAAGATCTAAAATTGACAGCTGTTCGGGATTACTTAGATGGTAACAGAGGCCTTGATCAAGTTGCTCAAAAATATGGTTTAAGAAGTGAAAGGCAACTTCGAGACTGGATTAGGATATATAATACTCATGGAGACTTCAAATCAGAAAGTGGTGGAAGTAAAGTGAGACAAACAAAAAAATTCAGTCTAGATGAACGAATCGAAATGGTCCTCTATTGTATTGCCAATGAGTATGATTATAGCGGGACAGCTGTTAAGTACCAAGTGAACTATGCCAATTTATACCAATGGGTCAAACGATATGAAGAAAAAGGCAAAGCTGGTTTAGAAGATCGGCGAGGGCGACGCAAAGCCAAGCAAGTTAGCCGAACGCCTGAAGAAGAAGCGCAGATCAAAATCGCCCAACTGGAAGAACAAGTAAAGGACCAACAGATGGAGATTGATTTATTAAAAAAAGTCAGGGAATTAGAAAGGAGGGATCACTAGGACAAGTCCGAAAAATCGTGTCTTACGAAGCAATCAAAGAGCTTCACGAGGAAAAAGGCTATGCCATTCTCCCAATGTGTAAACTTTTACAGGTTACCCGTTCTGCTTATCTTCGTTGGATCAAACATCCGTATAGCGAACGAACAGTGGAAAATATGGAATTAGCCAAAGTAATCCGAACGATTCATGACGACCATCCAGAAAAAGGCTATCGCAGTATAAATAATACACTGAATCGAGAACATGATATCCATGTAAATGACAAACGCGTCTTGCGGATCTGCCGACACGAAGGCATTCAGTCAACGATTAAACATTCAGCCAACAGTATCACGAAACGTGCGAACCAACCCTATCATGTTGCCGAGAATATCCTAGATCGGAAGTTTACTGCTGAAGCGCCGAATCAAAAATGGCTGACCGATGTCACGGAGTTCAAATATTATGTGGGACCTGAAGTGAAGAAACTTTATCTAAGCGCCATTTTAGATTTGTATGATCGTCGTATCGTCTCTTACGTGATTCGGGATACGAATGACTTGAACCTTGTTTTTGATACCTTCGATCAAGCAGTTGCCCTTGAACCAGACGCTCATCCGCTCTTTCATAGTGATCGCGGCTTTCAATATACCCATGTGAATTTTTACAAGAAAATCGTTAAAGCAGAAATGACGCAAAGCATGTCTCGAGTAGGAAAATGTATTGATAACGGACCAATGGAAGGCTTTTGGGGGATTCTCAAACGCGAACAGTATTACGGCAGAAAATTTATCAGTCGCGACGAATTGATGACAATGATCGATTCTTATATCGACTACTATAACAATGGTCGCTATCAACGAAAACTGCACATCTTAACACCGATGGAATACCACAACCAATACTACGAAGCAGCTTAATGATTGTTTAGACGCTTCTTCAAATAGAAAAAAGCTGCCTTTCGCTAACCGAAAAGCAGCTCATAAACTCTTTAAATATTTCATTGTCCTATTGACGGGGTGCCCACCACATTTAGTATCGTTTTCTGCATTATTTCCATTCCTGATTAGAAAAAGTAAACTAGAATAGCAAATATGGAAAGCACCAAATTACTAATCAGAAACCATCTTTGTGTATCTTTTAAATTCTTCCAACCTTTCCAAAATATAGCACATCCTATTAGAGAAGCAATAAGCCATAAACAAGTTGTAAGTAGATAGTCCACATGATCTTCCTTCCTAAATGTCTAATTTATATTTTGAATCATCCTCTTTGTTTAAAACCATTAAGCACTAACTTTATTTAATTTTCCGTTATCCTTGCTCATTTGAAACAAGGTTATACACACCAAGGCCATCAAAACTAAAATCAAAATCAAAGAACCATCATCAACACTACCAGCCAAAAAATTAGCCTTAGATGTAAACAGGGTGCTGAATAGCGTCTTTCTTCCAGTTTCACCAATTCCTGCAATAGCGGTATATACAAAATTATGAGAAAAATGAGCGCTTACTACAAAGATCAAACTATGTGTACGTCTCATCAATAAACTAAATAGAATACCGAATGCGAATCTTTCTATAAAAGCTAATCCTCCTTCTTCTAATCCACCATGCATAAAAGCAAACATTGTCGAGGAGGATAGTATTCCCACAACTGAGCCAAATTTAGAAAATGCGGTATCAATAAGGCCACGAAATGTACATTCTTCTACAACAGCAACTGCTAAATAAGCAAAGAAACTAATAACAAATACTTCCAAATTGAATCCATTATACATAATCTCAAGTTGCCCTAAATACCAACAAATCAATGCCCATACGCCATTCGTTACTAATCCAATAATGAATCCCGAGGTGATCTTTGATAGGAGTCCTTTGCCAAATAGAAAATCCATATTTTGAAGTCGATCTTTAGAAAAACTATAGTTACCTATAAAACGAGTAACCACTATGGATAACGTACATGCTGCCGCACAGTACAGTCCATATCCTAATATTTTATTGTTCGGAAATAAATTTAAAAACAATAAATTCATACCAACAATACTCACGAAAAAGTTCACTATACTTACCAGAACTACCCAAAGCACCCGAACTTCGTTATTCTTATCTTTTAGAATTACTTTCATTTTCCAACTCCCCATTTCCCATCATTCTAACTATTCAACTTCATCTTCGACGTATTCCAAAATGTCTCCAGGCTGACAATTTAATTCTCTGCAAATCGCATCCAACGTACTGAAACGAATTGCCTTTGCTTTTCCTGTCTTCAAAACAGACAGGTTTGTCGTAGTCAGCCCTATTGCTTTAGCCAATTTTTTTGAACTCATTTTATGTCTTGCTAGCTCCACATCTAAATTTACTCGTATCATCACTGTACACGATCCTTTCCTAAATTGTGAACTCATTCTCTTCCGCAATTTCATTCGCTCGTTCCCATACTTTCGCAAAAGCGAAGATGATCAACGCTGTGATAAAATAGCCGATATCGAACATATACAGTTCGCTAGTCACTCCTACATAATTCATTGCTAATGATGGCAATGAAGAAAGGATGGATAGGCTTCCGACTAATAGAGCTACTTGTTTTAACCTCACAACATTTTCACCAACGAATAAATTATCATTCTTTAATTCTTTGAATATTTTGCCTGATAGTCGGAATACTACAATCAAAATGACAAAAACCAATAAAACGGCCAAAATTGTTAACGGTGAACGTAAGGCCTCTAAGTTTTCTAAGGTTCCGATACCATTGGCCTCGACCTGTACATTCTCTGTAATAAAATCTAAATTGACAAAATTCATACCTACGCCAAAAATAGTGACAGCGGCAACTCCTGCGATCATAATTCCCATACCAATTGTGAATAAACCTTGCAATAATCCAAATAAGCTTTTACTTTTCATTTTCTTTTCCTCCATTTTAAATAGACTTTTCATTTCGTTTTGCTTTTATCTGATTAAACTAACTCATTTGCGCGATCCCACACTTTTGCAAAAGAGAGTAGTAATAATGCAACAATTAGATACCCAAGATCAAACATATAGCCACTTCCTATTCCTGAGTGATTCATCAAAAATGTTGGTAGCGAAGATAGGATCGAAAGACTACCTGCTAATAATGCAATACACTTCATCTTTTCAACGTTTTCGACAACAAAAATTTCATTCTGTTTCAACTTCTTAAAAATCAAACTCGATAAACGAGAGATACCAATCAAGATTGCTAAAATTAGCAGAACCGACAGGATCATTAGAGGCGAACTCGCTGCCTTTAATGCCTCTAAATTTCCAGCACCCTGAACATCAATCGTTGACTGAGCAGCAATCTTTTCCAAATTCAGCAAATTCATCCCAACACCAAACCCACTTACAGCAACAAACCCTACAGACAAGATTCCAGTACCAATAGTAAACAACCCTTGTAACAACCCAAACAAATGTTTATTTTTCATTTTTCTTTCCTCCAAATCTTTTATCTGAACCTAAGTATACACTCTATTTTTCGTAAGTCAACATTTTATTTTCGTTTTTCGATAATTTTTATATCCTAAACATATATTTATTGTTAAAATACGTTAATACCAAAGTGATCTAGGTATAGGAAAGTTTCGAATTGAAAAGAAAAACAGCATACATTGAGATGTATGCTGCTACTTACTATTTCACGAACGTAACAGAATCCCCTTGTGTTGCGTTCATAAATTTCTATTTTTATCAAAAATTCGTCACTCATATTGTTTATCGTATCGTATAGAATTGGTTCGATCAACTCAGAATCTCATCAAAAGAAAACCTCAATAATTGTTATTCGACCTATACCCAATCACGAATAATAAGCAAATAAGAAACCTGAAATCAATCCGATTAAAATTAATCCTAATACAATAAAAACCACTTTTTTTGTAGAAATTTCCTTGTGCTTACTTTTTTGTATTTGTCTTTTGTAATTTTCAAATATACTAATGGACGCTAAGTTTAATACTCCTAAAACTAGAACAAGTAATGAGGCTATCCATCGAACATTGAGATTGATTGCCTCTCCAAGCTCAAAGATAAAACTCATTATAACAACGATTCCACTTATTCCAAAACTTATCCCTGATATCCATTTACTAGCTTTTCTTAAATTTTCTTCTGCTTCAATTTTTTCGATCATTTTTCTATCTCCTTTTAATAAATTGTCCAGAGAGAGACCATAAACATCACTCATTAAAATAACGCTCATTACATCAGGTAAACTTCTTGAATTTTCCCAACTAGAGATAGTTTGCCGAGAAACATGTATCTTTTCTGCTACCTCTTCTTGGGTATAATTTAGTTTTTTTCTTTGCAGTTGCAACTGAGAACCAATGTTCATGACTTCCTCCTTAGAAATAGATTAATTTACTTTAGGTTTTTCCTCTATCAAGAGTACTTTACATTCCTACATTTATCAACGTAAAGAACCTCTTACATTGATTTAATCCATTTAAAAGGGATTGAAGTTTAGTAAAATCAGCTCAAAATTAAAAAATTTACAGCTCTAAATGACGGCAAAAGAACAAAAATTTATTTCCATCGATAGAAATATGTCAATAACAAAAGAACAATCCTAGGCAAGCTTGCTCGAGAAGAATTAACAATTGAAATACAATCCTTTCCTTTAAATGGAGGATGATAGTTCAAGAATATCAATAAATTTCATGTGTCTACCTGCGGTATACCCAAAAGTTACACGTATAGGATCATTTTAGATATCCAGAAAATGAATGATTGTTTCTTATTCGTATTCTGCATCAATCATAAATATAACTTGATGACTATATTGATTCTCGCAGCGGGTTCTTTTTTCTGCTAGCCCCAATTACTGAAGCTGTGATATTCCTTCCGATTGCATACTTATTTTGATAGTTCTTAGAAACTATTGTTTCCTTTCCTGTCTTCTTTTCTCTCTATGTTAAGAAAATCAACCCCAGTAGAAAAAATAGTTTCGATTTAGACATATATTAAAACTAATTTGCTAAAATTCTTTTTATTAAAGGAAAGACTAACTATATAGAGTCAAGTGAAAAATAGCTAAATAAAAAAAATATTTTATAACAATTAAGTCTAAAAATGAGTGCAACAAATAGACCTTCCACTATTAGATTTTTTTTGATTGTTCAATAGCTAATCGGAAACAATCTTATAAGGTTCATTTTTAGTCAAAATAGCATGGATTACATAACAAAGCTTACGAGAAACAGCACCTAAGGCCGTCAGATGATGCTTACCTTCAGAAATTTTTTTCTGATAAAACGCGCGAAAAACAGGATCACATTGAGAAGCAACCAGAGCAGCTGAAAACAGGGCTTTTCGTAAGTAAGGAGATCCACGCTTGCTCATAACATTATGTGTTGCTTCATATTGCCCCGATTGGGACACAGAAGCGTCTATGCCAGCATAAGCAACCAGTTTTTTCGGATTAGAAAATTTGTGAATGTCTCCAATTTCACCAAGAATAGTCGCGCCATTTATGGGACCGATTCCAGGGATTGTGAGAATAACGGAGTCTAAATCGCTCATTATGCGCTTAATTTCTTTTTCAGTCTCCTTTACTTGGCTTTCGATGAATTTCAATTGTTCAATCATGGAGCGTAATTGAAATGTAAAAGCTTCTTGAGCAAATTTTACTCCAAAGGAGTTAGAAGCTGCTTGCTTCAATTGATCTGCTTTCTCTGGCTTTATTCGGTTTCTGCTTAACTCAGCTAAATATTGAGCCAACGTTTCTGCCGAAATTTCTTCTAGCTCTACAGGAGAACTAAACTCAAGCAATAACTCTTTAGACGCTTTTCCGAAAATACTTTGTTTGGTAAAAATTGATGTATATTCAGGAAACACTTGATCTAGTATAGTTATGATTTTTCGTTTGAAGTCGCTTACGGTACCTACTAAATAGGTTCGGTAACGTGAAAGTTGTTTTAACGAAAAAACATTTTCATCAGACAATACTGTTTCTACAAAGGAACCATAACGCATTAAGTCTGCAATCAAAACAGAATCAATAATATCATTTTTTCGTTTTCTGATTTCTGTTCCTTTGCGCCAGCCATCGGTTTGAAGAGGATTCACAACGTGAATCAAAAAGTCTGATTCGTGGAGGTATGAAAAGATAGAGAGCCAATAATGCCCTGTAGCCTCCATTCCGACAACAAAGTCAGCGGGAGTCTCTGAATATTTTGAAATCCGCTCAATCAGTGAGTCAGCTCCTTCAGTAGTGTTAGGGAAAGAAAAACCTTTTAATATTACCTTACCTTCTTTACTCATTAAAGAAGCTACGTGGGTTCGCTTGCCGATATCAATTCCTAAGAAGTACATGCATTTGACCTTTCTAAAAAAATATTTTGGATTGAAATCCACTCAACTGAAAAGCGTCACTACCTTGTACGAGATACGGAGTAAAGCAAAAACTTTCAACATCTAACTCATACGTGATCCACTTATCAGAGAGAGGTGCCAGTCTTTCGATTACGAGCTTCAAAAACTCAAGGAGTAAACGGCATAGCCTCTCAATCCAATAAATATATTATCTCAAAATGAATGAGTTAATACCAAATTTAAATAACGATGGTTCATAGGGTTATCCAATCAAAACCGGAAGGTTAAAACCCTAACTCTAATATACAAGGAGTAATAGAAATGTACGAATATAAAACTGAAGTACTGTATACGAAAACTAAATGGACTACTGACAAAGCGGAAGAAAGTGACATACTCGAGTTAAATGATCTATTTAACGAACGCTCACAAGAAGGTTGGGAGCTTGTCACATATTCCTATATGTCAACTTCACTTCAATTCAAAGGTGCCACTTTAATTACTTTCAAAAGAGAAAAATAGAAGCTGTGGTGTCTTTTTTTGGCACCATTTTTTCTTTTCTATTTCTACTTGATAGCGCCCCATACACGTGACCTTTTTCCTGTAATTCTTCCTATAACTGAACTTTTTGCTTTCTTCAAAATAAACAAAAATATATGCTTTTTCTGATTGAATTCTCCCGTACAAATCACTATACTTAACACTATGAATAGGTGGTGATTTTTTGAATCTAAAACAAGCTAATTTGGGCATTATTATTACAGCAACTATCTTATCATTCTTTTTCTGTCTTTCTTTATATACTTCCAATTGGTACTTTCTTGTAGGGGCAACAGGTGCGTTTGCAATGCTTTTTTACTATATTTCATGTCGAGTTGCTGCAAAACGAAAATCCTCATAAATTATTTTTCATTTAAGTCTCAGTTTTGAGACTTTTTTACTTTATAGCCCCAACTAATGGAGCTTTTTCCTACTTTATTTCTTCCCACAATTCCTCCGTTTGTGTAAGTCCATATCATTTAATAATTACCACACTCACTTCGTGATTTTTTGATATAATCCTTTTAGAAAGAAGGTTGCATTATGAAAAATGAGACATTATACGTTTATCCTCGACAACTTATTAATGGCATATGGCTAGTAATTGCCGGCATTTCTACACTAACGCTATTAATTCCTTTAAGAACTAGCTCTGGCGTTATTCCTAATCCAATACTATTTATAATTATTTATAGCCTAGGTATGTTTTGGCAATTGAATAAAAGAACAAGAAATAAATATGCTCTTCATAAAGGCACCAAAAAGCAAAATACTTGGTCAAACATCGGGTTGTTATTACTCACCGCAATGATAGTTCTTGCTACGATCCCACTAGTAGGCCAAAAGGTAGTATTCGCTTCCCAAATTATTCTTACTTGGAAAATGGTATTTTTAGCAGTCAGTGTTCATTTTTTAGCTTTCATACCTGTACACGGTAAAATTATGTTAGTACTATCAATCCTGACAGTATCTAATGTATTGATTAATTATTTTTTTATGTTACCTATAAATCAACTATTTGTAATAGACGGCCTTTTCAAAATCACTTTGGGAATTGTTACGATAAAAATTAGTCCCACTAATTTTTGATTCATAATTAATATAAAGAAACTGTCTAACCAACAGTCTCTTTATTTTTTTCCGTGATCTCCTCCGTTTGTGGACTTTTTCATTCGCATCTTTCAATAATTTTTATGGTACAATTTTCTAAAATCATCTTGGAGGATCTATTATGAAAATTGGAATTATTTCTGCTATGGATTTGGAAATCCAACCGTTAATAGAAAGACTAGCTCCTGTACAAATATTCGAATATCTAAGTAGAAAATTCTATGTTTCAAAACAAGGTGTCCATCAATTTGTTTTACTTTGTTCCGGTCAGGGCAAAACAAATAGTTCCATTTTTACTCAAGTATTAATTGATAAATTTTCTCCAGATCTGGTTCTTAATATCGGTATTTGTGGAGGAATATCTTCTAATTCTTCTTTATCAGATATTTATCTCGGTAAGAAGTATTGTCATTACGACATTCGAAAAAAGCAATCGCAACTTAAATTTCCCTATCAACTCTTTTACGAAGCGGATAAAGATGTAATTCATTCGTTCTCAAAACATGATCCTTCATTAAAAAAGGGTATTTTTGGTACAGGTGAAGGTTTCGTCACCACGTATAAACAAAGGACATCTTTAATAAATGACTTTCACATTGATTGTGTTGACATGGAATCAGCTTCAATAGCCCAATGTTGCTTTTTGAATAAAATAAGCTTTTTATCCATACGTATTGTTTCTGACAAGGCCAATTCACAAGCTGTCAATATTGGAGAAATGGAGCAAAAAATGTTGATGTCAAAAATCTTTAATCTAATCTGTTTAATTTACAAAATAGAATAAGCTTTTCTATTTTGTAAATTAATTCATGCATTTCTACGTGAAACATACTAATATGGACTTGTAAGAAAATTGACGGATTTTCTTGCCGCTATAGCTTTCTAAGCTATAGTTAGAAGTGAAAGAAAGCTCGGATCTTGGGGCTGGATCGTAGAATCCCAACGTGAAACTGGGCTTCTTCACTTTCATTTCCGAATCGGTTTAAAGTATGATGGGCTACGAGCTCGGGTTTAGGAAAGTAGAATCGAAATGACAGAGTGAAGAACTTTCAAATACTTTTAGAAAGAGAGTAAATTTATGACCTATGTTATTGCTTTAGACGTCTCCAAGGGTAAAAGTAATGTTGTTTTGTACGAAGAGTCTGTTTGCCAATCAGAATTTGAAATCATGCATACTAAACTTGGTTTTCAAACGCTTTTGGATGTCGTCAACTCTTGTCCCACTCCGCCCGATATTGTCTACGAATCTACTGGTATCTATTCCAAAGTAATTGATCGGTTTTGCGCTGAGAACAATCTATCTTTCTATTGCCTAAATCCCTACTTGGCCAAGCGTCAGCTAGATCAAGGAAGCCTTCGCAATTGGAAAACAGATAAACATGACTCTCATAAGCTAGCTCAATCTCATTTGAGAAATGAGCGAGTCGCTTGCACCTCTCCTACCTCAATTTATTCTTCACTACGTAGCTTGTGTCGCTTCTACACTGAAGTAGATGAATTTGCTCAACGAACTCGTATTCGTCTTCACAACGCATTACATCAATGCTTTCCTGAACTTGATTACCTGATTGATAATCGGATTTTGTCGTATTCGCTAGCCTTCATTAAAGTCTTTCCTCATCCGGATATAGTTTTAAAAACTTCAAAAACAAAAATTAAAAACTTTATAAAACGAAATGCTGCTAAAAAAATGTCTGATGACAAAGCAACTGAAATAGCACTGCGTATTATTAATTACGCTAAGAACTCTTATCCAGCGGTCTCTTCTACCGATATCCAAGTAGAAAAGAGTAAGCGTCAGATAGTAAGGTGTATTAAAAGCCCATCAATCCTCCTGTATACTTAAGGATGATTGATGGGCGTGCTTTTTTTATTAATAGTTAGCTTGGCACTTTCTTTGAACTTCCTGATTCCAAGGCAAATAAGCTGCCAGCGCAGGTTTTGTTAAACTTGGCAGGTTGGGGATATTTTCAAATAAATAGATCAGATATTTTCTTGGATCTAAGCCATTTTCTACAGCTGTCCGTAGAATGCTCAGAATGATTCCTGTTGCTTGCGCCCCTTTTTCGCTTTTTGAGAACAACCAGTTTTTTCGACCGATCACCAATTCTTTGATGGCTCGTTCCGCGCGATTGTTCGTGGTTTCTAACCGTCCATCCTCTAAGAAAGTACACAATCCTTCCTTGTACTTTAGCAGATATGCAACGGCTTCTCCCAGTTTTGATCTTGGGAGAACACATAGATTAGATGCCCAAGAAAAGAATTCATCCACGATGGGTTTGATCCATTGACTGCGCTGTTTTTGACGATCCGTTGGATCTAGATGGCGTAGTTTCTTCTCTTCTTTGAAAAGAAGGTCGCAATAGCGCTCGCCTAATAAGGCGGTGCTATATTTTTTGGGCTGTGAGCCGATCGCTTCATGAAATTTCCGACGAACATGTGCCCAGCAGTAAACATTCTTGATGCCAGCCATTTTTCCATAAGCTGCGTAAGCATCACTATGTAGATAGCCAGTAAAGTGTGTAAGAAAATTCTGAGGGATTTCATATTTGCGCGATAATTCATGTTGGTAAAGAACAATGGGATAGCTTTCTGCTTTTCCAGAAGTATACAGCCAATAATAGGTCGTGGCTTTTGGAACGTCTAAGACATTGTAGTGCGTCTCATCCGCATGAATGACTTCTTGGTTCTGTAAGGTATCTTTTAATAGTTGATACAGCGGCGACAAGACGTAGTCTGTCGCCAGAAGATGCCAATGTGTAATTTTCTGGCGATCCAATGGAAAGCCAAAGGTTTTCCATTCGTTCTCTTGCCGATAGGCAGGCACTTTCTTGATATATTTTTCAACGATTGTCTGAGCTACCATCGTAGGACTGCCAAAACTATTATTGATCAGAGGTTTTGGTACACGAGCTTTCTTAATTGATGTTGTTCCATTGTCTTTTTCACATGTGCAACACTTGTACGCATGCTGGTGAAATAAATTTTTTTCAATATGAGCAGGAATAAATAGAGGTTCTTCACGGACGACGGTGGAGCCAATTTCAGTCATGTGAGTACCACAGGCATCACAAAGACAGTCTTCACCCTCCAAATAATAGTGAAGATGGTTTGCGGGTAAGTGGGCAAGCGACAAGGCTTTTTTTCCTTTTGTCTTTTTCCGTCTAAAGCTCTTTACCTCAATCAATTCCTGGCTTTCCTGACCAGTCTGCTCTGGTTCCTTAAAAGGGTCTGTATCAAATAAATTTGTTTGCCCATCGACAGATGGCGTATCTTCTTTTTTTCGTCCATACATCTGACGCTGCATCGCGAATAGCTGTTCTTGAAGGTACTGATTTTGTTCAAGGACGAGTTCAAATTGTTCAGTCATTTCTTGGAGACGCTTCTCCAGTTTCTTGTTATCCAAAAGAAGCTGATTTCCCTTTTTAGTCAATCATTTACACCTCCACGCTTGATATCACCTGTTATTATTATACCATTTCTGACGACAAAAAAGTAGTAGAAATCGCATAAAACCAACGTTTCTACTACTTCAATAGAAGGCACCCTTGGTGCTGGAATGAATGGTTTTCTTCTCTTCGATCGAAAAGCCTATAAGCAGTCGCTTCAATTGCCGAACATCTAATTTCTTCATTTCTGAAGAGTTTTTCGGCCATTGAAGCCGACCATTTTCAAATCGTTTGTACAATAATAAAAAGCCATCACCTTCCCAGTAAAGTGCCTTGAAGCGGTCTGGTTTTGAGCCACAAAACAGAAAGAGCGAGTGATCGAAAACATCGAGTTGATATGTTTCTGTGACAAAGGCCGCAAGTCCATCGATTCCTTTTCGAAGATCGGTTTTCCCACAAACGATAAAGATATTAGGTACGTGAGTGAAGTCGAGAAGCATGGATGCTCAGCTCCTTCATGATTGTAGCTAAAATATATTTATCCGTTCCATTGTAAATATAGGCTTCGGCTTGGCCTAATTTTACACGAGCAGCGAGTTTCGATTTTGCGGGAGCAGTGGGTGCCATTGGTGGATTTCGATCCACGATCTGAATGGGCACAATCTCTTTTTTCTCCATTTGGAACACCTCCTGTAGTTGATATAGTAAGTTTAGCAGTCGGCGAAGGAGAAAACGAGACGCCTTATTATCTGACGCTTACAGAAAAGATCGGTTATTTCTCAGATCAACTACAAGAATTGCTGGCCAAAAAGGAAGCATTAGCTAAGCAGCTAATTAACTTAGCTAGGCAATCAAAAGAATTCCACTCTTTTGCTAGTTTTCCTGGTATCGGTGAGCTTAGCGCCGCTTTGATCATTGGAGAATTGGGCGATTTAAATAGGTTTGATTCACCAAAAAAAATGAATGCTTATATCGGTATTGATATCCGGCGATATCAATCTGGTACATTTATTGGGCACGATCACATCAATAAATGTGGGAATTCCAACGCAAGAAAAATATTTTATGTCGTCATTTCAAATATGATTAGACAACAACGTTGGCACCCAAACCATATTGTTGATTATTACTACAAACTAAAAGAACACCCGTATTCTAAGAAACATAAAGTTGCTACTGTAGCCTGCATTAATAAATTGATCAAGTGTCTTTATGCAATGGCCTTAAAAGGTACCGTCTATAAGTATCCAAAGAATAAAATTTAACCAACTAACTATTCATTTACTTATATAGTCAAGGAGCCGTAGCTAGTTTTTTTTTACAGGGCTGAGGTTTATTTAATGTGTCCTATTTATAGTTATTTCAAATAGAATTGCTCAATAACCGAATTGGTCCCAAGCCCTATTTTAGTTATTAGCCCACTAGTGTAAAATAGTATCAAGCCTGCAAATAAAAAGTCAATCAGAAATTACTAAAAAATTTGTCTGTTTTGAGAGCATGACAAATAGAACCACCGAAAATCGCTGGTTTTTAATTTAATTCATACGTGCATGGCGCTATTCCATTTTTGGAAATGAAGCTAGGTATTCTTTTACACGTCCGTAGTAGACACGCAAGAATTTATTTGATCCAGCGGTCATATAGACATAATAAGGTTTTCCTTCTGCTCTCTTTTTAGAAATGAACGTGTATACAGGATCGTCTTCTGGGGAATTTTTAACTAAAGTATTCATGACTTGAAAAAGAGTCTTTCGAAGCTGTGCAGAGCCACGCTTAGAGGTGCGAACACCCTTTTGATTATAAGTGCCAGATTGATTCACACCAGGATCGACACCCGCAAAAGCAGTTAATGCTCCTCTGCGAGAGAAACGACTAATGTCGCCAATTTCTGCTATAAGCTGAGGACCTAATGACGCTCCAACACCTTTCATGGACATGACTACAGGATATTCCGGCAATTGTGAAGCCAGTTGGTCCATTTGTAAACGAAGTTGTTCAACGGTTTTGGAAAGAGTATTTAATTGCTCAATTGCCTGCATAATAAGCAATTTAGTCATTTTATCTTTGGGTAAAATAGCAACTAATTCTTTGGATGATTTAAGAAGTTGTTCAGGTTTATTTGGTTGAAAGTCATATCCGTTACGCTTACAAAATTTTCGATACCGTTCGGTAAATGCGTTCAAGGACATATTTCGAACACAATCAACATGCCAAAAAGTTGTAACAAAATCAACCCATTTTTGACTTCCGTTGGATCGTGCCGGACTAGAGAAAAACGTATTGGCTCCAGGGAAAGTTTGATCCAAAAGAGAAATGAGATTATTTTTAATGGCAGTTTTATTCTTCGTATAAAAATCAAATTGACGGTTCAGGGTCTTTAATTGATCTCTTTGCTTATCCACAAGATTGTACTGTCGCAGGTCGTTCCAGTTGTCAAGCGCGTAGCGAGCGATCTTAATAGCGTCTTTTTTATCAGATTTTACTTTACGTAAAGTGTTATTTCCAAAATCTTTAACGAGTTTGGGATTTACTACACTGACATAAAAGCCTGCGTCAGAAAGCCAATGTGCAACAGGTTCGTGATAGCGCCCTGTGTATTCCATGACGATCCTGATGTCTCCTTCTAGCTTTAAAAGAGAATGAATCAACTCATTAATATCACTAGAAGTATGGCTGATCTCGCGAGGACTCAAAACAACTTCACCGAAGGGACGGATAATCGAAATAACGCTTTTACCTTTAGAAACATCAACACCTACTGCGTTCAAAATAATCCTCTCCTTAAAAATTATTGCAATGAAATGCCAGCATTAGCACATTGCCGATTCAATCTACTGGGGGTGACACGAACGTACTGGAAAACAGCAGTTCAACCTGCATAAAACGAACGCTGTGAATGAGCAGCTGGTTGACAGACTTGATAGCGGACGTGATAGTCCAAGGAGGTTTTACGCCTGACCATTGCTTTCTCATTCTAACAGCTTAAGCAACATGATAGATAAAAGGGATTACTTAAGTTAGTCCCTTATAACCTATAAATATATTGTAGTAGGAGGATTACTATGACTAATTCAGTAAATGTTTTTAATACAGAAATAAATTATCAGGCTCCGGTTATTGCTCATGAGACCATCGAAATACATGCAAGTAAGAAAACCATCATGTCAATTTTGTCAAATATTTTAGAATGGCCTACCTGGCGTCAAGATATTAGTAATGTACAGTTATTATCTATCGACAATAACGTTAGTACCGGTACTGATTTTAAGTGGAAATCTAATGGTTTAAAATACAACTCTCAGATTCACACTTGCACAACTTCTTTATTTGGTTGGACTGGAAAAACAATTGGTGCATACGCCGTTCATAATTGGAAGTTGACAACCAATAAGTCAAGAACCACAGTTGAGGTATCTGAATCATTGGAAGGTTTGTCTATAAAACTAATGAAACGCAAGATGCAATCTGAGTTACCACTTTTACTAAGAAAGGACTTACACGACCTGAAAATTCAATGTGAGAAAATTGTTGAGGAAGTAAAAAAATGACTGAGATTATATTGTCTGCCCGTTTTCTCTTAGAAGTAGTAACTGTACTAGGGATACTAAGCGGGATTTTCATTGAGAAAAAAATTTATATTAAAATACTATTTTTAATAATCAGTATTTTAATTACACTAATATGGGCTCGCTATGGTGCCCCAAAATCTCCCCACGTTCTTACCGGATTAAACAAACTTATGTTAGAAATTTTTGTTTATAGTGTAGGAGGCCTTTCTTTTTATAAAATCTTTGGTTTCAAAATAGGATTGCTATATATTGTTATAGCAATGATAAATTTATTTTTGATGTATTTGTTTTCATTACAGGGAAAGTAATCTTTCCTTTTTTTATTTTTTGCTTGACTCGTAGTAGGATAGCCCCAATTAATGGAGCTTTCCTACTTGATTTCCTCCGTTAGCAGAGGTAATTTTCATTTTCTTCTGATACTCGACTTGCGCAATACGCTTTAAAATATATAGTGCTGTTTTCCCTCTAAAAAGGCTTTCTTTACACTTTCTAACAGGTTTGATACTATAAATTAATATATATAGGAAGAGTTGATAACCTTTGAAAATTCAAAAAAAATATTTTTATCTTTCAATTTTCTGCTTCATAGTTCTGGCTTCACTAGAACTTTTTTCTTTAGGAGTAATTGAACCTTTTCTTTTTGGCTACTATTACAGTGACTACACAATTTTTCAAAAAGGACTTCATTCACTTATTACCTCACTCCTTTGGGCGATTTCCATCATGGGCATAATCAGATACAGATCCAAATTGGATAGCGAAATAAGAACCAAAGAGAATGAAGACGTCACTAATTTAGGTTTTTTTATATTTATTTGTCTTCTTTTTTTCTGTAAAGTTATTACTTATATTGACTGGGGGACTTTAAAGATTATTGGAGAAATAAGAACCAAAGAGAACTTATATCTTGTTATCACTCAATATATCTACTATATTTTTGAAGTTGCTTTAGTATCAATGATTATTATTTATGCTCAAAAATCAATTGATTCATCACCAAACTTATCCTGCCCTAAACTTTTTCCCTTTGGTGGTTTAGTTCTCTCATTAACCTGGGGTGCGTTTCATTTCATTTCAAATGGGATAGATCTTTGGAATGGCATATCCTGCATGCTATTTTCCTTATTGGCTGGCATGGCATATCAGATCACAAAGCAAAACGAGAAATACTTGTTATGTTTCGTAATGATAGGCTATTTAATATGACAGCCGTAACTGTATCTTTCTCAAGGTTATGTTTGATAAAATCACTGCTATTCTACTCTTTCTTTTGTATGCTAATGCTCCAACTAATGGAGCTTTTTCCTACTTTATTTCTTCCCACAATTCCTCCGTTAGCTTAACTTTCTATCTATCAATTTTCAGCTAGTCAATGTATACTTTTACTAAATAACAAGCGAAAGGGTGTTACATTATGAAAAACAAAACTTCCCTTGTAAAAAAAGCCGGGCTATGGATTGCACTGCTAATATTGGGATACTTAGCAGCAATCTTTGTATCAAAAGTACTTCTACAAAGATAGTAATTTCTTATCACTTACTTTAATTACCTCCTATCCTTATGAGGTAATTTTTTAATGATTAAAAGTCGTTAGCTGACTGAAATTTTTTCTAGTAGAATTGAAAATTGTGTTTCTTGTGTAGAACCTTTACCTTCAGTCCAACTTGCTGCAATCTTTCCATCACTACGACTAACCTCAATAATCTTTCCTCTAGCTACCACAAATTCGTATTCATCATTGAAACGATACAAAGCTTTTTTAAACGATGAATACAGCTCTGGAAAATTGCCCTCATCATCTGGACTACAAGAAAATGTCCAAACATGTTTCATATTATTCCTCCTTCATGCCCTCCGCTTGCATACTTTTTCCGTATGATATAATACCATTTAAAAGGAGTGTGTTTATGAAAAAGCGTTGTAATTGGGCAAACAATAATGAGTTGGAGAAAATCTATCATGATACGGAATGGGGAATTCCTGTTCATGATGATCAAACACTATTTGAATTTCTTATCTTAGAAAGTATGCAAGCTGGTCTAAGTTGGTCTACAATTTTAGCTAAACGAACAACTTTAACAGAAGCTTATGATAATTTTGACTACAATCAAATTTCAAAATACTCTGATAGTAAAATTGAGGAGCTTTTAAATAACCCAGGTGTAATTAGAAATAAGTTAAAGGTTAAATCAGCAATCAGTAATGCAAAAGCTTTCTTGAAAATTCAAGAAGAATTCGGCAGTTTTGATTCTTTTATTTGGAATTTTGTATCCGGTAAAACCATAAATAACCATTGGGATACCATTGAAGATGTTCCTGCCTCCACCGAATTGTCTGATAAGATAAGCAAGGAGCTTAAAGAAAGAGGTTTCAAATTTCTTGGTACAACATCCGTTTATGCATTCATGCAGTCCATAGGACTTGTAAATGATCATATGGACTACTGCTTTAGAAAATAGAAGTCCTTCTTTAGACACTGTGAAGTTAAGTCGCAGTGTCTTCATTTTGTCGAAAAGTCTGTGATAGCCCCATACTATGGAGTAGTTTATGCCTTAGCGTGGATGCTACGATAGCAAACCTTAGTTTGTGGAATTATTTAAATCTCATTTCTCAAACTCAATTGCTGCAGGAACAAACTTGATTTCACTCACTGGTGTAATCGTCCATGTACGCGTATCTTTATTAAATGTTTTAATTCCTTCAGTCGTACAAGTACAATTAAGATCCTCTATGATTTTTTCTGCAAGACTCCCATTGTAACAAATAGAAATTTACCTTTTAGGCATTCGTTGTTATGTATTTGTAGTAGTTTATCTTATTTAATCCTGAATCTCAAAATTAAATTTCTCAAACAATCCTAATCAGCAACTGTTTCTCTAAAATATATAAAGTTGCTCATCAAAAAATGACTTAGTTATTGAAGACTCAATACGTTTTCGATTGCAGCATTTTTCTTATGACCTTTTCGAAAAAAGCTGAAAAACACAAGGTATCATTGTAGTTATTTTAATTTTCTATCTTACGTGCCCCACATTTCTTTTTTTTTTTTTGGCTTAGTTTTTGGCTTAGTTACAAGTGATATCTAATCATATCGAGTGTTCAAGAAAAAATATAAAACGTTGATTTAACAACCTTTATGACGTGTCACAATATGCCATAATACCAATTTATAATTCTACAACAAATTAATGTAAGACTTCTTACAGACACTCAAGTCCTTGCTCAGCAGGGGGTTGGGTGTTTTTTTGATACCAAAAGACCGCTTCTCGCAATCATCATTTAGAAAATTGCAGGGAGCGGTCTCTTATTTTTTACATCAAGCTGTTATAGATCGTAATGATCTCTTCTAATGAGGTATCTCGTGGATTTCCCGGAGTGCAGACATCCTTAAAGGCATCCTCTGCGATTTTAGGAATATCCTCTGCTTTAACGCCTAATTCAGAGATTGTTGCAGGGATTCCGACATCCTTACTCATTTGGTCAATCGCTGTACAAGCAACCGTTCTGACTTCTTCTAAGGACATCGCTTCAGCGCCTTCAACGTTTAACACCTTGGCGATTTCACGATATTTCTCTCCCGTAAACTCTTTATTGTACTTCATCACGCTTGGTAAAAGAGCGGCACAAGCGACACCGTGGGGAATGTTATACCACGCAGATAAAGGATGCGCCATTCCATGAACCAAGCCTAAGCCTACATTAGAAAAGCCCATACCAGCGATATATTGCCCTAAGGCCATTTCTTCGCGCCCTTTTTCTTCTCCCGCGACAGAGGCACGTAAAGAACGACCGATGATTTCGATGGCTTTCAGATGCAGCATGTCGCTCATTTCCCAGGCACCCTTCGTGATAAATCCTTCGATCGCATGGGTCATGGCATCCATCCCAGTTGCAGCGCAAAGCCCTTTCGGCATGCCCATCATCATCTCACTATCGATAAAGGCAACGACCGGAATATCATGCGGATCAACACAAACAAACTTGCGATTTTTTGCTTTGTCCGTAATAACGTAGTTGATCGTTACTTCCGCAGCCGTCCCTGAAGTCGTCGGGATCGCCAAAATCGGTAATGCCGGATTTTTTGTTCCTACCTCGCCTTCTAGACTTACCACATCCGCAAACTCAGGATTTTCCACAATGATGCCGATTGCCTTCGCTGTATCGATCGGCGAGCCGCCGCCGATCGCGATAATCACATCGGCCTGCGCTTTTTTAACAAAAGCTACTCCGGCTTGTACATTTTCCACTGTCGGATTCGGTACGATCCCATCATAGATTTCATAAGTGATTCCTGCCTTATCCAGCAAGTCAGTAACCTTCGTGGCTACGTTAAACTGGATCAAATCTTTGTCTGTAATAACTACTGCTTTTTTGAAGCCGCGCTTATGAAACTCCGCCGGGACCGATTCGATCGCTCCTTTTCCGTGATAAGAAGTTTCATTTAATATCATACGATTCGCCATCTTGTTCTTTTCCTCCTAATTAATTCAGATGATAGATTTCCTTCATTGTCGTCCAAACACCTTCGTCACCATAGCCGTCTAAGGGCTTCATACATGGGATACACTCGTCCCACCACTCTTGAGTCGTTTTATCCGCCGCCATTTTCGCCATGTCAGCGTCATAGTCATCACCTGTATACTCGTAATAAGAAAATAAGGTATTGTCGATTTGATAAATGGAATAATTTTGCAAATTGCATTTCTTGATCATTTCATTTACTTTTGGCCAGGCATTCGCATGCAGCTCAATATATTTTTGTTTCGACTCTGGCTTTAAGGTAGAAATAGCGCCATATCTTGTTACTGTCATGTCCAATTCCTCCATTATTTCTGTTTTAAGTAAACTGATTGGGCGTTTTCGCTGAACAGCTTCCTTCGAAACTCTTTGGTACGCTCCGCAGTCAAGGTTAAAAGAAAGTCCGTCCATTTATTAAGACCGCCGCCTAAATCTATAACAGGAAAATTCGATGCATAAAGAATCCGGTCTTCGCCGAAAAGCGTCATCACCTGATGGATTTCCTCGGAAAAATCCTCAAACCTGGCCTGCTCCGTCTCCATAACACCCGAGATTTTACAGTATACATTAGGTAAATCAGACAATTTCTTTAGATTCTCAAACCACGTTTCACGATACTTCTTTTTTTCATCCGTTAGCGGTTGAGACAGCAGCTCCATATTGGGATTCCCCATGTGATTAAGAATGATACTGGTTCCGGGGCAGCTTTTAGCCAGTTCATAGCCATCCGATAACTCTTCATTTCTCATACAAAGATCAAAGGTCAATCCGATTTCTCCTAAATAGCGAACATTTTCCATAAATTGGGGCTGCAAACAAAAGCCGCGCTCCCGTTCAGGAACATGCAAGACCTGTCGGACCCCTAAAATGCTGGAGCGATAGGTTTCGATAGATTCGCTAAACTGATCGGTCGCTAAATCACCGGCTATTACCGCTCCCTTGAAGATGCTCGTTGCGCAGTTACACTGATGGATGATCCAGTCGTTTTCCTTTTCTCGATCATTCGGTGCACAATCGACCTCCACGTACAACGCATCCGTTATCGTAAAGCGATCACTAGTCACAGCTTTTTGATAGTCTGCTTCGGTAAAGGTCTGAGCCAAATACTCTTCCGTGTCCAGCCAAGGAAGTCTCAGCTGCTTCAAATCCCACGTATGAACATGCGTATCAATAATCTTCTCCATGCTTTTTCCCTCTTTTAATAGTTTACTGGTGTTCCTCCGTTATCACTGGAGGCATATAACGCCTCGACGACACACATCGTCTGGTACGCATCTTCAATATCATTCATGTACTCATACGTTGAGTCGTCCATTTTTTTCATCAAGCCGCCCATCGTTCCGATAAAGGCTTCATTAAACCAGCTGCCCTTCACTTCCAGTTCTCGCCAGCCTTTGCCGTCATCAAGAATGTACTCTACCTTATCTGGCCGTCCTGTCGGATAATCCAGGATCAAACCGATCGTGATGCGAATAGCTCCTTTCAGCCCTTCGATCTTGCAGGTCGATTCTTGATAGTCCGGCGCATAATCATGGTTGTGATTGATATGCAGATTTACCCGCAGATCAGGCCCATAATCAAGAATCATTGCAGAACGCGTTTGTTTTAACGCTTTCATTTTAGGATGCTGCATCGTTTTACAATAAACACTCGTTGGATTCCCCACAATACTGCGAACCAGATCAACATAATGGATACTATGATAATTAATCTCCATTCGTTCCTTTTCAAACAAGAAATCCCACAGATGCCATGGATGCAATTCAACGACACGCCAATCAATATCGACGATCTCGCCGATCAGCCCATCATTGATCAATTTTCTGGCTGCGATCATGTAAGGTGCTTGCCTTAATTGAAAGTTCAATCCGGCTACAAACGCTTTTTCTCGGCAAATCGTCAAAATCTCCTGAGCCTGTTCAATGCTCTCACCCATAGGCTTTTGCATCAAAACGCCGGCATGCTCTGGCAGCTGACGCAAAATATCCGCTGTGGCAGACGCAGGGACCGCAATATCAAATACGGCATTTTCCTTCTGCGCTAATTCAATCAACTCTGACAGTTCATTGTAGGCATGAGGGATGTCAAAATCCTTCGCAACTTGTTTAGCCTTTTCATAATCGAGATCATAAATTCCCACCACTGGGAAACCAGCCATCTGATATGCTGGCAATTGAGAGCCGGATACGATTCCGCCAGCTCCGATAAGCACAATATTCCGAGGGCTCTCCGGTACTTCTGGTACATAATTCAATTCCTTGATAGAGTTAACCATGTTGTTCCTCCTAGATTTTTATCTTTACAGTGAATTTGCTAAAGCGACAAAAACTAATGAAATGACGATGATGGCATTTCCGATGACAGCGATCCGTTGTGCCTTCGGAAATCCTTTCCACTCCCCATCTCTAAATCCCCACATATTGGCAATGATCAAGGCCAAGCCGTTAAATCCAACCCAACCCACGATCGGACCTAGATCGCCTAGCAGGTGAGTCGCTTTTCCATAGACCGCTAAAGCTGCGAACCAAACAAATGAAGTAACTAAAACCTTGAAATAGGCTTTTCCAGCACCCGGCTTTTTATAATCAGTATAGGTTTTATTTTTAACCAGCACAATTACAGCATAGATAAAATTCGCGATAAATCCGCCGGCAAACACAATCACCCATGACAACAGACTGGCACTGACTGGCGATACGCCTGAATCGATCGCTAGCTGAACCGGATAATTCGCTGCTGAGGCACCAATATTGATCGCCGCTGATCCTGCACCAGAAGCAAGCGCTAAGAGAAAACCGACCATAAACTTGGAATTCTTCTTAGGCGCAGAATCCTCTGCCGCTGCTTCGTCATTTTCTTCATCACTGTCATTTTTCATAAAGCCGGCTTTAGAAAGGACCAGTACGCCACCCATCAAAACAGCCATACTCAAAATCAGCATGATCAACGCCTTCGTCGACGGGAAGGTTCCAAGAATAAACATCGGCACAAAGCTTCCCAGCAGTAAAGACAGGCCTAAGTTGATCCCTGTCACGAGCGAAACACCGATCATATCAATCGCTTTACTGTATGCGATCGAACTGATTCCCCAGAAAAAGCCCATCAATGCGCCGAAAAAGATCTTATCGATCGGCGTATTCAGAATATAGCTCATATAATTAGGCACCTCGATAAAGGCCCAAATGTGAGGGATCAGCAAAACACCAATAATGGAAAAGAGTGTCCAAAAAGCCTCCCAAGAAAAGGGTTGGTATTTCTTAAAGCAAATCCCAAAACTTCCTTGAAAAAAACATGCCAACAATAGTACTGTAAAAGCTCCGACCATTTTTATTCCTCCTAATACCTGTTAATAAGTACCGACAAACGCCAAAATCCTTGCCACTTCCTGTTTAATCGTTTCTGCTGAACGGGCTAATTCCTGCTGCTCCTGTTCGGACATTTTTCGCTTCACATATAACGGCGTATCTAGTCCTCTGGCCGCTAAAGCGACTTTGAAGCCAGCCGGGAAATTGACTTTGAAGCATTCTCTCAGCAAGGGTAAAATCGCCTGCTGCACTTCTGCTGCTTCACTGATTCTTCCTGCCAAATACAATTCTTCGATTTTTTGATAGGCTTCCGGAATGATCCCAGCTGTAGCCACCATACAGCCATCGGCTCCTGCGATCAATGAGCTTAAATACATCTCTTCTCTTCCAATCAAGAAGGAGGTGTCTAGCTGCTCGTCTTTCAACATATCTAAAATATGCAGCACATCAACTAGATTCCCGCTAGATTCTTTTACGCCAACGACGTTTGTGAGTTTTGCTACCTCTACTAGCAGCTCCTTACTCAATGCTGGTGCAAATAAAGGCACATTGTATACAATCAGCGGCAAATCGACCTGATCATTGATGTCCTCAAAGTAAGCTAAAATCGCATCATCACTAGGCTGGTAGAAATATGGCGGTGCCGATACGATCCCATCGTAGCCCAGCTCCTCAGCTATTTTCCCCACCTCGACGGCAGTGCTGCTGGTAGTCGCGGTGACACCTGCAAACAACTGCAGCTTGTCTTCGCTGGCTGCTTTGACTGTTTCTAAAATAGTCCGCGCTTCCTTCGTATCAAAATGCGCCGCTTCACCAACAGAGCTGACCGCAAAAACACCTGAGATCCCCTTGTCGACATAAAAAGCAATCATTCGTTCAAGTGCCGGAACATCTACACCTCCTTCTTCTGTTAAAGGTGTCAACATCGCTGCATAAATTCCTTTCAAATCCATCTTCAAAACAAAACCGCCCTTCTAGTTCATATTTATGAACCTATTTCTCTTTTATGAACTTTATACTTAGAATGTAACCGCTTAATAAAAATAAGTCAACCTATTTTTTAAAATTTTTATTGCTCTATCTATTCGTAATTGTCGGCAAAAGAATGACTTTATATAGGTAATTTTTATTTTTCAATTTTTTGACAGATAAATAATAAACTTTTTTCTTTCTTTGGAAACGCTTGATTTTTTAGATAAATTTGATATATTGGTAGTACCAATAAAGCGATGGAGGAATAATTATGACAAAGCTTAAAGGAATTACTTGGAACCACAGTCGCGGTTTTACATCTGTTGTTGCTACGGCTCAACGTTTTTGTGAATTAAACCCTGGCGTTGACATTGAGTGGGAAAAACGCTCGTTACAGGAATTTGCGGATGCGCCGATTCAGAATCTTGCTGATCAATACGATCTTTTGATCATCGATCACCCTTGGGCCGGATTTGCTCAAAAGAGCGGAATTCTGGCCGACCTGTCTCTTCATCTGTCAGCTGATTTTTTAGCAGATCAAGAACGGAATTCTGTAGGAATGTCTCACCTTTCTTATAATTTTGACGGCTTTCAATCAGCATTAGCTGTCGATGCAGCTACTCCTATTGCCGTTTACAATCAACAATTTTTCTCAGATCAGGCCCTTCCTAAAAATTGGCAAGAGGTTCTGGCTCTCGCACGGCAGAATAAAGTCGCAATCGCAGGAATCCCGATCAATCTTTTGATGGATTTTTATATGTTCGGTGCTACTCTCAAAGCCCCTATGTTTGAAAATGGGAAAGTGATGGATGAGGAAAGCGGAATAATCGCCTTAGAATCTATTCGCGAGATTGTCAGCTTATGCCGAGCAGATATCCTTCAGTGGGACCCGATCAATGTACATAATTACATGGCGGAAAACGAAGATATCGTTTATTGTCCTTATGCCTATGGCTACACCAACTATTCGAAAGCAGGATATGGAAAGCATCTGCTTGTGGCGACCGACACCGTAACCTTTAATGATGAGCCGCTGAAAACTGTACTTGGCGGAACAGGCTTGGCCGTTTCCTCAGCCTCAAAAAACAGCGAGCTGGCCTGCCGGTATGCCGAATACACCGCTTCGCCGTTAATCCAAGAAACACTCTTTTTTGATGCCGGCGGACAACCTGGGCATCGGAAGGCTTGGCTCAGTCCAGAAACAAATCGGCGCTGTGAAAACTTTTTTGAGAATACCCTTCAGACTCTGGACAACTCTTATCTGCGGCCTCGCTACAATGGCTATCTGCATTTTCAGGATCATGCCGGCCACTTCGTGCGGGAATACGCCATGCATGGCGGGAATCCGAAAGAGGTTTTAGGCAAAATGGACGCTTTGTACCAAGAATCTTTACATCAAGCAAGGAGCTGATTTTAGTGACACTTTTAAACGGAATCACAGTGCTGGATTTCAGTCAGTTCTTGGCTGGGCCCTCCTGCGCATTGCGCCTAGCTGATTTAGGCGCGAGGGTCATTAAGGTCGAACGCCCCGCTGTCGGTGACAGCTCTCGTCATTTAGTACTGAAAAAGCAGAAAGTCGGCAGCGACAGCCTGCTTTTTCATACCATCAACCGCAACAAAGAAAGCATTGCGCTGAATTTGAAAGATCCGAAAGACAAAGAAACTACCTTAGAGCTGATAAAAAAAGCGGATGTGCTGATCGAAAACAATCGGCCGGGAGTAATGAAAAAGCTCGGACTTGATTACGATACGGTGAAGCAGCTTAATCCAAAGCTCATTTACGGTACTGTAACGGGGTATGGAATAGCTGCCAGCTTGGCTGCAAAACCTGGTCAGGATTTATTAGCCCAGTCACTTTCCGGCCTTACTTTTTTAAACGGCAATGCTGATCAACCGCCGACACCCTTTGCTCTTTCTGTTGCCGATTCATTCGCAGGAATCCATTTAGCTGAAGGTATTTTGAGCTGCCTGATCCGCAGAAATAAAACCAATACTGGCGGACTGGTCGAAGTCAGTCTGTTAGAATCGGCTATTTCGCTGCAGTTTGAAGTCCTTACTTCCTACTTTAATGATGGGCAAAAATTACCGGAACGATCAAACTTCAATAATGCACACGCCTACTTAGCGGCACCCTATGGAATCTATCAAACCAAGGATGGTTACTTATCCATTGCAATGGGCTCTTTGAACCTTTTGGGCCGCTTGATCGGTCTTCCCCAATTGGCTGAATACGAAAAAGAAACCCTTGCTTTCACTTCAAGAGATGAAATCAAACAGCTGATAGCGGAGAAGCTTGTTAATAAAACCACTGACGAATGGGCAGCTATTCTATTGTCTGGCGGCTACTGGGCCGCACCCGTCTACAATTGGCAGGAATTAATAAAGCAAGCGGGCTTTAAAGCACTAAACTTTGATATACAGCTGACAACTCCTGAAGGATCGGTCCATACGACTGGCTGTCCGATTCGAGTAAACGGCAGCAGAAACCCTGCTGCAAAACCAGCTCCTCTATTGGATCAGGACCATGACAAAATTATGAATGAACTGGGAGGGAGCACAAATGAATAAACCTTTGGAAGGAATTCGAGTTTTAGATTGCAGCCAGTTTCTTTCCGCTCCTTCGGCTGGTTTGAAGCTTGCTGATCTAGGCGCTGAGGTTATCAAGGTGGAAAAAAAAGACAGCGGTGATATCTGCCGGCAGCTATACGTTTCTAATTTTAAAATAGACAACGACAGCTCTCTTTTTCATGCGATCAACCGGAATAAGCAGGGACTTGAATTGAATTTAAAAGAAGCCTCTGCGCAACAATCGTTTCAAGCACTAGTCAAAACGGCGGATGTGGTTTTAGTGAATTTTCGGCCAAGTGTAGCAAAAAAATTAAAGTTGGATGCTGACTCGATCCATCAAATTAACCCGAAAATCGTTTATGGCGAGATAACGGGCTACGGCGAAGCCTCCCCTTGGAGCAGCTGGCCGGGACAAGACTTGCTGGTACAAGGAATGTCAGGAATCTGCTATCTGAACGGAGACAAAGAGCAGGCACCGCTCCCCTTTGGACTTTCCATGGCTGATCTAGCGGCCGGAGAGCATCTATGTCAGGGTGTCTTAGCAGGAATATTCAATGCCCAGCAAACTGGTGAAGGGTGTGTCATCCAGACAGAGCTTCTCACTTCCTTGATGGATCTGCAATTTGAATCCTTTACGACCTTTTTGAATAACGGAAATGAGCTGCCGGTACGCAGCGGATTTCACAATGCAAATCCGTACATCGACGCACCGTACGGCATTTATGAAACCATAAACGGACATCTCGCAATCGCTATGTGTCCCATTGAAAAGCTGGCAGAATTATTGGACTATCCAGAACTGACAGCGTTTATGGCTTCCCATTCAGTCGAACACGACAGTGACGAGATAAAAAGAATGCTGCAAGCAAAATTAATCACCCAAACTACTGAAGACTGGTTAGCGATTTTAGAACCTGCTGACATCTGGTGTACAAAGGTCCTTGATTGGCAGCAAATGGAGCAGGCGGGACTTTTTGAGGAATTGCACATGAAGCAAACAATCATCAGCAGCGATGGAACGCCTTTTTATACGACCCGCTGTCCCATCAGAATCGATGGAGAGATCTTTACTTCACCAAAAGGAGCACCTACTCTCGGAGAAGATAATTTGAATTTTGGCATAAAGGAGACCTAATTATGGAAAAAGCAATCTATTTTGAAGACTATCAATTAGACAGCGAACGAAAATCTTACGGCAGAACAATCACAGAAGCCGATATAGTCACCCACGCTGGACAAACAGGGGATTTCTTTCCCCATCATATGGACGAGGAATGGTGCAAAACGCAGCCTTTTGGCCAGCGGATCGCTCATGGAACCCTCACCTTCAGTATTGCAGTCGGTATGACCGCCAACCTGATTAATCCAGCAGCCTTTTCTTATGGATATGAACATCTGCGATTTATCAAACCCGTCTTCATTGGCGACACGATTACCACCACAACAACAATTTCTAAAAAGGAAGATCATCCAAAGCGCAAAAATAGGGGGATCGTCTATGAGACACTCACTGTAAAGAATCAACGTGAAGAAGTCGTAATGGTTTGCGATCATCTTTTAATGTGTGAAAAGAAGGCCTAAAAAGCAGCTGCCTAGAAATTTCTAGGCAGCTGCTTCTTCATTACTACAATAAGAGTTCCAGACGACTTTCGATCTCCTGCTTACAGCTTCTCATGGTATCTACGACATCATCAATGTCGATAGACGCGATCTCAGCTGTTGAGAAGGTACAGCTGAAGGATGCAATCATTTTTCCATTTTGAATGATCGGCATCGCGATGCAGTTTGACGACTCACTTGCTTCTTGGTACTCCGTTGAATAGCCCTGTGCTCGGAAGATCCGCAGCTCTTCTAACAGCTCATCAACACTTTTCTTCGAATTGACCGTCAGCATTCGCCACGGCACCTCGCGATAAAGCTCCCGAATCGTCTCATCTGAATACTGTGAAAGCAGCATTTTTCCGATAGCCGTACAATTAGCCGGCAGACGTCCGCCGATTTGTTTCATTAGAGAATAATTTTCAAAGTGCTCGCTGCGAGCCAAGTAGATTACTTCTATCCCATCTAAAATACCGGCATGGGAGGTTGTCCGCACTCTAATGGATAATTCATTGGTCAGTATTTTTAACTCTTGAACCAGATCACCGCTGCCGATAAAGTTCGCCGCTAACTTTATAAAATTACTGCCTGCCACGTATTTCTTAGCATTATCATTAAAGGAAAGGTAATCATTCTCGACTAGTTCTTGGATCAAACTAAAGGTGGAGCTTTTAGGCGTATTCAATATTTGCTGGATATCCGAAAAACTCAAGCCTTTGGAATGATGCGCGATCGCTTCCAACAGCCGCAAGGTTCTTTCTGCTGATTTAACTTTTGGCATTTTGACTCCCTACTTTTCTTTTGTCATTTTATCAACGTATTGTTTGGACTTGCTATAAAATTCATTCAATGAATAGGTGAGCTTTTTCCGATCTCTTTCAACAAAAGCACGTTCAATTTTTTGCCGATAGTGAATACTGTTTTCAATCGCACCGGGCACCTCTAAAATATTCAAGGCACTTTCTCTTCTGATTAAAATAATCGTCTGCATCAGCTTCTCCATGATTCTGCTGCCGCAGATCCTGCCCATAAATGAATCAAACTCTTCAAGCAGTTCATTGTACTCTGCAACTGTCTTATTTTCTGATGCAGCATCTACCATCTTTTGGGTAATGCTTTCTAATTTTTCAAGATTTTCCTTTGTGGCATGAGTAAAGGCCAGTTTGACCACATCTGTCTCGATCAGCTTCCTCGCATGATAGAGCTCCTCTTGATCATGCAGCTCCCGCTGAAAGATCCATGAGAGCGAATTTTCAGGTACCGGCTGTTCAGCATCTGAAACAAAGGTCCCATCACTGGGCTTTATAACTACCAAACCAACTAAGGAAAGTGCTCTCAGCGCTTCTCTGACTTGTCCTCTTGTGACCCCCAGCTGAAGCGATAAAGAACGCTCATTGGGCAGCTTCTCTCCCGGCTTTAGTTCCCCAGAGATGATCCTATCAGCAATTTGATTCATAATTTTTTCTGATTGCGTCATCTTTTTTTGTTTTTCCAAGTTGCTTACCACCTATCTTGATAAAAGGTTCTTATATGAGAACAAACTCTAGTTTATCATATTGTCCCAGAAATGAAAGCGGTAATTTTTTTTGTTTTTTAAGAAAAAAGAATTCTTAGTATTTACGCCTGCAACAACACCCGCAGCTTCGTTAGCAAGCGTGCGGGTGCCATTTAATGCGTCTTATCATTTTTTCTGAATCCCTTTTACTGCTTATTTCTCCCTAAACCCGGTACCGCAATCGATTGGCGAAAAGACACAGCGCAAAGATCCCCATATCCACACCAAAAGACTCGAGGTGCAGCGAGGGATCCCCCAGCTGATAGATCGCTAAGCCCGGCGTCACCACTAAATTGATATCCTGACCAGTACGTTGAAAATGCACGATGCGGATAATCATTTGAATAATATGCAGCAGCATGACTAGGACAAAGCTCATCGCCATGGAATCAAAGACGATTTTTCTTACCAGCTCATCGTTCTTTTTGAAAATCTCTTTGTGTAAAAAATAGAGCGAAGAGCCCATGGCATACATCGATAATAATCCAAAAATCAGTAGGACCCAACTTATAAAACTGTTTACTCCTAACACACGAAAAAATCCCACTTACTACCCCTTCCCTTCTTCTAAATAGAATATCTCATCAAACGGCATATCAAAATAAGCTGCGATCTTCAACGAGAGCTCCAAGCTGGGATTATACTTTCCTTTTTCGATCGCAGTCATTGTCTGGCGCGAGACTTCCAACACCCTCGCCATTTCTTTTTGCGGTATCTTTTTTTCTTCTCTTATTTTTCGAATATGGTTTACAACGCTCAATTCTTTCGCTCCTAGTAAAGATAACTTTACTAAAGCATAATCCAAAGCCCCAAAAGAGTAAAGTCTATTCATCATACTGCGGCTTTAAATTCTTTTATCGATAAGCTGTTGACGAACGTTATCTTATCAATGATAATTATTAGATGAAATTGAATGAAAAAAGGAAAAGGGTGGAGAAATGAAATATTGTCCCAATTGCGGTGCGGAATTACGAACAGAGGCGAAGTTCTGTCCGAGCTGCGGTTATAACTTAGAACAAGAGGTGCCGAATGAAAATGGCAGTCAGGAACCCTTCGTTCAAGTAACTAGCAACGAACAGTTTGAATTAGAATTAGAAAAAGCTGAGGGCTTGAATGTCACACGAGCAGAGATCAAAAAGCACGCTCAAAAGAAATTATCCGGCAGATACGGCGAATGGTGCAAGACGATCCTTTTATTGATCGGTGCAAATATCGTTGCAGGTTTCATTTTCCGATTCGCGTATGTTCGCTTTTTTACCAACAGTCTATTGAACTTATTTAATCCTTATGATTACTCTGGCTATTACGACTATGGCTACAGCTACACTCGACCATTTTCTGGCGCTTCGCTCTTTTTATGGTTTTTAGTAATGATCGCGGCTTTAGTTCTGATGTTTTTAGTTGCAGCTTTATCTACCGCTGTTTTGCAGTGGTGTGCGATCCATACGTTAAGAGGCAACCGCGCAGACGGCTTACAGATTTTTGCTTATTTCATTAAAGCGCAAAAAAATCGCGTGCTGAAAGCAAATATCCTGATTGCGATCTACACCTTCCTGTGGTCACTGCTTTTTGTCATCCCGGGTATCGTAAAAAGCGCGTCTTACGCCATGACCAACTATCTGTTGGAAAAGGATGACACCTTGAGCGCTTCAGATGCGATCCTGTTAAGCCGTCAAATCATGCATGGGTACAAAATGGAATTTTTGATTCTGCGTTATTCCTTCTTCTTCTGGAACTTGATCGCAGTCTTCCAACTGACAAATTTCTACATCATGCCATACCAAAATGTGACTGAGATCCAATTCTTGGATACGCTGTACAATCACTACGTAGAGCAGCACAATGAAAACGAAGCAAAAACGCCAGCTGCAGCAGCTGACGCCAGTCTTTAAACAAAACAGGTTCCCATTTCAATGATTGAGATGGGAACCTGTTTTTTTACTTGTTCGTCTTTTCTTGTCTGCTCTGGTAGATCTGCTTGAAAACATAGACGGCGATAAACAAAGCGAACATACTCAATAAACCAAACAAAATGGTCTTCGTGCTGCCGGTCAAGTTACTGCCGACATAAGAATAAACGACTGTCGCCGGCAATTGCCCGATCCCTGTTGCGATCAGAAATGGCAGCGGCTTGATCGCCGTCAACCCTGCCGCATAGCTGATAAAATCAAAAGAGATAAACGGCAGCAGCCGACAAATCAAAATCGTATGCTTGCCATAACGGTCAAAATACGCATCCAATGTCTCTAGCGAAAAATTCTTATTCAAACGTTCCACCAGATCTCGTCCTGCAATCCGTGCGATATAAAAGCAGACCAATGCACCTGCCATCGCGCTCGTCCAGGAAAGCAGCGCTCCTTGCCACCAGCCAAAAACTGCTGCGTTGGCAAATGTGATCAAAAAGGCAGGCAACGGAGCGATGATCGATTGAAACATCATCAGCAGAAAGGAAATTACTACTGCCCAAACACCAAAGGAACGCAAATAGCCGACGATACTATCCACACTCATGGAGCTAAACAGCATCATGACCTGTGTGACCTTTGAGCGGACTCCCGGAATAAAGTAAAAACCAATCACTGCCAGTAATAGAACCAGAAGTAATAGAAGACGAGCAAGTGTACGTTTATTTAATTTAGACATTATTTTTCAACATCCTCGACTTTTGCCCAACGATAATACGAGCCGTCATAATTTTTTACTTGCTTGAAGCCGCACATATCCATCACTAATTCCATATAAGCTGAACGGATCCCGGCGGTACAATACGTGACAATCTTATCCTCTTTGGCTAAACCAGCATCCTCAAAAAGCTTCGTCAGTTCTTTATTGCTCTTCAGCATACCATCCTTGTTAAACAAATCCGTAAAGCGAATGTGGATCGCATCGGGCAGGTGTCCGCCCTTAGCCTCTCCGTATAAAACATCGCCTTTGTATTCCTTGTCTTCACGAACATCGACGATTTTGTAGTCGTCATAATCTTTCTTCAATTCATCGGTCCGAATAATATGCTTCTGATCGATCGAATCAATTTTAACGTCTACAGGATCTAGCTTGGTACTTTCTACATCTGTTTTAAGACCCGCTTTTTTCAATGCCGCAAATCCGCCATCAACGATTTTGACATCCTTGTATCCAGCCGCTAACAGCTCCCAAGCGATTCGTCCATCATCACCCCAGCCTTTTTGCGCACTGGCAAACAATACGACTTCTTTATCCTTCGCGATCCCTTTTTCGCCTAATCGTTTGCCCAGCTCAGCCGGCTCTAGAACCAAGCCCCACTTTTCATCACCTGAAGCGCCCTCTTCCACCGATGCCAATTGCTGCCAACCGATCGCTGTTGCCCCTTTGACCGTACCTTTGCCTGCTTCTTCTTCGCCTCGTGCATCCACTAAAATAATATCATCCAAGTTTTTCTTCACATAATCTGCATTCACGATGTATTCACCAGTAAATGGGGTACTGTCCTTCTTCGCTGATTTGCTGGAATCAGTCGGTTCATCGCTGCCGCCGCAGCCAGCCAAACCTAAAGTGACCAACGCTAATAAGCCAATAATTATTTTCTTCATTGTTTTCTCCATTCATTTGTCATTTTTTTGTCGACCCCAACATTCCTGTCGAAGCCCAGGATTCTCCATCTTTTTTGCGCAGCAAAAAGAAACATACTCCCGTATGCTCTCAAACGACTTCAAAGGTGAAAACAATCACAATTACAAGCAAAGAAGGTTCGCTGGAGAGGAGAATTTTGAATTCACATTCTTAGAGACTCTAAGGCAGAGTGTTACTCATAATCACCGTTGAATAGTCAAAATACTCCCTCCCCTCTTTCTCGATCTTGCCCCTTACTAAAGTATATAAAACGCTTTATCTTTTTACAACAGGACATTTGGCGATCGGCGCAAAATCACCTGCAGCTGACCGTCCGATTCCTCGATCTGAAAATCCTCCAATGCTTCAAAACGAAATCCCTTTAAACGAGATCCAGACGGTTGATGAGCAAAAAGCAGATCGATCTGCTCTGTTAAGGTCAGTTTTTGCCCCTTTGCTTCCTTTGGTAACAGCTCTTCAATCGTTTGCTGAAGCTCGTCCTCCGTATCCTCTTCTCTCGGCTCACTTTCTAAGCCAAAAATTACCGTTTCCGTGGTTTGGACAAAAGCGGCAGCAACGACTGTTTTAAAAATCTCAATGCCCGCTTCATCAAGGATAGCTAATTCGGTCAAGCGCTCCAACTCCTGTTGGATCACCCTAGGCGACTGATCGGAGCGCCACTCGCCGAAGCTCCATCTATGTGTCTTGTTTTCTCCGTTTTTAAATGTTCCTACTAATTGGGTCATCTTCCTCAACCTTTCCCTCTGCGTCCTATAATCTTGGTGAGTCTTCGTTCTTTCTTTCGTTCATCTCGCTCTTTTTCTATCTGTTCTATGCTTTTGCCAAAAGAGCTTTCTTTACTTTTTCGGCCCCCCATGGCGAATAGCTTCTGCCACGTATTTTGCGAGTCACCGCGAGGTGCTTTTTCTGGCGGCAAGTCCTGATCGGCCGACTCCGGTGCTTCTGAAACCTCTTCTAGAACTGTTTTGCCCCCTCTTCTCCGCTCCGGTGGAACACTGTCTTTCGTTAGCGGCAAATCAGACGAGGCTGTCGCTGGCAGTTCTTTGAGCTCATTATGTTTTACTTCTGGTACGTCCTTTTTAGCCTTTTTGACTGACTCTGCCGTCTGCGGCGCTTGCGGTGTATCCATCTTTTTATTCTCTGCTTTGGCTTCAGCTTTCACCGGAGCTTCCGCAACAGATTCCGCCTGCTCTTCCTGAACTTTTGCATAATGCAGATCAGGTATGTTGGCATAGCGGAGAAAATCAACGAACTCAGTAAATTTCCGCACCCCATTCGTCTCAAAAATGCTCAGCAAGGGAAGAATCTGCAATGCTCCCGCAATTTCTTCGAGATTCTTGGTTGGATGGGCATCCTTCAATAGCCATGTATGCTTTCGGCCATTCCCTCCTTTAAAAATTGATTTAAGGATGAATTGGTGATCAGCCAATCCGTCTGTTCTAGTCGGATCCTTATCCTCCAAGTACTTTCTATATAAACGAGCTTCCTCGGTAATGGCAAGGTAATCATCTTCATTTTTATAGAGTCTGGCAACGACTGCCGCCCACTCCTCTGATTCAAAATAGTCTTCAAAAAACACACTAAAACGACGCAGTGCAGCACAAGGAGCCGCGGTCAAGAACAGCTCTCTTATTAAATCCCGACACATAAAAGAAAAATCAGCGACCACCAAAGCATGCCTTACAAGAATCGCGACCGCGTATTCGATCACAGAGGAAACATCCCTCGTCTCGTTGTATTGCTTGATCATTCTTTTTTCAAGGTTGCCCCTCAGCATAGTGAACAGCTGTCTTTGTCCCAGTCTTTGAGTTTGCATATTCTCCACTCCATTTCCCGATAATAGGTTCCATTTATTTTTAAAAATCCGCTTTCATTTTCAAACCTGCTAAAACTTACAAATCAAAAATATAACTAAAATAGCAAAAAATCCATAGTATTTCCGTTATTTCTCTACCCAATTTACGACGTTTTGATTAAAGAAATGAGTAGTTCGTTTTTTTCCCTTGGAAATTTTGCAGAAAAAAAGAGGCAAGAAGAGTGACAGCATCATCTTCTTGCCCATTAATTCTATTCTTTGATCAGCGCAGCAAGGAGACGATATCCTTCTTCGCCGCACTTTTTGCCGGCAGCCAGCTAAAGACGATCCCGATCACAACTGACAAGCCAAAGGCCAGCGTCACTGTAAATAGATCTGGTCGCACCGACAGCGGGGTGAACATACTGATGGCAAAGCCTAGCAGCATCGCGATCAAATATCCGATCGTTCCGCCGACTAATGTCAATGAGATCCCCTCTAGTAAGAACTGCATCATAATATTGCCTTTAGTTCCGCCCATTGCACGTCTAACGCCGATTTCTTTAGTCCGTTCCGATACGGAGATGTAGATCATGTTCATGACTCCGATCCCTGAGATGAACAGAGAGATACCGCCGATCACTGAGATCAGCAAGGTGATGCTGGTCAGCAGCATCCGCAATTGATCCACCTGACCTGCCAAATCCTCCGTCTTATAACTGCCCAGCTCTTTCCAGGTACCATATTTCTTCAGTGTTTCCTCCGCTTCTTTTGAAACACTTTTTACATTTGCGGTTTGATTCATTTTCACCTGAATCATGTTGCGATCCTCAGAATTAAAATAATTTTCGAAAACATTTTCCGGTAATTCTGCGACCACATAATCCTCCTGCGTAGAAACGATCGAACCACCGTTACGGTCCTTCATAATTCCGACTACCTCAAACAAATGACCGCCAATTTTGATACTCTGACCAATCAAAGACTCTGGTTCTTCCTTCTTGATTGCTTTAGCTGCCGTTTGATCGATCACGACAACGGGATTTTCATTGTAGTAATCACTCGCCTGAATCCCCCGTCCATGAACGACAGAGCTGCCCTCAGACTTCATCAGCTTGAAGCAATTCCAACGGCCGTCACTGCCGATCGCATCAAAGGTTTGATCCGCATATTTGATACCATTGCGAGAATTGTCATAATAGCTAACCGATTGGACACCAGGAATACTTTCAATTGTATTGATATCTTCTTCGGTAAAGCCGCTTAGCCCATTTTCATAGAACTCATCGCTTTGCGGCGTATAAGTATACCCGACACTGCCATCAAATTGATCCAACCCAATAAATTCGGAGGCATAGTCTTCAAACGCCCGACCAATTGAAAAGACGGTGATCACGGCAGATACCCCGATGATCAAGCCGATCATGGTCAAAAAGCTCCGACGTTTATTTTTCCCGACTGCTCTAAAAGAAGTCTTCCATACTTCGCTAAACCGCATGCAAAACACCTTCTTCCAAGACTTCGCCATCCTTCACCGTGATGGTCCGCTGGCAGTAGGCCGCCGCCTCTGGGTCATGGGTCACCATCAGGATCGTGACCTTTTCTTCTTCATTTAACCGTTTGAATAAGGACATGATTTCTTCTGAAGTATGACTGTCTAACGCCCCGGTCGGTTCATCCGCCACGATAAACTTCGGATTCCCGACGATTGCCCGCGCGATCGCCACCCGCTGCTGCTGCCCGCCAGACAATTGCTTCGGCAGCTTATTGTATTTATCCGCGATCCCTACCTTCCGCAACGCCTCCATAACTAACGGCTTAGTCTGCTTTTGCTTCATCCCGCCATACAGCAGCGGCAGCGCCACATTTTCCAGCACCGTATTATTATCGATCAGCTGGAAGGCCTGAAAAACAAAGCCAACTGATTTATTTCGCAGAGCCGAAAGCTTCTCATCATTGAACCGATACGCATCCTGTCCTTCAAAGCGATAGTTTCCTTCAAAATCACCATCCAGAAAGCTGATCGTATTGATCAACGTCGATTTCCCTGAACCCGATGGCCCCATTACTGCCACAAACTCGTGCTCATCAATCGTCAAGCTGATGTCTTTTAAGACGTGGATTCGTTCTTGATCGGCGGTATAAAATTTGTTGATATTCTCCATTACAATCATTCAACCGTCACATCCATCCCATCCTTGACGCCTTTCGCATCTTTGACAATTTTGTCATTTTCATTCAGACCTTCACGTAAAATATAATAGCCGTTGCCTTTTTCCACAGTTACCGCCTGTTTTTCAGCCTTGCCTTTAGCAACTGTATAAACGTGGGATTCACCAGCCTTTTCCTCAACACTCTTCAAAGGCAGATGAATTTCATTACGAGGAATCAATAGCTCTACTGAATAGCCAACAGGGATGGCTTCATCTGGAACTGCTGTAAAGTTATAGGTTACTAAGCTCGTTTTTTCCTCTTTTGCCGGTTCATTGTTCATTTCCGCTAATGAGGTGATCTTGCCCTTCACTGTTTTCTCGTTGTTTGCATACTTGATATCGATCGGCTCATTCAAAGCGACCTTTGAACGATCGTATTCTGTTACCGTTCCCTTGATGGCAGATTCTTCGCTCTTCAAGACCATCAACGCCTGCTGCGGATCATTTTTTGCATCTTCGTTCAAAGCCGTTACGACGGAATCATTCGCTGCCCGAATGACCTCTCCCCAGCGATACGTTACTAGGATCGTTCCCTGAGTCACATGATCTCCTTCATTTACATGAATCGTTTGCACCTGCCCTTTTTCAGTATCCACTAGAACGGTTTGCTTTTTCGTTGATTGCACCTGTCCCTTTAAATGCAGCGGCGTCTGCTTAGCGACTTGGTACATCTCCACTGCGGTTTCGTCTTTTGCATTTGCTTGGGTGTTTTGATAGAGAAAAAAACCTGCCCCCGCAATCACCAACACACCAATACCAATAATTATTTTTTTCATTCTTAAGTCCATTCCTTCCCTGTCTAAAATTCGTACTCTTGTTGATTACATTTTAAATTTTAGAGGAAAACTCGGTCCACTACTTCCAACGAAAGTACAAAGTCTAGATACGACTTAAAACCGAAGAACATTCGTTTTTTTAATGCTTGGCTATAAAAAAATAAAAGCACTGCCAGCGAATCCGTTGGCAATGCTCCCAGTTATTTTCCTTTATTGATTTCCTTTGCAACACGTTCGTTCATTTTCCGCTTCAATTCATTAATTCGCGTCTTCGCTTGGATCTCATGGAGCATATTTTCCGCGAATTCTCCGACATCCTCGCCGACTAGCTCCAGCACTGGAATATTGTTGCCTGCCCCTTCTTGGAAGAAAGCCAACAGCTCATACATCGGCTGCAGCATATCCATGCCATCACCTGCTGTGAACTCCCATAAAAATTTTTGGATTTCTTTATAAACCACTTGATATTCCTGAGGCAAATCCTTTAGTTCGGCCATTTTTTTATTGTATTCTGCTTTATCTGTAAACATCTGTTTGAAATAGTTGTAAGGATTTTTATCTGTCATTCTTTTTTACTCTCCTTTAGCTTGTCCATTTGGCCAGAAATAAATGCCCAACGCTGCCAAAATAATTCTAGCTCTTTTTCTCCAGCCTCGTTCAATGAATAAAATTTACGCATTGGACCGACCGTTGATTTTTTCTTTGTGACGGTCACTAACTGTTTCTTCTCCAACCGCAGTAAAACCGTGTAGACCGTTCCTTCCACAATATCTTCAAATCCGTACTTCTGTAAGTTATTTGTGATCTCATAGCCGTAGGTCTCATGTTGATTAATGATCTCCAAAATCATCCCTTCCAGCACACCCTTCAGCATCTCCGTAATCCCGTTCACCGTTATCACCCTTCCCAATTGCTGCTAACGTAATTTTTTTCGATAGACATATATAGATAATACTTGGAAAATCACGATCGCGCCAATGCTCCATACAAAAGCAATCCAACTGTCTGATGGAATCACACCCTCCGTTAAAATTGAACGCAGAGTATTGATGATCGGTGTCATCGGCTGGTAGTCAGCAAAGCCTCTTAAAACCTTTGGCAGCGTTTCTGTCGGCACAAAACCGGAACTGATGAACAGCAAACCAATCAGCAAATAGGAAAAAGCGATCGCCGTCTCATTATTCTTAGCGATCAGGCCAAACAGCACCGCAATCCATGAAAGTGCATAGGTCGCAACCAGCAGCAGAAGGAGTGCCGCGAGCCACCCCAGAACATCCGCTTTTGGCCGAAACCCGATCAAAATACTGCTTACCAACACAATCATCGCAGAAATAAAATTGAACATTACACTAGTTACCACATGACTGTTCAATATGGCTGATTTGGCAATCGGCATCGAATGGAATCGTTCAAAAATCCCATTTTGAACATCCGTGTTTAACCGAAAAGCCGTATATCCAACACCGCTGGCAACCGTAAACAACAAAATTGCCGGCACGATAAAGCCTTTATAGGTCTCTTGCGGAATGGTCATCGCCCCGCCAAAAATATAGATAAATGCCAGCATCAGCATGATCGGCATTAGTACTACGGTCATGATCGTATCCACACTGCGAGTCATATGCTTCATCATTCGCCCAGTCAATACCATCGTATCTGAAAATACGTTCATTTTTCTTCCTCCTCTCGATTTTCTACAACCATAAAGAAAACATCATCCAATGACGCTTGCTTTTGCGTAAAGGTCAAAACCTCAAGCTTCGCTTCCTGCAATTGATTCAGGACCTGGGTGATTTTTTCAACATTGCTGTTCGTAGCGACATTGAGCGCCAACAGCTCCTTATTAATCTTTCCGCCAACAAGTCCTTCAGCTGCGGCTAATGTTTCCTCATCTGCGAAGGTCAACTCCAGCGTTTCCTTTGGCAAATGCTTCTTCACTTCGGCGACAGTCCCCTGAATCGCGATTTTCCCCTGATTCAAAATGGCTACTGTGTCGGCTAATTGTTCCGCTTCTTCTAAATACTGTGTCGTCAGAAAAATCGTCACACCCGCCCTTTTCAGTGCTCGAATCATTTGCCAAAGGGCCGCTCGCGCCTGCGGATCTAAGCCAGTCGTTGGTTCATCCAGGAAAAGAATCTTTGGCGGATCGATCAAACTCATCGCTAAATCCAGCTTGCGGCGCATTCCGCCAGAATAAGTTTGAGTCGGACGATCGGCTGCTTCTTGCAGATCAAACTCAGTTAACAGCTCATCGATCTTTTGCGAATAATTTTTCATATGGCGAAGCTTTGCGATCAAAACTAAATTTTCCCGTCCCGTTAATACCTCATCTACTGCAGCAAATTGGCCAGTCAAGCTAAATTCCTTTTGAACCTCCAGCGGCCGCTCCATAATATTTAAACCAGCGATCGTAATGCTTCCTTTATCCGGCTTCAGTAAAGTAGTCATCATCTTAACGGTGGTGGTTTTCCCTGAGCCATTCGTTCCCAATAAAGCAAAAATACTTCCCGTTGGTACGTGAAAGCTGATTTTATCTAAAACCTTGTGATCAGAAAAAGCTTTTTCCAAATCAACAACATCAATTACATCCTGCATCTTACTCACTCCCTTTTTATTTTCAAACCTATCATCGTTTTCTATTTGGCTAGCTCTCCAGTACTATGTATTATCAAGTACGACTATACTGTAAAACTAAGTAGCCAGCTTGTCAACTACTTTGTTCTACTAAGTACCAATTTTTTCTTTACATCTCGTTAACCATCAAGTATACTTTCGTTAACCAAAATAAAATACATTGTTAACGAAAGAGTGAGTCTATTGAAATTAAGCAGTCGAGAAATTGTTTTAGCCGGATTATTTGCGGCAGTTATCAGCATTTTAGCCCAGTTCACCATTCCATTTGGGCCTATCCCACTAACCTTGCAGACCTTCGCTGTCGGCTTTGTTGTAACCATCCTAGGTAAAAAAACAGGAACTCTCGCGGTTGCGTTCTATTTATTGATGGGAATGATCGGCTTGCCGGTCTTAGCCGGCGGTGCCGCTGGAATCGTCAACTACTTCGGGCCCACAGGCGGATTTTTAGTCGGGTTTATTTTCCAAGCCTATTTCACCGGCTTAATCATCGAAAGAACCCGCTTCAATTATTTTTGGTCGATCTTCGCGAACGTAATCGGCGCCTTCATTACCTTATTCTTCGGATCATTATGGCTAAAATTTAGCGGCAGTCTGCCATGGAATACGGCATTTTCAGCAGGCATGATCCCCTTTATCCTGCCGGGACTGATCAAAGCGTCGGCTGCTGGGTACTTAGGTATCCTGCTTGGTAAAAGATTGTCTTTCACCCATTTGGTGTCTCGCTAAGTAACGAAGACAAAAAGATCGCAGCCCTTCATTTACGAAGGACTGCGATTATTTTTGTCTTCTAGTTCCTTTTGTGCCAGCATCAATGTCCCGATCACGCCGCTTTCATTGGGCAATCCCCAACGAATGATATATTCTTCGACTGGCGGAATCTCCATATAGCCCGCCATTAATTCAGTGAATTGCTGCTGGATTTTTTTAAGCAGATGATCCTGATTCATCACACCGCCGCCTAAGACAATGACCTCTGGTGCTAAAACCAAGGTATACGTCATCAACGCCTGAGCCAGATAGTTCGCCTGCAGGTCCCAAATCGGATGATCCAGCGGCAGGTCTTCTCCCTTGATTCCGCTTCTTGCTGCTAATGCTGGACCGGCAGCTAGCCCCTCCAAGCAATCTTTGTGGTAGGGACAGGTTCCCTGATACGTGTCCTCTGGATCGCGCTTGATAAAAAGGTGCCCCATTTCAGGATGGCTGATGCCTTGAAAAACCGCTTCATCCATCACGACACCGCCGCCGATCCCAGTACCGATTGTTAAATAAACACAGCTCCGTTTTCCCTGAGCCGCTCCCCGTTTTATCTCTCCAAAGGCCGCTGCGTTCACATCGGTTGTCCAAGCGATAGGTACTTTATAGCGCTGCTTCAGCTGGCCAAGAAAGTCTACATTCGTCCAGCCCTCTTTAGGCGTTGCTAGGATATGACCGTAATTTTCTTGGCTCGGCTGAATTCCGATTGGTCCAAAAGAACCGATCCCTAGCGCATCAATGGGATACTGGTCAAAAAAAGCAAACACTTGATTGAAGGTCGTTTGCGGATCAGTTGTCGCTATACTGATTTTTTCTATTATGCGCAGCTTTTCGTCTGCCACAGCACAAATAAATTTTGTGCCGCCTGCTTCAATTCCTCCATACAATAGGTTTTCCTCCTAACAAAAAGCGCCAAGGGAAAATCCCTTGGCCCCATTGATTAATTTTGCTCTTGTCTCCAAGGCTGAACATTTTCTTTGCGATAAACCGCTGCTTGACCGATCGAGTTGAACAACTCCATCTTTTGTTTTACGACTGCTTTGGCTGCATCGATACATTCTGGATAGATCGCATTTGGGTCCCACAATTCCGTCGTTGAAAGAATCTCGCGACATTTTTTGTAGAAGGCATACTTGTAGTCGGAGGAAATATTGACCTTTTGAATCCCAATTTGAACTGCTTTGGCGATTTCTTCATCTGGATTGGCTGACCCGCCATGAAGAACCAATGGGATGTCGACTCTGCCTTTGATATCTTCCAATACATCCATTTTCAACTCAGGCTTGATGTCTTTTGGATAAATTCCGTGAGCTGTTCCGATCGCGACTGCCAATGTGTCGATTCCAGTTTTTTCGATAAATTCTGCCGCATCTTCTGGTTTTGTGTAGATGACTTCTGATACGCCGCCCTCAACGGACGTTCCGGTATTGCCGATCGTTCCTAATTCCCCTTCGACTGAAACACCGATCTTGTGACAAACATCCACGACCTCTTTGGTGATCGCGATATTTTCTTCAAACGGCAGTAATGAACCGTCGATCATAACAGAGCTGAATCCGCAGTGGACAGCGCGCATGATGCTGGCTAAGCTGTCTCCGTGGTCCATGTGAATAACAAATGGCACGGAACTATTTTTCGCACGAGCCACTGCGTATTGGAAAAATTCATCTTTCGTGAAATCTAATTCTGTTGGGTGAACCGCGATGATTGCCGGCGCATCATTTTCTTCTGCTGCTTCAATGACGACACGTAAGAAATTGCTGTCAGCGACATTGAAGGCTCCTACGGCGAATTTGTTTTCCTTGGCGATTTCTAACATTTGCTTCATATTAATTAACATTTGACTTGATCTCCATTCTTATGCTTTATTTTTAGAACCCGAAAGTTCGATATACCGTTTGACTACTTCTTTTCCTGCTGCCATCGTTTGATGAACAAGCGTTGGATAATCCACCTCTGGATTGTCCTTTAATTGCCTTTGGACTTCGGCCTTCTGAGCCTTCATAAAATCCGAACCAACATTGATTTTATTGATCCCTAACTCGATCGAACGGAGAATATTTTTCTCTCCAGCACCCGATCCGCCGTGCAGCACGAGGGGCAGATTGGTCGCCGCCTTGATTTTTTCTACAATATCGAAACGAAAATCCGGTACGTACCCTTCTGGATAATCCCCATGACTTGAGCCATAAGACAGTGCCAGACAATCAACGCCAGTCTCTTGAATGAAGCGAATCGCATCATCCGGATCGGTGTACATCTCATCATTAGTAAAATGATCACCGGCTACAGCACCCATATCGCCTACCTCAGCTTCGACACTGGCACTATAAACCTGCGCTAATTCCACCATTGCCTTCGTGATCCGAATATTTTCTTCCAACGGATACATGGAGGCATCCATCATGACACTGGAAAACCCTTCATGCAGACACTGCTTAACAAACGCGACATCTTGACCGTGATCCAGGTTGATCGCGACATCGACTTTAGCATTATTCGCCATTCGGATGATCGGTTGGGTCAGATAACGAATAGCCAAATGATCCTGCAAATGATCCTGCAGCAGATCGACAATGATGGGAGATCGCATTTCTTCTGCCGCTTCAATCACAGCCTTAGCCGTTTCCAGATTGAAGCAGTTGATCGCCATCACGGCATACTTTTCACGATTGGCTTTTTGCAGCATTTCTTTCATCGAAACATACATCTAATGACTTCCTCCTAATCCAGTCCTATGAAATCTTGATTGAAGAAAAATCAACCTCTTCCTCTTCTTCATCGTCTTTGATATCATTTTCGACTGGTTCTCTCTTAAGTGCGAATAATAAAATCCCAGTTACTGCCGAACCAATCAATAGGGCTAGCGTGAATTTCAACGGATCCGTCATGGCTGGAATAATGAAGACTCCGCCTGAAGGAACCGGCGAACCGACACCCCATGACATGCTCAGGCCGCCACCAATCGCCGCACCTACCGTACAAGATAGGATGACGCGTAATGGATCAACCGCCGCAATCGGAATGACACCCTCTGTGATCATACAAAGACCCATTGGGAAAGCAATTTTGATATTGTCCTGTTCTTCTTTTGAATATTTTGGTTTACGGAAGATTTTAGATAGAACCCAAGAGATCGTTACACCAAATGGCGGTACCATTGAAGCTAAAACCTTCACTGCTTCTGGTTCCTGCACACCTTCCAGCAACATACCATCGGCAAAGAGCGAGGCTACTTTGTTGACTGGCCCGCCAAAGTCGAATGCCGCCATTCCACCCACAATCGAACCAAACAAGAACTTGCCTGAGCCCTGCAAGCCAACGAGGAAATCGGTCAAAGCTTCTGTTGCCCAAACAATCGGCACACCAATGACGAAGAACATCAATAACCCAATAATCAAAGTAGATAAGAGCGGTACGATCATCATCGGCATCAGGCCTTGTGCCCATTTTGGCACCTTCAAGTTTTTCACTAGGAACAGTACGAAGAAACCAACCAAGTAACCACCTAACATCCCGCCTAAGAACCCAGCGCCGATGGAATTAGCGATCAACCCCATGAACAATCCTGGTCCAATCCCGGGACGATCTGCAATTGAATACGCGATCGCACCTGAAATTACTGGTGCCAGCAATCCCATGCCCAATACCCCAAGCGAGACTAACGCATCTGGAACCGAATAGGCGGCCTTGTAATCCTCAATGACCCCACCACCAGTCAAGTTTCCGATCGCGATCAACAACCCTGCCGTAACAACAACCGGTAACATGTACGAGATTGCCGTCAAAGCATGCTTTTTCAATTGAAGCTTCTTAAACATTTTATTCATCTCCTTATTCATTTTTCTATACTTCATTGCACATAATTCTGTGTTGCTTTGGATACTTATTTTTTTACGAATCAAACTGGAAAAAGTGGAACTGGCAGCCTTATTCATATTAAGGAATTCATTTTTCCTCAGAAAAATTAGTCCTATTTTCATGCCGTATACCATTCCTCTAAACTTCATTGCACATGATTCTGTGTTTCTTTGGATACTTATTTTTAAACTTACTTCATTACTTCCTCCTCAATTTTGTTGATTAGGCCTTTGGGTGCCTTGATCACCATACTCGTTGGGATTTCCACCACCTTTTTGCCTTCAAAACGGTCCTTGCCGCCGATCTTGATATCCGCTGCAATAATGACGACATCGGCTTCCTTGACTTCTTCCATGGTTAGTTCATCTTCCGTACCGATCGTTCCCTGCGTTTCGATGTGGACAGTATGTCCCAATGCTTTGGCGGCCTTTTCCAACTTTTGCTTAGCGATGTACGTATGAGCGATTCCTGACGTACATGCCGCAACTCCAACTATTTTCATCATCTATTCCTCCATTTTCTTTTTAATCTTCTTCCATTGGATCCTTTGATAACAATTCCATCATTTCCGCCTTTGTTTGGGCGTTGACCATATTTTCGATAAAGTCTTCATCGGCTAAAAGCATCGCGACTTTTTGCAGCAGCTTGATATGCATTGTGTTCGCATCGGTATTTTTAACCGCGAACAAGATAATCACTCGAACCGGCTCTTCATCCAGTGATTCCCATTCAATCGGTGTGGCCGCTTTCCCAACGACTAGCGAAGTCTTGATCACACTGTCTGATTTTCCATGAGGGATCGCGATACTGTTGCCAATGCCGGTCATCCCTTCTGCTTCTCGCTGGAAAACATCAGCGGCAAATAGGTCTTCATCTTCTATGTCTCCATTCGCCATCAATAAGCGGGTTAGTTCGTGAATCGCTTCTTCTTTTGTTTTCGCTTTCATTTCTAGTTGAATCAACTCTTCAGTAATCACATCGGCGATACTGAAATCATCCATCATTTGCTCTGCTGTCATCTTATATCTCTCCTAACATCTCTTTCACTCTTTTTTCATCCTGCTTGGTAAATACTGAATTGACTAAAATCGTTGGGATCATCATTTCGATCGTCAAATTGACTGTCGTTAAAATCAGATCGATGTTCTGATAGTTCTCTGGTGCCTTGGTAAATTTCCGTGCCGATAAAACATCGACGATCTCTAATTCAGGAAAAGCCTTGCGCACCTTCACCTTCAGCAGCTCCGAAGTTCCTACACCGCTGCTGCACATGATCAGTACCCGTTTTTTTGAATGGATCATTTCCTTATACTTCACAAAATATAAGGTCAAAAAGCCGATCTCATCTTCAGAAATCTCATTTAAGTGATACTTTTCCTCCGCCGCTTGGCTGACCTGCTGGACCTGTTGAAAAACCTCTGGATATTCCAGCTTAATATCTCCCAGCAAATCATTTTTAACGATGATCTCATTTTTTAAGCGATACAATAATGGATCGATATGCTCATACAGATCTTGGCGATTCAGCTGTTGATCGACCTTCATTCCCATCAAACGACTCATTTCCGTTGCAAAGAAATCGGTGATCGCTAATGCCTCTTTGGATTTCCGATTCAATTTGATCGGTTCCTTTTCCATCCGTGAGGAAATCAAGTACTGGAATAGATAGAAGGTCTCGCTTTCTGGCAAAACGATCGCTAAGTAGCGATTCAGCTTCGTGATGACCATTTTAGAAAGCTGATACAGCTGATCATACTGCGTGATCAAGTCCTCTTCATCAGGGTCCAGTAATTCTGCGCAGGTATCCGCGTGGATCTCCCCTTCTCGCACCCGCTTGATCAAAATATAGATATGAGAGAAGATATTGCTGTTATAGGGATATGCGATCCCATTCTGCAATTTCCGCTCGATATACTCCAACAAGGATGTGATAAAGTTGATATCATAGGAGCTGATTTTTTCTTGCTGGGTGGAAAAATCCTCTTCCCAGACCCGATTCGCGCTGATCAAATGATTGACGGCCTTGCGAATATGCTTTTCCGTCCCTTCGATTGAGACCCTCTGCCCCTTGCGAATCAGCGCCAGTTGATAATCCAGCAGAAACTCCGTCATCCGTACCAAATCATTCGCAATCACAGTGGAGCTGACATAGTACTCTGCGAACAGCTCTTGGATCAGCACCTTTTTCGGCGATTTGAATAACAAGGTCAGCAAAATCGTATTTCTTCTTTCCAACGGACCTTGGACCGTATTTTCTCCGCGCTTGCGGACACTTTCTTTTAAATAATTGTCATAATCTAAACGAAACCCCTTGCCGACTTCTGCTAAAATCAGTTCCCCTACGTCCGAAGCTTCATTGATTTTTTTGATCGTTCGGTAGATCGTTTTCGTGGAAACATTGGCAAATTCAGCTAACTCTTGAGCGGTAAGTGTCATCCCATGTTTGATAAACAATTCGATCAATTGTGTTTCACGTTTGCTTAGCTGCATTTTGTCAACCTCCTTGTCCTTAATATAGCTCTTTTTAACTGTCGTACATTTTTTCTTATGTCCACTGAAATGGACATTTGTTTAAAACGCTTTCAATAACTTCTTTAAACTTCTCTTGAAAATAACCCGCTCTTCAAAAACGCTGGATTTTTTTAACGCTATCAAAAATGCTTCAGACTAACCAATCCTCCTAACTATTTCTTTTCGCCTTCGCCGGATAAAAAAAACAGCGAAAAATTCGCTGTCCAGCTCATACTAATTATAAAAGATTAAAAATGTCCCCTAATTTTCCACCTGTGCAAAACTTGCTTGATTGGCTAATTGATAGATTGGTACCAATTGTCGATAGGTCTCCAGCATAAATGCTTGCGCTGCTTCAGGTGTTTTCCACATCGGATCTTCTTTTTTAATGATTCGTCCGATCTGAAACTCTCCCTTTTTCACATCACGAAATCTTTTCAACAGCCGCTCTGTGCTTTCTGGTGATAACTCCTCCACTTTAGGCTTCGTGTGATCACCGGATAAAACAAAATCTGGGGATAACCCAGTGAACGCCTGCGGATTATCCAGCAGTGTTTGTGCGATCGCCTGCTCATTTTTCGGCTGATCAATGCAGGAAAGCCACATAAAAACATACTCCGGCCAGATTCCCAGCTGGAAGTGGGGCTCCATCTTATAGCCGCGTTTTTGCCGACTTAAGGCTGACCACGTATTTTCTGGTGGATAAGTCGTACGACGACGATGCTGAGCAATGTGGATAAACAATGACTCATCCAACAATGGCTCCAGCATTTGTTGAAACACTTCATCTAATTGTTGAAAAGTCGGCTGAATCTCCTTGCGAATAGCAGCCATTCGCTCATCCAATCCGTCAACTTCAAAAACCTCAAAACTTTTTTCAGTGAACATGTTATTCCCCCTGCTTCTTTATTTTTTGCTCAATAAATCAATTCTACCTATCTTAGGTCAGGCTCACAAGCTAAGTGCAAATAATTTCTGCGTGAAACAGCTGCGACTTTTTCCTTCTTCTGCGCTTTTGACAAATAACTCGTTGAAATTTTGATAAAACCGCGGAGTTCTTTTGATATTTTAAAGAAATTATTTCCCTCTCTTTGTTAAATCAAGTATATTATAAGTAGCCATTTTATTATTGGATATTCAGAAAGTTATTTCTGAGGAGGGTAAAACGAATGATTTCAGACGCGATTGGGTTCGAGAAAAAATTTCGTTTAAAAGAAGACAAAAAATTTGAACACTACAAAATCATGCTCCCAAAATTACGGGAAAATGATGTCATGATAAAAATTTCCGCTATTTCTATCAGTACCTTAGACACTCAGATTCGCCAAACAATTAAAGGGTCGAAAAAACCCTATATTTTAGGCTTCGGCGGCGTGGGAATCATTACACGCCTAGGCAGCAGCAACCCGCGATTAAATGTCGGTGATCGGGTATTGTACGTAAACAAAGTGGGAAAATACGGCAGCTACAGCAATTTCCAGATTGCGGATATTCGTTCCATCGTGAAATTACCGGACTCTTTTCCTACAGATGAGGCAGCTGCTTTTTCCTACAGCTTTTTCTTAGCCTTTGAAGTACTGTTCAAGCAGCTGGAATTAATACCAAAGCCCGGGAAAAACCAAGGGAATCTGCTGATTTTGAATACGTCTGACGGGCTGGGCGCCACCATCATCCAACTAGCTAAGTGGGCTGGCTTGAAGGTCGCGGCGACGATCAACAAAAACAATTCAGAAATTTGGATCAAAAATATGGGCGCCGATGTCGTATTCTCACAATCGACGCATCTATCAAGAGAACTGAACGGCGCTGAAATGACACCCGTTGACTACGTGATCAACTTGGATACCGAAAAGGAAAAAAGCTTCGACCACCTTGCTGAATTCAAGGACACTGCCAATGTTTTACTCCTGCATTTCACTAAAAAGAAAAACAAGAATTTTGATCCAGACTATCTGAACTTTTACTGCGAAGAATTCTTGGAGGCTTCCTTTGCCAGCGAAGAAGGCATTGAGTATTCACGGAAAATCATGGAGCTGCTGGTCTATTTATGGGAAAAGGATCAGTTAAAATCGATTTTGACAGCGCAGCTGAATGGTTTTTCAGATAAAAATTTCTATGGTGCGCATAAGCTGATTGAAAACAATCCAAACTTTCGCCACCTCGTGTTAATAAACTAGAAATCTCGTTCAATTGAACGGGATTTTTTTATGTTCAAACTCCTCAGAACAATTCTCTCCTGCTGTGAACTTCAGGATATGCAGATTTGTTTAATCACTTTTTTTGCTAAAAATCAGTGTGAAGCTGCTTGAATAACCAGCGTTGTCATTTCTTATAGAAATTTTCCGCTTTTCTGAGGTTAACATTTGCTAATTACAAAGAATGGGCTTAAGATATAAAATGAAATTTTCATTTACATTTTCATTTCAATTATTCTTAGGAGGTTTTTATGGATTATTCACTGACTACTCGGTTAGCAGCTGAGTTCTTGGGGACTGCTTTGTTAGTAATGCTGGGAAATGGCGCAGTTGCCAATGTTGATTTAAGAGGAACAAAGGGTTACGGCAGTGACTGGATGTTGATTGCCGTAGGCTATGGATGCGGGGTCATGATTCCTGCAATGATTTTTGGCGGTATCAGCGGCAACCACATCAACCCGGCGTTTACAATTGGTTTAGCGGTTAGCGGCCTGTTCCCTTGGGCGGAAGTTTTGCCTTACATCGTCGTTCAATTTCTTGGCGCAATGGTTGGTCAACTAGTCGTAGTAGCCAGCTACAAACCTTATTACGATCAAACAGAAGACAAGCTGCATGTTTTAGGAACCTTTTCAACGATTAATAGTGTTGGTTCTAAATTCAACGGATTCGTAAATGAGTTCTTCGGCTCATTCATTTTATTCTTTGGTGCACTTGGCATTACCAAAGCACCCTTCTTCCAAGATAATTTGGGAACAGCGCATTTAGCGTTAGGGTTCTTGGTTTGGACATTAGTCGCATCCTTTGGCGGACCAACTGGACCAGGTTTGAATCCTGCTCGTGATTTAGGCCCTCGGATCATGCATGCCTTATTGCCATTGAAAAACAAAGGCGATTCACAATGGAGCTATTCTTGGGTGCCGGTTTTAGCACCGATCATTGCTTCAATCGTAGCGATTGCACTTTATAAAGCATTATTTATTTAAACAAAAACACGACCGCAAAAATCATGCGATCGTGTTTTTTATACTAGCTTTAATGATCAGTCGACGATTACTCCTTTGTCCCGTCGCTTTTCCTTCATCAATAGGTCCTTTTCCAAATCGATCGAAACAGGTTTGGGTTCAGCGACTACGACCAGAATATCTTCATTGTTCTTATTCTTGATTTCTTTGATCCCGACATGTTGCTGTCTATCTTCAAGCGTAAAGTTTTGCATCGCTTGCTGTTCATTTTTTACAGGATCGATAAAATCATTTGGCTGGATCGGCGGCACGATATCATGTTCATTCATTGCGACTACCTCCAAAAGAATTTTCTTATTAAGGTCATTTTACGCATATCTTTGGTGTCTTGCAACTTCCTTCGCAGGTCCCAGCACCTTTTTCCAGCCTTACTCGCTGCTAATCAGTCCCAATCTGTTGAACAAATTCCACTGGAAACATTGTTTTTTCAGCGGTCTCTTCCACTGACAGCCCTTGAGCTAAGAAGCGCTTCACGACACTTGCCATACTTTCGGAGACCTCCACAATATACTTGTCAAAATCATAAAATCGCATCACTCGTTGTCCCCAAGGATACTCTTTGCTGTGGTGCAGAAACTCGATGCCGTCGACTTTTGAAAGCCGCTCTTCCCACTTATCCAAATCCTCAACTTCAAAATAAAGCTGAAAATTATCCGGCTGCTCCTTTGGATTCAAGGGAACACCAAGCAGCCCTTCATAATCGGCCTGCAAAGAAAAGCCGCTCTCAAAGGATACATGGATATTATCCAAATCCATCGCTATTTTTTGTTCCATGACCCCTTCATAAAATTGCTTCGATTTTGTCATATCTTTCACTGCCAATAATATTCCGCTATAATTCATCGCTATCACCCGTCAGAGCCGTTACTCGACTCGCCTTTCTTTTTCTCAACTATACCTTTAGAACTTTGCGATTTCACTGTAAAAATCGGACATCTTTTGCTGATAGGCCTGCGGTGTATTTCCTGTTACCAGCTTAAAATCGCGATTGAAATGAGAAAAATCATAGTATCCAGCGGCTTCGTACGCCGTAGTAATATCTCCTTGCGGCTGATTCAGCAATCGAATCGTTTGATTGACCCGAACCAGTCGGGAGAAGGTTTTAGTGCTCATTCCCAGATACTCATTGAACAGCCGTGTTAAATGCCGTTCACTGTAGAATGCGGCATTCGACAACTCCTTTAAAGAAACATTCCCAGTTTGACGGATGATCGTTTTTGTTGCAGCCTTTAATTCTGGCGGACAATCTGCTAAAATGGCCGGCAAAAATAAGTGATCGATGCCAGTCAACAGCTCTTGAACGCTCCCTGCCGTTTCCAACAATTCCACTATTGCTCGATTCAGCTTAGGCTGGACTGCATCAAAGGAGAAGTTCTGATCAACAATTTCATTTTGCTTAAAACCTAAAAAGGAATATAGCCCAGCCGGTTGAAATTCCACGATAACTATTTGATCGAATGTCCCTGCTTGGTCGCCCACACACGCTGTCCTAGTAGCTGGACCAAATAGCCGACTGCTGAATACGTGATTTTTCAGAGCAACGGTCAACGTTGCACAGCCATGAGGAATGATCGTGTATTCTTCTGAAATCGTCTGTTTTCCTGGAAAAGTCAGCGTGTAGTTAGAGATATACTGCTGCAATGCCGCATGCGGCTTCACATACAAACAATCCCTATTCCGAAAAATGACCCGCTGATTCTGCGGATACAAAAACAGCGCTCTCTGATCAATCATCCTCTCACCTCTTTCATAGTAATGGTTCAATTTTAGTTAAAATCGATTGATTTTCATTCCGGATACCATTTTCATATTAATGGCTCTATTCTCATCATATCAATCCTTTTTTGAGTTGCAACTAGATAATCATAACTTTCTTAAACAGTTATAACATGTTATAATTTCGTAAAAAGAGGTGATCTGAATGGGAAAAATCAAAGTACGAAAGATCGGAAATTCCGTTGGGGGAATTTTTCCTAAAGAATGGGGATTACATGAAGGAGATATCTTGGATGTTAAAAAAGAGGGAAATTATTTCATCTTAGATGCCCAAGAAGTCGCAAAAAAGAAAGATCGTGCGTTAATCGAAGAGAGTTTTGCGGAGTTTAAAACAAATAATACTGTTTCTGAAGAAGAAATGACTACGCTCTTTGGCAAATATGGTTGGGGTGAATGATGGAGTCTTATCAGCTCGTTTATTCCGTCTCTTTTAAAGATAGTTTGATACAGATTATTTCAGAATGGGAAAACGATCTTTTTCTTTCAGAAGAAAAAATCAAACACTTCGTTCAATTAATTTATCGCTCACTAGAATTATTAAAACTATTTCCTAAAATGCATGAAGATATTTCTCCTTTATATAGTTTTGATATTCCGACGTATCGAATCTTAATTGGTCAAAGCTATGCACTCTTTTATCGAATTGATGAAGTGAACCATTCAATTCTAATTGGAAAAATCTTTAAACAGAAACAAATGCATCTGAAATTTTAAAGTCTAATGACTGGCAAAAAAACTGCGACTCTCAACGAGAATCGCAGTTTTTTACTTTATTTATTCAAAAAAGCCAATGCATTGTCGATCAAATGCTGCACGGTATCCTTCGGCATTACTGATAGAATATCTGTGATTTGCGGTGCAGATTTGCTGTCGGTGAATACGACATTCAATGGCATGTACAGCTTGCGTCCTTTTTGTCCAGTCGCTTTTTGAACAGCGGATATAATTGCTGAATAGTCCACGGGTGCTGTCGCATTTTTCAATTCTGCTGACATTGCAGTCAAAATTTGTTTGACACTTTCGCTATCAAATTCTGCCAAGTCGGTATAAGTGAAGGTCACTTGTTTGGCATTTTTGATAAACAAGATTTTTTCCATGAATGTCATCAAAGTCTTGGCTTCTGTATGATAGATATCCACGACTTTTTTTACAAAATCAAGGTCATTTTCGATCCCGATGGCTTTTAATTGTTCTGCTACTTCTGTTTCTGCGGCATCAACTAACAGCATGATCCGTCTTGTTAATTCTTCTACAGAAGTTTTTTTGATGTATTCAGCATTTGTCCAATCGAGTTTCTTTTGGTCGAAGTAAGCAGGCGATGCTGACATTCGGTTGATATCATAGGCTTCGATCAATTCATCTCGAGTGAACAGTTCTTTTTCTCCAACTGGTGACCAGCCAAGAAAAGCAATAAAGTTCAGCAGCGCTTCATTCAAATAGCCGTATTTACGGTATTGGCTGATGAATTGCAGCGTATTCTTGTCCCGTTTACTTAATTTTTTATGGGTATCCAAGCTATAGATCAGTGTGATATGACCAAATAGCGGTTGTGGGATACCTAGTGCTTCGTATACGGCGATTTGTTTTGGGGTATTCGCAATATGGTCATCCCCTCGTAAAACATGTGTCATCTTCATTAGGTAGTCGTCGATCACTACGGCAAAATTATAAGTAGCCATGCCGTTGCTTTTTTCAATGATAAAATCTCCACCGATATTGTCTGAGTTGAATTCCACGCGGCCTTTGATCATGTCGTTCCAACCATACACGTGGTTTTCAGGCAAATGCAGACGAACCGTAGATTTACGCCCTTCTGCTTCGGCTTGTTTGATTTGTTCTTCTGTCGCGCCATACCAGCGTCCATCATAATGAGGGGCGATTTTGGCTTCGATTTGTTGGTCATGTAATTCTTTCAATTCTTCTTCAGTCGCATAGTCGCGGTACGCAAGACCTGCGTCTAGTAATTGCTGTACGTATTTGTGATACAAGTTCACACGATCTTTTTGGTGGTAAGGGGCAAATTCAACTTTCGGTTTATCCGGACCTTCGTCCCAGTCGATACCTAACCAATGAAGATTCTCCATCTGGCTTTCTTCACCATGCGGAACATTTCTTTTCAAGTCAGTATCTTCGATTCGCAAAACCCAAGTGCCGTTATAATGCTTAGCAAACAGGTAGTTGAATAACGCTGATTGCGCATTTCCTAAATGTAAAAAACCTGTTGGACTTGGTGCGTATCTCACTCGTACGTCGCCGGTAACTTCTACTTTGTCTTTTTTCAATTTGATTCCCTCCAGTTTAAAAGCCCTAATAAAAAGGGTACTTTATCAGGGCTTTAATAACAGATGCTATTATAGGTTAAGATGCGTGATGAATCAAATGATTACTATTTAGATCGTCAATTGCACGATGTAAATCATCGATGAAATCATCACAGATAGCCATAGTCATAGCTGGGCGAACGACGATCCGACTGATGGTAACATCGTCAAGATCTTTTGGAAGTGGATAAGCAGGCACTTGCCAGCCATATTCTTTCAACTTGTCTTCTAAATCGTATAAATTCCAAGTTAATTCGATATTATCCGCAATTTTCCAGCAGTTGATTGGTAATTTTGACCCATCGTTAATGATATCAAAAATACCTAGCGCTTTTAATTCAGTATTAATTCGTTTTGATACTTCTCTTACATTGTTCATAATAGCTGTGAATCCTTCACGGCCAAAACGAATCAAATTGTAGTACTGCGCAACAATGTGTGCACCGCTATGAGAGAAGTTAATAGCGATCGAATCTACGCTACTGCCAAGGTAAGGCACAGCAAAACGCATTTCTGATGGTAAGTATTCTTCCGTATTTTCACGCCAAACAATCCAGCCAATCCCAGGATAAACCATCCCGTATTTATGCCCTGAAACATTGATTGATGCTACATTTTTCAAACGGAAGTCCCATGGTTTGAAACCATCAACAAATGGTGCGAAGAAGCCGCCAAATGCTGCGTCGACATGAATCTTAATTGGTAGTTGTGCCGTTTTGTTGTATTCAGAAACAAGTTCATCTAGTTTTTGAATATCGTCTACTTCGCCGGTGTAAGTAATCCCTTGGATTCCTACGATACCAATGGTGTTTTCATCCACATAATCCATAACGATGTCCGTATTTAATGACATATGGTTTTCATCCATTGGAACTTCCCGCATCTCGACATTCCAGTACGTACAGAATTTTTCCCATACAACTTGGAATGCAGACATGATAACTAAGTTTGGTTTGTGTTCATGCAAGTTGTCGATATCTAGACCTGCTGCTTTGGCACGGTGTTTCCAGCTGTGTAATAAAGCAAGACCGCCTAGCATACAACCTTCTGAAGAACCAACTGTTGAAGTTCCGATGAAGTCTTTGTATAATTCTTTGCCTTCACCAATATTCCACATATGTGCAATCATACTAATTGAATAGTTTTCCATTGCTGTGGTTTTTGGATATTCTGATTTGTCAATCGCATTCGTTTCAAGTGATCCAAGCATTAAGCGGTCCGCTTGTGGTTCCATTTGAGTGGTACAAAATGTTGCCAAGTTTTGATCGGCCTTTGCTTCATTTAAACGAATATGATTGACGAGCGTCTCGGCTGTGTCTGGGTTCATACCCTCATCAGGCAACACTTGTTTAGGCATGCTGCGAGCAGCTTCTTTACTTCCTAAAAATGAACTTTCTAAATAATCTGTATGCATGTTAAAAATCTCCTTAATTGAAATGGTCGTGCTAGTTTCTTAACTCTAAAATGAAGCGAATGCTCATTGTCTATGAAACTGGTCTTCTAAAACACAGGAGCATAAAATCAACAATAAGGATTCCTGGTTTATTCAACGTATAAAAACTTCTTAATGAGCTTGGTGATGTAAATCTCCAGATTTATCATGATGATGAAGTGTCCAGTTTCCATGGAATTGATACATAATCAATGGAATAAAGAAAACAACAACAAACGCGGTCAACAGCAATGTTAGATACGTATGTTTTTGCTGTGCACTGTAAGCAGCTGGTGGGAAGAATGTTACGATAAACCCGAATGCTGATAAAACGAGACCCAAAACACCCATGATGACACGCATTACTTTTGATTTTGCGGCACGGAATGTCCGATTCAAATCGTCATGTTTGAATACTAAAACCAAATAAGTAACGAACATCAGCATATACATTAAGGTATACAATGCAACGGTCAAACTCATCGCTGTTTGGAATGAAAGATTTGATTTATCGCCGCCAGCACCGAAAGTCAATAGTGCAGCCATGATCGAAACGATCACACCTTGCAAGACCATAACATTCGTTTCAACGCCGTAAGCATTCGTTTTTGCGAAACGTTCTGGCAAATACCCCTCTTTAGCCGCTTCGTACATCCCAGCATTTGGTCCAACGACCCAGCTGCTGATTTCGCCGATGATTCCGATCGCAAGTAATAGCCCAATTAAACGTTCAATAAAGACAACATTGATCCATGGAAATTGTTGGACCAAAGCCCCATAAGCATAAACAATCCCTGTACTTAATTGGATTTTAGCGTTTGGAATCGTGGCTCCGATTGAGATTGTTCCGATAATATCAGATGCAATCGCACAAATTGCCAAAGCCATCATGACTTTAGGATAAACAGAAGGTTTCTTTAAATCTTTTACGTGAGTCGCTGATCCTTCAGCACCCGCAAAGGCTAAGATAAATGGAACAAATCCAACTAATACATTACCGCTCCAGCTTGATGGCAGGATCGTATGCGGATTGATTTTGATCAGCATTGGATTGCCCTTAACCAAATAAGTGATCGTTAAAAACAATAATAGAAAGACTGGAATAATGACACCAATCGTAAAACTCCATTGCGCGATTTTTCCTGTGATCTTTGTTCCTCGTTGTTGTGCGAAGATCAAGCCCCACAAGATGACCATCATAATGATGAATTTGAACAATGGATTCGTATTGATAACTGGAACATTGAACGTGATTGATAAACAACCAATGATGAAATACATCATGGTACACATACCAACAGTAATATGGATCCATTGATAAAATAGTGCTGACCAACCAAGACGTTCCCCTAACATGTGACGTCCCCAAGTAAAGATCCCGCCTTTGCTCCAACCATCGATCGAAGCCATTTCACCAGCGGAACGTGTTACGGGAATAAACCATAGAATACCTGCTAAAAATAGAAAGAACAAAGCTGTTGGTCCTTGTTTAGCAAAAGCCGCAAACCCGTAGACAGTCATGACCATTGAAGTAGTCATTGAGAACAATTGAACACCTGTAAGCTGGTTATGATCGCTTAAAGAGGTGGTCTTCTCTTCGTTATTCATTTGTGACACATCCTTTAAATTCATTGCAATCGAAGTGCGCACTTCCGAACTACAGCCATCATAATAGCCTTATATAAATCAAAGTCAAACCGTGTTTCAGCCCTCTATTAGAAGGTTTATTAAAAGAAATACTCCCATCATAATGGCAGAAACCCTTTATTCATCGCCACTTTCTCTCGTCTTTTCTCACAATATAAAAACACTTTTTAAGAAAAAAAGAAAAAGGTCTGAATTGTGCAGCAAATCACCGCAAATTTTTGGAACAAACCGTCCCTTTTTTTGCAGCAAATGATAGACCTCACAAATAAAGCCTAAAAAAAAGAGAATCCTCGCAGACATCTCTAAATCAACTTTCACATAGTCCTTAGTCCTCCTTTAATGCTGTCCCCTTATACTGTTGAACTTGGAGGATGCCAATCGGTCCGTTTTCGCCTGTGAAGAAAATGGTATGCGGCATGAAAATCAGACGAGTTCTATCTATTAAAAATGAATCCCTATTATGAAAAAGGAGTGTTCATTCATGAGCATTGATGTATTATTGGATTTTGAAAGTCAGGCGCTTTTCGCTATTTTCACTTATTTAAAAGAGAATCCCGGCTTCCACGATATCAATGAAATCTCAGAGCAAGTCGGCTTTGAGAAACGAACGACATTAAAATATTTGGACCGCTTAACGGTACTGTCCGATGAGGTGGGCAAACGAATCGGCTCTGCCCCTCTTGTTCTCTCAGATCGAAGCTACCAAATCATTCAAAGCAGCTACGCTGAAAATAAAGAATTATCCTTAGCCATCTATCATATTTCCATCAAGATCGAGCTGCTTGAAGGTCTGCTGCTAAACAAAGAAAATACCATGGATTCTTTGATGGATACCTATAATTTAAGCTATTCGACCTTGAAAAAGGATGTGTATGAGGTCCGGGATTTCCTTAAAGAAGCGAATATCGATCTTCATATCCGAAATGGCGAGCTGGTATTATCCGGGCTGGAGCCAACCATTCGCCTGTTCTTTTTGAGTTTCTTTTGGCAGCTGTACGGCGGTTATGGTCACCCCTTCAATATTGAAAACTCACCAGAGAAAAATTTTATTTTTGAGAAGCTTAGTTTTTTATTAGCCGATCAAATCGATCCCATCACCAAGGTTCAATATGACTATCTAGTAGACATTACACTGATTCGCTATTTAGCCGATCAAAAGATCAAAAACAATGAACTGCCGATCGAGTCGATCCTCATTGGGAACGAATTCGTCCAGCATTTCGATTTTATTACTGAAGAAAATGTGCTGGCCTATCCAAATTTCAAAGATGAATTGTGCTTTATGCTATTATTCCTACAATCAAAAATGGTCTTTTATCGAAACAATAAATTCTATCAAGCGCTTAAAAAGTACCACAAAGAAATCGACTCCAATATTTATCAAGCCAATCAGTTTTTCTTTCAGAATATCGGCCTGCTCTTTAACCACTTCCAATTTGACTATGAGGAGTTGGAAAAGGAGCTGTATGTCATTCACACACGACTATTATTCAAAAGCTTTTACAACTATGTACCGATCGGCGAGCATTACAATCTTTATCCCGAGGACATGGCAATCGTTCAAGAAAACCTACGCCTGCGTTTTGAAACCATTTGTCCGCGAAATAGTTTGATCTATTCCCAGCTTGACTATGCGATCTTTCTTTACGCGGCCTTGAGCATCGCCAATGAATTTATGACAGAATACGAATTATCGATCTTCATCGACGATTCAAAGGGCGAGTTCAATTCTATTTGGCTAAAAAAATTCTTTACGAAAAGTACTGGCGGTCTAGTCAAATTGAACTTTGTTGATCCTAATCGTTTTTTACTGGCAGATGAATCCGTCGATTTGATCATCAGTACCAATAAATTCTTCCCAGTCCAAAATAGTAAAAACAAGCCGATCCTCTTTTTGGAGTGCAAAGACAAGTATGAAGACTTGAAAAATTTTCAAGCGATGGTTCGAAAAATTATGATTCAAAAAAATAAACAGCCGCAATTAAACTAAAATTACGCACAGTTTCAGAGCATAAATCTAACTTTTTGTTCATTTCAGAGAATGAGCCGGCTAAACTGCCGCTTGGCTGATAAACGTCCTCGAAAGTAAAAACTACTTTTATGCTATACTGTCCTCAGTTAGTTTCTCTTTCCAAAATTAAAAACTAACTGACAAAGACGATCGACCGACATATTCGATCGTCTTTTTTGCCTCTTAAAAAGCTCCTCTAAACTGGGCTCCCCCCTAGCAAAACAACCTCCTAGAAAAATATCTAAGAGGTTGCACGTTTATAATTCACTTTTGCGGAATATGAGCCATGAAATACCCGCCATTAACAAAATGAAGCAGCTATTTATTAAAACCCGTTGGAAGAAAAATTCATTGGAAAGACCCAAGACCATTTTAGCGGGATTCAGATAAAATGGTGTAAAAGACAATCCATCTTTTACAGTGCTGTTCAACGAAGCCACCGGACCTAATAAAAGCAGCAGCAAGTATGAAGAGGCTAACACCGAAACTGAACGCCTCAATAAAAAAACAAACGGTATTGTGATCGATAATTGACCAGCCATCGTAAATGCACTTAAGAAAAATAATTTGCTGATATTCAATAGTGTCTCAGTATTTAACTGAAGCGAACAATTTTCTGCCGCAAATTTTAGCGGTACCGTCTGGATGAATGCCACGGCAGAGATCGATGAAGCACCAAAAAAAATACTGCCCGCAACATACGGCAAGTAGAGTAGAAAAGCAAACAAGATTAAGATGAGTATTTTATTCGCAATAATTTGTCCGCGTTTTTTCCCAGAACCAATCGCTTGCTCAATCGCTTTTTCATCAAAATCCCGACACAGATATATCCCCACAAAAATACATCCTAATAAAGAAATCATTTGTGTATCTGAAAAGAAGGAAGCAAGCTGAAGTATCGAGCTTTTCTCGATGTCTTCCGCCACAATATGAGCACTGACAAACATGAACACACTGCTGAAACAAGCAAAGAAAAATAATACAAACAATACCGATGAGTTTCGTGCTTTAAAAAAATCAGCTTTCATCAAATCAATCATCTGCTATCGCTCCCAACTAATGATAAGAAATATTCTTCCAAGGTATCCTCTTGCTCGACAAATGTCACCGGTAAAATATTTTCTGCGAATAGGTTTCTCATGACCTGCTCCGGCTCTTCATATTGATAAAGATATACCTCCTGATTTTTCTGGATCGCATATTCACCCTTAAGATACGTTTTTGTGATCACCTGCTGGAGCTTTTCCGATTGCTTCGAAGCTATCCGTAAATAGTGCTGCGTTTGTTTATCCAATGCATTTAAACTGACCTGATTAATGATTTTTCCTTTATGGATGATAATATATTCCGTTGCTAGTTGATACATTTCAGGCAAATTATGACTAGACAGCAAAATCGTCAACTGTCTATCTTCCAGCAAATTTCTTAGAAGTGAGCGAATCTCTACGACACCTACTGGATCAAGTCCATTGGTGGGTTCATCTAAAATCAACAGCTTAGGCTCATTCAACAATGCGATAGCGATCCCTAAACGCTGCTTCATTCCTAAAGAGAAATTTTTTGTTTTCTTTTTACCGGTATTCTCCAAGCCAACCTCCAGCAAAAGTTGATCAATCATTTGTTCATCCTTACGAATCCCCTTCAATTTGCCAAAATAGAACAATGTTTCTTTTGCCGTCAAATCACCCACGATAGCCGGTGCTTCGATCATCACACCGATTTTTTCCCGCTCCTTTTGTGTAGGCTTCTTTTTACCGAAAAGCGTAATAGTGCCGCTTGTAGGAAAGCTGAGTCCCGCAATCAAACGCATAATTGTTGTTTTCCCCGCACCGTTCTTACCAATCAAGCCATAAATCTCCCCGCGTTTCAGTTCGATCGAGACCTCCTCCAACGCCGTAAACTTCCCATATCGTTTCGTTAATTGATTCGTTTCCAAGAGTATCTCCATTCTAATCACTTTCCTCACTTCTCAATTGTTCCAGCAAAACATTTGAAAACCCCAGAAATAATTTTGCTGGAACCAATGCTAAACCAAATGATTCTGGTGTTTCATCGCCCAGCAAAACAAAATTATCCCCTTTGCTAATATTAAAAATATCCCGTGCGTCTTTTGGAATCACGATTTGACCTCGCTCTTGTACTTTTACTATTCCAAACATATGCTTACCCTTTGGCGGAATTTTTGTACCAGCAGTCTCTTCATTAAAAGATACCAAATCATTGATCGTAACATTATACAAATCAGCAAGTGATAACGTATTGACTAAATCTGGAATCGATTCTCCCGTCTCCCATTTCGAAACTGCTTGCCGTGTGACACCTAATTTTCCAGCGACTTCTTCCAAGGTGTAATGATATTGTCTTCGTAAAAAGCATAAATTTTTATCAATCATCAGTTCATTCAACTTTTTCATATTATTCCAACCTCCTTATTTAGGAGTTTAGCAGGAATATCGCTTCAAACAACCAATCAGGACAGACGAAAGATGTTCGTTTTAGTTACCTTCCGGCAAACCAAAAAACCCCTCTTAGAATAAATTCTAAGAGGGGTTCACCAGTATCAAAAATTTGATAGAAAGGTTCTTCGTCCACTAAGCTTCTTTCCGACACCCTGAAATCCGACAGGTGACTTGCGTCCTTGTGCCTCTGGTATCGAAGGATCATTTTTCAGATCCACTCGACTCGTCGCATGAGACAAACTATAGCACATCCATGTAGCCTTTGACAATCACTTTTGATTGTTTTTATAGATTGCTTTTATAGATTGCTTCAGTCATCGCTACTGTTTTTAAGGTCAGCTCCTTTGTGACAACTGGACTTTCTAGCCGTCCTTGCTTCAAACACGCATTCACATGATCCACTTCAAAAACAAACTCGCTGTTCTGGCTGCTATGCAATGTTTCCCGCTGGCCATCCAGATACTCAATCTCAGCAGTGTCCGTCTTCCAAAAATCAGGAACAATGATTTTGCCCTTGTCCCCATAAATGATCATCTGTTTGGGTAAATCTAAATCAACCGTCAAAAAGATGGTGCCCAACACGCCATTGGGAAAGCTCAATGTTACTTGTGCCTGAGCATCCGATTGCCCTTCTGGAAAAGTCAACGTTCCCTTGAACTCAGCTGGCGAGGTCTTTAGTAAATGCTGCATGTATTCTAACGGATAGGTTCCCGCACCGCGAAAGATGCCGCCACCCGCACTCAGATCACGAAACCAAGAAATATGATCAATGTTGGGATACGCCGTTACCGAGTCCAACCATCGAACGGCACCGATTTTTCCCGCTTGAATGATTTGCTGAATTTGATCGGTGATTGGCAAAAAAAGAGCTTTTTGAGCTTCCATCAAGAACAGTTTGCGTTCTTCGGCGATCGTAAATAGCTCTTCTGCTTGTGCAAGCGTCATAGTAAAAGGCTTTTCCAACAAAACATGCTTATGATTCAATAATGCCAATTTTGCCGCTTCATAATGTGCCTTATTATAGACCGCCACATACACGATATCGACATCTTCGCTTTGACACAGCTCTTCATAGCTGCCAAAAGCATTGGGAATGTCTAATTCCTGCGCCATTTTTTGGGCCTTTTCGATTCCTCGCGAGGCGATCGCTGAAACGGTGCCTTCCTTACTCTCTTTTACTCCCGCCACAAAACGCGGAACCACTTGTGCGGTACTTAAAATCCCATAATGAATCATGCTATTTCCTCCCAAACACTATAATAAAGAACTGATTTAAAAAAAATCAGTTCTCTTTCTTGATTATTCTAAAGACCAGTCAATGTTTTGTTCAAGACAAACAGACAGAAGTAGCCATATGCTCCCACAGACCAAAGCTTAAATAGCAAAATGATCTTCAGGTACTCCCGAAAAGAAAGATCGGTCATTCCCGCCACCAGACACGTCAGGTCGTCTGGTAAGAATGGAAAAATGAAGCAAATGATCAACAATTTCTTGATGTCCTGTGTATGCCCCTGTAAAGTCGCTTCAAATTTTTGAAAATTCTTCTCAGACAAAACAAGACGGGCAAACTTTGGACCAAAGCGTCGTACCAATAAGAACAGGCCGATTTCTCCTATTACCAGTCCAATATAACTATATATAATCCCAGGAATATTGCCAAACATCAGCATTCCAACAATCGTCGCAATCCCACCAGGCAGAAAAGGAATGATCGGCTGGATCGCTTGCACGACGATGAAGGCTACAATAGCAAAGTTACCAAAATTCCTGATAAAATGCTGCAGATCCGCTACCGAGCTAAACATCCCGGAGCGTCGTGTGTAGATCAATATAAAAACAAACGCCGCTAAACCAATGACAGGCAGTATTTGGATTACCTTCTGCTGCCATGGCGCGCGTGAACGTGATTTTTGTGCCATCCTTCCCCTCCTATCAAGTGTATTGCTTCTAACAAGAAGCAGCCATTACTGGTAAAACTCCCCGATTTGATCAACATACGGGAGCGATTCTTTCAATGGGTAAACGACAAAATCATGCATCATGCCTTCTACCACTTCCAAATGCATGGTTGTTTTCTGACTGCGCTTGATCCGATCCTTTAGACGTAATACATCCGGATACAGAATTTCATCTGTTCCTGCCACTACCAATAATTCACCCAAATCATCGAAATTTCCGTAGATAGGTGAAACCATTGGGTCTGTTAAAGGCAGCTCGCCGGCATAGTTCTCGCCTGCTTCAGCTAACAGATCTTTTTCCAACAGGACGTCCTTTTCTTGAAGCTCCTGTGAACGCGGGTCGCTTAAGGAAGCATCCAGCCAGGGTGACGCCAATGCCATTTTTTTTGGGCGTTTCGGCAGAGCAATATTGCGCAGATGCTGAGCCAAACTCATTGCCAAGCCGCCGCCTGCGGAATCACCAAACAAGAAAAAGCAGTCATCCGGATACAAATAAGTTAATTGTCTAAAGGCCATCTCCGTTAAAGGCACGGTTTTCTCCGCCGTATTTTCCGGTGCCAGAGGATAATCAAAGTAACTAACTTTTAGATTATAGCGCTTAACGAACCGTTCTTGGATCTCTTTATGAAACGGGGAAGCCTCTAATGCATAACCGCCCCCATGCAGATAGAACACATGGCGCTTCGTCGGGTGTCCGGGAAATAACGTGATCAACTGATGCCCATCGATCTCTGTGATTTTTTGTGGGATATCCGTTTGAGAAAGCTGACGAGTAATTAGGCGTCGCCGCTTTGGCGGAGCGACCATCGTTGCCCCTACAAGTTTTTTCATATTGATCACTTTAAAAACATTTTTGACAAATTTCGCTGAATAGCGCATCGCTGTATCCTCCAAATAATTCCAAGATAATCCCATAGAACTCGACTTTTCATGCTACAATAGACAAAGTAGACCATCATAGTCTGCTTCTTAAGCATAACGGAATCTGAAGGAGGTGTCCACAATCACAAAACCGAATCGCGAATACCTTTTCGACAATATTCGGGGAATCTTGATTTTGCTCGTGGTCTTAGGACACGCATTGGAATATTTTCGTTTAGATAACAAGATCGGAGAGTTTCTCTACGTCTTTATCTACCTATTCCATATGCCCGTTTTTATCTTTATTTCTGGTTATTTCTCAAAAAAATTAGCCAAAGGCCGCTCCACTGCGGTGGAAACCTTCCTAGTGCCTTATCTGCTGTTAAATCTAATTTTAACGCTGATCATGTTGGCTATCGGTAAAATCGATCAATTCATGATCCTGAGTCCGGGTTGGACCCTTTGGTACTTATATTGTATGTTTATCTGGCGTTTATTGCTACCAGACCTCGTAAAAGTACGAAGAATCTTAATTTTAAGCTTTATTGTCGGGATTTTTTCGGGTTTCCTGACTGAGTTTGGAACGTATATGGCAATGGCTCGAACCTTGGGCTTCCTGCCCTATTTCTTAGCCGGCTATTTCACCACACCAGATCATGTTGCCCGCATCCGCAAGGTTCCTTTTAGAAAGGCTATCAGTTTTGGCATCATTATCTTTGGGATCGTGAATGCCTATTTTTGGACAAAAAACAATTTGCCGCCGGAGCTTTTATGGCGGGATCGGGCTTATGCTTTCTTTCCTGTCCCTTTACTGCAAAACCTGTTAACGATTATCTTTTTATACGTGATAGGATTTGCGTTTATCTTTGTTTTTCTGGCCCTGGTCAACAACAAGCCGCATTTTTTCACAAAATGGGGACAGCGGACCTTGGCGATCTATCTGCTCCATGTCTATCTAGTGTCGCCCTTAGTAGAATTCACACAATTCGAAAAAAATCCGGCACTTCATTTGGCTCTCTTAGTGGCTGGCAGCGTCTTTATCACTTATCTTCTGTCCCATCCAAAAGTTTCAGAGATCCTGCAAAAAACACTTGCTCGGATTTTACATTTTATTATGCCAAATAAAAACGGCGACTCGTCATGAGTCGCCGTTCTGTTATTCTCTGTTATTCAAAAGTGCTTTCTGTCAGACACGCTGTATAGATTTCTTTGACTGCTGCTTCGTCCAACGGAACAAAGGCATCCGTTTTGATCGTGCTGTGATCAACGGCTTGCTTCGCCATTTCGTCAAATTTTTCCTCATCAATGCCGACTTCAGGCAACGTCATCGGAATACCGCAAGCTTTAAAGTAGTCGTATAATTTTTGGATACCGATGCGGGCCGCCAGCATCGGAACCTTTTCTTCAACATTCCAGACATTCCATGCAAAGTTTGCGAATTTATCGACCGTCTCATCATTTAAGGCATATTCCATCCAACGGGGGGTTAAGATCGCCAAACCGACACCATGAGTAATATCGTAAAAAGCACTTAACTCATGCTCCATCGGATGACACGACCAAGCACCTGGCTTGCCGTTTCCAGTCAAGCCGTTTAAGGCCAGCGTACTAGCCCACATCAAGTTGGCACGAGCATCATAATCTTCCGGATAGTTCAATGCGATCGGACAATTTTTGATTACTGAACGCATCAAGCCCTCCGACACAGAATCCTGTACGTCTGTTCCTTCTGTGCGTTTGAAATAGTTTTCGATCAAATGGCTCATGATATCCGCAGAGCCTGCAGCAGTTTGATATTTATTGACACTGAAGGTATTTTGCGGATCTAAGAAAGAAACTTTAGGCAGCATCGCTTTACTGCCGGTTCCTAATTTTTGATGTGTTGAAAGATTGGAAATCACAGCTCCACTGTTCATTTCACTGCCGGTTGCAGCAAGAGTCAAGATCGTCACTAATGGCAATGCCCCGCCTTGATATTTACGACGTTGCAGTACTAAATCCCAAGCATCCCCATCAAATTTTGTAGCTGCCGCGACGACCTTCGCACAATCGATCGTTGAACCGCCGCCGACTGCTAAAACCACATCGACATTTTCTTTCCGGCAAATCTCAGCACCGCGACGCACCGTTTCAATCCGCGGATTTGGTTCCACGCCAGCTAGTTCAAAGACTTCATTGCCATTCGCCTTCAGCTGCTCCATCACCTTATCGTATAAACCGATCTTCTTAATGCTTCCGCCGCCATAAACGATCAGCACTCGTTTGCCAAATTGGTTCAATACTTCCGGCAGCTCAGCCAAACGATCTTTCCCAAAGCGGATATCTGTCGTGACATGAAAATCAAAATTCTCCATTAAAAATTTCCTCCCTGTTCTCTTCTATTCATTTATCATAAGCCAAATTTTTATAGAATGAAACCAACTTCACTTGATTTTGCCAGATTTGACCGATTAGTAGACGGTTTCCTTCAAAAGAATCAGTTCCGCAAATGATCTGCAAAAAATTCCGTGATCTGATCCATCGTAGCGATCTGGACGAAATGTCGTTCCTCCGCACTGATGAAAGTAATATTATCCTGCTGGTTCGCTTCGACAAAGTCAGACGTGTGCTGGTAAGGAACCTTTTCATCCTTTGTCCCATGCCAGAAAAATAATGGGCGTCCCGCTACTTTTTTCGGTGTTAACGATAGGTCATAGTTCTCCAGCCAGGAAGTCAACTGGTGATAATCCTTAGGTAAATAAAAACCTAACTCGCCAGCATGCATACTGATTCGGTCCCGATAGCTGATTGGTGCGGGAGACCCCATCACACAAGCAGCGACATTAATCTCCGGATGCTGCGTCAACAGCATGCAGGTCGTGATTCCCCCCATTGAGATCCCTCCGACACCAATTTGTCCCATCACCAATCCAAGATTTTCAAAATAATCGATCAGATAACCAAACTCGTATAGATTTGTTTGGATGCTATCCCAAAAAGTCAGCGAAGGAATCTCTGAAGTTTTCGTTTTACGTTCGCCGTGATTCGCCGCATCTGGCAACAAGACCCGAAAATTCTTTGCCGCCAGCTTCCGCCCTTGTGTCAGCACCAACTCCTTAGCCGTTTGCCAGCCATGATAATAAATGATTAAGGGCAGCGGTTCATAAATCTTATCTTCCGCAACAATCTCCAGCAAAGGTATATTCCCTACCATGCGTTTTCGTACAACAAGTTTCATTTTTGAGCCTCCTGTAGTTTCTTTCCATCTATTATACCGAATATTTCTTGATTCATTGTCCAGTAAACTTGGGAACAAGCTGATAAAACAACCGCCCTTCACAATTGAAGGACGGTTTCTCAAATTTATTTCGCAATAAGCGTTTCTAATCCAACATACATCATGTCTTTAAACGTATTTTGGCGTTCTTCCGAGGTTGTTTCTTCACCAGTCACCATATGGTCGCTGACTGTCATAATGCCTAGTGCTTGAACATTGAATTTCGCACCCAAGTAATATAGGATCGCTGCTTCCATTTCAACACCTAAGACACCGTATTCCGCTAATTTGAAGGTTGGTGCTAAATCATCCTTGTAGAAGGTATCTTCTGACAACACATTTCCAACATGAGTGGTAAAGTCTTTTTCCTTCGCCACTTCATAGGCCTTCATCATCAGATCAAAATCAGCGATCGGTGCAAAGTGGAAGTCTGGGAAATGTTTCTTCACCATTGATGAACTTGTCACTGCACCTTGAGCAATAATCAAGTCACGAACATGCACGTCCTCTGACAACGCTCCGCAAGTTCCTACACGAATCAATTTTTTCACACCATAAGATTGGATCAGCTCTTGTGCATAGATCCCAGCAGATGGCATCCCCATTCCTGTACCTTGAACGGAAACGCGCTCACCTTTATAAGTTCCTGTATAACCTAACATCCCGCGCACGTTGTTATAGCATTTCGCATCCTCTAAAAAATTCTCCGCGATAAATTTTGCCCGCAACGGATCTCCCGGCAGCAAAATTTTATCTGCGATCTCCCCTTGTTTCGCTTCGATATGAACGCTCATTGTATTCCTCCTCATAATAGTGGATTGATTTTCATTACGTTTATTATAGTAATAAACTTTCTATAAAACTGCCAATGTTTCTTTGATCAATTTTTTGAAGTCTTCCTTAACACGTTCCGTCGTTTCCACCACTTCTGCATGATTCAAATTCGCCTGCATGCCCGCGGCTAAGTTGGTAATACAAGAAACGCCTAAAACGTTCATTCCGCTATGTGCCGCTACAATTACTTCAGGAACAGTTGACATGCCTACAGCATCAGCACCCATTGCACGAGCCATGTGAATCTCTGCTGGTGTTTCATACGTTGGGCCAGTGAAGCCCATATAAACACCTTCTTGCAAACCGATTGCTAGTTTTCCAGCAACCTCCCGTGCTTTGTCCTGATAGTCCTTCGTATACGCCGCACTCATATCTGGGAAGCGTGGCCCCATATTTTCATCATTTGGTCCAATCAAAGGATTCGTTCCCATGAAATTGATATGGTCTGTGATCAGCATTAAATTCCCTGGTTGGAAGCCTTCATTCACACCGCCAGCCGCATTTGTCACAACCACTGAATGGATACCCAGCGCAGCCATGACACGAACCGGGTAAGTCACTGTCTCCATCGTATTTCCTTCATAGTAATGGAAACGACCTTGCATCGCCAAAACATTTTTACCAGCCAAGCGGCCATAAACTAATTGTCCAGCATGTCCAACCACTGTTGAAACAGGGAAATGTGGAATCTCATTGTACGGGATCACTACAGGGTTTTCAATCTCTTCAGCCAATTCGCCCAAGCCAGATCCTAAGATCAAACCAAACGCAGCGTCTGCAACTCCTTTGTCCTGGATGTAACTAGCCGTCTGTTGAATTTTTTCTTGTAAGTCTGTCATAAAATCCTCCTATTTCTTATTAATAAATCTAATTCTCGCCATATATATTATCAAACTATCCTCTTTTAACATTGTTCCAGAAAATGGTCGGCTAAGCGACTTGCCTCAAATGAACAATAAAAAGCTGGATGTGCTTCCTTTTTTTGGTGTCTAACTATTTCCTGTTTCTTACTTTAATAATTTAAGGAAGCTTTCACCGTTTTCAGTTGCAGGCACGTCGAAGTTTTCCGCAATCGTCGCCGCAATATCTGAATAATAGCCCTGCGGCAATTTTCCTTGTGCCGCCATTTTTTTACTATAAACCAAAAATGGGACATATTCACGCGTATGGTCAGTTCCTGTAAATGTTGGATCATTCCCATGATCGGCAGTAATCATCAATAAATCGTCATCCTGCATTGCTTCCAAGATTTCTGGAATCCGCAAATCAAATTCTTCGATCGCATGAGCATAACCCACCACATCGCGGCGATGACCAAACAAAGCATCAAAATCAACCAAGTTCGTAAAGCTCAAGCCGGTGAAGTCCTTCTTCATTACATCCAATAATTTATCAACACCGTCCATATTGCTCTTCGTGCGAACGGCATCTGTGATTCCTTGTCCGTTGAAAATATCATTGATCTTACCGACAGCGATCACATCTTTACCGTTGTCCTTCAATGAATCCAAGACCGTTTTTCCAAATGGATCAAGTGCGTAGTCATGTCGATTGCTGGTACGAGTGAAGTTGCCAGGTTCGCCTAAGTAAGGACGAGCAATAATTCGTCCGATCATATAAGGATCATCCTTCGTGATATCACGGACATACTGACAAATCTTATACAATTCTTCCAACGGAATAATCTCTTCATGAGCAGCGATCTGCAATACAGGATCTGCAGAAGTATAGATAATCAAGTCGCCAGTCTTCATTTGTTCTTCGCCAAAATCAGCAATAACTTCCGTTCCGCTGTATGGTTTGTTGGCACCCATGATAATACCGCGGCCGGAAAACTCAGAGATTTTATCTAACAATTCTTGCGGGAAGCCCTCTGGGAACACGCGGAAAGGTGTTTGGATGTTCAAACCAGCAATTTCCCAATGGCCAGTCATCGTATCTTTCCCAACAGAGATTTCTTCTAATTTTGTCGCATAGCCATCATGATCTGCGACAGCCTCTACGCCTTTTAATGGACGGATCGTCCCCAAGCCAAGCTGCTCCAAATGCGGAATAGTCAATCCAGCTTTTTCAGCAATATGACCTAATGTATCTGAACCAACATCTCCAAATTTTTCAGCATCTGGTGCTTCTCCGATACCAACAGAATCCATAACGACTAAGTGAATGCGCTTAAACATTTCTATTCCCTCTTTCTATTGATTTATATCTAAATAAGCAAGACAAAGTCTACTTATTCATTTAACAAAGTGCCTATCTTACTAAAATGAACAGCTTTGCTTCAGTATATGGGGTTCTTAATGTTCCGTAAACTGAAAGCAATTATTACCAAGCTCGTACTATTTCACAAGTTTAAGATATTGAACTCGCAGCTAATTCGTTTTAAGGCATCGATTTTTTCAAAAACCAAAAAAATCAGTTTGATTCTCACTACGCATACGATTCCACTAATCGCGCTGAAGCGCAAAGTGGAACTCGCAAAAAAGGGCGTGACTAAGAAACATTGTCCCATAGTCCCGCCCTGTAAAAACAAAAGAATTATTTTGATTTGATGTAATTGACACCATCAGCTTTTGGTGCGGCTGATTTTCCTAAGAAGAGAACCAGTACAATGATGGTCAATACATATGGTGCTGATTGCAGATATACATCTGGGATTTGTGAGATGATCGGTAGATTCGAACCTGCGATACTCAAGTTTTGCGCGAAGCCGAAGAAAATCGCGGCTCCCATCGCACCTAACGGATTCCATTTACCAAAGATCATCGCTGCTAATGAGATAAACCCTTGTCCTGCGATTGTTGTTGCAGCGAAACGTCCTGCGATTGATTGCGCGAAGACTGCTCCGCCCATTCCGCCTAAGAAGCCTGAAAGCAGCACTCCTGAATAACGCAATGCGTATACATTGATTCCTAGTGTGTCTGCCGCTTGCGGATTTTCACCAACAGAGCGTAAACGCAGACCAAAACGTGTTTTAAAAATGACAAACCATGAAATTACAGCGACTAGAATCGCGAAATATGCAGGTAAACTAGTATTTTTAAAGAATAGTTCCCCAATCACTGGAATCTTGCTTAATCCAGGAAAATCAAAGTAGCCAAATTGTTGCTGGATCGTATCTGTTTGCCCTTTTCCATAAATTACCTTGATCAAGAAGATCGCTAATGGAGGAGCTAACAGATTCATTACGGTACCACTGATAATGTGGTCTGCGCGGAAACTAACTGTCGCCACTGCATGAAGCAGAGAGAATGCCATTCCTGCTAAACCGCCGACTAAAACGCCAAGCCACGGTGTCAGCGCACCGAACTGATCGGCAAAAGCTAGATTGAATACGACAGAGCTGAAGGCACCTGCTACCATGATTCCTTCTAAACCAACGTTAACAATCCCGCTTCGTTCAGAAAACACCCCGCCAAGCGCAGTTAAAATCAATGGTGCAGAATACACAAGTGTCTGAGCAATAATTGACGCTAATAAATCCATATTCATTAGACTTTGCCCCCTTTTTCAGATTCTTCGTTCGGAGCACTTTCTATTTCTTGGACAGTCTCAACTTCTTTTTTACCACCCATTACTTTTGCTAGACCCACACGTACGATATAGTTGATCGCTACGAAGAAGATGATCAATGGAATCACACTATTGGCTAATTCACTAGGAATACCTGAGAACTGCATTCCCTGACCGCCAAGCTTTAAAATACTGAACAACAGTGCGGATAATAAAATTCCGACAGAGCTGCCGTTTCCTAGTAGAGAAACCGCCATACCGTCAAAGCCGATGCTGACAGATGTTCCTTGAACAAAGTAGTTCATAAATGTTCCTAAACCATAAACCACACCGCCCAAGCCGGCTAAAGCCCCGGAAATAATCATTGAAATCACGATTGTCCGTTTACTGCTCATCCCTGCATACTCAGATGCGAAAGGATTCAAACCAACTGAACGGATTTCAAAACCTAGTGTTGTACGTTTCATCAAGAACCAAACAACCACTAAGAAAATCAATGCTAAAAGAAAGCCCATGTTCACTCGTGAACCGCCAAAAATATTTGTCAACCAAGGCTCGCGCAGTGAAGCATTCAGCCCGACTGCTTTTGTGACCCCTTTATTAGAAATAATATCTGGTGACATTACATGGTTTACGATATGGTTTGCGGTATACAAAATCACATAGTTCATCATGATCGTAACAATAACTTCACTGGTTCCAAAGAACGCCCGTAGGAAACCAGGTATCGCGGCAGCTACAGCTCCTGCCAATGCGCCAACAATAATTGCTAATGGGACCACAATGACTTTCGGTGAATCCGGCATGCTTAGGGCTACCCAAATACTTGCGACCCAGCCGCATAAAGCCTGACCCGAAAGCCCGACATTAAAGAATCCAGCTGAATTGGCAACGGAAAATCCTAATGCTGTAAAAATCAACGGTCCGGCACCAACTAAGATTTCACCGAAGGACATTTTACTTTGGAACGCCGAACTGAACATCGCGTTGTAGCCTTCGATTGGATTGAACCCAAATACTAACATCAAAATAGCACCAAGAATAAATCCTAAAATAACTGAGATAATCGGTACTAAAATATTTCTAATTTTTTCTGAGCGATCATTCATTTGTCTCACCAGCCTTTGCTAATTCTGCTCGCGCTTCTTCTAAACTATAGCCGGCCATCAATAATCCCAGCTCATTTTCAGAAGTTTCTTTCGGATCTACGATACCAACGATCTCCCCTGCGTGAATAACCGCGATACGGTCAGAGACATTCAAAATTTCATCTAACTCAAAACTTACTAACAGTACCCCTTTTTGCTTATCACGTTGCTCGACTAAGCGTTTATGAATATATTCGATCGCTCCCACATCAAGTCCGCGAGTTGGCTGCGAGACAATCAATAGGTCCGGATCACGGTCGACCTCGCGAGCAATGATTGCTTTTTGCTGGTTCCCACCTGAAAGCGAAGCAGCCGGAGCTTTTTCACCCGTGGTCCGTACATCATATTCTTCAATCAAGCGTTTTGCATACCGATCAATCTCACCATAATTTAAAATACCATTTTTACTAAATGGCGCATGATAATAAGACTGCAAAGCGATATTTTCTGATAAAGGAAGCGGCAAGATCAAGCCATATTTATGTCGGTCTTCCGGTACATGACCCACACCGGTCTCAGTGATTTGACGCGGTGCTTTGCTTGTCACATCTTTTCCATTGATTGTTACTGTTCCGCTTTCGACTTTTCGCAGACCGGTTAATGCTTGGATCAATTCAGTCTGTCCGTTGCCGTCGATTCCGGCAATCCCAACGACCTCACCACGATGAACATCCAGCGATAAGCTCTTCACTGCTTCTAATCCACGGCTTTCTTTTACAACTAAATCTTTAATTGAAAGAACCACTTCACCTGGTTTTGCTGCAATTTTGTCTGTCTTAAATGAAACAGAGCGTCCGACCATCATATCAGCTAATTGCTGTGAGCTGACATCTTTCACGTCGACCGTTCCTATGTATTGCCCACGACGAATAACTGAACAACGATCCGCAACCTTTTTGATCTCATCTAGCTTATGAGTAATCAGAATAATTGATTTGCCTTCTTTAATCAGGCCTTCCATAATCATGATCAACTCATCGATTTCCTGCGGTGTCAATACAGCCGTCGGTTCATCAAAGATTAGAACATTCGCACCGCGGTACAATGTTTTCAAAATCTCGACCCGTTGCTGCATCCCTACTGATATATCGCGAATGTACGCATCTGGATCAACTTTCAATCCATATTCTTCAGACAATCGAACAATTTCAGCTTTGGCTTTCTTTTGGTCCAGCATGCCATTTTTCTTTGGCTCACTGCCTAAAATAATGTTTTCTGTGACGGTAAAGGCATCAACTAACATGAAATGCTGATGGACCATCCCAATCCCTAATTGATTGGCTTTAGTTGGACTTGAGATATCCACCTTTTGACCATCCATCAAAATTTCACCAGAAGTTGGCTGCAATAACCCCGACAAAACATTCATCAGTGTAGATTTACCGGCGCCGTTTTCTCCTAAAAGTGCATGAATCTCGCCTTTTCGAACCTGTAGATTGATGTTGTCATTTGCTTTAAACGTGCCAAATTGCTTGGTGATATTGCGCATCTCAATGACATTTTGTTCTTCTGTCACTTTCTTTTCACATCCTATCGCTTTTTCAAACCTGACAAAACATTGCAACGTTAAGGGCGTTCTTCCCTTAGCCAAATCCAACACAGGTTGAGACTTGGCTAAAAAAAGAAGACTTAGCTTTAAAAAAAGAGACCATAGCCTCGTTTGGCCGGAGGCTATGGTCACCTCAATGATTATTTTTCTGGTGTTTCCGGAACTTTGATGTCGCCGTCAGAAACTTGTGTTTTCGCTTCTTTAACCGCTGCTTTTGCATCGTCTGAAAGGAATCCGTCAGTTAAATCAACACCGCCGTCTTTCAAACCATATGATAAGTGTTCGCCACTAGGGAATTTATCTTCTAATGCACGAGTAGAGATATCTTGAACTGCTGCGCCTACACCTTTAAGTGTTGATGTTAAACAGAAGTTGCTTTCTTTACCGTCTTTAGATTTGTATTTACCTTCTTTTTGTTGGTCGCTATCAACACCGATAACCCAAAGCTTGTCAGCTTCATCTAATTTTTCATTACGCGCTTTAGCTTCTGAGAAGACCCCTTGGCCTGTACCGCCTGAAGCATGATAGATAATGTCGATTCCGCTGTTGTACATGTTTGCTGCAAGAGCTTTCCCTTTAGCTGGGTCACCAAATGAAGCAGCATATTCAACCTTAACAGAGATATCTTTGTCTAATTTTTTAGCAGTATCTTCTACACCCTTAACGAAACCAGCTTCAAAGCGGTCGATAACGGCACCTTCTTCACCACCAACAAAACCGACTTTATTAGATTTTGTTGTTTCAGCTGCTGCTACACCTGCTAGGTAAGCTGCCTCTTGGTCTTTAAATGTTGCCGAAGCGACATTGTCTTTACCGTCGATAACTGAGTCGATGATAACAAAGTTTGTATCTGCATTTTGATCAGCTGCTGCTGAGATTGGGTCAGCTAATAGATAACCTACACCGAAGACTGTTTTAAATCCGTTAGTAACAGCTTGTGAGATATTTTGTTCATATTCAGAAGCATCGTTTGATTGGATATAGTTATATCCGCCATTACCTTTTTTGATGTCATGTTTTTTACCCCAAGCTTGAAGACCTTCCCAAGCACTTTGGTTAAACGAACGGTCATCCACTCCACCAATGTCTGTTACGATTGCAACACTGTGTTTTGAATCTTCTTTAGCCGCTCCGCCTGAAGAATCAGTTTTTCCGCCGCCACCGCCGCCGCATGCTCCTAAAGCTAGCAATGCTGCCATCGCCACGGTACCTAGGCTAAATAATTTTGCTTTTTTCATTTCTGTAAAGCCCCCTAAATATGAATTTTTTTCAACAGTCCTGCGACTGAATGAACATGGTTTATAAATCTTTATCAGTGAAGGAATATGGCAGTAAGCCTTCAACGGTCATTTCTTTGACTACACCGTTGTCACCGACTAAGGTTACTGGCATCGCTGGGTCACAAAATTCTGCCATGACTTGGCGGCACGCGCCGCATGGAGAGATAGGTTCTGGTGTGTGACCGGCAATTACTAAGTGACTAAATTCTCTTTCACCCTCTGAAACAGCTTTGAAAAAGGCTGTACGTTCTGCACAATTTGATAAGCCGTAAGAAGCATTTTCAATATTAATGCCTTGATAGGCTTTGCCTTCCTTTGTTACAAGACAGGCGCCTACTGGAAATTTTGAATATGGGACATACGCTTTGTCCAGTGCTTCGACAGCGATATTGATCCATTCTTGTTTATCCATGAAATGTCTCCTCCGATCTTAATACCCTGTACCGGAAAGTCCGTTCATAATAGCAACACCTGAGCTGGCACCTAAACGTGTTGCGCCTGCTTCGATCATTGCTTCCGCTTCTTTGGCATTGTGGATCCCGCCAGAAGCTTTAACGCCCATTTCAGGTCCCACTGTTTCGCGCATCAAGCGGACATCCTCAACAGTGGCTCCCCCGGTTGAAAAACCAGTCGACGTTTTAACAAAATCTGCGCCTGCTGCTTTCGCAAGTTCACACGCTTTGATTTTTTCATCGTTCGTCAATAAGGAGGTTTCAATAATAACCTTAACTAACGCTTTGTCCTTAGCCGCAGCTACAACGGCTTCAATGTCTTTTTGGACTTTTTCATCGTTGCCGCCTTTTAGTTCGCCAATATTGATAACCATATCGACTTCATCAGCACCATTTGCAATTGCATTCGCTGCTTCGAAAGCCTTAGTTTCAGTTGTATTCGCTCCAAGCGGGAAGCCGATCACCGTACAAACAGCGACAGGTTCACCTTGTAATTCTTTTGCTGCAAGCGCGACCCAAGTAGGGTTGATGCAAACTGAATAAAATCGGTATTTTTTTGCCTCTTCAATAATTTTCATTACAGCTTCTTTTTCCGCATCTGCTTTTAAAATTGTGTGGTCGATCATTCGATTTATTTCCATTTCTGACCCTCGCTTCTTTCATTATAATCTATTTTTAATTGCTATAAAAAAGTTTTAAATACTTATTCTGTAATAATATCGTGAATCAAAATAGGCTCTTGGGGAATACTGCCAATAGAAATATTCTGATAAAGTAATTTCTTTACATCATCAATTTCATTAGTATTCGCATAAATCGTCAACAACGACTCTCCTTCAGTCACTTCGTCACCGATTTTCTTATGAAGTTTGATACCTACCGCATGATCGATATCTTCTTCTTTGGTTTTGCGCCCTGCTCCCAGCAGCATCGCTGCAATCCCGATTTCATTAGCAACCAGCTTCGTTACATAGCCAGAGGTTCTAGCGGGTAGTTCGATCGCATACTCAGCTGTTAAGATTTTTTCCGTTTGATCAATCACCGCAGCATCGCCGCCCTGATCCTTGACCATTTCACGGAATTTCTCCAACGCTTTGCCGGAATGTAGCGCTTCTTCCAGCATCCCACGTGCCTCTTCTAATGTTTCCGCTTTTCCTGCCAATACAACCATTTGACTGCCTAATACATAGCACATTTCCGTAAGATCTGCAGGACCGTTGCCTTTCAATGTATCGATCGCTTCAACGATTTCTAAGCTGTTGCCGATCGCTTCACCCAAAGGCTCAGACATATCCGAAATGACGGCCATCGTTTGACGGCCCGCCAGTTTTCCGATTCGGACCATTGTCTTCGCTAATCGCTTCGCATCCTCGATGTCCTTCATAAAGGCGCCATCGCCAGTCGTTACATCTAACACGATCGCATCAGCACCAGCCGCAATTTTTTTACTCATGATCGAGCTAGCGATCAATGGGATAGAATCTACTGTCGCTGTCACATCCCGCAGTGCATAAAGCTTCTTATCAGCTGGGGCCAGATTGCCTGACTGACCGATCACTGCCACCTTGCTCTTGTTTACGATATCAATAAACTCTTGATCGGATAATTCGATCTTAAATCCCGGGATTGATTCAAACTTATCTAAGGTACCTCCTGTAAACCCAAGTCCTCGTCCAGACATTTTTGCTACAGGTACACCCACACTTGCTACGAGTGGAGCTAATACCAAAGTTGTCGTATCACCGACACCACCAGTAGAATGTTTATCTACCTTAATCCCCTCGATAGAAGATAAATCAATGATGTCACCCGAATTTGCCATCGCTAACGTTAAGTGTGAAATCTCTTCATCTGTCATGTCCTGATAAAAAATCGCCATCAGCAACGCACTCATTTGATAATCTGGAATACTGCCGTCTGTGTAACCATCAATAATAAAATCGATTTCTTCTTTTGATAGAACATTTCCGTCTCTCTTTTTCTCTATCAAATCTACCATTCTCATAGGTTTTCCTCCAAGCGTCAAAAGATATTATACAATAAAATGGCGAAAGGTAAACCACTTTAGTAAAACAGTTTACTAATCGAAGAAGCGCTTTCTGTTAGCGCTGCCATTGCTACTATAACGAGTCTGAAACCCGTTGTCAACCCTGAACTATTTCTTTTATACTCTCACGAATAATTAATTTAGTTTGAAAGATTTTATTCGGGATTCGCTGAGAAGGAAAATTGATCGCATCAACCAAAAATTTTGCTGCAGAAAATCCGATTTCACGGCTCGGTTGAAAAACAGTGGTCAACGGAGGAACCATATACTTGCTGACCTCTAGCCCGTCAAAGCCCACGACCGATATATCCTCAGGAATTTTTAAGCCCGCTTCATAGATTGCTTGATAACAGCCAATCGCCATCTCATCGTTGCCGCAGAAAATCGCTGTAATCTTTTTATTTTTTAGTACTTCCTTTGCCGCATGATAACCGCCTGCTATCGTCAACTGACCTGAACAAATGTAGCTTTCCTCAAAAGGCAATTGATATTCGAAGATGACTTGACGGTAAGCCTTCACACGCTCTGTCAATTGATAATAGCCTTGACTTTCCTTCAGCATCCCGATGTGTCGATGTCCCTTTTCTACCAGTACCCGCAGAACTTCCTGTGCACCTGCGTATTCCTCAACTAAAAGCTGACCCCAATCACGATCATTCAAGCCTCGATCAATCAGGACAATCGGATGCTTACGATAGAAATCGCTGTCCAGCTTATGCTCATCCTCTAGATGATTCGGTGTAGCCATTAAAATCCCATCCACCGAGCGATGTGAAAGCTCATTTAAATAACGTTTTTCCTGTTCAATATCATGGCGCGAATTGCACAAAATAATCATGTAGCCTAAGGGATTTAAATAACTTTCTACTCCCTCGATCACTTTTGAAAAGAAAAAGTCTGTCACATCCGGCACAATCATTCCAATCGTTTTAGAATGACGATTGATCAAATTTGCCGCAAAAAAATCCGGTTTATATTGATATTCTTCAACGATCGCCAAGACTTTTTTTCGTGTCTGCTCGCTGAATCGACTGCCCTTATTATTTAGGATCTGCGATACAGTTGTTACCGAAACACCTGCCATTTCAGCGATCTCTTTGATAGTAACCTTCATCATGGACCTTCTCTCTGTATTTTTTTTAAGTGTAGCAAAGGAAAATTTAGAAAGAAAGCCTTTTTCATAAAAAGGCAGGACTTCTTACTTGCCCTGTAGAAAAAAGAGCGTAGATTAGAGTCTGTATAGAGCTTCTATGAAGAAAAAAAGGAGTGCGGTAAGATGATCAAAGATTATGTATACGATGAAAAAAAACAATTAACATTAGATATCTATGAACCGAAAAAAATCGAGGCAGCGATTATCCTGATTCACGGCGGCGGTTGGTTCCGTGGCGACAAAAAGAAAGAGGCTGCTTTGGCAGAACGTTTAGCAGCGGATGATTTTCTCGTTATCGCACCTAACTATCGTTTAGCGCCAGACTATATCTTTCCAGCTGCAATGGATGATTTGCTGAAGGTCTACGATTGGTTAGCAGCAAGTGAATATCCTGTAAAAGGAAAAATCACCGCACTTGGCTCATCAGCCGGCGGTAATTTGTCGATCGAATTAGCTCTGCAAAAAGGAATTCCCGCCGCTTCTTGGTCCGGCATTATCGATCTCTATGACTGGGTACAGCGACACCCTGAAGTGGTACCCGCTATGAACCAAAAACCTGATTTCGACAAGCAAACTAGCGGTAAAATCGACCAAGACGGCACGAATGATGCCTTCTATAAATGGTTTATCTTGAATTATGTAGCGCAAGACTTGGAGCGTTTGCAACAAGCCGATCCGTTATCACGAGTCTCAAATAACAGTGGACCACTTTTTATCGCGAATTCATTAAATGAATTGGTTCCTTTATCAGGTGTCTATAAATTACAAACAGCACTCGCTGAAAAAGGGATTCCCAGTGAGACTAAATTAATTAGCGGTACGATTCACGGTGAAGGGTATGCTGACATCGCCTATCAAGCAACCGTTCAATTCTTAAAGGAAAATCTATAAAAAAGATCGTCGCAGATCATAAAACGCTGCGGCGATCTTTAGCTATTTTCACTTTAAAACACGAACAATGGAAAATGAGACTAACACTAGAAAAACGATTAATTCATTTACTTTATAAAATATTAAATATTTGGATAATTTTTTAAGACATAATTTTCAGCCTTTTTACTCCAAATACCGCCTGTTTCTGCCAATATTTTCCCTAGTTCAGATTCTTGTTCGATTTCTGACAATTTACTCAATTCCGATTGCTTATGGGTATAAACTAATTTTTTCCCGCCGCCGATTGCTGGTTGATTCAAGGTAGTCTCCCCCACTGCATCCAAGCCTAGAATGTGAGTAACGACATTCGCCACCTTGACCTGTTTGTTTTCAATCAACTTGACTGCTTTGCGCATGTCTTCTGTGTTTCCGCCTGACGTTCCAACGAAATGAGTAAATGAATAATGCACATCATAGAAGTTCACATTAGCTGAAAATTCTTTGTTTTGAGGTCCTGCAAAGAAATTTAGACATCCATCTGGATTCAGCATCGCTGCTGCCTCACTAACAACCGAATCTACAGGAACCATGACAAAGATATCATCGAACCCGCCGTCGACGGTCTCTTTCAAGAGATTGACCTGGTCCGTTACCTCTGCGACATTTACATAGGAAACGTCGATACCATTTTGACTTGGATAAAGTTTGGCTGCCCGTGCCAATTTTTCTGCGTCGCGATCTGTTACTACTAATTTTTTTGGTTTGATCGGACCATGCAGTGCATAATCGATTGCCAATAAGCCCATCGGTCCAGTACCGCCCATGATCAGCAGGTTGCCATCCGATTTGATTCCCATCTTGTGTTCATAAGAACCTTCTTTCAAATGATAATTCGCTTCAAAGGCACCGATCACACAAGATAACGGTTCAATCAATGAACCTTCGAAATATGTTTCTCCCTTATAAGGGATCAAACAGTCCTGATTCATGACATCTTCAGAGATTACGATATAAGTAGCGTCACCGCCTGTATAGGGATACGAATAGCCGGGACAATCCGGACGATCCGGTAATTGCAGGTTTGCCTGCAAAACGTATCGTTCACCCTTTTTGTATTTGTGCGCCCATTTTCCACCCACTTCTAAAAGTTCGCCACAAAACTCATGACCGATGATAATAGGATTATCTGCAAGATCGTTTGGCGCTTTCTTATGATCCGCTCCTTGATTCGCTAATTTCCATGTCGACATACAAATACTGTCGGTAATCACAGAAGCTAAAATCTCATTTTCTTTAATTTCTGGTAATTCGAATTCCTCCAAGCGCAAATCTTTCTTACCATATAAACGCACTGCCTTTGTTTTCACTGCTATTCCCCCTAGTTTCTATTAACACATTCATTTTTCTCACGCACTCTGACAAGACGAACGCTTAGTTGAGCGATCATCATTGCCCAGTCCTTTCCGCTGATCTAGTAGAGTGGACATATTAAGCTAAAATACCCAACCAATAACCGATGATCCCTACCGCAAATAATACAAAGATCAAGACGATCGGACTGACTTTTTTCTTTAACAAATACATCATCAACAGAGTCAATCCTAGCGCAGGCAGCCCAGGAACTAAATCGTCCAAAACATTCTGCACTGTAGTGATAACTGTTTTTCCATCTGCTCCCGGTGTTTTTGATACGATCAATGGAATGTTGACGGTCGTCCACTTTGTCACTAGAACACCCATGATGAATAAGCCTAAAATGGTCGCGCCTTCGGTTAATTTTTGTAACAAGTTGCCAGATAGATCTTTGACGATATCCATTCCTTTACTAAAACCATAGGTCAACCCAAACCATTTCATCGCTAACCGAATCGCATTAAACGCGACAAAGAATAAGATTGGTCCCATCACATTGCCGGATAAAGCCAATGAAGCGCCTAAAGCTGCTGTAATCGGTCGCAGGGTTCCCCAAACAAGCGGATCACCCACACCAGCTAAAGGTCCCATCAAACCAACCTTCAAGCTGTTGATCGTTCCATCATCTATATCTGCACCGCTCGCCCGTGCTTCCTCCATCGCCATTGTTACGCCGATCACTGGCCCGCAAACTGCTGGTGTCGTATTGAAGAATGTCATATGGCGTTTCAATGCTTCCGCCTGCTCTTCTTTTGTTTTATAGACCCTGCGAATCGTTGGGATCATATCCACACAAAATGCCAAAGCATGGATTCTTTCAAAGTTAAAAGATGCCTGCTGGAAGTTTGAAAAAACAAAAGTGGTCATCAAATCCTTTTTGGTCAATTGCGATTGCGCATAAATATCTTTTTTGCTTTCTACCGTTGAAGTATTTTCCATTTTTTTGCCTCCTAATCCTCTAACTCATCATCCGCCAATTCAGCAGCAACAACTGCCGCCACCTGATTGCCTTGAACGTCATTTTTCTTAAAGTTTGGATTTAACTGGACGTAAACTAACGCCGTGATCAATCCAACGATACCGAAAGCTAATAGACTAAAGTCTAAATAACCGCCCATGACAAATCCTAGATAGAAGAACGGCATCAGATACGCCACGCTCATCATGTTCAAAACCATCGCGTATCCGACAACGACGATAAATCCACCAGCAACAGCCAGCCCCCCTGTAATCACATCCGGGATCATATCCAGCATCTTCGTCACCATCTCTGCGCTGACAAATGCCGCTACGATCGTTGCTGGAATTGCTACACGTAAAGCTTGAATGAACAACGCACTAAAATGCAGGAAGATAATTTTGTTGAAATTCGCTTTTTCCGCTTCGCGGTCCGCCGCATGCTGAAAAGCTACCGTGATTGTCCGAGCAATAACCGTCAGTACCTGTCCTGCCGCTGCAACAGGCAAAGCAATCGCGATCCCAGATTGAATATCCTGCTGTCCAACGACTACTAATATAGTAGAAATCACACTTGCTAAAGCCGAATCCGGCGATTGCGCCGCGCCAATGTTCATCCAGCCTAAAGCAATCAGCTCCAATGTTCCGCCTAAAATAATCCCCGTCGTCACATCTCCCAAAATCAAACCAACCATTGTACACGCAATCAGTGGTCGATGCGTTTGAAACTCATCCAATACGCTGCCCATCCCGCACACACATGAAAAAAGAAAAATAAGTACAATCTGCAAAGCTGATAATTCCATTTTTGTGTCCTCCTATTTCCTAATTATCGATAATTAAAAACCTGCTTCTTTCAATTTTTCTTCAAAATTTCCTTTGGGATCGGTCGCAATTACTCGCAGATCCAACTCCACTCCAGATGCTTCTAATTTACGGAAAGCATCAGCTTCTGTCTGATCGACTGAGACCGCCTTTGTGATTTGTGTCCGTCCGGTTTTGAATTGCATCCCACCAATATTGATTGATTTGATCGGCACCTGCATCTCAACTAATTCCAGTACCTCCATCGGATTGGTAAATAGATAAAAAACTGTTTCATCCGCATACTTCGGATTGTTGTAGACCTTCACTGCTTTTTCCGGATCAACGATGTTCACTTTAATGCCTGGCGGTGCTGCTTGTTTCACCAAAGTCTTACGAATCTCGTCGTTAGCGACTTCTTTACTGACAACGATGATTCGTTTTGCACCTGCTTCCTTCGCCCATACGGTTGCTACTTGCCCATGGATCAATCGGTCATCAATTCGTGCTAATTTGATTTGCATCTTAAAAATCCTCCTCTTCTTCAATCACTTGCTGTTTAAACGCTTTCACTGTATCGCAAGGAATACTTGTTGCATGATTCACAATATCCTGCAAATTATTGCCCAACATACTCGCCACCTCCAACACGATCGGCAGCGACATTCCCGAAACGACTTCGATCTCCCGTTCAGGATTCTTCATAGCTACTGCACAGCTGGCATTGTAAGGTGTCCCGCAAAATAAATCGGTTAAGATCAGATAGGATGCGTCCTTCTCATCCATCGCAGCGGAGATTTTTTCTTGAATCGTATCCAGTCCTTCTTCTTTTAAGAACGCTATTGATTCAAAATCTGGCAGCGCGCCAAAGATCATTTCCGCCGAATTTTTCATTTCATGCGCCAGCTTCCCATGTGCCACTAAAATTACTTTGTTCATAAGCCCTCCTCCTGTTTTATCTGTCAATCAGCTGAACGCCCCGTTTGCTGCGAACAGCTGATTTGAACACTAACCTCTAGTTTTTCCACCAGCGACATTTACAGTCACACCATCTACATAGCTTGAACGTGCAGAGACAAAGTAAGCAACCAAATCGGCAACTTCACTTAATTTCCCATCACGACCTAGCGGAATAGTCTTGGTATTACTGTATCCAGCCCGTAATTGCTCAACTGTAATTCCGCGGGTATAAGCCAAAGCTGTTTCGTATTCGAGCGTGCGTAATCCCGTTTCCTCCATGATGCCTGGTGCTATCCCTACAACTCTTACCCCTTTTTTTCCTAACTCTTTTGCCCATGAGCGAGTAAAACTATTCACCGCAGCCTTCGTTGCAGCGTAAACACTTTGACCTTCGGAGCCTTCCAGACCGCACTCCGATGACATGTTGATGATGACTCCATAACCCTGCTTGACCATCACACGACCAACAGCTTGTCCCATCAAGTAGACGCCCTTTTGATTGATGTCGATCATCTTGTTAAAAATTCGTTCATTGATTTGAAATTTTCCGTCTTCAGTCATTTCTTCATCGACTAATAAAGCTGGAATATTAATTCCTGCATTATTGACTACCGCATCGATCGTTTGAAATGTTTCTACCGCAATTGCGACTGTTTGCTCTACAGATTCAGGTGAAGTGACATCTGTTTGGCTGAATAATAGATTTTTATGAGTAAAAGTTCCTTCTCTCAAATCAGCATTCACCACATTGATCCCTAATTCACATAATTCTTTGACAATAGCCGCACCAATTCCTGATGAACCTCCTGTGACAATCACTGTTTTTCCCTGCACATCTAACCAATCCATTGCAAACGCCCCTTTAACATTTGTGATTTGTTTTTAACATTTGTTTCAACCTTATAGTAACTTCACAAGAAAACGTTGTCAACAACTTTTTCAACTTTTTTAAAACTAAATCACAAAAGTGCAAAAAAAGACGTGCATTCCAAAAATGAAAGACACGCCTCTTTTACGAAATTTCCGATTTATTACTAAACGCTATATATGGAAGTTCTTTCCATCCTTTGCCAATCTACAAAAAATACACTCATTCAGGATTTTAACTGTGGAAAGGTTATCCTTTCCTACAAACGACTCAAAAAAAAGACAAGCTTCTCAACTTGTCTTAATGGATAACTCGCTTATTCGTATACTAGTTCTAAAATTGTTTCCTGTTGTTCTTCTGGAATTTCCTCATCGCTTAAATAATATTCATAGCCTGTACCAATAAATTTTCCACCAATGTTTTTAATTTCAGCCATCATCGCAAAATACGTATTCGCCATCTCATCATACTTACCCACATAAAGTGTGGACAAGGCTTTGTACGATGGCTGATGATAACAAGCTGCTTCGACTTCCGCAGCATTTTGTACTTCTTCCGCGATTGGGAATCCCACTTCCATTTGGATTGCCTGTTCGTCTAGTCCGCCAGTTTCATCCATGCCTTTATAAGATACGAAAGGCGTACTTAAAATCTGAATCCCCTGTGTTTGAATAAATCCTCCTAGCTTCATAAAGGTTGGTCCAATTACTTGGGGAATCTCTTCCACCTTCACCGTAAAGCTCTGTGAAAGAATCCATTGATCTGGTTTTACGATTTGTTCGAATTGCATAGCTCTTCCCTCCTATTTCATGTTGTATACCAGCCAACTAAGCCTCACACTTTTTCCTGAAGACATTTCTCTTACTTAAGCTAGACTGATACCTTTGTTTACTCTAGTTTAATAGAACAAAGTGCCAGAACATGTCATATTAAAAATGATTATCGTAAAAAGCAGACACATAATTCAAAACCTTTTCTCGAATCCATGGAGGTGAAAGAAGCTCAACATTTTTTCCTAAAGGCAACAAAAATCGATAAAGATCATCAAATTCTGTGAATGTCAAAGAAGCTTCAAAGCTGCTGTCAGGATTATCCTGCCAATCCAAGTCGGCAAACTCAGCGTATTTTTTATAGGCAATCCGTTTACTGAAACGCAAACGTACTGTCAACTGAGGAAACGTTAGGACCTCTTCTGGAAATGAATAGCAAATCGGTTCAGTTAAAACAACCTCTCTGATTTGTTTTATCGGCAGCAGCAACCATTCCTTTTTGGACATTTCCCACGCCAGCAAATACCATGTTTGATACTTGTATAATACTCGTTTAGGCGCTAATGACAGCAAGCGGGTCTGACCATATTCAGTGTGATAAATACAGGTGATCTCACAATGATTGAATAACGCCTTTTTTATCTGCTCAAAGGTCCTGCTCGCGATTTCAGTTTGACTGAGGTCAACCGCCAGCCATTCACTCCAATCATAGACCGTCCCCATTTTTTTCAACAGCTTCTTGGTATCTGCGAGCCCAACCGATTGGAGTAAATGCAGCGCTAAAAATAAATCATCCTGCTCCTCTTTTTCAATTAAAGCATTGCTGACATGATACGAGTCGTCTAAGAATATCCCGCCATTGCGCCCTTTATTCGCATATACAGGCACCCCTGCTAAACTCAATGCATCAACATCACGATAAATCGTACGGGTGGAAACTTGAAAACGTTCCGCTAATTCCTTCGCCGTCACCTGCTTGCGGCTCAGTAAAATCAATGTCGTTTGAAGCAAACGAATAACCTGCATAGCTCCTCCTTTGGTAAGCTTTGACTCCCATCAACGCAGCCATTTTTCCCTTTGATCTCTTCAATTCCAGATAGGGCTACCTTTTCAATACTTCCTGCGCCGTTTCTTCTGTTGTGACCAATACATTAATATAACGACCTTTCAATGCACTAGCGATTGCATCTGCTTTATCAACAGCCTCAGCCACACCGATTCGATACGGAGCCCGTTTTAAATCAGAGATATCGATCCCGATCAAACGATCATCTAACGTATTATCAATATGTTCGCCCTCGATATTATAAAAACGCGACACAACATCACCAACCACTTTTTTACCTTCCAAATAAGCCAATACATCTTCTCCGTAGAACTGCTTCCAGCTCTCGCTCGCTTTCAAGGTCGGAGAGCCAATGCCTAGAATAGCAATATCGATCTTACGCCAATAATCAATTAATTCTTGATTAAACTCATTTTCCATCAACGCTTTCTTCAAGCTCACTGTTTCTGGAAAGGCCGGCGAATCGATTAATAATGCCCGACCATTTAATTTTTTTGACGCCTCGTACGTGATCGTATTTACGTGATAATCACTGATCAGACGGCCAGAAGGCCCGCCAATCATTGGGACACATAAAATATTTTCTACCTCATAGTTGGTCAAACCTTCTGGGATCGCAGACATCGTTTCCCCCCACGAAAAACCAAAGATCATATCATCCCTGATGATCTCCGTCAGATATTCTCCCACTCCCTGCGCCAATAATTTATCCTTTTGCGTACGGCTCAAATCGGTTCCAGCTTGTACGATGATCGCCTTTTCCAATTCAAATTTCTCCTGCAGCTCCTTTTCAATACTATAGGTCCCTGCCTTGTCATAATTGATAGAAATGTTGACGATCCCCTCATTGCGCGAACGCTTCAGTAATCTGCTGATCGTGCTACGATGAATATTTAATTCCTTAGAAATCTGACTTTGATTTTTATCTTCTTGGTAATACATTTCGGCTATGCGAACCAATAATTTATCTTCTTCTTTTTGCATAAACTCGCCCTCCTCTATCACATTTGTGAAAATAATGAGTCATTGTGATTATAGCGTTTCTTCAACTAGACTTGCAAGCCTTTTCCTTTACGAAAAAATCCCGTCAGTTCAAAAACAGAACTAACGGGATTTTTTTATTCCTTGGTGCTGCGAATAATGTAATAGCCTTTATCTTTCGCAACGATCTCTGCGTTTCCAAATACGTCCTCCATCTTGCTTTTTGCACTCGGAGCTCCCTGTTTCTTTTGGATCACGATAGTCAATGTACCGCCGATCTTTAACAATGGCTCCGCCTCACTCAAGATTTGATGAACGACTTTTTTTCCCGCTCGGATCGGCGGGTTGCTGATGATGGCCGCATACTCTTCTTGATGCAGCGTCTCGTAAATATTGGATTGATGAATGTCTGCTTCAATACCGTTATGCTTCGCGTTGCCTTGCGCCAGCTCTACCGCTCGATTGTTCACATCGATCATTTCAACCGGACGACCTGTTTGATAGGCCAATGCCATGCCAATCGGACCGTAGCCGCAGCCCACATCCAGCAATGTTCCATCCGGTAGATTTTCAGCATCGAAATGGTCAATCAACGCGCGCGATCCATAATCTACTGTATCTCGAGAAAAAACACCACTGTCAGTAACAAACTGAAATGTTTTCCCTGCTAGTTCAAACGACCATTGGTGAAGATCGTGAGCTGTCTCGGGATTTTCCGAATAATAATGATTTGCCATAAACTTACCCTTCTGCTAATAATTTTTCTTTAATATCTCGTGCGATCAAAGCCCCTAAGAAATGGTAGCCTTCATTTGAAGGATGGATCCCATCAAATGTTTGCACAAACTCATTTGGTTTTGGATAAACGGTCATGTGATGATACAGATCGATCACATTGACTCCAACCTCTTCAGCGATTTGTTTCGCTTTTTCAACATATACCTGCTGGCGATCATTGTCACCGATCGGCAAAATCTCTGTGTTGATATAGCCCGTCGTCAATAATATCACCTTTGATGCATCAAAGGACTCGATGATCTCTTTGATATTCTCACCAAACGCCTCAACCGTATTTTTTTGCTTCAATGAATCATTGGTTCCAAAAGAGATTACCACAAAATCGCCTTCTGCTTCCACCGCTTCATTGACCCGTGCCAAGCCATCAGAAGAAGATTCGCCGCGTTTCCCCAGCTTTACTAATTCGTAACCAGGAAAGCCCATTCCTGTCAGCTCATCAAGAATATATTTATCTAAAATATTGCTCGTTTCACCATTCATCACACCAGCCAATAAGCTGTCGCCAAATAAAACGATTTTTTTCATGATTGTCACCCCTTCTTACTAATTGTCCTTCTTATCATAGCACGAAATATAGAATTTATTTAACCAAATAGCGCGGACCAAACTCTTGTCGGGCCTTCTGACTATATTTCCTAACAAAATCAGTTTTTGCATCCGTATACGCATCGCGATTATGCTCATATCTCGCCTTCAACGAAAGCTTCAGCTCTTCATACTGTCGTGCGGCTTCCGAATATTTACACAAATAATCTTTGAAATAAAGCTCATCCCAATCGCCTAATACTTTTATATGCAGATGATAAACCTTCTCCGCAAATCCTGCCGGAGTATACCCCTTATTCAAATCCAGTGTCTGTTTTTTCTCATCGCTCATCATTAAAAGCCAACCAGATTTCTGCAGCAGCTCCGAAACTCGGTTAAGCTCATAACCATCCGGTAATTCTAGCAAAATATCTACGATTGGTTTAGCAATCAACCCTTCAACTGAAGTACTGCCGATATGATTCATTCGCTGAATCTCGAAGTCAGCCAGCAGCTTTGTCAGCTTTTCCTTTTCTTCCTCATACCACCTAGCATAATCGTCACTGTGTTCCCTTAAGATAATTGGAAATAATCGCCACAGCTCTTCCAAACTCATTTCTTCTAGTTTTTTCAATTCAGCACCCTGCTTCCATAAACCTGTTACTACTATTATGATACACTTTTTAAAGCCGATTCTTAACATCTCGCTAGTTTTTCCTGCCGCAACTAAAAAAACAATGAAACTCCTATCATTACGATAGATTTTTAGGGTTTTTTTCGGCTAAAATGATAGTTAACGTTTTACGACAGGAAATTATTCGGATTTCTTGAAGACGGAGCACTTTCTAATAGGATTTTTATGGTAGAATAAGCGCAGTTGCCAGTCCTGCTTCTTACTAATAACTAGAGCTGCAGAATGGCATGTATACAAGAAAAATTCATAGTTGAATGGCATATACTATGAAATCAGAAAACATTTTTTGAAAATAAATGCCTTAGTATGAATAAGGAGGTTATTATGAACGAAAGAGGGAACTATTTCCGGATCGCCCGTGACCAGTGGCAGGATTTCTATACCCCGGGAAACACACCGTTGACGCAAGCAGAGCTTGATAGCATCAAGAGTTTGAACGACCAAATCTCGATGAAAGATGTGACCGATGTCTATGTACCCTTATGTCACCTGATCCATCTTTATATGAAAGATTTTGAGTCACTCACTTTAAGCAAAGGGTTATTTCTGCATCGCTATGTGAAGATGCCGCCCTTTATCATCGGAATCGCGGGAAGTGTAGCTGTCGGAAAAAGTACCACCGCTCGTTTATTGCAGACCCTATTGGACCGCTTATTCAAACACCAAACCGTGCAATTAATCACTACAGACGGTTTCTTATATCCGAACGCTGTTTTGGAGGAACGAGGAATCATGGATCGCAAAGGATTTCCTGAAAGCTATGACATGGAGAATTTAATTGATGTCTTGAATGAAGTGAAATCCGGCAAGGAAAATATTCCGATCCCAAAATATTCCCATGATGTGTACGATATCGTGGAGGGAGAATATGAAATGATCGATTCTCCAGATATTTTGATCGTGGAAGGAATCAATACACTGCAGCTGCCAGCCAACCAGCAAATCTATGTCAGCGACTTTTTTGATTTGTCGATTTATGTAGATGCTGATCCTAAAATGGTCGAAAGATGGTATTTGGAACGGTTTGAGTCCTTGCTGGATACAGCCTTTAAAGATCCAGATAACTACTATTACGACTATGCCATCGGCGATCGTAAAGAAGCATTGGCTATGGCCGAGGATGTCTGGAAAAATGTCAACTTGAAGAATTTGGAAGAGTATATCTTGCCAACAAGAGGTCGAGCTGATATTATCTTGCACAAGGCAAAGCATCATATCATTGATGAAATCTATTTGCGTAAATACTAGCTTATAAAGAAAGCTTGCTTTCTTTTATAATAAAACTTGAAAAGGGGTAATAATTGTGACAAATGTTTCTACCGAAATGACAAACGTAGAAAAAATCATTGTACTTGATTATGGTAGTCAGTATAACCAATTAATCACTCGTCGTATTCGTGAATTCGGTGTTTTCTCAGAACTTATGAGCCACCGCATCACTGCAGAAGAAGTCAAAGCCATGAATCCAAAAGGGATCATCTTATCAGGTGGCCCAAACAGTGTTTATGACGAAGGAGCCTTCTCCATCGATCCAAAAATCTTTGAATTGGGGATTCCAGTCTTAGGTATTTGCTACGGCATGCAGCTGATCACATATAACTTAGGCGGAAAAGTAGAACCCGCTAAAAACCGTGAATACGGTCAAGCAACCTTAGAAGTCCTTTCTGACGATGCTGTCCTATTCGCCGGAACGCCAAAAGAACAAACTGTTTGGATGAGCCACGGCGACCTGGTTACACAGGTTCCTGAAGGCTTTGAAAAAGTTGGCACCAGCAAAGACTGCCCAATCGCAGCGATCCAAGATACCAATCGCAACTTCTACGGAATTCAATTCCACGCAGAAGTGCGTCATTCAGAATACGGCAATGAATTATTACGTCACTTTGCCCTAGATGTGTGTCAATGCAAAGGCGACTGGAGCATGGATAACTTCATCGACATGCAAGTCGCAAAAATCCGTGAACAAGTCGGCGACAAAAAAGTTCTGCTAGGCCTATCAGGCGGTGTAGACTCCAGTGTCGTTGGTGTGCTTTTACAAAAAGCCATCGGTGATCAATTAACTTCGATCTTCGTAGACCACGGTCTATTACGTAAAGACGAAGGCGAACAAGTAATGGAAGCTCTAGGCGGAAAATTCGGCTTGAACATCATCAAAGTTGATGCCAAAGACCGTTTCTTAAATAAATTAGCCGGCGTTTCTGATCCTGAACAAAAACGTAAAATTATTGGTAACGAATTTGTTTACGTCTTTGACGACGAAGCGACAAAACTTGCTGGTAAAGAAGGTATTTCCTTCTTAGCCCAAGGTACCCTTTATACTGATGTGATCGAATCTGGTACAGAAACAGCACAAACCATCAAATCTCACCACAATGTTGGTGGATTACCAGAAGACATGCAGTTTGAGTTGATCGAACCTTTAAATACCCTATTCAAAGATGAAGTACGAGAATTAGGAACACAGCTTGGCATGCCTGACTCCATCGTTTGGCGCCAACCATTCCCAGGACCAGGTCTAGGTATCCGTGTCCTTGGCGAGCTTACTGAAGAAAAATTGGAAATCGTCCGCGAATCAGACGCAATCCTGCGTGAAGAAATCGCCAACGCTGGTCTTGACCGCGATATCTGGCAATACTTCACTGTCCTACCAGGCATCCGTTCAGTCGGTGTCATGGGCGACGGCCGTACCTACGACTACACAGTCGGTATCCGTGCGGTAACTTCAATCGATGGTATGACTGCTGACTTTGCACGTATCCCTTGGGATGTTCTGCAAAAAATCTCAGTGCGGATCGTCAATGAAGTCGCTCATGTCAATCGGATCGTGTATGATATTACGAGCAAGCCGCCTGCGACTGTAGAGTGGGAATAATTGTCGGAGGTTTGAAACCCTTATATATCAAGGGTTTCAAACCTATTTTTTATCTGTGGCACAGTTATGGCACAGTTTTTCAATCAATAAAATAACTTAGTTCATACCGTAAGTAGTTTTCATGAATTGATTACTACTGTAATGGTTCACTTTGGTTTCATCACTAGTTTTCTTTTCAATAAAGTTGCTCAACTTGTCTGCCACTTGAAAATTACTATTGGGATAAAGATGTCCATACGTTCCTAAAGTAGTCTCTATATCTGCATGGCCTAAACGATCCTTAATAATTAATGGATTTTCTCCCATACTAATCAGTAGCGAAGCATGAGAGTGCCTTAAACCGTGAATCCTAATACGATGGACCCCAGCTATTTTTGAGTAACGATCTATCGCATAGGAAATGGTAAATTTTTGTGTTGGCACACCATTATACGAAAGGATAAACTTCGTTTTACAGTTTTCTTTTTGGACTTCTCTCCATTTAGTTAATATCTCTATAGTATCCGTATCAAGAACAATCGTACGAATGCTTGCATACGTCTTTGGAGTAGTAAACTTATAATTATCTACATTCTGATAAAAAAGATTTTTTGATATACTTAACGTTCTCTTGTTTAAATCAACATCTGACCACTGTAAAGCAGTGGCTTCTCCAACGCGCATCCCTGTCATAAACAGTAACCATAGACAAATAAATTGAAAATGCTGAAAATAGTCTCCTAAATATATCTGAGAAATTACCCTCTCAAATTCTTCTTTAGTCCAAAAATCAATAGCGCTCTTCTCTTTTTTTACATTTCCTATAATTTTTGAAGGGTTCTTCTTCATCAATCCCAAAACGATCGCCCGGTCAAATGCTATAGAAAGCAAGCCTTGAATAGATCGTACGTATTGACTAGAACACTTATCTCGCATTTTTATTTGCCATTCTTGCAAAACTAGTGGAGTAATTTCATCCAGATCCATATTATAGAAATAAGCAAAATGCTTCTTAATAGAACCTTGTCTATTAAGAAATGTACTCTCTTTCACTTGGTTTCTATACCATGAGGTAAAGATATCCTCTGTAAATTTTTTAAAATTCATGCTTGTATCTATTTCAGTTGCTTTTTCTTTTACACCATCGACCACTAGACTTGCAAGTGCCTTATTTGCTTCTGATTTCGTTCTAAAACCACTCATTCGTTTTTGTACTCGTTTTCCAGTTTTAGGATCAAAGCCCAAGCTTACTCTGAATTCATAGGTTCCATTTTTACTTTTCTTTACTTTAACCATCTTTTTGCCTTTCCTTGATTAAAGCAGAGCCATCTGTTTTACGAATTTTTTCAAGATCATCAGAATCGATAGTCATTCCAAGAATCTCTTCCACAGCTTCAATGGGGACTCTCCCCAACTTTTTCGTATTATAAAAACCAAAACCTTTCTGAACCATCAGGATCTTTGCTTTTCTTATAATATCCCTAGAAAATGAAGGGCCATATCCCAAAGCAATTAGATCACTTCTGGTCATTGTCTTTATAACATTCGCCGTTAATGTTACCCCCTTCCTATTGAACCAATGCACCTTTATTATACGACTCTTACTATATGTTTGTTAAATCTTTCAGTTGCCTTTGTCAAAGCATCATAGGTTTTTATCCCTCTCCCCAGTTTACGGCGAGCCTTACGGAAGTATCATTATAGTACCTGCACATCTTGGCTTCTGAATGACAAGTCCAGCTTTTATCCCAACTCGTTTTCGCTCAAATTATTGTCTTCGCGGAGTTGAATCAATGCTCCATGCAGATATCTTTGTACTGATAGATTCTATTAAATTTTGAAAGATCAAGTTGTTTCTAATACTAAAAACAATTTAACCCATCAAAAAGTCAACGTTTAAATAAATATTTCAAAATATTTTTAATCGTTTATCTTTTTATAATTCTTCAGCCCCTTATGTAATCTTATTAGACACTCCTGATAACAATCACTATCAAAGTATCCTTCCCTACTAGAATTGCTTTTTAAGGTTCGATCAAACCGTTTGATAATAACTTCAAAGGCGTGATCGTCTCCTCGCTTCATCCGTAATACAAGTGAATACAAATCCCTCATATTCTTCACTTCCTACTCATTCTTCAATAAAACTTTAAGCTTTTCTAACAGACGCTTTTTTCTTTGGTTAATGGCTTGTTTGGTTACGCCCTCTGATAATGCTATTTTTTCATCCGTTTGTTCGAATACGTATTTCTTAACCAACAAATCTAAATCACGAGTCGGCAATCTAGATAGGTGGTTGTTTAGTTCTTCCTCAATCGAATAATGAATAGAAAATTGATTTTGATAGTATTCTTTTTCTCTCAATAGTTGATTCACTTTATCTGGTTCTTTCAATAACTCTCGAAAAAGTGACCTTCTTTTTGCTCGATAGTAGTTCGTTGCTGTATTTCTAATAATCGTAGAGATATAACTTACCAACTGTGCTTCTCTAGCTGAATGAATGGGATCTCTTCTTTTCATTCTATCTGCTTCTTTCTACAATAATAGGATTTATCTTTTTTCTAAGCTATCACTTTTTTCTTGATGGAATTAATTCATCAGATAGTCAGTATCTAAATACGATTGATTTAGGAAATAATCATTACACTCTTAACTTCTCTTTAATGCTAGCTATCAATGTCTCCCAATTAGAAGACGTCGGTGGATAATTCCACACAAGTATACGTTCATTTGTATCTGGACTGGTGCTACGATCCGTAATCAAAATATCTGCTTTCTGCTCATCCGAATCCACAATGGTGATCGGCAACGCAAGTTGCTGCCGTATTTTCCTCTTTATATACTCTCGGCCGAATACTCCATAACTACAATCTACACGAAGAGCAACATCGTAACGTAAATGACCAAGCTCAAAGACTTCTTCCAGCGAGATGAAAAGATGTAACATCAACGATCGATTCCGTAGAAGTGATGGATTAAGCATTGGCTCTTTTTGAAAATAGGTATTTAGAAACTCAAGACAAATCTTAAACTGAACTGGAAATTCCTCAGACACATCAGCCTCTCTCAAAAAGAAAAGGCTGTCTACCCGCTTACTCTCACTTAACAAAATATTCTTAAACATATTTCTCAAACCAAAATTGATCGCTTCTAACGATTGTTCATCCACCTCAGAAATAGAATGCTGCTTCAATAATTTTACAAAATCTCCTGCTATCGTTATAAAACTTTCCGTAATGTTATGAGTGTAGTGCATTGTAGAGTAAGGAACGATTTTCTCTAATTCCAAAAAGGATTTAAGTAACTGATATTCTAAATTTGCTCGCCTATCTGAAAAACCGAATCGTCTTTTGAGAAAATCAATCGTTGAAGACGAATGTCTTTCTGAAGGAAAATAGGGATTCTTTTCATGTAAAAAATGCCCCCCATTGATACGCAACACGCTAATCATTAAATACATCAAAAATCTATTTCTATCTGACTTACCGAAAGTAACCGTTTTCAATTCTTCGTTTAAAAATTGATCAAGTACTTGCTGCGCTTCTGCGACTACAAACGAGGCAAAAGGATTATCGATATCTTTGAAAAGTGTAAAATAAACAGAAAACAGTAGTTGCCTAATGTCATATTCTTCCCCAATGATTTGGAATCGTGAATTCATTGATAGACCATAATTTGCCAAGAACACTTTCAGCTTGTCGCTTTTCTTATAAAAGTTTCCACTACTTACATATGCTTTCTCACAATAGTTATTGATCGAAAAGCGTTTAGAAGTCACGATCATATGAAGTAACATAAAAATAGGAGATTGTTTTCCATACTTTAAAACAAGCCGTGCCAATACATCTTGTTCCGCTCCGATTATTTGATACCCATGAGGGATCTTCTTCAGTCTACAAGATGCATCCTTTGGCATTACCTGAAGAATATCATCCATTAGATCATTTAAATAGATTCTCACGGTTTGCTGACTTATCGGAACAGAATCCACGATCTCCTTTGTCTTTCTCATTTTATTTGGCCCAGATGCAATGAAGTGCAGCATCTGCAGTTGAGTAAAACTTTTTTCTGAAAATAATTCGTCCATAAATTCGCCCTCACTATTCTTTAAAAGGTTATCAAGAAGTGACAAGACAATATAAACAAAACACATGCCCACAACATACAACAAGCGAAGGGCTATAACATGTTTCCCTTCTCTTCCTCTTCCTTAAAATAAGACATTTAGAGAGTGATACACATTAGTATTCACAAAAAAATGAATACAACTTTCAAATAATGAACTGTGTTTGCGTTCTCTACGAAACACAAAAAGCTATTTCTCTAGTCAAATAAATACACCTTATAGAAAATTACCTTATTACCTTCAATAGCCTATTTCTAATCTGGCTAATTTCTTATTCAAATATGTGTTGATAAGAAATCCCAACTTTCGTGAATTATTCTCCCTTCATCTGTTCGGATTCGAAATAATCAAAAGCGGATAGATATGTCTGCATGATGCCCTTCATATCTTCAAAAGTCTCATTATTCCTACGGTTATTTCCTACTGTATTCAAAGCAGCTTGTGAATTGGTTAATCCTTATCAAATAATAAAATAATGAAGAGATCATTCTTTGCTATTGACTCTTGTCGATCTGTAGAATCATTCTTCGGATCAAGCAATTCATACGTTTGTTTAGCAGTTGATTTTACATCCTAGTATATTTTTGCTCCTATACCAAAAATTGCGAATACGACAATCCCCCTCCCAACAAAACAAAAACTATTCTCTTCAAATGATTCTTTCGCTTCCCACTATAAGAATAATGCTTCATTTTTATCCTTTCTCTTAGCCCCTTTACTCATATTCATGGTCTATTTATTTGCATTACGCTTTTGAAAGTCTCACTAATCGTTTCAAGCTACTTAAAAATGAAGAACGATCATAGAGTACATACACCAAAAAACAACTGCTAAAACAAATAAAACTTGTCAGTTCTCGCAGCCAACTATTTCCAAAAATGAAAATAATGGTTAATGCCAGTTCGATCACTAATGGTTTTATTATCTCCAACTTTATCGCTCTAGCTAAAAGAATCTCTCCAATCACACAACGAATCGCTGAACTAAGAACAATTATCCCGACTGCTCCTAATAGACTCTCCCAATAAAAAATCGCGATGAATGATCCAACAACTGAAAATAATAATGCTACCACATTGGCGGAGAGAATCAGTTTCTCTTTTCTGATCGTTTTTAAATACGTTGTTACGAGAAGAGACATTCTGCCTTCAAAAAGGATCATCGGAAATAAAATGCCCATAAACAGAAAACTTTGTTTGTATGCTGGCAACCAACTTTCTAGAATCAACTTCAATGGATAATAAACAAGTAGAAGACTATAAGAAATTGGCACAAACACTGCCCGAAGGGTCTGATAAAGCGCGCTTAATTTTTGAGGATTTGTTCGTCTCAACAACGGAAACAACACCACTCCTACTGCGTTGATAAAGGTCATAAATAGGTTTGAAATTCCTAAAGTCAGAGACAGCTTTCCAAAGGTCTCAACAGTCCAATGTAGTTCAATCAGAATTCTAGAAACCCCAATAATCAACATGCCCACGATATTACTAATCATGAGATTGCTACCAACTTTGACATTGTGGAAAATTTCTTGTCGAAGGGATGAAACGCTTAAAGGTTTAGAGAAAAAGAGATCTTTCAGTTTGAGGAATCCCCAAATCGTCACAAGAAGACGCGCCAGAACATCAAGTTGAATCAGTAAGAGATAATTTCTCCCGCCATAAAAGAGATAGACACTTAAAAAAACTAAGTAAACATACCGGTCATTTCTTGATACCTGGGCATATTCTTTGATTCGATTCGTGGATTGCAGGATGTAAAGAATGAACGTCGTACAGTTTCTAATGATTGAAACAAGTGCTGTAAATAATAGAATAGGAACCTTAGGTTCTGAAATTGGCAATAAACAAACAAACACACTGAACACCAGTGATAAACCACATTCAAATATGAAGAAGTACCAAAACTGGCTCCCTAATGTTGATTTATCCAATTCCTCGTACTCTTTCCCACCAATCTTCAAGTAGATGCCGTCTAACCAACCGAGATGAAAAAAGCCCACATAGGAAGAATAGAAAACATAGAGTTGCCAATAACTATAATCCTCTACCCCAATAAATTTTGGGACAAACAAGTTTAATAAAACTGAGATTGTTAAAACAAGAATGTTCGCTGTGACAGTATAATGAATATTCTTTAGTAGATTCTTCGCTTTCGTATTCAAAGGCATCCTCACTTTTCCATCATTTTAGAATAGACGATTCCTTCTCAAGAGGGTCAAAATAGTCTATTTGAGGTCTCCATCTTTTCAAAGAAAAACCAAATAAGAAAAAATAGACCAGCTTGATAAGAAGTAACGTCATCACTGTTCCTAGTGAAATCAAACCGATTGCGTAATTTTCGATAGAGGCAAGGACAATCCAGTAAAAAAGATAGCTATAACAGATCATCGAGTAATTGGTTCTTGGACCAAGTTTTTTTTTCTTGAAAGAGGAGTACCATAAGGAGAAAAGAAGGATCACGAAAAATACCATCAGACACATTCCAAGTAAACCGAAGTCATGATACGGACGTCGAAAAAAAGTGTAAATATTTCCTTGTGTGACTCCCAACTGACGCATTTCAAGATGCACACTTCGTGTGTAATGAGTCACACCTAAACGATGAAGAAATGAGTAGACTGCTGGAAAGGTTTCTGCGCCAAAATGTTTTTCCACAACTAAAGGACGTTCAGTTAAGTACTGATTAAAGTGCTGAATCGAACCACCGGCATAAGTTGAAATATATTGAAAAAAGGTACGTGTGGTTTCCCGACCGATGACATTCGCCGCAACATAAAAAAGACCCAGTGTAATTGGTAGAATCACCACAATCTTTTTCATATATCGAAAGGAAAGTTTCTTTGTGGACCAGCCAGAACGATAGTGCAACAGAATATAACTAATCACGACAGAAAAGGCTACCCATCGTAATAACTCTTGTCTTCCAGAGCCCATCAAGACTCGAATCGCAAACAAAACAATGGGGAAAAGATAAAAATAAAACGATCTCAGCTTGATTTTTTTGGACAATGTATTTTGAATAAACACAAAGGTAAACACATAACCTATGGCATCAGAAGTTTTTACAAACAAACTCACTAACCCACTGATGGATGCCTCGGCTGTATAAGAAGTCGCATTCCTAAAATGCCACAAAAGATTTGCGCCTTCAACATACCCGCTAATAACTGCTAGACGTTTGATCTCCTTATAATACAAAAAAAGAGCCGCTAGTTGAACGAGCAAAATGACAAAAACCTTCCATTTTTCAATCACTAATACCTGTAACTCCTGTGAATGCCCAATAGATCGCGAATAGAAAAGGTAGACCAAATAATCCGCCACGATTGCAAGTAAGAAACCAGTTACCATAATCGCAAGCGTCTTTGGTAGGTAATCAATTCGCCAATTGAAGACATTTAATAAGGCAAAAAAAGTGCTCAGGGCAAAGACAGACAGAAAAACGACCGAAGGTCTAAACAGATCATACCCCATAAGATAAAATGCCAAGAAAATCAAAAGAATCTCAATAATAAATAGAACAAAAATCAACACATTCTTCCTCCAATTTTCCAATGATCATTCAGAAAAGATTTCCTCTGCCCCATCTTTTTCCATCAATGTATGGAATGCTGACAACGATTCTCGGATCGTTGTATTCATAAACACTGTTCTCTGAATATCCGATTGAAAAGTTTGATTTGTAGCAACGTTGTGATGATGCAAAACCTGTAGTCGAGGTGTATACATCGTTTTAAACTTCTTTTTTTGACACTCATAGTCAAGAATTTCTGTCTCATAATACATAAATGTCTCATTGAAAAAAGCGTAATCCCGTTGTTGAATAAAGGGTTCTGAAAAAATCAAACAAGACCCATGCAACGGGACATCGTAATAAGTATTTCGATGATCAATAAGATTTCTCTTGATTCGCCGATGGTACACAAAACGTTTTAATGCTTTTACTCGCTTGATTCGGCACTTAATTCTCGTTAGCCTTTTTTGTGAACATTTCTTTTCATACTGCTTCAAAAGCCGATGGACTTCCTCCTGTGTGTAATGCGTCAATCGCTTCGGACTTTGATGGATATTCAAAGATGTCGCATAGACATCCGGACCCAAAACCGCATACTTCTCCGCTTTATAGAGTTCTTTGGCTGTAATAATAAAATCCTGCTGAGCAATTTGGATATCATTATTCATGATCACAATACTTTCTGGTTGATAAATTTTTTTTGCATATAGGTAACCAGCATTATTTCCCTTCGCAAATCCAACGTTTTCCGGCAAGACGATCACATCAATGTTGGGAACTTTAGAATAGATCTGTTCTAACTCTTTTCCAGAACCATTTGGTGACGCATTATCTACGATAATGATTCGCTTTTCTCCTATCAATTGCAGAATACTATTCACGCATAAAATCGTTTCTTCTTTAACCAGATAATGCAACACGACAAAACAAAACATGGGATCCCTCCAAAAAATTATTCATGTAGATTCGTTCTTCTTCCGTTGACTAGACAGTCAATAGAAATCTAAGTATACAATACTATGTGTATTCAAAAGAAGATTCTACAGCTAAAAATATTTCGACCCTTCTCATTCATTGACACATGCCATTTACTCTCTTGACAGTCTACTTAATATGCTTTTTCTCTTCTTGTTGCGTGACACTCGGAGTATATGTTAGATAGTTATCCCCATATAATTGCTTCAAATAGTCGTTGTAATTCACTGGAACAAGAAATCGATGATTTTCAAAAGCGAGTTCTTCCCCATTCCCCCACCACTCTCGAGGAAGAATCTCTTTTTTGTACAATGAACCAGTAATTGTGCCTATATCCTTTGACTGTTCAAGTGGATATTTTGTGTATAAACGATCCAATCGTTCATAGATAGACACCTGTGAATACAAGCGATGGATCCGAATTTGTTTTAAAAAGGACAAGACCTTCTTCTTTGTTGAATCATGCATGTCAATCCCGATTTTCAAATGTAATTTTTTGCCGGTGAAAATATGCTAGTTTTTACCGATTTTCTTCCCTTTCTCATCTGTAGGTGCCTGAAGAACATCCTTATCAAGCAAGTAGTCTTTCATGCGATAAGATCTCCCAGTAATTTTGATTAGTTGAGAGTGATGGACCAATCGGTCCAATATGGCATTTGCTAATGTTGGGTCTGAGAATACTGCTCCCCATTTTGATAATGGGATATTCGTTGTAATAATCGTCGATTTCGTTTCATATCTCCTGGTGATTAACTGGAAAAAAAGATTTGCACCAACCTCTGAAATCGGTAAATAACCAATTTCGTCGATAATGAGTAGTTTATATCGGCAGTAATTTTTTATTAATGCTTCATGCCGGTTTTCTTGATAGGCTTTTGTCAATCGCTGAATCAACTCATTACACGTAATAAAATAGGTGCTGATTCGTTGGCGACAAGCTTCCATACCTATCGCCGTTGCTAAATGTGTTTTGCCAACACCGCTGCTGCCGATAAATAAAATGTTCTCTTGCCGTTCCATAAAATGCAGGCTGGATAAGTCCAGCAGTTGCCGTTTGTTTACACTCGGCTGATAGTCAAAGTCAAAATCGGACATCCGTTTTTCATAGGGGAAGTGGGACGTTTTGATATTCATTTTTTCCGCCCGTTGTTTCCTAAACGCTAATTCCCGTTCCGTTAATGAATAAAGAATATCGATTGTGGACAGTTCTTTTGTTTTTTCAGATTCTAAAAAATGAGGGAGATATTCTTTGATCTGATCTAGCTTTAACGTTGTTAGATTATCTAGTAACTCTTGGTATTGTGACATGGTGCCTCCTAATAGAACTCGTCGTAGAGTTTCAAATTTTCTTGAACATAGTGTGCAATTTCTTCATCCGATTTTGACCGATAAATGTCGGACTTTAAAATTTCCTGCATATCATCTGAATGATAATTAAATTTTTTTTGACTTAAAAGGTGTCTTTGAATACATTCGCCGTTATAATGAATAGTAAGTTCGCCGGCAACAGCTTGGAGAGAAACTGTCTTGCCGATATAGCGAACGGGTACAGAGTACTTATTCTTTTGATAAATCACGAGCGATTCTTTGGATACCTTACGAGAGAGGATATCTTGTGTGTAGGTCGTTAGTAATTTCGAATCAAAGGGCAATAAGTGCTCTTTTTCGTGTGCAGTAAATTTCAGTATTGGTGGACCCTCAATTGCTTGAGAAGTTTCTTTGTTAAGCTCTTCATTGAATTCAAAAACAAGATCAATCAAATCCTCCAATGTATCAAATTCGCCATTGTATACTTTTAGTTGCTCGACCGTTCGAGCTAAGGCTTCCACTTTCCCTTTTGTTTGCGGACGATAAGGTCGACAGGCAATTGGTTTAAATCCTGCGTCTTTACTGTATTCATAGAACCTTTGGTTCCAAGTGACCTTTCTAAACTGCGTTCTACTTTGATCAACAACAGTACGCATATTATCAAACCAAATTTCATGAGGAATTCCTTCTGAAGAAAGAAAGGCATTGTTCAAACAACGAAGTAATGTATCTTGTTTTCTGTCTAGCGTTAACTCGATATACTTCCAACGTGAAAAGCCTAGAACATATAAAAATAAATTGATTTGAAACCGTTGACCCGAACGATTGTAAAGGACAAGATCTTCTTTCCAGTCAACTTGTGCAGACAAACCTGGTTGGGTTTCAATTCGGATCGTCGCTTTCTGAATGTGTGTTTTTCGCAATTGGCTGCAGTAATCTCTTAGAATAGAATCCTTCCCTTCGTAACCTTTCTTCTTGATAAAACGATAAATCGCTGAAGCAGAACAGCCTAGTTCAACTTTCTCTTGAATAATTGACCGAAAAGGATCTAATTTGCTTGGCCGTTTTTTCGGTGCAGCTTTCTTTTTAGATAGATTGTTTTCGTAATAACGTTTGACAGTGCGTGGATCACATTCGAACTGTCTAGCTAAATGGGTAAAATTAGGTTTAATATCACTCATAATATAAATTTGAACTCCTTCACGTACATCTGATCGCATAAAATCCTCCTGATTGTTTTTAAACCAGTGTACTAAAAAATGTAAGAAAAACACCATTTTTCTCGTCGGCATTTTCTTACATTCTACTGTCGGGATTCACAATGCATGCTAACCGTATCTTCGATACCCATTGTCCATACCCCTGCAAGCGCGCGATACACATAGATCCGTGTATAATAGAAAGTTTTTAACATAAATGAATTCGGACTACCATCAATGGGAAGAATATCGATCATACTTAATCCCAAATGATTGTTTTTCGGTAAGCCTTCTTTCTTTCGGATGCCCTCTTTTAACAATACCCTTGGGAAATAGCAATGAATCTCTGGATTGTATTTATAGCTAACCACCTCAAATTTTTCTGACCATTCATTCGCAGCTGTCAATTCAATGAATCGATCATAATCTTTCCTAAAAATGGCAATATCTGCGTCGTCATCCCACGGGACAAAACCACTGTATTTTACTGCCCCCATAACACTGCCGCCACGTAAAAAAAAATCCATACCATGCATTTGGCAAAATGCTCGCAATTCTATTAATGCTTCCAATTCCAACATTTGGAGTCTTCGTAGCTGACTCTCCTCTTCCATTCACTCGCTCCTCTTGACTTACTATTAGACAATGTATACTGCTTTATCGTTCATTGTTTCCTTTGGAAACCCCTCGTCTGCTAGTACCTTCTTGTTAATAATTTTTGATTCTACTATCCTTTACATGTTCAAAATCAGTTTCATAGATCAAAATTTCATTAATAGATCTTCATAAGAAGCAACGATTGTTTCCCATGAGAACTCTGTGGCAATATGTTCAGGTTTCTTCAATCCTTTAAGGGTCATCAGCTCTTCTAATGGTGAGTCTAATCCTGTAATCATTTGATGTAAGGTGCCATTCTTTTTCCAATACACAGCGGAATTTCTCCCAACTTCTCGATTGAAGCCAACATCTAACAACAGATTCAATTTTGTTAACGCCATCGCTTCTAAGAGGGACGGATTAGTTCCTCCTACTTCATGACCATGGATATAAGCAAAAGCATGCTCTCGAATGTATTTTAGTAGCTCTTGATTATAGACTGTGCCCACAAATTTGATTCGCGGATCGGAATCAAACGCTGTCTCCTTTCGTAGCTTGGTGTAATAACCATGCTGCTCATTATTCGTAATCAAGACCAGATCCTTTGTTGTTTCAGACTTCATGAATTCACGAATCGCGGTTTCGTAATTATTTTCTGGGACAAATCGACCAACAACTAAATAATATTCCCGTAGGGATACGTCATTTTCTTGATACCATTCACGAACTTCTGAGTCACTTTCGTCCAATTCAGATTTCTCTAAATCGGTTCCATAAGCTAGATAAGTCGTCTCTGGTTCGTAAGAACGATACGTCTCTTGAATATAGTTCTCGATTGTTTGACTGTCACAGATCAGTAAATCGGCATGTTTCACCATTAATCGTTCAGAATGCTTCCAGTACCTTCGAACAGGATACGCCCACTTTGCTCGTAACCATTCATGTCCATCTGGATTGACAAACAAGCGACCACCCAGAGCTTCAATGCGCTTTTTCATGCGACCTATAAAAGGACCGATTCGACAAGCTAAAACATAGAATATGGGGTGCTTGTCTCGGTTAACTTTTGCTAACTGTATAGCAAAATTCAGCGCTAAGACATCGTAATAGATTGCCCTGGCAGGACCAATTTTGGGCACATCAATGTTAAAGCACTTCGCGTGATTATACTCAAAGTGCTTTTGACTAATATCTGATTTTTCTGAATTTTCAGTCATGCACGCGACATGATATTGTATCCTTTTGTCTACTTGATGACTTGTCAGCTGCTCCACAAATGTCTCAAATCCTCCATAATGGGCAGGAATTCCCTTTGATCCTATGATATAAACGTGTTGCTTTTCTTCCATTTTGTGACTCCTTAATACGCACCCTCTGGTTTTATCATTACTTTTATTGTCTTTAGGATGAGTCGAATGTCGTACCAGAAACTTCGTTTCTGAATATATTCGATATCAAATGCGACCATTTCCTCAAAATGAACCTCACTTCGCCCACTGACTTGCCACAAACCAGAACAACCGGGCTTTACTAACAAACGTTTTCGATCATGGGGTGTGTAATTGATCACTTCTCTTTTTAAAGCGGGCCGTGGTCCGATTAAACTCATTTCACCTTTAATGACATTCACCAGTTGTGGAAATTCGTCCAAGCTTGTTCGTCGGATAAGTTTTCCAAATTCAGTGACTCGAGGATCCTCTTTCATTTTGAACATCGGTCCTTTGACTTCATTTTGATCAAGAAGTTCTTCTAATTGCTTCTCCGCATCCCCATGCATTGAGCGAAATTTATACATTGTGAAGGAGTTACCATCTTGACCGATCCGTTCTTGTGTAAAAATTATAGGAGCCTCTGGATCTTCTTTATGTACTTTATAAGCCACCCACAACATAATCGGTGAAAGAAAAATTAAGCCAATTAAGCTAAAAAATAGATCAATTGACCGCTTGAAAAATGTATAAAATCTTCGCTTTTCCAGATTCAATTGATCGAATTGATTCAATTGGAAGTACCTTTGATCGTCATATCTACGGCTTTTTACGCTTCCTATATACCCAAAATTATTTTCATTCTTCATCCCTAACTCCTCCAACAATAATGAGCATTCAAAATTTACGAATGCAAAACATTTGAACATTTTTTGATTGACTAATAGAATATGGCTTCCAGATATGATGGCATTTTCTTCGTAAGTAGCTTAACGAATAAGTGAGAAATATAGAGTGTTTATTTCCCCTTTTTCGTTCTTTCCGTTCCATAATAATAAGCCTCATTTTTTTTGTTGACCCCGTTATAAACCACACCGATCACCTTTGCATTGACCATTTCCAACAGTTTCTTTGCTTCCAGTAAATTTTGTTTTTTCGCTACTCGTTCTCGCACGACTAAAATCGTGCCATCGACGTATGAAGATAAAATTTGTGCGTCTGCCACCATCACCACTGGCGGCATATCAAAAATCACTAAATCAAACGATTCTGTCAAAATTTCAATCAATTCCTTCATTCGATTGGAATTTAGCAATTCCGAAGGATTTGGAGGCGTTGGACCACTGGGAATCAAATACAGGTTTTCAACACTTGTTGCAACTAAACGACTACCTACTTGTGCATGACTTTGGGTCATATAGACATTCTTCACCTCGGTCTCAGATAAGAAATTCGCACTCGTTGAATTTTTTTCGGTCAAATAATTGCTCAGTCCATTAACATTTGGTATACCAAAACTCAAAGCAACATTTGGTCTTCGTAAATCGGCATCAACTAAAGCCACTCGATTTCCCGCATTGGCAAAAACAATCGCTAAATTCGCAGCCGTTGTTGTCTTTCCTTCGGATGGGCCAGACGAAGTCACCACTAGTGACTTAATTTTTTTATCGGCAGTTGAAAATTCAATATTCGTTCGAATTTTTCGATATTGCTCAGAAACTGCGGAATATGGATTAAGTGCCGCTACTAAATCCACTGGGGCAATCAATTGTTCCTTATTTTCCATCTAACTATATGCTCCTTATAAACGTTCTCGATGTCGATTAAGAACCGTTCTAGCCGCAAGAGTACGTTTTATAGTTCCTTGCTCCGGTGTCCTTGTTCCACGATGATCACTTAGCTCTTCTGGATTGATTTCAGAGACATCACCGAGAATCGGAAAAACTAAATTTTCTGTTACGTATCGTCGATCCTTCACTGTATCATCAAAAAATTCTGATACAAATGCACTGACGATTCCCACTGTTAATCCCAATAGCGCACCAATCAATAAGCTCAGTTTAGTGTTTGGGAAAACGGATTCCGTCGGAATCATTCCTTTAGAAGTAATAGTTACTTTGCTCACTTCCAACACATCTTCGGCTATTTCTTGAAAGGTTGTCGCAGTTACATTTACAATCCGGGCTGCCTTTTTTGGTTCCGAAGACGTCACGATAATCTGAAACATTTGAGAATTTTGTGTTTGCTCGATTTCAATCATCTCTTTTAGTTCTTTGTTACTGTAAGTGTACTGATACTCTTCACGTAGATTCTTTTGTACAGCATCAATAACAATATCGCCTTTTATCATGTCCTTATAGGTATTAACCATCAGAACATTGCCGTTGATATCATTTTGTAGATTCGTATTCCCATTTTCTGTCTGCTCATTTTGAACAATCAATTGTGCTGCAGACTCATATTTCGGTGTTAATAAGAAGAAAGTTACAATTGTCGCGATCACGATCCCAATAATCGTTGTCCCTAAAATCAATCGTATCTTCTTTTTCAAAACCTGAATCAATTCATTTAAATTAAGGCTATCTTCCATTTAAATTCCCTCTCGGGAAACGATCCACTGTTTTATTGATCGTTTCACATCTGTTTTTCATCTGAGGCTTTCCATTGTTAGTAATCAATATGATTTAACCAATCTTCCTCCTTTAACAACTCGATCAACTGAAAGTCAAGTTGATATCCTCGTCCCCAAAAAGTTTGAATTGCTGATTGATCTAGATTCATCTTTGAAAACTTCGTTTTAAGTCTCGAAGTAATGGATGAAAGAGATGCTAATTGCGAATTGCTAATGGATTCTCCCCAAACTCTTTCACAGATCTCTTCTCTTGTTACAACACGGTCTTCATTCTGTAAAAGAGCTGACAACACCTTCAATTCGTTTTTTGAAAGTCGATTTAAAATAGACCGAACCTCCAGTCTATTCATAGATAGCTTTCCTTTTCCATATTCCTTTGCTTCAACGATCATTTTTTGATTAGCTATGCCCGTCTTCGATGTCGATTTCAATTGAGCTAGTCGTTCCCGCAACTCATCAATTGAATCATTGGTTGTGATCAGACCAGATACGATACCTCTCTTGTAATAGTCCGCTTGTTTGGCAGCTTCTTCATTTTCTACTTTTCGAATAATATGATCGGAATATCCTTTCAAAACAGGACCTAAGTCATCAACTTCTGATTCACAAATGGTTTCACTTAAAATAATATATTGAAAGAAATGCAAAACATCTAAACCTTCTCTATTTTTACTACAGTAATCAAATAGTTTGGTTGAACTAAACACTTCATAATTCAACGACTGCAGTTTTCTCTGAGTTTCCTGATCTGATAAAATATTTCTAGTCAAAATCAATACTTGATTCATTTTTTTCTCTCCTTTAGATAGATATCCACTCCTAATGACCGAATAATTCATATATAGAAAAATAGCGGACACAAGAAAGAGAGCCGAGAAGCAGGACGTCATGACTTTGCTTGCACCGCTCTCCCAAAAATTTATTAGTACTCTTTCCTTGGCATCACAGAAACTTTAGGATACTCATAGCGACTCTTCATCTCTTCAAAATCATGAACATCATCGTGCGCCAAATGATCCACACGACTTTTTAGTTCTTCGTAAATGCTTAGAATCGCTTGGCGGGATTCATCAACTTCATACGATACTTCTTTTGCTCGTTCTTGAATCGTTTGTAGCTCACTTTGCGATTCTTGAATAATTCGTTGGGCATCAATCTTCGCTTTTTCGACCATTCGATTGGCCTGTTTACGCGCAGAGATTAAAACTTCACCGATTTCATGCTGCGAATGAATAGATTCTTCCTTCAATTGATCGTTTTCTTTTTGAAGCATCATAATTTCATGCTGAAGCTCTGTCACCAGTTCTCCTTCGATCACCGCATTTTGATGGTTTTGATCGTCGATCAAACGTCTCATTTGTTCTTCTTTTTCGCGTATTTGTTGCTCCTTATTGAAAATAGATTGATTCAATTGGGTAATCTGTTCTTCCTTATTCGACAAATCTGCAGTTAGTTGATTCACCTGTGTTTCAAGATTTTGAACTTTTTCAAAACGATGCAGCTCTTCTTCTTTTTGTGTCAATGTCAATTCATGATATTGCTGCTTGGCTTCTTTTAATTCAGCTTCCACTCCCTTATAATTCTCCAATAGATCTTTCAAAGTTTTAACTTCATTAGTTGCTTTCTCTAATTGAATCTTATGCTCTCCTGAGGCGGATTCCTCTGTTAAACGCTGTATTTCTTGACGACTTCGGCGCACTTCTGTTTCTAAATCTTGAACTTGACGGCGCGCTTCAGCTTTTTCCTCTCCCGCTCGTAGAATAGATCGCTTATATTGTTCATTCTCACGAACTAGACGTTGTTTCTCTAATTCATTTTCTTTCTTTAACCGCTCGATTTCCTCTTCTTTTTCTGTCAATTCATTTTTTACTTTCTCAAAATCGTCGGAAAATTTCTTTCCTTGTGGAACCGATTTAACCGGTTCTTGTTCGTCATACATCACCTGTTCCTCAGGAACAGAATTGATTTCATCAATGATATTCTTATTAAAAAACCAGCCATTCTTTTTTTGTTGTGTATGCATGTTAGCCACTCCTATCTTCTTTCTCTTTCCTTAGTCATCTTCTTGAATTAATGTAAACTCTTCATCTGGTTTGTCTCGTGAGAATGTACAGCTATATGTTTTTTTCTTGTTCTTATCATTCATCAGATTCATTTGGAATGTGATTTGTGTCAATTTTGAAACAGCCTTTGCTTCTTTTGCAAAAGCTTTGATATTGTCTTTGATCTGTTTGCGGTTATCCTCACTTCCAGAATCACCTGCTAATGCAATATTTAATGTCTGACTTGGAATATCTAATACGATCAATGTCGTTGATAATCCAAAGTACGGACTTACTTTCGAAGATATGTCACTTTCTATTTCGTATTGCCGTTCACGATTTTCTTTCGAAAATAATTCATCCCATGGATACTCCTTCAAGCCGATCCCTTTTGCAGGATAGGCTTTGATGGGCATTTTTGTGATAATTTGTTTTTGTTCTTTTTTTAACGTGTATAGTTCATCTTTTAATTGATTACTTCGATCCGTGACCACCTGCAGTTGCTCTTCCAATTGAAAGAGACTGTAAGTCGTTAATAATAATCCCATGGCTAGAACTATTGCCACTATCAGTAAAGCCGATACATGTTTTTCTTGTTCTGCTTGCTTCACATAATCCAACTTACGTTGGAAGGAGACTGGGGTATTTGGTGGCAATTGAAGTCGTTGTAATTGCACCTTAATAATCATTCGTCGAAACCAAACAATCAGTATGACAATGACCAGTCCCACGCTAATCCAATTAATGATCAAACGTTCTCTATCCTCTCTCTTTGGTTTCGTTATCTAGTGATTTATTCGTCTTTCTAACTACTATTTAGAAGCACCTAAGGTGTCTCTCGCAAAATTTTTTCTCTACACATGTTACTACTGGAATCAAAACAGTCGATTACCTTCTTCTTGTTTTTTCTTTTTGATTTCTTTTAATAACGTTCCATTTGAGAGAGATTCCACCTTAAATTCCAACTCATCATAAATGGAAAGAACACTTTTTCTAGATTCAGAGACCTCGATCAGAATTTTTTTTGCTCGGTTACCAATTGTTTCCAGCTCTAGTTCTGCCGAATTGATCATATGTTTCGCTTCTGCCTGTGCCTCTTCAATTGTTCGATTCGCTTGTTTCTTGGCAGAGATTAGAACTTCTCCAATTTCTTGTTGCGATTGCACCACTTCTTTTTTTAATTGCTCATTTTTATCAAGTAATTCTTTCACTTGTTCCTTTGTTTGAAGCAATTCCAAACTTTCTTCTTCTACTTTTTGTTCTTGCAAATCTGATAATTCCGCTTGTGCATTTTCCAGACGATGTTCCAATGTTTCTTTTTCCGCTTCAAGCTCTTCCAGATGGGCCATTTTCTCTTCAAATTTTGAAATCTCTTCATGGGCATCAAACAAGGCGCTATTAAGTGCCTCTTTTTCGGCCACTAATTTTTCCACATCTTCGGTCATCTCTGTGGACTCTTGCTCTGGTGCTTCTTTTACCTCTTCTTGTATTTGTCCTTGTTCGCCAGCTTCCATTTGTGAATCCTCCACTTCTAATTGATTGTTCTCAATCAATCGTTCCTCTAAAAGTTGATTTAATTTTGTTTCATTGTTTTGATAGGCTTGTAGCTCTCGGTCTTTCTTTTCGATCAGCTCAAGTAACACGTCATTTTCTACTCTAAGCTCTGCCTTTTTTTGACTTTCTATTTGATGTGCTTTATGTAACTGTTGATGCGTATCTTCCAATATCTTTTTTTCAGATACTAATCGCTGTATTTCTTTTTCTTGCTCGTTTATTCTTTCAAGATTTTTTGTAAATTTTTCCAACTTTTCTTGGTTTTCCAGAGCTTCTCTTTTGAACTGCTCCACTTCTTTTTCATAGTCACTATTTTTTTTTTGAGCTGACTGATAGTCTTGTTTCAGCTCTTCGAGCTCACTCATTAGTTCATCGATCGGGACACCTTTTTCTGCTTCCAACTCTTTCAACTTGTTCGTTAATTCTTCACGTTCTTGTTCCTTTTCTACTAACTGTTGTTGAAGGGTTTCCAATGTCTTCTCGATCGTCACTTTCTCTGTTTCTGCTTCTTCCAATTTATGTTTCCAATGCTCGTTTCGATCATTCAATTCCTCTTCAAAGTGAGTTTGTTCAACATCTAATCGTTCTTTTAATTCTTCTTTTTCGTTTTCCAGTTCTTGGATATGAATCAATCGTTCTCTTTTTAACGTAGCCAATTCTTCTTCAAGACGTCTAATTGTTCCCATCAAAACAATTTCCTGTTCTGAAGATCGCTCCTTTTTCTTTTGTTCATCTTCTGTCTGAATTTTTTGAATCTGTTCTTCTAAGACATTGATTCGTTCTTGATTCTTATGATTGATTCTGATCCATTCATCCCGTTCTTTTATCAATTGATCTCGTTGGAAAAGTGTCCGATTTAATCTTTCTTGTATATCCAAAGGGTCCTCTAGACTGTCTAACTTCTCATTGAAGCGCTCTTCCGCTTGTAACTCTTCTTCTGAAATTTCATTGATAAATTCCTTCAACGCATCGGTTGAAAGCCATCGTCTCTTTTTCTCTGCCATTTAGCCTTTCCCACCATCGTTCTTAAGATTCTGTTCGGAAACATTCATTTTCTTGAATGACTCTCCCGGTTTTTCACGTGAATAATTGACATTGTAGATCACTTTTTTTGATTTACCGACAGAGGTGACCATTCGCACATGTATGTCTGTCAATTCTGGTATTGATTCTGCTTCTTTTGCAAAAGCTTCAATATTTTTTTTAATCGCTTCTTTGCCTGTATCATCCTCTGTTTGACTCTTCAGTTGAAGCGAGATTGTTTTAGGTACAGCTAAGGAAACCGTCGGTTCCACAGCACCAAAAAAGGAAATTGTTTGCTTTGAAAGATCGTCTTCAATCTGCTTCTGAATGGATGAATCCTTGCTTTCTCCTATTAGCTTTTTCCACTCATAGTCTTTTAGGCCAATCCCTTTTTCTGGATACTTTTTCAATGGAATACTGGCGGCTAATTGTTGTTGTCGTTGCTCCAACACTTCGATCCTATCTGTTAGTTTATTCGTCTGCTTTTTCATCTTTTGATTTGTATCCACCAGAATCACTAGGGCACTGACAATTATTACTATCGTGACTCCCAGCAATAAGCACCCACGAATTAACGTATGAATATGCTTTTCTTGTTCGATTTTCTTCACATAAGTCATCTTTCGTTGAAACAAAGAAGATTGTCCTTCTTCTCTTTGAATAGCTGAAAAGCGTCTATCCAGATTAATGCGCAAGAGCATCAAAATGATCACTCCGATAGCTATGGTGCCACTCACTATTTCCAAAATTTCTACTATCATGTTCTTTCCTCCAGCAGGTTTTTCTTTCTCATTCCGTTTCCGCCTGCTTTTTCAATAAAGACGGGAGGTGAAATTGAACGGTTCCCTCGATATTTCTTTTTTGAACAAACCCAAAGGTTCGACTATCTTTCGAGACATCAATGTGATCTCCTGTTGTAAAGTAGAACCCTTCGGGAATTTTTGTTAGCTCCTGAAATTCTTCTGCTACAGCTGGCGCTAATTGAAAGGTATAAGTTGTTTCAAAATCTCCCTGGGAACCAATGCTTAAGACCATTCGATCATTACGGATAAACATGCGATCTCCAGGTAATCCGATGACTCGTTTAACGAACTTGCCACTTTCTCCTTTAACAGAAAAAGCGATCACATCATACCGCAAGATAGAGCCTTTTCTTTTTACTAATACCATGTCTTTTTCTGATAACGCTGGCTGCATCGACGTACCTGAGATTGGGTGGAAACTATACTCTTTGCGTGCAAGCATTCCCGTTCCAATCAGCGCAATCAGAACCAATAGCGTTAATATAGTGAGTATCAGACTTTTTGCGATCGAACGCTGAGGCAGTTTTTCTACCTTTTCTTGACGTGATCGAACAGTTGCCATAAGTTACAGTGCTCCTTATACACTAAATTGTCAGAAACTATCTGACTTATTATTCACTTCTTCATTCGATTATTTTGCTTTGATGTAGGAAACTTGATCAGAAGTTGCTAGACTGCTATCAATCACTCGATAAGAAATGATTGTTCCACCATAGACATTTCCTTCGGAAATTAAGATCCCTTCTGGTCGAACAACTTCCACAAAAGCTACATGACCATACCGAGCATCAGAACCTGCGACTCCTGGTTTGAAAGAGATCAGCCAACCCGCTTTTGGTTTTTGACTGACTTCATAACCTAAGGCTTTTCCCTTAGTTGCCCATTGTCCGCCATTGCCCATGTAATCGTCCACAGTTTTTCCTAGTTGATTGACACGGTTAAAGGCATACCACGTACATTGACCAACAGGATAAGACCCTGAAGCATTATAATCCACCCCATTGTAGTCTGGGTATTTCATACGGCTACGGTACTCTTCTGGAATCTCATCTTTTCCCTTAATGAAAACTCCTGAATTACTCTCAGTGGTTTTTACTTGGTCATATTGTGTCAAATGATACAAGGCAATAATAGAGTTTAATTTTTTCCCATATGTCGTATCTGTCGCGTAAGTACCTGTCAATGCATCCGTTGTACGAAGATAGTTCTTAGCTTTTGAACGCCAAGTCTTTTCATAATAGCTAGCATTTCCCGAGATACCTCCACGCAGAAGTTCCACATAATCCCCTAATGACGCCGCAAAATTTGGATACTTACGAAAAGCTGAATTGATGGAATACAGTTCACCATTGCCTCTGTCTTCTTGTGTGGCCATTGAAATTGATTGGCCTTGGTATGAACCTTTTACACCGAATAGATTATGATTTGGTGGTAAGGATAAACCACTCGTACCAGAACCACTTTCTAATAGTGCTTGGGCGATCATTACTGAAGCGAATACGTCGTATTCCTGCCCCAATTTCTGCGCATCTTCGCCAACTTTTTCAATGAAGTTTTTCGCACGTTCATTTTCCGTAAAATTCATAGCTGCCGGGTAGTCTTTTAATACTTCTTCACCATATTCCGTCAATGTCACTTCTGGAATTTCTTGAACCAATAGATCCTCATCTAAATCAATGGATTCAACTACAACTTGGCGTTGTGTTTCTTTTTCTTCTGAGTTCGCTAATGTCGTTTCTTCCGTTGATCGCTTGTTTACTCTCTTTGTTTTCTCTCTCTTTTTCACTTTCGTAGCGCCAGTGCCCACTTTCATCGCTTTTTCTGGCGTAACAGATTCACTGGTGGTTTTGTTCTCTGTATCCATGGTTTCCTCTGTCACTTCAACATCGTTCACAGATAAGTAGTAGTCTTCTCCAATATAGATACCGAGTAAAACCGTTTGGTCCTTCTCTTTTCGGTACAACAAACTACCAATTTGAAGTTCCTCTGGCATCTTTTTTGGTGTTCCAGAAGGTTCAATTGCATACAGCTCTTTATAAAGAGTTGTTACCAGTTGCTTCACATCGTAGGTTTCTTCTTGTTCAATCCCCACTTGCTTAATCCCTTCATAGATCAATGCTCCATGAGCTTTTTCTTTCAGTCGGCTCAATAATGGCAACTCAAACCCTTTTAGGTCAGACTGAGCTACTCCAGTGGCTTTTAACTCGCTTGGCAAATTCAAGGTACTTTTTTCTGAAAATGCTTCTGGAACAGTTGGTGTAAAGGTTGGATTTGCTTGAACACTTGATACATTGGGCGTCACATTTGTTGCCGCATCCGGTGAATCTGGTACCGTCGGTACCGGTGCAGGAGCCACTGGTTGTGTTGGTTTACCTGTTGGCTGACTGGTCGACGGTTGCGTTGGTGTTACGCTACTCGGTGTTGTTCCACTTGGTTTTGTACTGCTTGGTGTTGTCGTACTTGGCTGCGTCGGTTTCGGTGTTGACGAACTTGATGAGGTTGTCCCTGTACTGGAAGAGCCACTTGAATTCGACGAACTACTCGAAGAACTAGAGCTTGACGACGGCACCGTTGTACTTGGATTAGTTGACGTGTTACTCGTACTTCCTTCAGAAGGGGGCGCTTCTGAAGACACAGTGCTTTCTGGATTTCCTGATTGTTCTATCGAAACACTTGGCTCAGCCATCGGTGTTTCGCGCTCAGCTTCTATGACAGGTCCTTCACTTTCCACAATTTCTTCATTAACTGAAGAAACATTATTTTCGGGAACAGAATACGTACTTTCTGTTGTTTCAGTTTCTATGATTGAAGGAGCGCTTCTATTTAATTCTCCGGCTTTTAATGCGCCGCTTCGTAAACTTGCTATGCCACCTATCAATACCAAAATGCCAAAAACACCTATCATTATCTTTTTCATGAATTGAATTTCCTTCCTGAATTTAACTTAAACGCTCAAGCATTGCAGTCTCTACGCTCTTTTAGCGAATAAGACTGAAGAATAAAATGGGTAATAGAAAGAAGAGAAACATCGGAACCATTGTTTGAAGCGGTTCTGAAACAAATTTTGCAGCGATCAACATTGCGAACTGCGTAAAGGGCAAGACTCTTCGCTCTTTTAAAATCTTTCCAGAAGATTCTTTTTGGTCGTCCTCTTTGATTTCTAGTTGTTTCAACAGCTGTTCATTTGCTCCATTGATGGGTTGGACATCTGTCAATTTTCCTTGAACTACGCGACGATAGATTGTACCAATATCCCCTTCACATCGAAGCAAAGTTATGGTCTGTTTGCCGTCTTTTGTTTTCGCATCAATATAAGAAACTTCCGTTTCTTCAATCACCTTATTCAACGAAACATCATAGGTATAGATATCTTTAAAATCTGTGGCATAAATCTTATCACCAAGATTCAACTGTTTAATTCGATGAAGCAATACGTCTGTTTCAAAAATATTGTGTGCCAATAAAACATAATTGCCTTTTCCGAGTTGTTGATCCGACCGATAGGTCGCCGCACCTGTCAACAGGTTTTGATTGGCGATCCCAGCTAAAATAGGCAGATCAACGTCAACCTTTGGGATATTGAGTTTTCCTATCCCCCAATTATTGGTGGTCTCAAAACTATTCCCGCGAGCCTCCGCGTAATTTGCGACGTTGACACTCGCGATCTGTTTCTCGGCATAATTTGCCCGGTTGATTTTATCTAAGTTGAAAGTACTCAAGGTTTCACTTTGCCCAACATCCACGGCTCCTAAAGAAGTATCTTCTTGCATCTGAACATAACCGTAAGCCGCTACTGCCAGTACCGTCATCATGGCAACAAAAATCAACACGAAATAGATTTTCGTTACTCTGAATAAGCGGCGCAAATTCTTCCGTGCTTTGTTTACCACAAGCGGATTATCGGATCTGAATCGTTTGACATGGAAACGATAGATTGTGATTAACACGAGGAATAAGAGTACATTTATAATAATGGTTGCTAACACAACGTTCTGATAGCTCCATAAATTTCGTTTGTTAATTTTTTGTTTTTGAGCATCTTTATAAGGAATACGATGGCCATTTACTAATAACCGATAGGTATTAATCCCCGGCGGGGTACACGTTAAGAGCGTCACCATATCCTTTCCAGGTACGATTTTTACTTTTTCTGCTTCACTAGGTAATATTTCCTCAAAGGATTCAATTTGATATGCCAATCGTTTCCCTAAAATATTGATGTAGAAGATATCGCCTTCCTCTAAGTTTTTTATATCTGTAAACAGGATCTGGTTTTGAACACCGCTATGGCCTGTAATTACAGCTCGTGTGTCTTTGCCACCTATCGGTATCGATGATTGTTCTAAATGACCCAACCCTTTATCCAACGTTTTAAAGGAAGTACCATGATAAAATGGCATTTGCTTGATATCGATCCCGGGAATATCGATCGTTCCCATAACACCAGAATCATTTTTGATAATATTTTTGTAAACCATGGGTTCTGTATGTTTTCCTTGTTGCTTTTCAAAAATATAGTTGTTGTAAACCTTAGCTAAGTTATATTGTTCCTTTTTCTCTTTCGCCGACATTTTCTTAAGGGCATTATCGTATGAGGTGCTTGCTGCACTGCGTTCACGATTGGCTAGATAATTTCCAACAATCGGATACATCAATACAATGACGCCAGCAACAATCATAAAAATGGCAAAGCTCATAATAAAGGTATTTCGCTTATTATTCGGTTGTTTCTTCATGCTCAGCCATCCTTCTATTTCGCAAATTTATGAAAGAAAGAGCAACCCCTGATGCTCTAGTTGCTCTTCTTCCATCAAAAATCAAACTTCTTTGTTTTCATGACCCGAAAGCCAATCAACGTCATGATCAGAATGAAGCTCAAAACAAGTAATAATGAGTGATAAGAACCGATATTTCCACTGGTTTGTGGTAATCGTTCGTTTTTCCCAGTAGCATTTCTAGTCCCAACACCTTTCGTTTTGTCTATCGTTCCACCCGGTGAATCACTTTTTGTGATAACACTAGATTTCGGGTACAGATAGACCTCATTCAAGGCTTCTCCTGTTCTTTGGGGTAAAGGAAGCTCTAAGATAACTGGTTCCATTGGTTTTTTTAGCAACTCATGATCCTTTTCTACAACTCGATATGTTCCTTGAGCCAGATTTGTCACACGAGCTAAACCAGCGTCATCCGTTGTTACTGTTGTGGAGAATGCCGAATCCCCGATAACGGGTTCAAAATCAGTCGTCCCTTGAACAGGTGAAACACGTGTGATCTCATAGGAAACCCCTTTTAGGGGTTCAAGAGTCTTTCCGTTCGTATCTTTGACTTCTCCTGCTTTAGTTCCATCTAGTGGTAACTGGTTTTCGACGATTTGCGGATCTTCTAATCGATACTTGACAATTGAGATTGAGTATCCCTCAGCAGTTTCATCGGCTTGAACTGATTTCCCGAATAAACCGAATGTTCCAAAAATCAGGAGAAAGATAAATCCTAGTTTGAAGAACTTGTTCATTTACCTTCCTCCTTTCCTCTTAGGCATGCGATAATACCAAAGCATGTAACCAAAGCCTAGGATAAGCGCACCGCTTGCAGCTAATAAAATAGCAAACATTGGTCCATTTCCACCAGTAAATGGCAGATCTGCTTTCTTATCGTCCTCTTGGTAGACCTTAATGGTTTGATTTCCTTCTGTTATCGTGACTTTAATCGGTGATTTGATCAATTCATAGCCGCTAGGCGCTTTGGTTTCTATTAGAGTATGCTCTCCAGGAAACAGCTTCACAAAATTCAAGTAACCACTACCATCTGTTGTTTCTGTCGCAAAAGGAGTCTTCGCATCCCCTTCATAGACTTCAAACTCAGCATCTTTTAGCGGTGTTCCTGTTGCTTTTTCTGCCTCGCTTAGTTTGCCATCTTGATTTGCGTCAATGGCAGTACCTGTTGCGTACTTGAATAGACGAATTGTGGATGGCCGAATTAAGCCAAGGTTGACATCTGTGACATGATTCTTCGAATCTGTCGCACCCAAACCAGCAACTTCACTTAGAATTGGTTGCTTATACTCTGGCGTTTGATAAGACTCCTTATCTGCTTTCGAATTCTTTGTTGGATCAGATCCTTCCAACTGTTTAGTGACGCGCACTTCTCGTTGGATCACTTTGTCTCCAATCGTGAATTCAGCAACATACTCTCCTTCTGGAAGGTTTTCAAACAGGTACTTCCCATTTGCGTCTGTTTTCTTCAGTGAATTTCCAGAGGCATCAATGAATTTCTCACCTGTTAAACTTTCCTTCACTAATTCTTTCTTATAGGTAGGTACTTCAATACTGGTACGGTATAACTTCACAGGGATATCTTTCGCCCATTCCTCTGCGCCACCAGCGGGTTTGTTTCCGATCAATCCATCTAAATTATCGTCATACCAAGCCACCCCAGAGAGATCACGTCCGTATACCTGAACCGTACTTGGTACCCCTTGAACATGCTTTTGCAAAATAGAATTTAAAGACGCTGAATTGACATACTTATTTCCTGGCTTTTGTCTGTCCGGACGTAATGTTACATTAAGACTTAATGACTCACTAGACTTAACAGTGTCACATAAAACCATTATAGCTTTGGCATCTTTCAGTTCAGTCATATCAGAACCCAACTTATACCATCCATAAGTTAAAGGAATACCATTCGGGTTTGTTTCAGGTGTATAAGAACCACTCTTGCTGTACCAAATTTCACCTGTCCCCCCCGTCAATTCTGCAGCTATTGTAGTGTAAGCACCATCAAATTGAGTTCCCCTGCCGTCTCCCATATATGGAAGTACATCAAGAACCCTTACTTCACTCATATCAGACGAACTATGATTCTTAAACGAAATTGTATACGTAAAATCTGTTGGTGACTCATTCAAAGGATTTGCTGGGTCAATCTTATTTCCACTTTCTATATAAGGTTTGTCTACTTCTTTATCTACTATCATTACTCCCGAATTGGTAACTACCACGTCTTTTACGCTCGTTCGAAATTTCTTCTCATCAGAGTCATCTTTAACATTTTCATCTTCTTCTAGACACACACCAGCAACTACTTCTGAATGTAACGAGGTGGAACTTCCATTGAAACTTAATCTAGATGAAACAATTTTTGTATCAAATGATACAGTTGGTTTGTATGCAGGAGTCTCTACTTTATAATCTAATACCCATCTTAAGGTCTTAGTTCCATCTTTATTGTCGACAAAAAGAGGATCTCTTAGAACGTTATTTTGATAGTCTTTTGCCGTTCCTGGAATATAGTCTGTTTCTTTAGGAATTGTTACATCTAATTGAATTTTATGATTTTTGTCAGACCCGCTATCTACATTTGCATCTACTGTCCAAGTAATTCTGTCATCAGGAGAAAACGTATTTTTATTGGAATTAATCGTAGGTCTGATTGTCATATTAGAAATATAGAGAGTATCTCCATAACTAGACATTGGGGCATGATCTGCCGTTTTCTTCCCATCTTCGTCATACTTAGTTGCCTTATAATCTGCCTTTGAAATTGTCGGGAAACTACTAGTCAATTTTTCTCCATCATTTTTATAATTGAAAACATTTGTTAAAAGTATATTCCCGTTCCCGGAATCATCTGTCGCACCTTTTTTACCCATTGCTATTAAAGGAGTCATTATCCTTGGTTTTCCAGTACCCGAAGCGTCAGTTACTTTATAAGTTGTCTTTACTGCACTTATTTCCCCTTTTTCTGAAGCTTCTTCAGGCGACTCATACCATGAATATTCTTTATCAATAACCTCTTTTAGTCTCGCATTAACATTAGGAAAAGCTCTTCCAACACCATAAAATGTTTGTATCTTTTTGGCTCCTTCTTCTGAAATTCTAACAGGACGTGTATCATCAAATTTTAATGTGTTAGAATTCCATCTACTATATAATACTGATTCATCAGCCTCTAAATCTACAAAAGATGCATATGAACTTGCATAAATTTCGTTATTTTTTGCTGTATTCCCATCGCCAACACTAACCCAATCTCTATCTTTACCAGAATTTAGCCCTCTTGAATCTTTATCGGTAAATGAAGAATATGTTTCTATACCACCAGGCCACTTCTTGTACCATATCATATCAATGGATGAATCTACTGATTGCTTAGTATTTTCATACTCCACCTCAGTCACTTCTAAATGATAGTTTATATGAGCTTCTTCTCCATAATTTTTTTCTAGATAATCATACGGAAAGGTGGTTTGCATCGCAATCACCGAAAACGGTTCCTCATTGCTCCCCATTGTATTACCATTCAAATACCATTTATCTTTACCAATAGAAGCGGGAACATAGTCGGTATTTGTTACTTCTATACTATGATCTAGACTATTAGTTGCCTTAGGATTTCCAGTGTTATAAATCCCTCTTAATATTGTGTTTGTTTCGCTGGGATTTGTATATCCAACGGGGGCTCTCAAACCTTGCCTTATTACTCCATTGAAATTTGGTGAATATTTTTGATAATCATCTGTAAATGTTTTGTTAATGAAGTTCCATCCTGTTAAGCCATCAAAAGCAACCACTTCCATTGGTTCAGTATCGGTTCCTATATTCAAAATTTTCGATGAACTACTATTTGATGCTTTATAGATCATCTTTTGATCTATCTTGTATTTAATTCCACCTACAGGAAATGTTGAGCCCTTAATAGGTGTAGTATCCGCTCTATCAGGAAGGGGTTTTAATTTTGCATATGCTGCAACATTGGTAATCATCGTATTCTCTTTATCTTTTGTTCCAGTGGCCTTCTCAAATGTAGTCATTCTATTACTATTCCAAGCTAGTTTTATGTCTACATTTGGTTTTGCACTCAGTACTACTTTAGTCTTTTCAGACAATACAGGTGCTACACTAGAATCAATTACTTGATTAATTTCTTCTGTAACCCCGGATGAGGTAACAGCACTTTCTATAGTGATTACAAAATTAGGATTAATGTTATCACCATTTACTCCACCATAAGTATTAACAGTTTCTGTAAATTTCACCTGTGCAGTTGACTTCTCCACCAATGCCCAAGTGCTTCGCGTGGATTTTTTGGTTGTACTATTGACATTCACTACATTTCCATTTGCGAATTCAGCAGTTTGACGCATTTTTCCAGATTTATCAGCTCTCCATGCATCAGAAATTTCTTCATCCAAACGAACTTTCAAAGATGTGTACTTTGACGACATATTTTGAATACTCATAGTAAATTCATAAACAACCTGATCAAATGTCCGAACAACATCGTTCGTTTCAGAAGTGTCGTACCCAGGTTCATTTTTCTTGTCAAACGGGCTCACACCTGTTTTTTTTCCGACATCAACCGCTACGTCGAAAGGCTTTGTCGTACTGATTGCTTGTGGGTTTATCGGTGCTTTGTCTTTTTCAGTATCTGTACTTTCTTCTTCAGTTTCACTTTTCGATATGTCGCTTGTTTCTGGTTGCTCATCTAGATTAATTGCTTCTTCAGGATTCGCTGAAAGTTTTGATTCTGGTTCTTTCAACACTTTGGTTGCCTGAAACACTACAATCGGTTGTGTCCTATTTGTATCTTTCAACGACTTCAGATCGACGGATTTTTCTTTCTTTGTCAAACGAGTGAGACGAACACGCTGCTCTTGATCTTTCTCTAGTTCAAAATAGAAAGAACCTTTTCCTTCTTCTTTACGAACCTGATAATATGGAAGTCGTTTATTTTCTTCTTTTATGCTACTTTCCTGCTCGTCCTTTTCGGAAGAGTTGCTGCTGGATTGTACCGTTTTTACTCTGTCTTCAAATAGTTTCAGTGCGTCACTCTTTTTGAAATCGGAAGAATCCAACTGAGGGTAAGCAATTTCTTGTCCCTCTTCATTCAAAGGGACAACCGAAACGGTATCATCATACGGTATCTCAAAAACATCGGTATCTTTCGCCTTCAAGGTGAGTTCGACAGTTTCTTTGTCCGTCTCCAAAGAATCCTTTTCTACGGCTTTTTTATCTACTGTAACACTGACCAACGGGTCAGGTGCTGATGCTTTCAGGGCTTTTCCTTGGTAATAGAAGAAAAGAACTCCTATTATCAACACGACAGGAAGAAGGAGGGGAACCATGCGTTTTAATTGAATCGGTTTTCTCATCGTCTTCCGTTCCTTTCCGTTGTCCTTTTAAGAGACAATCTTTCTGTTGTTGAACTCTTTATTTTGTCCAACAGATGGATACGAAGGATGCCAGTATTAGGCAATCCTTCGTAAACAGTTTGTGTTAAAAACTTTATCATATGTGTAATTTAGTACTTACACTTGACGACGTTTCTTTTCAATCGCCATTGTTGCTGTACCAATAGTAATTGCTCCTAATGCAATGACGATCATCAATGTAGTCCCTGCACCCCCGGTAAATGGAAGGTCTGTTTCCTTTTTGTTGACGATATCTAATTCAACTGTTTCATCATCTGCAGTGTCTAATGTAACCGTCACTTTTATTGGATCTTTCACTAATTCATAGCCCTTTGGCGCTTTTGTTTCGACTACCCAGTAGTCTTTTTTGATAGCCTCATGAGCCCAAGTGGCTTCTGATGGAATATTTGGATCTTGTTTGCCATCGCCATTACTATCGGTAAACCAGTCTAAGGCTAAACCATTAAATTCGGCTTTCCCTGATGCATCCGATTTCGTCGTCAATAGGCTAATTCCCGTCGGTAACGCCGGTGTAGTCGTTCCATCATCATTTAATGTGTAAGACTTTCCATCAGATGCTAAGAATTTTTTCGCTTTCGCATCGTCTTCACTCGCTGCAATATGAAATTCTGCATCTGCTAAAACAGCTTTTTTTTCATCTGTTTTCTCAATATCAAACCCACCATCAAAGTATTCTGGATTCTTTTCACTTTCTTCTGTCACAGGCTCTTGACCAGGAATTAAGTAATCCACACCATATTTATTAGCAATCGTGCCATTAAAATCTTTGTTAGTGGTTACTTTATACACAACTTGCAAGTGAGTATCTTCATCTAAAGTAACTTTTTTCATCCCGGCTTGCGTTAAGCTCACCACAACATCTTTTTTGGAACCTTCGGTTAAGTCTTCTACTTTATTTGGTGCTGTAACTTTTGTCCCACCTAACGTCACTTCATATTCAGTTCCGTTTGTTAATTTTACAGGGGTTCCTGTTTTATCGATGGCATACACTTCCACATCTTGTAGTAACAAGCGTTCGTCTAAGCTATCGCTTACTTTGAAGTAATTCCCATACACTTCATCACCAGCTGCTACATTGATGTTTGGCAGTTTATTCGCTGGATTTGCTGGATCAACAACATCTGTAATAATCATGTCTTTATCTGCTTTGAAATATAATCCGGCAGGTAATTTTGTGGTTGCTTCCCATTGGAAGTCATTTCCAGCTTTGATCGAGTAGCCTTTTCCGCCTTCGATCGTTTTATCCAATTCTGTATCTGTGACGATATTTTTTGGATAGACATGCACGTCGTAGATCAATTTCCCTGTATCATCCCGTTTCGTTTGTGGTAAATGAACAAAGAATGGATCCATTGGTTTATTAATTTTCTTCGTTTCACCATTTTCATTTGTATACGTATAATCACCGGAAACGGAATCTTTAATTTCTCGTACTAAGTAAATCCCATCGGCAGCTTTCCCTGTTCCGACATCAAAAGTCAATTTACCATTAGCATCGGTTTTTCCTTTAATAGAAGTGAAAGAAGTGTCTTGTTCCCATTCTGTTCCTTCTTTTTGTTTTACTGGATCTGTTAATGAGGCATTGCCAATTGCTTTGACTTTAATAACTTCAAAGTTCACGTCTTTCATTAATTTCTTACCGCCTAGATCAGGAGCTTTACTTGGGTCTGGATTGGTTCCATCTCCTCGTCCCCCTAATTCAGACGAGCTCTTAATTTCATATTTCCATACAGTGATCGAACGTGTCGACGTATTATCAGAAACCGCATTTGAACTAATATTTTGTTCTGCTGCATAGGCTACATGAATCACCGTTCCTACACCTGCTGATCCTGCCATTGTTAATACACCCAAAGCCATTGCTGTTTTACTTATCCATTTTCTATTCATAATTTACTCCTTTATTCTCTGCTATAGTTTGTTTCATTTCGTTGAAATCAAAAATAAGTGAAACTATGATTGCCGCATCTCTTCACTTATTTCCCAATACTCAACTGGATTTTCTTGGTCTCTCGTTTGGTATTGGAGACGATTGACTATTTTGTATATCTACCAGTCGATAAACATACCTCCTTTCAAAGGTCCTTCATCCATTGTTTCCACTATCTTTTTCTCTCGTGTGAGTATTGATTAATTTTTTTTAATAGAAAGAACAGGTCAGCTGATTTTTATCGATAAAACATGATAAAATGGCTAAATCTGACGAGAAAAAGAAGCCCTACGGGTTTCTTGGAATTACTGAGTCTAAGAAGAGTTCGATAATCGGGATTAACTCAATGTTTTAGAAACATACTTGACGGTGAATTGACGGAAAATAACTTTTTTTCCTCCGTTTCTAAATCTGAGATTTCTCTCATATCTACTCGAATGGAAGAATTTTTGAAGGAAAATGGTCGAAACGTATCAAAAAAGGAAGAAGTATAAATGAAGCGCTTTCTTTGGGGAGGCAAAAAAAGGGGGAGGCTAGGGAGTGATAACGTTCGTTTTTTTAATGATTGTTAAGCAAATTGTTGTTCCATTTTGGCTATCAACTGTTCTCGTTGCTCGAACAACGAGTCCACATAGATATCTAAGGTCGTCTTGGCTGAAGAGTGGCCCAATAAGGAACTGATCGAAGCAATATCACCTTGTACTTCCATGCAGCGTGTCGCAAAAGTATGGCGCAATTGATGGAAATGAACACGTCCAATCGCTGCTTTTTTTGCAATTTGTTGAAAATGATAGCCCAATAAGCGTGGCTCTGCGGGACGTCCGTTCTTCGTAAAGAGATGTGACTCTCCTAAATGCTGCGCTTTCCACTTTTTCAATAAACGAATGAGTTTACTAGACAATGGAACACAACGTTGCGAAGCAGACGTTTTTGTCTCTCCTAAAACCAACGATGTCTTTCTGCCATTGGCTGATGGCAATTGGACACGTTGGTAGGTACCTTCTACGTAGAGTTTTCGCTTAGAAAAGTCGATATTTTTCCAAGTTAATGCAGCGATTTCTCCAATTCGAAGCCCCGTATGTAACGCAAGCAGGGTAGGCAAGCCCTCTGGGGCTTTGTTTGCGGCTTTTTCTAATCGCCTTTGTTCACTCGAAGACAAGGCATTGATTTTTGTTCGTTTGACTTTGGGTAAGACGATTCGATCGCAAATATCTTCTAGTAAATACCCCTTCTTGTGGGCGCTCCCTAGAGCTCTATTTACCACTTGAAAGATACTTTTTATCGTAGAAGCAGATAACTGATCGTCTTCTTTCCAGCGAACGATTAATTCGCGAATGGTGTCATTCGTACATTCAGACAGTCTTTTTCCTCCTATGTGTGGCAACACATAGCGCTGGATTTTGTACTGATAGGTGGCATACGTTGAAGGCTTCAACTCTTCTTTACGAAATGCTAACCAGTCTGTGATCCATGAAGTAATCGTAGGATCCATCAATGACCGCTGTTTCTTGCGTGAAGGTTCGGTCTGCTTTAAGGGAAGCAACGCTTGACGGACCTCCTTATAGGTATACGCATAGATGTACCCGTAATGAATGGTTCCGTCGGAACGATACCCTCGAATGTATCGACCCTCCCAGCGACCATCTTTTCGTTTATAAATATTTTCTCCTCGTCGACTCATAATTGTTCATTCCTCTCCAATAATTTTGACGGCGAAATTGACGGTGAATAAAAACAAAGGGATAAATAATATTTTCGGTCAAAAAATAGAGTTATTTCCTTGCTATTTTCTAAAAAAAAGATCTTTATTAGCTTGACATTGTAGTTTAAAATGATTATTGTTAATCTATAGTGAGAATTAAACGTTATTTCAAGTAAATAAAGGCAAAAAATTATCCAGTTTCTTAGACTCAGTAATTCTAAGAAACTGGATAAATCCTTGTCAGTACTTATTCAGTTGACGTTTTGTAGTATATAAGAAATTTACCCAAAAAAATCTTCATAATATTAGTTATAAAAAAAATATTGTGAATATTCTTAAAAAAATAAGCTTCCTTTCTAAACAAAAGGAAGCTTTTTATATTACCCTTTTCATTTTTTAAATATCTACAGTGTCAGAAATCAATCTAGCAGTTGCCCCTTTTTCACTTGTTTGTTTTTCTTCAATTTCTGCTTGGAGTTGAGCCGCATCTCCTATTTTTTTCAGTAATCAAAAGTAAAAGCTGACATATGTTCTCTTCCGTTCTTACTTTTTTCTCTACGATCGCTTGACACAAGTAATATATTTGACGTGAATTGATTTGTGAGAACAGCTGGTTATAAGCTACAAATTCTATAAGAGATGATTTGTCTTAAAATAGTGGATATGCCCTGAAAAGTCCGTTATCTTCACGTAGTTTCCTGTTCTTTGTGTACTAAATATAAATTAGTAAAAGTTTCATCAATCAGTGCATGTACCTTTTCTTCCGTGAACTGAATTGTAGAAGCAACTTGTAAACAAGAAACTCTGTTTGTAAACAACCACATACTTTCAAAACATGACAAGCAAATTCATATGGAACGTTATAGCATTCCTGAATTGATTGTAATATCCGATCATAATCTACAATGATTTCATGTAGAAATTCAGCAGTCCCATTTCTTTATTCCAGTCTCTCATAAACAATAGTCCAACAATTTTGTTTCATCTTTAGCAAAACGAAAGCATTCCATTCCTAACTCTCTAAAAGGTAACTCTGATTCAAAAGCTTTTTCGTATATTCGTTATATAGTTTTTTTGACATTCAGTATTTCTGATCTAACTCCACTCATGTCTTTAAAAGCTGTGAAAATCAGACGTGAGGAAAAGTTCCTAGTGCAACCGACTTGTCCTTTAGCTGTGACACCATCAATTCCTTCTGATTTAACAATACTTGATCCAGTCATGGTTATTTCCTCTTTTGTAGACTTTTTTTGGGGGTTATTTACTTCTCTCTTTCTGTAATGAACGCCCGAATACTAGAATAAAGCGCAACACTCAGCAATTTTCAGTTGGGTGTTTTTGTTATATTCTTCTATTGCATATTATGTTACCAAGTGATAATATTATCATACGATAATGAAAGCGGTGGTAATTAATGGATAAAAAAATCATCAAGTATTTAGGGAATCCTTTGATCTCTCAAGTTCTAATTGAGTTTGACAATCGTAATATGTCAGTGAAAGACCTACGGTTAAGATTACCAGATGTTCCTCAAGCAACTTTGTATCGACATGTGAAAAAACTTTATCAAGAAAATATATTAAAAATTGTAGATGAAAAACAAAATCGTGGTTCTGTAGAGAAGATTTATTCTTTGAATGTAGAATTGAAGAAAAATGATATTGAAGATCTTAATACTATTACTCCTGAAGCATACTATGAAATGTTTTCGGAATTCACATTAGGACTATTAGCTGAGTTTAGTGATTATTCCAAAAATGAAAATGCCAATGTTTTAAAAGACGGCTCTGGTTTTTCTTTAGTCCCTATATACGCAACGGCTGAGGAATTAGTTGAATACGGGAAATCAATAAGTAAGATTTTAGAGCCTGCCTTAATCAGAAAATCTGAAAACCAAGACCGGCACAATGTCGCTATTATATTAACTCCGCCGAGAAAGGACAAACAGAATGAAAGTTAAAAGAAGATGGGGGAGAGTTAAAATGATCATTTTGGGAATTTCTGTTGTAATTATTATTATTGGTACAATTGTTGGACTTCGAACTTATCAACTTAGCAAACCTTCTTCTGGAGAAATAATCTCAAATTTAAGAAGCGGTAAAGCCATAGTTGTACTTGACATTCAAAATGACACCTTAAGTGTCCCTCAATATAAAAATTCTTCAGATCTAATAAATAATATTAATCAGGTGATTGAAAAAGCTAATGAAATGAATATTCCTGTGGTTTATTCGAAACAAGAGTTTAGCAAACCACTTGATAAATTTCTATCAGGAGGAGTATATAAGCAAGGTTCGGATGGTTCAAAACTTAGTAGCCAGTTATCCGTTACATCAAAGAATATTTTTTCAAAGGAGAAAAGTGATCTATTTTCTAGTAATGCTTTCGAGGATTTTTTAGCAACTAACAATATCAAGGAATTATATTTAGTTGGCGCAGATGCATCTTCGTGCGTCTTAAAAACGACTGAAGCGGGGTTAATGCGTAAATATGAAATTACTATACTGAAAGATTGTTTATTCTCAATCGATGAAAAACACTTGAACAAAGCTTTAAGCACCTATAAAAAATTGGGAGCAAACATCAACGATCAAATTGACTTTAGTAAAGGAAGCTAGTTATTTTTACGGAACTTTACATAAGTGAAGATTATTTCAAGTGATTGTCGCAGCAGGGATTTCAAGCACCTAAAATGTGAAATGGGATTGGTCTACCTACGAACACCTTGTCATTAAGGGATTTGTGGGTAGCAATCTTTGTGATTTACTAGAAACATTGTTTGTTGGATTTGTTTTTTTAGATAGGAGTCTCTGGAATGTCATATAACCATTTATCAGCTGAAGAGCGTGGACAAATAGAAGCGTATCTGAGGGAAGGGGTTTCCCAAACTGAAATAGCTCGCCGATTGGATCGACATAGGTCTACGATCTCCGGAGAGATTAAACGTGGTACCGAACAAAGAAAAAAGAATAGCCTTGCCAGTTTGCCTTATCAAGCGACTAGCGCCGGAAATCTAGCTAGCCTTCGCAAGAAAAATTGTGGAACGACCACCAAAGCAACCGTACACAACACAAAGACGATTATGAAATATCTGGATATGAAATATTCACCGGAGCAGATAGCAAATGCGGTCCGTAGTGTAAAAGTCTGTACTTCAACGATATACACCTGGATATACAAGAAAATCGTTCCTTTTGATATTAAGAGATTACGTGGGCGTGGAAAACGCTATAAAATAAAGAATACTGGAAGTAAATTAAGACGTCCAGATCGAGCGTTTTTCGAAGGACGTACATTGGACAATAGACCAGAAGAGGTTCAGCTACGAACAGAATTCGGTCATTGGGAGGCTGATACCGTTGTGTCTAAGCAAGGTGTAGCAGCGTGTCTAGCGACATTTATTGAGCGTAAGACAAGACATTATGTAGCTATTAAAATACCGAATAAGACAGGGAGATCAATGATGGCGGCAATTAAGCGTCTAGTTGAAATGTATCCTAATGGTGTGAAATCGATCACATGCGACCGTGGCAGCGAATTTGTCAATCAGTTTGAAATTGGACTCATTGAAGACACTTTTGGCTGCAAAATCTATTATGCCAATCCGTGTGCACCGCATGAACGTGGATCTAACGAGAATCATAATGGATTACTCAGAGAATATTTTCCAAAGCCATCTAATTTCAAAAATATTTCTCAAAATAAAATCAATCAAGCTGTTCAAAATATGAATTTACGACCACGAAAACTTTTTAAGTGGAAATCACCGCAGCACAAATTTAATTTGGAGTATTCGAAAGTTTTCTAGAAACCAATGAAGCGATTTTACATTGTTATAAAAAAGAGTAAAACGAACAATACTATATATATGGAAATTGAAACATGATATAATAGAGCAAATCACGAACGATCGTTATATTAAAAAAATCATATGTTGCACTTAATCCTAACATTCGCCTTCTGTAATGAACGTTGCATAACGTTCATTACGTTATCCTATCCTGACTCTCTTTTATCAAGTGACTTTACAAATATTTTCTAAGAATGTGTCGTCGATCTTAATTATCGGCAATAGTCATTCGAACTTGATTTTTCTTGCTACCCAATAAATCGTATTCACCCATGAAGAGTTGGATATTATTTTACCAAAAGCAGTATTCTTCTCTCACTGATTGTTTATGAAAATATTTCGAATTCATTCTTTTCACTTTTATATGTGAAACTTTTTCAAGAAAATCATTTGGATTTCAAGAAGAAAAAACATTGGATCGAATACGGAATTTTATAGGACAAACCTAGAATTGAATGAAACACTTAAAAGACATTGACAAATGATACAAACAAGTTTACATTATAGATACATGATGTATGTATTCGAGAAGGTTGAGTGATCATGGCAAGAAATAAGTATCCTGAAGAGACGGTTCAAAAAATATTAGATGTCTCGTTGAAGCTTTTCATGGAAAAAGGTTTTGAGGAAACAACGGTGCTGGATATCGTGAATGATTTAGGCGGATTGACGCGTGGGGCTTTCTATCACCACTTCAAATCGAAAGAAGAAGTGTTGGATGCACTTGGCGATCGAATTTTTTATGATAACAATCCCTTCGAAAAAGTAAAAAAAGAAAAAGGCTTGAATGGTTTAGAAAAAATTAGGCAGGTTGTCAGGTTTCAACATCAAAGTCAAGATCTGCAAGAGATTAACTTGATGTCTTTATCATTAGTAGAGAATCCGAAAATTTTCACTGAGTTTTTTGAAAGCAATCAAAAAGTAGTTGCTCCGTTGTTTGAAGAATTGATCCGTGAAGGTATCGATGACGGATCGATCAAAGGTGTGAAGTATCCGAAAGCTTTTGCCAGCTTTTTCGTCTTGATTACTGATATTTGGCTAGTCCCTTCGCTCACCTCTGAGTCCCATGAAGAGCTGCTTGAAAAGCTATATTTTGCAAAAGATACTTTTGAAAAATTGGGTGTCCCTATCATTGATGACGAAATGCTTGAAGGAACTAAAAAATTGATCAATCGTATCTAAAAAATAGAATTGCCTAGCAATTTTATTTTTTATTTAAATACATACATACAAAATGTATGATAAAAGGAGGATATAAAATGAACACTTCTACTGTTGCACTATCTGTTCAAGAACTCAAAAAAAGCTATCAGGGTGTGTGTGTCTTGAACAATGTCAGTTTTGCAATAAAAAAAGGCTCAATTTTTTCTTTGCTGGGATCAAACGGCGCTGGCAAAACAACCACCATCAAAATTCTGACTACCCTTAGCCAGCCGGACAGCGGAAAAATCTCGATCTATGGCTATGACCCTGTATCTGAACCAAGCAAAGTTCACCAAGTTATTAGTTTAACTGGACAATTTGCATCGGTGGACGGATCCTTGAGTGGATTTGAAAACCTAGTTATGATCGGCCAATTGAACAGGGTAAAAAATCCTAAGGAAAAAGCTAGAAAATTGTTAGAGTATTTTGACTTGACAAAGGCCGGGGATCGACTGGTCTCTACCTATTCTGGTGGCATGCGCAGAAAGATCGACATAGCTATGAGTCTAGTCAATGACCCGGACGTTCTATTCTTGGATGAGCCAACAACGGGGCTTGATCCCCAAAGTAGGAGAAGCATGTGGCAAATTATCAAGAAACTCAAAAAAGCGGGAACAACGATCTTTTTAACCACTCAATATTTGGATGAAGCTGAGAAATTAGCCGATCATATCGCGATCCTGGACAAAGGGGGGATCATTGTGGATGGCACTCTTGCTGATCTGAAACAGGCCGTTCCACAAGGATTAATTGAATTTTCATTTGCAGATATAGAAAATTATCAAAAGGCTCAGCTCTTGCTTTCTTCCTACAAATTTACCCTTGATGACGAACAACGTTTATTGATCGTTTATACTGACAGTACGGTCGAAACCTTTATAAAAATTCTGGAATTGCTGAGGTCGAATGATGTTCAAATCGAGCATTTTCAGCAAAAGGATCCTTCTTTGGAGGATGTTTTTCTAACACTAATCGGAGAAAAGGAGCGCGTCACAAATGAATAAAAGTCTTCCATTATTTAGCGATACCATCATCATGTCAAAAAGATGTCTCACCTTATCCATGCGAAATATTGACACTGTTTTGACGAGTCTGGTTTCGCCACTTTTGCTGCTATTGCTTTTTGTTTCCTTATTCGGTGGCGTGATTGATGTAGGCGGGATCTCCTATATCAACTACATTTTTCCAGGTGTCATCCTTCAATGCGTCGGACAATGTGCTGCTACGACTGCAATTAGAGTAAGCAATGACATCAAACAAGGAATTATTGATCGCTTCCTTACGATGCCTATCAAAAAATCCTCGATTCTGACAGGTCATGTATTAGAAGCTATGATCCGAAATTTGTTGACGATCATCACTTTAATCGTTGTTGGTTTGGTTGTCGGTTTTCGCCCAGAAGCACAAATTCATGAATGGCTTCTAGCAATCGGCATAATTTTATTATTCGTTGCCGCTCTTTCTTGGAGCGCTGTGCTCTTTGGCATTTTAGCCAATAGTCCAGAAGGAGCTAGTGGCTTTTCGATTGTTGCTATCGTGCTTCCCTACCTAAGCTCAGGTTTTGTCCCAGTTGATACGATGCCCAAGTGGCTGCAGTTTTTTGCGGAAAATCAACCGATGACTCCGCTTATCGAAACCGTTCGAGCCTTACTTTTAGGAAAGAAACTTGAAATGAATGATCTTTTATTATCGCTTACATGGTTTCTCTCATTAATAATGCTTTTCTATGTTCTCTCTAGAAGTGCATTTAAAAGAAAAATGCTGAAATAAGATGAATTATTACTACCCATGAAAACTCAATAATACTAATTCTATCTCTTTGACTTCTATAAAGCAGTATTAGATCGTTATTGTTACGCTGTTGTACTGCTTTTCCTCTTTTATGAAGGAAACTTTCGAATCTAAAACAAGCTAATTTGGGCATTGTTATTACGGAAACTATCTTATTGTTCTTTTTCTGTCTTTCTTTATCTACTTCCAATTGGTACTTTCTTGTAGGTGCGACAGGCTCGTTTGCAATGCTTTTTAACTACATTTCGTGACGGGTTACTGCAAAACGAAAAACTTCGTAAATTATTTTTCTTTTAAGTCTCAGTTTTGAGACTTTTTTACGTGATCTCCCCTCAAAAAAAGAAATCGGTCTCTAAAAAAGTAGAATTGAGTTTCACTTTTTTGTTTTCAAAATCATTGTGTTACCTTTGCAAAATGAACTTCGAAAGAAAAAAGAGAAATAGCAAATGAAGTGGATAGATGATGTAAAAACTCCATTTTGCTATAAGACCTCTTTTAGTGCGTTTGCAGATAATCCCTTTTCTCCAAATTTTTTAATTTTCCTTCTCCAGTCCTTAGTGCATGAAAGCACTAAACTAATTTAAGATCATTATAGAAATTCCAAAGTTATACAAGGTATGTAAAAGAATCGCTCCCCATAATGAACCCGATTCTTTATAAACCACTGAACATAAAAAATGCAATACTGCTAATAAATAGATGTGGAACGGGGTAAGGCTACTAAGTGAAAATCCAGATACTGCCCAATGAAACGGGTAATGACTAAAAATGAACAAAATAGCTGTACCAACTGAGGCTAACAATGACTTGGAAAAAAACGTCCTGAGTCTTGTTTCTATATAGCCTCGAAAAATAATTTCCTCTGATATTGCTCCAAGAATAAATGTGAAAAGTGAAAAGTTCGATACTCCCACCTGTACGCCCTTTAAGGATTCCCCAAATACGATAAAATATGAAAGTATATATATAAATAGAATTAGAATTCCACTCAGTACTCCATAAATGATAGTCTTTACCATATTATCCTTTATTAAACCAATTGATTGAAATATTTCTTTAAAATAACAGAGTACAACTGTAACTATTGCTATATCCAAAAGGGGCCAGAAAGTATTTATACTAGATAAGATATTTATGTTCAAATCCTTGGTTAATATATAGCCTTGAGTATATGTAGATATACAAATAAGAACAAATAGTACTACCGTACTAAGTGATTTTGAAGAATCTCTATAGATCATTAATTACCTCTTTCTTTTATTTAGAACTCGTCCAGACCGCACCTTATAATTCTTATAAAAAAAAGTTGCCTATCCATTTTTAACTGCCCCTCTAAGAGGACAGTTAAAAAAAGCTGCTATAATTTTCTTTATTCAAACTTTTTAGTTCATTATTTCCTCGTTAGCCAACTCTCTTCTCCAATCGTTATCAGCGAATAGTATTTAACGAATACAAAGACAAAAGAAGTTAACAACATTTCTAATGGTGTTAAAAAGAGCCATGTAACAAACTTCTCCATGGATCTCAAATGTGGCGCACCTAACAAATACATGGCTGACTCTACATAACGAACTACCATGCGTACGAGTAAATAAAAGAGAAGAAAAGAATAGTGTTGTACTACGATCGATACAACCACTGCTACTAGAAAAATCGGCGCAGCCAGCCATTGAACCATCCCGATAAAAGGAAAGATCAGGTCTACAAGAGAAAGATGAGACACTTGATAGGGAAAGTATTTCCATCCCCCTTTGCCCCACCGTAAACGCTGTTTCAATAACCCTGAGAATTTCTCAGGCATATTAGAATAAACGATGGCTTCTTGAATGCCCACTGCTTTTCCTCGTATTGCACTGTAAAGACACAACTGTCGGTCATCACTATACGTGCCTGAAGTAAGATAGTGGGGCAAATGATCAAAGAGTATCTCCTTTTTGTACAAGGACAAGGCACCGGAGGTCGTTTCCAATGATCCGGTCAACGACCTTGAAGGCCGTGTGACTAAGCAAGATATCCCTATATTCAAATCGGAAAGACGTGTAATTATATTCTTTCGGAAATTTCTGGTCAAAACAAACCCTGTACACCCCATGACTTCTTCGTCCTTTTCAAAGGCTAACATGAGCTTTTCCAAGGCATGTTCCTCTAGTACCGAATCTGAATCGACTGTTAATATGAAATCAACATCTTTAGGGTCCATAGTAGTTAACGCACGGGCTTGAGCGTGACGCTTTCCTTTGTTTTCTTGTCGGTGCCAAACGACCTTTGAATGATCGAATGGAACCACCGGAGGTGTTGACCCATCATCAACGACGTGGATCTCCGCCACTTCAACGCTCTGATTGAGGATCGATCGAATCGTTTGATTCAACAGTTCAGGTTCTTCATTAAATGCTGGAATAAGACCATAGACGCGGGCTTCTTTGTATTTTTCTAGCTGAATATCTTTGGGGAGCCAACGAAAGGTATAGCTATAGTAATAAACCAGTAATGCGATACCACTGACACTCCAAGCGATCCCCAAGTAAAATGAATTCGCTCTTTGTATAATAAAGAAATAGAAGACACCTAAAAGAAAAACTGTTGAGAACAAACAGAGAATACTATTTAAGATTTTACGATTTTTCATCTCTTCTCCCTTCCTCTTGTACTTCGTCATAACGTTTTTTTCGTGTTAAAAATCGATAAATAAAACAAAAAGCAGCACATAAAAGAGCAAGTAATATGGTTGCTTTCGAGGTAAGCAAAAAGATCGTCATACGTCCACCCTCTCCTTATCTTCATTTTTTTCTGATGATAACAGTCCTTTTGTATCAGGAAAAAATTTATTTTCTTCTTTTATTTTGCCATAGTCTATGTCCGAATGATCTATCAACAAAACCACAAGGTCATATCCTTCGATAGCCTGTTGTCCTTTTGGTGAGAGAACACCCTTTTCTTGTTCATTTATAGTTATTTTAGATACATACAGATCATACAGTTCGGCTTTTATATGGTATCTTTCTAATTGTTCCTTGACTTCATATGCTACAGACCTCCGTGTGTCTCCTATGCTTTTTTATAGTCCACCTCAAGCAACGACTAAGCGGTACAGAACACCGACTTAACAATCGGAGTGCCTCTTGAACCAGTCGGTCCATTGTTCGCGCCTCCATTTGGCTAGCTGCATCAATAAGCGGAACCTCGACATTCATCTGATTCGCACACCATTTTAAATAGTAAGGATCGATCCCTAACGGATAACATATCGAATGAAGATCATTTGCTAAATTAATATTGATAAATCTAAAGCTATTTTCATATACCTTTGCTAACTCTGCTATTTCTATCGAACGGACAGGAACTGCCTGCTCTCCTATCACAGATTGAACAAGTGTCGTACATTTTTGAGCGGCTCCTCCAACCAGTTTGACCGTATTTCTCACTTCGAATGTGGAATTCCCTGGGGCTTCTCTCTCTGGCGAAAACGCAATGAACAGGTCTTTTCCAATCGTACCCTCTTCTTGCTCTAACGGTTGAATTAGGTAGTCTCCCGTTGTTCCTGGATAGCTTGTACTCTCTAGAATAAGCACTTGACTTGGGTGGATGAATGATCGACTGTACAGCCTGTTGGATATGGGAAAGATTTGGTTGCTTGTCTGGTGTATTCGGCGTTGGAACATCGATGATCACTACATCTTGTTCACCAACAGATTCAAATGTCTCAGTAACTTTATTTTCTTCGAAAAATGCTTGAGCTTGCTCATTTGAGATATCTTCGATATAGCTCTTCCCACTTCTCAAAAGGGAAACACGTATCAAATCCGCAGACAGAATACCCTCGAGAAGCATAATAAATTGCATTTGGTAATCCCACATGTTCAAATCCTATCACTTCAATATGCGCTTCTTTTCATTCGATTTTATCTTTCAAATGATAATACATTCGGTTCATAAATCACGACCTTCCTGTCATTAACTCTATATTAAAAACCTCCGATTAATAATTCTTTTTTTCACTCCTTACAATGTAAATTTAGCATAATCGGCATCATAAAAATAAAAAAAATTACAAAGTTTAAAAAAATGTTTTTTACCCATTAGATAATACCTTCTTTATTCTCTCTTGTCCAACTCTTCCATTACCTCAATTAATGCACACCACTGGACTATTTCCTGAACGCAACTAAATATGTTTTCTGTATAAATGAACTCTAATCATTTGTATCACCAGCGTTATCTTAAAAGTGGTACCACTGCTCCACCAAATAAACGAAAAAATAAGAAAAACGACGTTTAAGACCAGCAGTGACACAAACACACTAAAATTTCCTGCCGACATGTAGCCACTTTGACTCACTCAAATTCATCCAATAAACCTAGAAGTTTCTCTGACAAGCGATAGCCTTGTGCCCAAGCTGTTTGGATAGCATTTGAAATGTTAAATGCTTGAGAGAATTTTATTTCAATCCGTTTGACCATACTAGATATTTGAGATAAATGAGAGAGCGTGCTCGGTTCTCCCCAGAGAAGTTAACACATTTCCTCTTGATACAAAAGACCTGTTAGCGTTGTATAGAGTTAAAAAGAACTCTTTACTCTTCCCTGTTAGCGTCATTTTGAACAAATCGAGATTTTTTTCTGTGTAATTAGAATTGAATTTTCTTCTCTCTTTTTGTATGGATGTCTGAAATTCTGTCATCTTTTCTCTTAAATGATTACTGGTAACCTCAGAAGAAATGTATTCATTGATTCCTATCTCTTTCCATTCCTCCAACAAACCATTTGAAGAGATAATCGTATCTTTTCGAACAATAGTGCATAACCCCTTCGGAGAATGTTTAAAATATCAAGAATTTCTAAATTTGGAATTGTTTCACTTAATATGATTATTGGAAATTGTATCAAGAATTGCTTAGTAAAAGAACGGCTCTTCAATTTTTCAATCACATTAGTGGAACAGTAAACTTCATAATTTAAATGTTGTAATTTACTTTTAATCGATTGCTCTGACATCATATTCTTAGTTAGAAGTAACACTTGACACATACTATCTCTCCCCCAATAGCTACGGCACTCTATATTAGATATAAAGTGCCGTGACCTTCCTATTTACTTAAGGGCGACTCATTAAAAAAAAGTCTGCCAAAACATTACGGCAGACTTCACTACTTTATAAGCTAATCAGTTCTTCAATTCTTAGCTCTGATAGATCACAGATCACTCGATCGGCTAGTTGTAGCAATCTACACTTTCAAAATGAACACTTACACTAATTTTTGATACTCGACTACACCGTATTCAATTTGCTTATTCTCTGGTGTTTTAGTAATTACAATGCTATTGCAGTCGTAGTAATCTGTTTTTATTCAGTTCTTTATCGATTTAACTTGCGAGTCTCAACGATGAATTGATTCTTAGTGTGAAAAATATCATCAATGAATTATTGTAGGATAATAACTTCCTGGGTATCCTTATCGAAGAAATGAGCCTTTCCAAGATTGAAAGCCAGTTTCACTCGTGCTCCTGGCTTATGAAAATCTCGAGCATCAACCTTAGAGACAAATTCTGTTTCCCCCACTTTAGTATACAATAGGGTCTCCGCCCCTAATAATTCTGATACCATAACTTCTGCTTCCACTACTGCACCGTCAGAAGAATCAATAGTAATTTGCTCACTATGGATATCCTCTGGGCGAATGCCAAATATAATTGTCTTATCTTCATACCCTTTACGAACCAAAGCACTAGTTTCGCCCTCAGGAATTTTCAAGCTCAAACCATGTCCATCTCGGATATAGCCATCCTTCAATGTGACTTCAAAGAAATTCATCGCTGGTGAACCAATAAATCCTGCAACAAAGATATTTTTTGGGGTATCATATACCTCTTGCGGAGTTCCCACTTGCTGAATGATCCCATCTTTCATAATCACGATTCTGTCAGCCATGGTCATTGCTTCCGTCTGATCATGGGTCACGTAAATCGTAGTTGTTCCCAATCGCTGATGTAATTTAGCAATTTCCGCCCGCATAGATACCCTTAATTTGGCATCCAAATTTGATAACGGTTCATCCATTAAAAAGACTTGCGCATCTCTTACGATCGCGCGTCCTAATGCCACACGTTGGCGCTGCCCCCCAGAGAGAGCCGCAGGTTTACGCTTTAGATATTCGGTTAGACCTAAAATAGAGGCAGCGTTTTCTACTTTTTCCTTAATATCAGCAGAATCATATTTTCTTAATTTCAAACCAAATGCCATATTGTCAAAAACCGTCATGTGAGGATACAAGGCATAATTCTGAAAGACCATTGCGATATCACGATCTTTCGGAGCAACATCATTCATGACACGATCGCCAATTTTTAGCTCACCTTCTGTAATGTCCTCCAATCCCGCTACCATTCGTAAAGTGGTTGATTTTCCACAACCCGACGGACCCACAAAAACAATAAATTCTTTATCATCAATTTCTAAATTGAAGTCAGTAACTGAATATTTTTCAGCATTTTCATATTTTTTATGAATATGTTTTAGTGAAAGCTGCGTCATTTGAAATCCCATCCTTCTTATTTTTTAAAGTACCGATAAATCTAATGCTTCCAAGTTTTCGAATAGCACATCCGCATTGGGCAGATTTTTTTTAGTTCCCACACCAATGGCCAACATACCCGCTTGTTTAGCTGCTTCGATCCCGGCTTTTGCGTCTTCGAAAACCATGCATCGACTTGCTGGAACACCTAATTTTTGTGCTCCTAACAGAAATACTTCCGGGTCTGGCTTCGCTTTTGAAACATCATTTCCATCTACAATGGCATCGAAATAAGTCTGCAACTTTGTGTTTCTTAAAATAAGTCCTGAATTTTTACTTGCAGAACCAAGAGCAATCTTTATTTGCTGAAGCCTCAACTGATCTAGCAGCTGAACCACACCTGGTAAAATCTCGCTTTCATCCATTTGACTAATATAGTGAACATAGTCTTCATTCTTTTTTTCCATAAAGCATTTGCGCTCGTCTTCTGAATAACTTTTCTTTCCTAAGGACAACAAGATGTCCAAGGATTTCACTCTAGAAACACCCTTCAGTTGTTCATTGTCCTCTTCTGTAAAAGGGATATTTAATTGATCGGCTAATTTTTTCCATGCTAAAAAATGGTACTTTGCAGTATCGACTAAGACACCGTCAAGGTCAAAAATAGCTCCTAGATATTTAGGCAAAATGTTTACTCCTTACATTCTTAATTAATCGGGCAATATTCAGACTTGTTCGCTCCAAATTTATTTCAGCTTTTTCCACTGCCTCATTTAAATCTTCTGGCTGTCCAATGATGGGAAAACAAGCAGTGATTCCATAGGATGAGAAATCAATTATCTCTTGATCAACACTGCCACAAATCGCAAGAACAATTGCTGTAGCGGGGGCTCGCTGAGCAATACCCACAGGTGCCTTTCCAGCCATACTTTGCTGATCCATTTTTCCTTCTCCAACAATGATGAAATCCGCATCCCGTGACCGCTGATCAAATTCCAGCACATCTAAAACAAAATCGATCCCATGAACGATCTTTCCTCCAGCAAAACCAATAATTCCCGCAGCTAATCCGCCGCCAGCTCCACTCCCAGGAACATCAACCAATTCCTGATCAATCAGACTATAAACACTTCTCAATGATTGGTCTGTTACAGCTATTTCCTCAGGCTTTAGACCCTTCTGAGGACCAAAGATAGAACTTGCGCCAGTTTCTCCACATAAAATATTTTTTACATCTGTCACTGCATAAATTTCGGCGGTCAATTCTTTCACATGTGTCTCATCGATTCTGGCTATTTGGGATAAACTTCGACCATTCGGTTGTAACAGATTTCCTTTTTTATCATAGAATCGATATCCTAGTCCCGCTGCTAGTCCGATTCCTCCATCAACAGTGGCGCTTCCACCGACCCCAATATAGATCTTCTTGATTCCATTTTCCTGTAAGTAAAGAATTAATTCTCCAAGCCCCACAGTCAAAAGCTCCAATGGTCGTCGCTGTTCCTCGGAAAACATCGGCAAACCCACTAAATCAGCCATTTCAAAAAATGCTTGATCTTGAAAATGCATATAGCGCATTGAGAAGGGCTGACCATCCCAGCCGCTGACAGTTTGCCATTCTTCTTTCAATGAGATATTCTGCGATAGTGCATCAAGAGTGCCCTCGCCGCCATCTCCGACTGGCAATAGATCAATCACCGCTGATGGAAAAACTTCTCGAAAGCCCTTTTCCAAGATTTTTGCCGCTTTTTTTGCAGAAAGACTGCCTTTAAACGAATCTGGCATCATTAAAATCTTCATCGTATCACTTTCGGCTCCATTCTAATTTTTCTGCCAATAGATAATTTTGACCTTCAATCATGATTGGCAACTTCTTGCTAGATTCTTTTGATAGTAAGATAGAATCTTGTGTCAGGTGGAAAGTGATATTCTCATTTTTCCAATAAAAATTGAACGTCATTTGCTTCCAAGCTTTTGGCAATTGTGGATTAATTTCCAGCACCTCACCTTTGGTAATTCCTGCAAAACCAAAAATTGACGCTAGCCAAACTGCTCCTAATGCCGCACCGTGGATTCCTTCATCACTAGTGTGGGCTAAGTCATTCAAATCGATCTTACAAGCTGCTTGGAACATCTCGTAAGCCCATTCGGCCTCATGAATCCGAGCAGCAACAATCGCATGAATCGCCTTGCTTAACGACGAATCATGAATTGTTCGTTCTTCATAGTAATAGAGATTTTGTTTGATTGTTTCAAAATCAAATAAATGTGGCTTTAGATAAAGCAGCATAACCAAGTCTGCTTGTTTCAAAATCTGTCGATCAATGACCTCTTGACGTGAATAATCGGTTAGAATTAATTGATTTCCAGCCTGTGCCTTATATTTGGTCAAGTCAATCACAGGTTTGCTTAAAAAAGTATCGTCTTGCGGAATCAAACCGTCTTCATTGATAGTTGGCAAATACACTTTGTCAAGAAATTGTTCAAACTGTTCTTGCATCTTCTGATCGCCTACTTGCTGCTCCAAAGCAGCTCGCACGTTATATGCGGCTAAGTAATTCGTATAGGCATTGTTATCCACATGTTCCGTGTATTCATCTGGTCCGATCACATCATGAATTTCAATTCTGCCATCTACTTCAACACCACGACTTATCCAGAAAAGAGCTGTCTCTTTCAATAGTTTTTTTCCATACTGATCCATAAACAACTGATCACCTGTCGCCTGATAAAGATCCATCACGGCATATGCAATGTCCGCGACGATATGGTGCTCTGCTATTGCTGAAGAGATGACTTGACGTTTCCCCGTTCGAATATTTATCGCCGCATACTTAGGAGTCTCCTCATAACCCGTCAAAGCACTTTCCCAAGGGAACAGGGCCCCTTGATAGTGGTTCTGACGCGCTTTTTCTTTTGCTCCGTCCAACCGGAAAAATCGATATTTCAATAAACTTTCTGCGATAGACGGCTTATTATGTAAGAAAAATGGGAGAATGAAAATTTCTGTATCCCAGAAAACATGCCCTTTATAGCCTTCTCCAGTCAATCCTTTCGCCGCGACGCTGAATTGAGGATCGTCAGGTGTCATAATCTGTAGATGATAACAAGCAAAATCCAAGGCTAATTGGTCAAATGTGTTTTGACTGTCAATCACTACACGATGTTTCAGCCAAAAATCTGCCCAAGATTCTTTTGCTTGCTCTGCAATTTCTTTGTAAGTCATTTCTTGCTCTGCCGCTTTTTTTACAGACTCTTGAGGATGATCATCTTCTAAACTAGAATAGACATACACGACTTTTTCAAAAATGAAAGAATCATTTTTCTGACAGCTCTCTTTAATACTTGTTTGAATTTTTCTGTTTTTGGCTGAAATAACTCCTGTTTTATTTAGACGCATCGCCAGTCCTACCGTTAAATGACTCTCGATCGTTTCATATTCTGCGATTAGTAAACGTTCATCATAGACACGTAGATCACGCTCAATTAAATGTTGATTGCCGCCATTTGAAACTTGACCGTCAATTCCTGTTTTAACTGATAGTTCACAGGCTGCATCTAATGGTTCAACGATTAGCTGAAAGACGATCTGCTCTTTTGTTTTTTGACTGACAACTCGCTTATTGATAATATTGACCCGCTCGCCACGTTCTGTTTGCCACTTCAATGAGCGGATCAATTCACCCGTTGATAAGTCTAAGAAGCGTTGGTAATCTGTCACTCGCGGACTATTTAGCGAGAAAAGCTCGCCGTTTATCCTCAGCTCCAGTTCCGTGATATCTGGCAAATTGACTAGTTCAGCCGCCTCTGTACCGATTGTTTGATCAAAAATTCCACGAACAAAAAAACCACGATCTTGATTTCGATACTTTTCCTCATGAACTGCTCGAACACCTAAGTAACCATTTCCTATGGTCATCAGAGTAGCTTCTTTGTTTAACGTTTCCTCATCAAATTGATTAAATTCTATTTTCATAGTTCTATTTTTCCACCTATTTCAGCCGATTGATATAATGCTTCGATCACTCTTTGAATAATATACCCCTGTTCGCCATCTGCAACGATCGCATGCGAATCGCCTGCGGCTCTACGACAAAAATTATCTATGCTAGTGAAATGGTTATTACTATCCACACTGTCAATTTGTTTGATAACCTCAAGCTCTCCCGCTTGATCTGTATAAATTTTCCCAGGATAGAGATTTGCACCAGCTTGATCCCCGCATAACTGAACATCTAAAACCTTGTTCGGTTGGATATTCAATGCGAAGGAAGTATTTATTCGGAGAATACTGCCAGTTTCAAATTCTAAAGTACCAAATAAAGAATCCTCTACTGTATATTTTTTAGGGTCCCAAAAGCCAAAGGTTCCTTGATTTTTCTGAGTACCAATTTTCTGATATTGGTATGCTGAAACTGCCTTGATTTTTGGAAAGTCCAACAGATACAGCGCTGTATCCAACATATGGATGCCATAATCGATCAATGGACCGCCGCCTTGAAGAGCTTTATCAATAAAGTTCCCCCAGCCAGGGACACCGGAACGTCTCAAAGCATTGGCTTCGCTATAATAAATATCTCCCAAAAGAGCAATATTTTTCTTTAACATTTGAGCCTCTGGTGAATAACGATGTTGAAAATCATAGGCTAAAACAACCCCATTTTCTTCTGCCCGCTTCCACATATTCTTCGCTTCAGCACTTGTCATCGCAGGTGGTTTTTCGCAAAAAACAGAACATCCTGCCTCAAGCGCACTCATCACACTGTCATAATGAAATCGATTTGGGGTACAAATACTTACAATATCTGGCTGCTCTACAGTCAGCATTTCTGCGATTGAAGTATAGGCTTTTTGAAATTGATTTTTTTGACAAAATAGCTCTCCTCTAGCTAAATCAGGATCGACCACCGCCGTTAAAAGAAATTCTTCTGGTTTTGTTTGATAATATGCTGCATGGACTTTTTCCGCCACTTGACCAGCACCGACAATCGCTACTTTTTTCATCATTCGTTCCTTTCAAGAAAAGCATAGTTGGAAAATCAACTACGCTTTTCTCATGCATTCCTTCAAGAAATTGATAGAGTCTTGATAAATTTTTGGAAGATCATCTCCGCGCAGCCGACATTCATACACCAAACAGCCCGCATAATTCAATTCTTTGATGGTTCTAAAGTGCTCAACGAAATCGATCGCACCTGATCCAGGCTGATACCGATGGTTGTCAGCCAAATGAATATGCCCAACATGATCCTTTTGTTCAACCAAAGCTTTTGAGATACTATCTTCTTCGATATTCATATGATAAAAATCCGCTGTGATCTCAACATTCTTCAATTGATTTTCATCGATATATTTCCGTGCATCAGATAATAGATTGATCATGTGATCTTGGTACCGATTCAATGGTTCCAAATAAATTTTAGTCCCAGTTTCAGCCGCAACTTTATCCAATTGGATCAAAGAATCACTGACTGCTTTGAAGTCACCTGCTTGACTTCTCGGAGAAACCATCGGAGGTAAGCGATAGGTAAACATTCCCCAAGCGGCAGGAACAACGATTCCTTTCCCACCTACTTCAGCTAATGCTCGTAAAATTTCAGAAATCTGTTCAATTCCACGTAAACGACGCTCTTCGATAAAATCACCGATCCAGCCGTCATAGCCATTACAAGCCGTTTCTACTAAAATTCCAGTCTCTTTAATCGCTTCTTTTACTTCTTCTGTATGTTCAAGCAATAGTTTTCCATCTATTTCATAAGTTTCAAATCCTAACCCTTTGATAAAACGAAATTTTTCTTTAATATCCGTTGGAAAAAATGCTTGATCTTGTGTTCCGAATTTCATGACGAAATCTCCTTATTTATATTAGTTTGATACTCGTGTCCTATAGCTCTACACCCATTTTTACACTTAGTGATGGCTCTTGATCAATATAACGCATATAAGCTTCAGCACTTTCAGTAATCGGTACGATTGGAGCAACTATTTCCGAGCAATCCAAGTAACCGCTCATCAATAGATCCCAACAAGTATCCTCGATTCGTTTACGATCCCAACGTGGATATTCCGGATTTGGCTCACTGGAAGCACGAGCAAAAATGATCTTCGCATTATTAAAGTGTGCTTCACGACCAAAGTTCAATCCCTCAGGAAATGGTTTAGCAAAAGCCACATATGAGATAATTCCTCCATAAGCGATCCCTCGCAAGGAAGCTTGCAAAGCACTCGCCGCCCCACTGGTCTCAATGACTGAATCTACACCCATTTTGTTGGTAAATTCCTTCATTTTTAAACCGACATCTTCATTCATTGGATTCAAAGTATGAATCGCACCAAATTTTTCGGCTAACGCTCGGCGTTCTTCAATTGGGTCGATCGCGATGACTTTCGCACCAGCATTTACCGCAATCTGAACAGCGATTAAACCAATCGCACCAAGTCCAAAAATCGCGACAAAATCACCAGCACGCACATTGGCTACTCTGGTACCACCCATTGCGAATTGCGCTGGATCATAACAGACCGCATTTTTCCAATTATCCAGACTGTCCATTTTACGCAGTTTATAATTATCAACACCTTTGGCAATCACGGTTTCTCGAATGGGTCCATAAGTACAAACGATCTCTCCGATTTGATAGTCAGTAACAGCGTTGCCGATTTCTATTATTTCGCCGACGACCATATTTCCCAATGGCAGATCACCGAACTCAATCCCACGAGGACTGCCCGCTTCACGAGGCATAAACATATTCCATTCAGAAGAAAATTCATCATCAATAAAAGGACTGATTCCTCTAAAATCAACGACTTCAGTACCAGGTTTTGGTGAAGCAAACTTCACTTTTATCAGCACTTCATCTTCTGAAATAGCTCTTTCTTCATATTCTTTCAAGCCCGCTACTCGCGGTTCAAGTGCAACTAATTTTTTCATGTTTTTCATCCTCTTTTTAAAGTATTATCCTTTGACTCCGCCTTCGATGGCTCCACTTTTAATGAAGCGTTCTGAAAGTGAATACATGATTACTACTGGCAATGCTGTAATCAAAGATGCGGCCATCATTCTGCCCCACACATAATCTGGTGTGCTAAATAAGGTGTTCAATCCGATCGGCAATGTAAATTTATCCGTTGACGATAAGAAAATTGAGGCAAATAGAAAATCATTCCACGATACCATGAAGCAATAGACAAAGACTGAGATGATTCCTGAAAAGGCTAGTGGAATCATAATTTGGATAATAATCTGAAAACGACTCAAGCCATCAATCATCGCAGCCTCTTCAATATCTTTAGGAATTGTTTCAAAATAACTGCGCAACATGAAAATCGCTGTCGGCAATGTTTGAACAACCATCGTAATAACCAGAGAAGTTCTCGTGTCATACAAACCTAATGAAGAGATGATTTTGAACAACGGAACAACAATCAATATTCCTGAGAACATATATACTGTATAGAAACTCGCATTAATCTTATTACGTCCTTTAAAGTTTAGTCGTGCTAAAGCATAAGCACCGCCGATTCCAATAATCACGGCAATCACTGAGGCAAATAGTGAAATGACGAAGCTGTTCTTGAAATAATCGACAAAGGGAAAAATGTCCGGATTAAAAATGTCGACAAAATGTTCTGTCGTAAATTGTCGCGGCAAAATCGTCGGTGACGTTGAGATTGCTTCACTGCTGCCTTTAAATGCCGTCATCAACATGATCCAAAAAGGAAATAGGTTGATTGCTAAGAAACAAATGACCATGGCATAAAAGAAGATTTTTCTTGCCTTTTTATTTTTAGCCATTGTTTAGATCCACCCGCTTTCTTGAGAATAAAATTACGACAGCGATGATGACAAATAAAATCACCGAAATAGCCGAAGCCTTGCCTAAATCATTGAATGCAAAGGCTGTTTTATAAAGATAAACACCCAATATGTCCACTTTATTCGTCAGCAAATACACATCGGTAAACATATAAAACATCCAGATTGAACGTAGTACGATAACTGTTGCTAAAACTGGTTTGATGGCAGGTAAGGTAACGATCTTGAATTTTTGCCAAAAGTTTGCTCCATCAATATCCGCCGCCTCATATAAGCTTTTATCAACTGTTTGTAGAATAGCCAATAAAGAAATAAAGGCATACGGGTAATAGCGCCAAATCGCAAAAATCACGACTAAAGCAAAGCTGGATCCCGGATTATCAAACCACAAAGGTGCCTCGCTAAAAAGATGCAGCTTATCAACTAAAAAGTTATTGATGATACCATAGCCATTATTGAACATATACTTCCAAGCAAAAATCAATGAAATCGAAGGAGTAACATAGCTAAGAATGATCAAAGAACGAACCAGTCCACGATATTTAAACTCACGATTAAACGCAATGGCTACTCCTAACCCTAAAGCGGTACTTCCTAAAACAACTAAGACAGTATAAGCGATCGTCAACCCCAATGACTTATAAAAAGCCGGGTCCTTTAAAATATCCAAGTAATTATTCAGACCAACAAAAGTAGATTTTAGATTTGCGTTTAACGGCAAATCTAAAAAACTAATTTGAATGTTGGACAACATTGGAAAGAAGACTAAAACAGCTAATAAAATCATGCTTGGTGCTAATAGTGCGATCGCAAATTTTGTATCAGTTTTATTTGCTACATTTTTCATAGTCCACTCCTACTCTTCAATAGATTCTTGAGCAGTTTTTAACGCTTTTCCCGGGTCTTCTTTTCCGACAGTTGCACCGTTGACTGCTTTCGAAATGGCACCAGAGCTAGTGATGTCACCCATTTTTGTGAAGTTCTTATCGCCAACTAGACCGAAAACTTGCACTTTATCAAATGAATCGGCGATTTCTTTAGGCAATTCACCAAAAGCACTGATTACTTCATTTGATTGGTAAGTAGAGCTATCAACGACCTTCTTATTAACAGGCTGCGCACCGCCAGGAGACATCAAGACCCATTTTTCCATGTTCTTCGCTTCAGATAAGTATTCCACAAATTTTTCAGAGGCTGCTTTTTGTTTCTCATCCAAACCAGCTGAAATTGTCAAGCCTGAAACCGTACCATAAACGGCTTCTTGTTTATTCGTTGGGATCGCAAAACCGATGTCCTCCGCTTTTCCTTCTTCAAAAACAGAAGGCAGAATGTACGTTGAATAGATCGCCATAGGAACTGAACCATTCATAAATGCATCCTTGATTTCTGTCACATCGTTTGAACCAGGCATCGTGAATTGAGATAACTCTTTATAATATTCCAATGCTTTTGTCATTTCTGGCGTATTGATCGTAACTTTTCCTTTATCATCTAAAACGTTCGCGTCATTTGAAAGAGCGAATTGTGAGAATGCTTGCTCCGTCATGGTGCTATCGGCTGTCGGCATCGCAATACCGTACTTTTTATTGCCAGCATCATTGAAATGCTTTGCGATTTCTAAGACTGATTCCCAGGTCTTTGGCTCTGAGAATCCCGCATCACTCAACGTCTTTTTGTTATACCAGATTCCTTGAACCCAACCGCTGATCGGCGCTGCAATATAGTCTGAACCATCTTCCGTTCGAACCAATTTTTTGGCACCATCATAATAGTTTTCTTCTCCAACTTTCTTCATGACACTGCCGACTGCCTTGTGATCGATCAATTCATCCTTATCCATTACTTTCGCAAAATCTTGACTCACTTCGATGACACCAGGAAGTTTGTTTGAACGAGCCAAAGTGACCACTTTTGTATTGTAGGCATCTTCTTCAACAGGAATCTGTTTTACTTCAATATCAGGATTTTCTTTTTCAAAATCAGCAACCAGTTTATCGATTACTTTTAACCGATCCTGTTCCACAGACGAATGCATGAATTCAATCGTTGTTTTCCCATCATCCTTTGCACTTCCTCCACCACACGCCCCTAAAGTCAGGGCCAGCATTGCCAACGCTGTTCCAAAAATCATTTTCTTTGCTTTCATTCCACTATCTCCTTTTTCATGTTTTATGTTTTCTTACAAAAAAAGTAAGTTTGATCTTCAAGCTATACATCATCTAATTAAACCGGACTGACGACTACTTTTTTCTCAACCATACAAATTGATAGGGTTCCAAAATAACATCTTGTTGGAGGTTCCATTCATTTTTCATTAATAGGTTGAGATACGTTCCTGAATCAAGTGAAATAGCCTGCGCTTCGTCACTCATATTGTGCAGCACGAACACCTCATCATTACGAACAAGTCCAAATACCTTCTCAGTGGTGTCAAGTATCCGCATTGAGGTGTTAGGATGGAACGCCTTTTCGTGTCGTCGAAGCTGGATCAATTCTTGCAGCTGTCGATAGACTTTATTTCTTAATGAGCCTACCTCTAAAAGATTGTCACAAAGTGCTGCTGCTTCGTATTTTTCACGGTTGATCGTTCGATTTGCCCCAGTTTTTTCAACTCCTTCATAGTAATTACGACCCCCTAAAATACTTTGAACATAAACTGCTGGTATCCCAACAATCGTTAACAAGATTGAATGTGCTAGCATAAAGCGTTTCACACGCAGCTCATCCTCATCCGCTCGATTACTCAAAGCATCGATATAGGTTGTATTAATTTCATAAGGACTAAGTGAGCCATCTGGATTTTGTTTATAATTTACTAAAGCGCCTTCTTTTTCTAAGTCTGCTACTAGAGCAAGAATCTCATCTTCATCAATGATCCCTCGAATTGGATTCATCCCGATCCCATCATGTGAGGCTAAGAAATTAAAGAAGCTTGTTTTCTCTGTTGGGGGCTGGACATCCTTCGCCCATTTTTGTAAATAACTAGTATTACTGGTTCGAATAGCATGCAGCACGAGCGGTGGTAATGGAAACTGATAGACCATCTGCGCTTCATTTGTTCCGTCTCCTAAGTAACTAATATTATCCTTATGCGGAACATTCGTTTCAGTAATCAATACCGTCCCAGGTGCTACTTCATCGACGATACTGCGGAATAATTGAATGACCTGATGTGTTTCCTCTAAATGGATACTGCTGGTTCCGATTTTCTTCCATAAAAAACCAACTGCATCCAAACGTATAAAGTCTGCCCCTTGATCCACATAAAATAGTAAGACATCAATCATTCTCAAAAGAACTTTCGGATTGGAAAAATTCAAGTCAATCTGATCGTCACTGAAGGTTGTCCAGATATTACGCACTTCTCCATCGGCATCAGTAAACTTTGACAATAAGGGAGAAGTTCTTGGCCTTGTAACCATGCTCAGATCAGTAGATGGATCCATATCTATAAAAAAGTCTCGATAGATAGGCTGATTTTCTAAATACCCTATGAACCAATCACTTTTGGCAGACATATGATTACAGACAAAATCAAACATCAGACGGGCATCACGATTCATCACTTGAATATCCGCCCAATCACCTAGCTCAGGATTCACCTGTTCATAATTAATTACTGAAAAACCATCGTCTGAACTATAAGGAAAAAACGGCAAAAAATGAACAATAGGAAAAGTATCCGAGAAAAATTTTTGGTACATTGTTTTGAAAGTCGTTAACGTCGCCTCTTCCTCTTGATAAAACTGATCGCCATAAGTAATCAAAAAGACGTCATCTTGGTCCCATTGCTGCTTTCTAGCTCGCTTGTTTTTATCTTTATAGCTATCAATTCTTTCAGTAATCGCCTCGCTCAAAAACGCGGCATCTGCCTGATTTTGATAGATCGCGTGAATTAGTTGTTCGATCAATGCTAAATCTCCTTTCTGTGGGAGCGCTCCCAGACCACACCAAAATGATAGTATAGTAAGCGGTTTCTGTCAATTACTTTTTTTATGAAAAACACTGATTTTATGGACAAACATCTCATAATCCAGTAATATCTAGTTGTAATGGTACCGCTACCAGCGTTAGGAGGATATTTTTGAAACCAACAATTTATGATATCGCGAACAAATCGGGGGTCTCTAAATCAACCGTTTCTCGCGTTTTAAACAATCAAGAGAATATTTCACCTGAATCTAAGAAAAAGGTTCTAGCAGCTATTAAAGAATTAAATTATATGCCTAGCAAACTCGCCAGAGGACTCACCGGTAATGGGTTCGACGCAATTTTAGCTCTTTCACATCGATCAGTCAGTTCAACTAGCGGAAACCCTTTCTTTTCTGATGTTATTCAATCAATCTCAGCTGTATCAGAGAAAAATGATTTTGATTTGATTTTGCAAACATCGAAGAACAATCAAGAAGAAGCTCAAAAGATCCGAAACAAGCTTAACGAAAAGCTGATCCGCGGTATTATTATCCTCAGTGCTTCTCAAGATGAGCAATATTTGGAGGAATTAAACACTCTGAAAATTCCAATCGTCATCATTGGAAAATTGGAAAAAGAATACGAATACATTTATTCAGTTGATACAGACAACTATAGTGATAGTTATCAGATGATCCAATCTTTAATTGATCTCGGCCACAAAGAAATTGCTTGCCTACATGCACCTTTAGATATTCACGTATCCACTGATCGCGTTAACGGCTATCGCAAAGCCCTGTTCGACAATTATTTAGATATAAAAAACGAATGGATCGTTGACGGTGGCTATGTTCTTGAAGAATCTATCCAAGCTGCCAAAAAACTATTTATCGGCAAACATCTGCCAACCGCGATATTTGCGACGGATGCGTTAAAAGCCTTGAGTCTATTCCAAGTCATTGAAAAGGAAGGATATAAAATTCCTGATAACTTCTCTCTGATTGCATTTAATGATGAATCTTATTCTGCCTTTTTCACACCTCGTCTTTCAGGAATCAATGTTCCTACAAATATTTTAGGTACGAAGGCAACAGAGCTACTCTTCAAGCTAATTAACGGAGAGAAAGATTTACCAAAAAAAGTAATCGTTAAAACCGAGTTGATTCTGACAGATTCTGTTTTAAGGACATAGATACAAATCAAACAAATTTCTATAGTAGATCTTTGTTTGATTTGTTTTTTTACTAGCTCATATATTTTATGAAGTTATTAGATGATTCTCTTATCTGAAAAAACATCTTTAAAACAAATGAACTTTTTCAAAAAAATGTTAGTATATTCTGAGTAGAATTAATTTGCCTTGGTCTTTCTATTTATTTCTTTCTTTCCACTTTTTTAGATTCTTTACTACGAGTTATCTGGTATAATTAAATTTATTGAAAAAATGAGGTATGAGTATGAAAGCTGGAGAATTTTTAAAAAAAATTACTAATAATCCTTTTACCGAATTCACAAGTATCTACGCGAATCTTGATGGTAAGCTTGTACCGATAACTGCAATAAAACCTGATCGTGAAAACAACTTAATATTCTTCAGTCAAAACAAAAAACAGGAATTATCTATGAGAAAGATTTATTCCATTTTATTACTGCATGAGAACAGAACAATTTATTTTTGGAACGGTGGTAATAAGATAAAAATTTATGGATACAGAATTACTGGAAACAAAATTATTTTTTAACTATCTCAATGATTTTGTTAAATGGTAAAAAGCTCTATACAACTCTCTCTTTATTCAAAAGAGTTGTATAGAGCTTTTCACTTTTTACTTATCAAATTTTCCAGATCGATAAACCAACTTAAATACTCCCTCTTTTAAATGATCCGTATAGTCAGAATCATAATCGTATATTATCAATTCTTTTTCAGAAGTAAAACAATATTTCCAATTCTGATCATCCTTTTTATTCTCATAAGGAATCCATGCATTAATCAAATAGACATCTTGAGCCTTATCATAGGAAATTTTAAAACTGAAATCATCTTCAGTATATTTATGGTTCTTTTTTATATCATCAAATCCTGTATTAGCAACCTCTGTTTGATAGTCTACAATTTTGTCAATAACCTCTTGTGTTCCTTTATCTGGTTTTGAGCCACAAGCACCTAAACCTATAAAACCTAGCGCTAATATCACTGCTAACACACATTTTTTCAACTTTTCCACCTTCATTTTCCAATATGAGTTTCGTTGTGGATAACTGTGGGTACTTTCGTTAACCGATATTTCTTAATAAATTGACGGTTCTTCTTCTGATTCATATTTACAAAGACAGAATCATTCACTATCTTTTGGTGCAGCCATAATCGTGGATAAACGCTCTGGCATACGGAACAATCCTCTCGATAAAAGACAACGATTTTTCCTTTTAATTCTTCATTTGAAACTGCCCTGCGATCATTCTCGTCCTTCTTCATTAGGCCTGTGGATAGAAAAACTACAGAAAGAATAATAGTGCTTATAACAATGATGAACTTCTTATTCAAGCAATTCACCCTTGAGTGGATTTCCTAAGCTTTGAATGGACTGGAGCTTATTACTTTCCACATTAAAAGACACCTCAAAAAGTTCCGTTGCTTTTCTAAAATCATTGTCGTTGATCTTACTTTGATAGGTAACAACGACAACACCATCCAGCGAATCATTTTGAATCGTGCGATTATAGATATGAAGCGACAGTACCTTTGATGTTGTTTGATTGGCATCACCATAGTAACCCTTCTTTCCAAAATAACGTTCATTCAACTGATCAGATAAATACGAACCAATGAATCGTTGTCGTTCTTTATAATTTGATGGATTAAAGGTAAACAGTCCGTTAAATACCTTTTCAGTAGCTATTTGGTAAGTTTGATACACATCATTCGTTGGATCATTACGTTGGGTCGCTTCTTTTTTTACAAGTTTCCTTCGAATTTTATTAAAGTCCACCTGTTGCTGAACTATTTGTTTTTTCAACTGTCTATTTGCCTTTTTAGTTACTTGTACAACGGTTCTCTGGTTTTCTAGTTGGTTTGCTTGCTTATGGTAAGCAAAACCTAAAGCAAGCAAAAGAACACACAACATCCCACATAGCAGCACCATTTTTATCTTCATTGTACCTTTCCTCCTATTTCTTGATTGGACGGGCCAAACAAATATCGCCACCCTCAATTAGACTCATAAACGACGTGCCGAAGGCATCGATATTCACTCGATCTCCATTGCCACCTTCTTGAATAATCTCCGTCTCTTTACCATGCCACTTTTCCGCTAGTATACCTGTGTGTCCGTTATCACCTGCACCGGCTCCTTGATTGACAATCACTATATCGCCAGCCCTAGCTTCACCTTCAGGAACTGCCTTTAACCATTGCTTTGTATCTCGAGCATCTAGTGTCATAGAGCCAGTAAACCACCCCACATTGCTTGGTGTTTTGTACCCAGCTTTTGTTAAAACCAACCAAACAAAGCTTGAACAATCCGTGAAGCCCTCTTTATCCGGCTTTTCTACAGTCCCAAATTGCGTTCGCTTAGGTTGTGAATAATGAAAGTAGCCCATCAAGCTTTTTGCCGTTTTCACTATGTCGCCACTTTCTCCTGAATCACACTCTAATACTTCACTGTCCCCATCCGATGCATTACCGATTGCTGAAGAACTGCCCGGATCATGTGAGCCAAATCGCGCATACCATTGATCTGCATATTTCAATCGATTTTGAATCGCTGGCACTCCTGCACGTTCAAACTTTGTTTGCCAGTCAAGAGTTGCTTGATGAACATCGGTTTCTTTTAGTACACTAACGGATCCCTTTTCGGAACCTTTCAATTCACTAATCAAGTATTCGATTTGTAGATCCAATGCCGACCATTCTTTACCTTTTTGCTTGGCAAAGTTTATTAATGCTGTCGCACGTCCCGATGTCCATTGTGCCAAACCATGTCCCGACAAAGGATCATCTGAACGCTCGATTGACTTGGGACTCACCTGCGATTCTTGCTGGAAGTTTCCAATCATGCCAGAAAGTCCCTCTACTGTCGCTTCTGGAAATGACTTTTTAACATGGCTATAGACCTGATCCGCATTATCTTCCATCGTTTTACTATCAATTGCTGGAATATTAGGATCATTTCCACACGCACCCGTTGGTGCTGAACCGCCAAATGTGCCAACCAAAGAAAAAAGGAGCCCTAACGATACAATAATCGTTACGACTCCACTCCATTTTAGCCATCGTTTCATTCTTCATCACCGCCAGTCGCTTCTTCAAGTTCTTGAGGTACTTGGTCTGTCGATACAGGATCAAGCTTTGGTTCCGATGAACCGTTCTCGTTTTCACTAGTTAATTGATCATTTCTATTTCCCCTCTGAACAGGCCAATTATTTTCATACTTCCGAGTCAATTCATCTTGATAGGTCATAAAGGATTCGCCTCGTAACTGTGCAAGTTCCGTGTAAAATCGTTGAATATATGCATCATCATTTCTTGGAGAAACGGTGATCTTTTTCTCATTCTTCTCTTCCTCTAAAGCATATCGTATTTCTTCTGTATCCTGTCTCTCATGTGCATAGTCGCGGGTATGAAAATCAGAAGCAACCACTTCTCGTTCCAGAGCATTGAATTGCCCTTCTTGGAAAGCATCCATGTAAGGAGCTGCTTTTCCTTTCATATAATCTACTGGATTTCCGATCAACTGCCCTGTTTCAGTGATGGCGTTTTCCGCAAGGCTATCGTCATAATAGTGATGAAAAGCATCCGAGGCTTTGTCTTTGGCACTCTTAACTAGTCCTCGTTCATTCATATATCCAGCTTTTTTTAACAAGTTTTCTCCAAAATTTGGCGTCTCTGATCCCTCTAGGGCGGAAGTTAGTTGAACATTCTCCCCATAGAGATCATTCGTCGGTGATACCGTTTTAAAGGCAGAATCAAATTCCCCGTCAGGGGAAAATTCAGCTGTTGATAGTGATGGTATTGACGAGTTAAAATTAGGCAAAAAATTCTGCCAAGCCGTTTCTTGAATCCCTCGTTTAAGTCCATTGTCCAGTTCGCCATGCATCAGTAATCGACGAAAAGAGGCAAAGTTTTTCACTACTAATAGCGTTAAAATGACCTTTACGATCAAACTAGCCATAACCTCAATCACACTTGATAACGCAAATGCGGAATCAATCCATCCTAAGATCATAAAGGTAAAACCAAACCCAACGCCTAGAGCGATCTTCACACCAAAAGCACCGAACAACAACTTCATTCCATTGGCTAAAACATGCTCGTTGTCCGGCAACAGGGCTAGCACTAACCAAATCGGCGCAATCAGAACCATGGCTAAAATAAAGATCTGAGTCAAAAAATTCAAAACAGAGATTAGTAAAACGATACCCGCAACGATCAAATAATCAATCCCCGTATTGAGTAAAACTGCATATTTATCCCCTAGCTTCTTTCCAGTTAGATACGCATTCTTCTTTGCTTCTGCATTTACTTTATTCTTTATCTCGTCGTCCCTCTTATCGTTAAACTTCCCCTTACCAGCAGAATAGTCCTTGTACTGACTCGCAGAAATACTCGTCTTACCAAAATTCATTAAGGCAAATGGCTCCATCACAAATTTGTAGTACATCATATTTTCTACCTTCTTAGTTGGCTCTGAAGGCTGCTTTAATCCCAGATCCTTAGCAATCTTTTCTCCACCACTGCTATAATTGGGAGACATTTTTGTCACTAAGGTATTTTGAGCATTACTAGAAATAGTATTGACTTCTTTCAAAATTTGACTGCCTTGTGAGAAGAAGCCAATGGCTAGGATTGCTAAGACCGAAAACGTCAATAAGCGTAAATACATTTTATGCAGCCCAACCTTCATAAAATCTCGAATGCCATAAACAAAAAGGAGTGTCAGAAAGACAACTCCAAAGGTACTAAATACGGTATCCCATACATTTTTTCCAGACGAGAAAGCCGAATCAATATATTTATTTAAAACATCAACAGAATACACCTTATCAATCAAAGTATTTCCTGCTTGAACGATTAATTTTCCAATGCCAAACAATAAGTTTAACAAGCCATTCAATCCACCAACGGCTTTTTCATCAAATCCCGACCAAAAACCTGCCTTTTTAAGTAACGAGAGCAACGAATCTAACTCAAAATAATTATCAAACATTTTCTCTCCTCCCGCTATGCGGCTCTGTAGCTTTCTTCTGCAGAAGCACTCTTATTTCGTGCAACCGTCCGTAAACTTTCAGTAACTTCCTCAAATGGGCAGTAGACCAGCATTCGATTCCAGCGGCCATAAATATCTAAGTACACGCAATGGTATTGCGGCATTTTTTCTAGAAACTCAAGATTTTTCTCGTTTACTTCCAACCCGAGATGCCGCAGGATCTCTTCTCGTTCATCCGGATTATCGAACGCAAAGATCCGGCCAAAGTTTCCGGAGTCATCATCTGTTTGTGTGTCTTTGATGGATTGTGTAATCAATACTAACGTATTGGAATAGGTTCGCCCAACGCGTCGCATGGCTTTAATGATCTTTCTTCCACCATCTGAACTCGAAAAAAGCCATGCTTCATCAAAAAGAACGTACGTTGTTTCATTCCGATCTTTCAGGCCAAATTGTTCACAGAATCGCCCGAGGCACATCATTAAAGCCACGGACTTTTTCTGGCTAGAGGTATAATTCCGGATACTTTCTGTAGATTTCGGCACATCCAATCCAGCAACTTCTAAAATCGTCACTTTTGAAGTCACATCCAACCCTTTGATCTCGCCTCGCGAAAACGCCAATTCTAAAATCGAACCCTCGATTCGCTCAAACAAAGCACGTCCCGTCTTTTTCGTTTCTTCATTGTTGCTGTCGAGCATATAATCCACAATAGTCAATATGCCGACACACTGTCCTTCTCCTTTTAAAGAACGAACATGCTTAATTCCTTTGATCATATCGGTTTGAGCGTCTTCACGCTCGGAAAAGTCATAAATCTGTTCAAAAATTGTTTCAACCGTATCTTGTAAAGACACGCCTTCTAAATAATTGAAGGGATCCAACACTCCATGGTTTTCCGGGTTGTTTGCATCCAATGTCACAAAGTTAAAAGAACGAATGTAGTCTACAAATAACGGATAATTCTCTTGATAATATGGATTGTTGGCGACTTTCAATAGCCATTCCTTGTACTCAGATTTGGGATCAATATAGAGTCCACGACCATTCAATAAGCTGCAATAAAAGAAAATTAATTTTGCTAAAAAGGATTTCCCACCGCCGGTGGGACCTGTGATCGCAATATGTGGTGAACTTGATGCTTTACCCGCCACATCTGACTGATTGGCTAAATTGGGATTCAATAAAACTACTTTTCGACACGCTCGAGCAATCGCGTCCGGTTTCAAACCAGATACGTTACTTAATTCAGAGACACGCCCTATCGCAAAGCCAACATTGTCGCCGATTCGATTGCTGGTTCCTAACATCAACTCGGAAATTCCCTCAGCGGTTGTATAATGTGCCCAACTCTTGATTAGATCACTCTTTTGTCCTGCCAAGAAGTAATGAAATAGTTTTGCTTGATCTGCAATTCCGCTAACCACTTCTACTCGTAAAGACTCGCAGCGATCGATCACTTCATTTTTTCGTTTTCGACATTCTTTCGCTGTTTTCCCAAACACCACAAATGCTCCTTGCCACTTGATCACCGGCACACGTTCTTCGATTTTTTCATCCAGGTCTAGCAGAATATACCGATTTAATTTGCCGTTTTTCGTTTCAGAATCGCCCGTTTTCAGAGACTCAATCGCAAAATTTTTCAATCGTTTGTTCGCTCGATTGCTTTTCCCTTGCAGACCATTCGTTCCTTTTAACGACTCAAACCGACCCTTAAATGCAAACTCCACAGGAAATGGCAACTCTTGGACACGATCCACTACATGATTAAACCGTAGGTTTTTAGCAAACTTAAAAATTGGTAAAATTGCCACATAACTTTTACCTTCAGGCGCAGACAGTTCGATTAGGCCTTGGTCATCATAGGTATCGATAATACTATCCGTAAGTGAATAAGAACCTGTAAAGCTTTGCGACATGTTCGATAAAGCACTTTCTAACCCTCTAGCAAACGGATAATGTACATGGTGCATCAATTCTTGTTCGGATAAGCGGTGTCCTTGAACGGCCCCAAAGCGTTGAAACAACATTTCCTCTAAGCTGCCATATCGTTCAAAGAACGTTTCATCAATCATCATTTCATAGCCTGCGACAGACAACGTTCGACTAACGAATTGATCTGCCATTTCGCCCATTTTCCCTTTTAGCGTTTCTGAGGCAAAAACTTCACTCAATTTCACCCCAATAATCCAACGCTCAGAAGTAATAAAGCCTAACTCCCGATCCAAAATTTGAACCGTTCGTTCCGTGATGTTTTCTGCTAATTCTTTGTATTCATTCGCAAAATCCCCAGAAAGCTCTTTGACCCGCCCATCAATATCTAAAGTTATCGGTTGTAGACTCATATCAATGTCGCGGTACCGGCGTAGTCCTTGCAAGAATTGGCTCATGACCTCTTTATGTTTTTCTTGCTTCTCTCTATTCTGATTGGTAATGCTGACGGCTGGTACTTCATAATAGGCCCAGACGTCATTACTCTTTGTTAATAAAAAATTCTCATACACTTTAGCAACTGGTACGGTCAATCTCATGGGATCCCCCCTTTCGTTTCACTTGGATATCCGATACTTTCTTTCGGTCATAAGAGATTCGATGTTTGACAATAGTTAACTTTCTTCCTTGATGAATCCCTTTTTTAGGAAAGACAAATGTCCATAAGTAGGAAAGATAATCAATGATGAATCGGTGGACTTTTTTCCCATCCGGTTCAATTCGATTGAATACTTCCACTAACCCAAACGGGATCAAGACAGACAATCCTAATGTCCAATGGTTGAAACCTATCGTTGAAAATAAAGCGAATGCCGTCATCACAAAACTAATCCCTGCCACAAAAATGGTTTGTCCAGAAATCGCATTTCGCAACCGTAATTTTTTTGTCAGTTCTTTTACCATATACGGAGACTGAAACGGCTCTCGATAGTCAAATACGAGCTTTACTTTTGAAGTTTCTCCTTTCTTTTTCTCCATTTGAACCTCCTCTAAAACCCAAATTTTGTCGCAAAAAAGCCCAATTTATCTAAAAAGGCCGACGGGTCTTTAATAAAGAAATAAATGATGCCTCCTGCCACAAATAAAATGACTGCTTTTGCGATATCTTGGTTCATAAAAAAGCGAATGATCCCAACCACACAAGCAATTGCGAAAAGCGGGGATACCCAGTCAGATAATATATAGCTTGAAAAACTCTTGGCAGAAGGGCCACCATCCGCAAATGCTGGCATACTTATAATTAAACTTAGTGAGCTAATAACTGCCGTCCAGAGCACTTTACTACGAACTATCAATGGACTATTTAACAGATGCTTCATTCTTTTTTTCATTTAGTGACTCCCCCTAATTCATGTGAAAATTGCTTAATATAGAAGACCTCACCTTTTTTGGTGATATCAAACATAAACGATTCTCTATGAGTATTTTTCGATCCTTTTTCCTTCAACGTCACTGTGTCAGTCACTTTGTATCCCCCTTTGTCTTTATAAACGGATGGTTCCGAATCAGAGATTTCATAGCCCTTTGGGGCTACCTCCGGACTCTTCATTAGATACGTCACCTGCTTCTTGTCTCCTGACGTATAGTAAAGATAGAATTCCTTCAGAAATGCCGTGACTCCTCCTGCTTCTTCTTCTGAAAGCTTCTTATACTGACTGAAATCCACTTTTCTCTCAGTTACTTTTTTTGCAACCAATTCAGGAACAGACGTGTAGTAAGGCAATCCTATTATTTTGAATCGTTGATCCTTTTGGATCAAAGGAATATTCAATAACACTGTTTGATCTGCTTCTTCTTGATCCGTGTAACGTTGTTTTTCTGAAATTGTCTTTTTTCCCTCTTTTCTTTGAACCATTTTTTCCTTTTCAACAGGATAAGAAACAGTATAATGAACCATATATTGCGCAATCATTGCTCCAGATTCTTTTTTGAAATGGTATAAGGTTTGATTTTTCAATGTTTGTACGCTGTTTCCTTCTTCTTCTGTTGAAATTGTTGACGCATAGTATTCTTCTAGCTGCTCATTTCGCTTGGATTGCTCTTCACTACTATTGGATTTATTCATATATAGTGGAATAAAAGATGCGAGAAACCGTTGGGCTAGAAGACGATCAAATTCCTGTTGGCTTTCTCCACGCAACGTCTTTTGAATCACCTTAATAGCTGCTCTATTACTCGTCGCATTCACGTTTGCACGCTTTCCCATTAAAAATCCTAACGGAGCAGAGATGAGCAAAAAAGTAGCTAGAATCATAAAAATAATCCTAGCGGTCTTTGGTTTTAGTTCTTTTTTCTCCTGGAGGGCTTCGGACTTTGGTACCTTCCTTCTTTTAATGAACTGCATAAGAACGTCCTTTCCATTTTGACTTGTTTCTTGTTAAACTATAGATATACAGCACCCACTAATTTGTTGTAGCAATATGCGGAAACATATTGACAAAGGTTTTCCATCAATGATAGCTGTTAGCTTATAGTAGTGGCTATAAGCTGACTTCTCCTAACATCCTACCGTTACAATTGGTTGGTCCTCATAGGAATAGGTTCCGATCCATTCATAAACCGATTCTCATTTCTTTTCTAAAAACCTGAATCGGCTAACGACATGCAATAACTCTTTATACCCAACTTGTTCACAATATAGTTTAATATCCTGTGGAATTTCAGAGCCAATGTATCTCGCCTTGTAAAAGTCATAACGATAACCCAGTGATAATCCCAGATCCGTATGGGCGATACTTCCTTCAATAATGAGGCTGGTCACGATGGACAACTGTCGTTCATAGACCACGGACACGTACGGAGTAAACGGAAGATCATATCTCTTTAATAACCGACAAACCCGCAAATACTCTTGCATTTGCTGTAATGTTGGATTACTGGTAAAAACTGAAAAACCGTATTTTTTATGCAAAATACGGCTTAATGGCAAACTATATTCTATTTTCATTTCTCTTCCTCAAAGAATTCTGTCAGAAACTATCTGATAAGAACGAATCAGCGGGTCTTCTACAAAGTGATTTTTCAACTGCTGATAACCGAGCCGTTGCATTGTTTCATTTACTGAAATACGATCGTTCTCATATCCTCTCAAATATTGATCATGCTCTTCAAAATATTTTTGTGCTTGATCTCGTTCATATTTTTCAATAAATTGTACATCCTGATTTGAGAAGACTTGTCCAGATAGCAATTTTTCAGACTTTAACAATTCAATGTAATAGTAAACAAAATTATCCACAGTTAATTTTTCATCACGACAATCAAATAAATCTAAACGGTAAACGCCGAAATCTGTCACTTGTTGCTGTAAATAGGAATAATCAGGGGCCCGATAATTGGATGAATAGTATTCATACCATGATGTTTCAGCTTTACGTAATTCAGCCTGCAATAAAACCTTTGTTCGCTCAGAATCTACGGATGCAAAACTTTTCTCTTCCAAGATATATCGAACCATTTCCTCATATTTATAAAGGTATTCTGCTAACTGGATCTCTGAACCAGTTTCTACGTATGTCATTGACCTCACCTCTAATCAACAATTGCAGCACGCACCATAAAACGGTACTTCGTACCGTCCACTGCCTGATCACAAGTAACCAGTGTTAAAAGTCCCTCCCCTTGTGAATCAAAGGTAACATAGCTGTCACTCTTAGTGATTCTCTTTGTTTCAATTACATGGTAAATGGCTCGATTATTTCTATACATGATCTTAATTGAATCACCATAATTAACACGTTTGATTCCACCAAATAAGAGTCCAGCATCCGTCATATAATGTCCAGCTAATGAAAAATTTCCTTTCTTTAGTTCTTGTCCAGCTTTCATCGTTCCAGCACCAACACTTAAATTGGCTTGACTCACTCCCTCTAAAATGGGTAAGTTCATTCCAATACTTGGGATTTCAAGTAATCCTGTACCAAATGAACGGGTCACTTTCTTCGCATCAACTTGATTCATTTGTGATAATGTTAATCTTTTAACCTCTTTTCCAGAGTAATCAACCTTCTTTTGATTCCTATGAAGAGCAGAAGACTTACCCGAAACAGCTGAATTTACTACCGAAAGTGCTTGATGGTCATTCTTTCTTTTCATTACCTTTAAAGCGATCTGTTGCTTCTCTTTGGTGACATTATTGAATCGCTGCTGTTGGTACATGTAGTAAGTGAAAATACTTAATCCAGTAAAAAAAATAGACAGAAAGAATGCTAGTTGTCCTTTACGATATTTGGTCCAAACTCTCATTATACTCACCTCTGAAAAATCATAAAATGGACTTTGCCTACAGTTTGAGAGCACCCTAGCGGATGCCCCCATTCTTTGCTTTACGCCTGCTTATATTTACGAATGAAGTAGACAGCTACACCGATCGCAGTCGCAATACCTGCAACAACTAATCCCAAGAACCCTTTATTTTGGTAATTCGTTGAACCTGTTTGAGGTAGTTCCTCATGTTTATGATTGTTAATCGCCATATATTCAAATACCTGCCCATCATTTTTCAGTGTGATATTCTTCTTTTCAAATGAGCCATCATAGCCATCTGGTACTTTTGTTTCTTTCACACTGTACGTATCATTTGATTGAATAATGAAAGTGACAATGCCCTCTCGATTCGTTTTCTTTAGTGCAACTGTTTTTCCTGCCTTATTTGTCTCAGTAAATTCTGCGCCAGCCACAGGGTTACCAGATTCATCTTTTTTATGAATAATGATTTTTCCCTTATCTTGGATATTCTTGGCTGAATACTCGAAAGTCTGACCATCATTGGCTAACGTAATATTTTTTTGATCGAACATTCCATGATAACCGAATGGATTTTTTGTTTCCTTCACTTCATACGTATTGTTTGATTGAATATCGAAAGCGACATTCCCCTCTATATCTGTTTTTTTCACAGAAACCACTTTTCCATCTTTTCCATATTGAGTAAATTCAGCGTTGGCTAGTCCCTTTCCAGCTTCATCTATCTTATGAACGATAATCCTTCCTTTATCTTGAACATTTTTCGCTGTATACTCAAAGATCTGTCCATCATTAGCCAGAGTAATATCTTTTTTGTCGAATGTTCCGTGATAACCTAACGGATTTTTGGTTTCTTTCACTTCATACGTGTTGTTCGATAGTAGGTCAAACGATACCTTTCCATCGTTATCTGTCTTCTTAACGGCAATAGTTTTGCCATCTTTTCCATATTGAGTAAACTCTGCACCAGCTAAGTCTTTCCCGTCCTCATCTTTCTTATTGATAAAAATGATTCCCTTATTTTGAGAATTTTTGGTCGTATAGTCAAAGGTCTGTCCGTCTTCCTTAAGCGTAATATTTTTTTGTATAAAGGATCCGTGGAACCCCTCTGGGGTTCTTGTTTCTTCCAATTGATAAACATTTCCCGATTGGATAGAGAAACTAGCTAATCCTTTATCATCAGTTACTTTCTTTGTCTGATTTCCCTTCTGATCTGTTAATGTAAACTCTGCGCCTTTTAATATTTTTCCGTTATCGTCTACTTTCTTTACATTCACTGTTCCGGATAGTTGAATTAAGAATTTTGTTAAAAAGTTCGCCGTATGTTTTATTCTAGAAATCATGACTGTTTGAGAGCCTTCTTTTGTCCACGCAATCGGAGTTCCCTCTGCAAAACTACTTTTCGCTGCATAAGTTCCATTAACCTTTGTTTTATCCTTAGGTGTTACTGAAGCAGATAAGCCATCAGTTGCTACACTAAATGCGACATTCGCATCATTGTTTGTAACTGTGTCATATAAATGAAGATCCACACCACCAGAATCAAGCTTAGTTGTCTTTCCATAATTTAGCAGAGTGGTTTTACCATCAAAACTTGGTTTCTTCAAATAGTCATCTATTGCTTTTGATAGTTTTGCCTTTAATGTGGAGAAGTCAGGAATACCACTGATACTCGTTACCTTTATTCCATATTCCGGCAGGCTTTCCCACACCAACGCTCGAGCGACCATTTCTTCGTGTTGTGTCTTATTTGGAAAGACTCTCGTCCACAAGCTTGAGGCCAATTGTGCTCGTTCTGATACCTGATCAGTAGGAATTGACTCATAATCCTCTGTCGTAGGTCCTCCAGATAGAGGTACGCCTGGTTGGATACAAAAAACCATTTCTCGATCCCCATTTTCTTTCAAGACCGCCATACTTGCAGTTCGATCGGACCAAGCTTCTCCATGTCTGGTTCCAGACAATGTATAAATGTGATCTAAATCGTAATAGACGGTTCCACTTTCATAAGGAGTCATTCCCATCTTCACAGGTTGAGAGCGTTCCGTAGCCTGGACGTTTACAAATCCCAAGCCCAAAACACTTATTAAACAGGTCAATGACGACAGTATCTTTTTTAAGTGAACTTTCTTTTTACTCACGTTTTTCCCTTCTTTTCTACTATTTTTACGTTCTTAATTTATCTTTGATGATCTTCGTTGCATCAGATAATAAAATAGACGCCTACATTTCATTCGCCTTAGAGCCCTTATAGCAGGTAGTTATTCTTTTGGTTCCACAATCATATCTTTGAGTTTCATTGTCTGCACCTCAATGATGTGTAGCTGCTTTTCACTGAACTCAATTTCATCTAACATCTCTTGATACTCTTGTGTCCCTTTTAACTCATCCACTTCCTGTATCATTTTTGCAGTAGCTGCCGCTGTTCGTTTGAACCAGTTCTTAGAACGTTCATACAATTGATCATTCGGTTCTACCGCTAAGCGCATTCTTTCCGCATCCCCTAAAAAGAAATCCCATTTCTTATTTATTTTCCAGTGCTTTCGTAAAACCCCGAATTTACTATCAGTAAACAGCATGTAATCTCTCATAATCCCTAGAATGATCGAAGGCAGATCCCCTGTTCGAAGAAATTGATCAATAACTAACATCGCTCGTTTATTCTTGAATCTCAGTTCATAGCGATTCTTTATCGGAACTTCGTTTACTGGAATATTTAATTTTCGTGCTTGTTCGTAATCTTTTTGATAGAAGGTAATATAAAATTCACTTCTTTTTGACCCAAAATAGATACTCGTTCCTTCTTGACGCTTTTCTGCAATACTTCCTGATCCATTGAATTCAAATTTTCTAAATCGTGAGATTAATTCCTGCCTCAATACTTTATTTAACAGAGTAGGAATACTTAAGTATTCTTTATAGTCATTTATAGCTAAATCTAATCTCGTCACTCTGCATCGATAATCGAGACAAGCATAGAAAAAATCAAACCAAGTTCGTCCTTGTGCTTCAAGAAAGGCTTCAAACTGTCGACACCCCTGACCAGATAATTGAACGAGCACACCACGCTCATCATTATTTTTTGAATAGAGCACCTGAATATAGTCAAGACGGTAGCCTCCAACGTATCCGTACATGTGTGACTCTATTTCTTCAAAAAACTCTTGGCGGATTCCCAACACCTCCGTAAAAATTTTATCTGCCTTTTTTAATGGAAAACTCACCCTCAAATAGTCAATGATTGCTTCTAGGGGACTTTGTCTTTCCCTTTCCGCAATATAATCTAGAATTTTTTGTAACGTCTCTTCCGAGACCTTATTCCTTCCATTTTCCAGATCACAAATAATTTGACGGCTCACATTTACTTTTTCTGAAAATTCTTTTTGCGTCATACGAAATCGTTTTCTTGATGCGCGAATACTCGTTCCAAGCACCATTCTCTCACGTTTGCTTATCTGCTTTCCTCCTTTCCATCAATTATTCATTTGTTCTATATTTAGTTGACAAAATGGCCCTTTTTCAATTTGAACGTGCGCCTAAGAAAAAAGGCTTTAACTCAAGCTTTATTCTTTCTTTTTTCTTCGATTTCTGTCTTCACTACCCCCCTGTTAGAATACGGGGGGTAAGGCTTGACAGGCTTTGCCTGCCAAGCCAGGTTTTCCCGTTTACGAATGCTTGAAAGTGCCTCAAAACCTTCGTCTTTCACGAATTTGTATGGATTCTGCCTGCAATGTCCCAAAGGAGACCTTTGGGACATTGCTGCATTCACCGCTGGGTGCTTTGGCACCCAGCTCTCACAAGGAGACCTTGTTCGTTCTGCACAGAATGCAACAACTTCGGAAATCCTTTCAACCCAGCATTCGCTAGGGAACCCCCTCCCATACCTTTACTCTCTAATCTAACGCGTGCCTTAGACACCACCGTTTGTATCTAATTCTTGTTCAATCGTGTCCTTTTCCTGTTTATCCAATGGTACCCGTCCATAATCTTCTTCGATCATATGGGGAATTTTTAGCAATGCTGCTTTAAAGTCATAGTCTTTCGGTACTAATGGTGCATAAAATTCTCTTGGATCTTCAGATAAACTAATATATCCTCTTCCACGAATGTTATTATTAAAGAAGTTTTTCTTCTCTCCAGCTTTCCCAAATATCTGAAGATAGCCTGTTGCCTCAAGCTTTCCAAGTGAGAGACGAACACTAAACTGATCCCGTAGTTTTCCATCGATGTCTTCGACATCTGGCCGCTGTGTAGCCAATATGACAAATACTCCCGCCTGTCGCCCTTTAAGAATAATTTGTGTCAATGGTCTCATAATTTCTGAGCGTCCCCTGAAGTCCCCATTTACCTCAGCCATCAGCGCACTCCACTCGTCAGCAACTATAAAGTACGGTTCCATATCATAGTAGGTGTAATCTTCTCCCCATTTATACTGTGCGTGCGTCTTCATATAGACGAAGCGTTCCAACATTTCCTTCTCAGCATCTTTTAGACACCGCGTAATCCGTTCCAGCCCAGTAAAAGCATGATTCTTAAAAACAGGTAATTCTCCGATAGAGGCTAAATCCGCATTCTTTGGATCACAAATGTACACTGTTCCTATCTTGGCTAGATTCTGAATAAGGATGAAAAGAAAAAAACTCTTTCCTCCGCCTGTTCCACCACCTATCAACATATGTGGGTATTTCGCATACTCCCATACGAAATCCCTCATCAATTGAATCGATGTTTTAGTAACCATTACCTCTTCCACAGATAATCTGTTCGTTCCTAAGCCAATTAATAATTTGTATTTTGTATAACCTAATTCACTAGTTGTTTCAATGAGATCTGCAAAAAACATTTGTTCAAGAATAGGCCCCAGTTTCAGCATTTGTTCATGATACTTTTTTCCATCTGTTGGAACAGTTATTTCGGTTATGTGGTTTCCATTCCAATAATATACATTGGGGAAACGAATCCTTTCTCTTACTTTTCCATCCGTTCCTTTATGTGTTTTGCGATCTACCCAATTACGACTGATCACCATTCTAGCCAGCATCTGTCGATGCAATACTCGGGCGAAGAACACTCCTTTTGTTTTAGAATCTCTTCTTACGAGTGCCAACACAGCAAAAAGCATACTAATTATCAATAAAATTTCCACGCTAGGTAAAAGTATTTCACCATAGTCAACGTTCTTTCCTTGGCTCTTTACAAAAATTCGTTCCAGTTTTGGGTAATAAAAAAAGCCTATCCCAACTAGAAAGGGTAGTGCCATCAAAAGAAGATATAGATTATAGATATTTTTATGGAAATTTCTGATTCTTATTCCGCGGTAATGGATCCATTTATTCATTGCATTTCACCCGACTATTATAAACATGCCATCATCAACATACAAAATATTCCCATTGATCCGCCAATCACGCCCGAGTGATTCATAATCAATATAGAACTCTAATTCACTGGGAACATTGAAATACCCTTCATCGATAATATACTGACCATAAAGTTTATCATTCGTTACTCCTTCGACAAAGATGATATTCTCCCAATCATTAAGCAATTCTTCAAAACTCCCATAGTATTCCTCAATCAATTGCTTTACGTAGGCTTCAATATATGTTGGAAGTTCATCCAGCTCTTCTGTCATTTGATTCAATTTGTCGATAGAGTCAAATTCCCCTATGGGGAATGGGGCCTCATAGTCAGTGATGATGTATTCCTCATACTGTTCATTCAGTCCAATTTTCTCAGCTATTGTTTGGAAAGATACTGGAAGATCGAACCACATTCCTTTTATCAATCCAGAATTCCTCATTCCTAGATTTTCAACAAAAATTCGAACCATTTTGTCCCACCTCAAACTACTTCAGTTGTGCTTTAGATTCTTTTCCTTCAGTGACGTTTGGAGTAGCCTTTCTTGAAGTCTCAATCTTACGAATATCTTCAGCAAATACTTGAATGTAGTTGTTCGTAAAGTTTCCATTACCAAAACTATATAGATTCGTCGTTGGAGATACAATTTCCACCTTATCCCCAGCAACAAGCTCTCTTACTGGCGTTTCAATAGGAATTGTAATAATTTCTTCCGCCAACTGTTTACTTGATTGAACAACGTATCTATTTGCGACATTATCTCGCATTCCGGTATCTTCATTTACTACTGTTTTTGGGGATTTCATCCGCAGAAAGAGTAATTCTCCAAACGTTTCTTTTGAATCAATTTCCATTCCAGCATTAAGTTCATTCTTCTTTACCATCTAATCCTCTCCTATTCTATTCCTCTGTTTACTTTTTGAGCAAATAGTCGCCAACCCGAAATAGCTCCATTTTCTGTCCCTTCAGACACTGGTTCAGCTCGAACATCCTCCAATTCGACAACCTCACCATAGTTGAATTCACTCAAGTTCACTCGCGTGGGAACCACGACTTCAATCGTTTCAGATTGCTTGGAGCTCAAGAAGCGGCAGTAAGTTCCTACTCGTTTCCTTGCATTTCCACTTCCTTGATTGTATTCCGCCCCTCTCATCGGTACTCCTACAAATGAGACTGTTCCAAAGGTTTCTTTTGGTTTAATTTTTAAAAATTCCATTTCTCCATCTCCTAAATATTTTTTTTTAAGTATAAAATACATTTATTTACATTTTTCTCGCCTCCTTTAATTCGTCCCTTTTATTTTTCTGATCTATGAGTATGGGCGAATTGTCCAATATATGAATTAGATCATCTAATAATTCATTCAATTCCTTCACGGAATAACTCATCAGATAATAGAAAAGATGTACCTCTGATTGCCTAGGACCAAATGAAAGAATCGGATCTTGCCAATTGGTTAAATAACCTGTAATAATTAAAAGTTTTGCGATACGTCTTGCTAAAGCTGGTTTCCGCATTTTCTCACCTTCACTAGAGAAATTTTCAATTTGGCGAAAAAGAAAGAGACGAAATGATTTCTCAAATCGGCTCTTTCTTCATATCATGTGGCACACAGATGGCACGCCTTATATCAAATTTCAATTATTTTTGTATTTCTTTCTCTCTTAAAATGCCTTGATATCAAGCATTTTACATGATATTGCATTGGTCAAATACGGAGTGGGAATAATTGATATGCTTCGTTTGATATCAAAACGTTGATTTAACGGGCTTTTGACACTCGAAGAAACGGGTAAAAACCATATAAACTGACAAAGTTGTCCGCCAAAATTCCGCCAGGGATTTTAAGATAACAAAGTCTGGTTTACTTGAAGAGATATCGTCTTAGATGATATCTCTTTTTTATATTCTACATTCCATAAATTTGTTGATTCAAAATCTTCTAGATTCATTTTTACTATCTAAGTCTTTGTTATACTTATTTTGACTATGTAAAAATGTAAAGGAGAATACTATGGGGTTATTTAATTTTTTTAAAAAGGATAACAATTCTAATAAGCAAAAGAAACATAGAGGAAATAAGATAGCAGTTTATACAAACTCAATACCTTCAGATGTAAAAGATTTGCTGTTCATTTCTGATAAACCTACAGTTTGGAACAAAACTCAAAATGGTCCCATCTCTTTTGAGTTGAGTAGTGATTTTGAACCATCAGAAATCACTACCTCTTTACCTGTTCGGCAAGGAAACGAAATTCCTTTAGGTTACTACCCTTCCTATTCTGAAATGTCACCTGAACAACGTTTCAAATACTTATCATTTTTAACAGACATTACTAATCCTATTGATATCGGTTACGTTTTTGTTTTTTACTACGGATTGGAAAGAAACATTTATATGAATCGAAAATTTGCTGAATCAATTGATATGATTGTTAAACTCCAGCATTATCATACAAATAAATCCTTTTTGAGTTACTCAAACGATGCTCTGATTTTTGCAGCAATGAAAACGAAAGATCCTTCAATTTTGTACAAAATTAATCTTAATTATCTTAAACCTGAACTTTTATTTTTAGTAAAAGGATCATTCATTGGTAGTTTTAGTCCCGAAGATTTAATGGTGATGGCAAAAGCGGTTGGTTTCTCGAACCAAAGATATATTAAATCTGATCCAGAATTGTTCAGTAATAATCTTAAAAAGTTATTGCAAAAAAAGTATGGACGAGATGAATATATCTTGGATAAAGCTATTAAAATAGACACTAAGGAATTGATTAGGTTGATGTTAGCCAATACCTCTATTCCAGAGCGAGAATTTCAATATCCTAATTTGATTCTTTCTTCCAAAATACATTCAGATTTTTACTTATTAATAAAGGAAGCCCACGAAAAAACTAAAGTCGAACTAGCTGAACTTAGAAAAAAGAAGCCAAATAAACACCCGAAAAAAGAAGCAAAAGATACTAAAAAGAAGGATGAAATATATACTCCAAATGATGGATTATCATTAAAGGAGCGGATACTATTATCCAAAGAGGCAATTTCCGATGGTTTTGATGAAGAAATGAGAGGAATAGAATTATATAAAGAAGGAAATTTGAAAGATGCAGAAGAATGGTTACTGCGTTCAGTAAAGGCAAATTTTGATGCACCAGCTCTCTATGAAAAACTAGGGATTCTTTATCGAAAACAAAAGCGTTTCTCGGATGAAGTTGAAATCTTAAAAATAGGAATCAAGAATGCTGGGAATATTCCCAAGCTAACTGAGCGACTAGCAAAAGCTATTGAATTGAATGAAAAAGACAAATTGGAGAATAAGATGAAATAATTGTTACAATTAGTTGCGTTAATTCAATTCATCGAGCCCTCAGCTCGGCGCTGCACCTTAGTGCTAAGCGGCGAGCTGAGAAGCTCGTCTTTGTGGCGCGCGTAGCGCGTCACAAAGTATTAACCCCCAGTATCTAACTAGGGGGGTAGTAACTACTAAATTTATACTTGATTAATCTCTATAATCGTTGAAATTTCAACGTTTCTCTCCTGTTTTTCTTATGGGAAATAAATAAATTTTTTTCCCATTTCTAACAAATTGCCAGCACTGATGAAAAACAAATTTGTCCATTATTTAGTTCAGTAAACAATTTGTATTTTAAAATGAAAATTGTTGATCATTTTTATAAATTGAGAATTTCTTTGAACTCAAGTCTGCAATTAACTTTACACTTTCAGTTTTTGCATGGTTTTTACGTTCAATCTCGATTGTGTGCTCAGACGGTGTATTTACTTCGATTGATCCATTCAAATCAAAAGCTAGCTCCTTATTCCGAAATTCTAACAGTTCCAGCAACTTCTTCACCACTGGGCGCTGAACTTCTTCTGCAATCTCTTCAATATCATAATAATGACGATTGATGTTCCGCCCCTCCTTTGTTTCCTCTAATAACTGAATATCATTTCTTCCTGCAAGCAATCCGACATAATAAATCTGAGGAATACCTGGTGCAAAAATTTGTAGGACACGTGCGAGTAAATAACTGTCATCCTGTTCACCCAAAGCGCTGTAGTAAGTACTGTTGATTTGATAAATGTCCAAATTGTTATAGCTAGCAGATGAATATATTTTTTTGACATTCGCTCCAACTTCATAAAGCTTTTCAGAAGTAAAGTCTAACTCTTGATCTGTCAATAAATCTTTAGCATCCACGACTCCAATTCCATCATGAGTATCTAGTGTAGTGAATTGCTTCATAGGACTTTGTTTTAGCCAAGCTGCAAGCTGCTCTGTTTTTCCGCTATATAGTGCATGTAGCATAATCATCGGCAACGCAAAATCATAGATAAAGTAGTCATGATCAGCGATTTTGAATTGGATCGAATAATGCTCATGGATCTCCGGCAGCAATTCAATCGCATACTTCTCAGCTTCCATGCGAACTTCATCTAACAGTTCCCAGATGTTCGGTTCAATGAAAAAATCATTCGTATCTAATTTCTTGATAGCATAAGCAAAGGCATCCAAACGGATCAATGAACAACCATGTGCAGCCATATCCTTGATCGTATTACGAATAAACTCCTTCGTAACTGCTTTAGTGACATCTAAATCAATTTGTTCCTCTCCAAAAGTATTCCAGACTTTTTCGGTACATCCATTAGCGAAACAAACTTCTTGAAAAGGGGCCTTGTCTTTACGTTTGTAGATAAGATCAATATCTTCTGGGCTTGGTCGATTTTCTGGAAAGAATTGATTGATTCGAATGAACATTTCTTTATACTTTGACTCATCGTGTTTTTGCTTAAAATCTTGGAAAAAGAACGACTCGCGAGAAATATGATTGATCATAAAATCAAACATTAAATAGTACTTTTCTCCTAGATCTTCCACTTCTTTCCATGTACCAAATGCAGGATCGACAACCGAATAATCTTTAGGGGCAAAACCTCTATCACCTGTTGAAGGAAAGAAGGGCAACAAATGTACACCACCTACCGCTTGACTAAAATGGTTTTCCATCACTTGGGTTAACTCTTTTAAGTTTTTCCCCAAGCTGTCTGCATACGTAATTAGCATCGCTTTATTCTCAATTGTCATTCCATTGACTCCTTTGCAGTTCGCTATCATCGTTATTCAAGCGCTTTTTTGAATTAAAACATTTGGTCATTCCTAGTACGAAATCACATCTTCCGAGTCTTTATCAAAAAAGCTAGCTTTGCTAACATTAAAAGCAAGTTTTATCGTTTCTCCTGGCTTGTGATAGTCCCGTGCAGAAACTTTGGAGATAAACTCTGTATTACCAATCGTTGAATAGAGCATCGACTCATGCCCTAAAAGCTCGGAAACAATTACTTGTGCTTCGACTGTACTATCCATATAGGTATCAATCGCTAATGCCTCAGAATTAATATCTTCTGGACGAATACCAAATACTATTTCTTCTCCGACATATCCTTTCTCTTTCAGTAATTTTGCTTGACCTTCAGGTACTTTCAAATCTAAACCTTGTCTATTTGAGATTTGCTCACCATCAAATGTCACAGTAAAGAAATTCATTGCTGGACTCCCGATAAATCCAGCAACAAACTTATTAGCCGGATGATTATATAATTCCTGCGGTGTTCCTACTTGTTGAATTTTTCCATCGTTCATAATAACGATTCTACTTGCCAATGTCATTGCTTCGGTCTGATCATGTGTCACATAAACAGTCGTTGCTCCGATGCGTTGATGAATCTTTGCGATCTCCGCACGCATCTGAACACGCAATTTTGCATCTAAATTGGAAAGTGGTTCATCCATCAAGAACACTTTTGCATCACGAACAATCGCCCGTCCCATTGCTACGCGCTGGCGTTGTCCCCCTGACATATCAGCAGGTTTTCGTTCTAATAGATTAGTTAATCCTAAAATCTCTGCCGCTTCCTCTACCCGTCTTTTGATCTCTTCTTTTGGATATTTACGAAGTTTTAGCCCAAAAGCCATATTCTGGAACACCGTCATATGTGGATATAACGCATAATTTTGGAAGACCATAGCAATATCTCGATCCTTTGGCGGCGTATCATTCATCACAGCTTCGTTTATCCTGAACTCTCCTTCTGTAATATCTTCAAGGCCTGCAATCATCCTTAAAGTCGTTGATTTCCCACAACCTGACGGTCCTACAAATACGATGAACTCACCATCTGAAATCTCTAAATTGAAATCATCGACAGAATAATTCTCGTTTTTCGGGTATTTTTTATAGATATGCGACAGAGTCATTGTAGTCATTTTTATCCCTCATTTTCTAATATTTATTCGATAATGATATGCTTCTTTTCTCCTTGAATCGTTATCGTAAACTTCATTGATTTTATTTCTTTAGGTAAATTATTATTAGTCTTGATCTCCCCATTTTCGTATGAAAGTCCTGCAAAACCATAAATTAGTCCTAACCATGAACCGCCCATGTTTGCAGCATGAATTCCATGACTCGCATTTCCTTGAGAATCTTCCAAATCCATTATGGCAGCTTCTTTGAAAAATCTATAAGCCAACTCACTACGTCCAAGTTTACTAGCGACAACACCATAAACGGTTCTCGATAATGAACTATCATGTGTAGTCAAAGGTTCATAAAAAGCAAAATCCCGATTAACTTGTTCTTGCGACTCATCAAATAACATGTGAGCTAAGATCGTATCTGCTTGCTTCAATACTTGATGTTTATATATCTTCATTGGATGATAATGTAGCAACAATGGATACTTCTCTTTTGGCGTATTCACAAAGTCCCACGGTTCTTTAGTTAAGAAGCTATCATCCTGTTGAATAATCTGTAATTCCTGATCAAAACCAAAATACATATTTTCAGCAGCATTAAACCAATATTTCGCTTCATCTTCATTTGACTTTAATCGATTAGCTAGTCTTGCTGCATAGAAAAGATTATTTTGTGCCATTTTATTTGTATAGTAATTGTTGTTCACTAAAGCAGTATATTCATCAGGTCCTGTGACCTCGTGGATCTCAAATCCCCGTTTAGAGTAAAAACCGTAATCCAACCAAAATCTAGCTGTTTCAAAGATCAAAGTACTATTTTCCTCAATGAAATCTGTATCTCCAGTAACTTTCTCAAATAACTCAAAGCCATATGCGATGTCAGCATTGATATGAACTTGTGCAGTTCCTGCTGGATAATAGGCGGATGTTTCCTCTCCATTAATCGTCCGCCAAGCGAAAAGTGCTCCTTGAAACCCTAACTCTTTTGCCCTAGCTTGTGCTTTTGGCAAAATACTCACTCGATAGCTTAATAAACTTTTTGCTATTTCTGGTTGTGTATAGATAAAAAAGGGCAGTAAGTACATCTCAGTGTCCCAAAAGTAGTGTCCTTCATATCCTTCACCAGTTAAGCCTTTGGCAGAAAAATTACTAGCTCCATCACGTCCAGCAGAGTTGAATAGATGATACATATTGAAACGAATTCCTTTTTGCAAACGAGTGTTTCCTTCAATTTCAATATCTGAACTCTTCCAGAAATTAGCAAATATCTCGACCTGTTTATTTTTTAACTCATCATAACTGAGTGAAGAAAAATGATTTTCACGAGAAATGTGATAAAGCTGAGTAAAAGAAATCGACTCTCCTTCATTCAGTCTACGTTCTTCTGAAAGAGAATCAAATTTCACATAGATACTTAGCCTACTATTTTGCGTAGTATATTTATTTCCTTCTTGAATCAACTCAGTGCTCGAATTTTTAATACGGGGATCAAACGCCTCTCCTTTTTTAACAGAGACCGGCCGTCCTTTTTTGACCAGCTTAACTACTCCTGAAAAGTTGAGTGCCTTTATTTGAATTTTTTGAGCATACACGCTTCGTTCAGAGTGACTAGCAAAACTCTCAAGCAGATATTCAAATTTTTTTCCATCACCAGTTTCATAAATATAACTCTCAAACAATAGTCCTTTTTCCATATCTAATACAACTGATTGATCACTCAACAAAAACTCACTTTTACCATCAATCATTAACTCGATGCTTCGCAAATCAAATAGATTTACCATCGTTTGATGTTGCTTTGCATAGCCGTAGGCATTCTCACCATAAACAATGTCGTGACTCTCATAAAAGGCATTCAAAAATGTCCCAGGTGTACTTTCTCCTGTTCGAATAGGAAGACTTGCACGTACTCCTAAAGTTCCGTTTGCTTGAGCAAATAGCGTCTCGATGTTTTGAACGGATTTATTTCCTATGTCGTCTAGCGTTAAAATAAAATCTTTCATAGTCTGTCTGCTTCTCCTATTTCTCTCCGTCCATTCGGACACCTTGTAGGAAATATTTATTAAATATGATATACAAAATAATGATCGGTACAATGGAGATAATACTAGCTGGCATGATTTGATCCCAACGTTGTCCAGCATTTTGTGATTTAAAGGTTTGAAGTCCCAACGTCAACGTGTACTTTGACGGTGTCGTCATATACAACATGGGTTTTAAGAATTCATTCCAAAAGCTCATGAAAACAAATACTGCCTGTGTAGAAATACTTGGCTTAGCTAATGGCATAACGATTCTGAAAAAAGTTCCTGTTCGTGAAAGTCCATCGATTGTTGCCGCTTCTTCCACATCTTTTGGAAAACTCAAAAAGAACTGACGCATCATAAAGATATTCCCGATATTGATCGCCGCTGGTAAAATCAACGCTGCAAATGTATCCTTCATCCCTAAACTGGATATAATTAAATAATTCGGAATTAATAATACTTGGGCTGGCACCATTAGCATGGCTAACATCCCCCAGTAGATTCGTTCGCGTCCTGGGAAATTAATCCGCGCCAACGCATAACCTGCCATCGTATTCAAAAATAAATTTATTGCAGTCCCAATGATCGATACGATTAATGAGTTCATAAACCAACGTGGAAAGTTTTCACTTCGACCTAAAATATACTCATAATTGGCAAGTGTGAAATCACCTCCAAAAATACTCATTCCTCCAGAAACGATTTCTTTTAATGGTTTGAAACTTGCGGCAACTGCCCAAATGAATGGATAAAAAGTGATCAGCGCGTACGAGATCATAATGACATAAAGTAAAATCTTCAAAAATTTTTGTTTACCCGTCTTTTTCATTAGTTCCCTCCATTCAATTTCTCAGCAATTCGGCTGACCATAAAAATGATAATTGATAAAATTACTGCCAAAGCCGCTGCAAATCCCATAGTAGGCATCTGACCAAAAGCATTCTGATAGATCAAAAGACTAAGTGTCAATGTTGAATTATTCGGACCACCACTACCGTTACTGAAAATATAAGCTTGATCAAACATCTGGAAAGTTCCGATAATCCCTGTCAATAAAACATAAGTCGTAATTGGACGAAGATACGGAATAGTAATGAATCTTAGTTTCTCCAACGCATTGGCTCCATCAATTTCTGCTGCTTCATACAATGAATAGGGTAGATCAACTAAAGAAGCTAAATAAATCGTCATAAAATATGGAACAGTCGACCAAATATTCATCGCCATGATCACCTTTAAAGCGTAAGTAGGTTCTTGTAAGAAGTTTATCGGTGTCTGATACAATCCAAGATTCATCAGAAAATTGTTAATTGGCCCATTGATGTTGAAGAGGAACATGAAAATGATTGTCAACGCGCTTGAGCTGGTCAAAGTCGGTAGAAAATATACCATTCTAAAAACTTTCTTTCCTTTGACATCACGACTTGCTAACACATAAGCCATTACAAGAGCAATAATTGTTTGGATTGGTACAACGAATAACGCAAAGGTCGCTGTATTTTTTAATGCGATGATACTTCGAGGATCTTTAAAAATATTGACATAGTTCTCAAAATTATTCCATGTGTATTCTCCAGTAAATAAATCCACCTTATTGAATGATAAATAGATAGCAAAAACAATCGAAATAACAAAAAATACCAATAGCACTAAAATTGCTGGCGTAATAAATGCATACCCCTGCAACATCTCATTGATCTCTCTTTTAGACTTTCTTACCTTTGTTGCCATGTCATCCTCCTTTGGACCGCCTATTTTATTCCAACTATCATCCGCTTGTTTAAATAAATAGTAGGCAGAGGAATTGAACCCCTGCCTATTCAATTATTCTGATTTTTCGATATCGTCAATTGCTTGTTTATCAGCTTTTTTCATAGCGTCCTCTAAACTAGATTTTCCTGAAGAAACTTCTGGCCAGTAATTTTGATACGCTTTATTGATTGTTGCTAAGCTGGTACCATTCTGCCAAACAGTTGAATAATCGACCGCATTTAAGTGAACTTTTAAGTCTTCATTTTTACTAATTTTAGCAGTAGTAGCTACGTCTTCCCGTGTAGGTAAAGTACCTGTTCCATCGACCCATTTAGTCATTGCTTTTTTTCCAGTTGCGAACTTAATCCATTCATCTGCTAAAGCTGAACTCTTCGTACCAGCATATTTTCCCCAACCAACAGTGAACATCATACCGCCTTCTTTACCTTTATAAGTAGGCATTGGTGAAACGGAGAACTGAATATCACTGAACTCGTCTTTCAAAGTTTGATATACCCAGTTGCCTTCATCCATCATCGCGATTTTTCCTGTTCCAAAAGCTTCACCGTTCCAGCCTGCACCTAATTCTTGTGGTGTTGCAACAGCGTTAGTATCAATTAATTTTTTCAAGATCGAAAGATTATCAACTACTTTTTTATTTTCAAGATCTGGTCTGCCGTTGTTTTTAATTGGCTTTGCCCCAGCGCGTGCTGCCAAGTGATACGAACGAGATAGTTCATCTGTATAGCTCATCGCTTTGACTTTTCCCACACCATATTTGGCATCCAATTTTTCTTGGAAGCTTGGCAGCCAAGTGGTTAATTCTTCATAAGATGTCGGAACTGATTCAGGATCGACTCCCACGTCTTCAAACATTTTTGTATTTTTATATAATGCTAATGTCGAAAAATCCTTAGGTATTCCGTATAATTCTCCATCATCCGTAAAAGCATCTGTCAAGTTTTTATAATACTCATCAGAAGAAAACGTCTTTTTATCTAACGGTGCAAGCGCGCCTTTACTAGCCAAAAATGGAAAATAAGAGGAGTCTACATAAAAAGCATCTGGTGCAGTTTTCCCGATTAGATCAGTCTGTATTTGCGTGTTATAGTCTGTATACGTTTTTAATTTGACGCTTGCTCCAGTTTCTTTTTCAAAATCAGCGATCAAAGATTTTAATGTCTTTTCTTCTGATTCATTTCCGCCCCATACACCTAATTTCAACGTTTTATCTTTGAAATCAGTCTCATCTGCGCCATTGTCCGTTTTATTTCCACAAGCCACCAAAGTAATTGATGCAAGTGTCAATGCTCCTAATGTTAATACCTTTTTCCATTTCTTCATCTGAATTTCCTCCTATAAAATTGACAGCTTATTTTTTAATGTATATGCTTCTCCATTTGAGAAAAACACCACATCGTTTCCATTATCTTCTTTGGTTAACTCAAAGCCTTCCTTCATAACAACAACAGTGATAGATTCGCCATGATAATCAAATCCATAAGTCAATTTATTCCATGCTTTCGGCAAATGCGGTTCGATACGTAGTTTTCCATCGATCATACGAACACCGCCATATCCAAAGACAATCATCTGCCAGATTCCTCCAAGACTTCCAGCATGTATTCCATCATCTGAAGACTTCATGTATTCACCCATATCAATGTTACAAGCCTTTTCGAAAAACTCATATGATTCATCTAATTTTCCAAGATCCGCTGATAGAATCGCATGCGTCGATAAACTCAGTGAACTATCGTGAGTCGTCTTCGGTTCATAGTATTCAAAGTTTTTTAATTTCATTTCTCGAGGAAAAAGACCTTCAAACAAATATAAGAGCAATAATACATCCGCTTGTTTCGTGATTTGCATTTCATTTACTTGTTCTAAATTGTAATCGTGAAATAGCCCATCAACGCCATCTTTTGATTTATATTTCGTAAGATCAATAGTTTTCTTTGATAAATAAGAATCGTCTTGAGGAATAATCCCTTCATCCGTTGGTTGTGGGAGAAAAATTTTATCCACCTTTCTCGCTAAATCTGCTAGGACATTATCTAATTCTAGTTTTTGATTCAGTCGTTCAAAAGTTTCTGGATCGTGTTCCTTAAGCTCTTTCGCCAGGTTCAACGCATAAGTAACATTCCAGTGGGCGGTATAATTTGTATAGGCATTATTATTTACGTGTTCTTTGTATTCGTCTGGTCCAATTACATCTTTGATTTCATAATAATCTTTTTCAGTATTATATTCTAAACGGCTGCCCCAGAACTTTGCAGTATCAAATAAAATTTCATATGCCTTTTGTTCAGTGAACTCTTGATCTCCAGTCACATCAATATATTGCTTTACTCCAAAGGTCACATCACTGGTGATATGTTGTTCAATAAAACCTGACCAAATTTTTGTCGATTGCCCAGTAACAATATCTGCCGCACCCCAAACAGGTGTTACTTCGCCATCTGTTGGATTTGCTGCTTCCCATGGATATTGAGCACCTTCATAACCGTTATTTCTTGCCTTTTTATGTGCACCGTCCAGACCTAAGTAACGATAAGTAACTAAGCTCTTCGCGATCTCTGGATGAGTGAAGTTAAAGTAGGGTAACATAAAGATTTCTGTATCCCAGAAAGTGTGCCCTTTATATCCCTCGCCACTTAAACCTTTCGCACCAATATTCATGTGTTCATTATGAGCAGGTGTCATTATGTGTAAATGGTATTTAGCAAAGTGAATAGCTAACTGATCTTTAAAATTCTCCGTTTCAATCTCGATGGGATGCTTCTCCCATATCTCGCTCCACTTTTCAGCTGATTCTTGCAATAACTCTTCAAAAGAAAAGACTTCAAGCGCTTCCATTTCTGATATTGCTGTTTCCCGGATTTCAGAAATTTCATGATCTGAAATGTCGTTATCAATAGAAGTATACACACTCATTCGCTTTTCAATAGTCGCTGAATTATTCGACGGGAGATCAAAGAAATAATTCATAAAAATTTGACGACGTCCCATTTCAATACGTTCACTGACATTTTTAGCATTGAGTCGATGCCCGATTGTAAAAACAAAATCAATCTCACTTTCATTCGTTTGTGGCATCATTTGAATATACTTTCCATTTACTAGTCCCTTTTCTCCTTCATGAAAATGTTGACTGCCTGAATTTGTCACTTGTCCGTCGATACCAGAACGAATTTGAATACTGATTGGTATATCTGTTAAATTTTCAACTGTTACAAAACTCGATAAATAATGCCGGCGTGCTTTGGAAACAAATCTACGGAAAGTAAAATGCAATTTTATTGTAGCAAACTCCCAATCAAACTCTCGGATCAATTCGCCATTTTTTAGATTCAATCGCTTGCTGAAGTTGCTCGTTATTCCTTTTTCTAATGAAAAAATTTCACCATTAATAATAAAATCCATCCACCACATATCAGGTATATTCGGCAGTTCACTCACTTCATTTTCAGCAAATTTATTAAATGTACCAGCTACAAAAGTATCTCGACGCTCTGTTGTATAATGCTCTTCCGTAGCACTCCGACTACCAAGGTAACCATTTCCTAGTGCCATGATACTTTCTGTTTTTCCTAAATAGCGACTATCAAAACCTACTTCTTCAATTTGCCAAAGATTTTCTTTAACATAATTCATTTTCGTCAAATCTTGTCCCTCTTTCTACCTTGTATTCCATGCATTTTTTAAATATTCTAAAGTTAATTCACTGGTATCCTTAACAATTGATAAATCATTTCCCAATACTTCTGGATCACCTACTCCAATCGGTAAAATACCCGCAGCTTTTATTGCTTGGATTCCCGCGTGAGCATCTTCTATACCAATTGCGTACTCAGCTCCTACACCAACTCCGTTTGCTGCTGCAAGAAAAATGTCTGGTGCCGGTTTTCCTGCCGCTACTTTAGAAGGATCAGCAACAACATCAAAATAGCTTGTCAATTCCATTCTTTCCAAAAGGAATGGACCGTTTTTGGACGCTGAAGCAAGAGCAATTTTTATATTAATCGCTTTTAAATCCTGTAATAATTTTAAAATGCCTGGATAAACGTCTTTTGAAGAAACTTTTTGAATCATTTCAACATAATTATCGTTTTTACGATTTGCCAAAGTGGTAATTTCTTTCGGTGAAAAATCATGCTCCCTATCCCCAAAGGCTAGAATGCGTTGTAAGGACTCCTCTCTTGAGACTCCCTTTAATTGTTCATTAAATTCTCTGTTGATTGATATACCCAGCTCTTCACCTAACTTTTTCCAAGCTAGAAAATGGTATTCCGCTGTATCCGTAATGACACCGTCTAAATCAAATAGAACTGCTTTAAACATAGAAAAACTCCTTTTGCTTTTTCCTAAAACGTTTTAGGAGAACTGTAAAAAAAATTACTGGTTAAAATAGGTACTATTTCTAAAGATTAAGATGATTCCGCCAAAGAGGTAAATACCGACAATTAAGATAAAATTTAGATGTAAAAAATATCCTAAAATACTTAAAGGGAGCGCATAAACAAGATAGGCGATCAGCATCTTTTGAGGATTGTAATGATTCCGATAAAACCACGCAACGAAATAGCTAATCGCAACTGTAACAAGTACGGTTGAGAGAAGCGAGAGTGTTGGAATTTCACCCAAGAATAACCACCTCGCTTTTCCCTATAATGTCATGCAGAAAACTTCCACGAATAAAATAGCAGGATAAGCTTAATACACCCGTTATAACCCCTAACAACGGCAAGAAATACAGAAGCTTTATCACTTCACGTATACTATCTTCCATAATACTTCTTCCCACATCTTTTACTCTGATCTTTGCAAAATACTTACCAATCGTCTGGCCTTGAAAGGAATGAATAGCTAAAACATTATAAATCACGAAAAGTGTAGCAGTCAGAATCCCAGGGGTAAAGAAACCTTTTACCATGATGTTCACCAAAAAATACACCGGTATATAGATAACAATCAAGTCTATAAAAGTTGCCAAAACCCTTTGAATAAGAATCAGTAATTTCACTTTTATCACCCCTAAAACGTTTTAGGTATATTCGGATTATATTTTGAACCGCTTCCAATGTCAACCACTTTTAAAAAATTTTTGCGCTTTCTCTTTCAATTAACTCAAAATCTACTAGTGAATGCTTAGCTATACCTGTTTCTATATGTTCGATTACATTCTCTGCAGCTACTTGAGCTATTTTTAAAACATCTTGTCGAACCGTGGTCAACGTCGGTGTTGTATAAGAAGCTAATGTAATATCATCAAAACCTACTAGTGCTATTTGATTAATCAGATTTAATTCCTTTAATGCTTTCAAACATCCAATAGCCATTAAATCACTGGCAGCAAAAACTACATCATACTTAAGAAGCTCTTTAGACTCATACAAATCGAATACCAAATCAAAAGCTTTTTTTTCACTATAATCAGCATACACAACCGAGGGTTTTTTTATAGCTTTTCTATACCCTAATTCTCGTTCATGGGATACAGATGCTTTGGGATCACCATTCAAAAACAAAATATTTTGATAACCTTTACCAAGAAGAACGTTGGTCATTTCATAGGTAGCTCGCTCATTGTCAACACTAACAATTCCTATTGACTCATTATCAAAATGCAAATCAATCGCCACTACAGGAAGATTGAAATGCTTTAATTCTTCATAATAAGGATCAGTAGTCCTTAAACCTTGTATTATCACGCCTGAAATATTATGTTCATTACAAAATTGGCTTAAAGTTTTTTCCTTCTGTTTCTTCAAGTTCGTGGAATAGAAAACGAACTCATACTCAGTATCATCCAAATAATCACTGACACCAGAGATTATTTCCAAAGGCATTGCCACACCTCTGGCAATAACATTAATATCACTTAAAATAAGTGCAACAGTTTTCAACTGCTTACTAGACAAACTACGTGCCGCAGAATTTGGTACATAGCCCAACTCTTTTGATGCCTCGTATACTTTCTTTTTTGTCTCTTCACTAATATCATCATAATGATTAAAAACGTGTGAGACACTACTCACTGAGACATTTGCTAATTTAGCAACATCTCGAATCGTTATTTTTTTCAAGTTATCTTACTCCTTACTCATTTTTAAATTTTGTAATAGCAGATCCATTCAATCTATTTTTTTTCTGATAGTAGTATACACAGGCCTAGTGAACTTGATAATTGTATTCTATAGAGAAAAAAAAAAAAATCAAATTTTTTTGAATCTATTTGAAAATCTCTCAATGCTATTTCACTTTTAATAACTTCATACATCAAGTTTTTTTCTAATCACTAGTGATTTTCAATTCATTAATCAGTCTCCCTATCAGGTATGACACATAGCCCAAACTGATCATGTTTTTGCATTCAGATAGCTTTTATACATATCTAATCTAAATATTCCTTTAAGGAATTTGGTAATGGTTTCAAAAATGAGCCGTTCAAGTTTGTTTATATACGAAGATAAAATTTAGTTCTTTGACAATCAAATACTCATTTTTGGACAACATTGTTAGTTGATCGAGTTATCAGACAGATACGCCAAGAAGCTTCCGCTGAGCGAACAGATATCTGATCTTAGTCTTGATTTGGAGAATCAAGACACCATGACATCAACTTACTATAATGATACTCACACTCAAAACGTGTCTCGCTGCTAACTACAGGGAGAGGTTAAATTCCTGTGTGCCGATTCCAAGGCAGTTCAAAAATGACGAAACAACTTAAATTACTAAAGGAGAATCAAACGATGATATGTATTGCAACTAATGCTATAGATGTAAAGGAATTAGTCTTAATAGGAGGAAATCATAATAAAAGAGATGATTACGAAGAATGATTTGATGGAAATTGGCTTCTCCAAGCACACTGCCATGGTGCTTATTAGACAAGGGAAAAGAATTATGGTACAAAAAGGGTACCCGTTTTATAATAATAAGCGTTTAGGACGAGTGCCAAAAGAGATCGTTGAATCAATTCTAGGCTGTGAACTAGAATTGGAGGAAAACACTCTTGGCAAAAACTAAATATGCAGGTGTTTATGTCGATAAAAATGGACAATTTTATTATGAAGTCTATTTAGGAAAAGATCGAATTACAGGAAAAAAGATTCGAAAAAAAGGACGAAAAAATCAACAAGGTAAGAAATTCACTTCTGCCCAACAAGCACATAAAGAACTGATCCGAGTCAAAAATGAATCCCTCTCAACAAATGGTTATGCGGATTATCACATGACGTACGGTCGTTTTATGGATGCTGTCTACATTCCCTATTATGAAACAGATGTAGAAGAAAGTACCTTTTATGTACGCAAAAAAACGCTGGAAAACATGCGAGATCGCTTTGGTCATTTAGAACTCCGAGAAATCTCTATTGCAGATGTTCAACAATTTCGAACATGGTTACTTTCAGCAAAAGGGGCTGGTTACTCGCAAGCTTATGCCAGTCTCGTTTTCGGGATGTTTCGGAAGAGTCTAGATATGGCAGTTGAGATGCAATTTTTAGAGGCGAATATTTCGAAGCGTGTAAAGGCTATTCCAAAAGGGAAAGCAGTCGTACCCTATTGGACGAAAAAAGACTTTGAAAAAGTGATTGCGGAAATTTGTATTGATGATTTTTACGAACACCTATGTTTTATAATGCTTTGGGTCTATTTTATGACTGGTATTCGAGTCAGTGAAGGAACTGCTTTATGGTGGGACGATATTGATTTTAAAAATAAACGTCTCCGAGTTCACCACACCCTTTTTATCCGAAGCAAAAATGATTGGACGCGTAAAAATTACACCAAAACCGCCGATGGTAAACGAATCATTTCTCTAGATGATGACACGATCCAGATTTTAAAAGACTGGAAAAAGCGACAAAATGAAATGGGTATTCATGATTTTATTTTTAGCTACGATGGCATGCCAATGATCAAATCAACAATCTCAAGAATCGTTGAGCGTTACTCAACATTTGCTAATGTTCCAAGAATCCAAGCAAAAGGGCTACGCCATTCTCATGCCTCTTACTTAATCAATGAATTTAATGTCTCTGTTTTAATTTTGTCAAAACGCATGGGGCATTCAAGTCCTGATATTACCTTGAAGCACTATTCGCACATGTGGTCAGGTATTGATGAAACCATTGCTGATGTCATGTCTGGCAATATCCAGATACAAACCGCTCCAAAAACAAGAATAAATTTCAACGGAAATCATGCAGTAAAAAAATAAGTTCCGCCAGAATTCCGCCGAGCTTGTTAGATATAGCCAAAACCCTTGATATGAAAGGGTTTATGATCACTAGCAAACTTAGAGTGGGAATAAAAGCACAAAATACCTTTATTCCCAAAAGACTGATTTACCAGTCTTTCTTCGCATTATTGACTGAATTGTATCCACCAAAGACCCCGCCAAGAATTTTCTTAGCGGGGTTCATTTTACTAGAGTCATTTTATGAAAATCTAACTATTCTCTTCACCTTTCAACAGCCAATCCACTATATACTCAATTTTTATTTCATCTATAAACTTAATGATTTGATCTAAGTAAAATGGTCGCTTAAACATTGGTCGCCTCCTTCATCATTTTCTTCAATCATACTAAATTTGAACTTAACTTCAAATTCAGTCGAAAAAAATAGAAAAATGAAGTTAAGTTCAATTCCTGGCGTTCTGATCAAAACTAAAAATAAATTGAATTAATGAAGAAAACTTAAGACTTCTCAACTTTTTTATCCTCAGTCTGTTTGATACACTTAGTTTAAAATCTCACGTTAGAAAGGCGGGAGCCAATGAGACGAAAGCTAAGTATCTTCTCCTTTATTTTATTGAGTGTCGCTCTGATCATCGGGCTGTATTTTCTCTTTATTCGAACCAACCTGCATCATACGATTCTTGATGGTTTTTATAATGTCCTGATTCAGTCGACTGCTGATGAAGAGGGCTATCGACAGCAATATATCGACTGGCCGACAGTAAAATTATTCCTGATTCTCTTTGCCCTTACGATTATTTTTATCGTCTCACTTGCCAGCTACCTGATTTATCGGAACCAAATGGCTAAGAATACTCACCTGCTTGCTGGGAAGATCGCTCAATTTTTTTCAGACCCTTCCGCTGCTTCGACAGGTGAGGTCGTGATCGACAATGAATTGCTGAAGATCAAATCGGATATTGAAAACAATGAACTGCTGCTGAAACGCGAGACGCAACGAACAAAGGACCTGATCACTTATCTTGCTCACGATTTGAGGACTCCTTTAGTGTCTGTGATTGGGTATCTTAATTTGATGATCGATTCGGAGGATTTGACCGAGGAACAAAAGAAGCATTTTTTAGCCATCACACTGGAAAAATCGACCCGATTGGAACACTTGATTGATGACTTTTTTGATATCACGCGCTTTAATCTTCATGATATCCAGCTGTATAAAGAGAAGCTGGACTTTGTCTTTCTATTGAATCAGATGGTGGATGAGTTCTATCCTTTATTGAAGGAAAAGAATCAGTCGCTGACCTACGATGGTCCTGAATCATTTACTCTCTTAGCAGACAATGAGCAATTGGCTCGTGTCTTGAATAACCTGCTGAAAAATGCGATGAACTATGGAACAACAAACTCAACGATTCATTTGAGGCTCTCAAGCGATGCCGAGAATATGATCTTTAGTATTTCAAATGAAGGAATCACCATTCCAGAAAATCAATTGGCGAATATTTTTGAAAAATTCTATCGTCTAGACAAATCTCGTTCAACAAAAACAGGTGGCGCAGGCTTAGGCTTGGCGATCGCTAAAGAAATCATCTTGGCTCATCAAGGCACGATTACAGCCGCCAGCGACAATGGACTCACTAAATTCACGATCACCTTGCCGTTAGAAAGCGCGTAGAAAATTCTGCGCGCTTTTTTGGATTGGAAACAATAATGATGCTGCCCAATTAGTTTATGCTGTTATACAACTGACGGCTCTCGACCACATTGAACTGTTTAGATTCCTCGTTGCCTTTGCAGCCGGCGATGATCAGCAGATACTCCTTGCCGTCAATTTCGGCTAAGCTCGCCAGACACAGACCCGCTTTTGAGGTGTAGCCGGTCTTCCCGCCAATAATCCTTCCATTGGAAAGCTCCAGACTCTCGCCACGACTAATCATACTGCTGGTGAAATAATTGCCTTCTGGATGCAAGTTCGTCGTTTGCCCCTGATAATTCAATGAGGTGAATAGCTGATAAAAAGATTCATTTTTTAACGCGTACTCTAAAAGAATCATCATATCCCAGACCGTCGAATAATGATTGGCTTCATCTAAGCCCGTTGGATTCGTAAAATGTGTGTCGGTCATCCCAAGTTGCGCGGCTTTTTCATTCATCAATTCCACAAAGGATTCTTCATCGCCGCAAAGGGATAAAGCTGCGGTCATTACCGCGTCTGAACCCGACGGCAACATAATGCCATGCAATAAATCCCAATAATTGATTTCCTCGCCAGAAATCAGACCAGCCGTGGCTAGATTATTCTGTTCAATCTCAAAAAAGATACTTTGAGGTACAGTAGTGATCTCTTCAAAATCATCGACGTTTTCGATAATACAGATGGCGGTCATGATTTTCGTCAGCGAAGCGATTGAAATCCTTTGCCTTTCACCTTTCCGATAGATTTCCGATCCATTTCTCTCTTTCAATAAATAATGCTTCGATGAAATTCTTGCATCTGGTTTTGAAACTCCAGCGACACCCATCGTTTTTCCTGCTCGTTGTAAAAGTACACCACCGAGCACGAAAAATAGTAGTAAAAGAAAGACCATCCACATTCTAAACTGTTTTCTCATAAAAAAAGACCTCCCTATAGCTACATTTAAGCATCTATAGAAAAGCCAGTTTTTAATATTCACTTATTTCTATCTTAAGTTCTCTTAAGGAGTTAGATTTTGTATCCAATGCCCCAGGCCGTTTGAATGTACTTATACTTTTCACCGGTGTCCTGCATCTTTTCCCTTAAATGGCGGATGTGTACCATAATCGTATTATTAGAATTGACGTAGTATTTTTCGCCCCAAACTTCCTTAAAGATTTCCTCTGAGCTCACCACTTGATCCTGCCGCTCCATCAATAAACGCAGAATCGAAAATTCGATTGGTGTCAGATACAGCTCCTGCTCATTGAGAAAAACCTTTCGCTTATCAACATCCAGCTCTATCCCTTTTACCGTTAAAACATTCCGACCCAAATTACTATACTGAGTCACCCTTCTCAGCTGTGCCTTCACCCGAGCAACCAGCTCCAATGGCCGAAATGGCTTAGTGATATAATCATCCGCTCCAAGAGTCAGACCCGTTATCTTGTCGATCTCTTCCCCTTTTGCTGTCAGCATAATGATTGGATAAGTATATTTCTTACGAATCTCCTGACAAATATCAAAACCGCTAATGTCCGGCAGCATCACATCCAAAATCGCCATCGAGAATTCCTGCGTGCGAATCTTTTCCAAAGCTTCCTGTCCATTGGTACAAGGAATCACTTCATAGTTCTCATTTTTCAAATAGAAAACAACCAGCTCACTGATTTCCTGCTCGTCTTCAACCATTAATATCTTTACCATAGGCTCACCCATTCCTAGATAGTTTATCCATGCCCTATAAATATAGCATGAAAAATCTAGGATTGTTTTAAGACGGGGGAAATTCAAGGGCGGGGCGATGACTTATTTTCTAGTCTCATCTTTTACATTTCATTCCATTAAGAATTTTCGAGCCTGCTTATATTTTTCCAGTCTTTCAAAGTCTTTTTCACTTGGATTCTCAAGTCTAGAAATATCCGAATTGTGCTTTAGATCCGCTAGTTTGACTTCTCTTGCTAAGTCATTTTGCTTCACCTTTTTTAAGTAATCAAAATAGGGTTCGTCCTTCTTATGGGTTAGCAACACAACAGCCTCGACAACCTCCTCAGAAATTCCAGCTTTCCGAAAATCTTCCACAGTTGTTTCGGTGTCCTCTAACACATCATGAAGATAAGCCACCGCCTTCTCCATGTCAGTCTCAACAAAACTTGCAACCCTTTCTGGATGTAAATAATACGGCTGCCCCGCTTTATCAAATTGATTTTGATGCGCGTTTTTTGATAGTTCTTTGGCAATATCGATTAATCCCAAGATACACACCTACCTTCAAATATTTTACGAAAATCTTTGATCAAACCATAGAATTAGAATCTATAAACCAATTATACACAAATCTGATCTTTGCATCGTGTATAGTAAAATTGAATAGTTTTAAACTCTCATCCCTTCAAAAAAAGATGTATGCTTTTCCTTTTGTGGGCTTAGTCATTGCGCCAGTCAATCACTGACTGAGCAGGTGCTGGTTGGGTCTATTTAGTATTTGGACAAAATCCCTAAATGCAGGAATCCCGAATCATGCAAAATTTTCTGATGACAAGCCTACCTTTCAAACTTCATCGTAATCCCATTCGGATCAACGACCCACAAGCTGCCGGTTTCATCTTTGATATATTCTATCTGATTTTTCCAGTGATTTTCTAAGCGATCCAACTCTGCTTGATTTGGCACAGAGAAACTAAAATAATCTAATCCTAAATCCTTATCAGTCATCGCCGGAATGTTTTTTCCTAACCAGATATTGGAACCGATATGATGGTGATACTCACCGGTAGCGAAGAATTTGGCTTGATTGCCAAAATTATTTTTCAAGGACAGGCCTAAAACTTCGGTAAAAAATTTCTCCGTTTGTGGTAGATCGGCTACCTTCAAGTGAACGTGTCCAACGCTTGATCCTGTTGGAAATCCTGTCCATGTCCGATCACCCGCAGCGAGCACTCCTTCGGCATCCATTTCGAGAGTCACACCAACTATCTCGCCATCTTCACGAATATCCCACTCATTTTGAGGCTTGTCATGGTAGACTTCGATGCCATTGCCTTCTGGATCATTTAGATATAAGGCTTCACTATAGCCGTGATCACTGGCACCAATCAAAGGAGCCTTAACATTTAAATAGTGAAACAGGGCATTTCCTAAATCTTTTCGACTTGGTAATAAAAAGGCTACGTGGTACAACCCTGTTTTAGGCGTCACTGGTAGAGGATTCTGTACCTTATGTAACTCTAGTAATACCGTCTCTCCGACTCCTAAGGTGCTTTTGACTGCGCTTTGATCTAATACTTGTAACCCGATCACCTCTTGATAAAATCGAGTCATTTTTTTTAAATTGGCTACTTTCAAAGCTACGTTGCCAATGTGCGCAGCAGCGCTTAATTGAAAAGTTGGAATAATAACTGTCATGGTAACTCCTCCTGAATAAACGATGTCAATCGAATAATTTTTACTGCTTCCTTGAGTTCACATTAACATCTTACTATTTGTAAGTAAAATTCCATGCTCAGCGTTTTCATTATTCTGATTTCCTTTAGCCAAGAGTCACTTATACTTTTGTAAATAGAAGTCGCTTGGCTTGTCTAACGATCATACTTCACCTATACTAATAAAAAGTAAGTAAAAGAAGGTGGCTTTATGTCGTCATTTCATCATATTTCATTATTGACCAAGGATCGGCATAAAAATGTCCGGTTCTATACGGAAATCCTAGGTTTGCGATTTGTGAAAAATACAGTCAATCAAGAAAATCATCGGATGCTCCATTACTATTACGGAGATTATCAAGGCACTCCTGGCAGTGTCGTTACGTTTTTTGTCGTGCCGCATTTGGGGCATCGCTATGAGAAGCAGAATTTTATTTCAACGATTGGTCTGAAGCTGCCTCGCAATAGTTTGTCCTATTGGAAAGAACGCCTGAAGCATTATCAGGTATCCTTCACCTCAATGGATCGGCAATTGCGCTTTTTCGATGCGGATCAAGTAGAGATCCTTTTGACGGAAACGGATCAGCCGCCATTAGCACTGTCCTACCAAGTTGCCAATGAGATTCCCGCTGAGAAGCAGATCTTAGGGTTGAATTCTAGTCAGATCCACGTTCGGGAGCCTAAATTAACGAGTGCTTTTTTTGAGACCTTTCTTGGATGGAAGATAGTTGATCAGCGTATCCATCTGAATGGGACCGACTTTTTCGAGATTTTGCCTACCGAATCTGATGAGACATCGCGAATGGGACGAGGCAGTGCCGATCACATCGCTTTTGCAGTCGCGAATGAGACGGAGCTAGATGAGCTTTATCATAGAGCGGAGGATCAAGGCTGGCAAATCGAAAAAATGGTCTCTCGTGGGTACTTCAAGAGTCTTTATATTCGTGAACCAGGCGGAAATCGGATAGAGTTCGCTACTCTTGCCCCTGGTTTTACGATCGATGAGCCATTAGACAGCTTAGGGAAAGACTTTGTACTGCCGCCATTTTTAGCAGAGCAACGTGCAGAGATCGAGGCTGCACTCTATCCAGATAGTTAACAGCAAATAAAGCATGGAACGACGCAATTTTCGGTCGTTCCATGCTTTTTTGATGTCTTACTATTGTATCGCCTAAATAAATAACCAACGTTATAATTATTATTCCCAATCAAATAAAACATTTGAACCCTAATCCACCGACCATTGACAACGCAAAAAAATATTAGTATATATGATATTAAATGTGTTTAATAGTTTGTATATAAAGCGTCAAATACTGAATCGTTGTTGAAAAAAACTACCGAACTAATTTTTTTTATAATAAATATTTTTTCTGCAAAACGATCAAAGGAGGCAATGATTATAAAGAATACCAAGGAACGGATATGGCAAGAGGCCTTAACACTCTTTTCTGAACATGGGTTTGATGGGGTATCGGTGAAGGAAATCGCGCATGCAGTAGGAATCAAAGATAGTTCGCTGTATAACCATTACAAGAGCAAGCAAGAAATCTTTGATACTATCTTATTTGAGGTGTGTGACATTTTAAAAGAAGCAAACAATACCTTCGCTTTACCCTTAGCTGGTGATGCGGGAGACATCTACACAAACAGCTCTGCAGAGGATTTGACTAAGATGTATGTGGATGCCTTTAAGTTTTATTTGAGAAATGAAACAGCCTCTAAATTCCGAAAATTGCTGATCACTGAACAGCATATGCATCAGCATGTTGGGGATTTGTATAATGAGTTGTTCTTCGATTCTCCAATGAAATACCTGACTGCCTTATTTACTGATTTAATTCAGCGAGGAACCTTCATCAAAGCGGATCCTTATACTACTGCGATGCATTTCTATGCTCCGCTTAATTCTCTCATTCGGCGCAGCGATATTCGGCCTGATTTAGAAGAAGAAAACATTGTCTATTTAGAACATCACATCAAACAATTTGATCAGATTTATCGCGCTGATTCTAAGTAAAGCAAAACAGAAGAAGCACCGACAGTTTTGTCGAGACTTCTTCTGTTTTGCTATCTTTTTCTTCTTTTTAGAACAAACAGACAGGTGCCTAAACTGAACATCAAAGTGACGCCAGCTAAGGTCATCGCATGAGAGAGCGTTGTATCTGCACCCGTATTGGGTAGGTTTTTACCATACCCGCCATGGATCGTATTGATTGAATGGACAACTGTTGTGCCGCTGTTTCCTCCAGTGTTCGTCACACCACCTGTGGCAGCAGGTGTCTTTTTATAGATATAAATGACTTCCTGTGCTTGGTCTGTGAATTTCCCAGCGGCATTTCCTTTCACCTCTTTAAAGGTGAAGCCAGCGATTTCTTTTTGTTCCGTTTTATAATCTTCTCCAGCATTTCCGGTCAACACAACATCATCAGAAATACGTTTGCCATCCTCATCTTGATATTTAGCGGTCACTGTTGCGGCTTTTTCTGCTGATCGGCTGTATACATAAGTAACCGTCTGCGCCTGTTCGGTAAATGTTCCTGCTGCATTCCCCCGCACTTCTTTAAATGTATAGCCAGCAATTTTCTTTTGTTCAGATGTATATTTTTCTCCTATTTTTCCTGACAGTGTAACTGTGTCAGCAATCGGCTTACCAGCTTCATCCTGATAATTTACAGTCACGCTTGATTCTTCAGCTGTGTTTTTCGTATATACATAAGTGACTGTTTGGGGCTGAGCTGTAAATGGGCCGGTGGCGTTCCCTTGAACCTCTTTAAAGGTATAACCATCAATTACCTTTTGTTCAGAGACATATTCTTCTCCGATAGTTCCCGTCAATATTTCTTCATCTGCAATCGGATTGCCTTCTGTGTCTTGGTATTTTACAGTCACATCTCCTGCTTGTACTGGATTCTTCGTATATACGTAAGTGACTGTTTGAGGCTGATCTGTGAATGGACCCGTGGGATTCCCTTGAACCTCTTTAAAGGTGTAACCGCCAATTACCTTTTGTTCAGAGATATATTCTTCTCCGACATTTCCCGTTAATATCTCTTCATCAGCAATCTGCTCGCCAGCCTCGTCATGATACCTTACTGTCACATCGGCTGCCGGCTGGAACCTTGTTATTGGGACCAATGCCCTTAGCGTATAGGTCGCATAGGTTAAAGCCCTTGTGTTGGTGCTGTTGGATAAAGCAGTAGGAAGCTGCATGAATTCAACCAAAACATAAGCAGCCTCTTCTGGAATAGCCTCAAAAACCATCCCCTCCTCTGTGTAATCAACAGAAGGATACTCAATCTCTTCCTTATTCTCATTCAAAAACCAGACCATTCCTGGCGCTGAATGCGTTGCAGCTGAAAGTAGGGAATTCCCCATGAAATCCTTGAGGGTCTCCTGCTTGTATTGAACCTCACCAGTATGACCGTGCTCCACCCTTAATTCTGGCAGCTGTAATTGTGATTGCGTCACAAATTCAGCACTCCAAATCTCTGTCAGGGTCTCCGACTGGATACCAATCGCTGAAAAATCAGCCATGTCTTTTGAAAAAATACGCAGATAATTCGTTGGATTCAATCGATGAATGTATTCCCCTAATCCGACAAGTTCACTTGCTGGAACACCTTCTCCATACCGGCTACCAATTTGAAGCTGTGCAACATTACCGGAATTTTCCAGCTTTTTCAGCACATTCGGCATCACATAGACAAAAGAATCTTCGGCCACCTTAATAGTGGGCACATTTTCAGCAATGATATACGTACTGTCCAAGGTCAACAGTTCCCCGGCATACTCAAGACCTGTAAAATCAACGACCGTACCTTCAGGTATATCTAAGGTATATTGATCAAAGGTCAGCATATCCAGCTCAGCCATTGCTTCTTTGGTTATATCATTGGGATCGATCTGACCCAAATAATAAGCAACAGCTTTTCTTAGATTGGGATCCGGCATCCATGTTTCGACTGATTCACTCGCTCTGCTATTGCTCTCGACAGCAGATACGCTTAGAATCGGCCCCCATCCGCCCATTGCAACATTACAGCAAAATAATAACACTACCAACTTCATACCTAACTTTTTCATGTATTCTCTCCTTGAGTATCGTATTTTTGTTTACGTTGTTTCCTCATGAGGTGCTTCAACATGCGTTGAAATAGCAGAAAAATGTTTATCAAAATCATTGTTTTTTAGAAATGAAAGAAATGGTGCTTGGAGGAAGTACCCTTGTCCCCAACTAGAGCCCATCCCCTCAGTATCAATACCCGCAGCCAGCATTTTCAGCTTCAGACGTTTCGCGATAGCAGACAGGTTGGAAAATCCAGCATGAGACATCTCTGTTTTCCACATTTTTTGGCAAAGCAGTTCTCTCGAGATGGTTTCGCCGTTTGCTTCATAGAGATATACCAACAGCTGCAGCTCTCTTTTAGATAAGCGATTAATAAAGTTTGAATAATTCTGACCCGTGAACCCCTCTTCCTTCGAAGGCCGTCCTGGTTGCGGCTTGTAAAAACTTGCTCTGGCAATCTTATCGATAATCTCTGAATCGCTGTCGCCAGGCTCGATCCAATAGTCGATATCATCGTCCAACCATGAAAACTCTGTTGCGTTAATTTGTTTTTTGTTTCCCATTCTAAAAATCGGAATGCCACAGCTCTTTATTCCTTTGATATACTGGGTCAGCTCAACGTTGGAAATCGTGTCGCAAACAATCACCAGTGAAAAATATTGTATGACCTGAGCCTGTTCCTTTGCTTGATAAAATAGACTTGAAGAACAATAGAACTCGGCATTTACACGTTGCAAAATATTCTGAAGATTAGATTCAATCATATGATTTTTGCTTAGCAGCAACACTTTTGTCATTGCTTGATTCCTCCCTTAATTTTTCCTTTTTTAGATGTTCTTATTTCAGACAAACACTTGGGTATAAGAAGCCGTTCGCTTACACCGTTCAAAAGTCCCTATTGAAATAAAACACCGCACAAGTGTCATTTGTGCTTTTTCATACATTTTATTTTTGGTTTATATTTAAACCAAAAGTTAACTAATATATAAACTAGCACTCACTAGTTTATTTATATATACTAGTAAACAATAGTTTTGTCAAGATTATTTCTAGTTAAAAATCACTTTAGAATATAACGATCGTATAAAAATATTCTTATTTTTATATTTTCGATCTTTTAGTACGATAATCAAAAAAGAATTGAATTTTTTCTTAATCAACTTCTCTGACAACGTTCTGCTTTTACATTACGAGAAAAAAAGGAACCAACCCGACAAAATTCAGGTTGGTTCCTCTTCATTTCCTATTTTTTTACTCTTGTTCACATTTGTATGGAGCTTAGTCATTTGATTTGCCCAAGCTCCGTACAAATGTTTTCTAATTACGGTCATACTTTCAACTCTACTTTGGCTCCCCACCAATCTGAGACCTCTTGCGTGACTTGGTACCCTTTGCCCCATATAGTGCCAATACACTCTTTGTCAAAGCCAATTAGTTCAAGCTTCTTCTTTAGCTTACTAACTAAAAAGGACAAATGGGATAAATTGGAGTTCGTTGCATCGCTTTCCCACAATTTGTGGCATAGTTCATTTCTTGAGACCGTCTGCTTGGGACTCTGGCACAAGATATCGATCAACAAGCGTTCCAATCTGGAAAAGCTTGGCCCATCGTGAACACTCAATAGTCTACTTTGGTAATTTTTTTGTCTGTTCTCTTCTATATAATCTAAATTGCTGAGCAGCTCTCGAACTTCGCTTTTGGTTGTTTCTGCATGTATCCAGCCCTTCAAGCCATAGGCTGACCATTCCTCCATTATCTTCTTTGTTGGACTAAGATTGTCCTTCCTTACCATCGGTAAAGAATACTGCTGAAGGTTCTTTAAAAGAAACATCGCTTCCTTATCTGAAATCGTATCGCTCAGAAGAATGATTTCATAGCAGGTGCTGATACCAAGATTATCAAATGAGGAGGTATTATCTAACAACTTCTCTAATAAGAGGCTTGAACAGAAGACTTCAAAGTTTAATTGCTGCAGCTCATTTTGAAATTTCTGATCGACAAGAATATTTTTGGTTAAGAATAGAATTTTTTTCACTTAGGTTCGCCCCTTGTTTATTTTATACTTACACAGCAAATGAACAGAATGCGGGAATACGTCACGTTTCGCTACTGTGATTCATTCCATACAGTAGCTGAGCGGTAAGCCCCTCTTCACTTTCTAAATAACTCGTATTCAGTTTTCTATGTAGTCCTCTAGAACCGCTAACGGCTCTAGACGACAAATCTTTTATTCATCGGTGGTTAATTCGTTACTCCAGCTTCAACTGTCCAAGTAATCGTTGATTGATAGGTTTTCCCAGCTTTGCCTTGACCTTTTGGAACCTTCAATTTCACTTGATTTTTCTTCCAAACATAGGTGGATTCATCCTTAGAGTTTTCACCATCGCCTTTGAAAACAGAAGAGGGGGTTGAGGTCAACGCAACTTCACCATTAGAACTCAACCCGCTTGGATTCATAGCTGCTGCTGTTTTTTTGTTGTACATATCACCGCTAGGCAGTATCAGCGTAGCACCGTTCAGCTGATCTGCGCCTGAAACAAAGGATGTGGCTGCTGCTTTTAATGTCCAGCCCGACATTGCAGGCCGCTCATCCGCGACCTGCACCCACTGATCGGATGTTCCTTGTGCTTGATACTCTGTGTCTTTCCATTGAACTTCTTTCGTTCCGATATCGAACGCCGATGGAACATAGTCTAAACGAAGCTCACCATGTGCACCTGTCCCCTCGTTTTCTTTGTCACTTGGGTCCGATACAGAAGGATCTCTCGGTTCAACTAAGTTCAGTATTATAGTCAAATTCACGTTTTTTTTCAAGTCAGAAGGTAATTTATTTGCTCCAGTCGCCCGAACCACAAAGCTCACAACATAAGGACCGCCTGCTGTATTCGGAATGGAAGCACTATTATCTACTTCAACTTCCAGGTCAATCAAATCACCGTCAATGATTGTTTGCGCCTTAGCACCCATGACCCTTTTTAAATAGTCTGCATAATTCGTTGAACCGACAGTAAAGCCTGAAACATCGCTCCAGCGAACAGTCAAATCATTCGCTAAAATAGTGTCGATCGTGTCCGCCTTATGGACGACCAGCTTCACATCTACTGGATCAGAATCATTTCCGCGAGTATCATCAACGATTACTTGCTCAGTATATTCTTGCATATCCTGACCATTCGTAATCGCTGCTGTCCCACCTGAAGCAATCCCATTACCAACATAGGTATAGCCAAATTTGTCTTTATCCGTTTCCAAAGCATTCGTATCTTCAACATTCGCAATGAAATCTTTGACAGGAGGGATCTCATCTCCCTCCACAACATGAATCGTTCGACCTTTCCCTGTAGGCTTCGTTACGTCTGCTACGACTGTCTTAAAATACTTATCTGGATGACCGACATAGCTTGCTTTGATGGTTTCTCCCCAATAAAACGGTCGGGACAGATTGCCCTTCCATTCATAGCTTCCATCCGCTTGAACCACTACCTGTCTCTGATCAGCCGGTAGAAAATCCAACGGTCCGCCGGATACTTCCACTTTTCCACCGGGCGGCTCCGCAGTTCCAACAACCCTATACTCTGTTTTCGCTTCATTGGTAAGATCATCAATCGTCTTCACATCAAATACGACCGGATCAACGATTAACCTCTGTGCATTAGACGTATATTTAGTATTAAATTCACTAACAGTCCCGTTATCGACAAAGCCAACTGCTAAACTTGTTGTTTTCGATCCTAGCGTTGTTCTACTATACGTAATCTTGGTATTGTCTAACGGATGGAAGCTATTAGATGGAGTTGCTTCATCAAACTCACCGTTATCCCACAAACGAATTCGATGCACATAGCCATTTGTTGCGGGAATGCTCAACGTACCATTTAGTGAGAACAAGGGATCGTTTGATGGACGAGTAAATCCAATGTCAAAGGTGGCTTGGTCCGCAATATTGATCGCTGAACCCGCGGTAGTCATCTTTAAAAGACCGTCGGCATTGCCGCTGGCACTTTGTAATTTGAACATCGATCCTTCGGCTAACTCAAGATTAGCTCCACCAGCAAAAGAAATAGCGTCACCTACCGCTTTAGATGGATCATTCGTTTCACCAATTTTCAAATCAAAGGCTGCATTTTTTCCAAGCCTGATTGACCCTGAACTACTGAAATAGATCGGTGTTTCGTCTTCACCACTCGGTGCCGTAGTCTCATCTACCATTCCCGTAAAACTTGCATTTTCGCCTAATTCAATCGTACCGCCAGCTCTCTCCACTTGAAGTACCGTCGCATGATCTCTTCTAGGCGCGCCGTTATGAATCTCTACCTCTGTGTTATCGCCAAAATAGATACTATCTTCTCTCCCTATTAATGAAGCAGGACGATAGTTACTCGGCCAAGTATTCGTACTGCTTGCCAGATTTGAAACAAGCGAAATACTTCCTGGCGCATAATCATTTGTACTCCAAGGTCCCGTTTTAGTCGGTGTTTTCAAATTACTCAATGTGATTTTCGTGCCTGCACCGTCTTCCGCATAGAAGTTTCCTTTAGGATAGAAAACGAAATTCGCTCCTAAGCGACCGTTATCCACCATAATATTGGAACCCGCCTTAACGTAGATTTCCCCAACCGCAACATTGGCACTTCCGCCAGTGTAGCGCTTGTCGATGGTAATATCATTCCCATCAATCGGAGAGATATAAGATTCTGTCGGTGAGCTTTCCAGCGACGTATCCCCAGAAAGAATCAGCTTCCCTCTGGCACCTTCAAAAGCCTGAGCGCCATATTGCGTATAATTATGAACCGTTACTATCGTTTTTTGGCCGGGATTCCACATATCGGCAACTCCCCAGTCATTTCCGTTGTAAACCGTCACGTTTTGGAAAACGACGTCCCAGTCACTTGAATTAAAATAGAAGGTGATGTCGCGAAAATCAATGGTTTGATTGTTTCCATTAACGACCAGTTTTTTATCACTGCGGTTCGTACGAATATCCGCGGTACTCGCGCCGCTTGTTTTATCGGTCATTTTAAAGCTGTCCGTGAGATTGATGTAGGTTATCTCTGTCTTATTGTTGTTGTTACCTGCATTTGTGGCGCTGACACCAACAGACAATGCCGCATCCCATTCAGCCCGAGAGCCTACATCAAAATAGCTCACATTATCAAATTGTCCATCCGTTAATTGAGCGACAGGCAATGTTCTTGTCGTTGGAATACCCAGGTCCAACGCTGCTCGTGTCGTACGTTTTTCTGAAGGCTTTTCCTCTTCAGCTTCGGATGCTGCATCCACTTCTTTATCTTCTTCTACGGCGGATGGCGCTTCTTCTTTTGTATCTTCTGTTGCTGCTTCATCCGCTTCCGTTACAACCTCTTTTTCAATTTGCAAAGCCTCAGTTTTGCCAATCACTTGATCATTTACCGCATGCGTCCCTTCTATTGATGTTTGATTGGATAAAGTATCAAAATCAATATCAAGCATTAAGTTCACGCTGTTTAACTTCTGCAAATCAAGCTCCAACACTTTCGTCTGTTCATCAACGATGATCGCTTCTTTTGCATGCTGATTTTTTTCTTCCGAGTAGGATATCCCTTTTGGAAGCTCAAGCTGTAAACGATCTTTTTGACGCTCCTGCTGATCTAATTCGACAGGGGTGTAATGAATTTCCAAGGAAAGCTGCTCAGTTTTCACATCGAGTGATACATTAGAACCACCATCCACTAATAATTGTACCTGCGGGTCGATGACAGCCGGATCGCTCTCTGCTGCAACTGCACTACCAAAAGGAAGGAGAACGTTTAGCACTAAGATTAAGCTGAAAAATAGGCTAGAAATTTTGTGCTTCATTCGTTTCCTCCTCACTTCGTTTTTTAAAGACGAAAAATAGTATGCCTAAAACAAGGACCATTCCCGAAAGGAACAGTTTACTGCTTAGCAGCTCTCCTGTTTTCGGTAATACTTTTCCTAATAAAGTAGAGCGTGAGCCGCCGCCGGTTTTAGGAAGATTGGCAGTGTTTGAACCACTTGCTTCATTATTTTTCGTATCCTCCGCCTCATCTCCCCAACCAGATAGCTGGATCGTCGTTTCTGATTCAGCATTAGATGTCGAAGCCTTTGCCGGAACAGGAGAAGCTGCTAAAAGAAACCCCAGTAAAGCTAAACTGACGATTACTGAAAGACGTTTCATCGCTTGATCTTCCTCCCATTTGATTCATCATTTTTCCTTCTTCTTACGAAATAGAACCACGAGTAATAAAATCACCAATAAGCCAATGATCGCTATCAAAAGATAGATCAGATAGTTCGGCTCAGGTTCTGGATCATTGATCGCTTCTTCATTCAACTTGTCCGCTTCTTCTCTTGTGATCGTAAAATCCTTGGTCCACTGCCACGTCTTTTTCTCCCACTTAGAATCCGTAGTTGTTGCTTTCAAATGAAGCGTATATTTTCCCGCTTTTAATGGTTCCTTTCCTAAGAAAAATGGCACATTAAAGTTGGAATTGGGTGCCATTTTACGATCCTTCAATTGCCCTGTAATCAACGCACGGGAACTGCCTTTTTTGGTTACTTTCCCAGTGAAATTCAGGTTTGAAATAATCGCGGGCTGGTCATTTTGAACATTGGCGTTGATAACCTTCTGATAATTGTTCAAATCAGGAAAGACCTTTAACAAGTTCATATTTGGAGCGGCTATTTCTTTTTGAACCGTTAATTTAACAGCCATCGCATAAGCAAAGCGATTCTCAATATTGATCCCTGTCTTTTTCTTTTCCTCTTTTTTAGGATCAGAAGAAGCTTGATCCTCCTTTTCAAAATACCATGACCCTAAAATGACACCCTCCGGCGCATCCTGCGGAACATTTATTTTCATCGCAACAACTTTTTTCTCCCCTGGTGAAAGCGTCTCGGCAGACGCTCCTTTGATTTCTGCAATATCGGAAAAAGGAATCTTTAGACTTTTGTCCTTTTTCTTCTTTGCTAAAGGCGCCGAGTAATTTATCTCGCCATTAGAATTTGTATAGGTCGTATAGTCGCCCATTTTAATTTTTGCCTCAGAAGAACTATGATTCGTCACCTCTGCTTGAATCTCGATTTCATCCCCAGGCTTGACTAACAAATCATAAAATGAACTAGCTTCATCTACTTGAGGTGTGGTTGGCGCTACTTTAGCGACACTATATCCGGCACTTTCACCTTCTTCTTCCGCAAATGCTGTGGCAGCAGGCGTCACTGTAAGAATGAACGCCAGCGTAAAAAAAAGTTGACTTAAACGTTTCACAAATGCTCTTCCTTTCCAACTACTATATTCACTATTGTGATACTAACTTTTATGGCGCAGCAGTCACAGTCCAAGTGATCGTTGACGTGAATGTTCCAATAGCAGCCGTACCTGGTGCTACAGTCAATGACGCTGGCGTTGTTTCTGCAATGTTGCTAGTTGTATTGCCTTTACCGATCAGGTCATTTCTTTTCACTGTTTTCAATACTTCAACAGTTGAACCTGTTAGAGGAATAGTTGCTGCAGTCGCTAAAATTGTGTCATCAGCGATTGCATCGGTTGTTGCTGCATTTCCTTGTGTCGCATTTGCGATACTGTTACGTACGACCCCTTTTGGCAACGCTAAAGCTGAACCCGTTAACGATTTTGATCCGCTAGTAAATTCTGTACGGCTTGCCGTTACAGACCAGCCGTTCATTCCAGCATCACGGTTATCACGAACCTCAAGATAGTTCGTTACCGTTTCAGTATCATCGTAAGTACCGCCCGCTTGGTTTACTTCATGAGAACCAAAGTCGAAGATCGGAACAACCTTCAAGATCAAAGGACCTACCTCAGGTGTCGGCTTAACTGGATCTGGATTTTTTTCATCCGGTTCTTCCGGATCACTTGGATCGCCTCCGCCTTTATTCTCAGTAAATTCGATCGTACCTGTTGAGTCTGCCGCAAATGCTGAAGAGACTCCTCCTAAAAGCATTGTGCTAATCATTAAACCTGCAACCATTAATTTCGTCTTTTTCATAATAAAAATAAATTCTCCTTTTTTAATTAGTTGGACCGCCATCAGTTAGTATCCAATATATTTTGTTTGAATAATTACCAGCTCTCGCTGTATCTTTCGGGATGTTGAGAGACACACTTTGAGACTGCCAAGAATTCGTTGATGTCGATTTCCCTGCCTTTTTTGCCGAGTCACTCGGAGCGCTAAAGACAACCTTTTCTTCACTGCCTACTTCAACACCGTAAGTGACTAAATCAAACGCAAGCTCAGTCGAGCCGGCTCCATTGTTTCTATTCCTTGCTTCCCCTGCAGGAAGTGTCAAGGTAGCACCCTTTAATTCATAATTCGTCTTCTCATCCCGCAAGTAGCCATCCTGCCGAACCTTCAACGTCCACCCATAGGTCTCAGCCTCTCGATTATCCGTCACCTGCAAACACTGCCTGTGATCAGCGAGACCCTCTGCCTTATACTCATGAGCTGCATGATACATCTTCTGTGTACCAAAGTAGAAGCCTTTTGGAGCAGCATCGATTGATAACGGCCCCTTCTCATTTGTTGGTGGATTGTTTGGGTCTGCAGGCTCTTGCGGCTTCGAAGGATCTAATGGATCTTTAGGTGCCGTCGGAGATTTATTCTCCACTAAGTTGATTTCTCCATCAGAGCTTACTGCCGCATACCCTAAAGCATTAAAACCGACACTTATTCCGACAAGCCCTACAAAGAACATCTTTCCAAACATCCTTTTTTTCATTCAGTTCACCTCCTTAAGCAACACATAATTTTTTTATTAGCGAGAAAGGAAACATTCCCTAGATTTAATTGTTCAAAAAGAAATTAAATTATAAAAAAATTATTTTATTTGCATTTTTGATGAATTAGTTACAAAAATAGTGTAACAATAAAAGTATATTACTGTAAATATTTGTTTTATCAATTAAATTAACGATAATCACGGTTTTTTTAGTAGTTTTCTATTTTCGAAACGTTGAAATAACAGACTTCTTTTTATAATAAGTCTAAAGTAGCTAGTTTTTTTATTACTTATTGGTCAAATAATAGTTAAAAAATGAAAAAAGATTTATTCTCATTAATAAAACACTTTGTTATTATGAACGAACCAATAATACACTTTTAAGGAGAAATGGATGAAATCAATATTATTAAGTGACGAATCAAAGAAAAAATTGGAGATTTTCTTTGAAATGAATAAATTGGAGGACGGCAGATATCCTATTAGCTCTGTCATCAAACTGTTCCGGTTTTCAAAAAATACCGTCTATCAACTGTTGGAGAAAATTGCCGCAGACTTAGAATCACTCTTTGGTTACGAGCTGTTTGATAAGAATGGAAAGATCATTTGGTCGAAAAAAGCATTCGATATGAATCGCTACAATCAATTTTTATTGCGCAAATCACTTCCCTACAATTTCATTCTATTTATCTTGCTGCATCCCGGGAAAACACTGAATGATTTTTGTAGTGCCAATTTCATCAGCACGTCAACCATCCGAAGAACGCTGCAGCCATTTTTAACCTTTTTAAAAAAATTTGAGATAAAAATAAATTTGTCCTCTATGAGGCTCGAAGGAAATGAGTACGAAATAAGGATGCTGTTTCACACAATCCTTTGGGCCTGTTCGTTAGGCCAAGGAATACTGGAGGTAGAAGAGGTTACGCAAAAAGAAGAAGCGGTCTTGAAACAGCTGGGGATTGCCGATTGTTCTTACATCAATAATGATGATATTCTGACGATTCTTCTAATTGCAAAGCTTAGAATACAGGGCGGCTTTCCTGAAAAGAGCTCCCTACCAGTTGATGATTTTATCCCTAGCAAAACCATCAATATATTAACTGACTATTTAAGCGATTTTGTCCCTTCGAATACCTATCTAGAGGCAGAAGTGAGAAGCTTAGCCTTTCAGCTTTATTTTTCGAACCTCTATTATCATAAAGACGATGTTCGAGTAAAAGATCTTTCATCCTACTATCTGGAAAAGAAAGGGGACGGTAAATTTATCCCTATAATAGATCGATTATTTAAACGAGTGGATCTGAAGGTCCAGCAAGACACGATGCTTCCGCTAGTCAATCTGATATCGATCTTTTTTAGCTTCTCGCTCAATCATAGACCGCTGCCCTGGATGAAGGAATTTTCGAACTATGAGGTGTTGTTTCCAAATTTCACACCCCAGACGATCGTGCCTGTGGAAACCTTTTTCTCGAAAATTTCAACCAAGGAAGGATTTGAGTGGCTTTCTGATTATCCTTACGAGTTCTATAAATATGTTTACCATGTCTTACAGGCCTATGTAGTGAAGAAATCAGCGAACGTTAAAGTCGCTATCGTGCCCATCCCAAATCAGAGGATAATGTCCGAACTACAAGAATTCTTAGCCCTCTTTTCGTTCGTGGATGTTTCCTTTAGCAATCAACCAGATTCGGAGATCGATCTATTCATCAGCACATTCGAAGCCTTGATCCCAGACCATACATCAGCCTTCTTTTTAGTCGGCACGAATGAGATTTCCCATGAAGCAAAGAACGATTTGTTTTCTGTCCTGTATAACCTCTACACCGATAAAATCACCAAACAATAAACGATAGTATGAAAAGCAAAAGAAGAAGCGAACTAGACATTTTGTCCAATTCGCTTCTTCTTGTTTGATCTATTTATTAATCACACTTAATCATTTTTAGCTAAATTTTCATAGAAAGCCGATTTCGTTACCTGAATGTACGGCGATAGCCATAAATACCCTAAACCTAACGTTGCAATAGAAAGAATGTGCCAACCGATAAAAGAAAGATCCAATAAGAATAATTTTCCCTTATAGCCATTCATCATTTTTCGACTAGCCGTAATCGTGTCTAAGGCACTAAGCCCTTCTTTCTCGTTCAAAGTACTATCGTAATAAATATAGTAGCTTTGAGAATAAGAATAAGATTTTACAATACCTGGAATAATTAGCAGAAGTCCCCATAATCCGCTAAATAAATTAACTAGTACAGCTAAAATAGCAACGGTTACCAGCGTTTTCCCATTAAACGCCCGCAGCGCATCCTTCAGTGGCGAAATCTCACTTCGAGTCCCTCTGATTAGATCAAGGTAGGTCCACGAAATCCCACTTGTAAATAGCGCACCAACTACCATAGAAAAGAAACTGCTGACGGTTCCATAATTGCCCGTTCCAGCTGTAGCCGCATAATCATAGTAGCCGTTGTTCATGCTCATCACTGTAATGACTTGAGAGACTACAGCAGGTACTATAAATACCAACGAGAATCCAATAATTATCAGACTCGGTATGACATTCAATAGAACTGCTTTACCCCATCTTCCCTGCAAGATCATTCTAGCTTCTTGTTTTAACTCCTTTGATGTTTTCATTTTTTCACCCCCTATTTTCTTATTATAGCAATATACGAAAATCCTTTCAATAACAAAAATAATTACATTTTTGTCTATTTAACAGAGTTTGAACATCCTTAAAATTACAGTTTATAATATTATTTACTTTGATTTTAAAGATTTTCTTATTCATTTTCATGAAAACCTTTCTTTCGAAAAGAGAGCATCCTTATTATTATTTAATAAACTGAACAAATAAATATTATTTCGTCTTTCACTTTTTTCATCTGAGCTCACTATTATTCCTCTTCGTTCACTAAATAGAAAAGTCATGCAAAAAAATTTCATTGACTGACTCAGACAGACATAACACCACGCGAAAAAAGCCTTGCGAACTGCTATTAAGCACATTCGCAAAGCCCTTCCTAATTATCCCCAAAAAATCAAAACCTCGATGGCAATAAAAATTCCGATCAGTAGCACCTTGCCTAATGGATGATACGGGTTGATTGCCCAACCAACACCAAATGATTTCGGAATAATCAAAGGCGCCTGCATTCCGCTGACGGCATCCTCTTTGGGGATGACTATAAAAAAGCGAACGATCGAAAAGATGAACACTACGCCCACCACCAGCATCGGCCACAGTTTTTGATCGGCAACCTCTGGTAGGCGGCTCACTACAAAAGCAAAAAGAACCGTCAGCAGCAACAGCCCGACAAATACTCCATCAAAAACCTTCCGCCGCTTGGTCCGTTTGACCAGCTCCGCATCCTTCTTCATTTTTTCCATGAATCCTTCATCACCTTTCAACAATTCATCTAAGGAGATGTGGTAATAATCACTAATCGAAATGATCATGGGAATATCAGGGAAATTTCTCCCCACCTCCCAATTCGAGACCGTCTGCCGCGATACATGCAGATGCTCCGCGACCTCCTGTTGAGTCAATCCCAAAGACAGCCGCTGTGCTTTTAATTTTTCTCCTAGCAATTGAACATTCCCCCTACATCAAAACTAACCGTTGAAAAGCTACTCTACAAGCAACGTACCAAAGCATCGCAAAAAAGACAAGCTCGAATTGCAAGCATCGTTGATGTGGCGGTGTTTCATTCTAAATAAATGATAACTTGGAATCACATCTATCTAAATAAAATTTTGGATAGTTGTTGAAGCAACCAGTATACTTTCTCAGTAAAGGAAAATGCAATTAATGATTTTACTTTTCAAATCAAGTGATACTATCCATACTGCTTAAGATAAAGTTTGCTCAGAAAATACTTAGGGGATTTCAATTAATCCCTACAAAAATAAAAAGAAGGAAAACAGTCAATCTATTGCATAGAAAACTTAATCAGTTTATTTTTATCTCATAACTGCGAAATGGTCTTAAAAAAATTTTTCTAATATTCTTAAAATTAGTAATCGATGGATATAATTATAAAAGCTGAATAAAGTTAAATAAATTGATACCCAGTACAAGTAGAATTACCGATTGAAAAATAAAAGCAACCTTTTTGGACGGAAGCAATTGACTAAGCTTCGCTCCAAAAATCCCTCCTAAAATAGCTGCTGGAATAATAAAATACAGCATCGTTAAGTCATACTGTAAGAATCCCGAGCCTACGGCAATGGATACAAGCTTTGCTAACTGAGAGAAGAAAATCGTACAAATCGAATAACTGGTTGCCTTTTTTATTGGAAATCCAAATAGCAACATCAATACAGAAACATTAATTGGCCCTCCACCTATCCCTAAGAGGCTTGCCAAAAATCCTAGCAGTAATCCGCAGACAAAATAAAAGATAGGAGCCCTAAATGTATAGCTCCGCCATTCATATTTCGAATAAAGGAACGTAAAAACCAATGTTATTATCGTTAGTAAAATTTGGATCATCGTCACTTGTTTTTCACTTCCCAAATTTGCCAATAATCGTTCAAAGGAGAAATTTCCTAATATACCTCCAAGAACTGCTCCTCCAGATATCCAAAAAATCGTTCCCATATCAAAGACTTGACCACTCTTTAGCTGCTTCAATGTTGAAGAAATTGACATGGTGAATACAGCAATCGTTGAATAAAAAGAAATTGATGCAACTGAATGCGCACCGATTAAATCAAAGACAGGTTTAATGATTACCCCGCCTCCCATACCAGACACAGCCCCGATTGAATTAGCGAGGATAATAACAAAAAAATATAAAAGTCCGATCATTAATTCAACCTCCTTTCTTTAAATATCAATGAAGATAGGCTTGATGGATCATTTTTATTACAAGAAACAACCTCAGAAAATGAGGTTGTACCAATTAATTTGGCACAACCTCTTTTTGGATTATTCTTCATATTCCTCATCATCTTCATCGGGTACAACCTTCTCAAGATGACTAACTGCATTTTTTCCTATATTTTCTAAATACTTTGCCAAGTCCTGAGCAGTTTCCATTTGAGAAAACAATCCTTCAATCAACATACCCAAATTCAGACCCGAAACAACCTCCATAGTAGGGTGAGTTGACGCTTTCATCATAGCTACATTACATGGTGTGCCGCCTTTTAGGTCTGCAAGTACAACTATTTCTGTTTCTGGGCTCAATTTAGCAAGGATTGCGTCAAATTTTTCTGCTGTTCCTACCAGTCCGTCATCATCTCTCATAGAAACAACAAATACTTTTTCCGTTTCGCCAACAATCATTTTGGCAGAACTTAAGGTTTCTGCTGCCATATCCCCGTGACTAGTAACAATCAATGTAGGTCTCATTAATTACGCTCCCTTAAAAAAATCTTGATATAACTTATGTCTATACGTTAAATAATCTGTATTCTCCCTTGATGGATGAACACGGTTGGTCAATAAAATCAATCCTCGTTGTTTTACTAAATCGATGCCCATCGACGTTCCCGTAAATCCAGTATGATATATAATCCCTTCGCCAAAAGACTTTTCCCATCCTAGAGTTCGATTAGAAATCGAGACATCTCTCAGTTTTTGATAGATGTCTGTCGAAAACAACTGACTTCCATCCATTTTTTTATTCAGCATAACTCCTTGTGTAAAGCGAATAATGTCTTCTAATGGCGCAAATAATCCGGCACTCCCAGCAGGACGTGACCAACGATTTGCCTTTGAATCATGAACGGTCCCTAAGATGATCCCCCTTGAAGTAGTGATTTCTGTTGGTAGGATAAATTGCTGAAAATCTGGATAATAAGTGGTGTTCTTCATTCCCAAAGGTTCAAAAATATGCCTTTTGAAGGTATTTTCTAGATTTTGATCATCAATTTGCTCTATCACTAAACCTAGTAACAAATAACCGATATCGGAATAAATCGTTTCATTAGTTTTATAAGGTGTAAAATCTTTTAAAAAGGAATACATTGTTTCCTCAGTGAACAACTGTTTTTCTTTAAAATCGGAAGGTAGTTCGCTTCGATGCAATAGTAAATCCTCAATAGTCATTCGCAATCTCGGAAACTCTGGCAAAACCTCACGGCATTCTATCTGCAGATTCAGCAATCCAGAATCAATCATTTGTAGGATGCGTGTCGTCGTACCGAGGACTTTGGTCAAAGAAGCCAAGTCATATAGCATTCCTGCCGCTACTGGAATAGTTGCAAATGGCGGAACTTTCCCCATAACACCAAGATAAAAATCTTTATTGACTACATCGATTTGAGCGGCAGATAACCCACTGATTTTACTTCTCCTCATAAATTCCTGTAGACTATTTTCCATAAGCCTTATGAAAAATCCGATTATCATTTTCTGCTAAAAATGATACTGCCTGCTCAGCAGATAATTGATTTTCATGCATAACTATAGCAACATTGACTTTATTATCAGCAGACTCAAAAAGTTTTGCCGCTTCATCACGTTCTATTGAAAGAGCTTGCATTAAAATATTGATTGAGCGTTCAATCAACTTCTTATTCGTCGGTTGCACATTGATCATCAGATTTTGATAAACTTTTCCGGTCTTAATCATAATTCCTGTAGAAAGCATATTTAAAACCATTTTTTGTGCAGTACCCGCTTTCATTCTTGTCGAACCAGTGATTACTTCCGGTCCAACGATCGGCGCAATCGCCACTTGTGCCGCCCGACTCATTGGATTGTCCGCTGTACAAGTAACAGAAATAGTTAGTGCGTTGATCTCATTTCCATATTCAATAGCAGAAAGTGAATATGGTGTCCTTCCGCTTGCCGCAATCGAAATGACTACATCATTTTCTGTTAAGCGAACATCCTTTAAATCTTTCACTGCCAATTCTACAGAATCTTCAGCTCCTTCAACCGCAGCGTACATCGCTTCCTTACCGCCAGCTAAAATACCAAATGCTCTTTTAGGAGAAACACTATAGGTTGGTGTTAATTCAATGGCATCTAAAGCACCTAAGCGGCCCGAAGTTCCCGCACCTATATAGATTAAGCGTCCTCCTGCATTGAATCTTTCTGCGCCCAGATCAATCGCTTCAGCAATATTTGGTAGAACCTTTTCAACGGCATCTGCTACCATTTTATCTTCATTATTAATTGTTTGGACAAGGTCAATCGTAGCCATTCGATCTATATTCATACTATTTTCGTTTCGTCGTTCTGTCGCCAAGTGACTAATTTTCATACATTATTCTTCCTTTAGTGGGCTAACCCAATTTTTAGTGATAATCATATTTTCTTCAATACTGTTCTCAATATCTTCTTGAATAACTCCTAAATAAAGAACTGTTCCAACAATCATCGACGCATACAAAGAAGAGATAGCACCTACCCGCAGCAAATGTTCATTATCAGGCACTAAAAGAACCTCATCCGCTAACTTCGAAATACGTTTGCCCTTATTTCTAGTAATAATTATTAGGTGAGCCCCTTTTTGTCTGGCATATTCGCAAGCTAACAGTATCTCTTTCGTATGTCCACTATAGGTTACCGCAATAACAACATCCTTCTCAGTAACATACGTTAGTGTCTCAAGTCCGATATGGGTATCAAAAACAAAGCTTGCTTCTTTGCCTGCTCGATTGAATTTATGGAACAAGTCGTATGCGACCAATGAGCTGGAGCCAATCCCGAAAAGATGGATTTTTCGAGATTGCTTAACACTTTCAATAGCCTTTTTCAACGCATCTTTATCCATGCTCACAAAAACATCTGTAGCAGTTTCTTTGATTAAAGTTTCAACTTTTCCACATAAAACATCAAGTGAATCATCGCTAGAAACTATTGGATCAATAATATGTTCGCTTTCCTTAACTGCTTGTTCCGAGGCTAATGATACTTTTAAATCCTCCAGTCCAGAATAGCCAATTTTCTTTACAAAGCGAACCACCGTAGCAGAAGATGACTCAGAAGCCTCACCTATTTCAGAAGCCGTTTGTTTAATCACTTCATTTGGAAAATGAAGGATATGATCAGCTATTCGTTTATTAACTTTCGAGAATGTTGCATATTCTTTTCTGATTTTAGTTAGTACTTCCATCGCATTTTCCTCCTGGTGGTTTTATCCTATTATTTTAAGAACGTTAGTATCGAGTCAGCTGGCTCGGAAGGAATCATCTGGGCTGTGATCTTGATCCCTTTATCTGTTAACTGCTTGATTACGGCGATATCTTCATCCGTCACCGCTACCGATTTTTTAATTGCTCTACTACCTTCTTTTTGTGAAATATTCCCAACATTGAAAGAAGTCAAAGGAACTCCTTGATTGATTAGCTCGCCCATATCTTCAATATTTTTAGTAATCAAGAAAACCTTTTCATCATCGTATTTACCTTCTAAAATATTCGCAACCGCTTTTCTTTTGGATAAAATTGACAATTTCACTCCAACCGGCTTTGCCATCTTTAAAGCACCGATTTGAATCTGGTCTTTCACCGCATGATCATTTACTACCATGATACGTTGCGCTCCTAAAGAATTTGTCCAGACAGTAGCAACCTGTCCGTGAATTAAACGTTCATCCACACGTGCATGAATAATACTCATTTGTTATTCCTCCAATAAATAGTTTTAGAATAGGCCGCCGATAGCGCCTAAAATGCTCTGCATATTGCCTAATAACATTCCTAATAAGATCAAAACAAAAATCAATCGAGTCGAGTTCATTTTTTTCTTTCCTAATAACCAATAAGAAAGAAATACAATGGCTAAAGGAACTAAGCCTGGTAAAATTTTATCTAACATTTCTTGAACGGAGAGAGTCACTTCACCCATTTTGTAATCCAATTCCAATTTATACGTAATGACAGAAGGAATCAAGCCGCCTACAACAGTTAAACCAAGAATAGCTGCTGCTTCGGTAAAAATTTTCATCTTATCAGCAAATTCAGTAGCAATTTTTTTCCCTTGCACAAATCCAAGATGAACAAATTTGTAACGAATCCATAAGACTACCCCACCAGTAACCAAAGGAATCAACAAACCTAAAACTTGTCCTGCTTGAGCCATATAAGCAGCAATTGAAAAAACAATCGCACGATAAATCGCAATAAAGACAGTATCTCCAACACCCGCGAAAGGTCCCATCAATCCTGTTTTCAAACCTACAATCGCTTCAGGATCTTCCATTCCAAATTCTTCCTCTAAACCTGCATCTGCTCCAACAATCAAACTAGACATCGCAGGTGTTGTATTAAAGAATCCAAGATGTGTCTTCAAAGCGATTTTCATTTTTTCTATATCATCTGAATAAAGACGTTTCATAATCGGCATCATAGAATATGCATAGCCAAGCCCTTGCATTTTTTCATAGTTCCAACCCCATTGAAATCCAAATAAGTTTCTTACATACATTTTATTGATGTCTTGTTTAGTTATTTTTTTAGTCATCGATCTCAATCTCCTCATCATCTTCGTAGACTGCACCAGTTGTTGTTGCGGCAGGTGTCGAATTATTGTGGTTCATCACATACATCGCGGCTAAAGCTAGACCAACTAAAGCAACTCCTAATACTGAGAAAAACTCTGCACCAAAAGCTAACATGACAAATCCGACTAAAAAGTAAGGCCAATATTTTTTTATTGGCAAGTAACGCATCAAGATGGCTATCCCCATCGCTGGCAGAATAGCTCCAGAAGCTTTTAGACCAGTCATAATCCAAGCAGGAATCATTTCATTAATCACTTTAACTACTTGTTCTCCAAAATAAAGACCGATAAAAACCGGAATCACTCGTGACAAGGTCCAAGGCAATATTCCTAAAACATTACAAAGGTCAACACCGCGATAATTACCTTCTTCTGCAAAGTGATCAGCACGATGCTGTACGAAGGTGTTCGCCATTCTTCCTAAAATATCCAATTGTGTTAATAATAACCCGATTGGTACTGCAATACCGATACCATACTCGACTCCTTTGCCAGAAATAATAGCATACGCAGTTCCCATAATCGCTCCTGATAGAAAATCTGGCACTGTCGCTCCACCGTAGGTCGCAACCCCTAAAGTCATCAATTGCAACGTTGCCCCAATCATCAATCCTGTTTTCAAATCACCCATGACCATCCCAGTGAAAACTGCAGCAAACAATGGGGTATATGGGCCTATTTGAATTGAGATTTGATCCAGTACTCCTATTACTGTGTAGAAGCACAAAACTAAAATAATTGCTAATGATAGATGCATTTTTTTCCCTCCTCAAAATGTTAACGCTATCAATTACAACGAAAGTATAACTCAAAAGAAATGATATTTCAATACAATGCTATAAAAATATTTTTATGAAATATCGTTACTTTTAGTTTTTGTACTGAATATCTAGTACTATCACCAGATAGTAGAAACTCTCTAGGGTCCTTAGAACATCATACTTAAAGAAAATTCAAAAATTTATTATATAGTATAAATTGTTCATCGCTCTAAACTTTTGATACCTGAAAACAGTATTTCAATTGAATAATCACAAAAAACAAACGACCTTGTAGCTATCAATAACGATAGTACAATGTCGTTCGGAGATTTGGATTTTTTTATAATCGAGTATCGTATTTACTTTTTTATATTTCTTCGTCAGCTCAAGCTTAAATCCCATTCCCAAGGATTAACACTTTTCCACTCGCATTCATTTAATCACTTATTTATCATTTGAATCTTGTTTTCCACTAATTTTCTCCAGCAAAATTCTAGAAATTTCTTCTTTCACCAAAAATCCTACTAGAGAATCCACTCTCGTAGAATTAGTCTGACAAACTATTCATCATACTTTGTCAATCGAATGCACATAAATATTTCTACATAGTCCAATATCTTTAAATTTTTTTTGTGTGCTATCTTTCAATTGAAATTTAACTTTTTCTCCACTTTCAAATTCACCTTGGGTGTTCCAAATAAACAGAAACTGCCGTTTTTCATTTTCTTCATCATTTACTTTCAAGTGTTTTGGCAAAATGGTCTTTGGAAGCTCAAAACAGAAAGCCTTATCTTTGTACTTTCCTAATACCTCTCTTCGTTCTCCCAAGACTGTCTCAAACCATCCATCTTTAATAGGACACAATGATTCACTTTCTAAAAATGCTTCATTCAACTGCTTTTGAATAGGCTCTACGTATTCAATGGCATTTAATTCGACTGACTCTGGCCACTCTACATCAGCACTCGAACTAACTTCTCGAATTAATCGAAATAAATCTTTTACTTGAAATTGCTCTCCTGCAACTAAGCTTAATCGATCGTGACTGATTGCCCCTTGTATATCCTTTACATCAAAATGGGGTAATGTTATAGGGTAATGGTCATCACTCATCACCCAAGAGGCTCCCATTTCATTTAAACAGGCAACACTTTTATAATAATTTTTCGACAATAAGTAAATCATGACAGGCTTATATTGCAGTTCACTTTTCAGGCGTTCAAAAATTCGTTCTCCATAATTGACTCCTGTAGAATAATCTGAACTGCAAAAAATATCTTTCTCTTGAAAACCAAAACTTTTCAATAATTCCACAAAATGAACTGCATAACAACTATCTTTACTTGAATGACTAATAAATACTTTTTTTCCCATTATTATCCCTCACTTTAAATATCTACAACACAAGTGTTATCTAAACTAACTTATTTTTCATGGTACTAAAGGTACTTCGCTTCTTTTACTTGGAGTACTGAATATACCGACCGAAAAGCTTCGGTTACAGTAACGCCCGTGTTGCTTCATCCAATTATTCAAATTGAACTCCCATTACCTTATTTTATAACATCTGTTCCACACTTTATAATTTAACATTAATTAGTATAATTCTCAATAAACATTCAAATAAAAAGATTAAAATATAACTGTTTATAATAATAAATATTTATTCTTAATTCTCAAACGGACGAATATAACACGTCAAAGGTAGTTAAAATTCTCCTAACGGTCAATTCACATAGATAGTGTGAATGATTGATTTTTCTCAACTAGCTCATGATCGATAACTACTCATTGCCTTCTTTCATTGATTCTTGACGCACAGTAACCCATCCACCCGTTTTCACGGGTGGATGGGTTACTGTCTACTCGTTTGTTAAGAAGTCAAAACCTTACATTATAACAAATAGCCGGATTCCTTTTCAAGTCGCAAAATTGCACGTGACCCCTCAAATTTACCTGTTGACAGTCTATAAAGCCTATTCTTTCGTTTTAAACCTGCAAAATTGAGGGGTTGAGTGCAATTTTGCGGTTCGCATTCTTTTTCAAAATCGATTATCTTGTAGTCACCGGCCGATACAAAAAATCAAACACACGGAGGTATTACATTATGATTCAGAAGTTGAGTACAAAATTACAAGTGCAGATCGCTGTCCCTGGTGTAGAGAAATTAAAGAAAGTGACCTTCCCAAATGTCGTAGACGAACCAAAGGAAGCGGAAATCATCGAACTAGGTGAGATCATGAGAGCGCTTGACCACGAAGACTCATTAGTAGACGGCGTGATCATCACTAGCCAATCACGAGTAACGAAGAATTAGGAAATGGAGGAAAACAGAAATGAAAAAATTAGTAGCGATCTTTAAAACCAGCACAGGACGTTCGCAAACCTGGAGTTATCCAACTCCCGGCGAAGGAAAAGCGCCTGAAGAAATTCGAGGATTCTTGGAACGGTTAACGATGTTAAGTCTGTTCAAGAAAGACGACGAAAAGCTGTTCAACCAAGTCGTCAGCGCAAAGTACGTCGAAACTGTTGAAACAATTATCTTTTAAACCATGTGAATGAGAAGCGGTGGCGCAATCGCCGCTTCTCTAACTAAAAAAATATAGAACTCAAGAAATAAGGAGGACACGATCCATGAATGAACAAACACTAACTTGCCGACAATTGTTTAACTTAACACCAAAGACCTTAGAAAAACGAATTACTGAATACTATTACCAAACTCAAAATAGCAGCCTAACGATCAAATATATTTTGACGTTACGCGTGCGGTTTCAACTCGGTGCGGAGGAGTTTGCCTTCATTCTGAAGGATCTTGTCCGTGAGATTTTTATGAATACCAAGGCCACTCGCACCATGAAACGATTTTTCTATTATTTCCAAGATTATTTCATGGCACCTGAATGGCGCTCATTAGCTGCAAGAGTATTTCCGATCCGTAACTTTGGCGAAAAAGCCATCTCACTTGTCCGTTCTCTTATTGCAAAAGTTCGTCCTACAGAAACTAACGAACCTTGATAAAAAAACTACCTACGCAGAAAAAAAAGAATGAAAGGAAAGCAGAACAATGACCCATGATTTAGTCACGACCTTTACCAACGGTCTAGGCAAAGAACACGACTGGACCTATAAAAATGTGAATGCGGATTTGCCTGTAGAGCAGATCAAAGAAGCGTGCGAACTACTGACTCAATTGGATATTTTTGAAAAAAATGGCGTAAAACTATTTGATACTGTTGTCACGGCAAAGTTCGTCACCACGTACGAAACCGATATTTTTGATGTGGAGAATGATCCAGCAGCTCCTACTGAGCAGCCTAGTAAAGAAGCTGCACCAAAAAATGATGGAGAGGATTCATCTAAAGAATCGAGTAAAGAAGAAACAATAACTGAACCGTCTTTTAAAGAGGAAAAAATGTCTACCTCTTCAATTAAGCTGGATGATTCTTCATTCACTCCTGTCAAAGCAGGAAGAAGCTATGACTATTTGTACAATTCCTCAAGAAACGCGCTTGAACAGGCATTGAAAGGACCCGCAGAATCGAGGAGTAATCACCCTTCATTAATAATAAAAAATCAAACAAGTGGATTAAAGCACACAATCGATGATAATTATTTTTCTGCCAGCGTCCCTACAACCAATTCAGCAACACAACTTGAGGAAACGGAGCAACTCAGCACACGAAAAAGGTTTCTTGCCTGGCTTCGGCGAAAGAAAAATCGAAACAAGGATGACCCAGATAGCCAGTCGCATAAGCTAGAATAATTTAGTCAACTTCTGCCCTTTCACAATTGAATACCTTTTGCGTAGGTATCCCCGCTCATGTCTGTCGTCGGCCTCCACTTTTGAGAGGAGGTGATGCACCTTGAGCGAGCTGATTCGATATGTCCTCGCTCCGCTCTTTGTGGGGCTGATCATCGCCCTCGTCAACCATTGGTTGAGTGGGCGTGATCCATGACGACTGAAAAATAGGCTCTCTGCGATTTTCCAATTGCAGGGAGTTTCAGATCAATTCATTTACTGATGGTTCTAGAAAAAATACATAATTTCCCACTCCAAGCTGTTAAACAGACCATACATCTTGATTTGAACATGACCTGCATCAATGCTGTAAATAACTAGCAAGTATGAAGCTAAGAAATGAGTGCTGACTTGTCAACACTGTAACCTGAGATGTCTAAGAGTCATTCCTATAAATAGAATCTGTGGTTGATCAATCCCCTATTATCCACATCTTACTAAAAAACCTGTGGATAATGTGGAAAAACCTGAGGAAAACTATTTATTTCTACTTATTCTTGTGGATAACCCAGTGGATACCGAATCAACTTTCGTTTATAAATGAATAAGACCCTATATGGCTATATCCTCACATTCGCAGACGATTGAGCTCGCTGTTAAATTCTGCCCTTCTCAAACTAAATACACTCACGTCATCAGCCTCCACTTTGAAAGTGAGGGATTCGATACGTTCTTTGTGGGGTTGATCGTTGCCCTTGTCAATCATTGGCTAAGCGGGCGCGAGCCTTGACGACTGAACACAAATACACCTGCGGCGGTTGCCGCAGGTGTTTAAATTGATCGCCTACTTCTAAAAGAAGATCGGACGATGAGCTTTCAGTTTCTTCCTAATCATCTGAATAGGTCGCCAGCATTCGCTGAATGCGGCGTTTTAATTCTGTCTTCACAAATTCAGGGGCTATGCATTTGCAGCGGGTACCGAAGCCTAATAATAAGTGATAGCCGAATTCATCAGGGATAAAGGGAAACTGGACCGAGAAGCGCTGTGCGTTTTCGATCGGAATAAAGTTCAGCTGCCCAAAGCGGTCGGTTAATTGATCTTTAACAAAGAAATCTACCTCTAAATGAATGGTAATAAATTGATGAGCAACGTTCTTACCTAAGTCTGCCTCTGGAACTTTTTTCGCATCAAATCGCTGCTGGAGCACGTGTAACTTTTCCATTCGAATCAATTTGAAGATTCGAAAGTCTTTTTTCTCGTGGCAGTAAGCCTGTACATACCAGCTGATTTCTTTCAAGATAAGTCGATAGGGTTCAATGATTCGCGTTGTCTTTTGACCAGAGCGGTTCGCGTATTCGAAGGAAACGAGCTGCCGTTGATGAATGGCTTCCTGTAGTTCTTTGAAAAAGGGCGGCGAGCTTTCTGTGCTGGTCCAAGGAGACAAATCAACAATCAGCTGAGAGGATCGATCATTGATTTCCTGCTCTGCTTCATTGGGAATTAGGGTTTTCAGCTTTTCCAAAGTGAATTTGGCCTGCTTAGAAATTTGCTCTGAAGGAATGCTGTTCAATCCAATCAGCAAAGAGATCAAATCCGCAGAAGTAAAAAAGCTTTGATCGATTTTATAGTTCTCCATGATCCGAATCCCGCCTTTACTTCCAGGCAGAGCTGTGACTGGGATGCCTGCTTGGCTGAGGGAGTCGATATCTCGGTAAATCGTGCGGACGGAGACTTCAAATATTTCGGCTAAAGCAGGAGCGCTAATCTGTTTCTTTTCTATCAAAAGCATCGTAATGGCTAGTAATCGTTCTGTTTTCATTTTTTCTCCTTTACAAAAGCATAGAACCTTGACAGATAGCTGTCAAGGTTCTATTGCTAAACTAGTGTTTGTAATACAAAATTAGGAGGAATCACTATGACAGATATGAATCAAGCTTTTCACACAATGATGGAGGAACAATTGGAAATCGCTCTGGCGACAAGCGTGGCGAATCAGCCGAATGTCCGAATCGTGAACTTCTTATACGATAAGAAAGCCAACCGTCTTTATTTTTCAACATTTAAAGGCAATGACAAGGTAAAAGAATTCTCTCAAAATCCTCAGGTTGCCTTTACCACAGTACCAAAAGGACAGGAAACAGGTCATATCCGTGCTCAAGGTACCGTTGCTAAGAGTGCAAAATCCCTTTATGAGCTGGCTGAACCCTGGGTCAAAAAAATCCCTTCTTTTCAGCAAAATATCGATCAGGCCGGTACAATGCTAGATGTCTATGAGATCACCTTTAACCAAGCTCAGGTAATCCTAGATATGGAAAATCAGGCGGTCATTGAGCTGTAAGGGGTGAACAGATGAAGTATTGGATTGGTGTCGCTTCTGAGGAGCATGTGCAGATCGGCGTGGCAGGCGGCTTTAGTCAGTTATGTCATGGCAAGAGCGCCCCGCTGAAACGGATGAAACCTGACGATTGGCTGATCTATTATGCGCCAAAGGTCCAGTTAAAGGGATCGGAGGTTTGTCAAAAATTTGTGGCGATCGGTCAAGTCATTTCTGATGAGGTCTATCAAGTGGAGATGTTTCCTGGTTTCTTCCCTTATCGAAAGAATGTGCAGTATTTAAAAGATGCTGAAAGCTGTACGCTGCAGCAGGTCAGTCAATTTCCCATGTGGGCTGAGTATCGTCAACGTTTGCGTTTTGGACATTTTGAGATCCCAGAGGAGCTGTTTCAACAAATTGCTTTTTTAATGAATGTGCAATTTTAAGAAATTGGCTGAAATACAGTGACACCCGCGATGTTGTTCGCGGGTGTTTATTTTATCTTCGGCTTACCGTTTTATAAAAGTCGATTCTATCATGAGCTTTTCGTTTCTATTTTCTATAAATTGCAGAAAGGCTTCACGGCCGCATTTAGTCATATGGTAATCAATCGTTGAAAGATTCAGTAATTTACTCACTAGCAGATTGTCTTGACCTACGATAAGCGGGAGCTTTTTATCGCGATAAAAATCGTAAATGCCTGCACTGATTTCGTCACCATTTGCCAGAATACCTTCGACTTGGTTTTTTTCATAAAAAAATTGAGCAGCCCGATAGCCATCTTCATAGGTTAGACAGTTTCGAACGACATCGGCTGGCTCGAAGGTCTCAAAATTTTTCTCTGCCAGCTGTAAAAGAAGCTTGGTGCTGTCGCTATAGCGTTCATTCCTTCCTGCCGTTATACCGATTTTTTTCACGTTGTGCTCAGAGAAGTAGGCCATGACATCCATGAAGGCCTTCTCTCGATCAATATACACACTCGCTATCTTCTCCTCTGGAACATATTCACAAAAAATCAGCGGACCATATTGCTGGTATTCGAGTATTTTCTCTAAGCTGTTTACTTTAGAGGTAATAATGAGCCCATCGTATAATTTGGTCGAAAATTCTTCTAAGTAATTTAATTCCGTTTCCGGATTATAATTTGTAGGCAAGAGCGTGACTTTGTAATGGTGGTGAAAGGCTGCTTCGGTTATCCCGCTGACCAGCTGTTCAAAATAGGCAATATTGAGATAAGGAACGATCACACCGATATTGTAGGTTTTCCCAATACTCAAGCTTCTGGCGATCGAGTTCGGCCGGTAATCCAGCTCTTTTAACAGCTTTAAAATTTCACGTCTTTTTTCCTCATCGACATAGGGATAATTATTGATGACTCGTGAGATCATCGTGGTCGAATATCCTGAAAGCTTGGCTATTTCTCTAATCGTTACCATATCAAACTCCTTATCAAATGAGAGATAACTTCTTCAAAGCATTAAAAATGCCGTCATCGTTATTTGTATCAGTGATCAGGTCCGCATGTTTTTGTACCTCTGGCGCTGCATTCCCCATGGCTACACCTACTCCTGAGACCTGCAGCATTTCTCGGTCATTTAATCCATCACCAAATGAGAGGATGTCCTTTGACTCAAAACCTAACTGCCCGGCAACTTCTAAAATGGTCGTCGCCTTTGTTCCGCCAACAGGGATAATATCCACACCGGTATCATGCCAGCGGACAAATTCAAAAGTTGAAAAATACGGTTCGATTTTACTTTCCAATGTATGATCATAAAAGGCTAAAACCTGGTAAATCGGCTCTTCGCTTTTATTATACATCGACGGCAAATCCCCACCTACATAGCTCATTGCCCGACGCATTTTCTCTATATCAAAACTGGAAACTCGCTGCAGCTGCTGTAAAGTCACAATCGCAGCATCGACCTTCAGCTGTGCGAATCGGTCCAGCAGGCTGAGCAGATCGTCGGCTTTCAATTCGTTGCTGAATATTTGCTGATGCTCAATGAATCCGATGGCACCATTACACACGATATAATTTTGAAAATCCAGCAGCTGAAGAATCGGCTTTGCATAGAATAAACTTCTGCCTGTAGCCGCAAACAAAGCGTGCCCTTGTTCTTTTAGTTTTGCTAATGCTTCAAATGTGGATAGCAGAACTTTTTTATCACTTCCTAACAGTGTACCATCAATATCAAAAACAACCATTTTTTTCGTCAAAGTACCCAATAAGCTTCCCTACTTTCCTAACTGAAAATCAGCCTCTCTTTTAAACAGGGCATGAGGCTATTCCCAAAATCGATAAACGTGTACCAGTTTCTTTCATAAAAAAAGGAAAGCTTGTCGATTCCTTTTTCATTCGTCGTACAAGTTTTCTCCACCTTCGATAGCTCGATCCTGCGCTTGATATTCTTCGCAAAGAGCCCTTTTGGCTTTTCCAGCAACAGTGCGTTTTCCTCAAATGTTATCGCAACATAATAATAATCGACACCCAGCATATCTGTAATTTCTACCATCGTGTTCATCTGAGTCACTCCCTTTTTTTCTGTTATCCTTAGTCTAATTTATGAAACGGGGTGCAATGCAAGAATTATTTTTCGCAAAAAATATATTTTTTATAGAGAATACAATATACGCATTTCTTTCTTACTCGGTTATTACGGTGTCTTTTGCGTATCTTAGAGCAAATAAATTTTGAAGGCTGCTGAGAAACCATGCTATAATTGGGGCGAGAAATGCCTCTCAGCATGGCGTCTACCAGCTGAAAGGTGTGGAAAAAATGCAAAAGTATTTACCAACGAATGACCTGTTATTTCGCAAACTGCTAACCTCTGAAGACTCCCTGTATATCCTGAAAGCCTTTGTCAAAGACCTGCTAGGCATCGAATTCCAGTCCCTTATGCCAAAAGAAACCTATCATATCGACAGCTATAAGAAAAAGTTCAACGAAATCGATCACATGCAAACGGAGATCCTGCGAACAGAAGTGGATATCTTAGCCATTGGAGAAGATGGCAGCCATGCCACTATCGAATGCCAAATCCAGCCGCATAGCTATTTCCATGAGCGTTCACTCTTTTATCTGGCCGAGGCCTTCCGCTCACCTTTTGGGTCTAGCGACAAAAAAGAAGCAGGGAAAAAGAACAACTTTTCTAGTTTGCGACCTGCTTATGGAATCAATATTGTGGATTTCCATTTATTTGATCGAAAAGACAATGCCTTACAGCTGTTCCGCTTATTAAATGAAGAAACACATCAGCCTTTTTTCAATGAAGAGAACAAGGAATTATTGATTCTCTGTTTCCTCAGTCTAAAAAATCAAACGATTGAAAAACAAAAGGCCGCCTATCATTGGCAATATTTTCTAAAAACCGGAGAAGTTGAGTCGGAAGCTCCCGACTATATCAAAGAAGCAAAAAGAAAAATTGATTTCTTAACATTGGAAAGCGAGGAAAAAGAAATGATCATGAACATCGAAAAATCCAAAGCTATTTCTGACGCTGTATTTGTGACTGCTATGGAAGAAGGACATAAAGAAGGGCATAAAAAAGGGCTTGAAAAGGGGCTCGAAAAAGGGCGACAGGAAGAGAAACAGTAAAATATACCCTATAAAGTAGACAGATTTAGAAAGAGGGTTCCCTTAAAGTAGACACTTAGACAAAGGGGTGTTCCCACTAAAGTGGACACAGAAAATATCTTCGGGAAGATGTTAATATATAACAAAGCATCTAGTAGGAGAGAAGAAATGAGAGAGTATACCAAGAAGCAAATAAAAGAACTAGAGTCTAATGAATACACTTTAAAGGTCACCTCAAAAAAAATGTACTTTACTGCAAAATTTAAAAAAGATTTCTGGATTAGTTATCAAGCTGGAAATGCACCGAGAAAAATTATTAGCGATTTTGGATACGATGTATCCATGTTTCCTCAAAAACGAATTGATAGTCTTGTTCAAAGAATAAAACATCAAGCAATGTCAGGAGAAGGTTTTAAAGAAGGTGAAGATCACAGTAAACGAGTAGCTATTAAAAAAATTCAATTACAAGAAGATCTTTCACCACAATCATTAAAACAAATACAACACGAACTTTTATACTTGCGCCAAGAAGTCGAATTTCTAAAAAAAATTACAAAAATCAACAATTCAAAATGAATCGACAAAACATGAGTGAATCTAGCCGTAAGTTTGAGGTTATCCATGAGATGTTGACTCAAGAAGACAATGTATTGTCCGTCGTTATGCTTTGCGAAATTGCAGGGGTATCACGCTCTGGTTATTATCGCTGGGTAGAAAATGCACCTAAGCGCAAAGAAAAAGAGGATAATGATAAAGCCGATTTTGAAAAAATTTTAAAAGCCTATAATTGCCGAGGGTATGCCAAAGGTGCACGTAGTATACATATGAATTTATTACATCAAACACCGCCAATAGTGATGAATGTTAAAAAAATAAGGCGCTTAATGAAAAAGTATGGATTAATTTGCCCTGTACGCAAGGCAAATCCATATCGAAGAATGGCTAAGGCATTAAAAACAAGCAATGTAGCAGAAAATCTATTAAACCGGGAATTCACAGCGCACGGTGCAAGAGCTGTGCTTCTAACAGATATTACATATATTCCGTATAATGAGGGATTCTGTTATCTATCAACGATCCTGGATGCTTATACCAAGCAAGTACTAGCATATGTTCTCAGTAAATCGCTGGAAGTGGATTTTGTTTTAGAAACAATTGATCAAATGATGGAAAATCACGGTGAAACTTTGACGATGGAAACTTTAATTCACAGTGATCAGGGGTTTCACTATACGAGCTGTAGCTTTATTCAACTAGTAAAAGACAAAAACATGAGACAATCAATGTCGCGTCGAGGGAATTGTTGGGATAATGCTCCTCAAGAGAGTTTCTATGGTCATATGAAAGACGAAATAGATATTAGTCAATATACAGGGTTTGATGAAGTAAAAGCAATTATAGATAATTGGATGACCTATTATAATAATGAACGCTATCAATGGCAATTAGCTAAGTTATCCCCTAATGAATACTATCAATACATAACAACGGGAAAGTATCCATTAAAAGGAATCACACCACCTAAAAATAGTTAAGTAGCTATAGCAATATCTACCTGAAAAGTTATCTCCCTTTTTCTTAAAGTGTCCTTGACATAGGGTACGTTTCACAGGCATTAGCAATCGAATTCTTAAAAATCGGGGTTAGCATAGAGCAAGTAGCAAAAGCCACTAAATTATCAACGGAAGAAGTTGATAAATTGTGGAGGGAGCACAGTTGATTCCGCTTTATATCGAGGTCTCTAAAGATCAAATGATTTTCCATTACGGATCAAACAGCTGATAATAAAGACAGATTAGTATACCGATCATTAAATAAGCAAGGAGAACTGTATGAAAACTTCATTTATCAGCATTTTGAAGCAGGCTGGTATCAGCTGGAGTGATATCTCATCATTTTTTTACAAAAGGATCATCCCCGCACATACTACTTTGCTTTATGAAGGAGACATTGCAAGGAATATTTACTTTATTTCCAAGGGGGCTTTAAGACTATGGAATAATGATGATGGACGTGACATCACTTTTCAGTTCTTTTTTGAAAATCAGATTGTTTCTTCTTTTGAAAGTTTTTATTTGGAAGAAGAAAGCATCTTCTCTATTGAAAGCCTAGAGGAAACAGCGCTTTATGTTTTAAGTAAGAAGAATTTGAACTTGCTTTTAGAAAAATACCCCGTTGTGAATGATCTGTTTACAAGAGCGATTGCCGAAAGATTTATGGATTATAGTAAATATTTCTTATCAAGAATAAAGGAAACGCCGGAAGAACGTTACTCCAGCTTAGTCCAACAAAACTCAATCATTTTAAATAGAGTCCCCAATTACTATATTGCCTCGTATCTAGGAATAACGCCTGTTTCATATAGTCGGATTAAAAAGAGACTTGAAAAAAATGGAAGAAATTAACAAATGTTAATTTCTTCTGTTTTTTTCTATTTTAATATACAGATACTAAAGTTTTTGAGGAGAGATATTTATGAAAACAGTCATTGTTTACAACCACCCCTATAACGGAAGCTTTTGCCATGCTCTGCTTGAAGCAGCAGTAGCTGGATCTGAAAAAGCCGGAAATACAGTAGATGTTATTGATTTAGATTCGGACAACTTTGATCCTGTAATGACTGGAGCAGACTTACTGGCCTTTCGAAATCATGAAATGATTGATTGGAAAGCCAAAGAATATGTTGCACGCATCCGGCAGGCAGATCATTTAGTTTTCATTTTTCCGATTTGGTGGGAGCTAATGCCTGCGATGATGAAAGGCTTCATTGACAAGGTTATTTTCCCAGGTTCAACATATTCTTATACAAAATCTGGATATGGCATGAACACATTATTAACGAATTTGAAAACCGCTACAGTTATCACAACGATGAATACCCCGAAAATTATGTACAGCACCATTTACGGAAATGCATTAAAAAAGGCGATGGTAAAGGGAACCTTGAAAAAGAGCGGCTTTAAAAATGTACATTGGGTCAGCTTCAATATGGTTAAATCTAGTAAAGAAGCAACGCGAAAAAAATGGTTAGCGAAGGTTGAAAATATATTTTATAAAAAATGAGCTTTCCCAAGGGAGTAGAATATTTACGTCCTTATACCAAATGTGGTATAAGGGCTTTTCTTTGCGGATTTGCAAAAATTTGAGTATAACTGTAGAAAATAGCTCCTCATGATTAGCCAAGAAAGGACGTCCCAAAAATGTATTCATTCGTTCCCGAAAATATGCATGAAGTCGAACAAAAGCTGAATTATCTAATAGAAAAAGGAAAAGACACCTCAGAAGAGGAAGTGATTCGGCAAGCAGTGCTTGATAATAGCCAGCAAATATTGGATGGTGATTTAGAGGGGCCTTATTGGAAGGTAAAATGGCAGCCAGAAGACCAAACACTGGCCGTTTTTGACATCATGAACAAAGAGGTCGGTACTGTCGAAAGCTTGTCTGGTTCATTTACCACAGATTTTCGAAAGAGTGCGCCGAATGTGATTCGCCATCTCGCAGAAAAGATTCAAAAAATCGTGAATACTAATTGATTCACCAAAAAACCGTTCAGTCTCACAATTCGTGAAGCTGGACGGTCTTATTTATCATTGATTAGATATTTTTTCTATGCACCTTCTACTAAATCGCGTTTCTTATAGCCTAGATAACCTAAAAGCATGAAGACGACGCTGATTATCGTGATCACCACCACGACGGTCCCATCAAAATCCTCCATCGGCATCCGAGGAATCCAGCTTTGGATCGCTGTCTTTGCGAACCATTCAGGTAAATCAAGAATGCCGCCAAAATAGTTCAAGGCAAAAGAATAGCCAAGATACGCATAAATGACTTTTCCAAACTTAGGAAGCCAGCCTAGCGCAAGCGCAGCTAGTCCAATGTAAAACAGCACAGACGGTAAAAAATTATAGCCCGCAGCTAAGAAGTCCAACAAATCCATCGTAGATTTATTTTTCATGGCCGCGATCGCGGTACCGCCCAGCCCGGCAGAAGCCAAGCCGACTCCTATAACTCCAGCTAAAATAGCCAGGCTTACAGTCGTCCAATACAGCTGTCCACGTGTTACCTTTGTTGCATACAACTGACTGAGATGCAGCCTAGTTTCTTCCGCAAACAATTTATTGACGACGACGATCGGTAGAATCGATACAAGTCCGATCATCACCATCATGATAGTCCCCGTAAAGGATTCCTCAATGGATACCCCTGATTGAGTGAACATCTGCTTCATCAGCTCATTTCCTCCAAGGAAAACCTGCATATCCCCATAAATCGAACCATAAGCAGCGCCCATAACGACAAAAGCGATTAGCCAGCCGATCATCACTCCCTTATTGATTTTGAAAATCAACCCAGGAACAGAAAGCAATGACTTTTTAGCTGTTGCTCTTCCTTCGCGTTCGGGTAAATAGCCTGCGCCCATGTCCCGATGACCTTCTAATATAAAGGCGGCCACAGTCAGAGCAATACTGAAAATCAACGCCGCAAGCAATGGTGTCCAATTATTCTCTGTAAACGGATAGGTCAAGTAGGTCCACCCCATTGGATTGAACATCGACAAATCCGCATCGGATACATCTGTTCCTGCACGTACGATATACAGGAGTCCAATAAGCCCCAAGGTTGAGCCCGTTGCTCCAGTAGATGTTGCCATGATCTGCGACACGACCAGAGCCAGTACTCCGCCAATGATCCCCGCGGCCGCAATGGAGGCTCCGAATAGAAAGGCACCCTCAGTACTGATTGCTGTCACATCAAAGCTTGCCATCACCCCGCCGATAAAAGCTCCTAGTAATAAATTGATCAAAACTATTTCCGTGATTACCGCCAACGAATTCGCTTGGCGGCCTACTCGAAAAGATCGGACTAATTCAGTTAATCCTAATTCTTCCTCTTTTCGCGTATGGCTCACAACGTGAAGCGCTGATATGATCATCGCAAATAATCCACAAAACAGTAGCATCTCCTGAGCATACATCGCTCCCAATGTATAATCGGCACCCGATTGAATCGGCGTTGGTCCAACCATTGAAATCATCGCTGGATTCTGCATCGTTTCAAACATTCCCAGCAGACCTTGCCCCTTGCCAATCTCTTCAAAGGCTGGAACAAAAGCACCAGAAAATACTCCTAATCCTAAAATCCAAACAATTATTTTTTTCCAGTCACGTTTTACGTACTGAATAAACAAAACGCTCCAACGAGCAAATTTCTCATTCATCTCATTTTCCTCCGTTCCGACAATCAGCCTTCATAGTGACGCAAGAATAAATCTTCCAGCGTTGGCGGTACAGATTCAATTTTTTTGACTCCTAATTTGGTCGCTTCGATCAAAATCGCATTCATCGCCTCATTATCTGCAGAAAAGGTCGCTTTCCCATCCTTCTCAACAAAATCATGAACTCCCGGAACATTGGCGATTTCAGACACCGCTCCTTCTGTCGTCAGTGTGACTGTCGAGCGCGTTAAATGTCGCAATTCGTCTAAGGTACCTGTTTCTACTACTTCCCCTCGTCGAATGATCGCCACTTTATCCGCTAACCGTTCCACCTCACTCAAAATATGAGAGGACAATAAGATCGCTTTTCCAGCATGTTTGATTTTTTCTATTTCCTCTTGAAACACGGCTTCCATCAACGGGTCCAAGCCAGAGGTCGGCTCATCTAGAATGTATAGATCTGATTCTACCGACAACGCCGCGATCAAACCAACCTTTTGCCGATTTCCTTTTGAATATCCTTTGGCCTTTTTCTTTGGATCAAGTTCAAATCGTTTGATCAAGTAATCTCGCTTTTCTTTACTGCCGCCGCCATGAAGCTTAATGAATAAATCAATGATCTCTCCACCGGTAAGACTGCCCCAAAGCGCAATATCTCCAGGAACATAGGAAATTCGTTTGTGGATCTCCAAACTGTCCTTCCAAACATCTTTGCCGAATATTTCGACATCGCCTTTGTCTCGGTTGATGATTCCCAGCAGCGTGCGAATTGTCGTTGATTTTCCTGCACCGTTTGGCCCGATAAATCCAACTACTTCACCAGCATTCACTGTGAATGACACGTCCTTCAATGCCTGGAATTTGCCAAATTTTTTCTGCAAGCCTTGTACTTTTACAATTTCTGTCATGGTACGAAACTCCCTCTCTCGACATAATTTTATAACGTGCTTTCCAGTCCAAAACAAAAAACGATGTCCATTTTACGAACTTATCATATGTATAAAGTTCATAATTGGCTGATTTAACCTTTGTTTCAAACTAAAGTTCATTTACAACTCCAATAATATCCCCTTTTAACAAGAGAGTCAACGATAATAACAGTGAATTTTAAAACTACTATTCCATTGTAAGTTCGTATTCTTTCCTATATAATATAATTAAATCGAATTACGAACTATTTAAAACAAAAAGTTCTTTTTTATAGAAAGCAGGCGTTTTTATGAATGGGTTTGAACGAAGAACACAAGAGAAAAAAGACCAGGTGCTGCAGGCCGCCTTTACATTGATGAACACGGATAATGGCATCGAGAATCTGACGATCGATGATGTGGCTAAATTAGCAAATGTCGGAAAAACGTCGATTTTTAAATATTTCGGCAGCAAGGAAAACCTCATCCATGAAGTATTCATGCGTTCTATGGATGAGATGTCCCGTACTGCCAAAGAAATCATGGCGAAAAACGCCCCCTTCGAAGAGACGTTGATCGCCATGAGTCAAAATAAAATCAACTACCTAAAAAAAATCAATAAGCAATTCTATCTAGATCTAATGAAGTATTACACCAAAAAAGAGGACAACGGCTTCACTCGAATGATGCAGGAATACACGGATCAAAGCTTCGGAATCATGTTGGATATGTTCCATCGCGGTCGCAAAGAAGGCAAAGTTGATTTAAAGTATTCCGATGAATTTTTAATGCTGTTCTTTCAAGCCCTGCTCGAAGGTATCTCCAATCCGCAGATTTATGAACAAATCCTTCCTTATACAGCGGAATGGACAGAGGTTTTAGTTAAAGGAGTGGCACCAAGGAAATAGGGCGGGAACAACAGGAGGCATCTATGACTCAAGGAAGAATCGTCATCATCACCGGTACACCTGCGACAGGGAAAAGCACTCTCGCTTCACTGCTTGCGTATCAATCTGATAAAGAAAAATCTGTCCACATGCATACAGATGATTTTTATCACTTCATTAAAAAAGGCAGGATTGCACCTCATTTGAAAGAAGCTCATTTGCAAAATAAGATCGTTATTAACGCTTTTTTAGAAGCTACGAAGGTTTTTGCTAAAAATGGATATGATGTAATTGTTGATGGTATCGTCGGACCTTGGTTTTTAGACCCGTGGTTTCAAGCAGCAAAAGATGGATTCGATGTCCATTATATTATTTTACGAGCTTCGAAGGAGGAAACACTCACTAGAGGCAGGAATCGAAACAAATTAGATGAAGCAACTAATCTGGAATTGATTCAAACAATGTGGGATCAATTCAATCAGTTGGGAGAATTTGAAGCACACGTGCTGGATACAACCACTCAAACAATCGAACAAAGTTTGGATCAAGTCAGACAATGTATCCAAGATCATTCCATGCGCCTCAATCCTAGTTAAAATAAACAGTAATCTATCCGCTTGCTCAGGCATAGCGGTCTTTTTTTCAATATTTTCTCCCCCGAGAACAAATCCTCGCTTTTAAAAATGGAAAGTAGTAGAATCAGATTAACTTATTAATAGTAAGTAAATCACAGTGATTTAAGGAGGGTTTCTATCGTGAAAAAAATTGGCTTTTTGAGTTTTGGTCATTGGATGGATCAAGGTTCACTTGTAAAAACCGCCAAAGATTCCTATTTACAATCCATTGAATTAGCCGTCGAAGCAGAAAAAATCGGGATCGATGGCGCATACTATCGCGTGCATCATTTTGCGGATCAGATTGGTTCACCTTTTCCACTACTTTCCGCAATCGGAGCAAAAACCAGCAAGATCGAAATCGGAACTGGCTTGATCGACATGCGTTATGAAAATCCTTATATGATGGCGGAAAATGCTGGATTAACCGATATCATTACTCAAGGCAGAGTAGAATTGGGCGTAGGCCGTGGTTCACCAGAGCAGGTCCTCGATGGTTGGAAATATTTCGGCTATGACTACAGTGAAGAGGAAATCAAAGATATTACGCGTGAACGGACATTGGAGTTTTTAAAGTTGATCGAGGGTGATCGATTCGCGGAACAAAATCCGCAACCCATGTTCCCGCAAGCTCCTGGAAAATTGCGTTTAGAACCTTATTCTGAAGGGTTGCGCCAGCGTATCTGGTGGGGCGCCGGTTCCACACAAACAGCGGTATGGGCAGCGCAGCTTGGGATGAACCTGCAATCATCAACCTTGGTAAACTACGAAACCAATGAACCTTTCCATGTGCAGCAGGCCAAACAATTACGCGCTTATAAGGAAGCATGGAAAAACGCCGGTCATAACTTCGAACCGCGCACATTAGTCACTCGTTCTATTCAACCCATCACGACAGATCTTGATCGTCAACTATTTGGTCATCAAGGGGATGAGGCAAATTATGATCAAGTTGGTTTTCTGGCTTACCATCAAAATCCGACAATCTTCGGAAAAACCTTCGCAGGCGAACCAGATAAGATCGCTAAAGAGTTGGCGGATGATGAAGCAATCAAGGAAGCTGATACTGTACTTGTCACGATCCCAAATACATTGGGTGTCGAATACAATATGCATTTACTTGAAACAATCGTAAAAGATATCGCGCCTGATTTAGGCTGGAGATAAATCAAAAAGACGTCATCGACTTTTTATTAGTCAATGACGTCTTTTTGAGTATCATCTTTATTTTTCAATATTCTTAAAGGCTTCTGTTTGTTCTCGAATACCTTTTTCTGCCGCAAAGCGTTCAATACTTGAGGCCCCGAAGAAGCCATCAATTCCTTCTGTTTTTTTGATAATGTATTCTGCGTCTGCCGGTTCTGCGATTGGTCCTCCATGACAAATAACCATAATATCAGGATTGACAGATTTACCTGCCTTTATGATTGCCTCAATTTTTTCAACGCAATCATCCAAAGTCAATGCTGTTTTCGCACCAATTGTTCCTTTTGTAGTAAGCCCCATATGAGCGACTAAAATATCTGCCCCAGCTTCAGCCATTTTTTTGGCTTGTTCTTCATCAAACACATAAGGTGTGGTCAATAAGTCTAATTCATGTGCTTGACGAATCATATCTACTTCAAGGTCATAACCCATGCCAGTCTCTTCAAGATTTTGACGGAACACACCATCAATCAAACCTACTGTTGGAAAATTTTGTACACCATTGAATCCCTGAGCTTTTAAGTCAGCAAGATAAACACTCATAACACGGAAGGGGTCCGTACCACAAACCCCTGCAAGGACAGGCGTCTCTTTCACTACGGGAAGTACCTCCTGACCCATTTCAACAACGATTGCATTGGCATCACCATAAGACAACAACCCAGCAAGTGATCCACGGCCTGCCATCCGATAGCGACCTGAGTTATAAATGATCAGCATGTCGGCGCCTCCAGCTTCACTGCTCTTCGCAGTAATTCCCGTTCCAGCTCCCACACCTACTAAGATATCCCCATTTTTTGTCCGTTCCTTAAAGGCTTTAATAATTTCTTTTCTTGATTGTTTATTCATGAGTATCCTCCTCGATTAATTTGATTAATAACTTCGCACTTTCTTCAGCAAATGCTGGATCATTAATATTTACATTTCTCTCGATTACTTGTACCTTTTCATTCGATAAATGATTCAGCAAGGTATTGAATAGCTGATTATCCTCTTCCGGTCCATAAAACGGATTGTTAGGTGCATCAATTAATGACACCCCAGCCTTTGGAATCAGTAGTACTGTTTTATCGTGAGCCTTATTCAGCTTGTGGGCGATAATTTTGCCTAACTCTATGTTTTCTCCATTAGTAGTCCTCATCAATGTAACGGTTGGATTGTGCCTATATAGATTTCTATCACAGAATTTTTGCGGAACTGTCTCATACGGACCAAAGTTAACCATATCCAGTGCCCCTAAAGAAACTACTTGAGGAACACCTGTTTCAGAAGCAGCCGACAAACGGTTCCGACCAGCAGATAAGACGCCTCCTACAAGCTCGTCTGCTAATTCTGTCGTCGTTAAATCTAGAACCCCTGCAAAGTATCCATTTCGTATTAGGTGTTCCATCGTCTTTCCACCCACGCCAGTCGCATGAAAGACAAGCACTTCATAGCCATTTTCTTCCAAATATTTTCGTGCATAATCAACTGCAGGTGTAGTTACTCCAAACATAGATGCTGCAATCAATGGACGATCGTCTTCTACTTTTTCAAACTTCGCATGGACCATACCTGAGATCGCCGCAGCCGCATTTTGAAAAATCGTTCTAGAAATTGTATTTAAACCAGATACATCCACGATTGACGGCATCATTAGAATATCACTAGTACCAACATAAGCACTAGTATCTCCTGAAGCTACTGTAGAAACCATTACTTTTGGAACGCCAATAGGGATTTGACGCATTCCTGGGGTCACCAATGACGTTCCGCCAGTGCCGCCAAATGATAAAATGCCGTCGAAAAGACCTTCCTCGTATAAGCGCGGAAGCAGTTTTTCAACACCCCGAGAAAGAACTTCTGTCGCATAAGCACGGTCCTTTTTAGCCCTGATTACTTCGATGGACTCTCCTACCTCCTCAGCAATCAAATTCGCATCGATATCTGGTTTTAGCGTAGGTTCAAAAACTCCTGTATTGATTGTAAGGACATTATTGTTCATTGACATGAGCAACGATTTTACATATTGGAATTCTTCTCCTTTTGAGTCAAAGGTCCCGATTAATGCAATAGTTTTCATTTATTTTCCCTCCTTGCTTTTTTAATACCTTAATTTTAGGAAAATAAAATAGTTAAGAAAAGGTTTTCATATTTAATTAAGTAGTGTTTATATTAGATGTTTATATTTCCTTGGCGAATAATCAGTATACTTTCGGAAAATTTTATTGAATTGTGCATAGTTTGGATATCCAACCATCTCAGCAATCGCATGGATTTTTAAATCTGTTGTTTGCATTAGCTCAATTGCTTTATTTATTCGAAATCGGATCAAATATTCTGTAAAATTTGTGCCTGTTTTTTGCTTGAAAAGAGTGCTTAAGTAACTGGTATTAAGATGCGCTAGCTCCGCCAATTCAGATAGATAAATGGGTGCAGAGTAATTCTCTTCAATGTATTTTTTCACAAAATCAACATAATCATAATACTTATGAACCCCATCTAGTATCTGTAACGTCAGATTATCATTCGCAGTAATTTCCGCATTTTTAAACGAAGTTATTTGTCCGATCAGTTGTTGTTCAGAATTGATCCGTTCAAATGTAGACCCGCCTATATATCCGCTGATTTGAGGTATTTGATTGTAGACGTAACGAATTTCATTAAGATCATTTAATATACCACCATAAATCATCAGGACCGAGGTAGAACCAGCCGCACTTAAATCCTCACAAATTGACGAAAGCTTCTCCAACATAGAGTTGAAGCTTCGGACTCTTTTAGCTCCTAAAAGTCCGCCTTCTGTCAGACCCAAATGAATACAAATGATATCCGGTTTTATTACGCTCATTGCCAATGCTTCTTCTTTGTTTGAGATAAAAGCAATCGTGCTAAAGCCCTTGTTTTTAGCCTTTTTAAGAAAATTGATTTCTTTTTCAAAGCCTAACCCCTGTTCTTCTAGCGCTTCACGAAATTGACCGTCAAACAGACATACTGTCGGGTAATTAATTACGCCTTCATATCCGTAGCGTGTCAAATAAGTAAATAAAGCTTCTTGATCCATTAAGGGATCTGTTGCGTTGACCCCTAAAAACACTGGCTGTTTGGCTAATATGGGTAAAATTTCTGTTCTTCCAATATCAGCCACTAGCTCATTGCTGTTGTTAAAAGGAAGATAGCCTCCTAATGAACTACGTCCCATCTGTCTGAACTTTCCTGAATTTAGTACTAGAGTAAAATCTGATCCCGCTCGTTTTCCATATAAAGCGGTCATTCCTGTAGCAGTAGCAATACCCAGGAGATAGTGATTATTTGATACTTGTTGTTTTAATTTTTCAGTAAAATTCATGTGTATGCCCCTTCAGTTTTAATAAACGGAATCATCAGCTAGTAATGACGATAAGGTATCCAGTAACTCTAGTCAAATAATCGATGGATTATCAGAAAAATCCCTTTCCTCTAAGCAAAATCATTACGATTGAAACTGATCCGCGTTATACTAGTTTATGTAACTACTATATTAGGAGGTTTTTCTTAATGGAACAGTTGAAATTAAACAATGGTCAAACGATCCCTCAATTAGGGCTAGGCGTTTTTAAAGTGCAAGATCCAGATGATTTAAAAAGTGCTGTAGCAGCGGCTTTGAAAGACGGCTATCGTCACTTTGATACTGCAACAATCTATCACAATGAAGCTTGGTTGGGTGAAGCTCTTGCTGAAAGCGACGTTAAACGTGAAGATCTGTTTATCACATCAAAGGTCTGGAATAATAATACGACTTACGATGATACGATCGCGGCTTTCCACGAATCATTGAAGAAACTGCAAACTGATTACTTGGATCTTTACTTGATCCACTGGCCGAGCGAAGGCTATAACGAAAAATGGCGTGCGCTGGAAAGCTTGTATAACGAAGGCCTGATCAAGTCTATCGGGGTCTCAAATTTTGAAAAGCCCCATATGGAAAAATTATTGACGACCGCAAAAATCAAACCCACAGTGGATCAAATTGAAACGCATCCCTACTTCCAACAAAAAGAGCTTCATGACTACTTGAAGAGCTTGGATATCGCCCACGAAGCTTGGGGTCCGCTTGGACAAGGGAAAGGGAATGTGATGGAAGATCCTACTTTAGCGAAAATCGCTGAGGCCCACAATAAGAGTATTGCTCAAGTTATCTTGCGCTGGCATTTGCAACGCGATATCATCGTGATTCCGAAATCTGTTCACGCTGAACGAATCGCACAAAATATCGATGTGTTCGACTTCACCTTAACAGATGAAGAAATGTCGCTCATCGCTGCAATTGATAAAAACCAACGCGGCTCTGGCGACCCAAATGATGAAGAATTTTTGAAAGGGACATTGAGCAGAAAATAATCTTTGCTTTAGCTTACAAAAAGCAGCTAACCGAATAGCCGGTCAGCTGCTTTTGTTTCGCTTATGATTGACTAAAAACGAGATGCTCTTTAGACCTATTTATTTCCAGCTATTTCTTAGCTACTGGTCGTACATACTTCCAAAATCGTTCTGGGTCATGATAAAAATAGATCACTCGCCCAGGGGTGGTATCATACTGATAGTCCGTATCAGAAAAATCAAAGCTTGCCATCGCTTTTTCTACCTCTTCCTCGACACTGCGATTTTCCTGTTCGTAATCAAATGGTCCATGCTCAAAAACGAGATATTCCGCTTCGGGAACATCAATCATCCTCATCTGCTCCGGTACTTCCCCTTGATAGTCTGCTGGTAAACGGACACCATAGCACTCCGAACGCAAAAAGCCCCAATCACAAAGACGTCCCTCCGGATCACTGATATACGCCATCGCCTGTCCACTGCTGCTGTCCGTTTTGGTGCCGCCGTCATCATCCAGCTTTCCTTTGATGCTATCCAACAGGCCGCTGATCGTATCACAGTCTTGCCCAGGAATTTGGCTTTGCTTCTCCCAAAAATCCCAATAGCCGTTGCTCTGATTGTTTTTAATGTGTAAGAATTTGTGGTCTGGAATCGTAACAAAATACGTTTTGATATCTTCGGTTGATTTCACCATACCGATCTCTCCTAATCCTAAAAAGTAGCGGTCGAAAGGATTGATTTTTGTGCGAAGTACGACTGGCCTGGGCTTTTTCCGATATTCACTGGGCGCAACGCCATACATTCGTTTAAATGCACGAGTAAAAGCTTCATGGGAAGAAAAGCCATAATCAAAGGCGATTTCCAAAAAGCTTTTCTCATTGTCGCGGACTTCCTTTAAAGCAAAGGCTAATTTCCGTTGACGCAAATAATCGCGAAATGGCATGCCGGAAATTTCTTTGAATTTTCGCGTCGTATAGAACTCAGAATAGCCCATCTTACGAGATAATCTGCGCAATGTCAGTGCTTCATCATTGTAGTTCTCGATGCACTGATCGATTTCATCGACGATCTGCTGAATTTGTCTTTGCCACTCATACATTTGATTTCCTCCGTTTCGACTACCCTACATTTATTATAGGAATCAGGAAGAGGCGCCGCTTGATTTGACTTGCTCTTTTAATCAATAGACGATTTTTACTTTATCGTTCATGATCTGCTTTGTCCGTTCTATAAAATACTCCCGTGACAAGTCCTGCCCTTGATTGACATGGATCATGTGCTGATTCGCCAGCTCATTCGTATAATCCTTCAAGGCATAGGTTTGATAGGTTTGATAATTATCGCCAATGTATGTGATCGTCGGCCAGAATTCGACGTCTTCAAATTTGACGTCCTTCTTCTTCCTATCATAATCGATCGTCCAGCGTCCCATGCCGCCAAGCATTCGATCATTTTCTGCTTGTGAGGAAATGAAGTTCCCCAAAGAGTACATCACGAGTGTTTGATTCCCCGCTTCTCCTTTTAGATAGTCCATCGGCTGAATCACATGAGGATGTCCGCCAACGATCACATCCACTCCGGCATCACTCAAAAGCTGTGCCAGCTGTGTTTGATTTTCATTTGGAACAAATTGGTATTCTTCACCCCAATGCATACTGACGATTTGAATATCACTCTGCTGATTCAATTGCTTCATATCTTTTTTTATCTGCTCTTCGTCGATCAGATTCACTAAATAATCCTTGCCTTCAGGCAGCGGAATCCCATTCAGCCCGAACGTATAGGACATCAGGCCAACCTTGACTCCTTTGATTTTTTTGATATGGAGACGTTTGGCTTCAGGCGATTTTTGCGATCCAGTCACAGTGATATCAGGATAGTTCTCCAAATAGTCCAGCTGCCTGACGATGCCCTCTTCCCCTTTATCCATGGTATGGTTACTAGCCGCAGATAGCCAGTTATAGCCTGCCTTATGTAAAGAATCCAGCACCTGTGTTGGACCATTGAAGGTGGGATATCCAGATAGTCCCAGTTCTTCTCCCCCGCAGATCGTCTCCAAATTAATGTAGGAAATGTCTCGATCTTTATTTAAATACTGCGTAGGTTCATACATCTCATCAAATCGATAGGTCCCATCCGGCTGTCGCAAATGATCGTAAATAAAATCATGGATCAAGTTGTCTCCTACTGCTGAAAAATTTAACTGCACTGAAGAAGCCTCTTCCGTTTTCGACACGTCCGAGGTCGTGTCCTTAGCACTTTTTTCCGGCTCCTTACTCCCGCACCCGCTGAGAAACAAAAGAATGATCAAGCTCATTTTAAAAAAGTTCTTCACAATCTAACCTCTTTTCGCTAGCTAAGTAACGATCGATTGGCATTTGCAACGCGACAACTTTCTTCTATATAAACTATTTTACGTTAAATTGATAAAGATAGGAATCGATAGTTTAACCCTTTTCTATATAAACACAGACTCTCTTTGATTTTTATTTCTCACTCTTCTGAGCTAAAAAATCACTTGTGAATCATTTCCATTTATCCTAAGATAGGCTGGTAAGCTCTTTTTTACTATAGTTATAAACGGAGGTCAGATGTGTGAAAAAAATCATTTATTTTTCTCTTGGCGGGATCACCTTTGCCCTTGGAACCTTAGGTATTTTTCTTCCTTTTTTACCAACAACTGTCTTCTATTTACTGACGGCCTTCTTTTGGCTGCGGAGTTCGGATAACTATTACAATAGGTTTATTCAGTCTTCCTTCTATCAACGGACAGTGGAGGAGCCGATCGTCAAAAAGAAAATCACGAATGCTGGAATAGTCAGGATGTTTTTCATGATCTTCCTAGTATTTTTAATCCCTGGGCTTTTAGTAGACAACGCATGGATGCGCATTTGTCTAGTTATCGTATATCTTGGTCATGTCATCGGTCTGACTTGGTACCTGCGGGGGAAAAAAATATCCGTGAAGACGAGGGAATCGAATGATTGATGCCCCCTTACGCCATCATCGATAAAAATTGCGGCGAAAAAGAATCGCCAAAGAACTAGTATTGGATACTTGTCTTTGACGATCCTTTTTTATTTATCAAAAACCTCGAAGCCGTAATTTCTGATGTGCTGCTTGAGCAAGTCAATGTATTCTCGCCCCATTGGATTGAGAGCGATTTTTTTGTGCTTCAAATAGCCCAGCAGCATACTATCCTCTACCTCCAATGGGATCGCCACAATTTTTTCATCATTCAACTCACTGCTGATGATCCCTGAGCTGATTGTGTAGCCGTCCAGCCCTACCATCAAATTGAAAATCGTCGCGCGATCGCTGATTTTGATATGTTTTTTGTAGTGCATCGTACTTAAAATTTCTTCGGAAAAATAAAAAGAGTTCGTGTCCCCTTGTTCGTAGGATAAGTACGTGTAGTCTGTTAAATCCTCCAGACTTAGTTTTTTCTTTTGGGTCAGAGGATTGTCACGGCCGACGAAAACATGCGGCTGCGCTTCGAACAGTGGAATAAACTCCAGTTCCTTCTCATTAATCAAGCGTTTCAGAACCATCTCGTTGAAGCGGTTCAAATAAATGATCCCGATTTCACTTTTAAAATGCTGAACATCGTTCAATGTATTCTCTGTCAGTGTTTCCCGTAAAGTAAATTCATATTCCTCAACGTCAAGCTGTTTGACTAACTCGACAAAGGCATGTACCACAAAAGCATAATGCTGTGCGGAAACACTAAATACCTGCTTACGGACCGTTTCCGTTTTAAATTTCGCATTGAGCAGATTGACCTGATCCAATATTCCCCGCGTATAGTTGATGAACTCCCGCCCTTCATTCGTTAAGGTCATTCCGGTTTTGCTGCGATAAAAAAGTTGGAGCTGATATTCTGTTTCCAGCTCCTTGATTGCTTGAGTTAAGCTAGGCTGGGAGATATAAAGCTGCTTGGCCGCTTCATTCATTGAACCCGTCTGAGCGATTTTTTCTAAATATTCTAATTGCTGGATGCGCATAGCTTCCTCCTATCGATAGGCAAAGCCTATAACTAATTAAAGTCAATACGTATTACTTATTATACCGGAATTTTGATAAGATAAGTGAACTTAAATCAATAGGGGGCTTTTTCAATGGGAAAATCAAGATTTCAATTAGTCGGATCGCTATTACGTCCGCAATCATTATTAGACTACAAAAATCAAATCGAGCAACGTGAAGACATCACCTATCCCTTTTATGCTGATTTTGCTGGGTATGAGGAAACTGAAAGCAAGGCAATCTCACAAATCATTCATGATCAAATAGACCATCAAATCGATGTTCTTACAGACGGCGAATATTCAAAATCAATGTGGCACCTTGATTTTATTTGGGGACTTCAGGGAATCGAACGCTACATCGCTGACCATGGATATCAGTTTAAGGACTTTGACGGTGATTCTTTTGAAACGCGCAAAGATATCGGCATTCGAATCGTTGCTCCTTTATCGGGAAAAAACCATCATTTTCTTGAGATTTTTAAGAAAACCGCTGCTCAGGCTCAGGGCCATGACGTTAAAATCACCGTATGGAGCATTGCTCATGCCTTTACTGAACTCTCCGTCTTTGACGGATTATTCGGTACGGATCAGGTTTACAAAACGAAAGAAGAATTAAAAGCTGGACTGATCAACGCCTACAAAGAATTCCTAACAGAATATCAGGCAGCTGGCGGTAAGATCGTGCAATTCGATGACTGCCTCTGGGAGCTCTTTGATTCTAGTAATAAAGACAGCTTCTTCGCAGAAGGCAATGTGGATTTGATTGATTTAGCAAATGAATTCGTAGCAGTGAATAATGAGATTGCTGATTTCGGGCACGAGCTGGGGTTACAGGTCTGGACCCATAATTGCCGCGGAAATTATGAATCTCGACATGCTTCTGGCGGCACCTATCAAGCCATTGCTGAAAAATTTCTCGGTGAGCAGCACTATGATCGCTTCTTCTTGGAATGGGATGATGAACGTGCGGGCGACTTATCTGCCCTAGAAGTCTTGAAAGACAAAGAAAATGTGGAAGTGGTGCTTGGGCTGCTTTCTAGTAAAACCAATACATTAGATGATGAAGCTCGTGTGCTTCAATATCTCGACAAAGCCAGTACGATCATTCCAAAAGAGCGCCTATTTTTATCTCACCAATGCGGCTTTGCTTCCTGCGACAGCGGAAACAATCTAACCTTTGATGAACAGTGGGCAAAAATTGATCAAGGGCAAAAAATTGCCAAAGACTATTTTGCGAATAACTAGTTACTGCTTAAACAGGACAAGCGAAAAGAAATCGCTTGTCCTGTTTTTTGTGGAGAACATACTGACGAGACACTTTTTTTGTCGTTTTTCTTCATTTGACGTACACTTCTGATGAAGAAAAAAGAGGTGCAGAAAAATGGAAGAAAACGTTCATGAACGGCTGGTCTTCGGGATGGCTTTAGCAGCAACAGCTGGAGGCTTGGATGCTTATACTTATCTGGTGCATGGGGAAGTATTCGCAGGACTTCAAACAGGTAATTTTATTTTGCTGGGGGTTCATTTAGGTCAGGGCCACTGGCGTGCGTTAGTCCATTATTTGGTACCGATTCTCGCTTTTGCCTTTAGTGCATTGCTGGCACGCTACCTGCAAACCAAGCTCCGAAAAAATCAGCAGCTTTGGTTTTTGATTTTTGAAAGCACGTTACTATTACTCGTAGGTCTCTTCTCTTCGCATCTGCCAAATTTGTTAGCGAACGCCTTGCTCTCTGCAGCAGCGGCTGCTCAGCTTCAGGAATTTCAAAAGCTGAAGGGCAAGCCTTTTACTTCTTTGATGATGACAGGAAATCTACGAAATCTTTCAACTAACTTTTTTGAAGGCTACATCAAACATGATGCCGCTAAGCAAACAGCTTTTCGTGACACCTTGATTATTTTAGGCAGCTTTGTCTTAGGTGCTTTATTAAATGGATTTTTAGTTTCTTATTTCGCTCAGCGGACGATCCTATTCAGCCTGGTCTTTTTAACAATCGCAGGGGGCTTATTAATAACAGATCCATATACTTCTCGTTAAAAACAAAAAGAGCGCTCTCTTTTTGTTTTAATAGGATTCTCGGAAGTGCCATTAGACTAATGTAATAGTCGTTTTTTTCTCACAATTGATAATTATTTTATTTTTATAAATTATGAGAATATCAAGACGTTTTATAAGACAAATTACTGAACCTTTCCTATACTAAACCTTACACATAAATAAAATGAATGATGAATTTTTTAATGGGTGAATGAACTATCATAATTACTTCTTTTACTTTTCCTTTCATTCATCTATAAAATTTAATTTTTTTCGGAGGATTATTATGAGAAAAAAAGTATTTTTAGTATTTGGAACACGACCAGAAGCGATCAAAATGGCGCCATTAGCCAAGAAGCTAGCTTCAGATGAACGTTTTGAGTCCAAAGTAGTGGTTACTGGGCAGCATCGAGAAATGCTCGATCAAGTGCTGCAGGCCTTTTCGATCGTTCCTGATTATGATTTGAATATTATGCATCAGGGTCAGACTTTAAGTGAGATCACTAGTCGTGTCCTTGAAAAATTGACTGCCATCTCACTGGAAGATCGACCTGATATTTTATTGGTCCACGGAGATACCACAACGACTTTTGCGGCTGCTTTAAGTGCCTTTTACCAACAGATACCTATCGGACACGTTGAAGCTGGGCTGCGAACTTGGGATAAATATTCTCCATTTCCTGAAGAAATGAATCGACAATTAACAGATGACCTGACCGACCTTTATTTTGCTCCAACAATGAAAAGCAAAGAAAATCTGGTTAAGGAAAATCACCCGGAAAAATACCTATATGTCACAGGAAATACGGCGATCGACGCGATGGAAAATACCGTAGATAAGAATTACGTGATTCCAGCCGCTGTTTCAAAGGAGCGGGACCGGATCGTTCTAGTCACCATGCATCGCCGCGAAAATTTGGGCGAACCGATGCATGCTGTGTTTAGTGCGATACAAAAAGCCGCCAATGATTATCCAGACACTCAATTTGTTTTTCCAATGCACAAAAATCCAGCCGTTCGAAAAGTTGCCCGAGAACTTTTAGGCAACCTAGAAAATGTTTCATTGATCGAACCTTTAGACGTTATTGATTTCCATAATTATGCTAAACAGAGTTATTTGATCTTAACAGATTCCGGCGGTGTTCAAGAGGAAGCGCCATCCTTAGGAGTTCCTGTGCTGGTGCTTCGTGACCAAACAGAACGACCAGAAGGAGTAGCGGCTGGGACACTGCGATTGGTTGGAACCGATGCTCAGACTGTTTACACGACGATCAAAGAGTTGTTTGAAGAACCAGCTGCTTATGACAAAATGGCGAAGGCCAGCAATCCTTATGGCGATGGAAAAGCCAGCGAACGAATTGCAGAAGCGATCGCACACTACTTTCAACTAGCCGAACGCCCAGAAGACTTCAGCCTTTAAGGAGAACTACGAGATGAAATATATCCAACGAATTCGAATCGAGTGGATGATGATCTTACTAGCCGCCGTCTTTCTCGTTCAAAATTTGATTTTAGATGATCGTTTTGGTTTTGTTCCTGTGTTAAGTATTTCTCTCTTAGCCTTTTTTGGATTACTTGTTGGTTTTTTAGGGAATACTATTACGGTAGCGGTCTTCTCTATGCTGGTGATGGCTACAGGAACATACTTGCTGTATTACACGCCTATTATCATGCCGCGGCTGGAAAAAATTTACTTGATCATCGTTATTCCGATCTTTGCTGTCTTGGGACTTATTACAAAAAATAGTGTGCTCTTCAATCGGCGCTCAAATACCTTTCAGCCAAGAATGCGTCACTATTTGACAACCTTAGATGAAACAACTGGTTTGTATAACAAAAAAGAATTTGAAGCCCGCTTTGAAAAATTTAAATGCGCCATGAATTTGTATGAAAAAATTGGCCGTGGTCTCATCGTATCCTTCTATACAGTTGATTACATCGAGCAATTGCGGTACCAAAATGACCAGGCGACCGATCAATTGCTGCAGGCCTTGGCGCAAGAATTGAGTGATATTCGTTTACCAGAAGAAGATCAGTTCTATTTAGGGGATGGCACCTTTGTCGTCATGTCTCCTATTTATCATTCAGGAGACAGTTTGACGTTTATCCAAGAGCTGAACCGGATAACGAAAACACAATTTTCTCTATTTCCATTTAAAAATTTCGAACGTTCCCAAAACACGGTGATTCGTTTTGGTGAAATAACAATTGAAGGTTCTACAGAATTAACCGCCGAACAGGTTATCAGTCGTGTGAGACGACGCTCCGAAGCCGATTTGACGGATGAATACATTTTATAAGGAGGGAAATAGTCATGGATCAACTACTCATTTATTTTTTTGAAGCGAGTAAGGTCGTTACAGTGATATTTTTTATCGCGGCTGTGGTTCTATTTCTCTGCTTGTTGATCATCAAGGATCGGATTTGGCGCTACTTTAGGAGGCGGAATTATTAATGAGTTCCATATTGTTAATGTTTGGAATCATCTCGATTTGGTTCTCCCTGCTGATCACCTTAGTTATCTTATTTGGCGCGGTCTACTATTTATTAAAAAATATTCGGCCGCCGAAAAATCGTTTGGAACCACTCAAAGCCTACCCGCTGATTACGATCGTTGTTCCGGCACATAACGAAGAGATCGTCATTCAAGATACGGTGAAGGCCATTTTAAGTATGAACTATCCGCGGGATAAAATGGAAATTTTAGTTTTTGCGGATAATTGTGACGACGAGACCTATGAGCGCGTCCATACGATTCTTCAGCAGCCAGAATATCAAGGGTATTATTTGACTAAAGTCATTGATCGCCGCGGAACCGGAGGCAAGGCTGGCGTATTGAACGATTCCCTAAAAATCGCCCATGGTGAGTATCTCTGTGTCTATGATGCCGATGCGATGCCTGAACAAAACGCTCTTTATTTTCTGGTCGAAAGAGCCCTGGAGGACCCAGAACGTTATGGCGCGGTCTTTGGCAGAAACAAGACAAGAAATTATAAGCGCAACTTTTTGACACGCTGTATCAATTTAGAAATCGTAACCAGTCAGCGGATTATTCATACCGGCTTATGGCAGCTGTTTAAGATTGGACAAATCCCCGGCACCAACTTTATCATTCAAACAAAAATGATCCGAGAATTAGGCGGCTGGGATAATGGTGCGCTGACAGAGGATACTGCCCTAAGCTTTAAAATCATGAAGCTTGGCAAATTGATCGCTCTTGCTTCCCGTTCAGAGGCCTTCCAGCAAGAACCCGAAACGCTGTCTGTCTATTATCGTCAGCGAAAACGTTGGGCCAAAGGAAACTACGAAGTGATCATCAATAATCTCAAAGATATTTTTGGCGGTTCAAACTGGCGTATCCGTCTTCAAAGTATTTATTACTTCAATACGTTTTTCTGGTTCACCAGTGCGATTATTTTATCGAACATCATGTTTCTTGCCAATTTGATCGCAATGATTTTGCATGTTTGGTTTCCTTCGATTGATGTGATCTTTACTTTTGGCGGGAGCAATCGGCAGATCGGCGCTCTTTTATTAGTGAATTGGGCATTGATGTTTGCGATCTACTTGCTGCAAATTCAATTGGCCTTATCTAGTCAATTTGGGCAAGCGACCACCGCCAATTTCTTTTATGCCATTGCATCTTATTTCACCTATTCCTTATTGTTCATCGGAATATCGATCGTATCGCTCTTTTCTTATGTGGGGGATAAACTATTTCGGCGTGATAGCAGTAAGTGGTATAAAACACAACGTTTCGATGACTAGGAGGCAATTTTATGCGCAAACGTCCCGCAATTATGTGGTCACTGCTGGCTTTGATTTTTTTAGGTTATGTTGCAGCAGTGCTTTTAAATATAGAAGACAATCAGATCAAAGTAGAAAAAAACGTGTATCAACAGTGGCGCTCAGCTTATGTGAAAGAAAACGCTGAAGGTGCTTTCGTCAAAACAAATCCTAAGGGAAAAACCGATATCTCGTTGTCTGAAGGACATGGGTACGGTATGCTGATTACCCTGCAAGCGGTCAAACGCGGTTGGGCAACTGAGAAAGATTTCTACGATTTTTATCGCTACTATGAAAATTTTCGGATCAGTCAGGAAAATCCATTGATGAGCTGGCGACAAACGTTTAAAGAAGACAATACTATAGAAAAAGAAAAAACGAATGCAACAGACGGAGATCTGGATATTGCCTATGCCCTGATCGCGGCAAGTAAGCAATGGCCCGACAGCTCAACAGATTACAAGCACGCGGCAAAGAGCCTGCTTTTAGCTATTAAGAAAAGAAATTATAATGCCACCAACAAATTATTGACTGTTGGTGATTGGGCAACGAAGGATTCTGAATCCTATGCCTTGATTCGGCCATCCGATATCATTCCCAGCTATTTTGATGCTTTTGCGTCATTCAGCGGCGATACTTTCTGGCGAACACTCAAGACAAATTCCGTAGATGTCCTGGAAACATTGAGCAAACAGCATAAAACCGGATTGATTCCAGACTTTGCCTGGGTACAAAACAAAACAGTCACACCGGCTAAAAAGGATCAGGTCGCTGATGCAAACGATGGCAACTACGGAGCGAATGCCTGCCGCATCCCCTGGCGCCTTGCCAGCTCGAAGGATAAAGATGTCAATCAGGTATTAAGCAAGATGATGAACTTCTTTTTAGAAGAGAAGGTGATCACTGAAGGCTACACTCTTTCAGGAAAATCGTTATCCTCTAGTCCAGCTAAAAATTTCTCGGCACCTATTTTATACGCTGCTCAACAGAAAGAAGCTTACGGAAATCTCGTAAACTCACAATCCTGGGTAGTCGAAGACGAACTATCAGGAAAAGACTACTACGGCGATACGCTGACGACCTTGATAACAATGCAGATGAAGCAAAAATAAAGACAAGAAGAGCGGACTCTTCTTGTCTTTATGCTTCCCTCCGGCAAAACATGGCTTCTCACGTTTAATTAACGATTAACGGGCAGAATACTCCCCTATCAGATACCCATATTGTAAAATATGCCCCGCCATCGCTTCTAGAAGTTCTCTTTTCCTCGAAGAAGCGAGCAAATCCAATTTAGTATCCAAAACAAAGACATTATATTTGTAGCGATGACTGCCGAAGGGCGGCTTCGGCCCGCGATAGCGGTGCTTCCCATAGCCAATGCCTTGCACCGAATTGCCTAACTCCGATACTTGTTTGCCTTGGGGAATTTCAGCTGGAATAATTTTCATTGGAGGGATGTTCCAAATCAACCAATGATTGTAGACTCCGGCCAATGGATGATCAATATCATCCATAATTACCACCAGCGAAACAGCCCTTCGATCCAGCTCAGCCAAGCGCAGCTCCGGTGACCGATCCTTTCCATTTCCAGTGTAATCTATAGGGATCTTGTCCCCATTCTTGAATGCCGGGCTTGTGATCTCCAGCCTTGAAACACCTTCAATCACAATATCCTTCTGCCGGCTGACCACTAAAATGATCCCCACCAGCAGTATGATCCCGCCAACGATACCTATAATCATTTTTCTGTGCCCCCTCATCACTTTTCTTCCCTTAACGTCCGGCGAATACGGCTCAAAGAAACAGGGGTGACACCGATATAAGACGCGATATGTCCGTGATTCACACGCTGGTCAATGTTTGGTATCTCGGTTTTTAATTTCATGTAACGCGTTGTCGCACTTTCGGTCAACAATGCTGTCTCCCGGACTAATTTGATTCGCAAGGTCTCCTCTAGCATTCCAATATAAATTTGTGTTAATGCGGGTTCTTCCAGCATTAGACTCTGAACGAGCTCATAGTCAAAGCAAACGACTCTGCACGGTTCTACTGCTTCAAAATTGCACATGACCTGTCCGCTAAAAACAACATGTTGGGTACTAAAGACCTGTTCTGCTTCCAAAAACTGATGGGTCAAATCATTCCCTTGATAATCTAGATAATACTTTCGAATCAAACCATCCACTAATAAATAAAGCTTATTTTGATTATCTCCTGCGGCAACGATCAAATCATTTGACGAAAAATCTATGAGAGTACCTAATTCTATCAATCGGGAAAGAACGGTTCCTTTGATCGTTACTTTGGCATAGCGACTCGCTAATTTCCTAACTGCCTGTTCAATTTCTGTCATCGCCTACTCCTTCTAACTGTTTTATTCATTGTATCGAAGGCGGCGGTGCCTGTCATTAACATAGGATAAAGGCACGAGAGGGTAATCTATATACACTATGGGGTCAAGGTAAATTCATTTTTGTTTAATAATGATACCAGCATGTCTCCTAGCTGGTATCCTCGTCCCCACATCGTTTTTAATTCATTCTCATCAAAGCCGGCATTGACCATTTTTTCTCGAATACAGCTCACCAGAAAAGAAAGCTGACAAACATTTGACGTATTCACTCCCGTTCCCCAGACTTCTTCGCAAAGCTTCTCTCTCGATAATTGCGCTCCTTTTGCTTTGTATAAGAAATAAACGACCTTCCGTTCATTCTTCGTTAATCGAGAAATGAATTTTTTATACGTTTTACTTACATCGCTCTTTAATTCGCCAATTTGTTCCTTTAATCGAGCGATTTTCTCAATAAAGTCTTCCATTGGTGTCTGATCTGTAAACCACTCGTCAATTTCTGAAATCATCCAATCTAGGTCTGTTTCTTTTAATTGGTCCTGACTTCCTTTTCTTATCAGCAGGAGCCCCTTCCTTTTTAAAGAAACTAGGTATTTAGACAGCTCCAAGCTAGAAATCGTCTCGCTTAAAATGGCGATCGAAAAATAGCCGGCAACCTCTGGATAAAAATCAATTTGCTCTAATAAGCTGGATGTACAAAAAACTTCATCGTTGATTTTTTGAAGAGCAAGCTGCAATTCTTGTTCCGCCAAAGGATTTTTAGTAATAATCAATATTTTTGCCATTAGTCATCCTACCTTCACTTTTTTGACTGTATCGTCTTTTGTTCCATGTTCTATCGTGAGTCTAATTCTGAATATAAAGCACTTAGATTCGTGATCAACAAGACCAAAATCTTGTCAGCAACATCCGCAATGTCTCCCTCAAAGTTTGACGCGAACCATTTTTCAATAATGGAGACCACGCCATTTGTCATAAACAAAGAATAATACTCAATTCTGGATGCTTCTAACGCTTTATAAAAAGGACGGGGCAGTGCTTGACTAAAATGATCATGATAATTTTTTTGAAGAATTTGCATGAAATCCAGTTTTTCATGATTCATATTGTAGAAAGCCCGTACTAACTTTTTATTGCAATAGAAAAAATCGAGAATTTTATATGTATATGGGTAAAGCCCTTGATATGTATCTTTTTTCTGAGTGATCGTCATTTTTTCTAATAAATGCAAATCACTCTTTTGAAGCTTATTAAAGTTCTTCAAAAATTGGTCGAGTAATTCATCTAATAGCGCATCTTTATTTTTGAAGTAGTTATAGAAAGTAACCCTGCTGACATAAGCATTTTCTACGATTTCATTGACTGTTATGTCTTCATATTTAGATACGGTCAACAGTTCTAAGAACGCATCGAGAATACTTTTTTTTACAAGATTTTTATTCAAATCAAATTTTTTTCCTTTCTTTATTTGGCTTAGCTGTCAAATCAAGTTACAATCGCATTAGGAGGTATGGTTATGTTAGATGAAAAACGCCGTCTGATCGAAGAGGCCTTTCTTGAACTGCTGCATTCACATGAGTTTAGAAGCATTAGAATCAGTGATATTGCAGCTAAAGCCGGGGTCAGTCGTGTTACCTTTTATAAAAAATTTCAAAACAAAGAAGATTTATTAGACAGCATCGTTGAGGATTTTCTAGCCGAAATGACCCTTGTTTTCCAATCAAATGTCGTTTTTTACGAACAAGTAAGTGCTCCTAGCTTGGAGGCCATTCGTTCGAACTTGACCGTTAGGGTCGAAAACGTCATTCGCTTCTTTTGGGAGAATCGGAAAAAAATAGAAATCCTCACTTCACGAAACAGCGATATCGACCTGTTGAAATATGTAAGAAATCTCTTCAATAAACAGCTAAAAGGAAATCTTCCATTAATTTTCTCAGTGAACTTTGATCCTCAGACATTGACTCAATATTTAGACTATCTATCAAAAGGCAACTACTTGATTATTGGCACTTGGATTCGGAAAAACTTTGAGGAAAGCCCTGAAGAAATTACCGAGATACTGGTAAATACCTCTTTGCCTATCTTTATCGAGCTTTATCAGAAAAAAGGTCTCGAGCATTGATCTCATCCATTTAGAAGTGTTTCTTATAAGTACCAAAACATCTTATTGGTTTCATGTTAAAAAACCAAATTTCCTGCTCTCTCTACTCAAATAATTAAAAAATAAGACTCATTTTTTTAAAACCTTCCGCAATAATATTTTGTTGTTGCTTCCTTTGATAAGTTATCTTTATATTTATTAGAACTCTTTAATAAATTAACATCTTAAAACTATTATTAGGTTTACAAAAATAGACATCATGTTAATTTATCCCTTTTAATTTAATTAAAATAACCTCTGTTACTTTATAACTGCTGCACTCGATTCTCCTGATTTTTACTCCTCTCTCCCTTTGCCTGTACAAACGGCCCTTCAAAGTACGTGCTATCTATACGTTTTAACAAAGCAAAAGACGCTTAAAACCTTTCGATTTTAAGCGCCTTTTGTTTTTATGCTAGCTGTTCCTTCTCAAACTGACTATTATACAAATCAGCATAGAAGCCTTTTTGCTCCATTAACGCTTCGTGATTTCCTTGTTCAATGATATTCCCTTCATTCATGACAAGAATCAGATCCGCATTACGGATAGTTGATAGGCGGTGAGCAATAACAAAGGATGTGCGGTTGCTCATTAATTTGTCCATCGCTGCTTGGATCAATTCCTCCGTTCGTGTATCTACAGAGCTGGTAGCTTCATCTAAAATTAACATCGGTGCATCCTTGATGATTGCTCGAGCAATCGTCAATAATTGTTTCTGTCCGACGGATAAACTAACGCTATCATCTAGATAGGTTTCGTAGCCTCCCGGCAATGTTCGGATAAAATGATCGATCCCCACTGCTTTACAGGCATTCACGATTGTTTCATCAGAAACGTGTTCCTGATTATAAATCAGATTATCCTTGATCGTCCCTTCAAACAGCCAGGTATCCTGTAAAACCATACAAAATTGATCGTGCACTTCTTCTCGACTCATCTCCTTAGTCGGAACACCATCGATAAGGATCTCTCCGCGATTCGTTTCATAAAAACGCATCAACAGATTGACGACCGTCGTTTTCCCAGCCCCGGTTGGACCAACGATGGCGATCTTTTGTCCTGCCTTTGCTTCTACATTGAAATGATGGATGATCGTCCGCTCCTTGTCATAACCAAAGCTGACATTTTCAAAACGCACATTGCCTTCTGCGCGTCGCAGCTTCACTGCTTTTTCTGACTCAGCTGTCAGTTCATCCTCAGCTAAAAATTCAAATACACGACTCATTGCGGCTCCTGCTGATTGCAGGTTAGAAAAGGCTTGAGCCAGCTGCGATAAAGGCTGTGAAAACAAGCGGATGTATACCGTAAAGGCTACGATGATCCCTAGCGTAATATCTCCTCTCAAAGCTAAAACAGCTCCGACGACACACACTGCTACATAACCGAAATTCCCGATGAACCCCATTAAAGGCTGCATGATTCCAGAGAGAAACTGCGCCTTCCAGACACTGCCGTAAAACGTTTGATTCATTTCAGCAAATTCGACCTTCATATTTTCCTTGGCATTATATGCGTTAATGACCTGCTGACCAGAATAAGCCTCTTCCGCAAAACCACTGATCGTTGCCAATTTTTTCTGCTGCTGATTAAAATGAACCTGTGATTTTGCCATAATAATCCCCATTAATAAAAAACCGAGCAGAACAGAAACAACCGAGGTGATCGTCATGATCAAATTCGTCCGGAGCATCATAATCAAACATCCGATAAATAGTGTGATCGAAGGAAATAATGAGCTCAAGCTTTGGTTCAGAGATTGACTGACCGTATCCAAATCATTCGTTACCCGACTCAAAGTATCCCCTTGGCTGTGAGTGTCAAAATAGTTCAACGGAACGGCATTGATTTTTTCTGATATTTGGCGCCGCATTTGTTTAGAAAACTTTTGAGTAACTGTCGCCACGATAAATCCTTGAAAATAGGAAAGGATCGCTCCAACTATATAAAGGATAACTAAACTCAGTCCAATTTGACTGATCCGAGTAAGATCAATCGTTCCTCTCAAGCCTTGTGTGATCAGATCCGTGATCTCGCTTAGACGGTTTGGCCCAAGAATTTGAGTAATGCTTCCGATCGCGGCAAATAAGATTGCTATGACCAAGGGCCATTTGTATTGATTCAATGCTTTAAAAATATTTCTTCTCAAAGGATGTTCCTTTGTTTGTGTCTGAATACTCCCCAATGTATTATCCATTGACCAATTCCTCCTTCGACAGCTGTGAATAGGCAATCTCTTGATAGATCGCGTTTTTCTCCAGTAATTCTTCATGTGTTCCCTGTCCAACAATATGCCCCTCATCTAAAACAATGATTTGGTCAGCATCCATGATAGTACTGATCCGCTGAGCAACAATCAATTTTGTTGTATCGGCTAGCTTTTCTTTTAATACCTGACGCAGCTTTTTATCTGTTTGATAGTCCAATGCCGAGAAGGAGTCATCGAACAATAGGATTTCAGGTCGTCGGGCAATCACGCGGGCAATTGCCAAACGCTGCTTCTGCCCACCAGAAAAGTTGTTGCCGTTTTGAGCAACATGGCTTTTCAATTTCTCCGCTTTTTTATTTACAAAGTCACTGGCTTGAGCAATCGACAGCGCTTCTTGTATTTTCTCTCCATTCAAAGGAGCATTACTGCTGCTCCCAAAATCCAAATTCGACTGGATCGTTCCACTGAACAACACTGGCTTTTGTGGAATATAACCAACGATATCGTTCAGATTCACATGGCTGTATGTATGGATCGGCTGTCCGTCGATCGTAATCGTCCCTTCACTGGCTTCATAAAACCGTGGAATCAAGTTCAAAATCGTACTTTTCCCACTACCTGTCGAACCGATAAAAGCAATCGTGTCCCCCTGCTCTGCTTTAAAGGTAATATCATGGATCACCGGTTCAGAAGCATCTGGATAGTGGAAGGACACATGATCAAATTCCACCGTTCCTTTGATATTCGTTTGCAGCTTTTCGCCCTCTTCTGGAAACACTACGGAAGCTTCCTTGTCCAGCACCTCGTTGATCCGCTTCGCAGATACAGTCGCCCGCGGCAAAATCATAAAAATCATCGACATCAAAACAAAGCTCATGACGACTTGCATCGCATAAGAGGAGAACACGATCATATCGCTAAATAACGAAAGCTTTACCATACCTTGTGCTTGCTGAATCATGTAAGCACCGATCCAATAGACCGCTAAAGTCAATCCGCTGGAAATCAAACTCATGCTCGGACTCATCAAAGCCATTACTCGTCCTGCAAATAAATTGGTCGACGTAAGCTCCTGATTAGCCGCCGCGAATTTTTCTTCTTGATACCCTTCTGCATTATAGGCTCGCACAACTCGTAAACCGGTTAAATTTTCACGTGTGAGACTGTTAACCTGATCCGTAAGTTGTTGAACTTTACGGAATTTAGGCTGAACTAAAGTCAAAATCACCGATAGCAGGATCAATAGAATCAAAACAGCAACCCCGGTAGTCGTGGTCCATTGCCAACTTTTTCCGGAGATCTTCAAAACTGCCCAAACTGCGGTAATCGGTCCTTTGATCATCAACTGTAAGCCCATCGCGACGATCTGTTGAATTTGCGTTAAGTCGTTCGTAGTCCGTGTAGTCAAACTTGGGATCGAAAATTGTTGAATCTCATGAGTGGAATAATCCATAACCTTGCTAAACATATTCTGACGCAATCGGCAGGTTAAGCTCGCTGCTATTTTTGCAGCAAATAAGCCAACTATTGATGAAAAGACAAAGCTCAACAAGGACAGCAGAACCATCCAGCCGCCGGGAGTCAAAACCTCGTTGATCGTAGTATTAGGTGTCTGCAGCAGCTTTGTGATTTGAGACATATAATCCGGCACCTTCAAATCCATCCATACCTGACCAATGATGAATAGAACGCTTGCCAGTGCCAGTAATCGCTCGTTTAAATTTGTTCGTTTTATTAGCTGTATCATAAAAAACCTCCTATTATTGAACTTCTTTCTTTTAACTAACGAAATACCACTATTAAATTAGCATGCTAACTATTAGTAAGAATAGAAATCTGATTGTCTTAACAACCAGATTAGATTTGGATATTTTGTTTGAGTTTTTGTATCGTTGCAAAAAACTGCGCCAATTCATCCTCTGAAATCCCTTGTTTCAAAACCTTTTCGATGGCATCCACCTGCTTTTCTATCTCGATCGTGGTTTCGATTGCCTTTTCGGTCACGATCAATCGTTTCAGGCGCTTATCCTTTTGAGACGGTGCAGTCGTCAAAAAACCATTTTTGATCATACGGTCAACTAAATTACTGGCCGTTGGTTTCCGAATCGACAAACGTTCTTCCAGATCCTTTTGATAGATTTCTTTGTGTCGATTATGGACTAAATAGCCTAACGCAAAGCCTTGCGGACCTCTAATGTGGCCATCTTCATTCGTCTGCTCCATATACCTAGCAATCAACAAGGACAATTCTCTGATCTTAAAACCAATCGTTTCTGGTTCATTCATGTGATTCTCTCCCTTTGAAAAAACAGTTAACATGCTAACTATATTAAACACATTTTTTCCCTTTGTCAACCATTGATCTTACTCTCTTAATCGCTTCAGATATAGTGTCACTAGATCGCTGATGAAACTGCAAAGAAGGCAGGCTATTGTTGCAATAATCACTTTATTACTAGCCGAAAGTCCCCCCGTTTTAAACAATAAATACAGCAGGAGAGAGACAAAAATCAAGAGGCCGCCGAACAGACGATTAGAAAACTGCCAAATCCGTTTGCCATAGCAGCAAAACGCAATCCCGCGATAACCGAGGCCGCCAGTATACGGCTGTAAACTAATTACTAGAGTCGCTAATCCCAAGCCCGCGAATAATAAAGGAACCGAATCTACATGTGCTTTTTCAATGAGACTTGCAACAAACATTTTCCATCCTCCTCATTTCCATCTAAAGACTTTTTATTCATTATAGCCTACTCAGGTTATAAGTTATAGCTGCTCCCTAGCTTGTTTTTTTCGAAAAAACATCGCCCATTTAAACAAAAAAAGGCGTGTCAAAAAAGCGACACACCTTATCTTGGTTATTCTGTTTCGTAATTCAGCTCTTCCGACGCGGACTCTTCCTTACTCAGTCGTTTGACGCCAATCACATAAAAGATTCCTGTCAGAAGACCGGCTCCAGCATCAGCAAAAGGCGCGGCGTGTAGCAGTCCGTCCATTCCCCATACTTTAGAGAAAAGCAAGATGGCTGGAATCAATAATATAATTTGTCTTGTCAATGTCAAAAAGATCGCTGAACGCGTTCGCCCTGTTGCCTGGAAGAAATTGGAAGCAACGATTTGAAAGCCGATGACTGGCAAACACAAGAACCAGGTTTGCAAAGCCTTCGCACCAAAGGTCAACAACTCAGGCTCATTATTGAATAACCGCACCAATTGTTCCGGCATTATTCTAGTAGCCAGCCAACCGATACTAACAATCATCGTCGCGATCAAGATGGCATATTTTTGTGTTTCCCTCACGCGATTGAATTTCTTCGCACCAAAGTTAAAACTGATGATCGGCTGCGCCCCCTGAACCAACCCAGTGATCGGCATCAGCAATATTGTCTGAATACTATTAACGATCCCCATGCCAGAAACAGCAATATCGCCGCCATAGCTTAAAAGCGTCATATTCAATACGACATTCAACAGACTATTTCCTAATTGCAATAAAAAATTCGGTAACCCTAATGTCGTGATTCTCGCGGCAACATGAAGGTTGATCCTCATATTTTTTACTTGAATTTGATGATGACTGCGTTTACTTAAAAAGTAAGTCAAAATCCAGATCATCGAAATGAATTGAGAAAGAATCGTTGCTAGCGCAGCACCGGCCATCCCCATATCAAACACGTAGATAAAAACTGGATCGAGGATGATATTGACTCCCGCCCCCATAAACATCGTGATCATCGCCAGCTTAGGCTGTCCATCTGCACGTAAAAAGTTATTCAAACCAATACTGACAATTTGAAAAACCGCACCTGAAAAAATGATCCGCATATAGCTCATAGCAAAAGGCAAGACATTTTCACTGGCACCAAATACGGATAATACAGGAGACAGAAACAAATGGCCCATCGCCATAAATAAAAGTCCGCTGATTATCAGCAGAGAAAAAGCATTCCCTAACGCAAGCTCGGCCTCCTGTGTTTTTCCCTCTCCCAACTTCATGGAGAAAAGCGTCGCACCGCCTACACCAAACAAAATACCAATTGACAATAAAATGATCATGATTGGAAAGCCAATCGTGATCCCCGCCAAACCATTTGCTCCCAAACCTGGAGCATGACCGATATAAATTCGATCCACTACATTATATAGCGCATTCACAACCATTCCGATAATTGCCGGAATGGAAAACTGCCATAGCAATTTTGAGATTTTTTCAGTCCCTAACGGATTTGCTGCTTCCATTTTTTATCCTCCCTTTAAATCATGCTGTTCAGTCTTTGCGACCATTTCCTCTAACAACTCAAAAAGCAAGTCCTGTTTCTCCTGATCCATTCCCTCTAGCATGATCTGATTCCAACCAACAAATTTCTCTACCATCGCTTCTCGCATATCCAAACCTTTTTCAGTCAAAGAAATTTTATTACAACGCTTATCCTGGCTATCCTTTTCCTTCGTAATCAGGTCTTTTTCTAATAGCGACTGAACCGTTCGTGTCGTCAACGCCTTGTCTACTTGAAGATACGCACTAATCTCCTCTTGTGTCACCGCATTATGCCGATATAGATACATCAAGATCGGCTGCTCCGCTGTTGTAATGTTTAATGGCTTCATTGCCGCATTTAAATAAATCTGATTTTTTCGATACAAAATCGAAATCAAACGTCCCACACTTCGTTTCATCGTTTCCTCCTGATCCCAAAACAAAATAGTTGACTACTCAACCAATTTACCAAATAATAGTTGAGTGGTCAACTATTGTTCCAAAAACTTTTTATCGATGATTATTTATGGTTAATAGGAAAGTCTTCGCAAGCTCACTCAGCTTTGCAATAATAAGGCGAAAATTTCTGCTTTCAAGAATTAAAAAAAGCGATTGAGATCAAAATGATTTCAATCGCTTCCTATTTTATTTTTACGCCTGCTTCGTACTTGTTCCTGTCGAAGTTTCATTATTGCTGGATTTAGCTAAACCTTTGATAGCCGCACGAATAATCATGGAAGCTGCAAATCCAATCAATGCCAGTACAGCAAAAATTCGTAAAACGTTGGTATACGAATGGAACATTTCAGTGACCTTCCCTAAGAAAATCGGACCAAACATTCCAGCTGCTGCCCAAGCAGTTAAGATATAGCCGTGAATTGCGCCAACCTCTTTCGAACCGAAGACATCTCCAATGTAAGCTGGAACAATCGAAAATCCGGCGCCGTAACAAGTCATCAATAAACAAATCAATGCTGCAAACAGCAACGGTGAGCTTACTACGGATAGGCTCACTAGAACAACGATATCAATCACGAAAAGAATCGTAAAGACATTTTTTCGACCTAACACATCTGAGACCAGTGCCCAAACCAATCGGCCACAGCCATTGAAGACACCCATTACTCCCACCATCGTAGCTGCCATGCCGGCAGTCATTCCAGTGATTTCCTGAGCCATTGGCGAGGCTTCTGAAACAAGCGAGATTCCGCAAGTAATATTTAGAAATAGCATAAACCATAATAACCAAAAAGTTTTGGTTTTGATTGCCTGATTGGCGGTCAGTTGTACACCGCTGTATTGAACCTTTACCTCTTCTTTTGGATTTGGAGCCTCGAAGCCTTCTGGTGTCCAGCCAACTGGCGGCTTTTCCAAATAACGCGAAGCAGTAAACATCACTAAGAAATAGGCAACCCCTAAAATATAGAAGGTTTTAGAAACGCCAACATGCACCATCAATTGCTGGGCGATCGGGCCAGTGATCATAGAAGCAAAACCAAAGCCCATGATAGCAAGTCCGGTAGCTAATCCTTTTCTATCTGGGAACCAACGAATCATCGTTGACACTGGGGTCACATACCCCGCTCCTAAACCGATCCCGCCGATAATTCCATAAGTCAGATACAGCATTGGCAATGATTGACTAGAAATGGCAAAACCAGTCGAGATGATTCCTAAGCCGAATAAAATCGATGCGACCGTTCCTGTTTTTCTTGGTCCAAATTTTTCTACAAATTTTCCCATAAATGCTGCTGATGTTCCCAAACAGAAAATCGCTAAACTAAATGCAAAAGAGATCGACGATTTATCCCAACCCGTCAATTCTTTGATCGGTTCTTTAAATACACTCCACGCGTATGCCGAACCGATAGACAGATGAATCGCTACTCCTGACAAGGCGATCAGCCATCTATTTTTTTCCCTGCGCATCTTATTCCCTCCTGATTTCAATGCATTTGTGTAGTTGAGTGCGATAAAAAAGAGATAACAGCTGTTATCTTTTTTTATTTAAAAAAATATTTTTTTCAAACACCCAATAATCACGAGTATACGCTCTCATTTCATTAAATTCAACAAAAAATTTTAATATAATCCGATTATATCTTTTACTGTTAAAAAAAAGAATTTTAGGAACTCATTTTATAAATATTCTTCTTATTTGTAGTCCATAAAACAGAGACACTCACTGAATCATAGTCGCAAAAAAACTGCCGAGCGATAATTGCTTAGCAGTTCCTTCATAACACATCTCTTATTTTCTATTGTGCCTTCTTCTTAACTGGCACATAAAATGTCAGCTTCCCAACACTAGTATATTCCTCTAGATTAAAATTTCCAGCAATCTGATACTCTTCATTTTGCATCAATTCACCATAGGTCTGACCGATCAATTGATCCAGCTCCACTTGATCAGTGTAGCTTAATTCAAAGCCTGCGTATGTTCCAGCTGGCAAATCAAACGCTGATGGGCGCGCCTCTTCCTCCTCGGCGTTCCCAATCAAATAGCAGCGGTCGCCGTCAATTACTGCATTTACTGCATACAAATCGCCCTCGACCTTTGAAGCATATTTTTCTTTAGCCTGCATCTTTTGTTTGCTCATCTCAGCCAATTCCTCTGATGAATTCGTCGACTGCAGGGTCGTGATCCAACCATGAATCGTTAAAGCTTCTCTCTCAACTAACTTCAACATAACTAGCTTCCTTCTTTCTTTTTTAGTTATCCCCAGCAAAAAATCTATGATTCACTTACTACACGGTAAATATATGCCGATTACTGAATCGATGCAATAAAGATGCCTATAAGGAAAAGTCACTGTTAGTAGCGTCTCTAGCTAAATTATAGTAGAAAGCCGTGTTTGCTTATTCTTTTTCTTGCACAATTTCAATGGCTCTATGCAACAAATGCCTCTTTTATTGCAACAAACGAAAAAAAGGTTCTCTCTATCCTCACTACTTGCTATGCTAGAGTCACAAAGGAGGCAACAAATGAATATCAACTTTACCTGGGTGAAAGAAAAAGCATTAAATGAAATAGATATCTTCGCAAATCCTGAAAATAAAACGAGGCTGCAGCAGCTTGAAAAGCACTTAAATCAAGCTCATGAAATCGTCGCAGTCGATCCAAAAAACAATCGCTCAATCAAAATTCCGTTACATCAAATCGAGTCATTTGAAACAATGGGCCATCTGGTCAGAGTGAACTTGCCGAACCAGCAGACCTACATTCTGCAAAAACGACTCAAAGAACTGAGCTATCTAGAAAGTCAAAATTTCTATCGGATCAATAACTCGCAAATGTTAAATCTAAAAGCGGTTCAATCTTTCCAATTAGGAGAACACGCTCGTTTAGAAGTTCATACTAAAACAAGTACTGCTTATGTTGTCAGTCGCCACTACGCCAAAAATATTAAGGAGAGACTCTCATGTTCAAACAATTAAAAAATAATTTCTTTCAAGCCGCTTTTAGTTCACTAATTTGGATCACGATACTTTGCTCCATCACCGACTTCTTTTCACAGGTGCCATTTAATTACATTTGGCACTTAATCGGAATCAGCCTTTTGATCGGTCTAGTATTTGGTGTGATCTACCCCTATCTGTGGAACTACTCTACGTTGAAAGCTTCAATTAACATTATTATCTGCACGCTAGTGAATACATTTTGCGGGTATACCGCAGTCTATCTTTATTCAACTCAGATGTTTGATTTGATTCGCCCATTCTTTCTCGCAGTATTGTTATTAACGTTAGTCTTGCATATCCTTACTTTCTATTTCTATTCCAAACTCGACAATAAAAAAATGGCAGCAAACCTGAATCAATTGAATCATTAAAATCAAAACCACCCGTGAAACGGGTGGTTTGCTCTTCGGCTGAAAGCCTCTATTACCGGCCTTGGCCTGAAAGGCCATCTGAAGGCTTCCTCCCGCACCACATCTACTCGCTGATTCTAAAAGAATCTCTCTTTATTTCTTCTTGTTTTTTTCTCCTGTAAATGGATCTACTTCTTCAAACAACGTTAACTGGTCCGCTACATGATCTTCTTTGAGTTGTTTACGAATGTATTCTGCTATCTGTTCCTTATTTCGACCAACCGTATCCACATAGTATCCGCGACACCAAAATTTACGATTCCCATATCGATATTTCAACTCCGCATGTCGATCGAATATCATTAAGCTGCTTTTTCCTTTTAAATATCCCATAAATTGAGCCACACTTAGCTTTGGTGGAATGCTGACAAGAAGATGAACGTGATCCTTACAAGCATTTGCTTCATGAATTTCTACCCCTTTTCTTTCGCAAAGCTTACGGATGATTGCTCCGATACTTTCTCTATATTTCCCATAAATGATTTGTCTACGATATTTTGGTGCAAATACAATATGATACTTACATCTCCATTTTGAGTGTGCTAAACTTTCTTTATCCTTCATCATAAGGATACCTCCTAAATTTGATTGTGATGCGGTCGGGAAACCATCATCAGTTTATCAATTTTGGGAGGCTTTTTTAATACCACGCTGGAAGCTCTCTGGAACCATAGGCATAGCCTATGGTTTTCAAAACATACAAAAAAATCCCAGACTGGCTATCCAAGTCTGGGATCTTCTTTCGTTATCAGAATGTCACGATTTTATCGGCCCATTCTACCATTTCCACGCAATCAAACATCGTCGAAATCGGACAAGAGGTTTGATCTTCTAGTTGGCGAGATTTAAGGCAGGTACCGCAAGCCAGCAGCTCGCCTCCTTGTTCCTCCAGCTTCTTCATTTCAGCCGGCACATCATATTGCTCGTCTTCGATACTTTCGACCTCTACAGCTTCACCCATCAAGAAAAATTTGACCTCATGTGTTTTCTTCAGCGCTGCCACACCAAAGCGAAAAGCATTCCAGGCTTTTTCGTGCTCGTTTGTTTCCAAGATAATCGCCAATTTCATTTCATCCGCTCCTTTATCATGAGTATTGAAAAAATGATTGTCCATGATCCTAATCACCTTAAAGTATAGCGGTTTCATAGCTTGAAAACAATCATTCTAAGTGATTCGATCCGTCTCTTGTCCTATGCTCTCTTCAAAATAATTGATTCATCCTATTTATCTTCTGTTCCAGCCCCCTATCCAGCATCATTTGAGCTATCGCTAGCTGGCTTTAGAGTACAATTTGACCGTTGCTGACACGCCTTCATCTTTGCCTCCCTTTTTTGATAAAGATACAATTTGTGCTATAATCTTGCTAATCAAGAGTAAGACAGGTGGAGAACCATGAAACCAACTATTAAGGATGTCGCTGAAAAAGCTGGTGTGTCAAAAAGCACCGTTTCACAGTTCCTGAATAAGCGTTATTCCTATATGAGTGAAGCCACTCGAAAAAAAATTGAAGCGGCTATCAAAGAATTGAACTATTACCCCAATCAAATCGCAAAGAGCTTAAAACAAAAAGATACTCGGCTGATTGCTTTTGTTTGTTCAACACTATCTTCGCGCTTTTCTTTGGAGTTAGTTAGAGCAATCGAAGGCTTTTTTCAAACGGAAAAATATTCTATCGTGGTGACTAGTACTGAAGACGATCCCAATCGTGAACGTGAGCTGATCGAATCCTTTGTTGCCAGACAAGTAGATGGGCTGCTGGTCTTTCCAACGGCTGAAAATGAGAGCCTTTACCAAGAACTTCAGGACCGTAAAATACCGTTAGTCTTTATTGACCGTGTATTACCAGAACTAACTGTCCCAAGTGTTCTATTAGATAATGAGCAGGCTACTGCCACAGCAACACAATTACTAATCGACAACGGACATCGCGATATCGCGATCATCACATTTCCATTAGGGGACAGGATCACTACTCGATTTGAACGGTTGAATGGCTATAAAAAAACTTTGGCTAAAAACAAAATATCCGAACATTCAGAGTTTATGGTTACCTGTCAACAAAGCGAAGTAGGAGAAAAACTAGATGAGCTCTTTAGTCGTACTCATAAACCAACTGCTGTTTTAGCAACAAATGATATGATTTTAGAAGCGGTTTTGATATGGTCGAAGGACAAGAAAATTTCTATTCCAGACACCTTCAGCTTGCTGGGCATTGACGATGTCTCATTCGCTCGACTGCACACACCGGAGATCACTACCCTTGCCCAACCGGTAGATGCCATCGGAACAAAAGCATCGGAACTTCTGTTGAAACAAATCCAAGAAAATGTCAGCGATGAGAAAAAAGTCTATCGATATTCTACACAATTGATTGAAAGAGAATCCGTGAAACGAATCCAGCAGTGATCCCTTTTTCTGATTGTTGTAGTCCCAATTACTTTATATGAGATAATCCATTTTCTTGGATTATCTTTTTTTTATTTGAAAAAAGCGCTTGCATTTTCTTTTTCCAGACGCTATACTCAAATAAATTGATAAACCGGTTTAGTAGCGAACAATAAATGAAATCTGGACCTATTTTTTATTGACAGCGAATCAACCGTTTTTATTTTTCTAATTTACTAAACCGGTTTATCAATTCCCGTTTCTTGCGCAGGAAACAAATAAACGCTCTAAAACATCAATTAAAACTCAGATAGTTACACTTTGAGTATCTGGTCACTAGTCATCTAGCTTGTACTAGAAGGAGGAAAATTAATGGGAATCTTTATTGAAATCGTGAGAAAGCCTGCAATCATTATTGCATTGGTCACATTGGTCGGCTTGATTGCGATGAAAAACAAACCATCCAAAGTTATTACGGGTACCATCATTTCGTTTGTTGGGTTTACGATGATTAAAATGGGCAGCAGCATTTTGGCTGAGACCCTAACCGCTTTTAGCAGTCTTTTTAACAGCGCTTTCAGGCTTCAAGGAGTCGTTCCGAGTAATGAAGCTATGATGGCTATGACTCTGAAAACCTTAGGGAGTACCGCCTCATTGATTTTGATTGTTGGCTTGTTTGTGAACATTTTGCTTGCGCGATTTACTAAATTTAAATCTATTTACCTATCACTCCATTTAGCTTTGTTTACAGCTTTTGCTATTTCAGCAATTTTTCAAATGCTAAACATGAATGAGATGCTCGCTATTGCCTTAGGCGGTTTGGGATTAGGCGCCTATATGGCCATTTCCCCAAGTATTCTGGGGCACTATTCCAAGGATGTTGTGCATTCCGAAGATTACACGATCGCACACTCAGGAACATTGTCTTATGTACTGGGCTCCATTGCCGCAAAAAAATTCGGTAATAAAAATAATGATGCTGAAAAAATAAAAATGAATGATAAGATCATGTTTTTAAAGGACCCGATCGTTGCAACTACCCTCACCATGTTTATCTTGTTTATCATCACTTGTATATTCGCTCAAGAAAAGGTGATCCAAGAGGTTTCTGGTGGTGAAATGATCGTACTTTACGCCATGGAAAAGGCGGCTACTTTTGCAGCGGGGCTATTTATTGTTAAAGCCGGTATCAAAATGTTTACCGATGAAATTGTTCCTGCATTTAAAGGCTTTGCTAAAATTTTTGCACCAGGAGCCGTTCCCGGCGTAGATGTCTTGGTGTTGTTTGAGGAAGCGCAAAATACTGCACTTATTGGGTTCTTAATTTCTTTTGGCGTAGGAATCCTGATGGTCTTTCTTTTACCGCTGCTTGGTCTGCCAGTAATTGTACCTGGGTTGATGGCTTGCTTTATCACAGGAGGTGCGGCTGCAATCTTGGGCAATGCTGAAGGCGGTGTACGCGGCGCTGTAATCTCTAGTGTAATCGATGGTCTTTTGCTAGCTATAATGCCGGCAGTTTCATTGACTTTGTTTAGTTCCTTGGGGGTTGACGGAACTACTTTTGCCGATCCAGATATGATTACTGTTTCTGGACTATTCTGGTTGATACTACGCTGGTTTTAGCAGATAAAATAGTCAAAATAATTTTATGGGTACAAATTTTCAAAAAAATAGATACTACTATCTGAATACAGATAATTGAAAGGATGAAAGAAATGTTTTTTAAAAAAGAAGAATTAGCAACAACTCGTGTCGACGACAATACATTACGAACAGTACTAGCATACGGTGAAGGGTTAATGAATGCCCTGATTATATTTGAGAACGGTTTGGACTCGGAAAGTGAGATTCCTTACCATAAGCATGAGCATGTACAAACTACCTACGTTATGAAGGGTTCCTTTAAATTCAGTATTAAATATCCCGATCACACTGAAACACGGGTAGTTCAAACAGGAGATACTATTTATTTCCCAAGCAATCATGAGCACGGCTGTATTCCTTTAGAAGATGATAGCCGTTTACTGGATTCCTTTACTCCGATTCGAGAAGATTTTTTATAAATCGAGTGATTAAAAACACGTTTCTCAAGTTCGATCAGCAATTTTGTAGTGGTGGTTGTTTTCTTCAGACAGACACCACTACGCTTTACAAGAAATAACTATACTGCAATTGGAAAAGAGTGATGATTTTGAAAAAGGTCGATATTCTTCAACGAGTGGAAGCAGCAGGAATAATCGCTGTTGTTCGCGGAGAAAGTAAGGAAGAAGCAATTAAAGCCAGTCACGCTATTGTTAAAGGCGGCATGCATGGGCTTGAAATAACCTTTACGATTCCCGAAGCAGAAGAAGTCATCAAGGAGCTAGTGACCGCATATGAACAGTCTCCCGAAGTTTTAGTTGGTGCAGGTACTGTACTAGATGCAACAACTGCTCGTTTGGCGATTTTAGCTGGTGCTGATTTCATTGTTAGTCCCTTCTTCAATCAAGAAACAGCAGAGCTTTGTAATCTGTATCAAGTCCCTTATTTGCCGGGATGCATGACGATTACTGAAATACAACAAGCCTATAAACACGGTGTTGATATTATAAAACTATTTCCTGGCAGCGTTTATGGCCCACAGATTATTTCTGCCTTCAAGGCTCCGATGCCTTACATTAATATAATGCCTACCGGAGGCGTGAGTTTGGAGAACCTGGAAGCTTGGATTAATGCTGGTGCCGTAGCGGTTGGTGTAGGTGGTAATTTACTCGCCCCGGCAGCCACCGGTGAGTTTGAAAAAGTGACAGAGATCGCATCACAGTATATGACGAGATACCAAGAAATAAAAGGAGCTTAAAAATGGGAAAAGTAGTTACTCTTGGTGAAATCATGCTGCGTTTTTCTACGGAAACTGGGATTCGTATCCCCCAAGCAGAAAGTTTTTCTATTCATTATGGAGGCGGAGAAGCGAATGTTGCTATCTCTCTAGCAAATTATGGCCATCAGGTACTATTTGCCAGTAAAGTTCCCGCGAATGGTTTAGGAGAAGCGGTAAAAAAACATCTAAATCGTTTTGGTGTCGACACCAGACATTTGTTATTCGGTGGGGATCGTCTGGGTACTTATTATTTAGAGTCAGGCGTCGGGGAACGAGCAGCTAATGTGATATATGATCGAGCAGGCTCTAGTTTTGCTGCGATGGAGCAGCTTGAATGGAATCTAGAGAGTCTTTTTAACGGGGTCGATATTTTTCATATTTCTGGGATCACGCCAGCTTTGTCGGAAAAATGGCGGGCGCTTGCTTTAGACATTGTTCAAATGGCGAAAAAGTCTGGGTGCAAGATTAGCTTCGATGTCAATTATCGCAGCAAGCTTTGGTCACCAGAACAGGCCGGAAAATTCCTTACGCAAATTTTACCCTATGTGGACTATTGTTCAGCAGGAAGTCTAGATGCTCAGAAATTACTGGAGATTCCATCTTATTCAGGAACCGGCCGAAAAGAAGAGATGACTTATTATTATCAAGCGATGCAAAAAAGGTATCCTAATATCTCTGTTTTTTATTCTACAAACCGGACAGTGAATTCTGCAAGCGTGAATCAATTGATAGGAACGATGTGGGCTGAAAGAAATTTCTATGAATCACAGTGTCACATGATTGACCCTATCGTGGATCGCGTGGGCGGCGGGGATGCTTTTGCAGGCGGAGTTCTTCATAGTTTGCTGAATAAGGACACTTACTCAAAGGCCATTTGCTTTGCCACAGCTGCTGCAGCTCTGAAGCATACCGTTTATGGCGACTCAAATCAATTTAATCAGCAAGAAGTCGAAAACTTTTTGTACTTCGGATCTGGAAAAATCGTTCGATAAAAATTTAAAAAATATAGAACTAGGAGAATTTATTATGCAAAACATGGAAAATCGTTACACACATAGTCCGGAAGACATCCGTCATTATTCTACAGAACAGTTGAGGAAGGAATTCTTAGTAGAAAAAGTGTTTATTCCTGGCGAAATCACACTGACCTACACCCACAATGATCGAATGATTTTTGGCGGAGTGACACCTGCAAAAGTGCCGTTGGAAATTAAGCTGGATAAAGAATTAGGCGTTAATTATTTTCTTGAACGACGCGAACTAGGTGTAATCAATATTGGCGGTCCTGGTTTTATTGAAATTGATGGAAAAAAGGAACCCATGAAAAAACAGGACGGCTACTACATTGGAAAAGAAACGGAACATATTGTTTTTTCTTCTGAAAACGAAGAGAATCCAGCCAAATTTTACATTAGTTCTGCTCCAGCCCACCATAAATATCCAAATGTAAAAATTAGCATTGATGATATCAAACCAATGGAGACTGGTGAACCATTGACCTTAAATGAACGTAAAATTTATCAATACATTCATCCGAATGTCTGTGAGAGCTGCCAGCTTCAAATGGGGTATACAATTTTAGAACCAGGCAGCGCTTGGAACACCATGCCTTGTCACACGCATGAACGTCGAATGGAAGCCTATGTGTATTTTGATATGGAACAGGACACACGAATATTCCATATGATGGGTAAGCCTGAGGAAACAAAACACTTGGTCATGGCAAACGAGCAAGCAGCCATTTCACCTAGTTGGTCCATCCATTCGGGAGTTGGAACAAGTAATTACTCCTTTATTTGGGCGATGTGCGGAGAAAATATTACGTACAGTGATATGGATATGATACCAATGGAGCAGTTGAAATAAACAAGCCCTAACAAATTAATAGATATGAGCAGAATCTAATCATGAGAAAAGAGGAAAAATCGATGGATTTCACTATGAATAGTTTTAGTTTGGATGGAAAGGTCGCACTTGTAACAGGCGCTGTATACGGAATTGGTTTTGAAATCGCCTGTTCACTAGCCGAAGCGGGAGCAACAATTGTTTTTAATAATCTCGATCAGAAATCAGTCGACAGCGGGATTGAAAATTATAAAAAGGTCGGTATTGACGCCCACGGTTATGTTTGTGATGTTACTAAGGAAGAGCAAGTTCAAGCAATGGTAGAACAAATCAAGAACGACGTTGGAAGTATCGACATTCTCGTAAACAACGCCGGAATCATCAAACGAACACCTATGCATGAAATGGCGGCAGCTGATTTTCGCCAAGTAATTGATATCGATTTAAACGGACCATTTATTATGGCAAAAGCAGTACTTCCACAAATGATGGAACAAAATAGTGGGAAAATTATCAATATTTGTTCCATGATGAGTGAGCTTGGTCGTGAAACAGTGAGTGCTTATGCAGCGGCCAAAGGCGGTTTAAAAATGTTGACGAAAAATATCGCTTCGGAATATGGCGAATACAATATCCAATGTAACGGCATTGGACCTGGTTATATTGCAACGCCTCAAACTGCACCGCTCCGTGAAAAACAAGCAGACGGTTCTCAGCATCCATTTGATCAGTTTATTGTTGGTCGTACTCCCGCAGCACGTTGGGGAACCCCTAAAGATTTAGCAGGACCAGCGGTGTTCTTAGCATCCGAAGCATCAGACTTTGTGAATGGACACATTCTATATGTGGATGGCGGTATCCTTGCTTATATTGGCAAACAACCTTAAAAAGAAAAGCGCAAGAACATCTGAAAAGATCAAATGTTCTTGCGCTTTTATCCATTAATGAAAAATTTTAAGGCATCGTTTTTTATTTATACCTATCGATTCACATTAGGATGCTATTATTCTGATTTCGAAATGACATTTTCCTGCATTTTTCCTTGCGCAAGGATATCTACTCGGGTTTGCATTTCTTCATACAATGACAATACAGATTGGCGTGATTCAACGACTTCATCGGAAATCTCTTTCGCCTGTTCATTGATCAGTGCCAACTCTCTTTTAGCTTCTTCAATGATACGGTGAGCGTCCATTTTAGACTTTTCCACCATACGATTGGCTTGTTTCCGTGCCGAGACCAATACTTCTCCTATTTCTTGCTGAGTCGAAACGGCTTCTTGTTTTAGCTGCTCATTCTCGGCTTTAAGTGCTGCAACCTTTTCACGCAGTTCGGCAGTCTCTTTTGCTTGAACTTCCTTAGCCGCTTGTTCTTCGATCATACGATCCATCACTTGATCCTTCTCTACAATCACCTTATCGAGTTGAGAATATTGCTCGTCCTTCTCATTGATCTCTGAAATAAGATCATTGATCTGGCCTTCCAATTGATGGATTTTTTCAAGCCGCTGGATCTCTTCATCTTTTTGCTGAGCAACCAGTGCGTGATGTTCTTCGTGAATTTCTTCCAACTCCTGTTCTACCGTAGCTAAGTGTTCAACCGAGTCTTTTAATTTCTTGTTTTCTTCCTGAACCTGTTCCAGCTGCTGCTTCAAGTTATCCAGCTCTTGCGTTTCTTTTAGACGCTGGACCTCTTGCCGTGCCCTCTGAACCTCGGCTTCCAAATCTTGAATTTGTCGACGATTTTGTGCTTTTTCCTCACCCATTCGTAAAACGGATTGGCGATAGTTCTCGTTTTCCTTCGTCAATTGTTGGGTTTGAGCAGACATTTCCTTTTTATACTTTTGTAAAACCTGCTCTTTTTCAAAAATCAAACGTTTCAGTTCTTTGATTTCTTCTGCTTGTTTCTCTGGTGACTCTGGAACAGTATTATCAGAGACCATCTTTAATGCAGGAGCAGATTTTGGCTGAGCTTGAGCTGGTGCAGGCGGAGTTGCCTGATTCTGTGTTGGTGCCGGTGCTTCGTTTTCCACTTTCTCCTCCGGAACGGAATTGATTTCATCGATAATGTTCTTATTGAAAAACCATCCGCTCTTCTTTTGTTGTGCTACCATTTTTTCCCCTTCTTTCCGTTAGTCTTCTTCTTGAATCATTACAAATTTATCTTCTCCATTCTCACGAGAGAAAGTACAGCTATAATCTTGTTTCTGCTTTTCTCCGTCTCTTACATTCAACTGGAAAGTGATTTGTGTCAAATTCGCTATTTTCTCTGCTTCAGCAGCAAAAGCCTTGATATTATCCTTGATTTGTTTGCGATTGTTATCACTGGTTAACTCTCCCGCCAAAGCAATGTTCAATGTTTGAGTCGGTATATCTAAGACGATCAGCGTCGTCGGCAAACCAAAGTAAGGACTGAGTTTGTTGGAAAGGTCACTCTCCATCGCGTATTGTTTTTCGCGGCTATCATCGGAGAACAGCTCAGCCCAAGCATAATCCTGCAATCCGATTCCTTCCTGCGGATACTCTTTGACCGGCAGTTTATTGATCAGCTTTTTCTGTTCCTTTTTCATTACTTGGACATCGTCTCTTAACGTGCTGTTTTGTTCATTGACCGCATACAGCTGATCTTGTACCTGAAACAGGCTGTACGTGGTCAAGAATGACCCCACCGCTAAACAAAAGGTGATGAATAATAAAGCCGAAACATGCTTTGTCTGTTGCATTTGCTTGACATAATCCAACTTCCGCTGAAAGGTCGTCGATGCATCTCTTGGTGGTTTAATCAGCTGCAATCGAACATTGATAACCATCCGATATAGCCATACTAAGAGCACTAAAATAATGAGCCCTGCACAAATCCAATTAATGATTATCACGTGTTTACCCCTTTTCTTTTAGTTTTCCACCTTAGCGAGATGAATCGCCGGAAAACGGAATTGGACAGTTCCTTCGATTGCGTCCTGATGAACGAAACCAAATGTGCGGCTGTCTTTAGAAACGTCTACATGATCGCCGATCACAAAGTAAACGTCCTCTGGAATTTTGTTTAATGTTTGAAACTCATCCGCTACAGTTGGCGATAGGTGAAACGTGCTCGTGGTTTCAAAATCGCCTTGTTCGCCGATATTTAACACCATGCGATCATTTCGGATAAACAAACGGTCACCTGGTAATCCAATTACACGTTTGACAAACATCCCCTCTTCCTTATCCACTGAAAAAGCAATGATATCGTAGCGCTGGATCTGAACATTTTTTTTTACTAGAACCTGATCTCTTTCAGTCAATGCTGGAACCATCGAAGTCCCAGAAATCGTATGAACACTATAGCGCTTTTGTAACTGTCCTCTCATAACAAACAGCATCGTTACAGATAAAATGATGAGAAGAACAATGGTTAACAGTATCGTCCTCCTGTCATACGGTGAATCCTCTGCGTGTTCGTGTCGCTTATTTGCCACGAGTGATGGCACCCCTTTATTTTGCTTTGATATAAGTTACTAAATCAGATTTGGCTAAGTTTGCATCGATCACCCGATAGGAAATCACTGTACCGCCATATACATTTCCTTCTGAGATTAAAATCCCCTCTGGTCGAACCACTTCAACAAAAGCGACATGACCATAGCGCGGATCTGATCCAGCTGTGCCTGGTGTGAAGGAAATCAACCAGCCGGCTTTAGGCTCACGACTGACCTCATATCCCAAGGCTTTTCCTTTTGTCCCCCATTCACCGCCGTTGCCCATAAAGTCATCGACGCTCTTTCCTAACTGCTTCACACGGTTAAAGGCGTACCACGTACATTGACCAACTGGGTATGAACCGGAAGTATTGTAATTGATCCCGTTATAATCTGGATAACGCATCATGGAGCGATATTCTTTGGGAATCTCCTCCTTGCCTTTAATAAAGACGCCGGATGATTGATCAACTTTTACACGATCGTATTGCGTCAAATTGTAGACTGCAATGATCGAATTCAGCTTTCTATCATAGGAGGTGTCTGTCGCATAAGTCCCAGTCAGCGCATGGGTCGAGCGCAAATAATTCTTCGCGGTAGAACGCCATGCTTTTTGATAATAACCGTCATTACCGGATATCCCTCCCCTTAGCAATTGAACGTAATCGCCTAATGAAGCCGCATAGTTTGGATACTTGCGAAAAGCGGAATTAATAGAATACAAATCGCCATTTCCACGATCCTCTTGAGTTGCCATCGAAACGGCTTGTCCTTGATAGGTTCCCTTCACTCCGAACAGGTTGTAATTTGGCGGCAGCGACAAGCTGCTGCTGCCAGAACCGCTTTCCAGCAATGCTTGAGCAATCATTACTGAAGCAAAAACATCGTATTCTTGTCCAAGCTTGCGCGCATCTTCTGCAATCGTTGAAATGAATTTCTTCGAGGCTTCATTTTCTGTGAAGTTGATCGAAGCGGGGTATTCGGCCAAAATTGTTTGACCATATTCAGTCAATGTAACGTCTGGCAAAGTCTGAACGAACACCTCTTCATCGATGTCCATCGGCTGAAGAACGACTTGCCGCTGCTTTTCCTTTTTATCTGATTCTTCGTTATTCTGATCATTATCATTCTCACTTGACTCTATATCCTCATTCGCTTCTATCTTCGTTGCGTCTGGGGAAACCTCTACCTCCACATCCTCAGCCGTTAAGTAATAGTCTTTTCCGATGGAAATACCGATCATTTCTAGCTGATCGTCCTTCTTTCGATAAAGCAAACTGCCGACACTGATTTCGTCCGCCTGCTTCTCAGGTGTCCCGGTGATTTCAATTCCAAAAAGATCGCTGTATAGTTTAGCTGCTAAATGCTCTGTATTAAAATCAGGCTCTTGCTCAATGCCTAGTTTCTTGATTCCATCATAGATCAACGCCGCTTGCGCTTTATTTTCGAAGCTCGAAAGCAACGGCAGCTCATAGCCCTTCAGATCTGATTGTGCCACTTCCGCTGTCTTCAACTCACTTGGCAGCTGCAATGTACTCGTCTCTGAAAAAGCAGCCGGAGTCTCTTGGATAACAGCCGCACTCGCTTGAACTTTGGGCTCACTCTGGACCGGCGGTGTAGGTGTACTTGGTGCCGGATTTGGGGTTGAACCTGGTGCAGACGGGGCTGATGGTGTACTCGGCTGCTCCTGACTAGTAGAAGAACTCGTTGCTGTCGTCCCTGTTGAACTGCTGCTCGAACTTGTCGTACTACTTGAAGTATTGCTAGCAGTCGAAGTATCACTTTTAGAAGTGCTGGTAGCAGTGGAGCTGGATGTCTGACTCCCAGAGGTCCCGCTCGTCGAACTTTCTGTCGACTCCCCTTTAGTCGAACTTTCCGTAATTGAACTGTCGCTGCTTGACGGTTCGGTTGTACTGCTTTCTGGTATTGTTTCCGATATAGGCTCATCAGCCGGCGCACTTTCCGTCGGCTCCTTTACGCTTGGTGCTTCTGACACATCCCCCGATGGCTCATCTGCAGGTGTCTCTGGCATCGGAGTTTCTTGAATCGGTTCTGGTGCTGCCGGAGCCTCCGGTGCTGCTGGTTCTGCAACCGTTGAACTTTCCGGGACTGTTCTTTCCACAACAGACGATTCCTGAAGCAAGTTATCGGCTTTTAGTGCCCCGCTGCGCAGGCTAGCAGCTCCCCAACAAAACACTACTACCCCACAAATTGCCATAACAATCTTTTTCATGAACATTTCCCCTTCTTTCTATCCTGAATAACGCTAAGTATTTTTTGGAAATACTGGGGCAACCAATGATTTGAAAAAAAAATCAAGGATGCTGACAATAATCCGCATCCTTGATTCAAACTTCGGTAATGATGCATCCACCTTGTAAAAATTACCAGTGAATGCTGAGCATCCTGCGCCGTTCATCGCTGAGACTTTAAATGGCTTCTGATAAGTCACAATCGTTCACTGATTCGCGGCAAATTGGCTTCTTTTTATAAAGAAAGATGCTAAGATTCACTGATTCCATCAACCTTCAGCATGCTGTCAGTAATAATTACAATGACCGGATCTCTTATGTATTTTTGTTTTTTTATGGACTTTCACGAGAGGTGATCAACGACTAAAGGAATTCACGATTAGAAACCCTTCCAGCAGTCTCGTAAAACCTAGAAAACACCTTCATTGCGCACACCATTGGTTACAATATTATTCTACCCGCATTTATAAGGAATGTCCCAGCCATTTTTGAAATATAAAATTTAATTTTTGGATAAAAATAAGCAGCCAAGGGATTTGTATCCGCTTTCTAGTTTGAGATTGCTTACATCTAGCTATATTTCAAATTCCTGGAAACAGCCGCGCGATAAAAATTCTTTTTTTGTTTTTTTTATTTACTTTTTGGATAATCCGTCCTACTGTTATATTCTCCATAAAAAACAACTAAACACCGACTATAAAAGCCGGTGTTTTCTTCTAGTTGATGACTGCTTCCTTCTTCTTTTCTCGCAGTTTTTGAATAGTGGAACGCTCTTGTAAAATTTCGGCTAACTCTAATAGGTTCTTCACACAAAGATCGGCACCCTGCTGATAAAATTTTTCAGCTGTCTGCTGGTTCAGCCGCTCCATCTCTTCCTTCGAGAGACCCTTATACTCCTCTAGTGAAAGTCCCATTTCTGAACTGCCTTCTGTTACTGCGATACTCAATACACCAGCGTTTTTTCCTTCCTTGATATCTGTGATAGTATCTCCGACCTTGATTACTTCCTCCATCGAACGATTTTGAAAATGGCGCATATTCTCAAAAATCATAAAAGGATATGGTCTCCCTAATGAATCGACATCATCTGGGGTCACAACATAATCTGGATGATAGCCCTCCATTTTGGCCGTTTCAAAAACGACAGCCATCATTTCTTTGGTATATCCGGTCGTCGAACCGATATTATAACCGAGCTGCTTAATTTTTTTCATCGCTTGCTTGGTTTCTGGCTTGAGGTGGCTGTTTTCCGCCAAATCCGCAAATAGATATTTCTCAAAGTCTTGATAAATACTTGATACATCCGCTTCTGCTGAAGGGCGTCCGTGAAGCTCCAACCATTGTTTTTTTACTTTTTCAAGTGAAAGCAGCTGCTTGATATGATCTTTTTTGAGCAGTCCCATTGGTTTTCGGATTTCTCTGTCCGTAAGCTGAATCCCTTTTTCTTCAAACGCTTTTTTGAACGCTTCAACAGGAGCCATACAACCAAAGTCAACGGTTGTTCCTGCCCAATCTAAAATAATTGTATTAACCGGCATATGCCACCTCCGTATAATTTTCAATGACTTTTACTAAACGATGAATATCCTCTGGATAAATATCACCAATATTTCCGATACGGAAACAATCGACCGTACTAATTTTTCCTGGATAGATCACAAAACCATTTTGTTTTAAATGCTGATAAAAATTATCAAAATCAAAGGCCGCCTGCTTTGGATACAAGAAGGAAGTGATAAATGGCCCTTGGTGTTTTGTGATAAACGGCTGGTATCCCAGCTCCTCCATCTTTTGCCGCAATAGTCGATTATTGGTCAAATATCGCATATATCTTTGATAGATGCCGCCTTCTTCATCCAACTCCTTCAATGCTTGATGAAAGGCTAAAACTGTATGGGTAGGTGAAGTAAACCGCCATTTCCCGTCTTTTTCCATCGTTTCGTATTGATCATACAGATCCAAGGATACCGTTCGAGCATAATTTCGGCGTTTTTCCAGCTGCTCTCGTTTTGCCAAAATAAAGGAAAATCCAGGAACCCCTTGAATACATTTGTTCGAGCTTGAGATTAGGAAATCAATGGATAACGCGGAAACGTCAATCGGAATTCCGCCAAAGCTAGACATCGCATCAACAATGAACAACAGCCCCTTGTCTTCGGCAAGCTTCGCTATCTCCTCTAACTCATTCAAAATACCGGAAGTCGTTTCACTATGGACCATCGCAATCGCTGTAATAGAGGGATCCTTTTCAAGTATTTCTGAAATAGCTGTCGCCTGAGGAATCTCATCCTCAGCGACTTCATAGACTGTATGAGTCAACTTGTAACGCTCACTCATACTAACTATTCGGCGACCGTATGCGCCATTCACACAAATCAACACGTGATCATTTGGCCCGATAGCTGAACTCAAGACAGATTCCACACCAAATGATCCACTGCCCTGCATCAATATCGACGTATATTCTGTTTCTGCTACTCCCGCCAAAGACAACAATTTTTGACGAATCTCTTGGGTAATCGTCTTGTATTCCAGATCCCAAGTACAGTGGTCGACCATCATTGCTTGTTTGACTGATTTTGTCGTCGTCAACGGTCCCGGTGTTAATAATTTATAGTCCATGCTGCACCCCTTTAATCAACCAATTTTTGATGTTTTTCTAATAATTCAGCTGTTAATTCGTTAGGAAATACCTTTTGATCCTTCGCTTCCTGTTCAGGGTCGACAGTCTCGCCTTTGTACAGCGCACTAGGATAAATTTCCAATAAGTCTTTACGCCCTTTTTCTAAGATCAAATTCAGCATTTTTTCTGCTTCTGGATTGATATTTTTTCCTTTATCGATCACTGCTAGAGATTCTGTCAACGTGTAGGTTCCTTCTGTTGGCTCCACAAAATCAATCGGCAGTCCGTCCTGTTTGTCTTTGACTGCTTGATGTCGTAAGCCAAAACCAATTGCTACTTCCCCTAACCGAACCTTCTTCAATGGCCCAGAGCCAGAGCTTTCTAAGTGGTCGCCGGCATTTTTATAGATTCCCTGCAGGATTGTTTTTGCTTCAGCTTGTCCATAGTTATCGACCAATGCTTGAAACAATAGCCATGCTGTAGAGGATTGTTTGATATCTGAGATAGATAGCGCATCTTTGTATTTTGGATCTGCTAAGTCCTTTAGGCTGGCAGGAACTGGCAGCTTCATTTCCTTCATTACATCAGTGTTGTAAAAAATCGTTCCCTCTTGTACTGTAAATGGCGCGATATAGTCTGGAATCTTCGTCAGCGAATCGACAGGCAGCTCCAGTTTTTTAAACATGTCTTCTTTTTTCTGAGCACTATTTAAATAGAAGGTACTCATCGTCACTAAGTCAGCTTCAATGTCTTTTCCTTCTGCTAAAAGCTTACCGCCCAGCTCTGAAGTACCAAAGGATTGCAGCGTATATTTTCCCTTGTAGCCATTTTTATCTAAAACATTTTTAATCACTTCCACGGGTTCTTCATCCGCATTGGTGTAGATCGTCACTTTCCCATTTGCTGCGTCGCCTTTGCTGCAGCCGCCTAATAATAGAACGAAAAGCAGGCCTCCAAGTAAAGCAATTAATTTCTTTTTGTTCATTGATCATTCTCCTTTTTCATATTTTAATCTGATTTTCAAGCCGTATACCATTCCTCTATACCTTTTACTATGAATGGTGGTTACTTTTGAATTGTCGTCATTTTTGTTTGCTGCTTCTTTCCTTTCCTAGCCGAAAATAATGAAACGGGCATTCTTTTTATCGCGTGTGTTATTCCCTGCATCACTAAATTAATCACTAGTAAAAACAAGGAAAGCATAAATATATCGTTAAACCGGCCAAAGTGCTGCAGTTCTTTCAATTTGGCGGTAATAACCATTGTGTTCGCGCTGGTTAAGAAGATCACAGCGCTGATTGTGACCATCGAGTTGAAAAAGTAATAGGCAAAAATATCCACGATCGTTACTTTAGAATTGGGGATCAAGATTCGCCAGACCGTCTTCAGCCAGCTGTCTCCCATTAATTTGGCAGTATTCTCCCAATTCAAATTCATCTTCTGCAGCGCTTCTTTAGCCATTTGATACGGTGTCGAGAAGTAATGAACAATCGTAACAATGACTAATACCATCAAGGTGTTGTGCAGCTGGGTGCCGCTAAATAGTAATAAGTAAGCAACCCCCAGGACCATTCCTGGGACCGAATTCGTGATCGTCGCGATACTATCGATGACCTGATTAATTTTACGAATTTTGTGCTCTCTTGATGTCATAATCGCTGCTGAATAGGCAATGATCGTTCCAATTCCAGCTGTTAACAATGCCATCAGCAAGGAATTTTTCAAGGTGAGAACCAAGCTGTCATCTTGAATAAAGCGAGTAAAATTATTGACTGTTGGTGTCAGCTCATAAGGCCAATTAGTTACCATTGGAATGATGATCAGAACTGCAAATACCCCTAAAATGAAGCAGGACAAACCGAGATAAAGCAGGCGAAAACACCAATCTCTCGCAGGATTCTTTTTAATCGCTGCTTGTCGCGGCCGCTCGTAGCGCACCACCTTCTTCTGTAAATGATTCAAAACCAGAATACTGATGATTGATGGCAGCAGCATCGTTAGGGCAACCAAAGAACCAAATTGGAAATTAGGGATCGTCCCCATAAATCCTTCATATAATAATGTAGTGATAAATGGCGTTTGTCCGCCGACTGCACTAGGAATCCCAAAATCGGTAAAGGACATGAAAAAGCCCTGCAGAAAAGCGACAGCCAAAACTCGCGTCAATGGATTCAGAATCGTTTTATAAAGCGAGCGATACCAGCTATCTCCCATCAAGCGAGAAACAATGAATAATTGTGTATCCAAATATTTCATCGAATTATTAATCAAAATAAAGATCGGAGGCAGCGTATAAATGATAAAGCCTAATAAAATACCGATGGACCCATAGATGTGGAACAGTTCCTGTTGAAAAACCTTGCTCCACAAGCCTTGTTTCCCAAAGGCATAGATCAGAACAAATCCATAAGTGATCGTTGGCAGAAGCATCGGAAAATGAAGGATGCTTTCGTTCACTTTTAAGAATCTTCGATCGATTCGAGTAAAATTATTCCCGTAAGCCAAGAAAAAACCTAAGATCGTCGAGCAGCTCGTCGCCGCCAAAGAATATTTCAAGCTATTAGCAAAAGAAATGCGCCAATCGTGTGTGAAGATAGGCAAATTTTCGCCATCCGTTTGTGGAAAAGCGGTAATGATAATCTGAATAATTGGATACGCTAGAAACAAGAAGAAAAACGCCAATACGATCCAGCTGATCAACTTCTTTATTGAAAATGAGATTCTCATGATGCCACTCTTTTCATAGATTGTTGAAAAATTTGTTGAATGTTCTGTTGTTTGATGGCTAATTGATTGACGATAAATTCTTCGACGAAATGACAGGAAGCTTCGCTCATGATTTCAACAGGCGAACTGCATTGTGCAACTTTTCCTTCATCGAGTACTACGATTTTGTCAGACATCGTCAAGGCCTCTTCTGGATCGTGGGTAACGATTACGATAGTCAAATGCAGCTTCCGAGCAATCTCTTGAATTTTTTCTTTGATTGACTCCTTGATTACTCCATCTAACGCACTCAGCGGTTCGTCTAACAAAAGCAGCTGCGGCTTCATCACTAAGGTCCGCCCAAGAGCCACCCGCTGTTTTTGCCCACCAGATAATTGATGGATCGGTTTTTCCAGATGTTTTTCCAAATTCAATAATTGGATCAGTTCATCTACTTCTGCTTTGGTCGAGCAGTCTTTTTTGTTGCGCAATCCGTAGGTCAAATTTTGATAGGCTGTTAAGTTAGGGAACAACGCATAATCTTGAAATACAATATTGAATGGTCGTTTTTCCATCAACGTATGTGTAATGTTGCTGTCGTTAAAGAAAATTTCTCCCTCACTAGGCTCTTCCAAGCCTAGTATCAAATTTAACAAGGTAGTCTTTCCAGAGCCGGATTGTCCAAGTATAGAAACGATCTCGCCAGATTCAATTTCTAAATTGATATTCTCCAGTACTGTCGTTTCTTGAAATTTTTTCGTGATGTTTTCGAGTTTTAACACACTTATCTCTCCTTTTTTATGATAAGGAACATTGTTTCAGTCAGAAGCCTATTGCGCCAATTCCTACTAAAGCATGAAGGCACCAGCGCCTCGGCGCCCTTTGATAAGAAGTATACCGATGCAGTGTAAAGACACCATCAAGTTTGTGCAAAGATAAAATAAAGATTGTTATGTTTACGTAAAGAATGTTAATTTTTGCACATGAAAACAGGAAAAAACCGCCAATTTTCTATAATCGTCGGCTTTAAAAAAGTGATGGCTCACATTCGTTGCGTCCGCAACTTTTTTACTTTATACTATTATATGCTTGTTAAATAAGGTAATTGCTGGTTTATCGGGAGGTATAGTTAAGTGGATTCTTTTGTTAAGATGATCAATCGTATCGCACAGCTTTCGGCTTTATATCGAGAAAAAGAATTTAAAAAGCTGGGGTTAGGAGAAATGCATCATGCCTATATATTGAGCGTTTGTGCTGATCCGGGGATTTCACAGGAGCAGCTGGCCTGTAAAATCTTTATTAATAAAAGCAATGTTGCGCGGCAATTAGCACAGCTGGAGCAAAAAGGCTTTATCACTCGTCAAAGCGATCAGAACGATGCGCGGCGGCTAAGAATTTTTCCAACAGAAAAATCCTTGGCGCTAGAGTCTGAAATCCGTTCAATTCTAGCAGCATGGAACCAAACATTATTAGCAGAGATACCAGCGGAACAACAAAAAGCTGTGTTGGTTGGATTACAGGCAATGATGGAAAAAGCAGAAACAGAACTATGCAGTAAGGAGCAAAAATGAAATTAATCATTAATTATTTGAAACCCTATCGTTCTCGTGTCACGTTAGGCGCTATTATTAAATTTTTAGGGACTATGATGGAGCTGGTTCTCCCATGGAATTTGGCTTATATATTGGATCGCGTCATCCCGCAAAAAGATCCTAACAAAATTCTTTTTTGGGGCGGTGTGATGCTGGCCGCGTCGGCTTTTGCCTTATGGGCAAACATCGTTGCCAATCGAATGGTGTCGCGGATCGCCAAGGACACGACGGAAAATATTCGCGGCGATTTATTCCATAAAATTACTTATTTAGATACAACCCAGATTGAGGATATCGGTGTTTCCTCATTAGTTTCACGTGTAACATCTGACACCTACAATATTCATTTGACCTTAGGTGTCATGATGCGGATGGGCATTCGCGCACCGATTCTTTTAGTAGGCGGAATAGTGATTACTACCACCTTGGATCCGATTTTGACTCTAGTCCTAGTCGCAGTTATGCCGATTATCTTTGTGATGGTGACGCATATTTCGAAAAAGGGCGTGCCGCTTTTTGGCAAGCTGCAAAAGCAAGTGGATCAGCTTGTTTTGACCGTTCGAGAAAATGTGACCGGCTCACGTGTCATTAAAGCTCTGTCAAAGGAAGCCTTTGAACGTCAACGTTTTGAACATGTAAACCAGTCCTTAGTGAATGCCGAAACAACAGCCAATGTAACACTGGCTGCCTCTCCTGCTCTTTTGGATCTATTTTTAAATTTAGGTTTGACCTTAGTCATTGTAGTCAGTGCCTATCGAGTGAATGACGGCTTGACACAACCAGGAGTTATTGTAGCCTTCCTTACCTATTTCACAATTATTTTGAATGCGATGCTTTCGATCACGCGAATTTTCGTCCTATACTCTCGCGGTCTAGCCTCCGCCAATCGGATTAATGAGGTTTTACGCAAAAAAGCTTCATTAGTTCCTGGAACATTAGATCAAAGAAAGCCCGCTTCTACTAAATTGGTTTTCGATCATGTGACGTTCACCTATCCTGATGGCGGTCCGGCAATTGAAGAGATCAGTTTCAGCGTTGATCCTGAGGAAACTTTAGGGATCATGGGCGCTACCGGCAGTGGAAAAACCACGATTGCTAGCCTGATTTTACGGTTATATGATCGGACCTCTGGACAGATTTTACTTGATGGACAAGAAATCAAGCATTACTCACTGGATGCTTTGCATCAAAAAATCGGGGCCGTACTGCAAAAGGATCTTCTTTTTGCCGATACCATTCGGGAGAATATTCTATTTGGCCGAACGTTTTCAGAAGACCAAATCCAGCAAGCAATCGATGATGCGCAGGCTCGTGAATTCATCGATAAACTAGCAGAAGGCTTGGACTATCGCCTGGAAGCCAAGGGTCAAAACCTCAGCGGCGGTCAAAAACAGCGAATACTTTTAGCTCGTGCCTTGATTGGCCAACCGGATTTGCTTATCCTAGATGACTCCTCTAGTGCGTTGGATTATCATACCGATGCAAACCTGCGAAAAGCCTTGCGGATGCATTTCGCTGAGACAACGAAAATATTGATTGCGCAACGAGTCAGCTCGGTTCAACATGCTGATAAAATTTTGCTATTAGACAAGGGGAAAATGATTGGCTACGGTACTCATGAGGAATTATTAGCCGCCAATCCAACCTATCAAGAAATTTATCAAGGACAGACTGGAGGGCAAACCATTGAAGAATAAGGACTCACGCAAGGGTACGCTGCTCCGGCTATGGGGATATTTGTATCAATTCAAATGGCTGTTACTGCTGGCGGTACTATTGACCATTGCCAGTAATCTGTTTGCTTTAGTTGGACCGCTTCTATCTGGTTACGCGATCGATGCGATCCAAATCGGCAAAGGCAATGTGGCGTTCCAAAAGGTTTTCTTCTATTGCAGCTTGATGGTCGGCTTCTATTTAGCCTCAGCGATTTTAAGCTATACTATCAGCCGACTAATGATCTATTTAAGTCAAAAAATCGCTTTTCGTTTACGGAAAGACCTTTTCGATAAAATCGTTTCACTGCCTGTCGGCTATTTTGATCAGCACCAAACCGGCGATATCGTCAGCCGTATGAGCTATGATATCGATACGATCAATACTTCGTTGGCAAGCGATTCGGTCCAAGTACTGAGCAGCCTAGTGACCATTATCGGCTCCTTTGTAATGATGGTAGTGATCTCGCCATTAATGGTGACGATCTTCTTAGTCACCGTACCCGCTTCGCTTTTATTGACACGCTTTTTAACGAATAAGTTTCAGCCCCTATTCCGGAAGCGTTCTGCTAAGCTGGGGGAATTAAATGGTTTAACAGAGGAACTTTTGTCTGGTGAGCAAACGACCAAAGTCTATCATCAGGAGGAAACGATGATTTCACGCTTTGGAAAGAAAAACGAAGAGGCTATGACTGCATATTATAATGCGGAATACTACGGTAGTATGACGGGGCCTTCCGTTAACTTCATCAATAATGTTTCGCTGTCATTGATCAGTGTTTTAGGCGCCTTTCTATTTTTATTTGGTCAATTAACCTTAGGTAAGCTTTCTTCTTTTGTGCTGTACTCACGAAAATTTTCAGGCCCGATCAATGAGCTGGCAAATATTTTCAGTGATCTGCAATCCTCTATTGCTGCTGCTGAACGTGTCTTCAAGCTATTGGATGAAAGTCCCGAGGTTCAAGACGTACCAAATGCCCACGTCTTTGAAAAGGCCCGCGGAGATATTCGTTTTGACCATGTTTCCTTCAGCTATCAAAAAGAACAGCCAGTCATCAAAGATCTCTCATTTGATATCTCTGCCGGCAGTGTCGTGGCCATCGTTGGTCCGACTGGAGCAGGAAAAACAACCATCGTTAATCTATTGATGCGCTTTTACGATCCTGACAGCGGCACGATCTATTTAGATGGACAAAATATCAAAAATGCGACCCGAGCCAGTTTGCGAAAGCAATATGCGATGGTTTTGCAGGATACTTGGCTCTTTACGGGGACAATCTTTGAGAATTTGACCTATGGGAATGAAGACGCTACTTTAGAAGATGTGATTCGAGCAACCAAAGCGGCTCATATCCATGATTTCATCGCACAATTGCCAAAAGGCTACGACACGGTGATGACCGAGGATGGCTTAGCAATCTCGCAGGGACAAAAACAATTATTGACGATCGCCCGGGCGATGCTGCTTAATGCCGAATTATTGATCCTTGATGAAGCGACATCTAATGTGGATACGCAAACTGAATGGCATATCCAAGAAGCCATGGGGCAATTGATGACCAATAAAACTTCCTTTATTATTGCTCATCGGCTTTCAACGATCCGTGAAGCTGACCTGATCTTAGTGGTCAACGACGGAAATATTGTTGAGCAAGGAACTCACGAGGAATTATTGGCCCAACATGGGCGATATTACCAGCTGCATCAAGCACAATTCGAAAATTAAAAACCCAGAGTATCCACGATGCCTTTCGTAGATACTCTGGGTTTATTTTGTCTTTTCTGCAATCTGCCGAACTACTTCAACAAAGCGTCCCCTCTCATTGATCCAAGGACTATGACCGGAATGCTCAAACCAAATAATTTCCTTTGCGGGAGCCTCTAATTGGTCATAATAATCTTCAGCTAAATCCACTGGCGCATTCATATCATGCCTGCCTAATAAAAAATAAACAGGAACCTCTAATTTCAAGTACTCCTTTCGCAGATCGATCCCATAAAGCTGCGGATAAACTTGATTGAAGGTTTGCAAGATCCCTCGGAGATAATTGACTTTATCCAGCAAGCCGTATTCTTTTGCTGAAAGATCACGGATTGTTTGAAAACCAGCATTCTGAATCTCAGGATTTCGCGCCATGATTTGATTCAGATAATTTAGATAAACGGCACTTTGAGTAGTTACTGAACGGCCATAATAGGGCGGCTCACCATTTTTCCGTAAAGTATCTACTACCTTCTGATCTCCATTTTCTTTTGCCAGTTTCAGCGCTAAGGCATAATCGATCTTTTCTGTTTCTTCAAAAGCAACCATTTGCCCAGTCCCCATAAATGCATGATACAAATCCGGACGCTCCTTTGCCATGAAAATCCCTAACGCGCTTCCCCAAGACTCCCCCACTAGATAAAGCTTTTCCTGCTTAAATTCTTTCAGCAATGAACGAACCAACGACGTCCCATCCTTCACATAGATTTCAGGAGTTAATTGCTTTTTCGAAATCGCTGAAAAAGATTTTCCTGAGCCTGGCTGCTCCCAATTGACGACGACAAAATCCTTCTCCAGCTTCGCAAGCTCAAATCGTGTTGCTGCTAATTGAGAACCACCGGGACCACCCGCTAAAAAGAGCAGCAGCGGTTTATTTCGATTTTCCCCACGAATGCTGATCCATTCCTTACGGCCATTCAACTGAACGGCCCTCAGCTCTGCTATACTATTTTCTCCAGCAATTTTTGGTGTCTCTGCGGTTAGCTGAGTCGCGACTATTAGAATTATTCCTAAAGTAATGATCACCAGCATTCCCAAAACCCCTTTTTTGATTCCCTTCGTCAGAAAGGCCGTCTTCTGTCCCCGTAAACGCTTAAAAAGAAAAACGAAGAATTTAATCAGCAATACCAAACTGAACAAAGCAAGTAACAATAGAATGAAAATAAATACACCTACTACCAACAAAGTAAGCCCTCCTTTTTTGACCACCGTTCAACAACTTCATCATAACAAGTTTTTGAACGATGGTCAACTTGTTGTGGTATACTAATTTCGGAGGTTGATACAATGAGCAAACGAGATTTGATATTGGATGCCCTGCAGGAACTGCTCTATGAGGGAACAGCCGGCACCGCTTCCGTTCAAGATATTGCAAGTAAAGCCAAAATCGCAAAGGGCGGGCTTTATTACTACTTTAAAAGCAAAGAAGAAGTACTAGATGCTTTGGTGGAACGACAGTATAGCTACGTCATTGAAACTTGCCGAACAAAACTGGCTGCTGTCGACGCACCTGCTTTGGAAAAAATAAAATTATTACTCTTTTTTTATCGCTCTACCGCAGTGGATCGTGCACTGGACAGTGCTTTGCATGAACCCCAAAATGCCGCGATTCATCAGAAATCCAATGCTTTTATCATGCAAAAGCTGGCACCTATCGTCAGTGGAATTTTGCAGCAAGGTGTTGAAGAGAAGACCTTTGTCTGTGCACATACGGAACAAACAGCAGAACTATTGCTTTCGCCGATTATCTTTTTACTGGATCCTGGTTTATTTACCTGGACCGAGCAGGAAGTCCAGTTGAAGCTGAAAGCACTAGCCCAAATGCTGGAATCCAGTCTTCAAGCGCCTCCAGGATCCTTCACTTTTCTTTACGAAAACTGGACAACGCAAAGCCTAAAATAAAAAAGTTAGTTGAAGGCTGCGGCCCTCAACTAACTTTTAGCTATTCAGCATATTCTCTACCATTTCTTTGCCAAGAAATGTCTTTTCTCCTAACTCATCCACGGTCATTCCATCTGCGGCAAGTCTCTTCACCATGACTGTCAGATCCTCACCGACTTGAATCACATGCTTGTCTGGATCGTAGAAACAGGCTACCTTTTGTCCCCAAGGCATCGTTGCGACGTCTCGCAAAAAGTCTAAGTCCTCATTCTTAATTCGCTCGATGAAGCCATCAAAATCCTTCGTCTCAAAATAAAATTCAACCGTATTGTTCTGATAGTTAAAGCTTTCCTTGCTGCAACCAGTAAATTGTATCCATGATTCCTCTGTTTGCAACGATAGACCGCCATTAAATGTCACATTCTCACCAAAATCAGAAATGATATCTACTTCTAAAATTTTTCGATAGAACGCTTTTGACCGCTCCATATCTTTTACCACCAGCATTGGTCCTTGATAGTCCATTAAACTCCCCCTTTTTAAAGCGTTTACATTATTGTTTACTATATCACAAAAAAGTTGCTTCATGCTTGCTAAATTTCATATAGATGTTTCTTATCCGATAACTGACCTATGTCTAATAAATTCATCTCATTTTACTCAAAAAAACTGGCGTCACTCGACCCCAGTTTTTTCAAAATTATTTTGCTTCTATATAAATAAGCTTTTTGCCCGTCATTTCTTCATAATCATTGACCATGATCTCCCAGGCTTTCGCAATCTCTTTATCTAAGCCAAATAATCCACTACGTCCAACAATGTATATATCTGGGCCAGCTGCATCAATACGTTGAAAGGATTTTCGATTGGATGAACCATCCATCTCGATCACATATTTGTAGCTTTTTTCTTCCCTTAGTTCCCGTAGTGCAACGATTTTATCTAGCGTACTTTCAATAAAGCGTTGGCCAGCAAAACCTGGATCAATCGTCATGATCGTAATCTTATCGACTAGTTCGATATAAGGAAAGATCGTTTCGATTGGTGTCTCAGGGTTCAATACGACTCCAGCCTTCAAACCAGCATCATGAATTTGATCGATCAAGCGAAAAGCTAACCCGTCCAATACTTCAGCATGCATACATATCCACTCGCATCCCAGATCCACTAACTGTTGTACCCAAAAACTCGGATCAGTCACCATCAAATGTGCTGACATGGGCAATGTTGTAATTTTTCGCAGTTCTTCGATAAACCATGGAGATAAGGTGATATTTGGAACATAGTGCCCATCCATAATATCAATATGATAAGAATCTACATGATCATTTAAAAAGACAATTTGTTCTTTAAATTTGTCTAAATCCATCGTCATTAGTGATGGAGAAAATTCTACTTTCTTCATGTATTGTCACTCTTTCTGTATTAAAAAATTTGAATGTCTTCTAAGTTAATGTCATCTTCTTCTTTCTCAACCTGCATCGCCGCGTCTTCTTCCGTGACATTTTTCTTGATTACTGCCAACACTACTGCGGTTATAACTACATTGACTAGGATCGCGATTACTCCTGCCCATGGTCTAGACATAGTCGGGATCATCAGTACCCCGCCAAACGGTACTGTCGCATCTGCGCCTAGAATCATTGTCGTCGCTCCACCGGCAAATCCGCCGATGGCAGTGGCTGCAACACCGCGTACAATATCATTCATAACTAATGGAATGACACCTTCAACAATATTGATAACACCCATTGGAACCGCTGATTTCAATGTTTCAACTTCTAATTTTGTATAGATATTTTTCCCGAATAACTTTGCAATAAAGAAGGCTAGGCCAAAACCAATCGGTGTTGCGGTATTAACTAATTGTAAAGCAGTAATCGGTCCATTTAAGCCCTCTGCTTGCATCGTTAATACAAAGGCGAAGACTGTTTTGTTGATCGGGCCGCCATAATCAACACCACTCAACAGACCAATAACACCGCCAAAGACTAATAGTGAAGAATTTCCTAACCCATCTAAGAAATTTGTTAACAATGCGGTCAATGCAGCGATCGGCGCACCGATAATGTACACCATGATTAAGCCGCCAATGATCGATGTTAAAAATGGAATGATCAGCGTTGGCATCAATCCTTTAGCCCAGTTCGGTAATTTAACATATTTTAAAATCGCTAATACTAGATACCCTGCCAAATAACCGCCTAAAATACCGCCGATAAAACCAGCACCGATTGCATTTGCTGTTAATCCAATGATAAAGCCAGGTGCGATCCCTGGTTTCCCACCGATTGAATACGAAATTCCGGTCGCAATAACTACAGGCAGCAACCCTAACCCTTTACCCCCCATCGTTGCCAAGGCATCCCAAATCGTAAACTTCCCTTGCACCAATGCATCCTGACTCGAACCGCCAAATGCCATCCCGATAGCGATCAAGAATCCGGCACCGCAGACGATCGGAATCAAATAAGAGATCGCCGTCAATAAGTGTACTTTAAGATTTAACTCTTTAATTTTTTTCATTTTTCTTCCTCCATTTAACTAAGCGAATGCTTCAACAACATCTTCTGGCTTTTTCGCCTGCAATAGATTACCCACTACTTCATCGTTTCCAAGTTTTCTAGCAAATAGCGACAATAATTTTAAATGATTGCTTGCACCATCATTATCATTTCCAACTGCAAAAAGAATGATTCCCTTCACGCCTTTGCCATCTAAACTTTCCCAGGGAATTTCTTCCTGATTGATTCCGATTGCTACACCAACTTTATTGACATAAGAGCTTTTTCCATGAGGGATCGCGATATAATTGCCAATACCCGTTTGGCCTTCTGCTTCACGCGCATAAATGTCTTTAATAAATCCTTCTACTTCCGAAATATAGCCACTCTCTAATAGCTGGTTTGCCAGATCATTTAATGCATCATCCTTGGTTTTGGCAGTCATATTCGTTTTGACGATATCTAAATCCACGATGTCTTTTACTTCCATTTGAATTCCTCCCTCGAAACAACACCTGCTACACTTTTTGAGTAACAACTTCCTTTGCTTTTTCAATCAATTTATTCGGTGACTTCACGGCTATCTCTGTTGGCACTTGGATGATTCGTTTCCCTTCGAAACGTTCCCGTCCCGAAATTTTTACATCTACCGCCAAGATCACGATATCCGCTTGATCAATTTCTTCTTGAGTCAGCCCGTTTTCGATCCCGATTGTTCCCTGTGTTTCTACCTTCATTTCACAATCCGCTTTTTTTGCGGCATTTTCTAATTTTTCCTGTGCAATGTATGTGTGAGCAATCCCCACTGTACACGCTGCTACTCCAACTATTTTCATAGCTCATTCCTCCTTATGTGTTTCAAAATAATCTTTTTTTAGAAAAGTTCTCTCGATTCGAATGTCGGATATCCTTCAACAAAATGTTTTGATCGACAATTGGTCCAATCTTACTAAATATCTTTTTAGTTCGACAGCCTGCCAAAATCTGAAGAGATACTCAGTTTTTGATAAAAGTGCTGAGCATTTTCAGCATGTAGCAAATCTTCTAAGAAGTCATCGTCTGCTAATCGCCGTGTAAATTGTGCGATTTTCTTCTTCATTTCTTGGCTCTCATTCCTCTTCAATAGAATCGTGATAATCAGTCGGACTGCTGGTGTTTGTCTATCCAAATCGATTGCCTCTGTTAAACGAATGAATAAAATTTGACTTTGTTTGATCTTCGCACTTTCTAAGTGAGGCAAAATTACATGCTCTGCGATCATCGTATTACCAGCCTTTTCTCGTTGCTTTAACAAGTCGATCAATTCTTGCGCTTCAGTTTGATTTGCAAATTCTGCGATAAAGCGTTGAATTTGTTCCTTGTTTTTAAACGGTTGGTCCAAGAAAACTTGGAAAAAGTTATCGTTCATCATAGATGGCCTCGATTTTCTTTTGTAATCTGTTTTGATCGTCTCGTGTAAACATCGCACTCACTAGTAAAGATGGAATCGGGATCGTATCGCTGACACTAACCGTCGTCAAAATCAGATCGATTCCTGGATATTTTTCCACGAAATGTTTCGCATCCCGTGACGCAACAACGTCAACGATTTCCAATTCCGGAAATTTCTTCTCAATCTTAACTCTTAAAAGCTCTGAGGTCCCAACTCCGGTTGTACACATAATTACCGTGCGAATCGGTAATTGATTGGTCTCAATGATTCGCGCAAAATAAAGAGTGATAAATCCATTCTCATCTTCATTGATTTTTGGCAGTTTGAAACGCTCACTCACGCCATCCGAAACATCGCTGACATCTGTAAAAATCACTTCATACGTCATTTTGATTTGATCTAGTAAACTATTTTTCACATGGATGGCATGCTCTAATCGATTAATCATTGGCTTGATGTGATTCGCCAGATCAAGGAAGATGGATTCGTCTTTAACGGGTATATTCAAACGCTGACTCATACCATCTAAATACATGTTCGTGATCTCAACAACCTTTGAAGAAAATTTTGTTACTTTGCTTAATGAACCCTGCATCCGCGATGATCTCAAATACTGATAAAGATAGTAAACCTCTGAATCAGGCAGATCATTATGCAAATAATTTTCCACATTTCTTATTGCCGCTTTGGCAACCTGATAAAGAGCGATGTCTTGTTGTAAATCTTCTTGCTCCTTTTTAGAAAGCGGACTCATTTCTTCGTTCGGTAGTTTATGAACCTTTCTCAAACGACTGATCAAAATGTACAAATGAGAAAAAATATTGACATTATAGGGATATGGGATCGTCAGCTGTAATTGTTTTTCTATTAGTTTAAGCTGGTCCAAGATAAACAGCACGTCATAGTTATTAAAGTTTAAATCAGAATTATTCTTTAGCTCGTCGATTTCAATGATATGGTGCATTTGAATCAAATCAGCAATCGCGCGACGAATATTGGCCTCTTTTCCTAAGACTGTCAGTGTTCGCTGTTTTCGTTCCAAATTCAAGCCGTAACGTTGTAAATGCTCCGCGATCATCTGCTCATCACTGAAAATAACGGACTCTCCCACATAGTACTCTTCAAATAAGTCATAAACATTTTTCGCATTGGGTGATAAAAGTAATAACTCCTCCATCACACGATTTCTGCGTTCTTGCGGAGAATATTGACTACGATGGCTGGGTTGAACGTTTGTCTGATTAATATATTTTTCATAATTTAATTTGTAGCCTCGCCCCTTTTCTGACTGAATCAGTCCTTCGCCATATGTTTCATTAATTTTTTTGATTAGGCGATAAATGGTCTTTTGTGATGTTTCCAGATGCTCTGCCAATTCGTCGGACGTGATATAGTCATGTCGTTTCGTTAGAAGTAGTAACAGCCTTTGTTCACGATTTTTCTTTGCTCCCACGGCTATCAACCTCCCCTTCTTGTTTTTATCATAACCTGTCAGAAAGAAAACGCTTCACTCGTTTTTGACCGTTGCAACGGACAAAAAATAAAAAGTCTTCCTATCCATTATAGTCAGGAAGTCTTTAATAGGTAGTAAAGGTTTGGATAAGTCATAGGCATTCATTATTATCTAGAAATACAAAATTTGTAAACTGAGAAAAGTAGAACTGGCAAAAAGCGTGAGACATTTTGGAATTGTCTCACGCTTTTTTTATTATATTCAATTACCATCCGCCTGACGCTCCGCCACCGCCTGATGAACCACCGCCGAAGTAGCCCCAAGAAGAGCCGCCGCCTGAGCCGCTATCGTTATCCGACCAGTTATTAGAATTATAGTTTGAGGCTAAATAAGCCGTCGTCAATACATCCCCATTACCGGAATATAAGGTGTCGCCGATCAAGATGCGACCAAACATTTTCTTTTGAGCAGAAGGATTTCTAAGCAACTTCCCTTGGATGATCGCCCGTTTGATTCCTCTTACAGACATACCAACGATTAAACCACTTAATAGAATTTGGTAAAGCTCCGTGTGTTTAACTTTGCGCTGTAATTCTGTCTCACCAGTGATCGAAGCTGTTTCGGACTGATATTTCTTGTAATTCTCTTTTAAGAAGACACGTGCTCGTAAAAGATTGACTACTAATAAGAGACTGACAAAGAAAAGCAGACCTAAGACTACCATCCCCGTCAAATGAAAGAACATCAGCTTTGTTCGTTGACTCTTCACATTTTTGATCTGTGAATCTACCAAAGCCGTCTTCGTATTCATGATCGCGAATACTTCATCCAAGACTTGGTTAACACCCGTATCATAGTCCTCATCCTTGAAGGCATCTACCACGTCATCATCATTGATAATGTCATCGGCTTTTCCATCAGGAATCAGGCCTTCCAAGCCATACCCTACTTCCAAACGAAATTCTCGTTCATCTAAAGCTACTAAGTACAAGACCCCATTGTTCTCATTCTTATCACCGATCCCCAATTGATTGAAGATCTTGTTGGCATAAGATTCAATATCTTCGCCCCGAGGCAATTGCGGTACTGTGACTACTTCAAATTGGGCACCGTTAGTACTTGCGGCTAATTGCTTATTCAATTGATAGATTTTTTGCTTTGTTTTCTGACTCAGCATCTGAGCATTATCAGAAACAAAAATATTATTCTTATTGATGGTTAAATGCCCATCTGTATCCTTGATCGCCACGTCATAATTATTGGCCGTCTTAGGATATTCCTTCAAATTTGCCAAATTATCATTCATGGTGGTTTTGAAGGATTGGCTGACGGTGACCTTTTTACCAGACAAAATATCTTCTCGTTCTTGATCCAAGGTCGTCAATTGCTGATCATAGGCGGCCTTTTTATCATTATAGTCACTGTTCGAGAAAAGATTGAACAAACTGAACCCGCTGACCAACATCACAATCACTAACACTATGGAAAATAGCCCATTGCGTTTACGCACCTTACGATAATTCTCAACGACCTCTTGATGGAGCTGTTTCCCTGAAGTACGCTGTTCCCTTTTCATTTTCCTCACCCATTCTTATTCAAAGCTGACATCCGGTACTTCCTTGTCCTTTTCATCGGCCTTGAAGTTCGCCTTTTTATCGAAGCCTAAAACTTTCGCTGCCATGTTTTTGGGGAAACGAACCAAGCTTTGATTGTAGTCATTGACCTGCTCAATATAATTTTTTCGCTCAACTGAAATTCGGTTTTCTGTTCCTTCCAGCTGGACCATCAACGTTTTAACATTTTCATTAGAAGCCAATGTCGGATAGTTTTCCTGAATGACATTCACCATTGTTCCTAAGCTTTGATCGATTTGATCATTCGCTGCATTTTTTTCAGCCGGTGTTTTTGCACCATTATAGGCTTTACGCGCATCGGTGATCTCCTTGACGATTTTTTCTTCGTGTTTCATACTGCCTTTGACACTATTTACTAGATTTGGAATCAAATCTGCCCGTCGCTGCATCACATTTTCCACCTGCGACCATTTTGCGTCCACGTCGTTTTCTGCTGATGCCAATGAGTTATATGTCGTTATTAAGTATGCGCCGATTGCCAGAACGATGACGACAATTCCAACAATGATACCTGAACCTCTTCGTTTCATTTTTATCCCAACCTTTTTTCTGATTTTTTATTCTGTGTGATTGAGCTAATTATATCATTCGGGGAAACCTGCACCTCAGACTTTCGACTGATTTTTCGGCTAAGTGGTTGACAAAAAAATCCCCTGATTTTTTCCTTCATATAATACAAACACATTCGTAGTAAAAAATTTTTTTCTGCTCTTACAAATTAAAATAAACTGGACGAGCTTCAATATAGCCGCGATAGCCCTGAGGTTCTAGTTGAATACGCGGCGCTTCATTTTCTGCCCACTGACAATTGTTCTCTTGCGGATCATAACGATCGATCTGATGCATTACCGCAGGAATCGCTTCATCAAATCGAGACTCATCATACGGATCTCCTTGGAACAGCAGCATCGTACATGCCGGTAACGTCAACAGCTCAAAGCCTTCAGGAATCATTCCTTGGTAATCAATGGGAACTTCAACGCCTTGAGCATATGTTGAAGCGCCTGCTGGCCGTATATTTTCAGGCAGCCAAAGACCCACAGGCTCATACAGGGCTTCTTTGATACTGGCAAGTATCCCCCACACATCGCAGCCTACCTCGCGCGCGTATTCAATATAGCTTTCAGCCTTCTCCCCACGTAAGAAAATCAGTTTACGGGCTGGAAAATGAATTAAACGAACATGCAAATTTTTCGATAAGGGCGGCAGCTTCTCACGCTCCTCCCCCATTAAATAATAGCTTTCGACTGGGTAAGGGGTGAACAAGGGGATGGGCGGTGTCTTTTTTTGATAGCTTTTCGGAGTGACACCGAATTGTTTGCGGAATGCTCGAGTGAACCCCTCATGAGAATCAAAGACAAAATCCAATGCCACATCGATTACACGCAATTGCTCATCTCGCAAAACCAAAGCCGCTCTGGATAAACGTAATTTACGAATGTACTCAAACGGGGAGGTATTCGTATACTCCTTAAACATTTTGGCAGAGTGCCACGGTGAGTAGCCCGCTTGCTGAGCGAGTATGTGCAGCGTGATATCTTTATCTAAATTTTCTTCAATGTACATTTGCATGCGAGTAACTGCCGCTGCATGTTCCAAATTCGCCATAATAATCCTCCACGTCTCTTTCTTACTTAGTATTTCTCTACTTAAGCGACTCTAGCGACTCTCCAAAAAATCACAAGGAAGGTCAAGAAATGCTTCCAGGTCTCTTCTATACTTATGGTATCAACTAAATGGCACATCGTCCAACTGGTTTCGATTGTTTGAAACAGAAATGGATACACAACAAATCAACTACCGAAAAGCTTGCTGGAAGGATAGACTGTTTAGGAATGAATACGATAAAATAGGCAGGAGTGTTGCTAAATGAAACGCATCAAAAAGAATTTAGTTCGTCACATGGAAAAGCTGTGTCAGGAAATCGGACCGCGAGCCACTGGATCAGCTGGCAATAAGGCCGCTGTTGATTACGCTGCGGGAATTCTTCGATCATTAGGGTATGATGTTCGCTTGCAGGAGTTTTCTTGTATGGATTGGCAAAATAATGGAGCTGAATTAATTGTAGATGGTCAATCGGTTGAAGTTGCGGCAGCGGAATATGCACTGCCCTGCGAGGTCAGCGGGGAACTGATCTGTGTACAAACGATCCAAGAATTGAAAGAGGCTGATTTGACCAATAAGATTTGCGTGATGTACGGAGACTTATGTAAAGAACCGCTTATGCCAAAAAGTATGATTTTTTGGAACCCTGAAGACCACCAAACGATTATTCGTGAGCTGGAGCAAAAACAGCCTTTAGCCGTCATCACCGTGAGTTTTCTTGAAGAGGTCCCGGTACCGATCATTCAAGATGGCGACTTTACTGTTCCATGTGGAACAATCAAGGGTAAATTCTTATCTGCATTATTACAGAAGAAAAACGCGACTCTGCGGCTAATGACCGAACGCAAAGCAGCAACCGCAGCCAATGTGATTGCAACCTTAGGTACAGGAAAGAAATTCGTTTATTCGGCTCATATCGATACCAAGCCAACCACCCCCGGCGCGTTAGATGATGGGTCAGGTGTAGCAGTGCTGCTAGCTCTAGCTGAGGAGCTGGCTCAAACTGAGTTGGATAATCAGCTTGAATTTGTTTTATTTAATGGCGAGGATTATTATTCGATGCCTGGTGAAATGACTTTTATGGAGCAATCACTAAATCAACCGGCAGAGTATGCATTCGCCTTTAATGTCGATGGTGTCGGTATGCAAGACAGCACCATCTCTTACTCACTCTATGAATGCTCGGAACAGCTGACCAAACAATTGGACACCTTATCGGCAAATTATCCAACCGTCGAAAAGGTTGATCCTTGGCCTATGGGAGATCATATGCTATTTGCCGGAGCGGGTATCCCGGCGGTCGCGGTCACTTCGACACAAATAGCCCTATTGATGGAAGCCGTCATGCACACGCCAAAAGATAATTTAACTATCATTGATTATCAGCGTTTAGCAGAATCCGTACTATTTTTAGCTGAGTTGAGCCAAGCAGCGACACCCTGATTTCTTAGTTCGAACTGTCTGTTGTTTTAGCAGACAGTTTTTTCATATTTTAAAAACGTTACTACCAAATTTTTCGATAGCCGGCGTTTCTACACAATGGTGTGACTCCGCCAGCCGCTGCTAAATTAGCATTAAGCAGAACGAGGTCGCAAAGCTTTTCTTATCAATTTCTAGTATTTTTATTCCTTGCTCCACTCACAAATAAAATCAGCACATTTTTCAATATCAGCAGATGCACCGGCTTTACGCCGGATCAAATAGAAATTGCGTTTATAGCTATCATCCAAGCATTGATGAGCAATTCCCTCTGCCGCCAGCTCTGAAATTAAGGAACAGCCGAATCCCTGCTTCAACAGCCCCACAATAACCTCATTATTTTGGACTTCCATGACGGGACCATCGATATCCTTCTCTTCTAAAAATCGCTTCGTATAATAGTACACACCGGAAGTATTTTCACGCACCAGCCAAGGACCCTTGATTGTGTCACCGGCTAGAACCAGCTGATCCTCCATCAACGAGAACCGCTTGATATTAGGTGCAGATAAGGGCTTCTCAATAAATCCGATATCCACCGTGTGATGCTCCACCGCTTGTAAAACCTCTAGTGAATTCATCATCCGAACACTAAAACGAATCTGTGGAAATTCTTGATGTAATTGAATCAAAAGAGTTGGCAAAACATAATTAGCAAAGGTATGAGAAGCACCGATCACACAACGAACGATTTGCTGCTGATTCGTTTGGACCGCTTGATACAGCTTATCCCAATCATCCATCAAGTCGACAACACGCTCGTACAATATCTCGGCTTGCGGTGTGACCAGCACCTCCTTCCGACCACTGCGAATAAACAATTGTGTGCCAAATTCATTTTCTAGCTGCTTGATTTGAGAAGAAACCGTTGGCTGGGAAATAAACAAAATTTCCGAAGCCTTCGAAAAATTTTTTGTTTCATATACTACTTTGAAGGTTTCTAGCCACTTAAACATCGTAATCACTTCCATTATCTTTTTCTATCTAAGGTATTATATCAATAAATTATAATAATAAAAGATATCAGTTATAATTTGTTATGCAAATGAAAAGCCGGTGAAAAATCTTTTAATCCTACTCGTTAAAAGAAACTGTGTACACAAAATCTGCAAAAACTATCAATTATTAGAAAGAGGTCGAACGATGTTTACTCGTTTTTATACAAAAACCAAACCCTTTTTACCAGGGTTAGGCCTATCTATCGGTGTGGCAATCTTAGCCAAATCAGCCGCCCTGCTATTGCCCAAACTAGGCGGAGCAACTTTGGCGATTTTGCTGGGAATCATCTTAGGAAATACTTTATTTAAGCAACCAATTTTAGCCGCCGGCACCAAATTTTCTGAAAGCCGCTTATTAGAATATTCCGTCGTTTTATTGGGATTCACGGTAACTTTTCAAACCATCGGGGAAATGGGCTTCAAAGGACTGTTCTTTATTCTATTGATTATGGCGACCGTCATTGTCGGAGCGTATTGGATCGGCAGAAAACTGGGCTTCAATGAAAAAATGTCCATGATGATGGCTGGTGGAAATGCGGTGTGCGGATCATCAGCGATTGGTGCGATCGCCCCTTCGATTGAAGCAAATGATGAAGAAAAAGGACAAATCATTACTCTTGTCAATTTGCTGGGAACAATAATGATGCTGACGCTGCCCTTTTTAGGCCTTTCTTTATTCGGGAATGCTTTATTAAGCAAGAGCGCTTTGCTTGGCGGAACTCTGCAATCCGTCGGACAAGTCGTTGCCGGAGCCAGCTTGATCAATCCAGAAACCGTCAAATACGCGATGCTTTTTAAAATCACTCGCATCATTTTTTTAGTGGTGGTCGTTTTCGTATTCGAACGAAAAGCCCAACATGACGGTATTGTCACGACAAAAGGATCGAAGAAAAAATTCCCGATCCCATGGTATGTTACCTGTTTTTTGATTTTCTGTGTTATCAACAGCTTTTTCACATTGCCGCCGCTGTTCAATAATGGGGCGCATTTCATTAGTACTTGGTTTGAAACAACGGCATTAGCAGCCATTGGATTACGGTTGGACTTCCGAAAATTCTTAAAAGAAGGTCCGCGCTTCCTGCTTTACGGCTTATCCGTCGGCGCTGTTCAAACAATCGCTGCGCTGGTGTTTATTTTTCTGTTGGGTATTTAAATCCCATTAGACGGCACAATAGAGTGTAAAAATTTTTTAGGAATAACTTGTCGTTTTCTATCAGAACAAGCATTAAAAAGGATTATTACGTTAATAAGAAAAACAGAGTAGGTTTACTTTGGATTCTTTCTGATATGTTGATAGCTACTTCAGAAAAAATTCGCTTACCTGCTCTGTTTTCTTTTTATTCGACTACCGCTACTATCTCTACTTCTACCAAAGCGCCCTTGGGTAAATCAGCGACACCAACACACGAGCGGCTTGGTTTTTCGTTATCAAAAAAGCGTTCATAGACTTGATTGAAGGCCGCAAAATCAGACATGTTTTTCAAGAAGCAGGTCGTTTTTATCACTTGATCATAATCTGCATCAACAGCTTTCAAAAGACCGCCCACATTCTGTAAAACCTGCTGGGTTTGATCCTCAATCGTTTCACCAACCATTTCTCCGCTTGCTGGATCTAACGCGATTTGTCCGGAAGCATACAACAGACCGTTTACAACTTTCCCTTGAACGTATGGCCCGATTGCTTTTGGTGCATTCTCTGTTTCTACCGTGTAGATTGCTGTTTCCTTAACACTCACCTTTGCTGCATTGTTTTCCATTTTTTCCCACTCCTTTTTTTGATTGCTAGGCTCTAATTTGTATGCTCTCGAGACTTAATCGATTGCTTCGATTGAGCCAGACCATTTAATCCACTTGCATTTTCTTTTAAAAATGGTGCTTCCTTACTGATAGCTAAAACAATATTGATCCGCTCATTTCCACTAGATATGCCCTTGAGCAGCAAAAACTAGTAAAAAAAGCATCTCACTAATTTCTTAGCGGGATGCTTTGGAGAATCCCACTCAACAAATGTTAAACAGGACTTCAAACTGTTTTTTTCAAAACAAGTCTCAAGTCCTCAGTCTAATAATCATTTGTTCAGTAGTCGTCGCGTTCATAGAAATTCTCCTTTAAAAAATTAAATTTAAATGGCATTTAAATTAATTTATGATTGTAATGATAACGGAGGTTTCCTTAGTTGTCAATAAGTAGAAAGAATTTTCTGACATTTCAGTCTCTCATTTTTGTAAGCTGATTGTTCGTTCAATAAATGGCGCGTCTTGAAAAAAATCAGTATTGTTACCTTATAAATTGAGAGGGGTTTTTTTATGAATAAAGGAATGACTGGTTTCCAGTTAAAGGTATTAGGGGTTGTGACGATGGTGATCGACCACATTGGAGAATTCTTTCTATTTTTAGGGGTGCCTATGTGGTTTCATTGGATCGGTCGAATCGCGGCTCCGCTTTTCTTGTTTGAAAGTTCTGAAGGGTTCATTCACACGAGCAATCGTAAAAAATATATGTTTCGTCTATTAGCAGGTTATTGGTTGATGGGCATTATTAATACAATCCTTAACCATTATTTTTCAATCAATAATGCGATAGTGATCAACAATATTTTTGGTACATTATTCTTAGGGACTGTCTACATGCAGGCCTGCGAATATTTTAAACAAAGAAAGACCTTCTTTAAAGGGCTGATTTGGTTTCTTGTTCCAACGATCTTAAGTGTTTTAGCAATGGTACTGTTGTATGGTGGCAACCTCTTTGATTCAAAATCAGGGATGTTTTTCTTCCAAGGCTTCACTCTATTGGTTCCTACTTTGATGTTAACAGAAGGCGGCGTGCTCTTTGTTCTATTGTCCGTTTTGTTCTATCTTTTCCACGGCAAGCGTTTATTACAAGTGGCGTCATTACTAATTATCGCAATCATTACATTGATTTTTGGCGGCGGCGTGCAGCACGCATTTACACTTAATTATCAATGGATGATGTGCTTAGCAGCTATTCCGATTATTTTATACAATGGCGAAAAAGGCCGCAGTATGCGGAATTTCTTTTACATTTTTTATCCCGCACACATCGCACTTTTTGCCATCATCAGTTTTTTCATCCAACGCTAGACTTGACCTTGTTCGCAAAAAGCTATACAATTTCTTTTGTGAATAAATCGTACAGATAACACGTATTACGTGTCGAGAGAGAGGCGGTTTCTATTAATTTAGAAACCACCTCTCTTTTTGTTCGTTTATCTATCTAATCAAAGTGAGGTTATTACATGAAAGAAAAGAAAATCCATTTGTTGTTCGCTGTCCTTGCCACCGGGATCATGTCCTTTGCCGGCGTATTGATCGAAACCGCCATGAACGTGACCTTCCCCACGCTGATCAAGCAGTTTGGTATATCTACTGGTATGGTGCAATGGGTCACGACTATCTATCTCTTAGTGATCTCTATCATGGTGCCTTTTTCCAACTACTTATTGAAGAATTTTTCGATCCGTAAATTATTTATCGTTGCTAATCTCTTTTTCATCGCAGGTTTAATCATTGATTTATGGTCTCCTTCCTACAGTATTTTATTGGTTGGACGCTTATTGCAGGGGATCAGTACAGGAATTGCGCTGCCGTTAATGTTCCATATTATTTTGAATTTCACTCCCATGCACAAGCGCGGCACCATGATGGGAGTCGGTACATTAACAACGTCAATTGCTCCTGCGATCGGTCCAACTTATGGCGGGATTATGACGGCGAGTCTTTCTTGGCACTCAATTTTCTTGTTCCTGTTGCCGGTCCTAGCAATTTCTTTAGTAATCGGACTTTATGCCATTCCTGAAATGCCGGTCAAAAAAACGGGAGCCTTCGATATCGTAAGTCTGATTGGTGTTGCATTGCTCTTCAGCGGCCTGCTAATGTTTTTAAACCAGATAGGCAGTCTGATGAGCTTCCTCTCATTAGCGGTTGGTATCATCGGACTAATCATTTTCTATCGCCAAGCGACACGGGGGAAAATCCATTAGTGCGTATTACTGTTTTAAAAAACAAGGTCTTCGTTTTATTTTTATGCGGCTTCCTAGTTTGTCAGTTCTTGCTTTTGGGGATCTCATTTGTTTTGCCTAACTTTATTCAAATCGTTTTGGGCAAGGATGCCTTCATCGCAGGGCTCGTAATGATGCCAGGGGCTGCAGTTGGTGCGATCTTAGCACCGATCTCCGGCCGTGTCTTAGATACTTTTGGGCCGAAAAAGCCGATCCTGCTGGGATTAAGCTTTGCGACGATCGGCTGGATCGCCCTAACCCTATTATTGCGCTCACCGCTTCTGCTTGGTTTTGTTGCAGGGCATGTCTTCTACATGATCGGTATTGGGTTTTCTTATAGCAACCTGATGACTACCGGAATGAACCTGCTTTCAGAAGACGAATATGGCGATGGTAATACGCTGTTCAACACTTTGCAGCAATTCTCCGGTGCAGTCGCCACAGCGATAGTCGCAACCATCATCAACTTAGCGCAGCAGTCCCAAGACGATTTTATTGCCGCAACGGTTACTGGCTCGCAGCTTTCATTACTCGTATTATTAGGTCTGCTGCTGGCTGTTTTTATCGCTTGTCTGATTCATTTTCGTAAAAAAGCGGCAACAGCCTAATGGTAAGAAAAAGGGCATAAGTTCAGCGGATACTCGCTAGCATTCCTGTCCTATCCTGATAAACTTAAATTATCAAGGTAGGAGGTATAAACGATGACACTAGGAACTAATTTTTTCAATGCCCGTAAAAAGCAAGGGTTATCCCAAGAAGCTGTCGCAGAAAAGCTTGGTGTAAGCAGACAGACGATTTCAAAGTGGGAGCTGGACGAAACACTGCCTGATATCAACCAATCGAAAAAATTGGCCGCGATCTACAAAGTTTCTTTAGACGATTTGATCGAATTCGACCCTGATTTAAACGACATAAAGGAAGTTATCGCCAAGACCAGTGAAGAGAAACAGCAAAAAATTGATTGGACAACTGTCTGGGCAGAGAAATATCCTGTCTTAACGACATACCAAGAAGTCGTCCACTTGGATGACTACGTTCCGCTGATAAACGACCTGTTGAAGCAGCTAAAAAAGGATTATGGGTATACGGATCAAGATGCTTTTCTCGTCTTCAAGGATATTTTGGCTCAAATCTGGAAAAACAGTAACCCATCCACCCGTGAAAACGGGTGGCTTTTTAACACCTCTAGAAGAGGTCCCCACTCACGTACTCCATAAATGGAGCTTCCCAAAAGACCGCCAACCGCTCGGCGCTCGCTACTTTATTTCTTTTTCTTACTCTTGAATGGATCAACGTATTCTCGTTTACTTATACTATCTCGAATACGATCATCTGATTCCTGCTCTCTTATATATTTTGCGATTGTCTTTTGATTCAACCCCACTGTACTTACGTAATATCCTTTAGACCAGAAACTTTTATTCCCATATTTATAGACTAAGTTTCCATGCTGCTCATGGATCAGAGTCGCACTTCTGCCTTTTAAAAATCCCATGAACTGAGAAATGCTTATTTTCGGTGGAACTCTTACTAACATGTGGATATGATCTGGCATTGCATGAGCTTCGATGATTTCTACTTCTTTCATCTCACAAAGTTTACGCAAAATTCTTCCGATATCTTTTCTTAACTCACCATAAATTACTTTTCTTCTGTATTTTGGTGTGAACACGATGTGGTACTTACAATTCCAGCGTGTATGTGATAAACTTTTGTCGTCATTTGATGGCATAGAAAAACTCCTTTCGATAAAATGAGCGGTTGGTAGCCACTTAGTAGTATATCGAAAGGAGTTTTTAACGCTAAAGCTCTTTCGTCCACGCGTAGAAACGCGCGGTTTTTTTGTTTCACTCGCTAACACGAGCGAAACTGACTGAAGTCATTAACTAGAGTAAAAACCGCGACCAAAAAGTCGCGGTTTTTACTTACTCCTCACAGTCTGTCTCTTCATTTAAGAGAGTCCGGACTTCGCCTTTTTCCACTCGCAGAATCAACAGAATCGCTAGTAAAACGATCCCTGCACCGAAAATAGGCGTATAATGAATGCCGATTTTTCCAGTTATCTGCGCGCCAACCGTTGATCCCAATGTGATCCCAATATTGAAGGCCGCGATATTCAACGCTGAAGCCAGCGTAATATCTTTAGGGACATATTTTTCAGCCAGCTGAACAACATATAGCTGCAACCCAGGAACATTCATAAAGGCGAATAGTCCTAAGAGCATTACGGCTAACAGGCCCAAACCAGACTTTCCAATTAGGATCGTCACAAATAAGAACACGAGCGCTGCCAGCAACAGACCAAACATTTTGATTAACGAGTCCAGTGGCTTGTCGTTCGCAAAGTGTCCGCCAACAGTATTGCCGATCGCCACCATCACACCGTAAACGATCAAAAGGATTACGATGGCACTAGCAGAGAAGCCAAACCCTTCTAAAATTGGTGAAAGATAGGTGTAGGCAGCAAATGTTCCGCCGTAACCAAACGCAGTGATCAGAAAAGACAGCACTAATGGTTTATTCTTACCTATTCGAATGAAGCCCTTCAAGTCAACTTTCCCGGGAATCGGCAGATGACGGGGAACGAGGAAACTGCTGGCAATCAGACCAAGTAAGCCAACCACGGCGATAAAGATAAAGGACATATTCCAAGTCGTCTGCTGACCAATAAATGTCCCAAGCGGAACACCTGTTACGGTCGCTACAGTCAAGCCGGTAAACATAATCGCGATCGCACTCGCCCGACGAGAGGGGACTACAACATCCGCCGCAATCACTGTCGAAACCGACATGAAGATTCCGTGAGCCAACGCCGCCAAAATTCGACCTGCTAACAGCACCATAAAGGTCGGTGCAAAAGCAGCCAGTATATTTCCGCTGATAAACAACAGCATGATTCCGAGCATCAAGCTGCGGCGATTCCATTTTCCTGTTAAGACCGTCAACAGCGGGGCCCCGATCGTAACCCCTAAAGCGTATAAAGAAACTGTCAGACCTGCTTGAGCCAAGGTGACATGGAAGCTTTTAACGATCATGGGTAACAGGCCAACACTGATGAATTCAGTCGACCCGATCGCAAACGCATTGATCGCCAGAGCCAGTAATGTTAAGTTTGGTGAGATTTTCTTTTCCATATTATTCCTCCAAAAAAATATTTGTAAGCTACGAGAAGATACTATATACTGTTGATGACCTTTTGATAAGTACCCACTTTTTTGTACCATAGGTACCTTTCAGTAACTTTTGGATCACAGCAAGCTTTTGAGGAGGAATTTTTTTTGGAAAATCGTGCCTACATGATCGGTGTCGAGGCAACAATGGATGTCATCGGCGGAAAATGGAAGCCTATTATTCTTTGCAATCTTCGTCACGGACCGATGCGGCCCAGTGACTTAAAACGCGGGATTACTGGCATCAGCCAAAAAATGCTGACACAGCAGCTTCGTGAATTAGAAGAGGATAATATCATCGACCGCAAAGTCTATCAGCAAGTACCACCTAAAGTCGACTATTCGTTAAGCGAGTACGGCCGCAGTCTTTCAGATATTTTAGACAGCCTGTGCAGCTGGGGAGAACAGCATGTTGCACATCTCCAAGAACAAGGACAGGATGTTTCTTTGAAGGCAAACTAAAAAGAAGTTGAGAAAATCTCAACTTCTTTTTTTGATCACAATCGTATCTGTCATTTGGGCCCAATGATTGGTTGGTCCATGTCCGTGCCCCACAAAAATCGGTTGACTGATGGCCGCCTGGATAAATTTCTTTCCGATAATGATCGCTTCTCTTAACTCTGTTCCCTTTGCCAATTCAGCCGCGATACATGCTGAAAATGTATCCCCTGTCCCATGCGTGTTGGCCGTCTCCACTCTCGGCGCGCTCATCCAGAAGCTTTCCCCAGATGCTAGTAAAACAAAGTCGGCGGCGTCTTTGTTTTGACTATGCCCTCCTTTAACCACCACATTTTGTGTGCCGAAGGCTTGCAGCGTTTTGGCCGCTTCAATCATTTCTTGATCGGTCACGATCCGCTGCCCAATAATCACTTCTGCTTCCGGCAGATTGGGCGTGACGATTGCCGCCAAGGGCAGCAGCTCTTGATTGATGGTTTTTACCGCATCACTTTGCAGCAGATGATGCCCGCCCTTTGCCACCATCACTGGGTCGACAACTAAAGGACCGAAATCAGCTTGCTTCAATTTCTTGACCACCGTTTCCACCCGCTCCGCATCTGCCAGCATACCTGTTTTAGCGGCACCAATAGCAAAATCAGCCGCTAGCGAGTCAAACTGCTCTTCAATAAACCCGCTGGGAATCGCCATGCTGTCCTGTACGCCATAAGTATTTTGCGCAGTCAGCGCCACGATAATACTCATGCCAAAGGCTTTTCGCGCCTGAAAGGTTTTTAAGTCGGCTTGAATCCCTGCTCCGCCGCCTGAGTCAGAGCCGGCAATCGTTACCACTTGAGGAGTTCCATTAATCATTTTTATGCCTCCAGTACTTCATTCATTTTTGTTTTTAAGCTGCGAACCCTCTCACTGACATCTTGAGCCAGCATAATATCACTGACGATCGAGACACCCGCAATTCCCGTTCCGCGAAATTCGGTCAAGTTGTCGGCCTTTATCCCGCCGATCGCAACACTTGGAATCGCCACCGCCTCATTGATCGCCTTTAGCGTTTCTTTGGAGGTCAACGGTGTATCCTTGGTTTTCGTAGGAAAAATCGCTCCGATTCCCAAGTAGTCTGCCCCCGCTTTTTCAGCCTCTACCCCTCGTTCGATCGTTTTGGCTGAAACACCTAAGATTTTTTCTGCTCCGATCAGCGAGCGCACGACAGCTACCGGCATCTCATCATCACCGATGTGTACCCCTGCCGCATCAACCGCCAGACAAATGTCCACCCGATCATTGATGATCAACGGAATATGATAACGATCTGTGATTGCTTTTACGTTCAAGGCCAGCTCGTAAAATTTCCCAGTCACTAGCTCCTTTTCCCGAAGCTGAACCAACGTCACGCCATTTTTGCAGGCTTCTTCAATCACTGCCAAAAATTTTTCATCACTAAAGTCGTAACGACCCGTTACTAGATATAATGTTAAGTCCATTGTTTTTCCCATCCCTTCACCTCAGTCCACCAATCACTTTCCATCAAGGTCGAAAGCTGATTCAAGGTTTCTTGTCGAAAAGCGGCTAGCCCGGTTTCATCTCCTGCCTGCTCGCCGCAAAGATTAAAGTAACTGACCGCAGTCACAGCTGCAGTCGCCGGCTCTACTCCGCTGCCTAATAAAGCTGCAATCAAAGCCCCGACAATATCGCCCGTACCTGTAAAGCGATCCAATGCTGGAACGCCATTAGATAAACGCCAAATCCGCTTCTGCTCAACCACGATATCCTGTCTGCCGGTTGCTAAAAAAAGCGTTTTCGGATACGTCTTGACTAACTGCTGCATGGCTTGCGCTAACTCCTCCAACGCTTCCTCACTTTGATCCAACTCACTGCCGTCTACCCCGCGGGCATGGCTGGACAATCCGCAAAAATTCCGCAACTCCGAAATATTTCCCTTCACTACTGTTGGATTTTCCGCGACTAGCCAACGGCCCACTTGATCTCGCGTCCGACTGACACCGTAGCCCACTAGGTCAACAACGGTTTTCTTTTGTCTCTGGTTCGCCAGCTTAGCAGCTGCCGTCAAACTCTTTTCCCGTTCTTCTGACAGGTGTCCGATGTTCAGCAAGAGACTATCCGTCTGTTGAAACAGCTCATGGAACTCCCTCGGATCAGATGCCATAATCGGTTTGGCCCCAACATAAAGCAGCGCATTCGCCACCGTTTCGCACGTAACCTCATTGGTTATGCAGTGAACTAAAGGCGCATCTGCTAGGGGGAAGACTTTTGAAACATTCGTTTTGATCATCCAAACATCCTTTCATTTGAAAACAAGCCCTGCCATCGTTTAAAAATCGGTGTTTCCTGCAGCTTGACTAATACTACAAAGGCGATCGCCGATCCGATCAGCGTCGCACCAACAAAGCGCGGCGTATAGATCAGCCAGTACAGCTCGTTTTGACTGCCGGTAAACCAAACCATCACAGGATAAGAGAGAAGTGAACCAATGACTCCTGTACCAATGATTTCCCCTACCATCGACCAGATCAGCTTTTTGCCTAAGCGATAAAACACTCCTGCAAGAAGTGCCCCAAATACCGCCCCTGTCAAAGCCAACGGCGGAATTCCCAACAGGGTCATCCGAATCACTCCACAGACCAAAGCCATCACGGTTCCATAGACTGGTCCCAGCAGCACCCCAGCAATAATATTCATCACACTGGACATCGGTGCCATTCCTTCAATCCGCATCAAGGGGGACAAAACCACATCCAACGCGATCATTAAGGCCAGCAACGTCATTTTGTGGATTTTATTTTTCTCCACGACAAATAACTCCTTTCTGCAAGAAACAAGAGGAGGTATCTCAAAAGACAGAAAAACCCAACCAAAATAAAATGGTCGGGTACGATCAGTCAACTAGCTACATTTCCCTGCGGCAGTCTTAACTGCATCAGGTTCCATGGGTATAATCTCAGCTAAACAGCACCCCAAATGTTTCTCTTCAATTGATTGGAGTATAACATACTTTTTTTAATCCAACTAGCTTATAATGATAAAAGCTGCTCGAACGTATCCAGCATTTGAGCACCAGACAGATCCTGCTCTATTCTGAAGAATGCTCCCTATCTCTCACAGCAATAGACTAGACAAGAGAAAAAAGAAAGGAAATTTTTATGATTCAACCAAATTTTTCTGCCATCCATCATGTGGCTATCATTGTTTCAGACTATCAAAAGGCCAAGCATTTCTATGTGGATATCCTTGGATTGCCGATCATTCGTGAAAACTATCGACCGGAACGCCAGGATTATAAATTGGATTTACAGCTAAACGAGGCGGAATTAGAAATCTTTGCCGTACAAAATCCGCCGAAGCGTCCAAGCTTTCCTGAGGCAGCCGGCTTGCGGCATCTGGCCTTCAAAACAACGAACATCCAAGCGACCATTGACTACTTAAAAAGCCACGGCGTCGATTGTGAACCCTTGCGAACCGACGATTTTACCGGCGAAAAAATGACGTTCTTCTTCGATCCCGATGGACTGCCGCTGGAGCTGCACGAATAAAAAAAGAGCAGAAAATTCTGCTCTAAAAATGTGTATTTTTTGAAGCTGCACAAAAGCTTACGCTTCTTCCACCGGATATTTAATCGCGTTTTTCTTCAATTTTTCGCTGATGATCTCATCGATATCAAAGTTCAAATTATCCGCCATCATATAAGAATAGATCAATACATCCGCCAATTCTTCCTTTAGGCGTTCCGTTTGCGTCCGCGCTTCTTCTGAGTCCTTCCATTGAAAGAGCTCCAATAATTCAGCCGCTTCCAAACAAATCGACAGCGCTAAATCCTTCTCATTGTGAAAGGGACGCCAGTTTCTTTCGTCACGAAATTGATTAATTTTCTCCATACTATCCATAGTCAACCTTCTTTCGTTTCTATTCTAACACAGAAACGAAGGAGCGTTTTTCCTCAAGCTCGTTGATAGTATCCTGAATCCAGCGTCTGCTTTGTTTGGTCAAAAAGGGATCGATCACAACAACAGGATAGTCCTCTGGCAGCCCTTCAGCCGAACCCGTAGTAATCAAGCAATCATAATTTTTCAATTCATTATGCAGCTGCGGGGTACCCCCAGATAATTTTTCAAAATGAACGAGCAGAAAGTTGCCATAGATCGTATCACTAATTTGCTTGGCTAAAAAACTTTCCTCCGTTGGTGTTAAATCCGATAACAGCAGCAGCCTCAAAAAAGGTTCTTGGCTGGCCAGCCATTCCAATCCCCGCTCTTCTGTGGTGATCAATAAATACACATAGTTGCGAATAAAATCCTCTTCCTGATACATTCCATAGCGATCAACAAATTCTTGGACCAGCTCCCACACTCGTTCCACCCCGCGACTATAAACCTTCGAGACTTCCGATAAGAAAATCGTTCGGTTGCGCCATAGCAGGCATACATACCTGCCTTGCGGATCATGCAGATAAAAATCATTCGATAGAACCGTCGCCAAATTGATTTGGCTTTGCTTATCTAAACGATAGCCAAGCATTTTGTTGTATGCCTCCACGAGCTCGTGATGCTGCATAAACAGCCGCTGATACTTCTTGTTGTCTGCTATCGCAAACTCCCGATGTGAAATGCTGAATACAACCGAATCAGAAAAAAGCAGCCAAAGACCATCCCGCACCATATCCGGTGTCAAATCCATTTCTACCCCTTCTCTAACAGAGTGCTTCAGCAGCTTATAACTTAGGTTCAGCGGCAGGTCTAAGCCTTCCGTCCTCAGCTCCTCCTTCGGATACTCATGCCCATTTTTCATTCGCCAAACACTGATATAAAAATTATAGATCAGCCGCTTTTGAAAAACATACTTTTCGTGGATCTGATTGACCTTAACAAATTCTTGGATATACTGCTCAATAATATGGTAATGCTTAAGAGGCAGCTTAGGCAGCGTGCTTTCAAATGAAACCTGTCGTTCACTGTAAAAGCGATAATAAAAGTGTCGGATCTCCCCTTCATTTCCTTCCACCCGCAATGGACGATAGCATAATTCCAGCCCAGCCAGAGTCAACGCCTTCTCAATTTTTTTCAAATAGCGTTGCGTGTTAGAAGAACTGAGATACAGCTTCTTTGCGAGTGCCGTAATATTTTCACATTCCTCATACAAAAGCTCTTCAATAATCTGAAACTCCGGACTCGTATTCAAAATATTGGCATAAAGATTTCCTAAACTGACTTTCTTATCCACAATCAATTGATAGAGTCCTTTTATTTTCGTAATCTGAAATCTAGGATACTCTTCATTGATCAATTCAATATCATTTAACAGAATCGGCAATGAGCAATTCAACTCACTTATCAGCTGAATACTCGACCAGCCGCTACGATGATAATAGAGTTTTTCCACTAATGCCAATCGCCGCTTGTTACTTGTTCCCAATACTGCGCGAAAATCCATGATTATCCCCCCATTAAAAGACCACCTTCATCTTGAATAGTTCCAGCCATTTGGCTCTGAATCAGAAAACAAGTATTGCTTCGTTTATTCTGAAAAAAGTGAACTATTACGCAAAAAGAACCCACTTAAAAACATTATTTCAACAATATTCCATTACTTATATGAAAAAAATACCAGATACTCGCAATCTTTTTATTTGTTAACAAATAATAATATGAAAAGGGACCCTTGACAATTTTTGGTCAAATTCATTCAAAATGCATGATTTCAAAATCAATTTTTTTTAATTTAAGAAAAAAAAGGGAAAAAAGCGCACCAAAAATCACAAACACTGCTCCAATCCAAGCCTATTTGGGTCTCATCGCTTGAAATAAAATACAATTTTAGGGCATTTTCCCAATTTTTTAAAAAAAAGAAAAAAACAAGGGATCGATCTTCTTGCTTTCGCCAGCAATTTTTTGCATGAATACTAAATAATGCCGAAATTTCTGCAATATCTGTAAATTTGAGCAAAGAAAAAACGCTCATTGATTTCATAAGCGTTTTACAATCACTATTTTTTTTACTGCTGAATGAGTGAAAGATAGTATTCTTGCCAGAATTCTTCGGTCACAACCTTTTCGCCAGACTCGATTATGAATTCTCCCGCCTCCGGCTCAACGATCCGATCATCCGGCACGTGGTATAAACGCCGCTGTCCCTTGATGGGAAAAGGTTTGATGCAGCGTACCTCAGCAAAAATCCACGCATAGGACTCTTCGTCCAATTTTTTAACATCAACAAGATCCACGATACAAACAGCATGGCCTGAAATACAGCCCGGCGTCTTGATCGCTGTCGAACAGATCAGCAACGGGCCGCGATGGTGGGTCGACCACGAGCGATACTCTTCGGTTTTCTTTCCGGAAAGAATTTCCATAACTGGCTCTGGATGGATGGAGATAGCCTTCAAATCATTCGCCTCACTTTTACGTATTTACGACTATTTTATCACTTTATTCAGGATTGGATGAAAAGAATGAACCGTTCTCATTTAAGATGGCTTCGTTGAACATCCTTAAAAATATCCAGCCAGAAATCGTCAAAAACAATGACCTGCGTAGTGATCTTCTGATTTAGTGGTCTGTCGGCTACTTCATACAGGATTCTAGCTGCAGCCTCTTTAGGATAGCCGTAAATGCCTGCACTTAACACAGGAACGGCTAAGGTACGTAGCTCATACTCGTGTGCCAGCTGAAAAACCGCTTCATATGCAGCATATAACAGCGCTTCTTCATTGTGCCTACCGTCAATATAACGCGGTCCCACCGCATGAATCACATACTTAGCTGGTAAATCGTATGCTGCTGTAATCACCGCAGTTCCCGTCGGTGTCCCGCCGATTTCTGCCATGGCCTGTTTCAATTTAGGGCCGGCCGCTCTATTTAATGCACCATCGACTCCGCCGCCAGGGATCAAAGCTGAATTCGCCGCATTGACGATTGCATCTACTTGAACAGCTAAACGTGAAATATCACCAACTCTTACTTCGATCATCCTTTTCGCTCCTCTCACTTACGCTATCTATTATATCAACAAACAATCGGGGAGCATCATGGCCGATTTAAAAAATTGCCATTTGATTGCTTTAGAAGACCAAAAACGCCAAGCAGCCATCCTCTCACCAGCTCAAGATTTTAAAACAGGCCAAGCTCACTGATTACCGCAGGGAGGGCACGAAAAAAAGCACTGCGAGGCGATCCTCGCAGCACTTTTCACTTAATACTTACCTGGTCAAACCGAAAGAAGCTCCTGATGATCCTTTTCAAAATCAGCCAAAATCTCTCGAACTTCCGCTGTTGATTTCGTATTCATTAAGCTCACTCGTAAATCATTCGCTCCGGGAAAACCTTTGACATAGATTTTGAAGAAACGATGCAGACCTACGATCGAACGAGGAACCTGCTCCGAATATTGATCCTGCAAATCAAGCTGCAGGCGCAGCAAGCCGATCATTTCTTTTGGAGAATGCTCTTTTGCTTCTTTCTCAAACGCATAAGGATTTTTGAAAATCCCGCGGCCGATCATCAAACCGTCCACACCGTATTTCTCTGCCAGCTCCAACCCCATCTGCCGATCTGCTATATCTCCATTGATCGTGATTAAGGTTTGCGGTGCGATTTCATCTCGCATTTTTACGATCTGGGGAATAAGCTCCCAATGAGCATCCACTTTGCTCATTTCTTTTCGCGTCCGCATATGGACTGAAAGGTTGGCAATATCCTGCCTTAATAAATGACTGATCCAGTTCTCCATCTCAGCAATGTCTGTAAAACCAAGACGAGTCTTCACGCTCACAGGCAATCCGCCCGCCTTCGCCGCTTCGATTAATTCTGCCGCTACCTCAGGCCGCAGAATCAAGCCGCTGCCTTTGCCTCGCTCCGCAACATTCGGGACTGGACACCCCATATTCAAATCAATTCCCTTAAAACCCATATCGGCCAAAGCGATACTCATTTCCCGGAAGAATTCTGGCTTATCCCCCCATATGTGCGCCACCATCGGCTGTTCATCGTCAGTGAAAACCAAGCGGCCTCGAACACTCTCGATCCCATCTGGATGACAAAAGCTGTCTGAATTCGTAAACTCCGTAAAGAATACATCAGGTGCTCCGGCTTCTTTTACGACATGCCGAAAGACCACATCTGTTACGTCTTCCATCGGTGCCAAGATGAAAAAGGGCTTTGGCAGCTCTGCCCAAAAATTAGTTGTCATTATGTATACTTCCTCCTATATCATCCAAAACAACGTCATTATACTAAGGTTTGCAGGAAGAAGCAAAAAGCTAGTTTGAATAAAAGAGCCCTCCTCTTTTAATTAGGATTCCACCGCAGCTTCTTCACTAAAGCGCTCCTTACTTTCCTTTCTTTGCATGCCCTATATAAACACCATACCTCCATTTTTATTTTTTCTTCATAATTTTCCAGTATCAACTAAAACAATTTAAATTGATAAAAAAGCCATACAGAAAAAATTAGAGTTGCTCTTTATTACTATTTTATTGTTCAATTGAACAAAATAGCGTATTAATAACCCATCTAGGCGAACCTCTCTTTATAAATAACGATAAATCGCAGTTTATATTTTGATATTACGATGTATTTTATCCGAAAATTTAATTTATGAATTAGAAAAATTAAAAAGAAGGAAAAATTATTCTGTATATTTTTGATAATGTATTGTTGCAGTAGTAATAAGAAAATAAGGTGAATTAACGAATGTTGATTCAGCCCATGCCTGCTAAATCAGTTAATAGGAGTGAAATTTATGGCAAGAATATTAATCATAACAAAAAATTTACTGGCGGAACAAGAGCTGCAGGCCATCCTGCAACGCTCAAATGATGAGGTTTACTGTTCCAGCGACCTGATAATCGATGCCCAGTTCTGTCCCCAAATCATCAAGTACTTCTCATTGGTTATTTTCAGTGATACCATTTCTACTCTAGATGTTTCGAAGTATTATTCCTCTTTCAAGAAAAACGGGCTGTCCATTGTAAGGAAAGGAAGCAAAGTCGATTTAAAAAAATCAGAGCTTTCCTACCTCGTCGATGAGATCGATGATTGGATCAATCCAGAAACAACGGATATCGAAATCATTGAAAAAATCGCTAAATTAACCTGCGGACAATCAAAAACCATACTCGCTATTGATGAAACCAGTGGCGTAAAAAACGCAAAAAATTCCGAGCTGTTCTTTTTCAGTCTTTCATCCAACGAAAAAAAATTCCTCTATCATCTCTATCAATATCAAAAAGATGGAAAAGTTCTTTCACGCGAAAAATTGTGCCACTTAATCTGGGAAACCGAAGCCACAAAATCAAATTTATGCCAGCTCTCTAATTTGGCCAATCGGATCAAAAAGAAGCTCGTCGTAAATAAATTTCCTAATGGTGAGTTGAGTACTTCCTGGAACAAGGGTTACTTCTTGGGAGACCTATTGTTCAACGAGGTACAAAAATACATGGATGCATGAATCTTATCTAGAAGCAGGCTGAATCAAGCGCTTCTTCATAAGGAGGATAGAGGGATACTTATTTTATATTAGGATTTTTCTAGCTTTGACAATATAAGGAGACATTCAATTGATAGACAACTTTATAGAAAAAGATATCCTACGCAGAATTAAAATTACGTATGTGTTATATGAATGCAGACAGATAAAAATCGGGGAACTCGCTGCCAATATGAATACCAGCTTCAATACGATCAAAAAGGATTGTCAGAAGATCGCCACAAAATTGGAGGAGGAAATAATTTCCTACTCTATCTCGCGATCACAGTTGGCATTTCAATTCAAACCAGACGTCAGCTGTTACGAGCTGGTACGCAAATTGTACTCAGACTCTCTATTTTTGAAGGTGTGCTACCGATGCCTTTTGGGAAATAATAACTATACTTCCATAGCTGAAGAAGAATTTATCTCTGTGACAAAAGTATTCAATTTAAAAAAGAAGGCTGATAGATACTTTAGGCAAGGTCTTGGCATCAACGCTAATGGAGAAATAGCCTTTGAGAATAAATTGAAGGTCCGCTATATTTACTTGGCCCTCTGGATGAGAGGCATCGGTATCGATGAGCTGAAAAATGAGCCGCTCTTTCTTAAATCTGAACAAATGGCACGTGATCTAGGTGATTGTTTGAAAAATCAATTCAGTAAAAAGAGTTTGCATTATCTACACTACGCTATATTTTTGAGCCTCAGCAGAGACGAGCAGCTGCCGATCGATACCGAGACGATCGCGTTTTTAAAAACTGGAATTGTTTTTAACAGTATCAAAGCTTGTTTTTCGCAGCATGGGCTCGAAGGAGAAGATGAGAATATCGCGTTTATTTCTTTTATCTATAAAAACCTGCCTTATAATCCAGAAAACTATCGATTGATCGAAGGAGATTACCAATACTATCGAAAGCGGTTGATCAAAAATTATCCTTCTGTTGTGGCGCTTATCAGAAGTTTTGAAGCAGCCTTCGAAATGAACCTGCTAGGAGAGATGGAATTTGAGAAGCCTCTGATGGACTTGGTATACACCACCACTTTGGGTATCAATGAATTTTTACTTAACCAGTATTACTTCATAGATTGCAATGATCATTACATGAAGGAAAAAATAAGTACGATCATCCGATCATGGTTAAGAGAAAATATTTCAGCCGATATCACCCTGTCCGAATCGATCATTCTGAAGTTCTGTCATTTAGTTATGCCTATTCTAAAAAAAGGCGAGAAAAAGAAGATCCCCATCGTCATTGTGTCCAAAGACGAATACTCCCATATGCTGTTTAGGAATAATATCAGCAAGATTATTTCCGAAAAATACTTTTTTATCAATGACGAGATCTATTATTCCATCGAGGATATCCCAAAATTATTTTTTTATATCGACTGCTTTATTGTTTGCGAACGCTGCCTGTTAAATCAGGAAAAGAATTTTATTCTTCCGATTTCAATTAATCATTTGACCAACGATTTAAAAGATATCTCCAACTATATCTTCACCTGCGTTTTGACGAAACAATAATATAAAAGCGACCACCCTTACAAGCAATACAAAGAGGCCTCCGCCTCACGAGCTATCGCCTTACTAATAAGCGGCAGCTCTTTTTTTATGCAAAAAAATTATAATCAGATAGATTACTTGGCAACAGATAAAAAAGTGAAAAAAATAAATAAACGTTCCGACCCTTTATCCACCTGCCACAAAAACCATCATTTAGTTATTTTAAAAACATCATATCAAGCTATTTTTTACGGTGAAAGTCTCTATTGACCTTACTATTAAACTATTTAACAGATAGTAAAGAAAAAAAGTATTCCTATTTTCTATTTACAAATTCGTTATCAAACGCTACTATTTTAACTAAATAAATTGGAAACGATTACAGGGGTTAAATAATGATCTAGATGGGGGTATAAAAAATGGATGTAGTGAAGCTTGGGTCAAGACAAATTTTTGGAATGAAGAAAGAAACATTGATGAAAAGGGTTCTTCGTTATTTTGAACAAACACAGCAGGCAGCAGAAGTAGTGGAATACCTTGTGGCTATTCTCTTTCGTCACGCGCTTTGTGTGGGGGATTTTTCCCTTCAGCCGCTAAGCGAAATGATCCATCAAATCTTTTTGAAGGCGGCACCAAATGATACCTTACGCCGGCACTGTGTCTACTTTGAGCATTTCTTTTCATTAGAAGAATGGCAAATCGTGATTCAGCGCTTATTTTCCAGTGATGAAGAGTATCAACAATTTACCAAGGAAACTTGTTTGTATAAAAAGCTATTAGAAAAGAAGAGCCTTGAAACTCATGAAATAGCCGAATTTCAATTCGATCTCGTGTCGATTTTTAAAGATGCCAATGGGAAACGCCATACGTGGACGCTTCGCGATACGAAGCAAGTGCGTTCCGAAGAGGAAACCGCCAAAGTCTTGGGCGTTTTGACTACCTTGACGATCTTCCGCTCCTCAGGCATCCGCCGCTTTGCTGAATATGTGAAATTCAAAAGCAAAAAAGGCTGTATCGATGCAGAACACGAAGCCGTTCAAGCAGAGCCAGAGGAATCTGTTCAAGAAACAGCTGTTGCAGAGGAACAACCTCGCGAATCAAAACCGATATCAAAAGCAGCTGCCTCAACTGCCAGCAAAACCGCTCACGCTCAGTCATCCCGCGGTTCCGATTCAAACACACTGAACCACCAAGAGACAGATACGCTCTCTCCGCTCCCAAGTGAAGCGCCGCCGACTCAAACAAAAGAAAAAGAGCCTTCTGCGGAGTCCGAGGGGGCCAAATCAAGTAAAAAACCACCAAAAGAAGCGAAAATACCTTCGAAAAAACCAGATACATCCGATAAACATTATGGCAAAAGCAAAGAAAAGATCCAAGAAGAACGAGATAAACGAAAATGGAAAAATAGGGTCAACAAATTCTTGGGAAGAAAGAAATAAGGACGCTTTTCTCATAAAAAAATTAGGCCGGCCGTCTGATCAAAAAAATGATGGGTTGATCAGGTTTATTTCGTATGCCTAAAAATGGTATTGGGCCCTTTAGCTAGATTATTCTAAAAAAAGACACTCTCCAAGTGGAAAGTACCTTTTTTCTCACTAGCGCTTAGCTTAGCTCTCCATAAAACCATAAATCACCTTCAACTATTTCGTCATCAACAAGCTTTTCACGATAATAAAGCTCCTTCATTGAAGTTTTAATAGTATGCTCTTTGCAAAATGAATACTCTGAATCTATCTTTGTCCAAAACTGCTCTGGACCTGTTCTTTCCCAAAAGCTTCTATAGTAATCCTCGTCATAAAAAACAATAATTTTCGAACTCCAATAATGAGGAACAGCAATAACCGCTACAACCTTACAAAAAGGTAGATCATCCGGCTTTTGAAGAATAAATCTTTCTGTGGTACTTATCCATGCTCTGCAAAATTCTGTTTTTATTTTTCCCTTGGTTCTTTCGCTCTCAATAAACGGATCACTTGGTACATGAAAATGCTCATAACTACTATTGACTTCAGCAAATGGCGTGAAGCCATCAATATTCCTAAGCAGCATTCTTAGTTTACGCACCTGACCGCGCTGTTTCTTTCTACTCATATCGTTATCCTTATGTAAACTCTATCCTATTATCTTATGTAGAGTATAGCAGGTCGCTATAAATTGTGGCTGTTGAATATTAAACAACCAAAAAGACACTCTCCAAAAATTGGAAAGTGTCTGAAATGTCGATATATAAAATATATTAACGCTTAGAGAATTGTGAAGCTTTACGAGCTTTCTTAAGACCTGGTTCCGCATATAAAATAACAAATTTATGCCAAACAGTTGTAATAAAAGCATTTTAAACTACTTTTTAAAAAATAATAAATCAATAGATTTCAACTGATTTAAGTGCATTCGTACCTAAATTCGTACCTAAAAAACATTTGCAAACCAGAACATGGCTACTTTTATAATATAACTAAAAATCGTTAATTGCATCTGCCATTATTTTTAAGAAATATTCCTTTTCAGATACTTCATCAACACAATATAAAACCAATGACTTTCTTACATAACTGGCATGATCGCGCAACAGTTTTGAGTTCAACGGAAATCCTTTAGCATTTGCAAATAGACCGGCAAAACGCATAACCGTTCGAGTATTTCCTTCTCTAAACGGATGAATTAACCACAGTCGAGCAATCAAGTCTGAGAACAACGGAATCATTTCTTCCACACTAATATCAGTCCATTCTACTTGGTTCAGATCATCAATAATCGTTTCAATTTGAAGCTGAATTGATGAGATTTCACCGTATTTTAACGACACGCCGCCCAGAACAGCTTCTTCTTTATAGATATCAATCGTTCTAATCTGCCCTGCCCACTCGTATAGATCACCAAAAATGTATTTATGAACTTCAAGAAATGTTTCGTAGTTGAGCGGCTTATTTTCAAACCAAGCATCAATATCTAACAATTTTAAATACGTGATATCCGCTTCAGCTTTTTCAAGAATATCCTTATCCGCTATACCTAGTTTATTTTGCAAGACATCAGTATCTGGAATCAAATAAGGATCAAGCATTTTTTAGACCCATTGCACGATATTTTTCAATAACCGTTTCTAAGGCATCCGCAATTTCAATATTACCTGCCACATATTCTTCTACTAACTTCATAGTATCATCAGAAGGTTCCGCAGCATCTAAAGTTGAATAGCTCAGAGCAACATTCCGAAGCTTCTCACGCTCGATTTTAGTCGTATTTTTTACCGAGTATTTATAATCAGACATATGTAGCCAACTCCTTCTTTAATGTTTAATGGTGTCCATTATACCACATTTCTTTGGTTTTTCTGTGTGATAAAATCAATATGTTCTTGCATTAACTTAGGACATTCTCGCCTTGTTCTACTACTTTAGATATACAGAAGTCTCGTTACATATACTTTCACGTACTTGATTCTAAAAAAAACGAATAACCACAATCGTTATTTCTATTTAAATAATTTATTAAATTTGTAGATCAGACGCACCCCCCTATTATATAGCTATTGACTTCTCTAGCTCCTCCACAAAAGGTTTATATAATTGAATATCATCGACTCCAATTGTACTATAACAATCATTTGGTGCATCAAAATCGTATGCTGTAATATTTATTTTTCCTTCATAAATGCCATAAAAAACAATCTTAGAGTTTTCTTCTTTCAAAGATAGTAGTTCAAACCCCTTCGTAAAATATATATGTTCTTCTGGCATGGTGATAAAATCGATTCCTTGTTTTAAAAGTTCGTCCTTTTCTCTATTAAATGGAAAAGGTATGACGTGTAAAGTATTCTTAGAAACTTCTGCATAAACATAAAAAATGGGATACATCCCTACTGAGATGTCAGCTTTTTCAAGAGGGTATGGGTTGTCGACTTGAGCAATATAAATGTTTTGTCCTACTGGAGTGTACAATAAAAAAGTTGGAATTTTTTCTATTCTATTTTTTTGCAATATATCCTGAATTACTTTTAGCCATTTCACATCATCATGATAAGAAAAGCCGAAAGGTTTTGAAGCTAGAACGATCATTTGCAAAAAATCATCATCTAGTTGGATATGAAGATTCGCATCAATGAGATCAAATAAATATTCATCTAAATCTCCATACAAAATATTATCTGTGGATGTGTTGCCTAAAAGAGCTATTTTCTCTAATTTTTCTTTTTTAGGAAGACTAACACCTTTCTCCCAATTATTAACCGAACTTCTTGGCAAGTCACCAATCAACTTTCCAAAATCGCTCATACTGTATCCTAAATTTGTCCTAATTTCATTTATTCGTTTTCCAACTTTTTGCTTATTGGGAGTCATATCCTTTACCTCCTTGGTTTTTAAGTTAAATTCATCATAACAAAGATATAGAAAAAATTGAAGTATTAATGTATTATTTTTTGTACTATTTTATTGACAATCTGCCAATCCAGGTTTATATTGGTTTTGTACTAAAATAAGTACTAACAATCAAAAGGAGAGATACTGATGATAAAAATTTCGGACTTAGAATTGCCAAAAGAGAGAATTGAAAAGGTTTTCAAAGTTGTTCAAGTTAGTCGCTGGCATAAAGATGGAGAAGTACTAGGATGGAGTTATGAATGCATTTTACCCAAAGTACGCTATGAAAAAATAAATGTGAAGGTAAAAAGCTCCAATGAACAACCCGTCATCTCAAATGAAGAGCTGAAAAAAAGTGGATTGGCCTCTCTGAGTTTCACTGGACTCACAATTACCCCTTGGGGACTGGCAAACGGGGACTTCGTCAATTATGGTCTTACAGCAACAGCAGATGATGTGGCTCTTGTGGAAACCTCTAACAAATGAGCCCAACCAAGACTTACACTGCCCCTGAAGTCCTCCCTCAGGTTCAGGGGCTCCAATCTATTTCAACACTTAACAAGTGGGCCAATTTTATTCAGAGAGAGTGTCACTATCATTTCCAGTATGAGCAGCTTCCTTTCATGACTTACAATCGGCACGGCCGCTCCGTCAAGCATAGAAAAACGCGAGTCTATTCAAAAGAGGATATCCAACGTTTTAATCAAGCTGCAAACTATATCCCAAAAATTGGCAGAGATCGAGCTTTGAAGCAAGCATTTGACAAAGAGGAGGATTACAACCACCTGACTACTTATGAATTGTTAACAATGGTATCCGAGTCATTTCTGATAGAGAGGCAAGTTCTTGAGAAGAGGATCGTACAGTCATTAATCAAAATGAGACAATTGGAGCAAACGATAGAAGTACTGCGTGAGGAGATCGAAAAGTTGAAGCAAGAAAATGAACGAAATAAAGGTGGAACTTTCAGCGGTTGGTTTCGTTCACAGCGGTAGGGCACAAAAGCCCGGCGCCGCTGCGAACGAAAAAAGCAGACGATGGAGTCCACCAAAGAAATGCGCAGCATTTCTTCCTACTTAACTTGATTTATAGACCAACATCTAGAGAAATTTAACGAATTCGCATTAGAGACTACAGACCTTTGAAAACAGAATAGCCAAAAAAGGAGCGATAACTTTTGAAACCATATAATCAAAAAATTATTGAAACTCCCTCGTATATTGAGATCTATGAATACACGGAACCAATACTCCCAAAGAAAAATAAGTCGAATGATCCTTTTAAGAAACAGAAATTTCCATGAATATACGATCAAAAAGTTTCAAAAAGAATTTATGATGAGCTTCCTTCAGAAGACCAGTACGACAGTTTAAAAAGGAAGCATCAATACTATAAAAATATGCGATTTGAGATCGCTCGGTTAGTGGATACAAATTTTAGAGAACAAACCAAATTTTTAACTCTCACCTTTGAGAAAAATATCGAAGATATAGACTATGCAAATTATGAGTTCAACAAATTCATCAAACGACTCAATTACGACTTATATAAAACAAAGAAAGCACAATTGAAATATATAGCCACATGGGAGTTACAAAAGCGCGGAGCCATCCATTACCACCTTATTCTATTTGACTTTCCCTATATCCCTTTCAAACGTTTAGAATCGATTTGGGGACATGGATATATTAAGATTAACAAGATCGATGTGGACAGTATTGAAAACCGCGGACGTTATATTAGCAAATACTTTGATAAAGACCTAGAAATGAAAAATAATAAGAAAAAGGCATTCTTTAAATCAAGAAATCTTAGTTCTCCCCAAATTATAAAAACGTTATCAGACAGCCCTTATACTATTAAAAATAAAGAAGTTCTTTATAGCAGTGATTACATAGTCCGACGTCCGAATTTCCATAATAGAGCTACTAATGAGCAAAAAATTAGTTTCCATGCAGTTTCTGTTCATTATACAAAAATAAAAAAATAGAGTAACTGTATTAATAAGGAGAGGCCTAATAAGAAGGAGAAAATAAAAATGAACGAATTTAAAATTACACTAAGTGAAGAGCAAGCCCAAGAACTCAGTACTACTATTTATACGATATTCTCAAAACAAATAGAGCAAGTACGCAAAGATGCTTCACTGAACAAGCGCTATTTCACAAAGAAAGAAACCTGTCAGTATCTTCACATTTCTAATAACACTCTCGATAAATGGGTTAATCAAGGTTTACCAAAAATCGTAATTGAAGGGGTCGTGCGATTCGACAAAGAAGCAGTTAATCAATGGTTACATTGCTTTAGTCAATGATAACGGTTTATAATCAGAGCGTAGTCAATCCTACGTTCTGGTTTGCATGAAAGAAAGTGGGAAAATAAATGGCAATAACAAAACTTAAAAGCAAGAGCTACAAACTGGAGGTGTTTTATCCTAAAGAGGTTCGACAAATACTCGGTCTAACCAATCAACGTTTTAGAAAAACGTTCAGGTCGAAAAAAGAAGCTGAAATAGCGGAAAGGGAAGTTCAACAAAAGATCCAACGTGTATTGAATGAAAAAAGCGCTAGATCATTTGAACTAGCTGGAAACATTAAATTTAAAGATTTCTACGAAACAGTTTGGCTGGATATGTATCTTGCAGGCTCATCAGGACGTTCACGTCAGATCCCAACAGCAACGACTGTTAGCAACACAAAAGATGTCTTTAGGCTCCACCTGTTACCGATGTTTGGAGATTATTCAATCAAGTTTTTAAATGAAAACAAAGATTTCGTCATGCGATCACTAATGCAAAAATCCCAAACTTACGCGAATATTAAAGTCCTTAAGAGCTATGTTAATCAAATGTTTGATATCGCAGAACTTTTGGAATACATCGAATACAATCGTATTGAAAAAGTCTTGCGTTATGTGGGGGATCCAAAGAAACAAAAGTTGAAGGCCGAACGCCAATTAGCTGGTGAAGCTTTAACTGCTGAGGAATTGATTGCATGGTTGGATGCAGCAAATGAAGATTATGAGAATGGTGACTTGATTATGCAGGATTATGTTCTATTCATGCTGACACTCAACTTAGGCGACCGCAAGAGTGAATCATATGCTCTACAGTGGAAACACATTGATTTAGACAATGGCTATATCACCGTTGTACAAAGTCAGGATAAATTTGGAAATTTAAAAGCTACCAAAGGGCGCAAAAATACAAAGTTCAAACTACCACCTTTCTTATTCGATCTACTAAATGATTGGAAGAAAAAGCAAAAAGAAGAGCTGCTGAAGATTGGGACTAAACAATCGGCACAACAATTTATTTTTACCTTTGCCAAACGTACTGGCGAATTAAATGTTCCTGTCCATATCGACTATCTGAACTACCGCTTAAGGCTAATTCGAAATAGACATCCTGGCTTAACTAAAACGACACCACACAAGCTAAGACACACCTTTAGTACGCTTGCTCGTGAAGGTGGCGCAACAATGGCGCAAATCTCTCAAGCGCTCACTCATTCTGATATCAAGACGACCGAAATCTATGTAAATACACCGAATATTGTCGATCTTTCTACTTATGAAAAATTTGAAAAACGCCTAAATGAAGCTAGAGAAGCAAAATAAAATAACACTATTAAATAACGAATAAAAATATTATAAAGAACGTTGTTACAACTAAACATCCGGGTATTAAAAACGTCTGACCAAAAAACTCGTACCTTTTTTCGTACCTATTCTCTCAAAAAAAGACACTCTCCCAAAAAGGGAAAGTGTCTGGAACGTTGATACAAAGCAAATATTAACGCTTAGAGAACTGTGAAGCTTTACGTGCTTTCTTAAGACCTGGTTTTTTACGTTCAACCATACGTGAATCACGAGTAAGTAATCCAGCGCGTTTTAAAGGTGTACGGAAATCAGGATCTACTTCTAATAAAGCACGTGAGATACCGTGACGGATAGCGCCGGCTTGACCTGCGTAACCCCCACCGTTTACGTTTACGAATACATCGTATGAACCAGCTGTTTCAGTAACGCCAAATGGTTGGTTGATTACTAAACGTAGGTCAGCATGCGGGATATATTCTTCAACGTCTTTTTTATTTACAGTAATTTTACCAGTTCCTGGTACTAAACGTACGCGAGCAACTGCATTTTTACGACGGCCTGTGCCGCTATATTGAACTTGTGCCAATGAATTTCCCTCCTATTAAATTAAGTTTGTGATGTCTAAGACTTCTGGTTGTTGTGCTGCATGTGGATGTTCTGCTCCACCGTAAACGTGAAGTTTCATGCCTTGAGCGCGACCTAGAGTGTTCTTAGGCAGCATACCTTTAACAGAAGTTTCGATTAAGCGACGAGAATTTTTTTCACGCATTTCGCCTGCTGAGATTGATTTCAATCCACCAGGGAAGTTTGAGTGACGGTAGTAAATCTTGTCAGTTGCCTTTTTACCTGTTAATTTGATTTTATCTGCATTAATTACGATTACAAAATCACCAGTGTCAATATGTGGTGTGAATGTTGGTTTATTTTTTCCGCGTAGTACAGATGCAACAACTGTTGAAAGACGTCCTAAAGGAACATCAGTTGCGTCTACTACGTACCATTTACGTTCTACTTCGCCTGGCTTAGCCATATATGTTGTACGCACGTTTTTTTCCTCCAATTTCGATTTCGAATGTTTGACAAACACTTGAGTTTCCGGGGCTCTTGTGGGGCAAACAATACCATTTACCATAATACTTGCAAAGCCTTGCCATGTCAATGTTTTTCTCTTTGAAAACGCAAAATATTTTCATTTTCCTCTTTCTCTTCTACTATACATATTCCTATTCAATATACAGCCGAAAATGAATAAAGAAACGAATAACCAAAAATATTTTGCATAAATATTTAAAAAGTGCTTGCTTTTTGTATTTTATGGTGCTAATATTGCTTCAACACATTAATTAGAATTTAATGAAAAAGCGATAAGGGAGCAATCAGGATGAAAGAAAAAGTGATTTTAGCATACTCAGGTGGTTTAGATACTTCCGTCTCAATCAAATGGCTCGTCGATGAAGGCTACGACGTGATTGCCTGCTGTTTAGACATTGGCGAAGGACGCGACACTGAATTTATTAAGAATAAGGCATTACAGGTTGGCGCAATTGAATCGTATGCCATCGATGCGCGTGAAGAATTTTCACAGGATTTCGTTTTGGTTGCATTGCAGGGCAATACTTACTATGAAAATTCCTATCCGTTGGTATCAGCTTTATCTCGTCCATTGATTTCGAAAAAATTGGTCGAACTGGCTCATCAAACAGGAGCGACTACCATCGCCCATGGTTGTACCGGAAAAGGAAACGATCAGGTTCGTTTTGAAGTTTCTATCGCCGCACTTGATCCAAACTTGAAGATCATTGCACCGGTACGTGAATGGAAATGGTCGCGTGAGGAAGAAATTAACTACGCAGCTGAAAAAGGCGTGCCGATCCCAGCAGATTTGGACAATCCTTATTCGATCGACCAAAATTTATGGGGCCGTGCCTGCGAATGCGGCGTATTGGAAGACCCTTGGGCAACTCCGCCAGCGGGTGCTTATGCTATCACCGCTGAATTAGAAGAAACACCAGATAAACCGACGATCGTTGAGATCACTTTTGAAAAAGGTGTACCGACTGCTTTAGACGGCGAGGAATTGTCTTTGGCTACATTGATTATGAAATTAAATACGATTGCCGGCGTTCACGGCATCGGCAGAATCGACCATATCGAAAACCGTCTGGTAGGTATCAAGTCTCGTGAAGTTTACGAATGTCCAGGTGCGGAAGTGTTGATGAAGGCGCATAAAGAATTGGAAGATCTCACCTTCGTTCGTGAGATGGCCCATTTCAAACCAGTTATTGAACAGCAATTATGCCAAATGATCTATGACGGTCTATGGTTCAACCCTACAATGGATGCCTTGATCGCATTCTTGAAGCAATCACAAGAAGTCGTAAACGGCGTATTGCGTGTGAAACTATTCAAAGGCAACGTGATTGTTGAAGGACGTAAATCTGACAACAGCTTATACAACGAAAATCTAGCGACGTATACATCTGCGGATACCTTTGATCAAGATGCAGCGATCGGCTTCATTAAACTATGGGGCTTGCCGACCAAGGTACATGCTGAGATCCAAGCTGAAAGCAAGCAAACAACAGTTTAAAGAAATTGCAAGATGTACCAGATGTGAGGCGGCTTTTACTTGCCGGTAAATAAGGCCGTCCGGTTTCACATCTTGCCATTGCTCTTAGGAGAGTTTCTTTTCCGGTCAGGAAATAAGGAAACCAGCAATGTTTTCATCCTGAGGTATCTGAAAAGATGCCTCCTCCCTATGTTAAAAGCTTTTCGAACTCGTTCAGCTCTTGAACAAAAATTTTCGCTTGTTGCTTCAAAGAGCTAGTTCGATAAGCCAGACATAAAAAGACCGTTGCGACGGTCTTTTTTGCTAAAATCAATAGATAAAAGTGAGGATAAAACAATGGCAAAATTATGGGGTGGGCGATTTGATGGAAAGAACGAAGCGTGGATCGATGCATTCGGTGCCTCGATTCCGTTTGACCAGCAACTTGCGACACAAGATATCACCGGCAGCTTAGCGCATGTCAAAATGCTTGGTGAAACAGGCATCATTACAAAAGAAGAGGCGCAGCAAATCACTGCTGGTCTCACTATCCTGGCAAAAAAAGCAGCCAATAATGACTTAACCTTTACGATTGAAAATGAAGACATCCACTTAAACTTAGAAAAAATGCTTCACGACGAAATCGGACCTGTAGCGGGCAAGCTCCACACTGCCCGCAGTCGAAATGACCAGGTCGCGACGGATATGCATTTATACTTGAAGGAGCACTTGCTTGAAATCATCGAGAAGGTGAACCATTTCCGCGCGGTCTTAGTGAACAAGGCCGAAGAACATGTTGAAACGATCATGCCTGGATACACCCATCTGCAGCATGCACAGCCGATTTCCTTTGGCCATCATTTAATGGCTTATTATGGCATGCTGACGCGTGATCAAGCCCGCTTGGAGGAAAGTATGAAGCGTGTGGATCTTTCGCCTCTTGGCTGTGCTGCTTTGGCAGGAACGACCTTCCCGATTGATCGTCAGATGACTGCGGATGAGTTAGGCTTTGCCGATCTGTATATGAACAGTCTTGATGGTGTGAGTGATCGTGATTTCATCCTTGAATTTTTAAGCGACAGCTCGATCTTGATGATGCACCTTTCTCGTTTCTGCGAAGAAATTATTTTATGGTGCAGCCATGAATTTAAGTTTGTTGAATTAACAGATACTTTTTCTACCGGCAGCTCGATCATGCCGCAAAAGAAAAACCCCGACATGGCAGAATTGATCCGTGGAAAATCCGGACGTGTTTTTGGCGATTTGATTGGCTTATTAACCGTCATAAAAGGGTTGCCGCTGGCTTACAACAAAGATTTGCAAGAAGACAAGGAAGGCATGTTTGATACTGTTCACACCGTAGCAACCAGCTTGGACATCATGGCCGGCATGATCGATACCATGAAAGTCAATACCAAAATCATGCACGATGCTACTGAGAAAGACTTTTCTAACGCTACTGAGCTGGCTGATTATTTGGCAGCAAAAGGGATTCCATTCCGCCAAGCCCACGAAATCGTCGGTAAACTAGTACTAGCCTGCACCCAAAAGGGCATCTATCTGCAGGATGTGCCGCTAGACGAATATCAAGCGATTAATTCTGTGATCGAAGAGGACATCTATGATACGCTGTCTTCTAAAACTGCGGTCACTCGCCGCCATTCATTAGGCGGTACCGGCTTTGATCAAGTCAAAAAGCAAATTCAGCTGGCAAAAGCCGAGCTGTAACTCTTCTATATTAATAATGAAGAAACCCGACTACCCAATACGGATAGTCGGTTTTCTTATGCGTTGGTATAAACAGAGGTGGCGGTTTCTTTTAATACCGCATTTAATTCTTCAATGTTGCGTTTTCCTTCATCAGATAACCAAGCGGCTGCCTGCTCTTCCCCCTCTTTTACAAAGGACTCTACTCCATTGGCCCAAGTTGCCCGACCGCATAACACACCATTAAAGGTGGAACCGGACTGCTTCGCAAAGCGTAATGTTTCTTGGAACAATTCAGCGCTGACACCGGCACTCAAGAAGATGAACGGCAGAGCGGTTGCATCCGACTGCTCTTTGAAATACGTCGCGGCTTCTGATTGACTATAGCATGCCTCTTGCCCATATCCTTCGACAAAGTTCATATTAACAGGCACTTCTACCTTCAAGACATCGACCTGATAGCGTTCCTTCGAAAATTCACGCATCGCTTCAATGACTTTTCGCGGCTTCACCTTTGCATAATCTAATGAGGCCGTGTCTGAAATCGCCGCATCATAGGAAACAATCTCCAAGAAAAAGGGAATATCTTCTGCTGTACATTCTGAACCGATCCGTTCCATGTAGGCCCGTTTTTGTTCATTGATTTCTTCCGGCTCATCAACATCATAATATAGTAGGAATTTGCAAGCATCGGCACCAGCTTCTTTTAGCCGTTTCACTGACCAAACAGTTAGTACATCAGGCAAACGTCCTGGTGTTGTCGCATCATAACCAGTCTTTTCATAGGCTAATAACAGACCGCAATTCTTCTCACGAACATCTGCAGCTGGCAAACCAAACTCCGGGTCCAACAAAATCGCGGACGCGTAAGGCGTCAATTGCTGAGAAACCAGCTCTTTGAATTTGATCACATCTTCTGTGGTCGCTTCTTTGTATTTGCCGATCATTTTCTTCAAGGCGCCGCGCTGATCGATCGCTAAAGCACCGATTATCCCTTCTTTATTAGTAAGCTGATCTAAGTAGTTCTTTTTCCCTGCACTGATTGTCTTCATTCATTCTCACCTATTTTTTCATTTAATAATGTTGCGATTTCTGTTTTCGATTGAGCTGCTTTTAATTGTTCGGTCACTTCATTTCGCATCAGCAGCCGTGCGACCGCGGATAATAATTTCAAATGGGTCGTTCCAGCTTCTGAATCTGGTATAAACAAAGCAATGACAAAGTCAATCAACTGACCGTCTAAGCTGTTCCATTCGATTCCGTGCTCCAGCGTAACGATGATAATGCTTGGTTGACTGATCGATTGGTCCTTTGCATGAGGAATCGCAAAACCGTCCATCATTCCTGTGGTTCCTTCATTTTCCCGTTCCACCAGCTTTTGATAAACCTGATTTTCCTCCGTAGAAATGGCTAACTTTTTAGCTTGTTCAGCTAAGAAATCAAAAACGTCCTTTTGAGTAGCCAATGATTGATTTAGAAAGATTTTCTCTTCTTGAATAATTCCCATTCCAGCTCCCTCTCTATTCTGTAAGTGCCGATTTTTCTGCTTGTTCGGCCTTCGCTTTCTTTTCTTTCGCAGCCACACTGCTCTTTTGGATAAAGCCTAAAATCACACCGCCCACGATTGAGCCGATCAGAATGGAAAGAACCCATTGGACCTTCCCTGTTACAACAGGTAAAACTAAGAACCCGCCATGGGGTGCCGGCACTTGAACACCAAACATATAAGTTAAAACAGCAGCGATCGATGAACCCAGCATCATCGTTGGCAGTACCCGAATCGGATCTTTGGCCGCAAACGGGATCGCGCCTTCGGTAATATGAGTGGAGCCTAAAATGAAATTGACCAATCCAGCATTACGGTCATTCGTATCGAAATATTTTCCAAAGAACAGCGTCGCAAATCCTGTAATCAACGGCGGTGCGATACATGCTGCTGAGACACCAGCCATAAAGGTGGTATTTCCTTGCGCTAATAATGCTGTTCCTGTTACATAAGCCGCCTTATTGATTGGTCCTCCCATATCAAAAGCACACATACAGCCAACGATTACACCAAGAACCAAAGGATTTGAATTTTCAAAGCCCGCTAAAAAGCTCATCATGCCTTCATTCACAGCTTTCATTGGACCAGCCAATAAAGACATCACGATCCCAATAACCGCCACACCAATGACCGGATACAAGAAAATCGCTTTTAAGCCATCCAGCTGTTTAGGTAAGACTTCCAAGATTTTTTGCAAGAATAAAATGAAGTACCCGGCCAAGAAACCAGCCAAAATTCCGCCTAAAAACCCTGTACCGCCATTCATTGCAACGATCCCGCCGACAAAACCAACAACTAAACCAGGGCGTTTCGCGATTCCTTCAGCGATATAAGCTGCCAGGACCGGAACCATCATCCCCATCGCCGCATCCCCAACTGCTTTTAACATCGCCGCCGTAGAATTGTACTGTGCGTTATCCGGGTCAAATGAATAAATTCCCCAAACCGCAAATGAAATCGCGATCAGAACACCGCCGGCCACTACGAAAGGCAGCATGTGAGAGACACCATTCATCAGATTCTTATAAATGCTGCGGCCAAAACTAGTATGACTTCCTGTTTCCTGCTCTAATGCATCCACCGCATGATTTTCGGCAGCCACTGACCCTTTTCCAGCCAAGGCATCCTCGATCAAACGCTCCGCATCCTTGATCCCGGTGCTGACAGAAACATCAATGATGCGTTTTCCCGCGAATCGTTCAGGATGAACGTCCTTGTCCGCCGCAATGATAACTGCTTCCGCGTTTCTGATTTCTTCAGCGGTCAGTTCATTTTCGATCCCGATTTGCCCATGGGTTTCGACTTTGATCGTGACGCCTTTTTTCTTAGCGGCCTGTTCTAATGCTTCTTGAGCCATATATGTGTGTGCAATCCCTGTCGGACAACCTGTTGCTGCGATTAATTGATAATTTCCCATGTTTTTACCCTCTCTTCTTTGATTTCAATTTGCTTACTTAATTCCTCAACATCCAAAAAATCGGTCAGCCCCTTGCGAAAAGCTGTGGAGCTTCCCGCCGCTAAGCTTTTGCGTAATGTTTCCTCCAGCGGCTGATTGGCAAAATGACCGGCTAAAAAGGTTCCTAATAGCGTATCTCCCGCACAAGCCGTATTGACTACCTTTCCTTTTGGCGAATTTCCTCGTAGAACTCTACCCTGCGTAAAAAGAATTGCTCCCTTTCCACCAAGCGACAACAGCACATTTTGTGCGCCCGCCTCTAACAATTGCTGCCCATAAAACAAATACGCTTCCTCTGTGTCAATTACCTGTCCAAACCAAGATGCCAATTCTTCCTCGTTAGGCTTTAGCAGAAACGGTTGATAAGATAAACAATCCATGACTTCTTGATAGCTGCTGTCGATAATCAAGTTAATCCCCCGCTCTTTGCAGATCCGGCTGATCTCAACTAAAATCTTAGGCTCCACACCTCGCGGCAGGCTTCCTGAGATACAGAGATAATCCTTCGCCTGCAAATTTCTGATCTGATCCAAAAATGCTTGGACCTTTTCAGCCGGTATTTCTGGACCTTGATTTACTAGCTTGTATTCCTCCCCTGTTTGATTGACTTGAGTAAACACATTGATGCGGGTCATGCCGGGAACTTCAATAAAATCAGTGCAGATGGCTTTTTCCTGTAAATAATCTTCTATATAGTTCCCTGTAAACCCTGCACGAAATCCTAATGCAGTGGTGTTGACTCCTAACATTTTTAGTACGAGTGACACATTCACACCTTTTCCGTTTGCTTGGATATCATCATCCTTCGTTCGATTTACAGTAAAAGGATTCATTGTGTCCGTTTCGATAAATAGATCAATCGCTAGGTTCATAGTGCATGTGTAGATAGACATGAGTGATGACCTCCTTGACCCTATTATGGGACAAGCAGCACCGAAAAGGTTTTCACGTTTGAACACTTTTACTGAAAAGCTTTACATTTTTTTACGAATCATGATACTTTTTAACTAGTGTTAAGTTGAAAGAAGGGTAAATGAAGCAATGGATCATAAATTGAGCGATACCGAGCAATACCTTTGGGACTTTATTGAGAAGCACATTCATGAAGTGCCTAATTACTCCATCGTGAAGCTTAGTGAGCAGGCAAATGTTTCGACGGCTACGATCGTTCGCACGATGAAAAAGAAAGGCTACGAGGGCTTCACCGCATTTAAGCATCATTTAAAAGAGCAGGAAAATAAGAATATCAATTTCTCTTCATTAGATAAGGTTGATAAAGGCATTCGGCGAGCCATTCTAAAAAATGAGCAGGAAGTCGTTCGAACGATTAATATGATGGAAATCGGCAATATCGAAGATGCGATTCAAAAGATCAAATTCGCGGAACGGGTATTTATTTTTGCTCGCGGCTTTTCAGAAATGATTGGACAGGAAATGATGGTGAAGTTCCAATTAACGGGGAAAAATTGTCAGATGCATACCGATCCGGAAATCATTAAAAATATCAGTCGCAAGCTGACTAAACGAGACATCGTTATCTTCATTTCACTGAATGGTGAGACGAAAGAACTCGTCGTAGCCGCCAAAAACTGTTATGATGCAGAGATAGGGTCAATCCTGTTAACTGCAAATAACACTTCCAGCCTGATGAATTATAGCGAGATTGCTTTGGTCGGGTTCAAATCTGAAGGCTCCTATTTCCCCGATTACGAGGTTCGATCACGACTGCCGTTACAAATTATTGCGCGGATCTTGCTTGATTCTTATGCTTTACGCGTTACCGATAGTTGAAACAACCCGGGTGTTTAAGAGAAGGAAAACACCGGATTTAGCTGTAGAGCCATAGTCCTTCTGTAAATGACAAAAAAAGGAGTGAATCGATGAATCAAAAACTAAAAGAGAATATTTCAGAATCCTTGTCGGCCGTTCTGCCGATCACAATTACCGTTTTAGTTGTTAGTGTCTTTTTAGTACCGATGGAAATAGGAACATTTGCGATGTTCTTAATGGGGGCTGTGATGCTGATTATCGGGATGGGGTTCTTTCAGTTAGGTGCTGAGATGTCCATGACCCCTCTAGGTGAAGGAATGGGGATTCAGCTCTCCAAAAGCAAAAAAATAGTCATCCTTGCCTTCAGTGTTTTTATAATTGGCGCGGTCATTACGATCGCAGAGCCTGATCTGCAAGTATTAGCAGATCAAATGCCCGCTATACCAAGTAATTTATTAATTTGGACAGTCGCTATCGGGGTCGGTATTTGTCTAACGATCGCAGTCCTGCGAATTTTGTTCAAAATCAATTTATCGCTCATACTGACCGTACTGTACGCTGTTGTAATTCTGCTTTCCTTTTTAACACCGAATGATTTCGTACCTGTAGCATTCGATTCAGGCGGAGCAACCACTGGACCGATTACTGTACCGTTCATTTTGGCCTTAGGGGTCGGGTTAGCCTCCGTTCGAAGCGATAAAAATGCTTCAGACGACAGCTTTGGTTTAGTAGCAATCTCCAGTATCGGCCCCATTTTAGCTGTATTATTACTAGGTATCTTCTTTCAACCAACAGATGCTGCTTACACACCGACGGAATTTCTTAATGTAAGTACTACTCAAGATGTGATGCGCGAATTCATGTTGGAACTGCCTCATTTCGCTAAAGAGGTCTTCATTTCCATGCTGCCGATAGCCATTCTATTTTTTATTTTTCAGCTTATCAGTCGACGTTACCACCACAGACAATATATTCGTATGATCGTTGGTCTGATTTATACATATATCGGCCTTGTACTCTTTTTAACGGGTGTAAGCATTGGGTTTGCCCCGGTAGGCAGCCTGCTTGGCGGCGAACTAGCCGCTAGTAAATTCAAGTGGCTGTTAATTCCGATTGGGATGTTGATCGGCTATTTTATTGTAAAAGCAGAGCCCGCTATTCAGGTTTTGAATCACCAAGTCGAGAACGTCACCGGCGGATCGATTTCAGCTGCTGCCATGAATTTGTGTCTTTCTATCGGCGTGTCAGTCAGTGTCGGCTTAGCTATGATGCGCTCCATCACTGGCGTCAGTATCTATTGGATTATCATTCCCGGCTACCTTATCGCTTTGCTGCTTTCCAGATTCGTCCCTAAGATATTCATCGGTATCGCCTTTGACTCCGGCGGTGTTGCCAGCGGTCCTATGACCAGTACCTTTTTACTTCCGCTTTGTATCGGGGTCAGCGAAGCCTTAGATGGAAATATCATGGCGGATGCTTTTGGTGTCGTAGCGCTTGTCGCATTAACCCCATTGATTGCAATTCAAATCATGGGAATCATCTATAAATGGCAAGAAAGTCAATCTGATCAAGAGGCAGATTTGACGATAGAGGAACTTAATGAAATCGAAGAATGGGAGGACGCTGAAGAAGATGCATAATAAACCGGCAGTTCGAATGTTAATACTGATCGTAGACCATAAAGATAAGAAGAAAGCTCACGCAATATTTGATGCTCAAAATACGCCTGTCCAATATTTATGTATCGGCAAAGGAACAGCATCCAATGAAGTAATGGATTATTTAGGCTTGGGAACATCAGAGAAAGCTCTTTTCATTTGTCCTGTATTAAAAAAATGTGTGCCTGCTTTATTCGCTGCTCTTGGCGAAGGTCTCTGTCTTCATAAACCAAACAGAGGCTGTGCATTTACTATTCCCATCTCGGGAGCAAGCAGCTATGTCATGAAAATTCTAGATTCAGAAATGCACGATAAAATCCAAAAGCATATGGAAAGAGAGGAAAAGCAGATGATTCAAGATGCGAAATATAGTTTACTGATGGTAACCATCAACCAAGGATTCAGTGAAGAGGTCATGACTGCTGCCACTGGAGCTGGTGCAGCGGGCGGAACTGTCGTACACGCGCGCCGCCTTGATTCCCAAGAAACCATGAAAAAATGGGGCATCAGTATTCAACCGGAAAAAGAAATGGTTTATATCTTAGTGGAGCAAGACAAGAAAATGGCTATTATGAAGGCCATCGGTGAGCAATGTGGTTTGCTTAGCGAAGCTCAAGGCATCTTGATTTCTGTCCCAGTAGACGGCGTTATTGGCTTAAATACGGATATAACTCAACAGTAGTATGAAAAAAGAGGTTCTCATCAATAAAGATGGGAACCTCATTTTAGTTTAATTAAGCATCAATTTCAGGTGCTTTTCCTAAATGTGCTTGGATCATCCAAATACGTTTTTCAGTCGCTGTTTTGAATTCGATGAAGATATCTTGAGTTGGATCATCGCCTTCTTCGCCAGTTACTTCGATCCCTTTTTGGTAAAGGTCTGCTAAATAGCGGTAGCCATCAACAAGCGTCGCTAAACGTTCTTCCATTGTACGATCCCAACGTCCTACTTCATCTGGGATTTTTGTTTGGTCAGCCATTTCACGCAATGTTGAATAAGGAGAACCGTCTAATGTAATTAAGCGTTCTGAAATTTCGTCCAATTGATCGTTCACGTCATCCATGAAATCATCCATCATTGGGTGTAATGTCAAGAAACCAGGGCCGCGCATATACCAATGTGTTTGGTGAATGACCATGGACATTTGACTCAAGTCTGCAACTAGTTGATTCAATACTTCTTTTGTTTTTTCAAATTTCATTCCTACATACCTCCTAATTATTTACTCCACTAAAAGCATAATACAATTATGGCAAAAGCACAAAGAAAATGCTGGAAAAGGGCTTTTTTTTCGTATCTTATTGAAAAAGGGAGGTGAGAACGATCATACATTTTATTTTTGGCACAGTCATCGGATCTTTTTTAGCCGTCGTTTGTTCCCGTATCCCTTGAAATGAATCCTTGCTTTACCCCCCATCACATTGTGACCATTGCAGGCATAAGCTTCGACCGAGCGAAATGATTCCTTTACTTTCCGCTCTCTGTCAAAGGTTCCGCTGTACCCACTGCCAGCAAAAGTTTTCCACTCGCAGTTTTTGGTTAGAATTATTTTGCGGTATGCTCTTTTTAATCTTTTTGCGAGATTTCCAGTGGCTCCATCTTTGGCGTCTGTTTTGGCTGTTAAGCGCGCTTGTTTTAGCCGTGATTGATTGGGATCAGCTGATAGTAGAAATGCGGATCTTCTGGGCAACAGGATTGATTTTACTGATCAGCGGATGCTTTCTTTTTCAAATTTATTGGACCCAGCCGCTGATTATTTGCGGACTATTTTATCTTAGTCAAAAAATTCTCCCAAACAGCTTAGGTTTAGGAGATTTGTGGGTCATTGGGCTATGGAGCTGCTTTTTATCTGGCTATGAGCTGCTGCAGCTGTTATTCATTGCTTCTCTCAGCGGTTTAAGCTTTTTCGGTTATCAAGCTTTTCGACAAAAAATAACTGAGCGGCTTCCTTTTGTACCCTTTTTATTTATCGGTCTTTTCGTTTTGCTGTTAAAAAACCATTAAGCCTCCCAATTTTGTCGTATGAAGCCACGCCGGCCGGAGCCTTCGCTGTAAGCAGCATAGTGCTCAGGATTTTTGCGATAAAAATCTTGATGATAGTCCTCTGCAGGATAAAATGCCTGTGCCGGTTCAATCGATGTAACAATCGGATCATTGAACCGTCCACTGGCCTGCAGTTGTTCCTTCGATGCTTCCGCTGCTGCTTTTTGTTCCAGTGAAGAATAAAAAATCACTGGCCGATAAGAGTCGCCGCGATCTGCAAATTGGCCAAATGCATCTGTCGGATCGGTTTGCTGCCAATAAATTTCTACTAATTGTCGATAAGAGATCACTGCTGGATCAAAGGTAATCTCCACAGCTTCAGTATGGCCTGTTGTTCCGCTGCAAACTTCTTCGTATGTTGGGTTGGGCACCTGTCCACCTGTATAGCCGGAAACAACTTTCTTAATACCCGGCATTTGATCGAAAGGCTTTACCATACACCAAAAACAGCCACCAGCAAAAATTGCTTTTTCTTCTGTCATGAGAAAATCCCCCTTTTGATTCCATCATAAACATTTAAAGAAAAATTGAAACGAATCTGCTCAGCAACCAAAAAGAGAGCGTGCCGCAAAAACGGGCACACTCTCTTTTAGTTTATTGGCTATTTCTAATAATTATCGGTATCGATTGGGTAAATTATTTTCCCATACCCAGTATAATCATAATGGGTTCCTGCACTGATTTTATCAACATCACTGTCATCAAAGAATAATTGATTGTCGTCATCCTCATCTAGATTCGGCAATTTTTTCTTTGTAGGTAAGCCGAGCTGCTTTTTGACAATATTTTGTTCTTCCAATAAGTTATTCAATCCCAAAATTTGAAAATAAATGTCATTGATCATCTCGCCCTGACCCTCGACCTGCGTCTGTTTGATGTTTTCTGCCGCTGGTGTATAATCTTTGGCGACCGTCAGCATCTCACTCCAGCTTAGATCCGTTCGAACATAATCTTCTACCGCATGCAGGTATTTTTTATATTTTGTAACGGAGTTTACTGAAAGCATTTTATGAACGATCTTGGATAAAATTTCCCGTTGCCGCGCTTGCCGCCCCACATCACCCTTCGGATCCTCATGACGCATACGCACATATTCCAATGCATGCCGGCCATCTAAGGTTTGTTTGCCCTTTTTCACATGCACACCATCTAAAGTAAAGTCGATCTTATTATCGACTTCGATCCCTCCAACTGCATCAACTAATGCTTTCAACCCTTTCATATTGATCTCGATATAATGATCAACAGGGATATCCATCATTTCTTGAACGGTCTCGATGGCCATTTTAGTGCCGCCCAGCGAATAGGCTGCATTTAATTTATCGTGATAGGTATCGCCTTTGACAACATAATTATTCTCATCACCCTTATATCCGACGATTTGGGTATAGATATCTCGATCCAAGCTAGTCATTAGCGTTTGCTTCTTCTCAGGATTGATGGTGACCAGCATCATAGAATCTGAACGTCCTTGGTAGGTTCGCCCTTTATCACCAGTATCTGTCCCCATTAATAGAATAGAAAAAGGCTCTCCGCTTTTCAAATCTACCGTATCTGAACGTTGCCTTTTATAATTGACTCTCTTAGTCATTTTAGTGATTGCCTGATCCACATCATTATTTACTTTTAATAGATAAGCTGTAGCAGCTCCAACGATTAGTACAATGATCCCTACGACAATCAAGATGATCTTCTTTGTTTTGCTCATGCAGCACCTCAAAAATCTTGCCTCTATATAGTTTCCGATATTTTCTCATAAAACGGCCGCTGAATATAGCCTTACCTTTATGCTCTAAACGAAATTTAATATCTGATAAAAGTGACCGCTGTCATTTTCCAAATACCTTCTTATAATAGCGCGAAAATAAAAAGACCACAAGATTCTTTTGAATCTTGCGGTCTTACTATCTCCAGCTTTAGGAAATCATTTTCATTTCGCCTACACACCATTCCCAACCCCTCTTAAAAAACGGAGTGGAAATGGCAAAGCAGGACGAGTTCGTAAAGCTGTTACAAACTAATTCAATGAATTGTTCAAAGCGTCTTCGGCAGCCATCTGCGCTTCAATATCAGAGATACTGTAGACATTTTCGCTGGCAACGACAACTTCTTTTGGTTCCATGTTACGGTAGGTAGCCATCCCTGTACCAGCAGGAATGATCTTACCGATGATAACATTTTCCTTCAATCCAAGTAATGGATCTTTCTTACCGCGGATCGCAGCATCGGTCAAGACACGAGTCGTTTCTTGGAATGATGCGGCAGATAAGAAGCTGTTTGTTTCCAATGATGCTTTTGTGATACCAAGCAAGACCGGACGAGATGTCGCAGGCGTTCCGCCAGCAACCAATGTATTGTAGTTTTGGTCTTTGAAATCAGCAATATCAAGCAGTGTACCTGGCAAGATTTCTGTGTCGCCTGGATCCATAACGCGGACTTTACGCAACATTTGACGAACCATTACTTCAATATGCTTATCGCCGATTTCTACCCCTTGCATCCGGTAAACGCGTTGAACTTCACGCAGCAAGTAGGTTTCAACAGAAATTACATCGCGCACCTGCAATAAGTGCTTAGGATCGATAGAACCTTCTGTTAATTGAGCTCCACGATGGACCAAGTCACCTTCAACGACTTTCATACGAGCCGTGTAAGGCACTGTATAGGTACGAGTATCCGTTTCACCTTTGACAGTAACTTCTTTCGTACGTGTAGCAGCATCTTCAGCGATCTCGACCACTTCACCGGTAACTTCAGTGATAACAGCCAAACCTTTAGGATTACGTGCTTCGAAGATTTCTTGGACACGAGGAAGACCTTGTGTGATATCATCTCCGGCAACCCCGCCGGTATGGAATGTACGCATGGTTAACTGAGTACCTGGTTCACCGATTGATTGAGCGGCAATGGTACCAACTGCTTCACCAACTTCAACATCGTCGCCAGTCGCCAAGTTGCGGCCGTAACAATGTTTACATACACCATGTTTCGTATTACATGTGAAGACTGAGCGGATCGTTAGTTTTTCAACGCCGGCATCGATAAGGCGTTTAGCATCTGCTTCACTGATTAATGCATCAGCAGGTAAAAGAACTTCACCCGTTTCAGGATGCATGACTGATTTTTGTGTATAACGTCCAACAAGGCGTTCTTCCAATGATTCGATGATTTCATTACCTTCACGAATCGCAGAGATTTCCAGACCGCGGTCAGTTCCACAATCTTCTTCACGTACGATAACATCTTGGGCAACGTCAACCAAACGACGAGTAAGGTAACCTGAATCGGCTGTTTTCAAGGCAGTATCGGTCATCCCTTTACGAGCCCCGTGAGTAGAGATAAACATTTCCAAGACAGACAGACCTTCACGGAAGTTAGAGATGATCGGCAATTCCATGATTTGTCCATTCGGAGCGGCCATCAGTCCCCGCATACCAGCAAGCTGAGTAAAGTTGGAGATGTTACCACGGGCTCCAGAATCGGACATCATGAAGATTGGGTTCTTCGCATCCATTGATTCAATCAGACGTTGTTGAATATTATCCTTAGCTGCGTTCCAAACAGCGATAACACGTTCATAACGTTCATCATCTGTAATCAAACCACGACGGAACTGCTTCGTGATCGTGCCGACTTGTTTGTGGGCGTTATCGATGATTTCTTGTTTTTCTGCTAGAGCCATGATATCTGCGATACCAACAGTCATACCAGCATGTGTCGAGTGTTTGTAACCTAAGTCTTTCATGCGGTCAAGCATCATTGAGGTATCAGTGACCTTGAAACGTTTGAAGACTTCAGCGATGATATTCCCAAGATTTTTCTTCTTAAATGGCAAGATAATTTCTTGTTCTTTGATCGCTGCAGGAATATCTGCACCTTTTTCAACAAAGTATTTGTCAGGTGTATATTGTGTTAAGTTGAAATCAGTTGGTTCGTTCAAGTAAGGGAACTCTTGCGGCATGATCTCGTTGAAAATAATTTTCCCAACAGTCGTGATCAGCATGCGTTCTTTTTGTTCTTCTGTAAATGGTTTGTCGCCTAATGTATTAGGGTCAACAGCCACACGTGAATGTAAATGAACATAGCCGTTGCGCCATGCTAAAACAGCTTCATTCATGTCACGGAAGATCATTCCTTCACCTTCACGGCCTTCTTCTTCCATTGTTAGGTAATAGTTACCTAGGACCATATCTTGAGATGGCGTAACAACTGGCTTACCATCTTTAGGGTTCAAGATGTGGGTTGCAGCTAGCATCAGCATACGAGCTTCCGCTTGTGCTTCTTCTCCTAGTGGTAGATGGACGGCCATTTGGTCCCCATCGAAGTCGGCATTGTAGGCTTCACATACTAGCGGGTGAAGTCGGATCGCACGACCTTCAACTAAGATCGGTTCAAATGCTTGGATACCTAATCTGTGAAGCGTAGGTGCCCGGTTAAGTAAAACTGGATGTTCTCTGATAACTTCTTCTAGAACGTCCCATACAACGTCTTCTTGACGTTCGATTTTACGTTTCGCATTCTTGATATTTGACGCGATTTCACGTTGAACTAATTCTTTCATCACGAAAGGCTTAAACAATTCGATCGCCATTTCTTTTGGCAGACCACATTGATACATCTTCAAGAAAGGTCCAACAACGATAACGGAACGGGCAGAGTAGTCAACACGTTTACCCAGCAAGTTTTGACGGAAACGACCTTGTTTCCCTTTCAACATGTGAGATAAAGATTTCAATGGACGGTTACCTGGTCCAGTTACTGGACGGCCGCGACGACCATTATCGATCAACGCATCCACCGCTTCTTGCAGCATCCGTTTTTCGTTTTGCACGATGATATTTGGTGCATTCAAGTCTAACAAGCGTTTCAAACGGTTGTTACGGTTGATTACACGACGGTACAGGTCGTTCAAGTCAGAAGTCGCAAAACGACCACCTTCTAATTGGACCATTGGACGTAGATCTGGCGGGATGACAGGAATAACATCCATAACCATCCAGCCTGGCAAATTGCCAGAAGAACGGAATGCTTCTAAGACGTCTAAGCGACGAATTGCTCGTGTACGTTTTTGTCCTTGAGCAGTTTTCAACTCTTCTTTTAATTCTGCTGACTCACCATCTAGATCAACTTGATCTAATAATTGCTTGATGGCTTCCGCACCCATTGCCGCATGAAATTCTTGACCGTATTGATCCCGTTTTTCACGGTATTCACGTTCAGTCAATAATTGTTTTTTCTCTAGGCTTGTATTACCTGGATCGATTACGACATAAGATGCAAAGTAGATGATTTCTTCCAACGCACGTGGGCTCATGTCTAATACAAGACCCATCCGAGAAGGAATTCCTTTGAAATACCAGATATGTGTTACAGGGGCTGCTAATTCGATATGGCCCATCCGTTCACGACGAACTTTTGAACGTGTGACTTCAACACCACAACGGTCGCAGACGATTCCCTTATAACGGATTCTTTTGTATTTTCCACAGGCACATTCCCAGTCTTTGGTTGGCCCAAAAATTCTTTCATCAAATAACCCTTCGCGCTCAGGTTTCAATGTACGGTAGTTAATGGTTTCCGGTTTTTTTACTTCACCGTATGACCAGCTTCTGATTTTTTCAGGAGAAGCCAAACCTATTTGCATACTTTCGAATTTATTTACATCGATCAAAAGGGTTTCCCTCCATTTCATTTTATCGTAAGTCAGCTAGCAACTAGCTGACTTACATATGGCAAGTGTGACTCTTATAAGTCTTCAGCAGTTTCGATTTCTTGGATCAAATCTGATTTTTGTTCCGCTTTTTCAGCAGCTGCCCGTTCTTCGACTTCTTTTGCAGTTTGTTGTTGCTCTGCATATTTCGTCAACGCATCAACTGTGATCAAGTCGTCATCATCATCGTCCATATCTCGCAACTCGATTTCTTTGTCATTGATATCTAAGACTTGCATATCTAAACCAAGGGCTTGTAATTCTTTCACTAATACGCGGAAGGATTCAGGCACACCTGGTTTTGGAATAGGTTCACCTTTGACGATGGCTTCGTAAGTCTTCACACGACCAACTACATCATCTGATTTGTAAGTCAAGATTTCTTGTAACGTATAGGCAGCACCGTATGCTTCCAGTGCCCAAACTTCCATTTCCCCGAAACGTTGTCCACCAAATTGAGCTTTACCACCCAATGGTTGTTGCGTAACAAGCGAGTAAGGTCCAATTGAACGAGCATGCAATTTGTCATCGACCATGTGGGCCAATTTAATCATATACATCACGCCAACAGAAATACGGTTATCGAATGGTTCACCTGTACGACCATCGTAAAGGACAGTCTTAGCGTCAGCTGCCATCCGTGATTCACGAACAGTTTCCCAAACATCAGAATCTTGCGCACCATCAAAGACTGGCGTTGCGACATGAATCCCTAGTTGGCGAGCTGCCATCCCTAAGTGTAATTCCAATACTTGTCCGATATTCATCCGGGATGGAACCCCTAATGGATTCAGCATGACATCAACTGGTGTACCGTCTGGTAGATAAGGCATATCTTCTTCTGGCATGATGCGGGAAACGACCCCTTTATTTCCGTGACGGCCGGCCATTTTATCCCCTTCATGAATTTTACGTTTTTGCACAATATAAACGCGCACTAACATATTTACTCCTGGAGAGAGTTCGTCGCCAGCTTCACGAGTAAATATCTTCACATCATGAACGATCCCGCCGCCGCCGTGAGGTACACGTAGAGAAGTATCACGAACTTCACGAGCTTTTTCACCAAAGATCGCATGCAATAAACGTTCCTCAGCAGATAATTCCGTTACCCCTTTAGGAGTGACCTTACCAACTAATAGATCGCCATCGTGAACTTCGGCACCAATGCGGATGATCCCCATTTCGTCCAAGTTCTTCAATGCATCTTCCCCAACGTTAGGGATTTCGCGAGTGATTTCTTCAGGTCCTAATTTTGTATCACGCGCTTCTGATTCATATTCTTCAATATGAATGGATGTGTAGACATCATCTTTTACCAAACGACGGCTCATGATGATGGCATCTTCATAGTTATACCCTTCCCAAGTCATGAAGGCTACGACCACGTTTTGACCTAGAGCCAATTCGCCATTTTCCATTGAAGGTCCATCAGCTAGGATATCGCCAACTTCAACTTTTTCACCTAAACCAACTAAAGGACGTTGGTTGTAGCTGGTTCCTGAGTTTGAACGGCGGAACTTCGTAATATCGTATTTATCCAGTGCGCCATTGTCGCGACGAACACGAACTTCGTGAGCATCAACGAATTCTACGACACCATCGTTTTTACATAATAAAGCGGCACCTGAGTCATGAGCTGCCTTGTATTCCATACCTGTACCAACCCATGGAGAACGAGGTTGAATCAAAGGTACTGCTTGACGCTGCATGTTGGCACCCATCAAGGCACGGTTGGAGTCATCGTTTTCCAAGAATGGGATACATGCTGTAGCGACTGCAACTACTTGTTTTGGAGAAACATCCATGTAATCCACTTTATCAATCGTTACTTCCAAGTTTTCAGAAGTTGCTCGAGCCATAACGACTTCTTCAGCAAATGTACCATCGTCGTTCAATTTGCTATTTGCTTGAGCAACAACGTAATGGTCTTCAATATCTGCAGTTAAGTAATCGATTGTATCTGTTACTTGACCAGTCGCACGATCGACACGACGGTAAGGCGTTTCGATGAAACCAAACTTGTTAACCTTCGCGTAAGAAGCCAAACTGTTGATCAACCCGATGTTGGGACCTTCGGGTGTTTCAATCGGACACATACGGCCATAGTGAGAATAGTGAACGTCTCGAACTTCATAACCCGCACGGTCACGAGTCAAACCACCAGGTCCTAATGCAGATAGACGACGTTTATGAGTCAACTCACCCAATGGATTGGTTTGATCCATGAACTGTGACAACTGAGAAGAACCAAAGAATTCTTTGATGCTGGCAACAACCGGACGAATATTGATCAATTGCTGCGGCGTCAATGTTTCTTGGTCTTGAATGGACATACGTTCACGAACGACACGTTCCATCCGGGCTAACCCGATACGGAATTGGTTTTGCAATAATTCACCAACTGAACGGATACGACGGTTTCCTAAGTGGTCGATATCATCGACATTGCCGATGCCTTCCATCAAGTTCAAGAAATAACTCATTGAAGCAATGATGTCAGCCGGACGAACTGTACGTACAGAAGAATCAGGATAGGCATTGCCGATCACTGTTACTTCACGCTCTGGATCTTTTGGTGAAAAGACTTTGATTACTTGAACAGTCATTGGATCAGTCACGACCGCATCTTCTGATGGGTAGTAAGTCACTGAATTCAACCCGTTTTCTAAGTAAGGTCCTAAATCTTCCATTACTTGATGAGTTAGAACGGTGCCTTTTTCAACAACGATTTCACCTGTCTCACCATCAACTAAAGTTTCAGCTAAGGTCAAGTTCAATAAACGCGTCTTAAGGTCTAATTTTTTATTTACTTTGTAACGACCAACGTTTGCCAAGTCGTAACGTTTCGGATCGAAGAAACGAGCAGTTAACAAGCTGCGAGAGCTGTCCGCTGTTTTCGGTTCGCCTGGACGTAAACGTTCGTATACATCTTTCAACCCTTCTTCAGTACGAGAATCACTTGGGTTTTTATGCAGGTCTTTCTCAATTGTGTTGCGTAAAGATTCGCTTTCGCCAAAGATTTCGAAGATTGTATCATCCGAACCAAAACCTAATGCACGAACTAACGTGGTCAAAGGAATTTTACGTGTACGGTCGATACGAACATAAGAAATGTCCTTCGCATCTGTTTCCATTTCTAACCATGCACCACGGTTAGGGATCACAGTTGAGCCGAATCCTTCTTTTCCGTTTTTATCTACTTTTCCATGGAAATATACACCAGGAGAACGAACCAATTGGGAAACGATAACCCGTTCAGCTCCGTTAATGATGAAGGTTCCTTGTTCCGTCATTAATGGGAAATCGCCAAAGAATACTTCTTGGGATTTGATTTCGCCAGTTTCGCGGTTTACTAAGCGTAAAACAACATGCAATGGAGCAGAATAGTTTGCATCGTGTGAACGAGCCTCTGCTACCGTGTATTTAGGTTCTTTCAATTCATAGTCAACAAATTCAAGTGACAAGTTTCCATTAAAGTCTTCAATTGGCAAAATGTCTTCAAACATTTCTCGTAAGCCCTCATCTAAGAACCATTGATAAGAATCTGTTTGAATTTCGATCAAATTCGGTAATTCCAACACTTCACTGATTTGTGCGAAGCTTCTACGTTCTCGGTGTTTCCCGTATTTCACTACGTGTCCAGCCAAGTTCTTCACCCCTCTTAAAAGTTTGAAAACCGATCCGAAGATAAATTACATTAATGTTACGAAAATTAAGTTACTGTAACACCTGACATTTTTTGCGGCTTTTAGGCAAAAAAAAACCAAAAATAGAACGTTCTCTTGAAAATATTCGCGAGCTTCTACTTTTGTTTCCCTATTTAAAAGCCGGAACGGACAATATTTCGTTCCTGCCTGTTATCATTTCAGATAGTTTTAGCAAATTAATATGATACACGACATTGATATAAAAGTCAATACCTCCAACGCTTCGATTACGTCTCCTCAAGTTTTTCTTAAAATTTTCAGCAAGTATTAATTGATTTAATTTGTTTTACATTTTTGAATATTCAGAATATTCGACGTTTTATTATTGACATCTCATTTTTCTTAACGTATACTAATTTACATCTTAACCAAGTTGGAGGTTGTTCCTATGTTGAACGCGAAAAACTCACAACTGAATAACCGCTATTACTTTAGCTATTTTAGATAGGTTTGTATTCATCACGATGGATGCAAACAACTTGAGTGTTTTTTGTATCTATGATGGCTAGAGCATTTCAACGTACCACCGGCCGCATAGAGAAATCTAAGTGGCTGAAGGATCATACTATCTTTGTATTCGTATCACCCACTTAGAGTTTCATCAATTCTAAGCGGGTGATTTTTTTATTACTTTGCTAATTTACTCAATAAGAAAGTAAATCAATGCAAGAAAGGTTTCGTTGGTTGATGGTTTGAGAAGCAACTTATAAAAAGAAATACTTGGAAACGAAAAAGGAGAGAAAATGATGAAAAAAACAGTATTAGCAGGAATTGGATTGGTCAGTTTATTAATGTTAGGTGCTTGCGGGAACAAGGAAGCCGCAGGGAACGATGAAGCGAAAAAAGTAGGGGTCTTGCAGCTCGTTCAGCATTCCTCATTAGACAATGCTTATGAAGGATTCAAAGAAGGTTTGGCAGAAGGCGGCTATAAAGAAGGCGACAACCTAAAAATCGACTATCAAAATGCTCAAAATAATCAGGATAATTTAAAAAGCATGAGCGAGAAATTAATTAAGGATGAACCAGATTTGCTTTTAGGAATCGCTACTCCAGCTGCACAATCCTTATTGAATGCAACAACAGAAATTCCGATCACCGTAACTGCAGTAACTGATTTAGAAGAAGCAAAACTCGTTAAAAGTGATAAAAAGCCTGGTGGAAATGTGACAGGGACAACCGACATGGTTCCTATCGATAAACAAATTGATCTTCTATTATCGATCGTTCCAGATGCGAAATCAATCGGGATTATGTATAACGCAGGAGAAGCGAATTCAAAAATCCAAGCCGATCTTGCGGAGAAAGCTTTGAAAAAAGCAGGCGTTGATGTAGAGGTTAAAACAGCAAACACAACAAACGATGTTCAGCAAGTAACTGAATCATTAGCCGGCGAGACAGATGGTATCTATGTTCCAACAGATAACACTTTTGCAAGTGCTGCTTCCGTTATTGGAGATGTTGTAAAAGAAAAGAAAATTCCATTAGTCGCAGGCTCAACTGAGCAAGTCGATGGTGGCGGGTTAGCAACTGTTGGGATTGACTACAAATCGCTTGGCAAACAAACAGGAAAAATGGCTGCTAAAATCTTAGATGGCGATGCAAAACCTGAGGATACACCTGTTGAATCTGCCGACACACTTAAATTAGTCGTTAATAAAGATATGGCGAAAGCTTTAGGTATCGATCCAGAGAGCATCAAAGAACCTAAATAAAAAAGTTAGAACAGCTTCACAAAGAAAGAAGGAAGAATCATGAATGTTATCACTTTGTTATTATCAGCGACGTCTCAAGGGATGCTCTGGTCATTGTTAGCGATCGGAGTATACATGACTTTTCGAATTTTGGATATTGCCGATTTGACCGCTGAGGGAAGCTTCCCTTTAGGTGGCGGAATCGCTGCGATTGGGATTGTTAATGGTATGCATCCTGTACTGGCTACTTTGTTCGCATTTGGCGGCGGGATGTTGGCAGGTTTAGTTACTGGAATCTTGAATACCAAATTCAAAATTCCAGCTTTACTAGCCGGGATTATCACGATGACTGGCTTATATTCCGTTACCTCTCGTGTAATGGGTGCACCAAACATTGCCTTGCTTGGTGAAAGTACTGTTTTTACGGCTGCACAAGACATGGGGTTGAGCAAGAACAACGCGGTAATCCTAGTGGGAGCACTAATCGTACTACTTGTCATTTTACTGTTGGTCCTTTTTTTCCGAACAGAGATTGGGCTGGCCGTTCGCGCAACTGGTGATAATCCAGATATGAGTGAAGCCAATGGGATCAAGACTGAGAACATGAAACTGTTGGGATACATGATCTCAAATGGCAGCATCGCCCTTTCTGGTGCCTTACTAGCACAAAACAACGGCTTTGCGGATTTGAATTCCGGTGTTGGGACTATCGTTATTGGATTAGCTTCTATTATCATTGCAGAAGTGCTGCTTCATAATAAACCGATTCTTGTCCGTTTGATTACGATCGTAGCTGGAGCAATCATTTACCGCTTTATCTTGGCCTTAGTATTCGAGATGAATGTAGAACCGACAGATTCTAAATTGGCCTCAGCGATCGTATTAGTCATTTGTCTATCCTTACCGCAAATTCGTTCAAAATTTACCTTCAAAACAAAAAAGAAAGGGGCTGACGCAAATGCAACCAGTATTAAGAATTAATAATCTTCATCAATATTTTGAACGCGGAACAGTTAATGAAAATCATGTATTGCGCGGCATCAACCTAAGCTTAGCCCCTGGCGAATTTGTCACCATCATTGGCGGAAACGGTGCAGGCAAATCAACTTTATTAAATAGTGTTGCTGGCACATTACCAATTGAAGAAGGCAAACTATTTTTGAATGAAGAGGATATCACCAAACACTCGGTAACTCGTCGCTCAAAAAAAATCAGCCGTGTCTTCCAGGATCCTAAAATGGGGACTGCTGTTCGTTTATCCGTAGAGGAAAATTTGGCACTAGCAATGAAACGCGGACACAAACGAGGATTTTCTCTAGGCGTAAAAAGTAAAGACCGCAGTTTCTTCCAGGAACAATTAGCGATGCTGAATCTGAATTTGGAAAATCGTTTAGAGGCTGAGATCGGGTTGCTTTCTGGTGGTCAGCGACAAGCCATCACCTTATTAATGGCAACCTTGCAACGACCGGACTTGATCTTACTGGATGAACATACCGCAGCGCTTGATCCAAAAACTTCATTAACTGTAATGGAGCTGACAGAGCGTTTGATTCGCGAACAAGAATTAACTGCCTTCATGGTAACTCATAATATGGAAGACGCTATTCAATATGGAAATCGTCTAATCATGCTCCACCAAGGCCAAATTGCCTTAGATCTGAAAAAAGAAGAAAAGCAAAATTTGACCGTTCCAAAATTAATGGAACTTTTCCATCAAAACTCTGGTGTCGAACTCAAAGACGATGCTTTGTTACTAAGTTGATTTTTCAAACGATTCTCCTTCTTTCTTGACAGGCTACTTTTATGTAGTCTGTTTTTTTGTTACACTGAGCCCAGAATGAGTATGACGGAGGTACAGGATTGACAACAAAAGAAAAAATTTTAGCACGCTTAAAAGCTTCAGAAAAAGTTCTGTCCGGCGAAGCCTTGGCTCAAGAGCTAGGCGTATCTCGCACCGCTATTTGGAAAGCCATCAAAGAACTAGAAAAGAAAGGCTATCAGATTCAACATTTAGCCAACGGCTATCGCTATCACCCTTCAGATATTTTAGATCCGAAAGAAATTCAAGCACACATCAAGCAAGCTGTTGACGTAACTGTTCTTGAAACTTCCGCCTCCACCATGAAGGATGCCCAATTAGCAGTCATGGACGGGAAGAAATCGCCGTTATTGATTGTAGCTGATATGCAGGAAGCCCCTCGAGGCCGTTTCAACCGACCTTTTTTTGCAGTAAAACAACAAGGTATCTATATGAGTTTATTACTAGAACCTAAAGAGCATCTGCAAGAATTGCCTCAGTACACACTTCTGATGGCAGTTGCTGTAGCTGAAGCAATTGATGAGTTGCTGGAGGTCAATAGCCAGATCAAGTGGGTCAATGACATCTATTTGAATCACAAAAAAGCGGTCGGCATCTTATCGGAGGCAATGACAGATGTCGAAACTAACTCATTAAAATATATTATTATCGGCATGGGAATCAATTTTTCGATTCCGCAGGCAAATTACCCTGAAGAGCTGCAAGAAAAAGCAACCTCTCTATTTCCTGAAGGTGAAGCAACGATTACACGCAATCAGTTGATTATTGCTATTTGGAATCGTTTCTTTGACCTGTTGGCTGATCATAAAACCTACCTTGATTCTTATCGCAAAAAATCATTCGTGTTGGGAAAAAAAATTACGTTTAAACGTAAGGAACAACTGTATCTAGGCACTGCGGTCGCTATCACTGACATTGGGGAATTAGTGGTTGATTTAGGAAGTGAAAAAGTAACACTTTCATCCGGCGAGATCAGTTTAAGCTCCATCCAATAAAAAAAGGATGTGCCGATCACGGCACATCCTTTTTATCGCATTGTTACAAACTCTTCACTGCCCGTCGGATGAATCGCAACTGTATCATCGAAATCTTTCTTAGTTGCTCCCATTTTGATTGCCACAGCAAATCCTTGCAGCATTTCATCAACTCCCACACCGATAGCGTGAAGACCAATGATCTTCTCTTCTTCACCCAGACAAACCAATTTCATCTCACATTTTTGGCGATAATCACTTAATGCAAAATACATTGGCGTAAAACGTGAACGGTAGATTTTGATCTGTTCTTTTCCATAACGTTCGACAGCATCCGCTTCAGATAATCCGATCGTTGCGATCGTTGGATGAGTAAAAATCACGGTTGGTACATTTTCATAATCTAAAAATTCTTCAGACTTGCCATTAAATACTCGTTCAGACAATCGTCGGCCTGCTGCAATAGCCACAGGAGTCAAGTCAATTTTACCAATCACATCGCCAACTGCATAAACCCCTTCGCTAGTGGTGTTTTGATATTTATCGACGATTACAAAACCTCTTTCGTTTAATGTGACCGAAGTATTTTCCAAACCTAATTTATCAGTATTAGGTAAACGTCCGCCAGCAAACAGTACTTGATCTCCCGTTAAGACATTGCCATTTTCAAAATGAACACTGTACGTTCCATCCGCATTTTGTTTTATTTCTTTCGCCACATGATGACCGTAGAGCTTCATCTTATTCTCACGATAGATTTCAACCAAATTATCTGCCAACATTTTATCGAAAGTCCGCAATGGACGGCTATGACGGAAGGCCCAGTGAACTTGAGTCCCCATACCTTGCAATACGCCGCTCAGCTCGGCTGCAATATACCCAGCACCCAAGACAACCACATCTTTCGGTTGTTCTGTTAGCTCAAAAAATCCATTAGAATCAATCGCAAATTCACCACCAGGGATGGTCATCTGACTTGGTCGGCCGCCAGTTGCTATTAAAACATTCGGTGCCGTGTATTCCTCACCATTTACACTAATAACATGATCTGATTTAAATGTCGCGTATCCTTCAATGCGTTCAACATGATTGCTATCAAGTCCGCGATAATAAGCTCCATGTAAAAAATCGATGTATTTTTCACGACGTGCCACTAATTCTTTGAAATCAAATTTTTCAATATCCGCTTGAACACCATAACTCGGAGCATCTCGCTCAATCATCTCCAACATACTGCTAGCTTGCCACATTACCTTTTTCGGTACACAACCGACATTAACGCACGTTCCGCCGATTTTGTTTCCTTCAATCAACAATACTTTGGCGCCATACATCCCCGCACGATTTGCCGAAGCAATCCCGCCGCTGCCACCGCCGACAACGATGTAATCAAACTCTTTCATCCAACTACCTCCTAGTTCATACTAATGAATTAATTTTACTATAGCAATCATTCAATTTAGCTAACTTTAATACAAAGCTTTTACTTAAAAATCGGCCTATTCAATGATTTAGACTCAATAGCTTCATTTTAATCTATTTTGCTAAAAAATAATTACTTTTTGCCTAATCAGATTTTGGCTCAGTATTTCTGTCCCTCTCCATGTCTCATACTTGCTAGTAAAAAAAGACTGAGAGTATATTCCTCAGTCCTTTTTCTTACGTATCATATCTCCTGGTCTGACTGGTTGAGCAACGGGCATTGTTATAATCATCATTGGATTTGGTGCACGATCGATCGTTTCACCTTCATCGTTTTTTAACTCAGTAACTGCCTGTTCGAAATGCTGGAAATTCGGTCCATAAAATTCAATCTCATCGCCCACTCTAAAATGATTCCGTTGACGAATAGTCGCGATCCCGCTCGCTTCATCATAGCTCAAAACTTCTCCGATAAACTTATACACAGGAATCTTCCGACGCGGGCCAAATAACTGTTCATTTTCTGTTGGTGTATGATAATAAAATCCCGTCGACAATTCACGTTGAGCGACCTTCCACAACTCATCGATCCATTCCTGCTTGCAAACATAGTTTTCTGGATCAGAAATATAGCTATCCACTGCAGCTTTGTACACATTAGCGACAGTCGAAACATAATGAATGGATTTCATCCGCCCTTCAATCTTCAAACTATCAACGCCATTCTCTATCAAATCAGGAATATGTTCAATCATGGACATATCTACGGCACTCATAGAAAATTCTTCTGTGACATCGCCGTTTTCTGTCAATGAACGATGCTCTTGAGCAAAAGGCATATCAAATAATTCATATTTCCAACGGCAAGATTGAGAACACCCGCCGCGATTGGCATCTCGCATAGACATGTGATTTGATAATGTACAACGCCCTGAATATGAAATACACATTGCTCCATGAATAAATGCTTCGATTTGAACATCTGTATTGCGACGAATCTCTGCTAACTCCTCCATTGAAACCTCACGGGCTAAAACGACTCGCTCCAACCCCTCATTTTGCCAAAACTTCAAGGTCTCAGCATTTGTAGCTGATGCTTGTGTCGATAAATGTATTTCTAACCCCGGTGCTTCAGAAGCACAAATCTCTATCAAGGCTGGATCAGAAATGATTACTGCCGAGATGCCAATATCACGTAGCTTTTTGAAAAATTCTCCAGCCCCTTCTTCATTGCCTTCGTGTGTCACCATATTGGCTGCTACATAGACTTTTGCACCATACTTATTAGCAAAAGCCACCCCTTCTGACATTTCTTCAAATGAGAAGTTTCCAGCCCTAGAACGCAGCCCGTAAGCATCTCCACCAATATATACAGCATCCGCGCCATAATGAATGGCTGTTTTTAATTTCTCCAGTGTCCCGGCTGGCGCTAAAACCTCGGGCCGCTTTAATTTTCTCTTTGTCATGTTGCTATTACTCCTATTTAATCGCTGTTGGGTCCAGATGATAAAAACCAGTATCCATTCCTCGACCAACAGGATGATATTTTTGAATTTCTTGATAAGCATTGACTATCGCTGCTTCATCCCAAGAATCCTTTTCAATTGCTGCTTTAGCATTCGCAAAAATTTTTGCAATGGCCACAAAATCAGCTCCTGGGGTAAATAACCCATCGAGTTTCCATGTTTGATAGCCTGCCTGAGTCAATTCACTCAATTCTTTCATTAGATTCAGATCGTTATCCGCAAAAATATGCGTTCCATGCTGATCTTCATAGATTGAGTAATGGGTATCTGCCTTTTTCGGCTCTGAAAGAAACAATCCACGTTCTTTTGAAGTTTTCTCCATTTGCTTCGTGTAGTTGAAATAATTATCTAACAATGGTCTTTTCGATTGGTGAATACACGTAGCACCATAAACTAGTACCTCCACTGGGACATCAACATGCTGTTTTAAACTCAGCATTTCTTCAAAAGGTACCTCACGCGCTAAAACAGCACCTACCGCACCTTTTTTCTGCCAAAAATTGATTTGTCGCGCATTTGTCACCAATGTTTCTGCATCATAAATATAAGGTAAATCATACTCTTGCAATAAGTAAATAACCCCAGTGTCCCCCACAACTACATGGTCCGGTTTTACTTCAGCTAAAAAAGTTAAATATTCTGGTATCTGCTTCATCTTATCAGGATGCATAATACCATTGACAGCAATATTTATTTTCTTCCCTTGAGCATGTGCCGTTTCGATCAATGTTTTTTGTTCATCACGAGAAAAAGAATGAGACAAGCGCAAACCAAAAGCCTCTTCTCCTATGTATAGTGTATCCACGCCAGCAGCAAATAAATCTTCGGCTTGAACTATCGATTCTGCCGTCGCAATTAATTCAATCATGATAGGTCCTCCTTTTAGACTTTCTCATACTATCACAGCTTCCAAAAGTTTCCAACTGAGGAGCTAGAAAAAGAGGACAACGTCAATACGTCATCCTCTGATCAACTAAACTTTTTCTGGAATTTTTTCTTCTTTAGGGTTTTTTACAGTTAATGTAACTTTCCCCTTGCTGGCACCAATTGTTACAGCATCTCCCAATTGAATTTGCCCAGATAATAATGCTTCTGCCAAGCGGTCTTCAATCTCTTTCTGCAGTGCCCTGCGTATTGGCCGGGCGCCATATTCAGGGTCAAAACCAACTTTTCCGATCACATCATAAGCGGCTGACGTGATTTTCACTTTAATTTCATGTTCCCTCATACGATCTAAAATGGAGCGGCTCATAATTTTTACTATTTCATGAATTTGCTCTTGATCTAACGATTTAAAGACAACTGTTTCATCAATTCGGTTTAAAAATTCCGGACGGAAAGCTTTTTTCAGTTCTTCCAATATACGTTTTTCCATTGCTTGATGATCTTTGGTAATATCCTTTACATTGAATCCAACATTTTTCTCCTCGCGGATTTCTGTTGCGCCGATATTTGAAGTCATAATCAAGATGGTATTACGAAAATCGACTTTCCGGCCCTTCGAATCTGTTAAATGACCGTCATCCAAAACTTGTAATAAAATATTAAACACATCCGGATGAGCTTTTTCTACTTCATCCAATAGAATGACTGAATAAGGCTTTTGGCGAATTTTCTCTGTCAACTGTCCGCCCTCTTCATACCCAACATAACCTGGAGGCGATCCAATTAAACGACTCGTGCTATATTTTTCCATATATTCAGACATATCTACTCGGATTAAAGCTTCTTCACTACCAAACATCGCTTCAGCCAAGGCTTTCGCCAATTCCGTTTTTCCGACGCCAGTTGGGCCTAAAAACATAAAGGAACCAATCGGACGATTAGGATCTTTCAATCCACTACGAGCACGGCGGATAGCTCGTGAGATAGCTTTGACAGCTTCTTCTTGTCCGACAACTCTTTCATGTAAAATATTTTCTAAGTCTAATAGACGCTGACTTTCCTTTTTCTCTAACTGCTGTAACGGTACGCCGGTCCATTGAGAAACAACTGCCGCCACATCCTCGTCAGTAACTTGATCGATATAGCCATTTTCTTGTTTTGCAGCCTTAACTTTCGCTTGCTCCAATACTTCAGATAATTGCTTTTCACGCAAGCGTAAACGTGCTGCTGATTCAAAATCTTGATTTTGAATCGCTTTTTCTTTTTCTGTCACTAAATCTTGAACTTCTTCTTCCAACTCTGTAAGTTCTGATACTTCATCAGTGGAATCCAGACGAACCTTTGCAGAAGATTCATCCATCAAATCAATTGCCTTATCTGGTAGTTGACGTGAATTGATGTATCTTACAGATAAAGAGACTGCCGCATGTAAAGCGTCATTGGTAATTTCCACTCCATGATGTTCCTCATATCGTGGCCGCAGACCTTTCAAAATTTCTTCAGCTTCTTCAGGTGTTGGTTCCTCCACCTGTACTCGAGCAAAACGGCGTTCTAAAGCGGAATCTTTTTCAATATATTTTTGATACTCATCTAATGTTGTCGCACCAATCGTTTGTAATTCGCCACGGGCCAATGCAGGTTTTAAAATATTTGATGCATCAATCGCGCCTTCAGCTCCACCAGCACCAATCAACGTATGCAACTCATCAATGAACAAGATAATTTGAGCATCATGATAAATTTCATCAATTACTTTTTTCAAGCGATCTTCAAATTCTCCGCGATATTTTGTACCAGCAACAAGTGCTCCCATATCCAACATCATCAAGCGTTTGCCACGCATATCTTCTGGTACATCTCCAGAAATAATCCGTTGAGCCAACCCTTCAACGATTGCCGTTTTACCAACACCAGGCTCTCCAACTAATACAGGATTATTCTTCGTACGACGACTTAAAATTTGTACTACTCGTCGTACCTCGCTATCTCTTCCCACTACTGGATCCAAGCGTTTTTCTCGGGCCAACTTCGTTAAATCACGAGCTAAGCCATCTAAGGTAGGTGTTCCTTGGGTATTGTTTTGTGCAGGTTTCGCAGGAGTTTTTCTACGAGTTCCAACTCCTTGATTAGTATTTTGCGTCTCATTAACGCCCATTTTTTTCAACAGAAGTTGCCGCATTTTAGGTAAGCTCAGACCCAAATTTACTAAGATATGGGAAGCTAAAATTTCGTCATCTCTCAATAATCCTAATAAAATATGTTCTGTTCCAACTAGTTTTGCATTGAAACGCTTAGCTTCATCATCAGCAAAAATCAAAATCTGTTTTGCTCTTGGAGAATAGGGAAGATATCCTCCCTCGGGATACGACTTAACCGATCCATACCCTGTCATGTGCTCGATTTCTTCACGAATATCGTTCTCACTTGAATTCATCTGACGTAACGTTTTTCCCGCGATTCCTTGTTGTTCGATCACTAATGCTAACAATAAATGTTCCGAACCAACCGAGCGGTGTTTAAAATACTTGGCTTCTTGTTGCGCAATCGATAATACTGCTTTTGCGCGTTCTGTATACAGCTGATCCATATCCCTCACTCCTTTTTCTCATAACTTAAACGTTCCAAAAATCCATGAAGAATTCTTCCCCGTAGTCTATTCTCAATTTGACTGATCCCAAGAACATTCTTCGATACTGCGCTTAACATCAAATTACCTTCATTTTCAGTAATAATTTCTTCTTCAAATAATTTCTGAATAATCCCAAAAGCATTCGCCTCCGAAATTTCAGTTCCAAAAGAATCCATTAATTGCTCTAAAAAATAATGCTGATCAGAAATCTTAACTTTACTTATTCGAATATAGCCTCCACCACCTCGTTTACTTTCAACTAAATAGCCTCGTTGAAAAGTAAAACGCGTATTGATCACATAATTTATCTGGGAAGGAACACAATTGAACAGCTGCGCCATCTCCGCTCTTCGAATTTCGATAATTTCATTATTTTCTAAAATATCTTTCAAGTAAGATTCGATCAAATCAGAGGTATTTCTACTCATGATATCGCCTCCTATTGACTATTCCTGACCATAATTATATCGAATTTAGCGCATGAAATAAAGAAGAACGCTTTTCTTTAAATTAGGATAAAAAAAAAGAAGGCTTTCACCTTCTTTTTGATCGGGAAGACAGGATTCGAACCTGCGACCCCTTGGTCCCAAACCAAGTGCTCTACCAAGCTGAGCTACTTCCCGATAAACAAAAAAACCACGCGCCCAAGAGGAGTCGAACCCCTAACCTTTTGATCCGTAGTCAAACACTCTATCCAGTTGAGCTATGGGCGCATATTTGTATTATGCCGAGGACCGGAATCGAACCGGTACGGTGATCACTCACCGCAGGATTTTAAGTCCTGTGCGTCTGCCAGTTCCGCCACCCCGGCGTTCTTCCCTGGTCTTCAGGAAAGCGGAAAACGGGGTTCGAACCCGCGACCCCCACCTTGGCAAGGTGGTGCTCTACCACTGAGCTATTTCCGCATGATGCCGGCTAAAGGACTTGAACCCTCGACCCTCTGATTACAAATCAGATGCTCTACCAACTGAGCTAAGCCGGCAACTACAAAAAAATAA
>NZ_JBIPAM010000001.1:1755000-2495000 GCF_050498845.1 Enterococcus sp. AZ196 | reverse complement strand
GGAGAGAACCAGCTATCTCCAAGTTCGTTTGGAATTTCTCCGCTACCCACACCTCATCCCCGCACTTTTCAACGTACGTGGGTTCGGTCCTCCAGTGCGTTTTACCGCACCTTCAACCTGGACATGGGTAGATCACATGGTTTCGGGTCTACGACCACTTACTCATTCGCCCTATTCAGACTCGCTTTCGCTGCGGCTCCGTCTTTTCAACTTAACCTCGCAAGTAATCGTAACTCGCCGGTTCATTCTACAAAAGGCACGCTATCACCCATTAACGGGCTCTAACTTGTTGTAGGCACACGGTTTCAGGATCTATTTCACTCCCCTTCCGGGGTGCTTTTCACCTTTCCCTCACGGTACTGGTTCACTATCGGTCACTAGGGAGTATTTAGCCTTGGGAGATGGTCCTCCCGGATTCCGACGGAATTCCTCGTGTTCCGCCGTACTCAGGATCCTCCTAGGTGCCAGTCAAATTTTGTCTACGGGGCTTTTACCCTTTCCAGCAGACCTTTCCAGGTCCTTCGACTATCTCACTGAACTACCATATCGGAGTCCTACAACCCCAAGAGGCAAGCCTCTTGGTTTGGGCTTTTCCCGTTTCGCTCGCCGCTACTCAGGGAATCGATTTTTCTTTCTCTTCCTGCAGGTACTTAGATGTTTCAGTTCTCTGCGTCTACCTCTAATCAGCTATGTATTCACTGAAAAGTAACATCCTATAAAAGATGCTGGGTTTCCCCATTCGGAAATCTCCGGATCAAAGCTTACTTACAGCTCCCCGAAGCATATCGGTGTTAGTCCCGTCCTTCATCGGCTCCTAGTGCCAAGGCATCCACCGTGCGCCCTTATTCACTTAACCTTATCCTAACTTGCGTTAGGGGTTTGATTGTTCCATCTAGCGATAGACTTCCCAATCAGAAAAAAATAAGCAATTGAACGTATTAAAAAACTCATTCAACGCGGTGTTCTCGGTTTGTTTAAAATTACGTTTCTGTATCCAGTTTTCAATGAACGATTTGAGAGTAAACCTCTCAAAACTGAACGAATAAAAGCAAGCCTGTGTAGTTTCCGTAACGTTCATCTTAGATGAACTGATTCCTTAGAAAGGAGGTGATCCAGCCGCACCTTCCGATACGGCTACCTTGTTACGACTTCACCCCAATCATCTATCCCACCTTAGGCGGCTGGCTCCAAAAGGTTACCTCACCGACTTCGGGTGTTACAAACTCTCGTGGTGTGACGGGCGGTGTGTACAAGGCCCGGGAACGTATTCACCGCGGCGTGCTGATCCGCGATTACTAGCGATTCCGGCTTCATGTAGGCGAGTTGCAGCCTACAATCCGAACTGAGAGAAGCTTTAAGAGATTAGCTTAGCCTCGCGACTTCGCGACTCGTTGTACTTCCCATTGTAGCACGTGTGTAGCCCAGGTCATAAGGGGCATGATGATTTGACGTCATCCCCACCTTCCTCCGGTTTGTCACCGGCAGTCTCGCTAGAGTGCCCAACTAAATGATGGCAACTAACAATAAGGGTTGCGCTCGTTGCGGGACTTAACCCAACATCTCACGACACGAGCTGACGACAACCATGCACCACCTGTCACTTTGCCCCCGAAGGGGAAGCTCTATCTCTAGAGTGGTCAAAGGATGTCAAGACCTGGTAAGGTTCTTCGCGTTGCTTCGAATTAAACCACATGCTCCACCGCTTGTGCGGGCCCCCGTCAATTCCTTTGAGTTTCAACCTTGCGGTCGTACTCCCCAGGCGGAGTGCTTAATGCGTTAGCTGCAGCACTGAAGGGCGGAAACCCTCCAACACTTAGCACTCATCGTTTACGGCGTGGACTACCAGGGTATCTAATCCTGTTTGCTCCCCACGCTTTCGAGCCTCAGCGTCAGTTACAGACCAGAGAGCCGCCTTCGCCACTGGTGTTCCTCCATATATCTACGCATTTCACCGCTACACATGGAATTCCACTCTCCTCTTCTGCACTCAAGTTTCCCAGTTTCCAATGACCCTCCCCGGTTGAGCCGGGGGCTTTCACATCAGACTTAAGAAACCGCCTGCGCTCGCTTTACGCCCAATAAATCCGGACAACGCTTGCCACCTACGTATTACCGCGGCTGCTGGCACGTAGTTAGCCGTGGCTTTCTGGTTAGATACCGTCAAGGGATGAACATTTTACTCTCATCCTTGTTCTTCTCTAACAACAGAGTTTTACGATCCGAAAACCTTCTTCACTCACGCGGCGTTGCTCGGTCAGACTTTCGTCCATTGCCGAAGATTCCCTACTGCTGCCTCCCGTAGGAGTTTGGGCCGTGTCTCAGTCCCAATGTGGCCGATCACCCTCTCAGGTCGGCTATGCATCGTTGCCTTGGTGAGCCGTTACCTCACCAACTAGCTAATGCACCGCGGGTCCATCCATCAGTGACGCAAAAGCGCCTTTCAAACCGAAACCATGCGGTTTCGATTGTTATACGGTATTAGCACCTGTTTCCAAGTGTTATCCCCTTCTGATGGGCAGGTTACCCACGTGTTACTCACCCGTTCGCCACTCCTTTTCTTTCGGTGGAGCAAGCTCCGGTGAAAGAAAAAGCGTTCGACTTGCATGTATTAGGCACGCCGCCAGCGTTCGTCCTGAGCCAGGATCAAACTCTCATATAAAGTGTTTGAAACAGTCGTTAAACTGTTAAGCTCAATTGTATTAATTGACTTGCTAGCATATTGCTTGCTATGTTGTTTGTTTCTATTAAATAGAAACGCCCTACACATTTGGTTTGTTTTATTCGTTCAGTTTTCAAAGGTCTACATTGTTTATCGCTTTGTTTCAGCAACTTTTATATCTTAACAGGTTGCTGAGTGAATGTCAATAACTTTTTGAGTTTCTCGAAAAAGTTGCCATTAACATTTAACAACTCAGTTATAATAACTTAATGGCTTTGGAGTGTCAATAGTTTTATTAACAATTCTCAAAAAAAATAAAATAAATTTTCTATCACTAAAGATTAGTAGTTAAGAAATAAAAATTCCATCCTTTTTAGGGATGGAATCCGCGTGGCGACGTCCTAATCTCACAAGGGGCAACCCCTCACTACAATCGGCGCTAAGAAGCTTAACTTCTGTGTTCGACATGGGAACAGGTGTATCCTTCTCGCTATCGCCACCACACTATTTTCTTTTTTGAGTAAACGTCGTTCACTCAAAACTGGATCAGAAACGTCTTTTAAACAACCTCAAATCAATTTTTGGTTAAGTCCTCGATCGATTAGTATCAGTCCGCTCCGTACATCACTGCACTTCCACTCCTGACCTATCTACCTGATCTTCTCTCAGGGATCTTACTTTCTTAAAGAAATGGGAAATCTCATCTTGAGGTGGGCTTCACACTTAGATGCTTTCAGCGTTTATCCCTTCCCTACATAGCTACCCAGCGATGCCTCTGGCGAGACAACTGGTACACCAGCGGTAAGTCCATCCCGGTCCTCTCGTACTAAGGACAGATCCTCTCAAATTTCCAACGCCCGCGACGGATAGGGACCGAACTGTCTCACGACGTTCTGAACCCAGCTCGCGTGCCGCTTTAATGGGCGAACAGCCCAACCCTTGGGACCGACTACAGCCCCAGGATGCGACGAGCCGACATCGAGGTGCCAAACCTCCCCGTCGATGTGGACTCTTGGGGGAGATAAGCCTGTTATCCCCAGGGTAGCTTTTATCCGTTGAGCGATGGCCCTTCCATGCGGAACCACCGGATCACTAAGCCCGACTTTCGTCCCTGCTCGACTTGTAGGTCTCGCAGTCAAGCTCCCTTGTGCCTTTACACTCTGCGAATGATTTCCAACCATTCTGAGGGAACCTTTGGGCGCCTCCGTTACTCTTTAGGAGGCGACCGCCCCAGTCAAACTGCCCATCTGACACTGTCTCCCACCACGATAAGTGGTGCGGGTTAGAGTGGTCATAACACAAGGGTAGTATCCCACCAGCGCCTCTGTCGAAACTAGCGTCCCGACTTCTACGGCTCCTACCTATCCTGTACATGTGGTACAAACACTCAATATCAAACTGCAGTAAAGCTCCATGGGGTCTTTCCGTCCTGTCGCGGGTAACCTGCATCTTCACAGGTACTAAAATTTCACCGAGTCTCTCGTTGAGACAGTGCCCAAATCGTTACGCCTTTCGTGCGGGTCGGAACTTACCCGACAAGGAATTTCGCTACCTTAGGACCGTTATAGTTACGGCCGCCGTTTACTGGGGCTTCAATTCGTACCTTCGCTTACGCTAAGCACTCCTCTTAACCTTCCAGCACCGGGCAGGCGTCAGCCCCTATACGTCATCTTTCGATTTTGCAGAGACCTGTGTTTTTGATAAACAGTCGCTTGGGCCTATTCACTGCGGCTGATCGTTAGATCAGCACCCCTTCTCCCGAAGTTACGGGGTCATTTTGCCGAGTTCCTTAACGAGAGTTCTCTCGCTCACCTTAGGATTCTCTCCTCGACTACCTGTGTCGGTTTGCGGTACGGGCCATTGGTTTCTCACTAGAAGCTTTTCTCGGCAGTGTGACATCGGGAACTTCGGTACTATTATTTCCCTCCCCATCACAACTTGTCCTTAAAGAAGCAAGCATTTGACTCGCCTCAAGACTCATTGCTTGGACAGACATTTCCAATCGTCTGATTCCTTAGCCTCCTGCGTCCCTCCATTGCTCAAACAAAAACAACGGGTACAGGAATATCAACCTGTTATCCATCGCCTACGCCTTTCGGCCTCGGCTTAGGTCCCGACTAACCCTGGGCGGACGAGCCTTCCCCAGGAAACCTTAGTCATTCGGTGGACAGGATTCTCACCTGTCTTTCGCTACTCATACCGGCATTCTCACTTCTAAGCGCTCCAGCAGTCCTCACGATCTGCCTTCAACGCCCTTAGAACGCTCTCCTACCAACACACCTAATGGTGTGCTCCACAGCTTCGGTAAACTATTTAGCCCCGGTACATTTTCGGCGCAGGGTCACTCGACTAGTGAGCTATTACGCACTCTTTAAATGGTGGCTGCTTCTAAGCCAACATCCTAGTTGTCTGTGCAACCCCACATCCTTTTCCACTTAATAGTTATTTGGGGACCTTAGCTGGTGGTCTGGGCTGTTTCCCTTTCGACTATGGATCTTATCACTCACAGTCTGACTCCCAGAGATGAATGGATGGCATTCGGAGTTTATCTGAATTCGGTAACCCGAGATGGGCCCCTAGTCCAAACAGTGCTCTACCTCCATCATTCTTACTCTGAGGCTAGCCCTAAAGCTATTTCGGAGAGAACCAGCTATCTCCAAGTTCGTTTGGAATTTCTCCGCTACCCACACCTCATCCCCGCACTTTTCAACGTACGTGGGTTCGGTCCTCCAGTGCGTTTTACCGCACCTTCAACCTGGACATGGGTAGATCACATGGTTTCGGGTCTACGACCACTTACTCATTCGCCCTATTCAGACTCGCTTTCGCTGCGGCTCCGTCTTTTCAACTTAACCTCGCAAGTAATCGTAACTCGCCGGTTCATTCTACAAAAGGCACGCTATCACCCATTAACGGGCTCTAACTTGTTGTAGGCACACGGTTTCAGGATCTATTTCACTCCCCTTCCGGGGTGCTTTTCACCTTTCCCTCACGGTACTGGTTCACTATCGGTCACTAGGGAGTATTTAGCCTTGGGAGATGGTCCTCCCGGATTCCGACGGAATTCCTCGTGTTCCGCCGTACTCAGGATCCTCCTAGGTGCCAGTCAAATTTTGTCTACGGGGCTTTTACCCTTTCCAGCAGACCTTTCCAGGTCCTTCGACTATCTCACTGAACTACCATATCGGAGTCCTACAACCCCAAGAGGCAAGCCTCTTGGTTTGGGCTTTTCCCGTTTCGCTCGCCGCTACTCAGGGAATCGATTTTTCTTTCTCTTCCTGCAGGTACTTAGATGTTTCAGTTCTCTGCGTCTACCTCTAATCAGCTATGTATTCACTGAAAAGTAACATCCTATAAAAGATGCTGGGTTTCCCCATTCGGAAATCTCCGGATCAAAGCTTACTTACAGCTCCCCGAAGCATATCGGTGTTAGTCCCGTCCTTCATCGGCTCCTAGTGCCAAGGCATCCACCGTGCGCCCTTATTCACTTAACCTTATCCTAACTTGCGTTAGGGGTTTGATTGTTCCATCTAGCGATAGACTTCCCAATCAGAAAAAAATAAGCAATTGAACGTATTAAAAAACTCATTCAACGCGGTGTTCTCGGTTTGTTTAAAATTACGTTTCTGTATCCAGTTTTCAATGAACGAATGATGACCAACGTCATCAATGGAGCCTAGCGGGATCGAACCGCTGACCTCCTGCGTGCAAAGCAGGCGCTCTCCCAGCTGAGCTAAGGCCCCGGTATTTTTTTAAGAGTAAACCTCTCAAAACTGAACGAATAAAAACAAGCCTGTGTAGTTTCCGTAACGTTCATCTTAGATGAACTGATTCCTTAGAAAGGAGGTGATCCAGCCGCACCTTCCGATACGGCTACCTTGTTACGACTTCACCCCAATCATCTATCCCACCTTAGGCGGCTGGCTCCAAAAGGTTACCTCACCGACTTCGGGTGTTACAAACTCTCGTGGTGTGACGGGCGGTGTGTACAAGGCCCGGGAACGTATTCACCGCGGCGTGCTGATCCGCGATTACTAGCGATTCCGGCTTCATGTAGGCGAGTTGCAGCCTACAATCCGAACTGAGAGAAGCTTTAAGAGATTAGCTTAGCCTCGCGACTTCGCGACTCGTTGTACTTCCCATTGTAGCACGTGTGTAGCCCAGGTCATAAGGGGCATGATGATTTGACGTCATCCCCACCTTCCTCCGGTTTGTCACCGGCAGTCTCGCTAGAGTGCCCAACTAAATGATGGCAACTAACAATAAGGGTTGCGCTCGTTGCGGGACTTAACCCAACATCTCACGACACGAGCTGACGACAACCATGCACCACCTGTCACTTTGCCCCCGAAGGGGAAGCTCTATCTCTAGAGTGGTCAAAGGATGTCAAGACCTGGTAAGGTTCTTCGCGTTGCTTCGAATTAAACCACATGCTCCACCGCTTGTGCGGGCCCCCGTCAATTCCTTTGAGTTTCAACCTTGCGGTCGTACTCCCCAGGCGGAGTGCTTAATGCGTTAGCTGCAGCACTGAAGGGCGGAAACCCTCCAACACTTAGCACTCATCGTTTACGGCGTGGACTACCAGGGTATCTAATCCTGTTTGCTCCCCACGCTTTCGAGCCTCAGCGTCAGTTACAGACCAGAGAGCCGCCTTCGCCACTGGTGTTCCTCCATATATCTACGCATTTCACCGCTACACATGGAATTCCACTCTCCTCTTCTGCACTCAAGTTTCCCAGTTTCCAATGACCCTCCCCGGTTGAGCCGGGGGCTTTCACATCAGACTTAAGAAACCGCCTGCGCTCGCTTTACGCCCAATAAATCCGGACAACGCTTGCCACCTACGTATTACCGCGGCTGCTGGCACGTAGTTAGCCGTGGCTTTCTGGTTAGATACCGTCAAGGGATGAACATTTTACTCTCATCCTTGTTCTTCTCTAACAACAGAGTTTTACGATCCGAAAACCTTCTTCACTCACGCGGCGTTGCTCGGTCAGACTTTCGTCCATTGCCGAAGATTCCCTACTGCTGCCTCCCGTAGGAGTTTGGGCCGTGTCTCAGTCCCAATGTGGCCGATCACCCTCTCAGGTCGGCTATGCATCGTTGCCTTGGTGAGCCGTTACCTCACCAACTAGCTAATGCACCGCGGGTCCATCCATCAGTGACGCAAAAGCGCCTTTCAAACCGAAACCATGCGGTTTCGATTGTTATACGGTATTAGCACCTGTTTCCAAGTGTTATCCCCTTCTGATGGGCAGGTTACCCACGTGTTACTCACCCGTTCGCCACTCCTTTTCTTTCGGTGGAGCAAGCTCCGGTGAAAGAAAAAGCGTTCGACTTGCATGTATTAGGCACGCCGCCAGCGTTCGTCCTGAGCCAGGATCAAACTCTCATATAAAGTGTTTGAAACAGTCGTTAAACTGTTAAGCTCAATTGTATTAATTGACTTGCTAGCATATTGCTTGCTATGTTGTTTGTTTCTATATAAATAGAAACGCCCTACACATTTGGTTTGTTTTATTCGTTCAGTTTTCAAAGGTCTACATTGTTTGTCGCTTTGTTTCAGCAACTTTTATATCTTAACAGGTTGCCGAGTGAATGTCAATAACTTTTTTGAGATTTCCTTGTTATTGATTAACGCAACCTAGATAGAATAACTGAAAGTTAGTTTTCTGTCAATACTATCTCTTAATCATTCCAAAAGATTTCTCACCATTTCAGAACATAAGATAATATAGCAGTTTTATAAGGTTTGGTCAACGAAAAAAAATCATTTAATTCACTTTTTTCTAAATCCGATGAATAGATATAAATAAAATATTTTCGTTCGCTTTTTAACATTCAAAATGATTGTTTCTATTAGTATAAAAAATTAATTTTCGTTATTCTATTTTTGATTTTTCCTTAACTCATAGTGCTGTCTTTCGCCTTCCTTTGATTTCTCTGGTAAAATAGTAATGTATTTATTTTTATATGAACGGAGGAACAATAAATGAAAGTACTAGTTGCGGATGACGATAAAGAGATTGTAGAACTCTTGAGTATTTATTTGCATAATGAGGGCTATGAAGTCGTAAAAGCATACGATGGTAAAGAAGCCTTGAGTAAACTTCGAACTACAAATGATATCGATTTACTACTATTAGATATTATGATGCCTGTTATGGATGGCATGCAAGTTGTAAAAGAATTACGAAAGGAATCACAGATTCCAATTATTATGCTAACAGCAAAAACTACTGATATGGATAAAATAAAAGGATTAGTGGCGGGTGCAGATGATTATGTAACCAAACCATTCAATCCATTAGAAGTTATGGCAAGAGTTAAGTCCTTATTGCGCCGAACAAAGATGCATGTCGCTGAAGATCAGCCAGATATCCTTGAAATTCAATCATTGATCATTAACAAAGATTCTCATGAAGTAAAAACTGTGGATGGAAAGGAAATTCAATTGACTGCCTTAGAATTTGGCATTTTATACTTATTAGCAAGTCATCCGAATCGTGTTTTCAGTGCGGATGAAATTTTTGAACGAGTGTGGAAACAAGAAAGTATAGTCTCCGCAAAAACGGTCATGGTTCATGTTAGCCACTTACGTGATAAGATCGAAGAAGCCACTGATGGTGAAAAAGTGATTCAAACCGTGTGGGGTGTTGGTTATAAAATAGATGCAAAATAAAGTAGAAAAGAAAAAACGTGTTAGTCTTACCTCAAAAGAAGTCAGTGAGCTAATAGCTGAAGGAATAGTTACAGTCATTTTATTGCTTCTATTAAATGTGGCGATTATGGTACTTTTTACTCAGATGCTAAATAATTCGCCTGATTTAACCGATGCAATCTATCGTTCAAAAGATATTTTTGCTAGTAACCTCGGTAGTGATATCTTTTGGAGTGGTCGTAACTTTGTTATTCCTTTTTTCATTATCATTGATGTACTTATTGTATTTTGGCGATTAATCAGACGTTATCGACAGATGCAATTACGACATATTATTAATGAATTGCATTATATTGCAAACGGGAATTACGATTACCGAATTCCGTTTGAACTACGTGGTGATCTCAGCAAGGTTGTCGATAGTATAAATGGCTTGGTAGATAGTACTGTTGCAGCTATAGAAGATGAACGAGAAATTGAAAAATCGAAGGATGAATTGATTACAAATGTTAGTCACGACATTCGCACACCGCTGACCTCTATCATTGGTTATCTTGGGTTGATTGAAGATGGCCAATACCAAAGTAATGAGGAGATTCTTAAATATACAAGTATTGCATACAAAAAAGCCAAACAAATGAAATCCCTTGTTGAAGATCTATTTGAATATTCCAAGGTCCGCCAACCTTCTGTTCCTATTAATAATGTTTCTTTTGATATGGTACAGCTATTAGAGCAATTGGCCGCTGACTTCGAATTGGAAGCCAAGAAGAAAAATGTTCAAATACAAATTGAAACGAAAGAAGCTCAATTGGTAATGGATGGTGATACGGAAAAACTTGTTCGTGTCTTCAATAATCTAATTACAAATGCGCTAAAATACGGAACAAAAGCTAATAAAATTGCTATTGTGATCGAAAAAGCAAAAAATGAAGCAGTTGTCACTGTTAAAAATAATGGGTCACCAATTCCTAGAGAGGCTCTAGATCAATTATTCGATCGCTTTTATCGTGTTGATGGATCCCGTTCACAGGAAATCAGTGGAACTGGATTAGGTTTGGCTATTGCCCAAAATATAGTTAATCTTCATGGTGGTTATATTTACGCTCAATCAAATGATGACTGGACTTCTTTTATTATTCACTTACCACTTTATAAAAATCAAATGAAGCCCACCCCAGATAATCATTGACTTTAAAATTTTGATTGCTTATACTAATCTCAATAAGATATGCAGGAAACCAAGTACGTAAGTTTGTTTTTTTAGAGAGTTGATGGCTGGTGAAAATCAACAAAACTACTTAGGGAAATCCAGTTTCATATTCTGCGTTTTTTGAAAAAAAAACCGGGTGACGCCGATAAGTGTCGATCAAGTGCAGCTTATGCTGAATTTGGGTGGTACCGCGAAATTCAACACCGTTTCGTCCCTGTTTTAGGGATGAAACGGTGTTTTTTATTTTAAAGGAGGAAAAACAATGCTAGATGTTAAAATGATTCGCAATAACTTTCCGGAAGTAAACGAAAAATTAGCGACTCGAGGTGTAAAAAAAGATGTATTGGAGCATTTCTTAGATTTAGATGAACAACGCCGGCAATTACTGGTAAAAACAGAAGAATTAAAAAAATATCGTAATGACGTTTCAAGTGAAATTGCAAAACTGAAGCGTGAAAAGATTGATGCATCAAAAAAAATTGAGGAAATGAAAACGGTAGGTGTAAAAATTAAAGACTTTGATGCTCAAGTGTCAGAGATTGATACACAATTAACTGAGATCGCAACAACTCTACCAAACTTGCCTCATGATTCTGTACCAATCGGCGAAGATGAAGATGATAATGTAGAGGTTCACCGTTGGAGCTCTCCTCGGGAGTTCTCTTTTGAACCAAAACCACATTGGGAAGTCGCAGAAAACTTGGATATCTTAGATTTTGAGCGTGGTGCAAAAGTATCAGGTAGCCGTTTTGTTTATTACAAGGGTTTAGGCGCACGATTGGAACGTGCGGTTTACAACTTTATGTTAGACGAACATGTTTATGAACAAGGCTACACAGAGATGATTACACCCTATTTAGTAAATAGCAAATCAATGTTTGGTACAGGACAATTTCCAAAATTTAAAGAGGATGTCTTTCAAATTGAAGATCGTGACTTAACGTTGATACCAACTGCAGAAGTACCTCTAACAAACTATTATGCTGATGAAATTTTAGATGGTGAAGATTTACCGATCTACTTCACAGCTTTATCTCCTTCTTTTCGTTCTGAAGCCGGTAGCGCTGGACGTGATACACGTGGATTAATTCGTTTACACCAATTCCACAAAGTAGAAATGGTGAAGTTCAGTGATAAAGAATCTTCTTATGATGAATTAGAAAAAATGACTCAAAATGCTGAGATTCTCTTACAAAAATTAAACTTGCCATATCGTGTCATCACCTTATGCACAGGAGATATGGGCTTCTCAGCGGCTAAAACTTACGATTTGGAGGTTTGGGTACCCGCCCAAAATACTTACCGTGAAATTAGTTCTTGTTCAAATTGCGAAGATTTTCAAGCACGTCGAGCAATGATACGTTATCGCAACCACGAGGGCAAAGTCCAGTATGCTCATACCTTAAATGGTTCTGGGCTAGCCGTTGGTCGAACTGTAACGGCTATCTTAGAAAATTATCAAAACGAAGACGGTTCAGTTACAATTCCAGAAGTCTTAGTCCCTTATATGGGGAACATCAAAGTCATCAAGAAAGAGAAGTAATTTACAAAAATAGCACTTTCGCATATGCGAAAGTGCTATTTTAATGAGAAACAATTTCTTTTCTATTGCTCAACTGAATAATTCGGTGCCTCTTTGGTAATTTGAACGTCATGAGGGTGTGATTCTTTTAGTCCATTGCCGCTCATTTGAACAAATTGAGCATTTTCACGTAAATGCTCTAAGTTCCCGGCACCAACATAACCCATTCCTGCTTTTAGACCACCAATCATTTGAAAAATGATGTCTGCTGCAGTTCCTTTGTAAGCAACACGACCTTCAATACCCTCAGGAACCAACTTATTTGCCTCATTAACACCGCTTTGGAAATAACGATCACTTGAACCTTTTTCCATCGCCCCCAAAGAACCCATTCCACGATATGTTTTAAAACGACGACCTTGATAAATTTCAAACTCTCCAGGAGATTCGTCTGTCCCAGCAAGCATTGAACCAAGCATAACTGCATGTCCTCCTGCTGCTAATGCTTTTACGATATCTCCAGAATATTTGATTCCGCCATCAGCGATAATAGCCTTGCCATACTGACGTGCAACTGAGGCAGCATCATAAATTGCTGTTAATTGAGGTACTCCTACACCAGCAACAACCCGTGTTGTACAGATAGAACCAGGTCCAATACCTACTTTTACAACATCGACGCCAGCATCATATAGAGCTTTTGCCCCTTCAGCTGTTGCAATATTACCAGCAATCAAAGTTGCATCTGGAAATGTTTTACGGATTTCACTAATTTTACGCAAAACGCCTGCGCTGTGCCCATGAGCTGTATCAATTACAATACCATCCGCCCCTGCTTTCAGCAATGCTTCAGCACGTTCAAAAGTATCACTAGTGACTCCTACTGCTGCTGCAACCAACAAACGGCCATGTTCATCTTTAGCAGCATTAGGAAATTCAATAACTTTTTCAATATCTTTAATTGTAATCAGACCACTTAGCCAACCTTTTTCGTCAACGATAGGTAACTTTTCGATTTTGTGCTTTTGCAATATTTTTTCAGCATCTTGCAGTTTAGTTCCCACAGGTGCTGTTACTAGACCTTCTTTAGTCATAACTTCATGAATCGGGATATCATAATTTGTTACAAACCGCATATCCCTATTCGTAATGATACCGACTAATTTTCGATTTTCCAAAGTTTCTACAATTGGCACACCGCTAATACGATAGCGACTCATTAAATCTTCGGCATCCTGAACTTTGTGTTCTGGTGTCAAGAAAAACGGATCAATGATTACTCCGCTTTCTGAACGTTTTACTTTACGAACCTCATCTGCTTGGGCAGCAACACTCATATTTTTATGGATGACTCCAAGTCCACCTTGTCGAGCCATAGCAATTGCCATTTTACTATCTGTCACAGTATCCATACTTGCACTCATTAACGGAATATTTAATTTAATATTTTTCGCCAAATGTACACTCATATCAACTTCATTTGGTAATACATGACTCTCCGCCGGAACCAACAAAACATCATCAAATGTCAGACCTTTTTTTGCAAATTTCGTTTCCCAATTAGACATTGTTCGTTACCACTCCCCAGAATTATTTTTAATAAAAAAACTAACAGAATGAGCGAGTGAAGTCAATAACTTGTGTCGAAATCCTCATCTAACCTTTATTTTTCTACAAAATCAAACCACTCTTCTATTCGATCCTTTGTTACTTCGATATCTTTTCCAATAATTTGATAAGTGGCTTGATTGGTTTCTATATCCCTAACCAAATAGAACCCTTCCTTATTTGAAAAATCATCTAGATGAATCACAGTATAACGATCTCCAATTTTTTGGATACCTTTGAGCACGTCTTTCAGTAACATTTTGGCCTGATGAATATTTTCTTGCCGCTCTTGCGCCTTTTCGACGGCTGCAGTAAGTGTATATCCTTCATCTAAATAATGTTTAATAATTTCCACTTTGATTACCATAGGAAGCCTAAATTTCCTATTTCCACTTTTCTCCCCTGTTGATTCAATATATTTTCTTTGTTCCCAATAACGAATTTGACGAGGCGAAACATTTGTCATTTTGCTTAATTCACTGATTCCTATTAATAAGTCATCACTTTCAAGGAGCTGTTTAACTGTATTATTCTTCACTACGCATCCCTCACTTTACATCCCGATTATACTTCCTCTAACATTCGTGTCAAGTAAGTTGACAAAAATAAACGATAGCAGTAAAGTAACAAACGAATGTTTATTATTTCTGAAAATTTTCAAAAAAAGAAAGAAGGCGTTAGATCGTGGGTAATAATCAAACGATCGATATTTATGGGAAACCCTACAACCGCACCTTACTAGTTGTAGTACTATTAATTGGTACATTTTGTACGGTGTTAAACCAAACATTGTTAACAACAGCTTTTCCAACACTGATGAAAGCTTTCGATATCTCTGCTTCTAGTGTTCAATGGCTAACTACGGGCTTCTTGCTAGTTAATGGGATTATGATTCCAATCAGTGCATGGCTTATTAATAAATTTAGTTCGAAAAAATTGTATTTAGCTGCAATGACCATTTTTTTAATTGGCACAGTTACTTGTTTCATGGCACCAAATTTTTCTATTCTATTGATTGGGCGACTTATACAAGCTGCAGGGGTTGGAATTTCAATGCCATTACTGCAAAATATTATGTTGTCAATATTTCCCCCTGAAAAACGTGGTTCAGCTATGGGAATGGCTGGTATCGTGATTGGGCTTGCTCCCGCTTTAGGACCTACCCTTTCTGGTTGGATCATTGACCACTACACTTGGCGTGATCTTTTCGGTATGGTAATTCCTATTGTTATTTTAGTACTAGTACTAGCTACCTTTTTAATGAAAAGTGTTATTCGATTATCTAATCCAAGTATTGATATATTATCGGCCTTACTGTCGACGATTGGGTTCGGAAGTTTGTTATATGGTTTTTCTTCTGTTGGTAATAACGGCTGGAGCAATGCAAAAGTTATTGGTTTTTTAATCGCAGGAATAGTAGTCATCAGTTTATTTGTATGGCGACAACTACGACTAGAACAGCCTTTTTTAGAACTACGTGTATTTAAGTCCTCAACCTTTACAATTGCAGCTATTTTAAGTGGTGTGGTTAATATGGCAATGGTTGGCGCAGAAATGGTTCTTCCTTTATATATTCAAAATATCCGTGGAGAGTCAGCTTTTCACTCTGGTTTAATGTTGTTGCCTGGAGCTTTGATTATGGGATTAATGATGCCTATTACTGGGGCAATCTTTGACAAACATGGGGCAAAACGTTTAGCAATCAGCGGGATGCTAATTCTAACGGCTGCTACTTTACCATTTGCATTTTTGACCTCCGAACCCCCCATTGCTATGATTGTAATTTTATATGCAATCAGAATGTTCGGTATCTCTATGGTCATGATGCCAGTCACTACTTCTGGGATGAACGCTTTACCTATGAACTTAATCAGTCATGGAACAGCCGTAAACAATACTTTCCGTCAAGTAGCAAGCTCAATCGGAACAGCTATATTGATTAGTGTATTGTCCAATGTTACAAAAGATAATTTACCAGCAGCCCACCTATTAAAAACGTTACCGTTATTTTACAAAAATCAAGCAATCAGTGCTACTCTCTCTGGTTATCATGCTGCTTTTTATGTTGCTGTAATATTTAGTGTTGTCGGTTTTATCATTACCTTCTTCTTAAAGAACAATAAAAAGGTTGAAGGAGGTATGACAAAATGATTTTTGCTATAACAATTATCAGTGTATTGACTTTTGCTTTAACAAATATTTTTGCCAAAAAGACCTGGCAAAAATTACTTTCAATGATCTTCGCAATAATTTTCCTGATCAGTTTAATCTTTATTACAGCAAATGATCGCTATCACTATGCTATGAAGAAAACTACTGAAACAACTACTCAGACTTTGATATCTGCTACTAATAATAAAAATATAAACCTGTTGCTGTATCAACCACTTGGTAATGGAACAGAGAAAATCTATTTATATAAAACCAATGAATCTCAAAAGAAACCGAGAACAACTGGAATAAATCATGTAGAAAATACCTTAAAAAAGAATCAATCACAGACACAATTACGAACAGATAAAACATATTGGGTTTACAAAAATGATACCGCAAGATTCTGGTTTGGACTTTCAAGTAAAAATCATCAACTAATCAAAGAAAAAAATACGTTCAATGTTTCAAAAGATTGGTTAATACTAAGTACTGATCAAGCGAAAAATTTAACAAAATTAATAGCTGAAAATGAATCCTCAATGCAAAAAGAATCTAAAAGCTTTATCCAAGAAAAAGTTAAAAATGCTATGATTCAAGATCCTACAATGGATCAAGTAGCACAAAAAAAATAGTGCAAGAAGCTGCGAAAGAATATCACCGACAAGTAATCGCAAAATTAATTACTAAAGTAACTAATTAAAAGGTATCAGTAACCCATCCACCCGTGAAAACGGGTGGCTTTTTAACACCTCTAGAAGAGGTCCCCACTCACGTACTCCATAAATGGAGCTTCCCAAAAGACCGCCAACCGCTCGGCGCTCGCTACTTTATTTCTTTTTCTTACTCTTGAATGGATCAACGTATTCTCGTTTACTTATACTATCTCGAATACGATCATCTGATTCCTGCTCTCTTATATATTTTGCGATTGTCTTTTGATTCAACCCCACTGTACTTACGTAATATCCTTTAGACCAGAAACTTTTATTCCCATATTTATAGACTAAGTTTCCATGCTGCTCATGGATCAGAGTCGCACTTCTGCCTTTTAAAAATCCCATGAACTGAGAAATGCTTATTTTCGGTGGAACTCTTACTAACATGTGGATATGATCTGGCATTGCATGAGCTTCGATGATTTCTACTTCTTTCATCTCACAAAGTTTACGCAAAATTCTTCCGATATCTTTTCTTAACTCACCATAAATTACTTTTCTTCTGTATTTTGGTGTGAACACGATGTGGTACTTACAATTCCAGCGTGTATGTGATAAACTTTTGTCGTCATTTGATGGCATAGAAAAACTCCTTTCGATAAAATGAGCGGTTGGTAGCCACTTAGTAGTATATCGAAAGGAGTTTTTAACGCTAAAGCTCTTTCGTCCACGCGTAGAAACGCGCGGTTTTTTTGTTTCACTCGCTAACACGAGCGAAACTGACTGAAGTCATTAATAAAACAATAATAGACATCAAATTCTTTATAAATGAATTTGATGTCTATTATTTTCCTAAAGATTAAAAGAGTTGAATCATTCAACTCTCTTAATCACTGAGAGCCCAAAGTATTACTCTCTAATCGTTTATACAACTTTCTAAATGGTTCAAAAAAAGATGAGATGTGCTCATGTAGAAAAAATAGATAAAAATACCTAGAATTTGTACTGCCTACAAAAAAATAGATTTTCTGACTGTCTTTATCCTATAGGGTGATTTTTAGATCACCGCTTCTTTTTATCTACGTGGAGCAGTGGCTAGACTACTGATGATCCCGAAACGTTTTTTCAAGTAATAGCGTAACGCCAGAGCAAGAGCCGATAAAACAACCATTATCATAGGTTCAAGAACAGGATTAAGAGCTGGTGGAAGCAACGCTGCACCATTGAAAACTAAGAACCACACAATAGTAACCGAGGCTAGCATAAGAACTGTTTTCCACGTTTTTGGCTTTTTCGACTTATCTGCCCCAGGTTGCTCAAACTGGTAAACAAATAAATACATCATATAAAATACTAATCCACCAACAGCAGAAGCCACAATTAGTGTTGTTAAACCATAAGTAACTGTTTGTGTTCCACGTGAAACAAACAATCCCATGATTCCGGCAACAATACCTAATAAACCAAATAACAATAAGAAATTATCTAACCACATCAAGGAAGCTGTAGTTGATTTTTTCTGCTCAACCGGTTTATTGACAATCGCATCCAATCGTTCTGAAACAGTTCCAAATAATTGTCGCGCTGTTTTTCCGGATTTTTGTTCTTCGACTAAAGTTGGCAACATCTCATTCAAGGCTGCGATAGTTTGTTCATCCGTCAAGTTCGCTGCTTTTAAAGCTTTTTTTAGATCAAAAATGTATTGCTCGTTACGCTTAGTCAGCTTCTCTTCAAGTTGAACATTTTCTGCTTGCAACGTTTGTAACTTTTCTGGTTCCATTGTTTCTTTCCTCCCTAAACGTTGAAACGGAACAACATTACATCGCCGTCTTGTACGATATAATCTTTTCCTTCTAATCTGACACGTCCAGCCTCTTTCGCCGCGTGCATACTGCCGTATTTATTTAAATCTTCAAAAGATACTGTCTCAGCACGAATAAAACCACGTTCGAAATCGGTGTGGATGATTCCGGCCGCTTGGGGAGCTTTCGTTCCTTTTCGGAATGTCCATGCACGAACTTCTTGTTCGCCCGCAGTAAAGTAAGTTGCTAATCCTAATAAATCATATGCCGTTCGAATAAGTTGATCTAGCCCAGATTCTTCAATCCCCATTGCTTCTAAAAATTCAGCTTTGTCTTCCTCTTCCAACTCTGCAATTTCTTCTTCCGCCTCAGCACAAACAACAATTACTTCAGAATGTTCGCTAGCCGCAAAATTACGTACAGTCTGTACATATTCATTATCAGATGGACTAGCAACTGTATCTTCATCAACATTTGCTACATAAAGAACTGGTTTACTCGTTAACAAGAATAAGCCTTTTACGATTTTTTGTTCTTCTTCCGTAAATTCGATTGTTCTGGCAGAATATCCTTCTTCTAAAACAGGTTTCAATTTATCCAATACAGCTAATTCTGCTACTGCGGTCTTTTCTTTTGTTTTCGCGACTTTTGCTACACGAGCATAACGTTTATTAATCGAATCAAGGTCAGCTAATACTAATTCCAAATTAATTGTTTCTATATCCTCTAATGGATCGACCCTGCCCTCAACATGGGTAATATTTTCGTTGTCAAAACATCGTACCACATGACAAATCGCATCAACTTGGCGAATATGGCTTAAAAATTGATTTCCTAAACCTTCCCCCTTACTAGCTCCTTTTACAATACCAGCAATATCAGTAAATTCAAAAGTTGTCGGGACCGTTTTTTTCGGGTGAACCAACTCAGTTAGACGTTCTAAACGCCAATCAGGTACCTCTACCATTCCAACATTTGGATCAATTGTCGCAAAAGGATAGTTAGCAGCCTCTGCACCTGCTTTAGTAATTGCATTAAATAATGTAGATTTACCAACATTGGGCAATCCTACGATTCCGGCTGTTAAGGCCATGGTTTACTTCACTCTTTCTCTACTAAGGAATTATTCTTGAGTTGAAATGCTTTTCTTCTCAAGGATTTTTTTCATTTTTTTTTCAAAGTCACGGCGTGTCATCATAACAATATGTCCACAGTGGACACATTTTATTTTGATATCAGCCCCCATACGAATGATCTCCCAGCGATTAGTCTGGCAGGCATGCGGTTTCTTCATCTCAACGATATCACCTAAATCATACATCTGGCAAACCTCCATGTTCGTATTCATCGTTTTTAAGGATTAACCATTTACGACTCATCAAAATGTATATTTAAAATATCTAAAATGCGAGTAAGGTCCGATGGTGATAGATACTCAATCGAAATCTTTCCTTTACCATCTTTTTCAACAATCTCGACACCTGTTCCGAATTTATCCATCAAGCGATCTTCGCTTTCTCGTAAATAATAAGGTTTTTCCTTGGTCAAACGCGGACCGTTTTTCTTATCCTTTGCTTTACCTTCATTGTATTCATTAACAATCTGTTCTAATTGACGAACCGTCAAGCTCTCTTTTACCGCACGATTTGCTAATTTCAAGATCTGATCTTTTTTCTTTAAACCTAACAAAGTACGTGCTTGCCCCATTGACAAACGCTCATCCTGCACCATTTCCTTAACTAATTTAGGTAAAGTCAACAAACGTAAATAATTAGCGATATAAGGACGACTTTTGCCTAAACGATTGGCTACATCAGCTTGTGTTAGCTTTAAGTTTTTCATCAACATCTCATAAGCTTCGGCTTCTTCCAATGGATTCAAATCTTCTCGTTGTAAGTTTTCCAATACTGCAATTTGCATCATGGCTTCCTCGTCGAATTCACGAATGATTGCAGGAATTGTCTCTTTGCCTGCCAATTTGGAGGCACGGAAACGACGTTCACCGGCAATTAACTCATAACCTTTGACGGCAGATTTTCTTACAATAATCGGTTGAAAAACCCCAGATTGTTCGATGGAATTAGCTAACTCCTGTAAAGTTGTCTCATCAAATGATTTCCGTGGTTGATAAGGGTTGGGGCGTAGATCGCTTAATGGAATCTCGACTACTTGATCCTTCTTCATATCAACTTCTTCAATCTCAGAAAGATCTTGAAATAAGGCATCGATTCCACGGCCTAATCCTTTATTTTTGCTCACGAACTAACACTTCCTTTGCTAGAGCTTGATAAACTTCAGCGCCTTTTGAACGTGGATCATAATCAATGATTGGTTTTCCGTGACTAGGTGCTTCAGATAAACGGACATTTCTCGGAATAATCGTGTCATAAACCTTCTCTTGAAAATAACGACGAACCTCTTCTACCACTTCGGCACCAAGATTTGTGCGAGCATCATACATCGTTAATAATACACCTTCAATCTCTAGACCAGGATTGAAATGTTTTTGTACTAAACGAACGGTGTTTAACAACTGACTCAATCCTTCCAATGCATAATATTCGCATTGAACTGGAATCAAAATCGCATCACTAGCTGTGAATGCGTTAATTGTCAAGTGCCCTAATGATGGCGGGCAGTCCACCAAAATGAAGTCGTAATCATCACTGACTTCTGCCAAAGCACTTTTTAATCGTGATTCTCGAGCCATCATAGATGTTAATTCAATTTCCGCACCCGCTAATTGTAAAGTAGCTGGAACGATTGATAAATTTTCCCGTGAAGTTTTAATAATTGTCTCTTTGATTGGAACCTCGTTGACTAGAACATCGTAAATGTCTTGCTTCACATCAGGTTTACGCACGCCTAAACCGCTTGTGGCATTCCCCTGTGCATCGCTATCAATCAACAAGACTTTCTTACCATCATTCGCTAAGCACGCACCCAAATTAACAGTCGTAGTCGTTTTACCGACACCACCTTTTTGGTTTGCAACAGATATGATCCGTGCCATCTAATTTCCTCCTAGTTTCTACTAAAAAATTTATTTTTCTAAGGAAAAATAAGTTGTTATACTCATTTAATTATTTTAAAGGTTGCTTATTTGGTAAACCCGGTTTGCGTGGATATTTTTTGGGGGTCTCTTTCTTTTTTTGCACTGTAATGATATGGCGTATATCGCCATTTGGTAATGAAACATCCTCAGCATCAATCAGCTTACCACCTAATAAAGCAATCGCTTGTTTTGCTTCAGCTAACTCTTCTTCACTTTTGGCTGCTTTTAAAGAAAAGAAATAACCGTTCTTTTTAACCAATGGTAAACAAAGTTCTGCCAAAACATTCAACCGAGCTACAGCACGGGCGGTCACAAAATCGAATGACTCACGAAATTCAGAATTTTGCCCAAAGCTTTCCGCTCTATCATGATAAAGATGAACACCATCCAACTGTAAATCATTTACCAATGTTGTTAAAAAATTAATTCGTTTATTTAATGAATCTACAATTGTCACTTCTAATTCTGGAAAAACGATCTTTAATGGTAAGCTAGGAAACCCAGCACCTGATCCTACATCACATAGCTTCCCCTTTGATTTAAATGTAGTTGAAAAGGCTAAGGTAATAGAATCATAAAAATGCTTTAAATAGACATCCCTGTGCTCCGTGATCGCCGTGAGATTCATCTTTTGATTCCAATCAACTAATAAGCGAAAATAAGTCGAGAATTGATCCATCTGTCTTGTTGATAGTTCGATTCCTTGTTTGCCTAATTCCATTTGAAATTCTTCTGGTGTCATAAGAAATCCTTTCATTTTCGTGAAACAGCAAAATGTTTCACAGACTATTCTCTACTTTAACGCATTATTGCTTTACATGCAATGGTTTACCTATGTTTCACACAGAGATTAATAAAGCTTTAATCCCATTTTTTATTCGTGTTTTCTAAACAAAAATCATAAAATTTTTTCAAAACCGGAATTTCTAAATTATTTTTCTTCACTGCTAAATAAATATTTCGATCCTCCAAGTCATCCATAATGGTCAGTTTCTTCACAGGGAAAGAGTTGATTGATGGTATATTAGGCATAATTGCTATTCCGTAATTTTGTCCAACAAAGCCTAAAATACTATGATCTTCTTCTAATTCACAGACAATATCCAAATCTATTTTTAAATTTTGGACTTGTTGATCTAGGTATGGTCGTAGCCCACTTTGCTTACTGTAATAAACGTAAGGGTATTTAGTGGTATCTTTCAAAGAAATTTTGTCATATTTTGCCAAGGGATGCTCAGAAGGGACTACCACAACCATCTCTTCTTGTGTTAAAATTTGATAAATTAATTCAGAATCATTACTCACTTTTGAGCAAATCCCAATATCTATGCGATCATCAAGCAGCATTTGTATGATCTGATTGGAGTTTCCTTGTTGAAATTCAAAATTAATTTTTTGATACCCTTTCCGATGAAAGGATTGGGTCAATTTGGGTGCTAAATTTGCGCCCATCGTAAAAATGAATCCAAATTGAATTTCACCAGAATCAGGATCGATCATTTCTTGCAATTTTCGTTGACCTTTTTCGATCTCAGCCAGTGCCGGGGCGACATATCCATAAAAAATCCGTCCATGGCGGGTCAATTGGATATTTCGTCCTTTTTTTTCAAACAGAGTTACCCCAATCTCTTGTTCTAACATTGTCATTGAATGACTAATATTAGGTTGGGAGGTATTTGATTCTTTGGCTGCTTGCGTCATGTGTTCTGTTTGAGCTAGTATTACAAAAAATTCTAATTGTCGCAAATTCACTTCCTCACCCCGTTCACTAAAAATTATCTGCTTATTTGATAAATAGAGTTTATCAATTTTATTGATATAAATCATTAGTTTTCATAATAAAATTGAGTTATTATGTGGGTGACTTCAAGTGAAATACATCACAAGAAAGGAGTCTTTTATGAAAAAAGAAAAATATCGCCTATTAATTACTAGTTTATATTTCAATTATATTTTCCAAGGAATGGCTGCTATTATTTTATCTCAGAATATGACGAACTTAAAAATTCAATGGCAAGCCACCACTGCTCAAGTTACATTGGTTATGAGTGCTATTGGACTAGGAAGAATTTTAAGTTTATATTTTTCCGGTTATTTCTCAGATAAGTTTGGACGAAAAAGGACAGTATTAATCGCTATTGCTTCTTATATTATCTTCTTTTGCGGAATGCTTTTGAGTCCGAATTATCAGTTAGCATTTTTTTTAGCGATGTTTGGTGGAGTTAGTAATGCTTTTCTAGATACTAGCACCTATCCGACATTGGTTGAAGCTTATCCTGATGAACGAGTAAATAGCTCACTTAGTGTTCTAAACAAAGCGTTTATCTCTCTTGGTCAGTTTCTACTTCCTTTTATTACACGTTATTTAATACAACACGATCTATTTTTTGGTTGGCCTTTTATTCTATGTGCTCTATGTTTATTCATTAATATGTTTTATCTACTGTTTGCCCGATTTCCGAATTCTGCAACAATTATTAAAAAAGAGACAGAGATTACTACAGTTAATGCACCGCAAAATCGGGGGAAATTCAAAATAGATGGAATCGCTTTATTGATTTTTTCTTTTGTTTCCGTTTCGTTGTTCAATATTTTCATTTTATGGATTCCTCAATATACGGAAAGTATGCAGATCGTTTCTCATGAAAATAGTTTAATTTTCGTCAGTCTTTATAGCACAGGTTCATTTATCTCAGTATTTTTTACTTCTGGTATAGTAAAAAGAGGAATCAACATACCTAAATTTATTAGTTTTTGTCTTTTAATATCAGGGATATCATTGCTTTTAATGCTACTCTATCCGAGCTTTTCAACTGTTATTATAGCAGCTATCTGTATCGGGATTTTTGCAGCTGGTGGTATTTGGCAATTAGGTTTAGCTTTGATGTTGGAATTATTTCCTAAAAAGAAAGGGAAATATACCAGCTATTATTCACTAGCTACTTCTGTTTCTATTATGGTTACACCATATATTACCGGTATGCTTAGCGAACAAGGGATTACCTATGTTTTTTGGTTCGTCATTCTTTTGAATGTTATTGGTTTGATGGCTTCACTAGTCATCGTTCATCGCTATAATAAATTAGTAAAACGATTAGTCTTAAGCTAATCGTTTTATTTATTCACTTTATTGATTTCATCAATATAATGTATTAGTCTTCCAGCAAAATACATCCTAAAATAGAGATAAAACATTGTGATTTATTTCCTAAAAAAATAGGTATAAAAAGGCTCCGTTTGAAAATCTTTGAATAAATAAATTTGAAAAGAGGAATATACCATGACTGAAAGACTTACCGGACACACCTTATTAATTAGCTTGATTGCAACACCTATTCGCCACAGCATGTCTCCTACGATGCATAACGAAGCTTTTGCTAAGCTAGGACTTGATTACGCTTATTTGGCATTTGAAGTTGGTAATGAAGAATTAAAAGATACAATTCAAGGAATTCGCGCTTTAGGTATTCGTGGATCAAATGTTTCGATGCCAAATAAACAAGCAATCATTCCTTATTTAGATGAGGTATCTCCCGAAGCTACTCTGATTGGTGCAGTAAATACCGTTACTAATATTGATGGCAAAGGTCATCTCGTTGGATACAATACAGATGGAATAGGTGCAATGGAGGCTTTAAAGGATGAGGGCGTCGGAGTAAAAGACCAAATTATTACCTTAACAGGTGCTGGCGGTGCTGGCACAGCCATCGCCATCCAAGCAGCCTTTGACGGTGCTAAAGAATTACGAATTTTCAATATTGACGACACTGTCTTTTCCAACGCCAAAGAAACTGCCCGTAAAATCAATGAAAATACAGCTTGTCAAGCAACTGTTACAGATTTAGCTGATCAAAAGGCATTCAAAAAATCTATCTCAGAGAGTAATATTTACATTGATGCAACCGGTGTTGGTATGAAACCTTTGGAAGATATCAGTTTAATCAATGACTCGACCCTTATTCGGCCAGATTTGGTTGTATTTGATGTCGTTTATTCTCCTAGAGAAACTAAATTGCTGAAATTTGCTAAAAAACATGGGGCAAAAAAAGCTATTAATGGGCTCGGTATGATGCTTTATCAAGGTGCTGCTGCATTTAAACTATTTACTGGGGAAGATATGCCTGTTAGTTATATTAAAGAGCTTTTATTCAAAGATTAGGAGGAATAACATGAAAACAGTAACTGTTGATCAAATTACAATTGGTGAAGGCCTGCCAAAAATTATCGTGCCTATGGTAGGTCAAACTAAAGAAGAGTTGGTGTCGGAAGCAAAAGCTATCCATGCATTAGATTGTGATCTAGTGGAGTGGCGAATAGATTTTTTTGAACACGTTCAGGACCCACAATCTGTTGCTGAACTTTCGCACAATCTAAAAGCTATTTTAGAAAAACCATTACTAATCACTTTCCGTACAAAAAAAGAAGGCGGCGTTTGTGAACTTTCAGACTATGAGTATTTTAACCTTTATAAAGCCATCATAGTGGAAGGAAGCTTAGATTTATTGGATGTGGAATTATTCATGGCAGAGAATAAAGTGGCAGAAGTGATTGATCTAGCACATAAAAACGATATTAAAATTATTATGTGCAATCATGATTTTGATAAAACCCCAGAAAAAAATGAGATCATTACTCGCCTAAGGACCATGCAAAATAAGGGTGCTGATATCTGCAAGATTGCAGTAATGCCGAAATCTTCTGCAGATGTATTAACATTATTAGAAGCAACACATGAAATGTATGAGTATTATGCCGATGTTCCTTTGATTACTATGTCAATGGGAGCGCTAGGAATGGTTAGTCGTATCTCTGGTCAAGTTTTTGGTTCTGCAGCGACTTTCGGTTCCGCTGGAACAGCTTCGGCGCCGGGACAAGTTCCCGTTGCTGAATTACGTAAAATGTTAACAACGTTAAAACTAAACTAAATGGATTTCTAATAGAATCGCTGTTGTTTTCAAAACTGACACAAGCAAATGAATTTATATGGACAATATTTCTACAAATAGCCCAATTTTTACAGAGAAATTGAGATTACTCTTTGAGAAACTTTAAATATAATAAAATAGAATCGATATTTTATTATCAGCCTCTATAAAAAAGAGAGCAACCTTTAATGTCACAATAAGGGTTGCTCTCTTTTTAAGATTATTATACTAAGCCGTTTCACTATCTACCTTGGCTATCTTTCCTTGTTCGATATAGTCGAAAACACGTTCGTTTTGGACTTTCACATGCTGGCATATCAGACTTTTTAAACAAAAAAATTGAATGCCATTTTCAATGAATTTCACCTAGTTATTTTCGGTGGCATTCAAAATAGCATTCAATAAATTTCTCATCTAACGTGGGGCAATTTTTCTATTTCAAATCAAGTTTCTTAATAAATTTATAGGATGGTAAAAATAAAGAAACCCTATAAGGCTTTTACTGAATTTAATTAATATATTTGTTTAACATGTTCTTGTATCTCTTCATATTTATCTAAGATAGAATTAATTTCTTTTGAAATGCGACCAACATTTTCTTCTGTTAATTCTTCTCCTTTATCAGTTAAATAATTTCTAGCATACATGTTAGCCACACTTTTCTTATTTATTAAATCATCCTTAGACATAGCTGTGAAAAACTCTGAATTTTTATTGATAGTATCTGAGTTTTTTATATTATCAATAAAAAAGACTACTGTCTCGACTTGTACCTTATTGTTTAGTCCTTCACCTACAACGAAATAATAATAAAAGGATTCCGTTGTAAAAAAATCTCTTTCTGATTGTTGTGGCCTACCAATAAAAGTAACGGTCTTGTCTTTTTCCGAAAAGCTTTCTACACCATCTCTTGTTTCTCTTACACCAACTCTAATTGGCTCTTCTGTTTCAAAGTCTTGACTTTTTAATAAAACAAATAATGATCGATATAGTCCGGATTTTTGGTCTATATAAGGTCTCTCGTTAGGCTTTTTACTATCAGATTCAATTGTATAATAGTAATAGCTATTTTGAGAAATGCTTTTTGAAACTGAAGCTAATTTATTGGCTTCTTTGCTCAGTTGATCAGCAGAAAAGCCGAACCAGACGGCAACAATAAGACCGATAATAGCAACACATACATTTATTATGTTCTCTTGGTCTACTAGCCATAACCTTGTTGGTTTAATTATTAGCAAAATCATCAATATAATAGCGACAAAAAAAAGAACTAAGTCAATAGTAATCTTCATAAATACTCCTTTTACTTTTCAATAAATAATTTCTCCATGTACTCTTCAATCTGCTTAAAATTATCAGGGTAACTATTTGATCCATAAAAGAATTTGATCCCTGAAATTTCATTAGATTTATCAGTTTCTTTTAAAAGTTGATCTGTAACATTCTTGCTATGTTTTGATAAAAGTAGCTCCCATTGCGTACCATCTAATATTTCGGGATTTATGTACTCCTGTTCCCAACTATTAGTAATGGCTTCAATATTTGAAAGAATATTATCAAAGAATTCAACAGATATTGATTTTGTTTGGTTGATCCCGTGCATTAAATCTTCTTGTGTAATTTGAATTATTTCCGTTTTCTCAAAGTAAATTACTTCATAACTTTCAAGATATCCTCCGATTGAATAGAAAACATATTTCACTTGATCCAGGTTAAACACCTCTTTGTTTTTATCAATGATTCTTAATTAACAAGGGCAGACCTTTTTTGATATGATAGTGCTTCGTTGCCTCTCGAAAAATATAGTTTCATAAGAAACTTACTTACTCAAATAATTATCTAAAGCTTCAACCGTTAACGCAACCAATAATAGAATAAACATAAATTTAAATAATTTTAAAAACCAAATATTTGTAAAAGCTGCATAAACAAAGCAACAAACAGCTACTATCAAAAAAATAATAATATGTGGTTTCTTTAGAATTCTCATTTGCTTACCTCCAACTTTAACAACACCCTATCTGATTTGAATAATAATGAAATAAGTTAGGTGTCTGTTTGATCAACCCCTAGCGAACTACCGCGTTGCCACTGTTGGCTTCGATTTAAATTAATACTACAAGCATCACACACGATTATCTTGAAGTGGAAGCTGAGTATAATCACCTTGGATTTTAAAAGCGCTAGGCGGATACAAATAAGCCTCCTTGCTTTCATCAATTACAGCGATGCTTTTCAGTAAGGGATCATAACCAATGGCTTTGTATTCCTTTCCTTGCTCTAATGACACACAAGTTTCTTTTATGTACTTTACAATTAATTGATTCATCCTGCACACCTATATTTGAGACTTCATTTTTTGCTTCTTCCTGTATTTTACCGTAATTAACTCATGATGGTTATTCTTTTTTTTATTATTGAATAGGCCGGTGCAAATTTGCACTGGCCTAAAAGTTATTAGATTGATTTATACATATCTCCAAAAATTGGTTGTACAGTTTCAGCATTAAGTAATTGGGAAAACGGAAGAAACAAACCCAACGATATTATGCTTAGAAAAATTGCAAGCTTAGGAAATGTAACTGTAGATTTTTTATTGACTGGCGAGCAAAATTCAAAAAACAGACTCTTAACAAATATCGAATCACTCACTGCCGACCTTAAGAAACATGATAACTCTATACTCCAAATTCAATCAAAGATTGATAAATTGGACAAAGAAAGACAACAAGAACCACCAGTACCTTTTAATGCATCTTACCTTTCTGACTTATTATTGCTAATTGATCCTCCAACGACATCTATACAGGAACTGTATGATGACAAAATTGATGAATTGATTGAAGATAGAAATATGGAAATTTCAATTCGGAACGAGATTAAAAGATCATTAGATATAGCAAACTTAACATTAAAACAACTTGAAGCTGGTAAAATATTTAGCATCCGTGATCGACAAAATCCTGAATTTGAACAACACGGTATTTCACAACAACAAATCTCTGGAAATTTGAAAAACGTTCCATACTTACTCAACTATGAAAGTACAATGAAAGTAATAGAACTGGTTGACTCTTTACTTAAAAAAGAAGAAAACAGATTTAATCCTTAAACTTGGAATTTTCCTTACATACTGCCCCACGTTAGGTACTGGGAGGAAAAATACAATGGCAACATTTAAGCAATATCAAAAACAAGATGGATCAAGCGCATGGCAATTTCAAGCCTATCTCGGCATTGATAAAGTTACGGGCAAGTCAATCAAAACTACTCGCCGCAATTTCAACACAAAAAAAGAAGCCCAACTTGTTTTATCACGTCTGCAAGTGGACTTCGAAAAGAATGGTTTAGCTAAGCGACAATCAATGACCTTCAAAGAGCTTTACGAACTATGGTTCGAGCAGCATCAAAAGGACATTAAAGCAACTACTAAACAACGTATCAGGATTTACTTTGATAATCATATTTTAAAAGATTTCGGCAAACTTCGCATTGATAAAGTTACACCTTTATTTTGTCAAAAGAATTTGAATGTTTGGGCTAAAAAGTATTCAAGTTATAAGAAAATGAAAATCTATGTCAGTATGGTGTTTAAGTATGGCATCCTTATCGACGTTTTAAACGACAATCCAATGGAGCGTACGATTACCCCTAAAAGTAAGTTATAAGTCGTTAAAAACGAAGCTGACAACTACTACACTAAAGATGAATTAATAGCCTTCTTTGAGTGCTTATCACACTTAAAAGATAAGCGAGCATTCACGTTCTTTCGCCTCTTGGCATTTGGGGGATTGCGTAAAGGTGAAGCAATGGCTTTGTTGTGGGAAGATATTAATTTCGAGGATAAAACTATCTCAATCAATAAAACATTAGCAGAGTTACAAAGCGGTAAGCCAATCATTCAGGATACCAAAACAGAAACATCTAACAGAACGATCAAGCTAGATGATCGCTCTATATCAATCTTAAAAGAATGGAAAAACTATATCCTTCAAGAAAAACTACGTTTCGGAATTAGAGATAAGAATTTTAGTAAAAGTGTGGTCTTCTGCAACTCTGTTTTAAAAAATAAAAATCAATACCTGTACAAAGCCTATGCAAACAATGTAATGAAGAAGGTAGCAAATCACTTTCCAAATATGAAGATTATCAAAGTACATGACTTTAGAAAAACAAACGCATCGCTATTTTTTGAAAGTGGTGCTAGTATCAAAGACGTTTCTCACCGACTAGGTCACAAATCCACAAAAATAACGACTGACATCTATATCATGGTCACACAAACCAAGCAAGATGAAACAGCCGCTAATTTTGCTAAATATATGGCTTTTTAAGGTGAATGGCATTCAATATAGCATTCAGTCGTTCATGAGTGTTTCACATGTAACAAGGAAATAGCTTTGTATCAAGGCATTTAAGCCTCTACCTTGGCTATCTTTCCTTGTTCGATATATACCATTAAAATACTGATATCTGCGGGATTCACACCACTAATGCGACTAGCCTGAGCAATTGTTTCTGGTTGAATCTTTTGTAATTTTTGTTTTGCTTCTGTAGCTAGACCATTAATAACTTCATAGTCGATTCGCTTTGGAATACGTTTTTCTTCCATTCGTTTTAATTTTTCTACTTTCTCCATTGCCTTTTTTATATAGCCTTCATACTTAATTTGAATTTCTACTTGTTCCACTTCTTTTTCTGTCAATTCTTCATTGATAGGAATGAATTGCAACAATTCTTGATAAGATATCTCTGGTCGCTTTAAAAAGTCACTTGCTAAAACGCCATCCTTCAATTCTGCACTATTTTTAGCTCGCAGAAAGCTTTGAACTTCTTCATGTGGTTTTATACGAATCGTTTGCAAACGAGCCATTTCCGCTGCGATATGAGCCTTTTTGATCAAATAGGTTTGATAGTCTTCCTCTTCTACTAATCCAATCTTATATCCAATATCTGTCAAACGTAAATCCGCATTATCATGACGTAATATCAAGCGATATTCTGCTCTTGAGGTCAATAACCGATAAGGTTCATTAGTCCCTTTAGTCACCAAATCATCAATCATAACACCAATATAACCATCACTACGTTTCATGATGAATGGTTCTTTGCCTTGAATCTTTAGCGCTGCATTGATTCCAGCCATCAAACCTTGTCCTGCCGCCTCTTCGTAACCGCTAGTTCCATTCGTTTGTCCAGCTGTATAAAGATTTTCAATGACTTTTGTTTCAAGCGTAGGACGCAATTGATGAGGAGCCACCATATCGTATTCGATCGCATAACCTGTTCGCATCATTTCAGCATTTTCCAAGCCTTCAATTGAATGCAAAACATCATTTTGTACATCCTCTGGCAGCGATGTTGATAATCCCTGTACGTAGACTTCCTCTGTGTGTCGGCCTTCTGGTTCTAGGAACAATTGATGACGCTCTTTGTCAGCAAATCGTACGATTTTATCTTCAATCGACGGACAATAGCGTGCCCCTACTCCATCAACGATACCAGTGAACATCGGGGCCCGATGTAAATTATTTTGAATAATCTCGTGACTTTTTGGATTCGTATACGTTAACCAACAAGGAATTTGTTCTTTCAAGTACTGACTATCCGGTGTTTGATAGCTAAAATGATTTGCTTTTTCATCACCAGGCTGAATTTCAGTTTTACTATAATCAATAGAACCTGACTTCACTCGCGGTGGTGTACCAGTTTTGAAGCGATGGATTTCTAATCCTAGTTCTTGTAAATGATCAGCTAACTTGATTGACGGCTGTGAGTTATTAGGACCTGATGAATATTTTAGTTCACCGATAATAATCTCACCACGTAATGCTGTTCCAGCAGTGATAATCACTGCTTTAGCTGAATAAACAGCCCCTGTCGAGGTCACGACACCTTTACATATCCCCTCTTCAACAACTAACTGATCAACAACGCCTTGTTTCAGCGTTAAATTTTCTTCTCGTTCAATCGTATGTTTCATTTCTTCTGCGTAAGCATGTTTGTCTGCCTGCGCCCGTAAGGCTCTTACCGCAGGTCCCTTACCAGTATTAAGCATCCGCATTTGAATATATGTTTTATCAATATTTCGTCCCATTTCACCGCCAAGCGCATCAATTTCTCGCACAACAACGCCTTTAGCAGGCCCTCCAATAGACGGATTACATGGCATAAATGCCACCATGTCTAAATTAATTGTAATTAATAAAGTTTTTTGACCCATACGTGCTGTTGCTAAGGCTGCCTCAGAACCAGCATGCCCTGCCCCAACGACGATTACATCATAAATTCCTGCTTGATATTCCATGTAGCAACTCCTTCTTTATTTCCCTAAGCAAAATTGGCTAAATAATTGTGTAATTAATTCATCTTGTACACTATCGCCAACAATTTCACCTAGATAATCCCAACAACGAGTCATATCTATTTGAACCAGATCCACTGGCATACCAGACAGGATCCCATTGCGAACTTCATCCAATGATTGTACAGCTTTTTCGAGCAATGCGATGTGACGAGTATTTGATACATAAGTTGCATCTTTTTCGCCTGTTTGACCTCCGAAGAAAAGCTTGGCAATCGCTTCTTCTAATTGATCTAATCCAGCCTTTTCCAAAACGGAAATGGAAAAGACTTCATCCTCGCTCAAATGCACAAAGAGCTCTGGTTGTGATAGCTTGTTTGGTAAATCCGTTTTATTCAATAATATGATTCGTTTTAGACCTTGCGTTGCTTTTAATAATTCTTTATCTTCTGCGGTCAAGGATTCACTTTGATTCAAAACCAACAAGATTAAATCTGCTTCGCTTAACGCTTTACGACTGCGTTCCACGCCAATCCGTTCTACTATATCATCAGTCTCTCTAATTCCTGCTGTATCAATCAATTTCAACGGTACACCACGAACATTAACATATTCTTCTATGACATCACGTGTCGTCCCAGCAATCTCTGTCACAATTGCTTTTTCTTCATGTAAAAGATAATTCAATAGGCTTGATTTCCCTACATTAGGACGACCGATAATTGCTGTACTTAACCCTTCACGCAATATTTTTCCTTGTTTTGCATTCAATAGCAATGCATCAATTTGCTGACCCACTTGTTGCGCCTTTTCTAATAATAATTGTGTAGTCAACTCCTCTACATCATCGTATTCTGGATAGTCAATATTCACTTCTACTTGTGCCAGTGTTTCTAAAATTTCCTGTCGCAACTGGCGAATTAAATGGGATAAGTTACCATCTAATTGATTGATTGCGACGCTCATTGCCCGATCCGTTTTTGCTCGAATCAAATCCATTACAGCTTCTGCTTGAGATAAGTCTACTCGACCATTTAGAAAAGCTCTTTTAGTAAATTCTCCTGGTTCGGCTAAACGCGCTCCTGAACGTAAAATGAGCTGCAATAATTGATTAACAACTACAATCCCACCATGACAATTAATTTCGACGATATCTTCACGCGTAAATGTCTTCGGTGCTCGCATCACACTAATCATCACTTCGTCAACCACTTGTTGATCAGCTGGATCAATGATATGACCGTAATGAATCGTATGTGAAGGCACATCCATCAAACTTTTTTTCCCACTATGAAATACTTTGTCCGCAATTGCTACGGCCTGATCACCGCTCAGTCGTACAATGCTTATCGCACCCTCACCTGGCGGAGTTGAAATAGCTGCAATCGTATCAAACTCTAAGGTAATCTCTGCCAATTTATTCCCTCCCATTAATTAAGAACATAAAAAAAGTGCCTACTCCACCCCTTGATAAAGGAGTAGATTGAGCACTTTGACTGCTTTTTTCTACAAAATTCTGGTGTAAGATTAGCATATTTTTTTTGACAATTCAAGCATACCTGCTAAATTGACGTCATTTTCTCAAATTTTGATAAAGAAATAGCTGTACCCATTAGCTCGGTACAGCATTCTAATTCTAGTTTAAAAATATTTTTTTGCTGGTTCAACGACCAAATAGCGATATGGATCTTCACCTTCAGAATGAGTCTTAATGTATTCGTCTTTGCTCAACGCTGAATGAATCATTTTCCGTTCAAATGCTGGCATTGGTTCCAAAAAGACTGGTCGTCCTGTTTCTTTTACTTTCTCTGCAGTTCGCTGTGCCAAACGTGTTAAAACTTCTTCACGTTTTTGTCGATAATTGCCAACGTTCACAACTACTGATAATTTTTCCTTTGCTACACGGTGCAGAAAAACCTGCGACAAATACTGCAAAGCATTTAATATCTTTCCGTGTTTACCAATCAACATACCTTGCTTACTAGTTTCTAAATTCATAATAATTAGACCACTAGTCTCATGTTGAATCTTAACTAAAGCCGGTACTCCCATGTCGTTAGTAATGTTAGTTAAGTACAGTGCCAATTCTTTAGTCGCTTCTTCTTCATCTAATTCATTTAGCTGACTAGTTGAACGGATCGAGAAATCCTCTTTTAGTACTTTCTCTTCAGATTCAGACTCATTAGAAGGAGCACGTTCGTCTAATTTTTTTTCTGCTGAATCCTCAGGAGTTACAGATTTTTCAGCCTTAATCGGTTCAATTGAGACACGGGCGTCCTTTTTCCCCATTCCTAAGAAACCTCTTTTAGCATCGGTCAAAATTTCAATATCAACAACTTCTTTCTTCAATCCTAAAGCTTGCAAACCCTTAGAGATTGCTTCATCAATTGTTGGTCCTTCATAAACAGGCATTTTCTAAACCTCCTTATTATAATTAATGTAAAGTATTTATCTTATGAAAATGAAACACTAGTCGCTTTATTTTTTACGTTTTTTCTTTGGATGCTTAGCCTTTTCCAACGCTCGTTCTCTTGCACGAATTTGTCGGGCAGCTTCTTCTCTTTCTCTACGAATCTTAAATGGGTTATTAATTAATAATGTTTGAACTACTTGGAAAGCATTGGAAACAACCCAATATAAAGATAATCCGCTTGCTAAGTTCAATGCCATGACAAAAATCATAACTGGCATTGCAAAATTCATGATTTTTAATGAAGCATTGGACTCAAGTTGACTCATACTTGACAAATAACTACTTGCAAAAGTAAAGACTGCCGCAAGAATCGGTAAAATGAAATAAGGATCGGATTGACTTAAGTTCAACCATAAAAAATGACCTGATCGTAACTCTGGAATTCGTAAAATTGCTTGATACAAAGCCATCATAACAGGCATTTGAACTAGAAGCGGCAAACATCCTGCGTAAGGGCTCACATTATTTTCTGCATATAATTTTTTAGTTTCCTCTTGCAGCTTTTGTTGTGTTTCTTGGTCACGAGAGCTATATTTTTCTTGCAATGCTTTGATTTTCGGTTGCAATTCTTGCGTTTTACGCATACTTTTTGTTTGAAAATGCATCAACGGCATTAAAATAATTCGGATGATAATAGTAAATAGAATAATTCCAATCCCGACATTGCTAAAAGCTAGTCCTTTGATGGCCTGACCAAAGTAATAAACCACGTAACGATCCCATACACCAGTACTGTGTGCACTCACTTCTCCTGTTCCACAGGCCGATAATATGAAAACTAGGCTCAATAAACCTGTCATCAATAATATTTTTTTATATTTTTTCACCTAAATCTGTTTCCTTCCTAACTTAATATTTTAGCTAATTTTAAAACATGTATAAGATTTGAACGCATTTCATCATGAGATAAGCCTTTGGTAGTTGGTCGCGCAATAACGATAAAGTCTATTGGTGGTAATTCAAATTTTAACTCTTGTAAAAGCGCACGAATTTGCCGTTTTACTTGATTCCGTTCAACTGCATTTCCAACCTTCTTACCGACTGACAAGCCTACTCGAAAATGTTCTTGACCAGAAGGCTCTAGACGATATACTACAAACTTTCGATTAGCAAAAGAAATACCTTCTTGAAACACTTTTTGAAAATCTCGTTCTTTTTTTACCCGATATTTTTTTTTCATCTAGTTTCCTTCGTTTCTTTTAAATCTATACCTGACAATAATACCATACTTCAAAATAAGGAATCATCCTTATTTGTCAGAAAAATTCATTAAGAATCTCATTTTAGGTACAAAAAAAACCACTGACCGGCAGTGGCTTAAGCAGCAAGTACTTTTCTTCCTTTACGACGACGGCTTGCTAATACGCGACGGCCGTTTTTAGTGCTCATGCGTTTACGAAATCCATGAACTTTTTGACGTTTACGTTTATTTGGTTGATAAGTTCTTTTCATTAAATTACACCTCCATAGCTAACATTACATAGACATACCCGAACATTATAACGACTCTTCCCCTACTTTGTCAATAATGAAATTAGGAAGACAATCTAAATTTACCTAATTTCTGAAACCAAACAACTAAATGTTTTACCACTCAAGAATTATAGACGTACTTTTTATCCACAAAATCTGGGGATAATTTTGATTTATCTGTGCATAACATTTTTGTGGAAAAAGTTTGTATAGAATTTCTAAATGTTTTTTCCCCAATTTTTTTGCCTTTTGATAACTTGTCCACATGGTGGATAAGTTATGTGCATAACTGTTTTTCGCTTTTATCTACCAAGGCTTCGCTTTTTCTTTATTTGTGTATTTCCTCGTGGAAAAAAGGAAGTTTCCACATTTTTTATAAAAGCTGTGTATATGTTTTTACATGGTTGTCAGTTCTTTTTTTGTATTTTTATACATTCTGTGGAAAACAAGAAAGTTTGTCCTATTTCATCTCCGGCTGTGGAAAACTTTTTAAAAAAATGATAAAGTAAGTCTATCTGAATTTTATTAACATAGGAGGCGACTTATTTGACCTCATTGGACAATTTCTGGCAGGAATTGAAGGACAGCTATAAAAATGACCTTAATCCTGCTAGTTACGATGCCTGGGTAGGCACTGCTAAACCTTTAGCCTTAACAAATAATCAACTAACAATTGAAGTTACAAGCGATTTACATAAGCGCTATTGGGAAAAACATCTAGCCGCGAAAATCGTCGAAATCGGTTTTAAAGTGACAGGAGACGAAATAATGCCCGTTTTTGTTACTCCAGACGAAGCACCTCCCGTCAGTATCGTTGAAAAAGAAGAAACGCCAAAATTAGATACAACCAAACGTGCAATGCTCAATCCTAAATATACATTTGATACTTTTGTAATTGGTAAGGGGAATCAAATGGCACACGCTGCTGCGTTGGTTGTCGCGGAAGAACCTGGATCTATTTATAATCCACTTTTTTTCTACGGTGGAGTTGGTTTAGGGAAAACACATTTGATGCACGCAATCGGACATCAAATGTTAGCGATAAATCCTAAAGCAAAAGTAAAATATGTTTCAAGCGAGACTTTTGCTAATGATTTTATCAATTCGATTAAGAACAAAACATCGGAGGAGTTTCGACAAGAATATCGTAAGGTGGACTTGTTGTTAGTAGATGATATTCAATTTTTTGCAGATAAAGAAGCAACTCAAGAGGAATTTTTCCATACTTTTGAAAACTTATATAATGATAATAAGCAAATCGTACTGACTAGTGATCGACTTCCTAACGAAATCCCTAAATTGCAAGAACGCCTAGTTTCTCGATTCGCTTGGGGATTATCCGTCGATATAACTCCACCAGATTTAGAGACTCGAACAGCAATTTTACGAAAAAAGGCGCAAGCAGAAAATCTTGAGATTCCAGATGACACATTGAGTTATATTGCAGGACAAATTGATTCTAATATTCGTGAGCTCGAAGGGGCTTTGGTACGGGTTCAAGCATTTGCTACAATGAATAGTGCCGATATTACTACCAGTATCGCTGCAGATGCATTAAAAAGTTTAAAAGGAACTAGCAATGCACAGCTTTCTATCAGCAAAATCCAAGATGAAGTCGCAAAATTCTACCATATCCAAGTAAAAGATTTGAAAGGGAAGAAGCGAGTTAAAACAATCGTTGTTCCACGCCAAATCGCTATGTATTTAGCTCGTGAAATGACAGAAAGCTCCTTACCAAAAATTGGTGCCGAATTTGGTGGGAAAGATCATACAACTGTTATTCACGCACATGAAAAAATCAGCCAGTTAATGAAAAACGATAGTGATATCCAACAAGAAATTGCTGAGATCAAAAATTTACTGCTTGGATAGCTTGTGGAAACATTAACGAAAAGAAGCTTGTTTATCCACACCTTATCCACAAGTGGAAAAACTGCTGTTTCAACGTTTTCTTTTCGTTTTCCACATGATCAACAGGCCCTACTACTTTTATTACTTAATTATCTTAAATAAATAAAAAGAATACCTGACAGCTTTCTTGAACAAAAAATTTTTTGACTACGTGTTGGATATATACTTAATGATAAGATTGCTTGAAAATAAATAAATTAAATGAAAAAGGAGTTCCATCATGAAATTTACTATTAATCGTGCCCGCTTCATTCAAGAATTACAAACTGTTCAACGTGCTATTTCGACTAAAACAACTATTCCGATTTTAACAGGAGTAAAGATCGAGTTAAGTAACGAAGGTTTGAACTTAACTGGAAGTAATGCCGATATTTCAATTGAGACTTTTTTAGCAGCTGATGACGAAAAAGCAGAGTTACAGATTACTGAATTAGGAACAATTGTTTTGCAAGCGCGTTTCTTTAGTGAAATTATTCGTCGTTTACCAGAAACAACGTTTACATTGGAAGTACAAGAAAATTATCAAGTATTGATTACATCAGGTGCTGCTCATTTTACAGTTAATGGCTTAGATGCAGATAATTATCCACATCTTCCTGTTGTAGAGGAACAAAATCAATTAAAATTACCTGTCCACATGTTGACAAAATTAATTGGTGAGACTGTTTTTTCTGTGTCTCAACATGAGAGTCGCCCTATTTTAACTGGGGTTCACCTGACCATGTCAAATGGCCAGCTACTAGCTGTTGCCACTGATTCGCATCGATTGAGCCAACGAATTGTACCTGTAGAAAATGCTAATAAGGACTTTGATATTGTTATTCCAGGGAAAAGTTTAGTAGAGCTTTCACGATCATTATCTGACGAGGAAGCAGAAGTTGAAATAAGTATCATGGAAAATCAAGTTTTATTCAAAACGCCAACGATGTATTTCTATTCTCGCTTACTGGAAGGGAATTATCCAGATACCAATCGTTTAATTCCAACGAGCTTCAATACGGAAATTACTTTCTCTGTACCTACATTTTTAGCTGCAATCGAACGTGCTTCATTACTTTCACATGAAGGACGCAACAACATTGTTCGTCTAGCAATTGCAGATAACTCTGTTATTCTTTATGGAAATTCACCAGAAATTGGTAAAGTGGAAGAAGAGCTAGTTTATGAAAAGGTCAGCGGTGATCCGTTAGAGATTTCATTCAATCCTGATTATATGAAGGATGCTTTGCGTGCTTTTGGCGATATGAGTATCAAGATTCAATTTATTTCAGCAATTCGTCCATTTACTTTAGAACCAAGCGAAGGGGACGTTTCCTTTATTCAATTGATTACACCAGTACGGACAAACTAAAAAAATTAGTGAGTTTCACAGATTTTTTGAAAAAAATGAAAAAATTGTGTAAAAAACTCAATTCCGGTAAAAGGTCTTAAAATCGATTTTAAGACCTTTTACTTTTTTTTGAGTGAATTAATTAAAAATGCTTAGATCTTCTTAAAACGAAAAATACAACGAGTTCATTTGTTTTATCGATAAAAAAAGGGTATAATGAAGAGGTGTTTCTAGCATGAAAATGAGGGATGAATGTGAAACAAAAAATTTTTTTAGAAACAGATTTCATGACACTTGGTCAGTTATTGAAAGAAATCAATTTAATTTCTAGCGGAGGACAAGCCAAGTGGTTTCTAGCGGAGGAAACAGTATTTGTAGATGGTGAATTGGAAAATCGCCGTGGCCGAAAGCTCTATCCAGGAATGATGATCGATATTCCTGAGGTAGGAACTTTTTTTATGGTCAAAAATAAGGAAGAACAAGATGCGGCTGAATAAGCTTGAGCTAAGGAACTATAGAAATTATCGAGAGCTTGTCTTGGAATTTCCTAACCGCTTAAATATTTTTCTAGGAGAGAATGCTCAAGGGAAAACCAATCTTTTGGAAAGTATTTATGTTTTGGCGTTGACCCGAAGTCATCGAACCAGTAGTGAACAAGAACTAATTGGTTGGCAGGATGATTTTGCTCAGATTAAGGGTCGAATCGAGCGAGGAACAAGTGAGTTAGAGTTAGAGTTATTATTGACTAAAAAAGGCCGTAAATCTAAAGTCAATCATATCGAGCAAAAAAAATTGAGTAGTTATATAGGTCAATTAAATGTCATTTTATTTGCTCCAGAGGATCTTTCATTAGTGAAGGGCAGCCCGCAAATCAGACGACGGTTCATCGATATGGAATTAGGTCAGATTAATCCTGTCTATCTTTACGATTTGGCCCAGTATCAACAAACATTAAAGCAGCGTAATCTTTACTTGAAGCAATTATCTGAAAAGAAGCAGACTGATGAGATATACCTAGATATTTTGACCGAGCAACTAGTAGATTTTGGCAGCAAAGTTTTAGCCAATCGGTTGAAATTTATCAAAAAACTAGAATATTGGTCCAACGATCTTCATGGTAAGATTACGAACCAGAAAGAAGAATTGACAATTGAATATGATGCCAGTATTTCGCTAGATAGCGAAGAGACTGAAGAAATACGTACAGTTTTTCTAAGTGAGCTGCAGAAAAATCGTAAACGGGAGATATTCAAAGGAAATACATTTTTAGGCCCTCATCGAGACGATTTGATATTTAAAGTGAATCAGCAAAATGTGCAAACCTATGGGTCACAAGGTCAGCAACGCACCACAGCTTTAAGTGTTAAATTAGCTGAAATTGATTTGATGAAAGAAGAAACAGGAGAATATCCGATTTTACTATTAGATGACGTTATGAGTGAGCTCGATGACAGTCGCCAGATCCATTTATTGGAGACAATCGAAAACAAAGTACAGACATTTTTGACGACGACAACATTGAATCATGTTAAAGGAAAAATGACGGTTCATCCGGATATTTTTTATGTCCATCAAGGACAGATAGAAAGGAAAGAAGCGTAGATGACAGAAGAGGAAAAGAGTTTACTAGAACGTGCTCAAGAGTACGATGCCAGTCAGATTCAGGTGCTAGAAGGACTAGAAGCCGTCCGGAAACGGCCAGGGATGTATATCGGTTCCACCAGTACAGAGGGCTTGCACCATCTTGTATGGGAAATCGTGGACAACTCTATTGATGAGGCTCTAGCAGGCTTTGCATCACATATCCATGTGGTAATCGAAGAGGACAACAGCATCACGGTCAGCGATGATGGTCGTGGGATACCAGTCGACATTCAAGCAAAAACAGGTCGTCCTGCGGTGGAAACCGTTTATACGATCCTACACGCAGGAGGAAAATTCGGTGGTGGCGGATATAAGGTATCTGGAGGGCTTCACGGGGTTGGGGCATCCGTTGTAAACGCATTGTCCGTGAGCTTAGATGTTCGTGTCTTTAAAAATGGTAAAATCTATTTCCAAGAATATCGCCGCGGAGCTGTCGTGGATGATTTGAAAGTGATTGGAGAGACCGAAAAACACGGAACAACGGTCCATTTTATTCCAGATCCTGAGATTTTTACCGAATCTACCGTCTTCAATTTTGATAAATTGGCAACCCGTGTTCGTGAGTTAGCTTTCTTGAATCGTGGACTAAAGATCTCGATTGAAGACAAACGAGAGGAAAAGCCCGTTTTACGTGAGTATTTCTACGAAGGTGGGATCAAAAGTTATGTGGAACACTTGAATCATAACAAAGCGGTTATTTTTGATGAACCTGTCTTTGTAGATGGCGAACAGCAGGATATCACGGTCGAAGTAGCTATGCAGTATACAGATGGTTATCACACCAATATATTGAGTTTTGCTAATAATATCCATACCTATGAAGGCGGTACTCATGAATTTGGGTTTAAGACAGCTTTAACGCGTGTTATTAATGATTATGCGCGTAAGCAAAAAATAATGAAAGATAATGATGAAAATCTTTCCGGTGAAGATGTGCGGGAAGGATTGACGGCAGTAATTTCTATCAAACATCCAGAGCCGCAGTTTGAAGGTCAAACGAAAACAAAACTTGGAAATTCTGAAGTTCGGACAGTTACAGATCGTCTGTTTTCGGAAAATTTTCTAAAGTTTTTGATGGAAAATCCGTCTGTCGGTCGTCGTATCGTTGAAAAAGGAATGCTGGCTGCTAAAGCACGCTTAGCTGCTAAACGTGCTCGGGAAGTGACGCGACGTAAGGGTGCTTTAGAAATCAGTAATTTACCTGGTAAATTAGCCGATTGTTCAAGTAATGATCCAGAGAAATGTGAATTATTCATCGTCGAAGGAGATTCTGCCGGCGGTTCAGCAAAGCAAGGCCGTAGCCGAGAATTCCAAGCGATCTTACCGATCCGTGGAAAAATTTTAAACGTTGAAAAAGCATCGATGGATAAAATTTTAGCGAATGAGGAAATACGTTCCTTGTTTACGGCTATGGGAACTGGTTTTGGAGCAGACTTTGATGTATCAAAAGCTCGTTACCATAAATTAGTTATCATGACTGATGCCGATGTAGATGGCGCACACATTCGAACATTGCTGCTAACTTTATTCTATCGTTATATGCGTCCAATTGTGGAAGCAGGATATGTTTATATTGCGCAACCACCATTGTATGGAATTAAGCAAGGAAAGAATATTACTTACATCCAGCCAGGTAAAAACGCGGAAGAAGAATTAGCGCAAAAAATGTCAGAATTACCCGCGACTCCAAAACCCAACGTACAGCGGTACAAAGGTTTAGGGGAAATGGATGATCATCAATTATGGGAAACGACAATGGATCCAGAAAATCGTCTAATGTTGCGGGTCAGTGTTGATGATGCGATCGAAGCCGATCAAGTCTTTGAGATGCTGATGGGTGATCGAGTGGAACCACGCCGCGCGTTTATTGAAGAAAATGCGCATTACGTTAAGAATTTAGATATTTAAACTAGTAAGAAAGTATAAGTTTTTGCAAGTAGAAAAAGTTTTTGTAGCTGATTTATCGATGTCCGGCTTAACGAGCTAGCTTTTTCGGCGATAAGCGAAAATTTTGTTAAGTCTGAGGAACGACTGAATAAAATTTTAGTCTTATCGCTCAAAAGCTGAGCGAGCTCGCAAAGCCTTTCTAATGAGGATGTCAGTTTCTCTTACTCGTTTACGTTTTTAGAGAAATGATATACGTGGCGAGAAACAGACTCATTTTTCGGTTTTTGAAAAATGAATACATTAATACGAGATAGGAGGATCAATTTGGAAGATCGAAGAGAGAATATACACGACGTCAATCTAACTAGTGAAATGCGAGAATCCTTCATTGATTATGCGATGAGCGTTATTGTGGCACGTGCTTTACCAGATGTACGGGATGGATTGAAACCTGTACATCGTCGAATTTTATATGGAATGAATGAGTTAGGCGTTACTCCAGATAAACCGCATAAGAAATCTGCGCGTATCGTCGGAGATGTAATGGGTAAGTACCATCCTCACGGGGACAGCGCCATCTACGAATCAATGGTTCGTATGGCTCAATCATTCAGCTATCGTAACATGTTAGTAGACGGTCACGGAAACTTTGGATCTGTCGATGGAGACGGAGCTGCGGCGATGCGTTATACAGAAGCTCGTCTAAGTAAGATCGCGATGGAAATGTTGCGGGATATCAATAAAGATACTGTTGATTTTCAAGGAAATTATGATGACAGTGAACAAGAACCCGTAGTATTACCAGCACGTTTTCCCAATTTATTAGTTAATGGAGCAACAGGAATCGCAGTCGGGATGGCAACTAATATTCCGCCACATAACTTAAGAGAAGTTACAGCTGGAATTGAATTATTAATGGAAAATCCTGAGGCAACAACTCAAGAATTAATGGAATGTATTCCAGGACCAGATTTCCCAACTGGCGGTTTAGTCATGGGGAAATCCGGTATTCGTAGAGCTTATGAGACTGGTAAGGGCTCTATTACAGTACGCGCAAAAATCGAAATCGAAGAACAGAAGAATGGGAAAGAACGTATTATTGTCACTGAATTACCATATATGGTCAATAAAGCGAAATTGATCGAACGTATTTCTGAGTTGCATCGTGATAAACGAATAGAGGGAATCACTGATTTGCGAGATGAATCTTCTCGTGAAGGTATGCGGATTGTTATCGAAGTTCGTCGCGATGTAAGTGCATCAGTCATTTTGAATAACCTGTATAAGATGACTTCATTGCAAACATCGTTTAGCTTTAATATGTTAGCGATTGAAAATGGCGTTCCACGAATCTTAAATTTGAAACAGATTTTGGAAAACTATATTGAACATCAAAAGATCGTTATTACTCGTCGGACGATTTTCGATAAGAAAAAGGCCGAGGCACGAGCACATATTTTAGAAGGCTTACGGATCGCACTGGATCATATAGATGAAATTATTGCAACGATCCGCAGTTCTGCTTCAGATGAAATTGCGAAAAATACTTTGATCGAACGCTTTGAATTATCTGATCGACAAGCGCAAGCGATTCTAGATATGCGTTTACGCCGTTTAACGGGCTTAGAACGTGAGAAAATCGAAAATGAGTACCAAGAGCTGTTGAAGACAATCAGTGACTTAGATGACATTTTAGCGCGTCCTGAGCGTGTGGAAGAAATCATCCGTACCGAACTAGCTGAAATTGCTGGGAAATTCGGAGATGCGCGTCGGACTGAATTGCTCATCGGTGAAGTCTTGAGTCTTGAAGATGAAGATTTAATCGAAGAAGAAGATGTCGTTATCGCTTTAACTAACAATGGGTACATCAAGCGAATTGCTTCAACTGAATTTCGTGCACAGCGTCGTGGTGGACGAGGGGTCCAAGGAATGGGCATTCACAATGATGATTTCGTGAAGACATTGATTTCTTGCTCGACACACGATACGTTATTATTCTTTACTAACAGTGGTCGAGTCTATCGTGCAAAAGGATATGAAGTTCCTGAATACGGCCGGACAGCTAAAGGAATTCCTATTATCAACTTGTTAGGAATAGATTCAAATGAAACGATCCAAGCAGTAATCTCAGTGAATGGACAAGCTGCAGATGGTCACTTCTTATTCTTTGTTACAAAGAGAGGTACTGTTAAACGTACGACAGTTACTGCCTTTTCGAATATTCGTGCGAATGGTTTGATTGCGATTGGACTACGTGAAGGAGACGAATTGGTAAATGTAATGTCAACGGAAGGCGATGAAACAATTATTATCGGTACCCACAACGGTTACTCAGTAACGTTTAAAGAAGAGGCTGTTCGTGATATGGGACGTACAGCTAGTGGGGTTCGTGGTATTCGTTTACGAGATGAGGATTACGTGATCGGCTCGGATGTATTAAAAGAAGAGCAAGAAGTTTTAGTCATTACTGAAAAAGGTTATGGCAAACGTACAAAAGCTACTGAATATCCAATCAAAGGACGTGGCGGTAAAGGAATCAAGACTGCTAACGTTAAAGATAAGAATGGGCCGCTAGCTGGATTAACTACTGTTAATGGTGATGAAGATATCCTGTTAATTACAGATAAAGGTGTGATCATCCGCTTCAATGTTGGCGGTGTTTCACAAACAGGTCGTGCAACGCTAGGTGTTCGTCTGATGAAGATGGAAGAAAATACGAAAGTTGTAACAATGGCAATCGTTGATAAAGAAGACGAGGAAGTTGAAGATACGGAAACAATCGATACAACTGACACGTCCGCAGAAACACCAAAAGATACTGAAGAATAAAAAAAAGCAAAGACTGGGAGAAATCCCAGTCTTTTTTCGTAACTTAAAGTAAAGAAATATTTGATTTTTGTAGGACGATTATGTATAATGAATATTTGTGAGTAGTCTAGATAAAATTTAGATCGCTCTCCTTGCTCTTAAAACAATTAAGAGCCTTATAGTCCATAGGGAGGTGAAAATCAATGAGTCAAAATACGAAGTATGAAATCACATACATCATTCGTCCGAACATTGATGAAGAAGCAAAAACTGCTTTAGTAGAACGTTTCGATACAATCTTGAAAGATAATGGAGCCGAAATTATCGATTCAAAAGATTGGGAAAAACGCCGTTTCGCTTACGAAATGAACGGATTCCGTGAAGGCATCTACCATATCGTCAATGCAACTGCGCCAACAACAGCTAGTGCAGTTAACGAATTCGATCGTCTTGCAAAAATCAACGACGATATCATTCGTCACATGATCGTTAAGATTGAAGAATAATTGTTTCACGTGAAACAATTGACGAGAAGGGAGCTGGCTTTACTTTGATTAATAATGTTGTATTAGTTGGTCGTTTAACAAAGGATCCTGATTTACGCTATACTGCAAATGGTACAGGTGTTGCAACGTTTACTTTAGCGGTGAATCGTAATTTTACGAATCAAAGCGGAAATCGCGAAGCAGACTTTATCAATTGTGTGATTTGGCGAAAATCAGCAGAAACTTTAGCTAATTATGCGCGCAAAGGAACTCTTTTAGGTGTGACTGGCCGTATCCAAACAAGAAATTATGAAAATCAGCAAGGACAACGTGTCTATGTGACTGAAGTTGTTGCTGAGAATTTCCAATTACTGGAATCGCGTTCTGCAAATGAACAACGTCAACAGAACCCTAGTTCTAATGATGACTTCCAAGGTGGAGGAAATAATTTTAACAACAACAATAATAATCAATCCTCTCAGTCAGCTAAGAACACTATGCCTGACTTCGATAGAGATTCAGATCCATTTAGTGGATCCTCAATCGACATTTCAGATGATGATTTACCATTCTAACAATTGAATAGGAGGGAAACGGAATGGCACAACAAAGAAGAGGTCGCAAACGTCGTAAGGTAGACTATATTGCTGCTAATCATATCGAGTACATCGATTACAAAAATATCGAATTACTAAAACGTTTCATCAGCGAACGTGGTAAAATTTTACCTCGTCGTGTGACTGGAACAAGTGCTAAAAACCAACGCAAATTAACGATCGCTATCAAACGCGCTCGTATTATGGGGTTATTAGCATTCGTATCAGAAGAAGCATAATCTGTTATTTTAAAGAGACTTCAATTTTTGAAGTCTCTTTTTTGTTTCACGTGAAACATTCAAGAAAGTCGCTTGCTATGATAGATTGTGATAAAATTGCACTGTTAGACTATTTGTTCTCAGAATCAAACAGAACATTTTAGAAATTGTTAGTCAAAAACAATTAGGAGGTTTCAGATGAAAAAGAAACCTAGAACAAAATGGGCCTTTTTCTTCCTCTGCTTATTAGGGATTCAATTAACCGCAATATTCTTATTACCATTTACTTTCTTGACTGCCGCAATTGTTATAATAATTGATCTTTTATTATGGGTTTATCTAATTGTCTTACGTAATTCTATCGAGGTAACGAATCAGCAGAAAATCCAATACGCTTCTCAGCGTGCTGAAGAAGCCTTAGCTTATGTATCTGATGACATGCCCGTTGGAATTATTACTTGGGATGAGAATAGTACTTTTACTTGGACGAATCCAGCAATAACTGAAAGTGTTCAATTGTTAACAAAAGATGATCAACAAGATATGGTCAATGAGTTGCTACAAAGAGCAGAAAAAGGGAGAAATATTTATAAAATAGATAATAAACTTTATCATTTTGACTTAAATAAAGAAAAACGCGTTGTCTATTTAATTGATATTACAAAAGAATATACGTTAGAAAACAAGGAAAAACAGCAGCAAGCAGTTGTTGGAATTCTCTCAGTCGACAATTATGATGACGTGATTGACCGGAGAGATGACAAGGAAATATCTAATTTGAATTCTTTTATCACAACAATTATTTCTGATTGGATGGACTCATATCATATCTTTTATAAACGAGTAAATGCGGAGCGTTTTTTTATTTTTGCTCGTTATGATGATTTAGAAAAAATGATAGAGAATCATTTTGATTTGTTGGAACATATACGGGCTTCAGCTGAGAAGCAGGATATGTTGATTACTGTCAGTATGGGAATCAGTTATGGCAATGAGTCTTTAGAAGTGATTGGCGACGAGGCTCAAAATAATCTAGATATTGCGTTAGTTCGTGGTGGTGATCAAGTAGTTGTAAAAAATGCAGCGGAAGACCAAAAGCCTGTTTTTTATGGCGGCAATTCTGCGAGTGCCGCTAAACGAACAAGGGTACGTTCACGCGCAATGTCTACAGCATTAAAAAATGTTTTTAACCAAACTGGAAACGTATATGTTATGGGTCACCGTTTTCCCGATATGGATGCTATCGGTTCAGCCTTTGGTGTTGCTTGTTTAGCTCGATACCATGACAAAAAAGTTCGAATTGTGATTAATGAAGAAGAGACTATTCCTGATGTGGAACGCTGCTTAGAAGAGATTCATCAAAATGGCGAGCTAGTAAATCTTTTGATTTCTCCGGATGTTGCTAAAAAGCAACGCAAAGCAGGGGATCTATTAGTGATGGTCGATTATCATCGACCGTCCTTATCCGTGGATCAAGAATTATATGAACAATTTGAAAATATTGTAATTATTGATCATCATCGAAGAGGTGAAGAGTTTCCAGAGAAGTCTTTATTGACCTATATCGAATCTTCAGCATCTTCAGCATCCGAATTAGTAACTGAATTGATTCAATTTGAAAGTAACGAACGTCAAAGAATGAGCAAAATGGAAGCGACACTATTGCTCGCGGGAATTACTGTTGATACGAAAAATTTTGCGGTTAGGACAACTGCTAGAACATTTGATGTTGCTAGTTATTTAAAGACTTGTGGTGCCGATGCTTCTTTAGTACAATATCTATTGAGTACTGATATTCAATCTTATTTGGAAATCAGTAAATTAGTCGGCGAGAGTGATTATGTCAGAGATGATATCGTTGTTGCTACTGGAACGGATGATCAAGAGTATGATAGTGTGACGGCGGCTAAGACAGCTGACACATTGTTATCAATGGTGGACATCAATGCAGCTTTTGTAATTATCAAACGAACTGATGGAGTAATAGCTATCAGCGCACGTAGTTCCGGGACGATTAACGTCCAAACTGTAATGGAAGTTTTGGGAGGCGGCGGTCATTTTACTAATGCTGCTACTCAAATAAAGAATAGTACGATTACAGAGGCAAAGAAACAGTTACTCGATGCTATTAATAAACAGTTAACGGAGGGGACAGAAGAATGAAAGTAATTTTTTTACAAGATGTTAAAGGTAAAGGAAAAAAGGGAGATATCAAGGAAGTCCCAACAGGTTATGCACAAAATTACTTATTAAAAAATAACTTAGCGAAGGAAGCTACAAAAAGCAGCATTTCTGAATTAAGTGGTCAAAAGAAAGCACAAGATAAAAAAGCAGCTGAAGTCTTGGCTGAAGCAAAAAAATTGGCGGATTTTTTAGCAAAAGAAGAAACTGTAGTAGAGATCAAAGCGAAGGGCGGCGAAGATGGTCGTTTGTTTGGTTCGATCCCATCGAAACAAATTGCTGAAGGATTGAAAAAACAATACGATTTAAAGATCGATAAGCGAAAAATCGAACTAGAAAATCCAATTCGCACATTAGGTTATACAAAGGTTCCAGTTAAACTCCATACTGAAGTTGAAGGAATCATAAAAGTACATGTGATTGAAGAATAGTTTATTTAAACGAACAATTTACAAGAGAGTATGAGAGTTCTTGAAATTAAAAGAATTCCTCATACTCTTTGTTGTATTTAACGGGCAGATTTTGTAAAATAGATGGACAAAGAGGAGCGTAAAAAGACATGAGCGAAATGTTACAAGATCGTGTGCCACCACAAAGCATTGAAGCCGAACAAGCAACTTTAGGCTCTATTTTTTTGGAGACGGATGCTTTGATCACGGCCATGGAGTACATAGTTCCAGAGGACTTTTATCGCCGCGGGCATCAGTTGATTTTCCGAGGTATGATTCAATTAAATGATCGCAACGAAGCGATCGACGTGGTGACGGTCAAGGAATTATTGGAACAACAGAATCAGCTGGAAGATGCAGGTGGATTAAGTTACTTATCTGAGCTTGCTTTAAGCGTTCCGACGGCAGCAAATGTAGGCTATTATGCTAAAATCGTAGAAGAGAAATCTTTGTTGCGGAACCTGATTCAGACAGCCACCAACATCGTGACCCAAGGTTTTGAGCAAGGAGACGACGTACAAACGATTCTAGACACTGCCGAACGGAATATTATGGAAGTGTCGGAACGTCGCAATAAGAGCGGTTTTTTGACCATCAGTGAGGTTCTAAATACTGCGATTGAAAATATTGATCAATTGGCACGAAATGATGAAGAGATTACCGGATTGCCAACAGGTTATGCTGCTCTGGATAAAATGACGGCTGGTCTGCAGGCAGAGGAATTGATTATCTTAGCTGCACGGCCTGCAGTCGGTAAGACAGCCTTTGCTTTAAATATTGCCCAAAATGTGGGAACGAAGACAGACAAATCCGTAGCTATCTTCAGTTTGGAGATGGGTGCAGAATCATTGGTTAACCGGATGCTTTGCGCGGAGGGCTCAATCGAAGCGAGTCACTTGAGAACAGGTCAGTTATCTGAGGAAGAATGGCAGAACTTGATTGTTGCAATGGGCAGTTTGTCTCGAGCAAATATATTTATTGATGATACACCAGGTATCAAAGTTTCTGAAATTCGGGCAAAATGCCACAAGCTGGCAAAGGAAAAAGGAAATCTTGGTTTGATATTAATCGACTATTTACAATTGATTGAAGGAACTGGTCGAGAAAACCGACAACAAGAAGTATCTGAAATTTCACGACAATTAAAGAAGCTGGCTAAAGAGTTGAAGGTACCAATCATTGCTTTGTCTCAGCTTTCACGTGGTGTAGAACAACGACAGGATAAGCGGCCAGTATTGAGTGATATTCGTGAGTCTGGATCAATCGAGCAAGATGCGGACATTGTAGCTTTCTTGTATCGTGACGATTATTACGACCGCGAAGGTGAGGAAGAGGAAGAATCCGCAGCAAATCGGAATGTGATCGAAGTTATCATTGAGAAGAACCGGAGTGGAGCCCGAGGGACTGTAGAGCTGCTCTTTATTAAGCAATACAATAAATTCTCTTCCTTATCACCAAGAGAAGAATTTTGACGCAAGTTTAAGACTTGCGTTTTTTTTTGCAAATAGCGCTCATTTTAAAAATAATGTTCGTGATTTACCCTGTTTTTATAATCTATATATTTTAATATTCGAATTTTCATTGAAGTATAGCGTTATTCTTGATACAATGATTCAGGATTAAATAAAAATAAATGAGGTGTTCAGATGTCATCTGTAGTAGTTGTAGGGACGCAGTGGGGCGATGAAGGTAAAGGAAAGATCACGGATTTTTTGAGTGAAAATGCAGAAGTCATTGCTCGTTACCAAGGTGGAGATAATGCAGGTCATACAATCAAATTTGACAATGAAACATATAAATTACACTTGATTCCATCTGGGATTTTTTACAAAGAAAAAACGAGTGTCATTGGAAACGGTGTAGTAGTAAATCCCAAATCATTAGTTACAGAATTGGCTTATTTACATGAACGCGGAATTACAACAGATAACTTGCGAATTTCTGATCGTGCCCATGTAATTTTGCCTTATCATATTAAATTGGATCAATTGCAAGAAGATGCTAAAGGTGAAAATAAAATTGGAACAACCATAAAAGGGATCGGACCTGCTTACATGGATAAAGCAGCTCGCGTGGGTATCCGCGTAGCTGATTTGCTAGATAAAGAAATATTTGAAGAACGCTTAAAGATCAATTTGGAAGAAAAAAATCGTCAATTTGTGAAAATGTTTGATGACGAAGCAATGGACTTTGATGACATTTTTGAAGAGTATTACGAATACGGCCAACAGATTAAACAGTACGTGACAGATACTTCGGTTATCTTAAATGATGCACTTGATCAGGGCAAGCGTGTGTTGTTTGAAGGAGCTCAAGGAGTGATGCTGGACATCGATCAGGGAACGTATCCTTTTGTTACGTCATCGAATCCAGTTGCTGGCGGTGTAACTATCGGTAGCGGTGTTGGGCCAGCAAAAATTGATAAAGTAGTAGGGGTATGTAAAGCTTATACTTCACGTGTCGGTGACGGGCCTTTCCCAACGGAATTATTTGATGAAGTTGGAGATCAAATTCGCAAAGTTGGTCGCGAATATGGAACTACAACGGGTCGTCCACGTCGTGTGGGCTGGTTTGACTCTGTTGTGATGCGTCATTCAAAACGTGTCTCAGGCATTACCAATCTTTCTTTGAACTCAATCGATGTATTGAGCGGATTAGATACAGTCAAAATTTGTACTGCATATGAATTGGATGGAGAATTGATTTATCATTATCCTGCAAGCTTGAAAGAATTGAATCGCTGCAAGCCGGTTTATGAAGAATTACCTGGCTGGAGCGAAGACATCACGGGTTGCCGCGATTTAGCTGATTTGCCGGAAAATGCACGGAATTATGTTCGTCGTGTTTCTGAACTTGTAGGTGTACGAATCTCAACATTTTCTGTTGGCCCAGATCGGACACAAACGAATATCATGGAGAGTGTTTGGGCTCAAATCTAACATATTATGAGACAAGCAACCAATTATCTAGTAAAATAGATTTACTATTAAGTGGGGGTTTGGAGGATTTTAAAAATGTATCAGATTCTGACAGATTCATGTTGCGATGTGCCTTATGAATTATTAGATGAAAATAATGTTGATTTTATTTCGATGTACGTCACGATCGATGGGGCAGAATTTGCTGATGACTTGGGGCGCAGCTTTAAGATCGCTGATTTTTATCAACAAATCAAAGATGGAGCGATGCCAACGACATCACAGGTCAATGTTGGTCGTTATGTTGAATTTTTCCGCGGTTATGCAGAAAAAAACATTCCGATTTTGTATATCTGCTTCTCATCTGGAATGAGCGGCTCTTATCAAAGTGCTATGCAGGCAGTTGAAATTTTAAAAGAAGATTTGCCTGAGGCAGAAGTCTATGTGGTGGATTCTCTAGCTGCCAGCGGCGGTGAAGGGCTGATGGTTTATGAAGCAGCTCAAAAACAGCAGGCAGGGATGTCTTTGACGGATTTATATCATTGGCTGGAAGAAAATAAGTTGACGTATCATCATTGGGTAACGGTTGATGATTTGAATCATTTGCAACGTGGTGGACGTATTTCTAAAACGAGTGCAGCAATTGGAGGTTTGATGAACATCAAACCAATTATCACTGTCGATGTTGAAGGCAAGCTGCAAAATGTTGAAAAAGTTCGCGGACGTAAAAAAGCGTTGCAGCTAGTCGCTGATAAAATCAGTGAAGCGACAGCAGATCCCGAAAATCAAACGATTTTTATCACAACTAGCGCCGATCAAGAAGGTGCTGAAGAAGTGAAGCGTCATTTAGAAGAAAGTATTCAACCAAAAGAGATCCGAATTTTTCCATTAGGAACAACAATCGCTAGTCATACTGGCTTGGGTTGTATTGCGGTCTTCACTCGCGGTGAAAAACGAAGTTAATAAGTAAACGAGGATAACTATTGTTATCCTCGTTTTTTTAGTGCTCTTTTTGCTGGCTAAATCCCCGAATCAACTCGATTAATTGACCGCGAATCGTTGAATCTAACACTTGCTCGCGTTGAACAAGTGAAATAATGAACGTGGGCTGAGGTTGATCGGTAATAGGAATCATAACCAAGTTATCTTCAGGCGAGATCGCAAGTTCTGCTAAAAAACCAATGCCAATTTGTTCACGTATCATGCCTTTCAAAATATTTAGATTACTATTTTGATAAATAATTTGTGGTTCGAAATGAGCTTGTTGCGCCATTTTTTTAAAAGCAGTGGGATGAACGTAGTGTTCATTCAATAAAACAAACGGTTCTTCTTTTAATTCAGAAAAAGAGATCTCTTTGCGATTGGCCAGAGGATGCTTTTGACTAACAACAATCATGAAGTTTTTTTCGATTAGAATTTCACTAGTCAAATCATCATCGCGGATCGGTTGTGTTGAACCAAGCAAGGCAAGATCTATTTTCCCTCGACGTAAAAGACCATAGAGATCTCTTGATCCACCATCAACTAAGTGAATATGGCGCATCAAATTATTTTTAAAGAGATAAGAAGAAAGTTTTGGAAAATAGAAATTTCCAATAATAGGGGGCAATCCAAAGTCTAAGGTTTCTTCTTTTAATCGGTCGATTTCCGTAACAGCGATCGTCACCTCTTTCAAAATATTTGAGATGTGACGTGAAAGGATCAAGCCAGATTGCGTGATGACCAATTGTTTATGTGATTGATCACGATATACGAGTTCTGTCCCCAATTCATCTTCCAGCCGTTTTACGGCATAAGTAATCGTGGGTTGACTGACATGAAAGGCGTTTGCTACCTTCGTAAAACTTTTTTCTCGTACTAAGCGTTGGAAATATTCTAAGTCTTTAAAGTTCATAATCGTCTCCTCTTGTGAAATTAGATTATCATATAAATAAAATTTATTCTAAGCTTTTGTTTTGACTATAGTCTGTGCAAGCGTGTATTGTCCTAACTGTAATCAATAAGGAGGAGAACGACATGAAAGGAATCGAAATTTTAAATAATCCATTTTTAAATAAAGGAACTGCATTTACAAAGGAAGAACGTAAGAAATACAGTTTAACGGGTTTGCTGCCAGCCAGAGTGCAAACTTTGGAAGAGCAGGCAGAACAAACCTATGGTCAATACCAAAGTAAAGCAACGAACTTAGAAAAACGTCTGTTTTTGATGGAAATCTTTAATACGAATCGTACTCTGTTTTACAAATTAATGGGACAACACGTCGTAGAATTTATGCCGATCGTCTATGATCCAACTGTAGCAGATTCCATCGAACAATATAATGAGTTATTTGTTGAATCACAAAATGCCGCATTCATTTCAGTCGATGAACCAGAAAGCATCAAAGAAAGTTTGAAAAATGCTGCAGCTGGCCGTGATATTCGATTAATCGTTGTAACAGATGCGGAAGGGATCCTAGGAATCGGTGACTGGGGTGTCAATGGAGTAGATATAGCGATTGGTAAATTGATGGTTTACACTGCTGCAGCCGGTATCAATCCAGCTCAAGTTTTACCTGTTTCGATCGATGCTGGGACGAATAATCAAGAGTTGTTAGATGATCCATTGTATTTGGGCAATAAGCATAAACGGATCTATGGCGATAAATATTACGAAGTGATTGATCGATTTGTTGAGGCTGTTGAAGAATTGTTTCCTGAGGTCTTGCTGCACTGGGAAGATTTTGGACGTTCGAATGCTGCAACTATCTTAGAGAAATATCAAGATAAAATCACGACCTTCAATGATGACATTCAAGGAACAGGAATTGTTGTTTTAGCAGGTGTCTTAGGTGCTTTGAATATCTCACAAGAAGACTTGACGAAACAAACAGTGATGACCTTTGGTGCCGGCACTGCTGGTGTTGGTATTGCCAACCAATTGCTGGATGAAATGAAGCGTCAAGGACTGTCTGAAGAAGAAGCCAGAAAGCATTTCTACATGGTAGACAAACAAGGCGTGCTGTTTGAAGATACAGAGGGCTTAACGCCTGGTCAAAAAGAATTTGTCCGTCAGCGCAAGGAGTTTTCAAATGCTGCTGAATTGACAGATTTAGCAGCGGCGGTTAAAGCGATTCATCCTACGATTATTATCGGTACTTCAACTCAACCAGGAGCCTTTACTGAAGAAATCGTACGAGAAATAGCGGCTAATACAGAACGTCCAATTATCTTCCCGTTGTCTAATCCAACAAAATTGGCTGAAGCAACCGCAGAAGATTTAATTAAATGGACGGATGGGAAAGCTCTAATCGGTACGGGAATTCCTGCCGCAGATGTAAAATACAACGGCATTACCTACCAGATTGGTCAAGCCAACAATGCCCTAATGTATCCTGGCTTAGGACTTGGAATCATTGCTTCAACTGCAACCCGTGTTAATGGTGAAATGCTATCACGAGCAAGCCATGCACTAGGTGGAATTGTTGATACAAGCAAACCAGGTGCAGCTGTACTGCCGCCTGTATCAAAATTGACAGAATTCTCTCAAACAATTGCTGAAGTAGTTGTAAAAAGCGTTGTGGATCAAAAATTAAATAAAGAAGAAATCAACGACATCAAACAAGCTGTTGAAGAGATGAAATGGTATCCAGAGTATCAATCGCTTGATAATGAATAATTGAGTAAAAGGGGAGGAAAAAAAGATGATTTTCTTTCAATCGATTCAAAGTGTTTTAAGCATCATTATTATGATTGCTTTAGGTTATATCTTGAAAGGTCAAGGTTGGTTTGATGAAAGCTTTGGTAAAAGCATTTCATCATTGATTACACGTGTGGCGCTGCCAGCCTCCATCTTTGTATCCGTATTAAAGAACTTGACCAAGGAAAGCCTGTTCCAGCTATCGGGTAGTTTGATTTACCCGGTTGGAGCAGTGATTATCTCCTATATATTGGCCTATGCTCTAGTTAAAATCTTGAAGATTCGTCCAGGACGCCGTGGGATATTCATGAATGCGATCGTTAATGCCAACACGATCTTTATCGGACTGCCCTTAAATATCGCCTTGTTCGGTGAAAAATCATTGCCTTATTTCTTGGTCTATTATGTGACGAATACCGTTTCTACTTGGGCTTTTGGGGTGTTCCTGATATCGAATGATGATCCAACCAAAGTCAAAGGTGAAAGCAAAGCCAAACTGAATTGGAAGAAATTATTGCCACCACCTTTATTAGGTTTTATCGTAGCGATTATCTTCTTGTTAGTAGGTATTCCAGTACCAAGCTTTATCAATGCAACGCTTGGCTACGTCGGCAGTATCGTTACACCGTTATCCTTGCTTTATATCGGGATCGTCTTATATGATGCCGGGTTAAAGAGCATCCGCTTTGATCGTGATACTGTCGTAGCTTTACTAGGACGTTTTATCTTAGCACCAGCTGTTTTGATTGCTTTAATCGCTCTTGGATCAAACGCTTTTGGAGCAAATCTTGCGCCATTATTGAAACAAACCTTGATCGTACAATCTGCGACACCAATGTTAGCTGTACTGCCAATTTTAGCAAATGAAGCGCACGGAGACGTTAAATATGCTACGAATCTAGTAACAACTAGTACTGTATTATTTGTGATTGTCGTTCCGATCTTGATGGAGCTCGTACAATTTATTTAATAAAAAAAGCATTCGCGATTTTTTCTCGCGAATGCTTTTTTTTAATACAATTTACTTAATTGTTTTTGAACTTCTGGGTTTTCCAAAAATTCATCATAGGTCGTTTCTGCACGGTCAACCACGCCATTTTCAGAAATAGCAATGATTCGATTAGCAATTGTTTGAATGAACTGATGGTCATGAGAGGCAAATAAAAGCGAACCTTTATAGGCGATCAAACCATCATTTAGTGCTGAAATCGATTCTAAGTCCAAGTGATTGGTTGGGTCATCTAGGACTAAGACGTTTGATTTTGACAGCATTAATTTTGATAACATACAACGAACTTTTTCACCACCGGATAGAACATTGACTGGCTTCATTACTTCGTCGCCAGAAAACAGCATACGACCTAAGAAACTGCGTAAGAAAGTATTGTCATCTTCTTCTTTACTGGCATATTGACGTAGCCAATCAAGGATTGGCAGTTCACTGTCGAATTCTTTCGTCGTATCTTTTGGCAAGTAAGCTTGGCTTGTCGTTACACCCCAGCGAACGGTTCCTGTATCAGGCTCAAGATCGCCCATAATCACTTTAAATAGGGTAGTAGTAACTAAGTCATTTTCAGCGATGAAAGCGACTTTGTCGTCACGATTCAAGGTGAAAGAGATGTTATCTAAAATTTTCTTGCCGTCGATTGTTACACTAACGTTATCGACTTGCAGTAAATCATTACCGATTTCTCGCTCTGGTTTGAACTGCACGAATGGATAACGACGTGAAGAAGGCTGGATATCATCTAATGTAATCTTATCCAACATTTTTTTACGAGAAGTCGCTTGTTTTGATTTCGATGCATTGGCGCTGAAGCGAGCGATAAATTCTTGTAATTCTTTGATTTGTTCTTCTTTTTTAGCATTTTGCTGCGATTGCAATTTCGTTGCTAACTGACTTGATTCTAACCAGAAGTCATAGTTGCCGACATATAATTTGATTTTTCCGAAGTCTAAATCAGCCATGTGTGTACACACTTTGTTTAAGAAGTGGCGGTCATGGGATACGACAATTACGGTATTATCAAAGTTGATCAAGAATTCTTCTAACCAGTCGATCGATTGGATATCTAATCCATTCGTTGGCTCATCCAGCAATAGTACATCTGGTTTGCCAAAAAGCGATTGAGCTAAAAGGACCTTGATTTTTTGTCCAGCCGTCAATTCACTCATTTTTTGCTGATGAAGTTCTTCGGGAATATTTAACCCTTGCAATAGAACCGCTGCTTCTGGTTCAGCTTCCCAACCATCGAGTTCGGCAAATTCACCTTCTAGCTCTGCTGCACGAATACCATCTTCGTCAGAAAAATCTTCCTTCATATAAACAGCGTCTTTTTCTTGCATGACTTGGTATAAGCGTTCGTGTCCCATGATGACTGTTTCAAGAACAGTGTACTCTTCAAAGTCAAAATGGTTTTGCTTCAACACAGCCATTCGTTCGTTTGGTCCTAAAGTAACTGAGCCGGTAGAAGGCTGGATATCGCCTGCTAAAATCTTTAGAAAGGTTGATTTACCGGCACCATTCGCACCAATCAACCCGTAACAATTGCCGGGAGTGAATTTAATATTTACATCATCAAATAGTTTACGGTCAGGGAACTGTAAACTAACGTCACTTACTGTAATCAATGATTTTCCTCGCTTTATCAGTATTGGCGTAAGGCCTCTCTGCATTATATCGGGGAACATCTGAAGTTTCAAGTCAACCTATAAGAATTTACTTGGGATTAAAAATAAGATAGACTGAGAAATTGAAGGGATGTGTCAGTATGATCGGGATCATTATCGCGACCCACGACCATTTAGCGGACAGTCTGTTAAAAACAGCGGAGTCCATCCTGGGTGAGCAAAGCTGTGTAGAAACATTAAATATCCAGCCAGGAGCTACAGGTCTGCAGGAAAAAATTGAAAAATATGCCAAAGACTTATTAACGAAAGCTGATGAACTAGTCTGGCTGGTGGATATGTTTGGTGGTACGCCATTTCGCTATGCCAGCTATTGTGTAATGAATGATTCGCGGCAGTCTTTAGTGACAGGAGTGAATTTACCCATGCTTCTACAGGCTTTGGTAAATCGCGAACTGTCGGCAGAAGAGCTGACAAAGCAATTAGAAGTGGAAGCCAAACAGACAATTCGGAGAATGTAAAAAAAGTGGTGGTGCCAGATATCTTTGGCACCACCACTTTCACTTTTAATAAGAACCGCTGCCTTATTTCAATATTTCACGTAAAGTAGGCATATCGTGAACGTTATATTTTTCTTTGAAGGCATTGATTTGCTCTGTTGAAAATTTTTCTGGTTCTAATTCTAGAGCTTCGACGGGCAGAGGTCGTTCATCTTTGATTTTGACGTCGATTACGACTGGACGTTTGCTGGCTTTCGCTGCTGTGAAGGCAGGCTCTAATTGACTATATTCAGTAATCGTGAAGCCATCAGCACCTAATGCCTCACCAACTTTACCGAAGTCTGCGCCCTCTAGAAAGACACCAAATTTTTGTTGCTCTGTATCTTCTTGTTCAGCCTCAATAAAACCAAAAGCATCATTTGAAAAGACGACGTTGATAATTGGCAAATGGTATTTTACCTGAGTAATGATATCTTGCATCTGCATGGCAAAACCGCCGTCTCCGCTGAAGGTAAAGACTTGTTTATCTGGATAAGTCAATTGTGCTGCAATACCGCCAGGGACACCATTGCCCATTGTTGCAAACCAGCCAGAGGTTGTAAATTGCTGGTCGCCATTCATTTCTAGATGACGAATAGCGTTCAGCGTAACATTCCCGACATCGGCAACGTAAACAGCATCTTGTTCCGCGATCCGATTGATTTCTTTGAAGACAGGTTCTGCACGTAATGGCGTTGAATCATCATTATAGAAGCTTTTACGCCAAGCATGCCAATTACGAATATTTTCCTGATTGGCTTCAAGCCATGCGTCTGCAGGTCGTTCTTTTCCAAGTTCGACCCAGCGGCGAAGAGCTGTTGCGCCATCCCCTAAAATAGAGTGATCGACATGGTGGCGACGACCAAATTTTGCTGCATCAATATCGACTTGGATGAACTTTGCTTCTGGATTGAAGAAATATCGGCCAAATGGGAAGTCGCTGCCGACAAACACAATCAAATCAGCATCAGCCAATGCTTCATTCGCAGGCTTAGTTGCTACACGAGCAGCGAAGCCTAAGAAGTTTTCATAAAGATCAGGGACAATTCCTTTAGCTAAGACAGCAGCTGCGACAGGCATTGAAAAATGTTCAGCAAAGGCTTTAATAGCATCGAATCCGCCGCGGACACCTTGCCCAATATAAAGGACCGGTTGTTTCGCTGCTTCAATTAAAGGCAATGCGGCCTTCAGATCAGCTTCATCTGGGAGTACTACGCCAGTTTTATGGTTTTTCGCAGTGGCAATCTCTGCTTCTTCAATTTCTGCAAAACCCAAATCAACAGGGATGGTAACAACGGCTACTCCTTTTTGTTGATACGCCGCTTTAATCGCTTCATCGATTACATGAGGCAAACTTTCAGGTGTCATTACCGTCCGGTTATACACACTGACGTCTGCAAACATTGGATTTTCATTTAACTCTTGAAAAGAATTATAGTTCATTGCAGTAGAAGCCACTTGCCCCAACAAAGCTAAAACAGGCACATGATCCATTTGAGCATCATAGAGGCCGTTAATTAAATGACTCGCACCAGGACCAGCTGAACCAAAAACAGCACCAATCTTACCAGTCAGTTTGGCATCTGCGGCAGCAGCCAAAGCGCCTGCCTCTTCGTGGCGCACTTGGATATATTTAACAGCTTCGCGTTCATGATATAAGGCATCCATTGTTGAGTTGAATGAACCGCCGGGAATACCATAAATATGATCGATTCCCCAAGCTTCTAAGACGTTGACCATTGCAACTCCTGCATTAATTTTTGTCATCTTCTCCACTCACTTTCTTTTTGTAAGTTTCCTACCTAAAAAGTATAACGCGTCTTAAAAAAACCAGCAAAGAAAGTGTCTCCAAAAGAAGTTTACAGGCATACCTAAAACATGATAAAGTTATAGCAAATAAACGTTTTCAGGATACCAGTTCAAATTTGCGGGTTCCTTAAAGTAATTTCAATCATTTTAAGGTGTACTAGCAAATTTTTTTAGAAAGAAACACATTTAAAATAGAAAGTAGGAGGCTCTTATGATTGGATGGCTACTTGATTTAGCAGCTTGGCAGCAAGCGTTGGTGGGAACATTGTTCACCTGGGGAATGACTGCTTTAGGTGCTGCATTGGTTTTCTTTTTTAAAAATATCAATCGTAATGTATTGAACCTAATGTTAGGTTTCGCCTCTGGTGTAATGATTGCGGCGAGCTTTTGGTCATTATTGGATCCGGCGATTGCAGCTGCAGAAGAGAATGGTTCAATTCCTTGGTTAGTAGTCAGTCTCGGTTTTGGTTTAGGTGGATTATTTCTTTATATAGCAGATAAAACGATTCCTCACATGCACTTTGGACCGAACAAAGAAAAAGAAGGACTGCCCAGCCACTTGAAGCGGACGATTTTGCTTGTATTTTCGATTACCCTGCATAATATTCCGGAAGGCTTGGCGGTTGGTGTTGCTTTTGGTGCGGCAAATGAAGCAGCGAATCCAACAGCAGCAGTTTTAGCAGCAATTTCCGTCACGTTGGGGATCGGAATCCAAAACTTTCCAGAGGGTGCTGCTGTTTCGATTCCATTGCGACAGGAAGGCTTGAGCCGAACGAAATCTTTTCTATACGGACAGGCTTCAGGACTTGTAGAGCCGATCGCTGCTGTCGCAGGAGCGATCTTAGTAACGAGTGTACAACCCTTATTGCCGTATGCCTTATCTTTTGCTGCTGGAGCTATGATCTATGTAGTGGTAGAAGAATTGATTCCAGAGGCCCAAGCAACGACAGATAGTAAACATCATTTTGGGGTATTTGGGGCAATGTCAGGATTTATTATCATGATGATTCTCGATGTTGCGTTGGGATAAAGAAAAATCGTCGAAAGCTTTGCTTTCGACGATTTTTTTAATAGGTGCGTCCGCGACGTTTGGTCAACCAGTTGACCAAGAAGTAAGCAATTGCTAATGGAATCGCGACTCTAAAGAATAAGCCGATCAAACCAGATAAGATTGGACCAACAATACTTAAAATCAAACTAGCAACTAAGAAAAAGCCGACAACAGCTAAAATTCGTACAACCATAGGATATTCTTTCATCATTTTAGATTCCTTCTTTCCATTTGTTTTAACTTAAACATAGTTTAGCAAAATATTTTCGCGCTTACGTCCAACTTAAGACGTATTTATTGGCAAATTATGCCTTTTTTTGTTTAATAAGAGTCGAGACAGCTACTTTTTAGTAAGCAACGAATGGAGTTAAGAAAAAATGTCAAAGTCACGAATTGAAGCTTTTACAGATGCGGTGATCGCTATTATTATGACTCTATTGGTATTAGAGTTACACGAACCAGGTGCTCCAACCTGGACGGCATTTTTAAATATGGAGCATAAATTTATTGTTTATCTGATCAGTTTTGTCAGCTTAGCGATTTATTGGAATAACCATCATCATCTTTTTCAACTAGTACGAAAAGTAGATGGCTGGGTATTGTGGGCTAATAATTTTCTAATATTAATGATGACACTCTTTCCATATGTCACTGCTTGGGTTGGGGATTACCCTTTTTCTTGGCCGCCGCAGGCATTATATGGCTTAGTGACATTAGGAACCGATTTCGCCTATTATCTATTGGTTCGAACACTGGTGCGGGCAAACGGTAAAGATTCTCAGGTTGGGCAATTATTTAGACATTATCCTAAATCCTATTTATCAATTGGCTTAGCGATCGTAGCACTGATCCTAGGAAAATTGATTACCCCTATTGCGGTGTTAATCGTTAATGTTTTGATTTTATTGATGTGGTTCATCCCGGAAAAATCGATTGAGAAGATACTGTAAATAGGAATGATTTCAACACCTGCGATTAAAAACTGCAGGTGTATTTAATTTCAGTCGTCATGGATCGCGCCCACTCAACCAATGGTTGACGAGGGCGATGATCAGCCCCACAAAGAGCGGAGCGAGGACATATCGAATCAGCTCGCTCAAGGTGCATCACCTCCTCTCAAAAGTGGAGGCCGACGACAGACATATACCTACGCAAAAGGTATTCAATTGTGAAAGGGCAGAAGTTGACTAAGCTATTCTAGCTTATGTGGCTGGCTATCTAGGTCATCCTTGTTTCGATTTTTCTTTCGCCGAAGCCAGTCAAGAAACCTTTTTCGTGTGCTGAGTTGTTCTGTTTCCTCAGGTTGTGCTGTTGCAGAAGCTGTAGGGACGCTGGCAGAAAGTTCATTATCATCGATTGTGTGCTTTAATCCACTTGTTTGATTTTTTAGTATTAATGAAGGGTGAGTACTTCTTGTTTCTGCGGGTCCTTTCAAAGCCTGTTCAAGCGCATTTCTTGAGGAATTGTACAAATAGTCATAGCTTCTTGTTGATCTAGTAGAAGCTGTTCGTGCTGGTTTTTCAGAGTTAATCGGAGTTTCCAGCTTTATTGAATCGGCAGTCGTAGGTTCCTTTTTCTTGGACTTCATTAAAGAGTCTGCCGTTGTCACCTCTTTATAAGTCTGTTCAGCTGCTGTTTTTTCTTGTTTATTAATTGATACTTTTTTCTCCTTCAGTTCTTTACTTGGAGTGGTCGAGTCATTCTCCACATCAAAAATATCAGTTTCGTACGTGGTAACGAACTTTGCCGTGACGACAGTATCAAATAGTTTTACGCCATTTTTTTCAAAAATATCCAATTGAGTCAGTAGTTCGCAAGCTTCTTTGATCTGTTCTACAGGCAAATCGGCATTCACATTTTTATAGGTCCAGTCGTGTTCTTTGCCTAGACCATTGGTAAAGGTCGTGACTAAATCATGGGTCATTGTTCTGCTTTCCTTTCTAAATTAGTTTTTTGCGTAGGTAATAAAACTTATCATGGTTCGTTGGTTTCATTAGGACGGACTTTTGCAATAAGAGAACGGACAAGTGAGATGGCCTTTTCGCCAAAGTTACGGACAGGAAATACTCTTGCAGCTAACGAGTGCCATTCAGGTGCCATGAAGTAATCTTGAAAGTAATAAAAGAAGCGCTTCATGGTGCGAGTGGCTTTGGTATTCATAAAAATCTCACGCACAAGATCCTTCAGAATGAAGGCAAACTCCTCCGCACCGAGTTGAAAACGGACGCGTAACGTTAAGATGTATTTGATCGTTAAGCTGCTATTTTGAGTCTGGTAATAGTATTCAGTAATTCGTTTTTCTAGTGTTTTTGGTGTTAAGTTAAACAATTGTCGGCAAGTTAACGTTTGTTCATTCATGGATCATGTCCTCCTTATTTCTTGAGTTCTATATTTTTTTAGTTAGAGAAGCGGCGATTGCGCCACCGCTTCTCATTCGCATGGTTTAAAAGATAATCGTTTCAACAGTTTCAACGTACTTTGCACTAACGACTTGATTGAACAGCTTTTCGTCGTCCTTCTTGAACAGGTTTAACATTGTCAGCCGTTCCAAGAATCCTCGAATTTCCTCAGGCGCTTTTCCTTCGCCGGGAGTTGGGAAGCTCCATGTCTGGGAACGACCGCCGCTGGTTTTAAAAATCGCTACTAATTTTTTCATATCTATTTTCCTCCACTTCCTAATTCTTCGTTACGCGTGATTGGCTGGTGATGATCACGCCGTCTAACAACGTATCTTCTTGATCCAGGTTCTTCATGATTTCTCCCAACTCAAGTATCTCTGCTTCAGCGGGATTGTCTACGACATTTGGGAACGTCACTTTCTTTAATTTCTCTGCACCAGGTACAGCGAGCTGCACTTGTAATTTTGTACTTAGTTTTTGCATCATTTCTTATTTCCTCCGTGTGTTTGTATTTTTGTACCGGCCGGTGACTACAAGATAATGGATTTGCAAATAAAATGCGAACCGCAATTTCGATGACGCCCACCCAATTTCGAATGTTTTGGACAGAGAAACGTTGATTCACCGTTGAAAACATTCGAAGTTGAGGGGGTCAAAACGAAATTGACATTTGACATTGGTAGCTCAAAAGGAGTACACTAAAGAATTTTGTCTCGTATCGTTGGTTTTAGGAGAAAAAAAGACTGGATGAAGAACTCATCCAGTCAATAAAGGGGATTAGTGCCAATTCTCCCAATCGATCTCTTGGGGGGTCTCCGCCAATTCTTGATAATAATGGAGAAAGCGTGCGCGTTGATAGCGGCGGTGGACTTCATATTTTTGGGTGACGAACGCTTTGAGGAGCGGGCGTTTTTTCAGACTGCGGCCAAACGAAGTATTCGGCAGGTCCAAGTAATCCAAAGGCTGATCGCCATACATTGAAAAGTGGAAGTGGTCTTGTCGAATCGCCGCCAAGATCCCACAGGCAATCTCTGATCGAACCAATGCATAATATCGCTGGATCGGAATTGCCACCTTTATCCCATTGAGCAGTTCGACATAATGGAGCCCACCATAGGCATGGACGTTCTCGATCTTTAGTGGATTGATCCAGACACTGTTACTGCCGCCTTCCATTGGACACAGGGAAAAATAAGGACACGCCCAAGGAAACTTATATTTACCGAAATGACCGATATCTTGAAGGGCGGAAGAAAGAATCTTATGATCAGGAAAGCAGTGAGCGAAGGAAAACGCCTGCAACGTCGTCAGCGGACTCTGCTCACTGATGAGGATGTCGTCTTCTGTAATGATTAGCACGCCAGATCGATCCGGCATTGGAAGGAGACAATCAATCTCTTCCACAACCAATGGATCAAAGGGTTCAGAAGCCCTGCGATACTCCTCCCATATCTGTCCTCTTGACCGGAAATCCAGTATTTCTCCATAGTAACTCTTCGTCATTGTAACTCCTCCTCTATAAAATAAAGCGCTTTAATTTTATGGTTCCACTAAGAATATACGATAAAACAAGAAATCGGGTGTGTTGAATTTCTTTATTTTCAGAATAGAAAATCGAAAAAATGTAAAAATGGTGTTATATATTAAGAAAATAAGAAAGGATGTATTTTCATCTTTTTGTAAGGAATAAACACTGTTAAATGAATAAAAAGAGACAACTTCTTAATGAATGTAAGAAGTTGTCTCTTGTTTTTGTTCATGCAAGTGGTTGATTAAGTTGTTAATTTTGGATAACTTATTACATAGTTTATCCAAAACTAAGAACAATTTTATTTCATGCTACGAATAATTTAGCAAAAAAATGAATTGATTTGAATTAATTATAAAATATAGGCAAAGAATAATCAATATCTTTTGCAAAAATCATGCAAAAAGAATAATTGTAATGTTTTTAGCGGAAGTGTTTTTATGAAAATCAATTAGAAGTAAGGTCGGATGAAATTAATTCTTGATTATTTGCCGTCAAATAAGCCGTCAGGAGGAGAAGAAGGATGCGCAGAGGAGAAAACATTTATAAAAGAAAAGATGGTCGGTGGGAAGGACGCTATAAAAAAGGCTATAAACCCAATCGCCAAATCAAATATGGTTATATCTATGGACGAACATTCAATGACGTACGAACAAAGCTCTATTCCATGAAAGCCTACTATCTTACCCAACAAGAACTGTATGGGGATGCCTGTATCCCTTTAGAAGAATGGGGAAAGACGTGGTTAAAAGACATCCAGCAGGAGGTAAAACCCGCCACCTACAGTTCTTATGAGTATAAATTAAAGCAATACGTGTTCCCTTATATTGGAGAAACCTATCTGAACGAATTAACCGAAGAAACAGGGAAGTACTTGATCCAGCTCTGGCGAACGAAAGGGTTGGAAGTCTCTACCATGCAGGTCATTTTAAGAATCACCGTTCAATGTTTAACAGCCGCCAAACAAAGAGGCTACTTAAAAGAGCATCCCTTTCTCTCTTTAAAACTGCCAAGGAAACCCAGAAAGACCATTCGCTCCTTGAATAAACAGGAACAACGAAAGTTGGAGAAAGTTGCCTTAGCTGAAAAGAATCAGACCGGCTTACCTACCTATTTAGCCCTGCATACCGGATTGCGAATCGGTGAGATTGCCGCTCTGCGGTGGAAGGATATTGATTTTGAACGCAATTTGATTACTGTTAGCCATACCTATCAGCGCATCTCGCTAAGTGCAAAAGGCAAGAGAACTCAATTAATGATTGGTTCGACGAAAACAGAATCAGGTACACGATCCATCCCTATGAGCCAATCGTTGCGGAAACAACTCTTAAAGTATCACCGACAAGCCAATAGCACGTTTGTCTTTTCGACAAAGAACCATCCGATGGAACCACGATTATTGACCTATCACTTCCATCGAATTCGAAAAAAATGCGGGTTAGAAGAAATCCATTTCCACCAGCTACGCCATACATTCGCGACCCGCTGTCTAGAAGCACAAAGCGATATCCTATCTGTCAGTGCACTCTTAGGGCACAACTCCACCAAGTTGACCTTAGATACCTATGCGGATTCTATGACTGAACAACGAGTAGAAGTGATTTACCGCATGGAAGCCGCCATGTGCTAAAAATATCAAATGGTAGATAACGTTTTCAAAAAATGATTTTCCTTATTTACTGCCCTCTTCCTTTTGTCCAAAATAAGTAAGCGCTTACTTAGAAGAGTAACCAACCTTCAATTTTTTTTCTTTCACTTTTTGTTAAAAAAAGGGTATTCGCGAGTTCACAGACAACCATCCGCCGTCACCTTCCGTCAAAAACCTTCTATAAACGCTGATATATCAGTGTTTATAAGCATAATCATAGTTTTGGATAAACATAGAAAAAAATAATCAAAACATAGCGAAAAAGGCATCACTCTATTTTAGTATCAAATGTACCAGTTTGTACATTTTAGATATAGAAAAATGAACATTTAAGGAGAGAGAAGAGATGAATAAGAAAAAGTTAGTAACAGGTTTGTTAAGTGCAGCATTCCTTGGAGGGGTATTGGCGACCACAGCATTACCGGCAGATGCGGCTACATATAGTGGACAATCAAATGGATCGGTAATATTTAAAAAAGGAACATTGGTGACACCGCCAATCACACCTCCAGTAGTACCACCAGTAACACCGCCAGGAACTGATTTTGGTTTGATTTACGTTCCGAAAGAATTTAACTTTGCGGAAACAACGGTACCGACAACGGTTGTTTCAACAACCACTGTCGTTCCTATTGATGCGAATTGGGAAGGAAAACCTGCCACAAATACTGGTGGAGCTGGTGGAACGAATACGGCTACCAAACATTTCTTAGTAGGAGATGTACGAGGAACTCGTGCGGCTGGTTGGAAATTAGAAGCGAAATTAACTGCCGATCTTGCGGATACTGGATCTGGTAAATCATTAACAGGTGCGACTATTACAATGGCTCAAAGCATTAATGAAATGAATCCAACTGGTTGGGTAGCGACTCCAACTACGGCAAGTGCAACCGTGCATACACCAGATACAGTAACACCAGCAGTTACATTAAGTACTGCAAGTACAATGATTATGAGTGCTTCTGCTGAAACTGGTGTTGGTAATGCGGATGGTCGTGGTGAAGGGTATTGGCAGGGGGAATTTACGAATATCAACTTAAATATTCCTGCAGCGCCAATGAACGCTGTTGCGGCTGGCGAACAGTATGAGGGAACCATTGACTGGACGTTAACGGATTCTATTTAACAAAAAAGTGAAAAAAGGAGAGGTTGAAGATGAGGCATTGTCTTCAACCTGTCTTGTCTAAAGGAGCCGAACATGAAACGACTACTCCCGATTTTTAGTTTAGTACTATTGATTCTTTTTCCAACGATTGGTTTGGCCGAGGATACCAAAGAATCGCAGGGGATCACAGAAAATGAAAAGCGTGCCGGCTTCACGGTACAAGCGGTCTTGCCTGAAAATCAGATCAACGACCGTGTGAGCTTCTATCATTTATTGATGCAGCCTGAGCAGAAGCAGACGATTGAAGTAAAAATTATGAATAGCTCAGCCGATAAACAAACCTACAAAGTCGAAGTGATCAATGCGGCAACAAATAAGAACGGCTTGATTACATACGATGAGCGAGACAAAAAGCCGGATAAGAGTATGACGCTGCCGATCAATGAAGTAGCAAAGCCTAAAAATAAAGAAGTGTCTGTCGAAGCCTATTCAGAAGGAAAAGCGGAAATAGATATTCACCTTCCGAAAGACACTTTTCAAGGGATTCTGTTAGGCGGTGTTCGCATTTCGCTGAAATCAGATGACGAGGAAGAAGAAAGTCAGGGAATGGCGGTAAAAAACACTTACGGCTATGCGATTGGTTTGGTTCTGACAGAACAGGATTTTGCGCCGATCTATGGCGAAACGGATTTGAAGCTATCAAAGCTTCAACCAGAGATCGATTACGGCAGTAAGGTCTTAGAGGCCAGTATTCAAAATCCGTATCCAGAAGCGATGCAAAATTTAACGGCAGAAGGAAAGATTGTTCGCAAAGGGCAGGAAAAGGCTATCGCAAAGAACAAACAGGAAAAGGTGAAAATCGCACCAAATTCTGTCTTTCCTTTCCAAATTGATTGGGGGATGCAGGAGGTCTCAGCAGGAGAATACACCTTTATCGGGAAAGTCAAAGGGGAAACGAAGACCTGGAATTTTAAGGAAGATTTCACGATTACTCGCGAAATGGCGAAGAAAATGAATCAACAAACGGCGTTTCGTATCTTTATCCCGAGTTGGTGGACTACTAGTTTCTACGTCATGGGAACTGCAACGGCAGTCGTGACTGCTTGGCTCGTCATTCGCTTTGTCAACCGAACGAAAGGGAGGGAAAAACGTGAAGAAGAATAAAGGTCTGTATCTGTTGGTTGGGTTGTTTTGCCTAACCGTCAGCAGTGCGTCCGTTTATGCAGCAAGCCAGACAACACAGAATCATGTGGGATTAAAGATTGCAGGAACTACGAGTACGACAACATCAACAACAACGTCTACTAGTAACACAACAAGCTCGACTACATCCAGTTCGACAAGTTCTAGCAGTACGATACAAAGCGAGTCTTCGTTGCCAGTGACAAAATCCAGTGAAAAGAAAGAGAGTATTTTCTTTTGGCGAAATAATGATGGCGGTTCAGCAGGAACGCCGTATTATTATTCGAGTGATAAGTTATTGCCGCAAACAGGTGAGTTGCTTTCAATTACGTTGCCGTTTGTGGGGGTATTTTTAGTCATGCTGGTTTTCTTCTATCTTATGAAAGAGAGGAGAAAAAGTCATGAGTAGAAATAATTTTAAGAAGTGGTTATTCCCATTGTTTGTTGTGGGTAGTATTCTCGTAGGAATTATTTTGTTTCCACAAAAAGGTGAAGCGTATGGACTTAATCTAGCACCTGAAGATGTTTATTTCGAATTTGTGGATAATCAAGGAAATGAATTGCCTTTTTCAATGGGACTAGAAGGGACATCTGTTGTGGCCAAGGGATATATAAGTGGTAGTTCTCCACCAGTATATACTAGTCTTATAAGCGCCAACCCATTGGCAATTACAAAAACATTAGGTCAGAATCATTTTACGTTACATTTACCTGCTTTTAATCAATCGTCTTCGACAAGTGGAGATAATTTTCTAGGCTTTTTATCAAACATAAAGATAAATACTCCGATGCCTTATGTAAAGGAATTTAGCCATGCTCCTCCATCTGGAATCGTAGCACCTGTGAAGAATACGATGAGTGTTAGTAGTGGTATGGAATTATTCCCTGGCGGAGGAACAACTTCTCAAGCTATTATTTTTAATGTGAACAAAAATGCTGATAATACTCATTATATCAGACATAGTTTGGGAACACACATCATAGGAGGCTATTCTGACATTAGATTTGGAACAAGATGGGTTTATAATGAGAACGGGTACTATATTACTGGAGCATTTCAAGTTTGGGGGCGAGCAGGTGATACTATTCGATTTTACGTAATTTATTATCAAGTAAAAGAAGTATTTGAAGATGAAAGTGGTGCTTTGATCCCTGCTCCTTCTGGATATACTAATGAACGTTATGAAAACATCACAAATCAACCATTTGCATATAAAATGACGAACGATTCTAGTCTTCCGAAAACTTATACAGATTCAGGATATATTTATACGTACAAGGGATGGTATAAGGGAAAAGGGAATAAGGCTAGCATGGACACTACACATCCGCCATCCATTGGATTTAATGCAACATTAGTAGCTGATACTCAAAATGAAGTCCATGTTGTTTACAATAAACGAGCTATTCGTACGGTGGATGAAGAGTATATTGATACGAGCTCAGGAACGATCGATCCTTCTTGGAACAACATGGGGCAAACAATGGCTGATGGCGATACCTTCACGCAGACGCCTGCACCAACGAAAACCACTGGTGGTGTTGATTGGGAATATCAAGGATGGAAGTTAGGTTCTGAACCGATGAGCGCTATGCGCCCGAGTACAATGCCTGTATCCCACACGATTTCTGGAAATACAACAATTCAATATGTCTATCGGAAGAAACAACACACCATCACTGAAAAATGGGTGGATCAATCAGATGGTTCAACATTGATTCCAATGACTGGAAATCCGAAAACGGGTTCTATTGATGACAATGATAACTTCACCGGCTCAGCAACCACGCCAATTACAGATACCAGTGGTGGAATCTGGGATTATGTTGGCTGGGAAAATGTAACGGATGCACCGGGAACGGTGAATTCATCTCCTTCTTATGCTGTTACTAATGTTAAAGGCGGAAAAGAAGTACGCTATCACTATCAAGCACGGAATACCACAGCGACTCTTGACCTGACACCAACTCCGCAAGTTGTCGCAAGTGGTAGTTCAGTTTCATGGAGTTCCCGGTTAACCAACACAGGGACTTCTACGTTGAATAATCTGAAGCTAAAAGCAACCAGTAATTGGGCTGCGGGCTTATCTGCCCCTACACAAGTGACGGTGACACCTGTGGGTGGTGCGGCACAGAACTTTACAGTAACACCCGTGGATTGGGCCGGCGGATTCAGTCTAGCAGGTATCAGTATTCCAAATGGTGGACCAAACAACTACGCAGACATTACTTTTACGGACACTGCGACAGGCGCGGTGAATCAGGTGCTTCCTGCGGAGATTGAAATTGATGGGAACATGGCAAGTCCATTGACTGCAGAGAACTTTGTCCGTATCGATGATCCAGATGAACCAAATTTGAAGCCAACAGGTAATGCAGGCTTGATCAATATTCCTGATTTTCGTTTTGGCGATGTAGAAGTGAAGCCGTATGCTCAAACAAAAGGATTAGATGCGGCTTCTTATCAATCCGGATACAATCCCTACATTCGTTACATGGATCAAGAAAGTCTGAGCGGCTGGTCGTTAACTGCGAAGCTTGGACAGTTCACCAGTGGTTCGAAGACCTTACCTGCAACGACCACTATTCAATTAAAAAATGGGGATCTGAAAGAGGTCCAAAATTACAATAAAAACAGCGAATCATTAACCAGTCTGGGTTCAACAGGTACTAAAGTCATTCCTTCTGACAGTACAACTGTCCCATTGACGAATGGTGCCGCGCAAGGTGTTTACCAGTTAGACTATGCCTTCAACGATGTTGAACTAGAGTTACTAGCGCATTCTGGTATCGCTGGCTTGAAATACGAGGCTGACATGGATTGGACATTGACTACAGCACCGTAAGGAAAGATAAACGAACAAGGAGTGGTATCGATGTACAATTTTGTCTGGCTGTCTGCGGGAATGGGGGGTCTTTCCCTTATCCTAGCCATCTTTTTCCTAGTGAAGGATCTGGCTTATTGTGAGCGGACGCAACAGAAAAAGCTGACCTATCTGCTGGCGAACTGGGGAATGTTCCTCTTAGCGATCGTCTGGATTGGTCTGGGAATCAGCTTATATGTTCTGATCCAGAACCAGTTAACTGCTTAAAAAAGGCCGCTCGAGTTCCTTCGAGCGGCTTGTACATAGAAATGCAAGAACAAGGGGGAAGAGGTGGAAAATGACGCGCATATTGATCTTAACAAAAAATATTTCGGTAGAAACAGCCCTGCAGATACAGCTCCAAAAACTGAATTACGAAGTGCTGGTTTCGGTGTCGATTTGGGAGCTGTGGGCGAACGCGCGGCGGGTAGATCATTTGATGAAGTCCTTTCAGTGGATATTTTTGAGCGAGACGCTCACAGATAGTGAAGCAAAGGAGTTCGGTGAACAAGTCACCACTGATTGTCTGGTGCGAATCGTCGGAGAAGAACCCGATGAGGCCGCTTTAGCCAACTGGCGCAGCTGGCATGTGTTTGATTGGGTCGAAGCGAACACCTCGCTGGAAAGGCTAAGAGAAAAGCTGCTCTATAAGGCACTGCTGCAGCGGGTCGATTTTAGCGTTGATCCACTGAGCTCTAACCCTCGTTTTTCCGACTATCAGAAAAAAGCCTTTCCCTTATATTTTTCAGATATCCATTTTACAAAGATGGAGAAAGAGATTATTCAACACCTGAAGGAAGCGGACAATCTATCCTTGGCCCGGGACGAGCTCTGTCACGGCTGGCGCTCGAAGAATCAAAACTCCAAGCTGAGCCAGCTATCCTCAGCGATCACAAGAATTCGCAAAAAGGTATTCGATGCCTATGGAATAGAGGATGCGATCCATACCCTTTGGGGCGAAGGCTATCAGCTGAATACGTACTTTTACAACTGCCTAATGAAGGGTGAGTTTCAAAAGCAGCACTAAAAAAATCAGAGAGTAGGAATATGAATGAGTCAGATTCTATTATTTACCAAAAATCCCTTGAACGAACAAGTATTTGAAGACCGCCTGAGACAGCTGGGTCATGAAGTATTCACGACGAAAGAGCTGGTGGAACTGTGTCTGTTGGATACTGCCAATCACGATTTCATCCAAATCTTCCACCAAATCATTCTCAGCGAGACCATCGCCAATGTCGAAGTAAAAGAACTCGTGAAGACCCTGAATAACTACACGATTCCAATCTTCCGAAAATCCGATGAGCCCGTCGATGAAGCCCAGCTAGAAGAATGGCAGAAGCTTGGGATCACCGAGTGGATCGAAAGCCGCCCGAGTGTTGAATCACTAAGAGAAAAACTCAGCTGCGACAAACTAACCAACGAAAGCAAGATCGTCTTTTTACCAAAGACTAAGGAGAAGCTTTCCCTAGCCAGACTGGCACTAAGCAGCGGCGAATTAAAACTATTCGTCATTCTTTACGAGCAGAAAAACCAAACCATCCCCCGCGACGAGCTCTGCCTGCGGATGTGGAATAGAGGCAAGAGCAACTCCAGCATGTCTCAGCTCTCGGTGATGGTGAAACACTTAAAAGCCAAGCTTGCAAGTAAAGGCATTACTGGTCCGATCATTGAAACCTGTTGGGGCCGAGGGTATCGACTGCATGAGACGGTGAATGAGCAGATCGTGGTGGATGTTGTGGATGATGTGCTGTTTGGACAGCAGTAAGAGGTCTTTGGGCCTCTTTTTTTGAAGCAAGCAATTGTTTATTATCTGACGCTTACAGTTATTGACTAAAGAACGATGAATTGAAAAAGTGACTTACAGTTGATATATTCCGTGATCACTGACTATTTGAAAAGGACTAGTGGCATTGTCTAAAAAGAGATTAGGATATAGGGTTCAAAGAAATGGTATCCAAAAGTATTTACTTAGTTGACATGTTGACGGTGTGGTTGGTTATTCAGAAGGGGACTTTTAGTCAAAACTATAAAAAATAGATCGCTATATAACTTTGGCTGGTTAGTTAAGCGATCTATCGTATTAAACGGGCTCCAGTTGATCTCCTTGTATTTCATCATGAAGGCCTTCTTTCTTAGCCTGCTATACGCTGAGAACTTCTTAGAACATAATAAATAGCACATCTTTATCGTATGGAAGCGTACCATATTAAACTATGAAAGCCAAAAGGAGTAACAGCTTATATACAATTACAAAAATAGAATTGTGTAAAAGTGTAAATATTTAACTCAAAGAAGCAATTGAATCAGATCCTTGATCCTGATTTCTTTGCTTCTTTTTTCTTTGGTATTTTGTTCTGATCCATTCGAAACAAACTGCCTTTAGCAAATATCGTATGGTACACTATTTTAAAGATGATAATTTCATTTGAGAGGCTTTAAAATAGAATAATGAGTGTCTTCGATCACTGGACATTCAAGGAGGTATTTATGTTAGAAGCGATTATTTTTGATATGGATGGCGTATTAGTTGATTCAGAATATACGTATTTCCAAAGTAAATCACAGATCTTAAGGGAAGCGGGGCATGAAGTAGAAGAAAGCTATCATTTTCAGTTCATGGGGACGACTGGTGAGTATATGTGGGAACAAATGAAGCAAGAGTTTTCACTGCCTTTGTCAGTACCAGAGTATATCCAGCAGATGACTGATTTACGCCAGGCAATGATTAAACGGGATGGAATCAAAGTGATTCCCCATGTCCAAGCTTTTGTTAAAGGATTATCTGAAGCAGGATTGAAGCTGGCGGTAGCCTCCTCCTCTTCATTAGCAGAAATCAAAGTGAGCCTAGCAGAAATCGGCTTGTCTAATTATTTTTCAGAAGTAGTAAGTACGGAAGAAGTAACGCATTCAAAACCTGCGCCCGATGTTTATTTAGCTGCAGCGGAACGATTAGGTGTGAATCCTGAAAATTGTTTGGGGATTGAAGATACAAAAAATGGAACAGGCGCTGTTCGAAATGCAGGAATGGTTTGTGTCGGTTTTGCGAACCCAGCGTTTCCAAAGCAAGATTTGGCTTTTGCCGATACCGTCGTTTCAACTTTTTCTGAATTAGATGCTGAGTCTCTCGTTAAAATTTATCAAGAAGTGAGGAAGCACCATGCCTAAAGCAGCTATTTCCAGTAAAGCTTTTTTGATTGAAGGCGGATGCAATGCCTGCGGTCTGCAAAATACTGAGACCTTCACTATTCACTTTGAAGATCAACGCTCCGATGTGTTAGACAACTTTGATGTTCCTTCACTTGTTCAAACAATTGCGCAAAAGAACGGATGGCGCGAGACAGTAATTCCTATAGGGATTAGCGAGGAAGAGATTGTTTTGAAAAAAGAAAACGAGGTGATCAAACCGAGATATCTTGGTGATCAAATTCTCTATCAAAATAAGGAACAGCGGATTCAAACAAAATGTATTTTCGAAGACAATGAAGAATTATTTAAGCAGGTTAATGAAATTTTGGTTCAATTGTTTAAAGTAGAACCTTATGAAATCAAAATAGCAGTCATGTAAATCCTAGGAAAATCTAGGATTTTTTTTGAGATTTGATAAATGAAGCAAAAACTAGAGAGAGCATCAACTAAAAAGATTAAGATGAATCATTTAGTCCAAGATTTTTATCATTGAATTTGCAAAGTCTAGCTTACATAAAGAACAGACAAAGAATGAGACTCTTGCTAAAATGAGGGAAGAACAAGAGTACCAAGTTGCATAATACGTAGTTAAAAACAGGAATGCTAGGATCGATAATCACCTTCATTTAGGGCTTTCTTGTCTTTAATCATTTTTTTTTGTGAAAAAAAGCATTTGTAGGCACCAAGTTGCATAAAGAACACTGAATTATTGGGGAACAAAGAAGATAGAAATGTAAGCGTTTTTTGTATAAATTGAAGATGTAAAGAGGGATGAGAATGAATTTAGAAGAACGAACGAATCAGATTTTTGTTGAGTTGGTTAACAATCCGCAAATCACTAGTAAATCGTTGTGTGAGAAATTTGATTTGACACGAGGGCAATTAAATTATGCGTTGAAAAAAATCAATGATTCTTTATTAGACGAAAAGTTGAGTGAGATTAAACGGACAAAAAATGGTCATTTTCTGATCGCAAATGAGATTCTTTCAAACTATAAGGGTGGTGATGAGCAGCTCGGGGTGCCAACTGAAAGCTATGTGTTTTCTGGTAAAGAACGAGCAGCCATAATTGAATTGATGTTATTGAGTAAGGAAGACTATTTATCACTGAATCATTTCATTGATGAGTTGAAGGTCAGTCGTAATACGGTACTGCGAGATCTAAAGGAAGTGGATCAAGAGCTTCGACAAAATGAGTTAGCGTTGAAGTATACCCGCCAAAAGGGCTATTTTATCCAAGGCGACGAATGGAATAAGCGCAATGTGCTTTCTGATTTATTAAACAATTTGGCAGTGATGTATAACGGAATAAACTTCATTATCCAATTTGCCAATATCGATCCGCAGCAGATTGACGTCTTTCGCAAACGAGTGGAATTGGTGGAGGAAGAACTAGAGGTTCAATTTACAGATGAGCGTTTAAGAACGTTGCCGCTACTGATTATTCTGATGATCAGACGAGCACAAAAAGGAAAATTGATCTCCTATAGTTTCAAGGTAAATTATCGGGAGCTTGCGGATACGAAGGAGTATTTAGCTGCTGATCGAGTCATTTGGGATGTCGATGGCTTAAGTGAAAATGAACGGGTGTATGTAACAATGCTGCTGCTGACGACCAATCTTTCTCGAGGGGATATTTTATCAGTAAAAGAGATTAACAAGATGAAGGAGGCCTTGGAGAAGGTCATTGCAAATTTTGAACGAATCGCAGGAGTTAATTTGGAGGAAAAGGAAAAATTACTGGAACGGCTGCTGGTACATATGCGGCCTGCCTATTATCGAATCAAATATCACCTTAATCTGCAGACTCGTTTTTATCAAGAAAACAAGGATGCAAACCTGTTTTCATTGTTTTACTTAGTGAAAGAAGCCAGCGGTCCATTAGAAAACTATTTTGGTCAGCCGGTTCCAGACGCAGAGCTATTTTTCATTTCGCTGTTTATCGGCAGTCATATAGTCGAGAGTACGGAAATTGTTCACCCGGAAAATCGGAAACGGGCGATCATTGTTTGCCCTAATGGTATTTCAATCGCTGCTTTGTTGGAGAATACATTGAAGAACTTACTTCCAGAAATTGATTTTGTTCGCTCGATGTCCGCTCGGGAATTTTACCGGACAAACAATGAGGTAGATTTCATTTTTTCCGCGGTTCCGCTGAAAACTGATAAGAAGCTATTTGTAGTCAACAACTTTTTATCTGATCAGGAAAAACGTCAATTACGAGAACGAGTGTTGCGATCTACTGCAATCATCCAAACAGAGATTGTTACACCAGAGAAAATCTTAACGGTGGTGAAAAAACATGCTCAGGTCGTGGATGAAGCAAGTCTTTATGAAGAGCTGCTTAGCTTGTTTGCACCGAAGGAATCGATGATCCTAGAAAAGAAACGGCCGCATTTGGTTGATCTTTTAAAAGGGGAGACGATCCAACTATTCGAAGAGACGATCAGCTGGCCAGAGGTTTTAGAAGCGTTGGCACGGCCATTAGAACGACAGCAGGTCATTACAACAGATTACGTCAAAGCATTGAAAAAAGAGATGCCGGTCTTGCCTGCCTATACTGTTTTGCGACATAAAATTGCGTTGCCTCATACAGTGGCCGAGGCGGGCGCGATTGGAGTAGGAATCAGTTTAGGTCTTGTAAAAAAGGGTGTTTTTGCAGAAGATGGCAGAAAAATCCATACCGTAATTTTACTGGGCTCCAATGATAAGGAGGAGCACCTGGATTTGATTTTTGAAATGATGAGTTTAGCAGGAGCAAAAGAGCTGACACAATTAGAAAAAGCAACCTCGGAAGAAGAGATTCGAGAGGCGTTGATCCAGTTCAACGATGAGTATTGGAGGGCAAAATAATGACAGAAGCGACACTAAGTGCTTATGTGAAAGAACCGTTAGTCTTTGCACAGGAGAATTTTTCTTCTCAAGCAGAGTTGTTTGAGCAAGTTGCGCAAAAGGCTTTAGATTTAGGCTGGGTACGAGAAGACTTCTTGGACCGCATTCGAAAAAGGGAAGAAACCTTCCCAACTGGAATTCAATTAATGAATGTGGGTGCGGCAATTCCTCATACAGATGCCGAGTGTGTGTTGGAAGAGTTCGTGGCGGTAATCACGATGCAAGAATCCGTTGTATTTCACAATATGGAAGACAACAACAAGCAAGTTAAAGCACAAATTATCTTTGTTTTAGGATTGAATCAACCCCATGCGCAGTTAGAAATGTTGCAGTCTTTAATGGGATTATTACAAAACGAAACCGTTCTATCAGAGCTATTGTTAGCGACAACGGAAAATGAACTGATCCGTACTATCAAAAAAAATCAATTATAAAACATGAAAAGGGAGAGAAACATTATGAAAACAATTCGCGTATTAGTAGCATGTGGAGCAGGAATCGCAACATCAACGGTAGTTATGAAAAAGGTTGAGGATTTATTTGCTAGAAATGAGATGCCAGTAGAGATCACGCAAATTAAAATAGCTGAAGCAGCAGGAAAGCAAGATGAAGCAGACATGTTGATTTCGACAACAATGCTGCCAACGCAATACAAAATTCCGGCGATTACAGCCATGGCTTTCTTAACAGGGATCGGTACGGAAAAAGTGGAGAATCAGATCATCGAGGCAGCTAAGGAAATTCAATAATTTTAGACTCATGTGTGTCAGTTCCGCCTTTTGCAGACTTTCGAGATAGAGAAGACTAGCGGGACGGCATACATGATAAGAAAACGATTTATTTTTTAAAGGAAAAAAATAAATACATTAAAAAAACGATTTAGGAGGAACGTATCAATGGATGGTTTAATGAATGTGGTGCAGAGTATTTTAGGTGCTGGCGCAAGTGTCATGCTGCCGATCATTATTTTCATTGTTGGGATTATTTTTAGGGTTCCAGTAAAAAAAGCAATTATATCGGGGATAACTGTAGGGATCGGGATGATCGGGATCAATTTGGTAATCAATGTGTTAACTACAAACGTTGGTCCAGCAGCACAAGCGATGGTTGAACGGTTTGGTTTAAACTTGACGATCATCGATGCTGGATGGCCAGCAGTCTCAGCCGGGACATGGGCGCAACCAATCGCGGCTGTGATGATTCCAGTGATTTTAATCGTGAATTTAATTATGCTGGCATTAAATCGAACGAAGACACTGAATATTGACATCTGGAACTACTGGCATGTTAGTTCTGTGGCAGCAACTGGTTATATTGTAACAAAAAGTTTTTTCTTTGGCATCCTATGCGGGATTTTGTTTACAATCATCATCCAAATTATTGCAGATAAAACTGCTCCTAAAGTCCAAGAATATTATGGACTTGAAGGTATCAGTATCACAACAGGATCTGCACAAGGGTATGCTGTTCTAGCGTTGCCGATTGGCTGGTTAGTCGATAAGATTCCTGGCATCAATAAATTAGATGTAAAACCAGAAACAATTCAAAAGCGCTTTGGTATTTTTGGCGAACCAATGATCATGGGGATCATCATCGGGATGTTTCTCGGCTTGCTGGGCGGCTATGATTTCATCGGTATTTTGCAAATTGGGATGAACATGGGCGGAGTAATGTTCCTGATGCCGCGGATGGTAAAAATCCTGATGGAAGGATTGATCCCGATTCAAGAAGGAGCGCAAAAATTACTGCAAAGTCGTTATGGTGATCGCGAGATTTATTTAGGGATGGATGCGGCGTTAGCAACGGGCTCACCAGCAGCGCTATCAACAGGTCTCTTGATGGTACCAATCACATTGTTCTTAGCAGTTATTTTACCGGGCAACCGAGTATTGCCATTTGGCGATTTAGCGACAATTCCATTTTTCGCGGCATTAGTTGTGCCTAGTCGTAAGGGAAATATTTTACATTCAGTCATCTCTTTAACTGTTGTTATGGCAGTGGCGTTATTGATGGCGACAAACTTTGCACCTGTTATTACTGAGATGGCACAAGGAATCGTCAAATTCCCAGAAGGTGCGGCAGAAATCACGAATTTAGATACTGGTGGGAACTTCCTGAAATGGATATTCTTGAAGCTGTCTGAATTAGTTGCACAAGTGATGTAGGAGGAATATAGAAATGACGAAAACAATGAAGGGTGTTTCAAAGCAAGCCCCCGGCTATGATCAAATGGCATTTCTCGACCTTGCGGTACCTGAAGCAACGGATGATAAGGTATTGATCAAAGTCGCTTATACCGGTATCTGTGGGTCAGATATCCATACTTTTAAAGGCGAATATAAAAACCCAACTACGCCAGTCGTGCTAGGACACGAATTTTCTGGACAAGTCGTTGCAGTCGGAGACAGTGTCACAAAGATCAAAATTGGTGATCGTGTGACCAGCGAGACCACATTCTATGTCTGCGGTGAGTGCGAGTATTGTCAGGAAAAACAATACAATTTATGTCCGCATCGTAAAGGAATCGGTACCCAGCAAAACGGCTCGATGGCCAATTATGTGCTGGCACGGGAAGAGAGTATCCATCTATTGCCAGATCATCTGAGTTATGAGGGAGCAGCGATGAGCGAACCTTTGGCTTGCTGCGTGCATGCGATGTATCAAAAGAGCCAATTGGAACTGAAAGATACCATCATTATCATGGGGCCTGGACCGATTGGTTTGTTCTTACTTCAGATTGCCAAAGAAATTGGGGCATTTGTCATTATGACAGGGATCACGAAGGATAGCCATCGCTTAGAATTAGCGAAAAAACTTGGCGCGGATGTGATTGTAGATACAATGAAGGAAGATTTGGCTAAGATCGTTGCTGAAGTAACGAATGGCTATGGTGTGGACAAAGTATACGACGCCTCGGGGGCCGTACCAGCTGTCAATGCCAGCTTGCCATTGATTCGCAAACAGGGACAGTTTATTCAAGTAGGCTTATTCGCCAATCAAATGGTGGATTTGGATACTGAATCAATCATTCAGCGAGAGATCGAATACATCGGCAGTCGTTCACAGAATCCTTATGACTGGCCCATCGCGATTCATCTGTTAGCCAAAGGCGCGATCAATATCAATGAGATGATCACAAAAAAATACCCATTGACAGAGTGGCGTGAAGCCTTCGATAAAGTGATGGAAGGTCATGAGATCAAAGTAATGATCGAGTCTAATCCAGGCGAATTTTAATTAAGCAAGGGAAGCTGTACCAGATTTTTTGGTACAGCTCTTTTTGTATTTTAGAATTATTTTTCACAAAGCGGATGGAAAAGGTGAACGAGCCCTGTGTACAGATTCCATTAGGGGGTGGCATGTTGAAAAATAAGTGCTTATCAGCAATCGATTACAGGAAAAGACAACTAGAAATATAAGGGTGATAAAAAATGGATGATGTTATTTTAAAATAATTTCACAAAGAAACCGTTTACTATTTTTGCTGTTCAGGCTAGACTAAAGGAAAAAATAAAGACAGGAGGGAAATAGATGGATCTTGACAATCGAAGCGTTCAAGTTCTTCAGACAGTCGCATCTACAATGAAAATTTCTTCCAAAGAAATTATGGAAAAATACAGTCTTACCCGCAACCAGTTAGATTACGCAGTAAAAAAAATAAACGACTATCTGGAAGAAAATAACTACCGAAAGATCATTCGATCACGTAACGGCAGCTTTGTAGTTGATACGAAAGTGGTCGATGCTTTCTCGGGAATCATGAACAGCGAAAGCCAGCTGCAGGCAAATCAAAACAGCTTTTTAGATGAGTATCATCGATTATTGGTTATTTTATTATTGATTTTCTCTGCGGATTATCTTTCGCTCTATCACTTTTCAGAAAGTTTAGAGGTTAGTAAAAATACCATAGTTTCAGATATCAAGAAACTCAAAGAACAGCTGAAAAGACACAAGATAACGATCGATTATTCTCGAAAGGGCGGCTATTATTTTCGAGGGGATGAAGAAGCGATTCGCGGATTGATTCTTGTAGTGACGGACCAAGTGATGGATTCCATCTATAATCGGCTCATTTTTGAAAAATACTTAGACATTCAAGTGGCCGAAATTGACAATCAGCGGAAAATGCTCCGCTTAGTCGAAGAGGAGCTGCAGGTTCAGTATACCGACAATCGGATACAAACGGCGCCTTATTTTTTGGTATTGCTGGATCGTAGAGTGAAAAACGGACACACAATTGAGCAGCGATTTGGATTGCTGGCTAAAGAAATTATGGACACGAATGAATATGCTGCAATCGTAAAAGTATTAGCTGGACAGGGGATATTGCCAAAATCCTATACAGAGCACCTTTATCTCTGCCTTTATATCCTTTCTTTGAAAATTACCGATTTAAGTAATATTTTTTCTCTAAACAAAGAAGCTTTGCGAACCCATATCGAGCTGTTTATCGCGATGCTGGAGAAAAACACGATCATACAGTTAAATGACAAGGCACAATTGATCGAGAACCTAACGCTGCATCTGACACCAGCGTATTATCGGATTCGTTATGGTTTGACTTCAGACTATACACTTACGGATATAGTAAAAAATCAGTTAGATCCTTTATTTTTTATTGTGAAGTCATCGATCGCACCTCTGGAGGAGTTTTTTGAAGAGCGCATTCCGAATGATGAGATTTATTTGATTACCATGTTCATTGGGGCCTATATGCAAAAAGAAAAACCGATCAATCTCGATCATACGATTGTTAAAGCAGCAGTCGTGTGCCCGAATGGCATCATCAGCTCAAAATTGTTGGAAAAGACATTAGACAATTGGTTTCCTATGATTCATTTTGTCAGCTCTTTTTCGATTCGCGAGTTTTATGAAAAGGAAGACAGTTTAGAAGTCCAATTGATTTTTTCAACTACGCCCTTAACTACTGAGTTACCCGTGATTGTTGTTGGAAATGACTTGTCCGCGATGAACAAAACCTTGATTGTCAACGAAGTGATCCAGCTGATTTACAAGATCGATAGTTATAAATTGCAGCCAGACCATATTTTATCGATTGTCAAAAAACATCTTCCGATGAATGACGAGATAGAAGGGAAGATACGTAAAGAATTGATGATCTCGTATAATTCAATTTTTCAAATACAAGACCAAGAGATTTTGACGAATGAAACAAAGCTAAACTTGAGTGATCTGATTACAAAAGAAAGTATCATCATTCTGCCAGATGATCTGAATTGGCAAGCTGTTCTACAAGCAGCGACCAAAAATCTGATTGACCGTGAGATTGTCGAGCCTAAATATTTACGCCATCTTGAAGAACAGTTTCCAGAGGTCACCCCGAGTATCGTGTTGGGAAATCAAATTGTCATCCCTCACACAGTTCCTGAAAATGGGGCTCGTGAGCTGGGAATGTGCCTAGCTAAGGTACAACAAGGGTTTACCAGTCAAGGTCAGAGTTATCGTTATGTCGTGGTTATTTCTCCGATCGATAAAAAAATGCACATTCAACCTATGATGCAGCTGCTAAAAATAGCTAGTGACCCTAAGGTGATTCAACGGCTGGATCAGGCGCAGGATAAGGAGTCGCTTTTAGCCATCATTCAAGATTTCAAAAAGTAATAAAATAGTGATCTCGTTCTTTTGGAGAACGGGATTTTTTGTATTCTCTGATAATTCTACAAATAGTTGATGATAAAAAATGCTTGTGAAATCAACGTTTTCCGCAAGTCATACAAATATTACGGAATAGGTTCAGTAAAAAATGAGTTCAAAAGAAATTTGAAAGAAAGCGTTTCCGTGCTATCTTTTGATTAAGCAAGAAGCAAAAAAAACAGAACAGGAGGGATCGAGTGATCAAACGAGAATTGCTTTTTAGCAAAATGAAGCCGCAGGATTATGAAGAGATGATTACATTCTTGGGGCAGAAAATGGAAGAACTAGGTTATGTTAAACCAACCTATGTTCCGGCAGTATTGGAAAGAGAAAAGGGATTTCCTACAGGATTGCAGATGGGAGATTATGGAATTGCGATTCCTCATACGGATCGTGAGCATGTACATCAATCCGCTTTAGCCATTGCGACTTTGGCAGAACCCATCGAGGTTTGCTCGATGATCAATCCGAAAGAAAAAGTCCGTGTGTCATTAGTCATCTTAATGGCAGTGGAGGACCCGGATGGCCAAGTCAAAATGTTGAGCAAATTGATGGGACTTTTTCAGGACGTCGAAACATTGAAGCGCCTAGAAAAAGCAGCATCTACAGAAGAAATGTATAACATCGTGGCAGAAATGGAATTGGAGATCGCGTAAAGCGAAAGGATGTCAGACCAGCTATTTAGCAGATTGCCAGAAAAAAAACGAGTAAAAAGTTCAAAAAAATAATGAAAAGAAATAGGAGGAGCAGTAATGAAAAGATACAATGTATTGTCCGTTTGCGGATCAGGAACAGTTACATCATCAATGGTGGCGGAAAAATTAAGAGAGACGTTGGAGGAAAAAGGATATATCGTTGATACGACAGAGGCAAATCCTAACGAAGCTTTATCTTTAGCGAAGACAGGCAAGTTTGATTTTATTACTTATACGAGTCCACTACCTGACGGAGACTATGGGATTCCAGTAGTAAATGCGATCGGTTTCTTAACAGGCTTTGGTGAAGATGAATTTTTAGAAGAAGTGGATGGCGTTTTGTCGGCATTGGAAAAATAAATTTTAACTAGGTTGTTTTGGTTTCTTGCGAATGGTAACAGAGAATTTGCTTTTGCTGATTCTCTTCAGCAAAGGCTAAATGCATTAATTAGTAAAAAGGTATACGGCTTGAAAATCAGCCTTATTTTCAGCAGGAAAAATAAATACATTAAAATGAAAAAGGAGTAATGAAATGTTAGAAACATTAAAGAGCGTTTTTGATACGTTTGGATCAGCAGTTTTTGTCCCTGTAATGATTTTTGTGGTTGCCAAAGTATTAAAAGTGAAGACTCAAAAGGCATTTTTATCTGGATTATATGCAGGTGTAGGATTGATGGGCTTCACCTTGATTTTGAACTCATATACCCCAATCATTTCTAAAGTTGTTCAACAGATGGTTGACCAAACAGGGATCAATCTTCCGGCATTTGATGTGGGGTGGCAGGCGACTGCGTTAGTTGCCTATTCAACAGAAGCAGGCATGATCTATTTAGTGATCGCTCTAGTTTTACAAACAGTTCTTTTCCTAGTGAAGTGGACCAATGTATTCCAGCCTTCAGATTTATGGAATAACTATTCTTATATGGTTTGGGGCTCAATGGTTTATCTAGCTACGAAAAATATGATCTTAGCAGTTGTATTGATGTGTTTACTAAATATGTACAGCTTACTATTATCAGAAATGCTGGCTCGACGCTGGTCTAGCTATTATCATTATCCCAATTGTACGATCATTGCAATGCACAATATCGAACCAGGCATCTTTGCATTATTGATGGACCCGATTTGGAATATGCTTGGCCTGCACAAAGTTCGATTGAATCCGCAAGGCTTACAGAAAAAATTAGGTTTCTTGGGTGAACCGATCTCACTAGGCTTATTCTTAGGTCTGTTTTTAGGAATTTTAGGAAATCTCAGCAACCTAGCAGAACTATCTGCTTGGGGGCAAATCACAGAAGTAGCGATCGCAACCAGTGCCGTAATGGCGATCTTCCCGAAAGTAGCAGGAATCTTCTCACAAGCCTTCAACCCAATTTCACAAGCTGCTAGTAAAAACGTTCGCGGCAACAATGAAGGACGTGAATGGTATCTAGGTGTAAATGATGCAACGGGCTATGGTGAACCTGCGACATTGATTTCAGGAATTCTTTTGATTCCGATCATGGTATTTATCGCAATGATCTTACCTGGTAATCAAACGTTGCCAGTCGTTGACTTGTTGGCAATTCCTTATATGGTACAAGCGTTGGTATGTTTATCGAATGGGAATATTGCGAAGACATTGCTCAATGGTGTGATTTGGTTCAGTTTAGGATTGTATATGTGTTCGTATACTGCACCAATGTTTACAGAAATCGCGCAAACAGTCGGGGTTACTTTACCAGCAGGTGCGTTGATGGTAACAAGCTTCAATATTTTAGGGAAACCAATTTTTGGTTTGATCTTCTTAGCCTTTTTAAGTCAAAATCCATTACTGATTGGCTTGACGATCGTCGCATACTTTGTCGTTTACTTCTTGTTCCGCAAAAACAAAGAAGCTTTCTATGGATATGTTGAACGGGCTGCAGCAAAAAACAGCGTTGAAATCCCAGATGCTAAAACCAAAGTGGCTTAATAGAGATAGAGAAGGATGAAAAAGACCATGACAAAAAAGATGAAAGCAAGTGTATTGATAAAACCTGGTGTATTGGAAGTTCAAGAGGTGGATGTTCCCGCTATTGGTGAAGATGAAGTATTAGTCAAAGTCGCTTACGCGGGGATCTGTGGCTCAGATGTGCCCCGCGCAAACTTAGAAGATGGTGCAAGAATGTATCCGCTCATTTTAGGACATGAATTCAGCGGAACTGTTGATCGGGTAGGATCACAGGTCACTAAAGTTCAGGTCGGAGACAAGATCGCCGTTGCACCACTGATTCCCGATCCAAATTCTGAATATACAAAAGAAGGATCCTATGGTCTCAGTGATAATTATAACATAATCGGTACTGGCAGTAACGGTGCCTTTGCCGAATACGTGAAAGTTCCTGAAGAGCACTGTGTAGTAATGCCGGAAGATTTGGATCTATTGTCAGCAGCTGGGGTAGAGCCAGCGACGATCAGTTGGCATGCAATGCAGCGCTCAAATATGAAGGTCGGCGATACAGTGGCGGTTCTTGGTTGTGGCCCAATCGGACAATTTGCGATTCAAATTGCGAAAATTTTCGGGGCAAAAAAAGTGATCGCAGTCGACATTTTTGATGAAAAATTGGACTTGGCAAAACAACTTGGCGCAGATGTGACGATCAACAGTAAAGAACAGGATCTAGAAGAAGCAATCAAGGCCGAAACGGGTTTAGGTGTACACGTAGTGATTGAAACTGCTGGAAGCAAATTCACTCAAAAACAAGCGCTTTTAATTACTCGCAAACATGGAACTGTGGTATTAGTGGGAATCTCACATCAAGACCTGCCATTATCTGAACATGAGGCAGAGCGCATCATGCGTGCAGAATTGACGATTACAGGCTCATGGAATTCCTATACAGCACCTTATCCAGGCCGTGCATGGGAGGCAACGCTAGAGGAAATGTCTAAGCGCAGAATCAAGTTCAAAGAAATGGTGAGCAATGAAATCACGTTAACAGATTTGCCGGATGTGCTGCCTAAGATGTTCAATCGAGAACTTGCTTATAACAAAATCGTTGTTGCAGTCAATCCAGAGTAAGAGGGGACCGAATCGATGTTAGAACAATTAAAAGAAGAAGTATTTCAAGCGAATTTAGCATTACCTAAACAAGGATTAATCAAATATACATGGGGAAATGTCAGTGCTTATGATCCTGAGACAAGCTATTTCGTTATTAAACCCAGCGGTGTCAGCTACGAAGAAATGATCGCTTCGGATATGGTCGTAGTCGATTTAGATAATAATGTGATCGAAGGGAAACTAAATCCTTCATCAGATACGCCGACTCATGCAGTATTATATAAAGAGTTTCCAGAAATTGGCGGTATCGTTCATACCCATTCAACATGGGCAGCAGCCTGGGCACAATCAGGTTTAGATGTACCAGCGATGGGAACGACCCATGCGGATACGTTTTATGGCTCCGTTCCATGTGCGCGCTTTTTGACACAAAATGAAATCGATGAAGGGTATGAACACGAGACAGGAAATGTCATTATTGAGACATTCAAGCAGCGTGAAATCAAACCATTGGAAGTTCCAGGAGTGCTGCTGCATGGACATGGACCATTTACCTGGGGGAAAGATGCCCAAAGTGCAGTGATGAACGCAGTTGTATTGGAAGAAGTTTGTAAGATGAACTTGCTGACTCGACAATTAAATTCGTTTGCAGAAGAATTGCCGCAGCGCGTGTTAGATAAACACTATTTGCGAAAGCATGGGGCAAATGCTTATTACGGACAAAAATAATTATTAGATTGGAGGAGGATTACGATGATTAGCGATTTGTTTGTTTTGATCGGTTTAGCTTTTTTTATCAAAATCTTTTTTGATGGAGCGAAAAAACTAGTCGTTGGCGCCAATGGGGATGTCGTAAAAAGTAGAACTTATTGGATTCACGGCGTGTTGGGTGTGGCTTTTATGATCGTAGCTCGACTAATTACGATCCTCCTCTAATTAATTAAAAGCTGGAGGATGATGAAATGAAGATCCATGAGATCAGTCAAGCTCCTTTTATCCGAGAAATGTGTGAGGCAACTAGTCAATTATGGGCGTATGGCTGGGCAGAGCGGAATGGCGGAAACATTAGCTATCGGTTGCCACAGGAGGAAGTTCAATATTATCTTGATGTCGATCAGGTTAAGAGAACGGTTGAGCTAGAGTTTGCTGTTAACAATTTAGCAGGGGAGCTATTTCTTGTTTCGGGTTCTGGCAAGTATTTTAAAAATATTCAGAAGAATCCCGCTGATAGTTTAGCGATCATTCGCATAAGTACAGAAGGGGACAAGTACGAACTACTGTGGGGGCTAGAAGGCGGCGATTTGCCAACAAGCGAGTTAGCGTCGCATCTTCAATGTCATGCAGTTCGCCTCAAGCAGGATCCAGAACATCGAGTAATTTTGCACACCCATGCAACAGCGATATCGGCAATGACCTTTATTCATGATTTAGATGAGAGAAAATTTACAAAGACACTATGGCAAATGATTACAGAGTGTTTAGTTGTTTTTCCTGATGGAGTGTCCGTTCTTCCGTGGATGGTTGCTGGAACGAGTGAATTAGGTGCTGCTTCGGCAGAAAAAATGCATGATTCTAGGATCGTCATTTGGCCGCATCATGGCATCATGGGTGCGGGACAAACGATGGATGATGCTTTTGGTCTAGTCGAAACAGCAGAAAAGGCCGCACAAATCTATTTGCAAATTTGTTCGACAAGACAAGAAATTAAGCAGCAAATTAGTGATCAGCAGCTTTTAGATTTAGCAGAAAAGTTTCACGTGAAACCGAAGGCTGGGCTATTGAGGGAAGAAGGACAGCAAGATGACTAATGTAGTCGTGATTGGTGACCCGTTTGTTCCAGCGAATAATTTGGCTTCCGCGGCAAAAGGATTGATGCTTGAAGCACCAATAAACATTCAACGGTTTGAATGGCGAGCTGGCCAATCACGTTCAGAATTTCGCGAGACCATCAAAATATTGGAACGGGATGGTCCGAATAATTTTGAATGGCCGTTAGAAATACTGGAAGCTGTTTCGACAGCTGAATACCTACTAGTTCATTTAGCACCTGTTTCACAAAAATTACTTGCTCATGCAAAAAAGTTAAAGATGATCGGAACCTGCCGAGGCGGTTTGGAACATATTGATTTAACAGCAGTGAAAGAATCAAAGGATTTGTCGGTAATCAATGTCATTCGAAACGCAGAACCAGTAGCAGATTTTACGATTGGCTTGATGTATGCGACTGTTCGCAATATTGCGATGTCCGCGATTCAAGTAAAAAATGGCAGGTGGCCGCAAAATTTTCCGAATGATGCGTACAAAACCTCCTTCTCCAATCTAAAAGTTGGTTTGGTGGGATTAGGACATATTGGAAAAATCGTAGCGAAACGATTAACCGCTTTAGGATTAGAAGTCAGCGCCTATGATGCGTTTATGGATCAATCAACGTTGGATCAGGAAGGCTATCGGGTTCAGCTGAAAAGCTTGAAAGAAATCTTTAGTGACTCAGACGTGGTGTCCTTGCATTTACGAGTAGTGCCTGAGACGATAAAGTTGGTTGATCATTCATTATTGAGTTTGATGAAGCCAAGTGCATATTTGATTAATACTGCTCGGCCGGATATTATTGATCGAGCCGATTTGATCGAATGCTTAACGAAAAAAAGGATTGCTGGTGCTGGTATTGATGTATTGTGGGAAGAGCCGATCAATCCAAATGAGCCTTTATTAGAGCTGGACAATGTTGTGATTACTTCACATATTGCCGGAGATACGATCGATGCGATTGAGCGTTCTCCACAATTACTACAAATCGAAATGAATAAAGTATTGCAAAAGCTTAAGTAGTTCGCCTACTTAAGCTTTTTTTGCCCTCTGTAAGAAGGTATGATCTTTTCAGTCTTATTTGCTGAGACACACAGCGACTGTTTTGGAGAGCTGATGTGTAATTAGTGCTAAAAAGTTGAATGAGTTTGTGAAGTCTTTGATACCTTTTCACAAATTAGTGTACTTTTTTTTCTAATCTCAAAAAAAAGAGCGTATTAATCATTTTCGGAAAGCGCTTTATACTGAGCTTGTAATTAAGAGGAGGGAATACAGAATGTCAGATTGGTTAGATGTTGCAGGAAAAAAAGTGATCGTAACAGGCGGATCTTCAGGAATTGGAGCAAGTATTATCGATGAATTGCTGGATCAAGGAGTGATCGTCGTAAACTTTGATCTTCAACCTGGTAAGGTAACGCATGATAATCTTTACTATTTTCAGACGGATATTTCAGATCGCCAGCAAGTGGAGGAAAATGTATCGAAGGTCGTTGAGGAATTCGATCGGATCGACGGATTAGTGAATAACGCTGGGATCAATGTTCCGCGTTTATTAGTGGATAAGGAAAATCCTCACGGTCAGTTTGAATTATCAGATGAGGTATTCGACAAAATGATGGCAATTAATCAAAAAGGTCTCTTTCTAATGACACAAGCAGTCGCTCGGACGATGATGAAAAGTCACGAAGGGGTAATCATCAATATGTCTTCGGAATGCGGTTTGGAAGGCTCAGAAGGGCAAAGTCCGTATGCGGCAACGAAAGCAGCAGTCAACAGCTTTACGCGGTCGTGGTCCAAAGAGTTGGGCAAGCAAGGAATTCGAGTGGTAGGAGTAGCACCAGGAATCATGGAGGAAACAGGCTTGAGAACGGAAGCCTACGAGACAGCACTAGCTTACACACGCGGAATCACTGTTGAGGAGCTTCGTAAAAACTATGATAAAACCACTACGATTCCATTAGGACGGAGCGGAAAGCTCAGTGAAGTCGCTGATTTGGTGTGCTATTATTTATCTAATCGTTCTAGCTATATTACAGGTGTTACGACTAACATTGCTGGAGGAAAGACACGAGGATAAAAGAAGGTGGGGGTAATAAATGGCATTAATCAATCGCTGGTATCAATTATTACAGCATTTTATTACTCATGATCGCTTGCGTTTGAATGAGCTGCAGAAAATAACTGATACAAGTGCACAAACCACCAAAAAAGCGATACAGCTATTGAATGATCAAATGGAACGAATTGCAGTAATTGAAGAAAAAGAGGCCATTTATTCATTAAAGGTTATTGATCCCCAACAGTTCTCAGAAATTATGAACGGCAGTTTAAAGCAGCAGACAGATTTCAATTCAAGTACAAAGCGAATTGCGGTTTTGATTGATTGCTTTATGAAGCAGCAAGACTATATCGTAATCGATGATCTGTCAGAGGTGTTAGGGGTCAGTCGTTCAACGGTCAATAAGGATTTACGGAATTTAAAGCAGCTGATGACACGGTATCAAATTTCCTTGATTGGTACTCCAAATAAGGGCTTGCGAATCTCTGGTGCCGAATCCCAGCTGCGATTGCTCTATTTGCAGCATGCGTATGATTATTTGGAACAGCCGACGTTAAGCGATGAGCTATTAAAGCGCATTGATGAAATCGCATTAAGTAAGAAAATGGATTTCCGTACATTGGGGTTATTGCAAAAGACGATCATTTTAACGATTCAACGGATCCAAGGCGGAAACCCTCTAACACAAGCGGTTCCGTATTATGTTAATTATTTTTCGGAGGATCAATTATTGGAGGAGCTGTTTGTCAGCTTGGCAACAGATTACAGTCTGACAGTTAGTAAATTTGATTTTGATTTCCTTTGTTTCCCATTGAATATTTTTAACAACAATTTGGTTGCCGAGGAGCAGGCGGATAATCCAGAAGTAAAAACATTGTTTCAATCCATGATGGATCAAATTAATGCGGCGGTAATCATTCACTTAGATCAAGAAGTGCTGTTCCAGAATATTCGTGCCCATTTTATGTTTTTGATTAACCGGATCATTTTTCAAGTTGAAACCTACGACATATTTCGTGAGGAGTTCAAGCAAAAGCATGCCTTTGCCCATGAACTGGCGGAAATAGGCATTACAGCGCTGGCTGATTTTTTACAAAAACCGATTCAACAGTCTGAGCTTTCTTACCTAGCTATTTATTTTGAGTTGGCATTGAAATCCGATGCTCAGCCAAAGATGAAAGAGATTGCGGTGGTGTGCAATACCGGCAAAGGAACAGCTTTAATGATTAAGCGTCAGTTGGCAACCGTTTTAGGACCAAACATTCGAATTGTTCATTATTCAGAGGAAGAATACGAAACGACGGATTTGGAACGCTATTTTGCTGTATTTACGACGATTCCCTTGAAACATGTGAAAGCCACTACTGCTGTCATCAAGTTAACCGATCTTTTCAATGAAAATTGGCTCTTGAGCGAGTGGAAGAGAATCGTTGCTTCAAAGGCGGCGTCGTTCGAGCATATTCAGTTTTCTTTTGAACATTTAGACAAGCAGCTGTCCTATGAGGAGAATTTGATTGTTTTGCTGGATAAATTACGAAACGAAAAGCTGATTGATGATTCGTTTAAGGAGTATATCTTAACGAAAGCACAAGAAGAATCTGCGGTGATCGATAATGGAATCGCTTTTCCGCACGGAATCAATCATAAAAGTGAGGAAATTCTTGTCACTATTGGGATATACCCAGAGGGTCAATCCCTTGAGGACATTGAACTGATTTTTTTGGTAGCAATTCCAGAAAACCTGACGCTGGCAATGGAGGATGAGCTGCTCAGTTTTTATGACACAATTTTTGTCATCTCTTCCAATGAGCTGCTACGTGAACAGGTCAAGCAGATCAATAGTAAAGAAGAATATCGGCAGCTACTAGTTAACGGGTCTTAGTGAAGGGAGACGGAGAGTCTTCTTTTTGCATCAGAAAGGAGCGGGTATTGTATGAATATTTTTGTTTTAGGAGCTATTGCAATTATTGCTTACATTCTTCAAATTTTTTTAGGGATGAAGCAGATTAAAAACTTTAATTCTGTCTATATTCGAATGAAGCGTAAAGGAAAAGTTGCGATCGGTCGTCGTCCGGGAAAAATTGCTTCAGGGACGATCTTGTTACTGGGGGTTGATGCTGCTGGGGTCATTCAAGATGCTGAAATGATGCAGGGAACTTCGATCTTGGCTCGCTTCAAACCGCGTCCGCAATTTATTGGAATCGATATCCACCAACTGATGGAAGCTCCGGTGCTGTCTGAGGAAAATAAATTAACGCGTCAAGCGGCGGCGAATGCCCAAAAAGTCTATGTGGAGGTTGAAAGCGGCCACCATCGAGATGAAGCACCTGTATCCCCAATCTTTAATGTAGGCAATCAATTATCATTAATGAAACTTTCCATTCAAGATAAATTAACCAAAAAAGGATGTTAGTTCCAGTTTCTACAGCTTTACGAATAAGTAAATCATAAATATGAAAAAGGAGTGTGTAACAATGGATTATATTACAAAATTTGCGGAAGGCTTCATGAGCCTTTTCCAAACGGGTGCTGAAACATTTATTAGTTGGATGACAGGGATCGTACCAGTTGTTTTGATGTTGATGGTGGCAATGAATACACTGATTGCTTTTTTAGGTGAAGAGAGAGTAACAAAAGTTGCGAAGGTTTCTTCCAAAAATCCTTTTACCCGTTATCTAGTATTGCCTTTTGTTTCTGCTTTTATGTTGGGAAATCCAATGTCATTTACGATGGCACGATTTTTACCCGAATTTTATAAGCCAAGTTACTATGCGTCAAATGCGCAATTCTGTCATACAAGTAATGGTGTTTTCCCTCACATCAATCCTGGGGAGCTGTTTGTTTGGATGGGGATTGCCCAAGGAATTACTCAATTAGGATTAAATTCGATGGAATTAGCGATTCGCTATATGTTTGTTGGTTTGGTCATGAATTTTATCGGTGGTTGGACAACAGATTTCACTACTGCGTTTGTCTGCAAACAACAAGGCATCCAGTTAAGTAAAAAAGTGGATGAAGTCGCAGTGACAGAATAGCGTGTCCGTTCCATAGTTTCCAGTTTATATGAAGTTAAATTGAGTAGTTTAGAGGAATAATTACACTGAAATGAATTAGGAGGAGCGAAAATGGCTTATAATAGTATCAAAATCGTAAAAGGTTCGGGTGGTTATGGCGGACCATTAGTAATTACACCAACAAATGAAAAACATAAATTTGTTTATGTAACCGGCGGCGGAGACAAACCGAGTATTGTGAATAAAATCGAAGAATTGACTGGTATGGAATCAGTTAATGGCTTCAAAACATCGATACCAGACAATGAAATCGCCCTAGCGATCATTGACTGCGGCGGAACATTGCGCTGTGGAATCTATCCTAAAAAGAACATTCCAACAGTGAACATTGTACCGACGGGAAAAAGTGGCCCGTTAGCCCAATACATTAATGAAGAAATCTACGTGTCTGCTGTCGGTGAAAATCAAATCATGCTGGCCGATGGATCAGAAGCAGCGAACGGCCCGACCTTTATCACCGAAGAAAAGCCCGAGCGGGAGTTCAAATATTCAACAGATAAGAAAATTACTGAACAAAGAGCAGAACAGAAAAGCTTTATCGCTAAAATCGGGATGGGTGCCGGGAAAGTCGTAGCGACATTCAATCAGTCGGCTCGTGAAGGTGTGCAGACAATGATCAATACAGTCATTCCTTTTATGGCCTTCGTGTCCTTGTTGATCGGGATCATTCAGGGTTCAGGAATTGGGACGGTTTTTGCCAATCTGATGAAACCTTTGGCAGGAAATGTTTTTGGCTTGATCATTATTGGCTTTATCTGCTCACTGCCATTCTTATCTCCACTGTTAGGACCTGGGGCGGTTATCAGCCAAATCTTAGGAACCTTGATCGGGGTGGAAATCGGTAAGGGAAACATTCCGCCACACTTAGCTTTGCCAGCTTTATTTGCTATCAATACACAAAATGCTTGCGACTTTATCCCGGTTGGTTTGGGATTGGAAGAAGCTGAAGCAGAGACAGTAGAAGTTGGCGTACCATCCGTTTTGTATTCACGTTTTCTAAATGGGGTTCCCCGAGTGGTTGTTGCTTGGTTAGCAAGTTTTGGATTATATAGTTAAAATGTTTGGAGAGATGAAAGATGATTTTTGAGACGCAAGTTACCAACATTGGCCCAGAAGCAGAGATGTTTCAACAAGAAAAGATGTTGATTTTCTTTGGCGATGACGCGCCAGAGACATTAGCAGATTATTGTTATAACATCCAATTGACACCATCCACAGCTGAGATTACAGCAGGAATGAATTTTTCCTTCGATGATCAAGTGTATGAAATCACGGCGGTAGGGGATGTGGTGAAGAAGAATCTTGACGATTTAGGCCATATCACGCTACGGTTTGATGGTTCGAAAACGGCAGAGCTTCCAGGCACCCTTTATGTGGAAGATAAAGCGATGCCAGTGATTACTGTGGGAACGAAAATTGCGATTAGTTAAGAACATTCATCTAAGAGTTGCATTTAACTGGTTTAAATGTACACTTTTAGATGAGTGTTTTTTTGTCAGTCACACTTTTTGCAGTTTTATCAGGGGAGATTTAGATAGAGGGTTTAAGCATAAAAATGTTTGAGCTGTTTAATTAGATGATCGTGTGACGAGAGACAGAATCATTTTCCATGTTTTAGAAAAAGGAAGCTCTTATTGAACTGGTAGCGAAAATAAATGAATGAGGCGATAATATGAAGCTTACACCAAAAGAATCGACTGCGTATCAGCAGCATTTTCTAATGGATACGCAAATAATCAAACACTATGTCGTGGAGAAGCTAGGCGCTTTTCCGGAGGATGCACCACTGACTGTTACTGAAATTGGCGATGGGAATATCAACTATGTCTTTCGTGTGGTGAATGAGGCAACACAAGAAAGTCTGATTATTAAGCAAGCAGATGTGCTGCTGCGTTCATCTGGCCGCCCATTAGCTATTGATCGTAATCGAATCGAAGCAGAAATTTTACGCTTGCAAAATAATCTAACTCCACGATTCGTACCAGAGGTTTATTATTATGATCAAAAGATGTATGCTTTGACGATGGAAGATGTTTCAGACTATCAAAACATGCGCTATGAGTTGATTGATAAGAAACTATTTCCTGACTTTAGTGAGGAAATTTCAGAATATTTAGCACGCACATTGCTTTTAACGAGTGATCTTGTTTTGGATCGGGCGGTAAAAAAACAGCATGTTAGGGACTTTATCAATCCGGAAATGTGTGATATCAGCGAGGATCTAGTGTTCACAGAGCCGTATAATGATTACAAGCAGCGAAATATTTTGACTCCTGGCAACGAAGACTTTATTAGAGAAAATTTGTATGAAAATGTACCACTGCAGGTAGAGGTTGCGATGCTGCGTAATAATTTTATGAATAATGCCCAGTCATTATTGCATGGGGACCTTCATACTGGCTCTATTTTTATCAATCAAGCAGGCTTAAAAATAATAGATCCCGAGTTTGCCTTTTATGGTCCAGCGGGGTATGACATAGGAAATGTTTTGGCTCATCTCTATTTTCCAATGATCAAAAACCTATTTGATCCGAAAATTGATCAAACTTTCCACCAATGGAGCGTGGGGATGATTGCCGCTGTTTATGATCAGGTCCAAGCGAAGCTGGATAGGTGCTACGATGAAGCAGTGACTGTTTCCTTGTATCGTAATCATGCATTTAAAGACACCGTGCTGCAAGGAATCATGACTGATGCAGTAGGGTATGCTGGCACGGAGATCATCCGGCGAGTCGTAGGAGATTCAAAGGTGAAGGAGTTATCTTTGATTCCTTCTGAGAAAAAAGTTGCAGCAGAACAGCTGCTTTTAAAAATAGGCATTCAATTAATTATCAATCGGCAACATATTACTAGCGGCAGTCAGTTAGTTGATGGAGTCAATGAGTGTGTCAGTTCTGCGTTTTTCAATTTATAAGAGGATTCCATTATTTATGAAGTAGAAGGTGAATGTAGTTGGAAAGACAAGATTATACGATGCCGACATTATTGCAATATGAAAATGTGGCATGGTACGAAGAGGGAAAGGTCCGGATCTTAGATCGCCGAATTTATCCGACTAGGGTAGAATTTGTTGAATGCGAGACACATCAAGCAGTTGCGCAAGCTATCACGGACATGGTGACTCAAAGTGCAGGTCCCTACACCGCAGCAGGAATGGGAATGGCCTTAGCTGCTGAAGAAAGTAAGGGGTTAGGTCCGATAGATCAAATCGCTTATTTAAAAAAAGCAGCCCATACGATTGCCAATGCACGACCCACGACCGCTAATCGAATGACGCTGATCACTGAAAAATGTGTAGCAGTTGCAGAAGCAGCATTAAAAAAAGGCGAAGAACCAGCTGAAGCAATTAAACAAAATACGATTGATTCTTTAAACCGCCGCTATTACACGATGGATCAAGTCGCAAAATATTTGATTGAAAAAATTCCAAATAATGGTACGGTCTTAACGCAGTGCTTCGGGGAGACGATTATTGGGATGCTTCTGCGAGAAGCCATTGAACAGAAAAAGATATTGCGCTTCTTTTGTGCAGAAACCCGCCCCTATTTACAAGGCGCTCGTTTGACTGCGAGCTGCTGTGCGGAAATGGGCTTTGATACGACGGTCATTTCTGATAATATGATTGCCTATCTGATGGCACATGAAACAATCGATTTGTTCACTTCTGCCGCAGATACGATTGCACAGGACGGCTATATCGCCAATAAAGTTGGAACGTATCAAATGGCTATTTTAGCGCAACGTTTTGGTATTCCGTACTTTGTTACGGGGATTCCAGATACGGATAAAATCAGTCATGAAAGTATCAAGATCGAGATGCGTGATCCTGAGCAGGTGATGGAATTGAATGGTATCAAACATACATTAGCGGGAGTCAAAGCGATTTATCCATCCTTTGACATCACGCCACCGGAATTAATCGGTGCGGTTGTAACTGACCGCGGAATTTTTTCGCCTTATGATTTAACCCGCTATTTAACGGAGCAACCCGAAAATAATTTTTATTGATTGGAGTAGAAGATGAGACATCTAAAAGAACGCGAGTTGATTGTCGAATACGGCAAGAAACTTATCACCGAAAAATTAACTACTGGTACCGGTGGGAATATTAGCATTTATTTTCCAGAAGAAGAAGCGATGCTGATCAGTCCAAGCGGGATTCCTTATTTTGAAACCGAGCCGGAAGACATCGTTTTGATGGATCTCCAGGGAAAAGTACTGGAAGGAAATCGTAAACCATCAAGTGAGTATGATCTTCACAGTATCTTTTATGCGAATCGCCCAGATGTAAGATCCGTCGTTCATACACATTCAGAATACGCGACAACGTTTGCGTGTTTACAGCAAGAAATCGAACCGCTGCATTATATCATTGGTTCTGTTGGTGAGAAAGTTCGTTGTTGTGAGTATAAGACTTTTGGTACGCGGGAATTAGCCGAAGAAGCTTTCAATTTTATCCAGCAGGATAATGGTATTTTATTGGGTAATCACGGTGTCCTAACGATTGGACCGGACCTGGCGAGTGCCTTTGGTGTTGCTAAGGATATTGAGTTTTTAGCAAAGCTTGATTATCGTGCTCGTTGTATCGGTACACCTAAACTTTTGAATCAAGAACAAATGAAAGAGGTTTTGGAGAAATTCGAGACCTACGGACAGCAATAATAAAACCGTAATTTTGACGTCTGTCAAAATTACGGTTTTTGTTTTTTTCTCTTCAATAATCAATCAGGAAATGACAAAAAATAGTATAGTTTGTTCATTCACAATAAAATGAGATAAATCACATTAGTTAGAAGACGAAAAAAATTTACTATAGTTAGGAAACCCATTTTTTAGGATATTTGAACTTTACAGCATTGTGAATCATTAATCAAACAGATTCTATTTTTTTGTGATTAGCAGAATAAGATAAATTACGCCGGAATAATTAATAGTTATTTTAAAGATGTGAAATTGTGATTCTTTTCTATTTGAAATGAATTGAATATAATGAACGCTACATTGTAATTGTTGTTGCATCACGTTTTTTACGGTATTTAATACTTATTTAACATATGTTCCGATTGATGGAAAATGATAGTTTGTGAAAAGAAAGCGTTGACATGATTTTGTGCGATGTTATACTAAAGGTGTCTTAAGGCATATGTCAAGAGCTTTGTCATATGTCAAAAAAGTATGGAGGGGTAATAATGACACTTTATGGGAAGCTTTTGGAAAGAGAAAGAAATGGCGCACCAATCAAAGTCGGGGTAATTGGTGCAGGTCAAATGGGATTTGGGATGATCGCTCAGATTTCGACGATTCCGGGGATGGCAGTGACAGGTATCAGTGACATCAATAAGGATGCTGCACAGCGCGCAGCGGATGCTTACAATGCAAGTGCAGAGAAAAAAGTGGACATTCTAGTCAGTTCAGATTTTAAAGAAATCATTCATTCGGATAAGGTAGAAGTAATTGTTGATGCGACTGGAGTTCCAGAAGTAGGGGCACAAATTTCGTTAGAAACATTGTTAGCGAAGAAGCATATTGTTCTGCTGAATGTAGAAGTAGATATCACGATCGGACCATTGATGAAGAAAATGTATGATTCAGCAAACTTAGTTTATACAGGGTCAGATGGTGATGAGCCAGCTGCGACAACAGAATTATTTGAATTCGCGAAAAGCATGGGGATGGAAGTTTTAGTCGCTGGTAAAGGAAAGAACAATAAGCTGAAAGTAGGCGCTAATCCAGATACAGCTCAAGCAGAGGCAGATTCCAAACAAATGTCCAGCCACATGTTAGCAGCCTTCCAAGACGGCACGAAGACTATGGCTGAAATGAACTTATTATCTAATGCGATCGGCTTTATTCCTGATAAAGTTGGGATGCACGGGATCAGCGGCGATGTTGATTCAGTAATCAAGGACTTGGATTTGAAAGAAAATGGCGGGGTCTTAGACAAATATGGTGTAGTTGAATATGTGGATGGATTGGCACCTGGGGTATTCGTCATTGTTAAAGGACAAAATGAAGGTGCTCGACATGAATTGAGCTACTTGATGAAGAAGGGGGATCGCGATCACCATATCTTGTATCGTCCGTACCATTTAGCGAGTTTAGAAACACCGATCACGATTGCCAAAGCAGTTTTAAATCATGATCACGCGATCGTTCCATTAGGCGCTCCGATTTCGGAAACTGTCGCCGTAGCTAAGAAAGATATCAAGGCAGGAGAAAAAATCGATGGTATCGGCGGTTATTGTGTTCGTGGTGTACTAGAAACACACGAAGATCTAGTGAAAAATAATAATGTACCAATCGGCCTAGTTGGCGGCTCATCTGTTGCAAAACGCGACATTAAAGACGGTACATTCTTGACTTATGATGATATTGAAATTGATGAATCAACGACCGTTTATCGTTTGCGGAAACTTCAAGATTCTACGTTTGGCGAGTAAGGTGAATTTTAGGCAGATGGGGATTTTCCTCATCTGCTTTTAGAGAGGATGTAGCTTATGAACGGCTTGATGATTATTTTGATCGTTTTAATGCTTAGTCAAAGTCTGCTAAGTATCGTTCAGGTGAAGTATTATCAAAGTTTCATAAAAAGAATCACCACTGAACAGGCTGGAACAGAATATGAATTTTATACCGAAGTTGTTAAAGGGAAAGTATTGCGGACGATCGTCGCAGTTGTCGTTGATACCGATGGAAAAGTCATTCAGTGCTATATTTGCAAAGGTTTAACGATTTTTGCACGATTCAAAGAAGAACAGTCATATAGAGGTGTGCAGCTAGTCAGCTACAGTACATTAAAACAAGAAAAAAAGGCGCCCCAAATTGATCGGGCCTTATCACAGATTTACACACGGAAATTGGAAGCGGTTACCTAAAAGGAGGATTTTATAATGAAATATATCGAATGGGCAGGGAAAAACTTTATTGGTATGTTTGAAGCCGGCGGCGAGCAATTCATGGGATACATGACCGGGATCGTACCATTGTTAATTGTACTACTAACGTTTACTTACTCAGTTATTGCATTTATCGGTGAAGAACGTGTCGACAGAGCTATCCGCTATTGTTCAAAATATATGATTTTACGTTACTCGTTGATGCCGATTTTGGCGGTTTTGATGTTGACGAACCCAATGGCTTATACATTCGGCAAGTTCGTTAAGGAAGAAGAAAAACCAGCATTTTATGATGCAGCTGTATCATTCGTTCACCCGGTAACTGGATTGTTCCCATATGCTAATGCAGGCGAATTATTTGTTTATTTGGGAATTGCCAATGGTGTGACCAAAGCAGGATTTAACCAGTCTAGTTTAGCTGTTCGCTACTTTTTAGTAGGGATTGTTGTTATTTTGATTCGTGGGATCGTAACTGAAAGACTGACTAAATTCATGATGGCTAGAGAAGCGAAGAAAGCGACTGCGTAAGGGGGAAATCGTAATGTACAAAACAGTATTTGTAAAACCTGGAAATAAGGGCTGGGGTGTTGGATTGACCTTGACACCAACAGAGAAGAAAAATAAAGTTGTTTCTGTTACTGGCGGCGGTATCCATCCAGTAGCGCAGCAAATTGCTGATTTGACCGGCGGGATTGCCTGTGATGGATTTAAGAACCAAATTCCTGAAGAGGAGACAGTATGTGCCGTTATCGACTGCGGGGGAACAGCGCGTATCGGTGTATATCCAATGAAGCGTATCCCAACCGTAGATGTATTGCCATCTTCTCCATCTGGACCGCTATCAAAGCACATTACAGAAGATATCTTCGTTTCGGGAGTACGTCCAGAAGATGTAGCGTTGATGGAGGATGCGAATCTAGAAGAGCGGCAAATGGCAGCAGTTAATCATGCACATGCTGAAGACGCAGAATCTGCGGCAGCAACTGAAAAAATGATAACTGAAGGTCGTGAATCTGAGGAAGAGTTTAGAGAGAGATATTCAAAAATCAAAGAAGATCATAAAGAAGTCCAAGCGAAAAAAGACGGGTTTTTAGTTCGTTTCTCACGCGGCATTGGTGGTGTAATGGGAACGTTCTATCAATCGGGTCGTGATGCGCTGGATATGCTATTAAAAAATATCATTCCATTTATGGCATTTATCAGTATGATCGTTGGGATTATCAATTATACTGGTGTCGGTGACTGGTTGGCGAAGGTACTTTCTCCACTAGCAGGCTCATTACCAGGGATGATCGCTTTAGCCTTAATCTGTAGTATTCCGATTTTGTCGCCAATCTTGGGACCAGGTGCCGTAATTTCACAGGTTATTGGTGTATTAATCGGTACACAAATTGCTAACGGTTCCATTCCTGTGCAATACGCATTGCCAGCATTGTTTGCGATAAATGCTCATGTGGGTTGTGACTTTATTCCAGTTGGTTTATCCTTAGGAGAAGCAAAACCAGAAACGGTAGCCATCGGGGTGCCCGCGATTTTATATGGACGGATGCTAACCGGTTTTACGGCTGTAATTTTGGCTTGGTTGGCTAGTTTCGGAATGTATTAAAAATTGTTTGAATGGAGCGAATGGATGGATGGTAAAATCTAAAATTATTGAAATTGGCAGCATGGTACCAGCTTTTGAAGAAGAACGATTGATTATTTTGTTTGGACCTTCTGCGACTGCAGAGTTGAGAGATATTTGTGTGATTCATGAATTTGAGGATCAGCCGAAAGATGCCTTGAAGATCGGCGGGAAAATAAAATTTGGTGATCAAGAATTTACGATCGAAGAAGTAGGGTCGCAAGCAAATGCTAATTTTGAAGAGTTAGGACATATTTCGGTTTATTTCCGAAATGAGATCGGGGAAATCTTGCCGGGAGCGATTATTGTCAGCCCAGGAGTTTTTCCAAGCTTTGAAATTGGCGATGTGATCGAGATTATTTAGAACAAAAGTTGTTGAGGATGTGCCGATCGGGTACATCCTCATTTGTCCGTTCTGCTTTTCAAAAAATAATAGGCAAAATGAACGTAACAGCCTTTTTCTTTGGTTTAGAAAAAGGCTGTCTAAAGGGGGTCAGCTGTCAATTTATTGATAGAATCAGTCCGTTAGTTAGTAGAATGTTAAGTAGGAAAAGAAGTATTTTTTTGCGACAGGAAAATTCTTTTGTTGATTTACATTAACTGCGAAAAATGAATTTTACCCCCCACTAGTTCTACTCGCGCATTCGTAGGATTAATCGCATGGTGTTTGAAAATCAAAAGTTGTTTAGAGGGATGGGATTAAAATGGCTATAAAACATAATCGCGACATCGTAAAAGTGGCTACGATGTATTACAAAAAGAATTTGAAACAATCGGAGATCGCTAAGCATATGGGAATCTCTCGTTCATTGGTTTCAAAATATTTGAATGACGCAAAAAATGAAGGCATTGTTGATATTTTCATCAAAAGTGAAAGCGCTTATTCCGTTGAGCTGGAACTAGCATTGGAAGAAACATTCGGGTTAAAAAAGGCGGCAGTATTAGATACCAGCAGTTTGCGGAAGGATGAGATTGAGCGTTTGTTAGTCCAAACCGCAATCACGGCCTTTCAAAGGGAGGTCGCGAAGGCTGAAACGATTGGTCTTTCGTGGGGGAAAATGTTAAGAGGGATCGTTGACGAATATCCCTATGAAAATCATTCAGATGCGACGATCATACCTCTGATTGGCGGGTTAGGGTCAGAGATGGTAGATGTCCATTCCAATCAATTGGCCTATGATCTAGCCAAAAAAATGCGCGCTAAATGCAAATATTTGTATGCTCCAGCATTAGTAGACAATGATTTTATCAAGAGAAGCTTAATCGAAAATGATGGCATCCACGATGTGTTGGAAGCAGGGAAAAATGTCGACTTCGCGTTGGTCGGAATCGCCAGTCCTTTCTCTCAAAACAATACGATGACAGAAATCGGCTATGTGAATCAGCAAGATATCAAGGAACTGGAGAAGCTTGATGTGATCGGAGATGTGAACTCGAAATTTATTGATCAGGCGGGACAGGAAGTCGCTTGTGAGATTAACGAAAATGTTATTGGGCTAGGTGTTGATGATGTACGCAAAATTTCCAGTGTGGCAGTTGCCTGTTACGAGGAAAGTAAAAAGGATGTGCTGTATGTGGGCACGAAAACGAAAATTTTTACTCACATTGCAATTACAGATAGTTTAGCTGAATATTTGTTGGAGCAAGCAAAAAACGAGACGCATTGATAGAGGCTAGCTCTAACTAGGACAAAGAACAAAGGAAGTCCTAGTTAGAGCAGTCCTCGCAATGAGTGCTCGTTTTTTTGTTAACTCAGCGTTCTATCTACTTGGATCAAGGAATATATTTCTGGATAAACTCCGTCACTTTTTTCTGATACAGTTTAGGGTCGCTGCTTAGTGCCTCGGCATGTTTAGCACCGTGAACCACATATTTTTCTTTTGGTCCTTTAGTCGCTGCGTAAACTTGAGCTAACATCGAATAAGGAACAAAGTCATCTTTATCACCGTGGATAAAAAGCATCGGACGTTCGTTTTTATTTAATTGTTTGATCGTATCTGCTTCACCAAAAAAGTAACCTGCACGGACTTTCGTAACGAGGCTGGTAACAGGGATCAATGGAAATGAGGGCAGATTGAACATTTGCTTCAACTGGTAATTCAACTCACCCTTGACCGAGCTGTAGCCGCAGTCTTCTACAAAGGCTTTGACATTATCTGGCAGCTTTTCACCACTGGTCATCATGACAGTCGCGGCGCCCATGCTCACTCCATGAAGAACGATTTCAGACTGCGGGTCTTTTTTGATGATGCGATCGATCCACTGGAGGTAGTCTTTCCGCTCGTGCCAGCCAAAGCCTATATAATCGCCTTCGCTTTTCCCATGCCCGCGAGCGTCAGGCATCAAAACATTGTAGCCGAGATCGTGATAGATTTTAGCATATTGCGGCATATCAGAAGCTTGCCCCATATAACCATGTGCAATAATCGCTGTTTTATGTTGATCCTTTTCTGCCGGCAGATAATAAGCGGATAATTTTAGTCCGTCTTTTGAGGAAAGATTCCAGTCGCTGCGATTGTTTTCATTATTGAACCAATTTTCGGCAGAAATTAATTCCGCAGATTTCTTTTTTGAACTATCCGCTAGAAAATCCTTTTTAGCAGGAACAATGGCATAGGAGTAAAAATAATTCCCTGCTGCGATTAATACAATCGCTAAGACTAGGATAATGCCTAGAATGATTTTTGTTGTTTTATTCATTTGTTTCCTTTCTTTTCCATGGTAAGCTGTGAAACCATTTACCAAGGCTATAAAAATTTTATGTGCGCACCCTTTGTTGCGGTGTTTCGAAACAAATTCAAGGAGCGAGCATATCATAAGAAGTATAGAAAAAAATAAAGACTATAGCAAGTTCATTACCGGATGTATTTACAGGTGCATCCATTCATGAGAAAATGTAGCAGAGCTTGAAGCAGAACGAACATAAAACTGATTTTTGTTAAAAAATCATTACCTTACGACGAGCGAGGAGCGGTCAGATGAAAAATAAAAAAATCACCATCAAAGATGTCGCCAAACAATCAGGAGTCTCGATTGCAACGGTCTCTCAGATTTTAAACGGTAACGATCAAAAATTCAGTCCGAAAACAGTCGAAAAAGTACTAGCAGCCAAAGCAGCTTTGAATTATGAGCCAGATTATTTTGCCCGTCGAATGGTCATGAAAAAAAGCAAGACGATTGGAGTATTGGTCCCTGATATCACCAATCCTTTTTTTAGCACGTTGGTCCGTGGGGTTGAAGGTGTTCTCTATCGCGAAAACTTTATAACGATGCTTTGTAATGCTGATTTAGATACGAAAAAAGAGACGGATTATTTAGAAGAATTAAGTCGTCGCGGAGTTGATGGCTATATCATAGCCAGTTCAGCAATCTCCAACCAGGCTATCAATGAAACGCTGAGGAAAAAGAATCTCCCTTATATTGTTTTGGATCAAAAGAAAGCAGAGGGCTTCAGCGACGCAGTTTTGACTGATGATTTTTCCGGGGGAAGACTTGCTGGCGAACATTTGAGTCAATTGGGTCATGAAAAGGTAGCATTAGTGCTGCCTGAAGATGCGACAGAAAATATCAAAACACGGCTAACGGGTTTTCAAGAAATTTATCCTAAGGCTATCTTGATTTACGGAGAGTTAACGAAAGACGGCGGACGTCAAGCAGCTAGGGAAATCATTAAGACAGATGCAACGGCAGTTTTTGCTATCAATGATGAATTGGCTTTTGGTTTATACTTGGGCTTAGCCGCTGCAAAGAAAAAAATTCCGCAGGATTACAGTGTAATTGGGTATGATAATATCGATATGTGCGAATACGTCACGCCGCAGCTGACGACAATCGCCCAGCCTATCCATGAGCTGGGACAAACAACAGCTCGCTTATTATTGGAAAGAATCGAGCAGCCTGAGAAAGAATGGGAAGAAAAAACCTTGCCGGTTCAATTAATAAAACGTTTTTCAACAGCACACTTGAAATAGCTTTCAAGCTGTGCTATATTTTTGGTGTCGAATTAAAACGTTTTAATAAAACGTTTTAATTTAATTCGAATTGAGGAACTCGAAAGAATAGGAAATGGAGTGAACAAAATGAATACGATTACAGTTATTGGAAGTATCAATCTTGACCGGACGATCCGTGTGAAGCAAATGCCAAAACCTGGTGAAACGATGCATACGAAAGAAATTTTTTCTGCGGGCGGCGGCAAGGGAGCAAACCAAGCAGTGGCAGCCAAACGTTCTGAAGCAGCTACACATTTTATCGGAGCAATCGGTAATGATGAAGCAGGCGAAATGATGCGGGAGCTTTTATCTGAAGAAGGAATTGATTTAACTGGTGTCCAAACCCTAGAGAAGCAAGCAACTGGTCAGGCTTATATTATTGTTGATGATCACGGTGAAAATAGCATCATGATTCATTCGGGGGCTAATAATGCTTTCACCCCGCAGCAGGTCCAAGAGTATGCGGATGTGATCAAGGCCAGTGATTTTGTTATTGCTCAATTTGAAAGCACTTTAGAAAGTACGATTGAAGCTTTTTCGATTGCCCGTGAAGCAGGTGTAAAAACAATTTTAAATCCTGCCCCCGCTTTGGAAAATGTTCCAGAAGCACTTTTGCGCGTTACAGATATGATCATTCCAAATGAAACTGAGACGGAAATTTTGACCGGGATCCACGTTACGGATGAGGCGAGCTTAAAAGCAGCTGCAGATTATTTACATCAATTAGGAATTGAAGCAGTGATTATCACGATCGGCAGTAAAGGTGCATTTTACGACGTTCAGGGGCGTAACGGTATCGTTCCAGCTTTCAAGGTCAACGCAGTAGATACTACCGCGGCTGGGGATACGTTCATTGGTGCTATGAGCAGTGTATTAATGAAGGATTTTAGTAACTTGGAAGAAGCGATTGAATATGGAAATAAGGCCTCATCGCTGACAGTTCAACGCTTTGGTGCTCAACCATCTATTCCATACAAAAATGAATTGAAGTAACGAAAGGATTTTTATCATGAAAAAAAGTAAAGTCATCAACTCAGATATTTCACGTGTGATCGCACAAATGGGACATTTTGATCAATTAAGTATCGGTGATGCCGGGATGCCGGTTCCAATGACGACAGAAAAAATTGATTTAGCCGTAGATAAAGGTATTCCAAGCTTTATGGATGTTTTGAACAATGTACTAGAGGAATTAGCTGTTCAACGGATCTATCTGGCAGAGGAAATCAAAACGGAGAACCCAGAAATGTTGAAAAAAATTCAAGAGCGATTACCTGAAACACCTGTAACGTTCATTACTCATGCTGAGATGAAGGCTGCTTTGCACGATAGTAAAGCATTTATTCGTACTGGAGAAATGACTCCTTATGCAAATATTTTGCTAGAAAGCGGTGTTGTCTTTTAAACTAGATAGGTCAGTTTAAAAGAGAAAATCAAGGAGGAGACAGTATGAATACAACAGCAATCTTGATTGGACTAGGGCCATTACTTGGATGGGGGCTTTATCCCACCATCGCGTCAAAAATTGGTGGACGTCCGGTCAATCAAATAGTAGGTTCAACTTTAGGTACATTGATTTTTGCCCTAGTTTTTGCAATAGTCAATGGAATGAGTTTTCCAACAGGAATGAACTTGGTCTTTTCGATCCTCTCAGGTGTGGGGTGGGCAACTGCCCAAATTATCACCTTTCAATCATTTACCCTGATTGGTTCGTCTCGGGCGATGCCTATTACGACGGCCTTCCAGTTACTTGGTGCATCCTTATGGGGAGTCTTTGCTTTAGGCGATTGGCCAGGGACTAGCGCGAAATTATTAGGCGGCTTTGCGTTAGTATTAATTGTTTTAGGTGCTTGGATGACCGTTTGGACGGAAGAAAAAACACAAGAAAAAGCTAATATCTTGAAAAAAGCAGTATTATTGTTAGCAGTCGGTGAAATTGGTTATTGGGCTTATTCCGCTGCACCGCAAGCAACCACTATCGATGGGATGCACGCATTCCTGCCGCAGGCGATCGGTATGTTTTTAGTTGCGCTTGTTTATTCCGTGATTTTACGTATGAAGGACAAAGAAAAATCTGCATTAGTAGAAGCAGTATCGTATAAGCATATTTTCTCCGGCTTCTTTTTTGCCTTTGCTGCATTGACCTACTTGATCTCAGCACAGCCTAATATGAACGGATTAGCAACTGGCTTCATTTTATCTCAAACCTCGGTTGTGCTAGCCACATTAACCGGTATCTGGTTCTTGGGACAAAAGAAAACCAAAAAAGAAATGACGATTACCATCATTGGGCTGTTACTGATTCTAGCTGCAGCGGCATTAACGGTAACGATCTAAAGCTGAGCGAGTTCGCGAAGCTTTTCTTATTTGAGATAAATCAAAGTAAAAATTTTCTTGTCAGTGCTATAATCAACATAGGAAAAGACGAGGCTAGTCCTATTTCTTACATTGAAGGTATAAAAAAGGATTCAGGCGGAACTATTAGAAGGATTTTCGTTTTTTCGAGAAAATTCTAGTGATTAGGAAGAAGGAGAAGTTATGAAGCTGACATTGTCATTAGATCTTTTGGAACAGGCATTTTATTATGTGTCACCGATGAAGCCTGTCTCGACGGTCCCTTTGATTTATGTGACTTTTCTGGCAGAAAAAGAGCAAGTAGCTTATACGACTGATAATGAAGCAAAGTTCGCGCGAAAAATCGAACGGTCATTCAAAGCGGCTTTCCGTGAGATCATTCAAAAGAATCAAGAGTATCGGGAAATTCTTGATCAAGACAAGCTTTTGCCGCTGGAGGAGCACTTAGCGAAACAAGCCCAATTGATTCACTCTGTAAGAACAGAGCTCCAAAAGTATCCCGAATTAAGTTTGATCCGAATCGATGTTGCGGGTAGCTGGCCTGTATTTCAAACAGAAGCAGGAATGTTGGATTTGACCGAGTAAGCGAGTTTTTTTAAGAAAATGAAGGCAACTGGTAAAGTAAATAGGAAAGGGTGAATAAAATGGATAGAACCTATTTTGAAGGACAGACAGCATTTTTAAAGGATTATGAAAAGGTCGTAAAAGCAACAGCCATCGATCCGGAGCAGGTGGTCGATAAAGTCATGACCCAATTAAATAAGCCGACGCCGGATGATAAATTATATTATATCCTGCCTGGCGAATATACGATCAAAGGCAATACGGTCAGATTTCCTTTTCGCAAAGAATTGATTGCTATGGACAATGAGGCGACAGTATCCACTCAATTTTTCTATGAAGGTTCGCCTTACGAATATGAAGTTGCTGATGAAGAACAGCTATGATTCTAAAGACTTTCAGGTTTAGAAAACTTGAAAGTCTTTTTTTTTGAGCTTGCTTTAAAAAAAGAAGCTGGTATGATGGATATAATATGGTTTGTTATTTTTTTAGCAAGAATGGGGGTGATGGTCTTGCATGATTTACTAGTGGCAGGGCTATTTCCTGCAGGCAATGAATTTAAACTGAAAGGGAGTTAATATATTGTTCATTCTTGAAAAGAAAGCGGAACCAGAGCAACAAATCTGGAATCATATCAAACGTCACTACCAGGGGGAAAAAGTCGCAGTTGTCGGGGTTCAAAAGCAATTGCCGCAAACCTTCTTACGTAATAAGCAAGTTATTTTTTATGAAAGTCTGACTGGAAAGGCTTTATTAGAAGAAGGAGAACGCTTCTTAAATAAATTCGCAAAGGAATATACCGCTTTTGTCTTTTATTTAGATAGTTCCTCAGAAATAGCGGAACAGCTGGTCGAGGCTGGTCGTAATTTAGGTGTCCGAGTAACTGTTACAGTTGAAGAAACGGCTGCTTAAGGAGCCGTTTATGTGGAAAGAAGTCATTCGACAGAAGACAGTTCAAAATACTATTTTACGAAGCGGACTGCGGCTGCTGCATCAAAGTACTTGGCGTCAAAGCAAGGATAGGAAAGCTTTGTTAGAGGTTTCAGGTCAATTGCAAAATGTGATGCAGCTGCATTTAGAAACAAAAAACCTCGTTGTAGGAGTTCCTGGCTTCGGAAAAGAAGTAACGCTGTTGGAAGTGGATGAACCTAAGTTTGTTCCTCACTATAAAATAGAACAAGTTGTCGAATCTGCCGAAGGGCACTTTATCAAGTTAAAATTAATAAAAACCGTTTAATAAGGAGTCGCACAAGTGTGCGGCTCTCAGACTGTAGACAAAGTCCATTTTATGGATGATGATTACAGTTTTTTTGTTTCGTAATCGCGATCAAGTGTAAAGTAAAGAAGAATACGCAACTTCAGCATGAATAAAACAACCGCTAAGGCTCAGTAAAAATGAGCCTTAGCGGTTGTTTTTGGATAGTTAAAAAATCAGACCAGTAATAATTGCGCTTAGAAAGCTGACCAAGCTAGCACACAATAGAATTTTTAATCCGTGTTTGGCAACTAGATTGCCTTTTTCCTCGTTTAAGCCCTTCATCGCACCAGAAATGATTCCAATGGAGGAGAAGTTGGCAAAAGAAACTAGAAAAACAGAGAGAATTGCCGTAGTCCGAGTTGAAAAATCCCAGCTGCTTTTGGCCAGCTCCGTCATAGCAACGAATTCATTGGTTACTAGTTTGGTAGCCATCAAGCTTCCTGCATTCACAGCTTCTTTCCAGGGGATGCCTGTGATAAAAGCTAATGGAGCAAAAATGTATCCTAGGATTTCTTGGAAGGTCAGCCCCGTGAGTTTAGCAAAAAGGAAGTTGATCATCGCGATCAATGCGACAAAACCGATCAGCATTGCTGCTACAGTGACTGCCACGTGGAAGCCGTCTAAAATATATTCTCCCAGCATTTGGAAGAAGGTTTGCTCTTTGTCCTCAGCGATCACTAATTCATCATTTTCCAATTGGTAGGGATTAACGATTGAAGCAATAATGAATCCGCCGAATAGATTCAGTACGAGTGCAGTAATCACATAACGCGGTTGGATCAGTGCCATATAGGAACCAACGATCGACATGGAAACAGTGGACATCGCTGAGATACTCATGGTAGTCAGGCGCTGTTCAGACAAAGTAGGCAGCTCTTTTTTGATAGAGATGAATACTTCCGATTGACCAAGGATCGCTGAAGCAATTCCGTTGTAGGATTCCAATTTGCCCATACCATTGATTTTGCTGAGTGCAAGTCCAACACCTTTCATAAACAAAGGCAGCAGTCTAATGTAGCGCAAGATTCCAATGATCGCAGAGATGAAGATGATCGGCATTAGGACGTTTAAGAAAAACGGAAAGCTGTCCTTATTAGCGATTCCTCCAAAAACGAAATCAACACCAGCGCCTGCGAAACTCAGCAAGGCATCAAAAACAGCTGCTAAACCGTTGACGAGAGATGTTCCTACAGTCGTTCGCAATAAGATAAAGCCTAATAAAAATTGCAGCAGCAGCATAACCAAAATCGGAGAATACCGAATATTCTTTCGATCGCTGCTGATCAAAAAACTCAGTGCTAAAACAATAAGCAACCCAATAATACCTGTAAAAAAATGCAAACAACCACTCCTAGTTTCTATTGATAGTAAAAAATAATCTGAATCAGCTTAGCCTTTTTTTGCTAAAATTGCGAAGGATAGCGATGAAAAACAGTCCTCTATGAAGAAATTCTAAATTCGAAAACACTAACAAATTCATTTTATCCGCTTGCAATGATTAAAGCTTTTCCAAAAAAAATATGCTATGCTTGAAAAGAATTCTGCAGAAAAAGAGGGATTGGAATGGAAGGGGAAAACAAAAAGCGAATCTTGCTGCCGCGCTATCAGCAAGTAGCGGTAGAGATCGCTGAACGGATCGCTGACAAACGATATCAAGTAGGAGAAAAAATTCATGCACGCTCAACTTTAGCCAGCAATTTCAATGTTTCTCCTGAAACTGCTCGTAAAGCGATCAATGTTTTGGTGGATCTAGGCATTATGGAAGTTCGTCATGGCAGCGGAGCATATGTACTTTCGCGGGAAAAAGCGCAGGCCTATTTCGAAAAATATCAAGATGTGCAGTCTATCCAAGAAATTAAGAACGAGATCCAAGCCAGTGTTGAAAAACAGAAGCAGGAGCTGGACAATGTCAGCGGACTATTGAATCAGCTATTATCCCAAACGAAGCGCGTCCATAATGGTGCGCCCTTTGTTCCTTATGAATTAACATTGACTGAAGAAGCGGCTCACTTAGAAAGTACCGTTAATGAGTTAAACATTTGGCACGAGACGGGTGCGACTGTTATTGCGATTCAACAAAAAAATGAATTATTGCTGTCCCCTGGGCCATATGCGAAGATTTGTGCTGGAGATACCCTGTTTTTTGTTGGTAATGAGCTAGTATTGCAGCGAATGCAGCATTTGTTTTACCCAGATAAATAATCTAAACAAAAAAGAAAGCGTCCGCTTTCTTTTTTTGTTTGCTGAAAATTTTCAACATCTTTTTTGACAAAAGTGACCACATGATGTTAAGGTAGTATGGTCACTTTTTAAGAGGAGGATATATTTTTGAGTAAAGTTAAGGTAGAACATCTGACTAAAATTTTTGGCAAGAAACAGCAACAAGCCCTTACGATGATTCAAGAGAATCGCGACAAGAATGAAATTTTAGAGCAAACAGGTGCAACTGTCGGTGTATATGATGCAAGTTTTGAAGTCAATGAAGGAGAAATTTTTGTCATTATGGGACTTTCCGGCAGCGGAAAATCCACAATGATTCGTTTATTAAATCGGTTGATTGATCCAACTTCTGGTGAGATTTACATAGATGGAGAGGATATTGCCAAAATGGATAAAGAAGCACTACGAGAAGTGCGTCGTCATAAAATCAACATGGTTTTTCAAAATTTTGGTTTGTTTCCTCATCGGACGATTTTAGAGAATACAGAATACGGCCTTGAAGTACGCGGAGTACCCAAAGCCGAACGTCAGGCTAAAGCAGAAAAAGCATTGGAAAACTCTGGTTTATTGACCTTCAAAGATCAATATCCAAATCAATTATCCGGTGGGATGCAGCAGCGGGTTGGATTAGCGCGGGCTTTAGCTAATGATCCGGAGATTTTATTGATGGATGAAGCCTTCTCCGCATTAGACCCATTGATTCGTCGTGAAATGCAGGATGAATTATTGGATTTGCAGTCAAATGTGCAAAAGACAATTATTTTCATCACTCATGATTTGAATGAAGCATTGCGTATCGGAGATCGAATCGCATTGATGAAAGATGGTCAAATTATGCAAATCGGTACAGGAGAAGAAATTCTGACACATCCAGCGAATCAATATGTGCGGGACTTTGTTGAGGACGTGGATCGTTCGAAAGTCTTGACTGCCCAAAATATCATGGTTCCTGCATTAACCACGAACATCGAAGTTGATGGACCAAATGTTGCTTTGAATCGGATGCGTAAAGAGGAAGTCAGCATGCTCTTAGCTGTGGACCGTAAACGTAAGCTAAAAGGCAGCTTGACAGCTGACAAAGCTCTAGAGGCACGAAAAAATAATTTAACATTAAAAGAAGTCATTGATAAAAATGTCCGCCGAATCCCTAAAGATATGCTGGTAACTGACATTTTCAATCTGATTTTTGATTCGCCGGCACCGCTGGCTGTAGTGGAAGGCGATCGTTTAGTCGGTGTCGTCATTCGCGGCAGTGTGTTAGAAGCGTTGGCAGATACGGAAACAGAAGAGGTGAAAATGAATGTTTAATTTCTTACAGCAAGCTTTGCCCGTCGCAGATTGGGTCGAAGGATTTACAGATTGGCTAACGGGAACATTTTCAGGATTGTTCTCGGCCCTGCAGCATGCAGGACAGTTTTTGATGGACGGCATGACAAATCTATTAACGATAATTCCGCCCTTATTATTGATTCTTATTTTAACTGTTGCCGCATTTTTTATTTCAAATAGAAAATGGGGACTGACGAGCTTTACCTTAATTGGGTTGCTTTTTATTTACAATCAAGGCTTATGGATTGATTTGATGAGTACAGTTACCTTAGTACTTTTATCTAGTTTATTGTCGATTATTATTGGAGTGCCATTAGGGATTTTGATGGCGAAAAATGAGACGGCGAAAAAAATCATTACGCCGATCTTAGATTTCATGCAGACGATGCCTGGATTTGTGTATTTGATCCCAGCTGTCGCTTTCTTTGGAATCGGTATGGTTCCCGGTGTCTTTGCTTCAGTAATTTTTGCTTTGCCGCCAACCGTACGCTTTACCAATCTAGGGATTCGTCAAATTCCCAAAGAATTGGTAGAAGCCTCTGATTCATTCGGCGGAACGGGTAAACAAAAGCTGTTTAAATTGGAATTGCCGTTAGCGAAAAGTACGATCTTAGCCGGAATCAACCAAACAACGATGTTGGCTTTATCAATGGTTGTGATCGCGTCAATGATCGGAGCACCTGGTCTTGGGCGGGGTGTGCTATCTGCCTTGCAGCGAGCACAGGTTGGTAATGGTTTTGTGAATGGGCTGGCGTTGGTTATTTTAGCCATCATCATTGACCGCTTCACTCAAAATATCAATAAACCGAAGCAACAAGCAGCTGAAAAAATGCCGAAAACGAAAAAGAAAAAAGTTGGAATCGCAGCCGGTGTTGTCGCCGCTGTTGTATTACTTGCTTCGTTTGGTTTTGGAGGATCCTCTAACGAGAACAAAGGAACAATCAACCTGACTTACGTAGAATGGGATACTGAAGTTGCTTCAACCCATGTAATCGGTGAGGTTCTAAAAGAAATGGGCTACAATGTCAACCTGACACCGTTGGATAATGCGATCATGTGGGAATCTGTGGCAAAAGGTGAATCGGATGCAATGGTTGCTGCATGGCTGCCGAATACCCATAAGTCGCAATTTGCTCAATATAAAGATCAAGTAAATGATCTAGGCGTTAATTTAAAAGGCGCCAGAGTTGGGATTGTTGTTCCAGATTATATGGATGTTAATTCCATCGAGGACTTGACTGATCAGGCCGGCAAAACAATTACCGGAATTGAACCTGGTGCCGGTGTTGTGAATGCAGCAGAGAACACCTTAAAAGCCTATCCGAACTTAGCAGATTGGAAGGTTTCTACCTCATCTTCTGGTGCTATGACTGTAGCTTTGGGCCAAGCAATTAAAAAGAAACAGCCGATCGTAATCACTGGCTGGTCACCGCATTGGATGTTTGCTAAATATGGTTTGAAGTATTTGGAAGATCCGAAGGGTGCGATGGGAGCTGAAGAAGCTATTCACACGATAACACGTAAGGGTCTGAAAAAAGATCAGCCTGAAGCGTATAAAGTCTTAGATAATTTCCATTGGAACCAAAAAGATATGGAAAGTGTCATGCTGGCCATCAATGAAGGAAAGGATCCTTCTCAAGCAGCAAAAGACTGGATCAAGGACCATCAAAAAGAAGTTGATGAGTGGAAGAAATAAACTAAGTAGAAAATTGCTGACCTCGGTGGTCAGCATTTTTTTGCAGTTTTTTCCTCTTCATCCGGCAAAATCGTATCCATACGAAAACTACCTTAGATCGAACGAACTGCGCTTAACTATTGAAAGATGAATATTTTCAAAAAAGAATCGTTCCTATTCATTAGTTCTTTCATGATTAATGATGAAAAAAGGATGCCTTTTAACTAACAAGAAAATTGACTATGATGAATATAAGAGATAGTGAGGCGGTCAGTCCGGCAAAATGAATAAGGAGGTGTGAAAATGGATAAGAGTATGCGGCGCCGAAATCAATTGCTTTCACTATTGGTTTCTGAAAGCGATTACAAGTCAACGAATTATTTCAGTGAGAAGCTAGAGGTCTCAACAAGAACCATTTTGAATGATGTCAATTTTTTGAATAAGGAATTGGTAAAGAAAGAGATAGAGATCGTCAAGGTCCCGCGGCATGGGATCAAATTAGTTGGAACTGAGGGGAATGTCAGTCAAATCACGGATTTCTCAGTGGAGAGCGACACGGATATTTATGATGTCTTGGGACGAAGAGAAGCCGTTTTTCGACAATTATTCATAAATCCTGAAGGGCAATTGCTAGAAGCATTGGAACGGGACTTTTTTATTTCTGATTCGACCCTAAAAAAAGATTTAGATTATCTGCAGCGGTATCTGCGTCGTTTTGAAGTTAAGATTTGCCAAAGCCGGCGCAAAGTAACACTTAAGGGAACCGAGGCTGACATTCAACAGTCCTATCAAAATTTCTTGATGACAAAATTTCCCGATGCCCTGCTTGTCAATAATGATGAGCTGCTGGTGCAATTGAGCAATTATTTTCCAGAAACACGAATCCAGCTAGTCAAGGATACGTTGGAGAAGTTTTCAGACATGTTTTACAGCGATATTTCAAACAAGTATTTTTCAGCAATTTTTCTTACCTTTTTATGTTTGATTACTCGCGCAGAACAGGGCTGTCATATGACGATCGAGGAAAAGAAGAAAAACGAACTAGAAGATCTAGCCCTTTACACCCAAACATATGAAATCTGCGCCTTCATTTCTGCGAATAGTTCGATTGAGCTTTGGTATCCCGATATTTATCATTTATCCGAAACGCTGTATGCCATGAACGTAAAGCCGTATTACAAATCAACAAAAAGCTATAGCAATTGTTATCAGGAAGCTGTTGAAGAATTGATGGCTGATTTAGGCAACTTGTTAAATATTGATTTCTCTGGCGATCAGGAGCTGCATGATTCTCTGATGAGCCATATCGTTCCGATGATCTATCGTCTGCGGCGGAATATCTTGATCAAAAATCCCTTTATGGAGGAAATCAAGAACCGTTATCTATTGCTTTATTCCATGATGTGTTATGCGACTAGCAGCATTGCACAACGTTTTTCGATCGAAATTACAGGGGATGAGATTTCTTTTTTAGTGATTTATTTTCAGGTTTCTTTGGAACGAAAATATGGCGTGAGCTTTCGCAATATTTACGTGGTTCTTTCCCGAGGGCTGATCACGAGTGATTTGATTTTTACCAAAATTCGTCGAATCATTCCTCATACAGATAAGGTCATTCAGTTAACAACAAAAGAGTTCGAGCAGGTAACACTGAACTCGCGAGATGTCGTAGTGACTACAGATGCTAATTTGAAGGCAAGAAATGTCGTGTATATCTCTCCAATGATCAAGGATGAAGAAATCAGCCGCATTGTTCATACCTATTACAAACGCTACAACGCAACGGTAAAAGAAAAAACGCAGGTCCAGCATCAGTGGATCAATCCAGACCTTATTTTTCTTCAGCAGCATGTGGAAAATAAAGAGGCGTGTTTGAATTTCATGATTGACCAGTACCAGCGGCTAGGAATCGCAAAAGAAAATTTTGGTGAATCTGTTTGGGTTCGGGAGAAGTTGGGAGATACCAGCTTTTCTGTCAGTGTTGCGATTCCCCATGCGGATCCAAGTGAGGTTAATCAAACGTCGATTGGGATCATGACCTTGGATAAAAAAATAAATTGGGGGATCAATAACGTAAATGTGATACTATTTTTCGCTATTTCAGATACGGATATCGATGCAGCAAAAAGCAAAATTACGGGATTACTTGAATTTATCGAGAAGGAGGAGAACGTGGAAAAGCTGATTCAAGTAACGGATAAACAGACACTTTTGGAGTTAGTGATGGGGGAAGGGAGTGCAATTTAGGTGGCTGATTTTTGGGATGAAATGTATTTAGATGAACATTTGGTAGATTTGGAAATGGATGAGCCTGATAATTTTTCAGCACTGGCTACATTAGCGGATCGTCTTGAAAATAATCAGTGTGTGAATGAAGCGTTTGGCCTGGCGATTCAAGAGCGGGAAAAGGAATTTGCGACCGGCTTGCCCTTGGAGCACATAGGCGTTGCGATCCCTCACACAGATTCAGAATATGTTTTCAGGCAATCAATGGCGATCGGTATTTTAAAGGAGCCAGTAATGTTTGAGATGATGGGTTCACCAGAGGTTCTAGTTCCGGTAAAAATCATGTTTATGCTGGCGATCAAGGAGCCGAAAAAGCAATTGGAATTTTTACAGGCGCTGATCGATATGTTTCAAACAGATGAAAAGGTCTTAGCTATTATTCAGGCAAAAACGGCGGCGGAGGCCGTAAAAAAAATAAAACAGAATCTAAATTAAGGACGTGGAGAAAATGAAAAATATTTTACTAGCATGTGGTTCAGGAATCGCGACTTCAACAGCAGTTAATGGAAAAATCTCTAAATTATTGGATGAAAATGGGTATAAGGGAAAATATAAAATTACCCAATGCAAGATTTCCGAGGCGCCCAACAAAGCATCCAATTATGATTTTTTGATCTCTACAACAGTGATACCTAAAGATTTAGACTGTGAATCTGTATCGGGTGTGTGCTTTTTGACAGGCGTGAACACAAAACCGACGATCGATCGAATCTTAGAGCTGATGGAAAAGTAACCTGCATAAAATAAAACGAGTAAAGAGAGGGATGAATCATGGATACTATTATTAAAGTGTTTCAATTTATTCAGGGATTGGGTGTATCCGTTGTAATGCCAATTGTCATTTTTATTATTGGTTGTGCCTTCCGGACAGGTGTTGGGAAAAGTCTTCGGGCAGGATTGACAGTAGGGGTAGGGTTTATTGGTTTGAATTTAGTTATCAACTCGCTATTAGGAACGAGTCTTTCGCCAGCGGTACAGGCGATGGTTGATCGTTATGGCTTGAGCTTGTCGACGATCGATGTGGGCTGGCCGGCTTCAGCGGCGATCGCAATGGGATCAACAGTCGGCTTGATCATCATCCCATTAGGTTTATTAGTAAATATTTTAATGCTGCTGACAAATACGACACAAACAGTTGATGTCGATATTTGGGATTATTGGCACTTTGCTTTTACGGGTGCTTTGGTAGCGATCATTACCGATACTTTATGGTTGGGAATATTTGCGGCAGTCGTCAATATGGTCATTATCATGGTTTTAGGAGACGTTACCGCTCCAGAGGTAGAAAAATCATTAGATTTGCCTGGGGTCTCGCTCCCCCACGGCTTCACAACTGCCTATGCGCCGATTGCGATGGTGATCAATAAAATAATCGATAAGATTCCTGGGGTTAATAAAATCAATATTAATATGGATACGGTCCAAAAAAGATTTGGTGTTTTTGGCGAACCGATCTTAGTAGGAACGTTTCTGGGGATCATTATCGGGATTATTGCAGGATACAACGTGACAGAAGTATTGACGCTGGGTGTTTCTCTGGGGGCTGTTTTAGTCTTGATTCCTAAAATGGCTGCGCTGTTGATGGAAGGACTGATCCCGATAAGCGACGCTGCCAGTGATTTTATTCAAAAGAGGTTCCAAAATCGTGGGAAAATCTATATTGGGCTAGATTCTGCCGTAGGTGTGGGGCATCCAGTTACTTTGGCGATTTCCTTCATCTTAGTGCCATTATTGATTTTCTTGGCAGTGGTATTGCCGGGGAACACAGTAATGCCATTTGCTGATTTAGCAGTTATTCCGTGGATGTTTGTTTTGATCACGCCGATCGTAAAAGAGAATGGCTTCAGAGGTTTGATTGTCGGTTTAATCGTCTTAGTTTTCGGACTGTGGATCGCAACGGACCTGGCACCGATGATCACTACAGCTGCCAACAATGTAAACTTCCAAATGCCGGAAGGGGCATCGCAGATTTCTTCTATTTGTGATGGGGCCAATCCACTAACATGGGCTTTGGTTCGGTTAAATGGGCTAGGCTACATTGGTACAGGGGTCGGGGCTGCTGTTGCCGTGGCCATGGCGGTTTGGAATCGCAATCGGATTAAAAAGGAAGCCGCTCAGCTTCATGACGAAGGAGAAGCTGCTTAATTGATATAAGGGAGGAAGAACGAATGAAACGGTTCGAATACGATAATACATTGTATTTTATGGATGTCCTAGTTACAGGAGTAGTCTCATTGATCGTTTTCCTCATTGCGATCAGTTCAATTATAGTCAATTGGATGCCTGCCTTGATGGGCTTAGTCGGCATCGTTGCTTTCTATAGTTTTTGGAATGCCCTTGTTGCAAGGGTCACACCAAAGGAAGTGGATGTAACAGGAGATAGGGTGCGTTTACGTTCTTTTAAGCGGACCGATGATTATAGTCTCACGCAATTAAAAAGCTTTAAGATCCGGGAATTTCCGACCGCAGGAAAAATGTATCTGCGGATGGATGGCGGCGGATATTAAAAGGCCGCTATTGGTTGAATACAAAAAATTATAATGATGGTCAAGAGCTGTTCCGGTTGTTGCTGGATCTGGAATATGAAAAGCATCCGGAATCACTGAAGGCTCGTGCCAGAAGAGTGAACACTGAGTATAATGCTCGTGCAAAAAAGAAAAAAGAGGCCAGCCGATGTTAGAAAAAGAAAAAGCAGAAATAATCGCAGCGGGAATAAAACTGGATCGCTATGGATTAATCTCATTGTCCGGCGGAAATGTGAGCATGCGAGTGGATCAGGAGACAATACTGGTCACTCCCAGCGGAATGATGTATGAAGAAATGGTTCTAGAGGATGTCCTTGTGATGACTCTGGAAGGAAAAATAATCGAAGGCGCACGTCGTCCAAGTGTTGATACGATCGCGATTCGCTATATTTTTCAGCATCTGCCAACTGTTAACGCCGTTATTCACACCCATCAGCCCTATGCTACAGGGATCGGTTTGGTGACTGATCGGATCGATTGCGATGTTACCACACTTGCTAATACGGCAAAGGGACCGGTCAATGTAGCTCCATACAGCTCAGCAGCCAGCATCGACATGGGCTATGCAGTCGCTGACCATATTGGCGATCAATTAGCAGTCGTATTAAAAAACCATGGTGTCGTAACGGTGGGTAAAAATCTAAAAGAAGCATTGTACGCAGCTGTTTATCTAGAAGAGGCTGCTAAAACGTTATTTGTCGCTCATTCCTATGGCGGTGAGATCGCTAAGCTAAGTGATGAGCAGATTCAAACTGCTGTTGAAGTATTCAAGGATTATGGACAGAGCCAGCATTGAAGTAGATCAACTTACGAATAGTTTCTGTGACAAGCGGAGCGAGCGTGTGACTTAACTGTCTGCCATTTTTAGGCAGACAGTTTTTATTTTGCAGTGTTGAAGAAAGGGTTGTACGCCAATTATTCTGGTTTTAGCAGGACTTTCAGCTCTTCACCGTTCATTGCTAAGCGGAAGGCTTCCTCCCACTGAGTTAACGGAAGAATGTTTGTGATTACAGGAGATAAGTCGATATTAGAGGTTTGCAGCCATTCGATCGTTTTAAGCCATGAGCTGGTTTTTTGAGTTCGTGATCCGATGAGCTGGATCTCTTTGTTTAGGAGCAGGCTCATATCAACAGGAACAGGATTTTTTGCGAATAAACCTTCCTGAATAACAGTTCCCTTCTTTTTAACAATCTCTAGTGCTTGCTGCAGCGCTTGCGGGCTGCCGGAGCATTCAAAAACTTGATCGAAGCCTAATTGTTCCGTCCGTTCAGCGAGGAAAGAGTCCCAATCAATTGTTTGGCTGTCGACGGTGAGAGAGAGACCGAGTTCTTTGGCTTTGGCTAAACGATAGGCATCTTTTGATATACCAATAAGTGTTACATCTGCCTTCAATGATTTTGCGACTAACGCCAGTAAAACACCAATCGGACCAGGACCAAATACCGCGATTTTTTCGTTGGGATGGATATGTGTCTTTTCCATTACAGCGTGGACACAGCAAGCAAGGGGTTCGATCAAAGCAGCAGTCTCATTTGAAATCCTTTCTGGCAGCTTATGACAGCGTTCTGCTTTGGCTAAAACAAAGGTTGCGAAGCTTCCATCGACCTGAGTGCCCAGCCCTTTTCGTTGGCTGCATAGGTTGAATTCCTGTGCGGAACAGTGGACGCATTTTTCACAAACTTCATAGGTTGTTTCACTAACAACTCGCTCTCCGACAGTGAGAGTTGTTACTTTATCCCCTATTTCATGAACTATACCAATGAACTCATGTCCAAGTGTCAATGGTATTTTTTTGTTATATTCTCCCTTAAAGGCATGAATATCAGACCCGCAAATACCGCTGAACACGACTTTGATTAATACATCATCATTTTTAGGTGATGGCTTATCAAAATCACATAATTCCATATTACCAAAACCGTCCTTCATTTTTCTTAGTGCTTTCAATGTAATACCCTCCTTAATCAATCCCTTTATTAAATTTGTTATTAAAAAATAGAGTTTTTTTAGTATGCCAAGCGTAGCATAGAAGCTTCCTGACTATCTATCACAATTCTTTTGAGAAATGAACAAAAAGGATTGGTCTTGTGAAATAATAGAGGGGAGATACAATTAAACGTGTAGAGGTGATAGTGATGAACAGAAGGATCAATAAAATTTTATTGGATATTTTGCATGAAAAAGAAGATTCATTGGCCAATTATGCAAAATTGTTTAAGGTCTCCGAACAAACGATTCGTAATGACGTCAAAGAAATCAACTTTCAATTGGAAAGCAGTGACGGAAATAAAGGCATCTATCTAGAAGATGGGTATTTACAAATACCAAAGGAGGTCGATCTAAAGGAACTGTTTAAAACCTATGCATCATTTCAACACTATCATTTAACCCTCGACGAACGCCGAACCATTCTCGCTTTACTTCTGATAACTAGTCATGATTATGTGACAACCTACTATCTCTCTGAATACCTCTTAGTCAGCCGTAATACATTGGTTAGTGATATCGAGGCGTTAAAAAAGTGGTTTGCGAAGAACGATCTGATTCTGTTATCCCACATTGGGAAAGGATACAAAGTTGCCGGCGATGAAATAAGGATTCGAAAGGCAATGACCAAGCTAATTATTTTCAATGGGTTGTTTGATTACGGTTATGATTATGCCTTAGGGTGGGAAAATAATATCTTTCAAAATCTGCTGCTGGATATTATTGATTCAGATAACCGCTACCAAACAGTCAGTCAGCTGCTGATGGAGGCTGAAAAGGAAGAACACTTGCAATTGTCCGATTTTTCTTATCAGGAGATGATCTGCTACTTGATCATTTTGATTGAGCGCATCAAGTTCAGTCATTATATTGAAGCCTCTGAAGACCTAAATGAAATGCTTGAGAGCTCCAAATCCAGCTTTGCCAAGACGATCATCAAAAAAATCGAGGAAGCCTACTCCATTGTAGCTGCGGAGGGAGAATTGGGTTATCTGATCTCCATTTTACGCAGGAAAAGTTATATCAAAAATAATGGACGTAAAATCGATTCGATTGAAATTCAAATCTTGATCAATGAGTTTATCTTTAATTTAGCGAAGGAGATGGATATCAAATATTACTTGAATAGCGATCTGTTTGATCTGCTGGAAAATCATTTAAAGCTGTTGATTTATCGACTTTCTCTAAAGGATAGCGTGGTAAATGTGTTGTTTGATGAGATTTATCAGTCTTATCCGGAGATGTTTGAAATTGTAAAACGAAATTTGCGAAAGATCGAAAGCTATTTGGAGGTTGATATCCAACAGAACGAGCTGTCTTTTATCGTTATGTATGCAATGGCCATTCTAGAAAATAGTAATAATACTCATTCAAAAGGTCAGATACGATTACGCATTGTTTGTAACTCCGGCAGTGGGACAGCCCAATTGATTAAAGTAAAGCTGCTTTCGGCATTTCCGCAGATTTCAGTAATCTCTGTTGACTCTTCTCATGCGCTGCAAAAGATTCGGCCGGATGATCAAGACTTAATCGTCAGTACGGTTCCTTTAAATTTCGACCAATCACCAGTTGTTTTAGTGAATCCGATTCTGACAGAGCAGGATATTGTTCGAATTCAAAAAGCATTGTATAAGATCAAGCCACGTCATTTCATTGATCAAGATTACTTGATTACCAAAGAAGAGGCGATGATTGAAAATTTCTTGCCGATTATTCAGAAATACATTGATGTGGGCGAATATCAAAATTTTTTAAGTGATATTGAATCCTTTAATCGCCTGAATGAGCGCTTGTCAGCAGAGACACAAGAGGTTAGCCGATTGACATCGATAGTGACTATCGAGCGAATTAAACTGGATTGTCCATGTGACGATTGGCAATCAGCGATCGAAGCAGCGGGGCAACTATTGTTGGCAGATGACTTGATTACAGCGGATTACATTCAAGGGATGATTCAAATGGTCGTCGAAAATGATTCATACATCGTTATTTCTCCGGGAGTCGCTATCCCGCATGCAGAATTTTCTCATGGGGCAAAGAAGATCGGCGCAAGCTTTGTTCGTTTAAAGGAGCCGATAAACTTTAATCATCAGAAAAATGATCCAGTAAAATATGTAATCGCTTTCTCTTTGCCGGAAGGTGTTTCCATCGGAACCTGTCTTTATTATTTTACTGAAATCTTAGCAACGGAGAATTTTTTGGAAATAATGGATCAGTGTCGTTGTGAACAAGAGGTAATGGTCCAGTTAAGAAAATTAGAAGATAAAGTGATGGGGTTTCCTTATGAATAAACTACTAAGTAATGAAAATCAGAAGTTTCTGTACTATGCATTTGATGAAAAGGAGCAGGAGGCACTGCTTGCTAATATGAGTGAGGTTTTGATTGATGCAGGCTTTGTACATGAGAGCTACAAAGAGGCTGTGATTGAGCGGGAACGGGTCTTTCCTACAGGATTACCAACGCAGGGGATCAATGTTGCTATTCCTCATACAGATTCGATCCATGTAAAAAAGGAAGGTTTTTTAGTAGGTGTGTTAGAGCAGCCAGTCACGTTTGAAATGATGGCAAGCAAGGATGTTTATCTAGAGGTAGAACTTATTTTTATGTTGGCGATCAAACAGCCGGAAAATCAATTGGTGATGCTGCAAAAGCTCATGTTGTTGTGTCAGGATGAAAAAAATCTACAGCTACTAAAATCAAAAGAGCAGGTTGTTGAGGTTGAGCGATTATTGAAAACGATCCAGTAATGGTGTTCGTTTGCTGGTTTTACTTTTTGCTTCAGCAGATTAGTAAAACGCTGTATGGCTTGACTGCAAAAGCTTTTCCATTTTATGGAAAAGCGATTCATTCAAAGGAGAAGGAGAAAAAACTATGTTAGATATACTTAAAGCAGGGGTAAATTATATCTTAGATTTAGGCGCAGCGGCGATGCTGCCCATCATTTTGACCGTCTTTGGCTTGGTTTTAGGGCAAAAGCTGAGTAAATCTTTTCGTGCCGGTTTAACTGTCGGGATCGGTTTTACTGGGTTGAATCTAGTGATTGGATTGCTTTCGGATTCTATCGGGGCATCCTCCCAAGCGATGATCGAACGGTTAGGGTTACAATTGGATATTTTAGATGTGGGGTGGCCGATTGGAGCCGCAATCACATTCGCAACGCCGATCGCAGTTATTTTGATTCCAGTCATTTTTATTTTTAATATGATCTTGCTGCGATTTAATTTAACAAAAACGATGGATGTGGATTTATGGAATTATTGGCATCTGATTTTCCCGGGGGCAATGATTTATTATGCGACAAACTCAATTTGGATCGCTATTATTTGTTCTCTGATCAATACGTTCGTTATTTTCAAGCTAGCCGATTGGACGGCTCCAGCAGTCGAGCATTTCTTTGGACTGCCGGGGATTTCGCTGCCCCATGGAGAGACGGTGAACTTTGCGCCACTGACCTACGCGTTGAATCGTGTGTGGGATAAAATTCCAGGTATCAACAAAATTGATATCAATGCAAAAAATCTAAAGGAGCGCTTGGGAATTTTTGGCGAACCAATGATGATCGGGCTGGTCTTAGGAGTTGGAATGGGCTTATTGGCAGGCTATGACTCTCAGGCAATTATTCAATTAGGTGTTCAAACCTCAGCGGTCATGATTTTAATGCCGAGAATGGTGGCCTTATTGATGGAAGGTCTGTCACCAATTGCAGAAGGAGCCAAGGCGTTTATTCAAAAACGTTTCCCTGGAAAAGAAGTGTATATCGGATTAGACGCGGCTGTTGTAACGGCACATCCAGCCATTATCACAGTAGCCTTGTTGATGGTCCCAATTACGATCCTGCTGGCAGCTGTCTTGCCATTTAACCGTCTGCTGCCTTTTGCTGATTTAGCGGTGCTGCCGTTCACGGTCATTTGGTCAGTCGCAGCATCGAAGGGCAATATTTTCAGAGGCTTGTTAAACTCGATCGTATCGATTTGTATCGTATTCTTCATCGCAACGAACTTAGGCGCATTGACTACAACGATGGCGCATGCGGTAGGCTTTGCTTTCCCAGAAGGGGCGACGATGATCTCAGGAATTGATATGAGCTCTCACATCACCTTATGGATCATGCTGAAATTGATTGACCCATCGAACCTGCCAGCCTTCATGGCAGGAGTCATAGCTTTAGTGATGTATGGCGCATTGTGGTTCTGGACACGAAATGACATCAAAAAACAATATGGATTACCAACTGGAAAAGATGATCCAAATAATACAGTCAAGGGAGCTGGAACGAATGAATAAAAAGCATATTTTGATCGCCTGCGGTACAGGAGTGGCGACATCAACCGTCGTTTGTATGCGGGTAAAAGAAGAGCTGGAGAAAAACAATATCCCGGCAACCGTTGAACAATGTAAGGTTGCTGAATTACCTTCGAAAATCAGCGGTGCTGATCTGGTGGTGACTACGACCGCTTATGAAAGCGAGGATATTCCGGTAATCCGAGCACTATCGTTTTTAACAGGTGTCGGTATTGAAGCGGATGTGCAAAAGATTATTGATATTTTAAGCTAAAGGAAGTCAGTTCCATTTTTGCAGTTTTATTGCGAGGAAATAAATCAGACGATTTGAAGAGCGGGTTTATTTTCTACAGAGAAAAAATAAAGGCACTAAAAGGAAAAAGGAGCGGGCACATGAAGGGAAAAGTTGCGGTAGTTACTGGAGCCGCTAAAGGAATCGGAAAAGCCATTGCACGCAAGTTTGCAGAAGCTGGTGCACATACAGTAATTTTGGATTTTGATCAGAACAATGGGGAAGAGACTGCGGCGGAATTTTCTCGCGACTATTCAGAATCACTCTTTATTAAAACAGATGTTTCTGATCCAGAGTCGTTAAGGAAAGCCAGCGATCAAGTATTGGCGTATTTTAAGCGGGTAGATATTTTGGTGATCAATGCGGGAATCAGCTACCTGCATTCAATTGATGAAATTTCGATTGAAGAGTGGCAACGTGTACTGCGCATCAATTTAGACGGCTCCTTCTATACGTTGAAGGCATTTTGCGATCATTTTGTAGATAATGTCGGAAAAGTAATCTTTATCACTTCCGGCTCAGCGATTACAGGAACCGGCGGCGGTATGCACTATGCCTCTTCAAAAGCGGGTCAACACGGCTTGATGCGGGCAGCTTCGAAAGAATTCGGACCTAGAGGGATCAACGTCAATGCGATCGCTCCACGGGTAATTCAGACGGGTATATTAGATACTCTTTATCCTGACGATGCCAGTCGAGAGGAGCTGCTGAAAAAGATCCCGCTTCGGCGAATTGGCCAACCAGAAGATATCGCGAACCTGGCATTGTTTTTAGCAAGTCCAGAAAGTTCTTATATTCATGGGCAAATTATGTTAGCGGATGGTGGAAGAACCTATTAAAGGAGAGCATATGAAAAAAATTTTAGTCGTTGCCGGAACGTCCGATAATAAACGAAATTTTGCGGTGAACTACATTAGCGAGTTTATGCAAAATAAAGGAATGGACGTCGAGGTTGCTGGAGAAAGTATTTATGATGTAACAGAAATAGCGGCAGACATTTCAGCAATCGTCGCCATTGGTCAGCCCCAATTTCATACGACTGTCCCAATCATTGATGGGACTCCTTTTATTACGAAGTTCAATATGGACAGCTGCTGTCAGCAGCTAATGGAGCAACTGTAAAAAGCAATTTGAAGGATGACAGCTGTGTTCACTTTGTTCTTTCATGATTAATGATGAAAAAAGGATGTCTTTAAACAGGTAGTGGAATTTATTATGATGAAGATGAGAAGTAGGGAGGCGCTGTGGCGTAAAGCTTTTAGTAAACACTGATCGTTTGCCGGAAAACTAGCTGAAAGTCAGCTGTACTGCATCGATAATGCGTTCAATGAACGGAAAGTTAGTTATGCTTCGGCTTCTATCGTGAATGAGAATGAAATTGGAAAAGTCATAGTGAAAATCCTCCTTATTGGTTTATTCGTGAGAGCCCAATAATAACTGATTTTTACTATGACGTTTTTTTTTGCTTGAATAATCACTGACAGTACAAGAATGTGAATTCTAGTAACATTTGTTACGGAAATCGCGTCGCTGGAACATCCGATAAAGATGAGCTTGTGAAAAAAATCATTTAGAGAAAGCGTTGACACTTCCATCGAACCCTCTTATGATGACAGTGTAACATATGTTAAATATAAGAACATATGGTAAATGACGCGTTTAGTCAAAAAAGAGTCGCTGTAGGATGTTCGTTTTATTAAATGCGACAGCAGGTTAGTGAAACGGTATGTGTAGTTAAGATCGAACTGGGAGGAAATGAGATGAGTTATTCCGACGATGCACGATTACTGACGGAGATTGCTTCAATGTACTACGAAGAAGGCGCCAAACAATCAGAAGTAGCAAAAAAATTCAATATCAGCCGTTCGTTAGTTTCTAAGTATTTAGCCAAAGCACGTTCCTTGGGATTAGTGGAAATTATCATTCATGATGATCTAGTTCATCCTTATCGGTTATTAGAAGAAAAACTGGTGGAGAAATATGGATTGACTGAGGTGATCTGTATTGCACCAGCGGCCGCTGAAATGCTGAATAAACGAATCGGCATTGCGACGGGAAAATATTTGACTCGAATTTTGAAGGGTGATGAAACAGTAGGCGTATCGGCAGGGATGGTCGTCCACGAAGCAGCACAAAATTTTTTACCGAAAAATCAAATGGAGAATGTCCGGTTCATTCCACTAGTCGGCGGCTTAGGACAAGAGCATACGGCACTGCAGGCCAATGTGGTCTGTGAGATTTTTGCCCGCAAAAGCGGAGGCTCCGTATTAGAACTGCATGCACCGATCACGGTGGATTCTGCAGAAGCCAAAAAAGTCTTTATGGCACAATCCTTTATCAAAAATGTTTTTGATAAAGGGAAGAAAGCCGATATTGCATTAGTCGGAATCGGCGGCTTGCCAGCCTATTCCACAATGACCAAAGCCTATTTGCCGAATGAAGAGGTTCCACTAAGAAAGGAATTAACTGCTGGCAATGTGTCAGGAGATATTTGTTACAACTTTATCGACGAGGAGGGCGAATTAACAGAATGTACTTGGAATGATCAAGTTTTGGCGATTAGTTTGGCGGAGCTCAAACAGATACCAAAGCGTATCGGAGTATCCGGAGGCAAAGAGAAGGTCAGCGGAATACGTGCCGCATTAAAAGGAAAATTGGTCAATGTTTTGATTACTGATGAAGAGACAGCTAAAACGTTATTAGATGAAGATAAATAAAAATGGAGGCGCATAAATGATGGCAGCAACGAAAAACATCTCGATTCCGAATCGAGCAGGTTTGACGGATGAGAATTTGGTAGAGCTTTATCGCAGAATGTGGGAGATTCGATTCTTCGATGAGAAGGTGGATCAGTTATTTGCGAAGGGCTTGATCCATGGAACGACTCACTTAGCGGTGGGACAAGAGGCAACAGCAGCAGGCAGCGGAGCTGTTTTACGTAAAACAGATTGGATCACTGCCACACACCGAGGTCATGGGCAAACGATTGCTAAAGGGACGAATATCAATGAAATGATGGCGGAATTATTTGGTCGTACGACAGGAACGAACAACGGAAAAGGCGGTTCGATGCACATTGCCGACCTTGATACGGGAAATCTTGGCGCTAATGGAATCGTAGGCGGAGGCTTTCCAATCGCAACTGGCGCGGCACTAACCTCAAAATTGAAAAAAAATGATACGGTCGCGTTGGCCTATGCCGGAGATGGTTCGACAAATGAAGGCAGCTTCCACGAATCATTGAACCTAGCTTCTATTTGGAGTTTGCCGGTAGTCTTCTTTATTGAGAACAATCAATACGGAATGAGCGGCCCATTTAAAACGATGATGAATGTCGATCGTTTATCTGAGCGGGCAAAAGCTTATGGTATCGAAGGGATTACGATCGAAGGAAATGACGTCATCGAAGTAATCAATACGACTTATGATGCGGTAGAGAAAGCACGACGCGGTGAGGGTCCAACCTTGATTGAAGCAATGACCTATCGATGGAAGGGCCATTCAAAATCAGATGCGAAGAAATACCGCACGAAGGAAGAAGAAGAGGACTGGCGTAAGAATCACGATCCAATCAAATTGGCCCGTGAAAAATTTGTAGCGGCAGGAATTTTTACAGAAGAAGAAGCGGAAGAAATCAGATTAGCAGCCAAACAGGCAATTGAAGATGCAGTTACCTTTGCGGAAGAAAGCCCAATGCCAGCGCTCGAAAGCATGTACGAAGACGTTTATTCAGACTAGAGCAGAAATAGGATGGTATACGAGCAGAGAATCAGATTTATTTTTCGGTTTATGAAAAATAATTACGTTAAAACGAAGTAGGATGTCAGTTCCGCTTTTCCCAGAATAAAAGAATACAAGAAAAAATGAAGTTGAAGGAAAACAAGAATCAACCAGTTTAGCGGAATGATATACGAGCAGAGAATCAAATTTATTTTTCGGTTTATGAAAAATAATTACGTTAAAACGAAGTAGGATGTCAGTTCCGCTTTTCCCAGAATAAAAGGAAATAAGAAAAAATGAAGTTGAAGGAAAATAAGAATCAACCAGTTTAGCGGAATGATATACGAGCAGAGAATCAGATTTATTTTTCGGTTTATGAAAAATAATTACGTTAAAACGAAGTAGGATGTCAGTTACGCTTTTCCCAGAATAAAAGGAAACAAGAAAAAATGAAGTTGAATCAAAACAAGAATTAACCAGTTTAGCGGAATGATATTCGTGGAGAGAATCAGATTTATTTTTCGGTTTGAGAAAAATAATTACGTTAAAACGAAGTAGGATGTCAGTTACGCTTTTCCCAGAATAAAAGGAAACAAGAAAAAATGAAGTTGAAGCAAAACAAGAATCAACCAGTTTAGCGAAATGATATACGTGCAGAGAATCAGATTTATTTTTCGGTTTTTGAAAAATAATTACGTTAAAACGAAGTAGGATGTCAGTTCCGCTTTGCCAGAATAAAAGAATACAAGAAAAAATGAAGTTGAAGGAAAACAAGAATTAACCAGTTTAGCGGAATGATATACGTGCAGAGAATCAAACTTATTTTTCGGTTTGTGAAAAATAATTACTTTAAAACGAAGTAGGAGGAAGCAGAAAATGAGAGAAATCACGTACGCGGAAGCAGTCAGAGAAGCAATGTCTGAAGCGATGCGAGAAGATGAAGATATTTTCATGTTAGGTGAAGACATCGGTGTTTATGGTGGCGCTTTCGGTGTGAGCCGCGGCATGGTGGAAGAATTTGGTGAAGAACGGATTCGTTCAACGCCGATCTCAGAATCAGTGATCGCTGGAGCTGCTGTTGGATCAGCCATGACTGGGATGCGTCCGATTTTTGAAATCCAGTTTTCGGATTTCATTACAATCGCCTTGGATCAAATTGTTAACCAAGCGGCGAAAATTCGCTACATGTATGGCGGAAAAGCGAAGATTCCATTGGTAATGAGGACTCCCGGAGGTTCCGGAACTGGGGCCGCGGCGCAGCATTCACAAAGTTTAGAGAACTGGACAGCTCATGTTCCTGGATTGAAAGTCATCCAGCCAGCAACTGCTTATGATGCAAAAGGGCTGCTGCATGCGGCGATCGAAGATAACAATCCCGTTATGTTTTATGAACACAAGCTTTGCTACCGGACGAGCTCGGATGTGCCAGAAGGAAAATACACAATCCCGATCGGCGTGGCGGATGTCAAACGAGAAGGCACAGATATTTCCGTTGTAGCAACAGGCATTATGGTTCATAAAGCGTTAGAAGCGGCGGATATTTTAGCAGAAGAAGGCATTCAAGTCGAAGTTGTCGATCCGCGAACGTTGGTCCCGTTAGATAAGCAGACGATTATTGATTCTGTTGTGAAAACAGGTAAAGCGGTCGTGGTTACTGAAGCAGTCAAGCGTAGTGGATTCAGTGCTGAATTAGCTAGTGTGATTGCCGAGGAAGAATGCTTTGATTTCTTAGACGCGCCAATCGTTCGTTTGGCCGGTAAGGAAATTCCAATGCCTTATCATCCAGAGCTTGAGAAGAAAGCGGTTCCTCAAGTGGAGGATATTGTTGACGCTTGTCGTGGATTGATGGCATAGAGGGGGATAAAGATGGCGAACGAAGTATTGATGCCGAAGTTGAGTTCCACAATGGATGTGGGAACGATCACGACTTGGCTAAAAAACGAAGGGGATTCTGTAGAGATCGGGGAAGCGATTTTTGAAGTGATGACCGATAAAATCGCGATCGAAGTGGAAGCCTACGATGAAGGGATTTTACTCAAAAAATATATCGGCGACGGTGAAAGTGCACCAGTAAATTCAGTGATCGCCTACATTGGTGAAGCCGGGGAAGACGTTCCTGCGGAGATGCCGGGTGCTGGTTCTGAGACTGCTGAAGAAACAAAAGCCGAAGCAGCAGAAACAACGGAACCAGCGAAAGAAACAACGATCGTAACAACAAAAGTTCGCGCAACACCAGCGGCGCGTCGGATTGCACGAGAAAAGGGGATCGATTTGCAAAAGGTTCAGGGCTCTGGACCGAAAGGCCGCATCCAAGCACTCGATGTGAAGGAATACCAAGAACCGGCAGCAGCAGCGTCAACAGCAAAAGCTGCTGAAGGTGAGCTGATTCCTTGGAGCGGCATGCGTAAAGTAATTGCAGATAAGATGTCAGAGAGCAAGCACACGATTCCGCATGTCACAATGAATGCTGAGGTTGATTTGACGAAAGTCATCGAGTTGCGGAAACAACTGCTGCCGATGGTGGAAGAGCGTACAGACGAACGGTTATCTTTCTTAGAAATTATCGCCAAAGCAGCGATGGTAGCATTAAAGGCGTATCCAGAATTTAATGCCCATGCTTATGCTGAGGGAATTAAACAGTTTGATCAGGTTAATCTTGGGGTGGCCGTTGCCGTTTCCGACGGTTTAATTGTACCGGTCGTTGAGCAGGCGGATCAAAAAGGCTTGAGCGACTTGACAGCAGCAGTGAAAGCTGTGACGAAAAAAGCCCGAGATGGTCAATTGATGCCGGCAGAAATGAGCGGCGGAACCTTTACCATTAGTTCATTAGGCCGCAGCAAAGTCCAAACCTTCAATCCAATCATCAATTTACCGGAAGTAGCGATCTTAGGAGTTGGCGGAAGCTACGATAAATTAGTGGTTGAAGACACACCAGAGGGACCACAGGTGGCGACCATCACAGCGTTGAATCTATGCTTGTCCTTTGATCATCGGGTCGCTGACGGCGCACCTGCCGCAGCATTCTTAAGTATGATTGTTGACCTGCTGGAAAATCCAATGAGCTTGTTGCTGTAGGGGGCGTGGAGATGACAAAAAAAACAGAAACAGTCGTAATCGGCGCAGGTCCTGGCGGTTATGTGGCAGCAATTCGAGCCGCACAGTTAGGTCAAAAGGTGACGGTGGTAGAGGCGGAACATATCGGCGGTGTATGCTTAAATGTCGGATGTATTCCATCTAAAGCATTGATCACAGCAGGCCATCGTTATCAAGAGGCACAGCATTCTGACTTTCTAGGGTTACGTGTGAAGAAGGCTGCTTTGGATTTCACCAAAACACAGCAATGGAAAGATCAGCAAGTTGTTAAAACATTGACCTCAGGTGTAGGGATGCTTTTAAAGAAAAATGGCGTGGACGTCATCATGGGGCGTGCCAAATTTACTGGACCGCAAAGTCTGACAATCACAACCAAAACAGGTGAAGAAAAACTAGAGTTCAAGCATGCGATCGTAGCGACTGGCAGCCGGCCTATCGAAATTCCTGGTTTTGCTTTTGGCGGCCGCATAGTAGATTCTACTGGTGGGTTGAACCTGAAGGAGATTCCTAAGAAGCTGATTATTATCGGCGGCGGGATTGTTGGTTCGGAGCTTGGCGGTGCGTATCGCAATCTTGGTTCTGAGGTAACGATTATTGAAGGGGCGGAAAATATCGTTCCGAATTTTGAAAGCGACATTCAACAGCTGGTCGCAAATAAGTTCAAACAAAATGGCGTGGAAATTTATACGAATGCGAAAGCGAAAAAGACGACGGAGACGACCGATGGTGTTGCGGTAGAGTTCGAAGCAAAAGGCAAGACCCAAACCATCGAAGCCGATTATGTAATGGTAACAGTCGGCCGCAGACCGAATACAGAAAACTTAGGCTTGGAAAAAGCTGGAGTCACTCTTACGGAAAGAAACTTGATCAAGGTGGATGAGCAGTATCGGACTTCGCAGAAAACAATTTTTGCGATTGGTGATATCGTAGAAGGGTTGGCGCTTGCTCATAAGGCCAGCTATGAAGCAAAGGTCGCGGCAGAAGTGATTAGCGGGAAGAACGTAGCGAAAGATTATCGTGCGATCCCGGCAATCTGCTTCACGGATCCAGAAGTTGCCACTGTCGGATATACATTAGCGGAAGCGAAAGCAGAAGGAATCAAAGCGCAGACAGCGAACTTCCCGATGCAAGCCAATGGGCGAGCATTATCATTAAATGCGACGGAAGGATTTGTCCGCTTAGTCTTTGAAGCAGAGACCGAACTTATTTTAGGAGCTCAAATCGTCGGAGTCAATGCCAGTGATCTAGTGGCTGAGATCACGTTGGCAATTGAATCCTATCTGACCCTGGAGGATATCTCTCTGACGATTCATGGGCATCCGACATTATCTGAAATGGTGATGGATGCTTGTGAAGTTGGGTTAGGATTGCCGATTCATATGTAAATAAATAGACCTCATAAAGACGAACGAGTTGTTCGGTTTTATGAGGTCTATTTTTAATACATTACAGAGCCAACGATAATGATGATGATTTCAGCAATCAAAGTCCCCATAAATACGGTAGTGAAAGTTTGCTTAAATCCATTCTTATGGTTTAAACCCGTTAGGCTTAAGAAGGTCAGCAGCACACCGCTTTGCGGAACAATCGTTAAAATATTTGAAGCAACGGCGGCGACCCGGTGGATCATCTCGGGATTTAATCCAGTTGAAAGGTAATATTCTGAGAAGTTGGGCATGACGATTCCCAACGCACCAGAAGAGGAACCCGTGATAGCAGACATAGCTGAGGTTAGTACAGTTAAACTAATCAGCGGGCTGCCTGGGATATTCAGGATCAAGTCAGAGAAAATTTTGAAGCCGGGTGCAATCATCACTACCGCCCCAAAGGCCACAGCTGATGCCGTTGCAAAGATTGGACCGACAGAGCCGGTAGCCCCAACACTCAGTGAACCGATTTTGTCAGGGATATAACCGTAAAAAAGAACCAGCGCTAATACGATCCCGACGAGCAGAGCTACATAGATAATATTTTTTTTGATGAAATCATTTCCTAATACACTGCCGGAGATTGCGATAACGACTAATACTGTTAACGGCATAATGCTGGCAATGAAGGCAGGCTGTTTCCGATCAGAGGTTTCCGTTTGAGCCCCCGAAGTGTAGGTAGAAAAATTTTCTCCCTTGGCTAAGCTTTTGTTCAACGTACGTTTCATGTAAAACAAGCCAAAAATGACACAGCCAATACTGCCTAAGATACTAGGGACAGCTGCCGCGGTCAGAGAAGTATCCAGGTATTGGATTGGGATGACATTTTGAATTGCCGGTGTTCCAGGCAAGACCGTCATCGTGACAGTCGCTATCCCCAGCCATAATGGGATTTGGATCAAATTCCAAGCAAGATCCATTTTTTTGAAAAGTGACTTAGCTAGCGGCAAGACTGCAAACATTACAACGAATAAGCTGATCCCGCCATAGGTTAGGATCGCACTGATGATAAAAATAGCAACGAGTACGCGATAAGGGTTATCATACCCGACCTTTTGTAAAATAAAATCAGCAATCGAAACGGTGGCATTGCTGGCTTCCATCAATTTAGCCAAAATCGAGCCGAGCAAAAAGATCGCGAAATAATTCAAAATATAGGTGGACAGCGCCCCCATATAGTTGTTGGGCTGGTTTCCTAATAGAGAAGTGACAACATCCATTCGATTCAAAAGTACAACGATCAACGTGGCCAAAGGAGCTGCGATAATAATGTTGATTTCTTTTAGTGAAAAATAGATGATTGCAGCGACACCCAGCAGGACACCGATCGAACCAAGCAAACTCATGATTTTCCTCCTTCATAGAACGAGCGAAAACATTTTGGAAGCATGCTTTCGCCCGTTTGAGATTTATTGAGCGGTGTAACCGCCATCAAGTAATACAGCTTGTCCAGTAACGCCTTTTGCTTTATCACTTGCTAAGAAGGAAACATAATCAGCAATTTCTTGGACATCGATCAAACGTTTTTGCGGTACGAGCGGGTACAGAACCTCCTCTAAGACATTTTCCAACGGAATTCCCCGAGTCTTAGAAAGATCTTCAAATTGCCCGCGAACGAGCGGCGTATCTACGTAACCGGGACAAATAGCATTTACAGTAATCCCTGAATCAGCAGCCTCTAAAGCAGCAACTTTGGTTAAGCCGATGATGCCGTGCTTTGCGGAATTATAGGCAGATTTTCCAGCAAAACCGATCACGCCATTGATGGAGGCCATATTGATCACCCGGCCATGTTTTTGTTTTTTCATTGTTGGGAAAGCCCGTTTGATTGCGATAAAAGGAGCAACCAGCATAACTTTTAGCATGAATTCGAATTTTTCTGTTGGGAAATCCTCGATCATCGCTACGTGCTGCAGACCGGCATTGTTCACTAAAATATCTAAGCGGCCATATTTTTCAACCGTTTGGTCGATCGCAGCATTGATCGCCTCCTCTTTTGTTACATCACAGACGATTCCGAATGACTCATGCCCTTGCTTATTGTAGTTGGCTACTTGTTCATCCAGCTTCTCTTTATTGATATCTGAAAAGACGACGATCTTTCCTTCATTTAAAAACGTTTCTCCGATTTGTTTTCCAATACCGCTAGCGGCTCCTGTTACGAATACGACTTCTTTAGACATTTTGCATCTTCTCCTCTTGAATGTTTTTTATTAACGGCACTTCTGTTGCCGCTTGAATTTCTTCGAATGTAAAATCTGGATAAATCTCTGTGACTTCAACACCTTCTGGGGTAACTCGGAAGACTCCCATCTCGGTGATAATCAGGTCAACGATTCCTTTTGCTGTCAAAGGAAGTGTGCAGTTCTTCAAAATTTTTGGCGTTCCTTTACTTGTATGCTCCATGGCAACAATGACTTTTTTTGCTCCAGTCAGTAAATCCATCGCACCGCCCATGCCGGGAACCATTTTCCCAGGAATCAAGTAATTGGCGATGTTGCCATTTTGATCCACCTGCAAAGCACCCAAAACCGTGACATCTACATGACCGCCGCGAATGATGCCAAACGAGGTACTGCTGTCAAAAAAAGCACCGCCAGGCTGGATCGACACCGGCTGTCCGCCCGCATTGACGATCGTTGGATCAATTTCTTCTGGTACTGGACCGAGACCAATGAATCCATTTTCAGATTGTAAGGTTACATGAATGCCGTCAGGAATGTAGTTAGCGACTTTAGTTGGGAGTCCAATTCCTAAATTGACTAATGAATGATCCGTTAGTTCTTGAGCGACTCGTCTAGCGATACGCTCTTGCATTTGATCTTTTGTTAGCATGCTGCACCTCCTTCCACAAGATAATCAACAAAGATATTTGGTGTATGAACAAAAATTGGATCAATCGTGCCAACTGGAACGACTTTGCGTGCTTCCACAATAGTCGTTGTCGCATTGGCAGCCATAAGATGGTTAAAGTTGTTTTCGGAACCTGCGTACTGAAGGTTGCCGGATTCATCTGCCACATCAGCAAGGATCAAAGCGACATCCGCTTTCAAAGGTTTTTCAAGCAGATAGTCACGATCATCGATGTTTAAGACAGTCTTTCCTTCTGCGACAAGGGTCCCAACGCCAGTTGGTGTCAAGAAGCCGCCCAAGCCGTAAGCGCCAGAACGGATTTGTTCGATCAGCGTTCCCTGCGGTACCAAATCAATGATTGTTTCCCCTTCATTCATTTGTCGGCCGGCTTCACGATTTAAGCCGATATGAGAGGCAATGATTTTAGTGAATTGCTTATTCACAACCATTTTCCCGACGCCCTTATCAATGAATCCTGCATCGTTGCAGATCAACGTTAGATTTTTAACGCCTTTTTCAACCAAAGCATCAATCAATGCTTCTGGTGTTCCATTTGCCATAAAACCGCCGACCATCAGGACGTCGCCATCATTGACCATTTCTGCGGCTTTGCTTATATCAATTGTCTTCATCCTATTATTCCTCGTTTCCGTTCTTAACGATTAAAGAAGTTCCTTGTCCGCCGCCGATACAAAGCGTTGCCAGACCATAAGTGACCTCTCTGCGTTTCATTTCATGTACTAAAGAAACCAAGATTCGAGCGCCGCTGGCACCAATTGGATGGCCTAATGCAATCGCACCTCCGTTGACATTCACCTTGTCAGGGTCCATCTCAAGCGCTCGCATAACACTAATCGCCTGTGAAGCAAATGCTTCGTTAGCTTCGATCAAATCAATAGCCGACATGGTTAACGCCGCTTTGCTTAATGCTTTCTTAGTGGCCGGAATAGGGCCGGTGCCCATTATTTCAGGGGCTACTCCTGCGCTCGCATAGCTAACGATTTCGGCTAAAATGGGCAGATTTAACGCCTCTGCTTTTTCGCGGCTCATAATTAGAACCGCCGCCGCACCGTCATTAATACCAGAGGCATTCCCAGCGGTCACGCTGCCATCTTTGGCAAAGGCGGGGCGCAATTTTTGCAGCTTTTCAAAGGAGCTGTTGGATTTAGGGTATTCATCCTTAGTGAAAAGTAGATCTTCGCCGCGGCGTTGAGGGATGGTGATCGGCACGATCTCTTCAGCGAATCGCTCCTGTTCCAACGCTGCGACTGCTTTCTTTTGACTGTTCGCCGCAAATTGATCTTGTTCTTCACGTGATATTTGGTATTTTTCCGCGATGTTCTCAGCCGTAATTCCCATGTGATAGTGGTTAAAGGCGTCGGTCAATCCGTCATTGGTCAAGGTGTCGATGATTTTCCCATCACCTAACCGACCACCCCAGCGATGATCCTTTAACACATAGGGTGCTTGGCTCATATTTTCGGTACCGCCGGCAATAATAACCTCAGCATCTCCGCAAGCAATTGCTTGGATCGCCAGCTCGACTGATTTTAAGCCGGAGCCGCAGACCATATCTAAGGTAAAGGCCGTTTTTTCAACCGGTATCCCGGCATTGACGGCGATTTGTCTAGCGACATTTTGTCCAAGTCCGCCATGCAGGACATTTCCGAAGATGACTTCATCTATTTCGTCAGGGGCGATTCCCGCTTGTGCTAGAAGCTCCTTGACAACTTGCTGACCCAAATCAATGGCTGAAATATTTTTTAATGTTCCGCCGAACGAGCCGATAGGTGTTCGTAAAGCAGAGGTAATGACGATTTCTCTCATGCAAATACTCCTTAAAATAATTTTAGTGGATTAAAAGCGCTTTCAATCAATTCCATGGAAAGCATAACAAGAATATGCGCAGAAGCAAAATAGCAAATTTTTAGCAAGGTATTAATTTTTTTTATAGAGGATTGCTTTGACATTTCGCAAAAGCCTGCCTATCCTAAGAGCATGAGGAAAGAAACGCAGGAGGGGAAACATGGATATAAAGCATCTTCGTTATTTTATATCAATTGTGAATAACGATTTTAATTTGAGCCGAACCGCCCAGAATCTCTATATTTCACAGCCAACTCTGAGTATTATGATCAATGATTTCGAAAGTCGTGAAGGAACGAGTTTGTTTAAACGGAACAATGGAAAGATCGTCGGTCTGACTTATATTGGTGAAAAGTATTATGCTGATGCTCAAGAGGTTATAAAAAAATATAATGAAATGCAGATGAATCTTCATGAAGCGGCCGATACGATGGCTGGCAGTATCACGATTGGTATCCCGCCGTTAATATTGTCTCTTATTTTTTCGACCATTATGCCGAAATTGATTTTAGACAATCCTACGATCAATTTTACGCTTAAAGAACAGGGCGCCCATCGTCTAAAAGGGGAGCTGCTTTTAGAAACGGTCGATATTGCTGTTTTACTTTCACCGGAAGGCATTTCTCAGAATATCATTGATTCATTTGAGATTCAGAGCTCGGAGCTGTCTGTATTTCTGTCGCCTAAGCATCATCTGGCAGAAAAGAAACGAATCGATTGGAAAGATTTGCACAATGAGAAAATCGCACTGTTTGATGAGAGCTTCATGATCCATCATTTATTCAAGGATGCTTGCGAGCGTAAGAACGTGTATACGAACATTATTTTGAAATCCAGCTCCTGGGATTTTCTGCTGAACTCAGTAAAAATCAATGAAGAGCTGCTGACGATTTTGCCATTGCCGATGGCGGATCAATATGCGTCGGATGATTTTGTTGCGCGCCAGATGAATGAGCCGATTGTCTGGAAGGTCATGATCTGCCGGCTGAAGAAAAACAATTATACAAATACTGAAAATTACATTTACGATACATTGATAAAGTTGTTTCAAGCGAAATAAAGATGCAGCAAAAAGGACTTGGCGAAATCATCTGCCAAGTCCTTTTATAGAATTTTTTAAGATAGGCGCAGTATGTCAAACGACTATTTCCGCAATCAGCGGAACCGCTGAAGGCGTTCGAAAAAACGTTCTTATCAGTGCTATTTTTTCCCTAGTTCCTCGTCTTTACGGATCGTTGCATCGATTCCTTTAATAACGGTTGAGATAAAGGCGTTGTCTTCTAATTCCACGATCCCAGCGACAGTTGTTCCTCCTGGAGAGCTTACTCGATCGATCAGTGTCCATGGATTTTCCTTGCTGTGAGCCAAGGTTTCCGCACTGCCTAAAACTGCCTGTGTCGCCATTTCTAGCGCGATGTCCTTCGGCAGCCCATTCTTCACTGCCGCACGAGCGATTGAGTCGATGAACAAGAAGGTATAAGCCGGCGAGCTTCCAGCGATGGCTGTGAAGATCGAGAAGTATTTTTCTTCTAGCGGCCAAGCTTTGCCGACTGCGTTAAACAGATCGATAATCGTTGTGACATCTTCTTCTGCAGCGCTCGCATTTCCGCAAACAGCCGCCGCACCTTCGCCAACCATCGCATTCATATTCGGCATTACTCGAACGATTCGGATCGGCTGATCTGTTTCGAATACATCATAGATCGCTTCGGTACTTGTTCCAGCGGCGATTGAGACGATCAATGGATCATTTTGCAGAATCGCGTCCTTTGCCTCCAGTAATACGCCCTTAATGACATTCGGCTTGACTGCCAAGACTAAGGTATCGACCGTTTTGATAACTTCCTGCGGATCATTTACCGCATGTGCACCAATTTTTTTCGCGAAAGCTTGGACTTTTTCTGTTGAGATATCATACAAGTAAATGTCCTCTGGTTGGCTGAACCCTTTTTGGACAATGCCTTCAACAATTGCAGATGCCATATTGCCGGCACCGATAAAACCGATTTTCATAGTAAATTCTCCTTTTTTTGGCTATTGTATTGAGCAAATTCACGCATGCGTATTCATCCGATTTGTGGAACTTGCAAAGTGTTTGAATCAAATGTCTAAAATTCATAAACATGGTACAATCAATAAAGAAATTATATGCCTATCGATACATATTGAAAATAGTGTAGATAAAGAAGAAAGTGTTTGATTCTAAGGTGGTGGGTAAATGGATGTAACAGCAACGGAGTATAACAGCTTTTATCAATTTTTGGCAACCTTGGATTGCTACTTAGGCGATGATGGTCAAATGATTGGCGAGGTCCAGCGTTTTGCTGCAAATGCGCGGCGAGAAATTGCGGCTTTCGTGACGAAGGAAACAAGGGATCAGATCGCGGTTCCGGCCGATTTTATTCGAATGCTGTATGTGATGAAGGGAACAGTGGCTGTTCAGATCAACGATGTAAAAAAGGAGCTGAACGCGGGCGGATTGATCATAGTCAATGGAGCAACACCGCTTACCTATTGTGGGGATTTAGAGACGGAAGTGATCGCCTTTTATTTTAAATCGAGCTATTTTACAGAATCGCTGCTGGGCCAATTTTTTGAAGAGCCGCTGCTGTATCGTTTCTTTGTGGAGGCTTTGAGTAATGAGTTTGCTAGTATCCCGCGCTTTTTGGTCTATGATTTTGCGGAGGAGACCGATGTGCATTTTTACGCCCTGCTTTTACTAAAGCAAGTAGTTAAAATGGCGTACTTCAACAATAAAGTGACAAAATCGGCCTTTGTCCTGTTGATTGTCGAGATTAGCCAGGGCAAGGCCGAGCGGTTGATTGCCAAGGACAGATTTATCTCCAATGGACAGCTGACGGAAGAGCTATTGGCGTATATCGATGCTCGTTTGGAGCAGGTGACGCTAGAGGAGGTCGCACAAAAATTTCATTTTCACCCGAATTATTTATCGAGTTTATTGAAGGAAAAGACGGGGCAGTCATTTACGGAAATCGTCTTATTAAGAAGAATTGAGCGCTGTAAAAGCTATCTGGAACAAACGGATCTGACAATCCAAACAATCGTGGAGCGCTTAGGCTATAAAGACAAGGCCTTTTTCTATAAACGGTTTAAGCAGATCGAAGGAATCACACCGCGTCAGTATCGAAAAATGCGAGAGGAGGAAAAATAATGTATGAAGATATTTTTGCCGAGGTTCAATTGACCGTCGTTGAGCAGCCGATCGAGTGGGTGAATGAGCGCCCTCTTTATCGAGGACACATCAAGGAATTGCCTTTTATTACTGGCGCAGGTCCTTCAAAGAAAGAGCTGTATCGCCAATTGGCGGAGCAGTATCAGGAATACGCGGCATTGAATCAAGTCGAGGATAAGGATGAAGAGATGACCTCTTCGTTATTAACAGCGGATCAATTATTGAAGTATTACGATGGTGAGACCTTTGACGGCTTTTCTTTGGGGGATTTGCTGAAGGACGATTAGAGCAAGTTTGTATACCTTTTCAATGATTTCCGCTAGACTAAAAAGAAAAAAAGGGCGTGAAGCGATGTCACCGATTGAAGAATACATTCACGCTGCTGAAACGGATCAGCAGCCGATGCTTCAAGAAATCTATCAACTGATCAAAGAAATAGTCCCAGAGGAAACCACTGAAAAAATTTCTTACGGAATGCCAACGTTTTATTTAACAGAGAATTTAGTTCACTTTGGCGCGATGAAAAAGCATTTGGGATTTTATCCGACACCAAGTGCGATGACTGCCTTTGAAGAACGACTGAAGGATTACAAAACCTCAAAAGGGGCATTGCAGATTCCTTATAAACAAGAATTGCCATCAGAGCTGATTACAGAGATGGTGCGTTTTCGTCTGAAGGAAGTGGTGGAGAAAAATGCTTAATGGAATCGAAATCATGTTGTACGTCAAGGATGTGGCCGGTTCAGCGGCCTTCTGGCAAGAAGGAGTGGGCGGGAAGATCACCTCGCAGCAGCCAATGCCGGATGGCTCCCTGCAAATCACGCTAGAGTTGTTTGAATCAGTGGAGCTGGTTCTGTTTGATCGCCAATTTATTGAAAAAGTTTCTCCCGAAGTCGTGGACAATTTTCCTTCGTTACTAATGAAGGTGTCGGACCTTGATGCCTGCCACGATCGCCTGCAAAAGCTTAGTCCTAAGGTAAATCCCATTATGGAGCAAGGTGGGAAACGGCTGTTCAATTTTGCCGATCCGGAAAATAATTATTTTGTGTTGAGTGAATGACCTTCAAGAAATTGAAGGTCATTTTTTTGTCAGTCACGCTTTTTGCAGCCCCTAAGGAGAGAACGTGCATTACTAGTGTGAAACTAATTTATGCTCAATAAGTTTAGCGTGATGATATGCGTACGAAAATACATTCATTTTTCGATTTTTTGAAAAATGATTTCTTTAGGAAGAGTTAGCTGTCAGTCACGCTTTTTGCAGTCCCTAAGAAGAGAACGTGCATTACTAGTGTGAAGCTAATTTATGCTCAATAAGTTTAGCGTGATGATATGCGTACGAAAATACAATCATTTTTCGTTTTTTTTGAAAAATGATTCCTCTAGTAAGAGTTAGCTGTCAGTCACGCTTTTTGCAGTATGACTTCTCTAGGAAATGTTGTTTTTCTCTTATCTGAACTCATGGAATCCTTTAAGATTTCTTGGACGACTATCATCAAACTGTTAGTTGATTTAAGTCAAAATCCTTGTGAATTGTTGTATTATCTTAAGAGGAAAAAGAGCTTTCATTGATTATTTTATTTAGAGGAGAGAATGATGGTACAAATTTTGTTGGGACTGTTAGGTGTCCTATTGGTTTATTATCTTTTTTATTTTATTCGCGATTTGATCGCAGAGCGCGGAAACTGGGGCGGCGGAAACATCTTTGTTTCTGGTGTGATCGGCTTTATTACCGACGCGATGGATACCTTGGGGATCGGCAGCTTTGCACCGACGACCATGCTTTTGGAAACGACGAAGCAATTAGACAATGATCGGCAACTGCCAGGAACGTTAAATGTTTCTCATACGGTTCCGGTAATTATTGAAGCGTTCATTTTTATTACAGTAGTAAAAGTGGCACCGTTGACTTTATTTTCATTAGTTATCGCAGCGATCGTCGGTTCTTATGTCGGCTCAAAAACCGTTAGTAAGCTTCCTGAAAAAAAGGTGCAGTTTTATATGGGCATCGCGTTGATCATCACTGCGGCATTGATGGCGTTAAAACAATTAGGTTTGCTTGATTTATTAGGAACGGGCAATCATTTGACCAGTTTGACCGGAGTGAAATTAGTGATCGGTATTGTTGGGAACTTCATCTTGGGCGCATTGATGACGATCGGTGTTGGCTTGTATGCTCCGTGTATGGCGATGGTTTACATGCTGGGTTTGAGCCCACTAGTCGCTTTTCCCATCATGATGGCTTCTTGCGCAGGGCTAATGCCTGTTGCCGGCACAAACTTTATTAAATCAGGTGATTACTCCCGTAAAGTCAGTCTGGGAATTACGATCGGCGGAATCATCGGAGTGATTATCGCGACGCGTTTTGTTACCGGATTGAATATGACCGTATTAACCTGGATCGTGATCGTCGTTGTTCTTTATTCAGGTTTCACTTACATCCGTAAGGGAATGCATGAATTTGCCGGCAATTTGAAAAAGTCTTAGAGAAATCTCTAAGGCTTTTTTTTTTGATCATACGAAAGGTATTAGTTATAAAAACAAAATCCTTTTTCGGTCCGTTCAGTAGCGAAATTATTGCTTGCAGCTATTGCTGAATGATTAGGTTTTCGTCGGAATTCTTTACAAACTTTTAGAGAAAATTCTCTGTTCAACCGCCAGCTTCTGACAGATAATAGACGAAACAAGTTAACTGATAGGAGAAATTATGGATCAGGAATCATTAATCATCGACTTGCTGTCTGCGGGAGAACCAATTTATCGGCGTGTACGAAAAAATCGCCAAAAGAATCTGATTTCGGCTTTTCTGTTTCTAATTGGTGCATCGGTCCTGTTTTTCGGTATTGGAAGTTTTGTTTATCAGTATTTGGGGATGCGTGTACATTCGATTGATCGCGGCTACTGGCTGCGGGGCTTTTATCATTTTTCACTAGTGCTGGGAGGAATCAGTGCAGCGGCGACCGTCGTCTTCTTCCTGGTGAATGTGATTCAAGAAATCAGACTACGGCAGTCGTTTCAACGTTTTCTGGAGCGCTATGTAAAAGAAGCAGCGAAGTACCCGGTGGTTTATCAGGACCGCGAGGCCTATTATTTAGCAGAAGGCGATCGAAAGCCAACGCTGCGCTTGGCAAAGGCTGATTGTATCGAGTTAACCACTACTTTTGATGATGCGGTCATTTATTTAGGCAACCGTCAGGAGCTATGGGGCTTTTCATCAATTCAATTGTTCGTTTTAAATGGGAAACCGTCCTTGCTGCCGGCAACTTTTCCAAAAGCTAAGGGAGTCAATCAGAAGTGGCTATTACTGATAATCAGCTTCATCTTTGTTAGTGGGGCCGGCGTGTTTACTTATTATGGAGTTACGCGCTATCAAAATCTTTACAGCGCTGAGCCGTCAAGGTCGACCGCTTCAAGTGCAGCAGCGCCCTTGACGAGCAACGAGCTGCTGACGCAGCAGGGAACGGCGCCGACTAAAAAAGTGAATCAGATGAATCAACTGGATTTGAATGAACAGACGCGGGAGCTTTATTTAACGACAAATGGCGGGACAGACTGGTCTTTTGTACCGCTGAAGCCTGAATGGCTGCGCACAGGCAGCTATCTGCTGACTAGTGGTGAGATTCCGCTGGGGTATTGGATGGACAAGACGTACGATGTTTCAAAGGCGTTCTCCTGGTTTATTTATTCGGAGAACGAAAAGGAGCTGTTTTTCTTATTCTCGAGTGATAATGGACAGACGTGGAAAAAAGCACTTGTGTCTGAAGCCGCGCAACGAATTCGTTATCGCAAGGCTCAGTTTTTCGCTGATGGCAGCGGCATCTTGGTTTATTCCAACATATCACCAGAGGTATCTTCAGAGGGCTTGGAGATCTACCAGACGAATGATCAAGGGCAGACGTGGTCTAGGAGCAATGGTACGACAATCAATCAGCCTGTACAAAATGTCAGCTTTGTTAATCCTGCTTTAGGATTTGTCTCCACACGGGAAAAGCTGTATTACACCAACAATAGCGGCAGCTCCTTCAAAGAAGCGGTAGTGACGATCCCAGCGGATTATCAAACCGGCGGATTGGATCTTTTCCAATCACCTAACGAAGTGACTCAAGTCAGTACCCATCAGCTGGAGACCAAATTCTATTTGTTGAAAACGAACGGGATTGATCAGGGAAAAATGTTTGCCTGTTTGTATCGTTCCTCCGATAATGGCGAAACGTGGCAATTTGCTGAACAGCTGTCGCAGGTGCAGCTGACTGATTAAGTTTACAGCTGCTAATTTTCCTGCTATACTGCTCGGTTACAGAAAAAATAGTGATGGAGTTGATTCGATGAATGATGTATTGGATAAAGGGCCGTTCTATCATGGGACAAAAGCTGATTTGAAGGTAGGCGACCTGCTTGAGGCAGGCAAACGCTCCAACTACGGCAAACAGGAAAAAGCCAATTTTGTCTATTTCTCAGCGACAATGGACGCGGCGATCTGGGGTGCAGAGCTGGCGTTAGGAGATGCGCCGCAGCGGATCTATCAAGTAGAACCGACGGGTGAATTTGAGAATGATCCCAATTTGACAGATAAGAAATTTCCCGGCAATCCAACCCGATCTTACCGGACCCAACAGCCCTTGAAAGTCGTCGGTGAAGTGACGGAATGGACAGGTCATTCGGCGGAACAGCTGCAAACAATGCTGGAGCATGTGGAAAAAATGAAGCAGCAGGGAATAGAAGCAATCAATGAATAGGCACATTCGGGACACTTTCTCAATCATGAAAAAGATGTGTACTGCTGCTGGCTAAGACGGTCTGGAGAAAACCTTTAAAGAGCGGAATAAAGAAGCCTTGATCGATTCAATCAAGGCTTTTTGTCCTATTCGAAGGCTTTATTCACATCTTCCAGCATCATCTTAGTCGATTCCAGCCCGCCGCCGCTAAGGTACCAAACATCGGGTTGGAGTGAGAGAACCTTTTTGTCTTTGCCGGCAGTTGTTTGGGCAACTAGCTGGTTGTCGGCAACAGCATTGTTGCTGTCATCGCCGCCGATTGCCTTTGTCCGATCGACGACAAAGAGGATTTCTGGATTTTTATCTAGGACATATTCATATGAGACACTTTGACCATGAGTAGAGGCTTTGATGGTATCATCTGCTTCTGCAAAGCCGAAGGTGTCATAAACGATTCCAAAACGTGAGCCTTTCCCATAGGCTGATAATTGACCTTCGTTAACGAGAACAGTCAAGGCTTTGTCTTTACTTGCTTCCGCTTTTGCTTTGGTTTCCTTGATACTGGTTTCCAGTGCGGCTAATTGTTTTTTGGCTGCTTTTTCTTTGCCGAAGATTTGTCCTAAGGTTTCAACATTTTGTTTGATGGAATTCCACGTATCGGAGGTATCGACAGCTAAATACATCGTTGGAGCGATGGCTTTCAGCTGATCAAGAAAGTCGCTTTGACGACCAGAAATAATGATCAGCTCCGGCTTCATTTGATTGATTTTTTCCAAATCCGGCTCCTTGATCCCGCCTGCGGACTCTAGCTTTTTATAGTCCTTCAAATAAGCAGGCAGGTTATCCGTTGCCGCCCCTACGATTTTATCGCCTACACCTAAAGCATCCAAGGTATCTAAAGAACCATTATCGAAAACCACGACCTTGTTAGGATTTTTTGGCACAGTCACCTTTCCGTTTGAGTCATTTACCTCGATTGTCTCGTCTTTGACAGTGCTGTTTGCTGCCGCTTTGTCTGTTGAATCGCTGCTTCCTTCATTAGTCGTCGAGCCGCAGCCGACCAAGCCTAAACCAAGCAATACCATAGATAGTCCAACAATATATTTTTTCATTTCTGTTTCCTCCTAATTTATAATAAAAGCACTCATTTTTAAATGAGTCTGAATCCCATTTTTAGTTGAAATACATGCAAAATCGTTTGCCGTCCAGCTCACAGATTTTGATTTCCATTTCGTACAACGCATTTAAAATGTGGGGCTGGATCATCTCATTCGTCGTTCCGTGAGCAAAGATTTCTCCAGCCTTCATTGCAACGATCTCATCGGCATAGGTCGCCGCAAAATTGATATCGTGAATGACCAGCAGAATTGTTTTGTGCTCCTCTTCCACTAAGCGCCGCAAAGTTTTCATCAGCTGTACCGCATGATTCATGTCTAAATTGTTCAAGGGCTCGTCTAATAGAATATATTCAGTATCCTGCGCCAAGATCATAGCAATATACGCACGCTGCAATTGGCCGCCGGACAAAGTATCAATCCGATCCTCCGCCATTTCGACTAGCCCCAGCTTTTCTAACGCATAATCGATCATGTCTTGATCTTTCGCCGTCAAACGGCCTTTCGAATAAGGAAAGCGGCCGAAGCTTACGAGCTCACGGACAGTGATTCGCAAGTTCACACCATTGCTTTGCTTCAGGATCGACAGCTTCTTTGCCAGTTCATTAGAGCCCCACGCTTTGACCTCATTGTGATCAAGGTAAATTTGCCCGGCATCGATCGTGATCAAGCGGCTGATCATCGACAGCAAGGTACTTTTGCCTGCTCCGTTTGGTCCGATAAAAGCGGTCAGCTGCCCATTTTTAATGGGTAAGCATACCTCAGAAATGACTTTTTTCGCCCCATAGTTCTTTGATACTTCTTTCAAATCGATCATCGCTGCTGTCTCCTTTCATAAATGATTTTCCAGATAAAGTACAGGCAGCCGACAAATTGTGTCACGACGCTGACCGTTGTTTTTAAGTGAAATACTTGCTCGACTAAAAATTGGCTGCCGACCAAAAAGATGATTCCGAGTAACACGGCAGTTAAAAAGAGATAGCTGTGGCGATAGGTCGGCATCAGCTGGTAACTGATATTTGCGACAATGAAGCCTAAAAACGTGATCGGGCCGACTAGTGCGGTAGCTGTTCCAGTCAAAAGGCTCACTAGGAATAAGACCATGATCTGAAATCGATTTAGTGAGATTCCTAAGTTCGTCGCTTGATCGCTGCCTAAATGCAGGACATCTAGATAATGATTGGCAGCGAATAAACTGAATGAACCCAGCAGAATAATCACGGCTGCTAAGCCTAAATGAGTGGTATTGATATTTCCAAAGCTGGCAAAAAGCCGCCCCTGCAGCAGATCATACTCATTAGGGTCCATCATTACTTGCAGGAAATTACTGGTGCTGCTGAATAGGGTACCCAGAATCATTCCTAGCATTAACAAAATAAATAAATCGTTTTGCTGGCGCTTCAACAGAACCTTGGCCAGCAGCAGACTCAACAGCGCCATCAAAAGAATACTGATTAAAAAGGTGGAGGTTTGTTCCTGTGACAGCATGTTGACACCACCAACGATAAAAAACAGCAGGGTCTGGATCAACACGTATAAGGAATCCAGGCCTAGAATATTCGGCGTTAAAAACTGATTTTGGGTCAGTGTCTGAAAACTGATTGTCGCCATTCCCGTTGCCAGTGCCACCAGTAAAAAGGCTGCAACCTTTTTTCCCCGCAGCATCCAAGCAAACTGGAAATTTCCATATGTATTATAGGTCAAGTACAGTCCACATAAGAGCAGTGCTATGATCGTGAGAACGACTAGCAGCAGCGCTTTTTTTGGCCGAGAAAATTTCATACCCGTTTCCTCCTAACCAATAAGTAAATAAAAATCACGCTGCCTAAAATACCTACCGTCAAGCTGACCGGTACCTCATAAGGTGCGATCACGATGCGTGAAATAATATCGCAGGCCATTAGAAACACACTGCCGCTGATGGCGGTGATCCATAGATTTTGTTTGACGTGGTCGCCATAGATCAGCGAGACAATATTGGGAACGATCACCCCTAAAAAGGGCACGGTGCCAACCATGATCAAAACCAATCCGCTGGCAGCAGCCACCAGACCGATCCCCAGCGTCTGAGTCAAACGATAGTTGACTCCCAGATTGACCGCGACATCTTCTCCTAGGCCTACGATTGTGAAGTAGTAGGCAAATAAGTAAATAATAAAAAATAGCGGAATTGTCAGGTAGAGCAGCTCATAGCTTCCCTTAGCTACTAATGAAAAATTACCCTGCAGCCAAGAAGACATGTTTTGGATCAATTGGAACTGATAAGCAAAGAACGTGGCGATTGCACCGACAATATTACCAAACATCACACCAAGCAGGGGGAGAAAAATCGGATCCTTTGTTGGCAGCAGACGACTTAGACTTAAAAAGAGCATGGTTCCTAAAAAAGCGAAGACAAATGCTGAAAAGGTCCGAACCATGGTGGAGGCATTAGGCAAAAAGAGCATTACGAGCAAAATCCCCAGGCGAGCGCTGTCCATCGTTCCAGCAGTTGTTGGTGAAACAAATTTATTTTGTGTCAGATGCTGCATGATCAAACCGCAGATACTCATCGTTGCACCTGCCAGAATTAAGCTGACTGTCCGCGGTACACGAGTGGTGGCGAGTATCAGCCACTGTTCCGGATCGCCATGGAATAAAGCCTGCAGCATCAAATCTTTTACTCCGATAAAAATAGAGAGAGCGCTTAACAATAATAGAACAAGCACGATTCCTTTTTTTCTCAAAGACTCACCCTCCCGCAAATAAATGATAATGATTCTCATTCTCTCTGTTTATAAAGTTTAGGTGAAAAACAAAACAAAAGCAAGTTATTTTTAAATGATTTTTTGGCTATGGAGGACGCTATTCCGTATGAGCAATTATTCTTTGACCTGCTATAGTGGGGATCTTGTTGAAAAGGTTGTCCGTGGAATTTCCTTTAAAGAGATTGTGTAGAATTGCATTTATTTGCAGACTAAAAAGGACTGGGAAGAAACTCCCAGTCCTTTAGATAACGGTCGATTATTGTTCTTTTCTGAATGTCACGAGAATCGCGCTTCTAGTCGCGGTAACATTTGGCATATATGAATGAGTCACGAATTCCCAGCCTTCATTTGCGCGGCTGTTGATCAAATCATCCAAACGCTCCAAATCCTCTCTGTTGGCGCTATCCTTAAACCACTTCACGGATGTTTCTAATACGTCGCTTTTGTAAGTTCACATACCCTATCTCCTCCTTTTTTTACCTATTATAGGATATTGAACAGGCTGAGGATAAAAATAGAAAGTATTGTTTCAACAAAAGCAGGGGAGGCCTTATTGAACGGCTGCTATTGAGCAAAAAGGAAACTATTGTTTCAAGCCGATTAGCTTCTTCTGTCGACCAGCATTTTTTTATAAGTCTCCTGTTTGTTTTCCAAGAAAAAGAGATGGTCGTCAATCTTTCTTTTTTCCGCTAACAGCCGGTTTCTTTGCGCGGCTAAAAGCTTCATGCGCTTTTCAATGGTCTGATCGCCTTGACTTCTCAGCTTTGAATACTTCTTGATTGTTTCCAGATCCATACCGGTCTGTTTTAAGCGATGGATGAAACGCAGCCAATCAATGTCTGCTTCACTGTACTCACGGTAGCCGTTTTTGTTTTTAGCCGGAGTACTGATCCCTAATTCTTCATAGTATCGCAGGGTCGGGATACTAAAGCCGATCATTTTGGAAACTTCGCTGATTTTATACATCTAGATTCTCCTCTGCTACATTTTTTATCAAAGCTTCTTGCTATAAAGTCAACTTGATAGTTTATAGTACTTTAACATAAAGGAGGCAGAGACTGCTATGAGTGATAAGAGATTGGAACAAGGGATCAGGAATTTACAAGAGATTGATGGTGAAGCAGGGGAGCGGGTGATTCATAGTCTCGAGGCTATTGCTCCGGATGTTGGCCGTTATATTTTGGAATTTGCTTTTGGGGATATATATAATAATCCCGTTTTGTCCTTCAGGGAGCGGGAAATCATCACGATCACCAGCTTACTGACTCAGGGCGATACGAATGCGCAATTAGTCGTTCATATTAACGGCTCGCTAAATGTTGGACTTACGGAGGAAGAGATCATAGAGGTATTTACCCACTGTATTCCCTATGTGGGTTTTCCCAAAGTTTTAAACGCGATTACGGTAGCTAAAGGTGTTTTTAACGATAGAAGAGCCTAGCTATTTTACACAAGCTATTGACATCACCCTACTATCTTAGGTAACGTTAGTATAGCAACGTTGTATGCGTTATCAAAAAAGAAGGAGTGATGTTCTATGTTTGATTTAAATGGAAAAGTAGCGGTAGTAACAGGTGCCAGCAGCGGGCTGGGTCGCGATGCCGCGATCGCTTATGCAAAAGCCGGTGCGGATGTGGTTTTGTTGGCTAGACGTTTGGAACGGTTAGAAGAAGTAGCCGCAGAAATCAAGGAGATAGGCCGTGATGTCTTAGCGATCAAAATGGATGTTACGGATGAAGCGAATGTCAAAGACGGAATCCAACAGGCATATGATCATTTCGGACATTTGGACATTTTACTAAACAATGCAGGAATCGCGGTGCGCGGCGGTGTGGATTCCTTAACGGTGGAAGACTTCGATAAATCCATGGATGTCAACGTAAAGGGCATCTTCCTAGTGAGTAAATACGTAGTAAAACATATGATAGATAACAACTATGGAAGAATCGTCAACGTCGCATCGATCAACGCAGTGATGGCTGATAAGGAGGATGTGTTTATCCGTCATTCATACAATGCCAGCAAAGCAGCGGTTCTCGGATTGACCAAGGGGATGGCAGCCAGCTATGGGAAATACAATATTACGACTAATGCGATCGGGCCGGGCTTGTTTGAATCTGAGATGACAGAGGATACGCTGTTTAAATCAGAAGACTTCTTAAACTTATATCAAGGCTTGAATCCAATGAGCCGTCCAGGCAAACGTGGGGAATTGAATGGAACGATCCTTTACTTCTCAAGCGATGCTTCCAGCTATACGAATGGTCAGTTCATCATCATTGATGGCGGTATGTCGATCGTTTAATTGAAAAGCGCAAGACACTTTCTCAATCCGAGAGAGTGTCTTTTTTTTAAATAATATCCTTTTTTATTGTTATATTTGCTACAATCATAGGTGATAAAGACTTATAAATCAGTACTGAAAGACTGATAGAACAGGAAGGATATCCATGAAAAATTGTTCCAATTGTGGTCATGAAAATGTCTCAGAGGCGCGCTTTTGTGAAGAATGCGGGCAGCCATTTACTGCAGCTGCTTCAGTAAAGCCAGAAGTGATGGCAGAAGAAGAAAAGTCGGAGGCACCGGAAGCTAAACGTTTCTGCCCAAATTGCGGCGAATCCATCCCATCGGATGCGGATTTTTGTCCGAATTGCGGGCATCAGATAAAAACCATCGTGAGACCAGCAGCTTCGCCGAAAAAACCGTTATCGAAGAAGCAGAAAATTGGCATCGGTGCAGGAGTAATGGTAGTAGTATTATTTGCCTTCGGGTTCCTATTTGGCCGATATTATTATAGCTACCCGCAGCAATTAAGCCGGCTGGAACGAATTTTCAAAACACAAGATCCCGAAAAGATAGCAGAAGTTGTCGTTTCGGAAGATCCCAACTATCAAGTATCGGCGGCCAACCTGAAAAAATTTGTCAGCTATTATCAAGAAAGCAATCATAAAGCGGATTTCGCTGATTTTTTAACGGATTTAAAAAATAATCCCGGTCAGCTAGACGATTTTTCTGTTCAGGAAAAAGGGAAGCATCTTGGCTTGTTTCCTCGTTATCAATTAGTGATTCAGCCGGTCTATCTGACCGTTACGACCGATCAAGCAGGCATGCAGTTGTCGCTGGATGGTGAAAAGCTGGCAACCTCTAAAGGGAGTAATTATCAGACGACCTGGGGGCCATTAACACCGGGCAGCTATCAAGTAGAAGGAAAATTAGATAGTGAAAAATCAGCCGCTAAGCAAGCGTTGGTTCGCTACCATAACCCTGAATTTGAAACGGACAGTCATGTCGCGATCAATCTCCATAAGATTTCCTTCAAAGTCACCTCGAATGTCGACGGCGCGCAGGTTTTACTGAATGATAAGGAAGTCGGAACCATCGAAGAGGGCCAAGCAGAGATTAAGGATGTCGTTTGGCATCAGGGGATGGAGGTTCAATTAGCATTCAAGACAGCTAGTGATCAGTTAAAAAGTGATACGTACCGAATCGCAGCGACTGAGTTTCTAGCAGACGACTACAAAGCGGACAGCTATGCTTCAGAAATTCATTTGGATTTTGACAATGTCCAATCAACAGCGGATGTTCAGATTTTCTTGGATCGTTTATACAGCGATTTGTCGAGCTATAGTTCTAAATATAGCGATTTCGGCGCATCTGAAAAGAGTGATCTAGCTGAGCATTTTGTTAACGGCGCAAGTAATGCTGATGAAAAGGATTTTGAGAAATTTATCAATGAATTTCGCACGAGCGCTAAAAAATCTCGGGTCAATGCCAAGGCAAAAGTCGAATCCGTCAGTATGACCGGCAAAGATGTCTATACTGTCCAGTACTTGATTTACTACGATACGATCTACACGGATGCTACGGACGACGTGAGCCAAGTTTTCCGTTATAAGAAGGCTACACTGAGCTATAACAAAGACGAAGCGACCTTCCAGATCGACAATCTGGGAGGCGCAGAGAACTTTGAAACTGTTGATAGCGGAGACGCATAGAAAGGGGACGCCGAGTTGGCGTCCCCTTTTGAATTAATAGCATTTGGAACAAGGTGTCAATCCGATTGCTTGGGCCTCCTCCAGAGTAGCCGGCGAATAGGTGCCATTACCGCATTTATGGGTATGGTACTTACTGCCGGTCGGAGTGACATAGACTGTTTGGCCTTGTGCAGCTTGAGCCTGTTGCTGTGCCTGTGCTTGGGCCTCAGCTTCAGCCTGAGCCGCGGCTTGTTGGGCTGCAGCCTCTTGAGCTATTCGCTCCTCTTCCGCTTTTTTAGCTGCTGCCGCTTCTTCTGCGATTCGTTTTTCTTCGGCCTTTCTAGCCGCTTCCGCTTGTTCCGCCGCTTGTTTTTCCGCGGCTTCTTTGGCCTCCTGCTCTTTTTTCAGCCGCTCTTCTTCGGCTTGCTTGGCAGCTAAGGCTTCAACGCGGGCTTTTTTGTACTCATCTGCTGTTGCTTGATCATACCCTTTGCCTGCTTGGGCATAGTTTTCAATACTCCAGATATTTCGTTTCTGTTCTTTGGCTTGCTCTTCCGCTTTTTTGATTTTATCAAGGTACTTCGTGTTCTTGCCTTTTGTACTATGAACTACAGCCAAGCCTTCACTTGTTAATGTTTCTTGGATTAATTTACCGTCGGCCCAGATATAAACCAGCTCTCGTTTTTTATTGTCGCGTTTCGAGCCTTTGTCATATTCTATTTGGATTTTTTTGGCCTTTTTCAGTAATTCTTTTGTTCGATCCTTCGCTTCTTGTGCGTAAGGATTCTCCTTTTTGAGCTCTGGTGCAGCGATCAATAAATATTTTGCAGTAACCGTTTTGCCGTTTTTCAACTTAAAGCGCGTCGTATCGCCGTCAATATATTTTTTAACCTTTACGGTGACTTTCTTGTTGGCGGTACGGGTAATTTTAACCTTTTTCTCCGTTTTGGTTTTCGCGGCTTCCACCTGATAATGCTGGGTTGGAGTGGCGAATAGAAAACTAAATAAGATTGCGAATGTTACACCAAGCTTGACCCCAATTTTTTTGTTCATTTGAACTCCTCCATCTTTCTATCCTTTAGAAATAAAGATTAATAAAAATATGTGTATCTAAATAATACTATAATTTTTCAATAAAGTTAATTAGATAATAAAAATAGTGATTTAATACTATTTTTTTAAGTATATAAGGTCCGTAATGACAAACATTTCTCCAATCCGATTATTTTATGGAAGACAAATGGATAGAGCTCCGTACGGCGGTGAAGGTGAAAGGCGACGATAAGGCGTTTGGAGAGGGCTTTATAGATGGTTTGATGTCCTTTGCTGAATAGTTATTATTCAAATCCTTTAAAAAAATTAAAAAGGTTGACCAGTTTGAAGCGCTATCATTGTTATATAATAAAGAAACGAAGGTAAGAACCGAACGAAGAAAAGAATGGACCGATCAGGATCTGAAGGGGAGAAAAAAGATGGCAAGCAAAAAAATATCACAAATCACGTTGTTCACAATGGGGAAGATCAATCTTGAGAAAAGAATCTCGCAGGCATACGCAGAATCATCTGATGCGGATGCGGTGATTCAATATATTGTGGCAGTGCTGATTCGGCAAAGCTTGTGTATCAGTGATTTTTCAGATTTCTGCAGTGAGTTAATTCGGGAAATTTTTCTTTATGCTGAGCCGACAGACGTGCTGCGGAAACTTTGCCCGTTGTTCCGCGATTCCTTTAAAGGCGGCAAAGAGTGGGAAGAAGTCACTCGTCGGCTGTATAAAAATAAGAACGAATACCACCGCTTCAACAATCGATTAAGTGAGTGTAAGAAATATTTATTTGTCCCAACGACCCCTGTGGAGGAAACAGACGGTCAGCAATATAAACTTCTTTCCACCTTTGAGGATGCAGTCGGCAAGATTCATACCTGGAGTTTGCGCGATGCCGATATCCGTTCTTCGGGGATGAAGATCGATGCGGTGTTAGAGCTGATGAGCTCCTTAACGATCTTTGAAAAGGACGGCATCCGCCGTTTTGTAAAACTAGAAAATTCTGAAATCCAAAACTGTACCCGTCATCCTAAAATCAAAAAAGGCGCAGTCGTGGATGAGGCTGAGCAGATCCATGCAGTTGCGACTCAGCCAAAAATGGAAGCGGCAACAGGTCTTGACTTCAGTACGATGACGGACGAAGAAAAGCTGAAATTAGTGAAGGCCCTTTTACCTGAAGGGATCGTTTTGACTGATACACGGATGGCAGAGCTGAAAGAGGAAGCGCCAAAGGAAGAAGTGCGGACTGCAAGTAAATCTGAAGGTCCCGTCGCGGCAGCACAAAAAGCCGAACCCACTAACAAACCCGCAGCTACTATAGTAAACCAAGCACCAAAAGCCGCAACAAAAAAAGCCGCTGAATCTAGACCGATGGCCCTATCCGCCGCTGAAAAAATGCCCTATAAGCCTTATCAGAAACCGAAGAGCAAAGCCCAACAAGAACGAGAGCGGAAAGAGGAGCTGATGAAGCGGACGCCTGAAGGAAAAAAGGCATCCAGATCAAAAAAGGAGAAGAAAAAGCAAACAGGGAAAGGGAAGCCAAAAAGAAAACGTAAGTAGAGATAGCATATTTACGCTGAACTAAGGACGTCCTTTTAGCATGAAGGCTTATTTGTCGATGGAAAAATCCGAGTTAATGTAGTTTAAAAAAATTTCGAATAGCCAAATAGCCATACATTTTTTTAGCTGAAGTGTATGGTTATTTGGCTTTTATTCGAATAATAAGTTAAATTTTCTACGAGAAGCTCGGAAATAACTGCACACCAATCATAGTTAAACGCTGATTTTAGATCAATCTGTCGACCCTAAAAAATCAGAATCTAAAATAGTGGAATGTAAATTTCTCAGTGATTAAGGCTTCCATGACTTCCGAGTTCGTCTAAATCTAAAAGCACTGGAATACACCGTCTTTCCCCAATCAATCTCAAAACACCGTCCAACTTGGATGGTGTTTTTCTTTTCCTCACAACTTCCCTCCGAAATCCTCTTGAACTTTGCTAAAATTAACAATAGAATAATTACTTTTTTGAGGAGAAGGCCGATGCGAGAGAAAATCAGGATATTGATCATTGATGATGATCAGGAGCTTTGTTCTATCATAGAAAAATATTTGAGAAATGCTGAGTATACAGTGGATATTTCCTACACAGGAGCTGGCGGATTGAACATGGCGCTGACAGGTGACTATCACTTGATTGTGTTGGATATCATGCTGCCGCAAATCAATGGGTTGAGTATTTTGACGGAGATCCGCAAGCAAAGCGTGGTTCCAGTTTTGATGCTGACGGCTAAGAATGAAGAGGCGGATAAGGTTCGCGGGCTGCAGCTGGGGGCGGATGATTATTTGACGAAGCCGTTTAGCATGGCGGAACTGATGGCACGGATCGATTCTTTGGTTCGGCGTTATACAACATTTAATCGGACTGCTGGTGCGGAAAAGACTCTCAATCTGAAGCATTTAACCCTTGATACACAGACGCGAGTTGCTTTATTGGATAATGAAGTTTTGGCATTGACGGGAAAAGAGTTTGAGCTTTTGTATTTTCTGGCAGCGCATAAGGGACAAATTTTTACGAAACGTCAAATTTATCAGCAGGTTTGGGGCGATGAATATGCCTTTGATGATAGTAATATCATGTCCTTCATCAGTAAGCTGCGAAAGAAGATCGAGGCGGATACTGCCCAGCCTTTCTTTATCCAAACGGTGCGCGGGGTCGGCTATCGTTTTAATCAGGAGGGATAGGAGATGGCAATAGTAGGTAGTATTTGTGTTTTGCTGGCCGCAGGTTGTCTATATCTAATTGCCCGTCTTCGAAAAAACAAACAGCAGCTTGCCCAAGCGCTGCTTGTTTTAGAAGATATCGCTGAAGGGAACCTCGATCGAAAAATGGTTACGGATGAAGCAACGGATGTGGCGGAGTTTTGTTTTCGGTTGAATGAGATTGTGGCAGATATCAAGCGGCAGCTTAGTGGATTGCGGACTTCTGAGAATGAATATCGCAAGCTGATCACCAGTTTGTCGCATGATGTTCGTACGCCCTTGGCCTCTCTGATAGGCTACTTAGAGGCAATCAACGATGGATTGGTAACGGAAGAGGAGCAGCAGCATTATCTGCATTCTTCTCAGGCAAAAGCATTTGAACTAGAAAAGTATATCAGTACTCTTTTTGAATGGGTCAAGCTTGAATCAGGGGAACGTCGCTATCAATTCGAAACGGTCGATGTGTGTGAGCTGCTGAGGGAGAGTATCAGTGACTGGATTCCGCGAATGGAACCGCAATTTACTTATGAAATCGACATTCCTGAAGAAGAGTTTTATTGCAAAGTGGACGCTTCAGCGTTTCGCAGGATCATCGATAACTTATTGGAAAACTGCTTAAACCATAGTCAAGGAAACAAGGTTACGGTCAAGTTGGCGGAAGAAAAGCAGCAGGTTCGGCTTGAGATCACCGATAACGGCAAAGGGATCTCGGAGGAAAATCTCCCGCGGATTTTTGATCGTCTGTATAAAGGAGACGAAGCTCGGGGCTCGAAAGGCAACGGCCTGGGACTGGCGATCGTCCAGGAACTAGTCACGGCTCATCATGGAAAAATCAGTGTCAGCAGTCGATTAAGCGAAGGGACACAATTTTCCTTGACGCTGCCTAAATAAACTAGAAAAAAACAAGGGTTTGACAAGGTTAGGGCAAGGTAGCCCTGCTAAGCTAGAAGTATAGAAAGGATGGTCGCCATGGAAAAATATGTTGTAAAAACGGCGGCGCTGACGAAGCGCTACCATGATCAGACGGTAGTCAAGGACGTCTCGATCGCCATTCCCAAAGGAAAAATCTATGGACTTTTGGGGCGCAACGGCGCAGGAAAAACGACGATCATGAAAATACTGTTGGGCTTGGCAGGAGCAAGTTCAGGTGAAGTACTGTTGTTTGGTCAATCGCCTAATACGCATCCGGAAGTATACCTGCGTATTGGAAATATCATCGAGACACCAAGCTTTTATCCGTATTTAACCGGTCAGGAAAATTTGAAGGTATTCTCTAAGCTGAAGGGGCAGACACAAAGAAACAGTGTGGCGGAGGCTTTGAAGCTGGTTGATTTGACGCATGCTGCACACAAGCGTTTTGCCAATTACTCATTAGGGATGAAGCAGCGGCTGGGAATCGCCAATGCATTAATGAACGATCCGGAGCTGCTGATCTTAGATGAACCGACGAATGGGCTGGACCCGATCGGCATCGTTGAAATCCGCAGGCTGCTGAAGGAGCTGGCCGAGGTTCATGGCAAGACAATTTTAATCTCTAGTCACCAATTATCAGAGATCGAGCAAATCGCGGATATCATCGGTATTTTGCACGATGGCGAGCTGCTGGAGGAGTGTGATCTGGAAAAAATTGCACAACACAATCAGCGATATATCAGTGTTACTGTATCGGATATTCATCAGGCTGCTCGTCTCTTAGAGGAGCAGCTGAATCTCAGCAATTATACGGTGGACGGCAATGATACGATCAAAATTTTTGATTTTTCCTTTGAACCGCAAGAAATCAACCGCCTATTCGGAAAAAACGGGATCGAGGTCTCCAGTTTATTTGTCGGCTCGGTCAATTTAGAAGAGCACTTTCGAAAGATCACGGGGGGTGTCGGCATTGCATAATGTAATTTCTGCTGAATGGATGAAGCTGAAACGGAATCGCATCTTTGCGGTTTGTTCACTGCTGACATTGTTCGCTGCGGCCTTTATGGTCTTTAAGGATTTAGTTATCGTTGAATCCCCGATAGAAGACTATCGCGTTTGGCTGCCGACTGTCTATCTAGTTGTCGGCTCGTTACTGTCAATTATGAGCGGATTCATTGTCACCTTCTTAATGCAGCGGGAGTATGAGGATCGCACGATCAATAATGTCTTGACGGCTCCCACCTCGCGCTTCCGATTTCTTTTAGGCAAATTAGCGATTTGGTTCATCTGGTATACAGGAACGCTGATTGGTGTCGTAATCATTTATACGATTGGCGGCTGGCTGATTTATCCAGACACTTTTGGCGCAACAGGAACCAAAACTCTGGTGACGACACTCTTTAAATACTGCTTTTTGGCTTTTGTCGCAGCGCTGCCTTTATTGACGGTGAGTGTCATGCAGCGGAAATTGTTTTATCCGACGATCATGGCCGCCTTAGCATTTACTGGAATCCAAATGTTTGCGCTCAATATCCCATTCAATTTTGCACGTCTCATGCCATGGTCAGCGGTAGTTGTTCAAAGCTTAATCGAGCTGTCGTTCAAAGATGATCTATTAACCTTGGGAAGCATCTTTTTGACAGGGATCATTGGCTTTGTTGCAGCCTATTGGCTATTTAAGCGGCAGGATTTGTAAAACGCCTACTTGAAATGGCGAACGCAAAGCTCCTTTCTCAGACAAAATCCTCGCTTTAACAAAAAATTCTCCCCCATGGATGGAAACGGGGAAGAATTATAGGGGGCTTACTATTTAAATTATCAATGAATTGGTGCGGGGACTTACCCTGCATCAATTTTTTTGTTTTTAATCAGGCGGGTTTGGAATTTTAGGACACCTTCCATAATGACCCCTGTAGTACATACGCATAGGAGAGTGCCTATGCCTAAATTAGCGTTGCCTAGTAAAAGACCGATTACAATCATCGTGCTATCGATCAGGATACGAACAGTCTTGATCGAAAAATTTGAACTGTTGACGACCATCAAGGTCAAGCATTCCAAGGCAGCGGCACCTAATTGTGCGGAAACATAGATTCCAATACCTAGAGCAAAGAGTAATACACCGCTGATCGAAGCAACTAACTGGCTGATGATAGAGGAGGTATTTAGCGTAAAGAAGGAAGTGAAAAAATTGACGCCTAATCCAATACCAATACCGTTAATAAGACTCCCGATGCCGATTTGCCTGCGGTCAAAAAGAAAAGCGATCATTAGAGCGAAAAGATTGAAGCATAGGCTTAAGTAGCCAAATTTTAGCGGAAAGATATTCATAACTCCGAACAAGGCAACACTTAAGGTATCGACGCCTAAGCTGCTGGTGATCATTAAGGAAAGTCCGAAGGCAGATAAGAGTGTTCCCAACAGAACCTTGAGCAGATTGATTTTAAGCGTCATGCTCTAAGCCTCTGACGAAGGGATGACATCAGCATAGCCGATATTTATTTGTTGGACTAGCTGATCCTTTAGCTGCTGACTTGCAAAGGCACCTTCGATCGCGTTTAGATTCAGTCTTTTCATTTCTAAATAGCTCAATTGGCAGTGGGTTGCTAAAAGAAGGTACTCTTCTGTCAAGGTGGTTTGAGAGACCGTTCGATTATCCGTATTGATGCAGCATTTGACATTGTGAGTTAAAAACTTGTGCAATGGATAGTCTGCCCACTCCTTGATCGCATTGGTTTGGATATTGCTGGTAGGACACAGCTCCAGCAAAGTCCCCTTTTTGGCACAATAATCCATGATGGCGGTATCGCTCTTAATTGCTACACCATGCCCGATTCGGACAGCGCCTAAGCGAATCGCTTCGACGACATTTTGAGCACATCCGCATTCGCCTGAATGTAAAGTAAGCTTCAGACCTGAAGCTAATGCGTAGTCGGCAGTGGGCTTGATCTTCTCGTTTGATGTTGCTTGCTCATCACCGGCAAAATCAAAACCGACGATCGTTTCTGAATTCAATTGCGTGACCGTATCAATTAATTGTTGATTCGCTGCATTAGAATGATGGCGCAGCGCGGAGATCAGCAGATTTGCCTGAACGTCAAACTGTTTCTGTGCGTGCTGGATTCCTCGACAAACAGCACGAAGGATTTGTTCGATCGACAACCCTTGTTCTTGATGCAGCAGCGGGGCAAAACGAATCTCAATATACCGAATCGTTTCTTCAGCCGCCTGTTCAATCAGATCATAGGCCGCGAGGGTCAGATTTTCTTCACTTTGCAGCAAGGGTAAAATGCAGTCAAAGCTTTCTAGGTATTCCTTTAAATGATGACATTTTTTTGGTGCAATTGCCTTCGTTAACGAGTTCAAGGGAATCCCAGCTTTTTTTGCCAGCTTTTCTAAAGTGCTGATTTGAATGGAGCCGTCTAAATGACAGTGCAATTCAATTTTTGGCAGGGACCGAATCGTTTCTTTCTTCACTCTTGGCGTCCTCCTTTCACGTTTTGGAATGCTCCTCTGATTTTATCGGGAGGAGCATAGGGCTACAAACGCCTCGATCGTTGACTGGAGTGGGAGTGTTGTATTTACTTTTTCCATATCATGAATGTATTTTTGCGGAATGCTTTGGCTGCCGTTGAACCCGCCAAGAATTCCCCCCAGCATAGAAGCAATGGTATCTGTGTCGCCGCCGACATTGACTGCGGCATAGATGCCAAGCATCGTATTCCCTTCTGTTCCGGCCAACAGACTAAATACAGCGGGAATTGATTCTTGGACAAGGAAGTTCGTGCCGACCTTATCAGCGGTTTCGCTTAATAAGTGTTCAAAGCTGGCTGCCTGACCACCGATCTTCACGGCCTCTTGAATTTTATAGGCAATATCCACTCCAACAGATATATGCTGCTGCTGTTCGCCGTATTCTCGGCCCTTTTCGGCACCCCATACAGCAGCTGCGACAATACTTTCTAAGGTCGCGGATTCTGTCAGCGCATGGGTCGCCGCGCAGCAGATCGCCGCCGCCGCGGAAATCGCATTGCTGTTGAAATGGGTTGGTTTGCACATCCAAATAGTATATTCCAGCGCCTTCTCCAAGTCGCCGTTAGCCAATAAGGCCAACGGGATCGTCTTCATTGCACCGCCATTTGTCGCTAGACCGCTGTAGTTGATCAAACCGAATGGATCAACATCGGTAGGAAGGCCCTGCTTCATGTTTTCTATTGCTGCTCGAGTAGTTGGGCCGGCAAATTTGTCAAAATAATAGTCATCCGCCCCCCAATTGATGATGGCCTGCTGAGCGATTTCTTCTGTAAAGTTCCCCTCATGCTCGATGATGGCCTGCATCAAATAATAGGACATACTAAAATCATCCGTAATGGTTCCAGCGGGATAGTCTCTGGCAAAAGTATCCTTTGGTGCTAAGGTGTATTCTTTTACATATCCTCCAAACGTTTCGAGGATTTGATTGGTAGTTCGTAATTCCGTAGGTGCGCCTAAAGCATCACCGACAGCGGCGCCGTATAATGCTCCTAGCATTTTTTCTTTAGTCATGAACCGTTTGCTCCCTTTCCAGTCTGTTTTGGTTATCTAATACTTTTAAGAACACGTACCACATAAAGGTTAAGATGATCAGTAAAACGATTTGCAAGATGGCTCCGCGAATCGAGTTTGTCACGATGGCGCCGCTAACGATCAGCGGCATTGTGTAAGGCAATGCGACGCCTGTTGTAAATGGAACTAGACCAAGATTCATCGCAAGGTAGGATAGCGTTGTTGTAATGATTGGTGTAGCAACTAAAGGAATGAACATAATCGGATTCAGCATGATCGGCAGACCAAAAATCAATGGTTCATAAACACCGAAGATACCTGGCGCAAGGGCGATTTTTCCTAGATCATTCCAATCCGTACGCTTCTTAAAAAGAAACAGCAGGGAAATCAGCACAGGGATTGAAAGATAGCCGCCATTTAGTACAAAAAAGTCAGTAAATTGACCGGTAACCAGATGAGGCAAGTCTTTTCCAGCTTGAAAAGCAGTCAGGTTATCGAAGGACTGAGCATTCCAGATAGGGACCATCACACTGCCGACAATGACATGCCCGTGAAGACCAAAGAACCAGAACAGATTGACCAATATTCCAACAATGATCGTTGCAGGAAGCGATGTTCCTAAAGAAGTTAACGGCTTTTGCAGAACTTGATAGATCAGGTTGTTGACCGTTTCAAAAGGAGTCGCTTCAAAAATCATTCGAATGGCAAAGGCAGCGATCAACGCTACGGCAATTGGAATGAAGGAAAAGAAAGAATCGGACACTAATTTTGGTACGCTGCTAGGCATTTTTATCGTCCAGTTATGCTGGATAGCGTACCGATAAATCTCAGTAGCTAGGATAGACATAATAATTGCGGCAAACATCCCAACGGCTCCGACCTCAGAAAGGGGCAAAACATTGAGAACCTCCTCGCCAGCTTCTGTAGCGGTTGTCATCGGTGTAATCATGATAAATGAAACCAAACTAACAATTGCGCCGTAAATAGGATTCACCTTGTAGTGATTCGACAAGCTGTAGCCGATACCGGCAGCGACGATAAAAGAAATGACTCCCATAGTTAAAGAGAAGGTTGGTGAAACAAATGCTTGGAATTGCGTAATCGCCTTTTCGCCAAAAATATTCGGTAAAAAGGGGATATTAGCGATCGCAGTAAACATGGAGCTGAAAATAGTAAAGGGCAGAGAGATCAGAAAAGCGTCTTTGATAGCGACAAGGTAGCGGTTTTTACTAAATATATCAGCAAAAGGCAGCAAATATTTCTCTAATAACGCGGTTAACTTCTTCATAAATTATTCTCCTCATAATTTTTTAGAAAGCACTTTCAAGGTTATTAAACCACATCGCGATATTGGAGTCAACCACATAATAAATTGGAGCGTACCAGAATTGTTGTAAAAAGAATTTCTCTTGGATATAATAAGGAGGAAAAGCGGCTGTATAAGGAGGTTAGGATGGATTATCTCAATTTATATGATCAAATAGCAGAAAAGCTCAAAAAGAATATTTTAGAAGATCAATACCCTTCAGGGAAATTACCCAACGAACGAGATTTGAGCGAAGCCTTTAAGGTGAGCAGAAGTACGATGAAAAAGGCGATGGACTCCTTAGTAGAAGACGGTCTTTTATTTAGGAAGGCCCGCTCAGGAACATTTGTAAACTTATTATTCAAGAAAAACTATGACGACTATAGCCATCAAAAAAGGGGCCCGATCGGCTTAACTAAATCATTTTCAGAGCAGGGAAAGGAAATCAGTTCGAGAATCCTGTTGTTTGAAGTGATTTTACCGCCAGAAGAAATACGTAAGGCACTTTTATTAACGGAGAATGATTTCACCTATCATTTTAAACGGGTCCGGTATATTGATAAAGTGGCTGTTTCCATCGAAACCAATTATATCCCGATTCAGTTGTTTCCTAAGCTGACAAAGGAGATCGCGAAAGACTCGATTTATGATTACGCTATCAATGAAATGGGGATTTCGTTGACGAATTCGTATGTCTCGATTTTTGCGGCTCCCTCTGATGAAGAGGATCAAAAAGAGCTGCAGCTTACACCCTATGAGCCTGTCACAGTAACTGAGGAGATCGTGTTTACGGAAACGGGGCTTCCGTTTGAATATACGATCGTAAGAAATCATTATCAGAAGTTCACCTATAACACGTCGGTTAGTTCATTAAAATAAAAATAGTAGAGCGCAGCCATGAAGCTGCCCAGAGTCAGACTGGCAGTCAGCATATTAAGGAGGAGCTATGGAACAAACAATGATTCAACAGCGGATCGAACGGTTTAAGGTCTTTGGCGAGAAGCTGAAGGGAGCGAAGGTTTATTTTCGCGAGGATTGGGAAGTCCTTTATTTTGACCTGCAGGGGAAAATGTTTGGCATGATGAACGATCAAGCCAGCGAAGATGCGATCATCACCTTGAAAAATCTGCCTGAAAAAAACGAGGAGCTGCGGGAGATTTATAAGGGAACGGTGATTCCAGGGTATTACACGAACAAAAATCATTGGAACTCGATCAAGCTGGCCAGTGATGACTTGAATGATGAGGCGATTGAGCAATTGATCGAAGTGTCTTATCAATTGGTGTATCAAAAGCTGACGAAGAAGCAAAAAGCTGAAATCGAAGAATAAAAAAATGACGCTGCTAATCAAGCAGCGTCATTTTCATTCTTTTTCTCTGACCAATGCAGCGCCAGATAATATCCAGTAATACCCATACCAATTAAAAAGCAGGCGGCATCAAAACTATTGATGTCTGGCTTGAAGAGCGCGTAGAGAATCACAACGATCAGCCAGTTCGCAATCCCCCATAAAACATTCGTAGAGGCAGAAGCCGGTTTTTTCCAAGGTACGTCCCATTTTTCAGCAGTGATACCTTTGACAAAGTGGGGAACACCATTCGCAAACAGCATGCCCAAAACGATACAAATAATTGAATCCAATGTAATCTTCTCCCTCTAATGTGTTCATTCAGTAGTATACCTCTTTCCCCCAAATTTTTCTGCCTATTTTCAAAAATAAATTCTCGAAAGCTGAGCAGAGGATTTAACAGTTATCAGAATTTGATGGTAAGGTAGAAATGAGAGCGAAAGCTTACGGAATCTGCTTTTTCAATGCAAAAAGCGGGATAGGTTAAAAGAAGGAGGAGTTTGATGATGAAAGTACCATTGATTACAATGAATGACGGGCATCAGATACCGGCGATCGGTCTAGGTACCTACCAAATTCGCGGAGGGGCAGGACTTGATCAAGTCTTGACGGCGATTCAGGATGGCTATCGTCTGTTAGATACCTCCACCAATTATGATAGTGAAGGAATTGTAGGCGAGGCGATCCGCCGTTCTGGGATTCCGCGCTCTGAATTTTTTGTGACGACAAAGCTGCCTGGAAAATACCATCATTATGAGGATGCGTTGATGATGATCCAAGAATCCTTGTTCCGCATGGGATTGGATTATTTTGACTTATATCTGATACACTGGCCGCTGCCAAAACGTGGTTTGTACGTGGAGGCCTGGCAGGCTTTAGTGACCGCACAAAAAATGGGGCTGATCCGTTCCATAGGAGTCTCTAATTTTGAACCGGAGCATTTAGACAAAATCATTGAAAAAACCGGTATGACGCCTGCGGTGAATCAAATCGAGATCCATCCTTACTGGGTACAAGAGCGAATGGTGCGGGCGAATGAGCAACGCGGCATTGTCTCTGAAGCATGGAGTCCTTTAGGCCGCGGCAGCGACGCGCTGAAGGAATCAGTGATTGTTGAGCTGGCTGAAAAATATGACAAGACCCCAGCGCAAATTATTTTACGCTGGCATGGGCAACGGGGGATCATTCCGATTCCCAAATCACGGAATCTGCAGCATCAACGAGAAAACCTAGCGATTGATGATTTTGAGTTATCGCAAACTGAAATCGAGCGGATCAATCTGCTGGAGAAACCGGATGGACGGATTGATGGACAGGACCCAAATGAATATGAAGAGTTCGAGTAATCAGCAAAGATGATTTTTTTGTTTTAATTTTAATAAGAAAATAAGCCAATCCATTCTATTTCCTTTTTAAAAAAAGATTATTTGATAAAAATTAATTTTTCATTCAAAAACGTTTTCACTTGTGGCATACTGAAAAGTAAGAAGATGCTTCAGGGGAGGACGCAATGAAAAAAGTAGTGGCACTGGTTGGTGTGCTGGCTGCGGCATTTCTATTCTTTTGGTTTACTCAAAAGAAGGATGTGGCAGTTGAAGAAAAGGCGACACCTGATTTTTCTCAGGCAGAGCAAGTGGAGCGCAGTGAGGACTTTTTCACTAATCGCGATCTAAATGAATTAGAAAAAGTGACGTATTCGCGTCATAAAGAGCTGATGGATGATCTGACGGGCGAGGGAAAATTAGTCAGAAAATCTACGCAAAAAGAGTTTGTCGGAGCAAAAGCCAATGAAGACGGGCTTTCTTGGACAGGCTATTACGAAAAGTAAAAACGTTTTGAGCGTTAGACGGACAAGCGACCCCTAACCAGGACTGAGAAATCCTCAAGTTCTGGTTAGGGGTATTTATTATGGGGAAACCTGCATACAGCAGCGCTATTTATAGATTCACTTGGCTGAATCGCCGAACGGATAGTTTGTATGTCGCCCACATCGCAACACTATAGATCAAAATTCCCGCCGCTAAAATAGGCAGCTGTTTGATTTGGCCATCAAAGGTGACCGCATCCAGCCAAGCTAGTCTTGGAAAATGCACGAGAACCTCTACGATGATCGCAACAAGTGTTGCTGGAACCAGCCCCTTCAAAAAGGAAGCTCCGACCTTATAGACCGTTTGAAAATAACTTGTTAAGAAGATGAAATTGAAACAAGCAAAGATCATCAGGCCGAACCCATAAAAGGCAGTATTTGCTTCAAGCCCCACAGGATTAGGCTGCGACAACAGCTGCAGCCGTAAAAAGGCAAACGGCAAGGAGATCACGATCGTCAAAAGTTGGGAAACTAGCAGTACCAGCCATTTTCCTAAAACGACTTCGGCTCTTTTCAGCGGCAGCAAGGTAGAATAGTAGATGTCGTTGTTTTCCCGTGTATACATCAAATTAACGAAATTTCCGATTAAGCTGAATAGGAAGATCATTGTATAAGGATACCCGGGAATTAAGATAAGCGGACCCATCAAAGTGAAGATAAACAGGTTGGGATGCGCGGCTAAGCGGATCTCTTTGTACAGTAGATTAGAAATCATAATTTTTCCCCTCCATTCGTACCATAATAGATTCCAAGCTGAGAGCTTCTGTTTCGTCTGGCCGTTTCAGCGTTTGGAAGTAGTCGATAAATTCCTTTTTAGGAGCGGCTTTGACCAGCTCTCCTTCTTTGATATAAACGATCGCATCTGCACACTTTTCTAGATCGGAGGTAATGTGGGTGGAGAAAAGAATGCTTTTCCCTCCATTTTTAACGATTTGAAGAAAGATCTCGATCAGCTCATCCCGCGATACCGGATCGAGTCCGCTGGTGGGCTCATCAAAAATAAATAGCTTTGCTTGATGGGAAAGTGCCAAGGCGATCAGGTACTTCACCCGCATTCCAGCCGAAAGCTCTTTGACCTTTTTATTCGGCTCTAGGGAGAACAGCTTTAGAAATTTTTGATAAGCTGCTTCATCCCAGTCTTCATAAAACCGTTTAGTGACCGCGGTGATATCCTTGATTTTCTTTTCTTTATAAAAATCGATTCCGCCTAACACGACGCCAGTTTTTTGCTTGCAGGCGGGTTCATTTTCTAAGAAGCTCTTTTCGAACATTCTGACCGTTCCATGATCCACGGGGATCAGATTTAGCAGCGCCTTTAAAATGGTTGTTTTTCCCGCACCGTTGACACCGATTAACCCAATGATTTGACCTTCTGGAACGTCAAAGCTGACATTTTTTAACGAGAATGTCGGATAGTTTTTCGAAAGCTCTGTTACCTCCAGCAGTTTCATCATGATTCCTCCTTCTTATCGAAAATCGATTCGATCGTATTTCCTGTCATTCGCATAAACATCTCACTATCGATCAAGGCGATACCTGCTGATGCGGGATTTGTGTCGCCGAGAACTACTAGGGTATCTCCGGTTTTAATGCTTAAAAGATCACGAGCTTTTTTCGGCAGAACAATCTGTCCACGGGAGCCGACAGGGACGATTCCAAAAATATGCTTGCCGGCCGGGCCGATAGGTATTCCTTCATCTTCCTGATTGTGACGGATCAAATCAGTCAAAGTAACATCATAAAGATTAGCTAAAGCATCGCATTTCATGACATCAGGCAAAGACTCTCCATTTTCCCATTTGGCGACTGCCTGACGTGAGACCTCCAATTTTTCTGCCACATACTCTAAAGACCAGTTGTTTCGATTTCTTAATGAACGCAAGTTGTTCGCGATCGGACTTTTCTGATTATTCATACTTTTCATCTCCCTTAAATCTACTTTAGCTTACTTGAATCGAAAATAGAACCAACGGATGTTAACGAAAATGGTTAGCTCTGGTTGCGGTTCCATTTAAAAAAGGTTAAAACGTTTTAATAATTGAAACAAAATTGTTGTATTTTCAGAAAACGGAGTCATAATAATCGAGAAAGAAGGGCTGGAGATGAAGATTAATGAGAATCGTCATGAGGCAGAGAAGCATTTTGTTCGTGATTCCTTTTTTGAAAAAGGGCATTGGTGGAATAAATTTTATATCGGCCTGTTGACGATTGTTGGCTGGATTGCTGTATCCATCCCGATTTATTGGACGATTTCATCGACGCTGCTGAAGCATAATTCGAAGTTTTATCATGTGTGGAACGATCGCGCAGGAGAAGCGATCTATTATCACACCGGGTTTCAGTTTCTTGTTTCTTTGGGCATTATTTCGGTGGGCGTTCTTTTTCTAACGTTACGCAATAATTATCGAATCAAACACCACGAGCTGGTGGAAAAGCTTTACGATGAGGAAGGACTGCAGGCTAGAAAAACGACGCTGAATACTTTTTATACAGAGCGCTTTGGTTCAGAAGAGACACGACATGAGGCGCGCTATTATTCTGTACCGGAAGAAAAAAATCTGGCAGACGATACCATTCGCAAACTCTATAGGGAGGCTGAACAGCATGACGATTGACACAGGGTATCCGATCCTAAACGCGGTAGTGAATGTGTTGCTGTTTATTTTGGTCAGTTATCCAGTACTGGGGGCATTCGTTTGGTTGATTGAAGTTATTTGTTATCGCTTGCTATTTCGTCATAAGAAAACAGACTTCAAAGAAATTCCGACTGCAGAAGAGCCGCTGGTGACAATCATGGTACCTGCGCACAACGAAGAAGTGGTGATTGAAGACACGCTGGTATATTTGCTCAGCGAGTTGAATTACCATAACTATGAGGTGCTGGTCACCGATGATGGTTCCACCGATCAGACACCAGAGATTTTAGCCCGGCTGCAGGACCGTTATCCCCGCCTGCGAGTGCTGCGTATTGAAAAAAATAAGGGCAAAGCACACGCGTTTAATATCGGTGTGGGATTTGCTAAAGGGGAGTACATATTAAGCAACGACGCAGATACGATTCCCGAAGCAGATGCGCTTTGGAAATACATAAACTATTTTAGGACTGAGGCCGATCAAAATGTGGCAGCAGTAACAGGAAATATGGATGTTCAAAACCGGTCAAAAATTATCGAAAAAGCCCAAACCGTCGAATTTTCAAGTATCGTCGGAGTCATTAAAAGAGGCCAAATAGGGACGCTGGGAACAATGTATGCCTACAGCGGTGCAAATACGATGTATCGCAAGGATGCCTTGATCGATGTCGGCTTGTTTCGGCAAGATCGTGCGACCGAAGATATCAGCATCGCATGGGATCAGCAGCTAAACGGCTGGATTCCCACCTTTGCACCAGACATTATGTTCTTCATGGGGGTACCGAATACACTGAAGATGCTTTATCGTCAACGCAAACGCTGGGCCAAAGGCGGTACGGAGGTCTGGCTGACAAACATGAAGAAGGTAGCATTGCATCCGTTCAACTATTTTGAGCAGTTTCTGCTGTTTGCAGACCAAACAGTTAGTATTTTGTGGAGTCTGTATTATTGGCTTTTTCTGGCGATTTTTATTGGGACGATCATTCATTTGCTGGTGCATGGAGAGTATCACCAGATCTTCCATCTGCTGACCTTATCCTTTATTTTCATAAATTTTGAGATGCTGGCCGGCTTTCTGCAAGTTGCGGCTGCCCTCATTATTGATGACGATGGGCGTAAATTGAAATACCTGATTTTTGCCCCATTTTATATGCTGATCTATTGGATGATGAACGCCTTGACGATCGCGACGACCTTTATCCCGGCGATTAAAACGATCCTAGGCTTTGGTACAGGAACATGGGTCAGTCCAACACGAGTGTCGATCAGTAAATAACCCCTTCAACTTTTGCTTGTTAAGCGTTCATGCCCATTTGTGAACTTTTAATGGGCATTTTTTTGTACATTATTGAACAAGCTCGGTAGGAGACGGAATGAACCAGAGAACGTACAATAATTAATGAGATTAAGCTGGCGATTTTCACTAAGAGCTGCTTGCTCTTCTATTTTTAATGAAATCAGGAAAGGAATGTTCAAATGAAAAAAAGTATTCTGTTGGTTTGTTCGTTGACGTTGGCAGCATTTGCCGCACCTGCGTTTGTTCACGCAGAGGAAGGTACCCAAACTGTACAACCCGAATAGCGGGGAACATTTTTATACAAAAACGCTCAGTGAACGAGATCACCTGCGTTCTGTCGGCTGGCGCTATGAGGGAATTGGTTGGCAGGCACCCGCCGACGGAAAGCCTGTTTATCGCTTGTACAATCCGAATGCGGGGGACCATCACTATACGTTAAATGCCGGTGAACGAGATCATCTAAAAAAAGTTGGCTGGCGTTATGAAGGGATCGCTTGGTATTCACCAAATGGAGGGACACCTCTTTATCGCTTATATAATCCGAACGCTAAAGCCGGTGCGCACCATTACACGCCGATTACCTCGGAGCGAGATCCGTTAAAAAGGGCCGGCTGGCGCTATGAAGGAATTGCATGGTATGCGATCGGCAGCGGTGAGCAGAGTTATGAGGACTACCGATTACTAGGGGTACGAAATTATGATCAATATGCGCTGGGAGCACCGAGCGGCTGTGAAGGAGCTTCCTTGCTTCAAGCATTGCAGTACAAGGGCAAGCTGACCAATTGGAGTCTGCGCTCGTTCTTAAATACGATTCCTAAGTCATCAAATGGGAATCCAAACACTGGCTTCGTGGGCTCGCCATTTGTTGAGAATTCTTACACCTATTCAGCGATTTATCCCGCCCCATTGACAAGCTGGGGTCAAAAATACGGAAATGTTCAAAATATTTCTGGCAGCTCGATGAATACGCTGATTAATGAAGTGAAAAACGGCAATCCTGTCGTAGCGTGGGTAACGATCAATTTTCAACCAATCCGTTGGGGAAATTGGAGCTTTGGTGTTGCGGCCAATAATAATCACGCGGTCACCTTGGATGGCTTTAATAAAGCCGGCAACCAAGTCCACGTGTCTGATCCCATCAGCGGCTCTTATTGGCTGAACCGAACGACTTTCGAGAACATCTATAATGCAAGAAAATATGCAGTGGTTGTTCGATAATCGAGGACAAACAAAAAAAGCGGCGATTGCCGCTTTTTTGTTTAACCTCCACCCATTAGGAAGTCAAGGATATTCCAGCCGTCAGAAGTTTCACCACGGTAAAGCTCTGTATATCCGCACTTTTTACAGCTGATTGTCGTAAATTTTTTATTCTGAACATCAAAAATCTTCGCAAAGTTTCCGCCAGTTGCTTGGAACTGATCAGATGTGTAATGCTGCGACCCACACTTATCACAAACGTATTGTTTCCTTTCCATTATTCCCACTCCTTTTATTAAGTAAGTTTACTACTTATTGATTTAAATTATAGCAAATCTGCCGCCGACTTCATCCGTCTTTAGGAGTATCTATCAAATTAATTTTGACAACCGGTCTTTTTTTTGGTTAAATAAGAACATACGTTCGCGTATGAGTCATTTGATGATGAACAAGGAGTGATTTTCGATGGAACTGGAAAGAAAAATTGACATTCTAGCTGAATCTGCGAAATACGATGTTTCCTGTTCCAGCAGCGGCGTCGAAAATAATACACGGCCAGGGACAGTCGGCAGCACACAGGCTTCAGGTATTTGCCATTCCTTTACACCGGATGGCCGGTGTGTGTCGTTGCTAAAATTACTGTTTACCAATGCCTGCATTTTTGATTGTCATTACTGTATCAACCGTAAATCAAATGCAATTCCCCGAGCGACCTTCACGCCGCAGGAAGTGGCGGATTTAACTATGGATTTCTATATGCGCAATTACATCGAAGGCTTGTTCCTAAGCTCAGCAATCATTAAAAGTGCGGACTACACGTGCGAGCTTTTGATCAAGACGTTGAAAATTTTGCGTGAGGAAAAAGGCTTTCGCGGATACATCCACGTCAAGGCGATTCCCGGTGCGGATGAAAAATTGATTGAAGAATTGGGCTTTTTGGCAGATCGCATGAGCGTCAATGTCGAACTGCCTTCCCGCGAAAGTCTGAAGTTACTGGCTCCGGACAAAGATCCGTTTGATCTATATAAACCCATGAAGCAGATTACGACGGTAAAGAAAGAACAGGAATTTTTACCGGCGCTTCGGCGCGGGCCGAGCTTCGTGCCGGCTGGGCAATCGACACAAATGATTATCGGAGCCAGTCCTGAGAGTGATCGTTCGATCGTAAAGATCTCAGAAAATCTGTATCAAAAATACCAGCTGAAGCGTGTCTATTATTCAGCGTATATTCCAGTCAATCAAGACAATCTATTGCCGGCAGTGACGACAGAGCCGCCATTATTAAGGGAGCATCGCCTGTATCAGGCAGATTGGCTGCTGCGCTATTATAAGTTTACGGCCGATGAGATTTTATCGGAGGACAAGCCGAATTTTAATCTCTATCTTGATCCTAAAGCCAATTGGGCGGTGCAAAACTACCAGCGTTTCCCGGTAGATGTTCAGACTGCGCCGTATGATCAGCTGTTGCGGGTACCGGGGATCGGTCCGAAAAGCGCACAAAATATTGTGAAGGCACGAAAATATTATCGGCTCCACCTGACTGATTTGAAAAAATTAGGGATCGTTATCAAGCGGGCACAATATTTCATTGCCTGCAACCACGAGACACCTGCGGGCTTGATCAAAGACCCTGAGTGGATCATTACTTCCCTGATCTCCTCGAAGCAATATCAGGTATTAAAGAAACACAACACCCAATCGACGAGTGAACAATTATCTTTATTTGATGTAGAACGCTTTGAACATGCGAAAAGTAGGTGATTACATTGCGAGAATCAACGGAGCATTGGGAGTATGACGGGAGCTTTCTTGGTTTTATGACCGTCGTGGACCGCAGCTTTCGCGAGAAGAAATTTCCAACGCTGATTTTATCACCGGAAACGGCGGTAGAAAGTTTGTTTTTAGCGGAATGGGTCGAAACGGATCCAGTCCGCGGGGAGAAAATCTATCGCCGTTTACGGCAGCGGCTGCGGCCGGAAAATTTTCTTTTTATTCAAAACGGCTTTTATGCCACACTTGAGGGGAAGGAGCGCCATTTGCTGGATGCCATTGAGATTGCTTTGCAGACGAAGGATTTATTAGAGAATCATTTAGGGCACCCAGCGATTTTAGCACTACGAAAAAGCATTCGGACGATGTTGGGAGAAAATCACGCCTTAACCGGCTTTGTTCGCTTTGAATATGTCGGAGACGTCCTATTCAGCAAAATCAATCCGAAGCATTATGTGATGCCGTATCTCTGCCCGCATTTTGCGGAGCGCTATCCGCAGGAGAAAATCATGATCTACGACGAGACCCATGAACTACTGGGAATCATTGATCATGGCGACATTCATTTGATGGAAAATACCAGTTGTCCGGAATTTGCTGAAGCCAGCGATGAGCAGGTCATTCGTCAGCAGTGGAAAACCTTCCTGCGGGCGGTCACAATCGATGAACGGGCGAATTATACAGCGCAGCGCAATCATCTGCCGCTGCGCTTTCGCGGAAACATGACCGAATTCAAGGCTTAGACAAATACACACCTTTTTGAGCGAGGTTGCTGAGACATTCTTCCAAGTAGCTTTCATCGTGTTCTGGATATAGAGGGCGGGTGGTCGGCAGCGTTTCGATACCGGACATCGGCGGAAGCTTCTTTCCTCGATACAGCGGGTCATACCACAAGGAATCTGGGGCATAGCCGCGCCGCTTCATCTCCTCCATAACCAGTAAATGAAATTGATATAGCTTATAGTAAGGATGAACAAAGGCGTAATCTACTGTGGCGTGTTTCTTTCCCCAGCCCTTCCCGCGCAACGCCGCAACTTCCCGATGTTGACCTAACAGCTGCTGACGAGGGAGCAATGGAATCAATGCTTCATGCCAAAGCCTCATATTGTTTCCTCCATTCTCGTTTTAATTGATTTTTTCATAAAACGCCAGTACTGACGAATGATTTGCTTGAAGAGCTTTGCTTTTATGATTTTTCCGTTCTGTTTTATAATAGGAGGCATCAGGAAGCGAGTGAATCATATGGAAGAGAAAAAAGCGCAAGGGTCGATGGCGGTGCTGGCTGCATTGTTAGCGAATGTATTAGTCGCAGTCAGTAAATTTATCGGCTACATGCTTAGCGGCAGCGCCGCGATGATGAATGAAAGCATCCACAGTGTGGTGGATTGCAGCAATCAAATTTTACTATTGTTTGGTAATCGGCGTGCTGCTCGCGGACAAAGTGAGCTCCATCAGTTCGGTGAGGGACGGGCGAAATATTTTTTCAGTACGATCGTAGCGACCATGCTGTTTTTTGGCGGGGGCGCATTAGGAATTTGGGAAGCGGTAGAAAAACTATTTCATCCCAGTCATGAGGTCGCCAATCCTTTGATTGTATTAGTGATCTTAGTTTTCGGGATCTTAGTCGAAGGAAGCTCTTTGCGGGTAGCGATCAAAGAAATACGTGAGCTGAACACAGAGAAGCAGCCTTTATTTACATTTTTACACGAAAGCCGGCATAGTGAGATCTTGATTATTTTTACGGAAGATTTCTGTGCGGTGATCGGTTTAGTCTTGGCGATTGCGGGGACATTATTAACGATGGTTACTGGCAATCCAATGTTTGATGCTTTGAGCGGGCTGCTGATTGGGATGATGCTGCTGTTTGCTTCGATCTTCTTGGCACGCGAATTTTACAGCCTGATTATTGGCGAAAGTGTTTCTAAAAATGATTTGCTGAAGATTCGAGATGCCTTTAAACGGGACGAGGTCAAAAAAGTCATTGATATCAAAACCGTTCATTTGGGACCTACAGAAGTCATGATCGCTGCGAAGATCGATATCGCTGATTCTTATGAAGGGGTCAGCTATGAGGTGGTCAATCAGATCGAACGTGTGATTCGCAAGGCTTTGCCGGATAAAAAGGCGTATATTTATATCGAAACTGACGAGTTCGATCCAGATTACGATCGGAAACGTCAAACCCAATCGGACACATAATTCTTGTGCCCGATTTTTCCGAATTCAGCTTTTTAGGGAGTAAAATGAGTTCTCGAATTTAGGCTGACAGCCATTTCCATCATCATTAAAAAGGAGAGAGACGAATGTCTTCATTAAAATTCTTTTTCACCTATTCACGAGAATTTCTCCGTCATTGGGGCAGTTATATCCTTTTGATCATCGGAACGAATATTGTTTTAGAAATGCTGGTAATTCCCAGTGTCCAGTTTTCAATCGCCTTCATTTTAAGACAAGGGAAGATACCCTACGTTTCTAACACAAATATTCTGACGATTATAACGAAACATCCGGGTGTCTTAGCAGCCTTGCTGCTGCTTTTGGCACTGGTGCTGACATTGGTTTTCTTGCAATTCACCTTTCAACTGTTCAGCATCAAAAGTATCCAAACGAAGGAAGAACGGTCGCTGTGGGAGCTTTTCAAGCAATCGCTTTATCAAATGCGTCATTTGCGTCCAGCCACCTTCTTTTTCTTTCTATTTTATTTTGTGTTGATTTTGCCCTTTGCCAATGCGATTTTTCGGACGCCGTTGCTAAGCAAAGTCACGATTCCAGTTTTCATTTTGGATTATTTAAGTGAAAATGTTCTGTTTCTTCTATTATTAATGGTCGCGTCTGTTGCAGTATCTTATATTGGAATCCGTTTATTGTTTGTGCTGCCGTTGATGATTTTCTCTGACGAGCCGCCCAAACAGGCGATGGCGAGAAGCTTAGAATTGACGCATCATCGGTATTGGCATTATGCATGGCGAATTTTTATTTTGACCGTGTTCTTGACGATCGTTTCATATGTGGGCTATGGTGTGAGCTATGGACTGCAGGTCGTCTTGGATTTCTTGCCAAAACCCTTCCCTGCGATTGGTGCGATGCTTACCTTGACAAGTATCCAGCTTTTCAGCCAGTTAATGTTGGCCTGGGCGACTGTTTTGTATTTCAGTATGCTGGTTCAAAAGTTTTATCCATTGGTGATCAGCAGTGAACGTCCGCTGCGATTGATTCGCCCTAGTCTGTGGACACGGATTGCGGCAGGAATATTGGTTATCTTTTTGGGTGGGACGACATTGCTTAGCAACGTCCTTTATTTGGCGGGGGTAGAGGATTCTATTCCGTTAACGATTTCTCATCGTGGTGTCGATAATGGTAACGGGGTGCAAAATACGATCCCAGCAATGGCCGCTACCATCAAGGAAAAGCCGGATTATATCGAAATGGATGTTCAGGAAACCAAAGACCATCAGTTCGTTGTTTTTCATGATAAGAATTTCAGAAAATTAACTGGAAAAAATGCTGCGACTCATGAATTAACCTTGAGTGAGAGCCAAGAGCTGCAGGCAGTTGAAAATGGGCATGTAGCTCCAATCGCCAGCTTTGATGATTACTTAGCCTTTGCTGACAAGCATCAGCAGAAATTATTGATTGAAATCAAAACGAATGCTACGGACTCTAAAGAGATGATGGATCGATTCATCGAAAAATATCAAGACGATATTTTGACTCATCACCATCGAATCCATTCTCTGGACTATAAGATAGTAGAAGAGCTGAAAAGAAAGGCACCAAAGTTGTATGTCAGTTATGTCTTACCTTATAATTTAGTATTCCCGCAAACACCGGCAAACGCTTATACAATGGAAGAAACAACCTTGACAGGCGATTTCGTTCGAAGAGCCCATCTGGAAAAAAAGGAAGTCTATGCCTGGACAGTCAATGACGCGGATTCAATGGATCGAATGGTTTCGTTAAACGTCAACGGTATTGTAACGGATGATCTTAAAACGCTGCAGGAGCAGATTAAAACCTATCAAGAAAGTCCTTCGTATGCCAAGCGAATCGAAATGTATATTAATCGGCTGCCGGCATTGGATGAACGAATCAGTGAGAACTAGGAAAGAGCGAAAAAAATTCATTAAATTTCCATAGAGTTTTCGTAAAAGATTTTCGAACAGATGCCCGCTCTATGGTAGAATAGCTATATATTTCACAAAGGCGGGCTGTTTGACTTTATTGTTGAGGAAATCAACTAGTGAGTAAAAAACAACTGTCTAGTGGAATGAAATACCGATTGAAAATAGAAGCGATTTTCTTAAAAAATCAATTCAGTAGTATAAAAAGGGAGCTTGAAATGAAAAAAAGAGGTTTTGAAGTTACGAAAGCTTATCAAGATAAGGCAATCAATTTGCCGCAACGAGCAACAAAAAATGCTGCGGGATATGACTTTGAAGCAGCAGAGGACATCGTGATTCCAGCGGTTTGGAAACAGATCATCCAGCATTTTACCAAGGGATCGGAAGTATCTGAAAAAATCGTTAAGCCGGTATTGGTTCCTACAGGGATCAAAGCTTACATGGGGTCAGACGAGTATTTACAATTAGCGAATCGATCCAGCAATCCGCTGAAGCGTTTCTTAACATTAAGCAACGGCGTAGGAGTGATCGACAGCGATTATTATAATAACCCTGACAACGAGGGACATATTATGTTTCAATTTTCAAATTTTGGTTTGACGGATGTGCAGATTAAAAAGGGCGAACGAATCGGACAAGGCATTTTCTTACCGTTTCTTAAAGCCGACAACGATGCAGCTGCAGCTGAAAGAATAGGCGGATTCGGCTCATCGGATAAAAAATAAACGAGTGAGGCGAACGTTTTGGCAAAAAAGACCAAGACACAATTTATCTGCCAAGAATGCGGTTATGTTTCGCCCAAGTATTTGGGGCGGTGTCCTAACTGCGGAAACTGGAACACGATGGTGGAGGAAGTGGAGCAGAATCATCCGGAAGATCGGCGCAACCGCGTCAGTCTAACCGGTGAGCGCGCGACTCCCACCAAGCTGAAGGATGTTGTCTTCAAAAAAGAGACCAGAATTCAAACAGAATTAGCAGAGTTGAATCGGGTTCTAGGCGGCGGAGTCGTTCCAGGTTCATTGGTATTGATTGGTGGGGACCCTGGGATCGGGAAATCCACCTTATTATTACAAGTATCCCACCAATTAGCGGCGACCGGCGGCAATGTGCTGTATGTTTCCGGAGAAGAAAGTGCCCAGCAGATAAAATTGCGGGCAGAGCGTTTAGGCTCAAGCGATACGGACTTTTATTTGTATGCGGAAACAGATATGGGCGAGATCAGCCGGACGATTGAAAATCTGAAGCCAGATTACGTGATCATTGACTCGATTCAAACTATGACCCAGCCAGATATCACGAGTGTCGCCGGTTCGGTCAGTCAAGTTCGTGAAACAACCGCTGAGCTATTGAAGCTTGCTAAAACAAATGGAATCGCCATCTTCATTGTGGGCCACGTGACAAAAGAAGGAAACATCGCTGGACCGCGAATGTTGGAGCACATGGTGGACACCGTTTTATACTTTGAAGGGGAGAAACACCACAGCTTTCGTATTCTGCGGGCGGTAAAAAACCGTTTTGGCTCTACCAATGAGATCGGAATCTTTGAGATGCGGGAAAATGGGCTTGTCGAAGTGGCGAATCCTTCCCAAGTGTTCTTGGAAGAACGCCTAGAAGGTGCGACCGGCTCTGCTATTGTTGTTGCGATGGAGGGCAGTCGGCCGATTCTGGTCGAGGTGCAGGCCTTGGTGACTCCGACCGTTTTTGGGAATGCGAAACGAACGACGACCGGATTGGATTTTAATCGCGTATCTTTGATCATGGCGGTCTTAGAAAAACGCGCGGGCCTATTGCTGCAGAATCAGGATGCTTATCTGAAAGCAGCAGGCGGTGTAAAATTAAATGAACCTGCCATCGACTTGGCTGTGGCTGTAGCGATTGCTTCCAGCTATAAAGAAAATGGCACGGAAGCGACCGAATGTTTTATCGGTGAAATCGGTCTAACTGGTGAAATTCGGCGAGTCAGCAGTATTGAGCAGCGGGTCAAGGAAGCCAGCAAATTAGGCTTTAAAAGAATCTATCTGCCTAAGAATAATATGGCTGATTGGACGCCGCCAAAGGGAATCGAGCTGGTCCCAGTAGCGACATTAGGAGAAACACTAAGAAAAGTATTTCGGTAAATAAGGCTGTGTCGGGAGATTTTCCGGCACACCCTTTATTCAAAGCTTTTTAGCTTAAAATAAATAATAGAATTTAGGAGGGATGGCATGCAGAAACGTGTGTTGACAGTAATCGTTTTGATTGTTGGGATTAGTTTAGGAGTTACTTTCCTACCGGCAGCATGGACAGCGATTGGTTATGCAGACAACATGTGGTTGAATAATTCACTTACGAACGGCCTTATCGGTGCAATTATTTTTTATATTATTTCTTTGGCGATCGTAGAACCAATCACAGTTGGTGTGAAAAAAATTGAGAAACAATTAAATGAACTTAGCTTGACTTATATCTTATTTGGAGTGGTGGGTGCAATCCTCGGATTGACTCTAGGATTGATTGGGACGACCCCTTTATATCAGATCCCGCTTCCATTTATTAACAGCGCTTTGCCAATCTTGATCATGCTGCTGTTAGGCTATTTAGGATTTCGAATGGGAACGACGCGGATCGATGAGTTGAAGAAATTCTTCAGCGGCCGCAGCAAAAAAGCGGAATCGAACGACGGCGAAGTTTTACAGCGTAAAGCGGATGATCATTTTCATAAGTATAAAATCTTAGATACGAGCGTCATCATCGACGGGAGAATCTATGATATTGCAATGAGCGGCTTTTTAGAAGGGGTCTTGATGATTCCCAACTTTGTGTTATATGAATTGCAATATATTGCCGATTCTGGCGATAGCCTGAAACGTGTGCGGGGACGCCGCGGTTTGGATATCTTGAATTCATTGCAAAAAGAAGACGGCATTGCTGTTGAAATGTATGATGGCGATTTTGAAGATATCAGCGAAGTCGACAGTAAATTGATTAAACTGGCTAAGCTATTAGATGGTGTGATCGTAACCAATGACTATAACTTGAATAAAGTTTCAGAATTCCAAAATGTGGCAGTCTTAAATATCAATGCGCTAGCCAATGCGGTGAAACCAGTCGTGATTCCAGGCGAGAACATGAATGTTTTAGTGGTGAAGGCTGGAACAGAGCGCCAACAAGGAGTTGCTTATTTGGATGACGGGACAATGGTCGTGGTGGAAGATGGGCAGCATTACATGAATGAGCATATCGAAGTAGTCGTGACGAGTGCCCTGCAAACCGCCGCTGGGCGAATGATTTTTGCGAAGCCTGCGCATTCAAGCCGCAACATCAAAGATGATTCACCTGAGAAAAAGTTAGACTACACACATGAAAAGGCTGCAAAATAACAGTGCAGCTTTACTAAACCGTGGATTGATTGTACAATTTGGGTTGAGTAGTAAATGGCTTTCATTTACTAAATAAGCGGGAAAGAGGAACTAATATATGTCAAAAATTCGTGTGCGCTACGCACCAAGTCCGACTGGACACCTACACATCGGAAATGCCCGAACAGCGTTGTTCAACTATCTATTTGCTCGCCACAATGATGGAGAGTTCATCATTCGGATCGAGGACACCGATTTAAAAAGAAACATTGAAGGCGGAGAGAAAAGCCAGCTGGAAAATTTAGCATGGCTAGGGATTGATTGGGATGAATCACCAGAAAATCCTGGAAAGTATGGTCCTTATCGTCAATCAGAACGTCGGGAAGTTTATCAGCCGTTGATCGATCAATTACTAATGAGCAATTTGGCGTATAAATGTTACTGTACTTCTGAAGAGTTGGAAGAAGAACGTGAAGCGCAGCGTGCGCGCGGAGAGATGCCTCACTATTCAGGCAAATGTGCCAATCTGACTCCAGAAGAACAGGCAGAAAAAGAAGCTCAAGGGTTTGAGCCAGTGATTCGTTTCCGAGTTCCTCGCAACACCAGCTTTGCTTTTGAGGATATGGTCAAGGGTGAAATCAGCTTTGAATCTGACAATGTGGGCGGCGATTTCATCATTCAAAAACGTGATGGCATGCCGACGTATAACTTTGCAGTGGCAGTTGATGATCATTTGATGAAGATTACCCACGTATTGCGTGGTGACGACCATATTGCCAATACACCAAAGCAATTAATGATCTATGATGCCTTTGGTTGGCCGCGTCCAACCTTTGGTCACATGACCTTGATCATCAACACAGAAACGGGTAAAAAACTAAGTAAGCGTGATGAAAGCATTCTACAATTCATCGAGCAATATCGTGAGTTAGGCTATCTGCCAGAAGCGATGTTCAACTTTATTACTCTTCTGGGCTGGTCACCAGTTGGCGAAGACGAGATCTTTTCTCAAGAAGAGCTGATCAAGCTGTTTGATACGAAACGTTTGAGCAAATCCCCTGCGTCCTTTGATCAAAAGAAATTAGAATGGGTTAACAACCATTACATCAAAGCGATGGATTTAGATAAATTAACAGATTTGTGCTTGCCATATTTGATTCAGGCTGGTAAAGTCGAAGAAAATCCAACACCTGAGCGTAAAGATTGGGTGAAACGGGTAATCAGCTTATACCAACCGCAAATGAGTTACGCAGCAGAAATTACCGAAGTATCTAGCTTGTTCTTCCAAGAGCATCTTGAACTAGATGATGCAGCGAAGGAAGTTTTAGCAGGTGAAGGTGTATCAACAGTCTTGAACGCCTTCAAAGCACAACTAGAAGCGATGGAAACAGTAGATGCAGCAGGCGTCTTGGCAGCGATCAAAGCAGTTCAAAAAGAAACTGGGATCAAAGGGAAAAACCTTTGGATGCCGATCCGTGTAGCTGTCAGCGGTGTGGTTCACGGACCAGAATTACCGGAAACAGTTGAATTATTAGGCAAAGAAAAGGCCTTATCACATTTAGATCAAGTAATGTAAACACAAAGAAGAGAAGAAGTAGTAAGCGGCGATTTTTCAGAGAGACTGCGGGTGGTGAAAGCAGTCAGATCTATGCTTGCGAAATGCATCTCCGAGTGGTCTTGGCGATACGTAGCTAAGGACGGTTCACAGACGTTACCTGTTTCAAGGCAATAGACTTTATTGCAAACAAAAGTGGGACCACGTAAAGGCGTCTTTTGAGGAATTTCCTCAAAAGACGCCTTTTTTTCACTTCTGCTTTTCGCAGTTCGTTTGTTTTGAGGTGTGAATATTGATTTTTTATATGCATTAGAGACAAGTAGTTTAGCAGAATGATATGTGAAGCGAAAATCAGAATTATTTTTCGCGATTTTGGAAAAATAAATTCTTTATTAAGAGCTAGCTGTCAGTTTTTCTTCCTGCTTCAGCAGGTTAGAAAAATAATATGCGTGGTGAGAATGTGATTCATTTTTCGTGATTTTCGAAAATGATTGCCTTATTAAGAGCTAGCTGTATCGGAGAATGAAGATATCACTATAAATCTGCCCGCTTTCCAAGTTAGGGAGGAACGCTGACAGAAAAAAGAGTAAAAGGAGTTGAGGTAAATGGGTTGGTGGCAAGAAGCAATCGCAGCAGCGAAACGAAATGATCCGGCAGTCCGAACAGGCGCGGAAGTAGTTCTTACATATCCAGGTGTCCATGCATTATTTTTCCATAAATTCTCGCACTTTCTTTACCGGCATCGCTGGTTTTTACTGGCACGGATTCACTCGCAATTTTGGCGTTTTTTGACAGGGATTGAGATTCATCCGGGTGCCAAAATTGCTTCAGGTGTTTTTATCGATCATGGAATGGGTGTAGTGATCGGTGAGACAGCGGAAGTTGAGCGAGATGTTGTATTGTTCCATGGCGTAACGTTGGGCGGAACTGGAAAAGATACTGGGAAACGGCATCCGACTGTGCGTCAAGGGGCATTTATATCGGCGAATGCCCAAATATTAGGACCGATTGAGATCGGTGAAAGAGCGAAAATCGGGGCTGGTGCTGTCGTATTAAAGAATGTGCCAGCTGACGCGACCGCTGTAGGTATACCTGCAAAAATAGTCAGAATAAAAGGGGAGAAAATTCAACATGATTAAAATACACAATACATTGACACGAGAGAAAGAGATTTTTCAACCTATTGAAGAAAATAAAGTTCGAATGTATGTCTGCGGGCCTACAGTTTATAACTATATCCATATTGGAAATGCCCGCAGCTCGATTGCCTTTGATGTAATCCGCCGTTACTTTGAATATCGCGGGTACGAAGTGAATTATGTTTCGAATTTCACCGATGTGGATGATAAGATCATCAAGGCAGCCAACGAATTGTCAATCACGGCACCGGAAGTAGCAGACCGATTTATCGCGGCCTTTAAAGAAGATACAGCGGCGTTAAATGTAAAACCAGCGACTCTGCATCCGCGAGTGATCAATCATATTCCCGATATCTTAGCGTTTATCGAAGCTTTGATTGAAAAGGGCTATGCCTATGAAGCCAAAGGCGATGTCTATTACCGTACGCGTAAATTTGAACATTATGGGGAACTAAGTGATCAGTCGATTGACGAGCTGGAGGTTGGTGCAAGCCAGCGGACTGGAGCGGAGCAGGCAATCAAAGAGGACCCATTGGATTTTGCGTTGTGGAAAAGTGCGAAGCCAGATGAAATTTCTTGGGAATCTCCTTGGGGTGAAGGTCGGCCAGGCTGGCATATCGAGTGTTCAGTAATGGCGACTAAACATTTAGGGGACACGATCGATATCCACGGCGGCGGCCAGGATTTGGAATTTCCTCATCATGAAAATGAGATCGCTCAAAGTGAAGCGAAAACGGGTCAGCGATTTGCAAATTATTGGATGCATAATGGCTATGTAACGATTGGTGAAGACGATGCGAAAATGAGTAAATCATTAGGCAACTTTGTGACCGTTCATGATTTAGTGAAAGAAATTGATCCGCAAATTTTACGCTTCTTTATGGCGACGACACAATACCGCCGTCCGATCCGCTACAGCGAGGCGACGATGAAGGACGCACAAGCAAATTTACAAAAATTACGTACAGCCTTTGAAAATGCGGCCTTCCGTCAAACGACGGCAGAAGCAGAATTAGCGGAGGATCAAGAAAAATTAAGTGAAGTGCATGCCTTGAAAAATCGCTTTATCGAAGAAATGGACGATGACTTCAATGCGGCCAATGGAATCACCGTGGTTTATGAAGCAGCTAAATGGCTAAATAATTATAGTGAACAGGACAAGGTTTCAGCAGCAGTTCTGACAACAGTTTTAGAAGAATTCACAAAGATGTTGGCAGTTTTTGGCATTGAGTTCCAAACGGCGGGACTATTGGATGAGGAAATCGACCAATTGATTGAGGAACGTAATCAAGCGCGCAAAGACAAAAATTTTGCCCGCAGCGATGAAATTCGTGATCAATTAAAAGATCAGGGGATACTCTTAGAAGATACTCCTCAAGGCGTTCGTTGGAGAAGAGCATAATGACAGACTATAAACAATTAAACGCCTTAGCACTAGCCTATGTTGGCGATGCTATTTATGAAACCCATGTGCGGGATTATCTTGTTCGAGAAGGTCAGACACGTCCGAATAAGCTGCATCATATGGCGACTCATTATGTTTCGGCTAAAGCCCAAGCAATGTTGATTCAAAAAATGATCGAAGATGGTATGCTGACAGAAGAAGAGCAGGGGATCTATCGGCGTGGAAGAAATGCCAAAAGCTATACCTCTGCGAAAAATACCGATATCATGACCTATCGTATGTCCACTGGTTTTGAGGCCTTGATGGGCTATCTGCATCTATTAGAGCGGCAGGAACGATTGGAAGAATTGATTAAGTGGTGTTTAGAGAAAGCAGGCGAAGTAAATGAAGGATAAAAAACAACGGCGGGGAACTGATCGCCGCAATCAGCGAAAAAATGATCGACCTAAAGATCGCCGCAACGAACCGATCGATGCGGTTGAGTCCGAAGAGAATAATTTTGTCTTCGGTCATCATGCCAGTGTAGAAGCGCTGCAGGCTGGCCGCGGAAACAAATTATTTTTACAAGAAGATGCACATGGCAATAAGATCGATCAATTGAAAGCTTTGGCAAAAGAACAAGCCGTTCCGGTGAAGTGGGTACCAAAGCAGAAGCTGGATACATTAAGTGACGGTGGGGTTCATCAAGGTGTTGTTATGGGAATAACCCCTTATGAATATTTGACCTTGGATGAATTACTGACAAAATCATCTTCTGAAGAAGCACCATTTTTACTGATTTTAGACAGTCTGGAGGATCCCCATAATTTCGGGTCTATTTTACGGACAGCAGATGCCAGCGGTGTGTCCGGCGTAATCATTCCAAAGCATCGTTCAGTAGGGATTACGCCTGTCGTGACGAAAGCGTCGACTGGCGCAGTGGAATATGTGCCAATCGCGCGAGTGACAAATCTGGCTCAAAGTATCAAACAATTGAAGGATGCCGGCTATTGGATTTTCGGCACGGATATGGAAGGTACTGATTATCGTCAGTGGAAAGTTTCTGGTCCGATTGCCTTAATCATTGGCAATGAAGGAAAAGGCATGAGTGCTGGCTTGAAAAAAGAAGTCGATGAAATGCTGACGATCCCGATGACCGGTCATGTACAAAGCCTAAATGCGGGTGTAGCAGCTGGCTTATTGATGTATGAAGTCTTCCGAAAGCGAAGTGACCAGTGATGAAAAAACAGTTGCTGATCGTTGACGGTTATAACATGATTGGTGCATGGCCGGAATTGACCGCCTTAAAAAATCAAGAGCGTTTGGAAGAAGCGCGGGAAGCGTTGTTGTTTCGTTTGTCGAATTTTGCGAAGTACCAAGGATTGGAAACGATCGTCGTGTTTGATGCGCAGTTTGTCCCTGGAATCACTCAAAGCTATAAAAAATATCAGCTGACAGTTGTTTTTACAAAAGAGGATGAAACAGCTGACAGCTATATTGAACGGATCGCAGGAGAATTGAATGATCGTCTCACTCAAGTCACCGTAGCGACCAGTGATTTAGCGGAACAATGGACAATCTTTTCTCAGGGAGCCTTGCGAACCTCTGCTCGTGAATTGTATAAGACTGTTCAACAAACGGAAGCATTGATAACTGGAGATACCGAAGATACGCATTTTAAAAATTTTCGCCGAAATTCTCCATGGAATAATGAACAATTACAAAAGTTGTCACAGAAGTTAGACGAATTAAGCCGAAAAAAATAAATCTACTTTTAACACTCCTCTCATTTTTAGACAAAGTGTATGCTTTTACTTGTGAGAGGGGTGTTTTTTTGGAATGGAAGAAAAGAATGATTCAGAACAATTTGATAGTGTTGCCTTTGAAGAAATGTTTAGTCAATATGTGCCAATCGTATACAGTATGCAGTCTCGGTATCACATACGCGATTTTGATTTAGATGATTGGCTGCAGGAAGGACGGATCGCGTTGAATGATGCGATGCAAAGTTATCGCAAAGGTCGTGGAACGACATTCGGTTTGTACTACAAAATGATTTTTGAAAATCGTATCCGTTCCCTTTTGCGTCGCCAGCGGGCTAAAAAGCGTTTCGCCCAACAGCAGGCTGTTTCCATCGAAAAAGTCGGTTCCGAAGCCTTCAGTGAACAGTTTCAGTACCATGAGTTTGTAGAAGAGGATTTGTTTATTAGTGAGATGCTATTGACGGGGGAGGTTGTGCTGTCTCCCTTAGAGCTTCGAGCTTTGAATTATTATTTAAAAGGGGTAGAGCCCAAAATGATCGCGCTATATTTGAATGAAACAGAAAAGGCGATCCATAATGCATTGAATCGGACTAAAAATAAAATCAAGAAAAAAATAGATGAACTGAACGAATGATTGAAAGGGCTTTCTAGCTGATAGTCAGATAAGAAGTTGCAAATTTTTTTATCTTATGATAACATTGAAAAGTTTTATATTTGTGCTATAATATATGTTGAGGTGAACTGTATGCCAACAACTTTAGCGACTATCAAGAAAAACTTGGAAGATCGTATTGGTGCTCCGATTATGCTTGTAGCTCAGACGGGACGCAAGCGCCAGACACAACGTAAAGGAATCTTAACCGAGACTTATCCTTCCGTTTTTGTGGTTGATTTGGACCCAGAAGAAAATTCTTTCGAACGTGTTTCATACAGCTATTCCGATGTATTGACTCGTACAGTAGAGATCGAATTTTTAACAGAAGCAATTTAAAAACCATGGAGCATAACGCTCCATGGTTTTTATTTGTCTTCCACGTTTTCCTGTGCTGCTTTATTCTGTTCCACTAATAGATCGCGGATATCCGCTAAGTAGTCTTCGGCTGTTGGAACCTTGACTTCTGGTACAGCAGCTTCTTTTTTTGTAGCAGTATTTTTGGCTTTGTTGGCAGCTTTGACGATCAAAAATAGCACAAAACCAGTAATAATGAAGGTAATCAACGCGCTGACAACATCACCAAAGGCAAAGGTAACTCCCTTGACTGGTGTCCAGTCTAAAACAGACATTGCTTCGTTTAAGTCTTTTCCTTTTGTAAATAATGAAACGATCAACCCTACTAATGGCGTGATCAATCCGTTAACAACATTGGTCACAATAGCGGTGAATGCAGTACCGATAACAACACCAACAGCAAGATCAATGACGTTTCCTCGCATCAAGAACTCTTTAAATTCTTTAAACATCGTGACACTCCTCTCTCTTCGTCCTTGTTTTCAGTATAGCGAAAGAAGAAAAAAATTTAAAATAAAACAGCCTGTCCGCTAGAGCTGATTCCAGTTCTTAGATCATGCCTGTGCTATAATTAGCCTTAGTGATAAGACAAAAATACTGTTGCAGATTTGCCTGTTTCTCAGAGAAGGCAAACGCGTGGAGAAAATACCCCTATCGTTTATCTTGCAGTAATGTGTAAAAAATGAATACATTAAATAGGAATAAGGAGCTTTATAAATGATTGAACTAAAAAAAGGCGTGCGCCTGCACGTTATTCCGACGAAAAAGTATAAAACAATTCAATTTTATGGGCGTATGACGACCCGGCTGACAAAAGAGATCATGACCAAACGTGCTTTGTTGGCGAACTTATTGGAAACCAATTCGTTACGATATCCTGATCAGACGAAGCTGAGCGCTCAATTGGCTGAGCTCTATGGTGCCAGCTTTGGCTTAAATGTTGGGCGAAAAGGAAATTTACACTGGTTAGATATTGGCTTGGGCGTGGTTAATGGAAAATACGTTGATGACCCAAAACTTTTGCCTGCTGCAATGGATTTCTTGCGGGAAGTCCTGTTTTATCCCAATATTCAAGATGGGAAATTTGATGAACAGATGTTTCAATTAGAAAAGGAAAATCTGCAAAGCTATATCGAAACCCTGCACGAAGACAAGCAAACAATGGCATCGTTAAAGATCAAAGAAACCTATTTCACAGATGAAGCCCAAAAGGTGCCAAGCTTTGGTACGGTAGCCGATTTAGAAAATGAAACGAATGAAAATCTAGCGGCGTATTATCATGAGATGATTACCCAAGATCAAGTAGATCTGTTTGTAATCGGTGATGTGGAAGAAGCAGAAATGGAAGAGCTGTTCAAGCGCCTGCCGTTTGTTGATCGGGAAGAAAGTTTCCCTGCCATTTATTACTATCAAAACCAAGACAATGTGATTCGCGAACAGCAGATACAAGAGACGGTGACACAAGGAAAATTGAACTTGGCTTACGCGACAGATATTTACTATGAAGATATGGAGCGCTTCGCTCTGCTGGTTTTCAATGGCTTATTCGGCGGCTTCCCCCATTCGAAATTATTTATTAATGTTCGGGAAAAGGCGAGCTTGGCTTATTACGCCTCTAGCTCCTTTGATACCTTCCGCGGATACTTGCAGGTGCAGACTGGAATCAATAGCGATGACCGTGAGAAAGTATTGCATTTAATTGATGAACAATTGATCGAACTGCAGGCTGGCCAATTTACTGATTTGGCTTTTCAGCAAACCAAAGCGATGTTGAGGAATCATTACTTATTAGGGTTAGACAGCATGCAAAATACAATCGAGACAACTTACTTGGCGCAATGGTTGCCGCAAAGTAAACTAACAGACGAAGAATGGCTAAGACGCTTGGCGGCTGTGACACCAAAAGATGTTCAAAGGGTCGCTAAAAAAATACGTCTGCAAGCAATCTTCTTTTTAGATGGAGGGCAGCAGAATGGCTAAAGTAGCATATCAAAAAATCAACGAGACCTTATATAAAGAAGTTTTACCAAACGGTTTAACCGTCTATTTATTGCCAAAAGCTGGTTATCATAAGACATATGGGTTGTTCAGTACGAATTACGGTTCGATCGACAATGAATTTATCCCGCGTGGCGGAACAGACTACATTAAAGTCCCCGATGGAATTGCCCACTTTTTAGAACACAAAATGTTTGAAAAGGAAGACGGGGATGTATTCCAAAAATTTGGTGAGCAGGGTGCATCAGCGAATGCTTTCACCAGCTTTACTCGGACGAGTTATCTGTTTTCAACGACAGATCAATTGGAATTGAATTTAGCGACACTATTGGATTTTGTCCAAGAGCCATATTTCACTGAAGAATCCGTGCAAAAAGAGCAGGGGATCATTGGTCAGGAAATCCAAATGTATCAAGATGATCCAAACTGGCAGCAGTTTTTCGCTATTTTAAAGAATATGTACCCGAAACATCCGCTGCACATCGATATTGCTGGAACAATCGATTCTATTGCGGAGATTACAGCTGAAGATCTGTATACTTGCTACAATACTTTTTATCACCCTAGCAACATGACGCTATTCGTCGTAGGAAATCTGGAACCGGAAGCTTTGATGGCGTTCATTCGTAAGAATCAAGCGGAAAAAATGTTTGAAGCGCCAGAACCAATCCAACGACGTTTTCCGCAAGAAACACCTGACGAGATCATCAAGCTTAGTGAAGAAAAAATGCCAATCACGATACCAAAAGCGATCGTGGGTGTGAAAGGATTGGCGGAGCTGCCTGCTGATAATAAGAAACGCTTGATCTTCAAAATTTCAATGGATCTGCTGTTCCAAATGTTGGTAGGAACAACCTCACAAAATTATTTGCGATTGTACAATGAAGGGCTGTTGGATGACAGCTTCGGGTATGAATTTTCGTTGGATCGCAGTTTCTATTTTGCTGATTTTGGCGGAGACAGTGAAGAGCCGCAAAAACTGGCCGATCATTTGACGACGATTTTACTGAATTTTGCGACCGATCCGGAGGTTAATGAAAAGAATCTGGCTTTATTGAAGAAAAAAATGCTAGGGAAATATTTCCAATCATTAAATTCTTTAGAATATGTCGCAAATCAATTCACTCAATCTTTATATGGTGAATGGACATTGTTCGATATGCCAGAAATCATTCAGGAAATTGAACTGGCCGATGTTTTAGCTGCGGGAGAATTATTTATCCGTAAAGAGGCGTTCACCCGCTTTTATATGGAGAAGGAGGCATAAGATGCCTTATGCATTAGTGATGGGCGCAAGCGGCGATATTGGGCGAGCCGTTTGCGAAAAATTGGCGGGGCAAGGCTTGTCCCTCTATTGCCACTACAATCAGCAAAAAGAAAAAGTTTTAAATTTCGTTTCAGACTTACAGAAACGTTATCCTCAGCAAGATTTTTTTATGGTATCCTTAGACATGTTGAGGGAAGCGGAAATCCCTCATTTTTTGCAACAGTTATTCCAAGTTGATGGGATTGTTTTTGCTTCGGGCTTCACTTTTTACGAGTTGTTGCCAGAGACGAAGGCTGACCAAATGGAGGCTTTGTGGCGGGTTCATTTGAAAACACCGCTGCTTTTATTGCAGGGACTGCAAGAAAAATTGGCTGCCAATAAAAATGGTCGAGTCGTTTTCATCGGCTCCGTTTACGGACATCGCGGAAGCAGTATGGAAACGGTCTACAGTGCTGTCAAAGGAGCTCAGGAAGCCTTTGCGAAGGCTTATGCCAAAGAGGTTGCAACATTAGGTATTACTGTGAATGTTGTCGCACCCGGAGCTGTACAGACTAAAATGAATGACAATTGGGATTCACAAGAATTGTCTGATTTGAAAGCAGAAATCCCTTTAGGCCGCTTAGCAGATCCCAAAGAGGTCGCAGCAGCCTGCAACTATTTATTTTCTAAAGAAGCCGGTTATACAACGGGGATTGTTCTGCCTGTTGCTGGCGGTTGGATGGAATAAGGACAAGCGTTGCTTCATTACTATGAATTAGGATTTCAGTCCAAACTATGAATTAGGAGTAGAGAATCAAGTGGCTAGTATTAATATTGGAGAAACGTTACGCAAAGCCCGTATCGATAAAAAAATCAGTCTAGATGAACTGCAGCAGCGCACGAAAATCCAAAAACGTTATTTGCTGGCAATTGAAGAAAACGACTTTCAAGAATTGCCTAGTGATTACTATTTGCGGACGTTCATTCGACAATATGCTGATGAGGTGAAACTTGACGGCAATCATTTGATCGATGTTTTGGATGGCAAGGATCAGCCGTTGCCGAGTTATCCGGAATTGGAAACTGTCGACGAGCTAAGAAAAAATAAACATGCTGAAAATCCTACCCGCGCTCGTTTTAGGGCGACGATGCCGATGGTCGTTTTGGGACTCGTGGCATTAGCGATTATTGCTGTGGTAGGCTACATAACTTGGTTAGACCATCAAGAGACTGCAATTATTCCAGAAAATAGTTCTGTTCAAGTTGAACGTTCAGATGTTTCTTCATCCTCAGCGGAAAAGGTTTCATCAACGCAGCCGAAACCGACAACGGAATCATCGAAGAAACCGGAAAAACCTAAAATGGCGTTTGCGATGGAAAATAATACAACGAACGAGGCAACGATGAAAGTGGAGAATGCGGAAAAACCATTAAAAATCACTTTCACGGGAAAAGAACGCGTATGGGTCGGTGTACAGATAAACGGTGCTTTGACGTATCAATACACGCTGCAACCAGGAGAATCACAAACAACCGAATTGCCAGACGACGCAGCCCAAGCGGTGATTACTGTAGGGATGGCGAAATATGCTGAAATCAAAGTCAATGATCAGACACTTGATTTTCAGCCGGGAGACTCGTTGCTGAAAAAGAATGTGACGCTGAATATCGCCTATGCGTCTTAGGGACGTGTGTTAAATAGAATTAGGAGGAATCAACAATGAATTTACCAAATAAATTGACTGTCATTCGGATCTTTATGATTCCGGTGTTCATGATCGTTGTATTAGCGCCATGGGATTGGGGAACATTGCAAATCGGAAATACTAGTTTAGCGGTAACGCAGCTAGTCGGAGCAATTATTTTTGCAGTAGCCAGCTATACGGATCACTTAGATGGTAAAATTGCCCGAGCTCGCGGGTTAGTGACTAACTTTGGAAAATTTGCTGATCCATTAGCGGATAAGATGCTTGTAATGACAGCCTTTATCATATTAGTGGAGCAAGGAAAAGCACCTTCATGGGTGATCGCCATCATCGTTTGTCGTGAATTAGCAGTAACTGGTTTGCGTCTATTGATTGTGGAGCAAGGCGGCGGTGTTATGGCCGCAGCGATGCCGGGGAAAATCAAGACGGCCACACAGATGGTTGGGATCGTATTGCTTTACCTTAACAACGTACCGTTTAATTTTATCGGTATTCCAGTGGATCAAATCATGTTGTATGTCTGCCTATTCTTTACGATTTATTCAGGATATGACTACTTTGCTAAAAACACATCGATCTTTAAAGGCTCGATGTAATAGAAATTTTGGAGCGATACTCTTAGGTATCGTTCTTTTTTACGTCGTTTGCGTACATTAAAATGAAGTAGACTAAAAAAAACAAAAATAGAGTGATCATGCGTACACCGATAAATAAGTTTGCCAATCACTCCTTAAATTCAGTTTTTTCTGTTATAGTTGAGAAAAAATGGCGTATCTTTAGAAAGAAGAGGGACGAATGAAAGCAGAAATTATTGCCGTGGGCACAGAACTTTTATTAGGGCAGGTCGTGAATACCAATGCGACTTTCCTATCAGAAAAATTAGCGGATATGGGAATCGAAGTCTATTTCCATACCGTTGTTGGCGACAATCCGCAGCGTTTGGAAGAATTGCTTCAATTAGCGGATACACGCAGTGAATTGATTCTTTTATGCGGCGGGTTAGGACCAACTGACGATGATTTGACAAAAAATGTATTAGCTGACCATGTAGGTGTTCCACTCGTTCAAAATCAAGCAGGCTTAGAGGCATTAAATGGGTTCTTTGCACAACGGCAAAGCACTATGACACCGAATAACTTGCGGCAAATCGAAACATTGCAAGATGGGATCCCATTGCCGAACCGAACGGGTCTAGCAATCGGCTGCTTATATAAAGGTGAAAAAAATAATTACATTCTATTACCAGGACCTCCAAGTGAACTGAAACCGATGTTCTTGGAGCAGGCGCGTCCATTACTGGAGAAAGAATTTCCTACGACAGAAAAATTAACTTCACGAGTATTGCGCTTTTTCGGTATTGGTGAATCGAAATTAGTGACCGATCTGGCAGAAATGATCGAACACCAGTCGAATCCGACGATCGCGCCTTACGCGAAGCCCAACGAAGTGACATTGCGTATCACTGCGAAGACGGAAGATGAACTCTCCGCGAATGCTTTATTAGATCAGACAGAAGCAGAAATTTTAGCCAAGGTTGGCGAATTCTTTTACGGCTATGGTGAAGAGAACAGCTTAGTTCAAGTTGTCGTAGAGTTGTTAAAAGAAAGAGGCTTGAGTATTACAGCGGCAGAAAGTTTAACTGCGGGCGAATTTCAAGCAACTTTAGGCACGATTCCAGGGGTTTCAGCAGTTTTCCCAGGAGGTTTTGTAACCTACTCAAAAGAGACAAAGGCGGACTTCTTAGGAATTGATCCGGCTCTTTTAGAGCGTACCGGTGTCGTCAGCGAAGAATGTGCTAAGGAGATGGCAGAGGCTGCTCTGCGCCTTGCTGGTACCGATTATGCGTTGTCCTTTACCGGCGTGGCCGGCCCTGATGAATTAGAAGGAAAACCAAAAGGGACTGTTTATATTGGATTAGCACAAAAAAATGGCAAAACGATCGTCACAGAGAACCATTTTACTCGTGATCGTTTTTACGTTCGACATAGTTCAGTGATGAAGGGCTTGGATATGCTTCGAAGAGCAATTCTAAATAAAAATTAAAAAACCGAATGTTTGTTCGTTTTTTGCTTGCTTTTTTGATTTTAAACCGATAAACTAGGGATATTGAAAAAGCAATAATGATGTGGAAAGCATGTTTATTATACGAAATAGGAGGATCAGTTATTGGCTAATGATCGCAAGGCAGCTTTAGATGCTGCAATGAAGAAGATTGAAAAGAACTACGGAAAAGGTTCGATCATGAAATTAGGAGAAAAGGTCGACCAGCAGATTTCTACGATTCCAAGCGGCTCTTTGGCGCTAGACGTTGCATTGGGTGTGGGTGGTTACCCTCGCGGACGGATTATTGAAGTTTATGGTCCAGAAAGTTCTGGTAAAACAACGGTAGCATTGCATGCTATCGCGGAAGTTCAAAAACATGGCGGGACAGCGGCCTTTATCGACGCTGAACACGCATTGGACCCTCAATACGCACAACGTTTAGGCGTAAACATTGATGAGCTGCTGCTTTCTCAACCAGATACTGGTGAGCAAGGATTGGAAATCGCGGACGCATTAGTTTCCAGTGGGGCAGTAGATATTATTGTGATTGACTCGGTAGCGGCGTTAGTCCCTCGAGCTGAGATCGATGGTGAAATGGGAGATGCCCATGTTGGTTTGCAAGCTCGTTTGATGTCGCAAGCATTGCGTAAATTATCCGGCTCGATCAACAAAACGAAGACGATCGCCGTCTTCATCAACCAAATTCGGGAAAAAGTCGGCGTAATGTTCGGTAACCCTGAAACGACCCCTGGTGGACGTGCATTGAAATTCTACGCAACGGTTCGTTTAGAAGTCCGTCGTGCTGAACAATTGAAAAACGGGACAGATATCATTGGTAACCGTACGAAGATCAAAGTTGTGAAAAACAAGGTGGCTCCTCCGTTTAAAATCGCTGAGGTAGATTTGATGTACGGTCGGGGAATCTCGCAAGAAGGCGAGCTCTTAGACATGGCTGTAGAACAAGACATTATCGATAAGAGCGGCGCTTGGTATGGCTATAAAGAGGACCGAATCGGCCAAGGGCGTGAAAATGCCAAGAAATATCTGGCGGATCATCCAGAAATGATGGCAGAGGTCGCTACGCGGGTTCGGGCAGCTTACGGCATCGGAGAAGAAGGCGATGTGGCGGAAGCAGATGAAGCCGGACAAGAAGAACTACCATTAGATGAATAAAAAACAAATGGACACTAATGACAATGCGTAGCCGCGGGGTCATTAGTGTTTTTTTTCGTGACTTTTCAAAACAAATCAAAGCGCTTTATTAGAGCCGTTGGCAAAAGAGAAATAAAGTTGACACGCTATCAGACAAACATTAGAATAAAGTTGTGTGACTCTCACACATATGCAAGTAGGCATATTGATAATTTGACATTCGTTTATCAAAAAACTACAGATAGGTAAATAAGATAGTACGGAGGTGGATTTAATGTTAGTTCCTATTCTCCTCGCTATCATCGGTTTAATTGTCGGTCTTGGTTTGGGTTTCGTGGCAGCAAAAGCACGCCATGAAAAAGAAATTGATGGGGCACAAAACACAGCTAGAGGGATCATTACGCATGCAAATAAAGAAGCAGAGACCTTAAAGAAAGAAGCTTTGTTGGAAGCCAAGGAAGAAAACCAGCAGTATCGCGCACAAGTTGAAAGTGAGTTGAAAGAAAGCAGACAAGAATTAAAATCGCAAGAAAATCGCTTGCTTCAAAGAGAACAGACTTTAGATCGTAAAGACGACTCTCTCGAGAAGCGTGAGCACTCACTGGAAGAAAAAGAAACAAAAATCAGTGCTAGACAGCAATTAATTGACGAGCGAGAAAAAGATGTAGAACAACTGATTGAAGAACAACAAACAAAATTGGAACAAGTTGCTTCTTTAACGAAAGATGAAGCGAAAGAAGTAATTATGAAGACGACTGAAGAGGAATTGAACCATGAGTTAACTGTGATGGTCAAGGAATCTGAGCAACGTGCGAAAGAAGAAGCCGATCGCAAAGCCAAAAATCTTTTGGCGATGGCTATTCAACGTTGTGGTGCCGATGCTGTTTCTGAAACGACTGTTTCGGTAGTTACGCTGCCAAATGATGAGATGAAAGGTCGCATTATTGGACGTGAAGGCCGTAATATTCGGACATTGGAAACATTGACGGGGATCGATTTGATCATCGATGATACGCCAGAAGCAGTCGTTCTATCCGGCTTTGATCCAATCAGACGGGAAATTGCCCGTATGACGTTAGAGAAATTGATTCAAGATGGTCGGATTCATCCGGCACGGATCGAAGAAATGGTTGAAAAATCTCGCAAAGAAATGGATGAGCGTATTCGTGAATACGGGGAACAGGCAGCCTTTGAAGTGGGCGCCCACACCTTGCATCCAGATTTGATTAAGATTTTAGGGCGGTTACATTTCCGGACCAGCTATGGTCAAAATGTACTGAACCACTCGATCGAAGTGGCCAAACTAACGGGCGTTTTAGCTGCAGAGTTAGGCGAAAATGTTCAATTGGCACAGCGCGCAGGCTTGCTTCATGACATTGGTAAAGCACTCGATCATGAAATCGAAGGCTCTCACGTTGAAATTGGTGCAGAGTTAGCTGCCAAATATCGTGAAAACCCTGTTGTGATCAATGCTATTGCCTCTCACCATGGGGATACAGAAGCAACTTCAGTAATCTCTGTTTTAGTAGCCGCTGCCGATGCAGTGTCAGCCGCTAGACCAGGGGCACGGAGCGAGTCCTTAGAAAACTATATCCGTCGTTTGGAAAACTTGGAAAATATTTCAAATAGTTTTGACGGAGTGGATTCAAGCTTTGCTGTCCAAGCAGGGCGTGAAGTACGTGTCATGGTCAAACCAGAAGAAATCTCTGATTTAGATTCCGTTCGTTTAGTTCGCGACATTCGCCGCAGAATCGAAGATGAATTGGATTATCCAGGACACATCAAAGTGGTCGTTATTCGTGAAACACGAGCAACCGATTATGCAAAATAGTAAAAAGCCTCAGTTTTGAGGCTTTTTATTTTTTCCCTTTTACTCATAATTTTACGGCAACCCTGTAAAAATGACTTCTTGACTTTATGCGAACTGAAAAACGTACTTTCCTGCAATTTGAATACCAGCAATTTTATTATATAGCTTCAATTATTCCATGAAATCATGAAGAATTGCGTCAAAATTATAACAAATATATTTTTAAGGGAATCATAATTTTAAAAGGATAGCTTCAAAACAAGAATTCATTTAAAATAGAGTACAAGAAAAGAAAGAATGGAGTAGAAGGATGACGACTATCAGTCGCTGGTTCAAACGCTATGCTACCTTACTCAAGATTATCTTCTTTGGGATCGTCTTATTTTTTGTCGCGAATCAGGTAAAAAATATCGCCCATGGAATGAGTTGGCAAACCGTTTGGCAAACGATCAAACAACAGGATCAGGTTTCATTATTAAGTATGTTTGGGATCGGCCTATGCGGCGTTCTGCCCATGCTTTTGTATGATCACGTGGCAATTACGACGCTGGAAACAGCGGGACGTTCACGAGTGAATCGCAAAGAATGGCTGGTCTCGGCTTGGACCACCAATACAATCAATAACTTAGCCGGCTTTGGCGGGGTCGTCGGAGTGAGTCTGCGCTCAAGCTTTTATGGCAAAGGGATGGAGAAGAAAAAGGTTTTAGCCGTTATCTCTAAAATTGCTATTTTCATGCTGGCAGGACTGTCCATTATGGCCTTTATCACCTCTTTAGATCTGTTTTTCTTTCGAACGCAGAATCCGTTCGTTCGATACCGACTTTGGCTATTGATTGGCGGAGCTTTTGCACCGATTTTGTTCGGCTTTGTCTATGCCCGCCGTCGGACGATTTTTAAAGAATTTCGAATGAAGCAAATTTTTGAACTATACTTAGCTTCATTAGGCCAATGGCTTGGGGCCTTAGCAGTTTTCTTAACAGTTGGTTATCTCATGGGGGTGCGGTTAAATATTGGAGAAGTATACCCAATGTTTGTGATCGCAACGGGCTTAGGGATGCTGACGATGGTGCCAGGAGGTGCAGGGACCTTCGATGTCATGATGATTTTAGGGTTAGGACACCTCGGTCTGAATCAAAGCACCGCAGTTGTCTGGATCTTATTTTATCGGATATTCTATTATCTAGTTCCGTTTGTCACAGGGATCGTGATCTTTTTGACCAATACCAGTGTCAAAATGAACCGTTACTTTGATAATTTACCGCGGCTGCTTTCACAAAAACTGGCTCATGTGATCATGGTCAGTGCAGTATATTTTGCGGGAATTATGATGATTTTGCTATCGACATTGACGAATTTGTCAAATATCAGTCGATTGTTTCAAGTATTGCTGCCATTCTCATTTGATTTCTTGGATCAGACGCTGAATTTGTTGATCGGATTCTTGCTGCTGGGCTTTGCCCGGGGAATCTCGCAGAAGGTAAAACGGGCATTCTGGCCGACAATTTTATTGCTGATCTTCGGGATTATCAATACAGTCGCTCGAACGGCATCCGTTCGTTTGATTGTGGTTTACTTGGTGATTTTACTGATCGTTTGGATGTCTCGCAAAGAATTCTATCGGGAACGTTTTATTTATTCTTGGGGTGGATTGGTTTTTGACGGTATTTTGTTCGGTCTGCTGTTCATCTTCTATGCAGTGGCCGGCTATCACAGTGGGCAAATTTGGAGTACGGAACGTTTGTCGACGAAGTATTTTGCTTTTCCGTCAGAGGAGATTTGGTTTTCCGGCTTAATCGGATTGATTTTATCGATTTTGTGTTTAGCCATTCTCTATCAATATTTGACACAAAGCGAGACTAAAATTGGAGCGGCATGGGATGAAAAACGATTCAATTATCTGATTAATCGTTATGGTGGTACACCGGCCAGCCACTATTTACGAGTGTCAGGCTATCAATATTTCTATTATCAAGAAAATGGCAATGATCAAATTGTCTTTGGGTTTCAAACGAGAGCCAATAAGTGTTTTGTTTTAGGAGATCCCGTGGGAAATCCTGAAAAATGGCAAGCGGCAACTTTTGCTTTTATGGAGCATGCCGATAAGCTTGGGTATCAGTTAGCGTTTTATAAGATATCGGAAGAGTACGTACTCCTTTTACATGATTTAGGTTTCCATTTTGATAAGATCGGTGAAACGGGCGTGACAGACTTCACTCAGCATAAGTTGGATGTTTTTTCGGACCGCTTTGAGTTTAAAAGACTGACCAATGAAGGCTATCAGTTTATCTATTTTGAGAAGCTGCCGGAAGAGGTCTTTGACGAGCTGGAGGAAATTTCCGATGAATGGTTGAATGGAGAAAAAGAGAAGTGTTTCTCTGTGGGACGTTTTGATCGCGCTTATATCGAAACTAGTAATGTTGGAATCGCTCGTGATCCGCAGAATCGAATTGTTGGTTTTATTACAGAGCAGCCGGTTGATCAGGAAAAAGCCTCCTTTGATCTGTTACGTTTTCGAAATGATGTACCTAACGAATTGCCGACCTTTTTGAAATTGCATTTAATGGATGAGCTGAAAAAGCAGGGTTATGGTGAAGTCTATCAAGGCATGGCACCGTTAGCGAAGGTTGGTGAAACCTCCTTTGCCTTTTTAGGGGAACGAATCATGAACTTGATTTATAAATATGGACATTCAATCTATGCCTTTCAGCAGGTAGCAGAAGAAAAAACGGTTTATGTCGATCATTGGCGTCCGAGATACTTTGCTTATATGAAGGACAGCAGCTTCGTGTTCTCTGCTTTGCAGCTATTATTGTTGATTGGCCGAGGAAAGAATAAAGGGGTAACCATTTCAGAAGAGATGATCGAAGTATAAAAGAATGAACAAATTGAACCGACCGCCAAAGGTTAGACAAACCATCTAACTTTTGGCGGTCGGTATTTTTTCTATTCTGGTCTTAATCGATCGTGATCGATTTGCCATTTTTTTCTTCATACTCTGTTTTAGGCAGTTTTAAAGTAAGTACGCCATTTTCAAATTTTGCGTTGATTTCTTCTTCAACAATATCCTTGACGACAAATTGACGGTGGTAAGCACTGCTGGAACGCTCTCTGCGGACAAAGCGGCCATCATTTTTGACTTCATTTTCAGCTGTGTGCTCGGCATCGATTGAAAGAATGTCATTGTTGTAATGAACGGAAATTTCTGATTTTTCAAATCCAGGAAGATCTGCTTTTACTTCATAATGATCATCTAAATCGCGAATATCTACACTCATTTTCCGATCGTCCCAAAACGTGTTCATCAGCTTGCCAACTAAATCTTCTCCATCTAGCCAATCGTTTTTCGGTAGTAGATTCATATCGTTTCCTCCTAATTCGTAATGAATACTTTTCTGACAACACATAAATTCGCTGCGGCATCTCCTAATCTCATGGTAAAGCCTCGGGAGGAATTATTCAACTAATTTGGGGTGCCTATGCTAGAATGAATTATCTATACATTTAGGATGGGCTATGATAGAATCGTCTAGTGAAAAATTTGAACGGGTGAGAAAATGGAAATTATGGAGAAAGCCCCAGCAAAAATCAACTTGGGCCTCGACATTTTAGGCAAACGACCGGATGGCTTGCATGAGCTGGCGATGGTTATGGCGAGCATCGATCTAGCGGATCGTTTGTATTTGGAAGAGATTCCAGAAGATAAAATCATTATTGAGACCAACAAGGCTTTTTTACCCACGGATAAAAAGAACCATGTTTATGAGGCGCTGGATTTGGTCAAGGAGCGCTTTGATATAAAAAAAGGACTGCGGGTCAAAATCCATAAAGAGATTCCTGTGGCGGCAGGATTAGGCGGAGGCTCGACGGATTCTGCGGCAGCACTGCGAGCAGTGAATCGCTTATGGGACTTAGGTCTGTCGATTGAAGAAATAGCCAGCTTAGGTGCGGAAGTCGGCTCGGATGTTCCTTATTGTGTATATGGACAAACATCATTAGTTGAAGGTTTTGGAGAAAAGGTCACGCCGATCGCTCCGATGCCGCAATGCTGGGTCGTGGTAGTGAAACCGAAAATGAGTGTTTCAACACGGACGATTTTTGCTCAAATCGTGATGGAGGATTTATATCATCCTGATATTGCTGCACTTGTGTCGGCGATCGAAGAAAATGATTATCAGAGAATGACAGAAAATTTAGGCAACTCAATGGAAGTTGTGACGATTAGGAAGCATCCGGTTATCCAACAGCTGAAGGATCGTATGCTGAAGTATGGTGCTGATGCCGCAATGATGAGCGGCAGCGGTCCGACAGTTTATGCCCTGTGTCGGAAATATTCGCGAGCAAAGCATGTGTTTAATGCGTTGAAGGGTTTTTGCGATGAAGTCTATCTCGTTCGTACGTTAAAATAGATCTCAAGGGGTCTATTTTTTTTGCTTTTCGGAAAATTTTAACTATCAGACAATATAAAATAACATAAGAAAAGAAATGAATCGGATACAGGTCCCGCTTTTCATATGAATGACAGGTCATTTATTTTACGATTTAACAGGATTACTCGGGTGTAAATCGTAATTTTTACGTTTTGTGTTGACGGATAGAAAAACATCTGTTAAATTAAATCTTGTCTTAAAAAGAGAAGAGAAGGTGTTTTAATAGATGAAGATGCAAAAAGGACTGCTTTTAATAGGAACTGTGTTACTATCAGTTTTACTGACTGCTTGTGGCAGCGAAGAGAAAAAAGAAGTCTCATCTGATAAAAAAATTCAGGTGATGACAACCTTTTACCCGATGTATGAGTTCACCAAGCAAGTGGTTGGGGACAAAGGCGATGTGGAATTGCTGATCCCTGCAGGTACGGAGCCGCATGATTTTGAGCCGTCAGCTAAAGACTTAGCTAAAATTTCAGATTCGGATGTATTTGTTTATAATAGTCCAGAGCTGGAAACATGGACGGATAATTTGACGGACACCATTGATACGAAAAAAACAGCCATCATTCAAGCTTCTAAAAGCATTACTTTGATGGATGGCGCTGATCATGACCATGAGGAAGCTCATGATGACCATGATGCAAAGGAACACGAAGAGCACGAGCATGACCACGATTTAGATCCTCATGTGTGGCTGGATCCTGTTTTAGCAATCAAGGAAGTTGAAGCGATTCGGGATCAGTTAAGCAAGAAGTATCCAGCGGATAAAGCGTCATTTGAAAAAAATGCGGCAAGTTATATTGATGAGCTGAAAACATTGGACAAAGACTATCAAACGGCATTTATGGATGCGAAGAACAAAACATTTGTGACACAGCATGCGGCTTTTGGCTATTTAGCTAAGCAATATGGGTTAACACAAGAAGCGATCGCAGGAATTTCGCCAGATCAGGAGCCCTCTCCTAGTCGTTTGAGCGAGTTGAAGCATTATGTGGATGATCATCAGGTCAAAGTGATTTATTTTGAAGAGAATGCCTCATCTAAAGTTGCCGAAACATTGTCTAAAGAGACGGGTGTAAAGCTGGAAGTGTTGAACCCGTTAGAAAGCTTGACGGAAAAACAAATCAAAAACGGTGAAGATTATGTTTCTGTGATGCGAGAAAATTTAGAGGCTTTGAAGGAAAGTATTCATTAGTAGGAGAATTATTTTAAAAGGAGAGACGAAAATGTCGTATATCGAGGTGGAAGACCTCTCATTCTATTATGACAACGAACCAGTTTTGGAAAATGTGTCCTATCATGTTGATCCGGGGGAGTTTGTCATTTTGACTGGAGAAAATGGTGCCGCAAAATCGACATTGATCAAAGCGACATTAGGTTTATTAAAGCCCAGTAGCGGGAAAGTCACGATTGCAAAGAAGAATGCTCAAGGGAAAAAATTGAGTATCGGTTATATCCCGCAGCAAGTGGCCTCTTTTAATGCTGGTTTTCCCAGCACTGTTCTGGAGTTAGTAGAGTCTGGACGTTATCCGCAGGGGAAATGGTTTAAAAAACTTTCTTCACGAGACCACGAGCATGTACAGAAGGCTTTGGAATCGGTGGACATGTGGAACATGCGCCATAAAAAAGTTGGCGAGTTGTCTGGCGGACAAAAGCAACGAATCAGTCTGGCTCGTTTATTTGCAAAAGATCCAGATTTGTTGATTTTAGATGAACCAACCACCGGGATGGATGAAAAATCTCGGAATGATTTTTATGAGTTGCTGCGTCATAGTGCACACGCACACGACAAAAGTATTTTGATGATCACTCATGATCATGAGGATACCAAAAAATATATCGATCGGCATATCCGATTGGTGCGAAAGGAGAATTCCAAATGGCGTTGCTTTCATATGAGTTCATGAGACGTGCCTTCCTAGCGGCTATTTTTATTGCTGGAATTGCGCCGATGCTGGGGGTGTTTTTGGTCATTCGTCGTCAATCACTGATGGCGGATACGCTGTCCCACGTTTCATTAGCCGGAGTAGCGCTGGGCTTCTTCTTAAATTTGAATCCGACTGGCACCACATTGCTGGTCGTTGTAGCTGCGGCAGTTATTATGGAATATTTACAGAATATGTACAGCTCTTATTCGGAAATATCTATTGCGATTTTGATGGCAGCGGGCTTGGCAGTAGCATTGGTTTTAATGAGTTTAGCACCGGGAAGCTCGGCAGTCAGCATCCAATCTTATCTTTTTGGATCAATCGTAACGATTACATGGGAGCAGGTCATTTTTCTAGGAATATTGTTTGTTTTAGTTGGCGTTCTGTTTTTACTATTTAAACGTCCGATGTATGTTTTGACCTTTGATGAAGATATTGCGGCTGTAGACGGTTTGCCGATCCGCACGATGTCGATGATTTTCAATGTTGTGACAGGGGTGGCGATCGCTATTATGATTCCGATCGCGGGAGCTTTGCTGATCTCGGCGATTATGGTGCTGCCAGCGGCGATTGGGATGCGCGTGGGAAAAAGCTTCAACATCGTGATTCTAGTCAGCGTCCTCGTTGGGTTCGTTGGAATGATCGGCGGACTGACTGGTTCGTATTATTTAGATACACCGCCAGGGGCAACGATTACGCTAGGCTTCATTTTATTGTTCCTAATCCTTAATGGCATTCGGCAATTACGGATCATGATTCAGCGAAAACAGCAGCAGAAATAGAGGAAAGCGAAAGCTTTTCCTCTTTTTTTGTGGAATAATTAATAAATTCCGAACTTTTCGACTTTAAAACGAGAAAATGCTCGAATTTTATTGGTTAAACCCTTATAATGGGAAACGATAAATCAGAATAGGCAGTCGTGTGCTCTTTCTTTATGGAAGCAGGACATGAATACGCGTTGAGAATCAAAATTTTTTTCATCGAGAAAAAAATATTAAAACGAAATAGGAGTGAATTACGTGAAAGTGCGTCGAAGCGAACGATTAATCGACATGACACAATATTTGTTGGATCATCCACATGACTTGATTCCATTGACTTTTTTTGCGGCCAGATATGGTTCGGCAAAATCTTCTATCAGTGAAGATTTAGCCATTGTAAAGAAAACCTTCAAAGAACGAGGAACAGGGTTCTTAGAAACAATTCCAGGTGCAGCAGGCGGTGTTGTTTTTACACCGAGCATTACGGATGAGGAAGCGCAGGAATACATTGGCTCTTTAGCTGAGCGTTTGTCAGAGGAAGATCGTTTATTGCCTGGAGGTTACGTGTATCTGTCTGATATGTTAGGGCAACCAGACTTGCTGCGTAAAGTCGGTCGTATTATTGCTGCTCAATATTTGGATAAGAAAGTCGATGCAGTTATGACTGTTGCAACAAAAGGGGTGCCGATCGCCCAAGCAGTCTCATATTATTTAAACGCACCATTTGTGATTGTCCGCCGGGATTCGAAAATCACGGAAGGATCAACTGTCAGTGTAAATTACGTTTCCGGTTCTTCTGAACGTATTGAAAAAATGGAATTATCAAAACGCAGTTTGAAGCGCGGTTCGAAAGTTTTGATCGTGGATGACTTCATGAAGGGCGGCGGGACCGTCAATGGTATGAAGAGTTTGATTGAAGAATTTGAAGCAGAGCTTGTGGGAATCACTGTTTTTGCAGAATCTAAGTTCAAAGGCGAACGTGCCATCGATGACTATAATTCATTGTTGTTTGTGCAGGATGTTGACACCAGCACGAAGACTATCACGGTCGTACCAGGCAACTGCTTTGATAAATAGCTGCTAGAAATGCTAAGCTGTTTGGGCTCTCCAGTTTTTTTATGGAGGGTCTGACGGACTAGCCTTTTTTGCGTCGGGCTAGTAAAATAGTATGAGTGTTTAAAAATTAATAGAAATTTCAGTGCTTATTAAAACGAAATAGGATGTCAGCTCCACTTTTATCTTAGTATATTAGTGGAATGAGATGCGGAATGAAAACCGAGATAATTTTTTTAAATTATTTCATTATTATGAATGAGGATATCAGTTCTACGTTATACTTTCAGCATAATTAGTGGAATGATATGCGTGTTGAGGATCAGACTCATTTTTTAAGAAAAATGAATACATTAAAACGAAATAGGAGTGACTTCTTTTGGAAAATCGTTATGCGATTATTTTAGCAGCGGGTAAGGGAACTCGCATGAAATCAAAATTATACAAGGTCTTGCATCCAGTAGCGGGAAAACCGATGGTGGAGCATATTATTGAACGTGTGGTTGAAACACAGCCAACTGAGATCGTAACGATCGTGGGTCATGGCGCGGAAATGGTTAAAGAGCAGTTAGGTGAACGCAGTCAATACGCTCTGCAGGCAGAACAACTAGGTACGGGTCATGCGGTTATGCAGGCGGCAGAATTTTTAAAAGGCAAAGAAGGAACCACTTTGGTTATCAGCGGGGACACGCCTTTGCTTACGACTCAAACGTTGAATAATCTTTTTGATTACCATCAAGGGAAAAAGGCAAGTGCGACGATTTTGACAGCTCATGCAGAAGACCCAACAGGCTACGGGCGTATCCTGCGAGATCATGTCGGCATCGTAGAAAAAATCGTTGAACAAAAAGATGCGACGCCAGAGGAAGCTCGTACTCAAGAAATCAATACGGGAACTTATTGCTTCGATAATAAACAGCTATTTGCAGCGCTGGAAAAAATCGGTACCAACAACGCGCAAGGGGAATACTATCTAACGGATATCGTTGAAATATTAAAGAACGAAGATCAAACGGTCGCTGCCTATCAAACAGAGGACTTTGAAGAATCATTAGGTGTAAATGATCGTATTGCTTTAGCGAATGCGAATGGGATTATGCGTCGTCGGATCAATCGCCAACATATGGTCAATGGTGTGACCTTTATTGATCCGGCAACTACGTATATAGATGCCGGAATCGAGATCGGTTCAGATACGATCATCGAGCCGGGTGTGCAAATTCAAGGAAAGACTGTAATCGGTTCGGATTGTATTATCGGCGCACACTCAAAAATCGTCGACAGCACGATAGAAGACAATGTAGAAATCAAAGCTTCCGTCTTAGAAGAATGTATTGTTCGTAAAAATGCAGATGTTGGCCCTAATGCCCATTTGCGTCCGCAGGCAGACATCGGTGCGAATGCGCATATCGGGAATTACGTAGAAGTCAAAAAGGCGACGATCGGTGAAAATACCAAAGTCGGTCACTTGACTTACGTTGGCGATGCGACGCTTGGAAAAGATATCAATGTTGGCTGCGGTGTTGTTTTTGTTAACTATGACGGCAAGAACAAACATCATACTAATGTAGGTGATCATGTCTTTATCGGTTCAGGGACAAATATCATCGCACCAGTCACTATCGCAGATCATAGCGTCACAGCAGCCGGTTCGACGATTACGGATGATATCGCTGAAGGAGATATGGCGATTGCTCGTGCCCGTCAGGTGAATAAAGCAGGATATGCAAATCGTTTGCCATTTTAAGGGAATTCTCTTGATTTCTTAAATGGAAATGACTAGTATTTTATTTGAAATGGTATATAATCGGTAACGTATGCTTAAAAAGAAAGTGGAGGTCCCCATGTCGAAACACTATTTTGATCCAAGATTGAAAATTTTTGCTTTGAACTCAAATCGTCCCTTAGCTGAGAAAATCGCTGAAGAAGTCGGTGTTGAACTAGGAAAAAGTTCAGTTACCCAATTTAGCGATGGTGAAATTCAAGTAAATATTGAAGAAAGTATTCGCGGCTGTCATGTCTATGTCGTTCAGTCAACAAGTAGTCCGGTAAATGATAATTTAATGGAACTTTTGATTATGATCGATGCTTTGAAACGTGCGAGTGCAAAAACAATCAATGTCGTAATGCCTTATTACGGGTATGCCCGTCAGGACCGTAAAGCGCGTGCACGGGAACCAATTACTGCTAAACTTGTTGCTAACATGATCGAAAAAGCTGGCGCAACACGTCTATTGACGTTAGATCTTCATGCTTCTCAAATCCAAGGATTCTTTGATATCCCTGTGGATCACTTAATGGGCGCGCCATTGATCGCTGATTACTTCTTAGAAAAAGGGATTTGCGGCGACGATGTCGTGGTTGTTTCACCAGACCATGGTGGGGTAACACGTGCGCGTAAATTAGCCGAATTCTTGAAAGCACCGATCGCGATCATCGACAAACGTCGTCCGAAAGCGAATGTTGCCGAAGTAATGAATATCATTGGGAAAGTCGATGGGAAGACATGTGTCATTATCGATGACATGATCGACACAGCTGGTACGATTACACTAGCTGCAAATGCATTAAAAGAAGCTGGTGCGAAACAAGTATACGCTTCATGTACGCATCCTGTATTATCCGGTCCGGCAATGCAGCGGATCCAAGATTCAGCGATCGAACATTTAGTTGTAACAGATTCAATCTACTTATCTGATGAACGCAAGATCGATAAAATCGACGAAATCAGTGTTGGTGAATTAATGGGGGATGCGATCAAACGTATCCATGAAAACAAACCAGTCAGCCCGTTGTTTGAAACACATAAAAAATAATTTTACTTACTAGGCATCCTTAAATAGGATGCCTTTTTTTCAGCGCAACTTCTCGCAAATTAGAAAAAACTATAAACATAAGAAAATGCGCTTCTTCTCACGTTATCTTATTTTTGAAGATAATTTAATGGATCAAAAAATTTGGAATAAACGCTTTCACGAGAACTTCCTTCTGATATGATAATAAGTGTAAAAGTCTGTCTGAGGAGGGTATCATGCAAAAGAGAATGGATCGAATTACCATGGCTGCGGGCTATGGAGTTTTAATAATTGCTTCATTTTTAAAAATAATCGGCGGTGTCAATCAGCGCTTCAGCTTACTTGAGGTCTGGATTCGTAGTCTCATCAGCGGGAATTTTTTACATTTCTGGCAAAACGAGTTTTCTTCTGGGATTGGCGTTTTAGTGGGTACGGGAATATTTCTGATATTGGCACTGCTCTATATCCTTGATGCCGTTTTGACCACTCGTCATCGAAGCGTCTCTTTTTTACAATCAGTTAAAGTAGCATGGTTGTATTTCACGATGTTCTTTTACTTCATTTTCATTCAATTCTATTCTAGCAGTATCTGGCTTGTTTTAATCTTGATTTTGGGTGCACTGGAATTTCTTTTGAATCGATATTTAGAAGATAAAATTGAGCGGGATCGAAAATATGCAGAGCTGCAAAAAATCGAAAAATCCTATAATGAAGATCGCAAACGACGATTAGCCTTTCCGGGAAAATATCCGTCGGCGTTTCACCAGATGATTCGTAGGAATTTTCGCTCTCATCAAAAGAATTATTTGCTGCTGATAGTTGCCAATGCACTGGTCTTTTTTACACTAGTAATTCTTTTTTTTACCTATAAGGAATTTAGTGGAACCCATACGCAGGATTCCATCCTTGATAGGACGGGGCTTTTGCGGATTTTTATTGAGTCAGGCGGCGTTCTATTGCTATTGCTGCTATTATTTTTGGCCTTTATGGATGGCTTATATGTTGATTTTAAAGCGAAGCACATGGAATTATTTATTCAGCTAGGCATTCGAAAAAAGACCTTTTTGGCGATGCTTTTAGAAGAATTTAGTTTTTGTGCATTAGCGGGTATCCTGATTGGCGGAACACTTAGTTTACTGATTGCCAGAGAACTATCTGGCTTTGGCTGGGCATTTTTACTGTATGTCGGTCTGTTGACACTGGCAATGTCCTTTCATCAGGAGAAAATATTACGCCTGATCCAGTTTGAACCGCGAGAGCAGGCAAAGCCGGATCGGCCGAACCAACGATGGACACTACTGTTTCTATTAGTAGGCTTGATTGCACTAGCTATTACTTTTTGGTGGTTCCACCGTCGAAAATCAGCGGAGACATTATTAGTGGTAGGATCACTGGTCGTTGCTTTATGGGGACTATTTCTAGGCGGAGGCGGACTCTATGTTAAATACAAGCGTGGAAAAATCAGTCTATTGCTTTCACGCAATGATTTATTTTACCGATTCCATAAAAGTATGAATAGTTTAATAGTAGCGACGCTATTACAGGTATTAACAATCGGCTTCTTTTTACCACGCTTAGTGACCTTTCAACAAACGTCGGTATCCGATTTGTTTCCTTATGAAGTAGTCGCAAAGGTCAAACAGCCGGAGGTTCAGCAGGTAGAAGCAATCTTGAATCAGAACGAAGCAGCGTGGGAAAAATATCCTTTCTATCCAGTAACATCTGTCGATGGCGATCCTGAATGGGAAGCGTTCGGAACTAGTCGACCTGTCATGTTTATACAAGGACAGCATATCGGTATTTCGGAGACGTCGTACCAGCAGCTGCGACAAGCAAATAAACTTGCGAAACACCCGCTGCATTTAAAAAAAGGACAATGGCATGTGGTTTATCAGCAATCGATCAGTATTCGCGGACAACCGATCGATTGGGATCCCCAAAGCACGCGACCGCGCCTAAGGGTCGGTACACCACTGGAAAGTTACAACACAGCAAATGTTGATTTGATTTTTCCGATGCGCAATATAAAAAGTCAAGAACGTTTAGTCTTAACTGGTATGTTTCAACGAGGATTGCAGGAAAATATTCTTGTTTTAGCAGATGAAGAATTTAGAGAACTCGCCAAGAAGGAAAGTCCTCGTCAATTATTCTTGGTTAATGGCGTCCAAAAAAATAGTAATTCGTTGAGCTTCTTGAAGAAGAGCTATGTAGACGATAAGCGATGGGATTCAACAATCGAGCCGATATACGAAAAAAAACAACGTGAAGATAATGTCGTTACGGAGAATTATTTGCAGATTTTACTACTGATTTTTACGTTAATTGTATGCATTTTTATGAGTGTTGGGCTGTTGGTAGCAAAATTCGAGAGCGAGCAGGCCAGTTTGATCGCTCGAAGGAGACTATTGGATCAATTAGGAATGCCGGAAAAAGAGTAGCGAAGGGTTTTAAAACAGCAGGTGGGTCTCTTTACGTTGCTGCCGATAGTCGCTGGGTTTCTGCTGAGTGCTGGCTTTATTGGAACTATGGGGATGCTGCGATTCTTCTCGAGGCAGGAATGGCTGGAATTTAGCCGCTTCTTCCTAATGGATTACAGTATTTATTTATTAGGCTGGCTGGTTATCGCAAGCTTGATCTATCGCAGAATTGAAAAGTGGAGGTAAGTAAATGGAGCCAATCATCACAGCCGCGGCTATTACTAAAAATTATGGGCGGCAAGAAGTACTCAAGGGAATTGATCTGACTATCAATTATGGAGATTTCACTTGTATCATGGGGCGCTCTGGTTGTGGAAAGACCACGTTACTAAAAATTTTAGGTCTGATGCATCCGCCAACTACAGGAGAGGTAGTATTTGAGAACCGAGTGACGCATAAACTTTTTCCCGATGAGATATCTGATATACGCAGACGAAAAATTGGCTTCGTGTTTCAGGATTTTAATTTGATGGAGAGTATTACTGTGAGAGAGAATATTCTGTTGCCTGCGATTTTGGATAAACAGGATACCGTAAAAGCAGAAGAACGGATGACACCGTTTTTCCAAGTTTTGCGAATCGAGCATTTGCTGGACAAATTGCCGCATGAATTATCCGTAGGGGAAAAACAGCGAGCGGCAATTTGCCGAGCACTTATGAATGAGCCGCAAATTATTTTGGCAGATGAACCAACGGGAAATTTAGACAGCAACGCTGGAGCAGAGGTAATCAACATATTTCAGCAGATCAATCAGGACTTAGGAATCACGATCGTAATGATCACTCATGACAGCAAAGTAGCTCAGGCCGCTAAAGATGTCATCTTTTTGAAGGACGGGCAAATCTATGATCGACTATTGAATGTTGTCGGATCAGAGGCTCGGATTGCTGAAAAAATGCTGGAAGTGTAATTTGCATATATTTAAAAAGAAGCGTCCGAAAAAACGGACGCTTCTTTGCTGTAAACATATGGGAGTGAAAGAGAAACTTCAAGCGTGCTCAATCTAATAATTAAAACAGTGCCATTAGCAAAAAAAAGAGCTCATCGGTGGGTGGCCGATGAGCAAAGGAGTTAAAAAATGAAAAAGTGTTAGGGTTGTTTGTTGGTATGCTTATATAATAGCAACGAGTTGTGAATTATTTGTGAATGAAGCTTGGCATAAAATTAAAGAAAGTAGGTTGAAAAAAAGATTAAGTATATTTATTTCTTTATAAACAAAAAGGAGCTCACCGGTGGGTGGCCGATGAGCAAAGGAGTTAAAAAATGAAAAAGTGTTAGGGTTGTTTGTTGGTATACATATATAATAGCAACTAGTTGTGAAAAAAGTGTGAACGATGGTTGTTCAGAAATTAAAAAATCTATAAAGAAAGTGGAACGCAATTAACTTGACAAAAATATTATATTTATTTCCTTATAAACAAAAAGGAGCTCACCGGTGGGTGGCCGATGAGCAAAGGAGTTAAAAAATGAAAAAGTGTTAGGGTTGTTTGTTGGTATGCTTATATAATAGCAACTACTTATGAATAAAATGTGATGAAAGACTAGCGAAACCATTAATTTTATAAGAAATAAAGCTCATCTATCGATATATTAATAAAAGAATTTATTCGGAGAAAGTCGAATAAAACGCTTGATTGCCGCAAATTAGTGAAATTAAAGACCTAATAATTATATAATATCAAGTAAATTTTAAACGTGAACTGCTGACAGAAAATACCAAGCAGAATGGTATCGGCAAAAAAGGCTTAATCACTAAAGAAAAAATCTCCCAAAAAACATGGCATCATGTCCTTGGGAGATTTTACTATTCATACACGCGATTTTTCTTATCGTAAATGTTCCGTAATTCCAGGTATAGCGGAATCAGCTCATTTTTCGTGTATGGGAAGTCCAATTGATACAATTGAATATGCGGCTTTTCTTTTTTCAGCAACGAAGACGAACTGATGATTAAATCATAATCATCCTTCAAGGACACATCATAAGGTTCAGCATCGATAAAGCGCAGATCTTCCAAGAAGCGATATAAATCACGGACGAAGATGGCATTGTGTTCCAAGGCGATCCCGACTTTCAAATTATTCGCATATGGAAATTGGTTGAAGTAAGGCAATAACAATCGCTTAAAGGCTCGCGTAAGCATCGGATGTACAGAACCAATAAAGCTGTATTGCGGGTTATCTTTTGCCATTTGCATAAAGTTTTGGATATTTTGAAATAAAATATATTCACCGCGCGTTTGTTTTTCATTGGGATCCATCACCAATTCGATCATACTTGGGAATGGTTGCCGGAAAATAAAGTAGCCGAAGGTAATATTCAATAAATTCGCAATAACTAACGGATCATCCATCATTTCAGGACGATCAGGAAACAGCGCCTTTTTCGCGAAATTACGAAATTCTGTAACAAAATCATTGACTGGATTTGGCCGGGCATTAAAGTCGTGAATTGTTTGTTTCATACTCTGATCATCACGAATCGTATAGAAAGGTGAATAGTGAGCTAACAAATAAATGAAGCTAGATTCGCCTTTTAACTGACGGGTCGTCATAGGAACATCGACTAAATCACGCAATGAAGTAAAGTCGTAGTAAGGATTGTCCTTCATTAAGAAATTGTAGCGCGGGTCGTATTTGACAAATTTCTTGTTATTGACACGGATCATATCAATCGAAGTAAATAATTTGATTTCTTGGGTTCCAAAGTACGTTCGTGACAACGGGAAATATTCTTTGTATGTATCAACGATTTGATTCAACTGATGCTGATCAACATTTAATGGGCATTCAATTCCACGGGTTCCAAGCCATAAAAGATCAAACAATGCTAAACGAATCAAGCGTTCATCTCCAGACATTCCGGCCTCTGTATAAGTAAAGCGGATGTTGAAGCGTTTTAAATGTCTTTTCAACTTATCGATCTTACGAGAAACTGTGGAGCGGCTCACAAAATATTTCTCACAAAATTGTTCGATTGTTGGATTTTCTTCATTTAGGAAGTATAGGATAAACTGAAACGGCACCGCTTGCTGCAATAGGTGATACCGATATTCATCAACGGTAGCGTTGAGATTTTCTAGATTTACCTTTCCGGCACGCATCATGATTGTTTCGTGATTTGGCCGAATTTCTGCCAATTCTTGATCTATTTCATTCAACTCAATGACACTTTGCTGATAATTTAAATCTAAATCTTCTGACAATTGACTGATTGCTAGTATTTTTTTTGATGTTTGATTTAGGTATTTAAAGATATTAAAACGCAAGAGGAGCGACGCATCAAACATAAGTTCCTCATATAACATCTGTTTTCCTCCTTTATTAAATTAATTTATTAATCTGAATTTTTTTAAGCATATTTCTTCTATATTGTACTTTATTTACAAAAACCTGTCAGTTATTAACCAGTAAAAAGTGAGTAAAATTATATAGGGAAAAACAATTTTCATGCTATTCTAAGAAAGAAGGTGAAAAAATGACAAAGTCACGTTTGGAAGCATTTACAGATGGTGTAGTTGCTATTGTATTGACCGTTCTCGTGCTGGATATTCAAATACCTGACGAGCCATCTCTGGCGTCATTGCTGAGTATCACGAATACATTAATTGCCTATGTGGTGAGCTTCATTTTTGTCGCTGTGATCTGGGTGAATCATCACCGAATGATGCAGATGTCAGAAAAAATCAATTATCGTGTTATTTGGGCAAATATTTTTTGGTTATTTTGGCTAACATTATGCCCTGCGGTGACGAGTTGGGTGGGTCGTAATCCTGACCATTTTTGGCCGGAATTTTCTTATGTGCTAGTTTACATGATGTGGAGTTTTTCATATGGTGTTTTATCGAAACAGCTGATCAAAGCGAATGAGCCTGATAGTCATGTGGCAAAGGTTTTAAGGCGTGACCAACGCAGCAAGCTATCAATAATTATTAACCTAGCTGTTTTAGGCGGAGTTTTTCTTTTTCCGCCCATTGGAATCTTTGGCCGGTTTTTAGTTTCCGGTATCTGGGTCGTTTCTTATCGTAGGGCTGACCAATACTATCAAAAAATATTTGGCAAAAAAAATCGCGGCAGAAGTTAAGAGCTTCTGCCGCTTTTTTGGTGTATAAGTTTTAAGGTTCTGGATGTAATACTCGATGCAAGAATTCTTTTGTTCGAGCTTCTTTCGGGTGTACAAAGATATCTTCTGGTGTTCCTTGTTCTGCGATGACTCCTTTATCCATGAAGATGACACGATCAGAGACTTCCTTCGCAAAAGCCATCTCATGTGTCACAATCACCATCGTCAGACCGCTTCCCGCTAATTTTTTCATGATCTGCAGCACGTCGCCGACCATTTCGGGATCAAGGGCGGATGTCGGCTCATCAAACAGCATGACTTCTGGATTCATTGATAAGGCACGAGCGATAGCGACCCGCTGTTTCTGTCCTCCAGAAAGCTGTGCTGGTTTGGCATCAATGAAGCGTGCCATGCCAACTTTTTCCAAATTTTCTAACGCAACTTTGCGGGCTTCCTCTTCCTTCCTGCCTAAAACTGTTACTTGACCGCTCATACAGTTTTGCAAAACGTTCATGTTGTTGAAGAGGTTGAAGGATTGGAAAACCATTCCTAAATGGGTACGATATTTTGGTAAATTATAGCCCGGCGCTAAAACATTCTCACCTAGATACATGATTTTTCCATCTGTTGGAGTTTCCAATAAATTGATGCAACGCAGAAAAGTGGATTTACCAGAGCCAGACGCACCAATAATGGTCACGACTTCTCCTTTGTTGACATTCATGCTGATATCTTTTAAGACGAGGTTATCGCCAAAGCTCTTTTTCAAATGTTCGATTTCAATGATACTGCTCATAATGATCCTCCTTATTTCTATTAGTGGGACTGGCAAAGCAGAACGAGTTCGTTTCGCTTTTCTTGCGGTTTGACTTCACGAGTTCGTTCAGCCTTTCTTACTATTTATCTTCACCAACTGCTACGTCTACATCATCTAAGCGGACATATGCCGAAGGACCGTCCATTTTCTTTTCAACAGCTCGTAAGATACGCGTTGCTGTGAAGGTTAAGATGAAATAGATCACACAGATGATGAAGTAGGTTTGGAAGAACATGTAGTTCGTTCCGGCAGCTGATTTCCCTTGGAAGAACAATTCAGAAACAGAGATGATACTCAATACCGAAGTATCTTTGATATTGATGACTAACTCATTTCCGGTCGCCGGCAAAATGTTTCGTAAGACCTGCGGTAGTACGACTTTACGCATTGTTTGACCATGAGTCATCCCAATTGCGTGAGCAGCTTCGAATTGCCCTTGGTCGACAGCGAAGATTCCCCCACGGACGATTTCTGACATATAAGCACCAGTATTGATTGATACGATGAATAGAGCAGCAGCTGTACGATTCAGATCGATGCCGAAAGCCATGGCGATCCCATAATAGATTACGGCTGATTGAACAATCATTGGTGTTCCACGGAAAATCTCGATGTAAGCATTTAACAGCCAACCAAACACTTTTTGCAGTCCGCGTTTTGCGCTATTGTCCGACTCAGGAATCGTTCGAAAGACACCGACTAATAAGCCAATCAATGTACCAACAGTGGTACCCACGATTGCAAGCAGCAATGTCATACCTGTACCACGCAGAAACATCGAACCGTTTTGCTTCAAGATACGAACAAATACATTTTCTTTTTTACCTGAAGAGTTTTGTGTTTCATCTGTAGCTGGTTGATCTTTGATGGCTTGATCCATGACTTCAACCCGATCGTCTTGTGAAATGCCAGCTAGGATCTGATTGACTTGCGCCATTTCAGGATCTCCTTTGCGCATCCCAACAGAAACTTGAACATCTTCCGGATTGGTTTGGAAGCCGTCCGCTTTGTCGAATTCCACCATTTTCAAATCAGGGTTTACACTTTCTGCAGTCACACCCTCAGGTCGTTCGCTAACGTACCCATCGATTGTTCCAGATTCCAAAGCGACACGCATCGCCGGGAAATTATCCATGGCTTCCTGTTTTTTTACGTCAGGGATTTGAGGAATGACATCATAATGGAAAGTACTCAACTGGGCAGTGATTTTTGCACCAGCAAAATCTTTGATTGAAGTAGCCTTGGCGTAATCAGTATCTTTACGGGTGACGATGACTAATTGTGATTCGTAATAAGGGTCAGAAAAATCGACCTCTTTACGTCGTTCAGCCGTCGGTGACATGCCGGCAATAATAGCGTCGATCTTGCCAGATTGTAGGGCAGGCAGTAAACCATCCCATTCAGTTTTAACAACAACTAATTTCCGATTCATTTTATCGGCGATTTTTTTCGCCATCTGGACGTCGTAGCCGCCAGCATAAGCCTTGTCGCCTTGGATTCTTACTGCGCCGTTTCGGTCATCTTTTTGAGTCCAGTTGAAAGGAGCATAGCCCGCTTCCATACCGACACGTAATTCTCCTTCAGGTGTTTTTTCGTCTGCCCGAGTGACTAATGGGGCTCCTAGAAATGAAATAAATAATGCGATGAGTGCGATAACTGAAAATTTTCTTCTATTCATAATTTCTCCCTTTCTTGAAATCACGAGATTGGGTAGGGGATGTTTTTAAAAATCTACAACAAAAAAAGCCGCCGATTCGTATATAAGGCCGCTTGCAGATAATAAGAAGATGATGTTCCCTCTCACAAAAACATAGCGCAACTTAGCATCACTGCTAAGACAGTCCGCAAGTTATTCGCTTGCGTCCCAACATACAAAATAAAGAGAATTCTGTACATTTCGGCGAAACTTCCTAGTCCTACTTCGACGTGTCTCTACACTCCATAGGGTTAATAAGGTTCGCGACCTCTACCTCATTGTCCTGAGGCATCTCGTATTCAGTTATTATGTTTCACAGTCTAAAGCCTAAAAATGAAAAAGTCAATGGAAATCATTTGGAACGAACAAAAAAGACGATTGTTTTTTTATTTCGCGTAGATTTATTTGTTTAAATGGACAAAAAAGTTCGGTAAATAATTTTTCTTTTGGAAAAGAGCTTCTTTTCGTTTTTCCTAAATGTTTCAACTGAAAAAGTGAATGGCTAATGATACGATTAAGTCTTGTCATTATCCGATAAACAACTCTTCGGTACAATCGATTTGATTTTTGAAACGTAAATTGTAGTGAAGTAAATATGGATAGGGTCCCCTCAGTATAGTTAACTGGGGGAACTCTTTTTATTTTCCCTTGCATTTATACTATACTAATTCTTGAGGTGACAAAAAATGGAAATCACGATTGATCAAGCGGTAAAAATGATTCAGCAAAGTAAAAGAATAACCTTTTTAACAGGGGCAGGAGTCTCTACTCCTTCGGGGGTACCAGACTATCGTTCGTTACAAGGTATCTACCATGGAATTGAAGCGCCGGAATACTTACTGAGCAGCGAGTGTCTTGTTCGTGAACCAGAGAAATTTTATCAGTTTGTCAAACATTTATACCACGAGGAAGCTCAACCGAATAGTATTCATCAAGCAATGGCGCAGATGGAAAAAAGAAAAGATGTCTGGGTGGTTTCGCAAAATATTGACGGTTTGCACACAGCAGCAGGAAGTCGTCAACTAGTGGATTTTCACGGTTCTCTTTACGATTGTTATTGCCGCAAGTGTCAGCAATCCGTAGCATGGACAGATTATTTACAAAGCGATCGCCACAAAGTTTGCGGCGGACAAATTCGTCCAAATATTGTTTTGTATGGCGAGGGCTTTGAAAAGACAGTCATCCAGCAGGCGATTACGGCGGTAAGAAATGCGGAGCTTGTAGTTATTGTCGGGACAAGCTTCCAAGTTCATCCATTTTGTGATTTAATTTATGAAAAACACGAAGATGCGAAAGTATTAGTAATCAATCAAACACCAATCCAATTAACCAGTACGTATGATTTTGTACAGGCGGATGGAACGGTAGTTTTTGAAAAGGTGTAAAGATGGCAGCTTATGAAAATCAAAAGAATCTATTTATTTTAAACTAGGGGGAAAAGGTGTGGAGTTGACTGAAAAAGAAAAAATGATTGCTGGCAAATTATATTTTGCAGGAGATCCTGAATTGGTAGCAGATCGCAAAGATGCGCGTGTAAAATTACGAGCAATCAATCAAGAATCGGATAAGAAAAAAAGAGAAGTGATTGTAAAGGAAGCATTTGGCGGAACTAAAAACCGTGTATATGTGGAGCCGACAATTTCTTTTGATTATGGCTATAACATTTTTGTAGGAGAAAACTTCTATTGTAATTTTCACAATGTCTTTTTAGATATCTGTCCGATTACTATCGGAGATAATTGCTTATTTGGACCGAGTGTTCAACTATACACGGCGAGTCATCCATTAGAGCCAGGCAAACGCAATAGTGGACAAGAATTGGGCAAACCAATTACCATTGGCAATAATGTTTGGATCGGCGGTTCATCGGTTGTGGTTCCTGGAGTAACTCTGGGTGATAATGTTGTTGTGGCGGCTGGATCGGTAGTGACAAAATCGTTTCCGGCTAATGTCGTGGTCGGCGGAAATCCCGCACGGATCATTAAGACGATTGAGGACGAGAATGAAAAGGATAAGCTCACTCAAGCACGGGAAAAAATTGATACAATCGACCAAGAAATCGTTGCACTGTTAGAAAAACGCATGGCAGCAGTGAATGAAGTGACTGCCTACAAAGCACAAACGAAGAAAGCTGTTTTGGATACTAGCCGTGAAGAGCGTGTTTTGGAGAATGTCGCGAGTTTAGTGAAAGATGAAAATTATCGCGAAACAATTGTAGAGACATTCAAAGATATTATGAAACAGTCACGGAACTATCAAGAAGGGCGGTTGAAATAATTATGATCGATGGTGAAAGACGCAAAGCTGAGATTCTCGCAGCACTGCAGCAGGCGGAAAAACCCATCAGCGCGACAAGCTTTGCTAAAGAATTTGGCGTGAGTCGTCAGATTGTGGTTGGTGATGTCGCTTTATTACGAGCAGCAGGTGAGGATATCATCGCAACTGCGCGCGGATATTTACTGGAGCGTGAGTCAGAGAAATTATTTAGTAAAATTGCCGTACAACATGCACCTGAACAAACGGAAGAAGAACTGCGTACGATTATTGAACATGGCGGTGAGGTCGTTGATGTAATAGTGGAGCATCCCTTATATGGGGAATTAGTCGGCGGACTGCATTTGGCGACTGAACAAGATGTTGATCGATTCATTAAAGAAGCCAATGGATCGCGGGTGACGCTCTTATCTGAGTTGACAGGAGGCATTCATCTTCACACGATCGCATATGAGACATTGGATGATTTATTAGAAATCAAACACGCTCTTTCAGAAAAAGGTATATTATATGAAGAATAAACGCTAAACTAAAAAAGAAAAAACACACGAAAGAACTAACTTCTTATTAAAAGCAGCATAAAAAAATAAAAGCCGAACAATCCTATTTCTATCGATTCCGATAGTACATGGTCGTTCGGCTTTTATTAAGTATTTTTTAGATCAATCATTTTGATCTACTCAATGACTAACACGCCATCTTTCAAATGTAAGGGGTTCTTTTCATCAATATGATCATAGAACATAATGCCGTTGATATGATCAATCTCATGTTGTACGACGATTGCGTTATAATTTTTCAACCGAATCTTATGTTTTTCGCCTTCCGAGTCAAAATAAGAAACAGTGATGCGCGCAGCACGAACCACGTAGCCTGGTACTTCGCGATCGACTGACAGACAGCCTTCGCCTTCACCTAAACAAGCTTCTTGAACTGAGTGGCTCAAAATTTTCGGATTATACATGACGGTACTGATGCCGTTCTCCGGTTTTTCTGGGTCAACGCTAGGAACGTGAACCGCGATAATCCGTTTTGAGATATCTAATTGGGGAGCCGCTAAACCAACTCCGCCTCGTAGATTTAATTCTTCTGCCTTCACAGGGTCTTGACTATTTTTAAGAAACTGCAACATTTCTTTGCCAAGCTCCACATCTTCAGCAGTTGGAGGAATCGGGACTTCTTTGGCGACAGCTCGCAAAGTCGGATGGCCTTCCCGAATAATATCATCCATTGTGATCATTAAAAAATCTCCTCTCAAGACTTTAATTTCATCACGTTAGTTTAACACAAAAAGTAAGTAAGGTAAAAAAACTGTTTTTAATAAAGCTGTTCTTTAAAAAAATTGTAATGATTCTAAAAGAGTAGTTTAAATTGCTGTACAGCTTGATTTTTTGGAGTAAATCAAGTAAAGTGTTAGAGTGTGCAAAGCGCACCACCTATCACTTGGTTGGGCGATTCACCAACGCTCTACTCAGTCATAGGAAGAAAAAAGGAAGAGGTGAAAACCATGGCATTATCAAAAGAACGTAAAAACGAAATCATCAATGAATTTGCTCGCCATGAAGGAGATACTGGTTCTCCAGAAGTACAAATCGCTGTATTGACGGAAGAAATCAATCAACTAAATGAGCATGCACGTGTCCACAAAAAAGACCACCATTCATATCGCGGTCTAATGAAAAAAGTTGGTCATCGTCGTAACTTGCTAGCTTACTTACGTAAGAACGAAGTACAACGTTACCGTGAATTAATCCAACGTCTAGGACTACGTCGTTAATTCGTACTACTATTGAAGTGAGGTTCCTAGGAATCTCACTTTTTTTGACAGTTGCGTTTTTTCCAGTTTTAGTTGGTGAAAAAGAAATTATTACCAACTATAGATCAAGCAGTTTAGCGCAATGTTATGCGTACGAGAACAAAAGAATTTTACGCCAGTAACATTCATTCATTATTAACGAGCTGGCTGCTGAGGTTTCAAATAGTAATTATCTGAGCTCAACTCAGAAAAAATAAAATCCCTTTGATTGGCGTGTTGTCACTCTACTAACCAAATGCAAGAAGCGAAGGATTTCGCTGTTTCCATTTGTTTAGTAGCGTCGCACTGGTCAAAGGAAAAAGGAGAAATTATGTCAGAAAAACAAGTTTTTAAAACCACTTGGGGCGGGCGCCCTCTGCAAGTTGAAATTGGTCAGCTTGCTAAACAAGCCAATGGTGCAGTATTAGTTCGTTACGGTGATACCGTTGTATTAAGTGCAGCAGTTGCTTCAAAAGAAGCGAAGGATTTCGACTTTTTCCCATTAACGATTAATTATGAAGAAAAAATGTATGCGGTTGGGAAAATTCCTGGCGGCTTCATCAAACGTGAAGGACGTCCAAGTACGGAAGCGACTTTAACTGCCCGTTTAATCGACCGTCCGATTCGTCCAATGTTCGCGGATGGGTTCCGTAACGAAGTCCAAGTAACGAACTTCGTAATGAGTGTTGAACAAGATTGCACACCAGCAATGGCTGCGATGTTTGGTTCTTCATTGGCGTTAGCCATTTCAGATATTCCATTCGAAGGCCCGATCGCTGGTGTTGATGTTGGTCGAGTGAATGGCGAATATGTACTGAATCCAACGGAAGAACAACATGCGGAGTCAGATATCGACTTAACAGTGGCTGGAACAAAACAAGCCATCAACATGGTAGAATCTGGTGCTAAAGAAGTTTCTGAAGAAGATATGCTAGGAGCATTATTATTTGGTTTTGACGCAATCAAAGAATTAGTTGCTTTCCAAGAAGAAATCGTTGCCGCTGTCGGCAAAGAAAAAATGGAAATCAAATTATTACAAGTTGATCCTGAGTTGAAGAAAGAAATCTTTGATGGCTATTATCAAACAATGAAAACAGCCGTAATGACCATGGATAAATTGGCTCGTGAAGACGAGATCGAAAAAGTTAAAGAAACCGTCAAAGAAGTGTACGCAGAGAAATTTGCGGATCATGAAGAAGAAGCGCAATTAACTAAAGAAGTGAAACAAATCGCCGAAGATCTTGAGAAAGATGTGGTTCGCGAATTGATCACGATCGATAAGATTCGTCCGGATGGCCGTAAATTGGATGAAATCCGTCCATTAGCCGCTGAAACTGGGTTATTGCCTCGTGTTCACGGATCAGGTCTGTTCACTCGTGGACAAACCCAAGCGTTATCTGCTTGTACCTTGGCACCATTAGGTGAACACCAAATCATTGATGGTCTTGGAACAGTTGAGAGCAAACGATTCATCCATCATTATAACTTCCCACAATTCTCTGTTGGTTCAACGGGACGTGCAGGTTCTCCTGGTCGTCGTGAAATCGGACATGGAGCGTTGGGTGAACGTGCCTTAGCGCAAATTATTCCAAGTGAAGAAGATTTCCCTTACACAATCCGTTTAGTAGCGGAAGTATTGGAATCAAACGGTTCTTCTTCTCAAGCAAGTATCTGTGCCGGAACCTTGGCATTGATGGATGCTGGTGTGCCAATCAAAGCACCAGTTGCTGGGATCGCAATGGGACTTGTCTCTGATGGGGAAAACTATACGATCTTAACCGATATTCAAGGTCTAGAAGATCACCTTGGCGATATGGACTTTAAAGTTGCTGGTACAAAAGATGGTATCACAGCTCTACAAATGGATATCAAAATCCAAGGAATCACAGAACAAATCTTGACTGAAGCATTAACACAAGCAAAACAAGCCCGTTTGGAAATTCTTGAAGTATTGACAGATACGTTGGCTACACCGCGTGAAGAATTAAGCCCATATGCACCGAAGATTGAAATGATCCAAATCGATCCAGATAAGATCAAAACAGTTATCGGTAAAGGCGGCGACACTATTAACGGGATCATTGATGAAACCGGCGTGAAGATCGATATTGATCAAGAAGGGAACGTCAGCATTGCTTCTTCAGATGCAGACATGATCAAGAAAGCAATCAAGATCATTGAAGAATTAACGAAAGAAGTTAAAGTCGGTGAAGTTTATTTAGGTAAAGTCGTTCGTATTGAGAAATTCGGCGCTTTCGTAAACTTAATCAAAGGCAAAGACGCTTTGGTTCACATTTCTCAGCTTGCGAATGAACGTGTGAATAAAGTGGAGGATGTCGTAAAATTAGGCGATGAAGTACTCGTTAAAGTTACAGAGATCGATCGTCAAGGTCGTGTAAATGCTTCTCGCAAAGCCTTGTTGAAGGAAGAAGAAAGTAAAAAAGAAGAAAAATAGTTTCTAATTTGAGGTTATTCTTTGACAATCCTCTCTGGAAACTGGATAATACGGTTAAGTTTTAGGGGAGTAGCGACATAGAGCCTGGCTCTATGCTTTTAGATCAACAACTAGTGCATAGCACTGGTCTAAGAGATAATTTGCAAGACCTAAACAATAGTGAGAGCTGTTGTTTAGGTCTTTTTTGCGAGTTTCTATATGTTTTAGCGTTGTTAGGAAAGTGACTTTGTTTACACTAGACGAACTGTCAGTTTCATTTTTCACATAACATAAAATGCAATCATAAAAACAGATGAAAAACGTGCTTATAAGAGAAAATGACTGCAACGAGCCTAAAGCTTAATATAAAGAATCAATACCGCTTCAGCATTGGCTGTAATAGGAGTGTGCAAAATGGAAAAGAAGAAAGATCATATTAAGAAGCTTTCGGCAGCTGGATTGCTGATCGCGATGGGGGTTGTTTACGGAGATATCGGGACAAGCCCATTGTATGTAATGAAAGCTATCTTGGAAGAAAATGGTGGGTTGAGTACTGTCACGCAAGATTTTGTTCTTGGAGCAGTCTCCCTTGTTTTTTGGACCGTCATGCTGTTAACGACGGTCAAATATGTGCTGATTGCTTTAAAAGCAGACAATCATGGTGAAGGAGGAATCTTCTCTTTATACACCTTAGTGCGAAAAGGCGGGAAGTATTTAATCGTGCCTGCGATGATTGGCGGAGCAGCGCTATTAGCCGATGGAGTATTGACACCAGCCGTGACAGTTACGACGGCAATCGAAGGGTTGAGAGGAATTCCAGGTTTCTATCAAGAATTCGGTAATAATCAAAATATTATCGTGATTATTACTTTAGTGATTTTGCTCTTTCTATTTTTGATCCAACGATTTGGAACGGATTTTGTTGGAAAGGCTTTTGGTCCCATCATGTTTCTGTGGTTTACGTTTTTAGGTTTAATGGGCTTATTAAACATTCCTTATGATTTTGGTGTGATCAAGGCGTTGAATCCTTATTATGCCGTTCACTTATTATTCAGTCCTGATAATAAAATGGGTATCTTTATTTTAGGAAGTATCTTCTTGGCAACGACTGGTGCAGAAGCTCTTTACTCTGATATGGGACATGTAGGTAAAAAGAATATCCATATCAGCTGGCCCTACGTTTTACTTTGTCTGATGTTGAATTACGCTGGACAGGCTGCATGGATTTTGCATGCTAAAGGAGATGCGGCGATCGAAGGCATCGAAAATTTGAATCCCTTCTTCCAAATATTGCCAGAGGGCTGGATGATTTTTGGAGTCGTCTTTGCGACCATTGCTGCAGTCATAGCTTCTCAAGCATTGATTTCAGGATCATTTACATTGGTTTCTGAGGCAATCAAGTTAAAACTCTTACCAAGAATGCGGATTATCTATCCTGGTAAAAGTATTGGACAGATGTATATTCCAGCAATCAATATGATTTTATGGGCAGCATGTTCATTGATTGTTCTGACTTTCCGTACGTCTAGTCATATGGAGGCGGCTTATGGACTGTCCATTACAGTTACAATGCTGATGACCACGTTCTTGCTGTATCACTACCTGCTGCAAAAAGGAACATCTCGGTTTTTGGCACTATTAATGTTAGTCTTTTTCGGAACGCTAGAAGGTTTCTTCTTCATCTCAAGTGTGACTAAATTTTTCCACGGCGGTTTTGTAGCCGTCGCAATGGCACTATTGATCTTGAGTGTCATGTACATCTGGTACCGAAGCAATCGTGTACAGGAAAATACTAGCCAAGATGTGAACTTCAAAGACTATCTTCCACAGTTACAAGAATTACACGATGATAACAAGATTCCATATTATCAGACGAACGTGGTATTTCTGGTCCCGCGTTTGGATGGGGATCAGATTCCACAGCAATTTATTTATTCGATTTTAGATAAACGATTGAAGCGAGCAAAAGTTTATTGGTTCGTGAATGTGGAAGTAACAGATGAGCCTTACACGGAAGAATATAGTATCGATATGATGGGAACGGATTTTATTGTGAAGGTCAAACTTTATTTGGGATTTCGTATTTCCCAAGACGTCAATGTTTATTTACGTCAGATCATCCATGATTTGATGAAGCAAGGACGTTTGCCAAAACAACCGCAACATTACTCATTGACACCGGGACGCCAAGTTGGTGACTTCCGCTTTGTGATGATTCAAGAAGTGCTGTCGAATATGACGAAATTAGATAAATGGGATCGTCAAGTGATGCAGGCACGACTCGCCATCAAACACCATACGGTTACTCCAGAGCGCTGGTTTGGGATCGAATATAGTGAAGTAACTTATGAGACAGTTCCATTAATTGTAGGTGAAACTAGAAAAACATGGCTTAAAGAGCGGAAAATGTGATCCTATCATGTAGGTGATTTAATTGGCTCTATTAAAAACATTTATACAGATTAAGAACTTTTGGCTTGAATAAGCATCAAAAGTTCTTTTCTTTTTATTTGAAATAAGTTAAATTAAGATTAAAAAAGAATGAAGGTGAGGGGTGCAGGATGGAAATGACGATTTCAGGATTGCGAGATAAATTGTATAAGGCAGATAATGATCAGTTAATAGAGTTGCTTTGTCAGGTATATAAACATTCGGAGGTTGCTCAACAGATTGTTGATTCACGCTTTTTAGGCGATGATTACGGAATGCGCTTGGCAAAAACAACAAATCAAAGGTTAGAGAAAGCTTTTTTTCCACATGGAGAAATCGATCGTTCTTTAGTAAAAGCGGAAGAATTGTTGAGAAAGTTTCGCAAAAGCTGTCAAAATCAGCGAGCCTTGATTGACGTAGAATTGTATTTTGTTGAATGCGGCTTAGATTTTGTGGGGATTTTTGGAGAATCAGAAGGCATTAAAGAATTGTTGATTATGAGCTATGCATCGGCAGTAGCACGAATTTTGGAAGACGATTCGCAGATGTACTTCCAGATTTATTTTGCACGATGCAACCAAATTATCGATATGGCTAAGGATTTTACTTCAGAGTTTTCTCAGAATATGTTGGATGTATATTGCCAACTAGCAAAAGAGTGAGGTTAGCCCTCACTCTTTATTTGTAGATGTAGTTGTTGTTCCTGATCCAATTTCTTCAAGTGTCGCATTGCTTTAAAGTATGAAGTCAGCAAGACGGCCGTTGATCCCATCCAAGCTAATGGTGAAGCAAATGCTGCACCGGCAAAACCGAATGCGTGTGTCAAAATAATAGCTGCAAAGGAGCGCATGACAAGTTCCATAATCCCGGCAATCGTTGGGATTTTTGCTTGACCTAAACCCTGCAGAGTGTAGCGTAAGATAAATAGAATGGCTAAAACCCAGTATAAAGAGCCGTTGATAGTGAAATAAATCTGTGCAAGTTCGAAGACACGAGTTTCAGTGCTATTAACGAAAAGTGCGACAAAAAAGCGGCCGCAGGTTATGACTAGAAGCCCAGCAAAGATACTGAATGCTCCGCTCATCAATAAGCATTGTTTCACGCCTTGTAAAATACGTCCATATTCTTTGGCCCCTAGATTTTGTGCAGTAAAGGTCGCCATAGTGATTCCAAATGACATCATAGGTAAGATGGCGAATTGATCGATACGGCTTGCAGTAGTTTGAGCTGCTACAACATCAGTTCCTAAGGTATTTAAAGCTGATTGCAAAATGACGGCACCAATCGCAATAATAGATGATTGGAAGCCCATTGGCAGTGCTGCATTCAAATGCACACGCAAATCTGCTTTATCCAAAGAAAAATGTTTCCGGCCGATCTGCAGTAAAGGGATTTTTTTTCGAATGAACCACACACACATCAAGCTAGCAGCTACTTGAGCAATAACCGTCGCAAACCCTGCTCCTGCAACACCCATGTGAAAATAAATAATGAATACTAAATCCAGAACGACATTGATTACAACCGCAAAAGCTAAGAAAAATAGCGGTGTGCGGCTGTCGCCTAACGCTCGTACCATATTGGATAATAAATTGAAGCTCATTGAAGCAAAAATTCCGGCCAATATTATTGAAATAAATTTTTGCGCTTGATCCAATAGTTCTGGCGGGGTTTGCATCAATAATAGTAACGGTCGTAAGAATATCAGACTCAAAACGGTTAAGACGATTGTTACTCCCAGGCTAATGAGAATCGAGGAAGCAAAGCTTTTTCGGACACCTTGAATATCTTGGGCGCCAAAACGTTGTGCAGTTATAATTGATAAGCCTGCAGTCAAACCTTGTGCAAATCCGATAATCAAAAAACTGACACTGCTGGTAGCTCCTACTGCGGCCAATGCATCTTTTCCTAATGTCTGACCAACAACTACCATGTCGACCATGCTATAAAATTGCTGAAAAACATTTCCTACAAATAAGGGCAAGGCGAACAGAATGATCAGCTTTGCCGGATTTCCGTGAGTTAACTCTTTCATCTTTTTCCCGCTTTCTAATAAAATTTTCTGATTGATATTACCACAATATTTTCTGAAAGCAAGAGGATCGAGTAAAAAGTTAAGAAAAAAAGACAACCCTTAAGAAAGGTTGTCTGAAAGATTAGCGTTGACGGATCTCATTCGGTAATAAAATGGTTTGACGGTTGCCGTCATCATAAGCATAGACTTCTTGTGGGAAATCATAAGAAAAACCAAACGGCAGGTCAATCCCCATCTCAACCTCGCTGCCTTCTTGGGAGAAGTGCATCGTGACACGTCCATTATTGTTGATCAAATCAAAACTTAAGATATTGTCTAATGGGATCAAGCCCTTTAAGTCTAAGTCAATGATATACCAGATACTATCAATCAGCTCGCCTGGCAAGCTGGACACCACACCGACAGAGGCATAACGACTTTTTTTCGAATCAAATGTTTCAAACATAGATTTTCCTCCTTTAGTTGGAATCACTTACTAAAAGTACAAGTAAGCTTTGTAGTGCCTTATTGTAAATCTTTTTATCAAAAAAGACCACTCATTGTACTTGGTATATAAGAAAAACTAAATAATTAGCTACTTAAAGTAGGGAAGAAATTCTTCTTTATCTACTGTAATTTGATAAAAAAGAGACATGCCGGAATATTTCCGGCACATCTTAACAAATAGTTATTCTTCTGTTGATTCACCGATGACTTCTGGTTGAGTACCTTCAGATACTTCGCCTTCTGCAGGAAGTTCTTGAGCTTCTTGTACAGAAGCGACTTGTTCTTCTGCATCCGTTACAATCGTATAATCAGGGTTCTTAGGTAGATCGCTGATTGAGATTGATTGACCGATTTCTAGTCCAGAGATGTCAACTTCAATACCTTCTGGTAATTTTTCTGGTGTTGCAGAGACAATTACTGTATAAAGTGTTTGGGCAAGCACTCCGCCAGCCTTCACGCCAACAGCTTCACCGACTAGATTAATTTCTGTTTCAGCTTCAGTTTCTTCTGACAAGTTTACAGATACTAATTCAACATGTGTTAAACGATGAGTAAAAGTATCTAATTGAGTCTCACGTAATAATGTGTTTACTTTCTTTCCGCCAATTTCAACAGTAAAAACAGTATTTGCACCATTTTCACGCAATAATCTTGAAAATTCACGCTCGTCGATTGAAATAGGTGTGCTTTCAACCTTGTACCCATTGACGATTGCGGGAACTTTTCCTTCATGACGTAATTTGTTACGAATGGAACGAGGACGAGTTGCTCTTTCTTCTACTTTCAATGATACTGCCATAACCAAATTCCTCCTTAAAATGTGACTGTCTGTGGTTAAGCAGACAGATTTTATTTAAGTGACGGGTTATTCTCAGCACAATGGCTTTGCGAAAAAAACGCAAAAAGACAGTCGTATACACAACTGTCCAAAAAAAGTCTAAGTACAACTTTCTCTACCAGGTCATAACGCTGTGTATGAGAAACCTTTTAACACCGAAGTGTCGATTCACTTAATCATACGAATCTCTGACTCGTATAATTAAATTCTAGGTCTAATCTAATCGAAATGCAAGCATTAACTTCCTGCTGGTTTTGAGTAAAGAGTGATTTTATCAGTGGAAATGCGCTAGTGTAGAGGTTTTAGAGAGGAAATTAATTATTTAATAGAGCATGATTTACAGGCAAAAGATAAACCGTACTGTTCTTCAAAAGTGAATAAAACGTAAATGCCAAGCTTGAGGGTTTTGTCTTCTATATAAAATTCGGTATAATAAGTCCGACAGATTTGAAGGAGACCAACATGCGCTTAGATAAGGTGATAGAACAAAATCTTAAAACGTCTAGAAAAGAGATGAAACGTCTGTTTCTTATGAAGAAGGTTTTTATCGATGGGGCAATCGAGCTTAATCAGCATCGAAATGTCGACAGTCAGCTCCATGAGATTCTTGTTGATGGTCAAAAATTGAAAACGAATCATGTATATTATTTACTGAATAAACCAGCAGGTGTTGTGACAGCCAAGAAAGATGCAAAACTTCAAACAGTAACACAGTTAGTGGGGGAAGAAGACCGCCCTGCCGCTTTATATCCAGTCGGCCGCTTAGATCGAGATACAAAAGGATTATTACTTTTGACGGACAATGGACAATTAGGTTATGATCTTTTGCAGCCGCATGCTAAAGTTGCAAAGCTGTATCGTGCAACAGTTAATGAAACAGTGACCACAGCAGATGTGGCGGCTTTTGAAAAAGGGATAATTTTTCACGGTGGGATACGTTGTCAGCCAGCACAGTTGAAAATTCTGAATTCAGAAGCTGGAAATTCGGAGGTTCTGCTGACTATCCAAGAAGGCAAGTTTCATCAAGTCAAAAAGATGTTTTTGGCTCGTGGGAAAAAAGTGACTAGTCTGGTGCGCCTTGCAATGGGGCCGTTGATTTTACCAGAAGACTTAGCAGAAGGTGCTTATCGATCGTTGACGCTAGCTGAGCTTCGACAATTAAAAACATACTTTAGATAGAAGGTTTGAAAATGGGATACGAAACAATTTTATTTGATATTGATGATACTTTACTGGATTTTAAGGCAGCGGAAGAGCAAGCTTTAAGCTGGCTGTTTCAAGATATGGGGGTAGAGCCCTCCCTATCAGTGAAAAATAATTATAAAAAAATGAATCAAGGATTCTGGCGTGACCATGAAGCAGGGTTGCTTTCGCGCCAAGAACTGTTAGATAACCGCTTCCGTTTATTTTTTGAGCAGTATGAACGAGAGGTTGATGGTCCGAGGACAGAAGCTCGTTATCGGCACTATTTAAATCAAGGGCATCAGTTGATCTCAAACAGCCTAGAAGTCGTGGAGAACTTAAGTCAGAAAAAAGATCTTTATGTAGTTACTAATGGAGTCTCTGCAACGCAGCACCAACGTCTAAAAAAATCAGGACTGGCTCCTTATTTTAAGAAATTGTTTATTTCGGAAGAGATGGGTGTCCATAAACCGATGAAAGAATTCTTTGACATTGTTTTTGCTGAGATTCCTCAGTTGGATAAAGAAAAGACCGTAATCGTTGGTGATTCTTTAACTTCAGACATCAAAGGTGGGCAAACTGCTGGGATAGATACGATCTGGATGAATCCACAGGGAAAAGAAGCAATGGAAATCAAACCAACATTTCAGATTAAAAAATTAACTGACCTCTATCAGATTTTAGAAGAATTTTAAGTTTTTGATAGTAATTTGGCGATGTTTCGCTATAATAGGACTAATGAAAAACGAAAGAGGTTTTATTTGCATGGAAAACAAGCCGATCATTATTGGTGTAACGGGCGGTTCGGGAAGTGGAAAAACAAGTGTTAGCCGCGCGATTTACAATCGGTTTCCCAATCATTCGATTATGATGCTGGAGCACGATTCTTATTATAAGGACCAAAGCGGTATCAGCTTTGAGGAACGGTTAAAAACAAATTATGATCATCCGTTTGCGTTTGACACAGATTTATTAATCGAGCATTTAAAAGAGTTAACGAAATACCAATCGGTAGAAGTGCCGATCTATGATTACGTAAAGCATACCCGCAGTGAAAAAGTCTATGTGCAAGAACCCAAAGAGGTCATTATCTTGGAAGGGATCTTAATTCTTGAGGACGAACGTTTACGCGATTTGATGGATATAAAGATCTATGTAGATACTGATGATGACATTCGGATCATTCGTCGTATCAAACGAGATATGAACGAGCGTGGTCGGACTCTAGAATCAGTTATCGACCAATACTTGACAGTAGTTAAGCCGATGTACCACCAATTTATTGAACCGACCAAACGCTACGCAGACATCATCGTACCAGAAGGCGGAGAAAATCATGTAGCTATCGATCTGATTGCGACAAAAGTAGCGAGTTTTTTGAATCATGAGTAATCAAAACCACCCGTGAAACGGGTGGTTTGCTCTTCGGCTGAAAGCCTCTATTACCGGCCTTGGCCTGAAAGGCCATCTGAAGGCTTCCTCCCGCACCACATCTACTCGCTGATTCTAAAAGAATCTCTCTTTATTTCTTCTTGTTTTTTTCTCCTGTAAATGGATCTACTTCTTCAAACAACGTTAACTGGTCCGCTACATGATCTTCTTTGAGTTGTTTACGAATGTATTCTGCTATCTGTTCCTTATTTCGACCAACCGTATCCACATAGTATCCGCGACACCAAAATTTACGATTCCCATATCGATATTTCAACTCCGCATGTCGATCGAATATCATTAAGCTGCTTTTTCCTTTTAAATATCCCATAAATTGAGCCACACTTAGCTTTGGTGGAATGCTGACAAGAAGATGAACGTGATCCTTACAAGCATTTGCTTCATGAATTTCTACCCCTTTTCTTTCGCAAAGCTTACGGATGATTGCTCCGATACTTTCTCTATATTTCCCATAAATGATTTGTCTACGATATTTTGGTGCAAATACAATATGATACTTACATCTCCATTTTGAGTGTGCTAAACTTTCTTTATCCTTCATCATAAGGATACCTCCTAAATTTGATTGTGATGCGGTCGGGAAACCATCATCAGTTTATCAATTTTGGGAGGCTTTTTTAATACCACGCTGGAAGCTCTCTGGAACCATAGGCATAGCCTATGGTTTTCAAAACATACAAAAAGAGCAAGACAGAAAGTTTTCTGTCTTGCTCTTTTTAACAATTTTTTATGATGCGGCCGAGAAGACTCGAACTTCCACGGTATTGCTACCACTAGCGCCTGAAGCTAGCGCGTCTGCCAATTCCGCCACGACCGCAAAGAAAGCACGTATTTATTTTAGCATAAAAAATTGATTATGACAGCGAAAAAGATGCGATACTAAATGAAAAATCCCGACTCAGTTAGTAAGTCGGGAAAAATGTTATAAGTAGTATTTTTTAGCGACTGTTAAGTCGTCGTTCAAGTCATAAACAAGCGGTTGACCTGTTGGGATTTCTAAGTCCATGATATCTTCGTCAGAAATACCTTCAATGTGTTTAGCTAATGCACGCAGTGAGTTGCCGTGCGCTGCTACTAAAACAGTTTTGCCGTCTTTCAAAGCAGGAGCGATTTCATCTTGCCAGAAAGGTAATGCACGTTCTAGAGTAACTTTTAAGTTTTCTCCACCAGGGATATCGCGAGGATCCATCATTGCATAACGACGATCTTGTGCTGCTGAGCCTTCATCAGTTGCTTCCATCAATGGAGGTAATACATCGTATGAACGACGCCAGATGTGAACTTGTTCGTCACCGTATTTTTCAGCGGTTTCTTTTTTGTTCAGGCCTTGCAATTTACCATAGTGACGTTCGTTTAAGCGCCAAGATTTGATTGTTGGTACCCAAAGTTGATCGGAGTTTTCTAAGATCAAGTCACAAGTTTTGATTGCACGAGTTAAAACAGATGTATATGCAACATCGAATTCAATTCCTGCTTCTTTGATTTTACGGCCGCCTTCTTTTGCTTCTTCGACACCTTCTGGAGCCAAGTCAACGTCTGCCCAGCCAGTAAATTGATTCAATTTGTTCCATTCACTTAAGCCGTGACGAGAAAAAACTAATTTTGGCATAACATTCTCTCCTTTGAAATTTCTGAAATTTTCAATTCCTGATTCATTGTACAATGTTTCCGCCATGATTTCCATTAAATTGAGTGTGTTTTTTATCAAATCACATGCTTTAAAGGGATTTTTATAAAATTATTTTGCTGGAGTTTCTAAAATTTTTGGCCCTTCAGTAGTGCCGACAATTACACGAGAGATCATATCGATAAATAAGCCATGCTCAACAACACCGACACAAGCATCAAGTTCTTCAGCGAGTGCATGTGGATTTTCAATAGTTTCTAAATGAAGGTCAATAATGTAATGCCCTCCATCTGTAGTTAAGAGTTCATTAGCATCATCCATGCGCCATGTTGGCTCGTAACCTTTTGATTCAAACAGACGAAAGACGTTGTGACTGCCGAATGGCACGACTTCAACAGGTAAAGGAAATTGCCCCAACTTATTAACCATTTTGCTTTCGTCTACAATCCAGATGCAATCCTTTGAATAGGTTGCCACTACTTTTTCGAAGAGCAGCGCTGCACCGCCGCCTTTGATTCCTTGAAAGTCATTGCTGATTTCATCTGCACCATCAATTGTAAGGTCGACCGATTCTACATCGTCAATTGCTTTTAAGGGAATACCTAATTCTTTTGCCTGTTCTTCTGTTTTAGAGGAAGTCACAACACCTGTAATCTTTAAGCCTTCCTCATTCACTCGACGACCTAATTCCTTCACTAAATAATAAGCTGTTGATCCAGTACCTAGCCCAACGGTCATTCCGTCTTTGACAAATTTTGCTGCTTCAATCCCAACTGATTCTTTCAAATTCATTGAAAAATCCCACCTTTTGTTAAGTTACGTTCATTGTAATCGCAAAAAAAGAAAAAAGATAGCCTTTTAAGTAAAAAAGACCAAAAAAATGAATGCGGTTTATTTGCTGGGAATCTGGGAATTAACAAACTATTTATTTTACGAATAAGAATTTTCTTATTTGGATATTTTTCTAAAGGGCTGGTTACAACATTAATAATAGTAGAAAAAAACTCTGAATAGTTTGTTGACAGCTAAAATCAATCATGGTATGCTATCAAAGGTGCTTTGTGAACAGGTCTCTCGATAGAGACGTGCTGACTGTGTCGAAGTACAGCTTGATAGAGAATGCAGGGATGCATTATTTTTTATCGCAGAAAAAGAACCACACGGATGTGTGGTACTAGGAAGCGAATCGAGGAAGGAGGAAACAAGGAATGCCTACAATTAATCAATTAGTACGTAAACCTCGTAAATCAAAGGTGGAAAAATCAAATTCACCAGCATTGAACAAAGGATATAACAGCTTTAAGAAAGCTCAAACAAATGTGAACTCACCACAAAAACGTGGAGTTTGTACACGTGTGGGGACTATGACGCCTAAGAAACCTAACTCAGCGTTACGTAAATATGCTCGTGTTCGTTTGTCAAACTTGATCGAAGTAACAGCTTATATTCCAGGTATCGGCCATAACCTACAAGAACATAGTGTTGTTCTATTACGTGGTGGTCGTGTAAAAGACTTACCAGGGGTACGTTACCATATCGTTCGTGGCGCACTAGATACTGCTGGTGTTAACGATCGTAAACAAAGCCGTTCTAAATACGGTACTAAAAAACCTAAAGCTTAATCAAACGAATAGATAAAGACATATTTTCGAAAAGGAGGAGTTACGTATGACTCGTAAGGGAGCTATCGCAAAACGCGACGTTTTGCCAGATCCTATGTATAACTCTAAGCTAGTAACTCGTTTAATCAACCGTGTAATGGTTGATGGAAAACGCGGAACTGCTTCAAATATTGTATACAATGCTTTTAGCACAATCAAAGAATCAACAGGAAATGATCCGTTAGAAGTTTTCGAACAAGCAATGGAAAATATCATGCCTGTACTAGAAGTTAAAGCCCGCCGTGTTGGGGGATCTAACTACCAAGTACCCGTTGAAGTACGTCCAGAACGTCGTACTACTTTAGGATTGCGTTGGGTTGTAAACTTCGCTCGTCTACGCGGCGAACATACAATGGAAGAACGCTTAGCGAAAGAACTTATGGATGCTGCTAACAACACTGGCGCTTCTGTAAAAAAACGCGAAGATACACACAAAATGGCGGAAGCCAACCGTGCATTTGCTCATTATCGTTGGTAAGATATTTTCTGCTGACGAAGGTCAACAGATGTCTGACCGAACCATGCTAATTTAATAGAAGAGAGGAGCAAACAAAGAAATGGCAAGAGAATTTTCTCTAGACAATACTCGTAATATCGGGATCATGGCTCACGTTGATGCTGGTAAAACAACAACAACAGAGCGTGTCTTATACTACACTGGTAAAATCCATAAAATTGGAGAAACTCACGAAGGCGCTTCTCAAATGGACTGGATGGAACAAGAACAAGAACGTGGTATCACGATTACATCTGCCGCTACTACAGCGCAATGGAAAGGTCACCGCGTAAATATCATTGATACCCCAGGACACGTGGACTTCACAATCGAAGTTCAACGTTCATTACGTGTACTTGACGGTGCAGTAACTGTATTGGACTCACAATCAGGTGTAGAACCACAAACAGAAACTGTCTGGCGTCAAGCAACAGAATATGGCGTTCCACGTATCGTATTCTGTAACAAAATGGACAAAATCGGTGCTGACTTCCTTTACTCAGTAAGCACTTTACATGATCGTTTGCAAGCAAATGCTCATCCAATCCAATTACCAATTGGTGCGGAAGATGATTTCACTGGAATTATTGACTTAGTCAAAATGAAAGCTGAGATTTACACAAACGATTTAGGTACAGAAATTCAAGAAACTGAAATTCCTGCTGACTATCAGGGATTAGCTGAAGAATGGCGCGAAAAATTAGTTGAGGCTGTAGCTGATACTGATGAAGACCTAATGATGAAATTCTTGGAAGGTGAAGAAATCACTGAAGAAGAATTGAAAGCAGGTATCCGTAACGCGACTTTAGCGGTAGATTTCTACCCAGTTTTATGTGGTTCAGCCTTCAAGAACAAAGGTGTTCAATTGATGTTGGATGCAGTCATCGACTATCTTCCAGCGCCAACTGATGTACCTGCGATCAAAGGTTTCAACCCTAAAACTGACGAAGAAACTGAACGTCCTGCAGACGATTCAGCTCCATTTTCATCACTAGCGTTTAAAGTAATGACTGACCCGTTCGTAGGTCGTCTAACTTTCTTCCGTGTGTACTCAGGTGTGCTAAACTCTGGTTCATACGTGTTGAATGCTTCTAAAGGCAAACGTGAACGTATCGGACGTATTCTACAAATGCACGCGAATACTCGTAAAGAAATCGAAACGGTTTATTCAGGAGATATCGCAGCTGCTGTTGGTTTGAAAGATACAACTACTGGGGATACGCTTTGTGATGAAAAATCACCAGTTATCCTTGAATCTATCGAATTCCCTGATCCAGTTATCGAAGTTGCTGTTGAGCCTAAATCAAAAGCTGACCAAGATAAGATGGGTGTGGCGCTACAAAAACTTGCTGAAGAAGATCCTTCATTCCGCGTTGAAACAAACGTTGAAACTGGCGAAACAGTTATCGCTGGTATGGGTGAACTTCACTTAGACGTTTTAGTAGACCGCATGCGTCGTGAATTTAAAGTAGATGCAAACGTAGGAGCGCCTCAAGTATCTTATCGTGAAACTTTCCGTGCTTCAACAAATGCAGAAGGTAAGTTTGTACGTCAGTCAGGTGGTAAAGGTCAATACGGTCACGTATGGATTGAATTTACACCTAACGAAGAAGGTAAAGGCTTCGAATTCGAAAATGCAATTGTCGGTGGTGTGGTTCCTCGTGAATACATCCCAGCAGTTGAAAAAGGATTAGAAGACGCAATGGCAAACGGTGTGTTAGCTGGGTATCCATTAGTTGACATTAAAGCTAAGCTTTATGATGGTTCATACCATGATGTCGATTCAAATGAAACAGCCTTCCGTGTAGCAGCTTCTATGGCTCTACGTGCGGCAGCTAAGAAAGCTAGCCCATCAATCCTTGAACCAATGATGAAAGTTACGATCACTGTTCCAGAAGATTACTTAGGTGATGTGATGGGTCACGTAACTGCTCGTCGTGGACGTGTTGAAGGTATGGAAGCGCATGGTAACGCACAAATCGTTAACGCAATCGTGCCGTTAGCTGAAATGTTCGGTTACGCAACAACGCTTCGTTCATCAACGCAAGGACGTGGAACATTCATGATGGTCTTTGACCACTATGAAGATGTACCTAAATCTGTTCAAGAGGAAATTATTAAGAAAAACGGCGGCAAAGCTGAATAATTCTTAAAAGTCAATTGGTTTTTGACTGCTTTTTCTAAAAGAACTGTATTTTTAGTAACGTTTCATGTAAAATAATTAACTGATGATATGGGCTCGCAGCGCTTTTGCGGTGCGGACCTATCAGATAAAAAATAATCTCATTTACTTAGGAGGAACAATTTAAATGGCTAAAGAAAAATTTGACCGTTCAAAACCCCATGTTAACATTGGTACTATCGGACACGTTGACCATGGTAAAACTACTTTAACTGCTGCAATTACAACTGTACTTGCTAAACAAGGCGGAGCAGAAGCAATGGATTACGCTTCAATCGATGGTGCACCTGAAGAACGCGAACGTGGGATCACTATCAACACTTCTCACGTAGAATACGAAACTGACAACCGTCACTATGCTCACGTTGACTGCCCAGGACACGCGGACTACGTTAAAAACATGATCACTGGTGCTGCACAAATGGACGGAGCTATCTTAGTAGTATCTGCTGCTGATGGCCCTATGCCTCAAACTCGTGAACACATCTTGTTATCTCGTAACGTTGGTGTTCCTTACATCGTTGTATTCTTAAACAAAATGGATATGGTTGACGATGAAGAATTACTAGAATTAGTTGAAATGGAAGTTCGTGACTTATTAACTGAATACGACTTCCCAGGCGACGACACTCCAGTTATCGCAGGTTCAGCTTTGAAAGCTTTAGAAGGCGACGCTTCATACGAAGAAAAAATCTTAGAATTAATGGCTGCTGTTGACGAATACATCCCAACACCAGTTCGTGATACTGACAAACCATTCATGATGCCAGTCGAAGACGTATTCTCAATCACTGGTCGTGGTACTGTTGCAACTGGTCGTGTTGAACGTGGACAAGTTCGCGTTGGTGACGAAGTTGAAATCGTAGGTATCGCTGAAGACACTGCTAAAACAACTGTAACAGGTGTTGAAATGTTCCGTAAATTATTAGATTACGCTGAAGCAGGAGACAACATTGGTGCGTTATTGCGTGGGGTTGCACGTGAAGACATCCAACGTGGACAAGTATTGGCTAAACCAGCTTCAATTACTCCACATACAAAATTCTCTGCAGAAGTTTACGTTTTAACTAAAGAAGAAGGCGGACGTCATACACCATTCTTCACTAACTACCGCCCTCAGTTCTACTTCCGTACAACTGACGTAACTGGTGTAGTTGATCTACCAGAAGGTACTGAAATGGTAATGCCTGGTGATAACGTAACTATGGAAGTTGAATTAATCCACCCAATCGCTATTGAAGACGGAACTCGTTTCTCAATTCGTGAAGGCGGACGTACTGTTGGTTCAGGCGTTGTAACTTCAATCAAAGCATAATTAACTTTTTAATTTGAATTTATGATCGGACGTAAAGAGTTGCTGATTTTTCAGCGACTCTTTTTTTGTTTTGACTGAATATAAAAGGACAAATAAGAACTGATTTTTATGGCATTTTAAAGGATATAGAAAGTATTTTACCAGCGTGGAATTCTATAAATAGAAGCAAGCGTGTGAAATTTCAATATATTATTTTCTGAAAACCAAAGCAAAAGTTCAAAAAAACCTAGAAAATCCTTGCAATCACTAATCTCATGTAATATAATCATAAAGGTGCTGTTTGCAGAAGTGCAAATATCATTGGGGGGTTCGAAAAGGAATCCGTCGGCTTTGAAACGAGAGGTTGCGACACGCCCGGACGCTTTGCCACGAACGAGCGTGACGGAGATTTTCGTGGAGCTATGTCTACTTTTAAAATAGGCGAAGGAGGGAACAAGATGGCAAAACAAAAAATTCGTATCCGTTTAAAAGCGTATGAACATGGTATTTTAGATCAATCAGCGGACAAAATCGTAGAAACTGCAAAAAGAACTGGAGCTAGTGTATCTGGTCCAATTCCATTACCAACTGAACGCAGTCTGTACACTGTAATCCGTGCGACTCATAAATACAAAGATTCACGCGAACAATTCGAAATGCGTACTCACAAACGTCTGATTGACATTGTGAACCCAACACCGAAGACAGTTGATGCTTTAATGAAGCTTGACTTACCATCAGGTGTGAATATCGAAATCAAATTATAATTAAGAAGATGGAGGTGTAATCATGACCAAAGGAATCTTAGGGAAAAAAGTGGGAATGACTCAAATCTTCACTGAATCTGGTGAACTTATTCCAGTTACTGTTATCGAAGCTACTCCAAACGTTGTTTTACAAGTGAAGACAATGGAAAACGATGGCTACGAAGCTGTTCAATTAGGTTACCAAGATATGCGTGAAGTTTTGTCTAACAAACCTGCGAAAGGTCATGTTGCAAAAGCAAACACGGCTCCTAAGCGCTTCATTCGAGAATTCAAAGATGTTGAGCTAGGAGACTATGAAGTAGGTAAAGAAGTGAAAGTTGATACTTTCCAAGCTGGAGACATCATTGATGTTACCGGAACGACTAAAGGTAAAGGATTCCAAGGCGTTATCAAACGTCACGGACAAAGCCGCGGCCCAATGGCTCACGGTTCTCGTTACCACCGTCGTCCTGGATCTATGGGTCCTGTTGCACCAAACCGCGTATTTAAAAATAAAAAACTTGCTGGTCGCATGGGCGGCAACCGTGTAACGATTCAAAATCTTGAAATCGTTCGTGTGGACGCTGATCGCAACGTTATCTTAGTTAAGGGAAATGTTCCTGGAGCTAAAAAATCTTTAATCACTATCAAATCAGCTGTGAAAGCTAAATAATTAGTTAAAGGAAAGGAGGAACTAAGGAATGCCAACTGTAGCATTATTCAAACAAGATGGAACTCAAAATGGTGACATCACTTTAAATGAAGAAATCTTCGGAATCGAACCAAATGAAAGTGTTGTTTACGATGCAATCGTTATGCAACGCGCTTCATTAAGACAAGGAACACACGCTGTGAAAAATCGTAGCGCAGTTCGCGGCGGTGGTCGCAAACCATGGCGTCAAAAAGGAACTGGACGTGCTCGTCAAGGTTCTATCCGTTCACCACAATGGCGTGGAGGTGGCGTTGTCTTCGGACCTACACCACGTTCATACAGCTACAAACTTCCTAAAAAAGTTCGTCGCTTAGCAATCAAATCTGTTTTATCAGAAAAAGTTGCTGAAAATAACTTAGTTGCTGTTGATGCTTTAAGCTTTGACGCACCTAAAACCAAAGAATTTAAACAAGTTTTAAGTAGCTTGTCTATTGATTCTAAAGTATTGGTTGTATTAGAAACAGAAAATGAAGTTGCAGGTTTAGCTGCTCGCAACTTATCAAACGTTACTGTTACTACTTCAAACAACGTTACTGTATTAGATGTAGTCGCTAATGACAAGATCTTAGCAACGCAAACTGCTCTTACTCAAATTGAGGAGGTGCTTGCATAATGAACTTACTAGACGTAATTAAACGCCCGGTGATCACTGAAAAATCCATGTTAGATATGGATGAAAAGAAATACACTTTCGAAGTTGACACTCGCGCAAACAAAACTTTAGTGAAACAAGCTGTTGAAGCTGCTTTCGACGTTAAAGTTAAAAACGTAAACATTATGAATGCTAAACCAAAAGCAAAACGTATGGGTAAATATCAAGGCTTCACGAAAAAACGTCGCAAAGCTGTTGTGACTTTGACTGAAGACTCAAAAGAAATCCAGCTTTTCGATGCTGCTGAATAAGCACAAGAAATAGCGATTAATACAGGAGGGAAACAGACGTGGCGATTAAGAAGTACAAACCAACCACAAATGGCCGTCGTAATATGACAAGTTCTGACTTTGCTGAGATCACTACTAGCACGCCAGAAAAAACTTTGTTAGAGCCATTAAAAAATAATGCTGGCCGCAACAACAACGGTCGCATTACTGTACGTCACCAAGGCGGCGGACACAAACGCCAATATCGTGTGATTGATTTCAAACGTAATAAAGATGATATCGTTGCAACCGTTCAAACGATCGAATACGATCCAAACCGTTCAGCGAATATTGCATTAGTTCACTATACAGACGGAGTGAAGGCTTACATTTTAGCCCCTAAAGGTCTAGAAGTTGGCATGACACTCGTTTCAGGGAAAGATGCAGATATCAAAATCGGGAATGCTTTACCACTAGAAAATATTCCAGTTGGTACTGTTGTTCACAACATTGAAATGAAACCCGGCAAAGGCGGACAATTAATCCGTTCAGCTGGTACAAGTGCTCAAGTACTTGGTAAAGAAGGAAAATACGTATTAGTACGTTTAAACTCTGGCGAAGTTCGCATGATCTTAGCTACTTGCCGTGCTACTATCGGTTCTGTTGGTAACGAACAACACGAATTAATCAATATCGGTAAAGCTGGTCGTTCTCGTTGGATGCGTAAACGCCCAACTGTACGTGGTAGCGTAATGAACCCTAACGATCACCCACATGGTGGTGGTGAAGGTAAAGCTCCAGTTGGACGTAAAGCTCCTGTATCTCCTTGGGGACAACCTGCATTGGGGTATAAAACTCGTAATAAGAAAGCTGCATCAGACAAGCTTATCGTACGTCGTCGCAAGACTAAATAGAACCATTGACTATGTGTCGCATATTTTGAGAGGAGGTACACCATGGGTCGTAGTTTGAAAAAAGGACCTTTCGTCGATGATCATTTGATGAAAAAGGTTGAAGCGCAACAAGGTGTTGAAAAGAAAAAAGTTATCAAAACTTGGTCTCGTCGTTCAACAATTTTCCCTAGTTTTGTAGGATTTACAATTGCTGTTTATGACGGACGCAAACATGTGCCAGTTTACATCCAAGAAGACATGGTAGGACATAAATTAGGTGAATTTGCACCATCAAGAACTTATCGTGGACATGCCGCCGACGATAAGAAAACAAGACGTTAATTTTGAGGGGAGGATATTAACATGGCAGAACAAATTACATCAGCTAAGGCAACTGCGAAAACAGTTCGCACTTCTCCTCGTAAAGCACGTTTAGTAATCGATCTTATCAGAGGAAAAAGCGTAGCAGAAGCAATTTCAATCTTGAAATTCACACCAAATAAATCTGCAGGAATCATCGAAAAAGTTATGATGTCAGCAGTTGCTAACGCAGAAAACAACTTTGACTTAGATGTTGAAAATTTGGTAGTTTCTGAAGCATTTGTTAACGAAGGACCAACAATGAAACGTTTCCGTCCGCGTGCAAAAGGTTCAGCTTCACCAATCAACAAACGTACAAGTCATATTACCGTTGTGGTATCAGAAAAATAAGGAGGGATAATCAGTGGGTCAAAAAGTAAATCCTATTGGAATGCGTGTAGGCATCATCCGTGAGTGGGATGCTAAATGGTATGCCGAAAAAGAGTATGCTGAATTTCTACACGAAGATTTGAGAATCCGTAAGTTCATCGCAACTAAACTTGCTGATGCCGCTGTGTCAACTGTTGAAATCGAACGTGCAGCAAATCGCGTAAACATTTCAATTCACACAGCCAAACCTGGTATGGTTATCGGTAAAGGCGGATCTGAAGTTGAGAGCCTAAGAAAAGAATTAAATAAATTAACTGGTAAACGAGTTCACATTAACATCGTTGAAATCAAAAAACCAGATTTAGATGCAAAATTAGTCGGTGAAGGAATCGCGCGTCAATTAGAAAACCGTGTTGCTTTCCGTCGTGCACAAAAACAAGCAATCCAACGTACAATGCGTTCAGGCGCAAAAGGAATCAAAACTCAAGTATCTGGTCGTTTGAATGGTGCGGATATCGCTCGTTCAGAAGGATACTCTGAAGGAACAGTTCCTCTTCATACATTGCGTGCCGACATTGATTACGCATGGGAAGAAGCAGATACAACATACGGAAAACTAGGAGTTAAAGTGTGGATTTATCGTGGAGAAATTCTTCCTACAAAGAAAAACACTAAGAAAGGAGGGAAATAATCATGTTAGTACCTAAACGTGTAAAACACCGTCGTGAATTCCGCGGTAAAATGCGTGGGGAAGCTAAAGGTGGTAAAGAAATCGCATTTGGAGAATATGGCTTACAAGCTGTTGATTCACATTGGATTACTAACCGCCAAATTGAAGCTGCCCGTATTGCAATGACTCGTTACATGAAACGTGGTGGGAAAGTATGGATTAAAATTTTCCCTCACAAATCTTATACTGCCAAAGCAATTGGTGTACGTATGGGATCTGGTAAAGGTGCTCCTGAAGGCTGGGTTTCACCAGTTAAACGCGGTAAGATCATGTTTGAAATCGCCGGCGTTCCTGAAGAAGTTGCTCGTGAAGCATTACGTCTTGCTTCTCACAAGTTACCAATGAAGACTAAGATCGTAAAACGTGAGGAAATGGGTGGTGAATCGAATGAAGGTTAAAGAAATCAGAGAATTAACCACTGCCGAAATGCTAGATCAAGAAAAACAATTGAAAGAAGAATTGTTCAATCTTAGATTTCAATTAGCAACAGGTCAATTAGAAAACACTGCACGTATTAAAGAAGTACGTAAATCGATTGCACGCATCAAAACTGTGTTGCGTGAACAAGCTGACAAATAGTGGAAGGAGGCCATTTCCAGTATGACTGAAGAAAGAAATCAACGTAAGGTTTATCAAGGACGCGTGGTATCTGACAAAATGGATAAGACGATCACTGTTGTCGTTGAAACCAAAAAGAACCATCCAATCTACGGTAAACGTATGAAATATTCTAAAAAATACAAAGCTCACGATGAGAACAATGAAGCAAAAATTGGTGATATCGTGAAAATCATGGAAACTCGTCCATTATCAGCTACCAAACGTTTCCGTCTGGTTGAAATCGTTGAAAAAGCAGTGATTATCTAATCACACGAGATTTTCCTATATAGATGTTTCTTAAATCTGAAAGGAGGATACAAAAGTGATCCAAGCAGAAAGCCGTTTAAAAATCGCGGACAACTCAGGCGCTCGTGAAATTTTAACTATTAAAGTTCTTGGCGGATCTGGTCGCAAAACTGCTAATATCGGTGATGTGATTGTTGCTACGGTTAAACAAGCAACGCCAGGTGGTGTTGTCAAAAAGGGCGATGTGGTTAAAGCCGTTATCGTTCGAACTAAATCAGGCGCTCGTCGTACTGACGGTTCTTATATCAAATTTGATGAAAATGCAGCTGTTATCATTCGTGATGACAAGAGCCCAAGAGGAACACGTATCTTCGGACCTGTCGCTCGTGAACTACGCGAAGGCAACTTCATGAAGATCGTTTCATTGGCACCGGAAGTATTATAATCGAAAGATTCAACCAAAGGAGGTGCGCAACAGTAATGTTCGTTAAAAAAGGCGATAAAGTAAAAGTTATCTCTGGTAAAGACAGAAATAAAGAAGGCGTAGTATTAGAAGCCCTTCCTAAACAAGATAAAGTCGTTGTTGAAGGCATCAATGTCGTAAAAAAACATAAAAAAGCCTCTCAAGAAGCCCCTCAAGGCGGAATCGTTGAGGTAGAAGCACCAATTCATGCTTCTAACGTTATGGTGATTGATCCTTCAAATGGAGAAGCGACACGCGTTGGCTATAAAGTGGTTGACGGTAAGAAAGTCCGCGTTTCTAAGAAAACCGGCGAAGCTCTAGATAAATAATTAAACAAGGAAGGAGGATCTTATAGATGAACCGCCTAAAAGAAAAATTTGTAAGTGAAATTACACCATCTTTGATGGAAAAATTTAACTATGATTCAGTGATGGAAGTTCCTAAAGTTGAAAAAATCGTTATCAACATGGGTGTTGGTGATGCGGTATCAAATGCAAAAAACTTAGACAAAGCTGTTGAAGAATTAGCGTTGATTTCTGGTCAAAAACCAATTATCACAAAAGCTAAAAAATCAATCGCTGGTTTCCGTTTGCGCGAAGGAATGCCTATCGGTGCGAAAGTAACACTACGTGGAGAAAGAATGTATGAATTCTTAGACAAATTAGTGTCTGTATCACTTCCCCGTGTACGTGACTTCCACGGAGTAAGCAAAAAATCCTTTGACGGCCGTGGTAACTTTACTTTAGGTGTTAAAGAACAATTGATCTTCCCTGAAGTAGATTATGATTTAGTTGATAAAGTCCGCGGTATGGATATCGTTGTTGTTACAACTGCTAAAACCGACGAAGAATCTCGCGAATTATTAACACAACTTGGAATGCCATTCCAAAAATAATCAAGGAGGCGAAAAAATTGGCTAAAAAATCAATGATTGCTAAAAACAAACGCCCTGCAAAACATTCAACGCAAGAGTATACTCGCTGCGAACGTTGCGGACGTCCACATTCAGTTTATCGTAAATTTCATCTTTGCCGTATTTGCTTCCGCGAACTTGCCTACAAAGGTCAAATTCCCGGCGTGAAGAAAGCTAGCTGGTAAAATAAACTCGCATAAAGGAGGTAAATAGTTCAATGGTCATGACAGATCCAATTGCAGATTTTCTAACTCGTATTCGTAACGCCAACATGGTAAAGCACGATTCAGTAGAAGTGCCTGCTTCAAAAATCAAACGTGACATCGCAGAAATCCTTAAACGTGAAGGATTCGTACGTGATGTTGAATATATCGAAGATGACAAACAAGGCATGATCCGTGTTTTCCTTAAATACGGTAAAAATGACGAGCGTGTTATCACGAACTTAAAACGTATCTCTAAACCAGGCTTGCGTGCTTATGTCAAAGCTGACGAAGTGCCAAAAGTATTAAATGGTTTAGGTATCGCAATCATCTCTACTTCTGAAGGTTTAGTAACCGACAAAGAAGCTAGAGGTAAAAACGTCGGCGGCGAAGTGCTAGCTTACGTTTGGTAAGATCAAACAATCCATGAGGAGGTGTCTTTAAGTGAGCCGTATTGGTAATAAATTAGTCGTTTTACCTGCTGGAGTTGAAGTAGCTCAAAACGGAAACGACATTACTGTTAAAGGACCTAAAGGTGAATTAACTCGTACTTTTTCTTCCGATATCAAAATGAGCATCGAAGGAAATGAAGTAACATTTACTCGTCCAAATGACAGCAAAGAAATGAAAACAATCCACGGAACAACTCGTGCAAACTTCAATAACATGGTTGTTGGTGTTTCAGAAGGGTTCCAAAAAGCATTAGAATTAATCGGGGTTGGGTACCGTGCACAATTACAAGGTTCAAAACTTGTATTGAACGTTGGTTACTCACATCCAGTTGAAATGGTAGCTCCAGAAGGCGTTACAATCGAAGTTCCTTCGAATACACAAGTAATCGTTAAGGGATCAGATAAAGAAGTAGTAGGCGAATTAGCTGCGAAAATCCGCGGAACTCGTCCTCCAGAACCTTACAAAGGCAAAGGTATTCGTTATGTTGGTGAATATGTACGCCGTAAAGAAGGTAAAACTGGTAAATAGTAGGTCAAACCTACACGCGGCTTAGGCCAGCTTAATTAAAGAGGTGACAATTGTGATTACAAAACCAGATAAAAATAAAACACGCCAAAAGCGCCACATGCGTGTCCGTAACAAAATCTCTGGTACTGCTGAGTGCCCACGCTTGAACGTTTTTCGTTCTAACAAAAACATCTACGCGCAAGTAATTGATGACGTAGCGGGTGTGACGCTAGCAAGTGCCTCTGCCTTGGATAAAGAAATTTCAGGTGGAACAAAAACTGAACAAGCACAAGCTGTTGGGAAATTAGTAGCAGAACGTGCATCAGAAAAAGGTATTAAGAAAGTAGTCTTTGACCGTGGTGGATACCTTTACCATGGCCGTGTAGCAGCTTTAGCTGAAGCAGCACGCGAAAATGGACTAGAATTTTAGGAGAAGGAGGAACACCATTCATGGTTTATATCGATCCAAAACATTTGGAATTAGAAGACCGCGTTGTAGCGATCAACCGTGTTACTAAAGTTGTTAAAGGTGGACGTCGTCTACGTTTTGCAGCACTAGTTGTTGTCGGTGACAAAAACGGTCACGTAGGCTTTGGTACAGGGAAAGCTCAAGAAGTACCTGAAGCAATTCGCAAAGCAATCGAAGACGCTAAGAAAAACCTAGTCGAAGTACCAATGGTAGGAACTACACTTCCTCACGAAGTTATTGGTGTATTCGGCGGCGGACGCATCTTGATGAAACCAGCCGTTGAAGGTTCTGGAGTTGCCGCTGGTGGACCAGTTCGTGCCGTCTTGGAATTAGCTGGGGTTGCCGATGTAACTTCTAAATCTTTAGGTTCAAACACACCAATCAACGTTGTTCGCGCGACTGTTGAAGGTTTAACTCAATTGAAAAAAGCAGAAGAAGTGGCACAATTACGTGGCATCTCTGTTGAAAACTTAGCTAATTAAGGAGGACGAATGAAATGGCTGAATTAAAAATTACTTTAAAACGCAGTATTATCGGACGTCCTCAAAACCAACGTGACACTGTTAAAGCGTTGGGTCTTAAAAAAATGAACAGCACAGTTGTTAAACCTGCTAATGATGCAATCAAAGGTATGGTAAACACAGTGTCTCATTTAGTGGACGTAGAAGAAGTTTAATAAAACAATGATGATTAAAATCTAAGGAGGTGCCCAATATAATGAAACTTCATGAATTACAACCTGCCGAAGGTTCACGTAAAGTTCGCAACCGCGTTGGTCGTGGTACTTCATCAGGTAACGGAAAAACAGCTGGACGTGGTCAAAAAGGTCAAAAGGCTCGTTCAGGCGGTGGTGTACGTCTAGGATTTGAAGGTGGTCAAACTCCTTTATTCCGTCGTCTACCAAAACGCGGATTTACTAATGTGAATCGTAAAGAATACGCTGTAATCAATTTGGATGTCTTAAATCGTTTTGAAGATGGAACTGAAGTAACACCAGTTGCTTTAGTTGAAGCTGGAATCGTGAAAAACGAAAAAGCTGGAATCAAAGTTTTAGGAAACGGATCATTAGATAAAAAACTAACCGTTAAAGCAGCTAAATTCTCTAAACATGCTCAAGAAACAATTGAAGCTGCTGGTGGTTCAATCGAGGTGATTTAATGTTCAAACTTTTAAAAGATTCTTTCAAAGTTCAGAACATCCGATCACGGATCCTTTTTACCGTCTTAATGTTGCTAATTTTTCGGCTAGGTGCTCAGATTACTGTGCCGGGAGTTGATGCACATGGATTGCAAGGCTTAAGCGAAATGCCATTTTTCAGAATGCTGAATATGGTGAGTGGTTCAGCCATGCAAAACTTTTCAATCTTCTCAATGGGAGTTTCGCCATACATCACTGCTTCAATTGTGATTCAGTTGTTGCAGATGGATATCATTCCTAAATTTGTTGAATGGTCAAAACAAGGTGAAGTCGGACGCAAAAAATTAAACCAAGCAACTCGCTATTTAACTTTAGTCCTGGCTTTTATTCAGTCTGTAAGTATTACTGCTGGATTTGACTATTTTGCACAATTTGGATTTGTACCAAACCGCAATGTTCAGACTTTTGTTACAATTGGTATTATTCTTACCGCAGGAACTATGTTTGTTACGTGGTTAGGAGAACAGATCACTGAAAAAGGAATCAGTAATGGTGTATCTATGATTATCTTTGCAGGTATCATTTCTCGATTACCGCAAAGTATTAAAGATATCTATGACGATTATTTCGTAAACATTGATTCTGGTGATATTTGGAAGTCAGTTATTTTTGTTGTAATTTTACTTATTGCTATTGTGGTAATAGTTGTTTTTGTAACGTATTTCCAACAAGCAGAAAGAAAAATTCCTATACAATATACAAAACAAGTCGTTGGCGCTCCAACAAGCAGTTATTTGCCATTAAAAGTAAATGCTGCCGGGGTTATTCCAGTTATTTTTGCTAGCTCGTTTATTGCTACGCCGAATGCGGTGTTACAGGCGTTGGCTAGTAAGTACAGTGCGGAAGGCTGGTACGATGTTTTAACGAAATTATTCAGTTATAACACGGTTCCAGGAGCTGCGATTTATACTGTTCTGATTGTTGCTTTCACCTTTTTCTATGCATTTGTTCAGGTTAATCCTGAAAAATTAGCAGAGAACTTACAAAAGCAAGGAAGTTATATTCCTCGTGTAAGACCAGGGAAAGGGACAGAAGAATATGTTTCTGCAATTTTGATGCGTTTAAGTGTGGTTGGTGCTATTTTCTTAGGATTGATCGCCCTGATTCCAATTATCGCACAAATGATTTGGAACTTGCCTCAATCAATTGGTTTAGGTGGTACCAGTCTTTTGATTGTAGTTGGTGTTGCGCTAGAAACTGCAAAACAATTAGAAGGACTCATGTTGAAACGGCGTTACGTCGGATTCATGGATGAAGAGTAGATTCGTGTGTTGAGGTTTCCCCTCAACGCCGTTCTCGCTTCAAATATTTAGGAGGGAAAGCAATGAACCTGATCTTAATGGGACTGCCAGGGGCAGGAAAAGGGACACAAGCAGAAAGAATTGTTGCAACGTACAATATTCCGCATATTAGCACGGGGGATATGTTCCGAGAAGCAATCAAAAACGAGACAACACTCGGATTGAAAGCAAAATCTTATATGGATGCAGGGGATTTGGTCCCAGATGAAGTTACTAACGGTATCGTGAAGGAACGTTTAGCTCAAAAAGATACTGAAAAAGGTTTCTTATTGGACGGGTTCCCTCGTACTTTAGATCAAGCCAAAGCATTAGCCGAAATGTTAACGGACTTGAACAAAAAGATTGATGCTGTGATTGAAATTCAAGTAGCAGAAGAAGTGTTAGTTGAACGTTTGGCAGGACGCTTCATGTGCCGTAATTGCGGTGCAACTTATCATAAAGTCTTCAACCCTACAAAAGTAGAAGATACTTGCGACCGCTGTGGTGGTCATGAGTTTTACCAACGTGAAGATGATAAGCCAGAAACAGTTAAAAATCGTCTCTCTGTAAACATTAAAAACAGTGAACCAATTTTAGCTTATTATGAAGAAGAAGGTCTGTTATATCCAGTTGATGGAGATCGTGAAATTGATGCCGTATTTGCGGATGTAGAAAAGATTATCGAAAAATAATTTTGCCTGCCGACTTGAGATGCAGTTTATCTTGCCAAGTTCGATGTTTTATGATAGAATTTGTCAGTCCGACTTCTAGATTTTTAGAAGTTAACTTTAGAATTAGGGTGGGAACTGCAGTTTCCGCCATTTTATCGTGTGAAAATGCGAAACAACTACAAGGAGGTACTCTGCGTGGCAAAAGAAGATATGATTGAAATCGAAGGAACAGTCGTCGAAACTTTGCCGAATGCAATGTTTAAAGTCGAATTGGAAAATGGACACGAAGTTCTTGCACACGTATCTGGTAAAATCCGGATGTATTATATTCGAATCTTACCTGGAGATAAGGTTACTGTTGAACTTTCTCCCTATGATTTGAGCCGTGGTCGCATTACCTATCGCTTTAAGTAAGTTGTACTCCGTAAAACTTCAGGAGGTATAATCATGAAAGTAAGACCATCAGTAAAACCAATGTGTGAACATTGTAAAGTCATTCGTCGTAATGGACGTGTTATGGTGATTTGCCCAGCAAACCCAAAACATAAACAACGTCAAGGATAATTGGAGGTGTAATTAAGTATGGCTCGTATTGCAGGAGTAGATATTCCTCGTGATAAACGCGTGGTAATTTCTCTTACTTATATTTTCGGTATTGGAAATACTACAGCGAAACAAATTTTGGCCGATGCAGGCGTTTCAGAAGATATTCGTGTACGTGATTTAACAAACGAACAAACTGACGCTATCCGTGCTGAAGTTGATAAATTAAAAGTTGAAGGCGATCTTCGTCGTGAAACTAACTTAAACATCAAACGTTTGATGGAAATCGGTTCTTACCGTGGAATCCGTCATCGTCGTGGGTTGCCAACACGTGGACAAAACACGAAGAACAACGCTCGTACTCGTAAAGGCCCAGCTCGCGCTATTGCCGGTAAGAAAAAATAATTAGTGAAGGAGGTATAAAACTTCATGGTAGCAAAGAAAGTCAATCGTAAGCGTCGTGTGAAAAAGAATATCGAAACAGGTATTGCTCATATTCATTCGACTTTCAATAATACAATCGTCATGATTACTGATGCAAGCGGTAATGCCGTAGCATGGTCATCTGCAGGTTCATTAGGCTTCAAAGGTAGTAAGAAATCTACACCTTTCGCTGCTCAAATGGCTGCTGAAACAGCAACAAAAGCTGCAATGGAACATGGATTGAAAAGTGTTGAAGTAACTGTTAAAGGACCTGGTTCTGGTCGTGAAGCAGCGATTCGTTCATTGCAAGCAACTGGTTTAGAAGTAACTGCAATTCGTGACGTGACTCCAGTACCTCATAATGGATGCCGCCCTCCAAAACGCCGTCGTGTTTAATGAGTGCCTCTTTTCTATGAGTTTTACAGGAACGTCATTGAACAAGACACTTTTCGTTTTGAAAGGGGTAAAAGACAAGAATGATTGAATTCGAAAAACCAAGAATCACAAAAATTGATGAAGACAGAGATTATGGCAAGTTCGTTGTTGAACCTTTGGAAAGAGGTTATGGAACTACTTTAGGTAATTCTCTACGTCGTATTCTACTTTCTTCTTTACCGGGCGCTGCCATTACTAATATTCAAATCGATGGTGTGTTACACGAATTTTCAACCATCAAAGGTGTAAGAGAAGACGTTGTACAAATCATTTTGAATATCAAAGGTTTGGCTTTGAAATTATTCGCTGAAGAAGAAAAAACCCTTGAGATCGATATTACTGGACCAGCTACGGTAACTGCCGGCGATATTATCGTTGACAGCGACGTTGAAATCTTGAATAAAGATATGTACATTTGTACTGTTGCTGAAGGAGCGACATTCCATGCGCGCTTAACAGTAAAACCTGGTCGAGGCTATGTTCAAGCAGACGAAAATAAAAAGGAAGATATGCCAATCGGTGTGCTTCCAGTCGATTCTATCTATACACCAGTACGCAAAGTAAACTATCAAGTTGAAAATACACGTGTTGGTCGTCGTGATGATTTCGATAAATTAACGATGGAAATTTGGACTGATGGATCAATCATTGCTCAAGAAGCATTGAGCCTTGCAGCGAAAATTTTAACTGAACATTTAGATATTTTTGTAAATCTTACAGATGAAGCGAAAAACGCTGAAATCATGGTTGAAAAAGAAGAAACACAAAAAGAAAAAATGTTAGAAATGACCATCGAAGAACTAGACTTGTCTGTACGTTCGTACAATTGCTTGAAACGTGCTGGAATTAATACGGTTCAAGAATTAACGAATAAGTCTGAACCTGAAATGATCAAAGTACGTAATTTGGGTCGTAAATCACTTGAAGAAGTGAAAGCTAAATTGCATGATCTTGGATTAGGACTACGTAAAGACGATTAATATTGTTTACAAAGGAGGGAAACCTACGTGAGTTATCGTAAATTAGGACGCACATCTAGCCAACGTAAAGCGATGTTGCGTGACTTAACAACTGACTTAATTATCAACGAACGTATCGTGACGACTGAAGCTCGTGCGAAAGAAGTTCGTTCAACTGCTGAAAAGATGATTACCTTAGGAAAACGCGGGGATCTTCATGCACGTCGTCAAGCTGCTAGCTTTGTACGTAATGAAGTTGCTGAAATTCGCGAAGAAAACGAAGAAGTTGTTGTTGAATCTGCATTGCAAAAATTATTCAATGACATTGCGCCTCGTTATGCTGAACGTCAAGGGGGATACACTCGTATCTTGAAAACTGAACCTCGTCGTGGCGACAACGCCCCTATGGTTGTTTTAGAACTTGTATAATAATCACTCTTCACTTTATAGATGATTCTTTTAGAGTGTTATGATGTTGGAGATTTTCTCCGAGTCTAGCTCAGCGCCGCTTCCCAGAATGACTGGGAAGCCGGCACTCATCATAAAGTGTTTTTTTATACCCAAAATTACTGTCAAGACAGATAGGTATACAAAAGCATTTTATTGAGTATCAAGGATTGATAAAACGTGGCTTTTTTGCTAGGCTTAGAACAGATTTGTAAAGAAGTGGAAAGGTGCAACCATGGAGCCAATTATTGAAATCAATCAAATTGAATTTAGCTATCAAGAAGAAGCGACACCTGCTTTAAAAGATGTCAGTTTTTCGATTAAGAAAGGTGAATGGATCGCTATCGTTGGACATAATGGGTCGGGGAAATCAACTCTGGCTAAAACGATCAACGGCCTTCATTTACCACAAAAAGGAACAGTGGCTGTTGGAGGAATGAAACTGTCTGAGGCCTCAGTTTGGGACATTCGCCGAATGGTAGGAATGGTCTTCCAAAATCCAGATAACCAGTTTGTTGGTGCAACGGTAGAAGATGATGTTGCTTTTGGTCTAGAAAACCAAGGAATTGAACGGAGTGAAATGCAAGTGCGCGTTCAGGATGCTTTGGAAAAAGTTAAAATGTTAGATTTTGCAACACGTGAGCCAGCTCGTCTATCAGGTGGTCAAAAACAACGAGTAGCTATTGCTGGTGTGGTGGCTTTGCGCCCAGATATTATTATTTTGGATGAGGCAACCAGTATGTTAGATCCTGAAGGTCGTGATGATGTCATTGCGACAATCCGTGAAATTAAAGAAGAAAGTGATCTGACAGTTATTTCTATTACCCATGACATTGATGAAGCGGCCAGCGCAAACCGAATTTTAGTAATGCGAGAAGGAGAATTGTATCAAGAAGGCACACCTGAAGAAATTTTCTCTGCTGGACCTGAATTAGTTTCGCTCGGACTTGATTTGCCGTTTCCTGAGAAATTAAAATCTGCGTTGAAGGCCCGCGGTGTGAAAGTACCAATGGATTATTTAGACGAAGAAGGGATGATGGACTGGTTATGGACATCCGTTTTGAGAAAGTAAGCTACGTTTATCAACCGAATACTCCCTTTGAACAACGTGCACTTTATGATATTGATCTGGACATCAAGGAAGGCTCATATACGGCATTAGTTGGTCATACGGGTAGTGGGAAATCTACTCTGTTGCAGCATTTGAATGCATTATTGAAACCAACTTCTGGGCACGTTGAAATTGGCGACCGAACGATTACACCTATAACAGATAACAAAAATCTGAAACCAGTTCGTAAAAAAGTCGGGATTGTCTTTCAATTTCCAGAAGCACAGCTATTTGAAGAGACTGTTGCAAAAGATATTGCTTTTGGACCAAAGAATTTTGGGGTAAGCGATGAGAACGCACTCGCTTTAGCTCAAGAGAATTTGAAATTAGTCGGCTTGGATGAAGAATACTTACATCGCTCGCCATTTGAGCTTTCTGGGGGTCAAATGCGCCGTGTAGCGATTGCGGGAGTTCTGGCTATGGAACCGGAAGTTTTAGTCTTAGACGAGCCAACAGCTGGCTTAGACCCGCTTGGGCGCAAAGAAATGATGGAAATGTTTTGGCGACTGCATCAAGAAAAGAATATAACAATCGTTTTAGTCACTCACTTAATGGATGATGTGGCAAATTTTGCCGATTACGTCTATGTTTTGGAGAAAGGCCACGTAGTGAAGTACGGAGAGCCACAGACAGTATTTGCGGATGTTTCATGGTTAAAGGAGAAACAATTAGGTGTGCCGCAAGCAAGCGCCTTTGCTGTGAAGATGCGGGAGCGAGGCGCGGTTTTTGATGAATTACCGTTGACAGAAAATGAATTGGCGGACTGGATCGTAAAATTTGCAGGAGGTCCTGCTCATGATGAATAAATTGATCTTTGGTCGCTATATTCCTGGAAACTCTCTGATTCATCGTTTGGATCCACGCGCTAAATTAGTTGCTAGTTTCTATTTTATTGGGATTATTTTTTTGGCAAACAATTGGCAAAGCTATTTATTTTTAGGTGCTTTTACTATGTTTGCCGTGTTTTTATCAAAGATAAATTTGAACTTCTTTCTAAAGGGAGTCAGACCGTTAATTTGGCTGATCATTTTTACAGTAGCGCTGCAAGTGTTGTTTACTCGTGGAGGTACCTTATATTGGTCATGGGGCGTGTTCAGTCTTTCTTCTTATGGAATCCAAAATGGACTATTTATCTTTTGTCGTTTTGTTCTGATCATATTTATGTCAACGTTATTAACATTGACGACACCGCCATTATCAATGTCAGATGCAATTGAATCCTTGCTGAATCCATTGAAGAGATTTCATTTGCCAGTTCATGAAATTGCGTTGATGTTGTCGATTGCTCTACGTTTTGTACCAACTTTGATGGATGAAACAGAAAAAATCATGAATGCGCAACGTGCGCGTGGAGTAGATTTCAATGATGGCAACTTGATTCAAAAGGTTAAAGCGATTGTTCCTTTGTTGATTCCTTTATTTGTCAGCAGCTTTAATCGCGCGGAAGATTTAGCGACTGCGATGGAAGCTCGTGGCTATCGGGGAGGCGAAGGCCGCAGTAAGTATCGCAAATTACAATGGGCATTACGAGATACGATCGTTCTCGTAGTTTTTGGAGTTGCGACCATTATTTTGATCTTTTTACGCAGCTAAGCTTGGAGAAATCCAAGCTTTTTTATTACGCTGATTTGAGATGGGATATGAAGAGCATGTTTTGTGATTTTCTGAGTTTAAGTTTATCTTTTTTATGTTAGGATGAATAATAGTATGAACGAATGGGGGAAGAAAAGTGACTGAGAAGCGCCCGGAATTGAAAGTTGGATTGAAGCCTGATACTTTCCTTGATTATTACTATTTAAAGGCGGAGTTACAGTTATTTTGCCAAGAACAGGGCCTGGCTAAGTCAGGGAGCAAAGCAGAATTAAATCAACGGATCGAGCATTTTTTGCGTACGGGTCAACGGTTGGCTGCTGTGAATGAAGAGCAGAAAGCTGTGCGCACGGAAGAAATTACATTGAATAGTTTGATTGAAGAAAATATAGTATGTTCTGAAAAGCATCGTACCTTTTTTAGGAGGGAATTAGGCGAAACCTTCAGTTTTAAAGTGGCTTTTCAAAAATGGCTGAAGTCTAATGCTGGCAAAACGTACCGTGAGGCTGTTGAAGTTTATTCAGAAATCGCAGCTAAGAAACCTGAAAAAATTGATTCGCAATTTGAATACAATACCTATATTCGTGATTTTTTTGCTGATAATCAGGGTTGCTCCCTACAAGAGGCTATTGTTTGCTGGAAGTATAAGAGAGCACTACCAGGCGACAATAAATACCATGCAGCAGACTTGAAAGCGTTGGAAACCTGCTGAAAAAGCTGTTATAATGACTCCGGCTGAATATACCTGTTCTATTTTTTCGTGAGAGAAATAAATCCCAGAGTTAAGTGGATAGAGACTCAATAAGTGAGTGGAATGGCAGCAGCTTAAAAGGATTTCCTTACTATTAAAAAGGAGAAGTACGATGGTTAGATATAAAGCGGTGATAGCCTATGATGGAACAAATTTTAATGGGTTTCAACGGCAGCCGAATGGCCGAACAGTGCAGGAAGAAATAGAGAAAACACTACAGAAAATGAATAATGGATCTTCGGTAACGATTTTTGGCTCGGGGAGAACTGATGCGGGAGTTCATGCAATTGGTCAAGTGATTCATTTTGATTATCCACAGGAGCGTCCGTTAGAAAGGATGCGATTTGCGTTAGATACTCAAACACCAGATGATATTGCCGTTTCTTCAGTTGAAATTGTGGATAACGAGTTTCATGCTCGCTATCATGTTGTGGAGAAAACGTATCATTTTAAAGTCCAAATAACTAAACCACGAAGTCCATTTCGACGATATTATGCTGCATATTATCCCTATCCTTTAGATTTGGATTTGATTCGTCAAGCCTTACCGGATTTATTAGGAACGCATGATTTTACTTCTTTTTGCGCAACGGGTGGTTCAATAGAGGATAAAGTCCGGACGATCTATCAAGCAGACGTGGAGATAAATAAAGCGGGAACGGAATTGACGTTTATTTTTCGTGGGAATGGTTTTTTATATAAGATGATTCGGATATTAGTAGGCACTTTGCTAAAAATTGGGAATGGGCGCATCCCGGCAGACAGTATTCCAGCGATTATCGAGGCGAAGGATCGGAATGCTGCTGGACCAACAGCTCATCCAGAAGGACTATACTTAGCAGAAGTAAAATATGAATAAAAAAGAAAACATCCAACAGCAATCTACGTGATTGGTGCTGGATGTTTTCTTTTGTTTACAGCAAGTGAATAAAAGGGGAGCAACTATCCAAAATAAAAAGTTTCCTTTTTTAAAATGTGTGGTTCTTTTTAATGTCGATGTGATTGTTTTTGTTTTAACGTTCGCAAATAGAGGATAAACATCCCAATCGCGATTACGAAAGAAAGAGCTCCTGCGATAAATCCTTTAGGCAGATAGCTAAAGGTTACTTTGTGCTCACCTTTTGGTACTCGAATGCTGACAAAGGCGTTTTGAAAGGCTTTCGTATCTACTTTTTTCCCATCGATTTTGGCTGTCCAGCCTTCATCATAAGGAATCGTGGTAATCAGTGTTTGTGCTTCTTTAGCATTTACTGTTCCCTCCGCACTGCGTTTACCAACTTTCATATCCACGCCGTTTTCTTTAATCTTATCAACAGCTAATTGGTAAGCGACGGTGTCTAACGCCAAAACTTGCGGGTTTTGGAAGCTGATGGCTTTTGTTCCGTAAAAGCTTGCAGTAAAAGTGACTATCGTTGCTTTTTGATAGTAGCCTAAGTCATAATATTGTCCGCTGATCCCGATTTGCGCTTGGCGCGTTTGACCGTCAGCTGTAACGGTGGCGGTTGAGCTTTCTAATTCAGCGAAGTCGTAAGGATAGAGACTTAAGTAAGCTTGTGTATTTGCTGGAACTTGAACTTTCCAGGTGACATCTTTTGCTACATTTCCTTGTTTTTCCGTGATAGTCGTAATATTGCCAGCGTTGGTAACGGTGGCGTTTTTTGTGCCTACTTGTGTGATTGGCAAGAACTGATAATACTGGAATTGTTCTTGCGACAAGGCATTGAACAATTGAGTTTGTGTACCAAGATTATTATTTGGCAAAGCCTTTAATTTATCAATGCTTGTTGGAGCGGTAAAAGCTAATGGCAAATGATGATTATTTTCGAAAAGGTTATACTCACCAATGCTTTTAATCTTAGAAAAACCATATTTATTCAGGTTTTTAGCTTTTGCGATATTGTATTTAATACCAGTGAATGCATCGGCAAGCAGTGTGTTGTTCTGATAGCGAATGTTCAAGCTGGTTCCTCTTGACCGGAAGCCTAATTGATCCATGTAGCCAGATGAATGACGGTTGCGGATCGAAGAGAACATGCTGATACCGCTATAGCCATAATTAAAGGAATCATTGGATGAGACAGGATCGAGATTCTCCATGCGATAAAAGGTATCATTATTGTCCTTTGTTTCATCAACTAAGGCTTTGATTGAAGGATAGGGCTCTGTGTAGAGACTACGAGAGGCATAATTCCAATCTTTTAAAATACCACGTGCCATAAAATCGCTATTGATGAAGGCTTCTGTAGACATTAATAGTAATAGCAGAATACTAAGAACTTTCAATGGAATCTTATTAAAATGATGCGCTGTAAAGACTAACGCATAAACAGCTAAGAATCCGATTGTGATATACAGTGAAATATTTTTAAGGTAGTCATAATCTTTGCCCTTCATACCCCAGAAAATCGCAAAGACAGCAATTAGCAGCAAGAGAGAAGCGACTAACTGTAATATATTTTCTTGATCCAATTTTTCCCAGCCCCAAGCGGCCAGAGTGATTACTAAAAAAGAAAGCAGATAAGCATAGCGGAACAAGAACATGTTCGGCGCATGCATCCCATGCCAGAATAAATTCATTGGTTGTATATAGAAACTTGCTACTAAGATTGCGGCAATCACACCGTAAGCAAGTTTGTTTTTCCAATGGATTTTTTTACAGATAAAGAAAAACAGACATAGAGCTAATGGCAAAAGGCCGATATAAATGAATGGGATTGATCCATATTTTGTTGTATCGTAAGAACCAATCAAATTTTTTGCAATAAAATCCCACCAGCTTGTTGCTTCTGTTTTAAAGGTGGTGATCTGAGTCAATTCTTCACCGTTTGTTCGCAGATCGAGAATCGACGGCAAAATTACAATCATTGATGCAAAACCGGCTAATAGTGAAGTGGCTCCATATGGAATGATACTTTTTTTATAGGATTTCCAATTGGTGATCAAGCGTGCAATGAAATACAATACTGAAAAGACGCCAATCATAAAGCCCATATAAAAGCTTGTCAAAAACAGCATTAAGTAGGAAACAAACAAAACGGTTGGTTTCTTCAAATCCATCACGCGATTAATGCCCCAAATAATCAAGGGCAGATAAACAAAGGCATCCAGCCACATAATGATTTCAGAATGGGCAATAGCAAAAGACATCAAGGCATAGGTAACGCTAAGCGCTACTCGTGACCAATCAGGTAATTTAAAACTGCCTTTGGCATAAAACCAAAATGCTAACCCTGCTGAACCAATTTTAATTAGTGTTAAGAAATATAATGCATCAGGCATTAACTGATTTGGAAAGAAAATGACCAGCGGAGTAAAGAAACCGCCAAGATAATAGGAGACTAGCGATAAGTAATTAAGCCCCATCGAGGCGTTCCAAGTATAAAAAAGGCCTTGTTTGCCCAAAAGCATATTTCTAAAACTTGCATGAAAATTCGAAAATTGTGAGAAGGCATCACTGGCTAAGACACTGCGGCTTGATCCCGGATAAATCCCAATCGTTAAATAGACGACTACCATGAGCAAAAGCGGCAGGAAAAAACTGGACAGTAAATACCAACGGTTTTCTTTAAGATAGTTTTTCATATAAAAATCACCAAACTTCTTTCAACAGACTATCCAAATTTTACCATAGATATAGCAAAATATTGTGAAAGAGCTATGAAACTCGAGCAAAGATTTGAAAATTATGCGGCGTGCTATCTTATCTAAGTGAGAAGAGAAAAAAGCGGATCGACTTAAGCGACCCGCTTTTTCATTGTAGCTATGTAAATAAAATAGGAAAACAAAAAACCGCTCATATATGAACGGTTTGATTTAGTTGGATAATATTAAACGCGCTCAACTTTTCCAGATTTCAAAGCACGAGTTGAGACCCAAACTTTTTTAGGTTTTCCGTCCACTAATACACGAACTTTTTGTAAATTAGGTTTTACAGTACGTTTAGTAGCGTTCATAGCGTGAGAACGGTTATTTGCACTTCTTGTTTTACGACCAGTAAAATAGCAAACTTTTGCCATGTGTTGTTTCCTCCTTTAGCCTTGATATTGGAGCGCTTCTTTGGCTCATACTAAAATAAAATAGCATATATCAGCAAGATTAGCAAGTGAATTTTTTTAGAAAGATTGACATTCAAAGGATTTGCAGGTAAATTATACTCTGTTAGCGTAAAAATTTTTAAGTAAAAGCTTTGATGTAAGAAAATTGCGATACGCAGGGAGTGCCCTATCAGCAAATCGCAATGGAACTTTCTTTTATTTGTCATAGGGCTATGATAAACTATTATAGTAGAAAAAATGGGCGAATAGGCCTATTTAAGGAGGCTAACAACTATGGCTGTGAAAATTAATACACAGACTGGTATGATCGAAATTTCAAACGACGTCATCGCGACGGTTGTCGGCGGTGCAGTTACTGACGTGTTTGGTATCGTCGGTATGGCTAGTAAAAATCAAATTAAAGACAATATCACAGAGATTTTAAGAAAAGAAAATTATTCACGCGGCGTCGTTGTACGTCAAGAAGAGAACGGAATCGCTGTTGACGTTTATACGATCGTCAGCTACGGCACGAAGATCTCAGAAGTATCGCGCAATGTCCAAGAAAAAGTGAAATACAATTTGGAAACGATGCTTGGAGTTACAGCTAATTCGGTGAATGTCTACGTTCAAGGTGTACGTGTTCTGCCTGACTAAAGGCAGCGTTCTTAAGGAGGACTAAGTAAGTGAAGGTAACAGAAATCAGCGCGAGTCAATTCCAAGAAATGGTAGAGGCTGGCGCTAAACGTCTGCAAGTTAATGCAGAGTATGTCAATTCATTAAATGTATTTCCAGTGCCGGATGGCGATACTGGAACCAATATGAACCTATCTATGACTAGCGGCGCGACTGCTGTTGTTAATTCTGCTTCTGAGAAAGTTGGAGAATTAGCGAATGTTTTAGCAAAAGGTCTATTAATGGGGGCACGGGGAAATTCCGGTGTTATCTTGTCTCAATTATTCCGTGGCTTCTCTAAGCAAATTTTGGATGTCGATACATTAAATGCAAAAGATTTAGCTGAGGCTCTCGTTCATGGTGTAGAAACTGCTTATAAAGCAGTAATGAAACCTGTAGAAGGAACAATTCTGACTGTGGCACGTGAATCAGCTAAGGCCGGTGAGCGTAAAGCAAAACAAACAGATGACGTGATTGAAGTAATGTCAGCTGTTGTTAAATATGGAAAAAAAGCATTGGATAAAACGCCAGACATGTTGCCAGTTTTAAAAGAAGTTGGCGTAGTCGACAGTGGCGGTCAAGGATTGCTATTCATCTATGAAGGGTTTCTAAACGCATTAAACGGTGAATTCCAAGCAGATGACACATATGAACCAAGTCCAGCAGAAATGGATGAAATGGTTAATGCAGAACATCACCGCAGCGTGCAAGGTCAATTGGCAACAGAGGACATCAAGTTTGGGTACTGTACCGAAATTATGGTTCGTCTAGGTGAAGGACCAACAGTTGACAGTAATTTTGATTATGACACGTTCCGCAACTATTTAGACGGTATTGGTGATTCATTACTCGTTGTCAATGATGATGAAATTGTTAAAGTTCACGTGCATACAGAACATCCAGGCGAAGTAATGAATTATGGACAAAAATTTGGTGCTTTAATCAAAGTTAAAGTTGATAATATGCGTCTGCAACATGAAACGATTTTGGAGCATGATGAAGAAGCAGTTGAATTCAAAGCAGCGCCAGCAGAACATCAGCCTTATGCAGTGATTGCAATCGCAGCTGGTGAAGGTGTTCAAGAATTGTTCAAGAGTTTAGGAGCGGCGTATGTAATCAGCGGCGGTCAAACCATGAATCCAAGTACAGAAGATATTTTAAAAGCAATCAAAGAAGTCAATGCAGATCAAGTCATTGTCTTGCCGAATAATAAAAATATCTTTATGGCAGCGGATCAGGCAGCTGAAGTAGCCGATATTCCTGTAGCTGTTGTACCAAGTAAAACTGTTTCTCAAGGAATGACAGCGATGTTAGCCTTCAATGGTGAGCAAAGCTTGGAGGACAATAAAACAGCGATGACTGAAATGCTTGAATCGGTAGTCAGCGGTCAAATCACAAACGCAATTCGTGATACTACAATTGATGGTGTTGAAATTCACGAGGGCGATTACTTAGGGATGATTGACGGGAAAATTGTTCTTTCTGAAGCAGATAGATACCTAGCAGCCTTAGATACCTTGAAAAAAATGATTAGTGAGGATATTGAAATCATCACGATCATTATTGGCGAAGAAGGTACGCAAGCAGAAGCTGAAAAATTGAGTGAAGCAATCGAGGCAAGTTATCCTGAGTTAGAAGTTGAGATTCATGAAGGAAAGCAGCCTGTCTATCCATACTTGCTTTCAGCAGAATAATAAGTAAAAGTCGGAGGGAGTGGCCAAGAATATCTGGCTCACCCCCTCCTTTTTGCCAGTCTAGCTTTTCGCAGTGTATAAAGTTTACATTACATCTAATTTGTTCACTAGATATGAGCAGATTGAGTTTAGTTGGACCGTCTGCGTACGAGGGTAGTTTATTCTTCCTGACTTTGGAAAAATGACATTCCTTTAAAATGAGTTAGCTGAATTATAGAAATGAAAGGAGGTTGCCTATGTCGATTCAAGAGTCTGTATCGATACTGCCGGGTGTAGGACCAAAACGTGCACAAACATTAGCTGAGTTAGGAATCGTAACGATTGAGAATTTATTAAGCTATTATCCATTTCGTTATGAGGATATTCAAGAAAAAAATCTATTAGAAATCAATGATCAAGAGAAAGTCACATTGAAAGGTGTGGTTGTTTCAGCTCCGGTGGTCAGTCGTTTTGGATACAAAAAAAGTCGATTGCAGTTTCGGATGATGCAAGATCACGCAGTTTTTATGGTCTCCTTCTTCAATCAGCCTTATTTAAAAGATAAAGTCGAAGTCGGTGAAGAATTAGCCGTTTATGGGAAGTGGGACGCTAAACGGAAATCGCTAACTGGGATGAAAATTTTAGGCGGTAAGCAAACAGAAGAGTATGCGCCAATCTATCATGTGACTAAAGCCATCCGGCAAAGTACACTAGTTGATTTGATTAAAGCTGCATTTGAAAAATTTGGTGATCAGGTAACGGAAAATTTGCCTGATTATTTATTGGAAAAATACCGGCTAATGCCTAGAAAACAAGCAATGCGGGCGCTGCATTTTCCCAAAAATCCAGAAGAGAGCCATCAAGCCAAAAGAAGAGTCGTTTTTGAAGAGTTCTTCCTATTTCAAATGCGAATGCAAGGCTTGAAAAAAAGCGAACGTAGTGAAAAAAACGGGATTGCAATTCGATATGATGTGAAACGCCTGAAAGACTTTACTAAAAAGCTTCCCTTTGAATTAACGGATGCACAAAAAAGAGTGACTAACGAAATTTGTTACGATTTACGCAGTAAAAAGCATATGCAGCGCTTGCTGCAGGGAGATGTTGGTAGCGGGAAGACAGTTGTTGCTGCAATCGCGTTGTATGCGACTATGACTGCTGGTTTCCAAGGAGCATTAATGGTACCAACAGAAATTTTGGCTCAACAGCATTTGGAAAGTTTGAATCAATTGTTTGATCCGCTGGAATTAACAACAGCGCTATTGACTGGTTCCACAAAAACCAAGGAAAGACGAGCAATTCTAGCTGGTCTGCAAAATGGGGAGATCGATGTAGTGATTGGGACCCATGCCTTAATTCAAGACGATGTACAGTTTGCGAATCTTGGATTAGTCATTACTGACGAGCAACATCGATTCGGTGTAAATCAACGCAGAGTTTTGCGAGAAAAAGGGCTGCATCCGGATGTCTTATTTATGACAGCGACACCGATACCGCGTACGTTGGCGATTACTGCCTATGGAGAGATGGATGTTTCTGTTATTGATCAAATGCCGTCAGGACGAATACCCGTCAAAACGAGTTGGATCAAACCAAAACAGCTGGAGCACACGTTAGATTGGGCAAAACAGGAATTGCAAGCGGGGCATCAGCTATATGTGATTTGTCCATTGATTGAGGAATCAGAAGCGCTAGATGTGAAAAATGCAACAGAAATCTATGAACATTTGAAAGAGTATTACGCACCAACCTATCAGGTCAATCTTTTGCATGGAAAAATGAAGAATGCTGAAAAAGATGCGATCATGGAAGAATTCAAGGACAATCAGAGTCAGGTTTTAGTATCTACCACAGTTATTGAAGTTGGTGTCAATGTTCCAAATGCGACTGTGATGTTTATCATGGATGCAGACCGTTTTGGCTTGGCGCAGCTTCATCAATTACGCGGCCGAGTCGGTCGTGGATCGGATGCCTCTTACTGCATCTTAGTAGCTAGTCCGAAAAATGAAATGGGAAAAGAACGCATGAAAATTATGACTGAGACGAATAATGGATTTGTCTTAAGTGAAAAGGATTTAGAATTACGGGGGCCAGGCGAGGTATTTGGTTTCCGTCAATCGGGGCTGCCACAGTTTCTGATAGCGGATCTTGTAAATGATGCAAATGTATTGGAAGTAGCACGAGATGAAGCTAATCAGATTTGGGAAATCGAGGATTGGCGAGCACAACCGGCCTTTGCACCATTAGCAGAGACTTTAAAACCAACTGAAACTGGTGAAACATATTTTGATTAGGTATGCTATACTGTAGAAAAATTTAAAGAAACTAGTTGTCATTTCTGATTTTAATTGTTTGAATGAAGATTTTTGAGTAAAAACATGAATGACAGTTGTTTCTTTAATCGAACCTATTTTCTGTAAGGAAATAGACTTAGTAAAAGAAAAAAAGGAGAGAATTTTCTCATGAAAATTGCTGTAGACGCAATGGGTGGCGATTTTGCACCAAAAGCGATCGTGGAGGGTGTAATGTTAGCCCAAAAAAATCATCCCGAGATTGAGTTTCAATTATATGGAAAAGAAGACGCGATTCGTCAATATATTACCAATGAAAAAAATATTACGATCATTCATACGGATGAAAAGATCAACAGCGAAGATGAACCTGTGAAGGCGATCCGCCGGAAAAAAACAGCCTCAATGGTTTTAGCCGCTCAAGCGGTCAAAGAAGGCAAGGCAGATGCTATTTTTTCAGCAGGGAATACAGGAGCGTTATTGGCAGCCGGCTTGTTTGTCGTAGGAAGAATCAAGGGGATCGAACGACCAGGATTAATGTCGACACTGCCGGTTTTGAATAGCGATAGTGGATTTGATATGTTGGACTTAGGTGCGAATGCTGAAAATAAGGCAGAACACATCCATCAATATGCAATTTTAGGATCGTTTTATGCGAAACATGTTCGTGGAATAAAGAATCCACGTGTAGGACTTTTGAATAATGGTACAGAAGAAACCAAAGGCAGCGAGTTGACGAAAGAGGCCTTCAAGATGCTGCAAGCTGAAGAAAGCATCAATTTTATTGGAAATGTGGAAGCTAGAGAGCTTCTAAATGGGGCGGCAGATGTTGTCGTAACTGATGGATTTACCGGAAATGCCGTGTTAAAAACGATTGAAGGAACTGCGATGGGCTTAATGGGCTTGTTGAAAAGCAGTATTGATGATGCCGGTGTCAAAGGGAAACTTGGCGCTGCGATGTTAAAAGATACATTATATGGCTTAAAAGACAAATTGGACTATTCTTCTCATGGTGGAGCGGTGTTGTTCGGTCTTAAAGCTCCCGTAATTAAAACACATGGTTCTACTGGTCCTGAAGCTGTAGCCAACACAATTGATCAAATCCACACAATGCTAGATACGAATGTTGTTGGACAATTGGTACAGTTTTTTGAACCCTCTACAGAAGAATAGGGGTATGGCAATTTAGCGAAAAAGGTAGACAAAGTAATCAAACATCAGTAAAATGAACTGTGACCTTCTGGTAAAACATAGACGAATAATAGTTGATCAGGCGGAGGTGAATGTTGTTGACTCGTGAAGAAGTATTTAGTAAAGTTGCTGAAATAATTTCAAATCATTTTGAAATCGATAAAGACAAAGTGACTCTTGAATTGAGTATCAAAGACGACTTAAATGCAGATTCAATCAGTATCATGGAATTTGTTTTAGAATTGGAAGATGAATTCGGAACAGAAATTTCTGATGAAGATGCTGAGAAAATTGAAACAGTTGGAGCTGCAGTTGATTACATTATGGAAAACAACCAAGCTTAACGAAAAAAGGTGCACCAGTGTTTGCTGGTGCATTTTTTATTTAAATAAATGTTGAGGAAAACTTCGTCGCTGAGGACGAAGTTTTTTATTGAATCAAATGCAAGAAACGTCTATTCCAAATATTCTCGTAAAAAGCAATAGTATCCGAAGCAGAAAGAAATTCATTGTCATAGGTGGTCGATCCATTTTTCAGCATGGTCAGCTGGTAGCCTAGGCCATGGGCAAATTTTATAGTGGTATCGACACAAAATTGGGTTTGGGCACCGCAAATTTCTAGGCTGGTGATTTGCTGTTGCTGTAAGAGAGCTTGCAAGTTAGTATGATAAAAGGAATTAGCATGTGTTTTTTGCACGATAATATCGTGTTCTTTGCGCTCTAATTCATCTACGATCTCCCAAGACTTCGAATTTGGAACTAAGTCCTCGTCGCAGTGCTGAATGAAAATAATTGGTTTGATTTGTTCGCGATATAGTTTCATTCGTTGATTAACAAGCGTAATCAGATCAGAAAAATGATCGATCGTCTTATCATCAAAGCAAACACCTTTTTGTAAATCAATAATCAATAGTGCCTCAGCAAGCTTCTCCATTAAATTTCCTCCGCTCTTTTTTCTACTTTAACATTTTTAAAAGCAAGAAGAAAAAACTTCGATGAATTTTTGAAAATTTCTTACTATCGCGACTTCTGATTTAAAATTTGTGGAAAAAACAGTATAATAAAGCGTGATGGAAATCTCAAAAAAAGGAATGAGCCCATGGATACACAGTTGATCAATGAATTGAAAGAAAACTACGGCATCGTCTTTCACGATGTTAACTTATTGGAACAGGCGTTTACCCACTCATCATACGTGAATGAACACCGTAACATGAATATTTCAGATAATGAACGGTTAGAATTTTTAGGGGACGCTGTCTTAGAAATTCAAGTATCGGACTATTTGTATCACTATTATCCAAACCTGCCGGAAGGACGCTTGACCCGTCTGCGTTCGGCGATTGTACGAGAAGAAAGCCTATCAAAATTTGCGAAGGAATGCCATTTTGATCATTATATAATGTTGGGAAAGGGTGAAGAAAACTCTGGTGGCCGTGACCGAGCAGCACTTTTATGCGACCTATTCGAGGCTTTTTTAGGTGCTTTATATTTAGATCAAGGTTATGATGTCGCGTTGCGATTTATCCAAACAGTTGTTTTCCCAAAGATTGAAGCAGGTGTTTTTACAAGAGAGATGGATCATAAGACTCGTCTGCAAGAGGTTTTACAAAAAAGCGGTGATGTGACGATCGAGTATCGGTTGGTCAACGAAGAGGGCCCCGCTCATGAACGAGTTTTTACGATTGATGTTTATGCAGATGATCAATTGATCGGATCAGGACAAGGTAAATCAAAGAAATTAGCTGAACAGGATGCGGCGGAAAAGGCGTTGACAAAAATTTCGGAAAAATAATCAGCTTCTCTTGAGAGATTCAGAATGATAAACGTCGCGGGTAGAACTGTTTCTGTAAGTATTGACTATATCCAGCTAAACGAACATGTATAATTCTAAGTTGCACAGCATTTTCCATTGCTGTGCAAGTTCGTATGGCTTTTTATGAAATTTTAGGAGGAGCATTTTGTATTTAAAAAGAATTGAAATCGCCGGCTTTAAATCTTTTGCCGATCGGACTAAAATTGAATTTGAACCAGGTGTGACAGCAGTCATTGGACCAAACGGCAGCGGCAAAAGCAACATCACTGAAGCAATTCGCTGGGTCTTGGGAGAACAGTCTGCGAAAAGTCTGCGTGGGGGGAAGATGCCGGATATTATTTTTGCTGGTTCGGAATCACGAAAACAGTTAAATATTTCGGAAGTAACGGTTGTATTAGACAACACGGATCATTATTTGCCATTGGCTTTTAGTGAAGTTAGTGTAACGAGACGTTATCGCCGAACAGGTGAGAGTGATTTTTTCATTAATAAGAAGGCCTGTCGTTTGAAAGATATCCAGGACTTGTTCATGGATTCTGGTTTAGGAAAAGAGTCTTTCTCAATTATTTCCCAAGGGAAAGTCGAAGCAATTTTTGCCAGCAAACCTGAAGATCGTCGTGGTATTTTTGAAGAGGCTGCCGGTGTTCTGAAATATAAGCAACGAAAACGCAAAGCAGAGCAAAAGCTTTTTGAGACAGAGGATAATCTTAGTCGGGTTCAGGACATTATTTATGAATTAGAAGATCAGCTGACTCCTTTAGCTGCTCAAAGTGAAGCAGCTAAGGAGTTTTTGGCGCTTAAAAAAGAGTTAACAGCAACCGATGTCAGCTTAACGGTGGCTAAAATCAAGCAGTCTCGCGACTCATGGCAATCGGCTAAGGCTGATTTTGAAGAGCTATCCAAAACAGTTGAAGAAAAAAGCTGTTTTATTCAACAGACGGAAATGCAGTTAGGAACATTGCGAGAAAAACGCGGCTCATTGGATGAACAGTTAGAAACGGGTCAGCAGCAGCTATTGCATTTATCGGAAGCATTAAAACAGGCTGAAGGACAGAAAGAACTGCTAAGCGAACGCTCCAAAAATACCCAAAAGACCAGCATAGAATATCAAGCTGCATTAACCGAGCAACGCAAGAAAAAAACAGAGACACAGTTGAATTTGCAGGGAATTCAAACGCAGCAAGCTGAGAAACAAGCGGAAAAACTCGCACTGGAAGAAAAAATTCAGCAATTGATGGTAGAAGCAGAAAAATATAAAAAATCTCCAAAAGAATTATTGGAAGATCTGCGTGGTACATATGTTGAATTAATGCAGGAGTCTGCGAATGTCAGCAATGAGTTGAAGTATTTAGAGCGTCAGTATACCCAAGAAACGGCTAAAAACCAACAGAGTATGACACGCTTTGAAGCTTTACGGGAACAGCTGAAAGAGTTGACGACACAACAAGAAGCTGCTGAGGCTAAGAGTCAGTCCTTAGAGAAGCGGTTGGCAAAAGAGCAAGAAAATTATCTTCGCTTAGCAGAAGAAAAGGATAGTGCACAGCAGCAATTGCAAAAAGAACAGCAGCTGATGTACGATTTGATGAGTCAGGTTCAGCAGGCGCGAGCACGACAAAAAAGTCTTCGGGAAATCCAAGAGAACTATAGCGGTTTTTATCAAGGAGTCCGGAGTGTCCTGCAGCACAAAGATCAATTGAGCGGAATTGTTGGTGCAGTGGCGGAGCTGATTCAAGTACCGCAAGAATACACGTTGGCAATCGAGACTGCTTTAGGGGCGTCAGCTCAGCACATCATCGTAGAAAATGAAAAAGATGCGCGGCAAGGGATTACCTTCTTGAAAAAGCAGCGCAGTGGTCGAGGGACATTTCTTCCATTAACGACAATCAAACCGCGCAGTTTAGGTATCCAGCAGTATCAAGCGATTAAAGAAGAGGTTGGTTTTTTAGGAGTTGCCAGTGAGCTTGTGTCATTTTCAGAAAAGGTTGCTCCTGTCATGCAGAATCTATTAGGAGCAATCGTAATCGCCAAAGATCTAGATAGTGCGAATCGGCTTGCTCGTCAGTTGCGCTATCAAGTTCGGGTAGTCTCTTTAGATGGTGATGTGATGAACGCTGGAGGGTCAATGACCGGCGGAGCCACCAAGCAAGGCAATCGAGGAAATTTGTTCAATCAAGGCCATGAATTAGCCGAATGGACAAAACGCTACGAAGAAATCAATCAAGCATTACAAACAAAGGAAAACTTCGTTCGTGAGCTGCAAACCAAAGTGGCTGAACAAACGGAGACCTTAGATAATTTACGTACGCAAGGTGAACAAACGCGTTTTGCATATCAAGAAGAACAAAGTAATGAAGAACGTGTCAGTGCTGAGCTGGTCCGCTTGCAAAAAGAGCAGACGCTATTTTCTTATGAGGCGAAGGAACTGGAGAGCTTTTTAACAGATTATCAGTCACAAAAAGAAGTATTGGAAGTTCAACAAGTTGAATTAAAGACACAGCAAGAAAAAATCAATCAAGAAATTCAACAGATGAATGAAGAAAGCGATCAGCTAGAAGAAAAACGAGCCAACATCAATGCTGAACTTAGCCGATTACAAGCTGATTATGCAGTATTAGATGAACGTTTGCTCTACTTAGAACGACAAGCATTAAGTTTTGAGGAGCAAATCAATGAGCTGATTAGTCAGATAACGAAGCTAGAGAACCAAATACTAGCACTTTCTAGTGACTCATCGGATCATGAGGAATCTGAGGAAAGTCTAAATCAACGATTGACAGAACTGGCTGTTGCTCGCGAACACTTGCAAGAGCAATTGAACTTATGGAAAGAAACCCGTCAGAACTTGCAACGTCAAGTTGATCAGGCAGATAATGCATTGACTGAAGCCAATCGTGAGCAAAAACATTTATTGGCGCGGCAATCGCAGGCGGATGTTCAAAAAAATCGTTATGAGCTGAAATTAGACAACGCTTTAGCTTATCTGCAGGAAGAATACAGCCTAACCTTTGAAGGTGCTGAAGCTCAAGCAAATCCTGAAATTGATCAGCTGGCTGCCCAAAATGAAGTTAGTCGATTGAAACAGGCAATCGAAAAACTAGGGCCAGTGAATCTAAATGCGATTGAGCAATATCAACAAGTCGAAGAACGCTATGACTTTCTTACCACACAACGTGACGATCTATTATCAGCTAAAGAGCAGTTGTTTGAGACAATGGATGAGATGGACGATGAAGTTAAAACTCGTTTCTACACGACATTCCAAGCAATTCGCGAGAAATTTAATCTGGTATTTCCCAACATGTTTGGCGGAGGTAGAGCAGAGCTGGTGTTAACAGATCCAGATGATTTATTAAACACAGGAATTGAAATCGAGGCACAGCCGCCAGGGAAAAAATTGCAAAGTTTATCGCTTCTTTCTGGTGGAGAACGCGCATTAACGGCTATCGCATTATTGTTCTCAATCATTCAGGTTCGTCCAGTACCATTTTGTGTTTTAGATGAAGTTGAAGCTGCTTTAGATGAAGCGAATGTCGCTCGTTTTGGTCGTTATTTGAGTGCTTTCCAAAACGATACGCAGTTCATTGTAGTTACACACAGAAAAGGGACGATGGAAGCTGCAGACGTACTCTATGGTGTTACGATGCAAGAATCCGGTGTTTCAAAAATTATTTCAGTGCGACTTGAGGAAGTAAAAGATGACGGGAAATTTCAAGTGAAGGAAGGGGAATCTCTGGAATGATAAAATTAGTGGCGATTGATTTAGATGGTACATTATTGACTGACGCAAAGACGATCTCCGATGCAAATAAAAAAATACTAGCAGAAGCAAAAGCTAGAGGGGTTAAAATTGTAATCTGCACAGGTCGTCCATTGATTGCGATTAAAGATTATCTATCTGAGTTGAACCTGCTTGATGCAGATGATTACTCGATCACGTTCAATGGTGGATTGATTCAAACGAATACAGGAGAAATTTTAGGTAAGACAGCAATGAAATTGTCAGAGGTGAAGCATATCTATCAATTATTGAAGAAACTTGACTTGCCAATGGATGTGTTGTCAGATGCCTTATGTTTCCAATTTGAAACTTCGGAGAAACATCCTTCAATTTATCCAACTTTGAACAAAGCACTGACCTATGTGCCTAAGACCGTAGAGACATTAAAGGAGGATACGTTATATAACAAGGTTGTTTCAGCTGTTGACGCGGAATATTTAGATCAGCAGATTGCCTTGATTTCTCCGGAAGAATACGAACACTTTGAAATTTTTAAAACTAGACCAAATTTATTAGAATTTATGCCTCGAGGTGTGACAAAAGCATTTGGTCTTTCAGTGCTAGGAGAGCACCTTGGAATTGAAGCACATGAAATGATGGCTTTAGGTGACGAAGCAAATGATTTATCAATGATCACTTACGCAGGTATGGGGGTAGCGATGGAAAATGCTACTGAGGGTGTTAAATCTGCCGCTAATTTTGTGACTAGAACCAATCAAGCTGACGGCGTTGCCCATGCTATCCAAAAATTCGTGTTTGATGAATTGAACTAAATAAGGGGGGATTTTAAATGGGATTATTTGACCGCATAAAAAAGGCCTTTACCGGTGAACAAAACGAAGAAACTGAAAAACAAGAAGAGGTCGTTGAAGATAAAGTAGCTTCTGATGCCGGAGACGAGACGGAAACGAAAGAATTAGTCGAAACGCCCGTTGAGGATGAGGCGGCTGAAGACGAAGAGGTGGTTGAAGAATCACAGGAGCTAGCAACGGAGGAGCTGGATAGTCAGTCACAGGAGGAGTTATCTGCGGATGAAGCGGATAACACAGAGAATGTCGAACAAGCGGATGATTTGTTAACGATCAGCGAAGAACTATCAGATGAGCAGACGGAAGACAGCAAAGAAGCAACCGAAGACGAAGCTGATTCGACTGTAGTTGAACCAGAAGTCATTATTCCAGCAGAATCTGCACAAACGGAAGAAACGGTTCAGGAAAAGTATGACAAAGGTTTAGAAAAGACACGCAAGTCTTTTGGAGAACGGATGAATGAATTATTTGCTCGTTTCCGTCGAGTAGATGAAGAGTTCTTCGAGGAACTGGAAGAAACGTTGATAGGAGCTGATGTCGGCTTTGATACCGCTATTAAACTGACGGATTCTCTACGACAAGAGGTCAAATTGAAAAATGCTAAGAAGCCTGCCCAAGTCCAAAATGTTATCATTGAAAAACTGGTAGAAATCTATGAGGCAGAAGGTATTAATGAAAATAATAAAATCAACCTGCAAACTGATGGTTTGAGTGTAATTCTATTTGTTGGTGTTAACGGTACTGGAAAAACGACCAGTATCGGAAAGCTGGCAAATCAGTATAAAAACGAAGGAAAGAAAGTTTTATTAGCAGCAGCTGATACGTTCCGCGCGGGAGCAATTGACCAATTAGTCGTTTGGGGACAACGCTCTGGTGTAGAGGTTGTTCGCGGCAATGCTGGCGGGGATCCGGCGGCTGTGGTTTTCGATGCAGTAGATAAAGCCAAAAAAGAAAACTATGACATTTTACTGATCGATACAGCAGGACGCTTGCAAAATAAAGTGAATTTGATGAATGAGTTGGAAAAAATCAAACGAGTAATTAAGCGCGAGTTTCCAACGGCACCACATGAGGTATTATTAGTTGTTGATGCGACAACAGGGCAAAATGCATTAGTACAAGCGCGTCAATTTAAAGAAACAACGGACGTCACAGGGTTAGTCCTAACGAAACTAGATGGAACTGCAAAAGGTGGAATTGTTCTGGCGATCAGAAACGAGCTGCATCTGCCAGTAAAACTTGTTGGTTTGGGTGAAGGGCTTAATGACCTTGAGGCATTTGATCCAAATGATTTTGCTGTGGGATTATTTAAAGGATTGCTGAAAGAAGAGTAAAAAAAGAACTGTTGAGTTTTTTTCTCAACAGTTCTTTTGCTTATTTTGAAAATAAGGTGGGACATGCAGGCTGATATTGCTTTGTCGAGCATTAGCATCCATTATTCGGTGAACCTCGTCGCAATGAAACTGGTGCTGGTGATGAGGACGTAATACAACGAATTCTTCTAACTCTGTTTCTTGAAGCAAATGAGATGTATTGCTTATCAATTGATGATCGTTTTTCACCATAGGCGAGGCCTCCATTCTCTTAATAGACTAGCAATTTAAAGCTATATTTAAATTAAAAATGTTATTACCATTATTTAATCATAATGCCATTAAAAACGCTATCCCTTTTTCAAGCATTTCCGTTCTGTTTCTGGATATTCTTCTATATAATGTAGCTGGGAGGACTATGGACAAATGAATACAAAAAAAATGATGGCACAAGAAAAGGTTAAACCTTTTTTGCTGCAAGCACGCTATGGGATCGAAAAAGAAAGTCAACGGGTTACCCTCAATGGGGAGCTTGTACAGACGGATCATCCAACCCTTGTGGGAAATCGGAATTTTCATCCTTATATTCAAACAGATTTTTCTGAAACACAATTAGAATTGATTACCCCAGTCGCTGAATCAGTCAATGAAGTGTTGGCTTATTTAGAGGCGATTCATGATGTTGCACAACGAAGTATGCCGAAGGATGAAATGATGTGGCCTTTATCCATGCCGCCAATACTTCCTGAAAAAGAAGAAGCTATTCAGATCGCGAAGTTAGAACGACATGCAGATGTCTTATATCGGCGTTACTTAGCACGTGAGTACGGGAAGCGGAAACAAATGGTGAGCGGGATTCATTTCAATTTTGAATATGGATTAGACTTAGTAAGGCAGCTGTTTTTAACACAAACAGAAGAAGCATCTATGGAGGATTTCAAGACCCGTTTATACATGAAGATCGCGCGTAATTTTTTACGCTATCGTTGGCTGTTAACATACTTGTTTGGAGCTAGCCCGCTAAGTGAGGACCGCTACTTTGATAGCGAGAATCGTCCCAAGGAACCTGTACGGAGCATTCGTACTAGTCATTATGGGTATGTTAATAAACCGGATGTACAAGTGTCTTATGAAACACTGACCCGCTACAGCGAGGATTTAGCAGAAAATGTTGCACAGGGGCGATTATCGGAAGAAAAAGAATTTTACGCACCGATTCGTATGCGTGGTGGAAAAAAGGTTGCGGATCTTTTTCATACGGGCATCCGTTATGTGGAGTTGCGAAATATTGATTTGAATCCCTTTGACCGTGTCGGAATTGATGCTGATGAGATCGAGTTTATTCATTTGTTTATGCTTTATTTGCTATGGACTGATGAGAAATTACCGGCTGATGAGTGGGTAGCGGAAGGCAATCGCATTAGTGATGAGGTTTCATTAGAACATCCAGCAAAACCGACCGCTCATTTAGCAGAAGGACAAAGGATTTTTACTGAAATGCATCTAATGGCTGATGAACTAGAATTAGACGGTGCAGATTTACTTAAGAAATATCAAGTTTGGCTAGATCGACCAGAAGAAACTTTAGCGGCGAGAGTACTCGCTTTAGATGAAACCGAAGGACAAGACGTAGCAGCAACGAAATTAGGACGCAAGTTTTATGACCAAGCTTGGGCCCGTCCTTATCAATTGGCTGGTTTTCAGGAAATGGAGTTATCGACGCAAAACTTATTGTTTGACGCCATTCAGAAGGGAATTGAGACCGAGGTCTTGGATCGACAGGATCAGTTTGTAAAGCTGCAGCATGGCGATCATCAAGAATTAGTAAAGAATGGAAATATGACTAGCAAAGATACTTATATAGCACCTTTGCTGATGGCGAATAAAACAGTCACTAAACTCGTTTTAGCGCGGGCTGGTTTTCGTGTGCCGGATGGCGAAACATTTAGCTCGATTGAAGCAGCGAAAAAAGCCTATCCACGTTTTGCTCAAAAAGCTTTCGTGATTAAGCCCAAATCAACGAATTACGGCTTGGGCATCACTATCTTCAAAGGTGAAACATCAATGACTGATTTCAACGCTGGACTGGCGATTGCTTTTGCGGAGGATGATGAGGTTATCATTGAAGAGTTTTTGCCGGGAACTGAATACCGCTTCTTCGTAATCGATCACCAAGTCAAGGCGGTCTTGCTGCGAACCCCTGCTAATGTTATAGGGGACGGCGAACGAACGATTGAGGAGCTAGTAGCTGAAAAGAATGCGGACCCTCTGCGTGGACTGAATCATCGATCACCATTGGAAAAAATCCAGTTGGGTGATTTAGAACAATTGATGCTGAAGGAGCAAGGGCTGCGCATTGACAGTGTTCCTGAAAAGGATCAGCAAGTCTTCTTGCGAGAAAATTCAAATGTATCTACTGGCGGTGATTCCATTGACGTTACAGATGACATTCATGAAAGCTATAAACAATTAGCGATCGATGCAGTTGAAGTTTTAGGAGCCAGCATCAGCGGTATTGATTTAATTATTCCGGATAAAGACAAACCCTATGAAGTACATGAGGACTATGGGATTATCGAGGCCAACTTTAATCCAATGATGCACATGCATATTTATCCTTATATTGGAAAAAGCCGTCGTTTAACATTGGACGTTCTGCGCTTCTTGTATCCTGAAATGAATATCTAAAAAAATGACCTGCGCTGCTATCGCGTAGGTCATTTTTTGTGGTGATTTTTTATAAATGTATCCATTTCAGCTAGTGATTCGGTAAATAGAACCAATTGACGATCCTCGTAGGATAAAAATTTTTGCTCTACCATCTGATCAAAGAATTTTTGTAACGGAGAATAATAGCTTTTGACATCAAAGAAGATGCAAGGGCTATTGTTTTGGCCAACACGTGCCCAAGAGTAAGCTTCAGCAATTTCTTCTAATGTTCCAATACCGCCTGGTAATGCTATACAAACATCCGCCTGCTGCATCATGGCCTTTTTTCGTTCGTCCAAGTCATTCACAGTGATCATATGGGTCAAACCGGTGTGGAGGCGTTCACGATCTTGCAAAAATTTAGGCATGATACCAATAACTACACCGCCATTTTCCAGAACACTGTCAGCTATAACACCCATCAAGCCAAGTTTACTTCCGCCATAAATAAGTTCGTGATTTTTTTCTACAATCCAATGGCCTAATTTTTTTGCGGTCTCCTGGTAGAGTGGATCAGCTCCAAGGTGTGCTCCGCAATATACAGCGATTCGCATCAGATTTCTTCCAAGTCGAGCGTCTGTTTCGTTGATTCAACGGTCAAACCGGTTTTTTCTTCCCACCAAATCTTCATTTCTTTTTCATAGGTGTCGGGGAAATTGTTTACAGTTTCGATTAGGGGTTCTTCTTGAAGTTTGGCATAAGGATGGTTCATGGCCAAATTTAATTTTAATTCCTTCAATAGACTATAGTATTGGAACATCATATAGTACATCTCTTCGTCATCAGCGCTAGCTAAAACTAAGGCAGCGCGGTCCAACATGAAGCCAAGGCTGCGCATCATAAATAAAAACGCAGGGATCTCTTCAGTTTTGATATCATCGACTTCTTTTAAGATATCAATATGCAAATCAAGCGCTTGCAATAAATCGGTTTGGAGATTTTGATAGGTGACCATTATAAACTCCTCCTTAAAATTCCTTCTTTTAAAATAAGTATAGCACAGACGTAAAAAATCCTACGAATGGATTCAGCATTTGACTCGCATTATTGTGATGATTTGTGTAAAGTAGACGGGAAGGAGGCGGTGAGATGGGAAAATTAGCTGTGATTACAGATCTGCATGCAGATATCAATCACTTCGGCGAAAAAGAATTAACTAAACTTTTATCCCTGCTGCGTGAACAAGAGGTGACACGACTGCATTTTGCTGGTGATACGGCTAATAAGATCGACCAAGCGTTGACGGTCAATCGTTTCTTTCGTCAGCGCGGGGTGCCGACGACATTCAATCTTGGAAACCATGAGATGGGTAATGTTAAAGGAGAGCAGATGATTGAACACTATCCTGACAGCCATTTTTTGAATCTTCGCTATTTGCCTCTTAATCAAGAAACTGTGTTATTGGGCTTTAATGGATGGTATGATTATGGGTTTTCTGAATTAAAAGACCCGCGGCAAATTCGCTCGATTAAAAATATATATTGGTTTGACCGGATCATCGAACGTTTTTCGGATGATCAAACGGTTGATCAAGAAATTTTACGACAATTACGCAATATATTGGATGATTTGGCGCGCAAAAATTATCAAGTCATTTTAGTGACACACTTTGTGCCAAAAGAAGAATTTATCGTTCATTTAAGTGGTAAATATCAAATCTGGAATAAGCTGAATGCCTTTTTAGGGTCGAGAGCATTTGGTGAATTATTGGATCAATATCCTAACGTTAAGCATGTGGTGTTTGGTCACACTCATCGACGATTTGAAGATCAAATAATCGGTGATACGATTTATAGCTGCCGTCCCTTAGGATATTATTATGAATGGGGCATCACTCGGAAGTTTGTTTTAGACAATCAATTAGCCGAAGTTTTTATTCCAATGAAAATGCGTAGTTTATTGAGTAAGCATCAAGCAGAATTTGCCGCTTATAAAGAGGAACATTTGCTTGAAGAATTTCGACAAGCAATGACTTTGATTTCTTATTAGTGGAGGAGACCATTTTGATTGAAGCGATAAAAAAATTTTTACGACAGTTTACTCAGACAACACCGTTTGTTTTAGCGAATACGATGATTGTCATTCCTTATTTATTATTTATGCATTTGATAGATCCGCGACAGTCTGTCACAGTGTTGCCTTTTGTTTTATTTTATACGTTTCGGGTGACTGGGATTTTTTTGATTCGTGGATTGTATCGCTCCATCGATCAATATACGTTGTTGATGGTTTCATTATTAGTTGGTGGCATCGGTTCATTTCTGACCTTGATCGGAGCTTTACATTTTACATTTTATTTATTCGGCAGTATCTTTTTAGGACTAAGTGCTGCTTGGCTGCCTCCAGCAAATACGAGCGTGAACTTTTTTGAAAAGTCTAAAGGCTTTCAAACGATGAGCAGTCGGCAATATTTAGTGGCCTTACTCGTTTTATTTCCACTATTTTTTGGAACGACACTGACTTTTTCAGTTCAAGTCGTGATTGTACCAAGTATCATCACACTTTATTTTGTTTGTGGGTATCATACCGTCAAGCATTATCCGCATTACGAAATGGACTTCAAGGAGTTAACGAAGCATGTTTTTTCTATCTCGGAATTGGTTTGGTTCATTTTGTTTTTTATCGCACTCTTTTTATTGCGAAGCGGGCGACTACTGTTCAGTGAATCTTTGGTGAATAACGCGATCCTCTTATTCACGGGTATTTTCATGGCGGCTATCGTTGTGGTTAACCAAGTAAAAAATCATTGGAAGCTGCCTGCTTGGCAAAATGCTTTGACCTTCCTTAATGGAATGCTGGGAAATTTTATTTTCCTTTTTGGTGCTTTTTATGTTGCAGTCTATAAAGGTGCTGCTTCTCAAGGAATGTATTTATTTTTGCCTTACCTATTGGGAGTAATTAGTTCGTTAGTTTTAGCGGGCAAGCTTCGTCAATCCTTTAAGAATGATTTGATTGTTCAACTTGTTGGATTAGCTGCCGGGTTATTATTATTAAGTATCCGACCACTGTTCCCATTTGCGATTTTTGTTTTGACTTTCTTCCAAAAAGGAACCAGTGCATGGCTGAACCGTTTGTATTATCAAACAGAGAGCATCGAAGCGCAGCAGCGTCTCACTGCAAAGTATTCGACATCCAATAAGGGAAGTATCACGCATCAATTTATTTTGATGTTTTTGCTGCTCGTCACATTACAGTTAAAAAATTTACCAGTCAAAGATATTTTTTTATTGCGCAACTTGCACACAGCAGAAATCCTTGCAACAATGGACATAGTTAAATTTATCTCAATCATTATTCTATTAATTGGGCTTTGGTTGATTGGAAGGATAGGAAAACATGCGTTTAATCATTGATGGCGACGGCTCGCCGGTAAAGGACACAGCGATTGCAGTCGCAGAAGAACATGGGATACCAGTGGTAATCGTAACGAGTATCGATCATTATTCAAAAAAGGAGTACCCGGATTTTGTAGAATTTATCTATGTTGATCGTGGTGCAGATTCAGCTGATTTTAAAATTGTTTCAGTCATTCAATCAGAGGATATTTTGATTACACAGGATTATGGCTTGGCTTCTTTGACCTTGGCCAAAGCGGCACATGTTTTACATCAAACGGGTATGGAATATACACAGATGAATATTGACGCGTTGTTGACTCAACGTTTTATCGGTAGTAAGATGCGTCAGGCAAAACAGCGTACGAAAGGCCCGAAGCCTTTTACGAATGAAGATCGTGCACATTTTAAGGACGTGTTGGAAAGCCTGATTCCATAGTCTTTGATGTAATCTGAAACAACATGCATTGTAATAATTGTAAAATTTCTTTTTGGGGATTTTGATTTTTGTGCTAAAATGTTAGGGATCAGAAAGTAATGGAGGATACTCAGTTGAAAATTATTTTACTTTATGGTGGGAAAAGTCCAGAACACGATGTAGCAATTTTATCGGCTTTTTCAGTTATTTCTGCGGTATATTTTGACTATTATCAAGTACAACTTATTTACATTGATAAAACCGGTCAATGGGTAAAAGGTCCATTGTTAACGGAAGCACCAGAAACAGATGAAACGTTGCGTCTAACTTGGGATACGGCTGGACATGAAGTTGAAGGGTTCAGCGGAAAAGTGATTGCTCCTGGCGATATCAAAGAAGACAACGCGATTGTCTTTCCAGTCCTGCACGGACCAAATGGAGAAGACGGAACGATCCAAGGCTTTTTAGAAACATTGGATATGCCATATGTGGGTGCAGGCGTAATGACAAGTGCATGCGCGATGGACAAAATTATGACTAAATACATCCTGCAGGCAGCCGGAATTCCGCAAGTTCCATATGTTCCAGTTTTAAAGAACCAATGGAAAGAAAATCCAAAGCAAATCTTTGATAAATGCGAAGGTACATTATTGTATCCGATGTTTATCAAGCCAGCTAATATGGGCTCAAGTGTCGGAATCACACGAGCAGAAAATCGGGAAGAATTACAAAATGCCCTTCAAGAAGCGTATCGTTATGATTCACGCGCTTTGGTTGAACAAGGAATTGATGCTCGTGAAATTGAAGTTGCTGTTTTAGGTAACGATGATGTGCGGACAACTCTGCCTGGTGAAATCGTAAAAGAAGAGGCTTTCTATGATTACAATGCTAAGTATATCGACAATACGATTCAGATGGCGATCCCAGCAGACATTCCTGAAGAAGTGATGCAAAAAGCTCGAGACTACGCTAAGTCTGCATATACGATGTTGGGCGGTTCAGGACTTAGTCGAATCGACTTTTTCTTGACGAATAAAAATGAATTGTTCTTGAATGAATTGAATACGATGCCTGGCTTCACTGAGTTTAGTATGTATCCTTTATTATGGGAAAATATGGGCTTGAAGTATGGTGATTTAATTGAAGAATTGATTCAATTAGGTACGAAGCGTTACGAACAGCAAGCGGCTTTTAAATAGAGGGCCTCTGTTTAGCAAACGAGCAGCAGGGCTTGAGACATGATTCTCTACGGAGGATGTCTCAAGTTCCTTTTAACGTCCGGCATATCAAATGATCATCAATCAGACGATGGATGAGTGTATTTTACTGTAGTCAGAAACAAAAATTTGGGAGGAACACCATGAATTTTACAACGACAATCATCAGCAAGGCCGTTCAAGGTGAAGTATTGGCGGAAAATGAGGTGACCGTTACTGGTGTCGAATTCGATTCACGAAAAATTGAAGCCGGCGATTTGTTTGTCCCATTACAAGGAACAAATGATGGCCATGAGTTTGTAGCGAAAGCAATCGAAAATGGAGCAACTGCAACGCTTTGGAGTAATGATCCAGCGACTGCGCCAGAAGGTATTGCAGTGATTTTAGTTAAAAACACATTGTTAGCTTTTCAAGCGCTAGCCAGCTACTACCTATTAGAGGAAAATCCAGATGTGATAGCTATTACAGGCTCGAATGGGAAAACCACGACAAAGGATATGACTGAATCGGTCCTTAGCCAAAAGTTTCGGACGTATAAAACACAAGGCAACTATAATAATGATATTGGTTTGCCATATACAATTTTACACATGCCAGAAGGAACGGAAAAATTGATTCTGGAAATGGGGATGGACCATGCAGGAGAAATCAGTATTTTATCAGAGCTGGCCGAACCTGACGTCGCAGCGATCACGATCATCGGAGAAGCGCACATTGAAAACTTAGGTTCACGAGAAAAAATCGCGGACGCTAAGATGGAAATTACGACTGGTTTAGCGTCGGATGGCTTGCTGATTATCCCTGCGGATGAACCTCTACTAGAAGAACGTACAAACTCATTATCACAAACTGTGGAAACATTTGGCATTAAACAAGGTGATCTGTCTGCTACCATTTTAAACGAGAATAAAGGGGCGACAGTTTTCTCTGTTGATGATAATGGCTACCAAATCCCTCTGCCTGGCAGCTACAATGTGCAAAACGCACTGATTGCGATGGCAATCGGTCGGTGGTTCGATGTAAGTATTGATGAAATTTTTCAAGGTTTGGCTTATGTCCAGGTCACACAAAATCGGACACAATGGTTGAAGGCTGGAAATGGTGCGGATATTTTGAGTGATGTCTACAATGCTAATCCCACGGCGATGGGTTTGGTATTAGATACTTTTGCAAAATTACCGACAGAAGGACGTCGTGTGGCAGTTTTGGCAGATATGCTGGAATTGGGGGCGGAGTCATATGCTCTTCATGCGAATATGGTAGAACATATTAATGATCATGACTTTCAAGAAATTTATTTATATGGCGATGAAATAAAAGGTCTGAAGGTTGCTTTAGCCGATCGTTACCCGTCATTGGCGGTTCATTATTTTAGTAAAAATGATAAGCAGCAAATGATAGAGGCAGTCAAGAATAGTTTGCAAGCAAATGACAGTATTGTTTTGAAAGGCAGCAACGGTATGGGGTTGATTGATGTCGTTGAAGGATTGCAGAAATAGTGAAAACTTGCAGAAAATGAAATGATGTGCTAAAATGAGCCATTGCCGAGAAATGAAGTAATGATTGAATGAGTCATCCAATAAATTAAAGATTCGCTAGTGAATACTCGCTGGCTTACCAATTATTTTTGAGAAGCGGTTGGGGCATTTTTCAGTTGAACAATGTCTCAACCACTTTTTGTGAGAGATGATCCTTCCGCCTGACTTCGCGGAGCGGTTTTTCGGTAGTATCGCCAAGGATGGCAACTAGAGGGACAGTTGCAGTCCGAACGCCGATACCAAACCATACGCTCTAAATGATAAGGTCAACAGACATTAGGAGGATATCATTTGAAATTCAAAGAGTTAAAATTATCACCAGAACTATTAGTAGCGATCGAACGCTCAGGTTTTGAAGAAGCAACACCGATCCAAGAACAAACTATTCCTTTGGCATTAGCCGGAAAAGACGTAATTGGACAAGCACAAACGGGTACTGGTAAAACTGCCGCATTCGGCTTACCGATGCTAAATAAGATCGATACAACGAAAAATGTTTTACAAGGACTAGTCATTGCGCCAACACGTGAACTGGCGATCCAAACGCAGGAAGAATTATACCGCTTAGGCCGCGACAAGAAAATTCGTGTGCAGGCCGTATATGGGGGCGCAGATATTGGCCGTCAAATTCGTGGTTTGAAAGATCGTCCGCATATCGTCGTAGGAACACCAGGACGGATGCTGGATCATATCAACCGCCACACATTGAAATTAGAAACTGTGGAAACACTTGTCTTAGATGAAGCAGACGAAATGTTGAACATGGGATTCTTGGAAGATATCGAAAAAATCATCAGTAAAGTCCCTGCAGAACGCCAGACATTGTTGTTCTCAGCAACGATGCCCGATGCAATCAAAAAAATCGGCGTGAAATTTATGAAAGAACCTGAACATGTGAAGATCAAAGCCAAAGAAATGACGGCTGATTTGATTGATCAATACTATGTACGGGCAAAAGATTACGAAAAATTTGATGTGATGACACGTCTATTCGATGTACAAACACCAGATTTGGCGATTGTCTTTGGACGTACAAAACGTCGTGTTGATGAATTAGCGCGTGGATTAGAAGCTCGCGGCTACAAAGCTGAAGGCATCCATGGCGATCTCTCACAACAAAAACGGATGAGCGTATTACGTTCATTCAAAAAAGGTGATCTTGACATCTTGGTAGCGACAGACGTTGCTGCTCGTGGATTAGATATTTCAGGTGTTACGCACGTTTACAACTACGATATTCCGCAAGATCCAGAAAGCTATGTTCACCGTATCGGTCGTACTGGCCGTGCTGGTAAAGGTGGTATGTCAGTGACCTTCGTTACTCCAAACGAAATGGGCTATTTACATGTCATCGAAAACTTGACGAAAAAACGTATGAATCCAATGCGTCCGCCAACCGAAAAGGAAGCTTTCAAAGGTCAATTAGGTGCGGCGATGGAACAAATCCAAAGCGAAATGGAAGAGAATTCTGATAGCTTGGAAAAATACAAGGAAGCAGCTCAAGAATTATTAGCTGCCTATTCACCAGAGGAGCTTACGGCGTTGTTGTTGAAGACAACAGCTAAAGACCCTTCAGATGCTGTTCCTGTGAAAATCACACCAGAACGTCCATTGCCTTCAAATAAAAAAGGCGGCTTCAATCGTGGCGGCGGTAAACGCGGCGGTGGAAACAACCGTGGCGGCGGTCGTGGTAAAGATAACTACCGTAAAGATCGTGATCGCAACAATAATAAAAACAAAAATTACGGCGGCAACAAACAACGCAGTAACAACAAAAATACCAATCGGAATAACGACAAAAAACGCGGATTTGTCATTCGCACAAATACAAACGACTAGTTCGCGCATAACTATCAAGGCCATTGATCTTTTTGATTGATGGCTTTTTTCTTGATATAAAGAAGTTTGCTTCGATTATTAAAAAAAAATCGTAGCATTTAAATAAGTCTTTGGTAAAATAAAGATGTTACTTGAAAGGGTTGAGAGGATGATAAAAGGAATCGGGATCGATGCGACTGAGCTTGAACGAGTCGCAAAAATCATTGAGCGTCGTCCGCATTTTGTGGAACGAATACTGACTCCGGCGGAACAGACCCTTTTTGCTAGCCATTCTCCTCATCGTCAGGTAGAATTTCTAGCAGGACGGTATGCATGCAAAGAAGCTTTTTCTAAGGCCTGGGGAACCGGCATCGGAAAAGTCAGTTTTCAGGATTTAGAGATTTTACGAGATGATAATGGTGCACCCGCCTTTACAAAATCACCTCATCAGGGAAAAGTTTTTGTTAGCTTGACCCACACAGAGGAACTAGCGATCGCACAGGTCTTGCTAGAGGAATAGAAAGAAGGACACTTAGTTTATGGTTGTAACTTATCATCGACCTACGCGCGCGATTATACATAGGAAAGCATTGAGAGAGAATATTAAAAATGAAATTGAACGATTGCCGGAAGAAACTGAATTATTTGCTGTAGTTAAAGCAGATGGGTATGGTCATGGGGCGATTGCTGCTGCACAAATGGCTTTATCTGTGGGGGCTGCTGGTTTTTGTGTAGCGACATTAGACGAAGCGATTGAATTGCGAGAGGCAGGAATCACCGAACCGATATTGGTACTGAGTGTGGTCTTCCCGAGCTATCTGTCACTTGTGGTAGATTATGATCTATCTATCACTGTAGCCACAAAAGAATGGCTAATAGAAGCGCAGGAAGTACTGAGGGATTTAGAAGAGACAACAGCGCCGATAAAAGTACACATTAAAGCAGATACTGGCATGGGACGCATTGGTTTTCTAACTCCAGAAGAGGTCAAAGAAGCAGCGGAGATTATTGAAGCTTCTCCAAATATGATTTGGGAAGGTTTATTTACTCATTTTGCAACGGCAGATGAAAAGGATGCTTCTTACTGGTATAAGCAAGCGGATCGATTCAACGAGATGATCGCTGTGTTGGATCGTTTGCCTCGTTATATTCATTCAAGCAATAGCGCAACAGCATTGTGGCATGATAAAGAAATGCCGGGCAATATGATTCGTTACGGAGTTGGAATGTATGGATTGAACCCTTCAGGTCATGAATTGCCAGAAGTGTACCCATTAAAACCGGCAATGGAATTAGTTTCTGAGTTGATTCAAGTCAAAGAACTGGCAGCTGGTGAAGGTGTAGGTTACGGGAAAACCTATGATACGCCAGAAAAAGAATGGATTGGCACTATTCCAATCGGTTATGCAGATGGCTGGTTGCGGAAGATGCAGGGGTTTTCATTGTTAGTCGAAGGGGAGTTCTGTGAAATTGTCGGTCGTGTCTGTATGGATCAATTGATGATTCGTCTGCCGCGTGAATTTAAGGTTGGAACAAAAGTCACATTGATTGGTAAGAATAATGGACAAGAGATTACGATGCAAGATGTGGCGGATCATTTAGGAACGATTCATTATGAAGTTTGTTGTATGCTTTCGGAACGTGTGCCAAGAATTTATCAAGAGTAACTATTAATAAAGAGATTTCTGGATTTTTACAAGGCGTTTAGTCTCTCTTTTGAAATAGATTTTTATTGAACAAACATCATGAGATATTTTGAATCAAGGCAAGAAGTGTTTAGAGAAGTGATATATGGCATGAACATCGGGGCATTTTTCAATGGAGAAATGACTACATTAAAAGGAGTAAGGAGATTATTATGGTTAAACGTGGTGATATCTATTTCGCGGATTTATCGCCAGTCATTGGTTCTGAACAGGGAGGGATTCGTCCGGTATTGGTGATCCAAAATAATTTGGGCAATCATTTTAGTCCAACAATCATTATTGCTGCGATCACAGCAAAAATGGCAAAGCCCAAATTACCCACACATATAGGGATCAAGTCAAATGGTACCGGAATCGAGCGGGATTCAGTCATTTTATTAGAGCAGATTCGTACGATCGACAAATCACGTTTGAAGGAAAAAGTCTGCCACTTAGATCGCTGTTTGATGGCAGAAGTCGATGCTGCTTTACGAATCAGTGTCGGAATCGAAACGATGTCTGCTGTCACATCGAATCTTACATAAAAATCAGTACTGTTGATTTATCAGTTTCATAAAACAGCATCGCTCATTAGAGTTTTTTTTAATATTTTTCGTCATAAGAGGAAACGCAGAAAGTTGAAAGATACTATCAAGCAATTTGTTTTGTTGGTTTTTTACTAGAAATAAAATTTAGCGAGTTATCAAGGACGCAACGATTCGTTGCGTCCTTTTTTTTCACTTCAACGAATTGTCCATCTACAATCCGTAGTAAACCAGAATTTTTCTATTGTATAATATAGATAAAGAAAAACAGCAAGATGAAGGTGGGCGAACGATGGTTGAGATTGGTGAACAGCTTAGATATTTTCGTCAAAGAAAAGGAATGAGTCAAAAACAAATTGCTGAACTTCTGCACGTTACCCCACAAACTATTTCCAAGTGGGAACTGAATAAGAGCGCGCCTGATTATGATCAGCTGATCGCTCTTAGTAAAATATATCGAAAAAGTATTGATGCTCTTTTGGGTCAGGCCAAACCTAGTCTTTTAGATTATCTAGCAGACTCGCAGAATTTTAGAAATCAATATGGAGTGCCTACTATGAAAGGAGAAAAGAGTTATGGAAAGAATCCATAAGATCAATAAGCTGCTTTTGATTACGTATAATTTAGGTGGAGTTTGTTTACTGGCAATTAGCGGATTGGTTGGTATAGGGGCACCTCCAGGATATATTCCAATGTGGCTGAAAATCAGTACCGGTATTATTTTCTCCACAATGATCATCGCTCATATTGTTCGCTATGGTTTGAAGCGGCTAAACACAAAATAGGCTGACACAAAAGGTGCCAGCCTATTTTTATGCCTGAGCATAAACGATTAGATTGACTGTATCGCCAAGACAAGTTTGCAAAGTGATTCGTTCTCCGCCGCCAGCAGATGTAATCTGGTCCCAATTATCTAAGCCAGAAGCAATATCTCTCCCGCTGTCGTCAACTTGAGTCAAGCCAGTCACTATATAGGTTGTTGCATTGCCTGCGCTATCAGTAACTGTAATGGCATCGCCACCGCTAAGCGATAAGATTGGTGAAAAAATCCCGGGGTTGTGCCCAATAAAATGGGTATTTTGATTGTCTGTGCCGGATTGTGTCGGATTACCTCCCCAAGTTGCAGCAATTGCGCCGCTATTGATGATTCCTTGCCCACTACCTTGCCCAGCATTTTGGTAAGGCAAAGATTGGCCATGGAAAGAAATCTGATTGGGTTGTAATGCTGGCTGTTGCTGAACAGGAGGAGCAGCTGCGGGTTGTGGTTCTTCTGGAACAGGTTGTGGGGTTTCTTGTTGTGTCATGGATTCTTGTGTATTTTCTATTGGTGCTTGTTGTGTTTCTGTGGAGGAAATGGATTCTTGAGTAGCTGATTGCTTAGGTTGTTCTGCTAGAGTTTCTTCTGAAGTCGAGGAGGCAGGTGGCTGGTTGAGAGAAGTTTTACTTTCTGCTTTTGCAACTTTATTCTTTTTTTCTTTTTCAACGATAATCCAAACGGTTCGTTTGTCATAATCTTTTTTATTTTTGGCGGTCAAAACCAAGGAGTGGCGACCTGGCTTACTTGTATTGATAGTAGTGTAGTTCATCTGAACAGGTTGAAAATCATCAGCCACAGCTTTGTAATACTGTTTTGGATGAAATGAATCATTCGCGGTAATCGTGATTTCGTCATCACCATAGATTTTTACTTGTTTTTCGTAGCTTTCCTCCTTTTCAGCTTGGGCATTAGAGATAGAAGAAAAAATGAGCGGACCAAATAATAATAGGAGACTTACAATAACAAGGGAAAGTAAGATTTTTTTTCTTCTTGATGGTTTCAAGAAAATCCCTCCTTTTTCTTATTTGTCTAAAGGATAAAGTAGGAAACAATAATGGGGAATAAAAATAACGTAATTGTTAAATGCGAATGTTATTTGTGAATTTTAGTTAAATAAATATCAATATTTTTCCGTTTTCATAGAGTTATTTTATGATATAATGACCAAGGAATGTTATAATCCAAAAACTTAAAATTTATTATCGGATTTGAAGATTAGTGACAACTGGCTTAGGAGGGTACTTTTGTGCGGAGACTATTAAAAAATACAACACAACGACGATTAGCCATTATTGGTGTTTTACGAGATTTGATTGGATGGCAGAATCCAGAAATGATTGCAGATCTGTTAGATTGTTCGATGAAAACAATCCTATCTGATGTAGAAGCAATCAATGAACATTGGGGCGAGCACGTCGGTGTAGAGTATTCCCGTACAAATGGTTTGCGGTTGAACGATGCGCTTCACAACAAAACACGGCAATTGGCACGGAATTTAATGGAAGAATCTGAAGCATTTACATTTTTAGAGCGGATTTTCTTTCAACCGAATGAAGATATGGATTATTGGATCAATGAGTTGTATATTAGCGAGGCTACTTTTTATCGAATGATTAAGCAGATTGATAAGGTCTTAAAAGAAAAAGGTTTGGTTTTAGAACGCAGGCCTTTTCGGATTACCGCTAAAAATGAACGCTGGGTGCGTGTCTTTTATGTTCAATTATTGCTAGAAAAATATGGCTTAAATGAATGGCCCTTTGATCTCGAACATGAACGAGTGATCGATTTTATAAGAAATGCGAATCGCTCTTTTGACATTGTTTATAATGATCGGGAAATTTTGGAAAGCAGCTATTTATTGGCAGTGATTATTGTTCGGACTTCTCAAGGGTTTGTTTTAACTGAAAATGAGAAAATGAATCTAAATCAAGCGTTGATTGATAAAATTTTGACTCTGCGGCCAGCAGCAGATCGAATAGTTTACGGCACCCAATATAATGTGACAAATCAATGGTATTACGAAGTGGCGAATAGTTTATTTTGTTCTTGTTTCATTACACGCTTTGAACCTAGCTGCCAGATCACGTTGAGATATTTAGAAAGTTTTTTAAGGGAGTTGGAACTGGTTCATGAGCTGACATTGACAGAGGAACGAAGGAAAAAGATTTTACAAAAATTACTGCAGCTTCAGGCCGCTTACCAAGTATGTCCGTATCCACGCTCAATTCTATTCGATTCGGCAGCATATTTTTCAAGAAATGCAAAACAACAATATCCCCACTTCACGAAGTATGTTCATCAATTACTGTTACGTATGGAACGAACGCATGGTGATCCTTGGTTTAGTCAGTTTTATTTTGCTGTTTTGACGATTCTATTTAAAGAATGGGAAGGGCTGGCACATTCACTGGATGTTCATTCTGCTAAGGTACAGATTTTAGTAGTGAGTGATTCGGGGATAAGTCATGCAGAGATGCTCGCGGAATTGATTAGAAACCGTTTTTATTATCTTGTGGGGATCGAGGCGCATCAGGGATCGATATTGGATTTTTCTCCTGACGAGAGTTTCAAAAAGTACGATCTGGTGATTGCTAACTATCCGATAAAAGATTATTCTTATGGGAATTTAAAAATTGTCGATGATTTTTTGACGGAGAGTGATTTATCATCGATCGGCTCCTTTATCAAAAATATTCATTAGAAGACTCGCTCTGAGTCTTCTTTTTTATGAAAAAGGGGTGAATTTATTAGAACTTTTGCGAAAAAATCTCTATACTATAGTAAGCAATCATTAATGAAAGAATGGAAGGACGTGAGTACATGTTAAAACAATTACTGGCAAATGTCGGTGAATATAAGAAGCAGAGTTTACAGACCCCGTTATTTACAATGGGAGAGGTACTAATGGATGTGATCATGCCCTTAATCATGGCAGGCTTGATCGACCAAGGGATCGAAAAAAGTGATACGAATACGATTTTGCGTTATGGCGGCCTACTATTTTTGTGTGCATTGTTTGCACTTGCTATGGGAACTTTAGGGGGACGGACGGCAGCAATTGCTTCGGCAGGCTTTGCAAAAAATTTACGTCACAATCTATTTGAACGGATTCAGAGTTTTTCTTTCTCGAATATTGACCGCTTTTCAAGTTCGAGTCTGATTACCCGTTTAACAACAGATGTGACGAACGTGCAGAATGCCTATCAAATGGTGATCCGGATTTTGGTGCGGTCGCCATTGATCTTGATCTTTTCTTTAGTGATGACATTTCATATCAATCGGGAACTATCAATGATTTATTTAGTGATCGTACCGATTATGATCGTGGGTCTTGGCCTGATCATTCGGTTTGCCCACCCATTGTTCGAAAAAGTATTCCGGACATATGATCGTCTGAACAATGTTGTACACGAAAACCTGCAGGGAATTCGTGTGGTGAAATCCTATGTGCGGGAAGAGCATGAAGAAGAAAAATTCAGCCGCGTATCAAAAATGGTTTTTGATAATTTTACGAAAGCGCAGAGAATTGTTGCTTTCAATATGCCGCTTCTGCAGGTCGCAGTTTATGCGTGTATGCTGCTGCTTTCTTGGTTAGGTGCAGAGTTGATCGTAAATAAAGGAAATCTGACGACGGGTGAACTAGTCAGTATGTTCAATTATACGATGCAGATTTTGATGAGCTTGATGATGATGTCGATGACCTTTGTCCAATTGATGATCGCTCGTACATCCGCTGAGCGAATCACAGAAGTGCTTAATGAAGAAAGTGATTTGAAAAATGGCGAGAATCCATTGACGGAAGTACCAGATGGTTCGGTAGAATTTCAAAATGTCTGCTTCAGCTACAAGGATGATATGGACAAATTAGTACTGGAAAATATCGATTTGAAAATTGCTTCAGGCGAAGTGATTGGAATCGTCGGTGGGACCGGAAGTTCAAAATCTAGTCTGGTGCAGCTGATTCCTAGATTGTATGATGTGACCCATGGCGAAATCAAAGTTGGCGGTCACGATGTGCGAAGCTATGACTTGGAAGCATTACGTGATCAAGTTGGGATGGTTTTACAAAATAATGTTTTATTCAGTGGAACAATCACAGAAAATCTTCGGTGGGGCGATGAAAAAGCAACGGAAGAAGAAGTTATTCATGCTGCAACGATTGCACAGGCAGATTCCTTTATTCAAGAGTTCCCTAATAAATATGACACGATGATTTCTGAAGGCGGGAATAATGTTTCCGGTGGACAGAAACAACGATTGACGATTGCTCGTGCGTTATTGAAGAAGCCGAAGATTTTGATTTTGGATGATTCGACTAGTGCTGTGGATACGAAAACAGATCGAGCAATTCGCGAAGGGCTGACTAATGAGATTCCTGGAACAACGACCTTTATCATCTCGCAGCGGATCAGTTCCATCCAAGATGCGGACCGTATTATTGTATTAGATGACGGAAAAATAAATGGAATCGGAACACATGATGAGTTGTTAGCAAATAATTTGATTTATCAAGAAGTCTTTGACTCTCAACAGAAAGGATTTGGTGATCATGATGAATAAAATGCCTGCAGCCAAATCCAACCCAATGAAAACCATCAAGCGCTTATTGAAAATCATGGCGAAAGAACACAAAGTTCAATTGGTAATCGTCTTTTTCATGATCCTGATTAGTGCTTTTGCAAATGTACGAGGATCGCTGTTCTTGCAAGTTGTGATCGATGATTACATCACACCGCTGATTGGACAAAGCAATCCGAATTTTACTGGTTTGTTAAAAGCGATCGTAACGATGGCATTGATCTATGTTGTCGGAATTATTGGGACACTTTCTTATAATTTGATCATGGTGAAGGTATCTGAGGGGACACAGAAGAAAATTCGCGATCAGATGTTTAATCATTTAGAGACATTGCCGCTTCGTTATTTTGATTCAAATGCAGACGGGGACATCATGAGTCATTTTACGAATGACACGGATACGCTGCGTCAAATGATTTCACAGAGTATTCCAAACTTGATGATGGCACTGGTGACTTTTGTCTCAGTTTTTATCGCGATGTTCTCATTGAGCGTCCCTTTGACTTGCTTCGTCATCGTTTCGGTCTCATTGATGCTCGTGATGCTCCGCTTTATTACTAACCGCAGCGGGCGCTATTTTGGGGAGCAGCAGCGTTCTCTCGGGAAGGTCAATGGCTACATCGAAGAAATGATGCATGGCCAGAAAGTAGTGAAGGTCTTCAACCATGAAGAAACAGCAATGAAGGAATTCGATGTAATCAATAATCAGCTGCAGGAAAGTGCTACGAAAGCCAATGCTACGGCAAATACCTTGATGCCGATCATGATGAATCTGTTAAATATTCAATACGTTCTAGTAGCGATTATTGGAGGGTTATTTGCTGTTTATGGTGTTTCCGCTTTGACAGTAGGGATGATCGCATCCTTCTTGCAATTGAGTCGTTCCTTGAATGGACCTATCAGTCAAATTTCCCAACAAATCAATTTTGTTATTATGGCATTGGCTGGTGCTGATCGTATCTTCCAACTATTGGATGAAGAATCTGAAGTGGATGATGGCTACGTGACTTTAGTGAATGTCAAAGAAGTGGATGGAAAACTGATTGAAACTAAAGAACGGACGGGCATCTGGGCATGGAAACATCCTCATGAAGATGGAACTACCTCCTATGTTCAATTAACTGGAGATGTTCGTTTTGAAGACGTCAATTTTGGCTACAACGATGAGCAACTAGTCCTGCATGATATTAACTTATATGCTGAGCCAGGCCAAAAAGTAGCATTTGTTGGTGCAACTGGTGCCGGGAAAACAACGATTACAAATTTAATCAATCGCTTCTATGATATTCAAGAAGGCAAGATTCGTTATGATGGAGTCAATGTCAAAAAAATTAAAAAGGCTTCTCTTCGTTCGTCTTTAGGGATTGTTTTGCAAGACACGCATTTATTTACGGGAACGGTCAAAGAGAATATTCGTTACGGCAACTTAAGTGCAACGGATGAAGAGGTTTATCAAGCCGCAAAATTATCAAATGCGGATACTTTTATTCAGCATCTACCAGAAAAATACGATACAGTAATTACTGGTGATGGTGAAGGCTTGTCACAGGGACAGCGCCAGTTGCTTGCGATTGCTCGGGCAGCGATCGCTGATCCTCCTGTTATGATCATGGATGAAGCAACCTCGAGTATCGATACTCGAACTGAAAGTATCGTGCAAACAGGGATGGATCGTTTGATGGAAGGACGTACAGTATTTGTGATTGCCCATCGATTGTCAACGATTCAAAATTCTGATGTCATTATGGTGATGGATCATGGTCGAATCATTGAACGAGGAGACCACGAAAGCCTACTAGCTGAACATGGAATGTACTATCAACTATATACTGGAAAAGTTGAGTTAGATTAATAAACGTATTGAAGGTGTGCCCGATGTCGTGGCACACCTTTTTTACTGCCTTGCAAAGAATCAACTACCAGTTGAAAACCGTTCTGAAACAAAAAATCAACTATTTTTTTATAAAAATAAAAGGAACGATTTGAGAAAATCATCTTTTAGTTGAAGTTTCAGCCGTTTAATTGGAACAAGTTCAAGATAATCGCTACAATAAAATAAAGACTTTTGGAGAGGGTGAAAAGCTATGACGATTAAAATTTCACGGCTGAATTTATCAGAATTACCCCAAGCTAAAAAAATGATCAAAAAAGTTTTTATGACGTTTGAGGCACCCGATTATTCTGATGAAGGCGTTGCCCATTTTTTGACCTATTTGAATGAGGAACTTGAAAAGGAGCTTTCAGCGAAACAGGTACAGCTTTGGTGTGGAAAACAGGATCAGCAAATCGTAGGTATATTAGCTGTTCGTCTGCCTGACCATGTCGCGCTGCTTTTTGTCGATTCGGCTTATCATCGTCAGGGCATCGCAAAGAAAATGTACCAAGAGATGCTGTCAGAGTTATCACTGAAGCAAGTGACAGTCAATTCTTCTCCTTATGCTGTATCAGTGTATGAAAAATTAGGGTTTCAGCTTAATGGAAAAGAAGAGACGGTCTCGGGGATCCGGTTTCAGCCAATGATATTTAGCAGAGAGGATGAATAAAGATGAAACGATTTGCAATAAAGGATTATGGACCAGCCAGTGATGTATTGATCGAAATTGAGGCAGAGCCGCGTTTGATGGATGATACACATGTAAGAGTGGAGCTCACCGCGTTTGCGATCAATCCATATGATGTCGCTTTGCGTCAAGGAGCGATGCGTGATTTTCGGACACTAAAATTTCCTTATGTATTAGGTAACGACGGTGCAGGAATCGTTACAGAAGTTGGCAGTAAAATCACGCATGTAAAAGTTGGCGATGAAGTAATCGTTCATGCAGTTGGCGGTACTTATGGAGAAGAAGTTGTTGTTCCTGGAAAGAAAATCGTAAGAAAACCAGTATCTATGTCATGGGAGGTTGCGGCAGGCGCAGTGACACCTTGGCTGACAGCATATAACTTGGTGACGCATTTGTTAGGTGATACGATTGGAGGCACAGTTATGGTTCAAGGTGCTTCAGGGGCAGTTGGTTCGCTGCTCGTTCAATTTTTAAAGAAACAAGGGAAAACAGTCTTAGCTTCCGCCTCTAAACGCAATGAAACATTGGTTCGACAACTCGGTGCGGATCAGTTCGTTGCTTACGATGAAGAAGATGCGGGGAAAATTTTCGCTGATCAGGCAGATTCAGTGATTGATGCGACCAAGGGCGGTCGTGCTGGTGAAGCAGGGATGAAAATTATGAAAGCAGGCGGTAACTTTGTGGCGTTGAATGATTTGCCAAGTGAACAAAAAAAGCCAGGCAATTATCTATCTTTCGGGCCGTCAAAAGATTACTCTGATTTTGACGCATTGACTGCTTTGACGGAATTGGCAGATACTATTCACTTAACGATTGCAGAGGTATTGCCATTTACGTTAGCCAGTGTCATTGCCGGACACGAAAAATTAGAGGGACACCCTGCTGCTGGAAAAATCATTATTAAAAAGGAGCGATAGAATGGATCAGCAAAAATGGTTATTAGTAAAGAAGAATTTTGATGGGACTGAAGACTTAGCGGATGGGTACTATCGTTTACGTGAAATTGAGGGCGGCTATCAAATTGCCTATTTAGTAGCTGGACCTTGCGGTGATAAAAATCCGCACCCGGAAGTGACTCTTAAGCAAGAAAAGGAACAAGTTCAGCCGCTTCGCCTGCAAGATTTAGAAGTAACGCCTATTTTAAATTTATCGAAAGACGATGCCCCCGATAAACTTGAGGAGTTGACAGATCAGCTCTTGGATCGCTTTATAAGGATAAAAAACCTTAGTCTTTAAGCATTTCTTTAGTATTTCATAGGTGAAAAGGGATACAATTGTGACAAATTGCTAGGAATGTCAAAAAAGGTGATTTCAGACACTCGCAAGAATTGAAATTGGCCGAAATTCCGTGCTACAGTAGTTCAGCGAGAAAAAATAGTAGGTGAAATCAATGAAAGTTTTTCAATCTCTTAAACACACATGGAGTCTTTTCAAATTAGATTGGCGTCGAATTTTCAAAAATCCGATCGCCATTTTTCTGATGGCAGCATTAGTCATCATCCCATCCCTTTATGCTTGGTTCAATATCAAGGCATTGTGGGATCCATATTCAAATACAGGTGAATTGCCGATTGCTGTATACAGTGCCGATACAGGTGCGAAATTTCAAGATAAGGATGTTGAAATCGGAAATGAAGTAATCAAAAATCTGCATAAGAATAAACAGCTAGGCTGGCGTTTTGTTGATTCAAAGAAGCAAGTTGTCGAAGGGGTGAAGTCAGGTAAATATTATGCAGGGATCTATTTACCGAAAGAATTCTCAAAGAATCTATTGAGTTTTACTTCTGGTGATATTCAAAAACCAAAGATCGAATATTATTTGAATCAAAAAATTAATGCAATCGCACCGAAAATAACGGATAAAGGTGCTGGGTCGATCCAACAGGAGATCAGCCAAGAATTCATTAAAACGGCCAGCTCGACATTATTGAAGGTATTTAACGAGATTGGTTACAACATTGATGAGAATTTAGTCAGCATTAATAAGGTCAAGAATCTTATTTTAACGACGAATGATCATTTAGATGATATTGATAAGTACACACAAGAGGTCGTAGAAGTTCACGGGAAATTGCCTGAGCTGAAGGAAAAATTGGCGAAGGCAAATGAAATACAAGCATACCTGCCGCAAGTTGATGAAATGGGTCAAAAGTTGATCACCTTAAATCAGAAAATGCCGGAGATCAAAAAACAAGCGAGCGTCATTTTGACCTTGCAGCAAAAAATCCCAGAAATCCAGCAAGCAGGAAATCAAATTGCACAAGTCGACAGCGATTTTGCTCAAATTGAGAAAACTATGAATGATGGTATTGCTGAAGCTAAGCAAGGTCTGAATATTATTCATCAAGTCCAAACGATCTTACCAGATATTCAAAAGCTTGGAAATCAAGCGTCTGATTTTGCTGCGACGACTAAAAACGGCGCTGAACAATTGAAATCCGCTGTACCAAGTATTTCAAATAGTGTTCAAATTACGTTGGAATCGATTGGGCAAGTGGCGACAACAACTCAGTCAATTACTAGTGATCTTTCTTCTTTACTAGATAAAGAAGAATTGACTCCCGATGAAAAGGCGCATATTGCGGCGATTATTAGTGATTTTCAAAGTAATTTGGCTGATCAGCAAACGGCTATTGATAAATTGACTCAGTTTTTGAATGACTTGAAGAAGACCGCAGACGATAATGGTAATACGGAAGCAAGTCAAAACTTAGCAACAATTATTGGTCAGCTTGGTGACGCGAAGAATTTCTTAGGAGATTTAAGCAATCGCTTTGGACATCTAAATGATTTGGTTCAAAACGGCAGTACTGACGAAGCTAAAGCGTACCTAAATGAAATTGATGCTGCTGCGGGTAATATAGCTAATTTTGTTAAAGGTATCAACGTTGAACAAATCGGAAAAACCGTCAGCACAATCCTCGATCAATTGATCAATACGATTACTACTGCTCAGGGTGTCTTGAATCAAGCACAGCAAATCGATTTTGCTTCATTATTAAACTCGACAGAAGGGACTGTCAGTACCGCGATCACCTTCTTAGAAAAATATCAAAAACAAATGCCAGCGATTGGTCAAGAAGTTCATGATGCCAATGTCCTATTAAATGGTCACATGAATGACATTGTCAATGGTATCAATACAGGTGCAGATCTTTACAATAATGAGCTGCCCGTTGTTGAACAAAAGTTGGGTTTAGCTGCAGACTTTATGCAAAATGATTGGCCTGGTGTGAAAAAAGATTTGACTGGCAGTCTGAAAATGGCGAACGATAAAATGCCAGAAGTTGAAAAGGCATTGGATCTTGCGACTGATTTAATTCAAAATGATTATCCGTCATTGCGCAGCGGGATTCAAAAAGCAGCGAATGCTATTCAGCAAGGTGATAAGACGATTGACTTCGGTCAAGTCCTGAAATTATTGAAGCTGGACGCGCAAAAGGAAAGTGATTTCTTCACAACCCCAGTTGACTTGCAAACCAATACGATGTATCCAATAGCCAATAATGGCTCAGCTAGCACGCCATTCTATACAGCCTTATGTCTGTGGGTAGGGGCCGTATTATTCTCGAGTGTTACAACGACAGAATTTTTCTTGGATAAGAAAGATCGCGGTAAATACACTAAACGTGAACAATTTGGTGCACGGATGCTTACTTACTTAGTCGTAAGTATTGGTCAAGCATTGATTGTAACGCTTGGAAATATCTTTTTATTAGGTGTTTATGTGAAAAATCCAGTCTACAGCGTACTTTTTGCTGTCTTAGTGGCATTAGCCTTTATGATGATCGTTTACACACTTGTAGCGCTGTTTGGAACTGTCGGAAAAGGGATAGCGATTATTATTCTCGTACTTTCTATCTCCGGCGGTGGTGGGAACTATCCGATCCAAGTTTCTGGGAAATTCTTCCAAGCAGTGAATCCGTGGCTGCCATTTACCCATGCAGTTAACTTACTGCGTGAAAGTGCTGGTGGAATTTATTGGCCAAACGCAACAGGGGATATCATTATTATGATCGTACTTTTTGTTGTATTTGGGATCTTAGGTACTTGGGCATATCCAGTTTTACAGCCTCATTTGACGAAGCTTACAAAAGTTGCTCACGAAAGCAAAATTTTCCATTAAGCTACCTTGTTTGTTAAGGAGTCATTTTTCGAAAAGTGTGAGAATGGTTTTGAGCGTTAGTCTCCATACGATTTTTCCAACCACTTTGCAACGTAAATCTGATAGACTTTAAAATTGGACTCAACGCCAATTAATTGCTAAATGCAAAACTTGTAAAATAGGACAGGCAAGACAACAGCGTATTACTGTTGTTTTGCCTGTTTTCGTGTTTTACTGAGGAGGTAAAAAGTCGTTGAAAAAATCATTGACATTTGCATGGAGTGCGAGTAATATTTCGCTTGTTTGTATTTTTTAAAGGCTACTTATTAATAAGAACAAGGAGTGAGTCTAGTGGATTATCTTAAACGCTTGCTGGTTGGTCGGCCGTTGAAATCGTCTGAAAATGATGATCAAAACTTGTCGCGCTTTGCGGCTTTGGCGATGCTTTCTTCAGATGCGTTATCTTCTGTTGCCTATGGAACAGAACAGATCGTAGTCGTTTTGGTCACCTTATCGGCAGCAGCGATTTGGTATTCGTTGCCAATCGCATTCGTAGTATTGATTTTATTAGCGTCATTGATTTTATCTTATCGTCAAATTATTCATGCCTATCCTCATGGAGGCGGCGCCTATGTCGTCAGCAGTGAGAATTTAGGGAAGAATGCTGGCTTGATCGCTGGAGGCTCGCTTCTGGTGGATTATATGCTGACTGTTGCTGTGTCTGTATCAGCTGGAGCTGAGGCTATTGCATCAGCGATTCCGGCCCTGTATCATCATCGCGTCCTGATTTCTGTCATTATTGTTTTATTATTGATGCTGATGAATTTACGCGGCCTGCGTGAAAGTGCTGGATTATTGATGGTACCGGTCTACAGCTTTATTGCTGTTATCACGATCTTGATTATTGTTGGTTTGGTGAAAATCATCTCCGGAGCAGTCCCTATGCATGCAACAGCTCAAGTGGGAGCAGTAATACCTGGCATTTCCATTGCATTGCTGCTACGTGCATTTTCATCGGGCTCCTCTTCGTTGACGGGGGTAGAAGCTATAAGTAATGCTGTGCCTTTCTTTAAAAAACCGCGAGCAAAAAATGCGGCTGGTACATTAGCGATGATGGGCTTGATTCTCGGTTTCTTCTTTACAGGAATCACATTCTTAAACTATTGGTTCGGAATCGTTCCAACAGCGGAAGTGACTGTCTTGTCACAGGTTGGCGAAGCAGTTTTTGGTAAAGGAATCATGTATTATCTCCTGCAGTTCGTAACGGCTCTGATTTTAGCAGTAGCGGCTAATACAGGTTTTTCAGCCTTTCCTGTTTTGGCGTATAACTTGGCTAAAGATAAATTCTTGCCTCATCGTTATCAAGATCGCGGGGATCGTTTAGGTTACTCTAACGGGATTATCACCTTAGCTTTGGGCTCGATTGTCTTACTATTGATCTTCCAAGGTTCAACAGAACGTTTGATTCCATTATATTCAGTTGGTGTCTTCATCCCATTTACCTTATCGCAAACAGGTATGGTTTTGAAATGGCACAAAGAGGGGCACCATTGGATCAGAAAATCTATTGCAAATATTATTGGTGCATTGATTTCCTTCTCCATTGTTTTAATCCTGTTTATTTATCGTTTGCCGGATATTTGGCCCTTCTTCATTATTATGCCGATTTTGATCTTTGCTTTCTATAAAGTCCACACTCATTATAAAAACGTTGCAGAGCAGCTACGTTTGGCGGATGATGTGGAATTACATGATTATGCTGGAAATACAGTTATTGTACTAGTGGGAAATGTGACGCAAGTAAATATCGGGGCGATCAATTATGCGCGTTCGATTGGCGATTACGTGATTGCGATGCATGTTTCTTTAGAGGAAAATGAAGAGAAGGAACGGGAGATTAGGCATGAATTTCGTGAAAAATTTCCAGATGTGCGCTTTTCAGTCGTTCGCTCGCCATATCGCTCAATCGTTAACCCGGTCAGTCGGTATGTGGATCGCGTAAGTAAAAATGCTAAACAGCATAACTATACGACGACGGTTCTGATTCCGGAATTTGTTCCTAACAGAACATGGAAACGATCCTTGCATAACCAGACAGCTTTGCGATTGCGTTTCCGGTTGTCCTATCGCGATGATATTATCATTAGTACTTACAATTATCATTTGAAAAAATAAGTTTTTTTATAGGAGTGTACTGCTAGTCAGGTACGCTCTTTTTTATGTCTTTGGGACTTTTTTTAAAAAAAGTCAAAGGAAGTAATAGTTAAAACGTATTCATTTGTTTTTTGAGCAAAAAGGGTTGATTTTCATTCCTATTAGAGGTAATATCAAACAGCATTAATTACTAACACTATTAGGTATTAATGAAACGGAAGTTATTTTTTGAAAGGAGGAGAAGTCTGATGACATTTGCAGAAGAGGCTGAACGTGAACTGATGCAGCTGATGGTTCAAAATCGCCATGGGGCATTCAGCAGGATGGAAAAAAGCAGTAAGGGAGCTAATATCGTTATTAAGGTACTTGATCGCTTAGGTGAGCCTACTAATCCAAAGCATTTGGCCGATACTCTAAATTTATCAACCGCTCGAATTGCCGCTGTTTTAGGGAATTTAGAAAAACGTGGATTAATTAGCCGGACAATGGACCCTGATGATCGACGCCGAATTAATGTCAGTTTAACAGAATGCGGAAAAAAAGCAGCGAAGGCTGAAAAGCTGGAGATGCGAAATAAAATTATTCGAGTATTTGAACTTATGGGAGAAGAAGACACCAAAAAATACCTCGAATTAACTGCTAAGTTTGTCGACTATTCTCAAAAATTATCCATGGAAGGGGAAGGTGATCAATAGTGAAGATTTTTAAATATCTTGGTAAATACTGGTATGCGATCATCGCCGTATTTTTACTTTTATTTGTGCAAGCGTCTAGTGACCTGAGCTTGCCGAGTTTAACATCGGATATCGTTGATATCGGTATTCAACAAGGAGGGCTTGAACAGTCGACTCCAGATAAAATCAGAAAATCAACGCTTCAAGGAATTGAAATATTCATGACCGACAAAGAGAAGCAAACCATCAAAGATAATTATAAGGAAGCAACTCAAACCGTTGATGGTAAAAAAGTTGATATTTATAAATTAGATCTTCAAGAAGGCATGACGAAAGATGAGCTAGCAAAAATCTTCAATCTGCCAATGATGATGATTGCTTCTACTCGCTCAAAAGATTCTAATAATGCGAAAGAAGCAAAAGAGGTTATCAATGATTATACAGCAATCTCGAAGGATGCTGCCAGAGCTCAAGCCTTGGGACAAGAAGCGAAAACATTAGGCGAGCAGGCTCAAGCAGCTGGACAAGAGGCGGCGACCGCAACGGATGGAGCTACTGCTGCGGCCAAAGGGGCAGAAGCCCAAAGATTAGCTGCAGAGGCACAGGCCAAAGGTGCGGAAGCTCAAAAAATCGGGGATTCGATTAAGGCTAAGAACGATGCCATGCCGGAAAAAGTTAAAGCAGCTCGGAAGGCTACGAAGGAAAGCTTAGGCGATCTCGGTGAAGACTCATTGAAAACAGTGGGAATTCAATTGACCTTAGCTGAATACAAAGCACTAAATGTGAATACAAAGAAGATCCAAACAGATTATATGATCCAAACAGGAGCGAAAATGATCGGTTTGACACTACTATCTGCAGTAGCTGCCATCATCGTTGGCTTGATTGCTTCGTTAGTTGCTGCGACAGTTGGTAAGAACTTGCGGGTCGGACAGTATGAACGGACCTTGGAATTTTCAAACAATGAAATGGAGAAATTCTCACCGGCTTCATTGATTACTCGGAATACAAATGACATCCAACAAATCCAAATGGGGATCGTTATGATCATGCGAATCGTTTTATACGCTCCGATCCTAGGTATTGGCGGTGTTTATAGAGTATATAAAACAGGCACAGGGATGGGCTGGATCGTCGGTGTAGCTGTAGCCGCCGTTTTAGTTTTAGTCTTGACCTTGCTGGTTACAACAATGCCGAAATTTAAAGCTCTACAAAACTTAGTTGACCGTGTGAACTTGGTTTCTCGTGAAATCATCACGGGGCTGCCAGTTATTCGTGCGTTCTCTCGTGAAAAATATGAAGAAGAACGTTTCGATGTGGCCAATACGAACTTGATGAAAACACAAATGTTTGTGAACCGTGCGATGTCTCTGATGATGCCGATCATGATGCTGTTGATGAATGGTATCTCTGTCTTGATCGTTTGGGTCGGCGGACATAATATGGATAATGGTCAATTGCAAGTCGGGGACATGATGGCCTTCATTACGTACACGATGCAAATTGTTATGGCCTTTATGATGTTGTCGATGGTATCAATTATTTTACCGCGAGCAAATGTCGCTGCTGGACGTGTGGATGAAGTATTGAACACGGAACCTTCGATCAAAGATCCAGAGCAGCCAAAAGACGACCATAACTTTAAAGGCGAAGTAAAATTTGAGGGTGTCCAATTCCGTTATGGCGATGCGGATGCAGATGTTTTACACCATATCAATTTTGTAGCTAAGCCAGGTGAAACGACGGCCTTGATTGGTTCGACCGGTTCTGGTAAGTCGACGATCGTCAACCTGATTCCACGGTTATTCGATGTGACTGGTGGACGAATCACGATCGACGGTATCGACATACGTGAGATGAGCATGCATAAACTCCATGAAATCATGGGCTTTGTACCACAAAAAGGAGTCCTGTTCTCAGGTGATATTGCTTCAAATATTAAGTTTGGTGATGCAAATATCTCGGATGAACAAATGAAAAAAGCTGCTGAGATCGCACAAGCGAATGAGTTCATCAATGCGAATGAAAAAGGCTTTGAACGTACAATTTCCCAAGGGGGGACGAATGTCTCTGGCGGACAAAAGCAACGATTATCAATCGCCCGAGCATTAGCGAAAAATCCGAAGATCTTGATTTTTGATGATTCCTTCTCAGCGTTGGATAACAAGACGGATGTGGCCTTGCGGAAAGCCTTAGCAGAAAATGTCAAGGATGTAACCCAAATCATCGTGGCACAAAAGATCTCAACGATTCTGCACGCGGATAATATCATCGTGTTGGATGAAGGTCGGGTCGTTGCTCAAGGACGCCATGAGGAATTGATGGAATCATCAGCTGTCTATCAAGAAATTGCTCAGTCACAATTAAGCAATGCTGAATTAGGCATAGAAGAAGCGGATTAAGGAGGAGCGAGAAGAATGGCAGAACAAAAACAAAATCGCCCTCGTGGTGGCGGACCTGGACATATGGCTGCGCCAGTAGAAAAAGCCAAAGACTTTAAAGGTACGATCAAAAAGTTAGTATCGTATCTTGGCGCATATAAAATCGCGGTTTTCTTTGTAATGATTTTTGCGATGGCCTCAACGATTTTCAATATTTGGGGACCAAAAATTCTATCAAAAGCGATTACTGAATTATTTAATGGATTGATTAAGAAGTATCAAGGAACTGGCGATATCAATTTTGAAAAAATCGGCGGTATCCTGCTCTTCATGTTAGGTCTTTATGTGGTTGCTTCCTTATTCGGGATCATCCAGGGCTGGATCATGTCGACGATTTCACAAAAAATCACTTATCGGATGCGTAAAGAGATTTCTGAAAAAATCGATCGCATGCCGATGAACTATTTTGAAAGCCGCACGACTGGTGAGGTCTTGTCACGAATCACTAATGACGTGGATACTTTAGGACAATCCTTGAATCAAAGTTTGACTCAATTGATCACTTCAACCTTTACAATTATTGGTGTTATCGTCATGATGCTTTCGATCTCAGTGAAAATGACGGGAATCGCGATTTTGATCGTGCCGATCTCATTACTGCTGATTATGATCGTTGTGAAGAACTCACAAAAATACTTCAAGACACAACAAGAATATCTTGGGGTGATCAATGGTAAAGTGGAGGAAACGATCGGTGGTTATACGATCGTTCGCTTATTCAATGATGAAGAAAACTCATTGAAGGACTTCAAAGAACAAAATGATGTTCTCTTTAAATCAGCTTGGAAATCACAATTTTTATCTGGATTGATGCAGCCGATTATGAACTTTGTTGGTAACTTAGGCTACGTTGGAGTAGCAATTGCTGGTGGGGTCATGGCATATAATGGCGCGATCACTGTTGGGGATATTCAAGCGTTCATCCAATACGTTCGTAACTTAACCCAACCAATCGCCCAACTTGCCCAAGTATCAAATATGCTGCAATCAATGGCTGCAGCGGCTGAACGGGTCTTTGAATTCTTAGCGGAAGACGAAGAAGACCAAATGGCTGAAAATCCTGTTCAAATCGATAAAGCTAAAGGGATGGTTGATTTTGATCACGTTCAATTTGGCTACACACCAGACAAGATCGTCATTCAAGACTTTACCTCTCATGTTGATCCGGGTCAGACCGTTGCGATTGTTGGACCAACTGGTGCAGGGAAAACGACAATGGTTAAATTGTTGATGCGTTTTTACGATGTTAATTCCGGTGCGATCAAGATTGATGGTCATAATATCAAAGACTTCAATCGTGCTGATTTGCGTAAAAATATTGGGATGGTCTTGCAAGATACATGGCTATTTAAAGGCTCGATTATGGATAACTTGCGCTATGGACGTTTAGATGCTACAGATGAAGAAGTTTACGCAGCTGCGAAAGCCGCCCATGTAGATCACTTCATTAAAACATTGCCTGGCGGCTATGATATGGAATTAAATGAAGAGTCTTCTAATATCTCACAAGGACAAAAACAATTGTTGACGATCGCTCGTGCGATTTTAGCGGACAAACCAATTTTGATTCTAGATGAAGCAACGTCATCTGTTGATACGCGGACGGAAGGTTTGATTCAAGAAGCTATGAACAATTTGATGGCTGGACGGACATCCTTTGTTATCGCTCACCGATTATCAACAATCAAAGACGCAGATAAGATTCTTTATATGCAAGGCGGAGATATCAAAGAGCAAGGAAGCCACGAAGAATTATTGGCTCAAAATGGACTTTACGCGGCACTGTATAACTCACAATTTGAAGAACTACCAGAATAAAAAGAAGAGGATCAGGCATCTTTTTAAGATGTCCGATCCTCTTCTTTTTGTTAGTGATGATCTTTATCAGTGATCATCTTGCTTTTCTTTTCGTAAGTAACAGTGACCGAATGTGGCATGTAGTCCCCATCCTTAGTTCTATTCCAAGTCGCCATCGCTCTTGGTGGCATGCCATAATTTTCTTTTTCCCAACTAATTACTGTATCGGGAACGCCGACAAGTTTTTCTAATTCTTCATAGCTCGAGCCGCCTGTGAAAGAATAGCTTTCATTGTCATCGTCATAATTTTTTGTTGCGACTTTTACTGATTCATACACACTTTGGGTCCATTCGCCAGGAAACGCATTTTCCGCTGACGAACTCACCGTGCCGGGTTTGATTGGTTCGTAGGAAGTTTTAACCGCACGGGTAAGTTTGACTTTTAGATAACCTAATGGTGCAGCAAAGAAGATGACTGCAAGCACCATACCCAGTAGGAGCCGCCTTCTATTTTTTTGAGTTCCAGACTGTTCCTTGTTTGATGGTGGTACGGTATTTTTCTTCGGAGTCAGATAAAGCGTGCCGCAATAATCACATTTCCAGTCATTTTCAACTTGATGGAATTTAGTACTTCCACAATTTATACACTCTTTATTTTTCATGATAAAGTCCATCCGATCCATAGTTTTCAGGGAAGTCATCTGGGTACTTTCCTAAACCTGCCCGCGGGTATTTTTCAGGCAGTCGCGTAAAGGAAACATAGCGCACGATTGGTGTTACATATTCTATTTGATTATTTGAGAAATAGACGTTCGGTTTTCCCTGTTTCTCGTAGACGAATTGCTTCGAGTAATCTCCATAGGTGCTATCTTGATTTATCGCAATAAAAGTTCTGACTTCCCTCCAAGTTAGCTGCCCCTGCAGCCATTGTTCCCTCAGCATCTTGGCCTCATGGTTTACTGGATTATCCTCTTTATCAAATTCAAGTGCCAGATTTTTCCGGATTTGTTCAGAGTCAGTAATGATTTCATCTGGTTGTCCCCAAATCCGTATAATATCTGAAGCGGAGTATTGATTGAAATCTGGTCCGAAAGCAGTTAGAAACCCTGCCTCGCGGTAATAGGTTGTTACCGCGAATTCTGAATTGGGATTTTCGATAATCATATCCGCTTTAGGCGGTGTTTTAGTTCTATTGTTTTTTGCAGAATCGTGTTCTGTTTGGGCCTTGATCAATCGCGCCTCGAATTCTTTTGTATTTTCTCCACCATACTCTTTGATAGATGCTTTGGCCTGTTCGATTGCTTTCTGATTTAAAGAAAGTTCCGCAATTCGAATATTTCTTTCTGGATTGCTCAATTGGCCAGCTGAATAACCAGATTTTTTTGAGCTATTGTTTTTGGTAATGTTGAAAGAAGGATTCTTTTTTACTGACGCTTTCTCTCTTGAGGCAGATATGAGAATGCTGCTGGTTAAAAAAAGAATGAAAATAACCAGCAAAGTAATCCGTATGATAGGCGGTTTCTTGCGAAGAGCAGTATTCTGCCCAAGCTCATTCTCACTTTCAAGTTCATAAACAGTATGACAATACGTGCATTCATAGCCTTCTCTGGTTTTTTTAAAGCGGTTTCCTCCGCAATACTTACAAACTAACCCCTTCATTTTTCTCCCTACCCTAAGTTTTTATTTCGCACAAGTTATCTATTGAATAACTTTAATAAATGATACCATGGGGCAAACCTAGGAGAAAGGGAGAGATTGAATTATTGACTGGAAGTTTATGAGCTGAGCAGCTGGATATCCGGAACATAATTTCCGATATAGTTAAGTTTGTTCTGGATTGACTATTTATAGATAAAATGATAGGTTTTTAATAGAGAATAATTTCTTATTTTAGAACAAAATTTCAAAAAGGAGTTATGTTACATGCTAGAGGAAGAAAAGAAGCTGCTAGTTGAATACGGAAAGAAGCTGATTTCAACAGGTTTAACAGCTGGCACTGGTGGGAATCTCAGTTTATATGATCCCAAAAAACAGCTGATGGCTATTACACCAAGTGGGATCGATTATTTTGAGATGATTGAGGCAGATATTGTTTTACTGAATCTTGAAGGAGAAGTCATTGAAGGAAATCGCAAGCCTTCAAGTGAATGGCAGATGCATTTGATTAATTATCAAATGCGTGGAGATGAGATTCGTGCAGTTGTACATGCCCATTCAACTTTTAGTTCGATCCTTGCAACTTGTCGTAGAGATTTACCGGCAAGCAATTATATGATAGCGGTTGCAGGAGGCGATGATGTACGTTGTTCCAAATATGCAACTTTTGGAACGGAGAAGTTGGCTGAGTATGCATTTGAAGCGATGCAGGATCGTTATGCGTGCTTTTTAGCAAATCATGGTTTGTTGACTTGTGGGCCCACACTAAAGGAGGCTTTTTCGGTGGCGACTGAGATTGAACGGTTGGCAGGGCTGCACGTAGGAGCTTCATTATTAGGAAAACCAGTGATATTAGATAAAGCAGACATGGCAAGGGTACATGAGCAATTTCCAAATTATGGGCAATGAGTTGATTTTGATAGTGAGAGAGGAGTAGAAAAATGAGCAAAATAATTGTTGTTGGTGATACATTTGTTTCGTCAGACACATTGAAAAGGGCGGTTGAGACGATGGGATTGCCAGAGCCGTTAGAGATCGTTGCCTTAGAATGGCATACAACGGATTCACCAGAGGAATTCCAAAGAAAGTTAAAGCTGATTGAGGAGAACGGTCCGGAAGGAATTGAACTTCCAGAAGGAATGATGGAGGAACTGCCAGACGCGGAGTACTTATTTGTCCATGTAGCACCCATATCAGGTGAGCTGCTGAATATGGCAAAGAAGTTAAAAATGATAGGGACATGTCGCGGTGGGGTAGAACATATCAATGTAAGCTTGGCGAAGGATAAAAACATTCCGATTATTCATGTTATTCGAAACGCCGAACCAGTTGCAGACTATGCGATTGGATTGATGTACACGGTGACTAGAAATATTGCTCTTTCTCATGCGGCAGTCATGCAAGGAAAGTGGCCTAAAAGTTTTCCCAATGATGCCTCTCGAACAACGCTTTCTGCACAAACAGTGGGGCTGGTAGGCTTGGGACATATTGGGAAAATGGTTGCACAGCGTTTGATAAAACTTGGTGTTAAAGTACTTGCCTATGATCCGTTTATTGATCAAGAAACGCTTTTGGAATCGGGGCTGAATGTACAATTTGTTTCTTTAAATGAACTGTTTGCAGAAGCAGATATTGTTTCTTTGCATATGCGGGTAACGCCAGCGACGGAGAATTTGGTGAATAAGGAATTGTTGGCACTGATGAAGCCCAGTGCTTATTTAATCAATACTGCCCGGCCAGGGATTCTTGATAAAGAGGCCTTTGTTGCAGCGTTGCGGAAACGAGAAATTACTGGGGCGGCGATCGATGTGGTGTGGGAGGAACCGATTCATCCGGATGATCCTTTACTCGAGTTGGATAATTTAGTTATTACCTCGCATATTGCTGGAGATACTGTAGACGCGATTCCTAACTCCCCTTTTTTGTTGGCACGAACGGTAAAAGAGTATTTAAAAACGGGAAAAAGTGAATTTATCATCTAAAAAAGCGCTCCTGAGAAATTAGTTCTCAGGGGCGCTTTTTTGGAGTGCTTCATTAAAAGTATATCATTTTTGCAAAATGACGCTTTAGTGAATTCGTTTTATCGGCAACATGCTTTTCTTACACACGGTCGTAATCTTCTAAGCGAATTTCTTCCAATTCTTCTTCGTTGAAGCCAAGGTCTTTGTCTAAGATTTTTTCTACTGCTCTGATTAGAGAAGCGGCATCTAGTCCATATTTTTTCAGTAGGTATGGTTTTGACGCACCATGAGTCCACTCGTCATTGATTCCAACTTTTATTAATTGTTTATGGAGCTGATGCTCTAGCATTACTTCACCGACTGCAGTGCCAAGACCGCCGATAGTCACATGGTTTTCCATGGTAACTACTCCATGTTTTACTTTTTCAATGGATTCCACTACTAAGGGGTCAGTAAATGGTTTCAGTGTTGTGATATGAACATGTTGAACAGAAACGCCATGTTTTTCCAGCCATTGCGTTGCTCGCATCGCTTCTTCAGTACAGATACTGCTTGAGAACAAGGCGATATCTTCACCCTCTGAAATGACGCGGCCTTTATTGAACTCAGTGGGTTTGTCAGGAGAGAACAGACGCGGCATTTGTCCGCGAAGCATTCTGACATAAATCGGTCCATTGACCTCTTTACAGATATTCAATGCGGATTCAACATCAGTCGCGTCCCCACAATCAAAAATGGTCATATTTGGAATAGTTCGCAAAATACCTACATCTTCAATGGATTGATGGGTAACACCACCAGGAGTAGTGATACCAGGTACAAAGCCTAAAAGTGAAACAGGGAGATTAGGATAAGCGATCGACATTTCTAATTGATCTAACGGTCTGCGATAAAGAAAAACCGCGAAAGTGTGTAAAAATGGTCGAAAACCTTCTCTAGCTAATCCAGCAGCCCAGCTTAGCATATTTTGTTCAGCAATCCCCATAGATAGATACTTTTCAGGGAAAACTTTTGGAAATTCCTTTACCTCGCAGGAGGTCCCTAGATCGGCAGATAAAACTAAAACATCCTCGTTTTCTTGAGCGAATTTAATCATATTTTTTGAATGAACATCTGATTCGATTTTCATAATAAAACTCCTTTCTAGTTTTGCCTACATTTCATTGTAGAACTTGGTATATTTATCGATTTCTTCCCCTTGTTTTAAACGAACAAAATGCAGGATCGGTTTTCTTTCATTTAAGTATGGGATACCTTGAGTCGGGTCAGTGTAGCAAAGAATCACTAAAGGCTTGTTCTTTTCTCCTTGTTTGGCGGCTTCCTCGATAGCCTGGATGTCGTGGCCGTTTACAGAGACCGCTTTTGCACCAAAAGCAGTGAAGCGATTTTCTAAAGGCTCGATGTTCATGACCTTCTTGGTTTCTCCTTCGACTTGCTGACCGTTGATATCAACCAATAAAACTAGATTGTCCAATTCATAAAAAGCAGCAGCTTGAATGGCTTCCCATAATTGGCCCTCTTGCATCTCGCCATCGGACATCATAACGAATACGCGTCCTTCTTCGCCGCGCAGTTTTCGTGCATGTGCCGTTCCGCCAGCGACACTGATTGCTTGATCCAATGTTCCCGCTGCGTTTTCAAAGCCTGGGGTGTGATTGGCTCCGATCATCTCCATTGAATAGCCGTCCCGATTAAACATTTCTAAGGCTTTTTCGTCTAAACGGTTCGCTTCGATCAAAGCCGCATAGACAGGAGCCGCATAATGTGCAGGTGAAATAAAGAAACGGTCATAGGGTGCTTTTAATGAGCCATGGTATTCTGCCCCTTGAATATAATCCATATTCTCCTTAGAAGGGGTCCCTGGAAATTTTTCCGGTAGGCGAGGTGCTTTGCTCTCGCTTAAATTAAGCACACGCAAGTAAAGAGTAGCGAAAAGTTCTGCCGAAGAACATGCCTGTGATAGATAACAGCCATTTCTTTCAATCGTCAGTTTTAATACGTGTTTACGAATGTTCTTTGCGGCTTTTTCTACATCAGCGATCGTATAATTGTTTGCCATAATAAAACTCCTTTTTCATATTAATATAGTTATTTTTGACCGTAATTATTTTGATAAAAATCATATACCTCTGAAGTATATGAGGGTTCTAATGGTTTAAGTGCTGCATTTAGTGTTCGTGCGTAATAGACGCTTTGAGCGGTTTCTTCAAGGATGACAGCATTTTTAAGTGAGTTCGTAGCAGATTTTCCCACGGTAAAGACGCCATGGTTTCTTAATAGAATCGCTGGGCATTTTGTTTCTTTGTAGCATCGTACGATTTCAGCACCAATGGCTTTCTCGCCAACAGCGGCGATTTCAGATAAAGGAATTTCTCTGCCGAAAACAGCGGCAGAAGTTGTTGTATAGATTGGCAGTGGTTCTCCAGCGATTGAAAAAGCAGTAGCATATGGGGAATGTGTATGAGTAATCCCCAAAATTTCCGGACAATGATTGTATACATACAAATGAGATTCAGTATCGACTGACGGTGCCAACTCACCTTCAATCACATTGCCGGCTAAATCTACAACAATCATGTCATTCGGAGTTAAATCATCAAAATGAATACCGCTTGGTTTGATGACCACATATTCAGTTTCTGGATCTTTTGCGCTGACATTTCCGCTCGTCCATAAAACCAATCCATTTTTAGGAAGCGCTTTATTATCTTTGCAAACAGACTCTTTCAATTGTTCAAGCATAACGATACCTCCAATATTGTTTTTTACATTATTTCATCTATGAGAACAATTGTCAATATACCAATAACCCTATTTTTTTCAATGTAACTGAATAAGTTAGTTTTTAACTGGTGTAATCGTTTCCAAAAAAGTATTGACAGATATAAAAACCCATGCGATACTTTTCATAAGTTCTAACAAGTGAAAAAAAGTTCAATAAAGGAGGAATTATTGTGGAGTTGTTACAAAATATCTTAAGTTCATTTGGTGCGGCGGTTGTTGTACCAGTGATGTTGTTCATTGTGGCCTTATTTTTAAAGGTCAAACCTAAGAAGGCCTTTCAGTCGGCTTTGAATGCTGGTATTGGATTGACAGGATTCAATTTGATCGTCAATTCATTTGTTCCAATTGTTACGCCCGTTATCAATAATATGGTTGAGCAAACAGGTGTTAAATTGCCAGTGTTTGATACAGGCTGGCAAGCGACTTCCGTTATTGCTTACTCTACTCAAGTGGGTGTGATCTTCTTAGTAGTAGGATTGGTCTTGCAAGTGGCATTATTCTTAGTAAAATGGACCGATGTATTTATGCCGAGTGATATGTGGAATAATTATTCTTTCATGGTTTGGGGTTCAATGATTTATCTGATTACTGACAACATGGCACTGGCAATGGCCTGCATGATCGTTCAGAACTTGTATGTGATGCTGCTCGGGGAAGTCATCGCGAAACGATGGGCGAATTATTACAATTTGCCAGGGACGACCTTAACTGCACCGCATCATGTGACTTCCGTGCCATATGCGATTGTAATGAACTGGATATTGGATAAACTAGGTGCTGGTAAAATCAATTGGGATCCGGCAACATTGAAGAAAAAATTAGGATTTCTAGGGGAACCCATCACTTTAGGACTGTTTCTTGGGCTGTTGATCGGGATCATGGGGAATTTGAACACGCTAAATACTTTAGATGGTTGGGGCAGTGTTTTTACCATGGGATTAGCGGTATCAGCTGTGATGGCAGTCTTCCCACGGGTTGCGAGTATCTTCGCCTCAGCATTTACCAGCTTGACAAATGCTAGTAAGAAAACGGCAAAAGGCAGCGGGAAGAACCGCGAATGGATGCTGTCAGTGAATGATGCCGTAGGATATGGCGAACCGGCAACATTGATGACGGGGTTGATTTTGATCCCTATCATGGTCTTGCTGGCTATGGTTTTACCTGGCAATGAAGCATTGCCGTTAGTTGATTTGATTGCTTTGCCATACATGGTGGAAATGATTATTTGTATTTCGAAAGGAAATATTTTTAAGGGCGTTATTTCAGGGATTATCTGGTTTACAATTGGACTTTATGTTTGTACCCTAACAGCTCCTTATTTTACGGAGGTTGCAGCTCAAGTTGGAGTCAACATTCCAGAAGGGGCGATGATGATTACTAGTTTTGGGATTTTATATAATCCAGTGATGGCTTTGATTTTCTTAGCGTTCTTGTCAGGAAACTTTTTATGGATGGGAATCGTTATTGTCCTTTATTTAGCAATGTACGTATTGTTCAAGAAAAACAAACAAGCTGTTTGGAGCTTCTTGGAAGGTGAAAAGAACGACACTCCTAAAGAAAAGGTGGTTGCATGAAGGCGTTAGTCAAAACGGAGCCGGGCTACAACAAAATGCAGTTGTTAGAGATCGAAAAGCCTGTCCCTAAAGGAAAAGAAGTTTTAATCAAAGTAAGCTACACCGGAATCTGCGGAACAGATATCCATGGGTTCAAAGGAGAATATGACCGATTGAAAACTCCTTTGGTATTAGGTCATGAGTTTTCAGGTATAGTCGACGCGATTGGTGAAGAGGTGACAAACGTACAGGTTGGTGATTTGGTTACCAGCGAAACGACTTTTGATACTTGTGGGGAATGTGAATCATGTGCAAATAAGGAATACAATCTTTGTTTGAATCGAAAAGGACTGGGCAGTCAAGTGAACGGCAGTTTTGCTGAATACGTGCTGACGCGTGAGGAAAGTGTTCATATATTAGATGAAAGAATCAGTTTATTGGCGGCGTCAATCACTGAACCAATTGCCTGTGGGGTTCATGCCAGTCTAGAAAAAGCTCAGGTTGAAAAAAATGACGTAGCAGTTATTGTAGGACCTGGTCCAATTGGGTTATGCTTAAGTCAGGTACTAAAGAGTGTGGGAGCAAAAGTGATCGTCATAGGAATCACTCAAGATACAGAGCGTTTGAAAACAGCGAAGGAACTAGGTGCAGATCGTGTGATTGATTCGTTGAAAGAAGATGCAGCAGCAGTCATTAAAGAGGTCACTGGTGGAAAGGGAGCAGATTACTGCTTTGAATGCTCCGGTGCAGCACCGGCGATCAAGAACGTTTTTGATTATTTAAAACAAAAAGGAACATTAGTGCAAATGGGTGTCTTTTCTAAAAATTTAAATGAATTGGACATGAATTCAATTGTGCAAAGAGAGATGAATGTGATTGGGTCTCGATCGCAAAAACCGTCTACTTGGCATTTAACGTTAGAGTTGATGAGAGAAGGCAAAATAGATGCTGAGCGCTTGATCACGAAAATCTATCCATTAGACAAATGGGAAGAAGCGATAGAGCAAGTGATGGCAGGTAATGAAATCAAGGTAGTTTTACAGCCGAACAAACAATAAGGTGAGGGATAGCGATGGAAGAAAAAAATCTCGTTGAAAGAAATTGTATTTTACTCGATCAAGATGTCCATTCATTTGAAGAAGTCATTCAATTGATTGGTGTGGAGTTCGAAAAAGCACAGATTGTCAAACCATCATATGTTGACGCAGTGATAGCCAGAGAAAAAACGTTTCCGACGGGCTTAGCTGCGGATGGTCATAACATCGCAATTCCTCATACCGATCCTGAACATGTTTTACGACCGGGGATGGGAGTGGTTATTACGAAAGAACCGATTGAAGTTTCTATGATGGGAAGCCCAGATATCAAACTACAAAGTAGGATCTTTTTCCCATTAGCGATGGAGCACCCGAAGAAGCAGTTGGCTTTGTTGCGTCAATTAATGAGTGTCTTTAAAACTAGAGAAGACTTGGATGCGATCAGCTTGGCTAAGACACCAGATGAGGTCTTAGCGGTAACGAGCAAAATTAAATTTTAAAAAGCAGTATTTGATGTAAGCGTTATACTATAATAGAAAGTAATAACTGAAAATAGGAGGTTTAGAGATGACAGAGATTAAAGTTTTATCTGTGTGCGGCTCTGGCACGGTTAGTTCTGCCATGGTTGGCGAGCGGATTGTAGAATTGCTCGAGGAGCATGGGTATGAGGTAGAGATTCAAGAGGTGAATCCTGGAATGGTTAAAGGAGCAGTTGCGAATGGAGATATTGATTTAGTCGCTTTTACTAGTCCGATTGATCCGGCAGATGCTGAAGGGATACCACAAATAAATTCTGTTGGGTTACTGACAGGTTTAGACGAAGAGACATTTTTAGAAGCAGCACTGAAGGCCTTAAAAGAGATGGGAAAATAATATTTTGGAAGGCTGGATAGGAATGTCCAGTCTTTTTTTGAAAGGAAATCCTGATGATTTTAATTGCTTTAGATCTTGATGGTACAGCACTCGATTCTAACGGAAAGCTAACGGAAAAGGTTATGGAGGCGATTCGACAAAGAACAGAATGTGCAGGGTATCGATTTGCTTTTTGTTCTGGCCGTCCAATGTCAGGGGTATTGCCCCATGCTCAAAGCACAGGTATCGCGGATGATTATCATATTACGTCGAATGGTGCGGTTATTCAAAATGGCCGCGGACAGAAGCTTACGGAGGAACTGCTTGATGTTGAAGTGTATCGAGAGCTGACAGATTATTGCCGTAAAAATGGATTAACCTGCATTGCGGTGAATGACTGCGGAGCGACCACTGCATTTCCAGTTATAAATCTTGGCACATTGGAATTTTGTTTTTTAACCAATAATCAACTGCGAGTTTGTCCAATTAGCGAACTTGATCCAATAGATAAATATTCCAAATTGCTTATTTGTGATAACCCCGATATAATTAAACAGAATAAAAGGAAGATAGAGCAGCGTTTTTCTCAGCATTATTCATGTGTTCAAGGATACCCGACCATGATTGAATTTGCTAAGAAAAATGTTAGCAAGGGGAATGCTTTAGCTGAACTGGCTAACTATTATGGTATTTCTGATAAACAGGTGTTTGTTGTTGGCGATAATGGAAATGATCTCTCGTCGTTTAAACGATTTTCACAATCGATCGCTATGGGAAATGCCACAACCGAATTAAAGCAGGCGGCTCGGTGGCACTGCCCAACGAATGATGAAGACGGCGTAGTAAAGGCGTTGGAGATTATCGATAATTTTATTACATGACTATAGGATGTCTGACCAGTATTTGAACTAGGAGGAAAAAATGGCGAATGATATTTCTACATTATTAAAAGTAGCAGAACTGTATTATTTAGATAGGATGAACCAAAATGATATTGCGAAAATAATTGGGGTATCACGTCCATCCATTTCCAGAATGCTGGAGGAAGCACGAGAAAAACAGATTGTCAAAATCTCGATCGAAGCACCTTTCGAGCGCAATAACACACTGATGATGCAGTTAAAAGAAAAGTTTGATCTGTTGGAAGTCATCGTTGTGAAAGGATTAGGCGAATATGACTATGATTTAGACAACGTGGGAAAGGCTTCTGCAGATTATATCAACGGTGTATTGGCCAATGAGAAAATACTTGGGATCTCATGGGGAGCAACCGTTGAAAAAATGGTGAAGAATTTCCCGGATCATGAGTTAAAAAATGTTCATGTGGTCCAATTGACTGGAAGCTTGGGACCCAACCGGACTGTCATGGATGGAAATGAATTGGTTTTTCGATTGGCGCAGAAGTTAGATGGTCGGCATGAATTTTTTAATGCACCTGCTTTTGTTAATTCGCGGAAACTGCAAGAAGAATTATTGGCACAGCCGCAAATTGATTTGAATATTTCGCTTGGTCGAAAAATCGATGTAGCATTTAGCGGAATTGGAAATATTGAAACAACACGCAATACTTTAGTTTCCTCAGGCATTTTAGATAACCGCGATCTCAACGATTTGGTTGCTGAAGGTGCTGTAGGAACGATGATTGGCCGGGCCTTTGATATTGAAGGAAAAGAAATCCAATACCGCAATCAATTTCCGATTTCTAGCGGCTTGGACTCGTTACGCTTAGCGCCAATCAGTATCGGAGCAGTTTGTTCGAAGAAACGAGCAACGGCAACATTAGGGGCGATTAATGGAAAATTGATTAATGTTCTGATCTGTGATGAAGAAGTTGGCTATGAATTGCTGAGCAGCTAGTATTAATTAGAGTGTGTCCGTAATCGTGGGAAAATGACCGCTATATTGTTTCATAAAATATCCAGAATAGTTAAAACCCTTTTTCTTTAAATTGAAGAAAAAGGGTTTTATTTATTGAGATAAATTTGTTAAATAAAAACTTTACAACTGATAATTGTGTCTGCTTGATTGGTTTACGATGGTGATGTCTCCTTTGTCATACCGATGTCTTGTCTGTGAATATTCAAAGGGGGTGTCGTTTGCTAAGTAGACGGTTTGTTCGATTTCTAGAACTGGATCATCGCTTTGGCAATGAAGATACTCAATGTCATAGTGATCCGGTTTGTCTGCTTTGATCCTGCGATGAGATTGACCGAATGTTAAATGCAAGTTTTCTTGAATGTATTGGTAGATCGATTTTTTTAAGATTTCTTCGGTTATCCCGGGAATCAGCAGTACCGGCATAACGGTGTATTCAATGGCTAAGGGTTCACCATCAAGCATGCGTAGACGAATAATATCATAGACTGGATCATTTTTACTGATCTTCAATTTTTCTTGTTCCTTTTCACTTGGAAAGGTCACATCGAATGAGATAATTTTGCTGTCTAGCTGACCTAAATGGCCGAGCTTTTTTGTCATGCCGCCATAAATACTAGCGTCATAATCATAAACAGATTCAGGACCTTTTACAAAAGAACCAGAACCTTGTTTACCTTCTATCAACCCTTCTAGCTGCAAAATTTTCAAGGATTTTTGAATCGTTACTCGGCTCGTCTGATAAAGTTTTGCCAATTCTGCTTGATTCGGCAGTCTGGATTCTTTTGGATAAACACCATCAATAATTTTTTTCCGTAAATCAACCGCGATATCTTGATAAAATGCCATTTTCTTCTCCTTAAAAAGATAAAAATATGATTTGAAAAGATAGAGGTTTACAACTTTTTCGAAAAAATGAGTTTGAGTTTACAAATCTATAAAGCTGTATTAGATTAGCAATGTAATCGATTGCAAATGCATTGAATTGCTCTGATCCACAACTTTTATCGTAAGTTGTAAGAAGAGTATATCATAGTTGAAAACCACTAAGGAAAGAGAGCGACATTCGCGAGGAGGAGTATTATGGAAAATGGTTTTATGGGGAAACTGACTGAGGTCCTTGGAAATTTTGCAACGAAAGTAAATTCGCTTCGCTACATCATGGTAATCAAGAATGCTTTTGCTTCATTGATTCCTGTCATCATAACTGGGGCATTCGGCACCTTATTTTCAGCAATGATTTTTGATAATGAGAATGGATTGGCAAAAATCAGCGCATTGGGCTTTTTAGCAGAATTAAAGCCCATATCATCCGCTGTTAGCTATGTTACATTAAGTTTTTTAACAATTTATGCAGTTTTTCTTATCGGCATTGAATTAGCTAAGCTAAACAATGTGAGAGGTGTTTTTCCAGGAGTGATTGCGGTAATGAGTTATCTATCCGTCAATCCTTTCGTATATGAATTTGTAAATGCAGATAATATCAATGTTATAGCAGAGAATGTTCTGGCAAAACAATATACAGATACTAAAGGTCTTTTTCTGGGAATGTTTGTAGCCATTGCTTCGATAGAGCTGTATTGCTGGTTAGGTCGGCAGGAACGTCTCAAATTAAAGATGCCGGATACGGTACCGGGAAATGTGTCGGAAAGTTTTTCAGCGTTGTTTCCTACAATATTAACGGTATCGGGTATTGCGACAATAGGATTTGCCATAAAAGCTGTGACTGGTATGTATGCCTATGACATTATTTATAATATCGTTCAGCGACCGTTAGAAGGAATCGTCCAAGGATTACCGGGAATCCTGCTGTTGATGTTTATCGCTCAAGTATTTTGGGTAATCGGAATACACGGAAATCAAATGGTGAAACCAGTCCGAGAACCTTTGCTGCTGGCCGCGATTGCTGTGAATACAGAGGCTTTTGAAGCAGGTAAGGAGATTCCCAATATTATTACCATGCCATTCTGGGACATGTATATGAGTATGGGAGGATCAGGAGTAACGATCGGTCTCTTGATTGCGATTTTTCTTGTAGGCAAACGTGATGACATGCGAGAAATCACGAAGCTGTCCTTCGCTCCAGGGCTTTTCAATATAAATGAGCCAGTTATATTCGGCATGCCTATTATGTTAAATCCTATTTTAGCAATTCCTTTTATTGCGACGCCTTTAATAACGGGAACAATCGGTTATATTGCGACATCATTGGGGTTTGCTGCGAAGGCAGTGGTCATGGTTCCTTGGCCTATGCCGCCGATCGTGAACGCCTACCTTGCAACCGCTGGTGATATTGGGGCCGTAATAACGCAAATTATTTGTATTATCGTATCGATTTTGATCTATTTACCATTTGTAAAAATATCAAATAGAGCAGCTTCAGAGGCCGCCTAATAGCAGGAGGAAAAATAATGGAAATTTCAATACCGAAAGATTTTGTGATTGGAGCAGCATCATCTGCATGGCAAACAGAAGGTTGGAAAGGCAAGAGGGAAGGGCAAGATTCCTTTATTGATAGCTGGTATAAAAATGAACGATTTGTATGGCATGAAGGGTACGGTCCGGGGGTAGCGACAAATTTCATAGAAAATTATGATAAAGATATTGCCTTGATGAAAGAAATTCACTTAACCCACTACAGAACGTCAATTAACTGGTCACGATTTTTTACGGATTACGAGAATTTAATCGTAGATGAGGAATATGCAAAACACATTGACACGGTTATTGATCAACAGATTGAAGCAGGAGTTGAGCCAATGATCTGTTTGGAACATTATGAAGTTCCAAAATACTTGATGGATAAATATGACGGCTGGTCTTCTAAGCATGTTTTAGAGCTTTATGTCCAATATGCACAAATCGCTTTTGAGCGCTATGGTGATCGAGTAAAAAATTGGTTTACATTTAATGAACCAATCGTTGTACAGACGAGATGCTATTTAGACGCTGTTCGCTGGCCGCATGAGCAGAATACCAAAAAATGGATGCTGTGGAATTATCATAAAGCTTTGGCGACTGCTAGAGCAGTTGAACTTTATCATAAAAAACAAAACGGCGGACGGATAGGTTGTATCTTGAATCCAGAAATGGTTTATCCACGCTCCAGTTCCCCAGAAGATCAGAATGCGGCAAAAATGTATGATTTATTTTTTAATCGAATTTTTTTTGATCCAATGATCAATGGAGAATATTCTGAAGAATTGATCGATATCTGTAAAGAGCATGGAATTTATTTTGATCCGACCGCTGAGGAACTTGCGGTCATTAAGAACAATCCTGTTGATTTCCTTGGGATCAATCAATATTATCCTAAACGAGTGCGAGCGCCTAGATATAAATGGAATGATCAAACTCCGTTCCATCCAGAAAAATATTATGAATCATTCGATCTACCTGGAAAGCGAATGAATAACTCACGTGGCTGGGAAATTTATCCGGAGATTATGTACGATATGTCGATGTATCTAAAAAATAATTATCGGGCAATACCGTGGCTGATTACGGAAAATGGGATGGGACGAGAGCAGGAGGAATTATACAAAAATAAGGAAGGTATCGTACAGGACGATTATCGGATCGACTTCATTTCACAGCATCTTTATCATTTGCTGCGAGGCGTTGAAGATGGCTCGACATGTGAAGGATACATGCTGTGGGCGTTTACCGATTGCGTTTCCCCAATGAACGCTTTTAAAAATCGCTATGGACTAGTTCGGATTGAATTAGATAAGCAGCGAACACGATCGTTAAAAAAATCAGCATTTTGGTATCGCTCGTTAATTGATGAACGGAAATTGTTCATTGATGATATAGCCGTGTTTAAATAAACGAAAAAATCTTCAAATCATGGTTAGATGATTTGAAGATTTTTTTTATTTACTTGTTTTAGTAGCTGGATCTAATTTACGTTCTACGATTCCTAAAATCCAGTCAGTCATAATCGCCATTAAAGCTGTAGGTAATGCCCCAGCTAAAATCAAGGAAGTGCCGTCTGTTGCGTTGGTTCCGCGGATAATGATATCGCCTAAACCGCCTGCACCAACAAATGCTCCAATTGCTGTAATACCAATAGCAACTACTAAGGCATTTCGAATACCAGCCATGATGACCGATACGGAAAGTGGCAGCTCAATCATATATAGGCGCTGCCATGACGTCATTCCCATTCCGGTACCAACGTCTAAGGCATTTTTGTCAACCTGACGCATCCCAGTATAGGTATTTTTGATGATCGGCAGTAATGAATACAGAAAGACTGTTAAAATGACAACATTGACACCTAATCCCAAACCGATCATTAAAATCGAGATCATAGCTAGGGAAGGAATTGTTTGAATAACGTTAGCAATTCGAATCACCCAGTTAGCCAATTTATAATGTTTTGAAATGAAGATACCGATTGGAATCCCCACGATTGCTGCAAACAGCACCCCATAGATCGAAATCAGGAAGTGACGCACAAATTGACTGAAAACATAGGCACCATTTGTTTGGAAATAATCAATAAATTGTTGGAACGTATTCATGTTTTCCATTTTCGGCTCACTCCTTTTCGAAATAATTGTGTTGTTTTAGAAATTCTTCGGCAATAACAGAAGGCTCTACTAAATCATTATCGGCACGATAGTTCAGTTTCTGCATTTCTTTCGTAGTAATAGTTCCTTCTAACCGTTTCAAAGCTGTACGGATCTTAGGATTCTTCTTCAAGACCTCATCAGAGGCAATGGCTGCGGCATCATAAGGCGGAAAGAAATGTAGATCATCTTCTAACATGACAAGATCATAGCTGGCAATCCGTCCATCGGTCGAATACCCTAGAACAATATCCATTTTTCCCGCATCAACGGCATCATATACCAAGCCGATCTGCATTGGTAGGATCGATGAGAATTCAAATCCATAGGTCTCTTTAAACCCATCATAGCCATCACCTTCGCGCGTGATCCAAGCAGTATCAACACCTGCTTTTAATTCGCCGGCATGCTTTTTCAAATCACTGACCTTTTTCAAGTTGTATTTTTCAGCAGTGTCTTTACGAACTAGAAAAACATAGGTGTTATCAAAGCCATAGGAAGAAAACCAGGTTTGATGATATCGTTTTTCAAATTCTGTTTTAACTGTATCAAAAGCCTTTTTAGGGTCTTTTTCTGCTGGCAGCCCCAAAGTAGTCGTTAAATCCGTTCCGGTATAACGGGCAGCCGAAATTGACGCATCCTGGTTCATCATAGCTTGATGATTGATGGTCGTAGTTGCCAGATTATTGATAATTGTCGTATCTAAGTCTGTGTAATGCTTGACCATTCCTGAAACAATGTTTGCCAAAATTTGTGTCTCAGAAGTAATTCCTCCGGTGATCCCGATTGTATTTTCACTATCGTTAGAAGCTAGACCAGGAAAAGAACAGCTGCTCAAAAATAGAAGCGACAGGCCAAGTAAGGCGAGCATTTTTATTTTTTTCATGCTTTACTCCTCCCCCCTCAGTGCTGCTGGAGTCATACGGTCTTCTAAGAAACCTAATAATAGGTCAACAATCAACGCCATTAAGATGACAGGCACAGTTCCAGCAAGAATCAAAGGCGGTTGGAAGTTGTTTAATCCACTGAAAATTAAATCACCTAGGCCGCCTGCTCCAATGTAGGAAGCTAGAGTTGCCCATGCGATAACATATACAGCAGCCAAACGAATCCCAGCCATAATCGTTGGAATGGCAATTGGCAATTCGACAGTAAAGATTGATTGCAGATTAGTCATTCCCATTCCTTTAGCGACGTCACGATAATTCCGATCGACATTCTTCATTCCGATAAAAGTATTTCGCAGAATTGGTAATAGTGAATAAATGAACAGGGCAATAATCGCAGGAAATTTTCCTACTCCAAAGAAAGGGATCATTAAGGCCAATAATGCTAGTGAAGGAACTGTTTGTAAAACGCTGGCAATTCCAATCACGAAGTTTGCGATTTTCGGCAGTCGCGTTAGGACGATGCCTAAAGGAACGGCGACTAAAATCCCAAGACCTAAAGCAATGGCAGATATATATAAATGTTCAGCGCTCTTTGTCAGCATTTGCCCACCATATTCATTGATGAATGCTTGCATGATTACGCCTCCTCACTGGTTATGCTCTCAGCTGCATCTCCGAAAGTATCTTCCTCGCCCCAAAGCACATCATAGATGATATCCACTAGTGACACTCTCGTTAAGATACCGACAAGATGATTGCTGTCATCTACTACAGGGACATATTTTACTCCGCGTTTTAGAATCCGCTGCAAACTATCACGTACTAAAGCAGCCTCTTTTACATAGAAGACTTTCGGATTGATAATATCACCGATGCTGGTAGCTTTCCCACGCCGACGCTCACGATCAATCGTTTCAACATCTACAAAGCCTTTTAAGACATTGTCCTCATCTACTACTAATAATGTATCTACCCGTTTTTCCCGCATCAAGCGAATTGCATTTTGCAAGCTCTTTTCCGGTGTAATTGAAACGGCAGTATGCATCATGATTTCGCCAACCGTTGTTGTATCCGGTTTTGCCTGCAGCAGACGATCTTCGCCTAAAAGTTCTTCTACAAACTCATTTGCTGGATGCTGTAAGATATTTTCTGGTGTATCAAATTGAATCACTTTCCCATTGTCCATGATAGCGATTCGGTTAGCTAATTTCAGCGCTTCGTCCATGTCATGAGTAACGAAAACGATGGTTTTGCCTAAACGTTCTTGTAAGTCTTTCACAAGATCCTGCAAAGAGTCACGGGTGATTGGATCAAGAGCACCAAAAGGTTCATCCATCAAAATGACATCTTGGTCAGCAGCAAGTGCACGAACGACACCGATTCGCTGCTGTTGTCCACCTGATAATTCATGAGGATAACGATCAAGCATATCGCGCGGCAGCTCGACTAAATCGATCATTTTTTCTGCCGTTTTGTTTTGTTCTTCTTTGTCTATTTTTAGCAAACGCTGTACAAGAGTAATGTTATCGCGGATCGTCATATGTGGCATTAGTCCGATATTTTGAATGACGTAACCAATCTGACGACGTAATTCAACGGGATTTTTCTTTTGGATGTCTTCACCGTTAATCTTGATCGTTCCCTTTGTCGGATCGATCATTCGATTGATCATTCGCATGGTCGTTGTTTTTCCGCTGCCGCTGGTACCAATCAAACAAATGAATTCTCCTTTATCAAAAGAGAGGTTGATGTCTTCAACTGCTACTTTGTTTCCATTATAAATCTTAGAAACGTGGTCAAACTCAATCATTTTTTGCACTCCTATTCCTGTTTTGTCTGTCAAATTTTACTAACGCGAAAGCTGGACGGACGGTCATTTACTCAAAAAAGTCGATATCCATAGTATGATTTCACGAAATTCATCATTTAAATGGGATTTTGGTATCTTAAATGTAAAAAATTTAACAGACTTATAATTTTAGTATGCTACAAGAAGAGTTTAAAAAGCAAATGAGTCGCTCGTTTGTAGTCATTTTCAAAAAAAGTATGCTTCTTTTTAAGGAGGATAAAATAACTTTTATATTAATCTTTTATCACCTAATTTTACATGTAGTGGTAGAAATAGAAGAATTAAAAAAACGATTTTATAGATTCACAGGAAAATTTTCCTAAAAATGAGAACTTTTTTAATTTGATGGCAAGCTTGAATGAACAGCAACAGACTTTTCTTTGTATGCTTCCCATGATAGAATAGCCGAGGAAAAGAGGAGAAGCTATGTTAACTACAGAAGATTTTGATTTCGATTTGCCAGAAGAATTAATTGCCCAAACCCCTCTAGAAAAGCGTGATAGTTCGCGTTTATTGGTTTTAGATCGGGAAACTGGTCAAATTGCAGATAAACATTTTGATGAGATCATTGATGAATTGCATTCTGGGGATGCTTTAGTGATGAATGACACACGAGTTTTACCGGCTCGTTTGTATGGCGAGAAGCCAGAAACCGGAGGCCATTTAGAAGTACTATTATTAAACAACACGCAAGGGGACGAATGGGAAACATTGATTAAGCCTGCGCGCCGGGCTAAGGTAGGTACTCAGATCGTTTTTGGTGACGGTCGATTGCGAGCAGAAGTGAAGAAGGAACTGGAACACGGTGGACGGATCGTAGAATTTTCTTATGAAGGAATCTTTTTAGAAAATCTTGAGTCATTAGGTGAAATGCCGTTACCGCCTTATATAAAGGAACGCTTGGAAGATCCTGAACGCTATCAAACGGTTTACGCGAAGGAGAATGGTTCCGCAGCGGCGCCAACTGCCGGTTTACACTTTACACCAGAGTTATTAGAGAAAATCGCTGCTAAAGGTGTGAAGCTCGTCTACCTGACACTGCATGTCGGATTAGGCACATTTCGTCCAGTCAGTGTGGATAATATTTCGGAACATCAGATGCACAGTGAATTTTACCGTTTGACGGAGGAGGCCGCAACGCAACTGAATGAGGTCCGTGATAATGGCGGAAAAATCATTGCTGTTGGAACCACGTCAATTCGTACGTTAGAAACCATTGGGACAAAATTTGATGGTGAGATTCGAGCGGATAGTGGCTGGACAGATATTTTTATCACACCTGGCTATGAGTTTAAAATTGTCCAAGACTTTTCAACAAACTTTCATTTGCCAAAATCCACTTTGGTGATGTTAGTGAGTGCCTTTGCTGGACGTGAAAAGACATTAGCTGCTTATCAGCATGCAATTGAAGAACGCTATCGTTTTTTTAGTTTTGGCGATGCAATGTTTGTAAAATAGCAGAAGGAAAGTCAACGGAATATTTCGTTGACTTTTCTTTGTAATGATGGTCAAATCGAGTGCAAACAAAAAAGCCAGGCTCTCGATTGCCTGGCTCTTAGAATATCGGAAGGATTAGTTCATTCGAATTTATATTACTTTTTATGATACATGCAAAGTATTACATGAATTTCTTGACTATAAACATAAATATTTGTTTTTACTACGTTTTCACTTTTATTCAGTTTTAAGAAACTTTTCTTACTTACGTATCTTTTTACTTGTGTGTTTGATGTACTACTCAACCTCGGATACGCATTCACTATTTATAAGGAAATACTTCACACGTACACTCTTGACAACTTTTTGGTGAATCCTGTATTACTAACAATTTTACTGTTTACTTTTTTCTACTTTCTTATCGAGAAATCCTTCGAATGATCTAAGTTCCTCCTTCCTTGTATCTATAATATAGCACACTTGAATCTAATTTGGAAGCGATTACACCTAGTTATTTTGAATGTTCAAATTTGTTTCTTTTTGACGAAAAGACAAGGTGTATGCTTTGAGTTCATCTACTTTTCTGTGTTATAGTAAAAATATAGACAGTTTTTTTATAACAAAAGGAGGAGTGGGATGGAACCCTACAAAGAGAAAGTAGATACCGTGATTAGTGAATATGATGCCGATTCGACTAATGGTTTGACGGGGATGAAAGTGAAGGATCAAATAAAAAATAACGGTAAAAATAAGTTTGAAGAGGCTGCGAAGGAATCGCTGACAAAAAAGTTCTTTCATAGTCTGACAGATTTCACGACGATCATCTTATTGGTTGCAGCAGTTATTTCTCTTTATACTGCAATAGCGACTGATCATGGGGATTATTTCGAAAGCTTTTTAATTATCGCGATCGTTGTAATCAATTCAGTTTTGGCTATCGTGCAGGAAGGAAATGCAGAAAAAGCATTATCGGCGCTGCAAGATATGAATAAGCAGACAGCCACTGTCATGCGGGATGGAAAGCAAGAGGAGATCGATGCGGAAGAACTGGTGCCGGGAGATACATTACTGCTCGAATCGGGTTCAATGATTACTGCAGATGCCAGGATCATAGAAGCTTCACAATTACGAGTAGAGGAATCTGCCTTGACAGGTGAAAGCGAACCGGTTATGAAGGATCCTGAATACATAGGTGAGGATGGAGCCGCTTTAGGTGATCGTCTAAATATGCTGTACAAAGGGTCAACGGTAGTAAATGGTCGCGGAAAGGCGATTGTTACCGCGACAGGCATGAAAACTGAAATGGGAAAAATTGCTGGTCTTTTAAATAGTGATGAAAACCAAAAAACACCTCTGCAAAAACGATTAAATCAGTTAGGAAAACGAATTAGTTTGATCGCTTTGGCAGCTGCGGCTTTTGTGTTTTTCATTGGAGAGATGCAAGGCGAACCAATGTTAGACATGTTTATCACTGCGATTTCCTTGGCGGTTGCTGCTGTTCCTGAAACATTGACTGTTATTGTAACCTTGACATTAGCCTATGGTGTGCAGAAGATGGCGCAGAAAAATGCGATTATTCGCAGATTACCAGCCGTAGAAACATTAGGATCAGCAAATGTAATTTGTTCCGATAAAACTGGCACATTGACGCAGAATAAAATGCGTGTTCGTCGAGTTTGGACTCACGGGGATTCTGTTGTTGATACTGAGGAAGGTATGACAGAAGAAGCGATGGAGGTTCTAAGCATTGCTGCTTTGTGTACCGATGTTATGGTGGAGAATGATGACAATGAGTTAGAGATCAAGGGAAATCCCACAGAGGCGGCGATCGTTCGCGCGGTAGAAGAAAATTATCATACAAAAGCTGAGCTGGAAGAAAAATATCCGAGAATTGGTGAGATTCCTTTCGATTCTGATCGAAAAATGATGACGACTGTACATAAGCGTGGAAAGAAATTTATCTCTATTACTAAAGGCGCTTTTGATGTATTATTGCCAAAATTCCATTATGGAGATGTTGATCAGGCCGCTATTGTCAATGATCGATTTGGGAAGAAAGCCTTGCGAGTTATTGCTGTGGGCTATGCTATCCATGAAGAAGAACCAAAGGAAATCACTCCAGAAGCGTTGGAAAAAAATCTGCGTTTGATGGGGCTGATTGGTATGATCGATCCGCCGCGTCCAGAATCAAAGGCGGCGATTGCACGTGCTAAAAAGGCAGGCATCAAAACAGTGATGATTACCGGCGACCATGTAGTTACTGCCGGAGCTATTGCGAAAGAATTAGGAATCATGAAGAGCCGTAAAGAGGCAATTTCTGGTGCCCAGTTGCAAAAAATGAGCGATGACGAGTTAGACGGCCGCGTTAAAGATTTATCTGTTTATGCGCGAGTGACGCCAGAAGATAAAATTCGTATCGTTAAATCTTGGCAGCGTACAGGTGCAGTTGTAGCTATGACAGGTGATGGAGTCAATGATGCGCCAGCTTTAAAGGCAAGCGACGTTGGTTGTGCTATGGGGATTACTGGGACGGACGTAGCAAAAGGTGCTGCTGATATGGTGCTGACCGATGACAATTTTGCGACGATCGTTGATGCAGTAGCACGTGGGCGCTCCGTTTACCAGGGAATACGCAAAGCGATCAACTTTTTATTGAGCTGTAATATTTCAGAAATTTTTATCGTAGTCATTGCGATGCTGCTAGGTTGGGGCGCGCCATTTACTGCAGTTCAACTATTGTTTGTGAATGTAGTAGCGGATGGACTGCCAGGTTTTGCTTTAGGGAGAGAACCGGCAGAGGCTGGTATCATGGATGAAACCCCGATCCCTCGTGATGAAGGCATCTTTGCGCGCGGATTGTGGAAAAAGATTGGCTTGAATGCAGCAGTCTTTACGGTAGTTACTTTGCTTGGTTTTTACGTAGGAGCATTTGTTGAGCACATTAGCTACTTTACACCACCAAGCTCAGAAGTCGGGCAAACTGTAGCATTCTTAGTCTTAGCATATTCTTCTATCCTTCATGTTTTTAATGTACGAAGCAGCAAATCTATTTTCAAAATTGATTTGGCAACGAATAAATCATTGGCCCAAATGGCTTGGTTAGCTTTGGGTATTACGACGGCAATTGCTTTGATTCCACAAACCCAAGAATTATTTTATTTAGTGCCAATCAGTATGAATCATTGGATTATTGCAATCTTGCTTTCGATTGTACCAATCATCGTGAATGAGTTGATTAAATTCCATAAAGCGCCAGAAGTAGATCCAGAAAATATTTAAAGCATATTCAAGCCGTGAATAAAAAAACCTTCGATGATTCAACGCAATCATCGAAGGTTTTTTGCCATCTATTATTTACGGTTGGTAATCGTAACAAGTAACGATTATTTCTTTTAGTTCACTAATTAATGGTTCCTTAGGGTTTGCTGTCGTACATTGGTCTTCGTAAGCTAGTTCAGCCATTCGGTCAACTGTTGAAGCTAGTTTTTCCTGTGTCACACCTTGAGCTTTTAAACTCATGTCGATACCGACCGATACGCCTAGCTCATATACAGCAGCAGCTAAAGCTTCAACTAATTCAGCCGTTGTTTTTCCTTTTAGACCTAGGAATTTCGCGATATTCGCATAATCTGAATCAGCACGGAAGTAGTCGTATTTAGGGAACATCGCATGCTTTTGCGGATCTTTGGCATTGTAACGGATGATATGCGGCAATAGGATTGCATTCGTACGTCCATGAGGAATCCCATATTCACCGCCAATCTTATGAGCGATGGAGTGACAGATACCTAGGAAGGCATTGGCGAACGCCATACCAGCCATAGCAGAAGCATTATGCATCTTCTCACGAGATTCCTCATCGCCATTTTTTACAGATTTTTCTAAATAATCAAAGACGATTTGGATTGCTTGCAAACTTAATCCGCGAGTATAATCTGAAGCCATTACTGAGACGTAGGATTCGATTGCATGAGTCAGCACGTCCATGCCAGTGTCAGCAGCGATTGAAGATGGCAATGTCAGGACAAACTGTGGATCAATAATCGCTACATTTGGTGTCAACGCATAATCGGCTAAAGGATATTTCACGTGTGTTTCACTGTCAGTAATAACGGCAAATGGCGTAACCTCAGCACCTGTACCCGAAGTTGTTGGAATACAGACTAATTGTGTTTTTTCCGGCGGCTTGATACCGTAAGTTCGTTTACGGATATCTAAGAACTTTTGCTTCGCGCCAAAGAATGATGTGTCTGGGTGTTCAAAGAACATCCACATACCTTTCGCTGCATCCATTGCAGATCCTCCACCGAGGGCGATAATTGTATCTGGTTGGAAGTTAATGATCATTTCCAAACCTTTATAAACGGTATTAGTTGAAGGATTTGGTTCAACGTCAGAGAATACCTCCACCTTCACATCATTTTTGCGTCTTCCAAGAGCTTCTCTGACAATATCGGCATAGCCAAATTGGACCATTCCTGGATCACAAACAAGCATGACGCGTTCCACATTTTCCATTTGAGCCAAATACAACAAAGAGTTTTTTTCAAAATAGATTTTTGGTGGAAGCTTAAACCATTGCATGTTTTTTCTCCGTTTCGCTACAGTTTTGATATTGATCAAATCAAGGGCAGATACGTTATGAGAAACAGAGTTCTTTCCGTAAGAACCGCATCCCAATGTGAGTGATGGAATTAACTCGTTGTAAATGTCTCCGATACCGCCTTCAGATGATGGGGAGTTGATCAAGATCCGGCAGGCTTTCATACGGAGACTGAAATCCAACTCAACATTGGCATCTTCTGTATGGATGACTGCGGTATGCCCCAAACCGCCTAATTCTAACATTGCTTCAGATAAATCAAGACCGTGCCCGGTATTATTCGATTTAATCATTGCTAGAACAGGAGATAATTTTTCACGAGATAATGGATAATCAGGACCGACGCCATCAATCTCAGCTATTAACATTTTTGTTCCTTCTGGAACGCCGATACCGGCTAGATCAGCGATCGCTTTTGCAGATAGGCCGACGATTTTGGGATTAACGGCATATTTACCTTCATTCATTACGACAGCTTCTAACTGGCGTAGTTCGTTTTTCTTAACAAAGTACACTTGATGTGCCTGAAATTCCTTTTTCACCTCTTCATAGATTTCCTTATCGACGATCACCGCCTGTTCAGAGGCACAAATCATACCGTTATCAAATGTTTTTGAAACAAGTAAGTCGTTGACTGCCCGTTTTATATTGGCTGTTTTTTCAATGTATGATGGAACGTTTCCTGGACCTACACCTAGAGCGGGTTTTCCGGTTGAGTAAGCTGATTTCACCATGGCTCCGCCGCCTGTTGCTAGAACGATCGCAATGCCTGGATGATTCATTAAGCCTTGGGTTGCATCAAGCGAAGGCTGCTCAATCCATTGGATACAGTTTTCTGGAGCGCCTGCTGCGATTGCTGCATCTCGTACGATCCGAGCAGCTTCAGCAGAACACTTTTGCGCACTTGGGTGAAAGGCGAAGACGATTGGATTCCGAGTCTTGATCGCGATGAGTGATTTAAAAACAGTAGTCGATGTTGGATTGGTCGTAGGTGTTACACCGCAAATAACGCCTACTGGTTCAGCTATTTGAACAAGATGTTTTTGCTTGTCCTCATAGATCACCCCGGCGGTCTTATCTTGTTTGATATTGTTCCAAATATATTCAGAAGCGTACATATTTTTGATCGCCTTGTCTTCAATAATTCCGCGACCGGTTTCTTCTACCGCCATCTTAGCCAACAGCATATGCTTGTCTAGTGCGGCCATCGCCATTTCGTGAACAATTTGGTCCACTTTTTCTTGATCAAAGCGTGCTAAAACTTTTAAAGCCTCGTTTCCCTTTGTTGCTAGCTCATTGATCATGGCTTCAACATCGATTGATTCTTTCTTTTTCTCGTCAGTTGCTTTAACCATTTTTTCCCTCCTAATATTTTTTAACACATTCATCGTAATTGGTATACCCGGACATGTAAACGCTTTATTTTAATAAATATTTATTTCACAATGCTTTTTATAAGTGAAAATTAAATGATATAACTTATTGGACTATTCTAGTTATTCTGTTTTGGTATAGTCTTTGTGGACAAAGCTGGTATTTTGAAATTATAAAAATTACTGAACAGTAAAATGTATTGATGATTTATTTATTTGAAAATAATGAAAAAATGCTGTCTTTGTATTTTGTTGAACAAGTAAGAGTCTTCTTAATTTACAGAAGTCTTAAACCCTCAATAGAAAGTTGCAAAAGCAGGTTAAAACCAGTATCATGATACAAGTTGCAAACACATACATATATAGAAGAAAGTAGGAAATTAAATGACAGAACCTGCCATTTCTTATCGCTTAATAAAGAAAGAAAAACATACAGGAGCACGTCTTGGAGAGATTATTACGCCCCATGGGACGTTCCCGACACCAATGTTCATGCCGGTGGGAACACTAGCGACTGTAAAAACAATGTCGCCTGAGGAATTAAAAGAAATGGGTGCTGGTATCATCTTGAGTAATACCTACCATCTTTGGCTGCGTCCTGGAGAGGATTTAGTTGCTGAAGCAGGCGGTTTGCACAAGTTTATGAACTGGGATCAGCCGATCTTAACTGATTCTGGCGGTTTCCAAGTCTTTTCTTTAGCAGATATGCGAAATATCGTCGAAGAGGGCGTTCATTTTAAAAATCACTTAAATGGCTCAAAAATGTTTTTGTCGCCAGAAAAAGCGATTGATATTCAGAACAAATTAGGCTCAGATATTATGATGAGCTTTGATGAGTGTCCGCCATTTGATGAAAGCTATGATTATGTTAAAAAATCTGTTGAACGCACATCTCGTTGGGCCGAACGTGGCTTAAAAGCTCATGCTAACCCCACAACACAAGGCTTATTTGGTATCATCCAAGGAGCCGGATTTGAGGATTTGCGCCGTCAGAGTGCCAAGGATTTAGTTAGCATGGATTTTCCAGGCTATTCTATTGGCGGACTTTCCGTAGGAGAACCAAAAGAAGAGATGAATCGCGTCTTAGAGTTCACGACTCCGTTGATTCCAGAAAACAAACCTCGGTACTTAATGGGAGTTGGGGCAGCTGACTCATTGATTGATGGCGTGATTCGCGGTGTTGATATGTTTGATTGTGTATTACCTACACGTATTGCTCGTAACGGAACCTGCATGACATCTGCAGGGCGTTTAGTCGTTAAAAATGCGAAGTATGCTCATGATTTCCGTCCGTTAGATGAAAAATGTGATTGCTATACTTGCCGCAATTACACGCGTGCTTATATTCGCCACTTGATTCATTGTGATGAGACCTTTGGAATTCGCTTAACCTCTTATCATAATCTATACTTTTTGATCAATTTAATGAAACAAGTTCGTCAAGCGATCATGGATGATAATTTATTGGAATTTCGTCAAGCGTTTTTCGAGGAATACGGATTTAACAAGCAAAACGCAAAAAGTTTTTAAAGGATAGATAAAAACGCTAGTGTAAGAATGGAAACTTTGTTACAGTTAAAAGTGGAATTACTAAGATTGCGAGGGGAAATTTAAAAATGGGAAACTTTTCAATGATTATCTTACTTGTGTTGATGCTAGGGATGTTCTTTATGATGAACCGTTCTCAGAAAAAACAACAGCAAGAGCGTCAAAGTTTATTAGATGCAATGAAAGTAGGAGATGGGGTCGTAACTATTGGCGGATTGCACGGTGTAATCTCTGAAATCAACAATAGCGACAAGACGGTTACCTTGGACTGTGAAGGTATTTTCTTAGTATTTGACCGCTCTTCAATTAGAACTGTCAAATCTGGTGTAGGTCCGACAGCCGCTCCTGTGGAAACAGAAGTTGTTGAGCCTGAAACAATTGCTGCTGAAGAAGTAACTGAAGAAAAACCAGAAGATAAAACCGACGATAAGTAGGAGCGATAGCTTACTTAAAATTGTCTAAGGAAGGTGCGTATTTATACGCGCCTTTTTTTGTGGTCATAATGAATCAGCATGTCGTTTAAAAACCAGATTCCTTAGTGTGAGTAAAAAATTAGGCATATAAAGTTTCAAGAATCACCTCTGTTTTAATAAATATTTTGAGAAAATAAAAAGAGCAGTATTTTATGGAATAGATGTAGCAAAACAAGAATAGTAGCTGAAGTAAAGTATCGTTGAGTGTTTAACTGAAAAGGATGGTACTGGAGGGGAAGAAATGAAGAAAAATAGAGTGGCTATCTGTATGATTCTTTTCCTGATGTGTACGTGTATGATCGCTGTTGTCATGGTACGTCCGATAGTCTCGTCAGGTGCAAAAGATATTACAGATAAGATAAGTATTCTGGGAATGGAACTGATAAGGGCTGATGGAAGCAAGCTTTCAGAGGAAAACGCTATTCAGGTGAATGATAGCATTCATGTGAGTTATTCTTTGAAAATCGCTCAAGAAGAAATGGATGAAATCAGTTCAGGAGATACATTTATCATTACTTTGCCAGATGCACGCTATTTTCAAGCGGAGGAGCAACGTTCGCCGATACAGCTGAAAGAACCTGAGACTGAGGAGGTCATTGGACAAGTTTCTTTAATGGGAGATCATTTTAGAGTAATTATTAATGAAAATGGCGCTGATCAAATAGAGCTGAAAAACTTCAAATTAGCAATTAAGATGAGAGCGATAAAAGCAGGTGAGGGAATCAGTGCTGGCGGGAATGGAGCAGCGAACATACCAAAATTGAAAATCACCGAGCTCAATCCCAAAGCTGCTGAACGGATCCAAGCAGAGACCCAGATAGCGGGTGTCGGCAGTTTGACAGATTCTAGAAATTTTGAATATGTAATCGTTGATAAAGCAAATTTAAAGCAACCTATCGCTTACGGAATCACAGAAAGAAAAATAGTTCAAAAAGGTGAGAGAGTCAAAATTGTGTTTTATAAAGGTAAAACAATTCAAGGAAGCTATTTAGAAAAAATTGAAGGAAATATTGGTGCGACAGGATGGTATTCGATTCTAAAGGATAATCATAGCTACTTGCTTCGTGAAATACCTAATCCCGAGTATCTAACAGTAATCACTGGTGGTATCGGAGAAGGCGGCCAGTATGATTATCAAATAGAAAATCATCAAACGGTCCGTTTTACGATATTCAATCAAACAGCATTGAAGGAGCAGCTCTTGGATAATTTAGCGCAAGTGCCTAGAAGAGTAATCCCTCAGATTAAAAACGAAGACAAACAGATCGTGATTGGAGACGCAGACGCAAATCAAAGAGCTGATCAAACGGCGCCTAAAAAGACCGCAACCTTTTCCTCTGCTGAAAAGACTGCTGAGAGGTCTAATGAGGAGGGAATCAATTTAACTAAGATAGATTCAGTAACAGGGGAAAAACTTCAAGGTGCTGAATTTGAATTAAACAATGAACAAGGTGAAAAAATGTATCTTCGCAGGAAACTGATTACGGATGAAAGTGGTCTGCTTCACATTAATCCTTTGCCAATAGGAAAGTATTCCTTGATAGAGAGGAGCGCGCCAGAAGGATACGAGCTGGACAGCGAACCGATAAATTTTACTTTCTCTAAGAAGAAAAAAGTAATAACCTTAACAAAGGAGAATACGAAAAAAGGGAACACGTCTACAGTAAGTCAGACATCCTCGGAAGAAATAAAGACAACGAAAGAATCCAGCAACGAACAAACAAGCAAAACCACATCTTCTTCCATAAAAAAGCAGTATCCTAAAACAGGGACAATAGAAAGTGGATTACTTTCAGTGTTAGGCTATAGTTTGCTAGGAGTTATGCTGTTGTATCGAAAAAGAAGATAAAAAAACGAGGCTGATCGGCAATTTTCTGCTGATCAGCTTCTTCTTTTACTATTTTACTAAAAACAATTGTGAAAAAAGTTCTTTGGCACCGTTTTTATGAGTTCAAAATACCATAAAAACAGATGTTCTCTAAGTGTTGATATGATGGCATTTGTTAATAAATATATTTGGTGTGAAAAAAATCACAAAAACTATTTACAAACGTTTATTGGTGTTGTATGATGTGTATGTGAAAAGTAACACAAAAATTTTTAGGAGGATACACATGGCTAAAGCGATTGAAAAGGAAAAAGACGCAATCAGCGTTGAGCAAGTGATTGATGAATTAGCGGCAAAAGCAAATGTTGCTCTGAAAGAAATGGAAGATTTCGATCAAGAAAAAGTTGACCATATCGTTCACGAAATGGCAATGGCAGCACTAGACAAACACATGATGTTGGCAAAAATGGCGGTTGAAGAAACCGGTCGTGGGATTGTCGAAGATAAAGCAATCAAAAACATGTATGCATCAGAATATATCTGGAACAGCATCAAACATGATAAAACAGTTGGCGTAATCGGTGAAGATAAGCAAAAAGGCTTAATCGAAGTTGCCGGTCCTGTCGGTGTTGTTTGTGGGGTAACTCCAACAACTAACCCAACTTCTACGACGATCTTCAAAGCAATGATCGCATTGAAAACAGGGAATCCAATCGTATTTGCATTCCACCCAAGTGCTCAAAAATGTTCAGCTGAAGCTGCACGTATCGTTCGTGATGCTGCAATCGCAGCAGGCGCTCCTGAAAACTGTATCCAATGGATCGAAAAGCCATCGATCGACGCAACATCAATGTTAATGAATCATCCAGGCGTGGCAATCGTTCTTGCGACTGGCGGACCAGGAATGGTTAAATCAGCATACTCTACTGGTAAACCAGCTTTAGGTGTAGGTGCTGGTAACGTACCTTCATACATTGAAAAAACGGCAAAAATCAAACGTGCAGTAAATGATTTGATCGTATCAAAATCATTTGATAATGGTATGATTTGTGCTTCTGAACAAGCAGTCATCGTTGACAAAGAAGTCTACGAAGAAGTGAAAGCAGAATTCCAAGCACACCAAGTATATGTAGTGAAGAAAGCAGAATTGAAGAGATTAGAAGACGCTGTAATGAACGAAGGCAAATATGCAGTTAATCCTGCGATTGTTGGTCATTCAGCTGAAGATATCGCACAACGTGCAGGTATCAAAGTTCCTGCAGGCACAAAAATTCTGATTGCAGAATTAGATGGTGTTGGTGCTGACTATCCATTGTCTCGTGAAAAATTGTCTCCAGTTTTAGCAATGATCAAAGCGAATGATCACGTTCACGGATTTGATCTTTGCCAAGGGATGCTTGAATTAGGCGGACTAGGACATACAGCTGTTATCCATACTGAAGATGAAGACTTACAAGTGAAATTTGGTTTGCGTATGAAAGCTTGCCGTATTTTAGTAAATTCACCATCTGCTGAAGGCGGTATCGGTGATATCTATAATGAAATGATCCCATCATTGACTCTTGGTTGTGGTTCATACGGTAAGAACTCAGTATCTAAGAACGTATCTGCTATTAACTTAATCAATGTTAAAACTATAGCGAAACGGAGAAATAATATGCAATGGTTTAAATTACCACCAAAAATCTTTTTCGAAAAGAACTCTCTATTGTATTTGACAAAAATGGAAAACGTTGAGCGTGTAATGTTAGTTTGTGACCCAGGAATGGTTCAATTTGGTTATGCAGACATCGTTCGCGAAGTATTAGGTCGTCGTAAAAACGACGTGAAGGTTGAAGTCTTCTCAGATGTAGAGCCTAACCCTTCAACTAATACCGTTTATAAAGGTTTAGAAATGTTTAATGATTTCCAACCAGATACAGTAATTGCTCTTGGTGGTGGTTCTGCAATGGATGCGGCGAAAGGCATGTGGATGTTCTTTGAACACCCAGATACTTCATTCTTCGGCGCGAAACAAAAATTCTTGGATATCCGCAAACGGACTTACGGAATTGCAAAACCTGAAAAAGCAAAATTAGTATGTATCCCAACTACTTCTGGTACAGGTGCCGAAGTAACACCATTTGCTGTTATTACCGACAGTGAAACACACGTGAAATACCCATTAGCAGACTATGCATTGACACCAGATGTGGCAATCGTTGACCCACAATTCGTTCTGACTGTTCCTGCTTCAGTAACTGCTGATACTGGTATGGACGTATTAACACATGCGATCGAGTCTTATGTATCGGTTATGGCATCTGACTATACACGTGGCCTAAGCTTACAAGCAATTAAGATCGTCTTTGAAAATCTTGAGAAATCAGTAAAAACAGCTGATCCAGAAGCTCGTGAAAAAATGCATAACGCTTCAGCTATGGCTGGTATGGCATTCGCGAACGCATTCTTGGGAATTTGTCACTCAGTAGCACATAAGATCGGTGGAGAATATGGTATTCCTCACGGACGTACGAATGCAATTCTATTGCCTCATATCATCCGTTACAATGCCAAAGATCCTCAAAAACATGCAATGTTCCCTAAATATGACTACTTCCGTGCAGACACAGACTACGCTGATATCGCGAAGTTCTTAGGTCTGAAAGGCAACACGACTGCGGAATTAGTAGAAGCATTGATTACTGCTATCTATGATTTAGGTGTAACTTGCGGTATCGAAATGAACTTGAAGGCACAAGGCGTGACTCAAGCAACATTAGATTCTACCGTGGATCGCATGGCTGAGTTAGCTTACGAAGACCAATGTACAACAGCTAATCCGAAAGAACCATTGATCAGCGAGTTGAAAGAAATCATCGTAACTGCTTACGATTACAAAGCTTAAAGCGAAAGTAAGAGTCCTCATTATGAGGGCTCTTTTTTAATAATTTGAGCAAGTCTGGATAGCTGATTGCAGTGAATAAGTATGATTCACGAGTATTCAGAGAAAATTTACATATTTTTTAGAAAAAAATAATTTCAATTGTTTTCATTTAAAACATTCAATTTTTTTAGATAAAATGAACCTCTTTGATTGTTATAGTCTGTGAAAAACGATAGACTAGAATTAGGATAAGAGGAAGGGTACGAAGGCATGGAGAAACTGAAACGAGAGATAAAAGAACTAGGTGAATCAAATGCACGATTAGGTGCACTAATCGACTATTTAGCGAATGAAAAGAAATTAATGGCAAGTAAATCAAACCATATTTTTATGTTAGATATGCAGGATTATGTTGCTGCGTTGAATCGGTTGGCTCCCTCGGATTCTAAAGTTTCTGTGACATTGCCTGAAATCAAACAAATCAATCGTCTTTTGACACAGCAATATGAATTAATGAAGCTTGTTCAAAGAGACTATGCTCGACTTGAGGTAACTAAAAATTTACCAGAAGATTTGAAAATTGATGAAAATCAGAAAAAACATCTAAGACGTTTGCAGGTTATTAATCAACTGCTGCTGCAAGACAATATTTTTTTCCAATCCATGCTAGATGCCAAGAAAATCAGTGGAAACATCCGAATCGGTGAAAAGAAAAATTGGCTTCAACGGTTGCTTAGAAGATAAAAATACAGCTGAAGGACCAGCAAATAAGCGGGTGAGATCGAATGATCTCACCCGCTTATTTGCTGTTTCAAGTTTTTGGTTAGTGGCGTACTGCTAATTTCTTATAATCAATTCCTCGAGCTTGGCACCAATCTCTTGGTGAACCGGAAAGAATGATTGGATTGTGGATTAAATCAGCAGTTGTGGATTTATCGGTCATCAAGTATAAACGCTGAAGCTGGGTTTTCCAGTCTTCAATCATTTCGACTGCACCGTCGATCCCATGACTGATTAGCTCATCTAGGATTGTGGCAGAGATCCCAACGGCTTTTGCTCCTAAGCAAAGAGCCTTAAAAATATCATAAGCATCGCGTATTCCGCCAGAAGCTAAAATCGTCAAATCATCGAATTTTTGAGCTTCTAAAAGCGAGATGACAGTTGATTGGCCCCAGTCATCTAGATAATTCAGCTCTCGTTTTTTCCGGCGGGCGTTTTCGATTTGAGAGAAGCTTGTGCCGCCGCGTCCGGATACATCAACAGCCTTGACATTCAACTCTTGTAATTGCTGTATAGTCTCTCTGTTCATACCAAAGCCGACTTCTTTAACGATTACAGGAACGGTTAATTGTTGAATCGTTTCTTCGATATTTTTAGACCATTCATGAAAATCACGATCGCCTTCGGGCATCACAAGTTCTTGGGGGACATTTAGGTGAATCTGCATCCCGTCTGCTTGGAGCAGGTCAACAATTTTCTTTGCATCGTCACTTGTTCTGCCGGCCCCCATATTGCCTAAGATCAAGCCGTTAGGATTCACTTCACGAACGACTGTATAAGAGTCCGCAACATTAGGATCTTTTAGAGCTGCACTGACTGAACCTGTGGCCATCATTAAGTTCGTTTCACGAGCAATGATGGCTAAATCATGGTTGATTTTTTTAGTCTTTTCGCTGCCCCCAGTCATTGCATTGATATAAAAGGGAACGCTGAGCTTTAACCCAAGAATTTCCGTACTTAGATCAATATCTTCTGATCGAGTGTTTACCAAAGAAGAATGCATTAAGTGAATGGCATCGAAGTCATTTTCCTTCGGTTTTTGATGAAAGGCTCGTGCTAGAGAAACATGTTCATCTTTACGATTCATGGCGATCCTCCGTAAGATGATAGACGTGTAAGGGCAATGGTGTAATACCGGCTTTTTCCCAAGAACTCATTAAAGGTAAGATCCCCGCACGCTTGTCGACGATTACGATCCCGCAATCGCCTCCGCCGGCACCAGAAGATTTTGCGGCACCGCCATATTTTTCGGCAAGATCATTCAATCGTTTTAATTCTTCCGTTTCAATCGAAACGTTGCTCAGGCTAGTTAATTGATTGAGCAAGCTTCGATTTTTGCGAATCATTTTTTGGATCAAGGCGATATCATTGTGTTTGAAGCCTTGGATCATCTGATCAACACAGGCTTTACTGTCGCTTAAAAAATTTTCATAAGAAGTTTTCTTTTCGTTTCGAGATTGATGCACTTGATCCACGAGATCAGAAGTTGAAGCTGGGCTGCCAGTCCAACCAATCAGCAACCGTAAATCTTCTGGTACTTGCAAAGGTTCAATTTGCAGGTTTGGCCAATCACTTTCAATCAAGGTGGTCATTTTTTCAGTGGCCAATTTATTTAATACCCAGTCGTGATCAAAGGTTGAAAAAGCTAACCAGCCGCCGTAACAGCTTGCTGCGATATCGCCGCAAGAGCCATTACCTTGGACATTTAAATGAGCAAGGGTGGCCAATTTAAATAATTCTAGCTGTGAAAGGTTTAGTTCATAAAACGCGTTTAGTGCTTTAACTGTAGCAACGGTCACCGCACCACTGGAGCCTAATCCGTATTTTCGGCCATTAGAGTTGTCTAGCTCACTGGTTACTTTCAGGTCGAAGAAAGCGAGTTTCTTTCCTTTTTCTTGAGCGAATTTTTCAGTGAAATGAATCGCCGCTAAAATATAATGGAAGGGATTGTCGCGAATATCTAATACTAATTCATTTTTTCGTCGTGTCCAACGAATCGGCATGTCGCTGTATTGAGCTGATTGAATGCTTCCGCTTTTTTTTGCGGGGCCGATAGAGACTGAAATGAATTGATCAATCGCAACGATGATCGCCGGGTGTCCCGGTTCCACTACCGCATATTCGCCGGCAATGTATAATTTCCCTGGTGCAGTCGCTTCGATCATTTATGCTTCCTCCTCTGTCAAAATTTCAATTTTGGGTCCAGCATGAGCGACAACAATCTGTTGTGCATTAAACTGATCCTTTAAGGCGTTTAATAGAGCTGCTTCATTTTTCCGTTCAACCAAAATTTTGACATTTGGTCCAGCATCCATCGTGAAGTAGCAAGGCAAGCCGTTCTCTCTAAAGTGACGAACAAGATTCATGGCCTTCATACTTTCTGCAGACCAGTAGGTAAAGGGCGGCGTTGCCGCCAATGTTGTTCCATGCATTTTCAAGGCGCTGGCTTCGGTCACTTCTCCAAGAGCTGTAAAATCTTTGGTTGCGATGGCTTTTTTGGCTTTTGCTAAATCCTGTGATATGGTTTGCAGCCAGCCATTGTAAAAAGCGGAGGTTTCAACTGTTCGCTGCATACCGTCACGACTGGAGATATCTTTTTGAGCATCATTAACGACTACGAAAACCATGCTTAAGTCATTTTCGAAACCATCACTGGGAATGCTTGTCGCATAAGAAGTCTCGTCAGAGTCCCCTTTTTGCCATTCTGCAAAGCCGCCGTAAATGCTGCGGCAGGCTGAACCGGAGCCGCGACGAGCCAAGCGGGATAACTCTTCTGGTGAAAGGGTCAAATTTAGCGCTGCGCTGGCAGCTCCAGCCAAAGCAGCTAGGCCGCTGGCAGAGGAAGCTAAACCAGCTGCAGTAGGGACAAAGTTCTGACTTTTGACAACTGCGTGCAAGGAGCAGTCTGCTTTTGACCGCACTAAATCAAGAAAGCGACTCACTTTGAGGGTCGCTTTCGAATCTTGCAATTGATGATCTAGATAGAAGAGGTCTTCCGTTATGTCCTCTGAAAAAGTTACGCATGTTTCTGTGTAAAAAGCATCCAAGGTCAGTGATAAACTGTTATTCATTGGAATGATCAAATCTTGATTTTCTTTGCCCCAATATTTAATTAAGGCGATATTGGTATAAGCTCGAGCTTTGCCGCTAAACATGTGCGTACACACCTAACCCTTCGATCCAAGTATTGCGCGCGCCAGCATCTAACAAGATCTGTTGCAGCTGACGCCCGCTTTTTTCGTCTTCGGCCAACGCGATCATACAACCGCCACGACCTCCGCCAGTTAATTTAGCCCCTAAGGCGTGATTTTCTAAGGCTGTTTCGATCAAATGGTCTAGATGACGGTTGCTGGTTCCTAATAACCGCAGTAAGCTTTGAGCCTGATTCATGCAGTCACCTAAAATTTGCGGACGATTTTGTGAAATTGCCCGTTGCGCCTGGTTAGTCAGCTTGCCTAACATTCGCATTTGTTTGTTCGTTTCATAGGGACGCAGCTCCATTAATTTTGCAATATCTTTGACTGCTTTGCGTGTTTGTCCCTTGATGCCTGTATCGGCAACGACTAAAAAAGCATCCATATTTAATTGGAAAGGCTGGAAGCCGATTCCTTTTTGATAAAGGATTGGTTCAGTGCCGCTGATTGTTGTTGCATCGATGCCGCTAGGGTTTCCGTGAGCAACTGCTTCGGCTTGGTTTACAAAATGCAGAACCTTCTCCTGTGTTGCCGGTTCTTCCATCCAATCAAAGACAGCACGTGTTATAGCGACAGCAACTGCTGCACTTGAGCCCATTCCGCGTTCTGCCGGGATGGAGCTTTCTATTTTCAAATAAAATGGTTCTGGAATTCTAAAGTGTTTAACTAAATACCAAAGCAGGACTGTAACGTTTCGCATCGTGTTTGGAGCTTCTGAAAGCGGTCCGTGAAAGAAGCTGGATTCGATCCAGGACTCTAATTTATTTGCGCGAATCGTCGCTTGGATACCTGTTCCGGAAAATGGGAAGGCGATCGCCGGTTCTCCATAGACAACCGAATGTTCTCCCATTAATATGATTTTCCCGCTGGCATAACCCGTGCCAATCGATTTCATTAAAAAAACCCCTATTTCGTTTTAGAGTAATTATTTTCCCAAAGAAAATACATGTGATTACTAACGCGCGGTTCATTGCTGTCTAATAATGATTCTAAAGCAATTGTTTTTCTAGCGAAAGCAATACGTTTTTGGTATTCCACCTGAATAAACAGGGGCTGATTTTTTTACTTAATAGCAACTATTCATCTAAGTCTCTTTCTCATTTTACTCAGAGAATGACGACAAGTAAACGAAACGACTGAAAAGTTTTTGAAAATCAACGATTTTTTAAACATTCCTTAGAAGAAAAAAAGGACTTATTCTAGAAGTATTTCGTTTGACGGTACAAGATATTGGGGGTATATTAGATAAGTTGAAAAATACGCACTATATTTTGTATGAAGCGAGTTGGGGGTTTATGAGCGTGATCGTATTAGCAGGAACCATTGGAGCAGGAAAATCAAGTTTGACGGCAATGTTGTCAGAACATTTAGGTAGTCAGGCTTTTTACGAATCAATCGATGATAATGAGGTATTGCCGCTGTTTTATGCTGATCCAGAGCAATATGCTTTTTTATTGCAGATTTATTTCTTAAATAAACGTTTTGACAGTATCAAAAAAGCGATGCAGGATGACAATAATGTCTTGGATCGTTCAATCTATGAGGACTCCTTATTGTTCCATTTGAATGCTGATCTTGGTCGAGCAACTGAGACTGAAGTGAAGGTCTATGATGAATTATTGGCGAACATGATGCAAGAGCTGCCTTATGCCGCTCACAAAAAGCATCCTGATTTGTTAGTCCACATCCGTGTTTCTTTTAAAACAATGATGGAGCGGATTCAAAAACGCGGACGTGAATATGAACAATTAGAATTTGATCCAACCTTATATGATTATTATAAAGAATTAAACAGTCGCTATGATCAATGGTATGAAGAGTACAATGAGAGTCCTAAGATTCAAATCGACGGTGATCGGTTGAACTTTGTGGATGATGCGGAAGCACGTGATGAAGTTATTCGGATGATCGATGAAAAGATTCTCGAAGTCCAAGGTGTTCCTGTTGAGTAATTGCTGAGCATGCAAATTTTTGCGTGCTTTTTTTATTATTTTTAGGAATAATTGCCAAAAGGATTTGTATCTGGTGTTTGGAATAATATAGCTCGAAAGTTTTTGTTATACTGGACTGGGATTAGACTGAATTAGCACCAGGAGGTTTCTGATGGACAGCAGACAAACATTTAATCAAGAAATGTGTTCGTGGATCAATGTAGATACTACCCAACCCCATGAGATAAAGCAGTTGAGAGCTAGCTTCGCGATCAGTGACGAGATGCTGACGTATGCGCTTGATGATAATGAACGAGCACGGGTAGAATATGATCCGATGGAAAAAGCCCTGCTCTTGATTTTTAATGTGCCGAATCTTTTGAAGAAAGACAATCATTATGAAACGAGTCCGATGGCCTTTATTTTGAAGGATCATTACTTTTTTTCTTTTGTGAATGAGCGGACCTCTTATGTTGAGAATGTGATTGAGAACATTTTATCCAGTGAACCAAATCAAAGTACTGCGAGCTTGTTGTTTCACACACTATTTTTGGTTTCTGATTATTATTTTCCTTTGGTAGAGGAAGTCGATAGTCAACGAATCCAATTGAACAAAAGGCTGCGGGAAAAAACGACGAATAAGAATTTATTGGCACTTTCGGATTTAGAGATTGGCTTGGTCTATTTAGTGACTGGTACTAAGCAAAATGCAGTTTTACTGGAGCAAATAAAAGCGCAAACGATTTTCTCCAGCTTTACTGACAAGGAAAAAGAAGAACTGGATGATGCCTTGATCGAGGCTAAGCAGGCTGTAGAGATGACAAAATTGTCCAGTGAGATTTTGGATCAGTTATCCGGTACCTACAATAATTTATTGAATAATAATCTGAATGATACAATGAAAATCTTAACGATCTGGTCATTATTATTGACGATCCCAACGATCGTAACGGGTTTTTTCGGGATGAATATGCCCTTGCCATTTACTCATTCCGAAGTTGGTTGGCTCATAACCTTGATTATTAGTCTGGGATTATCTATCTGGTTAATCTTAATTTTATGGCGCAGAATACGATAAAGAGGCTGAGCCGAAAAATACTTAATAAATTAAAAACGACCGCTCCTGTTTCTATCGGTTTTGATAGAGACAGGAGCGGTCGGCTTTGTTTATAGAATAAAGGTTTCGATGACTTCAGCTATGGCACTTTGTTCGTGATCTGCGATCGTCGTGTGCTGTGCCGCTTCTTTGACCGAAGGAACAGCATTCGCTACAGCGATACCTAATTCTGCTGCATGGATCATCGCTAAATCATTGGTGTTGTCACCGATAGCGATCGTTTCATTCATAGGAATATTCAGATGATCGGCCAAGGTCTGCAAAGCGGCCCCTTTATTGACTCCTTTAGGATTGAACTCAATGTAACGGTTAGACGAGTAGCTGATTTCCAATAGATCGTGGAGGTCAGCAGGCATTTCTTGCTCCAATTTTTCTAAATACCCGCGGTCCAAATTTTGGAATAGGGCTTTGTAGCAGACTTGATCCTCTAGAAAACGAAGATCGTCCTCGAAGCGTTTTTCATGGGGGATCGTTGTTAAATACGCGTCTTCCTCTGGATTGCTATGATAAACATAGGTCTGGTCAAATGTATATAGGTGGATCGCTACATCATAATTTGAACCAAATTCAAATAAGCGTTTCAAAATCTCAAAGGGCATAGGGAAATCTTTGATGATCGCAGGCCCCTGATTTTCAACGACCACTCCGCCGTTAAACCCGATCATATAATGGTTTGCTTTATTTGCTGCCTCTAATTCTTCCAAGGTTTGCTTGATCGAATAGAAGCCGCGGCCTGTTGCTGGAGCAAAAACGCCCCCTTTAGCTTCGGCCATTTTTATGGTTTCTTGCGTCCTTTTTGAAACATGACGAGCTTTGTCTAACAAGGTTTCATCCAAGTCGCAAGCAATCAAACGGTACATAGAAGTGCCTCCTTCAGTTTTCATGTCCTCATTATAGCAAAAACCGAGTGGCGCCACTCGGTTTTCTGAACTATAAAGAAAGCATAAAATTTTCACAGGAATAAATCACTTTGCAGCATATCCATGTCCGGCTTCACGAACTAGCTTTTGAGCAATAAGCTAGTTTGTGAAGCCTTTCTTGAACATCCTAGTTAGTTTGAATGAAATTTACGAGTATAAAACGTCAGACTAGTACTCATAAGCCACCCAGCTAGAAGCCCTAGTAAGCTGCCGATTACGATCCCCAGAAAACGGAATTGAATCAGTGAGTAAAGATATTGTTGTCTAACGAGCATCGAGAGCATCAATGCCATTGGGGTGGTAAAAAATTGTGCGATTGCATAATTGCGTTTCACAAAATATTCGACTGTCACAAATAATGCTGTGATCAGCAGCAATGTTTCAAAAATGGATAGCGGCAAATTCAGCAGACCGGCTGCAATGATGAGACCTACGATTGTACCGAAAATTCGTTGGATATTGCGATGGGCCATAGCTCGAAGATTATCTCCTTGTAAAATAGAGGCGCATGAGACAACTAGCCAATAGGGATTTTTTAGCTGCAAGCCGATGCTGAGATAGACAGCAAAAAAAAGAATCCCACTGTATAGAAGACTATCAATGACCACAGCGGGATCATGATCGATTCGCGATTTCAGTGTTTTTTCTGTATTTTTTTCAGGCAAAGGCTCAGTTTCTACAAAATGGACTGCGAAAGCGACCGCTAAAGAGAAAAGAACACCAATGAAAAAATAGCCGCTCATCATTGGGATTTTCGCAAGGGAAATCTTTGTGCTCGCGCCCATGGCTGTAACCATAACGATAAAGAAAGGACCTGGTTTAGCAATTCCATATAGTCGGAAAAAGAATCTTCCTATAAAACCGACAACAGCAACCACGATCGGTGCAGTCCAAGCGGCATGGGTCGAAAGCATACCGAGAAAGTTTGCCGCGGTCAAAAAACTGCCGACGACAGACAGGCGTACCATTAATTGTTTTAACGGGAGTCTTTGATAATAGAGAAAGGTGAAAATGCCTAAAGAACCGAAACTAGAAATAGCTAGCTGGTGGGATAAGTAGCCGGTGAATAAAACACTGATCATACAAAGGCCGGCACCGATTAAGCGTAACGGTGACTCCTTTGGTTTATTGTAATGAATCAATTCTTTGAAAAAAGAATGTTCCATAGTATCACTTCCTTCATCTTATACGTTAGCATACAAACTAAAGGAAGTTCAATAGAAAGTTTCTGAAAACAATCAGAAAAGGGAAATAATAAGTTGACATTTTATAGAATAGCTTGTATACTGTTAAAGTTGAGAAATGAAAGCAGAAGCACCCGCTTCTCGCCTTACGCGAACATCTCGCTGGGCTAGATAGTTAATGACTGATCTTTTAGGATGAGTCGAACTACGTGCGGGTTCGTAAAGAACTCGTTTTTTTTATTCGCTTTTTTTTCTCTCAAAAAATTTGGAGGTGAATGACCATAGCAAAGGATATGATGGTTAACGACGGCATTCGTGCACGTGAAGTACGTTTGATCGGACAAGACGGCGAACAACTAGGTGTTAAATCGAAAGTAGAAGCCTTAAAGATTGCTGAACAAGCAAACCTTGATGTAGTCCTAGTAGCTCCTGGTGCCAAACCACCTGTAGCACGTATTATGGACTATGGAAAATACCGCTTCGAATTACAGAAAAAAGAACGTGAAGCGCGCAAGAAGCAAAAAGTGATCAACATTAAAGAAGTTCGGCTTAGTCCAACGATCGACTTGAACGACTTTAATACAAAACTTCGTAACGCACGTAAATTCCTAGAAAAAGGTGACAAAGTGAAAGCTTCGATCCGTTTCAAGGGCCGTGCCATTACCCACAAAGAAATTGGTCAGAAAGTTCTTAATCGCTTAGCTGAAGAAACTGATGATATCGCAACAGTGGAACAAAAAGCGAAGATGGACGGACGTAGCATGTTCTTAGTGCTTGCACCGAAAGAGAAGAAAGACTAGCAATAATTTTGAGAATGCTTCTTTGACTCTAGTTAAAGAGTATGCGAAATGAAAAGTAGGAGGAAATTTAGTCATGCCAAAACAAAAAACACATCGCGGTTTAGCAAAACGCGTAAAACGCACTGGTAAAGGCGGTTTGAAACGTTTCCGCGCGTTCACAAGTCACCGTTTCCACGGAAAAACGAAAAAACAACGTCGTCAATTACGTAAAGCGTCTATGGTATCAAAAGGCGATTACAAACGTATCCGCCAACAATTGGCACGCATGAAATAATTGCGCAACCCGCTTTACAACTTAAAAAATTCAATGATTTATTTATTAGGAGGAATTAAACATGGCACGTGTTAAAGGTGGAACTGTAACTCGTAAACGTCGTAAAAAGACACTAAAACTAGCTAAAGGTTACTACGGTTCTAAACACACTCTATTTAAAACAGCTAAAGAACAAGTAATGAATTCATACAACTACGCATACCGCGATCGTCGTCAAAAGAAACGCGACTTCCGCAAATTGTGGATTGCACGTATCAACGCTGCAGCACGTATGAACGGCTTGAGCTACTCAAAATTAATGCACGGTCTTAAAGTTGCCGGTATCGAAATCAACCGCAAAATGTTAGCTGACTTAGCAGTTAACGATGCAGCTGCTTTCACTGCACTAGCTGACCAAGCAAAAGATGCAATCAAGTAAAGATTAAATTAATACTGATATAATGATGGTTCCCCGCTTTGTTAAGCGGGGTTTTTCTTTTGACCCAGAGATTGACCCAGACTTTTTCCATTTTTCATATAATCATTAAAGATTAATGCCGTCTCTTCTCTTGATTCTTCAGTAACATGAGTATATACATTCATTGTAGTTTTAATATTACTATGACCTAGACGAGATTGTACTTGTTTCATTGTTGCACCTGCATCAAATAGTAACGAGGCATGGGTGTGTCTAAAACCATGTGGAGTAATTTTCTGCAAATCTTTATGATGTTTATAAAGAGTAGCCAGCCATGTTTGAGGAGCTCTGGGATTCATCAAACTGTTGTTACTTTCATTAGAAAACACCAGTTGTTTCTTATCATTTAAACTGTAGTTCAGTTTACGATTTTCATTCCTTTGTTCGACTTCCCAAATATTTAATAATTTGACTGTATCAATATCGAGGCTAATCTTTCTATTGCTAGCTTTTGTTTTTGGCTTTTGAATTAGTAATTTTCCATTTTTCCCAACAGCTAGAGTTTTACTAATTGTTAAAGCTCTGTTCTTCATATCAATATCAGACCAAGTTAGAGCAAGTGCTTCACCTTTCCGCATGCCTGTATATGCGAGTAAAGAAAAGAAAACGTATCTTTTTAATGGAAACTCCAGTTTTAGTATATTAAGGAATTGTAGCAATTCATTCCTATTGTAGAAGTTTAATCGCTCAAACTCTTTTATATTATCCTGTGGCACAGGCATAACAATATTTTCCATAGGATTAGATGATATTTCATCAATAGAAATCGCATATTTAAAAATCATACTGGCATAATTAATAAAGCGATAGTAGCGATTTGGAGAAAGATTTGCCCATTTATTTGCATGCTTTTGACAGTTAGTTACACTGATATTTTGTATTCGATAATTACCGATTTCAGGTAGTATATGTTTTTCAAATACAAGATGTGTATTCCAATAGGTACTTTCTTTAACTCTGTTCTTGTAGATTAATACAAACCATTCTTCAAAAAGTTCTTTATAAGTACGATTTTTGGAAGAACTTTTCGATATATTTTCTGTATCTGTGATGCTTAATCGGGCATATGCTGTTCTTGCTTGCCGTATTGATGAGAAGCCACGTCTTGTCGTTTCTATCTGTTTACCAGTCAAAGGATCTATTCCCAGGTATTTTTTAAACATATAAGCAGTAGATCCATTTTTTTTCTTATATTTTTTTATTGTTGACATTTCAATTTTCCTCTCGGTATATAGCGTGGGGCACATAAGAAAGAAAATTACAGTAAATCTTGATTCTTTTTAATATAGTCTATTTTGTTTATGACCTCGTCTAATTGATCAAACGGGAGGGTATCGAAGAAGGCGGGTTCCCAAATGATTTCGTCATCTTTTGTTGTAATCGGAAAGCCCTCTTCATCAAGTTTTGGCTGTTTTGTAAATAATCGTTGAATAGCTTCTGCCTTCTCATAGACCTCATTGATTTCGTGGACATATTGTTCGTTGAAGGCTTTTGAAAACCTCACCATCCGTTCAATCTTATCTTCATTTTCATCGATCCGCTCTAAGACTTTTGTAGTCTCTTCTAATGCGACTTCTTCTTCTGTTCCAAAAAGTTCTATTGGTCCCGCATTCAACACCTTTCTTAATTTCTCTAGCGTTTCAAACGTTGGGTAGCGTATTCCCCGTTCAATATTGGAGATTGTTTGTTTCTGAAGACCGATTCGATCCGCTAATTCTTCTTGGGAAAGATGTTGTTCTTTTCTTAATCTGGCAATATTTCTACCAAAGTTTTCAATCATTCTCTTCACCTCTTTGACTTTAGTATACTCTCATAAACTGTGAATTCAATATAAATAAACTAAAAAGTTTATATAATAAAAATAAAAAAACTTATTGACATATTATAAAAATGGGTATAGGATGGAACTGGAATTAAGAAAGTTTACATAACGAATGTTTAAGTGGTCTTTGAAAACTAAATATGGAGGGATTGTATGACGATCGAAGAGACATTGTTGAGCTGGGAGAAAGAGACCTACAGTCGTGTTTATGCGTTGACCAAAGAAGCGTTGGAAAACGCAAGAGAGGAGCATGACATAGTAAAACAGAAGTACTGTGCACAATATTTTGATGTCAGTGTCAACACATTAAAAGAGTGGGTGATTCACGGGTGTCCAGAAATTCGTTTAGACTCAGGAATGGTTCTTTATAGCAAGAGCGCTGTTCGAAAATGGTTATTAGGCTATCAAAAATAATTTGTGTGGGACGCATTGAACAAAAGGGCAGTGAAAGATGGCTAGAGTGGGCAACTGAATAATCACGTGTTTAATCTGGCAGCACAAACGAAACTATTTTTTTATTTGTTGCTGGGTTGAAACGCTTTCCAAAGTTGTTCGTCCATGTGCAGAGCGAACAAGGTCTCCTTGTGAGAGCTGGGCGCTAACGCGCCCAGCGGTGAATGCAGAGTCTCAGTCGAGGTCTCCTCGACTAAGACTCAAGCATAGACGTTACAACGTTGAGAAAGAGTACGGTTTTGGGTCAGTTTCAAGCAACAAATGCAAAAAAATAGGCTTGTCGAGGGCAGCTCGACAAGCCATGACCCCCGTATTCTAACAGGGGGGTAGTGAAGACAAAAATCGAAGAAAAAAGAGGGAATAAAGCTTGGTACTAAGCCTTTTTTCTTAGGCGCACACTCAAACTGAAAAAGTGCGATTTTGTCAACCAATTATGGATTGAAAATTAATTTATGATTAGATCAATTAAAATGGGTTCTGGTTAATTGAAATTCACTATTTCCAACTGTGATGCATTTTTGAGTGTTTTACAATATCTACCGATTACTTATAAAATATTGATCTACCAGTATTGCCCACTACTATCTATTAAACTTAATGTAGGTATTTTTTAGATATAGCACTGAAAACCATGAACTTCTATTCCTTTTGGAGGCTTTTGAAGATTTCAACCAACTTTTCGGTTTGAAAATGAATCCCGAAAATTGCTGGGTCAAAAAAGCGAAACGGATTCCTTGATCAGAGTTGGAAAAGGAGTATGCAAAAAAAATTTGGGATAAGAAGGGAGATGTCACAAAATCGTTGCGCACAGCATTGGGCGTTTTAATCACCCAAAAAAGAGTACGGCTACAGTGATAAGGAAACGGTACTTCAGATTCAAGAAAATCCGTGTCTACAATTTTTTGGCGGAGTGCCGACTTATCAATATGAACGTCTTTTTAACGCGACATTAATGCTCAATTTCCGTAAGCGTTTAGACGAAACCACTTTGAATCAATGGAAAAGAATAATCAAGAATTAACGGAACAATTTGAACTCGTCCTTGAACAAAATCAGTATCTTCAAGGACAGCTATTTGCGCTGCAGCGCCAGATGTATTGGCGAAAGAAAGAAGATATGCCATCGATTGATGGACAAACAAATCTCTTTGATACAGATTCTTTTAAGGAACCAGAGCAGGCTGGTCAGGAAAGCTAGGAATTGATTGAGGTAAAAAGTTTTAGACGGAAAAAGACAAAAGGGAAAAAAGCCTTGTCGCTTTCCCACTTACCCGCAAACCATCTTCACTATTATTTGGAGAGCGAAGACTGTCTTTGTGATGCCTGCGGTACTCACATAACTGAAATTGGCTCCACCGTCGTTCGTGAAGGACCTTTATTTATTCCTGCTCACATTGAAAAAAAATTGTTTCATCAACATGCGTACAAGTGTTGCACATGTGAAAAAGACAATGGAACGACACCAATTAAGAAAGTCAGCGTCCCAAAACTACTAATCAATAACATTTTTGGAAGTTCCACAATGGTGGCTCAGACAATCGTTGAAAAGTATGTCAAGAAAGTGCCTGCCTATCGTCAAGAGAACGAATGGAAAACCTTTGGCTTTCCATTGGATCGCCAGAAAATTTCACATTGGTATCTTCTGGCGACAGACTATGTCTTGTCGCCACTGTATCAACTATTAAAAGAAACCTTACAGAACGTCTAAGACATTCATGTGGATGAGACGCACTACAATGTCTTAGACGTTCCAAAAGCCACGACCTATTATTGGCTGTATACTTCAGGAAAAGCAGAAAGCTATCCCATTGTTCTTTACCAACATGAATTATCGCGCAAACATGAAATCCCTCAGAATTTTCTTACACACTTTACTGGCTATCTACATAGTGATGCCTACGCAGCTTATGGAAAAATGTCTGGCATCAAGAATGTTTACTGCTGGGCACATGTTCGTCGTAATAATCATAGAGCCGGCATTCGTCCGATTCGAGAGAAGATTAAACAGTATTTCGCTTCCTATTTGGTCAAATGAAACATAACCTAATTCGTCCAGAATAACCAAGTCGTATTTACCAAACCGACGCTTATAAAAATTCAGCTGGTTCGCACTCATGGATTCTTTTAGTTCGATGACCAAGTTAGGGATATTCGTAAAGAGGACACTTTTTCCAGCCAGACAAGCTTCCATTCCGAGAACAGTTGCTAAATGTGTTTTTCCAACACCAGGTATAAATGTCAATATAAAGATGTCAATTTTCGCGAAAATTGACATGTACAAAAATACGCCTAAATCTCCTCAAGGTAATCCTTAATTCTATAGGAGTTTCCGGTTATCTGGACCACATGAGCGTGATGCAATACTCTGTCTAAAATAGCGTTCGCAATTTTGGGATCTAAGAAAACCTCTCCCCAATCCTTGAAGGGCATATTTGTTGTTAGAAGGGTACTTTTCTTTTCATATCTTCTATCAATTAGCTGGAAAAATAATTTAGCGTCATCCACCGAAATTGGCAAATAGCCTATTTCATCGATGATTAGCAGTTTTTTACTTGAATAAAATTTGAGTCGTGATTCTAGTCGGCTTTCATTTCTTGCCTTCTTTAAATTTTGTATTAAATCATGACATTTTACAAAATAGGTGCTAATTCGCTTTCTAGCACTCTCAATCCCAATAGAAGTCGCTAGATGCGTTTTCCCTACGCCGCTAGGTCCAAGGAAAACGACGTTTTCCAGGCGGTCAATAAATTGATGACCTATGAGTTCCTCAATTTGGGACTGATTTACGGATGTTTGAAAGTTAAAATCGAAATCATCGATTCGTTTATTATGCGGAAAATTCGCTGTTAATATCATTGAATTAGCAGCACTAATTTCTTTTATATCTACCTCTTTTTGAGTTAGCTCCAGAAGAGCCTCTATAAACGTTAAATCGTTTGTTACACTTTTTTTGATATATCGCTCAAATGAAGGGACATCTGCCGTAATCTCAAATAATCCAAATTGGCTTCTACGTGATTGTATGCTGATTCACCCATTATTCAAAGACCTCCCCAATTATTTGTAAATTTTGTCTCGCCAATTCATCAATATCTAAGAACTTATTCGTGGAGCCCTCAAGGGCTTCTCTATAATGACTTGAACGATAATTCAATTTTCTTGAGGAAATGACGTGTTGAGCGATAATTTTCATGTTAAAATAAACCCATAACTGATTGTCAATAATTTGAATAGATACTTTTTTTCCATAATATCCTGATGGAACAGAATATTGACTGGATTTGTAACTAATCATATTTGAAGCATTTACTTTGACAGTTTTGTGTGTAATTTTGTAAGAGTCTCTGATACTACTTGCTGGTAGGGTTGTCAGATGGCTCTTTTCTTTTTCAAATTCAATCAATGGTATTTTCCCCGTTCCTTGATGGATTTGTCTATTAACACGATTGCAGAGTTCCTCGACATATTTTGCTAGCTCAATAATAGTGAATTTTCTTGGTATGCATGAATTTCGTCAAGTAGCTTCATCTGGGATTCAACTTTTCCTTTTGTACGAGGCCTAGCTGAAATACAAGGTTTCACTTTAAATCCGAAATCCTGTGCGAACTGAGCGAACTTTATATTGATCTTTCCGGAATAATTTTCTGTTCGAGCATCATCCATAACAGATTTCATGTTATCAGTTACTATTTCTTCAGGGACGCCTCCTAATTTTTCAAATGTATTTGTCAAAAAAGAGAATAGAACATCCTGAGTTTTCGAAAGAGTTAGTTGAAAGGTTCTAAATCTTGAATTAGAGAGGACTAGGACTGCGACATTAACATCGATAAGTTCGCCATCAACTGTTTGATATCGTATACTCTCTTTCCAATCAAGCTGCGCCTGTTTTCCTGGAATCGTTTCAAATCTTGGTGTCCCCGGAGTACTTAGACGTTTGCCATCTTTAAAGTAGGATCGAAACTCTTCAATATTATTGATATATTTCCTGAAGGTCGAGCTTTCACAAACCAATCCATGATTATCTGTCAAATATTGCCATAAAACCCGCATATAATAGAATTCTTGTGGGCATTCCTCAGAAAGCAAGGATGCAATTACTTCATAATAAGGATCAATCTTTGATGGTTTATCTCTTTTTGTTTTTGGAATAAACCCATTAAGATATTTTTCAACGGTACGTCGATCTTTCCCAAGATCTCTTGCTAATTTACTTTTGTTAATTTTGAGTTTCAACTCTTTCATCACTTCTCCTAAACGTGGTAAGTCACTAAGTGACTTTACCTCAAAAGTAGTATCAATATTCATTTCAAATTCCATAACGATCACCTCAAAAAGAGTATGAGGAATTTTCTTAAATATGTACATCCTTATTCTCGCGATTTAGGACATCTTCATTTTCTCATTTGTAACCAGGATTACCCATTAAAATCAGATTCTCTTTTTGATCAATAAATCGTAACGTTTTCAGCTCTTTGATTTGTTTCTTCATTTTTACTTCTAAATGGCTATCCATGTAATCATCAAACGTCACTTTACTTGACAATTTTGATTGGCGAATCAGTGTTTGGATCCGATTATTTTGTCTCTGCTCAATCTCTAACATAAGCAGCTGTGTAAGAAATTCCTCGAAGCTTTGATCCAGATCAATTGCTTGTTGAAGTAACGTTGAATAGTTTTTCTTCAGATAGGGTAGTTTTAATTGTTTGGCATATGCTTCGATCATTTATTGGCCGCCTTTCTCACTTGGTGGATCACATTATATTCCTGTAACTGGTTTCTCGCTTCGTTTACCGCTCGACTAGGCGGTGTTTTAAAGACCTTATGGTCTTTAAACGCTTCTTCTTCTAATTGAATGATCAATTGATCCAAAGAGATACTTAAATGATTTTCAATAAATTGAAGAAATCTGCGTGGTGTTTTTTGATAATACTGAAGAAAACAGCGTCGAAGCTTCGGCGTCTTCTTCAAAACAAGTGAGTGTTCCAACGACTTAGGTTTTCGTAAAAAAGTCGTTAAATAATGACGAATATCGATCGAGTACTGCTTTTCTCCCTCCTGAATAGAGTGTGTCGCGATAATTTGACTGGATCCAACGATTTTCAGCTCGTTGAGATAACGTTTCACGATTACTTTCTGTCCAACCAAATAATCTGGAACTGAGTAATAGTTGCCATTCACATGGACGAAACTATACTTGTCTACTGTTTGTTTCGTGGTAATACCGTAGTCATAAAATCCTCGTAATAGCTGTAATTGATCCTGCTCCACTGCGATCGTTGACTCGACGTTTAATTCAAGTAAGGCTTGGTCTAAATGTCTTTGGGCATGTCCGATTGATTCAAACTCATACTGTTTTGTGAACGCTTTTCGCCGTAAGACCTGTACACTTTTCCCTACATGACCTTTTTTATGGCCACTGAAGGGATTGGTCACCACTGGTTCAAAGCGATAATAAAGAGCCATTTTCACTAACTCGTCATTGAGTTCCTTCTCGTGCCGGCCGACAAAGCGTTTCACTACGTTTCGCATATTGTCATAAACAACTGTAGAGTAAACGCCTTGAAGTTGTTCAAAGAAACAAATATGGGCATCCAAGAAAACCTGTTGATTGGCAGATTCATAGAGCTTTCCCCAGCGATAACCAGAAGCTGGACAAGAGAATACTGCGAGTGTCAATGTTCTCTTTTGTTGGTTGATCAGACATTTTACTTCGCCAAAATCAAACTCGGTTCGATATCCCAACGGATAAAGTTGCTTGATATAAGCTTCCTTTTTAGCCCGGAGCTTTTCTCGAATATACGGGCGTAATGTACTCTGTCCGATATCAAAACCTTCTGATACCAACATTTCGTGAATAGCTACAGTTGTCAATCGTTGTTTATGAGGCCCCAGTTGCTTCGCTTTTAATTGATCAAATGCGAGTATTTCTTCGACCCGTTGGTCGATTTCAGGCGTATATTTTCTAGGCTGCCTATTGTTTGTTTGATAAGTCGGTGGAGCTGTTAACTGCTCCTTTTTTATCGGATTGGCAGGATCTTGTTCCAATACTCTTTGTGCTGCTTGATATTGCCGCCAGTAACGGCCAACCGTTTTTCGATTGAGACCTAATTCTTTTGCAACAGAACGTTGAGAACGGCCACCTTCTAGCAGACGAATGATTGTTAATTTATCCATAAAAGTTATCACTCCAAGACCTCCAATAAGTATATTGATTCTTTACTTATTGTGAGTTATTAGTGGTGTAGTTTTCAACCATCCGACCTAAAGTAAGTGGTGCACTTTCAAGGTTCTTTCCCACTCTAGTTGAATTGTGTTACATTAGACGAAAACTGGGAGAATACTATGGAACAAATCATTAAATCTCTGGATTCAGAAATTATCTATCTTAATCATAAAATTATTGAGAACAAACTAATGATTTACGGAAAACTTGAAAGAACTCAAGCTAGTTGCCCTTACTGCAAAATGGGGAGTTCTCGAGTCCACTCTACTTACAAAAGAACGTTTAGAGACCTTCCTGTCTCAATATACGAGACTGTTATTGTTCTCACTATTCAGAAATTCTTTTGTGAAAATGAAAATTGCCGCTATACTACTTTCACTTTTCCATTGTTGTTTGCTAAAAATCATGCACGTAAAACAATACGATTAGAGGATAAAATTCTATCCCTGTCCCTAGAAATTAGTTCGAAGAATGCATCTAAACAGTTAAAAAAGGAAAAAATAGATATCAGTAAAAGTACGATCTGCCGAATGATTAAAAAAAAGAAATTCGAATAAACAAAGATAAGTTTACCAAAGTTTGTATCGATGACTTTGCGATCAAAAGGAGACACACTTACGGAACGATCATGGTTGACTTAGAATCTCATAAGATCGTCGATCTTATTCCCTCCCGAGATTTTGATGATGTTAAAAGGTGGTTAGAAACTTTTCCTAACTTGGAAATTGTCTGTCGAGATGGTTCTCGTACTTTTAAGAATGCAATTGCAGAAAGCCATCCAACTGCCGTACAGATAAGCGACCGTTTTCACATAATAAAGAATTTTTCTGAATACCTAAAAAAATTTCTTAAGCAAGTACTCCCAAGTAACATTCCTGTTGTTGTCCCGGAAAATGTGAATGGATTAAAGCCTTATTTGTCATTAAAAGAAAAAATATTCATGGCAAAAAAATTATTTCAGTCAGAGAATTATTCAATTAACCAGATAGGTAAAGAACTCAGAATGGACAATCGAACAGTAGAGAAATATCTTTCACTCTCTAACAAAGAACTAAATAAGCTGTTCATGACGAAAATGGAAAAGCAACAAATAGAACGTCGCGATCAAAAGCGAAAATTAATAAAACAAGTTAAAAGGCAATATGCCAACGGCATAAGTATGAGACGATTAAGTGAGATTTTCAGTCTCAATCGCAGGACCATTAAAAAATATGTTGAAATCAGTCTGGATGATGAGACCCTGATTCAGAAAAGAGAAAGGCCAAGAGACAAAACTAAGCGGTTTAAAAAGGAAATTAATCAACTTTACCAGGAAGGCTACACTGCCAGAAGCATCTTTCATGCTATTAAGGGGCAGGGATACACAGGTTCCGAGTCAGCTGTCAATCCCGATTTTCAAATGTAATTTTTTGCCGGTGAGAATATGCTAGTTTTTACCGATTCTCTTGCTTTTCTCATCTGTAGTTGCCTGAAGGACATCCTTATCAAGCAAATAGTCTTTCATTCGATAAGACCTCCCGGTAATCTTTATTAGTTGGGAGTGGTGGACCAATCGGTCCAATATGGCATTTGCTAATGTTGGGTCTGAGAATACTGCTCCCCATTTTGATAATGGGATATTGGTTGTAATAATCGTCGATTTCGTTTCATATCTCCTTGTGATTAACTGAAAAAAGAGATTTGCGCCAACCTCTGAAATCGGTAAATAACCAATTTCGTCGATAATGAGCAGTTTATATCGGCAGTAATTTTTTATTAATGCTTCGTGCCGGTTTTCTTGATAGGCTTTGGTCAATCGCTGAATCAGTTCATTACACGTAATAAAATAGGTGCTGATTCGTTGACGACAAGCTTCCATACCGATTGCCGTTGCTAAATGTGTTTTTCCAACACCGCTGCTACCGATAAATAAAATGTTCTCTTGTCGTTCCATAAAATGCAGACTGGATAAGTCCAACAGTTGCCGTTTGTTCACACTTGGCTGATAATCAAAGTCAAAATCGGACATTCGTTTTTCATAGGGAAAGTGGGACGTTTTGATATTCATTTTTTCTGCCCGTTGTTTTCTAAACGCTAATTCCCGTTCCGTTAATGAATAAAGAATATCGATTGTGGATAGTTCTTTTGTTCTTTCAGATTCTAAAAAGCGAGGGAGATATTCTTTGATTTGATCTAGCTTTAACGTTGTTAGATTCTCTAGTAACTCTTGGTATTGTGACATGGTGCCTCCTAATAGAACTCGTCGTAGAGTTTCAAATTTTCTTGAACATAGTGTACAATTTCTTCATCCGATTTTGTTCGATAAACATCAGATTTTAAAATCTCCTACATATCATCTGAATCATAATTAAATTTTTTCTGACTTAAAAGATGTCTTTGAATGCATTCACCGTTATAATGAATAGTAAGTTCGCCGGCAACAGCTTGGAGAGAAACTGTCTTGCCGATATAGCGAACGGGTACAGAGTACTTATTCTTTTGATAAATCACGAGCGATTCTTTAGATACCTTACGAGAGAGGACATCTTGTGTGTAGGTCGTTAGTAATTTTGAATCAAAGGGCAATAAGTGCTCTTTTTCGTGTGCAGTAAATTTCAGTATTGGTGGGCCATCAATTGCTTGAGAGGTTTCTTTGTTCAGCTCTTCATTGAATTCAAAAACAAGATCGATTAAATCATCCAATGTATCAAATTCACCGTTGTATACTTTTAGCTGCTCGACCGTTCGGGCTAAGGCTTCCACTTTTCCTTTTGTTTGCGGTCGATATGGTCGACAAGCAATTGGTTTAAATCCTGCGTCTTTACTGTATTCATAGAACCTTTGGTTCCAAGTCACCTTTCTAAACTGAGTTCTACTTTGATCAACGACAGTGCGCATATTATCAAACCAGATTTCATGCGGGATTCCTTCAGAAGAGAGAACGGCATTGTTCAAACAACGAAGTAGTGTATCTTGTTTTCTGTCTAGCGTTAACTCGATATACTTCCAACGTGAAAAGCCTAGAACATATAAAAATAAATTGATTTGGAACCGTTGACCCGAACGATTATAAAGGACAAGATCTTCTTTCCAGTCAACTTGTGCAGACAAACCTGGCTGTGTTTCAATTCGGATTGTCGCTTTCTGAATGTGTGTTTTTCGTAATTGACTGCAGTAATCTCTTAGAATAGAATCTTTCCCTTCATAACCTTTCTTCTTAATAAAGCGATAAATCGCTGACGCAGAACAGCCTAGTTCTACTTTCTCTTGAATAATTGATCGAAAAGGATCTAATTTGCTCGGGCGTTTTTTAGGTACGGCTTTCTTTTTAGATAGATCGTTTTCGTAGTAACGTTTGACAGTACGCGGATCACATTCGAACTGTCGGGCTAAGTGGGTAAAATTAGGTTTAATATCACTCATAATATAAATTTGAACTCCTTCATGTACATCTGATCGCATAAAATCCTCCGGATTGTTTTTAAATCAGTGTACTAAAAAATGTAAGAAAAACACCATTTTTCTCGTCGGCATTTTCTTACATTTTACTGTCGGGATTCACATCAGCAATTAGAAATTTAGTGCATCAACTAAAGATTGCCCAAACAGGCAGAACGGTGATTCCAAGAAGTAGGATTATTCACCTGCTTTACCAGCCGCATCTAGATGGAAATTTGAATCAAAAACATTTAGTACAACTAATAGCTGATTACCCTCTATTAGGCAGTTGTCTGTCCCTTTTTTACCAGTTACAAAGAATTTTTAGAGAATTGGATGTTCCTAGCTTCACTAAATGGCTTCAAATTCTAGAAAGCTCAAAATTATATAGCATGGATTCCTTTCTGACTGGGATCAAAGGGGATCATACCGCTGTTTTCAATGCAGTAAAATATGTTTATAGCAATGGACTTGCGGAAGGCAGTGTGAATAAAACAAAGTTAGTAAAACGAATTATGTTTGGAAGAAATAGCTTCGATCTTTTAAGAAAGAAAATACTTTTAAGGGAAGTCAACTAAAGTGGGAAAGAACCCATTTTAAACTAGCATAAACAGCGAAAAAGGGGCGCAATCAACAGGAATCATTCTGAGCATTCTACGAACAGCTGTAGAAAATGGCTTAGACCCAAGAAAATATCCCCAACCTACCAAGTTTAACAAAACCTGCGCTGGCAGCTTATTTGCCTTGGAAACATGAAGTTTAAAGAAAGTGGCAAGCTAACTATTAATAAAAAAAAGCACGCCCATCAATCTTCCTCAAGTATACGGGATGATTGATGGGCTTTTTAATGCGCATTACTATCTGACGCTTACATTTATTCTCATAAGTCTATCAAAAAAAGGACCGCAGATATCATCCATAAAATGGACTTTATCTGCAGCCTGATCTTTCTTAATGGTTTATTAAGGAAGGAGTTCAATATTCTATTTAGTAAATATTAAAATTTAAACTTGTTTCTTCTAAAAAAGAAAATTGAGGAAATCCCTGTGAAGATGATACCTAGAGTAGCATAATTATTATCTGAATCACCGGTTTTGGGTAATTGTTCTTTTACATAATTCTGATATCTAATGCTTTTTATAGGAGTCTTTGTTTTCTCAGTACTCGAATTTTTTAAAGATTTGGTGCTAGCTTTGTTTTGTGTGATTACTGATGTATTTAGAGTTTGAGCAGAAAGACTTTCCTGTATTTGAAGAAGTAATTGTTCCATTTCTTCAACAGTTGAACAGGAGTAAAGCTGTGTTAGATAGTACTCGCTATTTTCTTCAGTCATAAGTCCTTTTGACACCCAATCTTCAATTTTTTGACTCGAGTTTTCAAATGCTTCAAACCAATCAAATAGACCGCTATCAATCAGATATTCTCCCATAATTGATTCGATTTCTTCGGATGTCTTTGCTTTAGATATTTTAAGTAAAAGTTGATCAATATCTTTTTGAGTAATAAACTGTTCATCTTTCAGAAATAATAAAAACTCTTCAGTATACTTGTAGGTGCTTTTCAAAATAAACTTTTTGGTGGCTTCTTCTATTTCAGCTACAGTTTTATAAGACTTCAATTCTTTTTCAAATTTAGCAATATCTTCTTTAGACAAGTATTCATTATCATATGTCTCATTCAAAGTAACTTTTGCAGCAGCTAGAGCGTTGTCTATGCTAGTTTTATTAGCAGATGATTTTAAGTCATTCTTGCTAGAAAAAGATGAGCCACCGTTATTAGAAATTTCGCTAGATGTAGAAGTTTCAATGACATTGCTCTGATTCTGAGCGGTTGTCTTATTTTCTTTGAGAGAAGGTATTTCTTCTTTCTTAGAATCGTTATTGTTTTCTTTGCTAGAAGCCGTGAAATCAGATGAAGACGAATTAGTAGTCACTTCGTTTTTTTCGGGAGAAGCTTCCTTTGATTCTAGTGTGTTATTATCAATTACTGTTACTGTTGAAGATTCCGAGCTTCCAAGAGTGGCTTCCGAACTTGGAATAGTTTGTTCTGAATCAGAGTCAATCGGTGCTGTAGAAGAATCTGAGATTCTTGTATTGTTTATATTTTCTAATTCAGATGTATTTTCAGCGTATACTACATGTGAACTAGATAAGATGAGAACCAGTAACAAACAAGTCTTATAGGATATTCTTAGATATTTTTTCATAGTCGCCTCCGTTTTTTTGATAAATACTCTTTTAATATATCATTAGTTACGTTAAAAGTCACTATCGATAATAAAATAATGCTTTTGATATATTTTATTTATTAAAAAAAGCCATTTATATGCAAAATAATCAGTTTATCCATTGATTTTGCAGCTCCAATAGTTGGAATAAAGTAACGAAAGTCAACTGGTCTAATTATTTAGAGGAGTAAATCATTTTGATAAATTATTTTGAAACTTACTTATTTCTATTCCAATCTAAAATAGAATTCGCAATTTTGTGATCTCAGAAACCCCTCCTCAACCTTTGAAGGGCAGGAGGGGTTTCTTTTTGTATTTAGTGTTAAATTAATTTGCAGGAAAAGGCGGAAGCTGAAGGAAATGTTTTTTTCAAAAGGTTGGGATTATTTGACGGTTTTAGTAAATATCAGATTGGAATAAATTGACGGATGATAGTACATTTCCAATCTAAATTGAATTATAGAAAATATATGATAAACGGTTCGCCATTTCAAAGTTATTATATGGGATTAGTTTCTATTCCTTACTATAAGTTCTAGGATAGTTGTTTGAAATGATCTCAAATCTTGGTATTTGTCTTTACATTCTAAATAAAGAATGGGGCAAATTCCCTTATTATTCAACCGAAAAAATCTATTGGTACTTATTATAAGGTCAACTGAACTGTCCATTAGAAGAAAGCAGTTGGAGGAGATAAAATTTAATTTAACAATCGCTCTTGTACTTTCAAAAAGGAAATTCTTTAGAGAAAGGGTATTAAATTCCCCATTAGAATCATCAATGAATATAAATAAATCTTTGGTTGTCATGAATTCGTTTTCAATGCTCAGTACAGCATACAGGAATATTGAGTATTCCAGATTTGAGTAGATAAGATCGTTTCTGGAATTTAGCTTTTCCAGTTTTACTCGGATGTTATCCATTACTACACTTATATCGTCTGGGTATAGATGATAATCTTCTCCAACGGGAACGCAATGATAAAAATTCATAAGCAACAAACGCGTATGAATCACATATAACTCTTTTTCCAACTTATCATAATCAAAGTTAAAGTGAGAAAAAATTAGCCCAATATTATGAAAGAAAAATTGGTTGGCCTCGTAGATATTTGAGTTGAACTTTTCATGACTACTTTTTATCAAATTAAAGAATCTAGTATTTCTAAAGAAAGCTAATTTGGACTGCAAAAATAACAGCATGAAGTATAATTCATCTTCAAAATTGGAATAGATAGAGGTTATTTTTTTAGATGATAACTGTAAGTTTCTAGCAAATTCACTACCAATTAGTACAGATTCATTAGGTAACTCTTTTTCTTGAATTCTATGACCTGAAAAATAGCGAAGTAATGTTATATCAACGAGATAATCATATTGAATTTTAGTAATTGGATCAAGCTTATCTGACAACATCAAGTTTAACTTTTCAATCAAGAATTCTTTTTCAGTTGTGTGCTTTATATTAAAAACGTGTATATAACCATTATAAACCTTCCAAAAAAAATCCAAAAAGAAGATACGAATAGTTGGTTCAAGCCCAGAAAGTATAAGTTCTTTTTTACGTATCTGTAGATGAAGTTCATAGTTGAGTAACATGTTTCTTAGTTCATAGATATTTTTCTTAATTGAAGAGTAACTTAAGTTGTACTTAAACTCTAAATCAGAAATCTGTGTCTTTCTATTTAACAATAAGTCTTCTAGGATATTTATTTTGAAAGATAGGTGATAAATTTTTAATAGGAGTTCTTGGGCTAAGTCATAGTTATCTTGAATTAATCTATATTTTTTTTCAGAAACTAATACTGGGGAATTACCTGTTTTCTTAGAAACTTTTGTTGCTAAATCCTCTAAACGATCCAAATATTTTTCAGTAGTTCGTTTCTCAAACCCTATTGCCTCTGAAATTTCATTTACTCCATGGAAATCTGGCGAACCGCTTAAATAATTATAAATTGAAAGCAATGATTGACTTTCAAAGTCTAATAATTGTTCAAGTATCATAAAAATTGCCTCCCAAACAAAATCATATGCAAGTTGCAACAAATACGAGATTAATTACGTATATTAATTTTCTTAAAGAACGTTCGTTCAAGCTTAATTGATCATATTGTATGTTTACCAGGATTATTCTTAGCGCAAAAAATTGTTATATTGGTTAATCAAATTTGTTTTTTTTCTTCAAACTTCAAGAAAGCGTCTAAATTTCAGTGTTCAGTACTAGTAGAAAAGTTTAGTGGGAGTCTCTCTATATATTTATTAAAGCATGCTCAACCAATAATTCTAAATATTGTTAATATACTTCAAAAATCTGAGGGACAATAATATCAAGTTTTAAAATTTCGTCTTCTGAAAGTAATTTTCCATCTTTTCTAAAAATGCTGATACTTCGCTGTTCTTTTTCTAAAGTATAGCTCTCTTTCGTGTACATGGCTCTATGGTTGTTTAAGAAGTTCTTTATAAACACTGACCTTAGCTGACTGAGAGTTAGTCCGTTTCCGCCCTGTTTCAAAGATGGGGACTCAAAAAAATAGACTCTTCTATCATTGGAGAGTGAGCCTCTCATTTTATCACCTCTGCTCTTAAAAATTTATTTTGCTTAAAAGGTTATCATCGTTACTTTTTTTATGTAATATTATCACTTTTACCACTTCGACGACAGATGCTATGGCTGCTAAGATTGTAACTATTGAAATTAAAATCTACATGGGTGTTAGCCCAGTAAACAAAATCATCAATCAAATTTTTTAGCTCCTACATTTAAAACACACTCTATTATTAATATATCAAAAATGGTTATTAAATAATTGTTTTTTCGTAAAGAATATTCCGTATGGGTAAAATTTGATAAGATATCGTTTTTTTGAAAATAATCCAGCTGTTTATTAACACCAACAATTTAGAATCTGAAATGGTAAGTGATTCCAAAGTAAATGAGAAGCTTGGAAACAGAAAGAAGCCCTCTATTTTTTATTTTAAACCAAAAAGTAATTTTTATCGATTTATTTGTGCAAGAAATCTAAATCCAGTAAATACTTTTAATATTAATTGCTATTGAAACCTTTGATCATAAAATTTGGGCATGGACGTATCAGATATTCTTTCTCCAACGTAGAATATGGAATAATGAACTAACTTATTTCAAGAAATAGCTTTATCCTATCCAATTTGACCTTGATTGCAAAAGTTTTTTGATATCTCAAATAAAAAAGATCCAGATGACCATCTTATAAACTTGTCATCTGGATCTTTGAGTTATCTGTTCTAATAGTCTTTTTTGGAGATTCAATTATTTCATGATTGAAGATGGTCCTGTACTCACGGTACTCGAAAATTTATAATAACCGGGAAATTCTAAATCCTCAAAAATAAAGATGGCGAGTGCCATGTCGGAAAAACTGGACTGAATGATATTTCGGTAATGTCCGGCTACTCCAGGAACTCCCAATCTAGCAGCATCTAGCTCCTTCTCAATATATTGGTTGAAGATTTTTTAGCAATGAGTTGTGCAAGAATATTTGAATCCTCTTGGACAGATGAAATAGGAATATATGCATGGGAAATATTCTCAGTCCAAAGATCCATTTTTGGAGATCCAGATTCGCGATTAATTACATAAATACTATCAGGATTAATACTTGTTGGTCGAGTATGTGAAAAGTTATAAGTCACTTCAACTGCTCGTTCACCTAATTCACGAAATGCGGCTTAATCTTTCGTAATACTTACTTTTGCATCACCATAGTTCTCTTGTTCTTCTTGAACCTTTTTTTCGAAGTACTTAGCCACCTCTCACCTCTTTAGACAAATTAATATTGACCAATTTATCCGCTTGTTCTATAGAAACTCTAGTATCGTTATTAACAACTTGGTTTTCTATTTCTTTAATATCTGGATCATTTGCAGACTTAATACTATCTATAATAGGATCTTTTGACGAGGTTTTTTTAAAAGTAACTATTGTAGTATATGTCGTAACAATATCCCCATTGGGCAATGTTTCAACTGTTTTTTGTTGGCTGTAATTCTGAGATTTTTTCATATCCTGTGAGGTCAGATAACGCTTCTCCGTATTCATCAACATTTTTTGTGACATATTTTTCAATATTTTGGATTTTATGATAGGTAATTGTTGTAGTGAACGTGGCAATCGTATCACCATTAGGAAGCTCTTCGATGTTTTTACTATTTCAGATTCTTTAATTTTGAAGTATCCTTCTAAGTCACTCAGAATATTTCCATCTTCATCTACATTGATGATTGACTGCTTCTCTGTATTTGCAATTTTGTGATAAGTTACTGTTGTAGTATAGGTAGTAACAGTATCACCGTTAGGCAAAGATTCTATAGACTTTTCAGGTTGCGATTCAGAAACTTTCACATATCCAGAAAGGCCATCAAACACATTCCGAATAGACCGAAATCATGATAAGGTCGTCGAAAGAACGTATAAATATTGCCTTGTGTAATCCCTAGCTGCCGCATTTGAAGGTACCGCTGTTTCAACTGTACGTTAAGAGAATATCAAAGTGGTAGATTCACATATGAAAAAAAGAAATTGTCGTCCATCCATTAGAAATTAACAAAGGGGAATTGTGTGTTGTACTTCACTACGATCGAGGTAGGCAACAAAGTTCTCTTATCTATCATGATCTGTTTATCGAACAACACATCACATATTCAATGAGCGCACCTGAAATTCCTATCGACGAGGTGGTAATCTAACCGAATATTAATTAAAATTTGGCAGGTCCCTTACCGTTAGTTTAAAAGGCGGATCTCGCTTTTTTAACATCCATTAATCCGTAAAAAAGAATCGGGTGAATAAAAAAAAGGGTACCTACTAAATAATTTATTTTTTCTCAGAACTAAAATCAGATATTATACTAGATCGTATGAGAAAATCAAGCCAAGGTTAGAAAATAAGCCGGAATTGCTTAAATTATTTTAGTTAGATTATCGAATAATAATCCGACCTTGTGCTCCAAACATTGATGAGCGCATCTTTGTTGCTGATAATACTCTCGTTATTAACCACTTCTTATTGACCTGTTTTTCTTTTGGATGTTAAATTGCAGAGTTCGGCAGGGTGGATCTTCCCAAATTATTCTCTGGTATACATAGGTTGTATGAGTTAATCGTGTCTATCAGAAATTTTTAGTTTAGAATAATTTCCGTTTTAAGATAAAAACTGAGAAGTAAGAATGTGATAGAATTAATTCTGCACTAATTACCAACTTTATAATATATGAGTTTAGGACATCGTAATGCGGTCTAAAAGTTATGTTTAGTTTAAATAGCTAGAGGAATGATTAATGTGAATAGAATATAAATGTAGAGTATAGTCAATCAAAAGAATACTGATTCCTCCGATGCTCAATTAACAGAAAGTATCATTGGTCAAAAAAAAATGAAATTTTCGTATTACCATTTTTTCGTGAGTATAGATGAGTATAGAATTGAGACAAATGAATACAGGTATTATAAAACAGGGGGAACGTGGATTTTTTTCAAGGTTCTCTCTGTTTTCTTAATCTTTATACATAAATTAGTTTTTCATCTTTAAAAATGACTATATTCGTTTTTATAAAATATATACTGTCTTTTTAGAAGTTCATTTTAGTTGCGATTATGCTTTTTTTATTTAAACCTCTTTCTTATTAATTCTTTTTATGATTAAATAATAATTATTATTAATGATTAGGAGTTGGGAAATGGTGAGAAAGTGATTTAAGATGTATAAGAAAAAATCATGGGTGGTGTTGCCAATGTATTTTTTGGATTGCTAAGTGCGTCACCGTAGTTGGCATATGGGCGACCAGTTCAAGCAGCTGAGTCATGATTGAAGAAGGCGCACAAGTAACAGATCAAGACAAACAGAGAGGAAGAGCTTAGTAGAAGATATAGATGACTTAGAAAATAGTGAAATACGCGCTTCTGAATCAACTGTTGATCAATTGGAAAATTCTGAAGATACATCGGATTCAGTAACTGTTGAAAATGACTTGGAGAGTATTAAGCCTACTTGAAAAAACGAGGAATAATAACGATGTAGGTAGTAATATCACAAAAAGGCAAAACTTACCATCAAGAGTTTCGAGAAATGAGGATCAGAAAAAACAAGTTGTTAAATTCAGTACTTACAGCCGTAATAAAAATTTCTATGTATAGAGTGTATAACCCAAACTCTGGAGAGCACCATTTCATATGGAACACGAATGAAATTACTATATTGAAACGAGGTGGATGGTGCTATGAATGTATTTCTTGGTACACCTTAGGATAGAAAAGTCGGAAGGAGATTATGTTAGATTGGTAATACGGACACCTTATTTTCACTTAAAGTGGACTCTTTAAAGCAATCTCTCGAAGTCAAAAGAGAAAAGGAAATTTATTCATTGCTGGAATAAAAGGGAATTCAGCTGGTGGATTTGGGCATACAGGTATAGAGACAAGTAACAGCAGGAATATTCATTGTAACTATACAGACAATGGCATTTCCGAAACGGTTATTTTGAATCGGACGGAGAATTCATGTTATTGGTTCAGATTCATTAAAAAAAGATTCATAGAATTTGTTAAAACTAGAATTAGTGAATAGGATATGGAGGAAATGATCGATGCAATGGACGAAAGAAAAAATATTGTCTGATGCTACAACTGCATTAAATTCTGAAAATCAACCATGGGTAGTTCGTGTGGAAGGAGACGCTATCATTGGAAGCTGGAAATGGATGGATGCACGCTTTTTTGCGACGAATACTATCTCTGAAGAAGATCGAGAATATGAATTTATAGTTATTTTGAAAGACTCTGGAAAATGGAAAGAGAAAGATAAAAAAAATGAACGCTCTTCAAAAGTGACATTTAATGACGGTAAGATCGGTATTGGAATGGAAAAGTCTGTTTTTAAAGGAAAGATGAAACAAAAATCGATTTCTTTTAGCATTGGGCAGAATCAAAAAGAGGGAGATATTGGTGTTGTGAAATCCGAATTGGACACTTCTCAAATAAAAAAAGCGATTCGGAATTATCTTAAACAGTGTGGTTGGAAAAAGAGTGGTTTATTTGGTTAAGAAGACTAGACAGAGAATACTCAGTTTTCTCTGAAGTACGAGCAATGTATCTTTTTATTTATTCTATCAATTTAAGAAGAAATATATTTCAGATGATAATTTCTTATATCCATCGTGGCGAAACAATTTCTGTCAATAAAAAATAGCTTTTTTTATATCTTTTTCTTGAAGTTAGTTATGTTTATGTTACGATGAAGCAGAAACATATTACATAAAAAGGATGTTAAGAATGAAAAAAAATAGGATTAATTTAGCTTGTATAATGGCACTCTTTGCGATTTCAGCACCTTATGGTGTACTTGCAGAAGAAGAAGGCACACAACGATCGGAACCAGTTGTTACCAGTAGGGCGCCATCATCAGGTGAAGGGTTTGAAATACAATCATCTTCAGAAAAGGTTTCAGAAGATCAAGAAGGTAGTACCGGAATGTCGGAACAAGAAGTGGTTCAACAAAAACCAGAATCACAAGAAAAACAGACAGCAGAAATAAATGGTGAAGTGGTTGAATTGGAACCGCCAGTAAAAGAGGGACAGGAGGAAGCGAACGCTACGCAGGCGCCGAAAGAAGAAGTGAACCAAGACGGTTCACGTGTTTTCCGAGCTGCTTCTTCAACCATTCAGTTGTACCGGCTCTATAACCCGAATAGCGGGGAACATTTCTATACCCAAACAACTGGTGAACGAGACAATTTACGGAAAGTAGGTTGGCGCTATGAGGGAATCGGTTGGGTTGCTCCAGCTTCAGGAAATCCCGTGTATCGATTGTATAATCCGAATGCTGGAGACCATCATTATACACTTAATGCAAATGAGCGAGATCATTTGAAGAAAAAAGGGTGGAGATATGAGGGGGTTTCATGGTATTCGCCCAAAACAGGAATCCCTTTGTATAGACTATATAATCCAAATGCGAGAACAGGGACCCATCATTATACGACCACAGCATCTGAACGGGATCATTTGAAAAAAGTAGGTTGGCGTTATGAAGGGATTGCGTGGTATGCGGTAGGAAATGGGCAGCAAAGCTACGAAGATTACCGACTCCTAGGAGTAAAGAATTACAATCAGTATGCGTTGGGTGCTCCTAGCGGATGCGAGGGGGCATCGTTGCTTCAGGCGTTGCAGTATAAAGGTAAAATTACGAATTGGAGTTTGCGCTCTTTTCTTAATACAATACCGAAATCACCGAATGGAAATCCCAATAATGGCTTTGTAGGTTCTCCATTTATTGAAAATGCATGGACATACTCTGCTATTTACCCGGCGCCACTAACAACTTGGGGCAAAAAATATGGGAATGTTCAGAATGTTTCTGGTAGTTCTGTAAACACGTTAATTAATGAGGTTAAGAATGGAAACCCAGTTGTAACCTGGGTGACAATCAATTTTCAACCGATCCGTTGGGGAAACTGGAACTTTGGTCCTGCTGCTAATAATAACCATGCAGTGACTTTAGATGGCTATAATAAAGCTGGGAACCAAGTGCATGTTTCTGATCCAATCAGTGGTTCTTACTGGTTAAGCCGCACAACATTTGAAAATATCTATAATGCTAGAAAATATGCGGTAGTGGTGAGGTAGCTAATTGAGGTTAAGGGTTATTAAATCAAAGAAGTCGTTAAAATAATTATTGTAAGTGTCTAATCACTAGGTACCTGCACACCAAATAGCCTAAGTCTTATACTGGACTTAAGTTATTTGGTTTTTTTAGGAACGATGTCATTTTTGTTTTTGAAAGAACCACCTCCGTTTCACTTGATAGCTCAAGTATAGACGGGGGAGACACTTAGCAACTAACACCTACAAAGATAGAAAAGCGCAGCTCCTAATTGAATGAAAAGTTTGCTGCCACTTTTCTTATGTATTTCAGTACGAGGTGTAGCAAGAGTATGAAAGAAACAAGTTACTGTAAACAATTGAATTTTCTTTGTATTTGGTAAATTAGAAATAAAGATACTGAGACACAAGTCACTTTTATTAAATTAGATGTAAGTAAAAAATATTGATAAATTAAATCATTTGTTTAAAATTCTAGAATGAAATATGAAATACTGTGAAAACGATGCTTTATAATTATAAAACAAAAAGATGACTTCAGATTCCTTGTTTTGGAATTAGAAGTTATTTTTTTACTTATATCACAGCCTCTACTTTTTGGTTCCTTTCCAAAAAGAAAAAATGAGTATCGCTATTCCCAGCGTGATTATGAAGCTAAGAAGAATAAAAATGATGATTCCTGTTGTACTTAAGGAATCAAACAAAGTAAGGATCTGCTGCATGATATCACTATTTATGAAGCGGATTAATCAATGATGGTGAATAATACACTTCATACCTTTCGTTATTATTTTGAGTGTATCTCTGACCAAGAAAAATACCTACCGAATGAATTCATCAAATACATTTCTAATTACACTATAAGAAGATACAAAGATTTTAAATTAGTGTAATTAGAAAACACTAGATTATCATTCATTTTAAAAAGTAAAACCCAATCAGGATAAAAACCAAGACTGAAGCGACAAAACCAGCCCCATAGCCAAAAAGTTGATACAGATTGTTTCCATGCTTAAAGTTGAAGATGCATAACATAAAATAATAAATGAATACGGATGGAATAGCAAGGATAGTCTTTCTACGTGTCCATCTGTTATCGTATATGAAAAAGACTCCTAGGTACAGACAGACAGGAATCCAAAAGACTAATTTTGCAATCAAAACCATTGTAAAACGCTCCTAAAATAATCTGGTCTCATTGTAGGGAAAGAGAAGGTTGAAGTAAAGTACTGTGAGAGAAACGTAATATATAAAATTACTTTAGTGAAACATTTGCTGGGACAATCAATCTATATAAAATGAACCGTCGGATTTATCAACGGTTCAGGTAGAAAAGGTTTGGATAAAGATTTCACAAATCATTTCTTTCGATTTGAAGGAAGTGTCTGTAAAAGGAGGACATCAAAAGAAAGTGCCATCACTTCTTTTGACAACGCTATTATACCTCTATAAAAATGATGAAGTAATGAATTCTTGCTAAGGGTTTATTCATAGTATGGATCAAAAGAATTCGAATCAACATTCTATATTACAATTCATTATAAAATGTTACCCATATTGTATCATTTCTTATATCTTTTTCCTGCTGTTTAATAATAGAAATAATTTTTATTTCTTTATCAAAGAAACAAAAACTGATATAATCAAAAAAGTAAAAAACGAGTGTCATGAATTCCTATTAGTGAATTTATATCCTTGTTTAAAACGAATGAGTGACAAAAAACGATAAAAGAAGGTCACTGATTTAAAAGTGAAAGGGTGAGAATGATTTCAGAAAGAAAAAAATTAATAGTTCTCTATTTGGCTGTAATGGTAAGTGGAGAGATTCTTGCATTGACAAGTGTCTTTTTCATATACTTCAATGATACTCTTTTTAATCGGAACATTGATATTATTCAATCCTATATCAACGCCTCTTCCGCATTTTTTGGCTGTTTCTTTTCAGTATCCACGGCATTGGTGATTAGTCAATTTGCGAAGTATCGTGAACGATTGAAGGAAACACAACGTACAATGACTTTCTTTTTCAAAGTGAAAGCAGAATACCAACATAATAGGATTGTTTTATTGAAATTAGAAAGAGAAATCCGAGAGGGGTCGGATAAACTTGCTCATTTACTGATAGAAAATCGAAAGGTTCGGGATTTGTTTGCGACCTCGGTGTATCATTTAGAATTTGTGGCTTATCATCAGCTGTTCTCACAAATCAATTCACGATTACTTGAAAAAGAAGTTGCTCAGGCTGAACCATACCTTCTGTTATTTGAACAAACGTATCAAATTTATTACTTGTGCCAAGCGATCGTAGAGAAAAAAATAAGAACGGAAGAGAACATATGTCAGCTTTTACTTTTGATTACTGAAAAAATAGGAGATGCGGCTCAACTCCAAGCAGAAATTGAAGAAGAACAAACAAGTGAAAAAGGGTCAACTGCCTTATTGATTTCTGACACTGTAGATATTTAAAAAATGAAAAGGGGAATATAAAAAGCTTCCTTTTGTTTAGAAAGGAAGCTTATTTTTTTAAGAATATTCACAATATTTTTTTTATAACTAATAATATGAAGATTTTTTTTGGTAAATTTCTTATATACTACAAAACGTCAACTGAATAAGTACTGACACGGATTTATCCAGTTTCTTAGAATTACTGAGTCTAAGAAACTGGATAAATTTTTGCCTTTATTTACTTGAAATAACGTTTAATTCTCACTATAGATTAACAATAATCATTTTAAACTACAATGTCAAGTTAATGAAGCTCTTTTTTTGAGAAATTCATAGGAAAATAACTCTATTTTTTGACCGAAATTATTATTTATCCCTTTGTTTTTATTCACCGTCAATTTCGCCGTCAAAATTATTTGGAGAGGAATGAACAATTATGAGTCGACGAGGAGAAAATATTTATAAACGAAAAGATGGCCGCTGGGAGGGACGATACATTCGAGGGTATCGTTCCGACGGAACCATTCATTACGGATATATCTATGCATATACCTATAAGGAGGTCCGTCAAGCGTTGCTTCCTTTAAAACAGACCGAGCCTTCACGCAAGAAACAGCGATCATTGATGGATCCTACGATTGCTTCATGGACCACAGACTGGTTAGCATTTCGTAAAGAAGAGTTGAAGCCTTCAACGTATGCCACCTATCAGTACAAAATCCAGCGCTATGTGTTGCCACACATAGGAGGAAAAAGACTGTCTGAATGTACGAATGACACCATTCGCGAATTAATCGTTCGCTGGAAAGAAGACGATCAGTTATCTGCTTCGACGATAAAAAGTATCTTTCAAGTGGTCAATAGAGCTCTAGGGAGCGCCCACAAGAAGGGGTATTTACTAGAAGATATTTGCGATACGATCATCTTGCCCAAAGTCAAACGAACAAAGATCAATGCCCTGTCTGCAAGTGAACAAAGGCGATTAGAAAAAGCCGCAAACAAAGCCCCAGAGGGCTTGCCTACCCTGCTTGCGTTGCATACTGGCCTTCGTATTGGAGAAATCGCTGCATTAACTTGGGAAAATATCGACTTTTCTAAGCGAAAACTCTACGTAGAAAGTACCTACCAACGCGTTCAATTGCCATCAGCCAATGGCAGAAAGACATCGTTGGTTTTAGGAGAGACAAAAACGTCTGCTTCGCAACGTTGTGTTCCACTGTCTAGTAAACTCATTCGTTTATTGAAAAAGTGGAAAGCGCAGCATTTAGGAGAGTCACATCTCTTTACGAAGAACGGACGTCCCGCAGAACCACGTTTATTGGGTTATCATTTTCAACAAATTGCAAAAAAAGCAGCGATTGGCCGGGTGCACTTCCATCAATTGCGTCATACCTTTGCGACCCGCTGTATGGAAGTACAAGGGGATATTGCTTCGATCAGTTCCTTATTGGGTCACTCTTCAGCCAAGACGACCTTGGATATCTATGTGGACTCGTTGTTCGAGCAACGAGAACAGTTGATAGCCAAAATGGAACAACAATTTGCCTAACAATCATTAAAAAAACAAACGTTATTACTCCCTAGCCTCCCCCTTTTTTTGTCTTTCCAAAGAAAGCGCTTCATTTATGCATCTTCTTTTTTTGATATGTTTCGACCATTTCCCTTCAAAAATTCTTCCATTCGAGTAGATATGAGAGAAATCTCAGATTTAGAAACGGAGGAAAAAAAGTTATTTTCCGTCAATTCACCGTCAAGTATGTTTCTAAACATTGATTTACTCCCGATTATCGAACTTTTCTTAGACTCAGTAATTCCAAGAAACCCGCAGGGCTTCTTTTTCTCGTCAGATTTAGCTATTTTATCATGATTTATCGATAAAAATCAGTAGATTTGTTTTTCCATTGGAAAAAATTAATGAATGCTCACGTAAGAGAAAAAGAGAGTTGACTCAACGGATGAGTGCCCTTTGAAAGGAGGTATGTTTATCGATAGACAGACATACAAGCAGTTAGATCGTCTCCAATACCAAATGAGACACGAAACACCCCAGTTGAGTATTGGGAAATAAGTGAAGGAATGCGGCAATCATCATTTCACTTATTTTTGATTTCAACGAAGATGACCAAAACTACACAAATAAAGGAGCAAATTATGAAAAGAAAATGGATAAGTAAAACAGCAATGACTTTGGGTGTGCTGACAATGTTAGGAGCTGCAGGTGCTGGTACAACAGTTGCTTTTGCGGCGCCACCTACACAAAATATTAGTGGGAACGCAGTATCAGATAATACTTCTAAACGTTCTATTACAATTTGGAAGTACGAAATCAATAGCGCTTCGGAACTAGGAGAGCGTGGAGATGGAGAATCATTAGACCCAGCGGTTGCACCTGATTTACAAGGAAAGAAAGTTATGCAAGATGTAAACTTTGAAATCGTTCGAGTAATTCCAGCAGCAGGAGTGGATTTAACCGATCCATTGCAACAAACAGAAGCTGGTGGAGCCTATACGATTGATCCAACATTTACTAGACAAACAGGTAAAACGGCTGCAGACGGCAGTTTGACATTTGATGTTGGGACGGGAAAAGCAGCAGATGGTATTTATTTAGTAAGAGAAATCAAAGATGGGAATGGCGAGTACACTTATACTGATCCGGTGACTGGAGAGACTGACAAAAAAATCAATAAACCAATGGATCCATTCTTTGTTTGGTTACCACAAACAAAACGTGATGATACCTCTAAATTGATCTACGATGTACATGTTCATCCTAAAAATATCGTGACAGATACAGATTTGGATAAGACGGTTCAAGGTGGTAAAGGATACTCAATCAAAGCTGGACAAGATTTTCAATGGGAAGCGACGACAAAACTTCCTGATGGTTTGTATAGCGAGATTACCAAAGATATGACCATTACAAATCGTCATGACAAGGATGGTAATCCAATCGCTGACTTGAATATTACCGCGTCACCTGCGGCACCGTATGATTTATTTGCGGACTACTTTACAGTAACCGATGATCTGAATACTAACTTGTTGTTAAAAGACATCGTTATCCAAGTGTTAGATAAGGATGGTACGACATGGAAGGATCTTACAATTGGAACTGATTATAAAGTGAGCTTAAACGGAACAGCTGTAGCAGCCCATCCTGTAACAAATATGACTGCAGGAGCCGCTAAGAAAGTTGAAGTTGATTTAACTCAAGATGGAATGAAGAGAGTTACCAATGATGAAGATACACATATCCGAGTGGTCTATAAGACAACGGTAGAAGAAGATTTCAATGGTGTAATTACAAATAAATATGATGTCGATTACTTGATCCCTGGACAAGAGCCAGTAAAAGACACGAGTGATGAACCAGAATACTACAATGGTGGATTTGACATTAAAAAGACTGATAAATCTGGAGCAGACCTTTCTGGAGCAGAGTTCCATATTGCGCTAACAGAACAAGATGCGGAAGATAATATTTTCTTGGCAAGTGATGGCAAAACGTATAGAAAAACTGCTGGACCTGGTGGAACCCCTGCAGCGGATACTTTACCTGCAGGCGTAGATTACCTAACTTCAACTTCAGACGCATCAGGTAACGCACAATTTGATGGACTGAAATTAGATTGGTTTACTGATTCAAATGGGAACGGCGAACAAGAACCAAGTATCCCTTCAGAGGCAACATGGGATCGTGCTGATATCAAAAAGGACTACTGGATTGTCGAAACAAAATCTCCAGATGGATTTGAATTATTGAAAGATCCGAAAAAAGTAACCGTAACATTGGATACACATGAAAATAATGCACCTGAAATTACCGTAGTCAATGAACCAAAAACCAAATTACCATTTACCGGTGGCACTGGCACAATGCTAATCGTAATTATTGCCATTGGAGCAATCACTATCGGTACAGCAGCAATTGCAATTGATAAAAAACGCCGTGCGGTGTAACGAAAAAATAAGATGATTTTCTAACACATAATTTACTAAGGATGATATTCGTCCTTAGTAAACCTGTGTTTAAAGGAGAACGCGTGTTTTATAAGGTTTCAACAAATGGATTGAAATAGAGACACCATCTTATAAAACATACATACTTTGATGGTGGAAAGGAAAGGAAGACGATGCGAAAAAATCCAAAAGCACAGAAAGTAGTCACTATCCTTCTTCCTATACTATTTCTGATTGGACTATTGATTATAGTGGTTCCCAAAGGGGACTTATTAAAAGCATTCACAGCAGATGAGTTTGTAAAAGTGAGCATTGATGGGAAAGATGTGACCGGAGATGAAGAAAAGTTACAAACAGAGAAAGAGTCAGTTGAAGTAACAATAGAGGCAAAAGAAAATATAATAGCAGAAATTCCGTTTGATGAAAATGCTTCAATCGAGCCACTCAGTGAAGAAAAAAAGGAATTGAGCATTGAACAGCAATCGTCAGCAGTCTTTAAAAAAGATGAGTTTACTAAAACCTTTGATAAATGGCTACAAGATGAGGAAATGACTGAAAAACCGAAATGTGTTCGTGTATTAAAAAAAGAAGGTTCTGGTTTGTTGTATGTGTACTTGAAAAAAGGCCAAGATCAATTGATAAAGATACAGCGGAACACTTCTCAAAGTGTGGATGTAAACATCATGGATGCATCAAATTCGGAAAGAGAGCAAGTGCTTTTGAAATTCAACAATTCAGAAGAAATAAACTCTCAAGCTTCAAGTACGTTAGAAGTGTCAAAGCAGACAAGAAGCACATCTTCATCTGTAATTTCCAAGTCAAAAGAGAGTACTCATGAGTCTAGTGTCTCATTAAAAAAAGACCAAATAACAACAGAAGAAACAAAGGCTTTAACAGAAAAGAAAAAGGCCTCAACAAAAAAGAGTGAAATAAACAAACTAGAAATTAAAACTGAAGATACAACTGAGGAAAAAATAGGAAGGGAAAAAAACAAAGACCTAACTAAAAAAGAAATTATTGAAAAACAAAAAGCTGTAAAAGTGGAGAAGAATGAAAAGATAGTTTCTGTTTCAACTGAAAATACAAAGAAAACCTTAAAAGAACTTGAGGCTGTAGAATACAGTGAAAAAGATTCTTTGCGATCTCCAAAATTTTTAGTCGATACAAAATTGAAGTCTCCGAAGGCCACATCAAATGGCACTATTGGTATTCGAGATGCAAAAGTTGTCGTGAAAACTGGAACAGATTCTTTTGATTTAGATAACAATCCGGGACATGATTTGGACAGTCAAAATGATATTGTACGTTCTTTTGATCAGATAATATATTTGGTATCATTTTCCATCCAAAATGAAAATACAAAAACTAAGTATTCAAATATAAAATACGAAGTAGACAGTACACTCACTGAAGCTTTTAAAAATATTAACGGAACTTTTGTAAATATTGGAGCAATTGCTAATGGGAGTAATAGAGATATACCAAATGGAAACGGAGATCAATATTCGAAAGGTCAAATGGAATCCGTTATTAGCGATACAGGACAAGTATTTGTTCCAATAACCCTAAATATATTCGGGCCTGCCCATGGAACCCTGATTACTCCAACATTTGAACTTAAAATTGTTGAGGCAAAGAATGAAGACACTGGAGAAATCGAGAAAATAAATAAGGTCTATGATAGTAGCAAACTATCTGGTTTATCAGTGCGAGGTACTAAAGTTTCAGCAAGACCTTCGATTTCAGTTGAATTAGTTCGAGGTCAAATTCAAAAAAATACAGTACTGAGTTCAACTTTACCAATGGAAAATGCATATGATGTTGCTGCTGTAACTACCTTAAAGAAACTTGACGAAAGAGCTACTGGTGATTATCGTGGATCTACATTTCCAAGCGGACCTATCAACTTTGATGTTAAATATGGAGGAACCTATCAAAAAGGTGCTGCGACCCCAGTAACAATACCGTCCACGGCTATCAATCCGTTATATGTAGAATCTTATGCTCCAGCAGTCAAGGACAGAACCACAGCGCCCTGGCAAACAACAGCAGGCGGAAGAAATGTAGATATTAGTCAATTTACACGTCCATTGTCAGCCCCCCATGCCATGACACACAGAATATTCAATTCTCAACCTTTAGTTAATGATAAATCAGAAATAGGTGTCTACAATTCTGGGGATTTTACTGTTACAAGAAATGGATCTGTAAAAAATGAGAACTACTCACCAACATACAATCCTTATACTTATTTAATGTCAGGGGAGAGAAGTCCGTCGGCTACGGATAAAAGTTTTTCCAGCCTAGAATTAATTTTTAGCTGGGATAAACAGAAAACGGAGAATGCAGCCAGAGCAAATGGTTGGTCACGGTATGACATGACTTTAAAGGTAGATTCAGTCTCATATGAAGATAGCTCAGGAAATAGGTTTACGAATTCGAATTCGTCAAGTATTACTTATCCTAGTCTAGTTGCAGTTCCTGGATCATATACTGCAGCATCAGTCATTATGACAGAGCAAGTCGACGGTCTTTACACAGTAAAGGATACGACAATTAAAATTGATAATGCAAATCCCGGAACAGAAAGATACCTCGGAGCTTACCGAAATTATGGAAATGCTCAAATATCTACGGGTAGTAGAGTCTGGTTTAGTGTATTGGGACAAATAACCGGTTATACGCAAGCAGAAAAGTCTGCAGGCAGTGAGCATTTATTTATGTGGGATTCAACTGCATTCAAATATGATAAAACTCAAAAACCATCCCATTATTATTACACTACTGAAAATAATTCTGCGGAGTATAAATACGGTGTAGCTAAGCCAGCTAAGCTTGGAGACACTCCACCTTATACAATGAAAATAAAGAAAATGGATCTGGATAAGGATTTATATAATTGGTATGACACGCCTGAAGAGGCTGAAGCTTATGGGGATATAAGTGCAGTTTTATACATTGGTAAATATGATTCTACTCCAGTGAATTCATCTATGGAAAAATTTGCAATTGTGCCAGTGGTTGTTACGGCTACCGGTGGTGATGAGACACCAGCAGGGAATCGTATAGTCTTTCTGGGCTCTCAAAGATTCTTCGATAAAGAAGGTAATGTGTTATATGAATCTTATAAAGATGGAACTGCAGGGAAAACCGGTAATGGTTCTATTACTGGAACGGGAGTATATAAACCTACTCAGTTTTCTAGTACTGGAACACCATTAAGTTACCCCATGGAATATTGGAACCATCTTGGAGAATCCGCATATGTAAAAAAAATGTCAATTACAACTAAAACAGAAGTTGAAAAAAGTCTATATCAATCTAATGAAAATGTGAATGTAAAAGTAAGCGGAGTATTAGGTGGCTCACATCAAAATACAGTTGATGCTTCATTAACCACTACTCTTCCAAAAGGGATGAATTATATTGGACCATCTAAAGATTCCAATGGAGATTCAATTGAAGATAAATTACAGGTAACAAACAATCCTGATGGAACAACTACTCTGAAATGGACTTTTCCAGGAAAAAGGTTAGGAGAAGGAATTGAAACTCATTTTACTTGTGGGTTAGACCAGACGAAGTTGTCATATTTAAACACCGGGTATACGAATAATTTAACTGTAAAAACTTTAGGTGATGTTTGGGCAACCAATGATTTACGAGATAGAGATGAGTCTTCAGAAAACATCCGTTCGTCATTAGATTCCTTTATGGTTCAACGAATGCAACAAGTTGTTCTAAGCAAAAGTGCAGATAAACCGCTAATAGAAGTTGGAAACACTGCACCTACTGCAGTGCCTGAGGATACGTCAATTACTTATGATGTAACGCTATTAAACGAAAGTTTAGATAACATCGTTGATGGAAAGTTATTAGATGTACTTCCTTTTGACAATGATGGTCGTGGGACAAAGTTCAGTGGCGATTATACGGTCACTGATATCAAAATGACAGGACCTAGCTCAACAATCACTTTCTCAAATTCTTCAATGCCATACGACACGGATCCGAATACCATTTCTGGATGGACTACGTATAAACCAGGGATTGATCCGATAAGCAAAGTGAAAGATGCTAAGGCGATACTCGTCTCGGTACCTAAGCTTGCTGTAGATGAGAAGGTCAAATTAACAGTTACCATTCAGCCGAAGAATCAAAAAGCTGGTGATGTATTAGTAAATAATGCGCAAATGAACTCTGATTTTAAATTGCAGGTAAATTCTCAAGCAGTTTGGACAAGAGTCTATGGTCGTGATCTTACAGGATATGTTTGGTATGACAACGATTATAATGGGTTGATTGATGCAGGGGAAAATCCTGTCGAAAACATTCCAGTAAAACTGTATAGAACAAGTCAAAAGAAACCAAACTATGCTGATGAGCTGGTTGAAAAAAGTTTGACTGGTGAAGCATTTGTCGACACTTCAGGAAATTCTTTGATTAAGACGGATGCTGCTGGGAAGTACAAATTCTCAAATCTCCCAGAGGGTGAATACGTGGCTGAATTCATGGTTGGCGATCTCGTCGTTCGAAAAATTGTCATTGTAACTAAAAAACTGGTTGGTAGTGATGACACAAAGAACTCGAAAGCGGATCCTAACGACTATAAGACACCAGAATATAACCAACCAGAACTGAATGATTTACCAACATCTTCGTTGCTGGGAACAGATAATATTCATCATATTACAGATGTGAATGCGGGGCTAACACCACTATCTAAAATTAGACTTTTCAAATATGAAGAGGGAACTGCAGTCGATAGTGATGGAAATGGAAAGTTGAGTGAAGCGGAAATAGAAGCTTCTGGTCGTCCATTACAAGGTGCTGAATTTGATCTTTATGAAGGAGACAGTACGAATGCTTCAGATAAAATAGCTGGTCCTGTAGCAACTGATGCGAATGGTTGGCTAGAGTTTGGAGGTCTCCCACCAGGAGACTATACCATTGTGGAAACAAAAGCACCGGATGGGTTTGAGTTGTTAAAAAATCCAATAAAAGTGAAGGTACCAACTTATAACTCTATTGTGAAAGTACATGTCTCCGATAAAGGACAAACGAAGTTGCCATTTACCGGTGGGACAAAAGCGATGAGAATCATTTTGATTTCGTCTGCGATTTTATTAGTTGTCGGTATGGCGGGTGTCTATCTGCACTTTCGACCTATCAAAGTAAGGAGAGGAAGCTAAATGAAAAAAATACATCGTTTGTTATTCTGTTTGTTTGCTTTCTCACTGAGCTTTGGTTCAGTATTACCAGTTTTTGCAACTGAGGAAACACCGATATCATCAGACGGCTACAATATTTTCATCCAGAAATATAAGATCGAAGATTTTACAAAGGTGGAGAATACGTTGCCACTGGATGGGACAAAAGCGGATCAAGTCAAAGATGCGGATGGAAAGAATTTGGAGCCTCTAAGTGGCATTTCATATGAGATTACCCGTGTAACACCTATGCAAGGCAACGTTTCTGGTTTTGAACCTGTTCAAGGGGATGGCGCGTTTCAAACTACGGTAACGACGGATGGTCAGGGACTTGCTCATGCAGGTAACTTGGCACAAGGAATGTACAAAATCGTAGAGAAGGAACATGCACAGCTTAAAGATGTGATGGAACCTGTGATCGTCGAATTGCCATTTCCTCAACAGACTGGCGAACCTTTAAATGAAGTGTATATCTATCCGAAATCAAGTGTCTTACCAACACCTGGCCCAGGAGAGAAAAAAGGAGTGAGGGGAACCAACGGTTCTCAACCAGAAGAAATTAAGAAATTACCCCAAACCAGTGGGAACATCGGAACAGCACAAGTACTTTTATGGATATTAGCCATGATTGTTGCTATGGGTGGTGTTGGGATGATTAGTATCCACCGGAAAAAAGACGTATTTTAACCAATAATGCATCAACATTGAAGAAAGAATCCAGGATGCGCAAGTACGAGTATCCTAGATTCTTTCTTTCTCACTATGAATGGAATAGACCCGATGAAAGAAGGCGCAGGAACGATCATGAAGAAAACTAAAGTAAAAAAAAGGAAACATTCCTTTTTGAAAATTTTTGCGATCATCATGATTGTCGGTGGTGTGCTAACTCTGCTTTATCCAATCGTTGGGAACTACTTAGCCAATCGTGAACGTAGTGCAGCGGTTGCTGAATACGATGACATCATGAAGAAGATGTCTACTGAAGAAAAAGAAAAGCAATGGAATCTTGCGAAAGCCTACAACAAATACATCTATGCGAAACAAGAAGGACTCCCCAAAGGGGAACCGGTTGTCTATAACAAGATCATGAAACAAGGAGATGTTATGGGAACGGTAGACATTCCTTCCATTGATATCAAACAAATGCCTTTTTTTCATGGCACTTCCTTTAAAACATTAGAAAAAGGATTGGGGCACTTTGAACCTACATCCATTCCGGTTGGAGGAAAAAATACGCATTCTGTAATTACGGGACATAGTGGTGTAAAGAACCAAGTGCTCTTTACGGACATCCGCAATTTAAAAGAAGGCGATTTGTTTTTTATCAATATTTTAGGTAAACGCTTGGCATATGAAATTGATTCTTTTGAAGAGATATTACCAAGCGATGTGGATAAAGTGAAGATTCGCAAAGGGAAGGATAAGGTTACATTACTGACCTGCACGCCACCAGGAATCAATACTTTCCGGTTGTTAGTGACTGGACATCGAGTAAGTTACAAAGCTGCGGTTCAACGAAAAGTGAAGAAGCGTAATCAATGGAGCTATCAAAACGTTGTTTTAGCTACTCTTGGTTTGAATGTCGCGATCTTTGTCTTATTGATGCTCTTATATCGACGCTTTATCAAGCGATTCCGATCGGAGGATCCAATCATTGCCCAACGGGCAAGGAGAAACTTACGAAGATTGTTCTTTGTGACGAAAACGCTTTTCATTCTTCTATTCATCAGTATGGTCGCTGTATTGTGTACAGCAATTTATGGATACCTGCATATGGAAGAAGAACCAGCATCAGCGGCAGTAAATATTGGGCAAAAAGAGGAACTCAATGCGTACAACATCGATAAAATTGATGAAGCAAACTATGGAGAGAAACAAATAGCGAGTGTGAAAATCTCTGACTACGCCAAAGCAAAGTCTGTGGTTCAAACAACCACCAATAATTGGGGAATTGGAAAGATTGTGATTCCCGATGTATCGATTGATCTGCCGATCCTGGCAGGAATGGCAAATGAAAACCTTCTGACAGGAGCGGCGACCTATCGGTCGGATCAGCAATTGGGACGCGGGAACTACGTTGTGCTAGCTCATAATATCTTTGATAAGGATGTGCTACTTCATCGAATCCAAGATTTAAAAAAAGGGCAATTAATTTATACAACAGATTTCAAAAACGTCTTTGTCTATGAGGTTTCTTTGAACAAGATCATTGAAGAAACGGAGGTTTCTTATGTCGAAAAGGAGCCTAAAAATGGGATCGCAAAATTGACGCTTCTTCGCTGTGAAGGCGATATTGGTACAATCTATCGACGTCTTGTTCAAGGAAGCCTCAAAAGTGTTCAACCCTTACGTGATGCCGATGAAGGCTTATTCAAACAAATGAACCTTAAACGAGAAGAGGGAAAAATTGATGGCACGCTTGTCAAGAAAGATCCTGTATCTGAACCCGATAGGGTGAGTATGACATTGGCAGCCAAAATCATTTCAGACCCGATGCAGACGGTTGTACCATTGTTCTTGCTTTTCTTATTACCAATTCTATTCTTCAGTTTTATTTAAAAAGAGAGGAAACCATTCATGAAAAAAATAGTTGTGGGAATTTGTGGTGTTTTGATAGTGATCGGTGGTGTTGCAAGCTTACGAAGCGGTGCATTAAAAGCCGGGGAATTAAATAAAGATTCTTCGGCAGTTATAGAGACGGAAACAACAGAAAGTGTCTCTTCTATTTCTGAAAGTAGTGTGCCTCCAATTGAGGAAGAAGCGGTAGAAAATGAGGTGCCTACCATAGACGTCGAACCAGAAACCTCAGTGGTTGAATCAAGTCGCCCAGAGGGACAACCCGTGAATCCAGAAACGAGTGTTTCATCAGAAGAGATTCCTTCTGAAAGCAGTACGAGCAGCACTTCACCCAGTTCAAGTACAACGGTTCCGTCTATAAGTTCAAGCACTTCTAGTAGTTCGTCGAACTCAAGCAGCACTTCTAATACTGGGTCAACAAGCTCGGTAAAACCAACGCAGCCAAGTACGACAACACCAAGTAGCACAAAACCAAGTGTGACGAAACCGAGCGAAACAACACCGAGCCGTGGAGTACCGACGCCACCATCAACAAGTCCTTCTGTAGGTGAGCCAACACAACCAGTGACGCCTGCACCAGTACCGAAGGTACCTGAGTCACCGGCTGCAGCAACAACTGTATCACCAAATGTTTCAAGTGTTCAAGCAAACCCAACGTTTACGACACCTGTTCCAGAGGCTTTTTCGGAAACAAGTACCTTGAATTTACCTAGTGAATTGAAAACTACAGAAGTGGCACAATCTGATTTAAAAGGATTCGAGTTACCGCTATTAAGTAGCCTGAAAGAAAAGGCCCATGGTGCATTGATCTACGAAGGAATCAAACAAGTCGGTGTTGAACAAGAAGAAACCTATGATGTCAATCAATTGGCAATTTCTCTATACAAAGAACTGTACGCAATAGAACCTAGGGGTACACCGAAGAAAATGCCAGAGGAGCTTCAAATTGGCACTTTATTATATAAAAAAGAGAAAGACCAAACGGTCTTGCTAGGTATTTATATTGGAGAAGACTATTACTTATCTGTGGATGATGTCGAAGTGGATGAAGAAGCAACGACGACAGAAACAGAGAAGGAAACTAGCGAAACCCTTACGAGAGAAAAAATATCTAAAAAGGACACTAACGTTAAAAGCAAGAAAAAGACAAGGAAATCAAAGAAGGCAAAAAAACAAACGCCCGAAGAATCAAAAACAACGGATGCTGAAGAAAATGAGGAAAAGAAAACACAGCGTCAAGTTGTAGTGGAATCTATTGATTTAGATGAGGACCTATTGGTTCAAGAGGTTTCAGAAGTGACACTGACAAAATATGGTGAAGGTGTATTAAACGACTACCCAGCAGCTATGAACATCACTGAAAATGATGGTGCGAAAAACTTTATTGAAAAAGTTGGCGAAGATGCACAGAAATTGGGTCAAGAATACGACGTATTCGCCTCAGTCATGATTGCACAAGCCCTATTAGAAAGTGGTTCAGGCACAAGTGGCTTATCCTTACCACCAAATCACAACTTATTCGGTGTAAAAGGCGCGTATCAAGGACAATCGGTTTCAATGGCTACACAAGAAGATCGTGGAAATGGAGAGTTGTATTCGATCAACTCGGCCTTTCGAAAGTATCCAAACTTTGCGGCGTCCTTGGGTGATTATGTGGAATTATTGCGTGGCGGTATATTAGGAAATACCAATTATTATGAAAAAACCTGGCGTTCAAAAGCGAAGAATTACCTTCGGACAACAGATGCTTTGACTGGAACCTATGCTACGGACACCACTTATGGTAAGAAATTGAATTCTATTATCGCGCTGTACCATTTGACACAATACGATCAACCGAAGGTTGAAAAGAATTCTGGGGTGTTCATCAAAGGGAAAGATGAGATACCCGAAGAATACCGTAGTCGGATGAAATATCCAGACTATAACGGGGTGGATTATAATGCTTCAGGCTCTTATCCTGTCGGCCAATGTACGTGGTATGCCTTTAATCGTGTCAATCAACTGGGAAAAACGGTGGATGATTACATGGGCAATGGCGGGCAATGGGCAAGTAAGGGAAAATCCCTAGGTTATGAAGTCAGTCAAAAACCAAAAGCGGGTTGGTTGATCTCTTTTAAACCAGGAGTCGCAGGTTCTGATGCTCGGTATGGTCACGTAGCCTTTGTCGAGGTCGTTCGACCAGAAGGGATCCTAATTTCCGAAGGAAATGTTTATGGTGGAACCATAATTTCTTATCGAGTGATCGATAACAATCTTGCAACTTCGGATCAAGTTTCCTATATCAAGGCGAAATAGTGGTTTCAAAAAAGCTTTAACTGTCGAATTGAGAAAAGTGTAACCAGTCGGAGGTTTTCTGACAATCTAGTGTATAAGGAGCACCGTAACTTATGGCAACTGTTCGATCACGTCAAGAAAAGGCAGAAAAACTGCCCCAGCGCTCGATCGCAAAAAGTCTGATACTCACGATATTAACGTTATTCGTGCTGATTGCATTGATCGGCTCTGGCATGCTCGTACGTAAAGAGTATAGTTTTCACCCAATTTCAGGAACGTCCATGCTTCCAGCATTATCAGAAAAAGACATGGTATTAGTAAAAAGAAAAGACTCTATCTTGCGGTATGACGTGATTGCTTTTTCCGTTAAAGGAGAAAGCGGAAAATTTGTCAAGCGAGTCATTGGACTGCCCGGTGATCGCATGTTCATTCGCAATGATCGAATGGTTTTAAGTATTGGTTCGCATGGGGATTTTGAAACGACTTACACCTTTCAATTAGCCCCAGCTGTAGCGGAAGAATTTCAAGAGTTAACAAAGATTCCCGAAGGGTATTATTTTACAACAGGAGACCATATTGATGTCTCGAAAGATAGTCGAACCTTTGGATTTGTTCATAAAAAAGATGTTGAAGGAACGGTTCAATTTCACCTCCCGTCCTTATTGAAAAAGCAGGCGGAAACGGAATGAGAAAGAAAAACCTGCTGGGGGAAAGAACATGATAGTAGAAATTTTGGAAATAGTGAGTGGCATGCTTGCCATTGCGGTGGTTATTTTGATGCTGCTGCGCCTCAACCTGGATAGACGCTTTTCAGCTATTCAAAAAGAGGAGGAACAGTCCTCCTTGTTTCAACGAAAGATGGCTTATGTGAAGAAGCTCGAACAAGAAAAGCATATTCGTTCGTTGATTCGTGGTTGCTTGTTTCTTGGCGTCACAGTAATTATTGTCGTGAGTGCCATAGTGATCCTTGCGGACACGAATCAAAAGCTGAAAAAGCAAACGACTAAACTGACGGATCGGATCGAAGTATTGGAGCAGCAACAACACCAATTAGTTGCAAGTATTCCGTTGAGGAGTTATCCAGAAAAAGGAATCGGATTAAAAGACTATGACTGGAAAAAGCTAACAGGAGAAAGTAAAGATTCAACCATGCAAAAACAGATTGAATCCGATCTTTCCAAAGAAACGAGTCCATACTTTGGTGCGTTGGAACCGACGGTTTCCTTAGCTGTTCCTAAAACAGTCTCACTTCAACTGAAGAGCCAAACAGAAGATGATACAAGCAAAGAAACGATCAAAGAAAATATTGATGCCTTTGCAAAGGAAGCAGAAGCAATTCCTGAATTAACAGAGGTCCATGTCCGAATGGTCACTTCTATTGGTGAGACAAAAAAAGTAATCTACAGTGTCACTTATTCACGTGAAAAATCGGAAGAGGGATTCAAAAAAATGAATGTTTCCGAACAGAATCTTAAGAATGATGGTGGGAAAGGCTAATGGCAGAGAAAAAGAGACGTTGGCTTTCAACCGATGCGTTGAAAGAATTTATCAATGAAATCTCAGAAGAAGAATTGCAGGCAGAAGAACGCTTCAATGAAAAGCTAGATACCCAAACAGATCCGTTGGACGTACAAGAAAGACTGAATCGCACTCTTTTTCAACGGGATCAGTTGATAAGAGAGCGAGATGAATGGATCAAAATCAATCATAAGAATCAAGAACGTATCCATGCATTAGAAGAACAGATTCAACACGTTCAGATCGAGAATGATGAAAAGGAAGATGGCCCAACGGCAAAAAAAGAGGGGGAACTGTTAGAAACAATCAACCGTCTCGAAGGAGAATTAGAACTCTTAAAAAGGGAACGAGCGATCCATGTCCAAGAATTGGAAAGCGAAAAAGAAGAATTAAAAGAGAAACTCGATTTTGAACGAATTCGCTTAGAAGATGAATTGAATGAACAAAATGAGCATTGGAAACATCGATTGGAAGAAGCAGAAACAGAGAAGGTAACGATCGAGAAAACATTAGATACGCTTCAACAGCAGTTAGTAGAAAAGGAACAAGAACAGAAAGAACTAACGAGCAAGTTAAACGAGTTGGAAGCAGAAAGAGGTGTTCCGATTGATGAATTAATAAGTGAGCTCGAAGAGCTTAAACAAGACTACCAGTCAGCTCAAAAAAAAAATGACGACTACGAACAAGAAGTGGCGCGTCTTAAACAAACAGCTATTCATGACCGAGAAAAAATGGAACAGCTTCAACGAGAGGCTCTTGAAATGCAAGAAAAGCTGGAAGGATTTACGAAAACGCTGGAAAGAGTAACGGAACAAGAGGAAGAAATTCAACGATTACTATCTGAAAAACGAGTATTGGAAGAGACGCATCAACAGTTACATAATACGTATCAAGTAGAAAAAAGAGCCACTGCAGAACTTCAAAAAGAAAAGGATAGATTGCTTGTGCTGATTGAGGATAGAAAAGAAGAGAGACAAACACCTCAACAGCTGCACGCCCATCAAGAAAGAATGGAAGCAGAAAGCTCTGTAATAACTGAATCGTTTAAAACAACAATGGAGGAAACGCAAATGGAAGCTGGCGAACAAGGACAAGCACAAGAAGAGATAAAAGAAACTACTGATCAGGAAGTGACTGAGGAAACAGAGGAAGTGGCGCAATTAGTTGCCGAAAAAGAGGCACTCAATAGTGCCTTGTTCGATGCTCACGAAGAGATTTCAAAATTTGAAGAAAAGACGGCCCATTTAGAAGAGCTTGAGGCAGAAAAAGAAACACTGGAACGACGTTTAGAAAATGTTCAAGCAGAATTATCCGATTTAAGGGAACAGCGAACAGAAGAAGAAAGCTTGGAATTGCTTCAAACAAAAAAACAAGTGGAAGAATTGCTTGATAAGAATGAACAGCTGAAAAAAGAAGTGGTGCAATCGCAACAAGAAATTGGAGAAGTTCTAATCTCTGCCAAGAAACAAGCGAATCGAACAATTGAAGAGGCCCAAGCAGAAGCAAAGCATATGATCAATTCAGCAGAGCTAGAGCTGGAAACCATTGGTAACCGAGCGAAAAAGATTTTGATCGAAGTTTCTGAATCTAGAAAAAGTGTGCTGTCTATTTACGACGATTTAGAATTTAAAGTAGAGGCACTCTCAAACGGGACACTATTAAAAGAAATCAAAAAGAATAAACAAGAAGAAAACAATCGATTGTTTTGATTCTAGTGGTGACATGCTTAGAGAAAATGCGTATGGAAAACACCTCAGGTGTTCCTAACGATTCGTCCGAAGGGGAGTCACCCATGAGACAACGAAACCAAAGAGAGAGGATAGAGGACGTTTGATCATAAATTGGATTAGCGTGGGACTGGTCATTGTCATATTGATTGTTTGGTTTCGACGAATGATTATCAAGGTGCAGTTACAGCGGCTGCATTTGCCGCCAAATACCCCAGTCTCCTTCCAACGGAAGTTGGATTATGTGAAACAAGCAGAACAAGAAAAACACGTGTCAGCATTATTGATCTTGGCCATATTTCTGGCTATGGGGTTATTACTAACGACCTACGGTCTTTTTCAAGTGGAAGAGCAGTTACATGTTGTCACAGACCGCAGCAATCAACTCAAAGATGAGTTGTATACACTGAAAAAGGAGCAGAAACAACTGATTACAAAAATGCCAATCAAGGCCTATCCGGCAAAAGGAATCGGCTTAAAGGATTATCCGTGGGAAGAACTATTCTCTGAAGAAAACCGTGAGCGGCAGTACGAAATAGAAAGTGATTTATCGACGAAAGTAAGTCCGTACTTTGGGTTATCGACGACCTTGATCGTGTTAGATATTCCAAGTCAGACATTAAATATTGCGTTAGCTGGGGACTCTGGAAGCGAAGACAACCGCCAACAGATCAAAGAAAATATTAAGGCTTTCGCAAAAGAAGCAAAGGATGTTTCAAAATTGACACAGATCACGTTCCAAATGAATTTGATGAATGACAAGAATAAGAAAAAGACCTATAGCTGCACTTTCTCACGGGACAATCCGGAGGAAGAATTCAAATTGATTCAAGAAGATGAGTAACTAAAGAGAACAACGATAGGAGAGAGGATAACATGCATACACAACAAAAAAAGAACGGTTGGTTCTTTAATAAGAATATTATTGATGAAATCAATTCTGTTCCGGAGGAACAAGTGATGTATGACGAGGAAGCACCGACCAAGTCGACACCACAAGGAAAGAAGCCTTCCGCTGAACTTGAGAAATTAAAAAAAGAATTAGCGGAAAAAGAAGAAGAAATTGAACAGTTGAAGAAAGGCAATGAATTGGAGAAGCAACGCTTAGTCCGTGAGAATGAGCAGTACAAACAGTCAATTTTGCGAACAGGTGAGGAGAAGGCGGATAATCGTCGTCAAGTACAGGATTTGGAAAACGAAGTCCGGCGGAATCGTCAAGAAATTCAGCGATTGACAGAAGAGAATAACTCCGGAGAGCTTAAGATCCAATTGGAAAAGGCCAATGGGGAAGTCACCTCATTAAAAGAGTCACTGGAAAAATACAAAGAGATAGAAATTGAATTAAAAGAAGCCAAGCAGCAATACCATGAATTGATGTTGAACCAAAAAGAAGAAGAGCTGCACCGCTTTGAGAAAGTCCAAACGCTTGAAACACAGTTGAGTCAGTTAACTGCCGAGTTGACGAGTAAAGAAGAACAAATCACTCAATTGAATCAGTCAGTCTTTACGAAGGAGCAACAAATCCGAGAAAAAGAGGAACAAATGAGACGTCTGATCGACGATCAGAACCATCAAAATGCGGTGATCGAAGGAGAATTGGTGACAGAGCTTCAACACCAAATTATGACACTGCAAAAAGAAAATGATCAAATGAAGCAAGAGTCGGTTCATTCCCAACATGAAATCGGAGAGGTGCTAATTTCTGCTAGGAAACAAGCGACGCGAATGGTAGAAAAAGCGAAGATTGATGCTCAACGGATTATCCAAGATTCAGAAAATGAATTGCAGACGATTCAAGAGCGTGCCAAAGAAGTGTCGTATGAGGTAGATGAATCCCGTCAGGCGATTCTAAGTATCTACGAAGAGTTGAAAAGCCGTGTGGATCATTTAGCACATAATAATGTTCCTGATTTAGAAGAAATCAAAAAACAGTATGAGTATCCAAAAGTTTCTGTGATGACTCGGAAAGATTACTAAGAATAAATTTGAGAGAGCGGTGCAAGCAATGTGATGTTCCCCTGCTTCTCTGCTCTCTTTACCGTATCCATGAATTTCCTGCTGATAAATGATTGAACCAGGATGGATACGTATCTAAAGGAGAGAAAAAAATGAATCAAGTATTGATTTTAACCAGAAATATTTTAGCTGAACAAGAAATTCAAAGAAAATTGCAATCCTTGAATTATGAAGTCTATAGTTCAACTAAAATTTTTGACTATTGCAACGAGCGTAGAAAAGGGTTAGATGTGTTGCATTTCTTTCAATACATTATCTTGAGTGAATCGATTTGTGAATCCGAAGTCGATGCATTGAGTCCCGTTTTGAAAACATACTCCGACCATATTATTCGAAAAGTCGAAAATGAAGAGACGGTAAAAAAAGCAGACTATTACAAGCAAGGGCTTGTCTCGGGTGTGATTGCGACTAGTGATTCAATGGATGAGATAAGAGAACGGCTATTTCATTTGAAAACAGCGTCGAGGACTGGTACGGCGAATCAAAAAATGATTACAGAAGCAAAGGGAACGATAGGGAAAAAGCCGTATATAGACAAACGAGAAATTCGTTCCATTGTACATCGATTGTCAAAAAACGAATTAAAGGTACTCTCTGTTCTTATGCAGAGTGAAGATCGTGTGGTGACAAGGGACGAAATGTGTCAAAAGGTTTGGGGTGAAGCGATAAGTAGCTCGAAATTAGCCTCTCTTTCCTCCATTACGTCGAGACTAAAAATGAAATTTTCAAAGGTCAATTTGGGACAATCGGCGATTCAAACTTTTTGGGGACGAGGCTATCAGCTTGATTTAAATTTACTCGAGTTATTAAAGAGTGAAGACTGGTTACTCAAACAGGTTGATTTCTAATAATGGAAATTCCTAAGTGAAAAAATAGTTGCGAAACGGTCGAGAAAAGAATGATCGTTTCCCGAGAGGGAAAGTAGATGGAAGACACACTTCGTTTAAATGAATTGTTTCAGATTTTAAAAAAGAACCTACGAATGATTTTGGGTACGACAATTGTAGGGATCGTGATCGCAGCGATTACGACCTTTTTCTTACTAACACCAAAGTACGATTCTTCAGCGCAAATGATTGTTCAGAATAAACAGGCAGAAAATGGGAATGGCAATTTACAAAATGATATTAATGGCAATGTTTTAATGGTTAATACCTATAAGGACATGATCAAGGGGGATATTGTCATTGATGCTGTACAGAAGAATCTGCAAGAAGAGTATCAATATACCTATAGCAATAAAGAGTTAAAAGAGATGATCGAAGTCGAACAAACGCAAAATTCACAGATGTTTCAAATCATTGCGACCTCTTCGGAACCAAGAAAAGCGGCGACAATTGCAAATGTGACAGCAACGACTTTCCAAGAAATCGCTGAAGAGGTATTGGAAGTAACCAAAGTAACCATCACTTCTAAAGGGGTGATTCCTACGGAATCTGTTTTTCCCAATAACCTGTTGAACCTCTTAATTGGTGCGCTATTAGGCGTAATAGTAGGCGTCGTTGGTGCTTTCATTTCAGAATTGTTGGATGACACAGTGAAAGATCGACGGTTTGTGTCAGAGAACTTGGATTTTCCGATTCTAGGTGCTGTTTCTGAAATCGATCCAGATGAACTTATTGCTAACCGCGGAACAATGACGCCAGAGCAAGGAAATGTAAAACGAACACTTGCGACTCGCACGGTTCCTAATCGACACCGAGAACGTTTATAAGGAGTAAACAGTGGCATGGAAAACAAGGAACAAACGATTACCCCAGTGGATTTGGTGGCAGCCCTCAATCCATTTTCTACAGCTGCCGAGCAATATCGAAAAATTCGAACCAATATTGAATTTTCATCTGCGGATAAAAAAATTGAGTCGTTGGTGGTGACGTCTTCTGGGCCTTCTGAAGGGAAAACAACAACGGCTGCAAATTTAGCGATTGTCTTTGCCAATGCAGGCAATCGGGTAGTGTTGGTAGATGCTGATTTAAGAAGGCCCAATGTAGCCTTGAGCTTTGGCATACCAAATGTTAACGGATTAAGCAATTATTTAGCAGAAAGAAATTCAACGAGTGGCAGTTTCTTATCAGAGACGGAACTAGAGAATGTCTACATGACCCAAGGTCATGCACAAGTGGGGAGTCGTTTGGTGGCAACAAGTGTTGAGGATCTGTATTTGATGCCAAGCGGCCCAACGCCACCAAACCCTTCGGAATTATTAAGCTCTAATCGAATGAAGGAACTGATTGAGATTCTTTCGGAATCATTTGATCTGGTAATTTTTGATATGCCACCGGTAGTGATGGTGACCGATGCGCAAATTTTGTCTTCCCTTGTCGATGGTACGATTTTAGTTGTGCGTGAGCGGGTGACCAAAAAGCAAAACCTGTTAGAAGCAAGAAAATTATTAGGTATGGTCAAGGCGAAAGTGATCGGAATCGTTTATAACGGGATCAACCAAAAAGACGAAGCGTATTACTATGGAACGGAAGGAACGAAGAAAGGAAAATGATCGACTTACATAGCCATATTCTGCCTGGCTTAGATGATGGCGCACGAACCGTTGAAGAGAGCCTTGATATGGCGCAACAAGCCATTGATCAAGGGATCACTCATTTAATGTGTACCCCGCATCATCTTAATGGAAAGTTTATGAATCCTGCGGATTCTGTGATTGAAGCAGTGGACAAGCTTCAAAAAGAGCTCGATCAACGACACCTTCCTTTGACCCTACTTGAAGGTCAGGAGGTTCGATTGACGGAAGTACTTTTATCAGAGATCGGAAAGGAAAGTGTCTTATTTATCGATGTAACAGATAGGTATCTTTTGTTAGAGTTGCCAACAAAAGAGCTTCCACTTCATATCGAGGGCATTTTTTATCAATTGATCAAGCGTGGGCATATTCCAGTGATTGCTCACCCAGAGCGAAATCTTGTTTTCCGAAAGGATCCAAACCGTTTATTGCCATTTTTAAAGATGGGCGCATTAACGCAGTTGACAGCTCCAAGCATTGTCGGTGCTTTTGGTAAGGAAATTCAATACGCCTCCAAACAATTGTTAGAACATCAAATGGGGTTTATGGTTGCGTCCGATGCACACAATGTGAGTTCTCGGGCATTTCTATTGAAAGAGGCATACGATGAGATTCAGAAAATTTGTGGTTCTGAAACGGTTGTGGCTATGCAAAAAATGGCTAAAGATTTAGTGAATGGCGATCCAGTGGATCGACCGAATTATCGAGCAATCAAGGAATCATCGAGTGTATTGTATTCATAAATTTTGAATGATTACGATTTGTTGGAGGAGTTAGGGATGAAGAATGAAAATGATTTTGGCTATATAGGAAGGTTAAAAAACCGTACATATGACGATCGAAGGCACTTCCAACTAAATGGGCGCGATCAATCGGAGCTACAAAAAAGAAGCTTCTATGTATTTTTCAAGCGATTCATGGACGTAGTCTTTAGTGCGATGGGACTCGTTTTTCTTTCACCAATCATGTTATGGGTGGGACTTAAAATCTATCGAGAAGATCCAGATCAACCTGTGATTTTTACACAAGAACGTATGGGTCAAGACGGCAAACCTTTTACAATGTACAAATTTCGTTCGATGCATGGGGATGCGGAGAAACGATTAGAAGAACTTCTGGATAAAAATGAGGTTGAAGGACCGATGTTCAAAATAAAGGAGGATCCCCGGGTGACTGAATTTGGAAAATTTATTCGGCGGACAAGCTTGGATGAGTTTCCACAGTTGGTCAATGTCATAAAAGGGGAGATGAGTTTGATTGGACCACGCCCAGCTTTAAAAAGAGAAGTGATTCATTATACCGCCTATGATCGACAACGACTATTGGTAAAACCAGGATGTTCAGGCTTGTGGCAAGTTAGTGGGCGAAGTGAGGTTCACTTTGACGAAATGGTCGCATTTGATATTGCGTACATTCAGAAACGAAGTTTCTGGTATGACATGTGGCTTATCATGAAGACTATTAGAGTCATGATAAAGCCAGATGGCGCGTATTAAGGAGTCATTAAATGAAGGATGAGAAGCAGCATGTTTATATTATAGGTTCAAAGGGAATCCCTGCGCATTATGGGGGATTCGAAACTTTTGTGGAGCAGTTGACCAAGAATCAAGTGGATAAAAGAATCCAATACCATGTCGCCTGTATGCGTGAAAATTCGGAAAAATCAGATATTCATCAAAAGCACTTTGAGCATAACCACGCGAAGTGCTTTACTATTGACGTGCCCAAAATGGGTCCAGCACGAGCAATCTATTACGATATCATGGCGTTAAATTATGCGATACAGTTAGCAAAAATCAATCAAGATGAACAGCCTATTTTCTATGTTCTCGCTTGTCGAATCGGTCCTTTTATCGGTCGCATGAAAAAGAGGATCACGGCTCTTGGAGGACGCTTATTTGTCAATCCGGATGGGCACGAATGGCGGCGAGCGAAGTGGTCGTATCCTGTTCGGAGGTACTGGAAATATTCCGAACGGTTGATGGTAAAACATGCCGATCTACTGATCTGTGATAGTCAAACCATCGAGAAATCGATTCATGAGACGTATGCTTCTTACAAACCACAGACGACCTATCTTGCTTACGGAACGGATTTAGAAAAATCTACATTAAATGACACCCATTCTGAAGTTTGCGACTGGTATCAAGAAAAGGATATTTCCCTACGGGAATACTATTTAGTTGTCGGTCGGTTTGTGCCAGAAAATAATTATGAAACGATGATTCGTGAATTTATGAAATCTGAGACGACAAAGGACTTGGTTCTAATTACGAATGTTGAACAAAATAAATTCTATGACCATTTGCGAAGAGCGACAAATTTTGAAACCGATCCGAGAATTAAATTTGTTGGTACCGTCTATAACCAAGAACTACTAAAATACATCCGAGAGAATGCGTTTGCTTATCTCCATGGTCATGAGGTAGGGGGGACCAATCCGTCTTTGTTGGAAGCGATGGGACTAACAAAATTGAATCTTTTGTTAGATGTGGGCTTCAATCGAGAAGTAGGTAGAGGTTCTGCCGTGTACTGGAAAAAAGAGAGTGCCTTACACAAAACGATTACAGATCTGGATTCACCGATTGAAGAAATATTGACCCTTAAAGGGCTGAAACATCCGGATCATATTTCATCTGAATTTTCGTGGGAGAGGATCATTTCTTCTTATGAAGCATTATTGATGAATAATCGGTGATTTATGAAATTGATTGGGAACAATGAGTACGTGTAGGGGGGATTTAAAACGCTAGCTGTTTCCGAAGGAAACGGTGAAACACTACTAGGAAATAAGTAGTCTATTTGTAGGAGTAAGTTAAGAGGAGCGAGTGAATGGTGGAGGAGAATCAGTTAAGGAGACTCCAATTGTTGGAATTAGAGGCATTAATAGAATTACGTACATTTTGTCAAAGACATGGCATGGATTTCTTTTTACGAGGTGGAAGTGTCATGGGGGCAGTAAAATACAGCGGGTTTGTTCCATGGGATGATGATGCAGATATCGCCATTTTTAGAAAAGATTATGATCGATTGATTGAACTAACAGCCACAAATGAGTGGTCAGAAAAATTTGATGTGATCAGCTATAAACACAATCCAGAGATTCATTGTTATTTCCCAAGGGTATTGTTAAAAGAGGCAATACGAAAGCAAGAAGGGCTACCGAAAAATAATCACTTGGGATTAAGTGTGATCGATATTCTTCCAATTGATGGCAGTCCCAATGCTGCTCCTTTAAAAGCCATCTATTATGCATGGGTCTATATCTATCGTGCACTTGCAGGGGTATGGACGATGGGAATCGAAGATACGGTAGATATGCATGATTCAACAAAGAAAAAAGTCTTGCGCTTTTTAAAACGAATTCGAATCCACCGTCTCTATTCGCAGGTGGGGATCTATGAGCGGTTGGATCGTTTGTATACTAAATATCCCATTGAACAGTCAAGGGAGATAGGCACGATCACGGGCTCCTTGTACAAAAAAGAAATACTCCCGAAGGAGTGGTGGGGGAAAGGGCACGAACGTGCTTTTGAGAACCAGTCATTTCTCGTCCCCGAGAATGATGATGCTTATTTGAAACAGCTATATGGAGAAAATTATCTGACGTATACCCCAGATATTACGGAACAATTAGCAAGAAAACATATTAAATAGTTTCCTAAAATAGTAAATGAAAACGATCAATGAATGAAAGAGAAGAATCCGAGTTTTTTAGCTGTGGTGTTTTCCTTTAAATAAAGGTCGCGGTGTATACTCAAATTCCAGTTGACTGTTCAGTCAATAGTGAGAAAGGATTCACTTATACGAATAATTTTTGGAGGGTTTTCTATGTTTTGTTTTGTCGTGCTGCATTACCTAGTCAAAGAAGAGACGATTTTATGTGTGAACAGTATTCTACAGCTGATCGGAGAAAAACGAATCATTATCGTCGATAATGCGTCACCAAATGGCTCAGGAAAAGAGTTGGAACAAATTTATTCAGCGGTTCCATCTATTGATGTGATCGTTTTACCTGAAAATGGTGGATTTGCGAAAGGAAACAACATTGGGTATCTGTATGCGAAAAAACTGTATAATCCCGAAAGCATTGTCATTATGAACAATGATATTCAAATTACTCAACAGGACTTTATTCTTACGGCAAAAGAGCTTTATAAAGCGGAACAGTACGCCGTTTTGGGTCCAGATGTCTATGCGACCTCGTTGAATATTCATCAAAGTCCGAAGCGATTAACACACTACACGTTGAATGAGATAGCGGGATTGTTGCAAAGTTATGAAAAGAAATGTTCGCAAAAAACGTTAACGAAAGTCAAATGTCGGGTCAAACGAGTAAACGTGTTAAAACGCTTTGTTTACAACCAGAGAATTAAGAAAAACCGAATCGACCATCGAAACACTTACTATGATGTCCCATTACACGGCTCCTGTTTAGTTTTCTCCGAAGCTTTTATTCAACAACGAGACCATGCGTTTTTCAAGGGAACCTTTATGTATTATGAGACGGAGATCCTTGACTATCTATGTCAAAAAAACCATCTTAAAACGATGTATACGCCTCGACTGCAAGTGTTGCATCACCATAATGTCTCGACGAATCAGTCCTTTCAATCAGATATTCAGAGAACAACGTTTATGAATGAGACGATTCGGGATTCGTTGGCGGCATTTCATGCTTTGATGGTAAAAGATGAAACAGAAAACGCCTTTTTGGAGTAAGTATTAGAAAATTGGAGGAAAGCATGTGCTGATCGCTATTTTATTTATTATCGAGATTTTTTTGATTTTACTCGTTTTTCATCTCATGCAGTATGACTTATTCAGACCTTCGGTCGTTTTTCTATCTGTTTTTGCCCTAAGTACTTTTTTTGCCTTATTAAACGTTTTCAATTGGCAGATTGACTATTTGCCAAAGACGCTTGGCATCCTAGTACTTGGATTTTTACTTGCCATTACGGCAGATTACTTAGTCTTCCTCTTTTATTCACGCTCGATTGGAAAGGAACAAGAATTGCAGGTATTGATGGTTGAAAAATGGAAGGTCTTCCTCATTCTACTCCTTCAATTTGCAGCTCTGTTTTTATACTACAAGGAGATTAAGCGTTTAGCAGTCATCAGTGGGTATGTCGATGGGGCCAATCTCTTGTGGCATTTTCGTAATGCGACGTCTTATACTGCCGAGGCTTCAATCAGTGGCTTGGTGAGTCTGTTTGTAAAAACTTCTGATGCCATCGGCTATGTGTTTACCTTTGCATTTATTCAAAATGCGTTGTCAAAAAAAGTCAAGTTGAGGAACTATTTTTTTTATCTTTTTCCGATCCTTCTTTTCGCGATTCGCGTCCTAATGGGATCGGGGCGTCAAGAACTGTTACGGTGGGTGGCTTTTTCAGTTGTGATTAGTTATATTCTGTTGCAATATCGTTCTGGTTGGTCGCCAAAAAAGCTGTCTTTTCGGTATATGAGAAAGATTGTGGTGATTTTGCCAATTACGCTGGGGTTCTTTTACTTTGCGGCGAGTTTTATTGGTCGAGAAACCACACGTACTTTTTTTCAATACATTTCGACTTATGCAGGAGGATCGATTCAGCACTTTAATCAGTACTTAACTGAACGTCCTTTAGTTGTTGAAAAACATTTTGGCGCGGAGACCTTTCCGGCGGTTTATTCTTTCCTCAACCGGTTTGGAATAACTACTTACACACGAAGTGTGCACCTTGAAATGCGGCAACTAGGGATTACACAAGGCAATATTTATACGTTCTTTCGGCGACCTTATCATGACTTCGGTCTATTTGGAATGTGTTTAATGGTATTTGTGGTGATTCTTCTATTCTCTGTATGGTACTCCTCTTTTAAACAGAAAACACTAGGCCCAAAGACTAATTATTCGATCCTCTGTTATGGCTATCTTTTTTATTGGATTGTTCTGGCTTCGATCGAGAATTATGCGATCGGTTTGATTTCATTAGGAACGGTCATGACTCTCGTACTCATCAAGGTGATCTACTTCTTTTTATTCGATTTTTCCTTGAAACGGAGAAAGGTAAAGATAGGATACCCCGAACAGCTTGAGAATGAATCTTCTGCTTTAAAAATGATGAAAAAGTGAGGGTACCTTTGAATACGAAAACAAAGCATCTATTAAAAAATATTCATTATACTGTTACGGCTAATTTTCTGGTATTGACGATCTCAGTTTTATTAAACTTGTTTGTTCCCAAATTTATTGGGGTGAAGGATTATAGTTACTGGCAGCTTTATGTCTTTTATACCTCTTATGTAGGCCTTTTTCATTTGGGGTGGTTGGATGGCATCTATTTGAAGATTGGTGGAAAAGAGTACCATGAACTGGACAAATCCGGACTTGGAAGCCAGTTTTGGTATTTCTTTTTCTTTGAATGCAGTTTATCTCTAATTTTTGGCGTGACGATTTGGTTATTGCCCATTTCGGAACCAAAGGTTCCCATTCTGTTATTTACAGCACTAGCTTCAGTGATTAGAAATTGTACGACCTTCATGCTTTATATCCTTCAATCAACCAATCGAATCAAAGAGTATGCCCAGGTGTCTCGAAATGACCGGTATGTTTACTTGGTCTTCCTAAGTCTCTATCTCTTATTTGGTGGAAGAGACTACCTCTTATTGATTTTACTGGATATTCTAGCGCGCCTTTGTGTGACGGTTTGGGGATTCTATAAGCTGAAAGATCTTTTTCTCCATAAACCCTTACGGTTTCCAGCTATTCAACCAGAAATTTTTCAAAATATCAAGATTGGCAGCAACCTCATGATCAGCAATATTATGGGAATGTTTATTATTGGGGTATCTAGAATCATGATCGAAATTCAATGGTCGGTTGAAACCTTTGGAAAGTTATCGTTGACTCTAGGTATTTCGAATATGTTCATGACATTTATCAATGCGGTAGGTGTGGTTTTATTTCCGATGCTGCGACGAACAAATCCCAAAAAATTGGGAGAATTATATTTAACCCTTCGGGCTGTTTTTGTGCCGATATCTTATGGGACTCTTCTTACGTATTATCCGTTGAAGTGGATTTTAGAAGGTTGGCTACCTGCATACAAACAGAGTTTTCTATTCATGGGGATTCTATTTCCGATGATTCTGTTTGAAGGTCGGATGACTCTACTGATTACGACGTATTTGAAAACGATTCGAAAAGAGAAATGGATTCTTTATGCCAATATATGGGCCTTTTCCTTTTCTCTTATTGGCTCCTATGTGATGACCTTTTATTGGAAGAACTTGTTAGGAGTGGTAGGGGTGATTGTTCTTAGTTCAGCGATTCGTTGTGTGATTGGGGAGCTTTTCTTAGCACAAACGATAACGCTGAAGAGTATAAAATCGTTACTGATCGAATGGTCATTAACGACTGTTTTTATTATTGGAAATATTTGCTTGCGGGAAATGACGAGTTTTATTTGTTATAGTCTTTGCTTTTTTGCGTATGCGCTTTATGACCGTTCTCTATTTTTAAACAATGCGAGACGACTAGTGAAGCTTGCAAGGGCGTAGCGCGGTAGTCCGAATAACAGATAAGCGACTAATATCAGCGAAAGGATCGAATTGAAATGATGAAACGAAACCATTATTCCCACCATGGGAAACGAGTCCGGCGTTTGAAGAGGCTATTTTTTATTTTATTAGGAGTATTTCTAGTTGTTGTACTGGCAATTGTTGGTATGGGGGCAAAAATCTATCGCGACGCAAAGTTTACGGCAGAACAAACGTATGAGTCAGTTGAGCGGAAGAAGGATTCGACGGATCAGCAAGAGTTCATCGCAAAGAAGGATCCCTTCACTATTTTATTATTGGGTGTTGATACAGGCAATTTGGGACGTGTAGAAAAAGGCCGATCCGATACAATGATGGTCGCTGCAGTGAATCCAAAGAAGAAGCAGAGTTTATTGGTGAGTCTGCCACGAGATACGTACGCAGAAATCATTGGTCATTCAACAAAAGATAAAATCAATCATGCGTATGCCTTTGGTGGGGCTTCAATGGCCATGGACACCGTTGAAGAGCTCTTGGATGTGCCTATCATGTATTATATGACAATCAATATGCAGGGGATTCAAAATTTAGTGGATGCGGTTGGCGGCATTGAAGTAACGAATTCATTTGAATTTACGTATGATGGAAAAACCTTTCCAAGAGGGCATCAAGAGTTAACTGGGGAAACCGCGTTGAAATATTCCCGAATGCGGTACGACGATCCCAATGGGGATTATGGTCGTCAACAACGGCAACAGGAACTCCTCAAAGGGGTAGCAAAGAAAGCGCTGAGTATTAAAGGACTCACTCGTTCGCAAGCCATTCTAAATACACTTGGAGCGAACGTGAAGACGGATTTAACGTTTGATGAAATGAAACGATTGATGCAGGACTACCAAGGAGCATTCAACAAGATTGAATCGGAACAGTTGAAAGGTGAAGGATTCACACAAGAAGGCATTTCGTATCAACGAGTTTCAGAAGAAGAAGTAACACGGGTTCATAAAAAGATTCTAACGATGATGAACTAGTTTCAAAAAGAAGACGTTTGAACATGATAGGTAAGAGTGATAGTCAACTCGTCTACTGAGACAAAACGATCATTAATGATTATATCGGGTGGGTGGGTCTCTAGCGTTTGTAATAATCGATTTGGTTAATTATCAGTAGAACTTTGAAAAATGATCTGATTGAGTATTCTGGTTAATACGAATTTAAAAGGCTAATGGTAATAATCCAAGATAAAAATTGAGAATATATATATATTGAGTAACCTATTTTGAAGCGCACTTGACTAAACCCGATCAAAATTCAATGGTTTTTCAGGTTGTTTCAAAGATGTTTATAAATAGCAACTTGCTATTTATCTATCACGCTCCTTGATGGCGTGTAGAGTTGATGGTTACGTAGTAGCGTATGCACCAGATGCGTAAATTTTCTTGCGATTAAGACGAATACTCGTTTGTGTTGATGTTTTGGGATCTCTTTATAATGCTGATGAAATTTTTTGTATGTTGGTATGGTATGTAGTAGTTCCGTCCCATAATCAACGGAAAGAAATTAGTTTCAAGCTGTGTATGAAAATGGAAAAGTAGAGTTGAATTTTCAAAATGTGCTGAATGGTTTTATGACTAACTTAATTCTAAAATTATTTTTCTATTTAACACGTTGTTTACTCGGTTATAAAAAAACGAATCTATCATTTAAATAGACAGTCATTGAAAAAAAATAAATGAGAATAAAAGTTACTGAAGCAACGAAAAACGATAAAAAAATACGTCTTCGATGCTTCAGAAAATAGTATAGTACTAAAAAATTAGTTTCTATAGTGCCTCACGCTAAGTGAATTTTTTAAAGAGATGATAAGTCAAATGACCCAGATTTGACCCAGAATTAGTTGAAAAATAGTTATACACACTGATGTGTAAATTAAGTAGGAATATTGTACCAATAGTGAAATCTTCTAAGTTAAAATAAAATGAAATATAAACTTACGGTGACCAAGCAAAAGATTCATTAAGCAAATAATGATTGATCAACCCCGCTCGTTTGAGTGGGGTTTTTGTTTACTAAAAGGTGAAAATGCCAGTGTAAGCATATTAGGAGATACATTCAATCACTTGTGCTATGGTTAATCTATAGAAATAAGTGAAGTGGATGATCTAGCTGCTGCTTTTCTTATTCATCCAAAATCTTAGGAGGAGAATCGCATGAAATCACTATTTAAGTTTATGGTTGCCAGTACCCTTATTGTAGGCGGAGTTTTAGTAGCGGGAACAATTTTGACAACGAAGAAGATCGACGAATATGGCGATGATCTGCAAAACTTTTTACACTAAATTTAATTATTAAGCAGCCTTACTTCAGATTTTGGAGTGGGGCTTTTTTTATGCGCAAAGCACAATTATTTCAGACCTCCATGAAATTATCGACCTTAAGAATGGTTAGATATCCGTATACTTAAGGTATCAAATGAATGAAATGGAGGAACGGATATGAAGTGGTATCAATTATCAAATGAAGATGTTTTACATAAAGTCGAATCACAAATAGCTGGATTAACGAAACAAGAACGGGAAGCTCGTTTGAAAAATAATGGACCGAACAAAATGGAGGAGAAGGAGCAGGTCAAGCTATGGCGGAAAATTGCGAAACATTTTACCGATTTATTGATGATTGTTTTGATCGTTGCTGCTCTTTTGAAATTTGGGACAGGAGAAATCGCTGAGGGTGGAATTATTTTCTTAGTGGTGATCATCAATGGGTTTGTTGGGTACTGGCAAGAACGCAAGGCGGAAGAATCATTAGATGGCTTAAAGCAAATGATGGGACAAGAGGCAACGGTCCTAAATGAAGGTCAGCCGCTCAAGCTGGCTTCAGAGGAACTGGTTCGGGGAGATGTCGTGCTCCTCAAAGCAGGCGATGTCATTCCGGCAGATTTACGTCTGATCGAAGTCCATGATTTAACAGTGGAGGAATCGATTCTGACAGGTGAATCAGAAGCTGTTGAAAAGCAGGTTGAGCGGATCTCACAAGAGGCGATGGCCGGTGATCAGTTAAACATGGCGTTTTCCGGCACACTCGTACAAACAGGATCAGCCAGAGGAATAGTGGTTGAAACGGGTGATGCAACAGAGATCGGTAAAATCAATCATGCACTGCAATCAATCCAAGGACAAACGACGCCGTTAGTCAAAAAAATGCATCAGCTGAACAAACAGATTTTTAGAGGTATTTTGGCTCTGATCGTATTTTTACTCTTCTTTACAAGCTTCAGATATGGGATGGATTGGAGTCTGATGTTTTCTGCGAGTATCGCATTGATCGTCGCAATGATTCCAGAGGGACTGCCAGCTGTCTTAACGATGATCCTTTCAATGGGTGTCAAAGAAATGGCGGATGAGAATGCCATCATCAAAGGGATGCCGGCTGTAGAAACGCTAGGCTCAATGACGGTGATCTGTTCTGACAAAACAGGAACGCTTACGAAAAATGAGATGACAGTACAGGAAGTCATGACGGAAGAATTGTCGGTAGTCAAAGAGATCATGAATAACTGTCAGGAGTTAAAGACAAAAGATGATCAGAAAATCGAAGAGATTCACGGCAATCCGACTGAGCTTGCATTATTGAAGTACGTAGCGGAAGAAAAGCAGCAATTAAAACCAGTACTGGCGAAAATCCCCTTCAGCTCAAGCTATAAATACATGGCGACAATGCATGATGAGGGTGAGGGACGAGTGATTTTTGTTAAAGGGGCTCCGGAGGTATTATTGGAAAAAGCAGATTTAACGAATGAAGCAAGGAACCAGTGGGAGAAGCGCGGCTTAGAATTAGCCAGCAAAGGGCAGCGTGTACTCGGCTTCGGTTATAAAAAGGTCTCTTCAACCGAATTAACCCATGAGTCGTTGTCAGGACTAACATTTGCTGGTTTAGCTGGGATCATTGATCCGCCCAAAGAGAGTGCCATTCGAGCGGTTGAACAGGCGCAACAGGCTGGGATATCAGTTAAGATGATCACTGGGGATCATAAAGCAACCGCACAGGCGATCAGTGAGCAAATTGGTTTGAAGCATACAGCTAAACTATTAGAGGGTGCTGATATTGATGGAATGTCTGATGACGCATTGGCCGAAGCAGTTGGTAAAGTGGACGTCTTTGCTCGGACAACTCCGGATCATAAGCTTAGGATTGTGACCGCGTTGCAGAAGAAAGAAGAAGTTGTAGGGATGACCGGTGACGGAGTGAACGATGCGCCTGCTTTAAAACAGGCCGATATTGGTATCGCGATGGGGATAAAAGGCAGCGAGGTAAGTAAACAAGCAGCGGATATGGTGTTAGCTGACGATAATTTTTACACGATCGTGAAAGCTGTTAAGGAAGGTCGGAGAATTTTTGATAATCTGCAAAAGACGATTAATTTCTTTTTACCAACGGCATTAGCACAGGGACTGATCGTCATACTTGCTTTGCTGATGAATCGCCCACTGCCTTTAACACCGATTCAAATTTTATGGGTTAACATGGTAACGACAATCACATTATCCTATGCGCTAGGGTTTGAAAAGGCGAGTGGTGACACGATGACTCGTCCGCCGAGAGATACGAAGATGGGAATTCTGTCAGGCTACAGCTTCTTTAGGATTCTATATGTCTCCTTGCTGATTATGATTCCGGCGTACTTCTTGTCCATGCAATTTGAAGGAGCAGCACTGCAGCAAACGATTCTGTTACAGAGCATCGTTTTAGGACAGGCTGTATACATGATCAATTGTCGTGAGATGCTCGATCCAGCGATCAATCGTCGCTTTTTCGAAAATAAATTTCTATTCATTTCACTAGCAATCCTCTTCCTGCTTCAACTAGCAGTTGTTTTCCTACCGTTAGGCCAGCATCTGATCGGAACGACGGCGCTTAGCTTAACGCAACAAATAGTAATCATTGGCAATGCACTCTTGCTGTTCTTAGTGGTTGAAATCGAGAAGCGGATCAGCAAAGGAGTCGTTCAGAGAAAAGAAAAAGCAGCTAGCCATTACCAAAAGGACTAGCCGCTTCGACTAAAGGTACGAATGAGAAGTGAGTTCGGTCAATTGACTGAGCTCATTTTTTGTTGGAATAGTTGATAAGTAAACGACTGGAAGAGGCACCGAATCTAACGGAATATTGGAAAGGATCAAATCCCCTGTCTGAAGAATCTCTTCCTGCAGTTGAGAAACCTCGAGGGAGACTAAGTTGACGCGTTTGCCTAAAAGGTCAGCCAGCTCTTGTTGAAGGAAGGCTTTCCAGGCCGGTTCGCTCTGAAAAATAAAGAAGATCGTTTTTCGATGCGGCCGGATCGAAAAAATTGCCTGTTGGCTTAAAAGAGAAAAGAGATTAACGAAATAGGTAGTATCACCGATGGCAGAAAATTGCGGCAGACTATTAAAAAGCGCTATACTTTTTTCAGTCAAAATAGCGTATGATTCATTTCTTTGAACTAGCAGCTCTTGATATTCTAGCTGAAATTGCTTTGATAGTGCAGGCGACTCGGCATATTTTAATAGCAGCAGCAATAAATTTGTTGGTAAATTTGACTGAAGCAATGCCTGTAGGTGGAGCTCATCAGCGATTGCTTGAACGGTTTGCTGTGCTTTTTCCCGCAGCAGCGGATAACCCTCAGCCAGTACGTCTGAAACCTGCTTCCCTAAAGGATTATTATAATTCCAGCTTTCCAAAAAGCAGAAAAAGGCAAAGAAGATTTCCTCGTCTTGCAGATACACCCCTTCTTTTTCGTATAGGGACTTCAAAAGCGGCGCGTAAAGAATAAACAAAGGATCTGCTGCATCAAAATGGAAATCATCGATCGGACAGCCCGCTTTGATTCGGATACTGTTGATAAAAAACCAGCAAATGCCAAAAATCTGTTCAGTATCCACAGATAAGTCCTCTGTCAGTTCTTTCGTCAAGAAACGAAGATAATGCTCTTCGTGGATCGAGTAATCTTCAAAGAAGTAATTATTATGGGTGAAGGGCAGCAGCAGCCGATGATAAAAAATTCGGATGGCACTTTCTTCGCCACTTAAATAGGCACGTGATGAAGTTAAATGAATTTTGATATTAAAAGGCTGCAGCTGACGATTGATTTTTGTGCGTTGTCGTTTGAGTGTTTCATAAGAGACACCCGTTTCATCAAGAAAACGCTGAACCGCTAAATCCTTTGTAAAAAACAATTGCTTGATCAGCTGCAGACTGACAGATTGCGGCAGAAATGTTTCCCAAATATCGTTGGTCAGCGAATTTCCGATCGAAATCAAGCGAATGCCGCTTTTATCAGAGTCCAATTCCCAATGCTCCGGCAGGTAACCGCGAATCAGCTGCAAATCTGAAAAAATGGTTCGTTCTGTCGTGCCGATTTTTTCTGCTAGTTCCTTGGCTGTTAGCTGTGAATGATTAAGAAGCTGTTCCAAAAGTAAAATCTGACGATATATATCTTTTTCAGTAATGATTTTTTTCAGCATCGAGTACATATAGGAACCCTCCTTTAAAAACAAGCATACGAAGAAAGAGCAGCTGGGTCAAGCGACAACCAGCTCAATCAGCAGAGATGATTCTAAGTGCTGGGGATTTTTTTTATGAAGGAAATAGTCTATACTTCTATAGGTAAGAAAAAATGTTTTATCAGAGAGGATGAACACAATGTTACAACGAAAAATCGGCAGCAGCTATTGGGAAACTTCGGCGATTGCTTTAGGGATCATGCGAATGTCAGCGCTAACGTCATCAAAAGCAGCAACAGTTTTAGAGACGGCTTTAGAAAGTGATATCAACTTTATCGATTCAGCGGATATGTACGGTGATGGAAAATCAGAATTAATTTTCGGTGCGGCTTTGAAAGAGGCCAACATCTCTCGAGACAAATTCTTTATTCAATCAAAAGGCGGCATCGTCACTGGGGATGACAAGCGTTATGATTTTTCGAAACAACATTTACTAGATTCTGTGGATGGGATTTTAGACCGCATGGGAATCGACTATTTGGATAGCTATCTATTGCATCGTCCTGATCCATTGATGGAGCCGGAAGAAATCGCGGAAGCCTTTGATCTCCTGCAGGCAAGCGGAAAAGTTCGCCACTTTGGTGTATCGAATTTTAATCCGGAACAATTTCAATTATTGCAATCCTATGTTGATCAAAAATTATTGATCAATCAATTGCAATTTTCGATCATGCATACAGGGATGATCGATTATGGAATGCACACAAATATGACTGATACGCGTTCGTTCGATCATGATGGCGGTGTGTTAGAATTCTCTCGTCGTAAAGGGGTAACGATCCAGGCCTGGTCGCCATTCCAATATGGCTTCTTTGAGGGCGTCTTTGTTGACAATGACAAGTTCCCAGAGCTGAATGAGTTGTTAGATAAATTAGCGAAAAAATATGAAACCAATAAAAACGCGATCGCGACTGCTTGGATTTTGCGTCATCCAGCGAACATGCAAGTGATCTTAGGTACAATGAATCCAACACGAATTAAGGAAAGTGCTGCAGGCGGCGATGTGACATTAACGAAACAAGAATGGTACGATGTATACTTCGCAGCAGGAAATGATTTACCATAAGTAAGCAGCAGCTACTGTTTGTACACCAAAAAATTTAATCATAAAGTTGAAGCTCCCTTCAGAAAGGTTTAACCATTTCTGAAGGGGGCTTTTTCTGTAAATATTTCTTATGTAATTAATTTTTACAAAAAAAGTTTCCTGATAAGTGAAAAAATATTTTTTTGAACAGTTATTTATAATCTATTTAATTCAGTATTGAAGAAGTTATTTTAAATAAAAAACGTTTTTTAATTCTATTGAATTTTTTTCTATAAAAAAACAGTTGCAGTTATTCTGTGAATAAATTACAATGATTATAAATAAATCAAAAATAATCTGTTTATTCAATCTAAATAATGATTATTAGTCTTTTATTAGACTTTGGTAATTATAGATAGTTTCAAATTAATCTGATAACAGTTATGGAACTGATATTTTTTAGTTAATTAAGACTTTGAAATGGAGAGAGACCTTTGAAAAAAAACTGAAGTTTTTTTATTGATTGATGAAACGATAAATGAAGATAAAGGGGATCTAAAAATGAAGAAGAATAAATGGATCATTTTCGTTGGCTTCGCTATGAGTATTTTTTTGTTGGGAGCAGCGGGTCAAACAGTTTCGGCGGATGAGATAACCGTCGATACAATCAGTGAATTACAAGATGCAGTAAGAAATGCGCCTGAAAACAGAACAGTGCTTTTGGGAGGATCATTCCCGACAGATATTGGTGCAACAATTGCATTAGCAGAGTCGCCCTATCAGGTTGAAATCGATGGTGGAGGTGTGACGCTCCAATCGACTACGGGGAAGCAATTATTTTCATATGGAGCAGGGAGTGGGACGGCGAGCTCTGCACTAACGCTGAAAAACTTTAATTTGCAAGGACTGGGTAATAATGCTCGAGCATTATCCGTCTCAGGCTACAAGGGCGAGTTTATTTTAGAGAATACAGTAGTCAATAATTTTCGCGGATACGACGACGGCAGCGCCTTTTACACTAGCGGAAATACTACATTAAAAAGTTGTACATTTTCGAATAATGTAAACAATGCTTCTGGCTATTCAGGCGGTGCAATCGCTTGTAAAGGCTATTCGGCGAATTTTAAAGTCTATAATACTAAATTTATTGCCAATGAAACACTTCAGGCAGGAACTGGAAATGTCGGTGGTGAGGGTGGTGCGATTTACTTCTTCCAACCGAGTGCCTCAGCAAAATTCACCTTCAAGAATAATTATTTTGCAGGAAACAAATCGGTCGAAGATGTTTCAGGCGGCGGTAAAGCCAAATTAGCAGATGGCGGAGCCATTGCGTTTTTCAACACAGTCAACGGGACCGACATTTTGTTTGACGGGAATTCATTTGTCGGCAACATCGCTGGAGATGATGGCGGAGCGATTTTGATTCAAACGAATGACAACATTTCAAGTGCTGCTACATTTGTGAACAATACGTTCTATCAAAATAAAGCTCTAGGACAGGATCTTTCAGCAAATAATGGCGGAGCGATCCAGATTTATGCTAATGGCGGTATAACTGAAGGAAGAAGAGCAGCGGTTGATTATATTAATAATAGTTTTGTTGAAAATACAGCAGTCTATGATGGTGGGGCCATTGGCAGCTCCGGCTATGGCTTGAATTATTCTGCGGGACGCTATGCCAATAATTTATTTGCAGGAAATAAAGCACGCTCAGCCACCAAGAGCAATATTGCAGATGGCAAAGTTGATGGAACAGGAAACCTTGAATCAAATCTTGGTTACGATAATGGAACGGCTACTACAGTAACAATGGCGGACGTTTTTGGCTCAGCCCCCGTTGGATTAGTTGATAACTACAATAAAATCAAAGCGGGTACGTCAAGCGATGCGATCATTCTACCGACAGTGCCGATCGCGCCAGAAAAATTAGCGGACGATCAGGTAGAAAACTTACGAGCGGTAAATGAAGACCAGCGAGGGTTGCCGCGGACGGCAAAAGCTGATATAGGTTCTGTCGAAATCGATTGGATCAAGTATGATAGTAACGGCGGGATTTTTGACTTGGGAACAGAACTGCCGAAATATGAAGGCATTGTTTATTATGAAGGAACACAACCGGAAGCATATTATCAAGTTGGCTATAAAGACTTGAATCAAACGATTCCAGCTGGCGCAGATTTAAAAGCAACACGTGATGGCTATCAATTTGCGGGGTGGTCAAAAGATAAGGATGCGAAAGACCCTGATGCTAATCTTGCTGCAGGACAATCGCTCACAATTCCGAAAGGTAACGAGACACTTTACGCGATTTGGAAAAAATCTGAGCCTGTGATCGTGCATTATATGACCTACGATGAAAACAAACAGCTAGTTCAGATCAGTCCTGATGAAACCTTGACTGGTGACTTGGGAACGTCTTATCATGCACAGATCAAGCAAATCGATGATTACGTTTTTTCCGGGGTCAAAGAGGGTGATTCTATCACGGGTATCTTTAGTGACGAGCCTAAGGAAATTACATTGATTTATACGAAAGCTGTCAAAGAAAAAGGAACCGTGCTTGTTCAATATCAAGATGAGTCAGGGAAACCATTGGCTGGCGATGAGATGTCAATGGGAGAGATCGGCAGTGATTATACTACCACGCAAAAGAATATCGACGGTTATACATTTAAAGAAATAAAAGGGGCGTCAGCTGGTAAATATGTGTCCGGGATTACCCAAGTAATCTATGTTTATACAAAAATTCCAGCGGAGCAAGGAAAGGTCATCGTTCATTATCAGGACGAGGAGCAAAATCCATTGTGTCCGGATGTTGAGCTGACAGGTGATGTGGATGCGATCTATACGGCTGAAGTGAAGCTTTTTGATGGCTATACAGTGAAAGGGATTGTCGGAAGTATCAGTGGAAAGTATATGCTTCAAAACCAGGAAGTGACGGTAATCTATGCGAAGAAGGGAACCGGAGTAGAAAAAGGGGTTCTGATTGTAGAATATCAAGATGAAGCTGGTCATCCGCTTTTAAATAGTGACGTGACCCTTGCTGAGATCGGTGAAGAGTATACTACTACGCCAAAAGAGATTGACGACTATAAACTCAAAGAAGTGAGAGGTAGTGAAACAGGAAAATATGTTGATGGTATTACGAAGGTTACGTACGTCTATGAAGCTATAAAAGGCAAAGTGACCATTCGTTATCACGACGAAGCAGGCAATGAGCTGGCTGAAAATTATACGGATGAACAGCCGGTAGGAACACCGTTGCCGCTTGAAAAGCTGAATAAGGACATTGCTGGTTTTCAATTGAAGGAAATCAAAGGTTTGGCTATGGATACAGGAGCTAGATATACAAAAGCTGAACAGGTCATTACTGTTATTTACAAGAAGCAAGCAGGGATGGTTATCGTCAATTACTTGAACGATGAAGGCAAATCATTAGCTAAACCGCTGACGCTAAGCGGTCAAATTGGCGCAGAGTACCAGACTGAAGCAAAAGTATTCAAAGGCTATCGCTTGAAAGAAACCACTGGCAATGCGGCTGGAAAATATGACCTAACTCCGCAAATCGTCACTTATATTTATACGAATAAAAGCTCAATTAAGGTTCAATACGTTGACGAAGCAGGAAAAGAGCTAGCACCTGCTGAACAAAAGATCGGCGTTATTGATGAAAAATACGAAACAACTGCCAAAGCCATTGATGGTTGGAAGGTTAAAGAAACACCGAAAAATGCCCAAGGAATCTATCAGGCAGAAGAGCAGACGATCACCTATGTCTACCTAAAGGCTACACCCGCTGAGGGATCAGGAGATGGCGGAGCAAATGTCGGCGGCGGCCAAAGCAACACAGGGACAATGACATACGTAACACCGAGAGCATTGCCAAACACTGGTCGACAGCAAGCCACTGCAAAAAAATTGCCAGCCACAGGGGAAGAACGAACAAGCTCGCTTGTTCTGACTCTGATCGGTCTGGGGTTAACCGGTTCTATCGGAATGACTCTCTTAAAAAGAAGAATAAACGAATAAGACAGCTGCTGAGTGGAGAAGAGAGTCTCTATTCAGCAGTTTTTTTAGTTAGGAACAAAAAAGTAATTTTGACTGCAGTGATTTCAACTGTCTTTTTTTCCGGACAGAAACGGGAATAGTAACGCCATCTTCCGAAGTGATCGAGGAGAAATCCTTCGCAATGGAGGTGATACTCTTCTTATTGATCAAGAAGCCGCGATGACAACGTAAAAAGCTGTCTGATAATTGCTCTTCTAAGTTATTCAGGGTTGTTTGATAGATCAAGTATTGATTGTTTTTAGTGTGCAAGGAAAGAACATGTTCCTTATTTGTTGAAAAATAAAGAATGTCATCCACGATAAAGGAAGTGATTTCATTTCCGGTATTCAATTTGACCGTTTGGTTAGTAGTCAGCAAGTCCAGCCGCTGTTCGATCGTCTTCAAACATGTTTGGACGCGTTCGCGAATATCCATTGCAGGATCTTTGATAATGAAGTCCAATGCTTGCACCCGATATTGAAACGTAAGAAAACTTAGCTCCGAACGCACCGTGATGAAAACAATAAATCCGAGGGGATCGAATTTGCGAATCTCTTGTGCTAAAGCGAAGCCGTTGGATAAACCAGCGTCTTCATCCAAATTAATATCTAAAAAATAAATATTCCATTGATTTCGCCGATCAATTTTTTCTAATAGCTTATCTCCAGCTCCGCTGCTATAGGTCAATTCTAATTCCCAATTGGAAAAAAGTTGATAGTTAGTGATGGTCTGTTCTAAAATATGTCGTTGTTTTTCGTTATCTTCGGCAATATATACTTTAATGGCCATGAATACGCTCCTTTTTGATGATTAGTGTTTGACAAAATTCTTGGTCTTTCTGAGTGGTCTCCAAACTCAGCTGATTGGAGTGACTTTGAATGATCGCTTGAACAATTGAAAGTCCCAAGCCACGATTGTTCCCTTTCGTCGAGAAGTTTTCTTTCTTTAAGAGAGAAGCAGGAAGCATCTCGCTTTTCGTTGAATTTAGCAGAATCAAGACATAGGACTCTTTCTCTTCAAAAATAGCCAATCGAACAAACGGTGCTTCACTTTCTTCTGCTGCTTCTAGCGCATTGTCGATTAAAATCCCGCAAATCCGGGATAATGATAGGTGATCAATTGGAATATTTTCAATTGGCTGCTCGATTTCAATATCAAAGGATATATTTTTTTTAGTAGCAGTCATTAGTTTGGTAAAAACCAGCGTCTTCAATTCAGGAATAGCTAGATTTTTCAGTTTTGATATTTCTAAGAAATAATGATAGTCTTCCTCAAAGGTTTTTGTGATACTCTCGAAGTATTTTTTCAGTTCTGCTTCATTGATCGGTGTTTGATAAATATAACCGCCTAAAGAGAAAAGAAGATTGCTAAAATCGTGATGATTCTTACGAATATTTTGAGTCACATTTTCCAAACTATTAATGTAATTTGTCAACTCGAATTTTAACTGTTCTTGCTGATCCAACTTTTTTTTGGTTCGCTGGTTTAAAAAAATCAAAAGAGAAAAGGCGCATAAAGCGGTCATGTTGATAAAAATAAGCACAGAGCTTAAAAGAAAAACATGATGAATCGGTTCGATGATAAAAAATGCTGAAGGTGCTAGCCATTTAACCAGCGATTTTCCAATATAATTTTCTGCTAAAAAGATGACCGAAGTATGATTAGAATATTTATCAGGCCCACTAATCGAAGATACTTGAACAAACATGAAGAAAAAGATCATAGCGATCAAAACTGTCCAAAGCAAAATAAGAAATGACAGCGATGGCTCTGTCAAATAAAAATGGATTCGATTTAATAATTTTTTTTGTAAAGGCAATAAAAACAAGAAAATTAAAAAGTACCAATTAATTGTATAAATTGAGACGAATGGTGAGTTTACTGCATTCATTAAGAAAAAGCGCAGGTATTCGAAAATGCTGGCCAGCAGGATGGTTCCTCCAGTTACAAGCAGAAAATCAATCAGAAACATTCGCTCTCCGCGATAAAAAACAAGGTATAAAAGCAGCATCATAAACGCTTGGCAAATAATGCTAAAAATATTATGAACCGCTAAAACATCGTGAAAGTAATAATCAACAATACTATTAAAGATCCAGCCTAGGTTATAAGTAGGCAATGTCAATAAAAGTATTGTCCTCCAAGAAACTTTGGTTGGAAAAAGATATTTAAGTGTTCCAGTGTATACGATCAAAGCGGGAGTCATTTGAAAAAAGAGCGTTATAAACATTGTTTCTTTAGACATTGCTTCACTGTAAAAATAAATCATACAGATGTCCCTTCTATTATAAGTAAGTAGTCGATTAATCACTTGTTTATATTAGCGTTACAAAAAAATAATAATATATCATTCTTATTGTATAACAATTAGGCTGAAATGAGTATGTTTTTTACGAGTTTATATTCGATAAAGCTAAAATATTATATGTTTTTTTAGAGGAAGGTTAATTTTATTATGCAATAAAATTAGAGATATTAATTTGATAAAAATGATAAATAATGATGAATAAGAACCGGAAGGAAACGACGATTATCTTGCATGAACGTCGTTTTTTTTCGTTTGAACTAGCGTTTAATCATCTATTTTGCTGTTCATGAATATTTGTATAATTGATCTAATGATAATTTATAATATTTTTATATTACAAATGAAATATTTTGAAAGTAGGATAGGGGAGGTAAGTGTGAAGAAACATAAAATTAAGATAATTTCTGCGATGTTATTAATACTTAGTACTTATATTATAGCTTTTTTAGGTCTGGATTCAGGGAAAGCTGTAACAGCTGCATTGCAGGATAAACTGGAAATTACTGCATACACAGCAGAAAAAAAACCTGGCGGAGGAACATCTCTTGAGACGGGGCAACAATTGGCTATCCATATGGAGTTTGAGATCGATCCTTTACCAGAAGGGACACAGGTAGGAGATACCTTTGAAATTACTATACCTGATTCCTACTTATTTTCTTACCATTGGGAATCTGGCGTATTAGGAGAAGATAAATCTGATCCTTATCTGAGCTACGAGATTCAAGGGAATAAAATTGTTTTTACAATTTGTGAAGCAGCTGTGGATGCTCAGCGTCTTTACAATGGTGAATTAGACTTAAGAGCCACAGCAAGAAGAGTGGGAGAGGATATAGATGGTGGAGGTAATGGCAAAGGTCCGCTATTAGAGATTACACCAGGACCTGACCCAACAGTGTATCCATCAGAAGATCGACCATTTCCTGATGAGAACAAATACCTTCATAAGGAAGGGAAACAAGTAAATGGGCAAAATGCTCTGGCTTGGTCCTTGCGTGTGAACTATCTGGATTATGGAGCAGTTTTTGACAACTATACAAAAGATCAAGGAACAACAAAGATTGTTGATAAAGCGAACGGCTTGCTTGTTGACCACTTAGTTCCAGGTACACATTTTAGAGAAGATTCATTATGGGTAACGGTACCAACTTACATTATTACAACGGATGCAGCTGGCTCACGAATGGGGGATCGCCAGATTGGTGCCAACATTGAAGGAGAGGGCCAGAAGGTTAACTTTTCCGACTTTGTCATTGAAAAAGAAGGAAACGGCAACGCCTTTCTAAAACTTGAACCAACGGAAGGGCAAAGTTATCAAGAGTTCCAAGATTTTGTTCAAGCTTACCCCGATTCGAATGGCGGTCAGAGAGCTTACGGTGTTTATAAACATGCAGATGACACGGAGACAGTACTAGTAGCCTTTGGTACGATGCCTGGCTCTAACCACTACTATGATGAGTTGAGCGCTCACTACACTGATTTTGGAGAGGCTGATATTCATGACGCAATTGACGCGGATAAATCATTAACTAGTGAGCAAAAGGCGCAGCTTCATGACATTTATGGTCAGAGCGAAAAAAGTCCTTCAAACGGGGCGATCACCGCATATGATGTAGCCTTTTTCGTTGATGTCGACGTGCCTGAATATGGCTCTGGAAAATATAAAAATGATTTAAGCTTCCTTTATAACGACAATGATTCAGAAGATACACGGACAGAAACAGATTTCGATGCCATCTGGGGAAATATTGAGGCGGATTTCTTAAAAGCCTACAAAAAAGTCTCTGGTGATGATGAAAGAGAATTAGCAGAAGGAAAAGTTTTTGAATTCAAAATCGCTGATCGTTACGGCACAGTCGTCGCTTACGGAAAAACGAAAGAGGTCGTCACACATAAAGGACGCGAGGTCGAGGTTGTATTCTACCGGGATAAGGAATACACGACTCCTATAGAAAATGTCGATAAAAACGATCCGAATCATTGGAGTAAATTCCTAGTGGATGGGCGTTGGTACTACATTGAAGAGATTAACTCAGATGGCTACGAAGTCCACATACAAGACACGAAGGGAAATGAGACCAATCAGTTTAAGTATGACAGCAAGCAAGATCATCGCTGGCGATTCATTATCGTTAACAAGGAATTGATCGATTTAGAAGCGGAGAAGAAAATCTCCGGGATCGGTGATTTAGCCGAGGACAGGGAATTCCACTTTGAGCTTCGAGATACACGTGATGACGGCGTAGTCGCCTTTGGGAAAACCACGATCACTAAGACAGAGGGTAAGAATATCAGCAAGCCGATCACCTTCTATACAGATAACACGTATACACAGGAAATTACCAGTTGGCAGAAAATGGAGATCAACGGAACGGAGTACGTCATTTTAGAAGATGGTGTGACGTATGAACTGGTGGAGGTTGATAGTCAAGGCTATGAAGTTACCTATCATACGAAAACACCTGCTGATGATGAATCAGTGGAAGGCAACACTTATACCGCTGATTATGAGAATGGCGGGAAGATCAGTTTTACTGTCGATAATAAAGATACGTTAGAGTTTGAGGCAAACAAGAAAGTGGAAGGCTCAGGTGCACTGACACCAAATAAGACTTATGAATTTGAGTTGAAGGATATTACATCAGCTGGCAAACCAGTCGTGGCTTATGGGAAAGTGACCGTTGCGCAAAAGGGACAAGATCACGCGATCGAATTCTTCACCAGCAGTGATTACGATCCCGCAAACAAAATCACAGATTGGGCGAAGATTTTACGGGAAGACAAAACCTATCAGCTGATCGAAACGCAAACCCAGCATTACAAACCGATTTATTCGGGAGGTACTGGAACGGATAGTAACGAGTTCCAAGTCACCTATAACGATGTTACGAAAAAAATCACGCTGAATGTTGAGAACCAAGATACCTTTGATTTTGGCGCGACGAAAAAAGTAACGGGTGATGGTGTATTTGATGGAGAGACCTTTAAGTTTGAACTGTTGAATAGCGCCAAGCAGATAGTAGCTTACGGAAGAGCAGAAGTCGATCAAAAGGATACAGAGGTTCCGATCGTCTTTTATACGGACTCAGATAATCCAGCAACAAAAATCACTGACTGGACAAGCGTGCTGACAAATGGCGAAACTTATCAATTGAAGGAAGTGGAGGACACTGGTTATGCCATCACTTATCTAAATCAGGATGGAACGGAGACCAATCAATTTACTGCTCAATTCAATACAGGTCAATCGTTAGCGGTTCATGTTGAGAACCGGCGAGGAAAAGTGCCGCTGCCTGAGACGGGCGGAGAAGGCTACACGCAACAGCTTGTAGTAGCTAGTCTGCTGATTGCTTTGGTTGCTATTACTGCCGGAATCATTGAATACCGCAGAAAGGCAGGTGCTTAAAATGAAGAAATCTTCTATTTTATTCTCTTGTCTGACACTGATCGCTATGATTACCGTGAACTTGATTTTCGCGCCAGCCGCACACGCTTCGGAAACACAAACGGTTTATTTCCATAAGCAAGCGACGAAGGCGGGCGTTACCGCGAGGGATATGCTGACTGAAAAGCAGGGAGTCAATGGCGCAGAATTCACGGTGGTAGACATTACTCATTTTGTCAGAACCCATTCGACTTCCCATGAAGAGGCGTTAGAAAAAGCGAAAGCTGTGACGAAGGAACAAATCGGCGGGTTATCACTCGGTCAGGCAGTTCCAGATCATTTGGGAATGAACGTCGTAGCCAAAGGAAAGACTGAGCGGGCGATGGTACCAGACCAAAACGGTCAAATGAAGGAAATGGATGGCGTATTGAAGCTATCTTTGGCGAGAAAGAACCTTGCCCATGATGCAAGCTACCTTTTTGTTGAGACAGCGTCAGTCGATAGCGCTGATCCAAGTGATAATTTGATTTTCCATTTCCCGGTGGTTGACGAACTGACTGGTGAAGAGAATACTGATCCGTTGCACCTCTATTCCAAGAATGACAGCTTGCGTGAGGAGCCAGTAGAGCCGGCCATCGAGAAAGAATTGGCTGAGAAGCAGCCGGATTTCTCTTATGGCGAAGCAATCAAGTATCAGATCGAAGTGACTGTACCGACGGGCATCGCGCAATATGATTCTTTCCAAGTCATCGATACGCCTGATCCAGCATTGCTTGCGGACACGACTTCGCTTCAACTAACGGATAAAAATGGTAAGAAGCTCAAAGAATCAGCTTACAAAGTGACAGCAAAAGACAATGGCTTCGTAATTGATTTTGTTCCGACTAAATTAGTAGGAATCAAGAAAATCAATGTTTCCTATACCTTAAGTATCAAGCAAGGGGCTAAACCAGACACGCCATTTTTCAACAAAGCAGTCTTGCGTTATCACGATTCGGTGAATGCTGGGGAGCAAAGCAGTACTTCTAAGGAAGTTCTGACAGGCGGCTATCGTTTTGTCAAAGTGGATTCACAAGATCGGAAGCAGAAATTGAAAGCCGCGTCTTTCGTTGTGAAGGATCAGGAGGATCGCTATTTAACGAAGAGCTATGGTTGGAAAAAGTCAGAAAAACCAGATAAGGACGAAGATTTATTGATCCTAGAATCTAATCAAGAAGGCGCTTTCGAGATCAAAGGTCTGGCTTATGGAGAGTATCAGCTAGAAGAGATTATCGCACCTGATGGCTATCGTCTATTAGATAAATCAATTGATTTCAAGATAGAAAAAGATACCTATCTGGCAGGGGAAACAACAGGAACATTAGAGGTCTTAAACAGCAAATTGCCGAATACTGGCGGTGGGACGACGAAAAGTAACACAACAAACAATGGGGTTCAGAATGATTCGCCCAATACAATAACCAATCGTATTACTCGCAATTTACCAAGTACCGGTGAGGAGTTACTAAATGTAGGGATTCTAGGTGGCGCGCTGGTTTTACTAGCCACAGCCATTTATGTTTTCAAAAATAGACAACAAAAAGAATAAAATTACGGAGGAAAAGTAATGAAGAAGAAATTATTGGTTTTTTTAGCAGCAGTTGTCATGGTCGTTCCAATAGCTTTAGGCTTGGGATCTTCACTAACAGCTGAAGCAGCAGGGACAGTGGACATCACCTTACACAAAAAGCGTTTCAGCAATACTCAAACTGAGATTCAAAATACCGGGGAGCTGATGAGTGAGTTCAATGGTGCAGCTGGCTTCGGTGGTGTAGAGTTCAAGGTTTATGATGTAACTGCTGATTTCTACACATTGTTGAACACAACAAATCCAAGTACGACTAAAAAGTACACGATGGAAGAAGCATTAGCAACTGTTAAAGCTGCAAATTACAGCGCTGCGACCGTAGTTAAGTCCGGTACTACTGCAACAACAGGCTCTGTCGGTGATCTTACTTTCACTGGTTTGGCTGATAAAGTAGGCGGAAAAAATGCTGTCTACGTCATCGTTGAAACACCAATGGCTGGGGTAACAGCAGCAGACAATATGGTTGTTGCTTTGCCTTTAACAAAATCAGATGGAACAACTCCATTAACTGAGATTCATTTATATCCGAAGAACATCGTAGAAACAGCCGGCGTTGAAGTAGAGAAAATCTCTAATTTGAAAGATGATGAAGGCAAAAAGATTCCTTTGGAAGATGTAGAATTCGTTATTCATCGTAAAGGTGTCTATAACGCAACTGGTACGGAATATTTAAGTGGTTTTGATGCTTCAGATACACCAACATGGTCAACGAATCTAGCCGATGCACATAAATTTACGACAGGTGCGGACGGTAAATTTTCTGAGGACCGTTTGTTGTATGGCACTTACTATTTAACTGAGGTAACAGTAAAACCAGGCTATGTTATTCAAAATGGTGCGATCAATCAACAATTCACTTTAGACGCTACGCATAAATCTAAATCCTTCACAGGAACAGACGCGATTGAAAATGATGATATCGATGTGAAGAAGACCAATACTGGCGGTTCAGTGAACGTTGGCGACAAGATCAACTATAAAGTTGAGACAGTGATTCCAAACGGGATCAGAGACCAAATCGACTCTGATGGCGACGGCGTGAATGATGCACCGCGCTATGTGAAATATGAAATCAAAGATACACATGGAACACATTTGAAACTAGACAATACTACATTAGCATTAACTGATGGTACGACAACTTTTGCTTCGCCAGCGGATTATACTTTGGATGAAGCGACACCAGGTGAATTCACAGTGAAATTTACCACAGGCGGGATTGCTAAAATGGCTCCAAATGCAACTTTAACAATGACGTACAAGATGGAATTGCTAAATACAGTAGCTCCTGGAGTAGAAGTGAATAATACGGCGGAAGTCACAACTGATCACGATACAGATGAAGGATCTGGTAGTGAAGTTTACACTGGTGGATACAACTTTGTGAAGATCGATGGTTCTAATAACAATGAAGCTTTAGCAGGTGCTGAATTTGTCGTACGTGATGCAGATAGTGATTCAGCGAAATATCTGAAGGTCGGAGCAAATGGCGAGATTTCGTGGGTAGCTACCGAAGCAGGAGCAACAACCTTTACTTCAAATGCGCAAGGTTATGTAATCATCAAAGGCCTAGAAAACGGTACGTACTATTTAGAAGAAACAAAAGCACCAAATGATAAGTATGTGTTATTAGGGGACAGAGTTTCATTTATCGTTACGCAAAACTCTTTTGATACAACAGACCCGTTAAATTCAGGTTCAGCAGAAGAAGTTGTTAATAAACAAAAAGGTAGCTTGCCTTCAACTGGTGGATCAGGTATCTACTTAATGATGGCGGCAGGTATTGCAGTAATGGCTGTAGTGGGCGTAATTTATCTGCGTTCTCAACGTAAAGAAGCATAATCCAATTGGAGTGAACGCTTCATGAAGACAGTAATCGGGAGTTCCCGATACTGTCTTTACTTTTCAGTGAATGATAACAAAGAGAATTTTTTGACTGTAGGAATAATTCAAATGCGAGATGGAGATGGTAGCGATGGCGAAGAAAATGACAAAGGATGAGAAAAAGTCAAAATCAACGGCGGTTATGATTCAGCGCTTGATTTTACTGATTTGTTTTCTTTTTGGACTTTCGTTGCTGCTGTATCCGCTTTTGAGTCAAAGCATCAATGATTATTTGGATCAAAAAATTGTTCAGAGTTATCAGGAGAAAGCTTCTCAGAAGAACAAGGTCGAGGTTGAAAAAATCAAAAAAAGAATGGCTGAACAAGATAAAAAAGCCCAGCAAGAGAAGAATCCTGGTTCGGATGGCGAGCCCTTTTCTGAAGCCCGCAGACAAAAAGAAAAGAAGGTTGAGCCAAAGACATCCTATGTAAAAGAACATACAGTAGGGACGATCGTCATTCCAAAAATTGATGTCAAGCTCCCGGTTTTTGATAAAACAAATGATTTTTTCTTATCTAAGGGAGCGACCATATTGGAAGGAACTTCTTCGATACAAGGAGGTCCGAGTAAGCATAGCGTGATTTCCTCCCATAGAGGATTGAAAAAGGCGAAGCTGTTCACGGATTTACCTAAGCTGAAGGAGCAAGACTCATTTTTTATCGAATTCTTGAACGAAACACATGCTTATGAGATCGATCAGGTCAAGGTCATTGAACCCACGGATACAAAGGATCTATTGATCGTTGATGGGATGGATTATGTCACGCTGATGACCTGTACACCGTATGGCGTGAATTCCCATCGTTTATTGGTTCGAGGACATCGAATTCCGTATACGAAAAAAATGTCTAAGGATAAAGAGTCCGTTGATGATCGGAAAAAACTGAAGCAACTGATGGTTTTGACCTCTGTCATTTTAGGTGCTTTATTCTTGATCTGGTTGATTTATCGGATTATCCGTACCGCATTGATTGAGAAACGAACCTACCAATTGAGTTTCTATCTCATTGATGATAAAACGCGCCAGCCGGCGGTGAATAAAGAAGTTCTGCTGACTGGTCACAGAGGGAAGCGGATCGTCGTTATCGATGGCAAAGAAGTGCGCGTTTGGTCTGATAGTGAAGGGCACGTTCGTTTTCCTGAGATTTTCGGCAAGGTTTATGGAGTGAAGTTTGCTGGTGAATCTTCAATCATTGCTCGTACCAAAGTGAAAAAGCTTCATGACCGCTATTTTAGCTTACGAAAAAAATCAAAGAAAATTACGATCAAGCAAACTGAACGAATACTTGTTTTAGGAGAATTTACGAATGAAAAAGTGGTTGAATAAATTTGATTGGGATAAATGGATTCCCTTGATAAAGAAACATCAAAAAAAGCTGATCATCGTTATTATTCTAGTCGTGGGTTTGCTAGGAGTCGCGTGGTGGCATAATTCTCAGTGGGTCATGAAGGTCAATGGGCAAAAGATTTCAAATGAGGAGTATGCATTTTATCAGAAAGTGTACCCCAGTTTGGAAGAGAAGAAGCTGAAGCAGCAAATTGTTGAAGATAAGGTTCAATTACAGCAAGCGAAAAAGAGAAAGTTAGATACTATTGATGATTACCCTGCATTGGTAAAGGAAATGAAAAAAAGGAATAAAGAACAAGAAAAGAAGGTAAAAAACAAACAAGTAATCTATGGTCTAAGAAACTATACTGAAGAAACTTTTTACGTATATACACTAAGTATTACGGTCAACGAGCTTAAGAAGCAAACGACTAATGACGTATCGGATAAGCAAGTGAAGGAATACTATAACAATTCCAAAGAAGAGTTCAAAACGATCCATTCGAAAGAACTCTATCGTATTCGAGCAAACCAAGAAAAGCTTACACAATTAAAGCAAAAGAAAATTACGGAGGAGCAATTGTCTGAAAACCCAGACTGCATCTACGAAAAAATTTCGCTCAATGAATCAAATCTACGTGATTGGATTAAATACCGAAATGAAGAGGTCACTACTGTCAACGAGCTAAAAGCCGGCACATGGAGTGAAATATTTAAAGGCTCAAAGGATAGTTTGATCTATTATTGTATCTCCGATGAAGCCGGAAATATCCAGCCAATTTCTGACGTAAAAGAAAAAATCAAAATAAAGCTCGAAAAGAAAAAGTATCAAGAAAGTTTGAAAAAGTGGGTTGAACAGGCAAAGGTTGATTTGAAATAAGGGAGGAAAAAATGAAAAGAAATCGGTTATTGTCAGTTTTAGGAGTGCTGACATTGGTTGTCCCTATGTTTTTCGGCATGTTTCATCAAGAAGTTGAAGCCGCTGGCGCAGTTTATTATGTGGATGCAACAAGGGGAAATGATAATAATTCAGGAACATCACCTAATGATGCTTGGCAAACATTAGATAAGGTAGAAAAAACAAAATTTGAACCAGGAGATACGATCCGACTTCATGAAGAAAGTGTATTCAATGACATCCTTTTCTTAGAAGGGAACGTCAATGGAGAAGGGAACGATGGGGCTCCGATAACAATTGAAAGTTACGGCGACACAGGTGGTAAAGCGACGATCAATGGTAATGGTGCAGGGCGTGTTTCCCAAATTGGAAATAAAAATATTTCCTCTGCATTTACTCTATATAATGCCAGCCATTGGATCATTCGTGATTTAACAATAACGAATATCGCTCCAGGCGAGGACATGAATAATATGTCTAATAAAGATCGTGTTGGGCTGTATGTTCTAGCGAAAAATAATGGCTTAACACAAGATATTCATGTAGACAATCTGACTGTTAGGGACGTAAACGGCAGTTGGAACGCGAAGGATATAGGAAATGGCGGAATATTTTTTACGGTCTCTGGTACACCTGCTGGAGAAGTTACACGATTCCATAATATTTCTGTAACCAACTGTCATGTTGAAAATGTTACTCGTACCGGTATATCAGTAGGAGCTACAACCTATGGAGATATTATTACGCCAGAAACTGAAGCAGTAACGATCGAAGAAAGCGCGATCCAGCAATATGGACATACCAACGTTTTAATAGAAAACAATTATGTAAAACAAAGCGGTGGGGATGCGATCGTTCCGCAATTCTGTCACAAACCATTGATCCAATACAACGTCTCAGATACCGCAAGTTTTAGTCACTCTAAATGGGATCTGACTAGTAAAGAAAATGGAACGTGGCAGGTGAATGCTGGTATTTGGCCATGGCTATGCTATTTCCCGAATTTCCAATTTAACGAAGCCTTCAATACTGTCGATAATTATGACGGGGAAGCTTATGACTGTGATTCTGGAACTGGGACAATCTATCAATACAATTACAGTCATGATAATGAAGGCGGCTTTATGCTGATCTGCTCGGCGAAAAATTTCGATAGTTTGATTCGCTATAATATTAGTCAGAATGACCGGAAGCATTTATTCCTTGTTTCCAATAGCTTGAATCCAGATTACAATGATCCGCGTTATCCTGGAATCACAGAAGAAGAGACTGCGAATGTCTATAATAATACCTTCTATACTGGTGATGGTTTAGATGTGACTGTGATGAGTCAAGAGGAACCAGGCTACGTTCGGATGAAGAATAATATTTTTTATAATGAAGGTGTTAATACTACACCTTATTGGCAGCCGGCACATTACGGTGAAGAACATCCGGCGACAATCAAATATGACCATAATCTTTATTATGGTTATACAAATGTACCAAACAACGAAGCGAACCCAATTATCGTCAAAAATCCTTCCGTAGAATTAACGGGTGCTTATAATGCAGTTTCGCTTTCACCGCAACATGAACGAGGGGTAACAGAAGATGAGGTCATAGAAGGACAAGTGATGGTAGCACCTGGAGCTGGAGGTTTTGGTTTAAACAGTGTGGCTGGTTACCAATTATCGGCGAATTCTCCAGCAATCAACGCTGGTACTACTATTTCAGATAATGGTGGACGAGATTACTTTGGTAATGGGTTAATAGATGGTCAAACGGATATTGGCGCGCATGAGTATTCTGGGGAAACACCACCTGTACCAAGCTCAACAACGGAGCCATCGAGCACGACGGAGCCATCAAGTACAACCGAACCGTCAAGCACGACCGAACCATCGAGCACGACAGAACCATCAAGTACAACCGAACCATCAAGTACCACTGAGCCATCAAGTACGACAGAACCGTCAAGCACAACGGAGCCATCAAGTACAACCGAACCATCGAGCACGACGGAACCGTCAAGCACAACAGAGCCATCAAGCACGACGGAACCGTCAAGTACCACTGAGCCATCGAGTACGACGGAGCCATCAAGTACAACCGAACCGTCAAGCACGACGGAACCGTCAAGTACAACGGAACCATCGAGCACGACGGAGCCATCCAGCACAACTGAACCATCGAGTACAACTGAACCATCGAGCACGACGGAACCATCAAGTACGACGGAACCGTCAAGTACGACGGAACCGTCAAGTACGACCGAACCGTCAAGTACGACGGAGCCATCGAGTACAACAGAACCATCAAGTACGACTGAGCCATCAAGCACGACGGAACCGTCAAGTACGACAGAACCATCGAGTACCACAGAGCCGTCAAGCACAACGGAGCCATCAAGCACGATAGAACCATCAAGTACGACAGAACCATCAAGTAGCACGGAACCGTCAAGCAGTAGTTCTTCTACAGACAAATCATCGGATAAGGACAAAGATGAGTCGAAGAATAAAGAGGACAAAAAAGATCCATCCAAAGGCAATTTAGGTGGCAGTGCTACTAATAATGGAGGAAACAACGGCGGTACTCCAACTGGTGGCGGAACAAGAGTGAATTCGGTACAAACTTACAATAAAGATGGATCAACGAAAAAAGTTCTTCCAAACACAGGAAGTTCGGTCAATGAAGGATTGATTTTGTTAGGAATGTTATTAATCATCGGAAGTCTTCTATTGATTAAAAGATCTCGATATATAAATTAGCAGAAATGAGGTGAAAAAAATGGAGGAAAACAATACACCACGTTGGTTCTCAGAATTGACGCAAGAGGAAGTGGCGTTTATCAAAAATTTTATTCTATCTTCTGGTTCAATCAAGGATTTGTCAAAGACCTACTCCACTAGTTATCCAACTATTCGAAAACGTTTGGATAAACTGATACAAAAGATCCAAATCAATGAAAGAAAAGATAATGACACAGTCGTAAAATTGATTAATCAGTTAGAAGAAGAAGGAAAGATTGATCAAGATATCGCAAAAACCGTCGTTTTAGAATACAGTAAATCATTAAATTGTTTGATTATAGATTGATGGTAAGCTGAATTTAAACTATCTCGTTCTCCTGAATGTAAGAGTTCATCTCTCATTCAGGAGTTTTTTTATCATTAATGATGCGCGCTCTTTTTAGTGAAAAATCGGTATGACAAATAAGCCTATCAGATAGTATGAAATTTTCTATTCCCTTTATCAATTTTGAGCGTGTCTTGCCCGCCAATTACTGATCAAGTTGAATTTGTAAGCTTCTTTATTGGTGAGCGGTTTGCTGCGCTTGCGTTTTTTAGTATTGGGTAGATCAGTTCCTGCGACATTGTCCTGTGTTTTAATGTCAGAAATGGAATCAGGGCCATGAGAGTTTTGCTTCATAGAATCCTTGAGAATAGGTGTCGTTTCGGCTGGTTCCTGCATTGTCAGATCTTCTTCAATAAACACTACTTGAATATTAGCTAAACTGACTACATCTGGATGAGCCACTTGAACTAGAGCCAATACTTCTACTTCGCTTAAATCACTGGGTGTAATACCGGTTGGAACAACGATTTCTATAGGCTCAGGTGAAAAAGTATCTATGATTTGGACAGACTCCTCCTGCAGCTTTTGCGCCAGTTCCTCTTCTTCAAGAGTCTCTATTGTTCCAGGGCGGCTAATTTTGACAAAATTGACGAAACGTCTCACACCATCCGCCTTTTTGAAAATACTCAAAGTAGTCAGAATTTCTAAAATCTTCGAGACTTCTGCTTTTGTCTTTGTTTCATCTGCATCCCGCAATGTCATTCGATGCTTTTTACCCGCAGCATCTTCAAATACGGATACCCAACGAAGCGTAAGGTCCGGATTCTTACGTTCGCCAGCGCCAGGGGTGTCCAAAAGCTTCCTATATAAACGAGCTTCCTCGGTAAATTGTTGAAATTCCGCTTGATTCTTAAACAAGCGCTCCTTTACTTTTTGCCATTCCTTCCCATCTTCAAAGTAGTTCTCAAAATAAAGGCAGTATCTACGCATTACATCGCTAGGTGCAGCGGTCAGAAATAATTCACGAATTAAAGACTGAGCCATGAACGAATAGTCGCTTAGAATCAATGAGTTTCTTACCATGATCGCAATGGCGTACTCAATGATAGCGGAACTATTTTGAGAATAGTCGAAATAGCTGATTAATCTCTGCTCTAGGGTGTCACGCTTCATCGTAAAAATCTGGCGCTCGGTCAATGGTTTAGTCTGTCTATTTTTTTGCATGTCTAATCGCTCCTCATCAGCATTGTATACGTTTTCTAGTAATCCACAAAATTATCTTACCGCTAAGTGGCTTAAAATACGAACCCAATTTTGTAAAAAAAAATAAAGTATTTTGTTGGAAAGCTTCCTATCTAGTAATGATTAGTGAAGGGAACTCGCTGATACTCTTGAAAATAACACCTTATTTTAGCAATTTCGCTGAGGATTTCTGTGTAAAGGAAAAATCGACTTTATTCAGAGCCTATTTTTTTTATGGATCATTTCACGTCTTTTTTTTACGAAATTTCCTCTTATTTTTGACAAAATCGCTCAAAAAATCTAAAATCTCGGTTTTATATGAAAATGGTTACACGTTTTATTTGGATATGATTAGAAACAGGACTAGGGATAAAAAAGTCACACTATTCGTTTTTTATAAAAATACACGGCCTCGTTTGTGAGAAAAGTATCTTGCCGAAAACCGAAAATTAAAATCGTCATATAAAGGTTTTTGAAATCATTTCTATTTATCATTTGTTTTATTGTGAAAAAGGACACGTTGGATTTGATGGAAGGAGTAGTCAGGGATTCTCGATTCAAAAACTAAATAATTGATTATTAAATAAAATTGATTAGAAAGATTCTAACTTCTATTATAATTCAAAGAATTGTCGAGTATTAAAGTTGTAAACGTTATCAAACGCCGCTAGACTAAGGGTGTAAAGAAGGAAAGCGCAAACAAATAGACAAGCTGGTTACTTTTTAAAAGCTAAAAAATAACAATGTTTAATTGCGCAATAATCAATATGGAGGAGAATCGTTATGAGTTCAAAAGTTCTTGACCAATTTCTTGAAACGAACTTGGAAGATCTAAAAGAAAAAGGATTGTTCAATACAATCGATGTGTTAGAAGGAAGCAATGGTCCAATCATTACAGTTAATGATCAGAAAATGATCAACCTTGCCTCTAACAACTATCTAGGATTTGCTACTCGCCCTGAGCTGATCGATGCGGATGTGGAAGCAACGAAGCATTATGGTGCAGGAGCAGGAGCGGTTCGGACGATCAACGGAACTTTAGACATTCACCAAAAATTAGAAGAAAAAATCGCTGAATTCAAAGGAACAGAAGCGGCGATCGCTTTCCAATCAGGATTTAACTGCAATATGGGTGCTATTTCAGCAGTTATGAAAAAAGGCGATGCGATTTTATCAGATGAATTGAACCATGCGTCAATCATTGATGGCTGCCGGTTATCTGGTGCGAAGATCATCCGCGTTAACCACCAAGACATGGAAGATTTAGAAGCTAAAGCAAAAGCAGCAACTGAAAGCGGCGAATACAACAAAGTCATGTATATTACTGACGGGGTCTTTTCAATGGACGGCGACGTAGCGAAGATTCCAGAAATCGTTGAAATTTGTGAAAAATACAATGTTATCACTTATGTGGATGATGCTCACGGAACTGGCGTTATGGGCCAAGGGCACGGCACAGTCAAACATTTTAACATGCAAGACCATATCGATTTCCAAATGGGGACCTTATCTAAAGGCATCGGCGTTGTGGGCGGCTACGTAGCCGGAACAAAACAATTGATCACTTGGTTGAAATCACAAGCACGTCCGTTCCTATTCTCGACATCCTTAACACCAGGAGCAGCAGGCGCATGTATCAAAGCAATCGATTTGATTGAAGAGCATCCTGAATATGTTGATACGCTTTGGGACAATGCCAATTACTTCAAATCAGAATTAAAACGGATTGGTTACGATATTGGAAAATCAGAAACGCCGATCACCCCCGTTATTGTCGGTGATGAAAAATTAGCCCAAGAATTTTCTAAGAAATTGTTGGAAAACGGTGTTTACGTGAAACCAATCGTTTACCCAACAGTGCCATTAGGAACAGGCCGTGTTCGGAACATGCCAAACGCAGGTCACACTAAAGAAATGCTGGATGATGCAATCACGGTGTACGAAAAAGTAGGTAAAGAGCTAGGAATCATCAAATAAAAATCAAATTAAGAGATAGAGAGGAAGTCACATCCATGAAAAAAGTATTGATTACAGGCGCATTAGGACAAATTGGTTCAGAATTAACAGAAAGACTTCGCAATGATCTAGGTGTTAACAATGTCATCTCAACAGATATTCGTACAATAGAAGGCAGCCCGGTCGTTGAAAATGGTCAATTTGAAGAATTAGATGTAACCGATTACGAAAGCTTTTTAGATGTTGCCAAACGGTATGAAGTAGATACGATCATCCATTTAGCAGCTTTGCTTTCTGCTACAGCTGAAAAACGTCCAGCGTTTGCTTGGAATTTGAACATGACTGGTTTAATGAACGCATTAGAAGTTGCTCGTGAAATCGGACCAGAAACCAAATTCTTTGCACCGTCATCGATTGCGGCTTATGGACCAGATGCAGAGCCGGATAATACTCCTCAGGATACTGTGATGCATCCTACGACCATGTATGGCGTGACAAAAGTAGCAGGCGAATTATTAGAGAATTACTACCATTCAAAATATGGTGTCGATACTCGTTCCGTGCGCTTCCCAGGCTTGATCTCATATAAGGTTGAACCAGGCGGCGGCACAACCGATTACGCAGTAGATATTTACTATGAAGCATTAAAAAACAAATCCTACACTTCATTTATCGACAAAGGCACTTACATGGACATGATGTATATGGATGATGCGATCGAAGGAATCGTGAAATTAATGAACGCAGATGCGGATCGTTTAGAGCACCGCAATTCATTTAACATCACAGCGATGTCCTTTGAACCAGAACAAATCGCCGCATCGATTCGCCGTCGTATACCTGACTTTGAATTGAACTATGACGTAGATCCAGTTCGTCAAGGAATCGCTAATACTTGGCCAAATTCTATCGACGACAGTGATGCTCGTAAAGAGTGGGACTTCAGTCCAAGCTTTGATTTAGATAAAATGACCGATGAAATGTTAGAAAAATTATCAGCGAAATTTAAGACTGAGGGCATCGAAACTAAAGTGTCCTTTGATAAAGTGAATTCATAAAATAGCAGGGATTTCTTAGTAGAACATGAGGAGGAAATAAGAAAAAAGGAAATGTTTAAAATAACGTTTCCCTTTTTCTTTCTCCATGTTAAAATAATGTCCGAACAAGTGGGAGAAGTTATTAAATACCTGGTATACCGCAATTTTTTGTTCTATTTCTCTTATGTAATAACTTCAATTGTTTGTCTTAAAAATCAAGTTATGATGTGAATGAACAGTCACTTCGCAGCAAGGATAGGCGTTCTGTTTTCGCCGTGATTATGATAGTAAGCCGTTATCCTATTTATGAAGGAGGAAAAGATAGCAGAACGGTACGTGAGTATGAATAGCAAATTTATTTTTCTAAAAAATAAATTCATTAATAGAATTCAGGAGGAAAAATTATGGCAGTCGACCAACAAGAACTCGTGGGTTCACAAAAAGGTGAACTAAAACGAACGATGACGTTCTTCCCGGCCCTTTCAACAGTAATGGGTACTGTAATTGGTGCAGGGGTATTCTTTAAAGCAGCCAGCGTAGCTGCAGTAACAGGGTCAACCAGCTTACACATGCTGTCTTGGTTCTTAGGCGGATTAATTAGTGTCTGTGCGGGATTAACTGGCGCGGAATTAGCTGCAGCGATTCCCGAAACTGGCGGGATGCTGCGCTACATTGAACGTGCGTATGGGGAATTTTGGAGCTTTTTACTTGGCTGGGCACAAGTAGTGATCTACTTTCCGGCGAACGTAGCAGCTTTAGCAATTATTTTTGCCACTCAATTTAAGAACCTATTCGGCATGAGTGATGCAACAATCATTCCAATCGCAATTGTCGCAGCAGCGTCGATCATGTTGATCAACTTCCTAGGTTCAAAGGCTGGCGGAATGTTCCAATCAATTACTCTAGTCTGTAAGCTGGTTCCTCTAGCATTAATCGTTATCTTCGGTCTGATGCGACAAGGAGATGTATCTGTCAGCTTGTTCCCAGTGCAAGCAGGTCCAGCAGTTGGCGGCTTCGCTCCAGCATTAGGTGCCGGACTTTTAGCAACCATGTTCGCTTATGATGGTTGGATCCACGTCGGAAACATCGCCGGCGAATTGAAAAAACCAGCTCGTGATTTGCCTCGTGCCATCGCTGGCGGAATCTTAGGAATCATGGCTGTTTATCTATTGGTTCAATTTGCCTTCCTGCGTACATTGGACATCTCTGCTCTTGCAGGTAACGAAAATGCGGCTAGTATGGTTGCTGGAAGAATTTTCGGCGGCATGGGCGGAAAATTAGTTACTATCGGTATTTTGATCTCAGTATATGGAACGATCAATGGCTACACGATGACAGGGATGCGTCTTCCTTACACAATGGGACTTGAAAAACAATTGCCATTCTCTGACAAATTAGTGAAGCTAAACAAAAATCACGTCCCTTACATTGCTGGTATTTTAGAATTAGTAATTGCTATCGGCATGATGATGGTCGGCGGCTTCGATATGCTGACAGATATGCTGGTATTTGTTATCTGGATCTTCTACACTTTAGTATTTATCGCGGTTATCAAATTAAGAAAAACAGAGCCAGATTTGGTTCGACCTTACAAAGTACCGCTTTATCCAATCATCCCAATCGTTGCGATCATTGGCGGAGTGTTCATTCTAGTAATGACATTGATTAATCAATTCCAATTAGCGATGATCGGTATCGCCATCACCGCTTTAGGGATTCCTTTCTACATCTATTTGAAGAAGAAATATAACTAATCAGTATCTAAAAAGCACGTCCAAACATCATGGACGTGCTTTTTATCATTCTTCTTTTGTTGATTCGTAGTAATCCAAAAATAATTCGTGCAGGGCGGGGTGTGTCTTACGCAGCTGCACCAAACGATTGGTCTCATAGGACATGAAGCAGTGCTGGCTGGCGCCTGTCGTGACTAGTCGATCTCCATTATAAACACGGTATTCAAAATCAAAGCGTGTACCGGTATATTTGGCAACGACTGGTTTAATCAAGACCTCATCGCCGAAGCGAACCATTTCTTTGTATTCGCAGCTGACACCTAAAACTGGGATCATGATGCCGTCTGCTTCAATTTTTTCAAATGGACAATTCATAAAGGCCAATGCGTCAACGCGAGCTTCCTCAAACCACCGAATGTAATTCGAATGGTGGATGATGCCCATCTTGTCTGTTTCATAATAAAAAGGCTTGCGAAGATAACCGGGATATTTTTCCATGATTAGTTCCTTTCCGTTGCAAATTTTTTCATGTAGCGAGGCAGTGACTCGCTAATAGAGGTGGGCAGGACAACATAATTATCCTTTGCTAGATCATCACCGATCAGACTATGAAGATAGACTGCGGCAGCGATTGTATCGGTGTTTTTTTCAAACTGAGCCAAAAAACCGCTAATCATGCCTGCTAAGGTATCTCCCATACCACCAGTCGCCATACCTGGATTCCCAAGCGGATTTTGATAATAGGCGACGGCGTCATCATAGATCGTGGTACGGTGACTCTTCAAAACGATCTTGGCGCCTAAAAGTGCTTGTTTGGCGCGATTGTTTTCATTGGTCTGCTGGACAAAACTCAGTCCGCTCAAATGGGCCCACTCTGCTAAATGAGGAGTGAAGGTCGTTTGAGCAGGGAATTTCAGGGATAGCTTGTAATCACTGAACAAAGTGATGGCCGATCCATCGATCACCAACCATTGTTCGGCCTGCTGATTATTCAAGATTCCCTTCAGCAGCAACGCCATTTCCTTTGCTAAGCCAAGACCGGGTCCGATTAAGATCACATCAGCCTTATCCAGCACCTGATAGATTAATTTTGTCTCAGAAAAATCGACTACCATTGCTTCAGGTAATCGTGCGTGGAGAGCACTGTGATTTTCCTTCGCAGTGATGACGGTGGTAAGCCCCGCGCCGCTTTTAATGCAGGCCTCGGCACTCATAATAATCGCACCGCCATATTGCTGATTGCCGCCGATCAAAACGACTCGCCCAAAGGTTCCTTTATGGGAAATCTCCGGTCGTTTTGTAATCACTTTATGTAATATTTCTTCATTTAACTGAACCATCTAGGCACCTGCTTTCCTTCTCTACATTTTTATAAAAAAAGAAGATAGAAGTCGTTATGAGTAACATTATAAGGGAAAATGAAGAGACTGTACCAGTATTTCTTAAAGAGTTTTCATTTTTATTCTATGGAATAGAGTGCTATCATTATAGTGGTTTAATTAAAGGATGTCAGTTCAACTTTTCGCAGGTTACTAAGAAGAGAAGGACAGGATAATTCATTCTTTAAAACGAATAGGGAGGAATCTTTCAATGACAATCGATTTTAAAAAAGAGGTCGAAGCACGTAAAGATGATCTATTAGCGGATCTATTCACTTTATTGCGCATTAAAAGTGAACGTGAAGACGACAAAGCAACCAAAGAAGCACCATTCGGACCTGGTCCGGTCGAAGCATTAGAAAAAATGCTTGAGATCGCAGAACGTGATGGCTTTACAACCAAAAATGTCGACAACTATGCCGGCCATTTTGATTACGGTGACGGGGACGAAACCTTAGGAATCTTTGGTCACTTAGATGTGGTACCTGCTGGTGACGGTTGGGATTCAGATCCTTACGAACCAGAAATTCGCGACGGCAAATTGTATGCCCGTGGTTCAAGCGATGACAAAGGCCCATCAGTTGCGGCTTACTATGCGGTAAAAATCATTAAAGAATTAGGCCTGCCAATCTCTAAAAAAATCCGTTTTGTCTTCGGTACTGACGAAGAAAGCGGCTGGGGAGATATGGATTATTACTTTGAACATGAAGAAAAACCGGACTTTGGTTTCTCACCAGATGCCTACTTCCCAATCATCAACGGTGAAAAAGGGAATGTAACTATGATTCCTCATTTTGACGGTACTAACGGAACTTCTTACGTATTAGTAAGCTTCGAAGCTGGTTTACGTGAAAACATGGTTCCCGGCAATGCTGTGGCAGAAGTAAAGGTTGCAGACGCAGACGCTGCTGAAAAATTAGCAAAAGACTTCGCAGACTATGTAGAAAACAATCCAGTCAGCGGAAAAGCAGACGTATCTGGTTCAACAGTTACACTGCATCTAGATGGAAAAGCTGCTCATGGTGCTAGTCCTCAGCTAGGTACGAATGCTGGTACATTCTTGGCAGTGTTCTTAAACAATTATGACTTCGACAAAGGTGCGAAGGCCTTTATTGAAAACAGCGCAAACTACATCCATGAAGATGTTTACGGAAAGAAATTAGGTGTTGATTTCAACAATGAAAAAATGGGCGAATTGACCATGAATGCTGGAATCTTCAGCTTCAAGGATGGTCAAGACAACGACAACCGTATTACCTTGAACTTCCGTTATCCTAAAGGCACGACAGCAGAAGAGATCAAGGCAAAATTAGAAGAATTATTTGGCTCAGCCGTGAAAGTGACTCAAGGCGGACACCATATGACCCCTCACTATGTACCGGTAGATGATCCATTGGTATCTACATTGTTGGATACTTTTGAAGAACATACAGGTATCAAAGGGGAAGAAATGGTCATCGGCGGCGGAACATTTGGACGTCTATTAGAACGCGGTGTTGCCTACGGTGCACAATTCCCAGGCTTTGAAGATACCATGCACCAAGCCAATGAATACATGTCAGTAGAAGACATTTTGAATTCTGCAGTGATTTATGCAGATGCAATTTATCGTTTAGTTAAGTAAGCAGACAATGAAACGCCCCCCACAATTTGTGATTGTGGGGGTTTTTCTTGTAAAAAAGAAGCGCTGATCAGGATTGGCATAAATGAGATTCCTGTTGTATGCTTTTTGAGAAAGCAGTAGATAATAGGGAGAGGGATTAAATGAAGAAGAGACCAATTATTTTAAGTACAGATCCAGGGATTGATGATGCAGTAGCAATCGCGCTAGCCCTTTTTAGCGAGGAGCTGGAGGTAAAGCTGATTTGTCCGATTTTTGGAAATGTCAGTATAGAAAACACAAAGGCCAATACCGAAAAGCTGTTAACTCTCTACCAAAAGAAGCCTAAAATCGTACTGGGAAGCTCGCGGCCGCTTTTAAGAGAACCGATCAATGCAAGCGAGATTCATGGAGAGTCAGGAATGGACGGTTACAAGTTTCCTGATCCGACCATTTTTACAGATAATACCCAGACAGCAGTCGAGGCTATGCATGAGGTGGTGGAGCAGGAAGAGAAGACTACGCTGGTCGGAATTGGGCCATTAACGGACCTTGCTCTGTTTATTCATCTCTATCCGCAAGATCTAGCGAAGATCGAGCAAATCGTTGTGATGGGCGGCAGCTTAGGACGAGGAAATTACGGAGTGTTGTCTGAGTTTAATTTTGCGGCCGATCCTGAAGCGGCCAAGATTGTTTTCAATAGCGGCGTGCCTATTCGAGTAGCACCACTAGAAGTGGGTGATCAAGCAAAGATCATGCCTAAGGTTGCGGCCAAAATCAAAAGCTACGGGGAAATTGGAGAAATGATTTATCAATTGTTTACGAAATATCGCAGCGGCAGCTTTGAAGCGGGTTTAAATATGTATGATGCGCTGGCGATCGCTTTAATTTTGAAGCCGGAGATATTTGAGCTGGCTGAAACGAGAGTTGAGATCGAGACAGCGGCGACCTACACTTATGGCGCCTCGTTGATCGACCTTAACAATTATCTAAGCCTGCCGGCAAATGCAGAAGTAGCCGTCAACGTCGAAGCACAGCTGTTTGAGCAATGGTTTATTGATACTCTGGCAAGGACTGCAAAATAAGAAGACCTGTTTTGATACTTTCCCTTTGGGTATTAAAATAGCGTATGCCGATTTATTGGCATACGCTATTTCTATTCACTGATGACGCGATCAATACTTAAAACAGCACCAGTCTTGGCATCTGCTGTAAATTCATAGGCCACCAACTGATTGTCTTCTGTTCGAGTGATTCCGCCCGAAAGAACATCCATCGTGATCGCAAATTTTTGCTTGTGCTCCGTATCAAAGGAAATCCAAGACCCTTCGATGGGACCTTCCTTCAAAAAAGCTTCTTTGATTTGATCTAAAACTTTATCTGGGGACATTTTTTGTTTTTTTCGATAATAATGGTTCGCAGCGATACCCGCAGCTAAGCCGATTGATGAGCCGACGGCAAGGCCTTGTGCGAATTTTTTAGCCTTCTCCATAGTACCCTCCTCCTTGTTAGTCCTATTTTTAATACGGTAGTCCGTTTTCCGCTAAACTATAAATAAAACGGACAACGAATCGATTTAGTCTACGCCTTATTCTACCATTGTTACAATCAAATTTGAAAAGGATATGTCATTATTTCTCATAAAAATGGAAAGTCTGACGAGATTATCAGATTTGGTTCTAACCGAGTGACCTTCTTTCTCAAAAAGAACGAAAAGTGTATAATCAAGGTAGTAAATGAAAAGGTCGTGACGGAATGATTATTCCAAAAAGTATTGAAGAGTTAGCCGATTATGCACAAAAAGGGAAGAATGTGTTTTTCTTTACTGCGGACTGGTGTGGTGATTGCCATTTCATCAAGCCTCAGATGCCGGAGATCGAAGCAGAATTTCCGCAGTTTAAATTTATTCAAGTGGATCGTGATGAGTATATCGATGTGGCAGCAGAGTGGAATATCTTTGGAATCCCTAGTTTTGTCGTAGTAAATGATGGGGAAGAATTAGGCCGATTGGTCAATAAAAACCGTAAAACCAAGGACGAAATCGCTGGCTTTTTGCAACGAGTGGAAGGGTAGGAGATCCTTATGTTCACACAATCATATCAAAATATCTTAGTGGGAATCGATGGCAGCGATCAAGCGATGGAAGCATTCAAAAAAGCATTAGCCGTCGCTAAACGAAATCAAGGTACCGTTTATGTCGCAAATGTGATCGATCATCAAATCTATACGTTCATGAGTTATTCACCATTGAACGAAAACATCATGGATCAGCTAGCCGCAGACGCCAAAGAGCTGATCAATCAGTGCAAGGCAATTGGAAAAGATTTTGGTTATACAAAGATCGAAGGAATCATCGCTTATGGCTCAGCGAAAGAAGCTATGGCAAAAACCTTGCCTGAAAAATACGACATTGATTTAGTGATGGTCGGACAATCTGGATTAAACGCGGTTGAACGCTTTATGACTGGCAGTGTTGCCAGCTATGTGATCAAGGAAGCGTTGTGTGATGTTTTGATCGTTCATCCAAGTGCCGAATAAAAGCTGGCTTGACCAGCTTTTTATTTGAGAAAAAAGATGAAAAAAATCTCATGCAAAAGTCCCATTAGATTTGTTAAGATACGAGAGGACGACGACTGGAGGTAAAAACGTGATTTTTGCGTATAATAAACAAAATGTTGGCGATACATTAATGGTAATCGTCAAAAACGATGAAAACAAAGAAAACAAGACTGAAAGAAAAGGTGCCGTTGCACGTATCCAAACGACTGATGGTACAACAGTAGCCTGGAACTTTTTCAATGTTTCTGACTATCTAGCGCTTCACGGCAATGGTCAAGTAGAGCTGACAGAAACAGAGATTGAAGTATTGAATGAGCAATTAAAGCTGGCTGGATTTGAAGAACGCTTAGTTGCGGATATCTCACCAAAATTTGTAGTGGGCTATGTAAAAACGTGTGTAGATCACCCGGATTCAGACCACCTGCATATCACAGAAACAGAGATTGATGGCGGTGAAACATTGCAAATCGTTTGCGGCGCGCCGAATATTGAGGCTGGACAAAAGGTCGTTGTAGCCAAACCAGGTGCTATGATGCCAGACGGTATGATGATTTGGCCGGGCAGCTTGCGTGGTGTAGAAAGCTTTGGGATGATTTGTTCAGCGAAAGAGCTGCACTTGCCTAATGCACCTGAGAAAAAAGGCATCTTAGTTTTAGATGAAGATGCTAAGGTTGGCGAAAAATTTCAAGTTGGCAAATAGAAAGAAGCATCACTTTAACATCCAGATGGATTTTTAAAGTGGCGCTTTTTTTTATTTATAGACAGATAAATAGAAGAGCTGCTGAAGTGATTCTTCAGCAGCTCTTCCCATTGTTCCTATTGGTTACTTTTCTGTTGTGAGTTTGATTTCAATGAATTTGCATCAATGCTCAATTTAACTGAAACAGTATTTTTCTTGTCTTGACGATAGTAAGTAATTTTCACAGTATCGCCAACTTTGTGTTTATACAATTCAGATTGCAATTCGACACCTGACGAAACGTCTGTATCATCAATTTTTGTAATTACATCATATTTTTTCAAGCCCGCTTGATCAGCTGGGGTAGACGATTGGACACTGCCGATAACGACACCTTGAGTAACAGAGCTTGGCACCTTAACAATCTCACTAACTTGTTCCGTTGACAGATCAGAAAGATTAGCCATCGTGATACCTAGCGCTGGACGAATGACTTTTCCATCTTTTTCTAGTTGATTGATAACATTTACAACATCGTTACTTGGAATAGCAAAACCAATACCTTCAACGCTGACATTTGATTCTGTTTGAACAATCTTACTTGAGTTGATTCCAACTACCTGTCCAGCCATATTAACTAGCGGACCGCCAGAGTTACCTGGGTTAATCGCAGCATCTGTTTGAATCGCATTGATGTTGACCGTTTGGCCTTCATCATTTTGGTTGACTACTTGGCGGTTCAAGGAAGAGATGATTCCAGAAGTAACAGAGTTTGCATATTGAGAACCTAGCGGAGAACCTAATGCAATCGCTGGTTCACCAACCTTCAAGCTGCTGGAATCACCAAAGGTAGCTGGTTTGATGTTGGCTACTTTATCAGATTCCACTTTTAAAACAGCCAAGTCAGTATAAGGATCTGTTCCAACCAAGGTTGCTTTAACTTTCGAGCCGTCTTTTAATAGTACTTCGAGCCCATCTTGTTTTTCCACAACGTGATTATTTGTTACGATATAGGCTGTTTTGCCTTCAAGCTTGTAAATAACCCCAGAACCTTCTGAAGCTTCCTCAAGCTGACCATTATCATCCTGCGATTGCTGGTCGTCATTTCCATTGCCGAAAATATCAGAGAAGCCGCCTAAGCCGCTTTGTGATTGCTGTTTCTGCAAGTTGATAACAGAAACGACTGCATCTTGTACTTTGCTGGCCGCTTCGGTAATATCAGAATTCACATCAACCTTCATATTGCTGACTTTTGTATTGCCGGCACTTGGCGAACCACTCGCATTTTGGTTATTTGGGGAAAGCAGCGAACCATTCGCTACATAAAAAATTCCAAATGTTAAAACGGCACCGAGCACACCGCCTAATAAACTAATCCCAAACCGTCTAAAAAAACCAGGTGACTTTTTGGGTGTTGGGGTAATATCTTTTCTTATCATATTTTCCTCCACCTCTACTATAAATTAAGTTATATTGAGTATAGTATTTTTGTATAAGCTAAGTCTACTACAGCGATTTGACTTTTTTATGAAAAAGTTTCGGAGGAAAATGTAGATAAATGATAAAAAAGCTGGTTTTCCACATCGCTAGTGGAAAACTAAGGAAAAAGTTTGTTAATTGTTTGAAGTTTTTTATCCACACAAATGTGGATAAAGTGGATAACTCGGTGGAAAACATATGTTTGTATGTAAGAATACCTGTAAAAAGGGAATAATGCCTCCTTGATCTGTGGATAAACCTGTGATTAGTGTGCATAACTTCGTGGAAAAAAGCCCGCATATCGATTTCTTCCATTTTTAACCAGTGGAAAACCTTTAGTTAAAAATAAGATGACGACTATTTAAAGAAGAAAAGTAACTCTTAAAAATAAAAAAGGTGGAAAAACATGAATATCAAAATTATTTCTGTAGGAAAACTAAAAGAAAAGTATCTTGTCCAAGGAATCAGTGAATATACGAAGCGTTTATCAAAATATTGCAAGATCACATTAGTCGAGGTACCCGACGAGAAGGCACCCGAAAAACTAAGCGATGCTGAAATGATCCAAGTCAAAGAGAAAGAAGGCGACCGCATCCTCGCCAAGATCAAGGATGGCGAATACGTCTTTGCTCTTGCAATCAATGGAAAAAATCCCAGCAGCGAAGACTTCGCCGCTACATTAGAGAAGCTGCAAATCAGCGGGAAAAGCCGGTTTGTTTTTGTCATTGGCGGCTCACTCGGTCTTAGCGATCAGGTTCTAAACCGCAGCAACGCACAAATCTCCTTCGGCAAAATGACATATCCACATCAATTGATGCGCCTGATTTTAGTGGAACAAATCTATCGAGCATTTCGGATCAATCAAAATGAGCCTTATCACAAGTAATCAATTTACTGATTTGTATTGATATCATAGGCTTTTCGGGAGAAAATGCAGGACTAAATGATACGGGTGTGATCGTTGATCCGTAAAGAAATTTAGGGGTAGAGTCTAGAAGAGGAGGTAGTTCAAACATGAAAAGAGTTTACCAACCTTTGCCAGTAGTCGATGACAAGGAAATTAAAAGAATTTTGCAGTTAGGGAGCATAGAGGAGCTAATGATATTGCCGTTTTCAGTTGGAGAATACCATGCGGATTGGAAAACAGCACAAAATATATGTGTTGAGTTATCAAACCTTTCTGATGAGCGAGTTCGAGCAAATAGTGCATTAGGATTTGCTTATACTGCTCGTACAAAAGGTAAATTAGAAAAGCACATTGTTAAACCAATCCTGTTGGGATTATTGGAAAATTGCAGTGAGCATAGGGGTAGAGTGATTGATTCGATTCAAGACATAAATAGTTATATGAACTGGCATCTTGGCGAAAAGGCTATTGAGCGACTAGAGAAGTGTGAATAAAGTAATATCGAATAATTGAGCCCGAACCTAAAATAACTCAAATGATATAAGGTAGCCGACAAAATCTCAGATCAAGATTTTGTCGGTTTTTTAGCTGTGTGTATTTAGTAAGACTAAGTCAGTAAGAATGATATATTATATATTATAAAGTATGAAGCCAATGAAAAATTGATTCTTGTAAATGTAATTTTACTGAATACGGATTTTTCAGGTAAAAACATAAGTTACTTTTATTAGGAGGTGTCCTATGGAGTTTGGTGTTAAAGTACGTGAACTTAGAATGAAAAAAGGTTTTTCTCAAAAAGAAATATATACAGGGATTATTTCAAAATCATATGCCATTGAATTTGAAAAAGGAAGACACAGTCTTTCATCACTGCTGTTAATTGAAGTGTTAGATCGTTTATCTATGGATATTGATGAGTTTCTATTTATAAATCGAGGTTATCTACTAAATCCTTATGCTGATTATATTTATCGTCTTTCAAAATATTCAAATTCTCATGACTTAGGTAATCTCAAACTTCTTTTAGAGGAATTGAGTAGTCACAACGATATTGTAAGTAAAGTCAGGCAGGCTGAAGTAAGGTGTCGGATTAACATGATAGACAGTATTCTTTCAACAGGTTCTTTTCGACCAGATGTGATTTTAAAAGAGGATAGAGATTTGATTCAAGATTATTTAATGGAAATTGAGACATGGACATTACAGGAAGTACAACTATTTGGGAATACAATTGAATTCTTAAATTTCGAGAAGCACCTTCCCCTGTTTAAAAATTTATCAAAATCCTTAACGCTGTACATTGAATATGATAAAGGTCGTGAAATATTTTGCGCAATGCTTTTAAATTTAATTGTCCAAGCAATCAAAAATGATTATCTCGATTACGCTGAAGTTTTAACAGTTCAATTAAAAATGTTAAGTTCGGAGTACAAAGAATTTTTTCATCGTGTAGTAGCAGATTTTTTTTCCAATATTATAGAGCTGAAAAAGGGAGGCTCTTTTGAAAGCAAACTAAAGGCTCAAAAATATCTGGATCTTATTAGTTCACTTGGTCAAAAAGCGATCGCTACAGAACTAAGTTATTTGCTTCATAACGAATAAAAATTATATTAGCCCTATATTATATTCGTTAGTAAGATTCCTTAAGTCCTATTTATAGGACTTTTTTTGTATGTTAAGAGATATTGCATATACTGTATTTCAGAGAAAAGAATAGCCTTTTGATAATGAAAAAGATTCAATAATAAAGAAGTTTTCTCCTTACCAATATGAAAGATTAAAAAAACGGCAATGTTTGGCTGAGCGCTAGACACACTCGGTCCCGATGAGGCTGTTGTCAATACAAATATTATTGTGAAGGAGAATCAAAAAACGAGAAATATTCAGTTGAACAAAAAGGAAAAAAGTATCAAAAAATCGAATATAAAATTATGGAAGGCTGAGTTATTCAGATGAAGAAAAAAAGTATACTAAATTTATATAAACCACTGATAGTATTAGGACTAGCTGTCACATACACAATCCCAGCATATGCGGATACATTAGCTGGTGAACATGTGAAATATAACGATATGCATGTTGCGATAACAGACCAAGGTCATGTGTTTCACGCTGATGGAGAATTTTGGTATAGCGAAGCCGGTAAGTTTATTCTGACTCCTGATGAGATACCAACAAATATACCGCAATTTACTCCAACTGCTGAACCACAAACAACACCAAAGGTAGGAACAACGGAGCCACCGAAATCAACAGATCCGATACCAGAGTCTGACCCAGAGGCACAAACAACACCAAAGGTAGGAAAAATGGAGCCACCAAAATCAACAGATCCGATACCAGAGTCTGACCCAGAGGTACTAACAACACCAAAGGTAGGAAAAATGGAGCCACTGAAATCAACAAATTCGATACCAGATCCTGACCCAGAGGCACAAACAACACCAAAGGTAGGAAAAATGGAGCCACCGAAATCAACAAATTCGATACCAGAGCCAGTCCCTGAACCACTAAACACACTAAACGTAGGAACAACGGAGCAACAGATTCCCAAAGACAGCATAGATACTGAGACGAATGACAGACCTGCAAGCTATCAAAAAGCGGCTACTTTAACATCGCTAAATGGGTTAAATTCAAATAAAGATAATCAACTGAATAGTTCTGCCGCTCTATTACCAAAAACTGGAAGTGAAAATAGTATGAATAAATTATTATCAATCCTGGGAATGATTCTGATAGGTATTCACGTATTAGTAGTAATTAAGAGAAGAAAGGTCCATTCGTAAATATAGTTTTAATAGAAACGATATCGGTAGTACTTCATTATCGATCTGAATACAGGGTGTAACTATTTGGTAAGCCTGCTCTGGGAATACATTTGTATTCTCAGGGCTTTTTTCTATTTCGAGGAGAGTGGGGCAATATGCAGCAAAAAGAAACTAAAGCATAATACTTTATTGATAGTGGAAGGGTGGAGAAAATCGCAATGGGTAATTTCAACTGTTCTTCTTTTGTTAAGAACTTTGTATACGGTTGTCTTTTAGTACATCTTCTCCGTGTTGCTGGTATTTCCTTACTTAAGAATAGACCTGGTAGTAAGAAACAACATATCCTTTAAAATGTTTATGTGTAGTTTAGATTATTGGCGATGAATCTCTATAGGCTCTGGACAGGTGGTTTTGTACTTTTTAGTCAATGTTTTGGGGTTATTGAGACTATCGTTCCTCCAGTGGAGTAACGTGAAATTCACCTTTTTTTGCAAACTTAGTCATGTTTTGACCCTTTAAGAATCTCTATAATATAAGATTATATAGTATTTTTCTTCTACAGAATGTATCCTTCTTTTAGACATACAAAACTCCCTATAAAGTAGATTTGGATTTTTTCCTTTTCTACTTTCTAGAGAGCATATCACTGTATTTAGTAAGTTTTTTTCTTGGTGTTTAAGATATTCACGGCTTTGAATTACTAATCACTTGAAACTTATTTTGGTAACAAGGGGAAAAGTAAGGTAATCAACAGACAAATAATTCAGCGTCATTAAAGATTCTTCTTTTTAGAAAATCCTAATTATCGTTGGAATAAAATGGGGAACATGAACAGGATTAAGTCTAAGATATAGTGAACACCAAAACTACACCATATAGATCCTGATTTTTGATAGGCTCGGTTGAATATTATACGACTGACGGATTGTAGCAATAATACATGAACTAGAGTCGTTATTGCTGATCCATCGAAATAGGTTGAAAAATGCATCAATCCAAAAATAGTAGCACTAATAAGGCTCGACAATAGAGGGCTAAACTTGATAGATGCTAGTTCATACCAAAATAGAGAGAAGACTTCTTCCCCGAGCAAGGCAAAAGGCATAATTAAAAAGTAAAACCATATGGGACGTCCATTTTCAGGGTTCCCCTGTAAAGTTGGGATCAAGGCTTTCAATACTAAAGATGTAGCAAACCCAATTATCAGTGCCAGAGTTAAGTAAATCAGAATATTCCGAATTGGGTGTTTTGGTCTTTGGAAAAGTATTTTTATGCTATCTAATCCAAAAGCCAAATAAAATGCAACTAATCCAAAAGTGAGAAGTCCAAAAAAAGAGACATACGGAATATTCGTTATTTTGGTGAAATTAGTTAGAAAAAGAAAGCCAAATACGTTAATAAGAGATGCGATGATTACTTTTTTTAGATTAGGATTTTTATTAGGTAGTTGTTTACTAAATGTTTTCATTTTTTGTTCTCCTTTAGTGAGCAATTTCTATATCTTTATATTTTTGAACAGATATCTTTTTTTATTCGTATGGTATCTTCTGAAGTCAATCGTCGTATTTTGAATTGCTACCAGAAATGGTTCTTTCTACTCTTATTTTTACTCGCTGGTAAAAATAAGGCATAAATTGTAGCGTACTTAAAGCTTCAATGAATCGATTAGAATAATACTCTAACAGTTTTTTCTTCCTTTATTCATGCAGAAGACCTCGCTTTTCTATTTAATATGTTTAACAAATGAACGCATACTAGGATATTTAACAAAAGGTGTAACAGGTGGAGATCTTTCTACTTTTTCTTAGTATATGGATTTGAAGTTATTTTATACAATAGGTCGTATATGTAGGACCTATTTTTAGATTTAAATACCATCAAAATGGATAAGAACATTTTGTATAAGACAAAGATCGGAAGCATCTTATAGTAGCCCAAAGTGTCTTTGATGATATGAAAACGGTCATCAAAATCTTACTCTGAGATTTTGGCAGCTGTGCTCGCTCTATAAAAACAGTATCATATTAACTTTAAAAGTCCCCTTGTGTGGCACTTATATTGATGCGTTATTAAGTGCTCAAATTTGGCAGTATGATTCACTTGTCGTATGATTAGAACACTGGTTCTATCATGGAACACTTAATTATAGATATGTGAGGGAGAAACGCATTGGAAATTGTAGCAGCTAAACAAGGCGAAGTTTCAGTCATCTTAAAAATGATTAAGGAATTAGCCGAATATGAAGGTCTGTTAGATGAAGTGACAGCAACAGAAGAGGATTTAACTGAATCACTATTTGTACAACACCAAGCTCAAGTTATACTGGCGAAGGATAAGTCGGAAGTAATTGGCTTTGCTTTATATTTTATCAATTATTCGACTTTTATCGGACGTGGTGGAGTATATCTAGAAGACTTATATGTTCGTCCTTCTTATCGTGGGAGTGGTGCCGGCAAAGCGTTGATCAAAAAATTAGCTCAAATTGCTGTTGAAATAGGTGGTCAACGCCTTCAATGGTGGTGTCTGAAAAACAATACGTCAAGTCTAGACTTCTATGAACATATAGGAGCAAAGCAGCAAGATGATTGGATTGTTTTGCGTGTATCGGGAAAGGAATTAGAGAAACTTGCTGGGCAAGAATCTACGAGCTGAGGATCTTGAAGCACTTGTTCTGAATGCATCATAACCTAATACACCTTGGTCATAAATCATATTGACTAAAAGAACAAGTATGAATTAAGTCACTATTTCTACATAAATATCTTTGAAGCAATCGAAGTTACAAATATATATTATTCCTATGAGGCCCAATCATCTGACCGGATGATTGGGTCATTTTTGTGTTTAGGAGGAATAAGCAATGTTCAATACCAAAGAAAATCGTTATGTCACTAGAGGTGTGAATGAGCAAGTGCCAAAAGAAATACAGCTACGTTGTTGGCAGTTAATTGATGAAAAAGGAAAGCAATCAGAGAATCAAATGGATTATCTACAAATATTCGAGTTCAATCGTGATGATCATCGAGGAACTCTCACGATTATCCATCGTCAGGAGAAACCGTTCTTTATTGATTACCATGAATGTCGAATCACTAAGGATTTAACAAATTTTCAAGTGAAGAAGTTAAACGAAGAAAAGGGAAGAATACTAATCCTATTTTAGTTAAGGGTGAACATGAACCGATCATTGATGAAGTTACTTATCAAGCTGTTCAAGCTCGTTTGGTTTCTGAGAAGAATCGACCAAGGTGGAATCTTTCTGGCGAAAACGTACTTACAGGATTGCTGCGTTGCCCAGAGTGTGGTGCACCGATGGCAGCCAATAATGTAACAAACATGATTATAGATGAGGATGCAGAAATTGAAATTGATCCAGAGACAGGGGAAGTACCAATGAAAAAGAGGGTTCTTCATTATTACTCTTGTTCAGAATTTCTAAAAAAAGGTGCAAAGAAAGGCTGTCACGCCAATTCAATTCGAAAGGAGTACGCTGAAGAGTTTGTTGCAGCACGACTAAAAGAAATCGTTCAAGTACCAGAGATACTTGACTCTTTGGTAAAGGACATGAATCAGGAATTACAAGAACAAGTTGCTCCACTGGAACAAGAGCTTGCGGTTATCGCTTTTGAAAAATTAGACTTAGCTCCTAAGCTCGAACGATTGCAACTAGCCTTGGAGGACAGTCCTGATTTACATGATAATCTCATTGATCGCATTAATGAGCTCACTTCTAAAATCTCGTTGCATACACAACGAGAAAATGAAATTTTAAGTATCTTGTATCACAAGGATCAAAAATCGAAGTTGAAAATGTTCAACAAATTATTGCTTCATTAGATCGGTTGCTAGACCATAGCAAGAAAAAAGTGGTTAAGGAGATTTACCGAATCTTCATTGATAAAATCTTATTTGATAAAAAGACTGAGAATGATATCAAAATCTATATGAAGTTTGATCAAAAGATAGTTGGTCAACTGAATGAACTATACCAAGAAGTCGTATCTGACAAAGATGCGGCTTCTTTTGTAACCAAAACACCCTATCGAATAGTAATATAGTCGGAAAATTTGGCAAGTGTTTTGAATCGTTAATTTATTGTATAATGGTAGGACATAAGCACTGAAGAGGAGAAAAAAGACATGGATATTTCTCAAGATTATCTAGAGGATGTACTGGTCCGAATGGCCTATCATTCCAGTGGGATAGAAGGAAATACGATTAGTTTACCACAGACTGTATCAATAATTTTAGAAGGAACCCTCCCCAGTAATAGCAAGAGTATTCGTGAATTTTATGAAATTGAAAATCATAAGCAAGCATTTGACTATTTAATTGAACTGTTAGATGGGAACCAGCCCCTAAATATAGAAGAAATTAAACAAATCCATTCATTACTAACAGATCGTTTACAACACGACAAAGGTCAATTTAAAATACAGCAAAATGCGATACGTGGGGCAGAATTCAAAACGGCTACACCGATGGAGACACCATTTTTAATGAATCAGTGGGTTGACAACACAAACTACCGATTGGATTTAGAGGTTGACGAACGACAAATTTTAGAAGTGCTAGCAGACACACATATTCAGTTTGAGCGAATTCATCCTTTCTCTGATGGAAATGGGCGGACAGGACGAATGGTCTTGATGTATCTGAGTATGAAATATTTAGGAGTGCCTGTTGTTACCCGAAAAGAATGGCGTGGGCAATACATGGAATATCTAGGGGATCAGAATATTAAATCCCTTGCGAACTTATTCAGTGAGTCACTGGATTTTGAACGTGAACGTATCACTGAGTTTTAATAGGAAAGCTGTACCTAGATGATGGGTACAGCTTTTTTAACATTCATTGTTATCTTAGGCATAACTAAGCATTAGATATTTTGAATAGCTAGGGTAATCGTTACGGAGGGGCGTAACAATTGAATGAAAAAAAATCGATTCATAAGAACTCTCATGTTACTCATTAAGTTGGGTGTTATCATCATTATAATTAATGTTAAAACCTTTCAAAGCAGCAAGAATATCAGAATTATACCCAATTCTAGTTTGTTTCAGCCAATCATTGTTCCTGTTAAAATCTTTCAATGCATAGGAAGTCGGATAATTTTTAAGTATATATGTGAACTGTTATCGATTCATGTATATTGTTGTTAATGATAAATATTTTTTGGGGACAATATGTATTATATTGTGAGATCGGTTGTCATTAAATATAGGACGAATTAGTAGAGAATCAATTAATCTGGTGGAAGTGAGCATAGTGGAGCGTATGAAGTATTATGGAAATGGGTATGCAAATAAAAATCAAGAGGAAATTCTTAAATACATTAATCATATTGATCTTGAGTCAAATATGACGTTGGAGGATATTATTGAGGTATTTAATATTAGGCAAATGATTGAATCAAATTCTTGGATGATGAGATTAATTCATTTAATATTTTTAATACGGAAACCTCTTCTATTTTTAGGAAAGTTTTATTCAAAATATCAATTAGACTCAGATGCGATTAACGATTATAATTCTTTGGATTGCTTGCATCGGTGCCGCCTGGCGCGATTTACCAGAATACCGATACGGGTCTTGGAAAACTATCTACACCCGCTTTTGTAATTGGAGAGAGAATGGTTTATTAATAGCAATCTTTCAAGTTCTTCAAGTGGAACCAGATTTTGAAAATATTAGCATCGACTCTACATCAATGAAAGCTCATTAACACAGTGCAGTGGCTAAAAAAACGCCAAATTGAGCAAAATGAACCAGCATATTGGAAAGAGTCGTGGCGGCAGGACAACGAAAATCCATACATTGGTAGATGGCTTAGGAAATCCATTGACCTTTCTTTTGACTGGAGGCCAAACGCATGATAATCCAATTGTTAGAACAAATTGAAGTTGCAGGAAGCAATATTTTAGGAGATAAGGCGTATGGATCAGAGCCAATTCGTGAGTGGATTTCTTCCCAAGGTGGGACCTATACAATTCCACCTAGAGAAAATGCCAAAAAGCCATGGAAAGTCGATTGGTGCTTGTACAAAGAACGCCATCTAGTGGAGTGTTTCTTCAACAAAATCAAACACTTCCGTCGTGTCGCTACACGATATGACAATTTGGCAAACTCATTTTAGCGTTTGTTTATGTAGTGGTCATCTTCAAACTAACTCTGTAATAAGTTTTCAGACACGTCTAGTTTGGGATTAACAAGATAGGGAAGCTCAAGGTTTTCATTTGTTAATTTATTTTTAATGTATAATGAAATAAATGAAAAGGCTAACAATAATTGGAGAAGACTTATGCTAAATTATTTGAGTTTAAATGATGTTGAGTTTGAAGAACTTTGTAAAGATATAATGGAGCGCTTATTGGATGTTGAACTTAGATCTTATTCGAGAGGTCGAGACGGCGGAGTAGATTTAAGTGATAAGCCAGAGTTACGAAATATTGTAGTACAAGTAAAGCACTATAGTAAAAGCACGTTTCCCACGTTAAAATCATCTTTAAAAAATGAGATAGAGAAGGTTAGAATAAGTAATCCTAAACAATACTATCTTTGTATCAGTAAGGAATTGACTGAAGGAAATATTCTTCAGATTTTTGAAATGTTTAAGGATTACATGGATTCAACTAAAAATATCGTTACTTTAAGAGAAATAGAATCATTTCTACAGCAGGGAAAAAATCAAGATATTGTAAACAAGCATTTTAAATTGTGGTTGCAATCATCAAATATTCTCTCAGAGATGTTTAATAGAAATTTGTTTATTGATTGTGAGTCTCTTTTTGCAACTATTGAGTATGAAAAAGATATTTATGTACAGACCGAGGCATTTGAGAAAAGTCTAGGTTTTCTTGAACGAAATAGGATTATCATGTTGGTAGGAGCTCCTGGTGTTGGAAAAACTATTACATCAAAAATGATTCTTTTAAAAAAGGTTAGCGAGGGATACAGAGCGAGATACACGACGAATGGAGATTTGTCAGACATAAAGCGATCGCTTAGTGCTGATCCTGATCTAAAAGAAATCATCTTATTGAATGACTGTTTGGGACAATACTATTTTAATATGAAAAATTCCATTGAAAGTGAGCTCGTGGCTCTTATTCAATATGTTCAAATGCATCCGAATAAATTACTTATTCTCAATTCTAGGTTGACAATATTGAATGAAGCAAGAATTCGCTCGGTTGATTTTGATAAGATAAATGATCAAAAAGTGATAAAGAAGTATTTGATTAATATGGATGAGTTGAGTGAACTGGATAAGGCTCGAATTTTATATAATCATTTTTACGCATGCAAATTACCAAGCGAATATTTCGAAAATATTAGACTGGATTATCGTTATCTTAAACTTATAAGACATAAAAATTATACACCTCGAATTATCGAGTATATCACGAGAAAATCTTTCTATTTGGAGTTCGATCCTAACCAGTATTTTTCGAAAATAGTTGAAAAACTAAATTTTCCTGACAGTATTTGGGAAGAAGAATTCGAAAAAAGGCATGATTTTTTAGATCGTCACTTTATGTTTATATTATTTTCCTTAACCGATACGTTTGTTGAGAATAATTTATTAAAGGCAGCTTTTGAAAGCAGAATATCACTTATTAATGGTATAGACACTAGTGCAAAAAATTTTGAGAACGCCATTCGTAGATTGAATGGCTCACTTATCACAATTGTTGAAAGCAACGGAGAAAAGTTGATTACGGTGATAAATCCTTCGGTTAACGATTATATAAATCAAGTCTTCTATTCTAACTTACTTGAATTAAAGGAGATAAGAAAATCAATTGTTTTCTTTGATCAGTTATTCCGATGTTTTCCAGATCAAAATGAATTGAGTCGGGAAATTTCTAAAAGAATCGAAAGCAAAGAAATATTAAACTTATCATTTAGCAATTCTAGAGAGAAAAGTTTTATTATCGGATATTATTGTTGTTATGTAGGTTTCACTGAAAAGACATATCAAGAGCATGTTCATAATTTTATGATTTATCCTGAAGTATCTAATATAGATTCAAAATATGTCTCGCCGCGATTGTCGACCAACTTTTTCATCGAAATATTAAGTAGTCATGAATTCTACACGTTTTATGATTTGGATCAAGTATTCTCTAGTCCACAATTGACCAAAAACTTCCTGAAAAAATTTCCATTAGATGAGTTAAACACAATAATACAGTTTCTGTGGAAAAAATTGCATGATAAGATACTTTTAAATTTAGGAAACATAAAGGACTATGTCAAAATTTTTCAAGAGGCGGCAGAAGATTGTACTCAGGATTATGTAGACGATCTTCAAATGCTAGAAATTATAGATAGTATGGAAATAGATGAAATTATTAACAACAATACTGATGTCTATGCTGAGGGAGAGTTTGAGTTTGATACTAATGGAATTGAAAATGATGCCCATGAGAAAATTAAAGCATACTTGTATGAAATGGTTTTATCCAATTTGAGTGACCTAGAATTTATTGATTTACAGAAAATTGAAATGGTAATTGACGACTGTGATATTGTAAATGTTTCAGGCGATGATATTTTAAATATGCATATTGATGCTAATGATGTAGATTATGATGATGATCAATGGGTTATAGAAAGAGCAAAGATGAAATCTGATACTTCTTATTCAATGAGTAAAGTTGATTCAATTTTTCAACGTCCTATACGAGATATATAACAATGTGCTCAATGAGGTAACTGATCCAAGCACATTGGATTCGTTTTCAGAATAAATGGTTAACTAAAGAGAAATTTTAATAGCAGATTTCTATTCATTTTATGAATTTATTATTACTGAATTAGAGTGTACAAATGAACAATCGAGAAAGAAATACTTTCTTTTCAGATGAATCTGAATACAGCAGAAAATTGAATCAGAAAAAATAGCCGATCAGTTAGATGAATTATACAGACAATTCTATCAGTATAATCCTGTTTGTAATACGGGTACGTATTTTCGCTTTTTTGAGATATTCAGCATTATTTTAGTATTCAATATGCTGTGCTTTCGTCTATAAGATACTGAAAAGGATGGCCTATTAAAATGGAAAAATTAGAAAAAAAACCTGTAAAATCAAAGGACGTAATTTCGGAACTTTATAAAACAATCAGTGAATCCAATGCAGGTGGACAATTTAGGAAAACTGTTTTTCATGTGCACACACCAGAGTCACATGATTTTAAGTTGATAAATGAAGAGACAATGGAATTACTCGGAATTAAACGTGAAAAAGAAATAAAGTCATGGAGAGAGTTTACATCTTCAGAGCTGTTGAAGATTGCTAAACACTACGATTTGATTTTGAACGACGAGTATGAAATTTCTGATTTTAAAAAGTTATTGGAGGTTGATACTTATACTAATGCAGATGAGTTTCTTTCATTTTTAATTTTAGGTCATTGTATTTTAAAACAAGGTATTGAACTTGTTTTAGTATGTGATCACAATACACTTTTAGGACATGCGAAGCTTCAAAAAGCCATTCGAATATTAAGAAGAGAGCGACCAGATTATGAAGTGAGAACTAGAGTTGAGCTTGGTATAGAGATATCTTGTTCTGATAAAAATCATGTTGTTGGCATACTAAACCAAGGAAACCAGAGTCAAATAAGTGCAATGAGAAAGTGGATGAGAGAAAATATTATATCACCCGCCGACGGAACAATAAGGATGACCTATGATGTGTTTGAACATTTTGGTCAGATTGGTGCAATTGGGTATATTGCTCATATTAATAGTTCTGATATATTTAAAGCCAATTTTTTAACAAGAACGTATAAAACACAACTATTCAATTCAAGTTTATTTTCGATTATTGGTGTTACGGACACCAACCAAATTGAAGCTACGAGAAATCGCATTCGTGGAATAACTAAGCGACCTTTTAATTATGTGATCGATAACGATGCTCACACAGTAGAAGAACTTAATGAAAAGTTTTTTTATGTTAAGGGTGATATTATGGATTTTAATGCTATAGACGCAGCGTTAAAAGATTTCGATCTATCAGTATCTTATGAGCATGTAAAAAATCCAAGTAAATTTATCAAGGCACTCTATGTTGAAGGACGTGAATTTTTACGGGGAAAAGATCAGGACAGTATGATTTTAAAATTTTCACCTAACTTCAATTCAATAATCGGAGGGCGTGGTTCCGGTAAAAGTACAATACTAAATATAATTGGCTACGTTACCTCTCAAGTTGTAGATAGCAGAAGCGAATTATCAAAAATATTAAATCAAGGAACCTGTTGTGTGGTTTACCATCATGAAGGGGAAGATTATTATATTTTCTTCTTCTCTAGCTTTAAAGAAAGCAATAAAGAATTTTTGGGAAACTTATTTGGATATCGTAATGATCACTCTCAGTTTGATCGTCAAGAGAATCCAGAAGTTTACGAGAAAGTATTAAGAAAAACCTCGATAAGTGATAGAGTCCAAGTTTTTACTTTTGATGGAAAGATTGCAACTGAAGTAACCAAAACTAAGCAGGTACTAGATAAACTTTATACAAGGAAATTTACAATTAATGAATTAGTTAATATAGCTGGAAATCAATCGTATATGACAAAATTCATTCAAAGTACAATCTATGATTACAAAAAAATCAAGAAAGTTAGAGGGATTAGTACTTTTAAAGATGGTTTTCAAGGCGTGCTTGAAAAATATATGACTATACCCGATATTCTTGAAAAGAGAAAGAAAAATATTGAACAAATATTACTGGATTATAATTGTCAACAAGAGGATAAATTGAAAGTAATTTTTTCCCATAAATCTATGAATGATACTCACTTTGAATGGATTTCAACTTTGGGCGTAAATCATTATGCAAACCAAAGATTTTTTAAGAGATATGCTATAAAACATCAAAATTTATCTGCTTATCTAAATAAATTAACAATTGAAATTGGAGACCCTTTTAAAGTATTAGAGCTTTTCTGGAATAAGGAGTTCGCTATTTTAGAGAAAGCTGCAAACTTAAATACTTACTTTGAAAATAGAACTCAAAAAATTATTGAAAGCAATCGTAAATTTGTTGATAACGTGGATAATAGAATTTCGTTTTTTGAAGAGGTTCGTGATGTTCTATTTGAAGAAACTGGACTAAACTACATGCGAAACTTTCTCAAAAATTACGTAAAAGAGAGTGACTGCTTTGAATTAGAATTCAACATTAATAACCGTGAACATATCAATACTAGCGGCAAAAATTTTAGAAACATCACCGATTTATCAATGGGTCAAAAAGTAGTTGCCATTCTATCATTTGTTCTTACCTTTAGTGAGTTTACAAAAGATGATGCGCCTTTTATTGTAGATCAGCCTGAGGATAATTTGGATAATCCATATATCTATAAAAATTTAGTGAAGGATTTGCGTCAACTGAAATTAAAACGGCAAGTTATTCTTGCTTCACACAATTCAACAATTGTAATGAATAGCGGTTCAGAGCAGGTTATCGTTATGGAATCAGATAACGATAAAGGATGGCCGGCTGTCAATGGATATATGGCTGATAAGAAAATTGTGAGACAGGTAGTGAACATTCTTGAGGGAGGAAATGCAGCCTTTATTGATAAGGTTTATCTATATAGCGCTATTCTTCGGAAAAATGTTAGTACTGAATGGAATGATCCCACGAGGAAAATATACGAGAGTAATTCTTTAGTTGAGCAAATTGTTGAAGTACTTGAAGAAAAGACTGGTAATGCAAATATGAGACAGTTGGAAAAAATACTAAAAGTCATTTCTAATATTGATCCGAACACTGAAAATTGATTACTATTTTTAAACTTTATGTTAGATCAATAATAATAACTACTTTGTCCAGTTTTATATTTGAAATAGACTTAGGGGGGCTTGATTAATTATAAAAAATAGCAAAAATACTGATCTAGCTAATTTTAATTTAGCATTTAAAAAGTAGAACATGAAGTAAGATATAAGAGATTTAGTTTGTTATTTAGATTATACAGATCCAATTAATAAATCAATGAACGGTAGTTATGCAAATGTTTGTGGATTTAATCAAAATAATAGTTATTTGGAGGGGAGAAATTTTTGTGGCTATATTAAAGAACCTGCTCGGTATAGATAATCAAGCAGAACTTGCTAGAGTGGAAGAAAAAACAACTAAAATCAGAGCAAAAGAACTTGTAGAAAATAGGGTAATTGATTCCTTTGAAATAGGTACTTTTAAAGGACTGTCTCAAGTTCACCAATATTTATTTCAAGATATTTATGATTTTGCAGGTAAAACTCGAAATGTTGATATAGCAAAGGGTCAGTTTAGGTTCGCTCCTGTGCTCTATCTTAAACCTGCCTTGGTAGAAATTGAAAAGCTTGATCAAAACAATTACGAACAGATTATTGAAAAATACGTAGAGATGAATATTGCTCATCCTTTTAGAGAAGGAAACGGTCGAGCTACTAGAATATGGCTGGATCAGATATTGAAGAAAGAAATAGGCAAAGTTGTAGACTGGAATGAAGTAGACAAAGACAAATATCTTTCAGCAATGATCATGAGTCCTGTAAATGATCTTCCAATCAAAGAACTGTTGAAACCAGCCTTAACTGACAAAATTGATGATCACGAAACCTTCTTTAAGGGGATTGATGCTAGTTATTACTATGAAGGTTATACTGAATTTAAAACAGAGGATCTATGATATCGGATATCTTGAATGGGGTAACTGAATTAGCCTCTATTAGTAAGTTGAGAAAATAGAAGGTGCTTTAAATCAAAATACTCTGATTAAAGAGTAAGGACGTTTATGGATCAGAAGTATCCAAGTAATAACCAATGGGTGTAAGCAAAGAGTGGTCTGAAAAGCACGACCGAACAACTTTTTCAAATGAAAGTAATACTAATAAACCACCATTATAAGTTGTGTATCAGGCATTATAATGGTGGTTTTTATTTTCAGATGTTCCTAACAAAGAGTTGTGTAAATATCATTCACTTACGATACGCGGAGCCGTATCACAAGTGACCAATGTACTGATTTGTACTGATATCATAGGCTTTTCGGGAGAAAATGCAGGACTAAATGATACGGGTATTATCGTTGATCCGTAAAGAAATTTAGAGCACATAGCCAAATTCATTCGAAGAGTTCTTTAGGATATATAGCTGATTTTTCACTTGCTCCATCAGAGAAAGATAGAATTTTTAAGAATTATGTAAATGATGGTTATTCTAGATACAATGACACAGAAGCTATTGCTTCTAGAATAAAAGATCTAAAATTAGAAGGTGAGATCAATATTTTTTCGGAATTAGATTGTTGTCAAAGTTGTACGAATATAGTATTAGAATTTAGGGGAAAATTTCAAAATATTAAAATAAACATATTCACAAATAATACATTGAAATGAGATACTTTGTTAATGAGAGAATTGCCAACACATGAAGAGATAATAGAAGCTATTAAACTAGATTTAGATGAATATATAAATGTAGATGGATTTACATTTACACAAGCTAGTGCAAAAATTATTGAAGAAGAGTGGCAGAATATAAATAAAAGTAAGACAATAAAATATTCTTACTTGATTATTCTGGCTCTTGAAGGAATAGCTAGAAAAGGATTGCCTGATTTTTTATATGAAAAATTAGATTTTAACTTCGATGATTTGTTTGATCCAGAAAACGTTCAATTTAATCAATTGAAACAGGATTTTGAAGTCTATCTTATCAAAAACAAAGAAGAGTTTGATGTCGTAGAAACTAGTGTAGATGTTAGGTCTAGGATTGATTATATTCTCAATCAAAAACCATAAAAAATTAGAATCAAAAAAGATTCCTAGCTAATTGGATAGACAAGCTATTGAAGTTTCAGTAACGATTAAAAAAATACTTATATATTATTCCTATGAGGCCCAATCATCGATTAAAGACGATTAAACGCATCAGATTATGTTACCAGCGGAATACTAACGATAAATAATTAGATGATAAGTAGGAAAAAAATGATCGAAAGAAGTGCGTAATCATGACGAGAAAAAATAGGAACTACGAACCAATACAGGTATTGACGTTGACCCGCAATTAGTCGATTGGTTTCACAAAGTTATTTAATTAGAGGATATTTATTGGTATGATGGACTTTGATATAAAGTTAAAAGGGAGAATAAAATGAAAAAATTAGTGCTTTTGGGATTATTGGTTTGGGGAGTATTTTTGACAGGGTGTACTAATCAGACAAAGTCTGTCGAAAATAAGACAGAGACGACTACTCAGTCATCAAGTTCTATGTCTCGTGAGGAAATAGCCGAAAAAAGAGAAAAGATTATTGCAGACATTCAGCGGTGTCGAGAAACAATAGTCGACATGGAAAAATTGGCGAATGATACAAAAAATTTGGTTGAACAAGACGACTCGCCTGAAATACAATCAGAGTTAGCAAAGGCAGCTTCTGAAACTCAAAAATCCATTGATCTAGTGAACGACGAAATTAAGAGATTGGAAAAAGAGTTAGAAGAATTACCAAATTAAGAGAGTTCTTAAAGGAGAAATGATCAGTACCTTCTTCTGATATAGTTTGAATCATAGCTAAAAAAAGCAAGACATTTTATGAAAGATTCAGGAGACGAAAGTATTCGTCTCCTTTTTTGTAGAGATCATAACTAGTATCAAAAATACATTGAAAATTCAATTAACGAATATAAGACAAACGGATTGAATGACATTCGCCAAAATAGCTCTATCCCTTTTGCTGAAGAGATAGGATTAGATTGGATTTGGCAAAATCTTGATTTTTCAAGAACAATGAACTTTAACCAGATAAAAGAAACACAAGGCTCAACTGTTTTTAAAGTTGAGCCTTGTGTTTTTTACTTATCGAGAAAAGCATACCGCAAAGAGTCAGAAACTTATCTAGTTTTGGCCTCTTATTTTTAGGTTCTCTGAAAGATCACTTAATTGTGTGCATTTTTAGGCATTTATTCGGAGGATAGCAGAGTAGTGATAGTTCCACACCGTTTGATAGCTGAAAAGACAAATTTACTCTAATGTCTTATTATTTTTCAACTTTGCCTATATAATTATCATTAGGACAGCAAGGGGAAATGGTCATATGAAGAACAATTGGATGGATGCAGTTCACTAGAATAGTTGACATGAATAACCTAGGATAGTGACCTTGCAGACAGTTTTACTATATCGATAGCTGAAGATAGGGTGAAAAATATGAATGATTTAAATAAATATGGACTGTTGAATTCTCTTTTAGGGATTATTAATAATTACGATGAAGATGATTCAAAGGTGATTATAGCGAAGTATTTTTTAAAACACTTTGACAGATTAGATGAAATCAATATTTTTGATGCGGCGGATGAATGCTTTGTGACTAGAACCTCTATCCGCAGATTTGCTAAGTTTATTGGTTTTGATAATTTTCGTCATCTTAAAAAAGATCATGAGCAATACGATTACTATCTTCAATTTGAAGAAAAGAGCAATTACCCAGAGTATTTAGCCAATCAGATCACTCAAATGACAACCCATCTTAGAAATAGAATTGGCGGAGAAGTTGAGGAGGTTGTCGAAGCTATTATTGAGTCTAGAGAGATTGTTTTTCTGGTTTCGGATATTTATGGAGCAAGGTGTTTAGAGTTTCAAAAGGAGATGATTTTTTCCGGTAAGATGGTTCGGATCGTTTCCTATAACTTTTCTGACAGCAAGGTACTCAAGAGGATCGATCCCGACGATTTAGTTATCGTTATCTCAGTATTAGGCAGCTTCATTTATCAAATGAATGATTTGATCAATCAATTAGAGTGTAGAAAAGCCATCATGACCTCTATCGAAGATTCGAACATGTTGAGTAATTTTGATTTGATCCTTCCAATGGGAGAGGTTGGCTCGCCTTCCTCAAAAACAGTCTATCACACCCTAGCCATCGAGTATTATTTGGATGTCGTATATCATGAATATCAAAGGCAAGTAAAAAAGGGGACATAATCTGCCCCTTTTTTTTTGACCACATTTGTTAGACTATAACTGAATTCGAAATTACTATCTGCAGATAGAAGCCACAATAAGGAGGGATTTTTATGTCGGATAAAGAATTAAGTAGAGAAATTTTGTCAAGCTTTGGCGGCGAAACGAACATCTCAGTTGCAACTCATTGTGCTACCAGGCTGCGTCTAACTATCAAAAATGAAGAAAAGGTCAATGAAGCTGACGTAAAGAAAATAAAAGGTGTTTTGGGATTAGTTAAAAATGAAAACGAGTACCAAGTGATTATTGGTACCAATGTAAGCTCTGTGTACTTAGAGTTTAGTAAGTTGGGAGATTTTGGAAGCGTTAACAAGGAAGAGCAAGCTGGTAAAAATACTGAGCAGCAGAAAAAAGAGAAAAAAAATTACTATTTGATTGCTACTGATTTTATTGCCGGAACAGTCTTGCCAACGCTGCCAATTATAGTAGCAGGAGGAATGATGAGTGCCGTTCTGGTGATGTGCAAGACCTTTTTTAATCTATCGACGGACACTGGGACTTATACAGTTTTTAATGCGATTTATTCTGCTGCCTTTACTTTCCTACCGATATTTATTGGCTACAATGCGGCGAAAAAACTTACTATCAATCCAATGCTGGGTTCTTTATTGGGAGCAATATTGGTTTCCCCCGATCTTAACGGAGTAGAAAAATTAGATTTTCTCGGAGTGCCAATAACTACTGCAAATTACGGCAGTACTATTTTACCTGTCATTTTTGGTGTTTTATTTATGGCCGTGATTTACAAGCCTTTAGATAAATATATTCCTAAGGAAATAAAATTTTTCTTTGTTCCATTGTTGACTATGATTATCACTGTTCCAGTAACGTTAATCTGCTTAGCCCCGATCGGAACCTGGCTAGGGCAGTGGATTGGTGCAGGGCTGGTTTGGCTGAATGTCAATCTTGGTTGGCTTTCTGTAGGAGTGATTGGAGCAGTATGTGCCCTTTTAGTGTTTACAGGAACCGGGACAGGATTGTATGCGGCGATCTTTCTTGCCTTTTCCGAAAATGGCTTTGAGAATTTTATTATGCCGGGAATGTTGGCCGGAAACTTGGCAATTGGAGGCGCTGCGATAGCTGCGATGACTTTGCTGAAGGAGAAAGATACAAGAGCAATGGCCTTTTCATCGGGATTAACAGCGGTTTTTGGAATCACAGAGCCGGCTATTTTTGGGGTGTTGATCCCTTACCAAAAGCCGTTTATAAGTGCTGCTATTGGTGGCGGTATTGGCGGTCTATTTGCTGGATTTACCCATGTCGCGGAATATGCTTTTGTTTCGCCCGGTGTAGCAAGCATTGTTGCTTTTATTAATCCGGATGGGACTCACACAAATCTGATTATGGCTGTTGGAACCATGCTGCTAGCTTTTGTCAGTGCCTTTATTGCAACGAGAATTATAGGAATCAAAGAAAGAGTGGAGGAATAATATGAAGACAAATAACTATGTATTTCCAAAAGGGTTCTTATGGGGAGGAGCTACCGCTGCGACGCAGTGTGAAGGCGCTTGGGATAAAGATGGAAAGGGTGCCTCAGTACTTGATCATTGTACTAATGGCGATCGTGAACATCCCCGTAAAGTAACTGATTCGATCGATCCAGAACAGCATTTTTATCCAAGTCATAAAGGCTGTATGCAGTATGATCGTTTTGAAGAAGACATTGAATTATTCGCGGAAATGGGCTTTAAAACCTATCGCTTATCAATTAACTGGTCACGCATTTTCCCGAATGGGGATGATGAAAAACCAAATCAAGTGGGATTGGATTACTATAGAAGATTATTTGAAAAATGCCGTTCACATAATATTGAACCTACTGTCACAATGACTCACTATGATATTCCATGGAATATCTGTGTTAAATATGGCGGCTGGGCGAATCGAGAAGTCATTGACTTATTTTTAAGATACGCTGAAACAATTTTGACGGAATACAAGGGATTGGTTACTCGCTGGCTGACACATAATGAAATCAACTTTGGAACTATTTCATACGGAGAATTAATTACCTCCGGAATCTTACCGAAACATAGACAAATCGTTATGCATGATGCCGATGCAACTGCAGAAGATATCAACAAGCGTTTTCAAGCACTTCATCATGAATTTGTTGCCAGTGCGAAGGTTGTTCAACTAGCCCATGAAATTGATTCGAATAATGAAGTAGGTTGCATGATGTGCGGCTTTGCCTTTTATCCATTGTCATGTAAGCCTGGAGATGTAGCGGCTGCTCAACGAGATATGGAAATTTGGAATTATTACTGTATGGATGTCATGTGTAAAGGCAAGTATCCCTATTGGGCGAATCGATATTGGAAAGAAAATGACATCAATCTTTCTATTCCTGAAGAGGACTACAGAGTCTTAGAAAATGGAACGGTTGATTTCATCAGCTTTAGTTACTATCGCACAGATTGTTCAACCGATGAGTTGGAGAAGCATGAAGGATCAACTGATTTTGGCATGCAAAATCCATTATTGGAAGCGACAGAATGGGGATGGACAATTGATCCGCAAGGGTTGAGATGGTTGCTCAATGAGTATTATGCTCGCTATGAAAAGCCTTTGATGATTGTTGAAAATGGAATAGGTGCTTATGAGACTATGGAAGAGGATGGGGCGATTCATGATACACATCGAATTGAGTACATGAGAGAACACTTCAAGGCTATGGCTCAAGCAATTGAAGATGGCGTTGATTTGATAGGCTATGCCTGCTGGAGTGCAATTGATATTGTATCAGCTGGGACTGGAGAATTTAAAAAGCGATATGGCCTGATCTATGTAGATGCGGATGATTTGGGGAATGGGACTTACGATCGATATAAGAAAGATTCATTCTTTTGGTATAAAAAGGTTATCGCATGTAATGGTGAAAAATTAGACTAATTTATTTTGCCATGGACCGCTCTTTTTATTCGAAGGATATGCGAAACTATATTTACTGAGCCTGCGGGTGAACAAACGAGATGCAAATTGATTGCGTCCCGTTTGTTTTGCTTGTAAAGCAACTATTTTTTGACCACTTAAACCTGCGTAAAAGCTGTTCCACTTTATGGACTCAGGTCCATAACTTGGCGCTCATATTGCTTTTAAGGCTGAAAGCATTTACATTTACAGCAGTAAAAGGGAAGGGAGAAACAAGATGTTTTGGAATAAAAAAAGGGAGATTTATGCACCTGTTGAAGGAAGATTCGTTGATTTAACAGAGGTAGAGGATGAAGTATTCTCAAGTGGCATGATGGGACAGGGCTGTGGGATCATACCGACAGGAGGAACGATTGTAGCTCCCGTCGATGCAGAGATCATCAGTGCAAGTCCAAACATGCGACATGCCATGGGTTTGCGTTTAAAGAATGGCTGCGAGCTATTGATTCATGTGGGAATCGATACGGTTTCATTGAAAAATCAGGGCTTTTCTACTTTAGTGAGTGAGGGAGACCAGGTGAAGAAGGGGACGGAGTTACTGAAGTTTGATCCACAAATAATAAAAGAGGCAGGACTAAAGGATACTGTCATGGTAATCGTGACGAATACAAAAAGCTTTTCATTAGAAGTTGGTACGGAAGCAAAGGAGCTGATTGCTGGAGAATCGGTGATAATGACTATTAAATAAGCTTGGATATTGGCCATTATATAAGCTGATAAGAAAGAAGCAGGTGTTTGTTGTATCAAAAGAATACCAGTGGACTTTATTCCTTTTTTTTAAATGGATAGATCCAAAAAGTCAACAGCGGGAAACTCTGTTGGCTTTTTGTTATTTTTATTTTTTGAAAATCTGAATGTAGTTTGTCTTGGCTTTTATAGCAGTAAAAATAAAGTAAAAAAAGAGCAATAGAAAGGAAAAAAAGTGTTCTTTTTGAACGTATTTTTGCAGCAGTATCAATCTCTTGAAAGATTATTAGCCTGGCTATATACTCCCACCAAAGGAGGAATAGACATGTTTAAAATGATAAAAAGACTAGGGAAATTATTTTTTGTCGGGATGCTATTGCTGCCCTTCATTTTTTCTGCTTTTTCGGAGAATCAAGCGGCGGCGGATGAAACAATGGACCTGACCTTTAAACCACAACCCGCCAGAGTCGGCGATCAGGGTGATTTGACGATTTCAGCCAGCAATCCTGAACAGGTTACAGTCGAAATCACACCTAACACTGGTCTAAGTTTGACAAAAGAAAAATCAACTGAGGATATTGCAGTCTATAAATATAAAGCAAACAAAGCGGGAAAATATACGATAACCGCTAATAGAACTTTTGAGAATCAAATTTTAGAAAGTAAATCGATGACTGTGAATATTTTGGAGGCGACCGCAACTAGCAGCACGCAGCCGATCGTAAGTTCAACTATTTCTGGAGCAGCAGATTCTGCAGATATACAAGCTTCGAGTACGAGGGATAGCCAAACTCAAAAAAGAACTAGTGATTCATCGAGCGCTGAAGGTTTCTCAAAGCAAGCACCTAGTGGAAATGAAAAGATCGGTGCAGCTAGAGGGGCAACGTTACATCAGCTCTCTGAAAGTGATGCAGCTAAGCTTGGAAATCTTTGGGACTATAATGCCTATTTAACAGGACAGCATTCTGCCAATATGGCTGATACTGAAGGAGCTATAGCAGTTAAAGGGGATAGTCTCTTTCCAGATGACCTGCAAACATTTACCTATGGTGCTTCTTTTCGGGAAAACAATACAACCATCGGAGAGCCAATCAGAGAGGACCAATATGTGAATGTTTTGATTGGAGGAAAGATCGATAATCGTGCCACCAGTGAATGGGTGAAACCGGTTGTTGAAAACCGAACAACGAATGGCAAGACACAAGGCTGGCTAGTGGGCCGCTCCAATATGACTGATTGGATTTATAAGAACTTAGGAGAGTGGTTTTCTGCTGTTGCGTATAAAGCAGACGACAGTGTGATTGATAGCACTTTCGCTCGATTGCAGTCGCAGGAAAATCAAATGGTAACTAAGTTAGAGGAGCTTACCACACATCTTGGCAAGACTGTTTACGAAGGCTCTGGAATCAAGTTGATCGCCTCAGCTTTAGATCCGCAGGTTCTTATCTTGAAGCTGACCGATGAGAAGACCCCATTAGAGCTCAAGACCTTGTCTATCCCGGAGGAATACTTAAAGGGGGAACAGTACAAACAAATCATTGTGGACTCTGCGGCAGAAAAAGTCGTAATGAACGGTACTAGTTTGGCAGGAGCGAGTCAGCAGGACGCAGGAACCTATAGTCAGTTAGCCAGCAAGGTATCTTTTTACTTTCCCAATGCTAAAAGTATTACAAATTATCTAGAGGATGACGGTACATATCCTGATACAACGAAGTCCGGGATAAGCGACAGCGGAGCAGACAACTATGGAAAAGACAATGGAAAAAATTATTACCACAGCTTTACGATAGGGAGTATCATCGCGCCGAATGCTACAGTGGTGTATCATTCCGGCAGTATCAATGGGTATGTATTTGTTAAGAATCTTCATCAACGAGATGGAATGGAAATTCATAACTTTTACAATCCTTGGCTGCCGGAAATCGAGCAGGAGAAAGAAGGAGCAGTCAGTTTACATAAGCGAGACAGTGAAACGAACGGGCCGCTTGCGGGAGCTGAGTTTGGTATCAGAAAAAAAGCTGCATCAAAGTTCATTGATGTTCAATTAACTGGAGCAGATGGGAATCTTTCGTTCAGCGGGTTGGATTATGGGGAATATGAGATCGTCGAGACAAAGGCACCAGCAGGATACGAACTATCTCCAACAGTTCATAAGGTTACGATTGATGAAAATACTCCTGAAGTCACCCTAGAAGCCGAGGATACAAAAAGTGAAGTTGCTGCGGCTGGGATTGAAGTTCATAAAACGGATGGAACAAACCATGAAGAGTTATCGGGAGCAGTCTTTGGACTTAGAGGCTTGCGGCAGCATGAATTTATTAAAGAAACTACAGACGAAGATGGCAGAGCTGATTTCAATAAATTAACTCCCGGCTATTATGAGCTTGTTGAATTGACTTCCCCTGATGGCTATCAAATTGATGGACAGCCGCACATCATCTATGTTGGAAATCATGAAAAGAAAGAGTCAATTGAACTAACCAATGAGCCAAAGAAAGAAAAAAGTGGCAGTATCCAACTAACAAAAATTGATGCATCAACAGGCGAGCCGTTAACAGGTGTAGAGTTTGGTGTCAGAGAATTTGGTCAGCGAGAATTTATAAAGAAGAAAACGGATGAGCAGGGGATCGTTACATTTACTGATTTGAAGCCGGGTGCTTATTATACCGTAGCGGAACTAACGACTTTAGCTGGCTATGAATTGACACCGCGGCCGCTGGTAGTGAAAATCAGTGAGGGTGGTCAAGACTTAAATATTGGCAATTGGACGAATCAAAAAACGGAGATCACGAAAAAGGGAAGCCTGAAAATTGAAAAGACTGACAAAAATACAGGATTGCCTTTGAGCGGAGCAACATTCGGTATTCGAGCGCTAGGCCAAAAGGAGTATTTAGAAAAGATCACAAATAATCAGGGGGAAATTCGTTTTGATGATCTGGCTCAAGGGATTTATGAAGTCAGAGAGCTGAAAGCTCCAGACGGATACAGCACCACAAATTTAGTGAAAAAAATCAACGTTGGCTATAATGAACAAGCCCCCATAGTGATTTCGAAATGGGAAAACAAAAAGACAGAGGAACAATTAGGCAGCGCAAAAATTATTAAGGTTGACGAGGATGGGACGCCTCTGGCCGGAGCTGAGTTTGCTATTCGTAATGATCACGAACGAGAATTCAGACAAAAAGCTGGAACAAATGAAAGCGGTGAAGCCTATTTCAATAACTTGCCATTAGGAAAATATGAGGTGATTGAAATCAAGGCCCCAGCTGGTTATCAGCTTGATGGAGCTATTCATCATGTATTTGTAACCAATGATCAAACGGATAAGAATAGTCTCACGATAAAGAATTATAAAAAGAAGAGTGATTTGGGACAAGTTTCTCTAGAAAAGCGAGACAAGGATACTGGGAAAGTTTTGGCTGGAGTAGTCTTTACTCTAGAAAAAAGAGATGGAACAGTAGTGGATACCTATAAAACAGATAAATTTGGACGGATCTTTGTAAAGGATCTAGCGTTTGGTACGTATCAATTTGTTGAAAAGAAGAGTCTAAATGGCTATGAATTAGACCGAACACCAGTCGTATTTACGATCAATAAGGAGAACCACTCACAGCTTTTGATGTTGAATATGGTAAATAAGAAGGTCTCAGGTACTCAGGTATCAAACAATAAGGATAGAAATCAAGGCTATGCTAATAAAAGAGGCGATGAATCTAAATCTAAGATTCACAGCAAAACAGCCTATCCTAAAACAAATGATGAGCCTGAACCTCTAATAATGATGGCTGGTATAGGTTTATTGTTTTCTGCTAGCTACCTATTCTATAGACAAAAAGAAAGGAAACAAAGACGCTAATCTCGAAATAACCAAGAAATAAATAAAAGGAGACTGCGGCACCAGTATATGCCACAGACTCCTTTTTACTTATCATTTTGACAAACAAGGAATGTTTATTCTGATATGATTTTTCGCTACGATTCATTTGGTTCTTTTCTTCTCTATGATAAAAAAGTAGCCTCAACTCGTTCAAAGAATTATACTTTAGACGAAGGAGTTTTTATTAATGATAGAAAAAAATGAAATGCCGCTAATTTTTTCTCATGTGGCAGCACAAGGAAAACCGCGACATATGAAAGCTGAGATAGCAGGCTGTCCATTTTGTGATTACGCGGAAAAAGAGAATATTCTGGCTAAAGAGGGAGAGTTTCTCTGGATCAAAAACAAATATCCCACCTTAAACGATACTTCGCAAACCTTGATTATTGAAAGCAAGGCTCATAACAGCGATATTTCTACCTATACAAAAGAAGAAAATCGCCATCTGATTCAGTTTGCGTTAAAATGCTGGAAGCAGATGAAAAACGATTCGCGTTATCAATCTGTCTTGTTTTATAAAAATCATGGACCATTATCAGGAGGCTCTTTAAAGCACCCGCATATGCAGATCGTGGGATTAGAAAATCTGGATGGAGAGAGCCAGATTCAGAAGGAAACGTTTGAGGGCGTTCTCGTGCTAGAGTATAAAAATATTTCAGTTACTCTATCTAAGTATCCAACAATGGGCTTTTTAGAGATCAATCTGCTTGCTGAACGGGATGAAAATACGGAGCTATTCGCAGATTATTTGCAGCAGCTTGTTTGTTACGTTTTACAGCGCTATTTTCAAGGACGCTGCGATAGCTTTAATCTCTTTTTCTTTGAAAGAGAGGGAAAGCTGATCGCAAAGGTAGTACCAAGATTTATTGATTCGCCTTACTTTGTGGGCTACCGCCTGTCGCAAACCTTTAGTGATGATCATTTAAGCAAGCTTGGAGGAGAGTTAAAAGCATTTTTGACTTTAAACGAGACTGAAAAGAATCCTATGAATTAAGCGTTTTGATTTTTATTTATAAAAGAAAGTCCTAAAAGCAGCAATCAAATCTAGTCTGATTGCTGCTTGCTTTATATAGAAAATAAATGTATCTGTGCAATCATTAAGAATTTGTTTGAACTATTCTGAGTTAAGCTTTAGCTGCGATGTTATCTTAATGTTTAGTAATTTGACCAACTTCAATACTAGATCACAAAGCTTCAGTTTAAATTGTCGATTTTGGTGAAGGATTTCCTAAAAAAAGTGCAGTCAGTCCTGACTACACTTTGATCGTTCAATCTTTTCTTATTTTTGACACATGCTTACTGCGGCCACCTATTTTCGCTGCGAACTGGTCCGACTCTTGTTTATTTTGGAATAACCAAAGCTTCTCAGGGTCTTTTTCACGGGTGCGCTGACCTTCTTTACCAATGTAACCATGTAGGACTTTGACAACATACATAAGATCACCTGCTTTTTTTATTTTAGCTTCATAGTATACAGGGTAAAAAAATGAAAGCAATTTATCTGCCTAATAATTAAGGAAAACTTCATCAGAGACAGCTCATTTGGCTTGCTTAGCAGACCTGTTTTAAGTGATACTTTAACTAAACGAATCAAGATCACTGGAGGTGAAAGCACTTGATGGAAAAAGTCTTTGTACTAGCACCAGATTCCTTTAAAGAAAGTATGAGTGCAAAAAAAGCTTGCGAGGCAATGGAACGCGGGATTCGAAAAGTATTGCCTAAGGCAGAAATACATCATGTCCCAATGGCGGATGGAGGGGAAGGGACGGTTGATGCATTAGTTGACGGCAGTGCCACCAATGATGGCGGTGCTGGTATGGCACAGGCATTAGGTATTCGCTTACTGGATAAGGAAAATAACGAACTTCCTGTTGGCGGCGGCGCATTGTCGAAATTAGCAAAAATTGATGTAACGACGATCGATCCGCGCATCGCGGATACTGAAATTATTATTGCTAGTGACGTAACGAATCCGTTGACTGGACCGAATGGAGCATCTGTAGTTTTCGCTCCGCAGAAAGGAGCAACAGCTGGCCTTGTCGAAAAACTAGAGGAAAATCTTGTTCATTATGCGCAGGTTATAAAAAAGGAGTTAGGCATAGATATCAAGAATCATCCTGGTGCTGGGGCAGCTGGTGGATTAGGAGCAGGTCTTTTGGTCTTTACTGGGGCAAAGATGCGATCGGGGATTGAGTTAGTAATCGAGTTGACACATTTGGAGGAAATGATTGTTAAAGCCGACTATGTTTTTACAGGCGAGGGCAGTATAGACTATCAAACGAAATTTGGCAAAGCACCTTATGGAGTTGCGAAGCTGGCGGAAAAACATCAAAAGCCGGTTTTTGCTTGCGCTGGTCACATGGGTGAACATGTCGAGACACTATACGAAGAAGGAATGACTGCGATTTTTAGTATCTTATCCAAGCCTAGTTCATTGGAGGACGCCTTAAAAAAGGGCGAAGAAAATTTAGAGCAGCTAGTTGAAAATATTGTACGTGTACTGTGTATAAAGTAAAAATACATAGCAAGAACGAGGCATTCTCAGAAGGAGAGTGTCTTTTTTTTTATGAAAAAAAGTAGTCGAATAATTTTAATCCTTTAGCTAGCTAGATATGTTGGGTGATTTAGGAGAAATAGGGATATTTCTATCAGTTAAAATTCTTTTTTTCTTGCCAGCAAGCTTCTATTCGCCAATTTCCTTGTTAAGTAGGAGGGCTTTTCTGTTATTTTTTTGTAATCTGCCGATCATTTACCGTTGATATAGATTGTTTTTCTTATGAGGTTTATATAGATATAACTCAGAATAATAAGTAAGGGTGAAAAATAATTAATTTAAAAATGACTTAAAATGATAATTTGACCTTAAATTAACTATATAATATAATTATTTTATAAAAATATTTTTATATTTTGTAATTGTTAATCTAATTAGCATAAAAATGCTTATTTTGTCGAATGATTTTTAAAGAGAATCAATCATAAATATAGCATGAAGAAAGGAGAAAATGATGCAGTTATTGATTTTAACCAAGGTTCCTTCTTATGAGGAAGCCTTCGAAACCCAATTAAAACAACTAGGAAATGAGGTTTACTGCTCAAATAATTTAATTGCCGCACTAAAAAAAGAGGGGTTTAACAAGCAATTTTTATTACAATTTGACGGAATCATTTTTAGTGAATCGTTATATGACAAAGAAGTAGAGGAATTGATCCAGAAAATGCAATATGGCCGATTCAAATTTTTTCGCCGTGTCGTTGAAATTCGTCGCGATGAAGCGATGGAGTCAAATTTTGATGGCTTGATTCCTGTAAACTCAAACTTGGAAAGATTACGAGAGCTTTTATTAATTGCTGAAATTTCTCGCTTAGCATTTCAAAAGGAGGAATATGCTCAGAAAATGAGTGTGAAGCAAAAACTGTCTGATTTGAATTTAAAATTAAAGCAAAAAGAAATAGTCGATTATTTGATCCAATCTGGCAATCGAACAGTATCTAGGGAGGAAATCAGTCGCCAAATTTGGAACAAAGAACCAAATAAGTCTGTTTTAGCGAGCTTGTCAAAGGTGGTCTCCAAAGTAAATGAAAAGCTGGAATATGAATGTGGACATGGAGCAATTCAAACGGTATGGGGGCAAGGCTATCGATTAAAAAAGGAGTTTTTTGATTATTTTGAAAACGATCTTCCAGAAAAACAAGCGGCTGAAGTTGAGAATTAGGCAGAGAGTTTAAAAACATTAGGGAGGTGACGCTTAACGGGCAGCAAGCAAGAAAATTATTGATGAAAAAAGGAGCGAAAAAGAAAAGGAGTGTACGAGAATGAAAACAAGAATCACAAAAATTCTTGGCAAAATGACTCGAGTAACAGCGACCATTTTTATGGTGCTGTCGTCATTGGGTGTCAATGGTCTGTCTATGATCGTTGAGGCAAAACCGGCAAGCGGGAATACTGGCTATGGGCAAAATGCTTACGGTTATATGTTTGAAGGTGGTGCAGGAGATGTACGGACTATTTCCTATGCTACAGGCGGAAATGAACCGATGGGGAATAAGTTCATGTTTTGTACAGAGTCAGGGAAATATGTAAGCCCATCATCTAATTTTACAAATGCTAGTAAGTCAGTAGATTCGTCTAATGCAGCAGCCATAGGGGCATTTATGTATCACGTATTAGTTGCTGCGCCGATGCCAGACCATACGAACCATGCAGCGATGTCATATTTTACCCATACCGAGTTGGAATCATCTTCAGCAACTAGAGCTGATTTTTTAACAAAATTTAACAGTCGATTAACTAGTGGTGATGCAGAAGCTGTTGCGACTAAAAAGAAGAATGATGAAATCAGGGCATTGGCTAATGATTATTATGGACCATATACATTATCACTAAATCTAACTGAAGTTGCGGGTCAAAAGAAAGCTAATATGAACTTATCGCTTAAATCAGCAGCAGGTAAAGAGATGAAAAATGTTGATTTGCGTCTGTTTGGCGGCAAGTTAGAAATGAGTATGACAGGAGGACAATTTGTACCTAAGTCCGGTGGAGCAGGTTCTGGAACAATTACCTTAAACAGTATTGCTGAATTAGACAACTATACAGCGAACCAAGGACCAGCTGGCAATCCCTTGAACATTACGGCAAAAGTGACTAAACTTCCTGGCCACCAAATGCAGCGTTATGCTTGGGCAGACAGTCAGAATATGATAACTGCCTATACTGCTACTGGGCTAAGTAAAGAAGCGTCAGCCAAGATTGAGTTTACAAAAGTGCAAGAAAAGTTCACGCCAATCGGAACAACTGTTTCTAAACAAGATGTGCAAATCGGACAACAGTTATCTGATCAAGTATCGATTAGTGTGGAAGGAAACAAGCCTTGGCCGAATATTGTTAATACTGAAACGCCAGTCCCGGCTTCATTTGAAATTGACTGGTATTATTCGCCAACAGATTATGGAAATCAAAAAATTGATGTAAATAGTTTACCTGGAGATGTAACAAAATTACCTCACACGGATACATTCACGGTAAATGCTCCGGGTGCAAGAGAGGTACCTTCGGCAAACGTCGCCGACAAACAAGGATTCTATTATCCTGTTTTAAAACTAATTAAGAGCAATCAGAATACACCGGATGCTTTTGAAAAAGGTTTCCAAGCGCAATTTAATGAAGAGAACGAAAAAACCAAAGTCATTGAAAAGTTTGCAGTTCAAGGAACAACGGTTTCTAAGGTGCAAATCAAAGAAGGCGAAAACCTAGCAGATAAAGTGAGTATTTCTTTGGCTGAAGGAAATTGGCCAACGATTATCGGGACGAATAATAAGGTTCCAGTGAAATTCCAAATTGATTGGTATTACTCAGTAATCGACTATGGTACGCAAAAGCTTGATGTAAATAGCTTGCCGGGAGATATTTCTTATATCGGCAGCGATACTCAAACCGTAACCGCAGCCGGGGATTACACTGTCACATCTCAACACAAATCAACTGGACCAGGTTTTTATTATCCAGTATTGAAAGTTGTTGTGGCAGATCAAGCAAATCAAGAGCATTTTACGAAAGGTTTTCAAGCACCGTTTAATGACGACAATGAAAAAACGATCACTAAATGGAAACCAGAGGTAAAAACGGAAACAACCGTAGCGCAATTATCACCAAAAGGTGGGAAAGTTGCTGATAAATTAACGGTTTCTGGAAACAAAGATGGCCATGAGTTAGTTGTTAAGAGTACCTTATATGGTCCTTACTTGACTAAGCCAGACTTTATTCAAAGTCCCAATCAACATGAAGGTGGAAAAACAACCGTGCCGGCAGGGTCAAAAGTTGCTGGATCTGTTTCAACAACAATCAATGGAAACGGTACGTTTACTACGCCTGAGATTGAGGTAACAGAAAAAGGATGGTACGTGTGGGTAGAAGAAATCACATCTACAACCTATACGGAAGAATGGCATTCGAACTTTGGCAGCAAGGATGAGTATGTTGTTGTTCCGTGGGTACCAAATATTGAAACAACCGTTTCAGATGCTTCAGGTACAGTTGGTGCTCAAATTTACGACACGATCAAAGTGCTGGATCTTCCTGGAATGTGGGGGCTGTCAATCGATGGCAAAGGCAATTTGAATGATTGGAGCAGCAAAAATCCTGAATTGATTGGTAAAGATCGTGACCCAGATAAGAATGGGGACTACAATTTGCCGAATGGTTGGGGAACTGGCGGCGAAACGGCTGAAGAGCTGACTGCTACTTTCACCATGTACTACAGTCCAACAAAACCCATTCGAGATGATAAAATCCCTGCTGGTGCAGAAATTTTTGATGTTGTAAAAGCACCGCTAATCTCTGGTGAATTACGGACAACTGAGTTTAAAGCTTTTGATAAAGCAGGATGGTATACGATCGTTGTTACTGGCGGCTCCGATTCAGGACGTTTGGCTAAATTCCAAACAGATTACGGTATTCCTTCTGAAACGGTTCATGTCCCATCAGGTAGTGAGGAAGAGTTCTATACTCAAGTAAATGAAGAAAATGTTTTTTCTAATATTCCTGTGTATGACAGTTTGCATGTGAACAAGTCCTTGACAAGTGACAATGCAGAAGTAACCTTCACACTATATAAGTACAGTGACAAAGCCAATGATTTTGATTATTCACAACCTAAGGAAATCGCTAAATCTTCTAAAGGAATGCCAATCAAAAAGTATGGCGAATATAAATCAAACGCTAAAGGTTACGGCTTAGAGGATGTTCGAGTAACCGACGAAGGAACATACGGCTGGGTCGCAAAGGTTGTTGATACTAAAACCAATAAAGTTATCTATGAAGGAAAACACGGCGATCCTGGAGAAGTTTTTAATGTACACAAGCTAAATATTCATACGAAGGCGTCTAGTAATGACACTTATCTAGGAGAACCAATCTATGACACGGTGATTTTAGAGACGACTGTTCCAGATGGGTACTATGTAATCGTTGATTTATACAAATTCTCCGATAAGATCAATGATTTTAGTACTGCTGAAAACGCGACAGCAGCAGATATTGTCTGGACTTCTGATAAGATCAAAGTCAGTGCTTCTGGTGAATACAAATCAGGAACATTTACACCAAAAGAAGTCGGATCATATGGATATGTGGAGAAATTGTATGACGACAAAGGGAATTTAGTTCACACTGGTAAAAAAGGTGAAGAGACGGAAAACGTGATTGTTCGACCTAAAATTGAAATTGGAACAAGTGCGAAGGACAAAGATTCTGAAATCAATGAAGGAAATGCGGTAGATGAAAACAGTCAGCCGAAAGAAGAGATGACAATCATCGATACCGTTTCTTATAAGGATTTAGTAGTAGGACGCGAATATACTGTTAAGGGTGTCTTGATGGATAAATCAACAGGCCAAGCATTTGTTGATTCTGAAGGCAAGAAGGTAACCGCTGAAAAAACATTCTTAGCAGATAAAGAAAATGGCACGATCGCTTTAGAATTTGTCGTGAAGAAAACAGACATGCGCGGAAAAACGGTAGTCGTGTTTGAGAAGCTTTACGAAGGTGAAAAAGAAGTCGCGGTTCACGAGGAGATTACTGATAAAGATCAAACAGTAAATTATCCTGAATTGGAAACAAACGCCAGTGATGCTGGTACAGGAACGAATGAAGGAAACGCAGCAGAAAAAGTAACGATCAAAGATGAAGTGAGTTACAAAAATCTGATTGTTGGCCGTGAGTATACCGTTAAAGGTGTATTGATGGATAAAGCAACTGGGCAGCCATTCTTAACCGCCGAAGGTCAGGAAGTCCATGCTGAGAAGAAATTTATTGCTGAGAAGAAAAATGGCACGATCGAATTGGAGTTTGTAGTAACAAAAGGAGATTTGGCTGGTAAAACAGTTGTAGTCTTTGAGAAACTATACAACCAAGACAAAGAAGTGGGCTCCCATACTGACATAGAAGACGATGACCAAACCGTTTCTTATCCTAAAGTCGGTACGAAAGCCGCTGAGTCTAGTATACACGGTGATAAAGTAGTTATCGAGGATAATGTGTCATATGAAAATTTAATTCCAGGAAAAGAATACACTGTTAAAGGTAAATTGATGGATAAATCAACAGGAAATGTATTCCTAGTTGATGGTAAAGAAGTGACCGGCGAAACAACCTTTAAAGCACCAGATTCAGGTAAGGGAACAGTTAAAGTAACATTTACCTTTGATCGCAGTGCGTTGAAGGACAATAAAGAACTGGTAGTCTTTGAACGTCTGTATGGCGCTACTGGAAAAGTTGTTGCGACTCACGAAGATATCGATGACGAAGACCAGACGGTGCCGGTACAGCCTCCTGCAGAAGTGAAAACATCTGCAAAAGACCAAGAAACCGGCATGAATCAAGGAAATGCGAAGGAAGAAGTAACGATCGTTGATACAGTTTCTTACAAGAACTTGATTGTAGGTAAAAATTACACTGTCAAAGGTATCTTGATGGATAAGGGAACAAATCAGCCATTTAAGACAACAGATGGTAAAACCGTTTCAGCAGAGAAAACTTTTACAGCTGAAAAACAGAATGGTACGATCGACCTTGAATTTAAGATTACAAAAGGTGATTTAGCTGGTAAATCAGTCGTCGTTTTTGAAACATTGTATCTAGGAGAAAAAGAAATTGCTTCTCATACCGATATCAATGATGATGACCAAACAGTCGATTTCCCAGAAGTGGAAACGAAAGCTATCGACAAAGATACGGAACAAAATGAAGGATTAGCAAAAGAAGAAGTAATCATTGTTGATACCGTTTCTTACAAAAATCTTCAAATCGGTAAAGAATACACCGTTAAGGGTGTCTTGATGGATAAGAAAACGAATCAACCATTCTTAACAACTGAAGGTAAAGAAGTTCATGCTGAAAAAACCTTTACCGCTGAGAAGAAAAATGGCACGATCAATCTTGAATTCGTGGTAACAAAAGGTGATTTAGCAGGCAAAACAGTTGTCGTCTTTGAAACTCTTTATCATGAAGATGTCGAAGTGGGCTCACATACCGATATCGAGGATGAGGACCAATCAGTCAATTATCCGAAGGTTGGTACGAAAGCAGCGGAAACTTCGATTCATGGTGACACCATCGTGCTTGAAGATACTGTAACGTATGAAAACTTGAAGCCGGGGCAACAATACAAAGTTGACGGTGTCTTAATGGACAAAGCGACTGGCAAACCTTTCTTAGTAAATAAAGCAGAAGTTGTTGGTTCAACAACCTTCCATGCAAGCAAAACAGGTTCAGGAACGGTTAAGGTAAAATTCACCTTCAATCGTAATGCGTTGAAGGAAAACCAAGAACTAGTCGTCTTTGAAAAACTTTATGGTGTTAAAGGTGTCCTAGTTGGTACTCACGAAGACATCAATGACAAAGAACAAACGGTTGAAGTGAAGCCCGAAGTTGAAGTAGAAACAACAGCGGTTGATAAAGATACTGAAATGAATGAAGGACTTGCGAAAGAAGAGGTCCGCATCATTGACACTGTTGAATACAGAAACTTAAATGTTGGTCAGGAATACACGGTTAAAGGTGTCTTGATGGACAAGGCAACGGGGAAACCATTCCTGACAACCGAAGGCAAAGAAGTTCATGCTGAAAGAACCTTTACAGCAGAAAAACAAAATGGCACGATCGATCTTGAGTTTGTGGTAACGAAGGGGGATCTGGCTGGTAAAACAGTCGTTGTCTTTGAAAAACTTTACCACGAAGATAAAGAAGTTGGTTCACATACGGACATTAATGATAAAGATCAATCCGTCAACTATCCTGATGTCGGAACAAAAGCCTCTGAAACAAGTATTCACGGAGATACTGTGAAGATTAAGGATATCGTTTCTTATGACAATCTAGTGCCAGGTAAAGAATATAAAGTCACTGGTGTCTTGATGGATAAAGAAACAGGTGAAGCCTTCAAGGTAGATAACAAGGAAATCACTGGTGAAGCGACTTTTACAGCAAATAAAAAAGGTACGGGTACAGTAGAAGTTGAGTTTGCATTCAGTCGTAAAGCCTTAGAAGATCCTAAGAATCTAGTCGTCTTTGAAAAACTTTACAATTCGGCTGATAAACTCGTTGGTACTCATGAAGATATCAATGATAAAGATCAGACGGTCGAAGTCAAACCAGAAGTTGAATTAGAGACAGATGCGATTGACAAAGATACTGAAATGAATGAAGGTCTTGCCAACGAACGAGTGACGATCGTGGATACCGTTTCTTACCAGCATTTAAATGTTGGTCAAAACTATACCGTTAAAGGTGTCTTGATGGACAAAGCAACCGGAAAACCATTCTTGACTCGTGAAGGTGATGAGGTTCGTGCAGAGAAGACCTTTAAAGCAGAAAAATCAAATGGTACGATCGATTTGGAATTTGTTATCAAACGCGGCGATCTAGCAGGAAAAACAGTGGTTGTCTTCGAAACACTTTACCATGATGAAAAAGAAGTGGCAGCCCATACAGATATCGAAGATGAAGCTCAAACAGTCACTTATCCGAAGGTTGGGACACAAGCTTCTCAAACAACGGGAAGTACGGATAAAGATGTAAAAATCAAAGATATCGTTTCCTATGAAAACCTTGTTCCTGGTAAGGAGTATACCGTTGAAGGTGTCTTAATGGATAAATCAACTGGCAAACCATTTATTGTTGCTGAAAAAGAAGTAACAAGTAAGGCAACCTTTACGACTTCTGAAACAGGTTCGGGTACGATTGAGGTTGAATTCATTTTCCCACGCAATGAAATTAACGAAGAAACAGTGTTGGTTGTCTTCGAAAAACTTTACAATGCGGAAGGAAAATTGGTTGGCGTTCACGAAGATCTTGAAGATGAGGATCAAACTGTTCGTCAGCCGCAGGTTTCAACAAAAGCAAAAGATAAGGACTCAGGTACGAATGAAGGCTTTGCTGATGATGAAGTAACAGTAGTTGATGAGGTTAGCTACAAAAACCTGATTGTAGGCAAAGAATACACGGTGAAAGGTGTCTTGATGGATAAAGCGACCAACAAGCCATTCTTAACTCGTGATGGCAACGAGGTTCATGCAGAAAAGACATTTAAAGCAACGAAACGCGATGGTACTATTGAGTTGGAATTTAAGATCACGAAGGGTGATTTAGCTGGTAAAACTGTCGTTGTTTTTGAAACCTTGTATCAAGACAAAAAAGAGGTAGCAGCTCACACGGATATGGAGGACAAAGATCAGTCCGTTCATTATCCAAAAGTTGGGACGCAAGCAGCTGAAATCAGTAAAGATAGTGATGAAGACGTTATTATCCATGATATCATCTTCTATGAAAATCTAATTCCAGGTGAAAGCTATACTGTTCGCGGGAAATTGATGATGAAAGAAGCAAACGCACCTTTCACTGTCATGGGGCGTGAAGTAGAGAGTCAATCAACTTTTGTAGCAAGTGACACGGGCACTGGAACGGTCGAGATGCGTTTCACTTTCCGTCGCAGCCTATTGTCGAATGACTTAACACTGGTAGCCTTCGAAAAATTATTTGACGCGAAGGGCAATTTGATCGGTTCTCATGAAGACATTAATGATGAGGCGCAAACCGTGACAGTTAAGAAGACGAATCCTGACCTGCCGTCTACTAAGGGGGACACCTTTACTGATGGTGGCAACTTGTCGGGTGGATCATCATACGGAACTAGCGGCGGGGGGACTTTACCGCAGACTGGTGAACAAGTATTGAAGATTCTACCATATATCGGATTTGTTATCGTTGTTCTAGCAGGTGCATTGTATTTCTATAGAAAGAAACAAGTTTAATTCTCGAAGTTCGACGTGAGTTATTCCAAACGAAAAAGTACCCCGCTCAAAAATATTTTTGAGCGGGGCTTTTTATCGTTCTAAAAGGTGTGAATTGAGCTGAATGGGCTTTTTCAATGAAAAATAAATTTTAGGCTGCGGTAGCTAAATCCAAATTCTTTTCATTAAAAGTATCTCCATGATTCAAATCACCATATTTCAAGCCGCGTTTGAACCAATTGATTCGTTGCTGGCTAGAACCATGAGTAAAGCTATCCGGTACTACATAGCCCTGATATTCCTTTTGCAAGGTATCATCTCCAATCGCGTTCGCTGCAGCGATCGCCTCTTCAATGTCTCCTTCTTCCAAAATCGGTTGGCCTTGGTAGGTTTCCCCCGCTAAGTATTTTGAAAAGCAGCCAGCTAGATAATCGGCCTGCAATTCCAAACGAACGCTATATTGATTGTATTCAGATTCAGAAACATGCTGTCTTATCTTATCCAACTGTGCAGAGATACCTAGCTCGTTTTGGACGTGATGCCCAACTTCATGAGCGATAACGTAAGCCATGGCATAGTCCCCTGTTGCACCATATTTATTAGATAGCTCATCAGCGAAGCTCAAGTCCAAGTATACATTTTGATCTGCAGGGCAATAAAATGGTCCGACCTGTGAACTAGCCTGTCCACAAGCAGAATGAACACTATCAGTGAATAGCACAAGCTTCGGATTTTGATAGGATTCGTTAAGTTGTTCGAATTCATCATTCCAATAATCTTCCAAATGGGCAAAAACAACCGCCGCAAATTCTTTTTGATCCGTGTACTCTTTTGAAGAAACATTTTTTGTTTCATAGGCTGCAGGGGTAATACCGCCACCCAAAGTATCGGTCACTGTACTTAAATCACCGCCTGAGATAAAGAAAACAATAATAGCAATCAAAAAAATGCCGATACCTCCACCAGCAGCCATTTTCCCTGTCGGACGGCCGCTGCTGCCTGATCGATCCTCGACATTTGAACTTTGCCGATCTCCTCGCCAACGCATAATACTTTCCCCCTTTTTCTCTCAAGTTTATTTTATTCGAAAAGCCCGATAGAACCAAAAATTATGATCAATAACTACTTTGGAGAATAAGCCTTTTTTAAGTAGGGCGGATAGTATTCAATCGATTGAATTATAAGAATTGTTATTTTAATGCGAGAGAATCTGTTGAAATATTTAATGTGAACTTGATAAGTTTTACTTTTATCTTTGTATTTATTTTCACTATTTTGATAGTTTATAAAATATTTGGGTAAAAAAGAATCGAGCGTTTTCAGTCAGAATTGGCATCTAAATGTTGATAAATCAAGGCTATTCGATGTTTATTCAATAATTTAAAAAATATTATTGAAATGTATTTGTAACATTTCTTTTATATGCATGATATATCACTGTGTTAAAATTACTTCTGACGTTATGCGATCTATCATTCTAAATCAACATAATAGCCGGAGGAATAATTAGTGAAAAAGAGTTTATTATCAGCATTGTTAGTTTGTACAATCGCTGTATCAGCAGTACCAAGTATTGCTTTAGCCGATAACTACGATCAACAAATCCAAGAAAAAGATCAAAAAATTAGTGATTTGCAAGGAAAACAATCGGATGTTCAAACACAAATTGATGAATTAACAGGTGAAATTGCTACAGTCAGCGGAAAAGTCAAAGACTTAGAAGCAAAGCAAGATCAATTAAATAAAGATACAATGAAGTTGCAAGAAAAAATCGCTACTTTGAAAGTACGTATCGCAAAACGTAACGAAGTAATCAAGAACCAAGCCCGTGATACACAGGTGAAGGGACAAGCTTCTAATTATGTTTCAGCTGTTTTAGAAGCAGACTCATTATCAGATGTAATTGGCCGAGTTCAAGCGATGTCAACAATGGTCAAAGCAAACCATTCTTTGATGGAACAGCAAAAAGCCGACGAAAAAGCGGTTGAAGAAAAAGTCAAAGACAATGAAACGAAAGTTGCTGAAATTCAAACGAACCAAAAGGAATTGGAAGCACAAAAAAATGAGATTGCTAACAAACAAGCTGAATTGAATGTTGTGAAAGCAAACTATGCTGCAGAACAAGCAACAGCTGAACAAGATAAATCTAAATTGAAGAAACAACAAGAAGAAGCAAAAGCAGAACAAGCCCGTGTCTTGAAACAACAGCAGGATGCTGAAAAGGCTCGTAAAGCTGAAGAAGCACGCCAAGCCAAAGAAGCGGAAAAAGCTCAAAAAGCTTTCGAAGAATCTCAAGCTAAAGCAGCTCAAGAACAAGCAGAGCAAGCCAAAGAGGCAGCTGAAAGCTCAACTTCTACTGCATCATCAAGTACGAGTGAAGAAAGTTCAACGTCATCTTCTGCAACGACAGAATCAAAAACTGAGACAACAAGTTCAGCCAATGATACAAATACACCAGCGCCAACACCTGCACCATCAACAGGGACAGGCGGAAACAAAGTGGATCACACAGGTTCTGGTAATATGTATGCAGTAGGACAATGTACATGGTATGTTAAAAATGTTGCACCTTGGGCTGGCACTTATTGGGGGAACGGATGCCAGTGGGGCGCATCAGCAGCAGCTGATGGTTTCCAAGTAGACGGCTCACCAGCAGCTGGTTCGATCGTTGTCTTTGCGCAAGGTCAATCAGTTGGAACATGGAATGCGGACCCTTCATACGGACACGTTGCTTATGTTCAATCATACAATGCTTCAAATAATACAATCACTATAACTCAAGGCGGTATGGGATTCCCATCACCGACTGGACCAAATACTGCGACATTAAGCGCAGCCGGCTTACAATATATTCACCCATAAGAAATAAGCAAAAGAGTTTCCGATTTTTTCGGAAACTCTTTTTTTGAATTTCAAAAAAGGGAAAAAATTGAATCAACCGCTTTAACGATAACCGGCTTCACGGACTAGCTTTATCGATAATAAGCTGAGCGAGTTCGCGAAGCCTTTCGAATAGAAAGAGATTGCTAACTAGAATTTTTCAAATCGAGAAGCAATAACTAGAATTATAAATAAGTTAGCAAGTCTTGAAAAAGCAGTGCACTAGAGGCGGCACCGGGATCAACATGGCCAATCGAACGTTCTCCTAAATAGGAAGCGCGCCCTTTTTTAGCTTGTAGTTCGCTTGTGTGTTGTTCAGCTGCTTTGATGCTATCTTTTGACAAAGCCGCTTTTTTTAATTCTTGGACAACGGGGTACCAGACATCCACCATGGTCTTATCTCCAGGGGTTGCTTTTCCACGAGATTGAATACCTATTAACCCTGCTTCTAACAATTCACCTAATTGTTTCTCACTAGTAATTTCTGTAATATCTTTTGTCGCTTTAGTTAAACTCATAAAAGCTGAACCATATAAGGGACCAGAAGCGCCTCCAACTTTAGAGATCAATGCCATGGAAAGAACCTTGAAGGTATCGCTAATTGTACTTGGCTGTTTTGCTTCAAAGGCACTCCTATATTCACTCATACCTCGGTTCATATTATTTCCATGATCACCGTCACCAATTGGTGTGTCTAATTCGCTTAGATAGTCTTTATTTTCTTCGATAGATTTACCAAAGTCTGATAACCAAGCTTGAATTTCTTTCACTGTTACTCTCATTCTTTCCTACTCCTTTAATAGCTATTCTTTTTACCAAGAGATTGTTGAGACATCGGCCGATAAAGCTTTTTGCCAAGTCTCATCTGTTAAATCAATGAAAGTCAGTGATACCCCCTGCATATCAATAGAGGTCATGTAATTGCCGACTTTATGGAAAGAAACCTGGATATTTTCTTCAATCAGCAAATTCAAAACATCATTGATAAAGATAAACTGTTCCATTAATGGTGTGCCGCCCATCCCATTGACTAAGACACCAATTTTTTTGGGCTTTTGATCGTAAGCATGAATCAGCTTTCCAACAAGTTCTTTAGCTAGTGCTTTCGAAGGCTGTAATTTTTCTCTGCGGTAACCTGGTTCACCATGAATGCCGACACCAAATTCAATTTCATCTTCAGCGAGTGAAAAGCCCGGTTTGCCAACTTCTGGAACTGTTGCCGCTTTTAAGGCAACGCCGATTGTTTTCGTAGATGAAACGACACGATCGCCTAGTGCCTTTAGCTCGTTTAGACTTGCTCCGTTTTTAGCATTAGCTCCAAGAATTTTATGGACCAAGACAGTGCCTGCTACTCCGCGTTTACCAGCTGTGTAGGTACTGTCTTCTACTGCGATATCATCATCTACTACAACGATCTCAACAGGAATATCGTTCATCTCTGCTAAATCCTTAGCCATTTCAAAGTTCAAAATATCCCCAGTATAGTTTTTAACGATCAATAGGACTCCCTCGCCTTGATTTGCTTCATTGATGGCTATTTCGATTTGATCGGGTGTGGGTGAAGTAAATACATCACCTAAGACAGCGGCACTCAACATTCCGTTGCCGACAAAACCTGCATGAGCCGGCTCATGTCCACTGCCGCCGCCAGAGACAAGTCCTACCTGTTTAGCGGTGGTATTTTTTGCAATAACCCGAGAATCACCGATTCGATGGACGAGCTCAGGGTAGCTTTTGACGATACCAGTAAGCATTTCTTCGATACTGTCTTTTGGCTCATTGATGATTTTTTTCATTTTAATTCCAACCCTTCATAGGAGCATTTTTTGCTTCTGCTAAAATATGTTCGACGTCATCGGAAACGCTCGCGGTAATTCCAGCAGCGAATGCGCCTTCAACTAATGGGGCATCAACCAAAACATACTTAGCCTGTTGATCCTCCTCTAACATATCAAAGGCTAGTTCAGCACTTAAAACGGCGCTGCCTAGATCGGCGAAAACGAAGAATTTATCGACTGACTTCGCTTTGTTAACTGCTTCGACGATTTTGGTCGGATCACTTCCTAATTCACCATCGGAAGTGCCGCCTAAAGAAATGATTTGAAGCGATTCGCTTTGAGCCATCTGTTCGATCATTTCCTTGATTCCATCTGTAATTTTTTGACTATGAGAAATTAGTAAAATTGCTTTGTTCATCAAACTGCTCCTTTCGTTTTTTTGATCAATCTGTAAATGGGTTATTTTTGATGAGCATCTTTGTAGGCTTGGCCGATTCGATCAGCAACGATGATGGCATTGGCAACTTCTTCTTCAACAATTGGAAACGGCATTGAATGAATCGATTCTTCTGAGATTGAAGCAATTTTGGCTACTTCTAAGGCTTCTTCAAAGGTGATTGATTCGACACCAAGATCGGCTAAGGTAAGTGGTAGGCCAATCGCTGCCATGAAATCCATCACAGCATTTATTTCAGCTGTTTCTGCGTTTTCTAAAACTAGCTGTGCTAAAGTCGCAAAGGCTACTTTTTCTCCGTGAAGGTAATGATGAGTTCCTGAAAGAACAGTCATCCCATTGTGGATTGCATGAGCTGCAGCTAATCCGCCGCTTTCAAAACCTAAACCAGATAGCAAGATGTTCGTTTCTACGATTTTATTTAATGCTTCTGTTACGAGGTTAGCGTCACAGGCTATTTTTGCATTTAACCCATCCTCTTGCAGGTGTTCCCAACAAAGCTTAGCCATCGCTAATGCCGCATAAGTACCGCTGGCAGGAGGAGTCAACCCTTCACGAGATCCCATTGGCAGGCTTGCATTTACTCGTGAATAGGAATTATGGGTGGCACGAGCTTCAAAATAGGTGGATAATGCATCTCCCATACCTGCAACTAGGAATCGAGTAGGTGCTTTGGCGATGACTTTAGTATCTACCAGCACGACGCTAGGGCTTTGCTTGAAATAAGCATAGTCGTCAAAAGAGCCATCAGCATGGTAAAGTACAGCCGAATGTGAAGTTGGTGCGTCTTGAGCTGCAATCGTAGGTACGATGATCAATCGCTCGCCTTCAGCAACGACCTTTGAGGCATCAATTGCTTTTCCGCCGCCCAATCCAATAATACAATCGGTTTGCTTCTCTTTAGCGATCGCCTGCAAACGTTGGGTCTCATCTCGGGTCACCTCGCCATTGAATCCGCCTTCAACAAATGAAATGTTGAATCTCTTCGCTGTCGCATCAAGCTGCGGGCGGACACGTTCGACATCATCAGGATTGGCGATCAGCAACGCGCTCTTACCGAATGTTGCAACAAAATAGCCTAAGTTTAGTAACTCGTCTTCTCCTTGAACGTATTTAGTTGGTAAAATTAATGCTTTTCTCATGGGTGAAACCTCCTTAGTTTTAAGTACAAGGTAATCATAAAGCGTTCTCACAGGAAAAGCATTGAACTATGTTACCGCTTTCTTGCAGAAATCAATTGAACTATTTTGTTAAATAGGATTATTTTGTGATTTTACAAGAAAGTTCTATAATGCAATGGAGAGGTGATCGTGTGAGTAATACACAATTTGATATTGAACAGGTTTTGGATTTGAACAAATGGGAGGCGGTTCAAGAAAGTATTGCGATCGCCACGCATTTAGCTATTATTTTGGTGGATTATCGAGGAAAACCGATTACGCGACATAGTGAAGTGAAACCGTTTTGTCAATTGGTTCGTAATCATCCGGAGCTTTCTGTTTACTGTGAAAAGTGTGATTCGCGAGGCGGGCTTGAAGCGGTTCGAACAGGGCAACCATTTTTTTATCGCTGCCATTTTAATATTGTCGATATGGCGATTCCCATTATGATTGACAATCGCTATGTAGGAGCTATTATGGCTGGGGAGATTTTATTAGCTGAAGGGCAGGAAGAGTTGGAGCAAGTGTTGCAATTAGAGGATCAACTCTATTTGAAAACATTCAAAAAGCAACATCAGGAGTTGATCGATCACTATCCGCGATTTAGTCAAGAGAACTTGAAAAAATCAGCGGAAATGCTGGAGAAAATTAGTGAATACATCGTTAGTGAGGCGATCAAAAAGGATTATCTGATCAAAGCGTATAAACAAACTTTACGTCTTTCAAAACAGAAGACATCATTTAACGAGGATGTGTTAGATTTAGAGTTCGTACAAAAAGATATCCAATATACAAAGTTAGAAAACCGTCTGCAAGAGTCTAACGGCGTGTATTTAGCCAAAAATAAGCTGCTGCAGCCAGCGATCGATCTAGTGTTTGAGAATAAAGAGCGTCATATTGATCTAAAAACTTTGGCGGCTGTGACCAATGTCTCGCCGAGTTACCTGAGCCGTTTATTAAAGGCGGAGTTTGGTGAACCGTTCAGTAAAATATATGGCAGGTTAAAAGTTTATTGGGCAGAACAACTGTTGGAAACGACAAATTGGGCGATTAGTGAAATCAGTGATGCACTTGGGTTTGTTGAGCCCAGTTATTTTGTTCGAAGCTTTAAAAAAATTACGGGCGTTACGCCATTGAATTATCGAAAAGAGAAAATGCGAACAGAATAGCTGTTGAGTAAAAGCTATCAGATAGGACTCTTTCAATTAGAGAGAGTCTTTTTATTATTTACTATCAAAAATGAATGATTCCGTTATAATGGACAGGTATGATTTTTTACATAGAAGGGAATCGTTTATTCATGCTTACGAAGCTTTCAAATTACATAAAATCTGATTTAATTGAACGAGAAACAAACGAAACACAAGACAGAGATACCCTGGAACAATTGATCGTTAAAAATGGTGGCCATTCTTTCAGTGAAGAACAACTAAGGGCAATTCGTTTTCCAATGCAGACGCATTTACGAATCATTGCTGGTGCGGGAAGTGGAAAGACACAGACGATTTGCGCGAAAGCGGCCTATTTAGTACTAGAAAAAGCAGTTGACCCAAAGACGATTATGATGTGTACCTTTTCCCGCAAAGCGAAAATGGAAATGGAGGCACGTGTCAATCAATACTTAGGCGGCTATGCTCGGATCAACGTTCAAACGTTCCATAGCTGGTTTAATGCAGAATATAATGATTTGGTGCGCCAAATCCCCTCGGCGAAGCAGTGGGGAATCGAAGCTGAGGTCAATGAGGAGCACTATTATCAAGCAATAAATCAATTGATCAAAAAATATCGGTTATATAATTTTGATAAATTTGAAGATCGAACGATCGCTTCACGGATTAGCTACTGGAGAAATATGGGTTATTCTGATCAAGAGATGGTTAATTTTATTGCAAAATATTTTGATAAAGAAGAGATTCTTCCAAATCAGCAATTGAGTAAGGTATTTCAGCAGTTTTTAGCTGAATTAGAAAAGTTGAAAAGAGTTCAGCAGTTTATCAATTTTGATGACATGCTGTTTAATTTAAAGCAGATCTTGGAAAAGGATGAATCAGCTCGTCATTTTTTACAGGAAAAATATCGTTACATTTTTATCGACGAGTTTCAAGATATCAATCCATTGCAAAAGCAAATCGTCGCATTGATTTGTCCGCCAGATAAACAGTCTGAGCAGATAAATTCAGGTAAGCTGATCATTGTTGGCGATGATGATCAAAGTATTTATTATTTTCGTGGAGCAGAGCCTAGTTATATCAAAGAATTTGAACAAGAGTACCAACAAACCACCTTGCAATTAATGACCAATTATCGTTCAGACGCACCAATTGTGGAGGCGGGAAACCGATTGATTCACTACAATGCGCATGATCGGTTAGAAAAAGTTATGACTGCCAACAAAACAACGACGGTTCATGATTGCTATGGCATTGGTTTTCCTGATGACGAGGCTGAAGCCGCCTGGATTGGACAGAAAATCCAAAGCCTGGCACGGAAAACACCTCTAGCTGACGGGAGCCCTGATTATCGCGATACGATGGTTTTATTTCCAACACGTGTACAATTACGTTCATTGTTGAAACAATTAGAAAAGCAGAACGTCCCGTTTGTCACACCCTCCAATGATGATTTGTTAGGGATTTTTGGACTACCATTGTTTAAAACGCTTTTCCAGCAGTTAGAAATGCTGGCGTCAGCAACATCCATGCAGCAGAAAAATGAGGCATTGAAAAAAATCATTCAACAATATGCCTTTTTTCACTATATCAAATTTGATGTCAGCGCTAAATTCAGCGAGGAGTTATTCAGCAAAAATAAATTCAAAATCAACGAGCTCATCGCTTTTTTAATCAGTGAACGAAAGCTCTCGCAGGCATCCCAGGATCAGGCGAAGGAATTCTTTAAGCAAATTTATTTGTTTTATCAACGGCAGCAACTGGATCTTGCTGCGTTTGCCGCTGCGTTATTAACGACACCAAAATTCAAAAAGGATTTGAGTGATGAAGAAGCTGATTGGCTGCAGAAAGAATTATCCGCAGCAGGCGATTGGCCCGGTCTTCTAGAGGCGTTTCAACAAACCAGTCAACAAAATCAAGGGATGAAAAAACGGTTGAATGACTATAATCAGGAAAAATTGAATGCTGTTTATTTATTGTCGATCCATGCTAGCAAAGGACTGGGAAAGAAAAATATTTTTGTCAAAGGTGTTTATCAAGATGCGCTGCCAAACCACCATACTGTCAAAAAAGCTGACTGTGATTTGCAAAAAGCAAAAGGCGAGGCAGCTCCGCCAACAACGTTAGAAGAGCAGCGGCGATTAATGTATGTTGCAATTACGCGTGCAAAAGAGAACCTTTATGTCACCTTTCCTAAGACAGTCAATAATAAAACGACTGCTGCCTCGCCGTTTCTAAAAGAGGCAGGTCTGCCTCTTAAAGAGTATCAAGAAAAATAGTATAATAATGAAGAAACGAGGAGGACTCATGCTGGATTTAAGATTAGAGATAGGCAATGCGCAATATTTACGAGCGGCCAGCTGCTATGTTCGTATGAAGGTCTTTGTTTTGGAAAGAGCTCTCGCATTGTCAGAAGAGTTTGATCAAAATGATACAGCTGATACGGTTTATTGTGTCCTTTTCGCCGGCTCACTGCCAGTTGCCACCGCTCGCCTGCTAACAGAAGCTGCTGGAATTGCACGCATTGGCCGTGTAGCGACAATAGATGGCTACCGAGGAAAACACTTGGGTAGCCAAGTAATCAGAGCTTTAGAGAATTTGGCCTTGGAGAAAGAGTTTAAGCAGATTTGGATTCATGCGGAATTGACTGCGGCAGTATTTTATGAAAAATTAGGTTATCTCAGAGATGGGGAGCTTTATGAAGAAGATGGCGTACCTTGTATTACATTGGTGAAAAGAATTTAAGTCAGTGTGTCGAAGGGATGGGAGAGCATGGATCATCAAGAGCAGGCAATGACATATTTTCAAGCGGGCTGTAACTGTTGTCAAGCGATCGTAGGGGCCTATTGCAAAGAAATAGGAGTAGGGCTGGATCATGCCAACAGCCTTGCTAGCGACTATGGCGGAGGGAATTACCAAGGATTATGCGGTGCATTAGCCGGTGCGTACATGGTAGCTAATTATTTAAAAGGAACGCCAGACAGGGCTGATCCTGCTAAATGTAAAGATGATGAGGCCGGAAGATTTTTAGTTGAAATGACACAAGCGTTTGAGGGAAAGTGCGGTTCATTGTATTGCACAAAGCTGCTAGGTAGAAAGCCATGTGTTGACTATGTTCAAGCAGCTGTAGCGATTATTGAAGACACTTTAGTTGAATAATGAGACGCGGGTCAGCCATTAGAGAAGATGACTGATCCTTTTCTATTCATATTTAAAAATGAAAATGGTTAAAAAGGATTTGTAAACTCAAAAGCATTATGTTACGATTTTCACTATCTAGAGAAAATGTATGATTATACGATTATTGGAGGCGGTATACATAAGATGAGTATTTCAACTATTTCAGAAATCAAAGAAAATCTTGTGAATTACTTGTTCAAATGGAAAAAGCAAATTGCCAGTGGATTAATGCTTCTTGCAGTTCTAATGCTTTTGACGATTGTGAACAGAGTAATGCCCAATAATTCTGCTTGGCTCCAGGGTGGTTGGACGAACCAATCGACCGGCTATTCGTTCAAAGCACAAAATGCTGAGTTTACTGACTGGATAATCAAATGTAACGGTACTACTGTTTTAAAACATGCGAAAGTTGCTGTCAATTCAAACAAAAAGCGAGTCGTAATGACCGATGATGGAAATAAAATCGAATACCATGCAATCAGAACGGGTCGTAAACAATTGAAATTGAAAGTAGTAAGCAATGGTAAAACAACAAGTTTAAGGGAACTAAAGAAAAAATAGTTGAAGATCAATCATCGAATGAGGTGATTGATCTTTTTTATTTAAAAAATCTCTGGGAGAACAATTCTTTGCTGGTATTTTGTAAAAATAGTACTATCAAGAAAGAGGTCATACTTCTAATTTTAGTGTCTAAAAATTGGGCGTATTGCATATAAGATGGACCTAATAAAATGAGACACGCGTTGAAAATAGGCTTGAACTCAATATAAAAAGGGGAGCTTACCATGAAAATTGTTGTTATCGGCGGAGTAGCAGGCGGTCCTTCATTTGCCACGCGGTTGCGTCGCTTGGATGAAGAGCACGAGATCGTGATTTATGAACGTGGAGAGAATATTTCCTACGCTAGCTGTGCGCTGCCGTATTATTTAGGCGGGGTGATTGAAGACTTAGATTCTTTGATCGAACGGACACCGGAAATTTTGAAGGTGAAAAACAATATCGATGTCTTTACGACACACGAGGTACAGGCGATTGATCCAGATAAAAAGCAGCTAGTCGTCAAAGATATAAAGACTGACGAAGAAACAACGACTGATTATGATAAATTAGTTATTTCCGCAGGGGCGCGGCCGACTTTGCCGCCGATCAAGGGAGCGGAACAGGCAGAGAATGGATTTGTATTGCGGAGTGTAACAGATGCTGCTGAGATCAAAACATTTATCGATGAACAGGCGCCTAGAAAGGTATTGGTTTTAGGCGCCGGAGTGATGGGACTGGAATTGGCTGAAAACTTTAAGCATCGTGGAATGGAGGTGACACTTGTTGATCAGCTGCCGCAAGTAGCTTTTCCATATGATGAGGAAATTGCCGATTTGATCTATGATAAGTTGATCGAAAATGGGCTGCATATTCATTTGAATAGTCACGTGGCAGAAATTCGCCAAGCGGGTAAAGAAGTACTTTTATCTGATGGCAAGACTCTTGAGCCAGACATGATTATTTTTGCGACAGGAGTGGCGCCAAATAATGAAGTGGCAAAAACAGCAGGGATTGAATTGTCTGAAGACGGACAAATCGTCGTCAATGATCAATTAGAAACAAATGTATCGGATATTTATGCGATTGGCGATATTATCAAGACAACGAGTGTGGTTACAGGATTAGCCACATCGAGCATGCTATCGAGTGCGGCTAATCGTCAAGGTCATATGTTGGCGGATATGATTAATGGTACGCCAATGCGCTATCGCGGCTATATAGGTGCGGGTGTAGCGAAAATTTTTGATTACACCGCAAGCTATGCCGGTATGACTGAACACGCATTGAAGGCTGCTGGCATTACGAATTATAAGTCAGTATTTGTGACACCATTTGATCACGCGAATTTCTACCCAGGAGCAACGCGATTAAATCTTAAAATTATTTTCGATGCAGCAACTGGGAAAATTTTAGGCGGTCAAGCGGTTGGAGAAAAAGGCGTGGACAAACGTATGGGGGAATTATCGGTCGCGATTACTGGAAATCTAACTGTTTTTGATTTGCCAGATTTGGAGCTGCCATACTCGCCGCCGTATTCAACGACACGCGATCCATTGAATATTGCTGGATATGTAGCAATCAACCAAATGACCAATGTTGTAGAAACAATCAAGGCAGCGGATATTCCGGCAGAAGATCTTAAAAATGCCTTCTTTTTAGATATTCGTGAACCCAATAAAGCAACGTCTGGCAGCATCGAAGCGACCAAGAATATTCCGATGAATGAGCTGCGTGATCGAATCGGTGAAATTCCGAGCGATCGTAAAGTTTATATTACCTTTAGAAAAGGTCTGAATACCTATACCTCGGCTCGTATTTTGGCTGGTTTAGGGATTCCAGCGATTTTGATAGAGGAGTAACGTGATGAATGAGTTTAAACAAGTATTTAACCATGCGCAGCAATTTTTGATTTTACAAGCGTATATTGATTCTCAACTTTCAGAAGAAGAGTTGATGAATTTTACATTGTTAGAAACTGTTGATGGAATTCCTGTAGTTTTTTATTCGGCGGGAGCGCTGGTGATTCAACCAAACATTGATTTGGATCAGTTCACCCATAGCTTCTTACCAAAGAATAAAATTAAGCTGCAACGCGACCTAAATGATTTGGTGGTTCCTTTTTCTGAACAAAAATTACATTTTCACTTCGACCAGATAGACGAAGCCGAACAAGTGGTGAATGATTTCGTTTACTTATATTCGGCTCCTGAATAGTTGCACTTGAAAAATCACCGTAGTAAAGTGAAGGAAGAAATGAAGTTCGTTTTTTTGAAAAAAGGAGTACAACAATAAGAATTGGAGGGCTCACAAGATGGAGAATACACAATTTGCAATGGAAATGCTGGATCGTGCGCAAGAACGATTTGAGGATACCTTTGCTCAGATGACGACAGAAGAAGCGAATGAGATGCCGGCGCCTTTGATCAAATCGGTGATTTGGCTGATGTGGCATACAGCGCGTGAATTAGACATGCAAATCTCTGATTTAAATGGAACGGAATATTTATGGACAAGTGCTGGATGGTCAGAAAAATTTGCCTTAGATTTACCAGATGATACAGAAGATTATCGGCATACACCAGAAGAAGCAGCGAAAGTTATTGTAACGGATCGTCAATTGGTGCGTGATTACTTGTCTGCCAGTGTTGAATTTACGAAGCAGTATCTAGACAAACTCGATGAGGGCAGCCTTGCTGAGGTGATTGATACGAACTGGGATCCGCCAGTCACACGTCAAGTACGGATTATTTCGGCTATTGATGATGCCGTGATGCATTCGGGTCAAGCTGTCTATACTAGACGATTGGTACTAGGAAAATAGTTTTTGGATGAGCAGTTCTTTCGTAATGAGAGGACTGCTTTTTTAGGAAGTTTTTTGCTAATGTATAAAGGAAATGAGAAAGATCGACCATCTATTGTGATGGTTGATCTTTTTTCGGCATTGTTTTCAAAGAGAAAAAATAAACGTATTCTATTTGCTTACTGCTTTTGCGGATTTGTAATCTATTAAACTTATCATTTTTATTGTGATAGTAAATGAGGGTTGATACAATTCTTAAAGCATCCACCGTGTCGCGGCACTAGTGATTAAAAAGCTTATTTTTTAAACAGATACGTTTTGCACTGTTAGGTGGAAAAAGTTCAACTTTTCTAATTGAAAGGGGTTTCTTATACTGTGTATGTAAATGATTGCGCTTGCAAAGACGCTAATTTAATTTCTTTGTCTATGGATAAGCAAGCAGAGAAAATTTTTTTGCGATTGCTGGACATCGTGAGGATAGACAATTTGTTAATAAAGAGTCTTCATTAAGAAGAAAGGAGCGGTGTGGATGAGAGAGGTACAAATACTGACAGCGTTAAGGGCAAATGACTACTTAAAAATCGATCAGTTAGCCAAAAAGATTGGTGTTTCATCCAGAACAATCCGTAATGATCTGCAAGGACTATCAGAATTACAACAAGGCTTTGTGATTGAAAGATCTGCTAAGCTGGGCTATCGGCTGATTGTTTCAGATGAGGAAAAATTTTCTTCGTATTTGAGAGGTTTTACTGAGACAGTGATTGAAATGCAAAAGGATCGTCTTGAGTCCTTATTGAGTTTATTGTTGATTGATGAAAATTATCAGACAGTCAAACAATTGAGTGAGGAGCTGTCAGTCAGCGGGAGCCAGATTAAAAAGGATCTTTCCAAGCTTGAGCTATATCTTAAGGGCAGTTCTTTGAGTTTGGAACGGAAAGCTCATTATGGTATTCGTATTATCAGCGAATTGAAGAACCGGCTGTTATTGCTTTTAGATCGCTATCAGCGAGGCAATGCGAAATTACTGGAAAAGCTGGAAGCAGCAATCCTTCTTGAACAACAGCAGCAGCTGAAAGATAGTCTCTATCATTTGATCGGCAAGCATAATTGGGAGATCGATTACGTGGAATTTCGAAGGCTGGAAGAGGAGCTGTATTTACTATTATTGATCAATAGAAGGACTGTGCAGGATGACATTCCTAAGTCCTTTTTAACGGAAGTTCTTTTGGAAACAAGCTTGTCGGTTCCTGTTCAAAAGGAGGTTCATGAGTACTTTGAAGCTAGTCTGCTAGCCAAAACGAAGAAGCTCGAAATCCTGAGCAACAAGCAATTACTGAAGAAGGAGATCAGCAGCTTTTTCCAACAAATGGACCAGCAGCAAAATACTCATTTTTCTACCGATCAAGAATTCATTGATCTCGTCTATCTACATGTCGCGGCATTGATCGAGCGTTCACGCAAGGAAGTGAACTTCAGTAACCCTTACTTAGAGGTTATCAGTAAGGACTATCCTATGATTTTTAATTTCGCAGTGCTTTTTTCAAAATGGCTGGAGGAAAAATTTGAGCTGAAAATCGCTTCTGATGAAATTGGTTATCTGGCGACTCACATGACAGTCCCCTATCACAAATGGCAGCAGAAATTGATTGAAAATATCTATCGGATCGCAGTAGTTTGTTCGTCTGGTGGTGGGATGGCTTACCTGGTAGAAATGAAATTGAAGCGAATTTTTCCGCGAGCGAAGATTCAAACGTTTTCAATGTTTGAAATGGAGAACGTTCAAGCCTATTATCCCGATTTGATCTTTTCGATTATTGAATTAACGATCGAGGTCGATTGTCCAATCATCTTAATGAGTGAGATTCAAAGTGAGCTTGATTATCTAGAGGTGAGTGAAAATCTTAACCTATTAAAGAATGAAGAAAATTTTTCAGTTGAACGAGCGTTTTTTGAATTATTTTCCGAGTTGTTGTTTCGGATTGATAACTATCGAGACTATCCTGATATTTTGATGGATTTAGCTGATCAGGTAGAGGAGCAAGTTGGTTTTGCAGGCTACAAGGAATCTTTGATGGAACGAGAAAACTATTTATCGACGATTTATCAGAATGGGATTGCTATCCCTCATCCATTGGTTATGTCGGGCAAAGAAAATCGAGTCGCGGTTTGCTTATTGCCTGAAGGAGCAGGTAAGACTGAACGAACAGCAAAGATTATTTTTATGGTTTCACTAAAGGCGGAGCAACTAGAGATTCATCAAATCATCTCGAAAGAGTTAAGCAAGTTGATGAATCATCCAGCAGCAATCAATGCATTAGTCGAAAGTAAAGATTATCACGAATTTTACTATACATTAAAACGAGTTTTAGGAAGAAGGAATTTGAGTGAACATTGATTTTTTGAAAAAACTTTCCAACGCTGACGGAATAGCCAGTAATGAAAGGGAGGTCCGCCAAACGATTTTAACCGAGCTGGGAGAACTGCCCTACAAAAAAAGAACAGATGGACTTGGCAGCCTGATTTTTACCAAAAAGGGAAAAAGTCCCAAAAGTATTATGATCTGCGGACATATGGATGAAGTTGGTTTTATGGTTCGAAGCATTAGTGATTTAGGCCTAATTCATTTAATGGTCGTAGGCGGAGTGAAGCCGCTGGCTCAGCATCTGCAAAAAATTCGGATCACGACCTTTGATGGAAGAAAAATAAACGGCATCGTCAACGGCGACTATCGTGAGGGCAAGACAGACAACCTTTACTGCGATATTGGGGCAACGAGTGCGGAGGAAGTGGCTGCTTTGGGTATTGAGGTTGGTAATATGGGATGCTATGCCACTGAGTTCGAAGAATTTGCTGTTAAGGATATCTATGCTGGAAAAGCATTTGACGACCGGTTAGCTTGCTTTGTAATGGGCGAGTTGATGAAAAGATTAGCCGCGGAGGAATTGCCATTAACCATCCATTTTGCTAATACCAGCAGCGAAGAAGTGGGCATCCGAGGGGCGAAGACAGCTGTACAAATGATGAATCCAGATGTCGTTTTTGTTATTGATGTGGCAACCTTCAGTACTGAATTTGTCCGTGATCACACCAATCAGCGCCAAATCGGCAAGGGTCCGATCCTGACACATTTTGACCGAACGTTGGCTCCAAATCTAGAAATGGTTCATTACGTTAAGGAAACTGCAAAAAAAGGAAATATTCCGTTGCAGCTGGATATGTTTAATTCCGGCGGTACCGATGGCGGCGAAGCGCATAAAGTAAATGAAGGAAAACCGACTGTTGTGACGATTTTACCAGTCCGCTATGGTCATTGTGCTTATTCGATCGTAAATAAACAAGATGTTCAACAAATGATTGATCTGTATGAAGGCTTAATCAAAGATTTCACGGAAGCAACGTATCACCGCGTGGCGGATTTCATTTAAAGGGGATAGAACAACATGACAAAAGAAGAACAAGAAATCGTCCAATTGATCTCAATCGCTGGCGAAAGCAAAGCCAAAGCTTTCGAAGCATTAAAATGTGTCAAAACCAAAGATTTCGATAGAGCAAAAGGACTAATTGCAGAGTCACGCGATTTAGATTTAGAAGCTCATAATATTCAGACGGAATTGATTAGTCGTGAACTGAATGAGGAGATAGAATCATCAAATGTTGGCTTACTGATGGTCCATGCACAGGATCATTACATGACTAGTCAATTAGCGCGCGATTTGATCGAAACATTAATCTCAGTCTTACAATAATAAAAATAGAGAAAAGGGGAAATGAGTTATGAAAATTTTACTATGCTGTGCTGGAGGATTCTCTACAAATATGCTGATGCAAAATATGCGCAAGGTAGTGCAACAAAGCGCAAAATTAAAGGATGAGGACTTTGATTTTACTGCGATACCAGCTGATTCAATTGAAAGTCAAATCGATGGCTGGGATATCGTCTTAGTTGGACCGCAAATCACTCACAAAATCGACTTCATCAAATCCATTCTGGAGCCGCGAGATATTCCTTATGCAGTGATTGATAAAGATGTGTATGGACAAATGGATGGCGCAACTGTAATGAAACTGGCTTTAGTCACTCATAAAAAACATCAGCTAGCTAAGCAAACAGTATAAACCAAATAGAAGAGGAGAAATATTATGTTCGCAAAATTTGAGGCTTTTATGAACCGTTTCTTCGTCCCATTAGCTCACAAGGTCGATAACCAACGACATTTGAGTGCTATCAAAGCTGGGATGGTTGCTATGACCCCCTTCACTATTTTAGGAAGCTTCTTTGCTATCTTGCCTGCATTGCCAAATATGCTGGGAGAATCCAACGCATTTAGTAAATTTATTTTGAGCAATGCAGAGCTGTTTAACTTGCCAGTGACATTGTCGACTGGCTTGATCGGACTTTATGCTTGTGCCGCAATTTCTTACAATTTAGGAAATCATTACAAACTATACATTCCAGGTGCAGTGACCTTATCACTTTTCGGTTTTTTGTTTATGACGGCGACGTTTGATGAAAATGGCCTGTTAGATATTACTAACTTTGGTGCGAAAGGACTTTTTACTGCAATGTTTGTGGCCTTGATCACTGTGGAATTGTATCAATTTTGTAAAAAGCGCAATCTGACCATTCGAATGCCGGAAGGGGTACCGGATTTTGTCTCAAAATCATTTGAACTTATTCCAGTAACATTGATTGTTGGCGGTACCTTTATTCTTGGCCGCTTTGCTTTGATGCAAACATCTGGTGAATTACCGCCAACGATCCTGACTCGTTTCTTATCCCCATTGGTTGGTTCGATGGACAATCCGTGGTCTGTATTGGCTTTGAATTTCTGTATATGCTTGATTTTCTTCTTTGGAATTCATTCGTCTGTTTTCAGTCCGATTACTCGTCCGATCATGGTTGCTTTTATTGCCGAAAATATTTCTGCTTTTCAAGCGGGGCAGCCCATTCCGCATTTCTATACTGCTGGAGCATCTAGCGCATTCTTTGGATTCACAGGATGCGGCATTTCGATTGGTTGTATTGTGGCCTGTCTGGTTTCAAAATCAAAACGCTACCGTCAAATCGGGAAAGTGTCCTTGTTCCCTGCTTTGTTTGGGATTAATGAGCCCATCTTGTTTGGGGCACCGATCATTTTGAATCCATTGATGTTTATCCCACATGTATTCGGCGGAGCGATCATTGGTACGTTGCCGATGTTCTTCATGCATTGGGGATTGATCAATAAACCGATCTTTGATCCGCCATATGTGGGAGTTTTCTTAGAAGGATTTTTGACGAATGGAGACTGGCGGACAATCTTAGTCAATGCTCTGCAATTAGTCCTTGCAGTCGCAATCTATGTTCCCTTCTTTAAGGTGATGGAACGAAACGAGTTGAAAGATGAAGCGAAGAAAAAAGAACAGAAAAATATCTTTGACCAAGGGGATACGGATATTTTGGATGGCTTAGATCTGGACTTCTAGAATTGGAGTGTAGCAGATGAGGATTAAGAAATTGCAGCAGCTGTTAAAAGAATCAGGCAAGGATGCAATCATCATCAAAAATCGCGAGAACAAGAAATATTTTGGTTCATTAGGAGGCAGTGGCATCTATTTAGTTGTCACTCCTTCTTCACAAGTACAGTTTTTTGATGGACGTTATCGGCAAGAAATAAAAGATTTAACAGAAGGTTTTGAAAATTTTGAAGTTCCGCAAGGCAGTTATTTGCCAAAAATGTTCAGTTGGCTGAATCAGCAAAACATTAAAAATCTGGCGATCGAACCAAACGGTTTGTCTATCCAAGAATATTGCCAGTTTTCGGAAGGCTATAAAGTAGAGATTTGGTCAAGCCAAATTCAAGAACTACGCGCAATCAAATCGGCTGAAGAAATTCAATTGATTAGAAATGCTTGTCTAATGACAGATGAAATTTTTGCAGAGTTATTACCAGAAATAAAGGTTGGCATGTGTGAGAATGAGCTGGGAGCTTTAATCCATTATCTTTCATTGAAAAAGGGTGCAGCTGCGATGGCTTTTGATCCCATCGTTGCCAGTGGACCTCGCAGTGCGCTGCCCCATGGTCGACCGACACGACGTGCTTTTGAAACGGGCGATTTTATTACGATCGATTTTGGAATCGTCTTAGATGATTATCAATCAGATATGACTCGGACCATTACGTTAGGTGAACCTAGCCAAGAATTGAAAACCATCTATCAGGTCGTAAAAGAAGCACAGCAAGCGGCCGCTGATTTTATTCGCGCAGGTGTAACCGGACAAGAAGTCGATGCAGTTGCTCGAAAAATCATTACCGAAGCTGGTTATGGTGAATACTTTAGTCACGGCCTAGGCCACGGTATCGGTATGGGCGGCGATGTGCCGATCTTGAATCCGAAGAGTCAAATGATCTTAAAAGAAAACATGGTGATGAGTGTAGAACCAGGAATTTATTTGCCGGGACTTGGCGGTGTTCGCATTGAGGATGATGTCGTGATCCAAAACGGTATTGGTGTTGCACTGAATCAAACCACGAAAGATTTGGTGAGCATAGGTGAGTGCTATGTATAATTTGGATAAGATCATTGATCGTAAGCAAGGAAACGCGCGAAAATGGAGCAATCAGGTATTGAAAGAGAAATTCGGGCTAGATGAAGACGCGATACCTATGGACTTAGCTGATATTGATTTCGAAGTCGCTCCAGCGATCCAAGCAGCTTTGATAAAGCGAGCAAGCATTGGGGATTATAGCTATTCTTATGTACCTGATGAATTCTATGACGCCGTGATTGATTGGAATCAGCGACGGTATGACACTTATATCGAAAAAGAATGGATCAAGCTGACCTTTGGGACGGTTTCGACGTTGCATTATATCGTACAGGCCTTTACAGAAAAGGGCCAAGGAGTTTTGATTAACACACCTGCTTATGATCCGTTTGCTGAAGCGGTTGTAAATAATGAGCGGGAATTGTTTTGCAGCTCGTTGATCAATCGCGGCAATCGCTATTATCTTGATTTTGACGATATGGAGCAGCAGATGAGCGAAAATGACATTAAGCTGTTTATTTTTTGCAGTCCGCAAAATCCTTCTGGACGTATTTGGACGAAGGAGGAGCTTTTCCAATTAGCAGATTTGTGTATTCGGCATAATGTGCTGCTAGTTTGCGATGAGATTCATCGGGATATCGTCTATAAAGGACAAAAATTTACGTCGATTTGGAATGCGCATCCAGAAATCTCGCAGCACAGTGTTTTGTGTCTCTCGCCGAATAAAGGATTTAATTTAGGGGGATTGAAGACTTCGTACGTTGTAATGCCGAACCAGATGATTCGAGAAACTTTGTTGGAACAGCTAAAAAGAAATTCGATTACCTCTCCGCATGTCTTCGCAGTGCCTGCGATCGTGGCAGCTTATAATGAGAGTGAAGCATGGTTGGATGAAATGATCGATTATGTGGAAGGAAATATGCAGCTGATTTATGATTTCTTCTCAGAAATTCCTGAAGCGAAGGTGATGCCAGCCGAATCCTCCTTCTTAGCTTGGATTGATGTACGAGAATGGTTCAAGAACGAAGCAGAGATGACCGAATTTTTCCATCGCGCGAACTTAACAATGGTGGTTGGAAGTTACTTTGTTCAGGACGGTGAAGGGTTTGTTCGATTGAGTATCGGGATGCCGCGGGATTTATTGCTGGAGGCATTGAATCGTATTAAGAGAGAATATATGAATATGATGGAATACGTTTAAATTAAATGAAAGCTGGCGCATTTTATCCAATGTTCCAGCTCTCTTTTTGCCCTCTCTACTAGAGCATCTCAGCGTTCTGTGGTACATTGATTCAGTGTGCAGTGAATGAGGAGGAAAATTGAATGAGAAATATCAAATTAACGATCGAATACGATGGAAAAAGGTATCTCGGCTGGCAACGGTTAGGGGATTCGGATAAAACGATCCAAGGGAAAATCGAAAGTGTCATCAACCAAATGACAGGTGAAAAAATCGAGATCATTGGCTCTGGTCGGACGGATGCGGGCGCGCATGCTAAAGGACAGGTGGCGAATTTCAAAACGAATTCAGAAATGGCTCGTGGAGAAATGCTGTCGTTTTTCAATCGTTACCTACCAGGAGATATCGTGGTGAAAAAGGTGGAGGAAATGCCGGAACGATTTCATGCTCGCTACAATGTAAAGGGCAAGCAATACAGCTATTATGTCTGGAATGATCCGATTCCGACAGCTTTTGAACGGTATCATAGTTTTAATGTGCCGGAAAAATTAGATGTAGCGAAGATGCAGGCGGCCTGTGATAAATTGCTGGGTACCCATGATTTTATCGGTTTTTCTGCTTTGAAAAAGACCAAGAAATCAACGACTCGGACGATTGATAAGATTTCAATTGAACAAGAGGGAAGTATGCTGCGTTTTATTTTTGTGGGTAATGGCTTCTTGCATAAGATGGTGCGGATCTTGATGGGGACGATTTTAGCGATCGGTTCTGGAAAACTGCCGTTATCCGTAATTGATGAGGTACTGGAAAATAAAGTTCGGGCGGACGCGGGGGAGACGGCTCCGGCACAAGGTCTGTTCTTGGATGAAGTTTATTATTAATCGAAAGCTGGTTTTGGATATGTTATCCAAGATCAGTTTTTTTCATGCTCCTAGATGGCTTATAATAATAACTGAAGGGTGGGATCGTCATGAAGAAACTGTTTTTAGCTTCGATGTTCCAAAATGTTTCGCATTTATTGAAATCTGTGGAAGAGGTTAAAGGAAAAACGGTCACCTTTATTCCGATAGCCAGCAAGGTGGAGAAGCTGGGCTTTTTTGTAAAAATCGGCAAGTGGGCTTTGCGCTTCAATGGTATGAAGGTGGAAGAGCTGGACATTCGTACGGCCTCTCATGAACAAATCAAAGCTACGTTAGCCAAAAATGACATGATCTACATAGCCGGTGGAAATACCTTCTATCTTTTACAAGAATTGCGCAGATCAGGAGCGGATCAGCTGATTATTAAAGAGGTTGAAAGGGGCAAGCTTTATATTGGTGAATCAGCAGGAGCAATCGTGGCTTGTCCGGATATTGGCTATTCGACGGTGATGGACGATCCTACGAAAGCACCTGAATTAACGGATTACAAAGGTTTAGGCTTGGTTGATTTTAATGTCGTCCCTCATTATCAGAGTCGCGAGTTTAAGGAAGCGTCGGAAACGATGGTTCGAGAAAATGAAAAGGACAAGGAGTTAGCGATAATCAACGATCGGCAGGCGCTTTGGATTAAGAATGATGATGTAGAAATACTGGAAAATAGCAATAAAAAGAGCTGATTTAGCGTGAAATTTCCGCTAAATCAGCTCTTCTTTGCTAACTCCTCAATCCGCGTCCGCGATCAATCAAATACCAGCAAACGCTGTAAAGGACTACGATGAATAATACTAAGATAGACATTGATACGACGATCGATACATCCATGACACCAAGGAAGCCGTAACGAAAACCGGAGATCATGTAAACGATCGGATTGATTTTTGAGACAGCCTGCCAAAATGGCGGCAACATTGAAATGGCGTAAAAAACACCGCCAAGGTAAGTTAATGGCTGCAGGACAAATGTTGGTACGATGGAAACGTCGTCAAAGGATTGTGCAAAAATACCATTCAATAAACCTGCTAACGAGAACAGAATAGCAGTCATCAGTAAGGTAATGACAACGATCGCCCATGAGTACACATGAAGCGGAACGAAAAATAGCGAAATAACAGTAACTAGTGAGCCCACTAAGACGCTTCGACCAACCCCGCCAGTCACAAAGCCCCAGATGATAATATGAGTGGGTACCGGTGCGACTAGAATTTCTTCGATGTTCTTCTGGAATTTCTGCGAGAAGAAAGAGGATGAAACGTTAGCGTAGGAACTGGTAATGGCCGACATCATGATTAATCCAGGAACGATAAATTCCATGTAAGAAAAACCAGCCATGTCCCCGATACGTCCACCAATTAGATTTCCAAAAATGACAAAGTATAAGGATGTGGTAATAACCGGCGGTACCAAAGTCTGTACCCAGATCCTTAGATAGCGATTTGTTTCTTTGACTGCCAAGCTTTTTAGGGCAGTGAAATATAGATTAGACATGATTTTCCTCCGTGATTTTTAGGAATAGTTCTTCTAGGCGGTTGGATTTATTCCGCATAGAAAGTACTTTGATCCCTTGGTTCGTTAGTTGTTCGAATAATTCATTGATCCCTTGATCGCGCACGACCTCTACTTCTAAGGTTTGACTGTCTTCAAAAGTATACTTGAAGCCGTTGATCGTAGGCTTTTTGTCATAAGGAGCCAGGTCAAAAATAAACGTTTCGAACTGTAGTTTTGCCAGCAGTGATTTCATGCTGGTATTTTCAATCAATTCTCCAGATTGAATAATCCCTATATTACGACAGAGCATCTCAGCTTCCTCTAAATAGTGAGTTGTCAAAATAATCGTCGTGCCATTTGCATTAAGCTCTCTTAAGAAGGTCCACATTTCTCGGCGTAGCTCAATATCCACACCAGCTGTTGGTTCATCTAGAATCAGCAATTTAGGCTCGTGCATCAGTGCACGGGCAATCATCAAGCGGCGTTTCATCCCGCCAGAAAGCATTCGAGCACGGACATCACGCTTCTCCCACAGATCTGATTGCTTCAAATATTTTTCACTGCGGACTAGTGCTTCTTTCCGCGGGACTCCATAGTAGCCTGCTTGATTAACGACAATCTGCTGAACTGTTTCAAACGGATTGAAGTTGAACTCCTGAGGCACTAAACCGATTTGTTGTTTTGCCATCACTAGCTCTTTGTCCAAATCATAGCCGAAAACTTTGACGTTGCCGGATGTTTTGTTGACTAGTGAAGTGATGATCCCAATCGTCGTGGATTTTCCAGCACCGTTTGGTCCTAATAGGGCATAAAAATCGCCTTCTTCTACGGTTAAGTCGATTCCCTTCAAGGCCTCCACACCAGTGGCATATACTTTTTTCAAATTCTTTATTTCAAGTGCATTGGTCATTATGATTTAGTTCTCCTTATTTTGTTTAAAGTAGTAATTTTTTAATTGAAAATAATTACTCGATTTTCCCTATTTGCCTTCCTAGTTTAGTCCGATTCTTTATTCTATCATTCATTTTGATGATCACAAACCCGAAAAGCTCAATTAAATTCTGAAATCATTTAACAAAAAAGCAGCAGTCGTTTTTTTGGGAGGGTTACGTTAATAGAGGAGTATTTCAATTACTTAAAATCAATTGAATATTTTCTATTTATCCTTATTAATAAGAAAAAGAGCATTCGTGATTACTGAGTTAGATGGTAAAATGAGACAAAAAGAATGTGAGGGTCATTTTTTGGGAGATATCGGGGTTTATGGAGTCATTTTAGGGGTTCTGGGTCTCTTTTTTCTGCTGTATGTTTATTTTTTGACTCGTTGGAAGCAAAAAGTCCAAGCGCAGATTAGAGCGGAATATGGGAAAGTTCCGGAGTGGAAGTTAGATGAACGAGATTATACTAGTATGAAAAAGTTTTACCATTACAGGAAAAACAATGAACAAATGATTGATGATATTACTTGGGCAGATTTAACTATGGACGAGTTGTTTAAGCGGATAAAAAATACACAGTCGAGTATTGGAGATGAATACAGCTATTACTTTTTTAGAAAACAAAAGAATCCGGATTTGAGTCATTTTGAAGAAGCTGTTCAAAATATCAGTACGGATAGCCAAGCGCGTGAACGGCTGCAGTTTGCCTTTTATCGAATTGGACGAAGGACGAATAATCAGTTGATTGATCTGTTGATAGAACCAAGTAATTTTCCTCAAGTATCCATGCTGCCGGTTATTTTAGTGACGATACTGAGTATTGGGAGTTTGATTGGGCTGACTATTGATAGTGCTTATGGTATTTTAGCGGTCTGCCTCAGCTTTTGTTTGGGGATTGTTCTATTTTCTATCGTGTTGCGAAAAATTTATCAAGCCTTTGAAGCTTTAGGGATGTTTACACGAATGATTCGGGCGGCAAAGTTAATGGTAAGCCTAGAACTCCCTGGATTCAAAAAAGAAACAGAGCAGCTTCGTGAAAACCTTAAAGTCTTTAAAAATATTACAGCTTTGGCAGATTATCTCGTTCAAGTATCTCGTTCATCAAACAGTTTGATGCTGATTGTTACTGCATACTTTTCTTTATACGCCTATGCCTACAATGCGATGGTCAAGTTGTTTAAAAAGTATCGTACTGAAGCGTTGGAGCTATATGAAACGATTGGCTATATCGAACTTTGTATTTCGATCGCATCGTATCGAGAGAGCTTGTCCGATTATTGTCATCCGACGTTTCGTAATAAGAAGAAGGTGGAATTTGAGGAGATCGTTCATCCGTTACTGAAAGAACCTGTGGCTAATACACATAGTATTGGCAATAAGCTTTTGATTACTGGTTCAAACGCGAGTGGAAAATCCACTTTTGCTCGAACCTTGGCAGTCAATGCGATTCTTGGCCAGCTTTTTAACACCTGCTTGGCAAAAAGCTATACCTTCAAGCCGTGTCATGTTTATAGCTCGATGAATCTTAAAGATGATATCGTCACGGGAGCCAGCTTTTACATGGCTGAAATAAAGTCACTGAAACGTCTCTTGAAAATCGCTGAATCGAAGGAGTATGCCATGATTTTTATGGATGAGATGTTCAAGGGAACCAACATGGTGGAACGTATTGCTGCTGCATCGACCATCTTAAATGAATTTTCCGGTTTGGATTGTTTTATTTGTTTAGCAACACACGATGTAGAGCTGAGTCGAATTTTAAGCGAACGCTACGAAAACTATCATTTTCGCGAAGTGATTACAAACGAGTATATCTCGTTTGATTATACCTTGCGTGAGGGGGTAACTACTGGCAGCAATGCTATAAAATTGTTAGCCTATTGCCAATATGATCCGAAAATCGTCTCACAAGCTGAGGATTATGCTGAAAAATATCGAATGACCGGAGAATGGACAAAACTATAATTGAGCGTAAAGCCGTATCCAATTTTATTGGATGCGGTTTTTTATATGTCGGGATCATTTATTTCCAATTGTTTAGTTTTATTATTTTCGTGACAAGTGTATAAATTATTTTACTATTCATCAAAATAATTAGAATTCTATGTAAATGAAAATGTTTTTGTATTAATGATAAATAAATTAAGAATTAAATATTAATTTTAATTAAAAAAGAAAAATTTTAGTACTTAATTTTAACCTCTTATTCTGTTGTGATGCATCTTGTTCCAAAAATATTGTCACATAAAAATAGTAGAAATATAATAAAAATGATTTCAAAATGATTTTTTTACGTTTATTTCCATAAGCTGAAGATTGAGTGTTCTTATGAATGATCAAAATTATTTAATTCGCTTTGAAATAAATGCATCAGAGATGAAGCGGAGGGGATAGCCAATTAAAAGGAAGAAAAAAGTCACAAGTGAAAGGAGGGTATTATGAGCAAATTCAAAAAGCATTGGTGGTCGATTCTTTCGATCTTGCTGATGGTCTTGTCTAGTTTTCCGCTTCAAACAATCGCTGAAAATTTGCAAACTGCAGAAAGCGGCAGTGTAAAAAATTTCCAGCTGACTGATATTGAAGGAGGAGCGCTTGCCCAAGAAGTTGTGCCCGATGCGTCAATCGTTTCACACTTTGATTTGACAATTGCAGAAAACAAGAAAGAGACGTTTGATCTTCCCAAAGAAATCACAACGAATGACCAAAAACTTTATCACAATAAAGAAATCAACGTTTCAATTGAGAACAATCAATTGAAGATTGTTAACGACAGTGATCAGCAGGCATCGATTGAAGAAGTGAATTTTGAATTTAAACTAGCTGATCATGTACGTTCACTATCACAAGTAACATTGAACTTTTTTAATGAACACGAGTTCCATCTGAACTTGAAGCAAGAAGAAACTGGTAAAAAAAGTGCTGCTAAAAAGAAGAATTCTGAAAGCAGTCAGAAAGTAAACACATTAGGCGGTGGAATCGCACCACTTGCAGCTACTGACAAAACCAGTGCAATCAATGATATGAAGTTAAACAATATTTATATCAAAAGAAGCGGCGATCAGGTTGTTTACATTGTAAAGGACGGAGTAAAACAAGAGCCGCAACCGACAATAAAGGTTGGCGATGGTGTCTACTTCGACTATACATTTACAGTTCCGTCATCTGCTAATTTAAAGGATGGCGATTATATCTACATTGCGTTACCAGAAGAATACTTCAATTTTTCTACTGTTAGTAACAGTGTGCCGTTCTACGAAAACTCTGGTGAAAAGATCGGTGACATGACATTAGAAACGAAAGAAGGTAAAAAATACTTAAAGATCACCTTCAATGATGCGGTAGAAAAAGGCTGGAACGGCTTAGATGATTGTTTTGCGACAGCTTATGGAACAGCGAGTAAAGAAAGTAGCGGTGGTTCAACAGGGAATACCGAAACAGGTAGTTATCCAATTGAAATTGATCCCAAGCCATCTGAATCTTTTCCAGGAAACCCGATTGGTGATCAAAAGCCAATTACCAAAAATGGTGGGGCCACTAATAACAGTAACAGGGTCTATTGGAACATTCCGATTATGATGGATAATTACAAAAAGGCTTTCGAGGATGACAGTCCTGAGCTGTATAAAAAGGTCGTCTTAAAAGATCAGCTGGATCCAACATTGACATTAGAAGAATATTCCATGTATATGAACATTTATGCAGCAGATGAGAATGGAAAAATGACTTCGGACAACCTTGGCTCGTTCCAGTTGTTAAGTGCGACCAATACAAATACTAGTCAGCCTTTAGAGAAGCTCACACAAGGCGGCTCAGAATCAGATGCAGACTTTGAGAGTCGGATCGAAAGCCATACTTATCCTTGTTATGGGGTTACCTCTGACAATTTGCTAGTGATGAATTTTAAAGACTTGCCCAATCTAACGAATGACAGAAGTAATGGGCTGCTGCTATTTGGAAATGCGGCCAAAAGTACCAAAGAGCGAATATGGGAGTTGATTGATGCTGCTGTAACGAGTGGGAAGATGACGGCTTCCCGAGGCGAGAAGACGAAAGAAGCGTATGAAAAATATTTCAGCGTTGACAGTGATCAAACCCATGATAATTATCCCTTTGCACTCGTAACAAGAATTACCTGTTCAACAACTTTAGGTGAAGGTTCGGTCATTGAAAATAAAGCGACGGTTTATTGGGAAACCAATACGGCTGGTGAAGAAAGTGACGCAAGTAAAGTTACTGTCAGCAACTGGGGCGGTGGTGCAACCCGCGTACCACCAACCACATTTCGCTTGAAGAAGATGGACAAGGACACCCAAGTGATTCTAAAGGACGTTGAGTTCGAATTAAGAAAAGAAGATTCCCCCGGTTCAAATACCTATGTCACAATCACAGGCGGAAAAAAGAAAACCGATAGTAATGGAGTCTTGCTCTACGAGGGTTTAACTGATGGAAATTATTGTTTGGTCGAACTGAATAATCCCGATCCGCGGTATACGGATAAGTTGGATATCATTCCACCAGATGGAAAAAATGAACCTGGAAAGTATTACTTTACGATCAATAAAAATGCGGAAGAAGGCGTGGCTGTCAGTGCCTATAACCAATTAGCTAAAGGAAAAATCACTTTAGTTAAGGAGGATGCAGATACTGGTGAAAAATTAGACGGCGCCAAATTCACGCTGCGTAAGAAAAATGGCGACGAGTTTATCACACCGCAGTTTTTATTGGAATCAGGCAAGAATTACCTTTATCAATACAACAGTACAACCAAAGTATATGAGCTAAAAGAAGATACTGGAACACCCGGTCAAAAAGGGAAAATCATCGTTGACGGGTTGCCAATCGGAGAGTATTACTTTCAGGAAGAAACTCCGCCAGATGGTTATACTTACGACGATAATGGGAAATCTGGTCTAGCGGAAATTACCGCTGATGGTGATACGGTCAGTGTAACGAGGGAAAACCGGCAAAAGGTCGGAAGCCTAAAACTGACGAAGAAAAATACGGACGGCGAGAAATTAGACGGCGCTGAATTCGAATTGTACCTAGTCAATCCAGATACCACCGAGACAAAGATGGGGACCAAATTTGAGACAGGTAAGGATTATGTCTACAAGTACAATACGACAAGTAAAAAATACGAATTTGTTGAAAGTACCGGAACTAAAGGAGAAATCACCATCACAGGATTGCCTTTAGGAAAGTACTATATGAAAGAAACAAAAGCACCTGACGGCTATAAGATTGTTGGCGACGGCAAAACGGCGATCAAGGATATCACTGATGATGGTGTCACTATCACCTATGACATAACCAATGAACGAGCTGAGGGCGGTGTGACGCTGGAGAAAAAAGATGCGACGAACGATAAGAATTTAAAAGGCGCAAAATTTAAAGTAGCTACCGACAAGGCTGGAACTACTTGGGTCGCACCGGAAGAGTTGGAGGTCGGCGATGGTACCGCAGCTAAAGGAACCTATAAAGCAGTGAAGACGGGCTCAGTCTGGAACTTCCAGCTGGAAAACGTCGTAACACCTGTCGGGGAATTAGTGATAACCGGCATGCCGGAAGGCGACTATTATTTTGTTGAAACCCAAGCACCAACGGGGTATGTACAGCTATCGACAACAATAAAATTCACGATCACTGGCGGACAGTTGGCAACTGCGAATGTAGTGACGGTGGAAAACCAACCAAAAGGTACCTTGCCTGAAACCGGTGGCAACGGTCATACCTTGATGATCAGTCTAGCGGCCATTTCATTTGCGATCGTCATCAGCTATTTTGCCAATGAGCGATTCAAGCAAAAAAAGGCAGGTGATGGACGATGAAATTGAAACACGTTCTTTCTCTGCTTTTGATCTGCATGGCCGGGCTTGTATGGACACATCCGACTGATGTGGTAGGAGCAGAAACACAAGTCCATCTCCATAAACGTCTATTTGTAAATCAAGAAGTACCTAGTCAGATCAATCAAGGCGGAGCATTAGGTAATGCGGATCTGTTAAAAGATTCGTATGGAGTCAATGGTTCAACCTTTGCAATTTTCGAAGTTGGAGAGCACCTTCGCCAGCATGTGATGACAGATAAGAGTCTGTCCTTCGATCAAGCAAAAGAGTACATTGCTGATGAAGTCAATCTGTTACGCAATGAACTGGAAATATTGGCAACGCCTACTCATACGGATCTCGCTGCTATTCAGGCCCGTTATCCGAAAGTCCATTTTGTTCAAACCAAAGAGACAGCCAGAGGAAGCTATACTGACAGCAGCGGGAACACAGTGACTGAAGATGGTTTGTTATCGGTCACATTGTCGACTGATAAGCAGCAAGTCTACCTCATTGTTGAGTTAGACAGCGGCGACAGTTTGCCTGTCGATCATGCCGGACTATCTAGTTATCTGGTCCTAGACAGTGGTTTGTTTGCTTCAGGAACAACACATGTTTACACCAAAAACAGAGCGTATATTCGTGAACCATACTTTGTCAAAATGGCGAAGGAAACGGATGGAACAACGAAGCCGTTAGCTGGCGCCAGCTTCGTATTATCGAAGAATGAGAATGGTGAAAAATTCTATTTGAGAACGACTGCAGGTTCTGTCAGCGATTGGCTTTCTGAAAAGGAAATCAAGAATTCACCGTTGAAGGATGAGCGAGTGAAAAAAATACTTTCTGACCAAGAGGGGATCGTTAGACCCAATCTAGGGCTGAAAAGCGGCAGCTATCTTTTTGAGGAAGTTGCGACGATTGACGGCTATGAGATTTCTGAACAGGCCCGCCGAATTTCGGTTGAAATCCCTAAAGATCCGCAGCAGCCGATTTTGATCAATGGAACCGAGGTTGGAGCACTATCAGAAAAGGATAAACTACCGATCGTTTACAACCAGCGTGTTGTTGGCAGGAAAAGCTTCCAAAAGGTTGATGAAAAATCTGGGGATGTGCTGAAGGATGCCAGCTTTGTTGTTGTGAACAAAGAGATGCATTATTTAACGAAACAAAAGAAATGGGTTACAGCCGAATATGGCAATAAGCATACCGATGAGCTGTTGCTTTTGACTTCCAATGATCAAGGTGTCTTTGAGCTAGAGGGAATGCCGTATGGCAGCTACTCCTTATTAGAAACAAAAGCACCAGAGGGGTACTTTTTACCAGAAAATCATTTTATTGATTTTGAGATCAATGAAGTCAGCAGTGGAACCAAAGAACCGTTGAAGATCGTTAATAAAAAAGGCGAGAACAAGGAATTGCCATCTACTGGCACGAGCAATGTGATTTCTTACAATCTGCCTAATCGACGGTTGCCGCAAACAGGGATGACGCAATCAGTTTATCTGTTGGCGATTGGTTTTATCTGTGTTCTTTTCTCAGTAATCGTTATAAGAAAAAGGAAGCGAGCCTAGCTAAACCATAAATACAGGAAGCTGTTAATGGAATGCTGTACGGCTTGGGAATTGGATTTGTTTTTTTGAAGAAAAAATAAATATATTAAAATGAAAAAAAGGAGTATCAGGCATGAAAATTAAAAGAAAAATTTGGGGTTTATTGGGTGTTCTTATCTTCATGGCCAGCAGTTTTGCCGGATTAGGCAATGGTCTTATCGCAGAAGCGGCACCCACAGACGTAGATGTAAATATCTATAAAGGGGCATATGATACAGTGCCCGCAGATCGCCAAAATACTGGTGAAAAAGACGAGACTTGGCATACTGCTCAAGGCGGACGTCCATTAAAAGATGTAGGATTTACAGTTTATGATGCAACGAAAACATTCTATGATTTAGCGAAAGCTAACCCAACTTGGGATGTCAACAAGTTGCGTGACGAAATTGCAACTGCTGGTGCGGCTGGTTTGACTGCTGTCGGTACTGAAAAAACTACCGATGCCTCTGGTCATGTGAAATTTACATTGCCAGACAAGGTCACGGTGAACTCTGTTGAAAAAGATGCGGTTTATCTTTTTGTAGAAACGTCAGCACCAAGCAATGTTACAGCAAAAGCTGACAACATGGTCGTGATTTTCCCAGTCTATAAAATGAATACGGATGGCACACCTACAAATACAGCTTTAACTGAACTTTTCTTGTATCCAAAAAATGCTCAAACAGATGATATTAGCGTAGTGAAGGAAAAAGAAGAGAAAGATGATTTTACTGTCGGTGAGCCGATTGAATACAAAATCACTTTTGAAATACCAGTAGGGATCGACGGGCTAGCAAATAATGATCCATTAAATCCAGTCTATCGTTATACACAATTTTTCCTACGTGATGAAGCACAAACGAACTTGCATTATTTAGATAACCAAGGTTTACATGTGGTTGAGAGCGACGGCGTTACTTTGACACCAATCAACGATGTTGATTTCTCAGTCGTAGAGGAGCCAGGTGGCACGCCAATCAAAACTGGCTACGACAATATCTTCCATGTATTCTTCAACACTGATAATAGCTTAACGAAACAAACACCAGATGTGGTAAAACTTGGAAAATATGCTGGTAAGAAATTAGTCTTCAAATATCGTATGTATTTAGATGAAAATACGACACCAGATGAATGGATTGATAACCAAGCAACGCTGCAATATGAAAATAATCCGTCAGATGGCTTACAAACATTACCATGGACTGGCGATGACGTAATCACTTATGGGCGTCGTTTTAAAAAAGTTGATCAGGACAACGACACTTCTTTAGATGGTGCAGAATTCATCGTGAAACGTAAAAATAATGGCGTGACTGAGTACATGATCGCTCAAGCAACGACATCGTCTCCTTCTCGCTGGTCAACAAACAAGGCTGATGCACTTGTATTGACTTCTGCAGGTGGCGGATTGTTCACTGTTGAAGGCCTTGAAGGAACAGTTAGTCATGACGCTGCTGGTACTGCTTTGCCACTAGAAACAAAACCTGGAAGTTCATCAATTGGTGATCCGTCACATCCAGCGACTGTTGGCAAACCATTAGTTCAATATTGGTTAGAGGAAACAAAAACACCAAATGATAATTATGTAGCATTAACCTCAGATATTCCTTTCACTGTTGACTATGGCACTTACACATCAACGATCCTAGTTGACGCTGAAACTAAAGTAGAAAACAAACGCAAAGGTACTTTACCAGGCACAGGAGGAAATGGTATCTACGCGATTATCGCAATCGGCGCTGTAGCAGTGCTTGCGGTAGGTGCATACTTCTTACGCAACAAAGAAACAGTTGAAGAATAAAGCAAACAGCTGATCTATCAAAGACCGGGATATCAATTCATTGCGATTTGAGTCTCGGTTTTTGCAATTAAGGGAGTGGCTCAATGAAAAAATGGCAGAGAAAAATCATCATCGATGTCCTTATGATGCTGGTTTTAATATTTGGGATTGGAGCCATCGCGTATCCTTTTATCGGAAATACCGTCATGTCCTATATTGATCAACAAATTATCGAAAAGGCACAGGAAAAGGCCAATCGAGAAGATCAGGAACATTTAGCAGCGTCTCAAAAGAGAATGTTGGAAAAAAATGCGAAATTGGCTTTAGAAGGAATCAATGCAGGCGGCGATCCTTTTTCTGGAAAAGAAGAGGAAAAGGATTTTTCTAAAAATCCTGATTATTTATCGGATCATACGCTTGGTACGATCTCGATTCCTAAGATCGATGTTCGTTTACCGATTTTCGATCGAACTAGTGAGTTTTTTCTCGAACGCGGCGCTTCTTTGCTGGAAGGAACGTCCTATCCAATCGGAGGAAAAAATACTCATTCCGTGATTTCTGCCCATCGTGGACTGTCGAATGCGAAATTTTTTACCGATTTGCCTAAGCTAAAAAAGAAGGATTTTTTCTATATTGAGATCGGCGGAAATAGATTTGCTTATAAAGTGATGAAGGTTCAAGTAGTCAAGCCGGAGGAAACCGAGCAATTACGAATCGAAGAAGGCAAAGATCTAGTGACATTACTTACATGTACGCCTTATATGGTCAATTCTCATCGCTTATTAGTAACTGGTGAACGAACGAAAGTGCCGGATAAAGCTGGGCAGGAGTTAACCGCTTTAAAGAAAAAACAAAAATGGCTGCTGTTTGTAGTCATTGCTTTAGGACTTCTTCTACTCGCAGGAATCATTTATCTGTTCTGGCGGCGAATCAAAAAGCAGATTATCAGTCATCGCAGTTACAACATTTTAATGCACGGGAAGCAGCAGGATGAATATAAACTATATTATAAAAAAAGTAATAAACCTGTACTTATAAAAAAGAAGCCGATTGTATTGCGGCCGGATGAGGATTTAAAGCTGGTTAGATATGATGTAAGAGGAGGAAACTATGTATTGAAAGGAGAAAATGATCAGTATTTTCTATGGATAGACAAAATCAATCAAGCGAATTTTTCATATAAAAATAAATAACATTAATAATTAAAAGCATATTATTTATTTTTTATGTATAATATTCTGGGAAGGTTGGGAGGTTTTTCTATCAAAATCAAAGTGGATATTATTGACCAGGGAGAGGAAGAACTTGTCCTAAAGGTAAAGTCATTAGATGATGATTTGCTGCGATTAATTAATTCTCTACAAGCGAAAAATGCTTTTTTATGGGTAAATAAGGACGAACAGCTGCATAAAATAAAATTAAAGGATGTCTATTATTTTGAAGCTGTAGAGAAGAAGGTCTTTTTATATACTAAAGATGAGGTCTTTGAGATCAAAGAGAAACTCTATCAGTTAGAAGAAAAATATAAAGATACACAGTATATTCGAGTCTCCAAATCAGTTATTCTTAATATTGAGAAGATTGAATTAATCAGTCCTACCTTTAATGGACGGCTGATAGTGAAGTTGAAGAATGATGAAAAGATCTCTATTTCAAGAAATTATGTTAGAAATCTGAAGAATCAATTGGGGATGGAGGAGTGAGTATGAATAAATGGGTTGTTATTCGGGAATTGACTATCATCTTTACGTTCATATTTACCTTGAGTATTATGTTTGCACTCTTCACCGGCGCAGAACTAACGAATGAAAATGTACTATCCGTTCTGATCTTTTCATTAGTATTAGGCGTCGGATGCGGCATCTTCTATATTGATCCTTTAGTGGATTTGCTAGGAATTTTTTGGATCCAAGCAACTTATCTTGGCATTATCTTTTCAGCCTTTATCTTTTGTAATCAGTTTTTTGCCTGGAATACTCCTTTAGTACTTATGAAGTGGGTCTTTGTCACCATGGTCGTCGGCTTTTTTATTGGAAAAGCTATTTTATTCAGTGTCAGTGTAAAAATGACAGAACAAATGAATAAACAGTTAAAGAAAAAATTTCAAAAGAAAGATTAGAAATAAATGTTTTTCGACAAACTTACGCCAAAGAAGAGGTGGAGAAATGATATCTATATTACTTTTAACAAAAAATATTTTAGTGGAGAAGGAGCTTCAAAAAAAGCTTCAGCGTTTAAATTATGAAGTTTTCTGCTGCTCCAATATGCTTTATTTAATGACCCAGCAGACTAGAAAACTGCCGTTGATCAACTATTTTGATTATGTCATTCTTAGCGAAACGATCTCTGAAAATGAGATGCAGCAAATCTTGGCAGTATTGCCAGAGTCAAAAACTATTTTACGCAAGCTTGAAAAGGAACCCGAAAAACAAATAGAAGGCATTGATGGTTGGATCAGTGAAACAGCGACTGTCGAAGAACTTCGAGAAACCCTTTGCCGCTGGGAAAAACGTCCAGTATCACAGGAAGCGATTCTTTCACTGGTTGGGAATCGAATCGGCGAAGAATCAGCTATCCAAACTACTGGAACACTCTCTTTATCAAAACTAGAACGACGAGCATTGGAAAAGCTTTATCAAGCAAACGGCAAAGTCATTTCGCGAGAAGCTCTCTGTGACTATCTTTGGAAGGACGGTGCAACGAAATCTCGTTTAGCACAGCTTTCGATCCTTATTAAGAAATTACGGATCGCTTTCCAAAAAGACGGAATAGCAGGAGAAACGGTTCAAACTTCTTGGGGCGAGGGTTATTTACTTACCAATACCGCCTTAGAATATTACGAACAGGAACGTGAACAAGAACGGCTGCTTTCGTAAACTTGCTTTCTCCCAAAAAAAATTATCATCAAACGAGAATGACTGTAAGCGTCATATACCTTGGTATATGACGCTTACTTTTTTACATGAATGAAATAGTGAATAAGTGGTGAAAATAATAGAATAATAAGCGTTATATGAGTAATAAGAGACATATATTAAAAAAAACTCGATGATATACTTAAAACATGATGTTCTTCTTATATAATCATATCTTTTTGGTGATAAATAAGTAGAAATGAATATTTTCGGTTAAATTCGGGAGGAGAAATTATGAATAAAAAGCAACGGGTAGCAACATCAATTTTAACAATCATAATGATATTAGGTTCGTTTGTACCTAATTTTGGTATGGTGACGGCCGAAGCGGCGGCGAGTAGTAATCCAACAGTTGGGCCAGGTGGAGGCGGAGGGTTATTTAATGCCCAGATCAATCCATCAGACGATAACAATATCGTCATGAACACAGACATGTCGGGGAGCTTCTCGTCAATCGATGGGGGCGAAAGCTTTGTTCAACGGAATTTATTGGGGAGTGTAAAGTATTCGTTTAACCCTCATGATGAAAATATTGTTTATGCTTACCATGAGCATATCTATATCTCCCATGATAAGGGTCAGAGCTATGAACGACTGTATCCGCCTGAAAGCAATGTAAAAGGGTTGATTTCAGGACTTCAAGAGGGTGCCGAAGTGGCGCTTAATGATCCAGAGCAGGCGCCGACGCACCGTGTGATGGGGTTAACGGTAGACCCGAAGGATAAGAATACCTTGTACTACATTTCTAAAGGCGGCTATGAAGGAACTCGTGGAAAAACCATGAACGCCACGATTCAAAAATCAGTCGATGGCGGGAATACTTGGTCGACGGTAGCTGAGTTTCCTGAAGGGAAGTTTACCCATCATCGGTATTCCATTAACAGCTTTGAAAAGTATATGAAGCTGTATATTCATCCAGACTCTCCAGAAAATGAGCGGGAAATCACGGTGATGACTAGTGATGGGATCTATAAGGTTGTAGATAATGGTTCTGGCAAAATTGAGACTCTTTCTACGATTACATCAAGGACTGCGGATTGGTACTATGATGAAAAAACGAAAACAACGAACTATTATCTGATCGAGACAGATGTAACGCTGAACGCAAAAGGTGAAGAAGAGTATAAGTATAAAGAATTGCTACGGTCTACGGATTGTAAAAACTGGGAGAGTATCTCGAAAAACTTTTCTGACCCTGATATCGGAAACGATCGAGAATTAGCCGGGGTCGCGGTGAATGGCGACAAGGTTTATATGAGTTTTTCGACGACGAATGGGAAGTACTTTACTTTAGGCTCTGGAATCGCTGTTTCTGAGGATCGAGGGAAGACCTGGACAACCAGTCTCAAAGGCTGGGATACCGGCAATATTACCGGACATAACTGGACAGAGTTTTTTGGAAGCAACTCTTCGACATTAGGCTGGAACAGTGTCAAAACGGGCTTGACCGTGTCGAAAACCAATCCGAATGTCGCGGTGAATACCAACCACGGGAATGCCTATATTACGAAAGATGGCGGTAAAACCTGGAAAGATACCAATAGTGACTTTGATGCCGATACCCAGTTTGGATCAACCAGAGGGATCGATCAGATTACCAGCTGGGATGTCGATGTTGATCCATTTGATCCGAATCATCTCTTTATGAGCTACTCAGATGTTGGCTTATTTGAATCAAAGGATGGGGGCGTATCCTGGAGACGATCGCAAAATAATGGGATTCCGTCTCAGCCTTATTATTCAAATTCGTGCTACTCATTTACCTTTGACCCGGATATTGAAGGCCTTTGCTTTGCTACTTTTTCAGGGATTCATGATATGAATATCGGTTCCTATGTTCGCCGGGTCATTCTCCTAGCAGATGCCACAAAGGAAAATGCCAATCGAAAATACGAGTCCTTCACTGGCGGTGTCGCTCGTTCGACAAATGGCGGTTCAAGCTGGGATGTTTCTGGCGCTTTAGGTGAGCAGCCGATTCGGGACAACGACGGGACGTCCGGGCTGCCAGACAGAGCGGTAGTCACAGATATCGTAGTCGATCCTAACAGTCCGAAAGAGGCAGACAAGCGGGTGGTCTATGCGGCTTGTATGGGATACGGTGTCTACAAATCAGAAGACGGCGGTCAAACGTGGCGGAAATTCATTGACGGCATGGGGGATGCGAAACAGCAAACACCTTGGCGTTTGAAATGGACACCGGATTATTCACGTCTGTATGTCATCTTCGCACCGACTGGCGGCGCCGCACCAGGAACGTATGAGCAGCAGCTAGCATTAATCGACTATCATCCGGATGATGGCCCCGTTTATTACCTCGAACGCGATGCAAAGGAATGGAAAAAAATAGCCTCCATGCCGACTGAAGGAATGCAGCCGAACCGCAAAGGCCATGATTATGTGGCAGTATTTAACGGACTTTCCGTTGACTCTAAAGGAAATATCTACGGTGCCGGTCGCGCGGCTTCGGTAAACGGCGATCGAGGAAAGAGAGATTACGGCGGCGGCTGGGTTTCTCAAGATGATGGCAAAACATGGAAAATGATTTATCCATCGACAGCGAACGTTTATGATTTGCAAGTAGATAGTCGGAACGATAATGTCCTTTATCTTTGCAATACCGTTGGCGGGGAAGTTTTTGTTTCCTATAAAGGAGTGGATACGGAATTTGATGACTGGATAAAGCTTGATGAGTTCCAGCACATGGTTCCGACCCGGGTGATGGAAGACACACGTGATCCATCAAAAATGTATACGACAACCTTTGGCGGGGGCATCTGGCACCTTAGCTTACCGAATGCTGTTCAGACCGAGACACACACGCTCACGTATGCTGGGAATGGAAATGACAAAGGAAGCGTACCAACAGATAGCGATTCACCTTACGAGAAGAAGAGCAACGCTGTTTTGAAGGATGCCGGAACCCTTGAAAAAGCGGGTAAAAAATTCGTCGGCTGGAATACCAAAGCCGATGGCAGCGGAACGATGTATCAACCAAAGGACAAAATGCTGATCGTACGCGATACCGTGCTGTATGCGCAATGGCGTGACAGCACCAAGCAATACAAATTGACCTATGATGGCAATGGCAATACCAAAGGAACGAAGCCATTAGACAAGAAATCGCCTTATGAGTTAAGCAGTGAAGTGACCATTTTGGAGCCTGGCGATTTGGAGAAAAAGGACAATCTTTTTGTTGGCTGGAATACCAAAGCAGATGGTAGTGGAAAGGCGTATAAGGCGGGGGATAAATTTAAGATCATTGACGATACCGTGCTCTATGCGCAGTGGGGCAAAGGTCTAAAGGTAACTTATGATGGCAACGACCAGGCAGAAGGCACACCGCCGGTTGATGATGAAAATCCATACTTGAAGAATACCAAAGCAACGGTAAAAGGCTCCAACGGTTTGAAAAAGCCAGGCTATGTCTTCCGCGGCTGGTGTACGAAAAAAGATTATACTGGAGCCGTTTATAAAGAAGGACAAACCATCGATGTTACGGACGATATCGTTTTATACGCGTATTGGGTAAAAGAACTTGCGGTAACCTATGATGGGAACGGCAATGATGATGGCACCGCGCCAGTGGATGATAAAGCGCCATATGGAATTGACGACCAAATTACGATACTGGATTATGCTGATTTGTACAAGAAAGGTCATGTGTTCAAGGAGTGGAATAGCAAGCCTGACGGCAGTGGAAAGAGCTATAAGGCAAACGTGGTCACTCAAATCAAAGAGGATTTAACCTTGTATGCCCAATGGGAAAAGGTTGAACCAAACGGCACAGATACGACGGTTCTCTATCGAAGGAATCTAGATGAGCAAGGCACCGCGCCTGTCGATGAGAAATCACCCTACAAGCACGGCGATGAAGCCACCATCCTAGATTGTGGCGATATGGCAAAGGATGGCTATAAATTTGTTGGCTGGACCAATCGCTTGGAAGCCGGAGGAAAGCTTTATAAGCCTGGGCAAAAAATCACCTTGAAAGCCAATATGATCTTCTATCCGCAGTGGGAAGAAGATGGCAGTGCAGGAGGTGACCCAGAAGGCGAACCACGGACTATGACCTATGATGGCAATGGAAATACCGGGGGAACGGCGCCCGTCGATGAGAAATCACCTTACAATAATAATGCCAGCGTCAAGGTTTTGGCAGCGGGCAACCTAGAAAAAGCTGGCTATACATTCAATGGCTGGAATACTCAAAAAGACGGCAAAGGAACAGCCTATAGTGTAGGCGGCACATTTAGAATCAAAGAAGATACCGTTCTATACGCACAATGGAAGGAAGTTCCGATAGAAAGCAAAGAATGTACTATTGTTTATCGAAATACCAATGCAACCGGAGGAGCGATTCCCGTTGACGAAAAATCACCATATCTGAAAAATAGTGTGGTGGAAATCATGGATCGCAATACATTGGTACGAGAGGGCTACAAGTTTATTGGCTGGACAAACAGAGGGGAATCTAGCGGCAGAATCTATAAACCCGGTGAGAAAATCACGATTACAGGCAATATGATCATGTGGCCAGCTTGGGAAGCTGTGACGGAAGACAGCTTCACGGTTGATTTCGATACCCAAGGCGGCAGTGCGGTTGCCAGCCAAACAATCGAAAAAGATCAAAAAGCAAGCAAACCAGCTGACCCAACGAAAGCGGGCTATGACTTTACTGGCTGGTATAAGGATGCTGAATATAAAGAAGCTTTTGATTTTGATAAAGAGACGATTACGGAAGATACGACGATTTATGCTAGCTGGAAAGCGAAAGAGAAATTTGAAGTAACGTTCAATACTGATGGCGGATCAGCAGTCACGAAACAGACAGTAGAAGACGGCTCGAAAGCAACGAAACCAACTGATCCAACGAAAGCGGGCTATGACTTTACAGGTTGGTATAAGGATGCCGAGTGTAAAGAAGCCTTTGATTTTGATAAAGAAACGATCACGAAGGCGACAACGATCTATGCAGGTTGGAAGGCCAAAGCGAAAGAGAAGTTTGAAGTAACGTTTGAAACAGACGGCGGTTCTGCAATACCGAAACAGACAGTAGAAGACGGATCTAAGGCAAGCAAACCAACAGATCCAACGAAAGCAGGTTATGACTTTACAGGCTGGTATAAGGATTCAGGCTGTACGGAAAAATTCGACTTTGATAAAGAAATGATTTCGAAAGCCACGACGATTTATGCTGGATGGAAAGAGAAGTTCGAAGTAACCTTCAATACCGATGGCGGTTCCGCAGTACCGAAACAGACAGTAGAAGATGGAAGTAAAGCAAGTAAGCCAACAGACCCAACGAAAGCAGGCTACGACTTTACAGGCTGGTACAAAGATGCGGACTGTAAAGAAGCCTTTGACTTCGATAAAGAAACGATCACGAAAGCTACTACAATCTATGCCGGCTGGAAGGCCAAAGCGAAAGAGAAATTCGAAGTAACCTTCGAAACGGACGGCGGCTCAACGGTCACAAAACAAACAGTAGAAGACGGCTCGAAAGCAAGTAAGCCAACAGACCCAACGAAAGCGGGCTACGACTTTACAGGCTGGTACAAAGATGCGGAATGTAAAGAAGCGTTCGATTTCGATACCGAGGTAATTACGAAAGCTACTACAATCTATGCAGGTTGGAAAGAAAAGGCGAAAGAGAAATTCGAAGTGACCTTCGAAACGGATGGCGGCTCAACGGTCACAAAACAAACAGTAGAAGATGGCGCAAAAGCAAGCAAGCCAACAGATCCAACAAAAGCGGGTTACGACTTTACCGGTTGGTACAAAGATGTGGAATGTAAAGAGGCATTCGATTTCGATAAAGAAACGATCACGAAAGCAACCACGATATACGCTGGATGGAAAGCTAAAGCAAAAGAAAAATTCGAAGTATCCTTCGAAACGGATGGCGGCTCATCCGTCACAAAACAAACAGTAGAAGACGGATCGAAAGTAAGTAAGCCAACAGATCCAACGAAAGCAGGTTATGATTTCACAGGTTGGTATAAGGATGCCGACTGTAAAGAAGCGTTCGATTTCGATAAAGAAACGATCACGAAAGCAACCACGATATACGCTGGATGGAAGGAAAAAGCGAAAGAGAAATTCGAAGTAACCTTCGAAACAGACGGTGGTTCTGCAATACCGAAACAGACAGTAGAAGACGGATCGAAAGCAAGCAAGCCAACAGATCCAACGAAAGCGGGCTACGATTTTACTGGCTGGTACAAAGATGTAGACTGTAAAGAGGCATTCGATTTCGATAAAGAAACGATCACGGAAGCGACAACCATCTACGCAGGCTGGAAGGAAAAAGCGAAAGAGAAATTCGAAGTGGTCTTCGACACCGATGGCGGCTCAGCGGTATCGAAACAAACAGTTGAAGAAGGTTCGAAAGTAAGTAAACCAACAGATCCAACGAAAGCGGGCTACGATTTTACTGGCTGGTACAAAGATGCGGACTGTAAAGAGGCATTCGATTTCGATACCGAGGTAATTACGAAAGCTACTACAATCTATGCCGGTTGGAAAGAAAAAGCGAAAGAGAAGTTTGAAGTAACCTTCGAAACGGACGGTGGTTCATCCGTTGCGAAACAGACAGTAGAAGATGGAAGTAAAGCAAGCAAGCCAACAGATCCAACGAAAGCGGGTTATGACTTTACCGGTTGGTACAAAGATGCGGACTGTAAAGAAACGTTCGATTTCGATAAAGAAACGATCACGGAAGCGACGACCATCTACGCAGGCTGGAAAGAAAAAGCGAAAGAAAAATACGATGTGACGTTTGAAACGGACGGTGGTTCATCCGTTGCGAAACAGACAGTAGAAGACGGCACGAAAGCAAGTAAACCAACAGATCCAACGAAAGCGGGTTACGACTTTACCGGTTGGTACAAAGACGCCGACTGTAAAGAAGTGTTCAATTTTGATAAAGAAACGATCACAGAAGCTACCACAATCTATGCCGGCTGGAAAGAAAAAGCGAAAGAGAAGTTTGAAGTAACCTTCGAAACAGACGGCGGTTCTGCAATATCGAAACAGACAGTAGAAGACGGCTCGAAAGCAAGCAAGCCAACAGACCCAACGAAAGCAGGCTACGACTTTACTGGCTGGTACAAAGATGCGGACTGTAAAGAAGCGTTCGATTTCGATACCGAGGTAATTACGAAAGCTACTACAATCTATGCCGGTTGGAAAGAAAAAGCGAAAGAGAAGTTTGAAGTAACCTTCGAAACAGACGGTGGTTCGGCAATACCGAAACAGACAGTAGAAGACGGCTCGAAAGCAAGCAAGCCATCAGATCCAACAAAAGCGGGTTACGACTTTACCGGTTGGTACAAAGATGCCGACTGTAAAGAAGCGTTCGATTTCGATAAAGAAACGATCACGGAAGCTACTACAATCTATGCCGGCTGGAAGGCCAAAGCGAAAGAGAAATTCGAAGTAACCTTCGAAACGGACGGTGGTTCTGCAATACCGAAACAAACAGTAGAAGACGGCTCGAAAGTAAGTAAGCCAACAGATCCAACGAAAGCGGGTTACGACTTTACCGGTTGGTACAAAGATGTAGACTGTAAAGAGGTATTCGATTTCGATAAAGAAACGATCACGGAAGCGACGACAATCTATGCAGGCTGGAAAGTCAAAGCGAAAGAGAAGTTTGATGTTATCTTCGACAGTAATGGCGGTTCCGTTGTCGCAAAACAAACGATCGAAGACGGTAGTAAAGCAACGGAGCCAACGGAGCCAACGAAAGCAGGTTATATTTTTGAAGGCTGGTATAAGGAGCAAACGTTCTTAACTCTGTTTGATTTTACAAATGAAACGATTACTGAAAATGTAACGCTTTATGCTAAATGGAAGCAGGAAGATATTACAATTCCAAGTCATCAAGTTACTTTTGAACTGGACAATGGCGAAGCACCAATTAAGCAAGAAGTACAAGATGGAGAGAAACTAGCTCGCCCACTTGATCCGACAAAACCTGGATATAAATTTGCTGGTTGGTACAAAGATGCTCAACATACCAAGGTATTTGATTTTGACAATGAAACAATTTCTGCCAATTTGTCAATCTATGCTAAATGGGAAAAACTTGAAGAGTATAGAGTAACTTTTGATACAGGTGGTGGTGATCCGCTTGATGATCAAATGATATTGGAAGGCGATTGTGTTGTCGCACCGGCTGATCCGACAAGACCTGGATATATCTTTACTGGTTGGTATAAAGATCCAAATGGATTGGAAGAGTTTGACTTCACGAAGGAAATTTCTGAAGATACAATCATCTACGCACTTTGGAAGCAAGAAACTTACCAAGTCGATTATCAGACGAATGGCGGCGGTGAGATTGAGTCAGAAATCGTCAATAGTGGCGAACTGATCACGAAGCCAGAAGAGCCAAGTCGGGCAGGCTATACTTTTGAAGGCTGGTATAAAGATAAAGAATTAACTGAAGCGTATGATTTCAATACACCAGTGACTGAAAATCTGGTCTTGTATGCAAAATGGTTAAAAAATGTGGAAACAGAGTATATGGTAACGTATGAAGTGAATGGTGGAAGTAAAGTTGCATCAGAAACAGTTAAGAAAGGTGAACTGTTTGCGAAGCCGAAAGATCCAGGTCGGGAAAGCTATACTTTTGCTGGTTGGTATACGGATAAAGAATTAACAAAAGCGTATGACTTCAATACACCAGCGACAGAAAACTTAGTCTTGTATGCGAAATGGGTACAAAATGTGGAGACGAAATACACAGTATCATATGAAGTGAATGGTGGAAGTAAAGTTGCATCAGAAACAGTTAAGAAAGGCAATCCGTTCACGAAGCCAAATGATCCAAGTCGATCAGGCTATACTTTCGAAGGCTGGTATACGGATAATGAGTTAACGAAAGCCTATGATTTCGCTACACCAGCAACTGGGAACCTTGTCTTGTATGCAAAATGGGTACAAAATGTAGAAAAAGAATATACGGTAACATATGAAACAAATGGTGGTAGTAAAACGGAATCAGAGACAGTTAAGGCAAATACACCGTTTACACAACCAACAGCTCCAAGTAAGGAAGGATATACCTTTGAGGGCTGGTACACAGATGAGGAATTGACTCAAGCATATGACTTCGCTACACTAGCGACAAGTGATATCACTTTGTATGCGAAGTGGAAGAAAAATGGTGCAACAACGAGCAATAACTATAGTGGAGGATATAGTAACGGAATTTTTGGAGGCAACCAATCCAGTATTGGCAATGCTTCAAAACAGAAATCTCTTCCAGAAACAGGTTCAGTTCAATCTCCGTATCTGTTATTTACAGGGTTTGTATTCGTAGGACTTGCAGCCTTCGCTGTACTGAAACGTAAAAAATTGAAATAAGATTAAAAAGAGGTCACTTCCCACTAACTATGAGTGGGAAGGACCTTTTGTTATATTTATGAGTAATGCATATTTGACTGCTGGAAAGTTATCTCAGAGATTTTCCACCAACTTAATAGAGGGGCATTTTTAAAGTTTTCTTTCACAGAAGATATTCAGTGGGCACTGTGCAAGGTAGGATTTGAAGAAATAGCAAAGAGGCTTTTCTTCTTTGTTAATTAACAGTTCTCAACATGTCAATTAGCGTCTAATGATAAAAGCAATTCTTCCAAGGAAATATGCCTCCGCATCGTGAAAGATTACCTCCATCAACTAAATTGTACTAGGCTTAATGCACGAATCCCATAAAACTGGAAAGAATTTATGTAACGCATTACGAATGACCCTTTTGGGCTTTTAATAAATAAGAAAACCAACGATTCCTGCCAGACACATCAGAAAAATTGGATTGGGCTTGAATCTTCGCAAGATCATCAATGCTGTGGCGAATAATATTGCCGCTTGCCAATCAAAACGAGAAAACAGGCTGCGGGATAATTCAGATGTTCCAAAAAAAGTCATCGTTAGAATCGTAAAGCCGGCGGACATGATCAAACCAACCGATGAGGCTTTCAGGCTCTTTAATGCCGCAGAAACAAAAATGGATTCTTGATATTTTTGAAAGAATTGGTACAAGCAGATTGAAATGATGCAGCCGCCGAGAATACAACCGATTGTTGCCACAAGGGCGCCGTAGATCCCATTAATCTGCATACCGACAAAGGTTGAGGTGTTGACCGCCAATGGTCCAGGCGTCATCTGCGAGATCGTAATAATATCGGCGAAAACCTGCTCGCTCAGCCACTCCTGCTGGTAAACGACCTGTTCTTGGATCAGCGGAATGATGGCATAGCCGCCGCCGATACTAAACAAACCGATTTTTAGAAAAGTCCCAAATAATTGCATTATTGCCCCTCTTTCTTCTGCTGATAGTATGTGTACACCAGACAACTCCCGATGCTGAACAACAGAATATAGATGACATTCAAATTAAAAAAGACATTCGCAATAAAGGCAAAGGGAACCAGTGCGCTTAGTAATTTTGAGTGTTCTTGTCGAATCAGCTGATACATATCGATCACTATATCGATGATCAATGCGGTCACGCAAGCCTGCATCCCTTTTAATACGGCCATGACTGTTTGATTGGCGGCAAAAGCTGCATACCAATTTGAGATCAATCCCAAGATCACTAGGGGAGGGATGATGGAGCAGATGGCTCCGATGAACACGCCTAACATGCCAGCAACTTTTTTTCCGGCGAGTACACTGAGGTTGATAGCGATGGCCCCGGGAGAAGACTGTGCGACAGCAGCCATCTCCATTAGTTCGTCGTTGGTAAACAAGGCCTTTTTTTCCACATAGTATTTACGAATCATCGGAACGACCACGTAGCCGCCACCGAATGTAAAGGCGCTGATAAATAAATTTATACCTGCTAACCATGAGTAAAATTTTAATTTTGTCATGGAATCCCCCTTCTGTTTGCTTTTCTTCTAGTATAAAGGTTGGTTTGGCATGTGTGAAATGATAGTATTACCATACAAGTATGAATAGAATTCATGGGAGGTTACTGATGAACTTTAAGCAGTGTGTCATTTTTCGTGAGATCGCGAGGACAAAAAATTTTACGAGAGCAGCGAATAATCTATATCTGACGCAATCGGCGGTGTCTCATGCAGTAAAGGACTTAGAGGATGAAGCGGGCACCCAGCTTTTTGAACGGCTGCATCGCGGTGTAGAAATGACTCCTGCCGGTGAGCTATTTCTACGTGAAATTCAGCCGCTTATCGAGGGGTTTGAGTCAGTAGAAGCCCATCTGCCGAATTTAGAAAAACAGCCGCCGCTAAAAATTGCTTCCTGCATCACCTATGCGCAAACTGAATTGCCGCAGCTGCTGCGCAGATTTACTGAAAAATATCCAGCGGCCAGCTTCAATGTCCAAGTTTTTCCGGCTTCTGATTCTATCGCTCGTTTAGAACGCGGGGAAGTAGATTTGGCCTTTATCGAAGGGCATATCCTGCAGCCAGCTTTTGAATCTAAAAAAATTGCAGATTATCGCTTGTGTGTGGTTGCGGCTGCCGATGCCAAAGAGTCTCAGCTCAGTTTTGAAGAGCTTATCCAGCGGCCGCTATTATTGCGAGAACGAGGAAGTGCGGTACGTGAGGCCTTTGAATCAGTCGCTGTTTTACAGGGGTTTAAGCTGTTTCCAGCTTGGGAAAGCATTGATTCGCAGGCGTTGATTTCAGCGCTTAAAGCGGGCTTTGGTCTGTCTGTGCTGCCTTATCGATTGGTCAAGGAAGAGCTTTTGCAGGGCAGCTTGAAAGAAATCAAGATCGATGATTGGCAGCTGACCAATGATATTACGGTTTTAGTTCGCAAGAGCCGTTACCAACCAAGGATGTTGGCTGATTTTTGGAAAATGCTGCATCCGATAGAATGAGTAATTGTACAAGTTTATTCAAAAGACTTTCTAAAATAGTCACCATATATTAGAATATTGAACAGAAAGGGGTTATTGGGTTATGAAAACGACTGCTGAATTAAAGGCAGAGGCAAAGAATGCGCTGAGAGGAAAATGGGGACAGGCCGTCATCTTAAACTTGATTCCGACATTATTGACGGTAGCGGTGTTGTTTTTTGTCGTATTATCAGGGGTTATCTGGTTCTTTATTCATGGATCAGGCGATAATATGATTTCTTCTGTTTCAGAGTATCAACAAAACAATGCGAGCGGTGGGGGAACGAGTCTGGTTTCTTCAATTATCAGCGCACTGTTTATGAGTGGGATTTCTTGGACGTATTTGGATTTAATAAGAGGGGAACGAACTCATATTGAACCATTGAAGGATGCGTTTCGCGGGTTTCAAGGCGTGTTTATCGGCGGTGTTATCCTATTAGCATTGCTTACCAATATTTTTACTACTTTATGGACATTTCTATTTATTATTCCTGGGATCGTAAAAGCGTATGCCTATTCCCAAAGCTATTTTATCTATTATGATCAAATCCAGCAAACGGGTGAAAAGCCGAAAGTACTGGATACGATCACGGCCAGTCGTCGCTTGATGGATGGGCATAAGGGACGCTTGTTTTGGCTGGACCTTACGTTTATCGGCTGGTACATTGTCATTGCATTGACCCTAGGGATCGCCTACTTATGGGTAGCCCCTTATATTTCGGCTACTAAAGCGGCTTTCTACGAAGATTTGCAAGCCAATATCTAAAAAAACGTCTGAGCTCAATGAAGATTGAGCCAGACGTTTTCTTATGCAAATTTCTTCTTATTTTGGATCGCCAACAAACGCGGCAAAAGATCCGATTTATAATCGGCGTTCAGGATATTGATTAGATAGTAGTCACTATTTTGTGACGGCAGCAGTTCTTTGAATGTCGTAATAAAGAGATCGATCGGTTCATCTGGCTGCGGCTGAAAAACAATTTCTATGAAGTTTAGATTGTTCAGAAATTTAACGACATGCTGTAAATAGAGATAGTTCGGGATGGAAACTAGCCCGACACGGATTTTTTCATTATTCGCGCTAAAAAGCGGCAGCAGGTTCAAGCACAAGGTCCTTGAGAGCGACTCATTGACTGCCGTCAGCCATTCGAGCTTTCTGCGGCGGCTTAATTTTTGGATCGCTTTTTTGACAGCTGGATATAACTCGCGATACAGCTCCGATTGCAGAAACTGTTCCTTATTGCCTGTTTCAAAAAGCATCGGGATTTTTTTCTTTTGAATCGAGTAGCCCAAAAAGGTACGAGCAATGTTATTCAGTAATATTTTTTCTTCGTGCTCGTCTAATAGATTTTGTAACAGCTCTTTTGCACAATAGCGATAAAAGCTGTCGATAGCCAAGCATAAGGGATCGCGTTCTTCCACATTTTTCGCGTAATAAAGCATTAATGGATTGAGCTTATGGGCATCCTTTTTGACCGAATAGGGATAGTAATAGAATAGGTAATTGAAAAATTCTACATTTCGTTTGATCTGCACAGGTGATTCTAGAAGATTGGACAGATAGCGTTCAAGCAGCGGAGTTGTTTGTGAGAATAGCAAATCATCAAAGGGTGCCTCGTTTAAAAAATTCTTTTGCTCATTTCGCAGGCGACAGACAAGCAGCATCAGGCGGAGCAACTTAGGATGAAGATGCAAAGGGAACAGGGACAATAATTCTCTGAGTAAATGATCTTCAGCAGTAAAATCTAGCTCGTCTTTTGTTAAATCTTCTCCTAATGAAGCAGCCCAAAGTGCTTTGATGTAGAATAAGCGAATCACGGCTTCGTGACCAGACAGCGTCATTTTTGAAAAATTGAGCTGGATATTGCATTCGGTCAGATAATCGATCAGCGGCCGCATTCTGCGTAAGGTCGTGGACTCGCTGACGTAATTTTCTTTGCTGAAGTCTGAAAGTTTTTTCTCGGGCTGGAATAAGGAGGTCGCTATAAAGCGATAAGGAACGGAATATCTAACCTGGGAAATCAGAAATCGATTTGACCGTTCAGGATCGCTTTTCCAATAAATTTTTGAAGCTTGAATAAATAGCGGTTTTTCCTTAAGCTCGATAAGGGTGTCATTGAGCTCACGCAGCATCTGCAAAAAGGGTTGATAATTGCAGTCGAATTTATGGCTGAGGGTGTGGACGGAATACTCACCTTCAGGATACCCTTCCATCCGCTTGAAAAACTGGATTTTTTTCTGCTGCTGATTGGTCAAAAACAGTTCTCTAAACATGCGCTTCACGCCTTTCTATAGAAATCTCATTTCTCACAAAAGTTATTTATAAGTTGATTTTAGCATAGCCCACATTCACTGAATATTAAGACCATGCATCGATTGACTTTGAAAATTCGTCAATCACTGCGAATAATTGATCAATTGATGAAAAACAGTTCTGTTTGAACGGTTTTTTACTGAAAAAGCTTTGCTAGAAGCCTCAAATGTTCGTTGTTCTCTTACCTGTACCAAAAAAATTATGATCCGTTCAAAATATGGATAGTTATTTTTAAGGAGAAAGTAACGATACCTATTAAAGGGAGGAAGAGCTGGCTTAATAGTGTTCATTTGATTCGTAGAAAATTAGGTTGGTAGCGCTCTTTTTTTACGCTATACTGAGAGTAATATAGTGAAGGGATGGTGCAATATATGATTGATCATTTGAGTATTGGTGTGTCTGATTTAGCAAAAAGCAAGGCCTTTTATGAAGAAGCGTTGAAGCCGTTGGGGTATCAGGTGAAAATTGAGATGGCGCATGGCGTATGCTTTGGTGCCGATGGCGGAGATCTCTGGATCGTAAAAAACGAACCAAGTAAGGTTCATCTAGCATTTGGAGCAAAGGAACGAGCCTCCGTTGATCAGTTTTATCAAGCAGCCATAAAGGCTGGCGGAGCAGATAATGGCGCGCCAGGATTACGGCCGCATTATCATGAGAATTACTATGGGGCATTTGTTTTTGATCCGGATGGGTACAATATTGAAGCTGTTTGTCACAAAGAAGCTTAGAGGAAGTGTCGGCTGAAAGGCCGGCCTTTTTTTGTTATGATGAAGGCAGCAAAGGCGGTGCATGAATGGTGAAAAAGTCATACTGGTACAGTGAGCGATGGGGAAAACCAACGCGTGATGACCGAATGCTGTTTCTGCTGCTGACGGTCGGTGTTTTTCAAGCCGGATTAAGCTGGCAGGCAGCTGCGGGGAAGCGTGAGGTGTTTGAGAAAAATTTTTGCGGGATGGATTTTCGCAAGGTAGCAGCTTTCTTTCCAGAGGATATCGAAAGAATTGCAGAAGATCCAGAAATGATTCGCAATCGACGAAAAATCAAAGCAGTAGTACAAAATGCGCGAGCAATCGTCACACTGCTTGAAGACTATGACAGCTTTGCTGATTATCTTTGGGATTTTGTAGGCGGCGTACCAATCGTTCATGAGTATGAGCAGGCGGATGAAGTTCCTAATACGTTACCGGAAGCTACCATGATCGCTAAGGATATGAAAAAAAGAGGATTTACTTTTGTTGGACCGATCGTTACCTGTATGTTCCTTAAAGCAGCAGGTATCATGCAGGATCGTGTCTGGAATACGGATTAATTCTATATAAAAATAAAAAGAACAGCCAATTTTGTACCTAAATACAAAGTTGGCTGTTCTTTTTGTTACACGTGTTCTATTCGTTGGATCCCATTTTTATACATCTCGTCAATCAGCTTCTTATCCGTTTGATTATCGGTAATCAGCAAATCGATTTGATCAATGGGGAGGAAGGTATATAAGGCGCGGCGACCAATTTTCGTATGATCTGTTACGACGATTTTTTTGGCAGCCGCATCGATCATATTTTTTTTGGTCGCAATCAACAATTCGTTAAAATGAGTCAGTCCTTTTTCGACATTGAGCGCTGGAGTGGCGATAAAGGCCTTATCAACACTTAGCTGCTGCAGCGACTCGTTGGCAATCTGTCCATTCAGCATAAAACTGTCATGGAAAAGGGTTCCTCCGGTCACGATGGTCGTAATATTTCGGTTAGAACGCAGAACAGAGGCAATATTAACGTCATTGGTGATGATCGTTATGTCTTGCAGCTGAGGCATCTCATTCAATGTTTTTGCGATTTGCAAGGTAGTAGTCCCTGAATCCAGAATGATGGCTTCACCGCTTTTTACATATTTAGCCGCATGCTTTCCGATACGGGTCTTTTCAAGCATATTCTCTGTGGCGCGATCTTCAAAAACGGGCTCATCATTTTTGATACTCGCGGGAACTACCCCGCCATGAATTCTTACTACGAGTCCTTGTGATTCCAATTCGTCTAGATCTCTTCTGATGGTTGTTTCGTGCACCTGAAAAATTTCAGATAGTTGGGAAACAGAAATAAACTGTTTGTTCTCAATTGTTTCTAATAATTTTATTCTTCGCTCGCCTGTCAGCATTTTACTTCACCCTCTCGCTTTCTAAGCAAATTTATGTGCAATCATCACTTATGAAAGGTGCTATCACCATTCAGTCTATGGAAAATCAGCGGAAGTGTCAATATATATTGTCTCACAACGAGCATTAACGAGCGTATTCGAGCTCATGCTTCAGAAAAACTTGCCGTCCATAGTATGACGTGAGAAATAAACAGAAAAAGCACAAATGTAGGCTAAAGGAGTGTTTTTTATCTTGTTTGAAAGTTGTTCTATTTCGCGGAATTGGAGGAAAGTGAGTGATATTTTAAAAATAAAGCGTTTACAAATATGTTTTGCGATGCTATACTCGTAAACGAGCGATAAAGAGTATTAACGAGCGCTTGGAAATGAGGAGGAAGATGAGATGGAACAATCGGTTGAATCAAGAGTTTTTAGTCTTGTTGAACCAGGGACAATTGAAGAAGTTCATAAAATAAGAGAGATCCCAGAAAATTGGGTGGCGGTTGAACCAACGTACGCAAGTATCTGTCACGCGGATCTAAGATATTTTGCCGGGCTCCGCAGACCAGAGGCCCTGGCGAAAAAATTACCGATGGCCTTATTGCATGAGGGAATAGGCGTTGTACGGGAAACACGTTCAGATAAATTTTCAGTAGGCGACCGTGTGGTGGTCGTACCTAATATACCGGGACAGATTTTACACCCCGAAATCGATCAAAAACCGAATGTCCCTGAAAATTATTCAAAGGGAAATGCCTTTTTAGGCAGCGGCTATGACGGAATGGCTCAAAGTCGTTTAGTGCATCCTGAAGAATGCTTGGTGCGGATACCTGCTGAGATCCCGAATGAAATTGCTGTATTGGCGGAGTTGTCCTCTGTTTCTCATCATGCGATCAGTCATGTAGAAGACAAATTAAAGAAGCCAGAAACGCGAGTAGCACTTTTTGGTGACGGACCGGTGGGCTATTTTACTGCGGTCATGCTGAAATATTTATACGGTGTTGATGCAGAACGATTCGTTGTTTTTGGAGCGGCAGATGACAAGCTTGCGCATTTCGACTTTGCTCGAACGGAGAATGTTTTGACGTATAACTTTGCCGAATCAAAGGAGAAGTTCGATGTCCTGATCGAGTGTACTGGAGGAAAATTCAGCGAAAGTGCCTTGAACCAAGCGATCGAAATTGCGGATTCATTGGCTGATATCATTTTTATGGGGGTAACAGAAGAGCTGGTCCCTATTGATACACGAGATATTTTAGAAAAAGGAATTACTGCTCATGGAAGCAGCCGGTCATCGACACTTGACTTTGAAGCGGTTGTTGCGGGAATGAAAAAACCGGAATATCGCGCGGCCTTAAGTAAGATATTGCCGGAACAAATCGTTGAGGTTTCAACAGGAGAAGACTTTAGAAAGGTCATGGAAAAATTCGTAGAAAATCCAGGCTGGAATAAAACAGTCATGCATTTCCATTGGTAAATGCTAACGACCAAAGAAAAAGGAACGAGGTGGAAACAATGACAGGAATACTGATCGTTACCCATGGGGAAATGGCAACAGGACTGATGGACAGTTTAAGCCTGATCATGGGCGAGCAGGATGGCTATCAAACATTAGGCTTAAAGCACGGTGATGATATTGTCGAATTTAGTGAAAAGATTCAAAGTGGGATTTGTCAGTTAGATAAAGGAGACGGCGTTTTAGTGTTAGTTGATTTATTTTCAGCAAGTCCTTATAACCAAGCGGCGCTATGCTTTAACAAATTGAAGGATCACAGCTATCGGCTGATTTCGGGGGTCAATTTGCCAATGCTCATCGAAGCTTTTAATCAACGAATGATTGGAGCAGACCTAGAAACAATGTATCAAGCAGCGATGTCTGCTGGAAAAGATGGCATCAAGGAATTTTTAGAGGAAATGGCAAGAATGAAAGAAAGTTCGAACAAATAAAAAGAAGAGTAGGATGCGGGTTCCTCTTTCTGCAAGCCGATCCAGCTTTCGGATAATTACCTAGAAAAACGAAAGTGGAGCCGATTGGTGAAGTTAACATTTCATATCAGCGAAAGCAGCTTAGAGGAATCGCCTACGAATGACGATCCATAGCATTTTACGTTAGAAAAATTCAGACAAAAAAGAATAGGAGTGTTTACACATGGGAGAAATCGTTTTAGCAAGAATTGATGATCGTTTGATCCATGGACAGGTAATGACTGCCTGGCTGCAATTTACAGGAGGAAACCACATCGTCATTGTGGATGATGCAACGGCAGGAGATGAATTCACCAAATCAATCATGTCGATGGCGGTGCCTAATGGGATCAAATTGTCTATTTTTGGCGTTGAGGATGGCGCAAAATTATTAACAGCTATTCCAGATGGTCACAGGATCATTGTTTTGGCAAAAGAGCCTCAGACCTATTGGCAGCTGATTGAAAATGGTGTGATGTTTGATGAGATCATTATTGGCGGGATGGGTGCTAGAAAAGATCGAAAAACATTTTATAAAAATATTTCGGCGTCGGAGGAGGAAAAAGAAACCTTCAGAAATATTGTTGCCAAAAATGTAAAAATGAAGATTCATGTCATTCCAGATCAGGGATCACAAGCAATTGAAGGGTTGCTATAAAAAAATTCAGTGAAGGAAGTGGAAAAATGAAAATTAGTCTAATCCAAGCAATTTTAATCGGTGTCGTTTATTATCTTGGTATCAACGGAACGCCTTGGCTTTCGTTGGTTGGTACTCACGGCTGGATGCGTCCGTTAGTGAATGGGACAGTTGTGGGATTGATTTTGGGTGATCCGGTTCAAGGCTGTATCATCGGAGCGGCGATCAACCTGCCGTATCTGGCATTTATCTCAGCAGGAGGGACGGTTGCTATGGACCCGGCACTTGCGGGAACTCTTGGAACCGCTTTAGCGATGGCTGCGAAGGTAGAACCAGCAGTTGCCGTAACCTTGGCTGTACCGATTGGTTTATTGGGGACCTTGATTTGGGTTGCTCATATGACGGTAGATATCACTTTTGTCCATATGGCGGATAAAGCAGCCGAAGAAGGAAAGATTGATCGAATCAATTGGCTTCATATCGTTCCACCGCAATTATTTTTACTTTTGATTACTGTAGTGCCTGTTGCGTTAGCCGCTTATCTTGGTGCCGATGCAGTAGAAGGAATTGTTGATGCATTAAGTGGTCGTCCGTTAGATGTTCTTTCAGCTATCGGCGGTATTTTACCAGCGTTGGGGATCGCGATGAACTTGCGGGCGATGAATGGAAAGGGCACCCTGCTGTTCTTTACTTTCGGCTTTATGCTGGCGATCTATTCTGGCCTGCCATCTGTGCCGATCGCCGTATTTGCTGGAATCATCGGTTATGTCTTCACTGAGTTGTACTTGAAAGATAAGAATGGAGGATTAGCTTAATGGAGCAGACTGCAGAAATAAAAAAAGAGAAGCTGTTAACCAAAAGAGATGTCGTTAAGGCTTTCTGACGCTGGACGTTCTTTTCCCACGCAAACTACAACTATGAACGCCTTCAAGCGACGGGTGTCGTTCATGCCTTTAGTCCGATTTTGAAAAAATTGTATGGCAAGGACGAGGATGAAATGAAATCCGCCTTAGAGCGTCATATGCAATTTTTTAATACAGAGCCTTCCTTCGGCGGGCCAATCTTGGCTATGACTATTGCAATGGAGGAGGAACGAGCATCTGGTGCTGATATCAGCGACCAAACGATCAATGGATTGAAGACTGGATTGATGGGGCCTCTGGCGGGGATCGGTGATACTTTATGGCAAGGGACCTTGATCCCGATTCTGCTTTCATTCACATTGCCATTTGGTGCTAAAGGAAATATTTTTATGGGTCCTGTTTTATTCTTTGCGCTGCATTGGATCATTATGACGGTTATCGCATACTTCTTGTGGATCCAAGGATATGAACAAGGCAAGGAAGGAATCCAAAAGATGATGGCTGGCGGCCGCCTGTCGTATATCATGACCTTCTCGCAAACCTTGGGGGCAATCGTTATCGGTTCGTTGGCGGCAAACTTTGTTAAGATCGCTACGCCGTTAAGTGTTCATCTAAGCGGAAAAGAAAACCTATCGATTCAGACAGACGTGCTGGATGCTTTAGTCAAAGGGATACTGCCGCTGGGAGTGACACTGCTGACCTACTATTTACTGAAACATAAAAAATATACGCCAACCAAAGTATTGGTAATCCAAATTGTTGGCGGTGCGATTTTAGCCGCAATCGGTTTGATCGTGAATTCGATATAAGCAGAGACCGACGTTAGAAAGAAACGTATTTTTCTAATGTCGGTTTTTTCGTTTGCATAAAAAAGCCCCTGCGAAGCGTAATTGATTTTGAGCGGTAAGAAGTAACTATATAATTAACAAGAAGATGCGGCTTCCTTGAGCATCTTTTTTGAATCTGTAAGAGAAACACTGAGGAAGCAGCTTTAGCGATTCCTGGCTTTTAGCTTTACTATTGAGCAGTACCCTTCTAACTTAAAGAGCAGCTGGGCAGACTGGTCAAAAGTTGAAAGATAAAAAATCATTTTTTGCTGTTGTTTTACAATTAACATTGTCCTATAATTTATTAATTGATATCAGTTATTTTTAAATTATTTATATAATAAAATAAAAATAAAAGTATCTGATGTAACGAAAAGATAATCGTTTTGGGCTTTCGGTATCGTTTTCGGAGATTAATAAATCAGGAAAGGTGTTAGTGGTTATGAAAAATAAATTAATAGTGATTGGATTAGTTGCGTTGCTTGTCTTACAGACGCTTAGTCCGGTCTTTGCCTACGGGCAGGGTTCCACCGAATCAACAGTACAGTCATCGGAGAAGAAGGAAGTCGCCTCCTCCTCAAAGAAAATTCCCGATTCTGCTGTGTCTGAGGATTCCAGCAGCAAACCACCAGCAGCTGAAAACAGCAGTACAACAGCAACTTCTGCAACAGCGATAAAAGCATCAGGGGAAACAGAAAAGCAGGAGACGGAAAGAAAGCAGGCGCGTACAGCGATTACTGACAATATTTTCAGTTCAGTAAAAATGTATAAAATCAATGGAGATGAGGTTCAGCCGAATGATACTCTGCCGAATATGACAGGGGTGAAGCTGTCGTTGAAATTTTCATTCTCTAATAAAAATTATCAGACTGGTGATACCTTTACCACCCAATTGCCCGCTCAAGTAGCGATTGCAAAGGATCTGTCTGGTGATTTCAGTCCGATGACTTCAGCAAAATGGTCAATCAGCGCGGCAACGAAGGAATTGACGATTACTTTTTTAGAAGACAATGTCTCCTCAGAAGTCTATGATTTGACCTTGATCACGTCATTAGAGAAAGTGACAAACATTGATGAAGAAAATCAAAAAGTCGTTTTTGATACAGCGCCGACACCGACGATCTTTTCCATAGAGGTGACCTCGAGTGTTGATTCTGGAAAAAGCAGTACTGCTGTAACAATGGACACATTGAACCCCAAGAAATCTGAAATCAGCTCGGTTTTCAACTTAGATCGAGTAGACAATACCAATCGGATGTATCAAATCGAAGCATATAACAGTACCAGCAGAATCAGCTTTGACTCGATAAAGGTGTATTCCAGCGATGTTGACTTTAATGGTTCCTTAGTGGGCAGCAAAACATTATTGACCAAAGACACCGATTACGAGATCGTCTATAAGAATGCTGGTACAACTCGTGCCAGCGCAGAAATTAAACTGCTTAGGTCTATTGGGAAAAAAGCAGTGATTGCGGAGTCTGTAGTCTCTGGAATTGATGGAAAGAACTATGTTGATGAGTCGATTGCAGGAAATGAGTATAACTATTTTTATCCCTACTCTTATACCTATGAGAACAACACGCAGCTAAGCTCTTCTAGTACGAGTAAAGCATTTGTGACCCTGCAGCCGCTAGAGGCTAAGGGGAAAATCAATCAGGATACCGGAGCGATCGATTGGGAGCTCAAGTATAATTTTAATGAACAGCCGCTGACTACCGCTTCTCAGCTGATCACAGATTTAACAGACCAAGGAGTCGAGCTGGTGGCTGGTTCGATCAGTATTGAAAAGGTCGGCTTTAATTATACCAGCGGAAACAGCTATGAGGTAGTTTCTCAGGGGGACGGAGCCGGCGATTTTGCTGTTTCACCTGACAGCTCTGGTTCGCTGACCTTCACGCCTAAAGCCAATACCCAACAGGCGTATGTGATTAGGTATTCGACCAAAATCACTGATCCGACTGAACGTGTCATCAAGAATAAGGTAACGAATGGCACAGTCACCAAAGAAGCTCAAGTGAGTCTGATTCCAAATTTATTATCGAAGGAAGCAGGAACGATCGATATCTTCAATCGAACAATGGAATGGACTATTACAGTTAATGCTGAAAAATACACGATGAAAAAACCAGTCGTGCATGATTACTTTATCGGTGCAGTCAAGGATTACACGGGGCTGACGATCAATAAAAAAATCTCTGATACTGAATCCGTCCCTCTAATTGAAAATCAAGACTACAAAATAACCAAATTTGATGAAAATGGTTCACCAGTTGGTGCGCAGCCAAATGTTAACGGTGCACCAGATAGTTTTAATGGTGGTGTGCGGATCGATTTTCTTGGCGAATATAACGAGTTGAAGGACCCCTTAGTGATCACGATCAAAACGAAGATCGATACAGATCAGCAAAGAACAGAAATCAAGAATAAAGCAACATTAAACTATGGCGATGTCCCTGGAGTGATTGAGTACGAAGCCAAAGGAACCTTTGTTGACCCCTACTATACGGGCGGCGCGAAGCTCGGAACAAATACAGAAAAAACAGGAAATTATTTACATCAAAACTGGTTGGTCTTTTTGAACGCAACAGGAGCGACATTCAATTTGACGAAGATGGAAGACAGTTTGCCTGCTGGAACAGAGCTTGTTCCGGGTTCACTGCGTTTTGAAGAGGTCACGAGCCAATCGATGATTGATAATATGACGCGCTATTTAACGAATGATTATAATCTGGCACCTGAGGGTTCAGACGTCTATCCGACAAAGATCGATACGCAGAACAATCAGATCAATTTAGAATTTGGCAAGTTAGGCTCCAAGCGTGTTTATGTGAAGTACAAGACGCGGATCAAACGAGACTGGTATGTCTATCAACAGGTGAACAATGTAGCAAAAGCAACCTATGATGATAAAGCACCAGCAGAATATAAAGCCGGACTTTACGTTTACAACTATGAGAACGCGCTGCAAAAATCGGTTGCGAAAGATCCAGTCAAGGAGAATGTAGCGAATTGGACTGTGACCACTAGAAATATTTCTGCTGATCTGCCAGTTCAGGACCCTGAAATTATTGATAGTTTGACACAAGGGACCACTAATGCCGCCTATGACCCAACATCTTTTGTAGTTACCAATGCTGCAACGGGTGAAAAGATTAGTACCGATCATTATCGATTGATTATCACGGAGAATACCTTCAAAATTGTTTTTTCTGATTATAAAGCAGAAGATAATATTAAAGTGGAATATGATACAGTCAGTGAGTTTCCAGGCGGCGTCAAAAACCTTTCTCAAGTAAATTCGTCAAGCTATGGCGCATTGAATTCTTATTATCGCCAAGCCAATACAGCGGTTAATCTGAGCTTTACCAGCGGAAGCGGAACCGGTGTAGTGAAGACTGCGGATTTATCTGTATTGAAGGTGGATGCAAAAGGCAAAGAGCTGGCCGGTGCTACCTTTGAAATCCTCAAAGAAGATGGAACGGAAACAGGATTAAAAGCTGATACCGATGATACTGGCAAGGTGACCTTCACTGGGCTGCCGTTGGGGAATTATCTGTTAAGAGAAAGCAAAGCGCCTAATGGCTATGAGATCAATCCTGAGTATAAAAACGGCAAGGCACTCACACTGACCGAGGGTATGGATACAATAAAAGTAGTGAATCAAGAAACCGTTCCGAACAGTGTTGAGTTGACCAAAATGGATAAAAAGACGAATGAAGTATTGTCGGGAGCCAAATTCCGCCTAGAAAAAGCAGGTGGCGAAAAAATCAGCGAAGGCCATGAAACTGGCTCAGATGGTCGTTTTACAGTGAAGGACCTGCCGATTGGCGAGTATCAATTTATCGAAACAGAAGCTCCTGCAGGGTACAAGCTGGATGAAACACCGGTTAAATTTTCGATTACTGAGCGTCAAGGACAGATCGTTAACCTTAAGAAAACCAACAGCCTGTCAACAGGCTCTGTAATCCTGAAAAAAGTCGATGAACAATCGAAGGCGGCCTTAAAAGGGGCGGTTTTCCAATTACAGGATAATGCTGGAAAAATTGTAAAAGACGAGTTGATCACTGATGGTGAAGGGAAAGTAGAAGTAAATAATCTAGCACCAGGCGAGTATCAATTTGTCGAAACAAAAGCTCCGACGAATTATCAAACAGATCCAACCCCAGTCGAATTCACTATAACAAAAGCCCAAGAAAAGGCTGCTGAAGTGGAAAAAACCAATACGAAATCACCGGTAAAGACTGGCTCGGTCGTTTTGAGTAAAATAGACGAATCAACCGGCGAAGCTTTATCGGGAGCGACCTTTGAATTACAGGACGAGCAAGGGAAAGTTTTACAGACTGATCTGGTTACTGACAAATCTGGAAAACTATTGCTTGAAGCACTGACTGCTGGAAGCTACCAGCTAGTAGAAACAGAGGCGCCGACAGGATACGTGAAGGATTCACGGCCGGTCACGTTTACGATCAAGGAGCAAGCAGAAACGCTTGAATTAACGAAGACCAATCAAGCAATTAAGCGTGGTGTTGTTTTAGAAAAAATCGATGAAGCAACCCAGCAGCCATTGTCAGGAGCAGAATTCATTTTACAAACACAAGAGGGAAAAACAATCCCGACGGATAAAATGAGCACAGATGATAATGGCCGTTTAGCAGTGAAGGATTTGGCACCAGGGGCGTATCAGCTGGTCGAAACAAAAGCGCCTGCAGGTTATCAGCTGGATACAGACCCAGTAGCCTTTATGATCAAATCGGATCAACTGGTACCTGTACAGGTAAAGAAAACCAATAAAGGGCTTCCTGCTGCAGCAGTATTGAAAAAGGTCGACAGTACCAGCGGCGAAGGTTTAGCAGAAGCAGTCTTCGCTTTACAGGATGAAAACGGCAAGCTCTTAAAAGCGAACTTGAAGATGGATGAAGCAGGAGCGCTTGCTGTGACAGGCTTAAAACCTGGAAAGTACCAGTTTGTTGAGACAAAAGCGCCACCAGGCTATGTCTTGGATGCAAAACCAGTGACTTTCCAAGTGACAGAGGCGAAGAAGCTGGTTACCGTCAAAAAAGAAAATGTAAAGCAAGCAGCAAGTGGAAAGACTCAGAATACTTCACGAACACTTCCGTCCACTACTCTTAATGGGCGCAATCACACGTATCTTCCTAAAACCGGTGAACAAAAATCAACGCTCCTAGTTGTCGTTGGTATTGTAATCTTGGTTATCTTGGGAGGAGTAGTCTACTTTAAACGCAAAAAATAACGAATACTCGATCCGGCTAGTTCATAGACTAGCCGGATTTGTTTTGTTTGGCCGTTCATTGTATTTTATAAGTATAAGAAAATTAGAAAAAAATGAGGAGGGTGTCGAAATGAGTAATAAGTATGTCAAGATAGACGAAGAAAACTGGAAGCGCGCGATGCATTGCAGGGTATTTAGAGAGAGTGTGGAGCCGGCCTTTTGTGTGAGCTTTGAATTGGATATCACGCATTTCTTGAATGAAATTCGAGCGCAGCATTATTCCTTCACTTTTGCAATGATCTACAGTGTAACTGTTTGTGCCAATCAAATTGAAGAGTTTCGTTACCGATTCGTCGATGGCGACGTGGTTCTATACGATCAAATCGATACGGCATTTACGTACCTTGACAAAGAAACGGAGCTGTTCAAAGTCGTAAATGTTCCAATGAAGGCAACCCTTGAAGCGTATCTGGCTGCTGCAGCGAAAACAGCAGAGGAGCAGAAGGAATACTTCACAGGTCCATTAGGAACCGATGTCTTCCAATTTTCACCTATGCCATGGGTGTCCTTTACACATATCTCCCATACGAATTCTGGGAAGAAAGACAACGCGACTCCTTTGATCGACTGGGGAAAATATTTTCAACGTGATGGCCGTACCCTCCTGCCTTTTTCCGTACAGGCGCATCATTCCTTTGTAGATGGGCTTCATATTGGAAAATTAGCGGATGCGCTGCAAGCTTATTTGGATGCTTTCTAATATAATGAATGACGAGAAGAAGCAAATTTGAATGATTGCTGAGGGAAAAAATGATTACTAATATTGAAGAATTATACGAAGCGTTTAGTCAAGTTATGACACATAAACGCTGGTGGGACACGGATAATAAATGGGAAATTCTATTAGGGGCGGTATTGGTTCAAAATACGAATTGGCGAAATGTGGATTATGCTTTGGCAAATTTAAATGAAGCTACTCAATTTTTACCAGAAAATGTTTTGGCGTTAGACATGGAGCAGCTGCAGGCGCTGATTCGTCCAAGCGGTTTTTACAAAGGAAAGTCGAACACAATCATCGCGCTGTTGACTTGGCTGGAAGGCTATCACTTTGATTTGACGCAGGCGGCAGACAAGGATTTTTTGACGTTGCGAAAAGAGTTATTGGCAATCAAGGGAATCGGTGAGGAGACGGCGGATGCCTTGTTAGTATATGTTTTTGACCATTCGACCTTTATTGCGGATAAATACGCGCAACGGCTGTTTGAAAAATTTGGTTTTGCTTCTGCCGGTTATCGGCAATTGAAAAGCAAAATCATCTGGCCTGAGACGATGGACACGCTCAAGGCGCAAAATCTTCATGGCTGGATCATCGACTATGGTCAAGTATATTTGAAAAATGATGAGAGTTGGCAGAACGGTCCCTTGAGAGAATTTAAGCTAAAGTTAAGGCGACCAACGCTTAGTGAAGAGTAGGTATTTTCACTTTCCTTCGAAGACGATTCGTGGTATAAATTTTCAGTGTTATGTTATATAGAAGAAAAAACAATAATAGGAGCAAGCAAATGGTCACATTGAAATCAAATAGAGAGATCGAACAAATGAAGGAGTCCGGAGCTATTTTAGCAGGGATCCATCAGCAATTACGAGAGATCATCGTTCCAGGAATCACTACGAAAGAAATCAACCAATTTGTTCAAGAAAAGATTGAAGCAGCAGGGGCGACTGCTGCCCAGATTGGCTTTGAGGGGTATGAGTATGCGACTTGTACAAGTGTGAATGATGAAATCTGTCATGGCTTCCCCTCCAATTACCGTTTAAAATCCGGCGATGTCCTGAAGGTCGACTTTTGTGTCGACTATCATGGAGCAATCTCTGACAGCTGCTGGACATATGCAGTTGGCGAAGTCACTCCAGAACATCAGGCATTGATGGACGTGACGAAAGAGGCTTTGATGATTGGCATCGCACAAGCACAAGCGGGTAAGCGAGTAGGCGATATTGGTCACGCGATCCAAACATACGCGGAAGGCAAAGGTTATGGGGTCGTGCAGGATTTTCTGGCACATGGCATTGGCCCAACGATTCATGAAGAACCCTTTTTCCCGCATTTTGGAACAGCAGGCAAGGGACCGCGTCTAAAAGAAGGAATGACGATTACGATCGAGCCGATGATCACAACGGGAACATGGGAAGCTGGTATTGATGGCAATGGTTGGACGGCTCGTACCTTAGACGGCAGCTATTGCGCGCAGTATGAGCACTCAATCGCAATCACTAAAGACGGACCGATAATCATGACGGAACAAGCTGCTGAATAGTTTTACAGAAAGAGAAAGCGGAAAAGATTCTCCGCATTCTCTTTTTTTAATCATAAAGGAAGTGAAGTATGAAATTTTCAAATGAATAAGTAGCTTTGCAGCAGGTCTATCCATGTCCGGCTTCGCGAAGCCTTTCTTGTTAGCTATGAAGAGTTTCTATTTTCTAATTAAATAACTCCATTCAAATAGTTTATTTTTTATTAAAATAATTGTTCGTTTTTTCTATTTACAATTTTTTTAGTTAATGGTTATTATTAAATTATAAAAAAATGAAAACGTTTTTTCGGGGATGGGGGATTGGAAATATGGACGCGGTGAAATTGGGTTCGAGACAAATATTTTTGATGAAAAAGGAGAGTTTGACGAAAAGGGTGCAGGATTTTTACGCCAGTACTAAAAATAATGAGCGTTTGATTCAGTTTATGGTGGCTATTCTTGTACGAAATTCTCTTAGTCAGGGAATCATTACGGAGCAGCTAAAGGAGTTGATTCGAGAGGTTTATCTGACCGCCGAGCCGAATGACACAATGCGTCGCTATAGTCCGTTTTTCAAGCGTTGCTTTAGCGGAAGCGAATGGAAGGGACTCATAAAGAAACTCTTCAAGAATGAGTCGAATTATTTCGCCAATACCGAAGAAGCACGCTTTTATAATAACTATTTAGAAAACGAAGGGACTCTTAAAAATCACAGAGAGGACCTTATTTATCATGTGGAATCGGTGTTTGAAGACGCCGAAGGAAAAAAGCACAAACTGACGATTCCTGACACAGATCCGACCAAAAGTGAGGAGCAGACCGTGAATATTTTGCGGACCTTGTCGCTCTTGACGGTTTTTGAAAATGCCGGCGTAAGAAAATTCGTTGAGTATGTCAGCTACAAGACACCGGGGCTGACTATCGCGTCTGCTCACAATAGTCGCAAGGAGAAGAAAGCGGCTCAAGCGTCACAGACGAAGAACGTGACGGAAGCCGCAGCCCAAGCACCACAGCAGGAAAAGGAGCAAAAGCAGTTCGTTCAAAGCATCGCAAACAAAAAAGAAACAGGTCAACTATTACCGGCTGACTGTGAAACCCATCATACCCAAGCTCATAGGGAAGAATTGCACTCAGAAGCGCAGGACGATACTCGCGATTCAGTACCAGAAACAAATGGAAATGACTCAGCTCCACCAATGAGTTCCCCGACATCAGATGGAAAGAAAGGGCAAGAAAATCTCCAGCCGGCCACAAAGAAAAAGCCGAACAAAACGGCGGAATTGCCGAAAAGACCAGACACCTCCTACATGCGCTATGGCAAAAGCGAGGCGCAGATAGAAGAGGAACGGGAAAACAAACGCCTGCAACGAGAAGCCGACAGGAAGAACGGTAAAAAGAAGAAAAGGAAAAAGCGGAAGTAATTGAGCAGCGACTCCGATTAATCCAAGCAATGGCATGATTGAAAAAAGGTGAGTCAATCAAGCTTCTTTAGTATGGATAAAAACAGGTTTGAAGCTTAAATAGTCAAAAGAAGCTAGACGATTTTTCTACGGAAAAAAATATTTCTGCCGATTTTTTTAGACAAATCTGCAAAATAGTCTAACTTTTTGATTGATTGAAAGCGTCTCATTGTTCATATTTTTTTCCTGCTGGTATGCTGACAGTAGATTATCAGAGGAGGGGAACAACATGAGATACACGAATGGAAACTACGAAGCATTTGCTAGACCGAGAAAACCTGCGGGCGTTGATGAGAAGAGTGCTTATATCGTCGGTGCAGGATTGGCTGGACTAGCGGCAGCCGTTTTTTTGATTAGAGATGGTCAAATGAAAGGCGACCGAATCCACATCTTTGAGGAGCTTTCTTTGTCCGGCGGCTCACTGGACGGGAAATTCATCCCCCACGATGGTTTTGTGACTCGGGGTGGGCGTGAAATGGAGAATCATTTTGAATGCCTATGGGATTTATTCCGCTCAGTACCGTCTTTGGAAGTCGAAGATGCGTCAGTCTTAGATGAATTTTATTGGTTGGACCATGATGATCCCAACTCATCAAACTGCCGGATCATTCATAATCGCGGCGAACGTGCGGCCGACGATGGCGATTTCACTTTATCAAAAAAAGCGCAAAAAGAACTAGTCGATCTGTTTATGACCTCAGAAGACCAATTGATTGGCAAGAAGATCGAGGATGTTTTTGGGGAGGAATTTTTCGCTTCAAACTTTTGGCTGTATTGGTGTTCGATGTTCGCTTTTGAAAAATGGCATTCAGCGATCGAAATGCGCCGCTATGTTATGCGGTTTATCCATCACATCAAAGGGTTGCCGGACTTTACTGCGTTGAAATTTACCCGCTATAACCAATATGAATCGTTAGTAAAACCATTACTAGCATTCTTGAAGGATCACGGAGTCGATTTTCAATATGAAACGAAGATCGATAACATTCAAGTTGACGTGACAGCAGATAAAAAGGTCGCGAAGAAATTGTTGCTGACTCGTTCAGGCAAAGCCGAAGAAATCAACTTAACCAAAAATGATTTCGTCTTCGTTACGAATGGCTCGATCACTGAAAGCTCAACAGAAGGCGATCATCATACCGCGGCACCGATTACTCATGAGTTGGGCGGCAGCTGGAACTTATGGAAGAATTTAGCGAAGCAGTCTGATGCGTTCGGTCACCCAGAAGTCTTTTGCGACAACTTGCCGGATGAAAGCTGGTTTGTTTCTGCAACAGTTACATGGGAAAATTTTGATATTGAACCTTATATTTCAAGACTGACGCAACGGAAGCTGCGGACTGGAAAAATCGTAACCGGGGGAATCATTACAATCAAAGATTCCAATTGGTTAATGAGCTTTGCGACCCACCGCCAGCCTCATTTCAAAGAACAAAAGGATCAGCAAACAATCACTTGGGTCTATGGTCTATTATCAAATACACCGGGAAATTATATCAAGAAGCCGATCGAACAATGCAGCGGTCAAGAAATCGTACAGGAATTGATGTATCATTTAGGTGTGCCGGAAGACGATATCAAGAAATTTTCTGAAGAATCGTGTAACGTCATTCCTGTTTATATGCCGTTTATTACGTCATACTTTATGTTGCGGGAGCCTGGCGACCGTCCAGTAGTCATTCCTAACGGCTCGGAAAACTTAGCCTTTATTGGAAACTTTGCTGAAACCAAACGAGACACCGTCTTTACTACGGAATACTCTGTTCGGACAGCGATGGAGGCTGTTTACTCCTTCTTAGATATCGAACGTGGTGTTCCAGAAGTTTTTGCGTCGGCGTATGATATTAGGACATTAGCGAACTCTGTCTATTATTTAAGCGACCGCAAGAAGCTTTCCGAAATGGATATGCCGTATGTTGAGAAAAAAGTGCTGGAGCATTTTGTAAAAAAAGTTGAGCACACCTATATCGGCGATGTGCTGAAGGACAATCATTTATTATAAAAATAGCGAAGAAAAACTTTTCATAAGACTGCAGACAAGCTCAATGTCTGCAGTTTTTTATTGTGTCGGTCCTCCAGCTAGAAGAATAATTAAGTCTGGGGGACCTAGTGAATGGTAAGAAGTCTTCTGCTTGATGAGTTTTTTTTAATCTCACTCTTCTTTTTATAGTATAATTCTAATAAATAAGAATTAGGGGGATACTGAATGATCAAGATAGCGATTGTCGGATATGGAAATTTAGGGCGCGGTGTTGAGCGAGCGCTGAAGCAAAATGCAGATATGGAGTTAGTAGGGGTGTTTTCAAGAAGAGATCCTGCTAGTGTTGAAACGGATGGGGCGCCAGTCTATGTATTGGATGAATTAGAAGCGCAAAAAGGAAAGATCGATGTTTGTATTCTATGCGGCGGCTCTGCTACGGACCTGCCAATCCAAACACCGGCTATTACTAAAAGCTTTAACACGATCGATAGTTTTGATACCCATGCGAAAATTCCTGAACATTTCGCCAACGTCGATCAAGCAGCGAAGGACAATCAAACGGTTTCGGTTATTTCGACCGGCTGGGATCCCGGCTTGTTCAGCTTGAATCGTTTATACGCGCAAAGTATTTTGCCTGAAGGAGAAACCTATACTTTTTGGGGCAAGGGCGTCAGCCAAGGACACTCCGATGCATTGCGGCGAATCGAAGGGGTTGCTGATGCGATCCAATACACGATTCCTAAGAGCGAAGTGATCGAAAAATTAAAAGCCGGCGAAGAAATGACGTTGACGACGCGAGACAAGCATTTGCGTGAATGTTTCGTGGTCCTAGAAGAAAAGGCCGATGAAGAAGCAATCAAGGAAGAAATCGTGACAATGCCAAATTACTTTGATGAATACGATACGATCGTTCATTTCATCTCAGAAGAAGAGTTAAAACGGGATCACCATGCGATGCCCCATGGCGGAACCGTCCTGCGAACAGGAAAAACGCATGAGGATACGAAGCAGGTAATCGAGTACAATCTGCAATTGGAAAGCAATCCTGAGTTTACTGCCAGTGTTTTGGTTGCTTATGCTAGAGCATGTGCTCGCTTGGCCAAGGAGAAACAATTCGGCGCCTTTACTGTATTAGATATCGCACCGAAATACTTATCACCGATCGATGATGCGGCATTAAGAAAAGAATTACTGTAATCAAAAAGCGAAGGAGCCTATTTTGATAGGTCTCTCTTCGCTTTTTTAGATATCACTGATTAGCACAACTAAAGAAAACTGCTCATCATCGTAGCTGATGTCCAATGTACCGTCATAGCTTTCAACGATGGAGCGGACGGCTTGCAGCCCGATTCCGTGCTTCTGCGGCTGAGCTTTGGTTGAAAAGAAGCGGGAACCGCGGTTTTTAAGTTGATGCTTCTTTGTGTTGATGATCTCGTAGCTGAAAAAGCCGTTATAGTATCTAGCTTTCATTGTAATCTCTTTATTGGTTGTTTGCCTAGCCGCTTCGATCGCATTGTCTAAGGTATTGCCAAAGAGGGAACACAAATCGATATCGTCGATTGTTATCAGAGTATCGATATCTAACTGTAAGGAACACTTTATTTGATAGTCCTGCATCAATTGATATTTCGCATTCAAAACGGCATTGACGATACTGTTTTTACAAAAAATATGATTAGCGAGAATGTGCTGCTCGGTTAAGCTTGTCAAATAGCTTTCTGCTTTTTCAGGCTGCTCCTCACGAATCAAATTCAGCATGACGCTAAAATGATTGTTCATATCATGATGGATTTTCCGCAGCTGTTTTTGATTCCCTTCCAGTTCTTGATAATAATCTTTTTGCAGCTGTAAATTTTGATTCTCCAGCTTGTAACGAAAGCTTTTGGCGACATGACCAGTCATATACAAGCTGCAGAAGCTGGTCAGGATACAAGCAAGAGATGCGGGATATACACGCCAAGTAATTGCGGGGGTGAAGGCAATAAAGCTGATCATGGCTATTAAGGGCGTCAAGCAAATAAAATCAATAATCAGCCATAATTTGGTTGTAATCTGGGTCTTTGAGTAAGGAATTGCATAACGAAAGAACTGATACATAGCAAACCAAACAAGCCCTCTTAAAAGGTGTGCTGCTCCATGCAGCAAATAATCTAAAACAACCCCTTCGCCATTTGCCTGCCAAATCTTTAACCCGATATCCTCCAATAAAAAATTGAGTGAAACGATAAAAGGATATAAAGAGAGCACTAAAGAAATTTTATGGATGACAGGTCCTTTTAAAAGGAGCAGCAGGGAAAGGAGAAAAAGTAAAAACATGACGAATACGCTGAGCAAATCGTTAGGATAAATAGGCAATGTAATACTGCAAAAGATGATAAAGAAAAGCAGCAGCTGAAGCAGTCGATTGTCTTTAGGCGGAATAAACTGTTCAATTAATTGATAGAGAAAATACGTTCCGAATAGACCGAGAAAATTGATAAGAACGACATCGATTAAAAACATAAAATCACCTAACCTAACATATTTTTAGCAAAGTTGACCATGAGAGACTGACGATATTTTCGACTAATCGGCAACTGCTCCTGATGGCAATAAAGAAACGCAGACTCTACGTGCTCCACGTAATTCAAATTAACCAAATAGCGATTATGGATTCTAAGGAATTGATCCGGCAAAGCTAGATCATTCAATTTTCCATAAAAGGTACTAGTATTTTTCGTGGTCACCACCTGCAACATGCGGCGGTTGCTGGCAAAATAGCAAATATCCTTCAGCGGGACTCTCGTTACGCCTGATTTTTTTTCAATGACAAAATATTTCTGCTGCTCTGTTTCCAGCTCCTCCAAAGCCTTCTGCAGCACCTCAATGATTTTTTTCTCCCCATAGGGCTTCAATAGATAGTTTAATGCTCGGACTTCATATCCTTGAAAGACAAAATCTGCAAAAGCCGTAATAAAGATGATTACAGCCCGTTGATTGACTTTCCGCAACTGCTTCGCTGTTTCGATCCCATCTAGGTTCTTCATTTCAATATCTAAAAACAGGAGATCGATCGTCTCCAGCTGGCTGCTAAGCAATTCTTCCCCCGAAGAAAACTCACTAAACTGATACTCTAGGCCTTGCAGCTGCAATTCTGGCTCGAGTATTTTTATCAGAGCTTTGCGCATTTCTTTTTCATCATCACAACAAACAACCTGCAACATTCAGCTAACCTCCGTTTTTTATCCATTATATCATTAAAAGATTGTCAAAAATGACGATAAATGGGTCAAGAATGACAAGATAATCCATAGGGAAGCTCCGCTGATTTTCTTAGAATAAGGGTATAGAAAACAAGGAGGAGAAGAAAATGTTAACAGTTGATCATTTATACAAAAGCTTTAATACTGGTGGGGTCCAGTATGATGTCTTAAAGGATGTTTCCTTTGAAATCGCAGAAAGTGAATTCGTGGCGGTAATGGGGCCATCAGGAAGCGGGAAAACGACCTTATTGAATTGTATCTCCTGTTTTATCCCTTATGAAAAAGGAGAGATTCGTTTAGATAATACGTTATTGGCTAAGCTGGATGAGGAAGCGATGGCTGAAGTGCGGAATAAGAAATTAGGCTTTGTCTTCCAAGATTTTATGCTGCTAGACGGCCTAACGATTTTTGAAAATGTTTGTGTCCCGAAAGTAATCACACAAGCACCGTATCGTCCAATGGAGCAAAAGGTTACTAAGCTGCTCAAATTATTCGGGATCGACGGGATTGCTAATAAGTATCCAGTAGAAATCTCTGGCGGGCAAAAACAGCGGACGGCAGTAGCTAGAGCCTTAATGAATGACCCCTTGATTTTACTAGCCGATGAACCCACCGGCAACCTTGACAGTAAATCTCGTGATACTGTAATCGAAGCGTTTATTGAAGCGAAGCGCACTTTGGGTGCGACTATTTTTATGGTTACCCACGATACTTTTTCGGCGAGCTACTGTGATCGTGTCCTAGTTATGAAAGATGGCAATATCTTCACTGAATTAAAACGGACAGGAACAAGACAGCAATTTTTTGATGAATTGCTTGATATACTTAAGGAATTGGAGGGGAATCCTGATGAAGCTGTCCATGTCTGATCTTTTGAAGAAGCTGCGCAAGTATAATCAACGCAATTACCTGCAGTTTATCTTTTGTATGACCTTTTCCGTCCTGTTGATCACCTCCTATGCTGTGATGCTCTACAGTACAATCGTTCAGCAGACGCTTCCAGTCGGAGGAGACAGCCGCAAGCAGGTCATGATGATTTTTGCCATCGCGATTATAGGCTGTTTGATATTTATTATGTATGCAGCCAATTTGTTTTTAAAATACAAAAGCAGAGAGACAGGGGTGTTTTTAGCTTTAGGAGCAAAGAAAAAATATCTCTCTCAAAAGCTGACGGTTGAGATGCTGCAATTGATGCTCAGCTGTATTTTGGTTGGAGTCGTCCTTGGTATCGGGGTGGCCTTTCTGATTTGGCAGCTTTTTCGATTGATCTTAGTAAATTTAGGTGAGATGTCACTGGGACTAACCTTTGAGGGAATCATGATCGGGTTGCTTTTTGGTCTTGTTTCGATGCTCCCAGTTCTATTCCAGTTGTACCAGTTTGTTCGCCGAACAGACATGATGGAAATTTTATACCATCAGCATAAGAATGAACCATTGCGGCCAGTGACGGCTAAGTACGGGCTGTCTGGGATTGTTCTATTGGTCGTCGGGATATTTTTAGGGTTTGTAGTCCCTAAGCTTGTGTCAAATACTATAGAGATATTGCTTCCTGGTTTATGGAATGTCACCTATCTGCTTTCATTGATTGGGATCTATCGTATTATGACTTATGCCATTATGAAGAGTAAACGGGGAAGAAATCCGCAAAAATACTATAATGACCTGATCGCTTCTAATATGATGAAGTTTCAAGGGCGGCAAACTGTACGAAACATGAGTATTATCGCTTTACTGCTGACGGCCAGTCTATTTGCAAGTTTCTATCCGCCGCAATTAGCTAGTGCGACGAATGCTATTTCAAACAGTCCGGTGGACTACGAGCTGCATTATAATCTTTCAGAAGATGAAGTGAACCAGCAGGATATTTATCGGTTAGCCAGAAAACACGATGTCACAATCAAAGAATATCAGGAGATTATTTTTTCAGAATTGTTAGTTAGTGGTGTGGAACGTGATTGGAGTGATGACGGCAAATTAATTGAAGATTACTCAAAGGATCATCGTTTAGCCGATTTTATCGATGCGTCTACCTTTAATCGGGAAACCCAAAGCGATCTTACGATTCCTCAAGGTCATTATTACCGAGTGAAAGGGGCAGAAGAAGCGGAGAGTTTTTTTGAAAAGGATGACGATGTGGATCTAGTAACAAATCCCGTCACAAAAGAAGAGCTTTCAATTAAATTCAAAGGAGTTGCACGCTGTCAGCAGCTGGTCAGCAAAGGCAGTCGCCGGTATGTGTTAAATGATCAGGACTACCAAAAAATCAGAACGAACCTGACCAAGGAGAATCAAACGAAGCAAATTCTGTTTAATGTGACCGATGTGGAAGCTTCTTATCCATTTGCTCAAGCTGTTTATCAAGAATTTATTGAGAAGGCATCTCCTAAAATGGCGGTCCTGAATCCCTATGATGCCTATCAATCTGCCAAAGCCAAAGCAAATAATCAGCAGTATGATTATGATAGAAAGATCAAGCTTTCGCCTAGCAACATGTCGCTGATGGATGACTGGAAATATTATCCTGCGATGAAAGTACTTGTGGAAAATACCTTTTTCCAAAGTGTTGCTGTTTACTTTTTGGTCTTCATTTTTGTGGCGATCATTTGCCTAGCCGCAGTCGGCGTGATCTCGTATACACGAAGCATTACGATCGGCTTATCAAATCAGCAGTTGTTTGAAGATTTGAAACGCTTAGGTGCGAATAATCATTACATTCGAAAATGTGTACTCAGTCAGTTGAATAAATTATTTATTTTACCAACCGTTTTAGCCGCAATCTTGATCTATGGGTTTACCCTGTTGATGTTCGGCACAAATGATAATCAATTTACCAGCAATGAAATGAATGCTCTGATGATGGACAGTGTACTGCTGATGCTAGTTGTTCTCTATCAAGTGATCATATACTATGTTTCCTTCCGTAAAATCAAGAAAATATTGCAGGTTTAATGTCAGTACTGGATTGAAATATTTCTAATTTCAATTAAAATGAATAACTCGAGGAAAAACCAAATTGGTCATTCCTTGAGTTTTTCTTTTGCTTAATTTTAGCGAATTGGGTACGTTACAAGTAAGAAAAATCAAGAAAACGAGGCAATAATATGAAATATGAAAAAATCTCACCAACAGATAATTACCCGTATAAAATATTTTCATTTCATTCGAAATCATCGGATCGTCTGATTCCTCCTCATTGGCATGAAAGTCTTGAGCTGCTTTTTTGTTTTTCTGGCGAGTTGGAAGTCATCTTTGCTGGCCAGACCTATCATTTGAAAGCAAAGGAATTCATTATTATCAATTCGAATCATGTTCATTCAACAAGAAGTCCAGTGTTAGGCGAATGTTTAGTGATTCAGGTTCCTTTGGAGTATCTGCAAAGAATCACCGAGGAGCAGTATTTGAAGAAATTTCTGTTCAAAGCTATACCGGAACAGAAAAATTCGGAGGCACTAGAATGCTTACTGTTTATTTATCAGAATTTTTCTTCGAATGAATTAGTGAATCATTTATATGTGAAAGCCAAAATCTATGAGTTATTAGCGGTTCTTTGCGAAAGTAATACATTTTCCAGCACGAATATTTATGAAATCAAGTCCTTTAAATATTTGGAAAAGATGAAAGTAGTCAATCAATACATTCAGGATCACTACGCTCAAAATTTAATGATCGAAGAGGTGGCGAAGATTTTCAATTACAATCCGTCTTATTTTTCCCGCTTTTATAAAAAGTTTATGGGGATCACTTTTACCGAATATCTCAATTCTATTCGGTTGGATGCAGCTTACAAAGAAATGCGCGATACGGATAAGACGATTCTGGAAATCGGGTTGAATAATGGGTTTGCTACGAATAAAACTTTTTACAATGTTTTTCGTAATAAATTTGGCATGTCGCCGCAAAAATTTCGTAAGCAATTTCTAAAAAAAAGTAATTAAATTTCCACTTTGTCGTAAAAAAGCGGAACGACTTGGAGCGACTATCGACTCTATAATGAAAGCGTTATAACAATCGTTTGATGAGGAGGAGCAACATTGAAAGAAAAAATCACAAAGCTGTTTAACAAATTGAACCCTTGGTTCGATAAGCTGGGGACCAATCCCTATTTACAAGCGATTTCCGGCGCAATGATGGCAACTTTAGGCCCGCTTTTTATTGGTTCAATGTCGGTATTGATCGTTGTTTTGATGGGGATGGTACCAGCACTTGCGAAGCTGGATAAGTTGACTGAGCTGCTATCCAAAGTAAATACGATGACTCTCGGCGCACTAGCGGTTTATATTGCTGTCCTGATTGCTTATCATTTAGTGAAAAAGCTAGATGAGGAGGAAGATCCGATCTCTGCTTCAATTATTTCGCTGATTGGTTTTCTGATCATTACTCCTTTAGGCAAAATGGCGGATGATTCGATGGGCATTCCAACGAATTGGCTGGGGGCACAGGGCGTGTTCTCTGCTTTGATCGTCGGAGTCGTAAGTGCTCGTTTATATTTAGCGATCAAGCATCGCGGCTGGACGATCAAAATGCCGGCAGGTGTTCCGCCAATGGTGACCAAAACCTTCGAAGCATTGATCCCAACGATCCTGATTGGACTTTTATTTGCAATTGTTGATTTATTGTTTAGTTTGACAGCGTTTGGCAGTATGCATCAATTTGTTTACAGCATCATTCAAGAACCGTTGAAGGGGGTGGGCGGTTCAATTGCAGTGATGATTCTATTGAGTCTGCTGCAGCAAGTGCTGTGGTTCTTTGGAATCCATGGAACAAATGTGATTCTGCCGCTAGTTACTCCATTGTGGCTAGCGATGGACCTGGAAAACTTGAATGCTGTTCAGGCGGGCTTAACACCACCGAACATTGTAGGATTGGCATTCTTTAATATCATTACTTGGAGCGGCTTAGGCTTAGGACTAGTTCTTTTGATGCTGCGGGCAAAAAGTAAACAGTATCGCCAAGTCGGCAAGATATCGATTGTGCCAGCAATGTTTGGGATAACTGAGCCGGTTATTTTTGGAACCCCCTTAGTATTGAATTTTGATTTGGCTTTTCCATTTATTACCAATAACGCGATCGCATTGACGTTGGCTTATGTACTGACAAAGCTTGGAATCGTCGCCAAATTTATGGGGGTTCAAGCGATCTTTGGTTTGCCGATCGGTTTCCATGCCGCAGTTGAAGGAAGTATCTCGATCATCTTATTACAATTATTCATCCAATTAATCTTGTCGCCGGTTTTATGGTATCCGTGGTTTAAACGATTAGACTTGCGTACCTATAAAGAAGAACAAGCAGCTGAAGGAGCTAAAGACTAATGCAAGAAATAAAATTAAGAGAGCTGTTAGATTCGTTGACTTGGACAGAAAAAGTTGGTCAATTAGTCCAATTGTCTGGTGACTTTTTTCATAGTGAGGAGTTAGCAGTCGGTCCCAAAAAGAAGTTAGGCATTACTCAGGAAACGATTGATGTTGTCGGTTCGGTCTTAAATGTAACCGGCGCGGAAACGATCCGAGTTATTCAAGAGAGATATCTGCAAAATAGCCGACATAAAATCCCCTTACTATTTATGGCCGATATCATCTATGGCTATCGCACGATTTTTCCTATTCCATTAGGTCTAGGCGCCACATGGAATCCTAAACTGATCGAGGAGGCTTACGGTGTGATTGCCCGAGAATCACGATCTGCGGGTGCTCACGTTACCTATGCCCCGATGGTCGATTTAGTTCGTGACGCTCGCTGGGGACGCTGCCTAGAATCAACAGGAGAAGATCCGCAGCTGAATGCCGATTTTGCAGCGGCGATGGTTCGCGGTTTGCAACAGGAGTCCGGTAGAGAGTTTGAAGGGATCGCCTCTTGTGTGAAGCATTTTGCTGCCTATGGAGCTGCGGAAGCAGGAAGAGAATATAACACCGTAGATATGAGCGAACGCCGTTTAAGACAAGATTATTTAAGCGGGTACAAGTCGGCAGTCGATGCAGGGGCAAAATTGGTCATGACCTCCTTTAATACCTATGATGGCATGCCCGCAACAGGCAATGAATTTCTATTAAAAGAAATTTTGCGAGAAGAATGGGGCTTTGATGGGGTGATCATCTCTGATTACGCAGCTGTGCAAGAATTGATTGCACATGGTGTAGCAAAAGATGAACGGGAAGCAACTGCTCTAGCGATGAAGGCAACAAACGATATCGATATGAAAACAGGCTGCTATGCAAATGAATTGGAATCGTTAGTCACTGATGGGGCCATTGATCCTGAGTTGGTGGATGCAGCAGTCTGGCGAGTTCTGAAATTGAAAAATGATTTAGGTCTGTTTGAAGATCCTTATCGCGGCAGTACAGTCGAACAGGAACAGCAAACGCTACTAACAAAAGAAAATAGAAGCTTGGCTCGAAAAGTCGCACAAGAATCGATCGTCCTATTACAAAATAAAGGGGAGCTGCTTCCATTAGAGGCAAATAAAAACAAAATTCTATTGGTTGGCCCCTACGGCGATGAACAGGATTTGATCGGATTATGGGCAGTCCATGGCAAAAGCACGGACGTTGTTTCAATCAAGGAGGCCCTTGAAAAAGAATTAGCGAAGGAAACATTTTCTTATGAAAAAGGTTGCGGCTTGTTGGCAGATTATCAGTTCTTAGGAGAGTTCGGGGCAACGAAGGAGCAGATTCATTCATTAGGAATGACGGACAATGAACGAGAAGCAGCATTAAATAAAGCACTCGAAGCAGGTAAGGACGCGGATATCATCATTTACGCAATGGGTGAACACACGATGCAAAGTGGTGAAGCAGGCAGCCGTACGGATATTTCCTTGCCTCTCATCCAAAAAGAGTTCATAGAGAAAATGACCGAGTTAGGTAAAAAGAATATTTTGATCGCCATCAGCGGTCGTCCGCTAACATTTACCAAAGAGGTCGAGCAGATGGATGCGATTCTGCAAGCCTGGTTCCCAGGGACTGAAGGCGGAAATGCCCTTGTTGATATTCTGTTCGGTAAGGTCAATCCATCTGGAAGGCTCAGTATGGGTTTCCCGGAAAATGTCGGCCAATTACCAATGTATTACAATGAGTTCAAAACGGGTCGTCCGCTGAACAGCAGTACTCATAGAGGCCGATTTGTTACCAAGTACTTAGATAGCCCGAATGAGCCGCTCTTTCCATTCGGGTTCGGGCTAAGCTACGGAAGGGTAGACTATGAGGAACTGACAGTAAGTTCAAAGAAAATGACTGATCACTTGACCGTTTCTATCAAGCTGAAAAACCGTTCTGATTACGAATGTCTTGAGACTGTTCAGCTGTACATTCAAGATGTTACCGGCTCGGTCGTTCGACCAATCAAAGAGCTGAAAAAATACGAAAAAATAAACCTGCTGCCACATGAAGAAAAGACTGTTGTGTTTGCTCTTCAGCGTGAGGACTTGTATTACTATATGAAGAATATGCAATTTGGAACCGAAGCAGGCACCTTTAATGTTTTTGTCGGCAGAAATGCCAATGACACACAGCAAGCAGTATTTGAATTACTTTAATTTTAGAAGAAGGGCCGCAGCTATGTTGTGGTTCTTCTTTTTTTCCAATCCAACTATTCGATTATTCGGCAGAATTATGGTAAATTGCAGGTAAATTTTGGAGAAGGATCAGCGAAAGGAGTGAGGCGCATGTCAGTTTCTGAAGAGGAAGTACTAAAGAAGATGTATAATCTGATTTTGAATCCAAGTACTCGTGAATGGGAACGCTACTTATTAACGACGACTAAAAACGCGTTAGGTCAGCAGAAAAATTTCAAAGAACAATTAGCAAAGCTGGAAGCTGAGCTGCGTCCGTTGGCTTTGCGAAATAATTTAACACCGGATGTGGCAGATTTCTATCAGGAAATCACTGGAAACACAGCAGTCTCTGAGGAACATGTGAAGGAGCAGCATGTTGTGGCTGATCCAGCGTATCAGGAGCGGGCAATTTTTGCAGGCGGCTGTTTTTGGTGTATGGTGGAGCCCTTCGAATCTCAGCCAGGAATTATTTCTGTTTTATCCGGCTATACAGGAGGTGAGTTAGAGCATCCCAGCTACGACCGAGTAAGCAGTGGTGCCACAGGGCATGTTGAGGCAGTGGAGATCATTTTTGATACGCGCAGGGTCAGCTATCAGGAATTGATTGACCTTTATTGGCAAATGACGGATCCCACAGATGCCTTTGGTCAATTTCAAGATCGCGGGGCACAGTATCGTCCAGTAATATTTGTTGCGGATGAAGAACAAAAAAAGATTGCCGAGAGGAAGAAGCAGGCTGCAATTGATTCCAACAGATATAGCAAGCCGATCGTTACAGAAATTAGAGCGGCGGGGCCTTTTTGGCCAGCGGAAAATTATCATCAGGAATTCTATAAAAAGCAGCCGAAGCGTTACAAAGCAATCAAACGAGAACGTCAGCAATTTTTAATGTATCAGCACCTAAAAGGAAAATTGCGCGAGGGACTGCACCGCAAGAAATAAAACATTTGAAGAATCGCTTCAAAAAGAGTTGACAATCCTGCTGATAGCGATTATAGTGTATACATACCAACCGAATGTATGAATAAGGGGGTCACACTTATGGCTCGTAATAAATACCCGGAGGAAACAGTCAACAAGATTCTAGAGGTATCGAGACAGTTGTTTTTAGAAAAAGGCTATGAGCATACTTCGATTCAAGATATCGTCAATAATCTCGGCGGCTTGTCCAAAGGAGCGATCTACCATCACTTTAAATCAAAGGAAGACATTTTAGATGGCGTGATGGATAAGCTTTATCAAAATAATGAGAATGAATTAGAGCATCTCAAACGGCTCGAAAAGGATAAAAATATGACTGGATTGCAAAAGCTGCAGGCACTTTTTGCTTCCGCTCTGCAAAATCCACGTCAAGACGATATGTTTGAGATCGCACCGGATTTTCTTAAAAATCCTCAGATGCTGGTGATGCAGTTAGAAGGAATCTTCAAAGAATCAGCGCCGCATTACGTTCAGCCGATCATTGAAGAGGGAATCGCTGACGGCTCGATCCAAACAGAGTATCCCAAAGAATTGGCAGAGGTGATCTTGCTGCTGATCAATATTTGGCTGACACCGCTGATCCACGATGGTGATTCAAGCAGTGTAGCGAACCGTTTCGCTCTGTTTCAAGAAATGATGGCTAAGCTAGGGATCGAAGTTTTTGATGCCGAAGCGATTAAACGTTTAGAACAGTTTCGTGAAATCTACGAACAAAAAAAATAAGTACTGCCTTCAGTGGCAGTTTTATTTTAAAGTTATACATACCGTCGTTCGGTATTTAAGATGGCAATCTTCGTTTTATTAAAAATATGAAGCGAATAAATTATAAAAAAATCAAAAGGAGTGTTCAAAATGGAACAAAAAATGAATGAAAGAAATGTGTATGGTGTAAATGGCGGAAATCGAAAGGAAAAAAATATGATGGAAAAAATAGTTGGCGGAATCGCCGTAGTCTTCTCAGGAATGTTTATTGTACCGATTTTATCGGTGTTGTCAGGCGCTTTTGGACTGATCGGTATCGGTTTGCCGGCGATCACTTTGTTAAATCTTTTTGGGCTCACCCATATCCCATTTAATGTATTGTTCGTAACCTTGACCGGATTTCCGCAGATTTTCGTTGGCTTTCTGGTAGGTATAATCTTTATCGCTCTATCTTTCATCTGCGGAAGCATATTGAAAAAATATGCAGCCATGGCGAAGCGCGCGTTTTAAAATAGGAAACAATACTTTCGAATGAAGCAAAAGAATCTCCTTTTACTGAAATAATCTGAACGACTCGAAAAAATAGTTTCGATCTGAGAAATAGACAGCTATTTTTGAGTATATTAAGTTATGGAAGACGGAAGGAGCGAATAGAATGTTAAAAGTGTTGTTAGGTTTGGCGATTGCAGGATTGATTCTATCATTTGTGATGAACGTTCTCGCAAGGAAAAAAATCATTAATGGTTGGTATGTGGCTATCTCTCTGCTTCAGGGAGCTTGCTTGGGTGCAATGGTAGGATTATTGATTGTTTTACTAAGCAAGGGCAGAATGATCGTATAAAAAACAGAGGCTGAGCCTCTGTTTTTTTTGTTATAGTTTTATCGATAAAAAGGTTTTAAAGACGAGTGGAAACTTAATTTTGCAATACAATTGAGAATTGATGTATATAATCAGCTAAATTCTTCAAAATTCATTTATTTTTTTACATTAATTAATAATATGTTAATATTAAATTATAGTTTGAAAGTGATTTGTGATGAGCAAGTCTCTTTTTTTTTCGATAAAGCAAAAATATAAGGACAAATACGTTATTTCAGTAATTAAAATACGTTTAACTAAAGAATATAATTAAATAAAATTAATGATTAACAATCTTAATTTGGAAGGAGCGAGAGATGCAGTCTAACGATTTATTGATGGATGATGATCGCTATAAATGGTATCTACTTCAATATTTAGAATTAAATAAAAATGCTTACTGTTCAATTGATCAACTGGGGGATATTCTTGAGATTTCTCGTTACAAACTGGAAAAATATTTACAGGAGCTTCAGGAGGAGCTGGAGGAAAATCATTTTGAGGCGACGGTGAAACTTCTTGAGACAGGTGAAATAGAGGTACATGACTTAACCCATGCGATCGTTAAAAAGATGCGGATCTGTTTAGTGGAACGAAGTCTGTCTTATCAAATTTTTCATCGCTATGTGACAAAAGAGACGAGCTTGGACAAGCAAATCGAAGAGCTGCATGTGAGCCGTTCAAGTACCTATCGCTTGTCTAAACGTTTGAAGGATCAACTAGCAGCTGAAGGATTTCAGCTGAAGAAAAATCAATTAATTGGAAATGAATGCGCGATTCGAAGCTTTCTGTTTGGGCTGTACTATGAAATGTTTAACGGATTGGCAAGTCCCTTTGATGAGGAAATCCAAAAGCAGGCGAAGGAGGTCTTTCGCCATTTGGAGCACTATTTAAATCTTTCGCTTCCAAAAACAAAAGAACACAAACTGCTTTTTTTCGTCAGTGTCGCGTTGATTCGCATGGGAAAAAGTCATCCCATAGATCAGGTATACATCGAATATGAAGAGAATGCGGCTACAGATTATCTTATTAAATGGTTGGAGGGTCATTTTTCTCTGACTCCCAAAGAAATGCAGGGTGAGATTGCTGCTTTATTGCTTTTTTGTCAAATGATGGAAGTCGATTTAAGGCAAGAGTTGACATTTATTGAGGGACAGGAGATACAGCAGGCAGGAAGGTTGGTCGATGAGTTTTTACACTATTTGGCTGAGCATTCACGTTTTGAAATCCATCGATTAAAAGAAGACACGGCATTGGTTGACGGATTACTCAGAATCAATCGCAGATGGCTGATCTATCATTTTCGCGAAACAACATTTGTGACTAAAATCCAACGCCGCTACTTCCAAGAAATCAATCCCAAGCTGGATGAAATGATCCAAGACTTCATTGAAAAAATTGCTCACCGCGGACTGTTTCATTCGGATCAAGAGCGAAACAAGCTGTATTACGATTATTTGTTCTTCCTGATTACGCAGATTTCAGTTGAAGAGCTGGAGGACCCAGTATTCATCTGCATCGATTTCTCCCATGGCAGCAGCTACAACGAATACATCCAAACGATGCTGAGTTCATTACAAAGCATGAACATCTGCTATGAAGAGAAATTAAGCACAAAAACACAAATCTATCTATCTGATTTTCTGATCGATACGCTTCCTTGTCACCAAATGATCTGGAAGCGTCCGCCGACACCAGAGGATTGGGCGGAGTTTGGCCATTTGTTATTGACTGTTAAAGGAGGCGCCTATGAATAGAAGTTTATTGATCGCTCTTGCGCTACCGTCGATGATGTTTTATCAATCCAATGCGCCGATCTTATACAGCAGTGAGAAATTGATTGCTCAGGTAAGAGAAGAACAAGCGGTGCTGGCCTTTGATCTTTCGGAAACAGGCAATACGTTGATTGTTTCAAATGATCGAATCGAAGCAGCAGATGAAGCGTCCGAAACCAATGAAATCGTTGAACCGGAGCAAGCTCAAGAAGACAGTACAAACGATTCTGCTGAAACGGCCCCAGCTGTTCGAACAAAAGAAACAGAGCAGTCAAAGGCCAATGGAAATCTGCCAAAAACAAATAAACAGGCTGCAAAACAATCAACCAAGAAAAGCAGCAGGGACGTTTTAGAAACGATCGAACAAAAAATCAGTGCCCTTCCATTTGCAGAACCGCCTTCTGATAAAAAGGGAGAGCGGGAGCTTGTTCGGATGCTGGCAAATATGTCGGGAACGATTTTATACGGCACTAAAATGACTGAAACCAACAAACAAGAATATATTACTTTTTGATAGGGGATGAAAAGGATGAATCGATTAAAAAAATTATGGTCGTTAGCAGCGATTTGCGGAATGATGATTGGTATTTTTCCACTGTCGATCTTTGCAGAGACGACGGAAGAAGCGAGTGTGGTCATCAACGATGCGCTGATGACCAATTCAGACGATCAGGAAATCACAGAAGACACTCGTATAAAGCCCAAAGAAACAATAAAAACAAAATTGAATTGGTCATTGGCCCAGGCCGCATTGATCGAAGAAGGAACGATGGTTGCTGTCGACCTGCCGGATAATCTAAATTTTCCAGAACAATCTGGCAGCTTGGGAGAGATGGGGAATTACCAAGTTATGAATCAACAATTGATTCTCCAATTCACTAAAAACTATCAGGAAACAGACGACGGCCGCGCACCGGATTTTACCAGTGTGAAATTTTACGAAGGTCTGTTGGAATTAAATGCTGAACCCACAACAGAAGATCTAGAAACAGAAACTATTGATTTTGGCAACAACATTCACCGTACTTTGTATTATGCTAAAAAATCAGCTCCTGAGGATGACCCGCTGAATCAGGTCAAAGAAACCAAAGAGCTTCAGCCAAGAGCTCATGAGCCAAATTTGAATGCTCGCGGTGTTGACCTATTTAACAATATCAAAATCACTGACCTCGAAGGAAATGAATTCAGTGAAACGAACCCAGCAGTAAAAGACGCGAATATCAACATTCATTTTGACTGGATTTTAGACAACGATGTGCTAATTAAAGATGGGGACCATTACACCTATCAATTGCCCGATTATTTTTCTGTCCATAATATAGTGACAGATATATTGAAGAATGATGGTGGAGATGTTTTAGGCTCATTTACATTAGGCTTAGATGGTCTTTTGACAGTCACCTTCAATGATAAGCCAGAAAACTTGAGTGAACGTCAAGGAACGATTGACCTAAAAACAGAACTGAAGCTTGAAACGGATACAGAAATCGTTGAGATACCAACAAATATTACGGATGACGCTGATGACGAGATCACGATCACGATACCTGTAGTGAAGGCGGACCTTAATAAAAAAGGAATTATCGAAGCGGATAATACCGTTACATGGACAATTACACTGAATGAGGACAGACGTGATTTGAGAAATGTAATAGTAAGAGACCACCTGCCGGAAGGATTAACTGTCTGGTTCCATCAATATTATGTCATGAATGATAACGATGAATGGGAGCTCGCTCCAGTAAGCTTCATCAATGCATGGCAAGATAAGGATGATTATGTTTATAAATTCGGTTCGGGGATTATGAATCAACCAGTGAAGATAATCCTAAAGATGAAAGTAGCCGATAAAGAAAAGAAAGAGTTTTTAAACAAGGCAACCATTACTGGTGATAACTTTATTTCAAACTCATCTGAAGCTAGTGTGTCTTTTATTGACAAGGATAATTATAAATACTGTACGGACTATGACTTGAACACGGGGAAATTCAACTGGGAGGTCAAGGCTACTTATACGAATGCTGACGGTGAGCTTAAGGATTGGATGTATTCCCGGTATGGCGATCCGAATACGGCGAACCATTATCTAATAAAAGACAGTATCAAGGTCTATAAATATGATCAAGATGGAAAGGCAGTTTTGACTGATAAATGGTCTTTCTCCGAAGATTCGGCTGATTTTAAGAAGAAGGATGGGGAATATGTACACTTTACCTTGAAATTTGAGGAAAAGGGAGTATACAAAGTTACCTATTCCACCCAAAGCTTTGAAGTACCTACACCAATAAACACGGATCTAATGAATACGGCGATGATAATTGATGGAACGCAAAGTGAAGTGGTTTCTGGTGGAGAAAAGCCGACTGTCGATGGGACGCTTGGAGTAGAGAAAAAAGCACTCGACAAGGATTTTTCTAACAATACGATTGGCTGGCAAGTGGTTTTTAATAAAAATCGAATTTCTATGAAAAATGCTGTGATCACAGATAAATTCGCAACGCTGGCAGGAACCAATAAGAGTGCCCTTCAATTGATCGAATCTACTTTAAAGGTCACAGCGAATGATGGAACAACAGATAAGCTTTTAAATAGAAATAGTGATTATGTATTAGAGAAAATCGATGGTGATTCAGAGTATTCTACTGGCTTCATTATTAAACTGATCGGCAGCTACAGCACAACGGATAATCAAATTACGATCGACTATTCCACCCATTATTTTGTGGATAAGCAACAGCAGTTCGAAACAGGAGCGATATTGCGCTTTGACAACAGCGCCATAATCACATATGAGGGTGAAGATGGAAGAACACATACCGATGGTGCTGAAGTCGCCACATGGGTCGATATTAAGTTCGCCTATAACGGGGTGAAATACGGAAAATACCTTGAACAAGGTGGAGAAGTCACTTCGGCTTTTTCTCATGCCAACCCGTTTAGTGAAACAACGGCTGGTGAAAATAGTGTTTATTGGACCGCCTTGTTCAATACTTGGAAAACAACAATTCCAAAAGATACAACGATTAAAGAAGCCTTAGGAGAAGGTCAGACACTTAAGGAGCTAGTAATCTATGATGTGAACATCGAAAAAAATAAAGTTGAAGTAGCTAGCTTAGGCAGAAAATGGGAAAAGGATGTTGACTACAAGTATGAGTTAGTCGACGGAGTTCCTGTCATTACTTTATCAAAAGACACGAAGAGTACCTTTGCGATTTTTGTTTCGGCTGAAGCTTCAGATGAGATTCCTAAATATAAAAATGTAGCGACCATGACTGTGAAAGACACGAAACCTTTAGTAGTTGAAGGAATGGTCGAAAAAAGTGATAAGGATTCATGGATCACTAAAAAGGGGACTCAAGCTACTGGAGATGACTATCGATTAATCAATTGGTCGGTTGTTTTAAATAAAGATAGTCACAAGATCATCAATCCGACGGTAACTGATACCGTCAGCATCAATGAACAATCATTTGTCTATGATGCAGATAAAAATGTAGTGGTAAAGGTGTATAAAGCGAAAGACAACGGTTCAGAAACTTTTGTTAAGGACGGACCTGCGATTGAGTTCGCTGAGGACAAGAAGCCGACCGTTACTTCAGATTCTATAGAAGGAACACAAACCTTGACGATCGATTTAGGTGATTCAATTGATACACCCTATATTATCGACTATCAGACGCTGCTTGATCCGGGAATTCAAAATAATGAAATCGTCAAAAATAGCGCCTCCTTATTTGGAAAAGATATTCAATTCCATGAAACGACGACATCTGTAACGATTAAGTCTACTGATGGCGAAGGAACTTCAAGTGGGAAAAACGGGTCATTGAAATTTAAAAAAGTAGATGAGAGCAATCAATTAATCACCGCAAGCTCCGCCTTTTTCGATCTTTACCGGAAAGATAGTCAAGGAAATCTTACATTGATGTTTTCTGATATTGAAGTAAAAGGCGACAAAATTATTGAAGATGGCGTTGAAGTTGATCATCTCTCGAATTTACGTTATGGAACCTACGTCATAGTAGAAAGTAAAGCACCGGATGGCTATGTGAAGGATGAGACAAAACATGAGATTATCATTTCTAAAGATCAGGTCAACCATACCTTTACACTGGAAAACAAAAGCGCTACAAATCAGCTAGAAACAAAAATTTCGTTAGAAGCAAAGAAGAAACTGACAGGTCGTACGTTACAAGCAGATGAATTCAGCTTCAAGCTGACAGGCGAAGGCATTGATCAAACAAAGAAAAACGCTGCCGATGGCAAGGTTCTATTTGATGAAATCAGCTATACAGAAGAAGGTGTCCATGAGTACACGATCTCCGAAGTTCTACCGTCAGAAAAAGTCCCCGGCATGACCTATGATGAGACGAAGTACAAGGTAACGGTTACTGTTGAAGAAAAAGCTGGAAAATTAGAAGCTACAGCGGTTTACGAAAACGTTCAGGCCGGCGAGGTGCCAGTCTTCAAAAATATCTATAAAGCATTGCCAACAAGTATCAAACTAGAGGCTCAAAAAGAGTTAAGCGGTCGTACGTTGAAAGAGAACGACTTTAGCTTTAACTTGAAAGGCGAAAACGTAGACGAGACGGTTAAAAACAACGGTCAAGGGAAAGTCGAATTCACAGAAATCAATTACGACAAAGCCGGAACATATGAGTACACAATTTCTGAAGTTCTGCCGACAGATAAAGAAAACGGCATGACCTATGACAAGACGAAATACAAAGTGACGGTTACTGTTGAAGAAAAATCTGGAAAACTAGAAGCCACAGCGGTTTACGAAAACGTAAAAACTGGCGAGGTACCAGTCTTCAAGAACACGTATAAAGCATTACCAGGGAGCATTCAATTAGAAGCGAAGAAAGAATTAAGCGGCCGATCATTAAAAGCTGACGAATTCAGCTTTAACTTAAAAGGTGCAGATGGTATCGATCAAACGAAGAAGAACGATAAAGATGGTAAAGTCTTGTTTGATCAAATCAATTACGACAAAGCGGGCACGTACGAGTACACAATCTCGGAAGTAATCCCATCAGAAAAAGAAATGGGTATAACCTACGATGATACACAATACAAAGTAGTTGTGACCGTTGAAGAAAAATCTGGAAAACTAGAAGCCGCAGCGGTTTACGAAAATGTTCAAGCTGGTGAAGTACCAATCTTCGAAAATACCTATAAAGCATTGCCAACAAGTATCAAACTAGAGGCTCAAAAAGAGTTAAGCGGTCGTACGTTGAAAGAGAATGAGTTCACCTTTAAGTTGAAAGGCGATAACGTAGATGAGACAGTTAAAAACAACGGTCAAGGAAAAGTCGAATTCACAGAAATCAATTACGACAAAGTGGGCACATATGAGTACACAATCTCGGAAGTAATCCCGTCAGAAAAAGAAATGGGTATAACTTACGATGACACACAATATAAAGTAGTTGTGACCGTTGAAGAAAAATCTGGAAAACTAGAAGCTACAGCGGTTTATGAAAACGTCAAAACTGGAGATATTCCGATCTTCAAGAACTCGTATACTCCAGAAAAGAAAATACCAACGGGTGAGATTTTATTGAAGAAAATCGATAGTAAAACTGGAAAAACATTGGCTGGTGCGGAGTTCAAGTTAGTTGATCCTAAAGGAAAGACCGTAGCAGGAAAAGAAAAAATCGTTACTGGTGAAGACGGATCTATAATCATCAAAAACTTGACTGATGGAAATTATCAATTGATTGAAACAAAAGCACCAAAAGGATACCAGATAGATGAAACACCGATTGATTTCTCTGTAAAAAATAGTCAACCAAGTAAAAAAGAGATCAGCCAGCAAAATGATCCTATTGGGTTGCCTGAGACAGGGGATTCCACCAGCACCAATGTTCAAACCACTTATCGAAATAATACAACTGTTTCCAAACGCTTGCCTTCAACAGGAAGTGTCCACAGTAAAGGTTTAGTTATTCTAGGATTATTTTTCTTAGCGATGGTCGGATTAGTCGCTTTCGGGAAAAGAAAAAAAGTCTAGTTAATGGTAGAAAAGAAGGGAGTTATGAGAATGAATGAGGAGCCAAGTTGGATTTCAGATTTGAATGATGAGGAACTTGAGTTTGTAAAGTGCTTCATCCTTTCATCCGGATCAATAAAAAAATTAGCATCCATTTACTCAACGAGTTATCCAACCATACGTAAGCAGTTGGATAAGCTTATTCAGAAAATTCGCGTTGGCGAACGCAAAGAGAATGATAAGATTATCCGCTTGATCCATCAACTTGAAAAAGAAGGAAAGATCGATCAAGAAATTGCTGAAACAGTCGTGAAAGAATATGGGAAATCATTGAACTGTCTGATTACGGAATAAACAAAGAAGAGTTCTTCCACTGATACGGAGGAACTCTTCTTTGTGGTGCTTATCAATTAATCGTTGATTTTTTCTATTCCTTTTCTTTCTCGTAAGGATTTCAAATCATGTCTCAAATTTCCGCCAAAAATCACAGTTCCCATACCAAACAGCAGACCGCCGGCAACACCAGCAATGCGTGTCATTGAATCCAGAATCATCCAAATGCTGCCTATAGCCAGAATGAAAGAAAGCGTAAAAAAGAAACCACTCTTAATGAGTTGATAAAACAAGCTTGCCTTAGTTGAGAGCGGCGGCTCTTCATCCGCGCTGCGATTGTCGGGTTGATATTTTACACTTAAATAGTGGCCATGGTGATTGGAAAAGTCATCGTAGCCAATCGTCGAACCTAAAATATCCTCCTCATTGATCCAGCTTGTCTCTTCAAAAGAATTCATTGCCTCAAATAATTCTATAAATGCTGCGAGTAAATCAGCTGTGTCCTCCAAAAAGAGAAGATAGTCTAGGTAAATGAGCTCCAAATTATCAGAGTAGCTGCTTTCTTCAGCAATCAGCTCTTGGAAATCGTGATAGAGCGGAAGCAGGTCTGGGTAGACGGCTGAAAGATATTCTGAGTGAAAATCAAGATTTTGCAGGAAATCTTCGAAGGATACGTCAATCACACCGAATTGCTTTTCCGCTAAACGACGTTCGAATTCCTTCTGCGAGAGCGTTTCAGCTAGTTCATAGGTTTCGAGCTGTTGAGAAAGCAGGACCAAGTGCTCTGACGATAAGCCCATGAGCCAAAATGTCGGCAGGCTATTATTTGATTCGAAAATCTGGGTTGTTTCAGTTGTCAAATAGCAACGGTTGCCCATTGATGCTTCCTCCTTTTATGCTTCTGCTAAAAACATCATACCATATCAACAATCATAGCTATTTTTTACTTGCTGTACCATGTAAAATAGAAGGTAATTAGGACAAAAATAAGGAGGATGCGATGTTTGTTCATGAACTAAAGTTGATGGAGCCGCTAGAGAAAAAGCAATTAACCTATCCCTTTGGCGTTTTTGCTGTTCAAGAAATTCTGAATAGAGGGGGTCTGTCATTTGAACAGCCAGTCACTTTTTTATCTGGAGATAATGGCACTGGTAAATCGACGATCCTAGAAGCGATCGCAGTCGCGTATGGGATAAATCCAGAAGGCGGCAGTCAAAATTTTCATTTCCATACGACGGAGAGCCACTCTGATTTACACGAGTCTATCCGCTTGGTTAGAAAAGGAAATCTTCCTAAAACAAAATTTTTCCTGCGTTCAGAGACGTATTATAATGTTGCCTCGGAAATAGAATCCATGGCGGAGGATGATGGCGATCTAGCTTTTGCTTCTTATGGCGGAAAGTCCCTGCATACTCGTTCGCATGGAGAGGGATTATTATCCATCATCGAAAATCGCTTTGGCAAAGAAGGCTTTTATTTGTTGGACGAGCCGGAAGCAGGATTGGCTACAAGCCGACAGTACACACTGCTGCAGGAAATCCATCGGTTGGTTAAAGCTGGAAGTCAGCTGATTATCGCCACCCATTCGCCGATTCTAATGGCATACCCGAACGCTGCGATCTATCAATTTTCTGAAGCAGGCTTAGAAAAACTGCCGTTGGAGGAAACGATCGCTTTTCAGGAAAGCAAGCTCTTTTATGATGATCCGAAACGACTGCTGCATTATTTGCTTGAGTGAAGAGCTTCGTTTTTATTATCAATCGTTTTCGGGTTGTGATGAGAGTAAAAAGAGCGCTTATTCTATGGAATAAATGCTTTTTTTTTTTAATAAACAGTACATTGATTACAGCAGAAATAAAAAGTTAAATAGACGCCGAAATGAAACCATGATATAGTACCATTTGTATTGAATCTGAATATGTGATTTTTGTCACAATGATTATAGATAAATTGAAATCAAACAAAAAAAGGTAAGGAAGGAGTGAAACTATGAGCCAAACCTTAACGAAGCTGATGTCGGATGATATAACGACGTTGTTTGTTACCGATGGTGAAGGAAATATTCTGCTGGCAAATGACTTTACTGCGATGACACTAGGACTTTCTTTGTCAGAGCTGCTAAACTCAAACGTTTACGACTTAGTTGCCAGTGAGGTCTATAACGCTTCCGCAACGATTGAAACATTGAAATCGGGTGAAAACTCTGAGGTAATGTTAACGACACAAGCAGGCTATCGAATATTATCAAAAGCAACACCAATCTTTTATCCAGACGGTACGTTACATTTAGTGGTCACTAAGTCTGAACCATTATCTCAAGAAGAGTTTGAAGAGCTTTCCAGTAGAGCCGCTTCTCAAGCATCAGCCAGCGAGGATGAACCAGTTGAACTAGTAACACCGATAATTGCTGAAAGCAATGAAATGAAACGGATCATAAGGGTGTGCAAACAAGTGGCGGCGTATAACAGCAGAATACTGTTATTGGGAGAATCAGGGGTTGGTAAAGAGGTTGTTGCCAATTTTATTCATCAGCATAGTACGGTCGCAGCAAATAAGTTTGTTGCAGTCAATTGTGCGGCAATTCCTGAGAGTCTTTTTGAATCTGAATTTTTCGGTTATGAAAAAGGAACCTTTACTGGAGCAGAAAAAAGCAAGCAAGGATTGGTTGAAGCAGCTGATGGTGGGACTCTATTTTTAGATGAGATTTCAGAGATGCCGCTAGAGTTGCAGGCGAAGCTTTTGCGAGTTTTGGAAACGATGAGTCTTCGCAGAGTCGGCGGTGTGGAGGAAATTCCTGTCAGTTTCAGATTGATTTCTGCTTCAAACCAAGACATGTTCGAACTGGTAGAACAGGGGAAATTTCGCCGGGATCTCTATTATCGGATCAATGCGATTCCTGTCACGATACCACCTCTAAGAGAACGAAAAAAAGATATCTTGGCTTTGGCTAATCATTTTTTAGCATCTTTCAATAAGAAATATGATGCAGATGTAAAGCTAACGAAGTCTCATCTACATCATCTGATGACTTCTCAGTGGTTAGGGAATGCTCGTGAACTGAAAAATTATATTGAGTATCTCGTCGTCACAGCAGAATTACCGTTAGCTTTGCAAGAAAATACTGATGAAAAAAAAGTAGAAGAGGATCGGCTAGAGGCATTGGCGGAGGTATATTCTTATCAAGAGTTTGTTGATTATGTCGAAACAATCTATTTTCGCTATCAGTTAGAAAAACATCGATACAACATCAGCAAGACGGCAGAAGAGAGTCAGGTAAGTCGTCCTTTAATCTATAAAAAAATACGAGATCTAAAATTGGAAAGAAAAGATACAGAAGGATAGGAATAGTCGTCAAAGTGTAATATTCCATTACACTTTGACGACTATTCTTTCTTTTTTTTGTTTAAAACACAAGGTTTATTTTTTGGCACAGCAATTGCTAATGTAAAAGTAGAAGCTAATGTGATTGATTTCACTATAAATAAGTTTTTTAGCTGAAAGAAGAAAATAAGTGTTTTTAATACAGGATATGAAAGGAGAATATCAAAGTGAAAATAATCACCAAAGAAGAAGCTGCTTTGTTAATTAAGGACAATGATGCTATAGCAATTAGCGGTTTCGAATTGGCTTGTGCAAATGAAGAAGTGGCGCTAGCGCTTGAGGAGCGATTTATTAAAACCGGAAGTCCTCAAGCACTGACGGTCATTCATTCCAGCTGTTGGGGGGATCGAAAAGAAAAAGGAATGTCCCATCTTTCCCACAAAGGCTTGTTAAAAAGATGGATCGGAGGAATCGTCAAAGCTTCTTCTCCCAAACTTTCTGAGATGATTCAGGCAAATGACTGCGAAGCCTATAATTTTCCCCAAGGTGTTTTAGCGCAGCTGTATCGAGAAATTGCTGCGAAAAGACCAGGCTTGATTACCAAGATTGGTTTAGAAACGTACATTGATCCTCGGCAAGAAGGTGGGAAAATGAATGAGGCCACAACGGAAGATTTAGTTGAAATTATCCAATTATTGGGAGAGGAGTGGATGTTTTATCCGGCTTTTCCATTACAAGTCGGATTGATACGAGGAACCTTTGCAGATGAGAATGGCAATGTGACTTTGGAAAAAGAAGGTCTACACATGGAGGTTTTGCCGATTGCGCAAGCAGTTCATAATAGTGGCGGAAAAGTAATCGTTCAAGTTGAACGTGTAGTGAAAAATGGTACGCTGCATCCGAAAGACGTAAAAGTACCGGGTATTTTAGTGGATTACGTGGTAGTTTCAGAACCTGAAAATCATTTTCAAACTGGAACGACAGCGTACAATCCGGCGTTTAGTGGTGAAGTAAAGATTCCGCTTGGAAGTGTTCCTAAACTACCTCTGGATAATCGCAAAGTAATTGCGCGTCGAGCAGCGATGGAATTACAAAAGGGCACCGTTTTAAATCTAGGAGTTGGAATTCCAGTGAATGTTTCGATTGTTGCAGCAGAAGAAGCGATAGATGATCAGATTATTTTGACAACAGAAGCCGGAACGATAGGCGGCATTCCTGCAGGTCTGGAGGATTTCGGGCATGCATACAATAGCGAAATGATTATTGATCATCATGAACAGTTTGATTTTTATGATGGCGGCGGCTTGGACCTATCCGTTTTAGGATTGGCGGAAGTGGATCAAATGGGGAATGTCAATGTCAGCAAGTTGGGTAGTCAAGTCATTGGCTGCGGAGGGTTTATCAATATTTCCCAGACAGCTAAAAAATTGGTTTTTGCCGGAACTTTTACTGCTGGTGGGCTAAAAACAGTTGTGGAAAATGGTCGATTGACCATACTGCAGGAAGGGAAGCATAAAAAATTTGTCAAGGCAGTAAATCAAATTACATTTAATGGACATTACGCAACTAAAACCAAGCAAGAGGTATTATTTGTCACCGAGCGGGCTGTTTTCGTCTTACAAGATGGCCAGCTCATCTTGAGTGAAATAGCGCCTGGGGTTGATTTGAAGAAGGATGTATTGGATCAAATGGATTTTGAAGTGCAAGTATCAGGGGCATTGAAAGAAATGCCTGCGGAGTTATTTATGGAAAATTGGGGTCAATTAGCAAAATTAATGGAGGAAGATCATGGAACAAACTAAAGATATTGCAAAAGTTAAAGTAAATCGTTGGGTAGTTTTATTTGCTTCAGTCGGAATTATTATTTGTCAAGGTGGGATCTATGCTTTTAGTGTGTTCTCTACACCATTGGCAGCAGCAAATGGGTGGTCAGTTCCCGATGTGATGATTGCTTTTACGATTGCTGTTGGTATATCTCCTTTGCCGATTATTATTGGCGGAAGGATTTCTGATAACGGCAAGTCCCGAGAGTTGATCTTGTTTAGTTCATTATTATTAGCGGCATCTTTTGCCTTGGCAGGACTTTCTACTCAGCTGTGGCAACTGTATATAACCTACGGATTAATGGGGGGATTCGGGTTGAATCTCGGTTATATTGCTTGTGTAAACAACTCACAGCGTTTTTTCCCAGATAAAAGAGGGTTGTGTTCTGGGATTGTAATCACGGGGATTGGTGCTGGGACGATGATTTTTGCACCACTAGGCAGCTGGTTGATTGAACAAGGCGGTGTTCGGAATACATTTATTCAGTTAGGCGCTATTTTCTTAGTTTTTTCATTGATTTGTTCAGCATTGATTAAAAATGCTCCTATCGAGGATTCAACAGCAGATTCTGTGGATGAAGCAACGGCGACTGTCGAAGTGAATTATGATTGGAAAGGCATGATCAAGACCCTGCGTTTTTATATTGTTGCGCTATTGTATGCAACTGGCTGCTTCTCAGGGTTGGTGATCTCTTCTAATGCAGCTGATATTGGTCAAAATATGTTTGATTTGACACCAATGGTTGCAGCGACCTTTGTTAGTTTGTATGCTATGTCTAACTGTATAGGGCGGGTTATCTGGGGGGCACTTTCAGATAAATTAACGCGAATTAATACCTTCATGTTAGTTTTTTTCTTTATTGCTCTTTCTTTGATGAGTTTGGCCTTTATTAAGGCGACTGTTGGGTTTGGGATTGGTTTGATTGGTTTAGGACTTTGTGAAGGCGGTGTCGCTGCTTTGATGTCACCATTGACGATTGAAAATTTTGGTTCGAAATATCAGGGAGTGAACTATGGCTTTGTCTTTCTAGGTTTCTCTATCGCTGCTTTCGTAGCACCTCGTTTGACAGCCTTTATCGGACAAGCAAACAGCGGAGATTTCACGTCAGCGTTCATTGCAGGAATTGTTGTTGCAGTAATTGGGTTTGGCCTAGCCTTCTCTCTAAAACAAATCAATAAAAAACTTGAAGACGATAAAAAGTAAATGCTGCTGAAATGGGTGAAGAAAATCCTTTACTGGGTTTTAGCTGCAGCAAAATATGGCAGGCAATTTTAAAGAATATCCTTAAAGGAATAGGAGTGAAAAAATGGAAACAATCGTATTAGATGGGTCAAATTTGACACTAGAAGCTGCTTGGTTAGTTGCAAAAGAAGATGCTGAAGTCAAAATTACTGATGAAGCAGCACAAAGGGTAAAAAATTCCTACGAGTTGTTAATGGCAGGAGCAGTTTCAGGTACGCCGGTCTATGGACTAACTGTTGGGGTTGGATTAAATAAAGATCAAAAATTATTCGATGCGGACGGCGAGTTGTCTCCAGAGGTTTTAGCAGCATCAGAAGAATTTAATCGGTCAATGCTGCGGTCGCATTCAGCCGGTATTGGGAAATGGATTCCGAATCACTTGGTTCGCTTATCCATGGTTATACGCTTAAATGCGATGTTGAATGGACAATCGGCAGTTCAGTTTAGAGTGGTTGAGCTGTATATTGAATTTTTGAATCGCGGGATTACTCCTTGTATTCCAAGTCGTGGAAGTATGGGAGAAGCCGACATCATGCTGGCCTGTCATGTAGGGCTCGTGATGATGGGGGAATGGCGAGCGGATTATCAAGGAGAGATTGTTGACGGAGCGAAGGTGCTGGACGTGAATGGTTTAGCAGCATTGGTTCCTGTTGGTAAAGATGGGCTAGCCATTTTATCTAATAATAGTATTTCGACAGCTTATGCTCTTGAAGGTGCTCATAATGTTAGACAAACGTTAGATGTTAGTCCTTTGGTTTTTGGGTTAAGTTTAGAAGGTTTGAATGGCAACATCGCCCCAATCCTGCCACAGCCGATAGGTGTTCGTCCGTTCCCTATGCTGGCAGAGACTGCGGAAAAAATGCGTGACGCTCTGAACGGCTCTTATTTGTGGCAGCGAAATAGAAGTCGTCCGCTGCAGGACCCGCTTTCATATCGAACGACGGTCTATACATTATCCGAAGCGGAGCGCGCATTAAGTGATTTGGAGGAGCTGCTATTTATTCAAATCAACAGTTCAGATGATAATCCAAGTGTGATCGAAGGGGCTAGTGAAGAGTATAGAGAATTCGATCAAATCGCACAGTATTTTGTGGAAGCAGAAAATATTTTTGGAGGAATATTCCCGTCAGCAAACTTTGAATCGTTGCCGATTTCTCTAGCGGTGCAACGTTTAAGTATAGCTCTAGGCCATGTTTCTCACAATGTGATCCAACGTTGTCTGCGTTTAGAGGAGGCAGAATTTACAGGATTGCCGCGTTTTCTGACTGTTCCTGAAAATAAAGGGCATGGTTTTGGTTCTCTGCATGTGCCGATCGTTGCCTTGCATGGGGAGATCGTCGCATTAGCGAATCCAATATCTTTGAATGTCCAACCTGTTGCTGGAGGTGTTGAAGATACTGGGACGAACTGTTTGCAAGCCGCACAACGCCTATTGGAAATCAACGAAAGCCTTAATTACATCTATGGAGTTGAAATGATGCATGCAAGTCAGGCTGTTGATTTGCGACTAAAAGAAGAGTCATTGACTTTAGGTATTGCGACCAAATCTTTTTTCGCTGCGTATCGTGAGCATGTATCATTTGTTGAACAAGATCGAATTTTTACAATTGATATGGAAGCATCAAAAGTCTTTTTAGAGAATTATGCCTCTAACAAAACGAAAGAGAAAATTTTAAATTAAGAAGGGAAAGTAATCATGAAGAAAATCACAGAGCTTTTAGGAATCCAATACCCAATTTTTCAAGGTGCCATGGCACAGGTTTCAAAATACCAATTAGCTGCAGCAGTTTCAAACGCAGGAGGTTTGGGAATCATCGCATCTGGTGGAATGAGCGAGGAGCAGTTACGTGAGGAAATAATCAATTGTAAGAAATTGACCGATAAACCATTCGCTGTAAATATTATGTTGATGGCACCGAATGTTCCTGATATGGTGAAGGTCGTGATTGAACAAGGTGTAAAAATCGTGACAACTGGTGCTGGGACGCCGAAGAAATATATGAAGGATTTTAAAGAAGCAAATATTAAGGTGATTCCAGTTATTCCAAGTGCAAAGCTTGCCAAGAAAATGGAGGACTTGGGGGTCGATGCGGTGGTCGCTGAAGGTTCTGAAGCAGGTGGTCATATCGGGGAGCTTTCAACGATGGTTCTATTACCTCAAGTAGTTGAAGCTGTTAATATCCCTGTCATAGCAGCTGGAGGAATTGCAAACGGGAAAGGAATGGCTGCTGCCTATGCATTAGGCGCTCAAGGACTTCAAATGGGTACGGCCTTTATGCTGGCAGAGGAGTGTCCAATTCCTCATAACGTCAAAGAATTTATAGTGAATGCCGAAGAAATGGACACAGCTGTGACAGGCAGAAACGGCGGCGCACCGGTTCGCAGCTTGAAAAATAAAATGATCAATCAGTATATTCAATGGGAGAAAGAAAACATGCCTAGAGAACAATTAGAAGAATTGACCATGGGCTCCGCACGAAAAGCTGCCGCAGGAGATATTGAAAATGGATCGGTTATGGCTGGCCAAGCCTCAGGTTTGATCAATCAAATAAAACCAGCTAAACAAATTATTTCTGATATTTTGAGTGATGCAGAACAAACGATCAATGCTTTGCAATTTGGATAAATTATTAACTCAGCACAAAACCCGTTAAGATATTGTCTTAACGGGTTTTGTGTCGTGACTTTATTGAGGTAAGGAGAACTTTTGCAACAGTCAGATAATGAAATTATTCTTTTTTTCTTGGGTCAATTTAAAGGAAGCAGGAATAGTTTTCACATTCAAATTTATTAAACCATATAATCAAAAAAATTTGTGTTCAAGAATCCTTATCTATATGATGAGATTAAGAATATGCATAAAAAGGGTTTCATTTTTTATAGAAGGAGATTGGTAAGATGAAAAAGTTTCGAGTGATTATGGTTTTGGCGGTAGCTCTAGTCTTTTTTACTGGATGTAAAAAGCAGACACAGAAGGAATTTTCTGAAGAGTTAGCAAAGCAGGGGGATATGAATGCGGGGGAATATTCGGCTGTGATCGATAGGGTAGCAATTGAAGGCGAGGATGCGGATAAACAAACGCGTACGTCGATTTATAAGATAGAAAAAATGATCAGCGGGACGAAAATGTCAGGAAATTATCAGATCGATTTCAAGAAAAAATTGTTGGCGATGGATTTATCGATTGATGGTCTGGGAGAGAAGTTCCCTATTGAGCTGTACGTCGATGGGAAACGGCCATCTCTTTATATAAGTACTGATTTTATACCGGAATTGGTAAATACAATCAAAGCCTTCAATCCAGATGTTCCAGTTGAAGCGAAGCAATTTGATGATTTAAAGGGAAAATACCTGTTTGATGATCAAAAAAAATCAAAAGAAAAAGGCGATGCTAAGACAGATGCAGATACCCTTAGCGGAACCCTCAATTCACAGCTGTTCAGTGACTACCTGAATACCTTAGACCCAGATTCCTTTGAGAAGCAGGAGGATACGATCAAACGGACTTTCACTAAGAAGGATGTTCAGAACTTTGTCAAATACGCAAAAGAAAATGGCGACAAAGAGGAAAAGAAGGATGCTGAAAAGCTAGAGAAAAAGCTTAAGGATGTAACTGGCTATAAGCAGACGATTACTTTAAACACGAAAAAGCACACGCAAAAAAGCGTTATGAAGCTTGCGGTCAAAAATAAGGACATGACAGTTAAGCTGGATATGACAGTGAATAATCAAGCGAAGAAATCAGATAGAAAGATCAAATTGCCAAAAGCAGCCGATACGGTCTCGATGGAGGAGTTCCAAAAAATCATTGAAGATGCTCAAAAAAGCAGCACGATGATCTCTGAAGAGGATTTCAACGATCTGCTGGAAGTGATTAGACGCAATGGAAGTCAGTTATCACAACAGCAAATCGAGCAGTTCAAGAGTACCTATAAACCATATTTGTCTGAGGAACAATATAAACAGCTTGAAGAAGCATTAGAACAAGCGGGGCAGATGGCCACATAAATAGCAGGATCAATCATTTCGGGTGATTGATCCTGTTTATGGATTTATGCTAAACTATTACTGACGACAATCACATGAAAAAAGACAAGAGGCGATTTTGGTCCGGCGCACTACTCATTACGCAACTGAAGTAATTTAGTGAAACGTGGAAAAGTATTCTGACATCAAATAAACTGAAAATTTTCGCGAGAAAAGCCAGTTTATTTGTTGTGCAGAAATTTTCCACGTTTTTTTGTTGCCTGTTGGATTGTCGTCAGTCGGAAAGAGGAATATAAAATGATCAACAAAATTAAGAGAAATGTACCGATATTTAGCCAAAGTCAAGATTCGATTTGGCTGGATGACCATTTAGCACCACAAATGTTAGCCGCTCACTTGGATACCGAATTTGATGGCGCTACTAGAAATGCTGAATATATCAAGCGCTCGATGGAGTGGCTGACAAAAAAATGCCCGGCACAGGATTTTCCGCAGTTATTGGATCTGGGGTGCGGCCCTGGAATCTACGCGGAGAAATTTTTTGAAGCGGGATATCACGTAAAAGGAATTGATTTTTCAGAATTGAGTATCGCTTATGCGCAGGAATCAGCGGATGGGAAAAAATACGATATCGATTATCAATGCGGAAATTATTTGGCAGAAGATTTAGGCAGTGAACAATACGATGTGATTGTTCTGATTTATTGTGATCTAGGTGTTTTTTCACCAGAGGACCGAAAGCGTCTGTTTAAGAAGGTAAATCGGGCGTTGAAAAAGGGCGGACGCTTCATTTTTGATGTCTTTACTCCAGAGAAATATAAAAGCTTTGAGGCTGCAAAGACTTGGCAGCTGGAAGAAAATAATTTTTGGACGAAGGAAGCTTGTCTGCATTTATCCGCACAGAAAAGATATCCAGGAACGAACACCTACTTGGACCAGCATTATTTACTGTATCCCGAAGCGGTCAAGGAATTTTTTATCTGGGAAACGGTTTTTGCGGCTGACGAGCTTTTAGCAGAATTGAGTGCGTGTGGTTTTGCTGGCAGTGAAGCTTTTGGCGATCTTCGCGGGACTTCGTATACAGCTGAATCAGAAACACTTTGTTTGGTCGTCGAAAAATAGGAGCGGACACCTGTTTCTTGCTATAATGGAGAAATAATCAAGCAGGAAGAGGTGGAAGGATGAAAACGATTGGATTATTAGGAGGAATGAGCTGGGAAAGTACGGTGACTTATTATACCCGGATCAATGAACTGGTCAATCAACAATTAGGCGGACTGCACTCCGCAAAAATCAAATTGGCAAGTGTTGATTTTGAGGAGATTGAAAAATGTCAGGTGGAAAATGAATGGGAAAAGAGCGGTGAGATCCTTGGCAAGGAGGCACAGCGCTTGGAACAAGCAGGGGCTGATTTTCTGTTAATCTGTACGAATACGATGCACAAGGTTGCCCCGCAAATCGCGGACTATTTATCAATCCCGATCCTGCATATCGCTGATGCGACGATTGCGGAGCTGCGGTCTAAAAAAATCAAAAAAGTCGCTCTTTTAGGGACGAAATATACCATGACGCAACAGTTTTATAAACAGAAAATCATAGATAGCGGAATCGATGTATGGATTCCTAAGGACGCAGACATTGAGAGCGTGAATCAGATTATTTTTGACGAATTGTGTCATGGCAAAATTTTGGCTGAGTCCAAGGAACAATTTATTACGGTGATCAATCAAGCGATCGAAGCAGGTGCAGAAGGAGTCATTTTGGGCTGTACAGAGATTGGTCTGTTGATCCAGCAAGCGGATGTGACTATTCCGGTGTTTGATACGACCGAAATCCATTCCCAGAAGGCAGTCGAACGAGCTTTGGCAGATTGAACGAGGCGTTTTGATGAAGACAATTCTTTTTGCGCCAGCAACCTTTAATTTAGCGGAAACGACACGTATGATTGAAATCGCCAAGGTTTTACGGCAGGACTACCATTGTGTTTTCTGCGGATTTTCCGAAACGTATCTTGAACTAATCAAAGAAGAGCGCTTCGCAGTTTCTTTACTGAGTCCTAAGCTAACCGTGCAGCAAGAAGCAGCAATCATGAAGTTTGATCAAGGGAAGAGCTTGAAAAATCCCTTTACCTCTGAGCTAGTGGCTGAACGTATCGCGAGTGAACTGACAGTGATCAAGGAGCTGGCACCCAGTGTGATCGTGACTGGCAGTAATGTGACGATTTTTTTATCTGCCCGCATTGCTGAGATTCCTTTGGTTTATGTCAAACCAATCGCGATGTCACGGCCGTATTTCAATAATGAAGCGGTATGTGTGCGTCCAAGTCAGCTGGATAAAAGCTATCTGCCGGCGGCTGCACTTTGGAAGGCGTTCATCAAGGTATCGAAACATCTAACGTGGAAACCAGGAGCCTTCAAGAAGGCGGCTCGCAGCTACCAACTGGCATTACCTAAATACACATTAGATCTGCTGGACGGTGACTTGAATTTGATAACCACTCATCCGGCCTTTACTGAGGAGCTGGAGTTTCCAGGCAACTATCGATCGGTTGGTCCGATTTTTGCTCGTTTGCCGTATGAAATTCCGGCTGAAGTTCTACAAGTGGTCAAACGTGCGCGTGAAAGAAAAAAAGCAGTCGTTTATTTTGCCATGGGAAGCTCCGGCAATCGTTCATTGATTGAAACGGTGCTGAAGTACTTTGAGCAGACAGATATCGAAGTGATCGCCCCCATCAGAAATTACGTACAAGATACTGCCGTGGCAAGCAATATTCATGTATTTGATTGGCTGCCGGCTTTGGAGGTTTCTGAGCTGGTGGATTTTTCTGTGATTCACGGCGGTGAGGGAACCGTCCAAACCGCCTGTTCCTCCGGCAGACCATTTATTGGGATCGGGCTGCAATATGAACAGGAAGTCAATGTCGCCTACTGTGAAACCTTTGGCAATGCTGTTGCTTTGAGCCCAAAGAAGATTGCTCCTCAACTGGAGGAATGCATTAGAAAAGTTCGTTCCCAAAAAATCAGAGAAAAAGCACAAGAAATGAAAGTGCTGATGAAGGCGGTAAATGGGGCAAAGAGGGCCGCAGAAGAAATCAAACACGATTACCTTTAGTAGACAGCTTGACTTTCCAGCTGCTGGAACCCTTAAACTAAAGCTGTTCAATAGAAGAATGGGGGGAATGAAATGCTAAGTATCAGTCAGTTTTCTCGAGCGAGTCATATTACGCCGAAAACACTGCGTTATTATGATGAGATTGATTTGCTGAAACCAGAAGCCGTGGATCCCAATAACGGGTATCGTTATTACACGAGCACTCAGTTATTGACCGCTTTTAAAATTCAAAAGCTGAAGCAATACGAGTTTCGTTTAGCTGAGATTCGTTTGGCTTTAGAGGACGACTTGTATCTGCTTGAACGAATGACTGAAAAGCGTCAAGAAATCCAGCAAAAAATAACGACTTACCACTCCATTCAGACAGCTATTGAAACAGACATCGCAGCTTTAGCTGAAGGAGGAAGTTTTATGTTTAATCAAGAGCCGCCAATCGAAATCGTTGAAAATGTTGTATGGAATATCATCTCAGTCAGAAAAACGCTGAATATCAAAGACTTTGATCAATTAATGGCAGCCGTCTATCAAAAAGTAAACGAAGAAAAGGCCACACCTGCCTATGCACCATTGACTTTGTATCACAGTCCTGAATATACGCCTGAAAATTATGATGTTGAGATTGCGATCCCGATTTTGGAGGAAGAGTTACGAACACGCCAGCTACATGCGGAGCGCTGTGTGAAATATCATTTTCACGGAAACTATCAAGGGCTGCCTGCTGCTTATGCGGAAGCCGCGAAATGGATCGATGACAACGAGCATGAAATCACTGATGCTGTTTTTGAAATCTATTTGACGAACCCAAGTGAGGTCCCCGCAGCTGAAAATGAAGTGGATATTTATTTTCCGATAAAAGCTAAATAAGGACTAAAAAGGCGGCCAGCTTAATTGATATGCTACCCCTAACTAGGACAAAGAAACAATTAAATCTTAGTTAGGGGTTTTTAGTATGGGAAAAAGAAAGATGTCAGGGACTCCAGTAGAACGAGTGGCTATTGTTGAACAGTGTTTAAATGGAGAGATTAGTAGAAGCCAAGCTGCTCAGAAAGCTCAAGTAAGCATTAGAACGATTCGCAGGTGGTGTATTCTCTATGAAAATGAAGGACCAACTGGATTGCTCGCTACCAAGAAAAATAAGCATTATTCTAAAGATCTAAAATTGACAGCTGTTCGGGATTACTTAGATGGTAACAGAGGCCTTGATCAAGTTGCTCAAAAATATGGTTTAAGAAGTGAAAGGCAACTTCGAGACTGGATTAGGATATATAATACTCATGGAGACTTCAAATCAGAAAGTGGTGGAAGTAAAGTGAGACAAACAAAAAAATTCAGTCTAGATGAACGAATCGAAATGGTCCTCTATTGTATTGCCAATGAGTATGATTATAGCGGGACAGCTGTTAAGTACCAAGTGAACTATGCCAATTTATACCAATGGGTCAAACGATATGAAGAAAAAGGCAAAGCTGGTTTAGAAGATCGGCGAGGGCGACGCAAAGCCAAGCAAGTTAGCCGAACGCCTGAAGAAGAAGCGCAGATCAAAATCGCCCAACTGGAAGAACAAGTAAAGGACCAACAGATGGAGATTGATTTATTAAAAAAAGTCAGGGAATTAGAAAGGAGGGATCACTAGGACAAGTCCGAAAAATCGTGTCTTACGAAGCAATCAAAGAGCTTCACGAGGAAAAAGGCTATGCCATTCTCCCAATGTGTAAACTTTTACAGGTTACCCGTTCTGCTTATCTTCGTTGGATCAAACATCCGTATAGCGAACGAACAGTGGAAAATATGGAATTAGCCAAAGTAATCCGAACGATTCATGACGACCATCCAGAAAAAGGCTATCGCAGTATAAATAATACACTGAATCGAGAACATGATATCCATGTAAATGACAAACGCGTCTTGCGGATCTGCCGACACGAAGGCATTCAGTCAACGATTAAACATTCAGCCAACAGTATCACGAAACGTGCGAACCAACCCTATCATGTTGCCGAGAATATCCTAGATCGGAAGTTTACTGCTGAAGCGCCGAATCAAAAATGGCTGACCGATGTCACGGAGTTCAAATATTATGTGGGACCTGAAGTGAAGAAACTTTATCTAAGCGCCATTTTAGATTTGTATGATCGTCGTATCGTCTCTTACGTGATTCGGGATACGAATGACTTGAACCTTGTTTTTGATACCTTCGATCAAGCAGTTGCCCTTGAACCAGACGCTCATCCGCTCTTTCATAGTGATCGCGGCTTTCAATATACCCATGTGAATTTTTACAAGAAAATCGTTAAAGCAGAAATGACGCAAAGCATGTCTCGAGTAGGAAAATGTATTGATAACGGACCAATGGAAGGCTTTTGGGGGATTCTCAAACGCGAACAGTATTACGGCAGAAAATTTATCAGTCGCGACGAATTGATGACAATGATCGATTCTTATATCGACTACTATAACAATGGTCGCTATCAACGAAAACTGCACATCTTAACACCGATGGAATACCACAACCAATACTACGAAGCAGCTTAATGATTGTTTAGACGCTTCTTCAAATAGAAAAAAGCTGCCTTTCGCTAACCGAAAAGCAGCTCATAAACTCTTTAAATATTTCATTGTCCTATTGACGGGGTGCCCACCAAATCAACAGCTGGCCGCCCTTTTTTTAGTGATTTCGTTTACGCATAAAGAGTCCGGTAATCAGTCCCAATCCGCCACAAGCCAAGAGAGTGACGATTGTAATAAAGCTCATCTCAAGCACATCGAATACACCTGTTTGATTAGTGACAATGTTGGTTATAAGGACTGCTGGAATTGCTGTTAGCGAAGCGACACCTAAGCATGAGCCCATGTTCCAATGTAAAAGTTTTCGAATCCCGATATTGATCCAAAAGTAGGCGATCCACGTCAGCGCGATTGGCAGACCAATCGGCAGTAACCAGTAAACAGGTGCATCTACAAAGTAATCATTGATCGTTCGCTCAAGTACCATAAAGTAAGGGACAATCAAAAATGTAAAGACCGAAACAGAATGAATCACGCGGGCATTCTTACTAAAAAGCAGTGCATCTAGTAAGGTACCTCCAAAAATCAAACTGCTCCCGACAATTCGAAACCAAGTAAATTGCTGATCAATAGCCAAATTTGTAACTGCTGTTATCGCAAATGCTAAAAAGAATAAAATCCAAAAGAATTTTCTGCCAATAGTCATCGTTTTATCCAACCTCGTCATTTGTTTTTCTCCTCGTGCTCTTTTCTAAAGTATAACAGTCTTTATTTTTCCCTGATATCAGACTTCCGACTCATTTTTGACTATGTCTGCCTTTTTCGTCGGTAACGTCTATAGCTAGAATAGGTCTTGAAAAATGTGTATAATCATTATTAATGAAAGCGCTAATCTTAATATTAAGGATTTAACAAATAGTTGGAACGCCAAACTATTATAAATATATTTAATTAAAATGAACGGGTTGTTAAGTTGAGACGAACAAGGAACATGCGGATTGTCGGAAATCAAAAAAAGTATACTGGGCTGATCGAATAAGGATTTAGGAGGAAATGAGAATGAAAAAGTATTTATCAAGTGTTTTTGTCGCAGTCGCTTTACTGCTGGGATGCGCGCTATTTGTCCATGCTGAGGATGTTGCAGCTGCTACTTTGTTAAGAGTTTATAATCCCAACTCAGGTGAGCATCATTACACAGCAAATACAAATGAACGTAATCATTTGGTAAAGGTTGGCTGGCGAAATGAAGGAACCGCCTGGGAAACACCTGCGAAAGGAGCGGCTGTTTATCGTTTGTATAATCCAAATAATGGCGGTGATCACCATTATACTGTTAATGCAAATGAGAAGAACCACTTAGTAAAAGTTGGTTGGCGTTATGAAGGTGTCGCATGGCAGTCTGGAGGCTCCGTTCCGGTTTATCGCTTATACAATCCTAATGCAAAGACCGGAACCCATCATTACACATTGCATGCTAGTGAAAAAAATCATTTAGTAAAAGTCGGCTGGCGTTATGAAGGAGTGGGCTTCTATTCTACCTCAAGTCAGGCAGGAAATAATAACTCCGGCTCCGGAGTCGCTCCAAGAAAAGTGGATGTAAATATCACTGGACTTGGCGGTGTTGAGCAGGGTGTTTCTGGTTCATATCGTTTATTGTATTCAAATAAACCTTTTGATCAAGCCAATTTAAGTGGGAATGCAACAATCGATTTTTCAGCAAATGTTACAATGACTGGAAATAAGAGCGACTATGAAATGCAGTTTGTTGTGGCGGGAAATGGCAAAGCCTGCGGTCAAGTTGGGGTAGGGCTGCACTATCAAGCAGGCTCGGATGCTAATTTTGCCCAAGGAAGAATCAACACGACCAATATCAACTTCCCGGCTAACGCGGGTGTGTATGGCCAGCAATACTATTCAGTCAACACCAATGCGCCACGAATTGCTAATGGTCAAACAGTTCACCTGCGAGTGAAGTATTTCGCTTCAGGTTATATGCAAACATTCGTTAACAATACGCTAGTCGGTCAGTACAAAACGAGCTTGACAGCAGGCGGTGGGGCCTATATCTTACATGATACGACCAATACACCAGTCAAAATTCGTAATTTAAAGGTTTTGAGAGACGGCAAAGATGTGACGAAGAGCGGCAGACCATCATTTGCGAATACTAACTATGATCATTCAAGCGGCTCTGTTTCTGGTGCGTATTAAACCTAAAATACTAGAAGAATAAAACAAGAGGCAGGCAAAACTGATTCTTCATCAGTTTTGCCTGCCTTTTTGTTTATTAGCTGATCGTTTTAGCATCCGTTTCGGTTTGAGCCATTTTAGCTGTTACGTGTTCATCAATGCGTAGGAAAGGCAGATAGATAAACACACTTACTGCGATGATAATAATTTGCAGTACTGCTGCGCGCCAATCGCCTCCGGTTGCTAAGAATCCTGAGATGACCGGTGGCGTGGTCCAAGGTATTTGAACAACGACATGATTGATCAATCCTGCGGCTGTTGCAAAATAAGCCGTAACCAATGAGAAGATCGGAGCTAGGACAAAGGGAATGATCAAGCTTAGATTAAACACGATCGGCAGACCAAAGATGATCGGTTCACTGATATTAAATAGGGCTGGAGTGACGGACAATTTAGCGAAATCCTTGTAATCTTTTCGACGGCTAAAAATGAAGATTGCAATTAATAAAGCGATCGTATTTCCCGAGCCGCCCATTACAGCGAATGTATCCTTAAAGGCCATATTGATAATGTGAGGAATTTGTTCATGGTTGGCATACGCCGCCATATTTTCCTGCATATTTTGCAACAGGAATGGGTCAAGCAGTGAACCAGAGATAACCGCTTGGTGGATACCGAAGCCAAAGAACAGGTTCGCGATCGAAGTGATCAAGACGAAGCCAGGCAAGCCAGTAGTGATGTGGCTCAATGGGCCTGTGATCGCTTTAGTGATCAGACCATTCACATCCATGTTGAAGAGCTGGTTTACACCAAATGAAAGAATCGCAAATACTGTGACGGTGATCATGATTGGGATCAATACGTTGAATGATTTCAACACAGCCGGCGGGATATTTCCCGATAACTTGATCTGTAATTTTTCATTGGTCGATAATTTGATAAATAGTTCAGTGGCCAAGAGACCAACAAAAATGCCGACGAACATGCCAGAAGCACCAGTATGTGAGCCAGGTATAACGCCTGTGACCTCGATGGCTTTCTTTGCATTTTCGGGTGTGAACATTGTTTTCATCGGTGTCAAAACGATGAATGTTGAGATCGACACTAAAACTGCTGCGATATGATTTGTATAATTTCTGCTGACACACATATGATAAGAAACTGCAGCAACGACTAGCAGTGTGGTGATACTCAACGTGCCGTTGGCGATCGACATCCCGATTTCTTGGACCTTCATCAAAGTGGCAGGATCAATGATTTTTCCCATGAACCCAGTCGGTTCGAGGATAACGTAGTTAATCAGAGTAACGAATCCGGCCAGCATCATAAAGGGCATGAAAGTAGCAAATGCATCACGCAGTGTCCGCATATGGATTTGATTGCCTAGCTTCATCGCGATAATACCAAAACGTTCAAAGAGCTGTTCCTTTTTATTTGTTTTCTCCACGGTTAGATTCTCCTTTTTCCATTTAATGTGCTCATTTTCCAATTAGCTGCCATTCAAACTAAAGTATCTTCTCCTTTTCTTGTATTAAATACTTTTTGGGTGTTCCTTCCGTATTCTGTGAAAAGCTAAAATGGTCTCCTAAATAGATTATTGCTTGTAAGCACTTTCCTTGGTTACATAATAAAACGGATTCTGTAAAAAGTAAATACCTTTTTTAAAAAATATATATCTTTGTTCAATGGGCAATAAAAAAAGAGCTGAATTTTCCAGCTCTAGTGCTTAATTCTCAACAAACACAGCTTCAAAAATAAAGTCTTGATACAGATGTCGCGTGATGGAGTATTCAAAAGGTGTGCCGTTTGCAAGCGAGACACTCTTTTCAATCTCGATCATAAAATCTCCGATATCTATTCCTAGGATTTTGGCATCAAACTCCGTTGCCAGCACTCCTTTCATCCAAACATGAGAGGCGTTGATCTCTAAGTGCAGCTCCTCGCGAATATAGGAATAAACGGATTTTTTTAGATGCTTTGGTTCCAATCCAGGGATAATGGATAGGGGCATAAAAGTCTGTTCCAATGAGTACGGCTGCTGATCAACAAAACGGCTGCGGACGATATTGTAGACGTATTCCTTCTCATCCAGCTGCAATTTCTCAGCCACTTTTTTTGAAGGCAGTTCAATCGAAAATGTATGGATCTCAGAATCAACGTGGTCCTCACCAACTACACTCATTAAGCCTTCGCTAGGACCGAATACTTTTGAATTATCGATAGGCTTTCGTAAAACCTCTGTACCAAAGCCGCTCCGGCTATGAAGAACCCCTTCAGAAACGAGCATATCCAACCCTTTTTTAACAGTTAGCTTACTAGTGTTATACTGTTTCGCCAGTTCAGGACCGGTCGGCAACTTTTCTCCGATGGCATAAGTACCATCCTCCACTTTTCTTTTTACGTCTAAATAGACTTCCATATATTTGGCATTCTTTCTCATCGCTACCTCCTTGAACAAGCAATTAAAGATATAAATAATTATATACTTTTCCCATGTTTTAGCAATGCTTTTCCCGGTAAAAGAATAAATAAGTTTTAAAGATATATATTTTTAAAATAAAAACTATTCCATTTTTCGAAGAGCGATGGTATGATGAAATGGCATTCAAGAAAGCGTCAACTTTTTAGAAAAATGAATCCACTCAAGATAAAGGAGGATACAATGAATAAACAACAATTAACATTTCCAAAGGATTTTTGGTGGGGCTCTGCTTGGTCAGCGGAACAAGCAGAAGGTCGCGGTGAAACAGGAAAAGCAGAGACTGTGTGGGAGCGTTGGTATAAAGAGCAGCCCTATCGTTTTTATCAAGGCATCAGTTCAGAGACGACGACCGATCATATCCATCGGTATAAAGAGGATGTACAGCTGATGAAACAAACGGGGCATAATTCATTTCGGGTCTCGATCTCTTGGGCACGGATGTTTCCAGCAGATGGTATAGGTGAAGCCAATCCAAAGGCGATCGCATTTTATCGTGAGCTATTTACCGAGATGAACGAAAACGGTATTAAGGTATTCGCAAACCTGTATCATTTTGATATGCCTGCAGTCTTACAGGATAAGGGCGGCTGGGAATCAAGAGAAGTCGTGGAGGCGTATGTGCACTTTGCCGATACTTGTTTTAAAGCGTTTGGTGATCTGGTGTATCATTGGTTCACCTTTAATGAACCGTTAGGGCCGATCTTGGGTTCCTATTTAGAAGACTTCCATTATCCTAATATCATTGATTTTAAACGCGGAGCACAGGCTGCTCATTTTACTATCTTGGCTCACGCCAAGGCGATCGCGGCACACAAAAAGCATCAGTTAGACAGTAAAATCGGGGTCATTTTAAATTTGAGTCCAACATTCCCGCGAAGCCAGAATCCTGCCGATGTGAAGGCGGCAGAGATTGCGGATCTATTTTATGTGCGGAGCTTTCTCGATCCGATGGTTAAAGGGGAGTATCCAGAAAAGCTGGTGGCACTTTTACGGGATCATGACCAGCTGCCAGCGGATTATACAGAAGCAGACTTGGCTTGTATCAAAGAGAATACCGCTCAAATCTTAGGGTTGAACTATTATGAACCGCGCCGTGTAAAAGCCCGCTTAACAGCTATTAATCCAGAAGGGCCATTTTTACCTGACTGGTTCTTCGAAAATCATGTGATGTCGGGTCGTCGGATGAATGAATACCGCGGCTGGGAAATCTATGAAAAGGGCATTCACGATCTGTGTATGGATATTAAAGAAAATTATGGAAATATCGAATCCTTCATCTCGGAGAATGGAATGGGTGTGGCAAATGAAGAGCGCTTCATGGATGAGACGGGGCAGGTGATCGATGATTACCGCATCGAGTATATTCAAGATCATTTAGCGTATCTTTGGAAAGCAATCAATGATGGCTGTAATATCAAGGGCTATCATCTGTGGACCTTCATTGATTGTTGGTCATGGATCAACGCGTATAAGAATCGCTACGGCCTAGTTTCACTTGACCTGCCGACACAAAAGCGGACAATCAAGAAAAGCGGAGAGTTTTATAAACGGCTCAGCGACCAGAACGGCTTTGAGTATGATGTTGATCGGCTAGTATAACAAATAAAGCAATCAATCTTTTCAGACTGATTGCTTTATTTAGCGTTTTTAGAATCATAATAAGACGTATCAATTTAAATACTCTTTTCTAAGGAAGGCAAAAGGCGGCTTGCTTATTTTGCCGTAGATATCAGGAGTCAGGCAGTCAACATGGACATCTGGGTAGGCATCCAGCTCTTCAGCATACTCCTTCAGCATTGGAACTAAAAGCAGTCTATCAATATCAAACTTCCGCAGTATCTGCCTAGCTTCGGCTATCGTAGCAGGGCGCCAGTCATGATCCGGAAATAAGTCCGCGATATTTTTGATCATATCGGAAGTGGCGTAATCCGTTGCAAGAGAGCCCCAAAGCTTATCCTTTTCCGGTTTATAGTGGTGGACAATCAGCAATGCTTTCTTCATAAGAAGTTCCTCCTTTAGAAAAGCTGGGAAAACAGGGATTTTATACGTAGCCTTATTCTAACCAGCAGGTCCGGCTATTTCAAATATCAAAAGCAGTTTTATCCTTTTAAAATCGAGGAGTTGGGAATTTTCCCAGCTCCTTTTATAATTGCTTGATATGGGTTAAAAAGCTTTGATAGTCGCTTTGCTGCAGGATCGCCTGTTGAATATCTTCTCGTTCCATTAATTCCAAGAGCAGGCTGTAAATTTCTTCAGTGTCTTCGTAATCCTCTTTACTGATGGCAAATAGAAAGACGAATTTTACCAGATCGCCGCTGCCCCAATCCACGCCATTAGGAATGACGGCTACAGATACAGCGGAACGTTTAGCTGATAAGGACATAGGGTGAGGGATCGCCAGCCATTCATTGATATTCGTTTGATTGATCGCTTCTCGTTTCATAATGCTGTCATGAAAATCCTCTGGAACGAAATTTTTTTGAACCAAATGCTGAGTTATTTTTTTGAGCAGCTGCTCTTTGCTTTCACTGTCCTCATGAAGATAAAACTCTTTATGAAATAAAGAATAGATCTCGCTTTTCGCTCCTTTAAAATTTTCTATAAAGGGTTCGATTTTAACGATTTCTTTATCTAATTTTGCCATATTAATGTAAATGTGAGGAATACTCAATTGCTCCAGCGGCACTGTCGTGATGACAAAATCAACAGCTGCTAGATCACACTGCTGCAGCTCTACATAGGAAAGACGATCCACTACCTCGATGGTTTCTTGATAGTACTTATTAATCTTGGCCTCAATGATGCGGCTCATGGCACGGCCGGTTCCGCAAACAAGGATCACTCGATATTTCCGATGATTGCTGCTGGAGTTCCTTTCCATTGCACCTGCGATATGGAGGGCGATATAGCCGACTTCATCCTGTGAGAAATACAATCCGTGTTTTTTGCCCAATATTTCTAAATGAGTCAGGCATAGATCATAAGCCTGCGGAAAGGACTTTTTGATGGTAGCCAGCAAAGGATTGCTGCGTCGTGCTTCCATTAAATTCATATTGATAAAGCCTTCGATATGAGAAGTCAGGTCCTCCACCAGCATCTTATCTTCGAGCCAGTCAAAATTCGATGTCCCCTTGATGGCCTGAAGCAGCTCAGCGACGATCGATTGGGCTGTCTCGGTGGAAGAATGACTGGTCGCTTCGGTCTCAACTAACCGCGGCGCATTCAGAGCTAAATAATAGGTAAAGTATTCCTTTTCTTCATTTGTTAACTGGACATCAAACGCTTGGTCAAGCTCAGCTATAAAATGACGCAGTGCCTTTTGAGCGTGCTGCTTTAGGCTTGGCACACGTAGAGGAAACTCAGACATTTCATGGCCCGCTAAAAAGCGGCTGAGCGCCAACGCAAAGTGAGAAAGGATATTTTTATGGTAATAATCAGAATCCAATAACTCCAAAGGTGCAAGAGAATCCAACTCCAACTTTTGTAAGAGCTCCAGGTCGATATTATCAAAGAGAGCCAATTCCATCTCTGTGAAGCCGATGAGGTACTCCTGCAAATCTTTTTCGATCAGCAAATCACTGATTGCCTGCCGTTTCGCAAATTCATTTCCTAAAATCTCAAAACCAATGTTCGGACGATTGACGATTTTTAATTGATAGGTCAACAAGTTGTCGCGGGCAGTTTTCAAGTAGGAATAAAAGGTATTCTTACTAATGAACAGCTGATCCAAAAAGTCATCCAAGGATAAAGGGTTTTCATTTTTAAATAGAAGAAAGAGCAAATAGGCCTGTCGTTCTTCACTGGTGGTTAAAAAGGAATCCGCGGAAGACATACTTTCTGTCCACCAATCGTTGAACTGTTCCTTAGAATGAACCGTCAGCAAATATCCTTGTCCTCGAACAAGAGTGATCGCGGCACCAACATTGCTTAATAGATCATTGAGATTGGCAATATCTGTCCGCACGGTTCGCTCGGAAATCGAAAAGCTCTTGGCTAACTCCTTCATCGGCAGCGGTGCAGTTTGTTTGGCTAATAATTCTAATAGGTCATCTAATCGTTGATAAGCAAGCTTCGACACCTTGGTTCACCTCCGGTACTTAACCCAATCATACAATATAGAAGAAAAGATTGAAATCGTTCCGCCGTACTGCAATTTTCCAAAATAGTTGGCAATCCTTTTGGAAAACGCTTTACTAATGATTGCCAAATTAGTTGGAAATTGGAAGTGTTTACATGAAGGACAGAGGATCGTAAAGTAAACGTGTAAAGAGAAACACAACCCCATTCGTCATCCTGAATGGGTACTCAAATGACAAGAAAGGAGCTTCCGATATGGACTTTAAAGAAAACAATATCCTTTTAGATGTGGCGGTCGCCTCGAAAGAAGAATTATTTGAAGTCATTGCGAAGTATGCTTATGAATCGGGGTATGTCGCGAACGCGGCTGAAACCTGTGCAGCGTTCAATGAACGGGAAGCAGAATATTCTACCGGACTGCAAGACGGCTTCGCGATTCCGCATGCAAAATCCACGGCTGTATTAGAACCGGCAGTATTATTCATCCGCTTACAGCATGAAGTTGAATGGGAGACCTTCGATGATTCTGCGGTAAAAAATGTTTTTGCCTTGATGGTTCCGAAAGAAGATGAAGGAACAGTCCATCTGGAAATGCTGAGTCGTTTAGCAACGGCTTTGCTAGAAGCAACGTTCATTCAGCAGATTCAGCAATCAGAAGATAAAACAAAATTAGTCGAATTGATCAAAAAAGAAATGATTGGAGAGAGGATCATATGAAAATCGTAGGAATTTCCGCATGTCCGGCAGGCTTGGCACACACACCGATGGCAGCAAAAGCTTTAGAAAAAGCAGGGGCCAAATTGGGCTATGATGTCAAAATCGAACAGCAGGGGTCATTGGGACAAGTCAATGAGATCACCGCAGCAGAAGCAAAAGAGGCAGATTTTTTACTGTTGGCGACAGATCAAAAGGTCGTCGGTTTGGAACGTTTTGAGGGGAAACCGCAGCTTCGAGTGAATATCAACACCTGCATCAAAGCACCAGAAGCTGTTTTGAAAAAATGTATCGCTGCTGTTCAACAAAGACAGGCAAATTAAAGAAAAGGGGCAAGGATAATGAAGAAAGTTCTAGCAGATTTAAAAGGCCACCTGATGAGTGGAATCAGTTTTGTACTGCCGTTGATTATTGGAGCGTCTCTAGTCGTTGCGATCCCGAAAATGATCGCGTTGGGCATGGGGATAACGAGTTTAGATCCCTATGCAGAAGCTGAGGGCTTCAAGCACGCACTTTATCTGATCGAACAGGTTGGTTGGACCGGGATCGGCTTGATCAATACTGTATTAGCTGGATTTATTGCTTATTCTATTGGAGACAAAGCCGCGCTAGGCGCTGGGTTTATCGGCGGTGCGGTTGCGACGAGCACAAACGCCGGCTTCTTAGGTGCTGTAATTGCCGGATTTTTAGCTGGTTACTTAGTAAAATGGTCGAAAGAAAAGATCAAATTACCGGAATCCTTCTCAGGTGTTATGCCGCTAGTGATCCTGCCGTTGATTGCCACATTATCAGTGGCGATCGTAATGGGCGCACTATTATCCGAACCGCTGGCATGGATCAATACTAGTCTTGTCGATTGGATCCGCAACATGATCGAAAATGATGTGAATAAGATCTTGCTTGCGATGATTATGGGGGCAATGATCGGTTCTGACTTAGGCGGACCAGTCAATAAAGCTGCATGGATGGCTGGAAATGTGCTGTTGGCAGAAGGCGTCTATTTACCAGCAATTATTGTAAACGTAGCGATTTGTGCAGTTCCATTTGGGTATGCCTTAGCGACAGTTTTCCATAAAAAACGCTTCAACAAGGAATTGCTAGACGCAGGACGTAACAACTTTGTCATGGGATTCATCGGGATTACAGAAGGGGCCATTCCCTTCACACTGGTTAATCCATTAAAATTAGTTCCTATCAATATGTTAGGAGGCGCGATTGCTTCTGGACTAGGGATCGCATTTGGCATGTACGCAAAAATGCCGCCGGTTGGTGGAATCTACGGCTTCTTTACAGTCGGGAACGGCTGGGCTTACTTGCTAGGGCTATTCATTGGGGCTGCCTTTATTGGATTTGTTGCGCCACTATTCGTTAATTTCAACAAACAGGAAGAAAAAGCAGAAGAGATCGAATTAGACGATATCGATATCAGCTTTGAAAACTAAGCCAAAATTTTGCTAAACCAGATAAGAAAAAAATGAATAGGCACTGACGGTGAAAAACGTTGAGTGCCCTATAGAGAAACTACATTCTTTACAAGTTAAATAATTATTATGAGTGTTTTGATGTCCGGTTTCACGAACTAGCTTTTTCGGCAACAAGCGAAAATTTTGTTGCTCAGCTAACTCCAATGTAGGAAATCATTTTTCAAAAATCGCGAAAAATGCTTCTGACTGTTGTTATGCATACCATTCCGCTAATCACGCTAAAGCGTGAAGTAGAACGGGTGAAAAGCTGAACGAGTTCGTGAAGCCTTTCTTATTATTTTAATAAACGAGAGGGATTTTTGTATGAAAAAAACAGTACACGTCGTACCTCACAGTCATTGGGATCGGGAATGGTATTTTACCACCAGTCGTTCAAAGGTGTATTTGATGCACGATCTGAAAAAGGTTTTGGAGCAGCTGGAAAAAGAGAATCCATACGAGAGCTTCATTTTAGATGGCCAAGCATCTTTGCTGGATGACTATCTGAAATGGCGTCCGCAGGATAAAACAAGGATCGAAAAACTGGTCAAGCAGGGTAAGCTGATCATCGGACCATGGTATACCCAAACCGATCAGCTGGTGATTTCAGGCGAAAGCATCGTCCGCAATATGCTGTACGGGATGAAAATCTGTGAAGAATTCGGCGATTATATGAATGTCGGCTATGTGCCGGATTCCTTTGGCCAAGCCGCTAGTATGCCGCAGATTTATCGCGAGTTCGGTATCAGCGACACAATGTTTTGGCGTGGTGTGAGTGATGATGATGTGGCACATACGGAGTATAAATGGCGCGGGGAGGATGGTTCAGTAGTCAATGTTTATCAAATTCCTAGCGGCTATTACATTGGCGGTGCGATCCCAGAACGGGAAGCAGATTTAGCGGAGTTCTTACACCAAGAACCCTTTAAGACGACTTGGGGACGCAGTGCAACGGATCAGGTCTACTTTCCGAACGGCTTTGACCAAGCGCCGGTAAGAGAAAACCTGCCAGAGCTGGTCGATCAGATGAATCAGCTTTATCAAGATGAATACGAACTGCAATTTTCGACGATCGAAAACTATATCGAAGCAGTGAAAGCTCGTCAGCCTGAGCTGGAGGAAATCGCCGGTGAATTGATCAATGGCAAATTGATGCGTATCCACAAGACAATCTTCTCTTCCCGCCCTGATTTGAAGGCGATGAATACTCAGATCCAGCACTATCTGGTGAATGTGATGGAACCTGTTTTGACGATGGCGCTGCAATTAGGCTTCGAGTATCCAGTAGAAACGGTCAAGGAAATTTGGAAGCTGATGTTTGAAAATGCTGCCCATGATTCGATCGGCTCCTGTGTATCTGATACGACCAACGAAGATGTCTATATGCGCTACAAGCAAGCACGAGATATTTCTATGAACTTAGTGGAGCTGACCCTGCGTCAAATCGCGACGGCAATCAATAATCCGCAAGCGCAGGAAATCACGCTTACGCTGTTCAATACTTATGACACCGCGCGTGAAGGCGTGATCGAAGCAGAAGTCTATTTACCGCAAAAAGAATTCGCGCTCCTTGACCAAGCGAGGAATTCTCTGCCGTACACGATTTTAGAGCTGATCGATCAAACAGAGTATGTCTTGAATCAAGGCAACGTGCTGAATTCGGTCAAGGAAATCTATCTGCCGGAAAAGGTTTATAAAGCCAGAATCGCGATTGAAGCCAGCGAAGTACCAAGTGTCGGCTATACGCAATTAACGCTCGATCTCAAAGGTGACAGCAGTGCACCATTACAAGATCTTTCAAAGAAAACCATCGAAAATGAGTATTATCGTATCACTATGAATAAAAACGGCTCATTGGATATTTTGGACAAAGCCAATGAGGTTCTCTATAAGAACCAAGGAATCATTGAAGAAAATGGCGATGATGGCGACTCCTTCAACTATTCGCCGCCTGTTAAGGATTTTGTGGTTTCATCGGCGGATGCAGAACCAACAATCACGATTCGGCAGTCAGATATCTATCATTCCGTAAAGCTAGAATTTTTACTAACGGTTCCTAAAAATTTAACTGAACGTGCGGAGAAAAAGGTTTCTGTGGATATGCCGCTCGTTTTTGAACTCGCCTTAAAGAAAAACTCGTCGATCATTGATTTCAAACTGACCGTTGAAAATCAAGCAGTCGATAGTCATCGTGTGTGTGTGCTATTTGATACCGGGATCGCTTCGAAATTCTCGATCGCTGATCAGCAATTCGGTACGCTGCAGCGCCCAGTGATCTTTGAAAAGGAAATGGCACTTTGGGAAGCCAACAAAGAGCAATGGAACGAACAGCCGATTGCGATCGAGACATGTCAATCATTTGTCGGTTTATTCGATGAAGCACATGGTGTTGCGGTCATGCCAAAGGGTGTGAGGGAGTATGAAATCATTGGCGAAGAATTCGATACGATTCGCCTAACGATCTTCCGAACCTATGGCTTTATGGGGAAAGAAAATCTGATGTACCGTCCAGGCCGGGCTTCCGGTGAAACGGTGATTGCGACCCCGGATGCGCAATGTCATAAGACTATGAGCTTTGATTTTTCGGTGGCTTATGTTGCAGCAGGCTTTGATCAAGCAAATGTGGCCCAGCTGGCGAAACAGGCAGTAACCCCGATCGAAGTCTATCAATATGCGGAGTTTTTGAATTCTCGGTTGATTTTCACTTTGGGTGATGTCGCGCAAACCTTGCCTGCAAATTTCAGCCTTTTAGAAATCACAGGCAATTTAACCCTAAGTGTCATAAAAAAAGCCGAAGATCGCCCAGGCTATATCCTGCGTCTTTATAATGGATTATTAGCAGAAGCAGGCCAAGCCGCGATCACCTTCAATCACCCAATCAAACGAGCAGAAAAAGTTGACTTGAAAGAAAAAACAAAGGAACCGCTGACAATAAATAATGATACAATAGAGCTTGAGAGCATCGGGCACGCGAAATTCGTGACCCTGTATGTGGAATAAATCTAAATGATTGTGAGTGAAGCTTAGTGGAAAAATTATTTGGCGGGATCGAAGCCGGCGGTACAAAATTTGTTTGCTCAGTGGGAAATAATGATCTAGAGATCCTAGATCGGGTCAGCTACCCAACGACGACACCCGATGAAACGATGAGTTTAGTGATCGGATTCTTCAAGAAATACGCAGATCAGCTAGTCAGTATCGGTGTCGGTTCATTCGGTCCGATCGATATTCATCGCGATTCAAAAACTTACGGCTACATCACTTCAACACCAAAATTAGCGTGGCAGAATTATAACTTTGTCGGTGCGCTGAAAAAAGAATTTGATTTACCGATTGCCTGGACAACAGACGTAAATGCGGCCTGCTATGGCGAATACGTGAAGGGCCGCGGCGATGGGGTCAACAGCGTTGTATACTATACGATCGGTACAGGTATCGGCGGCGGAGCCCTGCAAAAAGGGAACTTCGTTGAAGGCTTCAGCCATCCGGAAATGGGTCACGTGCTGGTAAGCCGTAATCCAAAGGACGATTTTGAAGGAAGCTGTCCCTTCCACGGTCATTGCTTAGAGGGCATGGCAGCAGGTCCAGCTATTGAAAAACGGTTAGGCCGCAAAGGGCAAGACCTGAGCGAGGACGACCCATATTGGGAGATCGAGGCGGATTACATCGCACAATGTGCATACAACACGACTTTGATGTTTTCGCCAGACGTGATCATCTTTGGCGGCGGTGTGATGCAGCAGGAGCACTTAGTCAAAAAAGTTCGCGCCCGTTTCAAAGAATTAGTCAATGAGTATGTGAAAACACCTGATTTGGAAGACTATATCGTGACCCCGGCACTTGGTAACAACGCTGGTACGATCGGCTGTTTAGCTTTAGCCAGAGAAGTAAAATTACATTCATAGATAGCATGAGAGCCGCCAATCGTTTTTGGCGGCTTGTTTTATTTTGCTATTTCAGCGCCTGCGATACGAAAAAATAAGCAGGACTTATCACGAGTTAGGCGTATTTTTTCTGATTTGATTGAAGAATTGCTATAATTTAAATGAAAAAAATCGAATGGAGGAGACGCGATGAAAGAAAATTACTTTTTAAAATTTGAAAAGGCGATCAGCACGATCGTTGATATTTTATTGGCTTTATTGATAATCGTCGTAGTGATCGTTATGGGCGAGGGAATCTTCAATATTGTTTTGCATGTCATCCCATTAAACAATGTTTCCGAGCTGACCCTATTGATCGAGGAAATCGCGACACTCTTTATTCTGTTAGAAGTCATTTTGATGCTGCTGCGCTATATCAAGGAAGGGCATCATATTCCGGTACGCTACTTGATTTTGATCAGTATCACGGCAATCCTGCGGGAGCTGCTATTGGCTCATGGCAATGGAACCAATTCTCTGCTGCTATCGATCTCCATTTTGGTTCTAGTGGGTGTTTTATTCATCTTGGAAAAGGTCAAGGCCTTTCATAAGGGTGAAGGCAGGATGGAAAAATAAAGAAGGACTCCGTACCAGAATTCTGGTATAGAGTCCTTCTTTAATGCTTCAACGTAACTAAAAATTCATTACGCTGTTGCAGTTTTGCGTGATTTCAGAATGTATTGAATACCGGTATAAAAAATAATGACAATAACTAAATAAGTGACCATTGAAATGTCTAAGTTCATCAAGAATTGAGAAGCGATGATAACGCCGGGAATACCACCGATCGTGATCGCTAACGCAATTTTTCTAGAATAGGCTTTTTCACGAATAAAGTTGATACTTGCGACTGGTTGAAGTCCCGCACATGAACACATCATGATTGGAAAAGCAGCGAGGGGTGTCATTCCCAGCATGTAGACCATTGCCATACAAGGTGCGTACAAACCAACACCGACTGTCATCAACGCACCAAATAAGAAATTACCGATGATTCCGACAACTAGTTTCGCACCAGTTAATCCCATTGCAGTATTTCCTTTACCTAATAATGCGATCACTTCAGTTTGACGCAACAGCATCAAAACAGCGGTGATCAGGAGCGCCCAGCCGATCCATTTCTGAACGGCCGTTTCCGATAATTTTGTCACGAATTTAGAGCCGAACCAAGAGCCGACGATCGCCGCCAAAATCAAGGATACTAACGTCAGCGCATCTACTTTGATAACTGTGACGAAAATCACAGCTTCAGTCAATACAGGGATCGCATGTCCAACATTTAAAATCCCCGGTAATTTTCGGTCATCATTGTTTTGCTTTGTGATGTTCAACATCATCGTGGTCAGTGCAAAACTCCCAATTCCGATCGTGTCCGCAAAGTCAGCGATAAATCCAATGATCCCGCTGATCAGCCAATTTCCTGGTCCTAAATCATCCCGATGGGTCACAACATCGCGTACAAGCATGATTGCTTGAAAGATCATCAGACCAATCAAAACATAAAAAATAATCTGTGCCATAAGTCCTCCCGTGGGTCTTTTTTTTTATAATTATAACAATAAACAAAAAGGAAAAACCACAAAATTTGAAATTTTTGTGATTCATTGAACTATTAAGGCGGAAAATAAGCCCTTAATAGTTCAACATTCAAGAAAATTTTTGAGAAATTCTCGGCTGGCTAAAGAGAGCAGCGATTTGTTGCGGTAGAGAATGCCAACTTTCCGATAGACTGGCGCAGCTAATGGCCGGGTTTCGACCTGATAAGCGATCCGCTGCAGGATCAGGCTTGGCAAAATGCTGATTCCTAAGCCTTTTTCGACCATCGCTAAAATCGAATAATCATCCCATGTCCGAAATTTGATCTGCGGCTGAACCTGAGCCGCAGCCAGCAGCTCAGTAATATCTGAAGTGCCTTCGCGTTCCAAAAGAATGAAGGGCTGTCCCTCTAAGTCCGTTACACTGATGTGCTCTTTAGCTAAAAAAGGATGCCCCTTTGGCAAAACGACCAGCTGTTCATCGTCATGCAGAAATGATTCCTCCAAATCATGGGCAGCCGGCAAGCGGGAAAAGCCAAAATCAATGCGGCCATCGACAATCCATTGCTCGATCTCCTCATAGTCGCCCAGCAATAATTCAAAATCAATTTTGGGATAATCTGTTTGAAAGCTTTTGATCGCCTCCGGCAGCCAATGAGTAGCGACACTGGAGAAGGTCCCGATACGAATCAAGCCAGTATCTAAATGCCCGAGCTCTGCCAGCTGGTTTTGCAGAGTTTGGTATTTTTCTGCCAGCTCTTTAGCGTAGGGCAAAACATTCATTCCGTCAGAGGTCAGTCGAAGGCCCGCTCGATTTCGTTCCAGCAGAGTGATTCCCCATTCCTGTTCAAGATCATTGATCATTCGGCTGATGCCGGATTGGGAATAATTTAAAATCTTTGCCGCTTTGGTAAAGCTGCCTAATTCAACGGTCTTTACAAAGGCGATGTATTTCTGAATGTTCATATCCATAACGGCTGCTCCTTGCATCTGTTTTCGTCATGTTTAACATGATAAAAATTCGTTTTTGTAATCTATGATTCTATGATAAATTACTGCTAATAGTTATTCAACAGCAAACAGACAAATGAAGAATAGGAATGAGTAAAATGGTTTTAGTAAGTGACGCTTATACAACAATACCAGCGACTTTTGAGACGCCGCTGCAGGAAAAGGTTTATCAAACCCTGCAAGAATTGGACATGGCTTTTCAACGAGTGGAGACAGACGAAGTCATTACGATGGAGGATTGCCAGCAGATCAATGAACGATTAGATATGGAAATGGTGAAGACACTATTCTTATGTAATCGCCAAAAAACGAATTTTTATCTATTCGTGACCTGCGGTGATAAGCCCTTTAAATCTAAGGAATTCAGCCAAGCCTTAGAGATTGCCCGAGTTTCTTTTGCATCGGCAGAGCAGATGGCCTCGATGCTGGGAACAAAGATCGGTGCGGCGACTATTTTCAGCGGCTTGCTGAAGGAGGCGGATAAGGTCCAGCTCGTTTTGGATAAGGCGGTTTGTGAGCAGGAATATTATGGCTGCAGCGATGGCACGACAACCGGTTATTTGAAGCTGAAGACCGAAGATGTGCTGCAGAAATTTTTACCTTATGTAAAACGGCAGCCGAAGATTATAGAGGTGTAAGACGGCAATCTATTGAAAGCAACAATTAAATCGGTATGTGAGCAGAGACGCTTATATGCTGATTTTTTCGTTGCTGCTTGCCAGTTCTTAAACGTTTAGCCAAGCTTTGTTGCAGCTAAGTTAGTCGTGACTAAGTTCTTTGCTAAACGTACAAAAAACAAAACAACGTCGCAGCTATTCACCCTAAAAGGAAATAGCTGTGACGTTTATTTATCTTAGCTAGCAGCAATCCAACGGACAGCCTAAGCGTTCGGCGATCGCTAGACCGGATGGTGTTTGAGCCAATCCGGCATGCCCGGTACAGCGTAATTCAGGCGGGATCATTCGACCGACCTTGTTAAAGCTTTCGATCGTCTCATCTAATGGAACGACCACATCATAGCCGGCCAATGCCATGTTGGCAGCGCCAAGCGCATTCATGCCGCACATCATATTCTTCCCAAGACAAGGAACCTCTACACGCACACCGATCGGATCACAAACCATACCGAAAATATTTTGCAGGGCCATTGAAGCAGCATCGACAGCCTCTTCGATCGTGCCGCCCATTAGTTGGACCAACGCACCTGCGGTCATTCCTGCTCCTGAGCCGCATTCGGCCTGACAGCCGGCGACCTCTGCGGCAAACGTGGCATATTCAGCGATGAAGACACCGATCATTCCGGCGGCTAACAATGCTCGAACTAAGTCGTCGTGAGATTTTTTCTGGTAATCGCTGACTGCGATCAAGGTACCCGGTAATGCGCCGCAGGAGCCTGCGGTGGGTGCCGCGACAAAGACATTCATCGAGCTTTTGACTTCCATCAAAGCAGAGATGTTTTCGATGATTTTTGCCGGCAGGTCATTACCGATTAATTTTTTTCGATTCACTTGGATTTTTGGAGCCTGAGAGCCCAACATCCGATCGTCATAGGAGGTACCTGCCAGACCGACCTTGATCCCATTTTCCATGATCTCAAGAATCGCTTCGGCCTTTTTGTAGACCTCTTCTTCGGAAATACTGCCGCGATGGCTTTCGTAGCGCAGGGCCATATCGGCTAAATCCAGCTGTTCCTTTTTCGCCAATGCAATCATCTCTTCAGCGGTTGAAAAAAGCATCTCCGGTTCTTTTTGCGACATGACTGGCAGCACAGGATCAAAGGCAATGAAACGCTCGACCGTCATCTGCTCATTCAACCAAGTCCTCTCACTGTCTGGAATGGCCTGTTGCGTTTTGAGATGCAGCAGGGTTTTGCCAGCCTGCTGTTTAACGACTGCAGAGCAAAGCTTACTGATTTTTTCAGACAAATCCGCTTCCGTTACCTTCAGCTCATCACCGAAGAGCAGTGTTTCATAAAAGCCGCCAGTGACTTCGACCGCAAAATGGTTGATCTGTGGAATCTCGATCATTCCGCCGCCGACAGAAAGAGCAACGACCTCCAGCTCCTCGCCAAGATCGGTTTTGATCGTCATCTTATAGGTATTGGGATGATCGTTTTCATAAGGAACAATGCGGAAAACAATCTCCATGCCGTCGTCTTCGGCAATAGCGATCGCACGAGTGAGACGGCTATCGGTGGGGTCCATCCCCAGCAAACCGCCAACTAAACCGATGTCGGAGCATTGTGTGATGTAGCTTGCCGCCAAAGAGCCCTCTGGGTCAAAGTCAGCCTGAAAATAAGTGATTTTCCCAGCAACCATTTGACGCAAAGCACGACCGATCCGGACAGAAGCAGCAGTATGAGAACTTGAAGGCCCGATCATTACCGGACCTAGTACATCATTGAAAATACTCGCATGTTCTTTCATTCGTGCTCCCCCTTAGAAATCCGCTTCGATATACACATCTTCACCCGCAATTTCATCATCGATCACGTCTTTCCATTTCTCTGGTTCGATTTCTTTGAAGGAAACGGACACGACGTTTGGTTCGCAGCCCAGCTCCTTTACGACAAAAGCCTGCAGCTTGTCCGCAAACTCCTGTTTCACTTCTTTTGACCGACCTGGATATAATCTGACTGATAAATGTGGCATGAATAACTCCTCCTGTTCATTTTTTTCGTTTATGATGCTAATACATTAATTCCACTCTGTTCCAACTTTTTCTTCAAGAGCACGTTCATAGATTTTTTGAGCAGTGACCAAATCCTGTGCACCGATCCCAACAGTTTTGAAGACGATGATCTCTTCGTCATTTTCACGACCGCCGATTTTGCCCATTAATACTTCACCGATATCACCAGTGAAGTCGTCTTTGGTAATCGTGCCGTCTTCTAGCGGAATCAAAATGTCGCCCGCTTCGGAAAGCACCGCTTCCTCTGAATCAAAATAAATCTTGCTTGCTCGTTCTAAAATCACCGGGTCCATTTCCTGCATATGCGGCTGATAAGAGCCGACACAGCTGACTGTCGCACCCGCTTTGACCTTGCTGCCATCAAAAACAGGAGAGGTGGCAGGTGTAACGGTGATGATCAAATCCGCATCGCTGATAGCTTCATCAGATGTTGCTGCTGGTAAAATCTGCGTACCGTAGTCCTTCAGCTCTTCATTCATTTGCGCAGAGAACACTTTCGTCCGTTCTGGATTCTGATCAAAAACATAGACCGTCTCCAAATCACGAGCGCAGATCATCGCTTCCAATTGAGCTGCAGCCTGTCCGCCAGTTCCGATCAATGCGCCTTTTTTAGCCTCCTTGCGGCCTAAAATATCAAAAGCGACACCTGAAGCAGCTCCCGTTCGGAATTGGGTAACTGTTACGCCATCTAGCAGGGCATTCACATAACCAGTCTTGCCGTCCACCAGCAGAACCTGCGCAGGAGCCGATGATAGCCCTTTGTCGATATTGTCTGGGAAAATATTGATGATCTTTAAGGCTGCCGCATCCAAATCAGGCACGTAGGAAGGCATGAATAGGAAGGTGCCGTTTTGTTTTTCGGAAACGATTTGTGTACGCAAAGGCACCTCCGTTTTGTCTTCACTAAATAGCTGAAAGGCTGTTTTGTCCGCTTCGATGGCGTCCTTCATAGTAAAAATTTGTTTGATGTTCTCACGAGATAAAAGTAGCATAGTATCCTCCTTCACGACTTTTCTTTCACAATTAAAAGTATAAGCGATTACATGAACGGTTTCAAAGCAATTCCAGAATTTCTCCTTTTGTTCTGATCAGAAATCTATTAAGCTGATTAATAAGAGATCAGGAAAGGAACAGGCACATGAGCGAAAGAACACTGCACTTAATGGGAACCGTCATCAAGCTTTGGCTCCAGCATCCGAAAGCGGAGGCGTTATTGGATGAAGCAGAGGAGCGGCTGCGGGACTTTGAACAGCGCTTCAGCGCCAACGCAGAAGACTCTGAACTAATGAAGATCAATCATCAAGCAGGGATCGCGCCGGTCAAGGTGGATGAGGAGTTATTTGAACTGATAACAATCGGCAAAGAACAAAGTCTGATAGCAGACAGCGCATTGAATATTGCGATCGGTCCCTTGATCCAGGAATGGCGAGTCGGTTTTCAGGATGCGAACTATCCTTCTGCGGAAAAAATCCAAGAGCTGCTTCCTTTGATTGATCCGTCAGCGATTCAATTAGACGAGGAGCAGCGGACAGTCTATTTAGAGCAAGCAGGTATGGCAATCGACCTGGGGGCATTGGCAAAGGGCTACTTTGCGGATAAGATCATCGCGTATTTCAAAGCAGCCGAAGCCGAAGCCGCCTTCATTGATCTTGGCGGAAATGTGCTGACCTATGGACCAGCCCCGCAGCGAGCAGAGGGCCGCTGGCGCATTGGTATTCAAAATCCCTTCCTGCCGCGAGGAAATTACGTCGCTGTAGTAAAAGCACAGAATGAATCCATCGTGACCTCTGGCATCTACGAACGAAAATTTGAATGGCAGGGGCAGACCTACCATCATATTTTCGACAGCCGGACAGGTTACCCGATGCAAACCGATTTAGCCAGCTTGACGATCGTTTCTGAAAAATCCTTAGACGGTGAAATATGGACCACACGGTTATTTGGAAAGAATGCCCGCGAAGCTTTAGCCGAGCTTAATCAGCTTGAAGGAATCGATGGGATCATCATTACTACCGACCAGCAGATGGCCTATAGCTCTGGCTTGAAGGAGAAAATCGACCTCTGATGGACAGGCATGAGAAGCAGCGCTCATGTCTTTTTTTTATTGGAAATTTCTGTGATTTTATCCAATCTTTCTAATCAATGTAAAATATTTCACAATGTTCTGTCCTATTTTCCAAATGTTATTGAAAAAGCGTTTTCTTTTCTATATACTTTGGGAGGAGATAACCCTTATATTGTGCGCAGGAGGTGGAAGAAATGGCAAAACGACTATGACTATGAGGCCAAATTTTACTTAGAGTCTCTAAGCGAGTGTATTTAGCATTCTTTCCCTCAAACAATCTATTTGTGTGATTTAAAACACAACCCGACGCTCTTACAGCATACATACAAAGCGTGTATGTCTATTTGTGCGGTAATTTTTTGATGGATGGAAAGCTAAAGCTCATCAAGCAAGTAATCCACACAAAAAATGAAACCGAAAGAAGGATTTAAACAATGAAAAAACGAATGAGTGCCTTATTGATCGCTTTAGCAATGCTTGCATTAGTATTGACAGGCTGTTCAGGAAACGATGACAAGAAAGAAGAAAAGAAAGACCGTGCGGAAGCCGATATCGAATGGCAAATGATCTCACCTGAAGATATGAAAAAAGTAGTTGAGACAGAGGATTCAACCGATTATCAAATCATTGATATTCAGCCAGAAGCCGACTACGACAAAGGGCATTTACCAAATTCGATCAGTGTCCCTGCCTATCCAGTAGATACGGAGGAATTAGAGAAGCTTGTCGTTGACAGCGCGGATGATTTCAAAGAAGGCGACAATCCAATCTATGTTGTATGCCCAGGCGGCGGTGGCGGTGCCAAACGGACGATTTCGCTGTTGATTGATGAAGGAATCGATGAGTCACGCCTGTTCATCGTTGAAAACGGTGCGAAGAAATGGCCATATAAAGACGACAGCAAGCTTTGGGTGACCGATTAATAATGGAATTTCAAGGAGCTTTCCTAATGGGAGAGCTTCTTTTTTGCCTGCATTTCCCTTCAATGAACAGGCGTGATAGATAGAATAGGAAGACCATAGAGATGAAGTCGTCCATTTCTATGGCCTTCTTTACTGCTTTCCAATCAATCTCCATAGATCTTCTACATCATGAAAAATGAACGGCCCAAGCCGATATTAAGCTCCAGATAACAGAATAAATATAGAAATAAGGTGAGTTATCTTGGAATGCACGACTTCGGTATTATTTGTTATGAAATAATGAGTTGCAGATGTATATTTGTTTGCTCTATATAGGGGAGACACAGGATTTTATAGTTATATATAGCATTTACTTAAGTTATAAAAAATGTTATTTTGTTAATGGGGATAATTAGCTGGAAAAGAATATCGATCCTTAATGAAACGGTATGAAGTAAGAGGTGGAAATCGTTGTTAGTAGAAATGAAAGCTATACCAACCATTGAAGATCCGGTTGCGTTATTAGATACTCGTCTATCAAAGCTCTGTACAGTGAACAAGCTGCAGGACAGCTTTGGTATTGATTTTTTATGCCTGTATACATCAGAGGAAGAAACAGAAGGAAAAGAATTTTTCGTTCAATACAAAGCGGCGAAGAAGATAGCGGAGGACGAAGAAGCATTTTTGTTGCAGCTGGATACATCGACGGTACGGCGTTGGTTCAAGAAAAGGTGCGTAACCTTTTTATTTTACGTTGATCCTGAAAATAGGGCGATTTATTGGGTCGATCCTTTTGAACAGCTGTTTAAACGAGTTCGGGAGTTATCTAAAAAACATGAATCAATCGTACTCGCCATGCCAAAAACGAATCTGCTGCAAGCAGGACAAAAGCTGCCTAAAGCCTTTTTAGAACGTATTTACCGATTTGATCATTACCTGTTCACAGGAGCTATAGAAAGGATAAACATGGATATCGAGACTTTTTCTAAAGAAGAATATTTTTCAGACGAATTGATCGTTGAAGAGACGGAGGACTTTATAGAGATCAACTATAAAAATGTTCAGCTAAACGCCTCGTATCCTGATCAGTCTGGTTTAGAAGGAAAGGGAAACTGCTGCATTCGTTTCACACGGCAGCAGGAAAATAATGAAGACGGCATCCAGTTTTCCCATAAGGAAATATTAGATTTGTTTTATTTCGGAAAAGAGACGGAAGCAAAGCTGGGAATGCGGAAGTTCATTAAGCTATATCTGGAGGAGCTGGATCAATACTTTGCTGATTTCGGCAACAGTATTGCTTATTTGTATCCGAATGAAGTAGAGGAATTATGCGCAGTCGTCGATATATTCATCGGAAAATACGTCGAGAAAATCACTGCTTTTCTAAAAAAATTAGAGTCCTTTGCCTTTGAACCCTATCGCGGAAGCCATAGGAATTTTAAATTGATGCAGCTTGATATAGACTTGTGGGACCGCATTCGGGAACATGTGAAGCAATACCAAACAAGCAACGGCTCCTATGATGACGGATATATCTTTACCCCGTTTGAAGACAATAATCGTATTGGGCTAGAAGACGAGCAAGGCAGAGAGCTGTTCAATGTTTATGGAAGCTATGAACAATCACCCGCTGATCGTGAAAAGCTGGTTGTAAATGTGATCTGGGAATATATCGATTATTCAGAAGATAGCGAGAAGCCGGATCAGCCCTACAATGTCGCGGATACCTACGCATTTTTTATCAACGATCTGCTGCCTAAGTTCCTTACCAATGAATTTACTGTCAGGAAGAAAAGACTCTTCGGAACAAAGCTGATCAAAGTGTACAAAACGCTGACCAAAGAAGAAATCGAAAAGAAAATCTTTGTTCCAAAATACAAACTCACGCAATATCCAAACAGCAATTCTGAGCTGGCAAGTACCTTCTATTACTTGTCGGAGTATATGAAAGAGAAGGATTTCTACTCGATAACACCTAGCTCCTTTGAAGACCTGCTGCAGAACTTTGATCGCTTGGTTCAAGCGGAACTATCAATCGGCGGTCAATCTGTCAAGGCTTGGTACCAAAAGAAGAAGAATGACTTGCTGGAAGATCTGACCCAAATACAACAAGGACAGGAAAAAGAACCCCTTAGCGAGGGCTACTTTTTGGCAAATATCTTCAGCAACCTACAGGTGATCGTCCGACAGTATAAAGGCTCCTTTGATGGAAAAAGAATTCGCGAAAGCGAGCTGCTTAAGGATTTTTCCGCGATAATCGCTGATTACAATGAAGATCGGTTGATCCGATTGCTGATTAGCTGATGGAGGTCATTAAAAATACTTCAATGTTAACACCTGCGACTAAAAATCGCAGGTGTATTTGTTATAGGCTTCAAAACTACAAGCTGTGGCTGTGGTTTAGAAGAGCTTTTAGTGATGGGGCTCAAGGTGAAGGGGGAAGAAGGTGTAAGTAGTCGATTGTTTTTATCCCTAAGCACCGCAGACAACTATTTCATCGAGTGGCTTGAGTCGTTCATTTAATACTATATAAATAGTATTTTGAAATATTTAAAACAGCCGTCAAAAATGTGCTCTATTGAATCTATAAATACGATGCCTCTTCACTTTTCGTTAACGAATGATTTCTTGATTTTTTCTTAAAATTAAGTAATAAGTAGTACCGTTCAGGGTCGAAATTTAACCATTTGAGATTTTAAATAATTTTATTTGTGATTTTAGATTCTCTTTTATATCAAAATATGATATTTTTAGTGAAGTAATCGATAATGATTATAAAGTGTTTCTATTCGCTTGGGTTTCTAATAAGAAAAATAATGCTGGATGCATCACTTAGAAGCTAAGTTAAGTAGAGAACACGCATTATCTGATTAAGCAATCGATGTAAAAATCATTTATATTTTAGGAGGAATTTTCAAATGGCAGGAGCAATTACAGTCACACCCGAACAGCTGAAATCACAGGCGAAGGTTTACCAACAGGCCTCCGCACAAATTGAGGATGCGATCCGCAAGGTCAATTCCATGAACCAAACGATCTCACAACAGTGGCAAGGGGAAGCATTCCGCGCTTACTTGGAACAATATAACCAGTTAGAAGGCAACGTGAAACAAATGGAAGAATTGCTGGAAAGCATCCACGGACAATTGAACAAATATGCGGACACTGTGGCAGAACGTGACCGCCAAGATGCTGGATCATTCGGCTTAAACTAATAGAAAAACAGAGCATCAGTACATCGTGTGCTGGTGCTTTTTTCAAAAGGAGAAAAGAAGGAAATGGCAGTAAAAAGTAATCTAGGCGTGGCGCAACAACGAGCGAGTGCGCTAAAAAGTGCGGCAGACAGCCTGACCTCTGGCGGTGTAGCGACAAGTGATTCGCAAACAACCGTCGCAGGAAATGAATCAGCCCAAAAAGCGGTGAAGTCAACCATCAATGGCGTAAAAAAGGTGATGGCAGCCGTCAACAGCGCCTCAAGCAATATCAACAGTGTGGCGAAGAACTTTGAAGCGATCGACCAAGCAGGAAAAGAACTATTTACAAGGAAGAAAATCTAATGAGTGAACAACGATTAGAGGATATTAAACGTGAACAAAAAAGCCTCACGAAAAAGCAAGAAGAGCTGTATGAACGCCAACGCTCAGTAGATCGCTTGAATGATGGTATCGGCACGTATTTCAGGCAGACGCAACAACTACTACAAAAAACAAGGGAAACCTTCCGAAAGAACGATGGCGGTCGTGATTTCGATGAATTGTATTCTTTCTTTTCCCGGGATGCTGGAAAGACGATGGAAGCACTAGGAGAAGAAAAACGAGAAATCAGACGGACGCAACAATTGCTGGAAGAGCAAGAACAAACATTGATCAAAGAGAAAAAGATGATCCATAGCAAGGAGAAACCCAATGAACATTGATATGTATGTCGGCAGTTCGCAAGCACAGGCGAGCAGTGTCAAAGCGATGTGTCAAAAACAAATCCAAGGCTACCAACAGCTGCAGCAGGCGATCAATCAATTTGTCATGAGCAGTGGCGAATTACAGGGAAAAACATACGATTCAGCGAAACAATACTTTTCGGCTGTTTTACAGCCCTTGGCCAAAGGCGGGATGCTTTTAGCGGAGGCAACCGCAAAAGCGTGTCAGAAGTTTCCAGATGACTATCAATCGCAAGTCGATAGTGGGGACTTGAAATCATCCGAGTTAGAAGAACAGATTCAACAGTATCAAAAAGGGATTGATACAGCGAATGCGATCATTCAAGCGCTCTCAGCTACCCCGGAGATGGGAGTGCTAATGAAAGCAGTGTTGAGGGGCGTTAAGGATGTAAAAGAAGGGCAAGAAAAAGCGAAGAAGAAATTAGACAAGAAATTGAAAAAACTAAAAGCATTTCATGCTTCTTCACCATCAATCTTTTCAGAGATTGCTTCACTAGAATCAGCAATTAATACGGGAGCAGCCCAAGCAGCTACTTGTTGGAATGGGAGTACAGGGACGTTTAGTGTGCCGAGGCAAGAAGAAATGACTTGGGTTAGTGAGATTAACGGATATGAAGATCGAGCAAAAAAACAGGCAGAAAAAGAAAAAATGAAAGAACTAGAGAAATATAATATCTATGCAGTTCCGTGTCGAGATTCTGATGGAAAACCGACAGTAATGTGGCTGTTGGAAGATCCAAAATCGGGAAGAAAAGTGAATAATCCAGAACTTTTGGAATTTCTAAATATGAAGGGAGCCAAGCTTGATCCTAACATGTTCCAAATCCTTACCCTTGATGGATTTGAAGAAAAAGTTGCTGGTAGTTGGCGTAAAGGGGTAGAATATTTTTCTGGGAAAGAATACACTGGATTACAGAAGATTGGTGTGCAGGGACTTCAGGGTATACAGGATTTTGCGGAGTCAGATTACGCCGAATTGTTGCGACTAATGGGATTTGCTTATGGAATCTATCGAATTACTACGGCGAATGGACCAATAGAGGTGGAAGTAAAACCCAAGGTTAATGTGGTATCCAATAAGAAGTTTAAGAATGCAACACTAGTGAATGGTAAAAATGTTGGTGGGTATAAGAAAGTCAGCGGGTCTGGTGTTCCAAAGAACTCAAAAAATAGTGCCCAATATCAACAATATAAAAATGAGTTAATGGAAGGTGATATACTCGAAAACTCTAAACCTATTATATCTGGTTCAGATTTAAAAGATCCTAAGGTAATTTCTGAACTTACTAAGAATGGGAGTACCATGTCAGACTGGGCAAAGATGGAGTCAACATATAGTTATGAAACGTCAATGGGGAAAGGAAAGATTCACTATTATAAGAATTTGAAAACTGGTGAAATTAGTTTTTATGATGTGAAAATGAAAGTACCAATTCCTAAAGACCTTAAAATTAGGAATGGACTTACTGATGATTTTTGGATTATAGATTTGGATAATAATTTTATACCAAAGGGGGTTAGGTAATATGATTGTAAAAGTAATTTCTAACAAAGAAAATAGGGATATTACTCTTAATAAACTCTATCCAGTTCTTATAAAAAAAGAAGATGAAATTAGAATAGTTGATGATTTTGGAGGGTTATCAATATATGAACTTGCAGATTTTCAGATTTACAAAGAAAATATTAGTTCGTATATTAAAGATATGAATTCATTAGTTTATGAGCTAGTTGATTATCCTACTTTTTTAGAAAATTATTATAATGATGACAAAAAAGCTAGAAATGATGTAGAGAAGAGCCGATCAAACATCTTTGAAGAGGATTTAAATGAGGATGAGCTTATTGAATTAATTACATCAGAAGTTTATTCAAGTGATGAAAAAATTATATTTATTGAAGTGATAGAAAATAAAATAAATGATAAATCAGTCAAGGTATTAGCTAAATATTTTCAAAATAATCACAATATAGAACCAGAAATGTTGTTGCCTATTTGTAAACTTCTATCTAAGTATCAAAATCAAGAAGTTTATGATTTGTTTTTAAGTTTTATTAGTGATGATACAATTAATAATGATGCTATGCAAAATATAATTATTGAGTATTTCAACAATTATAATTAAAAAAAGCACTTTACTATCTGATTGACGTCAGTTAGTAAAGCCTTGAATAGTAAGCTCGAACTCACTAATCAAGTTGCCAATAGCTAACAACAGCTTAATCATTACAAAAAATTTATTGTTGAAAAAAGGAAGCGATTGAGTTTGGTCGTTTCTTTTTCTACATTTAGGGTTAATTTATAGCACAGAGAAAGCCACTGGGGCTATAGATGATCTAATTATAGATGGGGCCCATTTGTCGGATGGAAAATTAAAACCTAATATTAAATATAAAACTGGTGAACATGGTTATAATTATCAAACTAATTCTAAGTGGGTAATGGAGCATGCTTCAACAGATAACTTACAATTTAAAACACATGAAGGCAGGTTGCCTCATAACCTAAAAACACCTGATAAACTACCAAGAGATCATGCAGGGTATTTGTTTGGAGATAGGTTTGGAGGTTCTGGTGAGCTAGATAATCTGGTATCACAAGCACAAAAAGTTAATTTAAGTACGTATAAAAAGCTAGAAAATACGTGGGCTAAAGCAATTGAACAGAGTAAAAAAGTTACTGTTGATATAAAGGTAAATTATGATTTTGGTTCCTTACGGTCGATTTCTTTTGAAATAAACTATACTACATATGGTATAGACTTTTATGGGTTTATACACAATTAGGAGGGAAGTTTTGACTAAAATTTTCGAAGATGAATTTATGGATGTTCAATCAGATATGGTTTCTTTAGGTTTGGAATATATTGAATCAAAAGCAGACTGCATATATATTTATGCTTCAAATGAGAATAATTCTTTAACATTCAATATTTTTTTTGAAATAAAAAGAGAAATAGCTACTACAAATGAAGTTAACCAGATATTGTCGAAGTATGGTATGAGAATAGATGATAGTGTTGATAGAAGAAGGGCAATTTTGAAATTTGGAGTAGAAGATTTAAAAAAAATTATAGCGATATGTGACAAATACAATAAACCAGCACCGACAGAAATGAAATTGATTTATAACATAAAAAATAATTCATTAGATGCGGATTATAAATATGAAAATGTTTATACTGAAACCGAGAAAGCTTCGTATGATATCTTTAATGAGTGGTTACAGCAGATAAAACAAGGTTTATAAATATTGTATGTAAAATAAAGTGATATTAGTGTAATTAATCTAGTATCACTTTATTTTGTAAAGAAGTCCCAAAAAAATAGAGCGATTTTTGTAAGAAAAGACAAGAAGGAGTTTGAAAATGCAGATAAATAATTCTGATTTTGGTGGTTTTGTTGTTTCAAAAAACGTCATAGCTGGCAAACCAATCCGATATACATTTAGAGAAAGATTATCTATAGCACAGTTAAATGGATGGAATATTTATTCTGCTTATGATGATGATGAGTACGTAAATAATTCGAATAATTTTGAAATAATTGGAGCTAGTACGATGCATAAGATCGCTCCAGTTATATTGGAAATTTTCGACGCACCATATGGCACAGATTTGTGTTGGCTATACAAAGAAAAAGTACATGTGGGTTTTTATGATTTGAAAGGTGAAACGGAACAGAGTATTGAGGAAATTCTCAAAGGATAAAACTGATTGGAATAATCTATCAATTTGAAAGCTTCACACTCCGATGGGATGAATACTATAGAATTGAAAGAACTTGGAAGGAAAAATTATTGAGTAAAAAATGATTATTATTAGGGTGTGACGTAGAGATATGAAGATCAAAGCCATACTAAATTTTCTAGTTACATGTGCAGTGTTACTGATGATATTAGCAGCATGTCAAAGCGATGAGTATATCGAAAAGATTGAGTTTAATCAGGTATATAGCTATAAAGAAGATGATGATTCTCAGAAGGAGGCATCTTTTATTAAGTTTATAGATGATAGCCATTATGTAGCTCGATTAAGTGGGTATACACCGGAAAAAAGTTTTGGTGATGGAGAATCATATGAGATCACTTTTTTAGAAGGAAGATATAAGAAATCAAATCATACGATTATCTTAGGCGAGGATTTCAAAGAGGTTAGGCTTACTTTTTCTTCGCAAGAAAACTTAGAGAAAAAGATAGTTAAATCGTATTATGAGAGGGCTAAATCCGATAAGGAGGACGGTGGTTTTTACTCATTTGAAAGGGGAAAAATACGTAAAATAGATGAGGTCTTACAATTTGAATTACAGATAGTGACAGGTGATACACCACCTAAATACACTTATGAATGGATAGAACTTAAATTAACAGACCAGAAACTTCCAAGTTCAATCAAGGAGTTTCTATCTCAATATCATGCAGAAAAAGAAACGTAGCTTTTTATAAATTAAGATTCGCTCGCCATTTAGAAAAAAATTGGAAAGATATTCGTTTCCAATATATAGACAAACTATATTAAGTCAAGCGTAATATGAAAATTTTGAATAACATAGTTTGGATGTGGTTTGAAGGCATGACAAAGAAACCCTAGGCAAAGGGAATTTTTGAAAAGATCAGTTAATAATCATTTTCTGCTCCTCATAGGGTTTATTGTCTTTCAGTAGTTGATAAATGATCCGTACCAGTTTTCTTACGACATGGCTAATAGCGACATTGTAGTGTTTTCCTTCTGCTAGTTTTTTCTGGAAGTAGACACGCATAGACGGCGACCAAATAGACATGAGCCTGGCGGACTCATGCAATGCCCAGCGTAATTGCGAAGATCCGCGTTTGACCATTCGTCCAGTTTCCGTTTGATTCATTCCAGAAGTGGAGACGGAAGGTTCTGCACCTGCATAAGCAAGCAGCTGATTCGGCGAACGAAAATTCTTAATATCCCGAATTTCGGCGAGAATGACACTCCCTAATTTAAAACCAATGCCAGGGATCGTTAAAATAGGCGAATCGATTTCACTCATTAATCGAGCAACTTCCTTCTCTGCTTTGTCTCGCATAGTTGTAAGATACTGGATGGCATCAATCGTTTGAAGGAGTTCAAATTCTAATGCGGGGGACTCTTGACCAATAGAGGCTTGCGCGAGCGCTTTGAGCTTGACCGCCTGTTCTTTTCCAAAGTGGCCCTTTGAGTGCGCTGAAATAAGATTAGTCAGCTTCGTTAAATGTGCATTTCCTAGCTTTTTAGCAGAGGGATATTCTTTTAAGATTGCATATATATAGGATTGGTGTTTCGCAGAAGAAGAACCCAAAGAAGGTGCTAGTTCTGGAAAGAGAATATCTAGAATGCGTGTGTAGTTTACTTTTTTTCGAGTACAATCCTCTTTCAATCTGGCTGTATGTCGAGTTAAATACTTCAACTCAATCATTGAAGGATTAGCACTAAATGATTGTTTATCAAAATCTGTTCGTAGTTTTCGAGCGATCGTCATGGCGTCTTTTTTATCGGTTTTGGTTTTTCGCAAGCTTTGATTTTTGGCAAATTCTTTGATTAAGTACGGATTATAGCTGTAGGTTGGGTACCCCTGCGTCCGAAGGAAGCGTAGGATATTGAAGCAATAATGACCGGTATCTTCTAAGGCGATTTGGATGTCTTCACCAGTTGTTTTCTGCAGATTGGCAAGCGTCATTTGAAGTTTTGTAAATCCTTCACGGTTGTTTTCAATCTGAAGATGACGGACAAAAATCGTTCCTTCAGTATCAATGACCGCTAAATCATGTTTGTGCTTGGCAACATCTATTCCAACGTACAACATAAGTACCACTCCTGACAGATTAAATTTACGCTGTGCTCCACTTACTCTTTGCCTATGTAACCTTGTGATCAATCAAGCGTCACGAACTGATGTCATGCGCTAACAAACTTATTAACAATTTGACAAAGAGCTGTGGCTAGAGCCTCTATTAAACAGTATTCCAAAGGAATCTGGTGGTGAATATACTAGTCCACAGCATCTAACTCAATTATAGATAAAATAACAGCTAATTAAAACGGAATAGCTGATTAATTGAGTAATTTAAATATACAAGGTGAATATCTGCTGGAGAACACATCATAGAAAATCTCGAACTTGATTGCTGAATTTTTGAGCGAATATACGCATAATGAGGAAATCGTGCGGCAGAACTGGCAAATCATTTAGATAATGGTGATGTTGAAAAGGAAAAAGAGATTTTTTATAAGGAAGTCCATAAACCTATTACAGATCCAGGTAATTTGGCTCTGCAACTGAAGGATAAGAACGACATCAAAGGGGGACAAAAAGCAGCGGATGATCTCTGGAAGATATACGAGAATGAATTGAAGGGTAAATAAATGATTAAGAAAAAAATGACTTTGTTTTTTTTGCTAGGAATGATATGTCTGACTGCAACATTCTTTTGGTATAGAAAATGGCATTATGAAACAGCAAATGCGTTCTATTTAAGTTATAAAAATGAAGCCCCCTTTTACAAGCAACAGCAGGCATTTATGAAAAGTATTAATCCGGAATTGATGAAGAAGTTAGAACTAACCTTCACAACTCAAGAAAAAAGCAGTATTTTATATGCTGTTACAACAATTGAGAATGATAAAGAATATACCTTTTTCCCAAATATGGAAAGTGGAGAGGTAAACGTAGCGATATATAAGAAAGGCACATCAGAAAATTTATGCTCATTTGCGTTAAATAAAAAAATGAAATCAAAATTTGGAGCAAGTGGTACTGATAAGAAAAATTTTGATTATTACGAAGATGAAGCAGTGAGAATTTATAAAGATATCTTTAAAGCAGTATATGAAAACTGGGAAATTCAATAAATATTTATTACTGATTGAAATCACAACCTAATTTATCTATGAGCCAAGTAGTGAACCAATATTCAAAAGATTTGCAAAATAGTGGAAATAGGGCTGGGGAGATAGCAAAACATTTAGGTAATGGTGATGTTGAGAAAGGAAAATAGATATTTTATTTGAAAGCTTTATGAACGAGAACTGAAAGGTAAATGGATGAAAAAAAGGAAAATTGTTCTGAACATTTTCTTCTTATTTCTAGGAGGATTTCTAGGATATAGAAAATGGCATTATGAGAGTGCGAATGCTTTCTATCTGAGTCATAAACAAGGGGAATCCTTATATAAACAGCAGAGAGCTCTTGTAAAGAGTGTTAATCCGGAAGTTATGAAGGAATTAGGAATTGAAGTGTTTTACAAAGCGAGAAGTTCTGACTTATATACAATGACAAAGATAGAAGATGGTATTTCTTATTCATTTACTCCACATATTGAAGGAGGAAGTACAACTGTAGCATTGTTTAATGCGGATAGTAATGAGCGAGTATGTAGTTTTTGGTTTGAGAAAAATTTGGATAAGACTGGAGTAATCTATACTGAAGTAACTAATGATCAAACGATAGCTTATAAAAAAGATGCGATAAGAATCTATAAACAAATATTTGAAGAAATATATGAAAACTGGGAAATTCAATAGGTGTTAATTACTGATTGAAATTATCACTTGCCAATAGCTAACAAAAAGCTAGCTGTATTTATGGTAGAAAAACTTAAGTATAACTCTAAACTTCATTTCAGGAATGTTTTTCTTCCTTCCTAGCGAACGGAGAGAAAGCATAATACCATTTCAAAAATCTAGATAAATGAAACGCTAATCATCAATAAAGCCTGATTTATGGGCAATCCAAAGAGACACCCTTGCGATCAAAGATCGCAGGGGTGATTTATCGTTCAGTTGTCATGGATCATGCCCACTCAACCAATGGTTGACGAGGGCGATGATCAGCCCCACAAAGAGCGGAGCGAGGACATATCGAATCAGCTCGCTCAAGGTGCATCACCTCCTCTCAAAAGTGGAGGCCGACGACAGACATGAGCGGGTATACCTACGCAAAAGGTATTCAATTGTGAAAGGACAGAAGTTGACCAAGCTACTCTAGCTTATGCGGCTGACTATCTGGGTCATCCTTGTTTCGATTTTTCCTTCGCCGGAGCCAGGCAAGAAACCTTTTTCGTGTGCTGAGTTGTTCTGTTTCCTCAAGTTGCGTTGCTGAATTGGTTGCAGGGACACTGGCAGAAGAATCATTATCATCGATTGTGTGCTTTAATCCACTTGTCTGATTTTTTAGTATTAATGAAGTGTGATTACTTCTCGTTTCTGCGGGTCCTTTCAATGCTTCTTCAAGCGCATTTCTTGAGGAATTGTACAAATAGTCATAGCTTCTTCCTGCTTTGACAGGAGTGAATGGAGAATCCTCCAGCTTAATTGAAGAGGCGGTCATTTTTTCCTCTTTATAAGATGATTCAGCTGTTTTTTCTTCTTTAGATGAATCCTCTCCATCATTTTTTGGTGCAGCTTCTTTACATGGTTGCTCAGAAGGAGCTGCTGGATCATTCTCCACATCAAAAATATCAGTTTCGTACGTGGTGACGAACTTTGCCGTGACAACAGTATCAAATAGTTTTACGCCATTTTTTTCAAAAATATCCAATTGAGTCAGTAGTTCGCAAGCTTCTTTGATCTGTTCAACAGGCAAATCGGCATTCACATTTTTGTAGGTCCAGTCGTGCTCTTTGCCTAGACCATTGGTAAAGGTCGTGACTAAATCATGGGTCATTGTTCTGCATTCCTTTCTAAATTAGTTTTTTTGCGTAGGTAAAAACTTATCAAGGTTCGTTGGTTTCTGTAGGACGTACTTTTGCAATAAGAGAACGGACAAGTGACATGGCTTTTTCGCCAAAGTTACGGACAGGAAATACTCTTGCAGCTAATGAGCGCCATTCGGGTGCCATGAAATAATCTTGGAAGTAATAAAAGAAGCGTTTCATAGTACGAGTGGCTTTGGTATTCATAAAAATCTCACGGACAAGATCCTTCAGAATGAAGGCAAACTCCTCCGCACCGAGTTGAAAACGCACGCGTAACGTCAAAATATATTTGATCGTTAGGCTGCTATTTTGAGTTTGGTAATAGTATTCAGTAATTCGTTTTTCTAGTGTTTTTGGTGTTAAATTGAACAATTGTCGGCAAGTTAGTGTTTGCTCATTCATGGATCGTATCCTCCTTTTATGATTAGAGGAAGGCGGGGAGTCCGCCATTCCTCCAGTGATTGCTATTAGAAAATAATCGTTTCAACAGTTTCGACGTACTTTGCGCTGACGACTTGGTTGAACAGCTTTTCGTCGTCCTTCTTAAACAGGCTTAGCATCGTCAGACGTTCCAAGAATCCTCGAATTTCTTCAGGTGCTTTTCCTTCGCCGGGAGTTGGGAAGCTCCATGTTTGCGAACGTCCTGTGCTGGTTTTAAAGATTGCTACTAATTTTTTCATTTCCATTTTCCTCCGTTTCCTAATTCTTCGTTACTCGTGATTGGCTAGTGATGATCACGCCGTCTACTAATGAGTCTTCGTGGTCAAGCGCTCTCATGATCTCGCCTAGTTCGATGATTTCCGCTTCCTTTGGTTCGTCTACGACATTTGGGAACGTGACTTTCTTTAATTTCTCTACACCAGGGACAGCGAGCTGCACTTGTAATTTTGTACTCAACTTTTGAATCATAATGTAATACCTCCATGTGTTTGTATTTTTGTACCGGCCGGTGACTACAAGATAATCGATTTTGAAAAAGAATGCGAACCGCAAAATTGCACTCAACCCCTCAATTTTGCAGGTTTAAAACGAAAGAATAGGCTTTATAGCCTGTCAACAGGTAAATTTGAGGGGTCACGTGTAATTTTGCGACTTGAAAAGGAATCCCGCTATTTGTTACAATGTAAGGTTTTGACTTCTTAACAAACGAGTAGACAAGAAAAAAAAGACCAGATGAACGTTCATCCGGTCTTTGTGAAGCTAGTCGAGTAGCGTAAAATCGTTCGCATCAAGCTTTTTATAGACATGTAGCCAATAAGTTTTTCGATATCGACGAATCAAGTGACCAAAGGGAATCGAAAACTTTGTTAGGCGAACTCTCTTGCTTAACGAGTGAGAAAACGGTGTATTTGGAAGCATTAGATAGTCTAGCGGTCGTTCTCCCGTCTGAACAAATTGAAAGCAATCACGTCGTAGGGTGGCAAAAGCGGCACACGTAATCTCTGCACGAGCAATCACGCTGCGCCGAGCAAGCGGCAAAAGAATCACCGTTCCGTTATCCATAAAAGCATAGGTCTCTCCCTGCAGCTCTTGAACTTTGTGGATTTTAAGCGGATTGATCCAGATCGTTTGATGTCCTCCTTCTAATGGACAAAGGGCAAAGAAGGGACAAATCCAAGGGGATTTATACTGACCGAAACACCCAAAAGATTTGAGACACGTGCTCATGGCTGTATAATCGGCAAAAAAATAGGCAGTTGAAAAATGTTCTAATGTTGTATGTGCACTATTGGGACTGTAGTAAATGTCCTTTTCAGAAAAAACTAAGACGCCCTCCCTTTCTGGAATAGTCATCACACAATCGATTGTATTGACGTTTAGCGGATCGAAAACATCTGCCTTTGCCAAATACTTCTCCCATAATGGGGACCATTGCTTATCATCTAAATACTCCACTGGTTGACTGTACTTCATCATAATATCCTCCCTCAATTGTAAAAGCGCTTTATAAAGAATATACAACAAACAGAAAAAGAAAAAATATTTATTTTCGACAAATGCGCTTAAATAAAAAAGAAAAATGTGTTTTCTATGTTATTTAAACAAGAAAATAAATAAAATCAACAGGGTTATTTTTTAATAGTAATGACAATATTATAATGCAAACATATAATATAAAGGCATCTTTCCCCATGTGGAAAGATGCCTTTATCGTTTCTATTCAAATTTAACTTGGTTAAAAAATTTAATTTTTTCTTCAAAATATTACTTAGTCTTACAAAAAACTAGAAAGTTCTTCACGCAAACAAAAGAGATTAACTTATTTATTCGCTATTTCGAATACGTTTCATAAAGCAATTATATATTATTAATTATTAATAGGCAATATCATTCATAAAAATAATTATATTTAAGAAAAATGGTAAAACAAACAAGGTCGTAGTTACTTTTTCTCTTACTTGAACGTAAAAAACAATAAAAAGTACAGAAATATACGCCGTCTGTTAAGCCGTCAAAAATGGGAGGAGTTTTAGTATGCGTAAAGGAGAAAATATCTATCTACGAAAAGATGGCCGGTGGGAAGGACGATTCCCCAAAGGCAGAAAAGTGAATGGAAGGATCAAGTACGGCTATGTTTATGGAAAAAGCTATTCAGAAGTAAAAAAGAGGCTTTATCCGCTTCGAATTCATTACCAATCCTTGCAACAAATTCAAGGAACCTCGGCTGAAAGCTTTGAAGAGTGGGCAGGGGAATGGCTAAATGAAGTCCAAGAAGAGGTCAAACCCTCGACACTATCCAGCTATCATTACAAATTGACAAAATATATCTACCCAACCCTCAAAGAAGTGCCATTAAATGAACTCACTCTGGAAACAGGGAAGCACTTATTGAAAGACCTGCAACAGCAGCTAGCACGTTCAACGGTACAGGTGATCTTTCGGATTCTCAACAAGTGTTTAAATCGGGCAAGAAAACGCGGAAAGATCCATGCGAACCCTTTTTCCGAGCTGAAAATACCTAAAACAAAGCACAAGAAAACGCGCGCCTTAACACTAACAGAACAAAAGAAAATGATGACGATTGCCTCAAAGGAAAAGAAAGGCTATGGCATTCCAGTTCTCTTAGCCTTGCATTCTGGCATGCGGATCGGGGAGATTGCGGCCTTGCAGTGGTCAGATATTGATTTTGAGACCAACCTGATTACGGTCACGCACACGTATCAACGGATTCCAACCATTGAAGCACAGAAGAAAACGCAGCTCATTTTGACTGATTCAAAAACAGAAGCGTCTGTTCGCGTCATCCCTATCAGTAAAAAATTAAGGAGTCTCTTGTTGCAGCAACGGAAACGAGCCAAAGGAAATTTTGTCTTCACAACCAACGGTCAACCTTGTGAACCGCGCTTATTGACCTATCATTTCCATCGAATCCGAGAAAAAGCCAAGCTTGCGAACGTCCATTTTCACCAATTACGCCATACCTTTGCGACCCGTTGTTTGGAGGCCAATAAAGACATCTCTTCTGTGAGCGCGCTCTTAGGTCACGCCTCTACACAAATGACTTTAGATACCTATGTCGATGCCATGTTGGAGCAGCGGTATCGCGTCATTGAGGAAATGACCCAATTAATTAGCTAAAATAATAGAAAAATATTTTCAAAAAATGACAATGACAATTTTTGGTGTATTCTTTATTTCTTCTCTAAGTAAGCGCTTACTTTATAAGCTGTTTTTATGCTTGAAATAGCGTTAATTACTATTTGCAATTATTTTTAAACAAAAAGGGTTAACGGCGAATTCACAGACACGCGTGCGCCGTCGTTTCTCGTCAAAAATCGCTAGAACCCTTTCTATACCAAGGGGTCTAGCGATTTTCTAGTTTTTTGTAAGACTAAGAAGAAAATAGATTACATATGTGTTGAAAACTAGGGATTTTAACGAAAAAAATTAACTTAATACTGATTTTGAAAGGAGGTATGTTTATCGAAGGACAAACATACAAATGTTTCATTAATCTCCGATCCGAGAGTAAAAATAAGAAGATACTCTTGTATCGGAATAGAAGTGATTGAAAAAGTGGCGGCAACCTTTTTTTCTTTCCTTTATTTTAGCGAATTTGTCACAAAAAAACAAAAATGAAAAGGAGCTTATTATGAATAAGAAATGGATAAGTAAAGCAGCACTGAGTTTGGGTGTGTTAACGATGTTGGGATCTGCAGGAGCAGGACTAGGAACGGTCGCATTTGCTGCACCTCCGGCACAAAATATTAGTGGGAACGCGGCATCTGACAATACGTCGAAGCGTTCGATCACGATTTGGAAATATGAAATCAATAGTACCGCAGAATTAGGGGAACGTGGAGATGGGGAATCTTTAGATCCAGCGACAGCGCCTGATTTAACGGGTAAAAAAGTCATGCAAGATGTGAATTTTGAGATAGTTCGGGTTATTCCTAAGACCGGCGTATCTTTAACTGACCCATTGAAACAAACAGAAGTGGCAGGAGATTACACCATTGATGGAACGTTTACTGCGCAACAAGGCAAAACAGCCGCAGACAGTAGTTTAACCTTTGATGTAGGAACAGGAAAAGCCGGCGACGGGATTTACTTAGTTCGTGAAATTAAAGACAGTTCAGGGAAATACACGTATACCGATCCTGCTACTGGAGAAACAGGGAAGAAAATCAGTAAACCGATGGACCCATTCTTTGTACACTTGCCACAAACAAAACGTGACGATACGAGTAAATTAATCTATGACGTGCATGTGCATCCGAAGAATATCGTTACAGACACAGAATTAGATAAGACGATTGAAGAAGGAAAAGGCTACTCCATCAAAGCCGGAAATGATTTTACATGGGAAGCAACGACCAAATTACCTTCTGGGTTGTATAGTGAAATCGACAAAGAAATGACCATTACCAACTGGTTAGATCCAGCCGACGATACGATCAAAGATTTAGTGATTGGTTCAAGCCAGTTACCGTATGACCTATATGCCAACTACTTCAAAGTAACGGATACATTGGACAAACGTCTTTTGTTACAAGATGTAGAAGTCTATGTGTTAGACAAGACAGGCTCACCTGTGAAATTAACCAATGGTGTGGAATATGAAGTGACGTTAGACGGCACGAAGATTACAGCCCCAAATAAAGTAGAAGATTTAACAGAAACAGCAGATAAAGAAGTCATTGTCAGCTTAACACAAGCGGGAATGAAGAAAGTAACCCTTGATGAGGATACTCATTTGCAAGTGGTGTACAAAGTGACGACGAATAAAGACTTCAATGGAACAATCGCCAATGAGTACGATGTAGATTACTTACTACCTGGACAAGATCCTTTCCATGAAACAAGTGAAGAAAATCCAGAGTATTACGATGGCGGCTTTGACATCTTGAAAACGAAAGAAGATAAAACTTCTATTTTACCAGGAGCGGAATTCCATATTGCGACGAGTGAAGCTGACGCGAATGCGAAGAAATACTTAGCATCAGATGGCAACTCGTATACATTGAACGACGATGGAACAAGTACGCCTGCTTTACCAACTGGAGTTACTTATTTGAAAGCAATCTCTGGAGCGGACGGAAAAGCAGAATTCAATGGTCTAGAATTGGAATGGTTTACGGATACTAATAGTAATGGCAAACAAGACCCAAGTATTCCTGCAGAAGATACTTGGCCAGCAGTTGATCCAGGCAATGGTGATCCGTTTATCTCTAAAAAGTATTGGGTAGTGGAAACAAAAGCACCAGACGGCTATGAATTGATCAAAGATCCGCAAGAAATCACGGTTACATTAGATACCGCTGATGATGCAGTGGTGGAAATGAATATTATTAATAAAAAGAAAACCGACCTGCCATTTACAGGGGGCACAGGCATGACCTTGATGATCGTCATTGCATTAGGTGCGATCGTGATTGGTACAGCGACTATGACGATTGAAAAGAAACGTCGTCAAGCATAGGCACGGATGCGTCAGCGACGATCACTTCAACGAATACCGTTTACGAAGGGTCCTCTTAGTAAAGAGCCGATCCTTCGTATCCATCTATTGAACAGTTCTTTTTGTTTAATAGCTGACATATCGTCTCTTGAGGAGATGGTGGAAAGGAAAGGAAGACGATGAGAAAACCGAACCAACTCAAACGCATGGTCCCCCTCCTTCTTCCTGTCGTGTTGATAATAGGAGTTCTTTTCTTCTATTACCAAGGAAAAGCGCTAAAAGCATCAACGCCTGACTCAATGGTCAGTGTAACAGTGGGAAATGAAGCGGTTCAAAACGATTCTTTGACGACGGAGAAAGAAACCGTTGAGCTGACCCTACAGGCAAAGGAAACCGATATTTATGAACTGCCTTATGATGACACCGTTTCGATCGTTCCTTTGGATGAAGAAGGAAAAGAAACAACGTATCCTCAATTGGCTTCCTCTGACGTGAAAAAGAGTCACGCACTAAAACTCTTTAAAGAGCGCTTGAAAACAACGGAAACAAGCGACAGTCAAGAAGCAAAAAAGGAAGACAAAACGAAGACAACCGAACCAACGGAAACAACAGAAGAAACTGAGGAAATAAATCAACGGCTTCCCTATTACCAAGTTCGCGAAACAGAGGACAAAGGAAGCTTCTATTTTGAGCTAGAAAAAGAACAGGTACAAAAGATTCGCATCACTCGCAAGACCAAAAAGGAACAAACGGTGAATTTGCGTTCCTTAACAGATACGCACACGAAGCAACCAATCGTGGTGTTTAAAGCTACGAAACAGTTGACAGAGACACCGCCTGAAGTTCCTGAAGTCATTGAACCAGTGGCTGATGAGAAACAGGAAGAACCAGCAGAAGTAACGAATACTGAAAACGAAGAAACCACAGAGGAAACACAAGCCCCCGCTGCAGAAAAAGCAAAGATTGATCCGCAGGCAATAAGTAAAGACAAACCTTTTCCGGTCACTGTAACAATTGGGAGAACTACTGGCCTCCCTGATGGTCAAGATAAGAATGGAAATGATATATGGGACAAAACAGCTGGCCCTGGCTATGATACGGATGGGGATGATGATATTGTCCGGACTTTTGACCAAGTGAGCTATCGAGTGACTGCTGGGATTTCCAATATGGATGATAAATATAGCGGTGTGCGTGTTCGTCTGGATATGGAGTTACCAGATGCTTGGCGAAAGGATTCCTCTGGACAAGTTCGGCAAACTGCAGAATTCTCAAACGGAACTTTGACAGATACAGGAGATGGAACGAAAAAATCTACTCGAAGTTCTTGGGCAACGATGCCTAACTCAGCAACTGGGCAAGCTTTTTTTACAGAAACAATTGAAACCTTTGGTGGGGTAAATAAGGACCAATTAAAACCAAAGTTCACCGTGATAATCGAAAGCGCAACATTGAAAAGTGGTGGAACGGAAGAAATAAACCAAGTAATTGATGGCAGTATAAAACCGGATTTGAATGATACGGTTTATGTTAGTGCGAAACCGTTAGTAGATGTTAAATTAGTTTGGAATAAAGATATGATGTCTAATTTTAAGAAAACAACTGGAACTACAGATCAACCGTATTCAATGGTGACAAATGTAGCTGCATATGTTCAATTAAAACCTTTGCCTGATAGAGCGGATATTACTTCTATAAAAGGATCGACTTATCCAGTAGGTGGAATTGAATATGAGATTAGTCAAAAAATGACTTATGTAAATGAAAACACAAATGAGCGTAGAACTTTAAATATTGGAACAGACACAGAGCCAATGGAGGTTATTGCCTATGATGGATTTACTGGTTCAACAATGCCCAATAAAAAATTTACTTCCAAGTATAGTTCCTATGAATCAACATACAAAGAGGTAAAAAGAAGCGGGTTACCAGCACCAGTCGGGTATACTAGAAAAACTTATCCTCCAGATCAACCGTATAGCACTCAGATTGGTATATATGACACGGGAAACTTAAATGTAGAAAACGATTCTAATGAACATAAAATAAAAATAGAAAATAAAGACTACGTGCCCATCAGTGTCGGAGATAACAAATGGCTGTTTTCTGGGGGAACTTCATTGGGAAAAAATGTATTACCATTTTCCGTTGTAGCAATGCAAATGATTTTTCCATATGAATTTTTAGAAAAGCAAGTTGGGATTCCAGGTCATATCGATTATGAATTAAGCGTTTCTTCTGTCACTTATGAAGGAAATGATCAGGAAATCAATAAAAAAGAGGTGTTTCCTTGGGCGAGAAGATGGCCAGGTAAGTACCATAATTATGCAGCTTTTCAAGATAAAAATAGAAAAGGCTTAAGTTCTAACCCAATATCCAATAGAGATTATGCAAGCGCTGGAGACGGCTTAACTTCTCAAAACAATGATATATGGGGGGGATTTCTTGCCTCACTTACTGACCCAGTGGCAAAAACTGCAACTGTATATGGACGTTGGAATGCAAATAGTTTTGTTTTTGATTCTAAAAGAACAACTGCAATAAATATAACTAGTGGAAATGATTCTGCCAAATTTTTAAAAACTTATTATGGGGTTGGAAATAAAGTACCTGATATTCAATTAAGGACAAGTTCACAGTTTGAATCTAAATACAATTGGTATGAAACTGTTGAGGAGGCTTTGAAAAATGGAGAAATAGTTGCTGTAAAATCAATTTTTGAAGTTACTGATATAGCAGGAAATGCCAATTTAGGAGTTTATGTGCCTTTGAAAGTATCAGGGGTAGTGGGTGTAAAAGATTTAGCAAATAATCCTAATATTTTGTTAACCAATTCGTTCTATCTAGCAGAAGATAAAAGTACACAAACTGGTCAATGTCCGAATATAGACGCACTTGATTATAAACCGACAACGTATGACGAAGAAGGAATTAAAGTAGACCCTCATTCTCCACCAGGAAGTTGGGGAGATACTCTGTACATCGTACCAATGACCATTCGACCAACGATATCGACCGAAGAAAAGACGTATGCACCAGATGAAACAGTCAGGTGGACAGTCGAAGGAAAAGTTCAAAGTGGCTCTGAGAATAATCACAAAGTTCAATTTGCAGTTACTATTCCAAAAGAGACACAGTATATAGATGACAGTGCGAAAGATTATCAAGGAAAACCAATTGCCCCCCCATCAAAAGTGAAGAATGGAGATGGGACATGGACGTTGACATGGGTATTGGATTATACAGCTGAAGGCAGTACCTATAATCCGAAAGTAATCTTTGATACATCGATCATTTCTTCCGCTTTGAACTTTGATAATAATGTGGCGGCTTTAAAAGGAAAAGTAATTGCGGATGTTTGGTTAGAAGATGATGATAATATTCGAGATACTTCAGAAGAAAAATTCCGAACCAGTACGACAGATTTTACTGTTACGAATTCTGGTGTCATTGTTGTAGATAAGGTTGTGGATAAGCCATATATCGAGAGTGGGAATGAGATCGATCCAGCAAATCCAACGGATACTCATCCGACAGATTTTACGTATACGATTTCCTTCAAAAACCACTCGCCAATTGCTATGGATAGGGTTCGTATCTTGGATATCTTACCATACAACCTTGATGGACGAGACACCAAATTTCATGGAAGTTATTCGCTGATACAAGTGAAACAATTACCAGGAGGCGTCGAAGGAAAGATTTATTATACTGAGAGTCCTGATTATTATCCGGGGTTCAATCCGAATTCAGTGAACTTAAGTGGTAGTGGTTGGAAACCATTGGGGTCAGATATGACAGTATTAAAAGATGCCAGAGCTATTTTGGTGCAATATGACAAGTTGGATCCAGGAGAAGACATGTCGCTTTCTCTAACATTACGACCAAGAGGACAAGAAGCGGGTGATAAATATGTCAATACGACTTCTTTAAACTCACATTTGAGTGAACATGTTCAAGGGGTCCCAAGTTCTGTCCGCGTTTACGGCCGTGATCTATCCGGTGTGGCTTGGTACGACGACAACTTAGATGGCTTAATTGGAAACAAACCTGCTGGTGGTGCCGAAGAGTGGGCCAAGGATATTCCGGTGAAATTGTATCGGACGAGTATCGAAGTTCCTACCTATCAAAAAGAACTGGTGAAAGAAAGTTTGACTGGTGAGAAATTCATCGATGCTTCAGGAAATTCCTTGGTGAAAACAGATGCGAATGGGAAATACCTGTTTGAGAATTTACCCGAAGGCAAGTATATCGCTGAATTCATTATTGGAGACAAAGTGGTTCAGCGGGAAGTTCGAGTGACGAAGAAAGAGGCCGGCAGTGATGAGAGTCTGAACTCCAAAGCAGATCAGACAACCTATAAGACCGATGCGTTTGAACAGCTGGTACTTGGTGATGTGGCTGGACTTGGTGCCGACGATGCGAAGAATCATGTGAAACACGTCAATCTTGGCTTGATTCGGCCATCCACGATTCGTCTGTTCAAGTATGTCTCTGGAACGGCCATTGATGGGAATAGTGACGGAGAACTTAGTGAATCCGAAAAAGCGACGGGTACCCCGTTGAAGGGTGCGGAGTTCGAGGTCTACGAAGGGGATGCGTCTAGTCCGTTTGCGACTGAAGTGACCGATGATAGCGGGAATCTGAGCTTCGTCAAATTATTCCCAGGCGAACATACCTTGATCGAAACCAAAGCACCAAATGGCTACGAATTGATCAAGACGCCAATCAAGGTCACGATCACAGAAGGCAATCAAACGATCAAAGTCTATCAAGAAGATGACAAGAAAACCAATCTTCCATTTACTGGTGGAACTGGTCCAATGGTCATCGTAATCATGGTAGTCAGCGTTCTGGGGATACTTGGAATGGGAGGTCTTTATTGGTACTATCGGCAACCTGGCAGGAAGGGAGAAGGATAACAATGAACCGATTCTTAACAACGGCTTTTAGCCTTCTTCTCCTGTTGGGAGGAGTGACGGCAGGCGCTTCGAGTAGCGTCGCTGCTGAAGAGACCACAGGCTATTCCATCTCGATCATCAAATACAAGCTGGAAGATCCCGAGCTCTTAACCAATCAATTGCCTTTAGATGGGACAAAAGCTGGGGAGATCAAGGATTCAAAGGGAAACCAGCTGGAGCCTCTCGCTGGGATCACCTATGAAGTGACTCGGGTCTCACCAGTTCAAGGGACGACGGAGTTTGAAGCCGTCGTCGGAGATGACGCTTTTTCCACCACTGTTACGACGGATGGCACGGGAACTGCACGTTTTTCCGGCTTGGCACAAGGGATGTACCGAGTGATCGAAAAGGAACATGCACAGCTGCGTGAAACGATGGCGCCGGTGATTTTAGAATTACCGCTGCCGCAACGAACAGGCGAAGCCTTATCCGATGTCTATCTTTACCCAAAATCAGGGGTGAAGACGGCCTCTGCCAAAGACGATCCGAAGAATAAATTACCAAGCACGGCTGGCGGGAAAAAGGCAGTCACCGCTGCCAACAACGAACGACTCCCCCAGACAAGTGGAAATATTGGTTCGTATCACTCGCTGCTACTCGTTTTAAGCTTCATTTTCATCATGGCTCTGATCGGCTTTCGAGTGATGAAAAATAAGAAGTTTGATTTTTAAGGACGAAAGAGTAACTCGCGATTTTTGGGTTACTCTTTCTTTTCTGATTTTTGTAAAGGATGACACGCCATGAAGACAACCGAAAAACCAAAACAAACCAAACGCAGCCGCTTAGTAATGGGCTTTGCCATTTTTATGATCGTGGCGGGTGTGCTGGTGTTGTTGTATCCGATCGTCGGCAATTATTTAGCCAATCGCGAACGAAGCTCCGCTAGTACGGCCTATGACCATGCGTTAAAGAAGATGTCAAAAAAGGAAAAAGCGGAACAGTACGAACTGGCAAAGCGCTACAATTCCTATATTTTTGACAAGCAACAGGGCAAGTTGCCGGAACCCCTCGCCTATAAAAGCATCATCCAAAATGAGTCAGGCGTGATGGGCACGATCGATATTCCAGCGATTGATATCGAAAAGATGCCTTTTTATCATGGAACCTCCTTTAAGACCTTGGATAAAGGTCTGGGTCATTTGGAAGGCACCTCGATTCCAATTGGCGGGAAAAATACCCGTTCTGTGATCACAGGGCACAGCGGCGTAAAGAATCAAATCTTGTTTACCGATGTGAAGAATCTGCAAGAAGGCGATCTTTTTTATATCAATATTTTAGGCAAACGCTTGGCGTACAAAATTGATTCCTTTGAAGAAATTTTGCCCAGTGAATCGGACAAAGTCAACATCGTCAAGGGCAAAGACCGCGTGACCTTATTGACGTGTACACCGCCTGGGATCAATACATATCGTTTACTTGTCAATGGGCATCGGATCCCATACAAGGAAGCACAAAAACAACGGGTGAAGAAACGAAATCTTTGGAGCTACCAGCATGTAGTGCTCGCTACATTAGCGATCAATCTCTTGTTGTTCTTGCTTTTGGTGTCGATCTATCGCTACCACATCAAGCGTTTCCGTTCGGATGATCCGTTGGTTGCCATGAAAGCGCGGAAACGGCTTCGCCGATTATTCACCATGACGAAGGTCTACTTTATCCTGATCTTTGTCGCGATGTTAACGGTGCTCGCTGTTGCGGCTTACGGCTACGTTCAGATGCAAGAGGATACTTCTCTTGGCGCGGTGGACGTGGGACAGGAAGAACAATTGAGTACGTTCAATCTGGATAAAGTCAATCGCGCGAATTATGCCGAGAAACAAATCGCGAGTGTCAATGTCGCTAGTTATGCGCAGGCACGAGGAAATAGTTACGAAACGACCAATAATTGGGGAATCGGAAAACTTCAAATCCCAAAGGTTGAGATTGATCTGCCTGTGTTAGCAGGGCTCGCCAATGAGAATCTATTAACTGGAGCGGCGACCTACCGAGCAGATCAACAATTAGGAAAAGGCAATTATGTGCTGTTGGCCCATAATATTTTTGAACAAGATGTCCTGCTTCATCGGATCAAACAATTAGCCTTAGGTGACAAAATGTATATTACGGATTTTAAGGATATTTATACCTATGATGTGTCGCTGAATCAGGTGGTCGAGGAGACTGAGGTTTCCTATATCGAAGAAAAAACAGAAGATGGCCGACAAACGTTGACGCTTCTTCGCTGTGAAGGGGACATCGGGACGATCTATCGGCGCGTGGTGCAAGGGAAATTATCGGATGTCCAACCGATCAAGAGTGCCGACAAACAATTGTTAAAGGCAGTCGGCGTGAAGGCGACCGCCTCTGATCAGCAGGCACCTAAAAAAGTGTTGAAGCAACGGCGGGTCACACCCTTTCAACAGTTCGCGATGTTGATTGCAGCGAAATTCGTATCAGAGCCGCTTCAAACAATGGTTCCGATGTTTCTGTTCTTCTTATTGCCAATTTTATTTTTCAGTCTGATTCGATAGTCGATCGCTCTTTTAAGAGAAGCCGATCCTTACTAGTGAGAAAGGAAATGAATGCATGAAAAAAGTAGTTGTGGGGGTATGCGGAGTCCTCGTCTTTATTGGCGGACTAGCGAGTATACGCAGTGGGGTGTTGAAGGCCGGTGAGCTGACCAACGAATCCTCTTTAATAGTAGAAACAGGAACCGTAGAAAGTGTGCCGTCTGTTCCAGAGAGCAGCGAAGCGCCTGTAACTGAAGCGATCGTGCCAGAAGTCGTTGAGGAAGTCCCTGTTGCAGAACCCGAAGTTCCTGTAGCGGAGTCGTCAGAATTACCAGAACCGTCTGTTCCATCAGAAACAGTACCTCCGGCAACGTCGGAATCGGTGCCGTCTGAGAGCAGCACGACAGCGCCATCGACCGGAACAAGTTCGACAGCGGACTCTTCTAGTGGTACATCAAGTGCGACGAAGCCTTCAACGAGTTCGTCTACTTCAAGTACCACAAAACCGAGCAGTACGACACCAAGTAGTACGAAGCCAAGTCAGGGGACGACACCTAGTACGTCAACACCAAGCAGTTCGGTGCCAGCGCAATCCTCGACTAATCAAAGTCAAGAGGAACCAGTCGCACCTGCGCCAACACCTGTTGTGCCAAGTACACCTGCCGCGGCAGCTCCAGTGACACCCAATACGACAAGTGTTCAAGCAAATTCATTTGTCGCGCCAACTGCACCAGAGGCCTTTTCGCAGACGAGTGCACTGAAGCTGCCAAGTGAACTGAAAACAACGGAAGTCGCTCAATCAGATTTGAAGGGTTTTGAGCTGCCATTACTTCGCAGCTTTGAAAATAAAAACCATGCGGCAGTGATTTATGAAGGCATTAAAAAGCTTGGAACGAAACAGGAAGAGGATTACAACGCGAAACAATTAGCAACGGATGTATACCATGATTTATTTGAAAAAGAAATTACTGGGACACCAAAAGAACTGCCGGAAGAAATCAGTGTGGGCAGCTTGTTGTACCAGAAGAAAAAAGATAAAACGACATTGATTGGAATCTACATCGGGGATGATTATTACCTGACGGTTGATGATGTAGAAATTGAGGAAGAAACAGAGGAAGCAGAAGAGAGTACCTCAACTGAAGCTTCTAATGAAGAAACGGAAGAACAGACAGAAAAAGAAACCCAGCGTCAAGTGATAGTGGCGTCGATTGATTTGGAAGACGATCTTCTAGCTCAAGAGTTACCAGAAGCGAACTTGACCGAATATGGGGAACAGGTCCTGGCGGAATATCCAGCTTCTATGAATTTTACTGAAAACGATAGTGCGAAGAACTTCATTGAAACCGTTGGGGGAAGATGCTCGCAAGTTAGGTCAAGAGTACGATGTCTTCGCCTCTGTCATGATTGCGCAAGCCTTAATAGAAAGTGGATCAGGGACTAGCACGTTATCCTTATCTCCAAATCATAACTTGTTTGGGATTAAAGGAACCTATCAAGGACAATCCGTATCGATGGCAACTCAAGAGGATCGAGGAAATGGCGATTTGTATTCCATCAACTCAGCGTTTCGTAAGTATCCAAACTACGCAGCGTCCTTAGGGGATTATGTAGAACTCTTGCGCGGGGGCATTTCAGGCAACGCGGGATATTACCAGCAAGCATGGCGTTCTGAAGCGAAGAATTATTTACGCACAACGAACGCATTAACAGGAACCTACGCGACGGATACGACCTATGGGCAAAAATTAAACTCGATTATCGCGTTATACCATTTGACTGAATACGATCAGGTGAAAACGGACGGTGCTGGTTCTGGCGTCTTCATCAAAGGCAAAGAAGAAATTCCCGAGGAATACCGCAGCCGTATGAAATACCCAGACTACAACGGTGTGAATTACAATAGTTCTGGCTCTTATCCCGTCGGACAATGTACGTGGTACGCCTTCAATCGGGTGAAGCAATTAGGCAAAACCGTTGATGACTATATGGGCAACGGCGGCGAGTGGGCAACCAAAGGAAAAGCGCTCGGTTATGAAGTAAGCCAGAAACCAAAAGCTGGGTGGTTGATCTCCTTCAAGCCGGGCGTTGCTGGATCAGATCCGAGGTATGGGCATGTAGCCTTTGTGGAAGTCGTTCGACCAGAAGGCATTTTGATCTCAGAAGGCAATGTTTATGGCGGTACAGTGATTTCGTATCGAGTGATTGACACGGCATTGGCTACTTCTGATCAAGTTTCCTATATCAAAGCAAAGTAAAAGAAGTTCAGCTTATCGGCTTTACTTCTTGCTTCAGTAAGATGGCTTAACAAACATTAGCGGAAAGAGAGCCAATTCGATTATAAGATAAGAAAAAAAGGAGCACCGTAACTTATGGCAACTGTTCGTTCACGTCAACTAAAAAATGAAGACCATCCGCCAAAGCGGTCGATCGCAAAAAGTCTCGTTCTCACCATTTTGACCCTCTTATTGTTGGTCACCCTGTTCATTTCAGGCCAGCTGGTGCGCAGAGAATACAGCTTTCATCCGATCTCCGGCACCTCGATGAGTCCGACACTGACGGAAAAGGATATGGTCTTGGTCAAAAGGCGTGATCCCATCCATCGTTATGACGTGATCGCTTTTTCTGTCAAAGGAGAAGAAGGCAAATTCGTTAAGCGGGTGATCGGCATGCCGGGAGATCCGATGTTCATCCGCAATGATCGGATGGTCCTGAACATCGGCGAGCAGGGAGATTTTGAGACGACCTACACGTTTCAGCTGTCTCCGGCTGTCGCCGAGGAGTTTCAGGAGTTAACAAAGGTTCCCAAAGGGCTGTATTTCACGACGGGCGACCATATCGATGTGTCGAAGGATAGTCGTACCTTTGGCTTTGTCTACAAAAAGGAAATCGAGGGGACGGTGCAGTTCCATCTTCCATCATTGATCAGAAAGCAGGCGGATAGTGAATGAAGCAGGTTCTGCTAGAGGAGAGAGCATCATGTATCTACTAGGAATACTCAGTGTAGGCCTCATTGTTTTAGCAATTATTCTAACCATTGTACGACTACTCTTTGACTTACGATTCGCCGCGATTCAAAAGGAACCGGATCAATCGCCTTTGTTTCGTCGAAAGGTCAACTACTTAAGAAAGCTTGAACAGGCGAGACATATTCGTTACTTACTGCTTACCTCGCTAGTGACTGGTGTTGCCTTAGTATTGTTTATTGGTTCATTTCTCCTTTTGGCGGAGGATCATCAGAAACTAAAAAGAAAGAATATTCAATTAGAAAAGCGTGTCGAAGGGATGGAGCACCGACAGGAACAACTTATCCTAAGCATCCCCTTGAAGAACTATCCAGAAGATGGGATCGGGCTAAAAACGTATGAGTGGGATAAATTAGCTTCAGAAGTGAAAGATTCAACACTGCAAAATCAAATGGAAGCCGAGATTACCCGACAGACGATGCCTTATTTTGGTTCTGTCGAGACGAGTGTTTCATTGTCCGAGCCGAAAACAATGTCTCTTCAATTGAAGGGACAAATGGAGGACGAGGCCAGTAAAGAAACGATTCAAAAAAATATTGATCGTTTTGCGAAGGAAGCAGAAGGAGTATCTGAGCTGACGGCTATTCATGTTCGGATGAATGCATCCGTTGGAAAAGAGAAAAAAGTTGTATATAGCGTGAACTATTTTCGTGAAAACGGTGAGGGTGTGTTCAACAAAAAGAATGTTTCCGAGCAGAATCTAAAGAATGATGGTGAGAAAGGCTAATGGCAGAGAATAAGAAAAAACGAAAATGGCTGTCTACGAATGCGTTGAAGGAATTTATCAACGATATTACCGAAGAAGAGTTGAAGGCGGAAGAACGATACAACGAAACCCATCGGCTTCATGAGCCGTTTGAGTTGGGGGCTGAAGAACAGTCTGAATCTGATTTAGACGAGCTGATCCAGGAACAGGAAGCTGTCACCAAGCAGCCGCCTGAATCTGTCGCAGATGAACAAGAGCAGCAACAAGAAACGGAAGAAATGCTTGCGCATCAAGCACTCCAGCAGATGCAGGAAGAACTAGCACGGTTAAAGGAAGAAGCGCAAACCAGCATTCATCAATTAGAGGCTGAAAAGGAAGCGTTGGAAGAAATGCTTGCCTTGGAACAGACGAGACGGTCAGAGGAATTGAGTGAACGAGACGAGGAGTGGCAGACGAAGCTTACCGAACTCCATGAGGAAAAGAAAGAAACCGAGTCAACGATCGCTCAGCTCCAGCAACAATTAGAAGAGAAAGAAAAAGAATTCGAATCAACGGTGGAGCGAATCAGAAATGAAGAGGCAGAAAAAGAAGCCGCGGCAGTGAATCTGAAGGAGCTGACGCAACAGCTTAAGGAGTATCAAAAGAAGTATCAGGAGTCGCAGGCAGAAAATCGTGAAAAAGAAAAAAAGCTGACTCAGATCAGCACAGAAGCAGCGAACGCGAAAGAAGTCGTCCAGCAGCTGGAAGTACAGTACAGCGAATTGGAACAAGACTATCAACAGTTACATACCATCAATCAAAAGAGCGAAACGAAACTAAGCGAGCTTCGCGAGGAGAATGACACCTTGCTTGAACTGTTGGAGGAAAAGGAACAAGAAATTGACGCTGAGCTGACACGTCTCAGAGAAGACAACGCCAAGTACCGGCAGACGATTCAACAGCTAAAGGAACAAGTCGCTCAAAAGCTTAAAAATGCATTGGAGGAATCACACATGGATGTTGGGGAACAAGGGCAAATGCCAGAGGAATATGTACAAGATTCAGAAGAAACCACTGAAAATATGGAGCAGTTAGCAGCCGAGAAAGAAGCCCTTAACAGCGCCCTGTTCGATGCTCACGAAGAGATTGCGAAGCTGGAAGAAAAGACGAGTGTATTGGAGCAGCTGGAAGCTGAAAAAGAGCGGCTGGCGAGTCGCTTGGCAGATGCGCAGATCGAATTAAGCAAGCTGCGAGAACAAAAGGCCAATGAAGAAAGTCTTGAGCTGATCCAAGCGAAGAAGCAAGTCGATGAGCTGGTGGAAAAGAACGAGCAGCTCAAAAAAGAAGTCCTGCAATCCCAACAGGAAATCGGGGAGGTACTAATCTCAGCGAAGAAGCAGGCGAACCGTACCGTGGAAGAAGCACAGGTGGAAGCAAAGCACATGATCAGCTCAGCGGAATTGGAATTAGAAAACATCAGCAACCGGGCGAAAAAAATTCTGATCGAAGTCTCGGAATCACGGAAGAATGTGCTTTCGATCTATGATGATCTGGAATTTAAGGTCGAGGCCTTATCGAACGGAACGCTGTTAAAAGAGATAAAGAAAAACAAACAGGATCAGAAACTGTCCGATTATTTTGATTAGCAGTGAAACGAAACTAGAGAGAGAAAAGGGGATACGAACATTTTGATCATAAATTGGCTAAGTATCGCACTGGTCATCTTGATACTCATTGTTTGGTTTCGACGAATGATCATCAAGGTGCAGCTGCAGCGGCTTCAGGTACCGCCGAATACGCCGTTATCCTTCCAGAGAAAGCTGGAATATGTCAAACAAGTCGAACAGGAAAAGCACGTGTCAGCCTTGTTATTCCTCACGCTTTTTTTATCGGCAGGCCTGTTGTTGACTACCTACGGACTGTTTCAAATGGAGGATCAGCTGCATGTCGTTACGGAACGAACCAATCAGTTAAAAGACGAGCTGTATACGTTAAAAAAAGAACAGAAGCAACTGATCAACAAAATGCCTATCAAAGCTTACCCGGCGAAGGGTATCGGGTTAAAGGAGTATCCATGGGAGAAGCTATTCTCAGACGAAAATCGTGAGAAGCAATACGAGATCGAGAGTGACCTATCCACGAAGGTGAGCCCGTATTTCGGGTTGTCTACCACCTTGATCGTGTTGGACATTCCGACACAGACACTGAATATCGCGTTGGCTGGTGATTCTGGCAGTGAGGAGAATCGTCAACAAATCAAGGACAACGTCAAAGCCTTCGCTAAGGAAGCGAAGGATATTTCCAAATTGACCCAGATCACCTTCCAGATGAACCTGATGAATGATAAGAACAAGAAAAAGACCTATAGCTGTACATTTTCTCGTGAGAAAGCCGACGAAGAATTTTCATTGATCCAAGAAGAAGAGTAAAAAAAAGAGGAGTGGGAGTCAGTATGAACGCACAACAAAAGAAGAATGGCTGGTTTTTCAATAAGAATATCATCGACGAAATCAATTCTGTTCCAGAAGAAGAGATCATGATTGACGAACAACCAAATCCCCCAGCGGAAGGTCCGGCCAAAAAGCAAAGTGAAGAGCTTGCGGAGCTGAAACGGTTAATCACCGAAAAGGATGGCTTGATCGAACAAGGCAAAAAGGAACATGGACTGGAGAAGCAGCGCTTACTCAAGGAAAATGACAAATACAAGCAGGCGCTTCTGCGAACAGGAGAGGAAAAGGCCGAGAATCGTCGCCAGATCCAAGACCTGGAATCTGAAATTCGACGAAATCGGCAAGAGATCCAGCGCTTGCAAGAGAATAAAGAGACGGGCTATTTGAAGGAACAATTAGATCAGGCGGAGGAAGAGATAGCGAACTTGAAAGCCGCTTTGGAAGATCATCAGACCGTCGAAGAGGAGCTGAAAGAGGCCAAGCAGCAGATTCATGCGTTCGCCATGAGTCAAAAAGAAGGCGAACGCCAATATCAAGAGACGGTTCAGCAAATCGAGCGCGAAATGGCTACGCTCGCTGCTGATCTGGAGAAAAAGGAAGAATTGGTGGTCCAGCTGGATCAATTGATCGCAGACAAGGATCAACAAATTCTGGAAAAGGAAGAGCTTGTTCAGCAAGTCATCGCGGAACAGAAGCATCAGGAGTCTGTGATCGAAAGCGATCACATCGAAAAGCTGCAACAACAGCTTGCGACGCTTCAAAACGAGAACGAGCAGTTGAAGCAAGAGGCGATCCATTCGCAGCATGAAATCGGTGAAGTCCTGATTTCCGCTCGCCGCCAGGCCAATCGGATGGTGGAAAAGGCGAAGATGGACGCCCAGCGCATCGTCAAGGATTCAGAGGCAGAACTGCAGACGATCCATGATCGAGCCAAAGAAATCTCGTGTGAAGTCGATGAATCCCGTCAAACAATCATGAGCATCTATGAAGAGCTGAAGAGCCGAGTGGATCAATTGGCCCAGAGTAATGTGCCGGATTTAGAAGAAATCAAAGGACGCTATGACTATCCGAAGGTCTCTGTGATCGCTCGCAAAGAGTTTCAGTAAACGCAATCGGGGAGGGCAGCAACAGCCCTTCTCCAGATACATAGTGCTTCAATAGTCGAAGGAAGCCTGATTATCAGTAGGGTTTAACCAAAAAGGGGAGATTAGCATGAATCAAATCTTGATTCTGACGAAAAATATTTTAGCTGAGCAGGAGATTCAGCAAAAGCTGCAGGCGTTGAATTATGAAGTGTATTGTTCCGCGCGGATGCTCGAAACCAGCCGCCAGCAAGTCGAGATGTTGGAGTTTTTCAACTTTTTTCAGTATGTCATTTTGAGTGAAACGATTTGTGAATCAGAAGTAATGGAGCTCGTGCCGCTGTTGCGAAAGCAGCCCATCCGCATCATTCGAAAGGTAGAAGCCAAGGTGACTGAAATGGATCATCAGTATTTAGAAGAGGAGCTCCTTCACGCGATCATCTCAAATGAGGACTCCGTTGATGAATTGCGGGAGTGCTTGTCTAATTTGAAGCAGCAGAAAAACGAGCATGCCTATGAGAATAGGAACTACGTACAATTATCGGATAAAGTCTCCTTGATTCGTCCCAATGTCCTGCACAAGGGACTCACGAATCCAGAGGATAATTATCAATTTTTAGAAGTCCTGCATCATCTGTCCACGACAGAAACGAGGATCCTGTCTATCTTGCTTCACGCGGGAAACAAGGTGGTTACCCGCGAAACGATCTGTCATCAAATTTGGAATGAAGACGTCAATAAGTCGCACTTGGCCTCACTATCCAGTACGGTTACCCGCATCAAAACCAAGTTTGAAGCGACGAATCTAACCAATAAGGCGATCCAAACGTTATGGGGCAAAGGCTATCGGATCAATCCCGAGCTGTTAGATCGCATCAATAAAAACGATACCCTTCATACCCTCGTTTCAAATGGCTAGTGACCATATAAATGAGTGATTAAAAGAATCCCTATAGAGCGTCGTATCTGATTGCAGATTCGGCGCTTTTCGAGTTGGTTCAATCGGTTCGGAGATTGAAAATTCATTTCTTTTTAACGTTAATTTCTGTCTTTTTTTGTTGAAATAGCAGAAAATGAGAATAAAGTTTGAATATTTCGTGAAGGATTGTTATCATTTCATTTGTAAGCGTTTCAAACTGAAGGAGATGATTTTTTGAAAAGGTCGAGTGTCATAAAAAGTGCGGTAACATTATTTACAGTTTTAGGTTTTACTTTGCCGTCAGGCTTAGCGGCAGCGGAAACGATCACCAGTGAGCTGAATAGTTCGATAAGCAGTCAAGCGAGTAAAACAATAGATAGCACCACCAGCGTTGCAAGCAGTGAGGATACGAGCAGTCAATCAGCAGAAGCCACCACTGAGAGCAGTTCCGCTGAGGAAGAAGCACCTAAGGACGCAACAACTATTCCAATCCAAATGTTGGGGATCAATGATTTTCACGGTGCGTTGAGTACCACGGGAAGTTACTATGGTGCAGACGGCTCAAAAATATCTGGCGCTGGAACCGCAGCGTTATTAGCCGGATACTTCAATCAGGCAGAATCGAAGTTTCTGGCTGATAATAATGAAGGGAAAAGTCTTCGTGTCCAGGCCGGCGACATGGTGGGCGCAAGTCCTGCCAATTCTGGTTTGCTGCAGGATCAGCCAACGATGCGAATTCTAAATCAAATGAAATTTGACGTTGGAACGTTAGGAAACCACGAATTTGATGAAGGATTAGGAGAGTTTAATCGTATTCTGACTGGAACGAAGCCAGATGAGGGTTCAGGCTTCTATGACATCGTGAATCAGTATAATAAAGACTATCCCCAGGAACAATTAATGGGCGGCTTTGATATCGTCATCGCAAATGTTCATGAGGAAAATGGTAGTATTCCTTTTGGTTGGCGGCCGTATATTATCAAAAATGTTGGGACTGAATCGGAACCAATAAACATCGGATTTATTGGTGTTGTTACGACTGAGATTCCCAATTTGGTTTTAGCTGAACATCATAAGGATTATACGTTTACTGATCCAGCGGAAGAAATCGCGAAGTATTCCAAGGAGTTAGTTGATCAAAAAGTGAATGCGATCGTTGTACTTGGTCATACACCATCTGTCCAAGGCGCTGGTGAAAGTGTCAGTGGAGAGACCGCTGAGATTATGAACAAAGTGAATCAAGCGAATCCGAATAACAGCGTGGATGCGTTCTTTGCTGGACATAATCATGTCTATACGAATGGGGTTGTTGGAAATACCCGAATCGTTCAATCAACTTCACAAGGTAAAGGTTATATCGATTTGCAGGGAGAATACGATACAACTACACAAGACTTTGCGACCACACCAAAAGCAACAGTTAGTCCAGTGATTCCAGCTGATGGCATTACACCTGACTCAGCGGTACAAGGAATTGTCGCGGATGCGGACAGTCGCGTGAAAGAAGTGACCGACAAAAAAATCGGAACGGCCGATAAAGCAGAAGACATCACTCGAACAGCCAACGAGATGGGAGAATCTCCTGTCGGTAATCTTGTGACAGACGCGCAAGTATACATGGCTGAGAAAAAAGGACAGCCGGTTGATTTTGCCATGACGAATAACGGCGGTATCCGAGATGATTTAAAGGTGAAGTCAGACTCATCGATTACTTGGGGCGCCGCGCAGGCTGTTCAACCCTTTGGGAATATCATGCAGATCGTCGAAATGACAGGACAGCAAATCGAAAATGTGTTGAATCAGCAGAGCAGTAAGTATTTCCTTCAAGTCTCTGGTTTAAAATATACAGTAGAAAAAAATCCTGATGCCAGTGACGCAGACCATCCTTATGTGGTTAAAGAGTTAACAAAATCAGACGGCACAGCGCTTAAGGCGAATGAAACCTATAAATTGATCATCAACGACTTCCTATATGGCGGAGGCGATGGGTTCTCTGAATTCACCAATGCGAATCTGGTTGGTGCCTTAGACCCTGATACAGAAACATTTATCGGGTATATCGAAGATTTGGAAGCAAATGGCAAGAAAGTTTCGGCTGCCATCGAAGGGCGCAAAACGTTAGCGGCAATCGATCCAGCGGCAGAAGAAACTGAAAAGATAAAAGCAGAGACCGAATTGGCTGATTACCATGAAGGGGACAGCTATTTCACTGGAAAAACGATCCCTAACGGTGAAGTGACGATTGCACTAGCTAAGGCACGCGCAATGGGTCCGGTGAAAGGAACGGCTGATAAAGATGGAAACATCAAGATTGCTATAGATCAGCTAGGCTTGACAGAAGGCCAGAAGCTAACAGTGAGCATCGAAGGCGAAAATGGCGGTAAAGCGGAATTTTCAATGACGGTTTTAGCGATGGCAACAAGCAGCACAACATCAGATTCATCGACAGAGCCGACAACAAGCAGCACAACGTCAGATTCATCGACAGAGCCGACAACAAGCAGCACAACGTCAGATTCATCGACTGAGCCAACAACAAGCAGCACAACGTCGGACTCATCGACAGAACCAACAACAGTCCCTGATCCAAGCATAGCGGAAACGAAATTGATTAAAGAAAAAACTAAGTTAGATGAACTGTATGAAGGCGATGCATACTTATCTGGTGTGACGATTCCAAATGCAACGATTGAAGTCGCTGTTCCAGATGCTGGAAATGAGAAAGCAGCCGAAGCAGTACCGCAGGCAAAAATTGCTGTGCAGGCCGAAGCTCCGCAAACCTCTGATGCAGAGGGCAAGTTCAAAATTGATGTACAAAATATGAATTTGCAGGCTGGACAGTCTGTTGTGGTCAATGTGACAGGGCCAAACGGCGGATCAGCAGGTTTCTGGAAGACAGTTGCAGCAAAATCAGGAACCAATCCGGCCGCAGATGCGGAAACAGAAAAGATCAAGAAAGAAACAAAGCTGGCGAATATTTATGAAGGGGATACACAGCTGACAGGGAAGACGATCGCAGAGGCGACGATTGATGTGTCCATTGCAAAAAGTGAGAATTTTGCATTAGGAAAATCAGATGTAAATGGAAATATCCTTCTGGATGTCAAAGAGTTGGATGTGAAAAAGGATCAAAAAGTTATCGTTACTATCATAGGGCCAAGCGGTGGCAGGGCAGTGTTTGAGAAGACAGTACTTGGAAAGATCGTTGCTTCAAACGTGAACACGCAAACACCAAGCACCACTGGTTGGATCGATAGTACGATTGGAAAAATCTATCCGAAAACGGGTGAGGGCAAACAACCGATTTTGGTCCTGCTGGGCATAGTAACTTTAGGCGCCAGCGGATGGATCTATTTCAAGAAAAGATAATGAATGGAGTTAGGGCCGAATCCGCTTGTGGATTCGGCTTTTCTGCTGAAAAACAAAGCACCGACTTCTTTTTTTCAAAAGAGCCGGTGCTTTTGTGTTTTTCTTTATCTGTTACTTACTACTTGCCCTTCGCCATCTTTGTATCGTTTGCGTCAATAATTTTCTTAAAATCGGCGTTAGCAATAAATAGAACGCAACATTCCCCACCGCATGCATGACGTCCGTGGGAACGCCTGCTAGATAATAGGGCAAGAAAGCAGAGATGCCAAAAAAGGGCGCCTGAATAGCAGAAATAAACAAACCAAATAATAGACCGGTTATTCCTGCGTAGATTGCTTGTACAAGGATGCTATTCTTGAATGCAGGCAGCTTCTTCAATAGGCCTGTCAAAAAGATGATCAAAAAATAAGTGACAATTTGCGCAACAGTCCATATTCCCATACCCATATAAAAATTGGTGATTAGAATGGAGAGAACACTGACGATCAATCCTTGATAAACGCCCCAATAGATCGTAATGATCAACAATATTGCTGTAACGGGCTGAACATTTACAATAAATTGAAAAAAGGAACGGCTGACGACGCACAGTGCGATCATCATTGACAGCAGGCTCAATTCTTTGACTCCTAGTGTAAAGATAGAATAGACCTTGCTATTAGAATTGTTCAAGCTTGAACACCACACGATCCCCATCCTTCAACACAACATCTTTTGCGCCAGAATTTACTTGCTCATCGTTAATCGTGAATACCCAATACTTTTTATTTTTTTCGTCTTGGGCGTGACCGTCGATCGAGCTGATCATTCCGTCATCATCCTCAATCTCATAATTCTTCTCGAGTACATCAAATAACTTTTCCCCATCCTTAAAAGCTATTTCTTTTTTCGACAGCTCTTTGTCTCCATCTAATAGAGTAATCGTGGATGTCACTTCGGCTTTTTTACTGCTGGATACTTCTTCCTTGGTCGTTGATTTATCAGTTGAATCTGCTTCCTTTGTTGTGCAGCCGCTAAATGCCAATAGGCTCGCTAGTAGTGTAAAGACTAAAATTTTTTTCTTCATGTGAGATTCTCCTCTTTTGTTGTGGATTAATAAAAAAGACGCCCTGAAATAAAAGGCGTCTAAAAAAGCTTGAAGCAAACGACCCTGATATTGCTTGTTCTTCTCAACCAAGATTAGTGTCTGACTTTGCGTAAAGCATTTACAGTAGAAAGGGGCTGTAAAGGAATTTCACCTTTTTCCTAATCCTTGATTGAAATCTATTTAATTTTTAAAAACATGGTCACTATTACGATAGAATACCTCAGTTTCGCTTTTTTGAGTATTGGTGTAGCGCGCGATCATGAAAAGATAGTCGGATAAACGATTAATAAAGACGTACGCATGAGTATTGATCTCCTCTTGCTCCATCAATGTAACGATCCGGCGCTCGACTTTCCGGCAGACGGCTCGAGCGTAATGAAGCCAGGATGCTAAGGGATTTCCACCGGGCAAGATGAATTTCTCGATAGCCGGTGTCTTTTCAGTATACCAATCGATTTGATTTTCCAACCATTTTGCCGCATCTGCTGTGATACGCAAGGGGAAATCTTTTTCTAAATTTGCCAGATCCGTTCCTACATCAAACAATAAGTGCTGAATCTCAACGAGTTCATCCGCTAATTTCTTGAACATCTCCTGCTCTGTATCTAGCTGACTGATGATTAAACCGATTAGTGAGTTTAATTCGTCTACTTCTCCATAGGCTTCGATACGTGGAGAATTTTTCATCAGACGGGGACGGCCAATAGCGCTGGTTTTTCCTTTGTCGCCACTTCGAGTATAGACTTTCATTGCAACAAGACCTTTCTAAAAGTAATGGAAGCGTACACATCTAAAATAACAGATAACCGTAGGAAAATAAATGCTAAAAACGAATGTTTAGTATGCCAATTTGTATCCCTCAGAAAATGATTGAGCAGAAACGATAAAATAGTCGCTTTTTGAATAGTAACTATGCTTATTCGTGAAATTTTTGTTTAAAAGAAAACGTATGATTTGTTTTGTAAGCGCTTTAGAAAAAAGAAAGGACGAATGCTATGAAAAATCCGAGAATAGTTGTTGATCGGACAAAGCTGAGAGAAAATCTTGCATTTATTGCTTCCAAATTAACGGATCATGCACTTTCGATCATGGCTGTAACAAAGGTATTCAATGCACATCCGCAGGTAATCGCTTTGTATGATGAATGCCCTGATATCACTTATTTTGGTGATTCAAGGATTGAGAATTTGATGAGCTATCAGAACTCAAAAAAACAAAAAGTACTGATTCGACTGCCGATGATCAGCGAGGTTACTGAAGTAATCCAATATGCGGATATTAGTTTTAATTCTGAGCTGACGACGATCCGGCAGCTTGATCAGGAGGCCGCGAAGCAAAAGAAGACGCATCGAATTGTCTTGATGGTTGATTTGGGTGATTTGCGCGAAGGATTTTTTGAACGTGAGGAACTGTATGACTGCATTCAAGAGGTTCTGAAGATGGATAATATCCAAATTTACGGCTTGGGCGTCAATCTAACCTGCTATGGCGCGATTATTCCCAGCTCGAAAAATTTAGGTAATTTGATTGAGATCCAAAATGAAATCAAGCAGCGCTTTGACCTGTCTTTAGAGATGATCTCCGGCGGCAATTCCAGTTCTTTGTATTTGCTGGATTCACCAACAGATATTCTTCCCGAGGGAATCAATAACTTGAGAATCGGTGAAAGCTTTGTACTTGGAAGAGAGACAGCCTATGGAGCTGATTATGAGCAAATGCATCAGGATGCTTTTACCTTGGCAGCAGAGATTGTCGAGATCAAGGAAAAGCCTTCTTATCCGGTTGGCGAGATTGGTGTGGATGCTTTTGGTAAAAAGCCGCATTACGTTGATAAGGGCAACATGAAGCGATGTATCGTAGCGATCGGACAGCAGGATGTCGCACTGGATGATATTGCTCCGAAAGACAAAGCTATCGAGCTATTAGGCGCAAGCTCCGATCATTTGCTTTTAGATATCACTCATACGAAACAGGAGTATCAGGTTGGCGATGAAATTGAATTTTCGATGTCCTATGGTTCAGTCTTAAGCACGTTCACTAGTAAATACGTCAAAAAAGAGTTTATTCGATAATAGGAGGGAAAACGATGTCAAGCAAGGAACAGCAGGAGAATCCAGCAACGGATTCAGGATCGTTAAAACGTGGGATGAAGATCCACCACGTGGCAATGCTGAGTGTCGGAGGAACAATTGGAACAGGGCTATTCTTAGGAACAGGTTATGTTGTTCAGCAATCTGGTCCAGGCGGAACCTTTATCGCCTATGGATTTGGGGCACTAATCATGGTCTTAATGATGTTGAGCATGGGCGAGATGCTCGTACAAATTCCGGTGGCAGGAAATGTTCAGGCGTATGCATCACAGTTTTTAGGCTATGGAGCAGGTTTTACAGTTGGCTGGGTGAAGTGGCTGCAATTAGCAGTGACGGTTCCCACTCAAATCGTGGCCTCTGCCATTATTATGGGAAATATTATTCCGCAGGTACCATCGCTGGTCTGGATCGTCGGGTTTGGTCTATTGCTATTTTTCTTAAATTCTCGTTCAAATGAAGAATACGGCTCCTCGTCCTTCTTCTTCAGCAGTATCAAAGTAATCTTGATTGTCGTATTTGTATTAGTTGGTTTGGGAATGATTTTAGGTGTTGGCGGCAAGGGTGTTGGTTTAGCTAATTACACCAATGATGGCGGGCTGTTTCCAACAGGCTTTAAGCCAATAATGATGTCGATGATGACAGCCGTTTTTGCATACAGCGGGGCTGATATGTTTGCGACAGCAGCCGGCGAGAGTGAAAATCCTGAGAAGAACCTGCCGCGGGCCATCAAAATCAGCTCCTTGAGTATCATTATCAGCTATGCCTTGACCTTGTTTGTCTTGATCGCTGTTTTGCCATGGCGCGAAGCAGATTTGATGGGCAGTCCGTTTGCGTATGTGTTTGGCAAATTAGGGATTTCATCAGCAGAAATGATCATAAACCTAGTTGTCGTGACATCAGCCTTATCTTCAGCCAATGCTCACGTATTTGCGGCGGTTCGAACATTATGGTCCATGGGGCATTATGAACAGGCACCAGGCTTTGTTAAGACAGTAAATAAACGAAAAGTACCAATGAATGCGCTGATCGTAACGATGATATTCACGGTATTTGCAGTCGCATCAAGCTTTATCTCACCAGACGTTGTCTATCTGTTTCTAACTTCGTTTATTGGGGCAGCAGAATTGGTCGTTTATTCGATTACCGGCTTATGTGCGTTGAAGCATCGAAAAGCCTTTTTAGCAGCCGGCAATACTATTTCAGATTTGAAATTCCGCATTCCGCTGTTTCCGGTGGTGCCCATATTATTAGTCATTCTGTGTATCTTAGTCGCTACTGGGATGATATTAGATCCGACGCAGCGTGGCGCATTAACTATGGGAGCACCTGTATTTATTGCATTATTTGTCGGAAGTACCTTATGGGCAAATACGAAGAAAAAAGAGAAGGCACCGAATAAATCGGTTGAATAAATCATTTAACGATTACTATGTAGAAAATAATTAGGAGGAACGAACTTGAAAAACGTAAAAGTCATTATTTGGGGAATGGGAGCCATGGGAAGCGGCATGGCAAAAATGCTGATGAAAAAAACAGGTGTCGATGTCGTAGGCGCTATTGATATCGGTCAGAAAGTTGGAAAACCAATCTTTGATGTACTGGGAGAAGAATTTCCCAACAATGAAAATATAAAAATCAGCACAGCAGAGGAAGTCATCAAGGAAAAGGCAGCGGATATCGTTCTGATTTGTACGGATTCCTTCACAGCAAAGGCCTTCGATAAAATCAAGAAAGTGGTCGAAAACAAGATTAATGTGATCACTAGTGCGGAGGAAATGGCGTTTCCAAAAGCTCAAAATCCAGAACTAGCAGAAAAATTAGACCAGCTAGCGAAGGAAAATGGCGTATCGATCCTCGGTACAGGAATTAATCCAGGATTAATTATGGATGTTCTGGTGCTGGTGATGACAGGTGCCTGCGAAGACATTCATCACATCACCTCTCGTCGAGTGAACTCTCTGTCACCTTTCGGCAAGGCCGTAATGGAGGAACAGGGAATCGGTATTTCAGTAGCAGAATTTGAACAGGGCAAAGCGGACGGCAGCCTAGCAGGACACGTTGGTTTCCCAGAATCGATTTCAATGATTGCAGAGGCTTTAGGAGTAAAACTGGATGCCATCAACCAATCGATGGATGCGATCGTTACCGATGTTGACCGTAAAGCTCCGTATGGCGAAGCTAAGGCGGGCTCGGTTGCAGGTGTTTCAATGAAGGCGAGCGGCATCAAAGATGGAAAAGAATTGATTGAGATGGATCATCCGCAACAAATCGAGCCAGAGCAGGTAGGAGTCAAAACCGGTGACTATGTGATCATTGACGGCAACCCGCAGGTAAATCTAGTGAATTCACCTGAAATCGAAGGCGGTGTGGGAACGATCGCGATGTGTGTCAATATGATCCCGCAAACGATCAATGCTCGTCCAGGCTTAGTCAGCATGATCGATCTGCCGATTCCACATGCCATTTTAGGCGACTTTAGAGATCAGATCCATGAAGAGGCAAAAATCGTTTAGAGACAAGGAAGGATTATGAGATATGGCGAAAAAAGGAAGCTGGGTACAGGTGCATTCGGTCGTTTTAACAACAAATGAACGTGCTCCGCAGGTACCAGAAAGTACGAAGAATGTCCCGCTGGAAATGTGGGTTAAGGGTTTTTTAACAGCAGATGCCGAGATCGGTGAAGAGGCTGAGATCAGGACCATTACGGGTCGTTTGGAGGCGGGAAAGCTGGTTCAGGTCGAACCAGCTTTCACCCATAGCTTTGGCAAATTTGTGCCAGAAATCTTGGAAATCGATCAAATGCTGCAGCAGGAATTATTCGGAGGTGAAGCGTAGTGAGAGACGATAGTTATCAAGCAGTTATGGCACGACGCGGAGAACTGATGGAGGCTTCCTTAAAAATCAACTACGAAGATTTTGAGCTGCTGGGTATTGCTTTTGATTACGAGAAAATGATGTCAGAAGCCGCGTACTCAATGGAAGAGATGATTGAGATTCAACGATCATTAGGAGTAGGTAATACTCCAGTCGTTGAACTAAAGAACTTGACCAAACTTGCACGAAAATATGCTCCGCAGGGAAAAGGTGCTCGTATCTTTGTGAAGGATGAGGCAGCGAATGCTTCAGGAAGCTTTAAAGATCGACGTGCAGCCATCTCTGTTTATCACGCCAAAAAATTAGGCTACAAAGGGGTAGTTACAGCGACTAGCGGGAACTATGGCGCAGCAGTCGCTTGTCATGCGGCAAAATTAGGATTGAAATGTATCGTCGTTCAAGAATGCTTTGATTCCAAAGGTGTTGGTCAGCCGGAAATTGTTGAAAAGGCTCGGAAGTGTGAGGCCTTAGGAGCAGAAGTTGTTCAGTTAACGGTAGGCCCAGAGCTGTTTTATCAATTTCTAAAATTGATCGAGAAGACTCAGTATTTTAATGCCTCCTTGTATACACCATTCGGTATTGCCGGTGTGGAAACCTTAGGCTATGAGATTGTTCAGCAATTCAAGCAGATGGGGCAGCAGCCGGATGTCGTTGTCGCAACCAATGCTGGCGGCGGGAATCTGACAGGAACTGCGCGAGGCATGCGTAAAGCCGGAAATACTACAACGAAAATCGTTGGCGCTAGTGTGGATCTGCAGGGATTGCACATGGCCTCAGACTTAGATTTCAATCGCAAATCATTTACCACTGGTCATACTGGATTTGGTGTACCATTTACTACTTCTCCCGACCGTTCGGATGTTCCAAGATCGGCGGCACGACCATTGCGGTACATGGATCGCTACGTAAAAATTCGTCAAGGAGAAGTGTTCTTCATAACCGAGGCTTTAGCAAACTTAGAAGGACTGGAAAAAGGTCCGGCAGGGAATACTTCTTTGGCTGTTGCTTTTGTATTGGCTCAGGAAATGCCGGAGGATCAGATCATTTTGGTTCAAGAGACCGAATATACCGGCGCTGGAAAAAGTGTTCAGCCGCAATTGTCTTTTGCTAGAGACAATGGGATCGATATCTATTTTGGTGATCCAGAAGAGGAAATTCCTGGTAAATCCATTGTCTTGCCTTCTTCGCCAGATAAGATTTCGGTGAATGATATCGACCTGTCCTATTTGAGACAGTCGCTTGTAAAAAATGCCTTAAAAGCATCTACAGAACCGCTATCAGAGATCGAACTGAATTATTTAGCCGAAGAGATCAACGGCTCGGTCGAACAGGTACAACAAATCATTGAAAATTTGAACTAAGAGGTGACGGAAGTGGAAAATAAAGTAGAAAATGTGAAGTTTGAAGAGGCTAGAAAGCACTTGGCATCTTTGAGTGATGATGAATTGAAGGCCCGTTTTTGGCAATTAGCCGAGGAAGTGGTTGAACCGATGCTGGAGATGGGGAAAAAATATACCTCTCCTTCCATTGAGCGCTCTGTTTTGCTGCGTATGGGTTTTTCCTCAATTGAGGCGACAGAAATCGTGAAGCGTGTGTTGTCCCATGAACTAATGGGCAAAGGCGCTGGACACATTGTCTATCGCATTGCCAAAGAGAATGGACTGAGCGTCCGGGACGCTGGTTTAAAACTAGCAGACGGCGAACTTTGGGATCAAGTAGATCGTATCTTCAAGGAGGCAAACTAATATGTCAAAAGAAATCAAGCTAGATGAAAATAAAAAATTAGACATTCACGAAATCTTGGATGATTTAGCCAATTATCATCCGAGACGCCGCGGGTGGACGTGGCGGACGCCTGTGCCAAGATATAAGATGCACAGCTTTGAATATCAAGATATGGCAGAATCGTTGAAGAAATATGTTCCGCTACCATCAGCGAAGTATTTCGACAATATCGATCCTCAAGGAACCTCCTCGATTACTACGGAAATTGCTTCTGGCCGTTTTGAGGACGATGTTCGCAGAATGCGAATGGCTGCTTGGCATGGAGCCGATCATTTAATGGTTATTCGTACGGCAGGGCAATCCCATTTTGAAGGATTGATTGAAGGAACGCCTCAAGGAATCGGCGGCATTCCGATTACTCGAAAACAGGTGCGGGCACAAAGAAAAGCGTTGGATGCCATTGAGGATGAAGTGGGACGTCCAATTAATTACCACAGCTATGTATCTGGGATCGCTGGTCCTGAGGTGGCTGTAATGTTTGCTGAAGAAGGAGTAAACGGGGCTCACCAAGATCCGCAATACAACGTCTTATACCGTAATATCAATATGATTCGTTCCTTTGTGGATGCCTGCGAATCCAAAAAAGTAATGGCTTGGGCCGGCATCGCTCAAATAGATGGTGCTCATAACGCCAATGCGACTGCACGGGAAGCCTGGAAGGTAATGCCTGAATTGATGGTTCAGCATGCGATCAATTCGATCTTTTCACATAAGGTAGGGATGGAAAAGGCAGATATTTGTTTGTCGACGGTACCGCCGACAGCACCGCCTGCGCCTTCGATGTATTTAGATTTGCCATATGCTGTCGCATTACGAGAATTCTTCAGCGATTATCGGATGCGTGCGCAGCAAAATACCAAATATATGGAAGCGTCTACCCGTGAAGCGACTGTGACGCATGTCTTGAACTTGCTGATCTCAAAATTGACCAGCGCTGATATTCAGTCCACCATCACACCAGATGAGGGCCGGAATGTTCCGTGGCATATTTACAATATTGAAGCTGTAGATACGGCTAAACAAGTATTTCAGGGATTAGACGGTTTTGGCGATATGGTGAAGCTGCTTGATGACGGACCATTGCGTGAAACCGCACGTGAAATCAAAGAACGAGCTGTCCTGTTCTTCGAGGGAATCATTGAAGCCGGCGGCTATTTCCAAGCGGTTGAAGATGCCTTTTTCGTTGATTCTGGCAATTACCCAGAGCGAAACGATGACGGGATCTCCCGCAAAATCAATGGCGGGGTTGGCGACAACACGGTTTACGAACGAGATGAGGATTATTTGGCGCCGGTTACTGCGCACTACGGCTATAATAATGTCGCTCAATATGACGAAACAGCAGTTGATGAGCCGGCCAAGCTAATTGACGGTTCGACGTTTGAAAAACCAGAGAAGATTATTTTTATTGATGAACTAGATGAAAACGATAATGTTAATGTTCGTTTAGAAGAAAACAAAGAACTGCGGGAAAATGATCTGATCAAGCCAGAAGCAGAGTGGCAGGGCGATGGTATTATTCTGCTGACGATGATGATTCCAGAATCAAAACGGGTAGCTGAATTCGCGGCACTGGAGATCGGCAAGAAGATGGGACTGGTGGACTGCGAAGTAATCAATAAGGAAGTAATGCAGGCTGCCGAAGGAACACGGATCGAGCTAAAGGGACGTGTGCCATTCACGATCGATAAATCAACATTGACGATTCCTGAGGAGCCCAAAATCCTTTCAGATGATGAGATTCGAGAAGAAGTAAAACGCCAAAAAATGGTACTCGTAGCTGGAACAGTAGGAGAGGACGAGCATTCTGTTGGATTGCGTGAAATCATCGATATTAAGCACGGTGGAATCGAGAAGTACGGAATGGAAGTTCACTACTTAGGTACTAGTGTGCCAGTCGAAAAATTAGTGGATGCAGCGATTGAACTAAATGCCGATGCGATCTTGGCTTCAACGATCATCAGTCATGATGATATTCATTATCGCAACATGAAACGGATTCATGAGTTAGCGATCGAGAAAGGGATTCGTGAAAAAGTCATGATTATGGCTGGCGGTACTCAAGTGATTCCAGAGATCGCTGTTCAAAACGGAATGGATGCCGGCTTTGGCCGCGGAAGTAACGGTGCGAACGTTGCAACGGCGTTAGTTGAGCGCAGGAGAGAAATGGAAAGAGAAGAAGGCTAATGAAAATTGATATCTTAGTAGCAGAAATCGGCTCTACGACAACCGTAGTCAATGCTTTTCAAGGTATCCATAGTGAACAGCCGGTCTTCTTAGGACAAGGTCAGGCAGCAACAACTGTGCTGGAGGGCGATGTTCGGATCGGTTTAGAAAATAGTATCAACGATTTACAAGAACGTTTGGCAATCGATAGTCTAACCTTTGATGAAATGTTTGCGACCTCCAGTGCGGCTGGCGGATTGAAAATGACGGTTCATGGATTAGTTTTCGACATGACTGCTCGTGCAGCAAAAGAGGCGGCACTGGGAGCAGGAGCGATCGTCCATATGGTCACAGCGGGCAAGCTGCGTCGAACGGATATGAAAAAAATAGCCGATTCCTCTCCCAATATTATTCTGATTGCTGGAGGCGTTGACTATGGCGAACGTGAAACGGCACTGGACAATGCAGAAAGGATCGTTGATTTAGGGTTGTCGATTCCGGTAATCTATGCTGGAAATATCGAGAACGACGAGGAAATCAAGCTGATTTTTGAAAACAGTCAGCAAGAGGTGTATATTGTCGAAAATGTGTTTCCAAAAATTGATGAATTAAACGTTGAGCCCACTCGAAAAGTAATTCAAAATGCTTTTGAGAAGCATATCGTCCATGCACCTGGGATGGAGCATATCCATGATTTAGTCAATGAAACAATCACGCCGACGCCAGCAGCAGTGATGAACCTCAGTCAATTACTATATGACAAGATTGGTGATGTATTAGTAGTAGATGTAGGCGGTGCTACGACGGATGTTTACTCGGTGACGGAGGGCACGGAGGCCATTTCAAAGATTCAGGTCGCTCCTGAACCAGTGGCGAAACGGACGGTTGAAGGCGATTTGGGGATGTTCGTAAATATGGAGCATGTCATCGAAATCATAGGGGAAGAGCAGCTGATCAAGGAAGGTCATGATCTAGCAAATTTACGACAAGAATATCACTCGATTCCCAAAAATAATGCAGAGAAAAGCTTCGTTAAACGGTTGGCTGAAGCCGCTGTTATGACCGCCGTTGATCGCCATGTCGGTGCGATTCGTTATGTTTATGGCCCTTCTGGAAGAGATACGTTGGCTCAAGGAAAGGATCTCTCAAATATTCGCTATGTAATCGGCACGGGAGGAGCCTTAACACGCTTGGATAATGGTCCAGATATCTTGAAAAAAATACGAAAAGAAGAGTCGGAAGCAAAATTATTGCCGACAGGTATCCCAAAGATCCTGATCGACCACGATTACATTATGTCCTCGTTAGGTGTCTTAGCATGCAAATATGAGGATGCGGCATTAAAATTACTAGAAGCGTCATTGGGCTGCTCGTTGATTACAGAGGAGATAAATCCTGCTTTAACTTCTTCTCAATAAAGCGCTTTTATGTTAGACTGATACTAGATGAATACAATTGAGTATGTAAATAATCGTAAAGATTATGATGGAAGTTGGTGAAAAGCCAACGCTGTACCCGCAACTGTAAGGACGAACACGTCCAAGTCAGGAACATCGTGAGTACTCAATCACTTTTTCGGGAGTAAGAAAGTGGCTATATAACCATGAAAGTAGCCGCTTTGTCTCGCAACAAAGCGGCTTTTTTTTGTTTTAAAAAGATTCCCCAATCTTTTTAATCCTATTTAGTAATTTAGATCCACTGGACTTTGGCGGTCTTTGAGTGAATCTGACTTTGCTGACGAATAACAGAATACAGATATTGAATACTTTCATGGTTGCTGCTTGCTTTATTGATCACGACATTCACCGGTTCATTGGTGGATAGTTCTTTAATGATTGAAATCTGTTTTGAGTCGATCAAATGGCGGATTCTTCCTACTCGAACGATGCCTAGCATACTGTTGTGTAAGACAGCCTCTTGTACGACCTCATCACTAGTAGAATCAATGATCTGTGGTGTGTTGAGCGATTGCTTAAACGAGTTATGGTAGTTATAATATTCGGATTGGTCTACAACGATCGGATAGCGTTCAAAATAATCCTCTAACTGAAAGTTGGGACGATAATAGTTGGTGTTGATACATAAGACAACGCTTTCATAATCGATCGTTTCATACCGTAAATCAGAGGATGCGATGTTGCCTGAGATGATTCCTATATCGATCTCATTTTTCAATAGCTGACTGATCGTCTCTTCGTTGCTGGACCCATGCAATTCAAAAGAAACAGTCGGATTCTTCTTGCTTATTTGACGAATTGCAGGTAAAAAATAGCGAAAACAATAGTAATCGTGACCTTGCAGATGAATCAGATGATTCTTCCCGTACTCACTCGGAATTCCTTCTATGAGATTCACTTCTTTTAAGATATTGATAGCACGCTTATATAGCTGCTCTCCTGCGTAGGTCAATACATATTTTCCTCTACGTTTCTCTAATAAATTGGTTCCTAGATGCTCTTCTAAACTTCTGATGTGTTTGGTGACTGTAGGCTGTGAATAATTCAGTTTGATAGCCGCTCTGGTAAAGTTTAGTTCTTCAGCGACAACTTGGAACGTTTGCAGTGTTCGAAATTCCATAATCTCCCTCCAAATAATTTTCTGAAAATAATTCCCACAAAAAAACACTACCGACAAAAATAATTTTTAACATTACTCCCATTATAATATAAATATAGCCTATTGTATAGGAGCTGAAGGTGATTGAAGCCCTCGCGGAGGAACGAATAAAAAAACTAATCTTTAATGATTAAAGTGAAAATAATCACATTAATGATGAGGAAATTTGATGGATATTTCATCAATCTTTATAAAAGAGACTATTCTGCTCGAGGGAATAGAGAAATAGTTGGAAAAACTCCAAGAAAGTTTTTTTTCAAATTTTTTTCAATCAATAGATGACTGATAGAGGAAAAGAAATGCTTACCGATTTTGACAGGAGAATTCGGTTTTTTTAGTATTTTTTCTTTTTTTGGAAGAGTCATTGTGAAGTGTTTCCCTTTTCGCTATACTCTTAATGATAACGCTTTTAATTTTTGGGAGGTGGAAGTTTTGTTTATTTATCAACTGTGAGTTTGAGTTAGATGTGGACTTAGAGTCTCTAAGTCAATGAGTAAACAAAATTTCCCTCCTGTCTTTAGTGCGTGATTTTACGTTTATTTTCTATGGATCGGGGGAGCATACAACTTTGTATGTTTCTTTTTTGTGCGCTCAACCACATGAAGTATCTGCAGCACATAAAAAACGATGAGGAGAATGAATATGAAAAAGTTTAGAATTGGTCTAGCAGTATTAGCGGCGGTTTTTGTTTTAGGAGCATGTGGCTCGAAAAAAGACTCTGCAACGGAAAAAGAAGAGAAGAAGGATATCAAAATTGCCTGTAACCAAATATCTGAGAACTCACTAAAAGCTGCGAAAAAATCAATGGAAGCAGAAGGCTATACCCCAGAATTCGTCGTCTTTTCAAATAATATAGAAGCCTTGCAAGCTGTTCAAGATGGAAATGTGGATGCTTCGTTTGCACAGCACGAGCCTTTCATGAAATCCTTCAATGAACAAAAGGGCGGCGATTTGGCAATGATGAAGCCTCATGTTTATTACACGGGGATCGGTTTATATTCTAGCAAACATGATAAGATCGATGAATTGCCGGATGGCGCGCAGATTGCCATTATGAATGACGCGATGAACCGTGACAATTCTTTATTGATGATGCAGGATGCGGGCCTGATTAAATTGAATGATGAGAAGAAGTCTGGTTATACGGCTTTAGATATCGTTGATAACCCGAAAAACTTTAAGTTTGTTGAGATTGAGCAGGCGCAAACAGTGCGCAGCTTAGAAGATTTAGATGCGGCGACCTGCTTCTTTACCTTTATGTTTAACTCGGGAGAGGATTACAAGGACTATTTGATTCGCGACCAGCATGCTGAGGATTTCCCTATCAGCTTGATCGTAAAAGACAAGAGCAAAGATACGGATTGGGCAAAGGCTATCAATCAGTCCCTTGCTACAAAAGAGAGCAAAAAAGGCATCAACGATCATTTCAAGGGAGTGTTTACTTTCTATGAGTAATTTTCAAGAGCTGGATCGGCGATTGAGCTATTTATTGGAAATGCCGCGTAAAGTCGTAGGGATCAGTTTCTTGCGAAGCCAGCAGGATTTTGACGCCTATGATGCACCAGCGACAACAAAATTAGTTCCATACTGCCGCGCGGTTCAGCAAGCGACAGAAGGTGTCAGCGTCAAAATGTCGATTGACAATTTTGGCTGCCCCGCATCTGCGGCTGCCTTAGGTCTGATCGAGAATGATGAATATAGCGCCAGTGGACAAAAGCATGCCAAAATGGGTGTTTATAAGGATATTGAGGTGAGTAAAGGCATTGCGGATGATATGGTCTATTGCCGCGAGCCTTCTTACGGCATTGCGGTCGAACCAATCGACGCGTGGAAAAGTGCGCCGGATGTCATTCTGATCATCACGACGCCGTTTAATGCGATGCGGATATTGCAGGGCAACGCATATTTTAACGGACAGGCGAAAAATATCAAGATGACGGGGATGCAGGCGATCTGTCAGGAGGGCACCTCCTATCCTTATGAGACCGGTCTGATCAATATTTCAATGATGTGTTCCGGTACTCGGTATGTTGCACGATGGAAGGATGAAGAGCTGTGTGTCGGCATTCCTTTTGAGAAATTTGAAACCGTGATCGAAGGACTAGAGGAAACATTGAATCCGATGGAGCTATTGGAGAAGAAACGCAAGATCATCAAAAAAATCGCAGAAGATGATGTGCCGGATTTTTATGATGTTCGCAAAAGAGATAATTATTTTAGAGGCGCTTATCAGGGCGTAAAACGTTAGGTGTTGAGCAGATGGAGATAGTTATCGATCAAATCAATAAAAGCTATGGCAAACAAACGATTCTAGAAAATATATCTCTGACGATCCCCGCCGGCTCTATTATGGGAATCTTAGGGATCAGCGGTGCTGGAAAATCAACGTTGCTGCGATGCATCAATGGGTTGGAGCAAAGCCAATCGGGCAGTATCAGGATCGGTACGCAGGCGTTGGAGAAGTTAACAGAAAAGCAATTACGAGAAATGAAGAAGAAAATCGGAATGATCTTTCAGGGAAATTCGTTGATTGAACAAAAAACGATTTATAAGAATGTTGCGCTGCCGCTAGAATGCAGCGGCTATTCTAAAGAGGCCATTAAGGAGCGGGTAGAAGAGCTATTAGCAGAGGTCGGAATCGCGGACAAGGCGCACATGAAGCCGCGACAGCTGTCTGGCGGACAGAAGCAGCGTGCGGCGATTGCCAGAGCTTTGACCATGAATCCTGAGGTTCTTCTTTGTGATGAAGCAACTTCGGCACTAGACCCCAACATCACTAACGGTATTTTGGAGCTGCTGCTGAAGTTGAACCGCAAAATGGGGCTGACGATCGTAGTTGTGACCCATCAAATGGAGGTGGTGAAAAAGATCTGTGATCGTGTGGCCATTTTACAAAAGGGGAAAATCGTAGAAGAAGACACTGTTCAGCAGGTTTTTCTCAATAATTCTGAAGTATTGCAGACGATCACTGGAGAACAGCAGACAGATTTTGGCGAACTGAAGGCGAATCATTGTTTGGTAAAAATAGTCACTCATCTGGAAGAGGATCTCTTGGCTATGTTGCGGCAAGCGGGAGTAGCAGCACCGCATTTACTGAAGGCAACTACTGAACAATTTAAAGAGGAGACCCTAACAACACTGATAGTATCAGTACCTAAAGAGGATATTGAGAAATTACTGACACTTGCAGAGCAGGGGCACTTTATTTGTCAGGAGGTGAAGGGTCGTGAGTAATACAGTCTTGATCACGCAGGTACTGCTGCCAAATTTAGTCAGTACACTGATCATGGTGCTGGTTTCTTCAATGATAGCCACGATCATTGGTTTTGCCTTGGCAGTTGTTTTAGTAATTACTAATAAAAAAGGGTTGTCGCCCAATGCAAGGGTTTATCGTTTGTTGGATTTTGTCGTGAATATTATTCGCTCTTTTCCGTTTATTATTTTGATGGTGGCTTTGATGCCGTTTACTCGTTCATTAGTAGGGACAACGATTGGAACCTCAGCAGCGATCGTTCCTCTGACCTTTGCAATGACTCCGTATGTGGCGCGGTTATTTGAAAATAATTTATTAGAGATTAATCCCTATACTCTGGATGCAGCGAAATCAATCGGTGCGACACATATGCAGATTATCTTCAAGGTGATGCTGGTGGAGGCTTTTCCCAGCATGATTTCAAGCTTGACCTTAGCGATTATCTCCGTGTTGGGTTACACGGCAATGGCGGGAACTGTTGGTGCTGGCGGTTTGGGAGCAGTAGCGATCACGTACGGGTATCAAAATTTTGATAACACGATCATGTACAGCACGGTGGTTCTACTGATCGTTTTTGTGCAGCTCGTTCAATGGATCGGTAGTCTCTGTTATAAAAAAGCAAAAGGTTGATTTCGATCAGAGCGCAGGCGTCCTTGCGCTCTGATTTTGTCAGTCACGTGTTTTACAGTAAGTATATTTGATAAAACCAATGAAAAGTGAAACGGATGGTTGTCTACGCTGCTTAGCGCGACAAACGAATTTCTTAATGAACGGTAGAGTCGAAAGCTTGCTTTAACGGAAAAAGACCTGCATCTAAAAAGCGAGAAAGCAGGTCTTTTTTTCAAGAATCGTCTGATTTTGAAATAGGTATCAGGTATAATGAGGCAACAACGCTTTTTTGAGGAGGGGCTATGGAGACAAATCATATCAAATTGAATTTGCAATATATCAGTATGCAGATTCCTTACTGGATGGGGTTTTCGGTATTGGGGACTTTTACATCCGTATTTTTGTTGTCTCGCGATTTTACGAATGGTCAGATTGGGATGGTCTTGTCATTGGCGAATTTACTTGCCGCAGTAGTCCAGCCGTTTTTGGCGTCATTTGCTGATCGGATGATACGGATTCGCTTGTCGCAGCTGGCGGCTGGAATGGCGGTCCTATTGACTTTGTTTTCGGGCATTTTGCTGGCACTGCCGAAAGCATTTTTGATCGTTGCATTTATTTATACGTTACTCTACGCGTGTCTCGTACTTTTGCAGCCGTTGACGATCGCTATTGGGACGTTTTTTATCAGTCGCGGTTACGGCTTGAATTTTGGTGTGGCACGTGGTCTGGGCTCATTGGCCTTTGCGGCGGCCGCGTCTGTGACCGGGATGCTGATCGAGCGCTATTCACCAACGATCATTTTGTATTTATTGATTGGTATTTTTTTATTCTTCGCCTTGATGGCGCTGCTTATCGATACACGAAAGCAAGGTGGAAAGTACTCCGATTCTTTGATTGCAGAGCCTCATCATGAAAAGCAGTTAGAAGAACCGATCGGTCTGCTTGCCTTCACTAAAAAATATAAACGCTTTATGTTTTTATTATTTGGTGTCTCATTATTATTTGTTTATCATACAATCATTAACAGCTACATGTTCCAAATTATGCAGCCATTAGGCGGAACAGCTGCGAATGCCGGTGGTTCTTTATCCGTTGCAGCTCTTAGTGAATTGCCGACGATGTTTTTCTTTACCTGGGTCCTGCGGCGCTTCAAGATTCACTCGCTCATGCGGTTTGCTGCCTTCTTTTTTTCAGTCAAAGCGGTACTGATCCTATTTTCAGGCAGTATCTTCTTAATCAATGTGGCCCAGAGCTTGCAGATGGTCGGATTTGCAATGCATACGATGGCGTCTGTTTACTATACGAATCAGATCATTCCGCAAAAGGATTTAGTCAAGGGTCAGACCTTGATGGCGACTGCTAATACGATGGGCGGCATTCTTGGCGCCTTTATCGGCGGTCAGATGCTGAGTTTTTTATCTGTCTCGGCAATGCTTTTAATCGGGACAGTGATCTCGCTTGCCGGAACGCTGATCGTTTGGCTGTCTGTAGAAAAATAAAGTTAAGAAAGCGTCTATTTCCATAATGGGAATAGGCGTTTTACTTCGTTTATTTTTTTAAATAGGATAGAGTAAAGTTTGTAATAATCGATAATGACGTCAGTCTAGTTGTTTTATGCATGACAGACTGATATACGATGAGAGAGATGTATTTATTCGTATGAACGAGGAGGTCGATTATGAAACGTTATCGTTACTATCTGATTATTCTTGTGATCGCTGGTCTTTTTGTTGTTCCGCAAATTTGGACCCAGAAGCTGATCTTAGGGGCGGATGCCCTATTCCATTACAATCGCTTTTATGAGACTGCGGAGCAAATGAAAACCGGAAATTTCAGCTATTTTATTTCGATCTTCGGCTTTCAGCAGTCGGGGCGAATCGTCAACGCAGTGTATGGACCGTTGTTTTCCTATTTGCAGGGCGGACTGGTTTTGCTTGCAGGCAGCTGGTTTCGTTATCAGGTGTTGTCGAATTTCATCGTTCTTTTAGTGGCCGGCTGTTCGCTATTCAAACTGCTGACTTATGGCAAGATTAAAGAAAATCCAGCATTGTTTGCGGCAATTATTTTTATGACAACCTATAGCATCAATTATTGGATCTTGAATCAGGGCTTTACTAGTTGGGGAACCAGCCTGCTGCCCCTGTGCTTGATCCCGCTGGTGGATTTGAAAAATGGTCATTTTCCGGTCGTTAAGATCGCTGCAAGTATGGCTCTAATGACGCAGGTGCATATGCTGACTGCTGTGATGCTGGGCTTGATCTACTTTCCATTTTTTATCTCCTACGCGAGAAATCGCTGGGGCGAGGCTTTGCTTGATTTACTAAAAGCGATGGGCTTATACGGCTGCTTATCAATCAATGTCTGGGTCAGTCTGCTCTTGATCAACACAGGGGATCGCTTGAAGATGCCCTTTACCAATCCGCAAATGAGTGAAAAGGCCATCGATTTGGGCGGAGCCTATTGGCTGCACTATCCGGGGAGCTTACGACTATTGCTGATTATCGGTTTTCTACTTTGCCTTGTGTATTGGCGCAGTGTGCAGCGTTTTACGAAACAGCTCTTGATTTTTAGCGGAATCTTCCTGCTACTTTCAACGAGTGTCGTTCCGTGGGATTGGCTCGTTGCCCATGAGGTGCCGCTAATATCGTTGATCCAATTTCCGTTTCGTTTTTTTGCACCATTCACAGTTCTATTTCTTTTCTTCATTGCCTCATTAAGCAGTGAGTTAGCGAACAAGAAGTTTCTTCCGATCGTTTTGGCTTTATTCAGTGTGATCAGTATCGGGCAGAATTTACGGATTTTAACTTATGATCTGAATCAATGGGGACAACAGACTTTGACCAGCAAGCATACCTTTATCCGTGCTTCTGAAAAGGAAGCAAGGCAAAGCTTTTATGATAAGGACATGCAAAAAGCGTTAAAGCTGGTTGAAAAATCCAGCCCCGATTATTTACCGATCTATCGTGAAGATACGAAAAATAAATACGTCAGCTACGAAAAACAGATTCTCACACCGCAAATAAACGTTACGAAGACGGTCAAAAAGAATCAGCTGGAGCTTTCTTGGCAAGCGGAAAAAACTGGGAATGTCCAACTGCCGGTGATCGTCTATCAAAATACAAAAATAATGGAAGGGAATCGAGAGGTTTCCCCAGTTTCACTTTCTACTATTGGTGTACCTACAATCAAGCAAAAGATTGGAAGAAATACTGTTCGTCTGCGCTATGATCCGCCAGGCTATGTAACAGTGATTTTTGCTCTTTGTGGGCTGAGCTGGTTCGCGGTGTTATCCTGGTGGGCTTATCGGTTCTTCATGGATGCAGGTTAATTTTGGCAATCTTTTCTACTATCGGGTAAAATACAAAAAAGAAATGGAAGGATGAAGCACAATGACAAACTATAACAACGAAAAAGATCGTCGTTTACGTGGTTCGATGGCACCTAAGACAGATGAGGACGTTGCATTAGCTGGAACAAATTCCAGTGAAACAGAGGATAAGCAGGAAGTGCTGGCCGGCAGTAATTCTGGCGAACCAAAGGAGATTGCCCGCTCTGGCTCTAATGCGGTGGAAGAGGAAGAACCTCATACTTCATTGAAAGACGAAGCGAAAAAAATCATTCATGAAATTGAAGATAAGATTGATCGAAAGAAATAAGCAGTGAAAGAGTTAAGCGATGGATAATTATTTAGAGATTTACGAGCACTGGTATCCGCGAAGCTACGGGTTAAATGATTATCCGACGGAATGTCATGTGACCTATTCGAATGCGGAACGTAAACTGCTGTTTGGAAAATTAACGGAGGCGCAGCAAGCGCTGATCAATCAGCAGAGAAAATACGAGGTACGCTCACTGTTTTTACAGAAGCAGTATTTGCAGACATCGGACTGGGAATTTGTCGCATTGAATATCGATGACGAATACGAGCGTGGAGTCCATAGTCAGTTGAAATGTGCCTGCGGTCGTCCGCTGAAATATCAGTTCGTGATTGAATCGAAGAGCAAGCAGCAGGAGATTCGTCTAGGAATTCAGCATTTCAAGGATCATTTAGGGATTTCGCAGCAGGTGGCAGAGGAAATCAAAAAGGGTGTTGCGCATGTAGATTTGGCCTTGGATGAATTGCTTTGGCTGACAGAAAAGGAGATTTCTTTTCCTGAAGATCTGTGGCAGCGTTACGTCTTTGCCTATTATCGAAACAACACTCTCCGCCGTCCGCTTCCCTTGAATCAAAAACTAGCAGAACGGGTCGTCCAGTTTCGAGAAGCGCAGATGCCGCTGTTTATTGGCGACTATCTGAGCGTGGTCACGGAAATCAATCAGGTTGATCGAGAAGTTTTTGATCGGCAGGAGAAGAACTTCTTGGCAGATAAAACAGTCTTTGAAGCCTATTTAGGGGACTTTCAACAGGATATCCAAACCTCTATTTATCTGGATCGAAGGTTCTGGGGACGTAAGCTGACTGATTTTATTCAATTAGAACGTCACGGTGGGGAGACTTATGAAGAAGCAAAAGTCCGCTACTTTGATGATTTATTATCGTTTTTACTCGTATTGAAGGAGCCCGATAAAGCGGAGCGGAAGATCCGCAGCTTTGAGATATTTCATCAAAAGAAATACGGGAATGCGGAGTTGATCGTCTTTCTCATTGAAAAGTATCAGCAATATCAGTTCACGCAGAATTTTTTCTTGGCGATACCGAAAGTCTATCGAATCGGTATACGAAAAGCGATTCAACGAAAACAGAAGAAATAAAAAAATCCGATTTGTGTCGGATTTTTTTTATTTGAGTTTATAACGCAATAGGGTTTTTTGCTTCGCCGGAATGACCTTACGGGGATCAGATAAATAGATTTCCCGATGAATATAATTTCCCATCGTAGTCGCATGGGTGAGACTATTTTCCTCCATAAATTCGTGGATTTTAGCGAAGGTCGCTGGTTCCTCATCATATGACCCAAGATGGATCGTTTGCACTACGGGACCTTCTTCGTATTCAATGAAGGTTGCTTCTTTGATATGCGGATTTTGTTTCTTTTGGAAGGTCGGTTCAACGACAGCTAGGAAGTCTTCTTTTGTGAGGCGATCAGGTTGACGAATCATGATTTGATAGATGAGTTCGTCTTTGTTCACTGGCCCATCACCGGGATCTTTTTCAGAGGTCCAGACGCCCTCCAAGGGATAGACGGTGTATTCAAACGGCTCGCCTAGCTCTCCTTTTTTTAGCTTCATTCGAAGCGCATAGGACAGGGCATAGAGTGCACTGATTTGCTGGGCGAATAAATCGCTGTTAGGATTTCCATTTCCTGAAAGGCAAATGAATTTGTAATTTGGGATTGTTTGGACGTCAATTTTTTTTGGCAGATAAACGTGTTTTTCAGCTTTGCGCCATTCGTACTTCATCGGATACTACCTCCCTGTAGTTATTAAAATCAGTTTACGTGATTTTATTTAATAACGCAAAAAATGATCGATAAGCTGTGTGATTTCTGATTTTTATGGGATAATGAGGGTACGAATACCATTAGGAGTTGAAAGCAGATGTTTGATTCGCAAAAGGTGAAAGAATTAAACGAGTTGGAGTTGCTCGTCTATACCTTTATCGTAGAAAATATGGAACGAATAGGCGGTTTGACGATCCGTGATCTTTCAGATAGCTGTCACGTGTCTACGTCGACTATCCTGCGCTGTTTAAATAAGCTTGGATATTCAGGCTATGCGGAGTTTAAATATGCATTAAAAGAGAACCTTTCACGACAGGGACAATCCTTTGAAGCCTTTTACGATGCGAATGTGCATGTTGATGCTTTTTTAAAAAAGGTAAACAATGAAAGTTACCATGTGGTGATTGATCCGGCGATCGAGCTGATATTGAACAGTAAGCATATTGTCTTTTCCGGGATTGGAACAAGCGGTACATTAGGGACCTATGGCGCTCGCTATTTTTCTAATTTGCTATTTAATGCTTACGCTATTACAGATCCTTTTATTCCCGTCCCAACAAGAGGCTTGGATACGACATTGATGATCGCATTGTCTGTTTCTGGTGAAACAGTCGAGATCATTAAGCAGATAGAATCCTTTAAGCGATACGGGGCAAAGATATTGAGCATCACCAACGATCAGCATTCAACAATCGCACAAATGGCGGATTTTAATATTTCCTATTACATGCCAGAGGTCGCAGGCCCCGATCCGACAGAGGAGTCTATCAATTTAACGACACAGGTCCCGGTCATCGCACTTTTGGAAATTTTAGCGCACCAGGCTTATCAGAGAGAAAATGATGCGAAGGGATAATTAGCAGATTAAGCTCGGTGATCATAAAAATTCTATCAACTATTCTAAACTAGCTGTCTAAAAAACAGTTAGTTTGTTTTTTTTATTGGAACATGTTTCTGACTGTTTCGGAAGTATTCCAATCGGGGACAGCATCCATTATGATGAAACTGTAAACGGATACAAAAAATGCGAATGGCCATCGCTGCACCATGTTTTTGGATACCAATTCTACTTTTTGCTTCATAAAGGATTAGTAGAAGAGGAGAAGCAAGAAAAATGAACACATTAAATTGAATAAGGAGAATCATTTATGAATAACTTTATTAACGAGAAATTATTACCCCCTATTTTAAAATTTGTAAATACAAAGGCTATTACTGCTTTACGTAATGGGATGCTGTACACCATGCCATTTACGATCGTCGGCTCTGTTTTCTTGCTTTTAGCGAATTTCCCAATTCCAGCAGTTTCTGAATGGGTTGCTGGCAGTGGCTTGGATGTTTATTTTAATGAAGCATTTGGCGCGTCATTTGCTATTATGTCAATTTTTGCTGTAATGGGTATCGCTAATTCATATGTGAAAGAAGAAGGATTTGAAGGACTGCCAGCGGGAATGATTGCTTTAGTGGTTTTCCTTTTAACGATGAAATCCAGTGCAACCAATGCAGAAACAAATACGATCGTGACCAATGTCATCGATAAGACTTGGACAGGCGGTCAAGGGATGATTAGTGCCATTTTAGTTGGTTTATTTGTGGGCTGGGCCTACTCTTGGTTCTTGAAACGCGATATTCGCATCAAATTGCCAGAGCAAGTACCTGCAAACGTGGCGAACTCATTCACTGCTTTGATTCCGGCAGCGGTAATCACTACCGTTTCATTAATCGTTTACGTACTCTTTGATAAATTTCTCAATACGACTGTGGTTGAATCCATCTATAAAGTTATTCAAAGTCCGATGCAAGGAGTCACTGACACCTTTGGCGGAGCAATGATGCTTGGTTTCCTAGTACCATTCTTATGGTTCTTCGGTGTTCACGGTTCAACGTTAGTCGGTGGAATCATGGGACCGATTCTGACAGCGAACTCATTGGAAAATACAGCGATTTTAAAAGCAGGAAAAGAATTAACTGTTGCTAATGGCGGGCATATTGTTACGCAGCAATTTTTAGATCAATTCATGACTGTTACAGGTGCTGGTATGACGATCGGAATCGTGATGTACATGGTCATGTTTGCTCGCTCTGCTCAGTTCAAACAATTAGGGCGCTTGGCCTTGCTGCCGGCATTCTTTAATATCAACGAACCGATCTTGTTTGCTACACCCGTTGTAATGAATCCGATCATGGCTTTACCATTTATCTTGACGCCAATGATTTCAGGAGTGATCACATACTTCTCACTATACACAGGACTTGTGCCATTATTTACTGCGGTACAAGTACCTTGGACAACACCGCCGATTATCTCAGGATTTCTAGTTGGCGGCTGGAGAACCGCTCTTTTACAAGCAGTTGTTTTAGTCATCGGCTTCTTCATCTATTTACCATTCGTCCGCAAGGTAGATTCATTGAACTACCTGCAAGAGCAAGGTGAAAGCATGGAACAGATCGAAAAAGACTTAGAAAATAAAAATGAAAAAGCTGAAGGACAAGCGACAGTTTAATCAAAAAAGAAATGAAGAGGTAGGACCATGAGTATTTTTAAAGAGAATTTTTTATGGGGCGGCGCAGTTGCCGCCCATCAGCTAGAAGGCGGTTGGCAAGATGGCGGGAAGGGTGTGAGTGTGGCAGATGTAATGACTGTCGGCGCTCATGGCGTACCACGTCGAATCACTAACGGTGTTCTAGAAGGAGAAAATTATCCCAACCATGAAGCGATCGATTTTTATGGGCGCTACAAAGAAGATGTGAAGCTGTTTGCAGAGCTTGGGTTAAAATGTTTTCGCACGTCAATTGCGTGGACTCGAATTTTTCCTAATGGAGATGAGACGGAACCGAATGAAGCGGGGCTGCAATTTTATGATGATCTTTTTGACGAATGTCTAAAATACGGGATCGAGCCTGTCATTACATTGTCACATTTTGAGATGCCCTACCATTTAGTTACTGAGTATGGCGGTTGGCGAAATCGTAAAATGATCGACTTCTTCGCGCGTTTTTCTGAAGCCTGCTTCACTCGTTACAAGGATAAAGTAAAATATTGGATGACCTTTAATGAAATCAACAATCAGGCCAACTATAAAGAAGATTTTGCGCCATTTACCAATTCAGGTTTGAAATTCGAAGCTGATGATGATCGGGAAAAAATCATGTATCAAGCCGCTCACTATGAGTTGGTGGCTAGTGCTAAAGCGATCGAGATTGGTCATACGATCAATCCTGATTTTGAAATTGGCTGTATGATCGCCATGGTTCCGATCTATCCTTACTCCTGCAGTCCTTCTGATATGATGGCTGCGACAGTAGCGATGCAGCGTCGTTATTGGTTTACCGATGTGCATTGCAAGGGACGTTATCCAAGCTATATGAAAGCGTACTTCGAGCGCAAGGCATTTCAGTTGGACATTACGGATGAAGATGAAGTGCAGTTAACGAAAGGAATCGTTGACTACATCGGCTTTAGCTATTACATGTCTTTTGCAGTTAAAGATCATGATAAAGGCCCTGCCTATGATTATGACGAAGCCAATGATTTGGTCGAAAATCCTTATGTTAAGGCTTCAGAATGGGGCTGGCAAATCGATCCGACCGGATTGCGCTATGCGATGAACTGGTTTAATGATCGCTATGAGCTGCCATTATTTATCGTAGAGAATGGATTTGGGGCGATTGATGAGATTTCTGAAGATGGCGAGATTCATGATGAGTATCGAATTGATTACTTGCGTGAGCATATTGAAGCAATGCAAGAAGCAGTCATATATGATGGAATCGATTTGATGGGGTACACACCATGGGGATTCATTGATTTGGTTTCTGCTGGAACTGGCGAAATGAAAAAACGTTACGGCTTCATTTATGTCGATAAAGACAATGAAGGCTCCGGAACGTTGGATCGAAGTAAGAAAGATTCGTTCCATTGGTTCCAACAGGTAATCGCAAGTAACGGAGAAACATTATAAGGACTAATTTGACCGTCGCAAAGAACTTGGTCGTAAAGTTGAATGAATGAAAAAGTGCTCGAAATTGGAGGCAGGAATGATGAGTAAAAAGACAATTATGCTAGTTTGCAACGCTGGTATGAGCACCAGTATGTTAGTGACTAAAATGCAAAAAGCGGCAGAAAATCAAGGATTAGCGGTTGATATTTTTGCGATTGCTGCTGCGGATGCGACAAATAAACTGCAGGAGCGTGAAATCGATACCGTCCTGTTAGGACCACAGGTGCGTTTTATGCAAAAACAGTTCGAAGAAAAATTAGCGCCATTGGGAATTCCTGTGGATGTCATCAATATGACAGACTACGGGATGATGAATGGTGAGAAGGTGCTTGGGCAAGCAGTTGCTATGATCCCTAGCTAACGTATTCGTAAGAAAAAATGAAGGATGGGTATAACATGCAGGAAGAAAATTTAGAAGCAGTGATGGGATTGATTATTCATGGCGGTAATGCTAAAAGCAATGCCATGGAAGCCATTCAAGAGGCCAAAGGCGGCGATTTTGAACTAGCTGATGAGAAAATCAAGCAGGCGGAAGAATCATTGGTTGAAGCGCATCACTCGCAAACAGGACTATTAACAAAGGAAGCACAGGGAGAGCAGCTTAAGTTGAATTTACTGACTGTTCACAGCCAAGATCATCTGATGACTTCCATCGCTTTTACTGATTTGGCTAAAGAGATCATTGATGTTTATCGAAAAATGAGCGCATAAAGAAATCCCTCTTCATTTGGAGAGGGATTTTTGTTAGTTATAAGTAAAGAACGGTGCTTTTTAAACCACAAGGCGTATTAGCGGGGAGGATAGACCAATCCATTTTATCGATCACATCTGACGAATAAATCCGATTTTTTCCTCAATAGAAACGATCTCTGCTTCGATTGCATTTAGAAACTCCATGATTTCTTGCTTCTCTTCTTCAGAATGAATGTCTCTCGTATTGATTTTTTCGAAATTTTCTTGGATCGTTTTCAAATTAATCAAGCTACCTGTGACATGCATCTTCTTATTGATATTTTCAATCGTGTTCAAACTCATACTCCCTTCCCTGAGCAGCTTAACGTGATCATAGATAGCTAGAGGTCATGGTTTGATATACGCATAACCTTCAGATTGCAGTTTGATCAAATCTAAAACACCAGCAGGAACGACAACGACATTCCCCGGCAGCTGCTCTGCTGCGATCTTGTTTGCTCTCATTGCATTGTTGCAGGCGTGAAAGGAAATCCCTTCAGTCGCAATAAATGCTTGGTTTTCCGGAGCAAGATACCCATTGATCGCTTTCCCATTAATTAAAATAATAATAGCTATTTTATGGGGCTCTTTCAATAAGTTTTTGACATTATTGGCTGCTTCCGACCATTTTTCTAGTTCATCAACATGGAAAACGACTTTCATTATTACACCTTATTTCTTAATGATCATATTGATTGCTTGCTCTAACTTTTGTGCTTGTTCTTCAGGGTTTTGATCCGGATGTTCAAAGCAATTCTTTAGATTTTCAGCGACGATCATGCCCATTACACGATCAATGCTGGAACGTACAGCACTCAGCTGTGTAATGATATCAATACATTCCTTCTCATCATCGATCATTTTTTGCACTCCACGAATTTGTCCCTCAGTTCGTTTTAAACGGTTGAGAATCTTTTTTTCCTCTATCTCCATTTTGATCAACTTCCTTTTTTACATTATTTAAGAAGAATATACCTATCTAGGGTATGGTTCGTCAAGTAGATCGTTTTTTGGTGATTTTGCTGAGTAAACAGAATGATTGACAGTATTCGATTGTTTATGATAAAAATACCCTATGAGGTATATAAAGAGAAATAAGGAGTGCATCGAATGTTTAAACTATTTCAAAAGACCCCAGTGATTTCAACAAAGGATTTGGCTGATAAGCTCGAACAATCAATCACACTATTAGATGTTCGAACCCCCGAAGAATACCGTAGAGGGCATATTGCTAAAGCAGTCAACTACCCTCTAAATAAAATCAATCGTTATCAGGGGAAGGAAAAGGAAGTTTACGTGATCTGCCAATCAGGAATGCGCAGTAAGCAAGCAGCAAAGATATTAAAGGAAAAGGGTTATGAGGCCACCAATGTTCAAGGCGGAATGAATCGTTGGCAAGGGCCAACTAGAGGAGGAAAGTAGCATGAAAATTATTATTGTTGGCGGTGTTGCTGGTGGGATGTCGGCGGCTACACGATTACGTCGTTTAATGGAAGATGCAGAGATCGTGGTATTGGAAAAGGGACCGTTTGTCTCGTTTGCCAATTGCGGCCTGCCTTATTATATTTCTGGGGAAATTGCAGACCGAGAGTCTCTTTTAGTTCAAACACCGGAATCACTAAAAGGCCGTTTCAACTTGGATGTTCGTCCTTTCCATGAGGTTACAAGTATTTCGCCAGAGAATAAAACTGTGACTATTAAGAATGAGCAGGGAAGCTTTGAGGAAGGCTACGATAAATTGATCTTGTCACCAGGCGCGAAACCATTGATTCCAGAAATGGCTGGATTAGCTGAGGCAGCCAATGTCTATAGTTTGCGGAATGTCCCTGATTTGGATCAAATCATGCTGGCTCTGGAAAAGCAGCCTGCGAAGGCAACAGTAATCGGTGCGGGCTTTATTGGGCTTGAAATGGCAGAAAATCTGAAGTCGCGCGGGTTAGAGGTCACAGTTATTGAAAAAGCCCCGCATGTTTTACCGCCGCTAGATGAAGAAATGGCTGCTTTTGTACAAAATGAGTTGATCCAAAAGGGGATTCGCGTAATCACTGGCGAATCTGCTCAAAGTTTCAGTGAGCGAGGCCAGAAGATCCTGCTGACTAATGGTGAGGAAGTGATTTCGGATTTAACGATTCTTTCTGTCGGTGTTCGACCAGAAAATACATTAGCCAAACAAGCGGGGATAGAAGTTGGCTTAGGTGGGGGTATCTTGGTTGATGAGAACTACCAAACAAGTGCAGCGGATATTTTTGCAGTGGGTGACGCTATCGTGGTCAAGCAGCAAGTCAGTGGAAGCGATGCGTTGATTTCCCTTGCTTCACCGGCAAATCGTCAAGGACGTCAAGTGGCAGACATCATTGCTGGATTAAAACGGACAAATCGCGGAAGTATTGGAACGGCGATCGTTCGTGTGTTCGATCTTGCTGCTGCAGCGACTGGGTTGAGCGAACGAGCAGTGAAGCAATTGGGAGTAGATTATCAAGTGGTCCATGTTTCTGGAAAAGACCACGCTGGCTACTATCCTGGTGCAAGTGATCTGACCTTGAAATTAGTGTTTGAGCCAAAAACTGGAAAAATTTACGGCGCTCAAGGCGTCGGAGCTAATGGAATTGATAAACGTATCGATATTTTAGCAACAGCTATTAAGGGTGGATTAACGATTTTTGATTTGCCTGAGTTAGAATTTACGTATGCTCCGCCATTTGGTTCTGCAAAAGATCCAGTCAATATGCTAGGCTATGCAGCAATCAATCTGTCGGAGGGAATCAGTGATTCGATCCAATGGTACGATTTGAAGGAGGAACAGAAAAATGGCAGTCAGCTGCTAGATGTTCGGAATCCAGAAGAGCTGGCCAATGGTCGTTTTCCAGATGCCATCAACATCCCTTTGAATCAATTACGGGATAGAGTATCTGAGCTGGATCCAGCGAAAAATTATATCGTCAGCTGCCATAGTGGATTACGCAGCTATGTAGCTGAGCGTTTGCTAAAACAACATGGTATGAAGGTGAAGAATTTGGATGGCGCATTTGCCTTGTACAAAACGGTGAGACCGGAGGATTTGATTTATGACTAGTTCGATTGCGATGAAGGATTTTTATCCTTTAACAAAGCAAGAAGATTTGGCGATTATTGATGTTCGTGAAGCTTATGAATATCAAATGGGACATGTTCCTGACGCAAAAAACGTGCCATTAAGCATTCTAGGAGACAGTGCGGATGAGCTTGAACTTGACAAAGAGTACTATTTGATTTGTCAATCTGGAGCTCGTTCTGAAAATGCATGCGCCTTTTTAAGCGGACAGGGCTATAGAGTCACCAATATTTTAGGTGGGACATCAGCTTGGCCGGGGACTTTGACCCGTTGATTTTCATTTGCTTTTAAAATAATAAAGGAGACACCAGTTCGTTTTAGCTGAACTGGTGTTTTTTTACGTAATGTAATGACCTAAAGCAAGATAAGTTCTTTTGTTTTTGGTTTTTATCTTTTATGTATTGACAAAACGAAAGTAAATGATAATATAAAAGTGTAAATAAAAACAAAAAGGAGTAAACGAATGATTAAATTAAAAGATTTGGCGAATATGGTCGATCATACCCTATTGAAGGCTGATGCGACCAAATCGGGGTTTGAACAGCTATGTAAAGAAGCAAATGATTTCGGATTTAAAATGGTAGCAATTAATTCTTATCCAGTAGCGTTGTGTCGAGATTTCTTGAAAGACAGTGAAGTGCATGTAGGAGCAGCAATTGGGTTTCCGTTAGGGCAAACGACGATTGAAACAAAAGTATTTGAAGTGAAGGACGCGATTAAAAATGGGGCAGATGAAATCGACTATGTTATCAATATCGGAAAATTGAAAGAAGGAGATATTGAGTATATTCGAGAAGAAATGCAAGCAATTGTGAATGCAGCTCATGAGGGCGGAATTATTAGTAAAGTTATTTTAGAAAATTGCTATTTGACAGATGAAGAAAAAGTTGCTGTTTGTGAAATCGCGAAGGAGGTAAAACCTGATTTTGTTAAAACATCAACAGGATTTGGCACAGGCGGTGCGACGGTAGAAGACGTAGCATTGATGAAGAAAGTCGTAGGCGATGAAGTAAAAGTGAAGGCTGCTGGTGGTATTCGTGATTTGGCTACAGCATTAAAAATGGTTGAAGCAGGTGCTGAACGTTTAGGAACAAGTTCAGGTATCAAAATTGTAGAAGAATATAAAAAATTACAAGGAGCAGGATAATGACAGAAATTCGTGATGTATTGAAGCCAGCATTTATTGATTTTGATTTAAAAGCGACAGACAAACAAGCTGCAATTAGTGAACTTGCCCACACCTTTATACGTAAAGGTGTTGTAACAAATGATAGCGTTTACTTGGAGGCTGTGGCGAAGCGGGAGGAAGAAAGCACAACCGGGATTGGTTTTGGTGTAGCAATTCCTCATGGGAAAAGTGCAGCTGTCACTGAGCCTTCACTTGCGTTTGGTCGCAGTCATGTAGGAATTCAGTATGACTCTATGGATGGCAAGCCTGTTCATTTGATGTTCCTAATTGCTGTACCAGAAACATCCAACGATGAACACCTGAGAATTCTTAGCAAATTATCTCGTAAATTGATGCATGAGGATGTCCGTCAAAAGTTAATGACTGTCACTGATGTAGAAGAAATCTATCAGATTTTTGAATAGGGAAGGGTGAAAAAAATGAAAATTGTGGGAATTACTTCTTGTTCAACTGGGATCGCACACACCTATATGGCAGCTGAGAATTTAGAGATTGCGGCCAAAAAACGCAATATTGAAATTAAAGTAGAAACACAGGGATCAATTGGTTCGGAAAATGTTCTAACGGAACAAGAGATCGCCGAGGCGGATGCAGTTATTATCGCAGCGAGCACTTCAGTAAATAAGGATCGATTTAATGGAAAACGTTTGTTGGAAGTGGATGTTACTGAGGCGATCGATCATCCAGATGATTTATTTGATCGTGCTCCAAATGCAGCGATATATTCGACTGCGACAGAAGTTAAGTCAGAAGCTAAAGCAGAGAAAAGCGGGATTTATAGTCATTTGATGACCGGCGTTTCTTACATGATTCCTTTTGTTGTAGCGGGAGGGATTTGTATAGCGTTAGCTTTTGCGTTCGGTGGGATTAATGCCAAAGGTGAGCTAGCTTCAGCAATCAATGAACTAGGCGGGATTGCGATGGACTTGATGTGGCCGATCTTAGGCGGTTACGTCGCTTTCTCGATTGCAGATAGACCAGGGCTCGTTCCAGGAATGGTCGCAGGGATGATTGCTTCATCAATGAATGCAGGATTCTTAGGAGCTTTACTAGGCGGTTTTTTAGCGGGCTATACCGTTCATTGGTTGAAAAAAGTATTGAAATTACCGTCAGCCTTTTCGGGTTTACTGCCTGTTTTGATTCTGCCAGTCGTTTCGGTTTTATTTGTTGGTCTTGTAATGAAATTTATCGTGGGTATTCCCATCACGGCATTAAACGAGGGTATCACAAATTGGCTGAATAGTTTATCCGGTATGAACTCTGTATTGCTTGGTTTGCTTTTAGGCGGAATGATGGCGATTGATTTGGCAGGTCCGATAGGGAAAGCGGCATACTTCTTCGGGGTTGCCTCATTGACCAACCTAGGTGCAGGAGAAACAAGTATGGTAATGGCGGCAGTAATGGTTTCCGGGATGGTACCGCCGTTAGCGATGGCTTTGTCATCAACGGTACTGGGGAAAAATTTATACAGCAAGGAAGAACGGGAAGCAGGAAAATCTGCTTGGGTCTTAGGACTATCCTTCATTTCTGAAGGAGCGATTCCTTTTGCAGCGGCAGATCCGCTTCGCGTGTTGGCATCAGTCACGGTCGGTTCAGCGATTACTGGAGCGCTATCGATGATCTTCAAGTGCGGGATCGCGGTTCCTCATGGCGGCTTCTTTGTCTTCTTGATCCCAGGAGCAGTAGAAAATGTCTTGCTATATGTTTTAGCGCTAGCGATCGGGACAGCGGTCAGCGGATTTTTAGTAACAGCAGTAAAGGTATTTTCACAGAAGAAACAAGCAGCTAAGGAGTAATGATTGGCATGACAGAATTGATTAGAATTTGTTTGATAGGGACCGGCAGGGCAGGAATGATTCATGGGAAAAATTTCGCCCGCCGAATTGAAAATGCTAAGTTGATCGCTTTATGTGATCCGTCAAAAGAAAGCTTGGAATTGGCTCAAAGGGAAGTGGACTGTCAATACATTTATGAAGATTATCAGGAAGCTTTGCAAAATCCTGAGATCGATGCAGTCGTAATCGTCACACCAACGGCCTACCACAAAGAGATCGCGCTGGCCGCCGCCGCTGCTAAAAAGCATATTCTTTGTGAAAAACCGTTGGCGATGGATGAAACAGAATGTTTGGAGATGATCAAAGCTGCAGAAGAAAATCAGGTAAAGCTGCAGGTTGGCTTTATGCGCCGCTTCGATGCCAGTTTCCAAGAAGCAAAGAAAGTCGTGGATTCTGGAGCGATTGGAGAAGTCGTACTGGTAAAATCATTGACTCATGGTCCAAGTGAGCCTAAACCATGGATGTTTGATATTCATAAGAGTAATGGGCCGATCGGCGAGGTAAATAGTCATGATCTAGATACCTTGCGGTGGCTAACCGGTAGTGAAGTGAGCAGCATCTATGCGAATGGCGGTAATTATCGTTCGCCTGAAGTAAGGGATGAGTTTCCTGAATATTACGATACGGTAGCGATGAATTTGAAATTTACGGATGGCAAGCTTGGGCTGATCGATGGTGCTCAGTATGTTCAATACGGGTATGACGCACGTACGGAGATTCTTGGAACAAAAGGCAGTATTTTAGTTGGAGATCAGGGGAAGCACAATATTGTGGTGGCTACTAGCAATCAACAATTGACGCAGCCAACGATGCATAGCTGGATGTATTTGTTTAGAGAAGCCTATGTAGCTGAAGATCAAGCATTTATTGATTGTATATTGAATGATACGCCGCCTCAGTGCACCGGCTATGATGGTTTGATGTCGGTCCGGTTAGTCAATGCAGGATTGATCTCTCTTCTGGAAAATAGAATTGTTGAGGTGGAAGGATAAATGAAAGCAATCCAATTATTAGGTAAAGAAAAGATTCAATTAAAGGAAGTGTCAAAACCTGAAATAACTGAAAAGGAAGTACTGGTCAAAGTCAAAGCGGCTTCAATATGCGGGACAGATGTTCGAATGTATAAGAATGGTTATCCGACAGCAAGTGAAGAAACGCCTTTAACATTGGGACATGAAATCTCTGGCGACATCGTCGAAGTAGGCTCGGCGGTTGATTTTTATAAAGAAGGAATGCGAGTAGCAATCGCTCCGAATATGGGGTGCGGAATTTGTGACCAATGTGTTAGTGGAAACACACATTTATGTGAAATTTATGAAGCCTTTGGTATCAATTTACCGGGTGGTTTTGCAGAATACTTAGTAATTCCGGAGAAAGCCGTTCGCCAAGGAAACATATCCTTGATTCCTGATGAATTGTCTTATGAAGAAGCGGCACTGATTGAACCTTTCAGCTGTGTGTTTAATGGTCAAGAAATTGCTGGAAATAAACCGGGAGATAATGTCTTGATAATTGGCTCAGGACCAATCGGGATCATGCACGCTATGCTGGCTAGGGCAAGAGGTGCTGGCAAAGTCATGATGAATGATTTGTCAGAAGCTCGTTTGGCAGATGCTAAGCAAATGATTCCCGATTTGATTCCATTGACTTCGAAAGATCTAAAGGAAAAAATTTTTACTGAAACAAATAATAAGGGTGTGGATCTATGCATCATTGCTGCACCAGCCCCACAAGCACAAGAAGCAAGCTTCAACTATATGGCGATGAATGGCCGTTGTCTTTTCTTTGGCGGACTGCCGAAAGAAAAAGAAGAGGTTAAATTGAACACCAATATCCTTCATTATAAGCAATTAAGGGTCTTCGGCTGTACTCGTGCTAGTCTGAAAGGGTATCGACTATCGGCGCAACTAGTTGCCAGCGGTAGAATTCCATTAAAAGAGCTGATTACTAAACGTTACTCAATTGATGGCTTCGATGAGGCTTTGGAAAATGCCAAGAATGCTGTTGGATTAAAAAATGTGATTGTTTTTAACGAATAATTTTAGTTTGATTGCTTACATTTTCAGTTTCTTTTATAATGAAACAAAACACAAAAAGGTGATAAAAGATGGATGATCAATTGTATGCAGAAGAGAGAAAACAATCAATCGTTAATATAGTCAATGAAAAAAATCGAATGCAGGTTGCAGAACTTGCGGATATTTTCAAGGTAACCGGTTCGACGATCCGAAATGATCTGCGGGAACTTGAGAATGAAGGATTGGTGACACGTACGCACGGCGGAGTTATTAAGCGTGATTTTCAGCGCAGTGTGGAAATAATACCTAAGAGCCGCGAGTTTACGACTGAAAAATATCGCATCGCCGATAGAGCGGTTCGATTGATTGAAGAAAATGACATTTTGGCGATTGATACGGGAACTTCTTGCCGTGCTTTTGCTGAAAAATTGATCAATAGTTCTTTGAAGCGTTTGACCATTTTGACTTATGACTTGGAAATCGCCTTATTATTGAGCGAAAAGACGAATTATCAGGTGCATGTCATTGGCGGTGCGATTCGCAACGGCTATCCATATGTGTCGGGAAGTTCTGTTGCGCTTGGGTTAGTTGGTTTTTCCGTGGATAAAGTCATTTTAGGAACTACCTCTTTTGATAAGGAATACGGATATTCGACGCCTAATTATGAAACGGCAGAAATGAAGAAAAGTTTACTCAACATTAGCCGGATTAAAATCGTATTATGTGAGTCCGACAAAATCAATCAGCGCAGCTTTAAACAGTTTGCGAAACCTGATGAATGTGATTATTTGATTACAGACTCACATATTACAAGAGAACAGCAGACGGATTTTGATACGTTGAATATCAATTTTTTGATCGTATAAAACAAAGCCTGTTTAATTTCCTCAAAGGAAGTTAAACAGGCTTTTTCTTATGCGAAAAATGCTCCGATAAAATAAAGGATGGGATAAAGAACCATGATTACAGACATGGCCTTTAGTACGATTGGGAAAGTTGTTTTCTTATCTTGAAGCGCACGATATTTTTTGAGACTTTGCCAATTTTTAGGAAATAGGAAGATTAAAAACAGCACGGTCCAAGGTGCCAAACCAGAAATAACCAGAACGAATAGCCAGACAAAGCTGAAAACATAAACATTCGATAAGACCTTGACCGCTAAGGGCTTGCCTAAATAATAAACCAGTGTCTTCCGATGATTTTCGATGTCCTCTTCCAAATCACACGTATTATTCGCCAGTAAATTATTGAACATCATCAATACTAGCGGCAAGCTGATCAAGAAAACTTTACCGATCATAGCTAAGGTAATGATATGCGTTTGATAGATAGCGAGATAATAGCTTACAACCGGAATAAAGAATCCGCTGGCGGTACCTGTTAAAGCTTCTGCGATTGGCAGGCTGTTCAACGGTCGCCGGCCATAGGAGTAAAATAAGCCGATGTAAAAGCCGATCACTCCTAAAACACCAATCACCCAATTCGTTCGCCATACCAACAGCAATCCTAATAGGAAGGAGATCCCCAAATTAAATAAGTAGAAATTCCTTACAAAGTGCAAATCTAAATGATCGCGCCCAATGATATTCGTCTGCTGCTTATAATTTTCATCAGAAGCATTTCGATAGTCCATATAATGGTTAAAAATATTTACTGTGACATGGAACATCACGATGATTAAAACAAATAGAAAAAGGTCCGGTCCGGGCAGACTGTTAAATTGGAATTTCGCAATGGCATATCCCAGTAAAATAATAAAAAGATTTAATGGTGCAGTATAGATCTCAGATAATTCCCAAAATTGTTTAAAGGTTAGTTGTTTCAAAATAATTCTCCTTTTAATGTGTTCATTCTTACTATAGATACTCTTCTCATTTCTTTACAGATAAGGCATGAGTTTTCCCGCGAGTAACATTCGACAAAAAATCACCTTGGTGGCAACCAGGCAGTCCTTCTCAAAAATAGCGAGGATTGGGGGATTTGTCCAATAGTTTGTTTAGTTTAAGAGAAAGGGCTGCTATAAAGAATAGTGGGATTTTTGTTAATGTTCGGGTTTAGATGCAGCTGCACATTATTGTTTACTTATTTTCTTGTTTATTATATGATTATCCTCGTTGTTTGAAAAAACATGCTATTATTTTACGAACAATTTAGATTGTAGGGGGAGCACTATGAGAGGGAAAATAAATGCCTATTTTGAACTTGAAAAATTAAACACCACTGTAAGAAGAGAGATTCTGGCGGGCTTCACCACCTTTATTTCGATGGCTTATATTCTATTTGTCAATCCCAGTGTGTTAGGCGCTTCAGGAATGAATGAAGGTGCTGTATTTACTGCGACTGCTTTAGCAAGTGCACTAGGCTGTATTTTAATGGGAGTACTTGCTCGTTATCCGATTGCGACCGCACCGGCTTTAGGGATAAATGCCTTTTTTGCTTATTCTGTTTGTATCGGTATGGGAATTCGATGGGAAACGGCTTTAGCTGGAGTATTTGTTGCTTCATTGATATTTATTTTGATCACTATTTTCAAATTGCGGGAAATGATTATTGATGCGATTCCAGCGGATTTAAAATTTGCTATCTCTGGGGGGATCGGTTTATTCATCGCTTTTCTAGGACTGAGCGAAGGCGGCATTATCGTTGCCAATAAATCAACGCTTGTTGGTTTAGGTTCGATGAGTGTCGGAACGACTTGGCTAACGGTTTTTGGCTTGATTGTGACAGCGATTCTGATGGTACGCCGAGTTCCTGGCGGGATTTTTATCGGTATGGTTGCAACAACTTTGTTGGGCTTAGCAACTGGGTTGATCCATGCACCCACTCAAATTATTTCTGCAGCTCCTAGCTTGAAGCCAACGTTTCTGGTTGCATTAAACCATGTAAAAGATATCAATACGATCCAGCTTTGGGTCGTTGTCTTGACCTTCTTATTAGTCACGTTTTTTGATACTGCAGGAACCTTAGTTGGTTTAGCTAATCAAGCAGGTTTCATGAAAGATAATAAAATGCCGCGTGTAGGTAAAGCTTTGGCTTCGGATTCTACGGCTATGCTGGCTGGTTCGTTATTAGGAACATCCCCGGTAGGAGCATATGTGGAATCTTCTGCTGGAATTGCTGTCGGTGGTCGTTCAGGTTTGACTGCAATAACGACAGGTGTATTCTTTATCTTTGGTTTATTTTTCTCACCATTGTTGTCTGTCGTTACATCACAGGTGACAGCACCAGCATTGATTATTGTGGGGGTACTAATGGCTCAATCTCTGCGCCAAATCAAATGGGATCAACTAGAGATTGCAATTCCGTCATTTTTGATTTTGATTGGGATGCCATTAACCTACAGTATTTCCGATGGGATCGCGCTGGGCTTCATTTTCTATCCAATCACGATGATTGCTGCTAAACGTGGCAAAGAAGTTTCTCCAATCATGTATGGGTTGTTCTTTGTCTTTATCGGATTTATGTGGATATTAAATGTAAAATAAAACGATTGCTCATTTCGATTCATTTGAAATGGGCAATTTTTTTTTATTTTTTCGTTGTTTAAAAAAATTATTTTAATGTCCTGAATCGCTGCGCAAGGATTTAAATGATGTGTTGACAAAGTGTTTTCTCTATTTTGCACGCTCGTTAAACGGCATTAATGGCTATTTATAGGATTTAATGGTTGTTATTTTGGCCATAAAAGGCAGCTGCCTATGTTTTTATTATATAAAATTAAAAATTGACCTAAAATTAACTGTATAATATAATTAAACCATATAATTATTTTTTTGTTTTGCCACAATTAATGATATTTCCAATTAATTTCCGCTGTTTATTAAGTGATTAGATCCATTCGAGGGTAATGGGGCACTGTTAGTTAGAAAAAAGCTTTTAGTTGGAGTATGTAATTTTAAGGAGGATGTAAGGTATGCAATTATTACTTTTGACCAAGGTTCCATTATACGAAGAAAATTTTGAACGACAATTAAAACAGTTAGGAAATGAAGTTTATTGTTCTAGCAGCTTGATGACAAAACTAAGTAGAAATTCCTTCGACAAGAGTTTCTTTACTCAGTTTGAAGGGATTATTTTCAGTGAGACACTTTATGATATCGATGTGTCTGAAGTAATCAAGCTTTTACCTCAAGGAAATATGAAAGTTTTCCGTCGTACAATTGGGGGCGGTTATGATGAACCAAATGCGTCTCTTTTTGATGCATGTATTCCAGTAAATTCTGATTTAGAAAGATTACGCGAAATTTTATTGATCGCCGAGTTGTCAAACTTTGCAACAAAAGATGCGGTTCATGTTCAACAGGTGACGGTCAAACAAAAATTGTCAGAATTGAATTTGAAGCTGAAGCAAAAAGAAATTGTTTATTATTTGATTCAAGCAGGAGATCGCACGGTGCCTCGAGAAGAAATCAGTCGCCAGATTTGGGAGAAGGAGCCAACTAAATCGGTTTTAGCGAGTCTTTCAAAAGTTGTTTCAAAAGTAAATGAAAAGTTGGAGAATAATTTTGGAGATGAAGCGATCCAGACCGTTTGGGGACAAGGATATCGCTTAAACAAAACTTTTTTCGAGTACTTAGAAAATGATTTTGTTGAAAAACAAGATTTCATCATTCATTAATAGCCAGTAGATATATTCTAACAGTATCTATAGAAATCAAAGCGATTTTCGTTTCTACATTAGGAAACGAAAATCGCTTTTTTGCTCATAAAGGAAGTATAAAATTTTCAAATGAATAAGTAGCTTTGCAGCAGGACTATCTATGTCCGGCTTCACGAACTAGCTTTATCGGCAATAAGCTGAGCGAGTTCGCGAAGTCTTTTTTGTCTTGGCATGGATCGATAGGAAGTGGTCAATGACTTTAAGAGAACGGCTTATATTAATGCACTAATTATAGTCAGAATAATACAAATAATACATCTTGGATAATGGAAAATGACTTTTTTTATGGCTATTTGAAGTGGATTAAGGTGATGTCAGAACCTCTTATATAACAATGAGAGAATAATTATTATCAAGTAATTCAAGAACTTCGAATGAGATAAAATAGCATGAATCAGCTATTTATCGACTTAAAATGACAAGCTATATTTTTATTATATTGGAATAATTTTTGTAGATTAGAATAAATACAAAAGGTGTTGAAAAGAGATCAATCTGAAAAATAACTAGCTTAATAGAAAAGGGACGATTCATCATTTGAATAAAAATAGATGAATTTGTATAAATATTTAATTATTATATGTTTTGATTTTGAGCGCGTTATTATTTTCTCTCGATAAATAGATTAAAAATGTGAGGAAGATTTTGAACATTCAGGAAGGGGATTTTACTTTTAACCGTCTGAAAATAGAACGGCATTTTCTTCTAACATTAAAAGTAACGAGTTGATTATCTCCAGATAATTATTATTATGTAGCTATTTTTATTGAAGTTTTTGACCGACTAAGATTTTGCTTGGAAACAATTTTTAGAAATGTGGAAATGGTTAAAAATTTCGTTATGCAAAAATCATTTTAAAAAAAGGTTTGTATAAAAGTTAATATACTGTTGATTTATTATAAAAAATATTTTATAATTTTTTAAAAATAGATGTATAATAAAACATAAAAATTATTTATTTAAAATAAAAATAATTTTTATTCTTTTTGGATTAGAAAGAGATTGGAGCGCTTTGGTGATTGCATAACAAAAGTTACTGTAGTGGGATGTTTAACCTATAAATGAGCATTCTTTGCTATCAGCAAATTCAAATTGATAATAATTAATTCGACATTCGAAAGTGAAGCGAAAATATAGGACGCATCTATTTTTTTCTAAAAGATCTATTTGATCAGTATACGGAGGTGAGGCGAATAAAAATAGCGCAAAAATCAATGGATAGTAAATAGAAGATAAGCTTCTAATGATTTCATTAATGGATGATACTTGCTCAGGCATAAATAGAAAGTTTTACATAATAAGTCAAAAATCATACATATGGAAGCAAAAATCTTTTGATCTTAATCACAAAGAAGAGAGATGAAACAGCTTGAAAAATTTTGATGTTTCTAAATTAAATGATAATACCGAAGTACAATTGTCCGTCAAAGTTGACGTATTAGAGAAACAGAACAGCGAGCTTTTGAATCAGGTGGATAAGCTGGAAGGTATTCGTGGAGCGCTGGAAGAAAAAGTCTCGGCGTATCGCTATCGTTTGAAGGAAGTAACAAGGCAGCTTGATAATGTTGAAGCAGTTTTCCCAAGAGAAAAGGTGATCTTTCATAATAAGGATAATTTAGAGAGGCGACGCTTCATAATCCGAAAAGAAATGGTTCAACAGGAAACGAAGAAATGTACTGCTGCTACTGAAAAAAAGGTGGAAAGTGACGAGCTACAAGAAAAATATGACCGATTATTAGAGCAGTATATGTACGAACACGATAAAAATGAGCAATTATTTAACTACCTGTTCCAAAAGGAAGAAAACGCTGCTCTTGAATTGTTTGTAAAAGCAGATGCTGCAGATACATTGTTGGAAGCGACGGCATTAAGCCGAAGGATCATCCAACAGGCGGAAGACCAAGCACGACATATTGAAACGGATTTAAAAGAGCAATTGCAAGGGATTTTAAAGTTTGAGCACAATCTGCCGCAGCAAGTTGTTAAGGATTTGAGGTATGGTCTAAATTGCTTGGAAAAATAAAGGCGGTTGAGTTTTTTGAGATTAAAGGTGCAAAAAGCAGAAGTTACTAAAGACTGGAGTGAGTAAAGATGAAAAAAGTGATCATTCTAACCAGAAATATTATCATTGAACAAGAATTTCAAAACGAATTACAACGTTTAGATTACGAAGTATTTGTCTTAAAAGAATTTTTTGATGTAGATAAGCCTAATTATTTTGAAGATATTTTGTCTCTTTTTGACATTGTCATTTTTAGTGAGACGTTGACTAATCAGGAGTTCAACGAAATTTTACCAATCGTCATTGAAAAAGATATGCACTATTTGCGGCGCACGGATGAACCAGTACCAAACATCGACGAAAATCATTGCTTATCGATTGATTGCACATTGACTGAACTGAGAGAGTTCTTATTGCTCAGCGACAAACGTGAGGGTCAAAAAGAGTCTATCTCAAAAGGATTGGTTAGACAATCGGAGATGAAGAAGCAGGACTTAGTTCTCTTCTACAGTTCATTAAATAATATCGAAAAGAAAATCATCGGTGCATTAGCAGAGGGCAGCGGAAAGATTATTTCCAGAGATGAGCTGTGCAACAAAGTTTGGAATAACGAAGTCAGCAAGTCGCGTTTGGTTCAAATGTCGACAGCAGTTGGAAATATTCGTAAAAAAATTGCTCATGCTCATATTGATAATGTCCGCATTATCACTTACTGGGGGAATGGTTATCGCCTTCATGATGTGCCTAACGGACTAATGAATGAACATATTAAGGAATATAGTATGTAGCTGTAATAAGCAAAAAAAGTGCTAGTTTTCTCCTAAAATAGGAAAACTAGCGCTTTTTTTTGCGGCTAAACTTCCATATTTTTTTAGTTTATCGATAGGTGAAAGAAAAAAATTAGGAAAAAAGTTTGGAGGAAACTATTTATACTTCTCCGTGTAAGAAAAGAGGTGCCTGAAATGATCTATCATATTTATCCCTGAAACATTCCTTCCGCAAAATAATTAAAGAAAAGGGAAAGAAGCGGTTCTATGAATCAGAAAAAATTATCATTGTTCGGTTTTTTTGCTTTAACAGCTTCAATGGTCTTAACGGTTTATGAGTATCCAACGTTTGCTACTTCGAAGTTGCATCTGGTTTTCTTTTTACTTCTAGGTGGAATTTTATGGTTTTTACCAGTGGCCTTGTGTGCAGCCGAGATGTCTACCGTAGAAGGTTGGCAAAATGGCGGTATATTCAGTTGGGTTAGCCAAACGTTAGGTGAACGTTTCGGCTTTGCGGCCATCTTTTTTCAATGGTTCCAAATTACCGTTGGATTTGTCACCATGATTTATTTCATTTTGGGAGCATTATCCTATGTGGTGGATTTCCAGGCATTAAATACAGATCCGTTGATGAAATATATTGGTCTATTAGTCATTTTCTGGAGCTTAACCTTCTCACAATTAGGAGGAACTCAACGAACGGCTAAGATCGCAAAAGCGGGATTTGTACTTGGAATTTTGATCCCTTCTGTGATTCTGTTTGGTTTAGCGATCGCCTATTTCATTGGTGGCAACCCGATTGAAATTGCTATTAGCAAAAAAGCGTTTATACCAGATTTTTCACAATTATCGACATTAGTAGTGTTTGTATCATTTGTCTTAGCTTACATGGGTGTCGAAGCTTCCGCCTCACATATCAATGAGTTGGAAAATCCGAAAAAGAATTATCCATTGGCCATGATCCTATTGGTTATCTTAGCGATCGCCTTGGATGCGATCGGCGGCTTTTCTGTAGCTGCCGTGATTCCCCAAAAAGAATTGTCTTTAAGCGCTGGAGTGATACAAACCTTCCAATCATTAATTCTGCATTTTAACAGACACTTGGGGTGGTTGGTCAAAGTCATTGCCTTGATGATTGCTTTTGGAGTGATGGGTGAAGTAAGTTCGTGGGTAGTTGGCCCATCTCGCGGTATGTTTGCTGCGGCACAACGTGGTTTATTACCCAGCTTCTTTCGTAAAACCAATAAGCATGGAGTGCCTGTACCGTTGATTATGGTTCAAGGAGTGATCGTCACCATTTGGGGTGCGGTGTTGACTTTTGGCGGCGGTGGCAATAACCTATCTTTCTTAGTAGCGATCTCATTAACTGTAGTTATTTATTTAGTCGGATATCTTTTATTCTTTATCGGCTATTTCGTCTTAGTCTACAAAAAGAAAGAATTAGATCGAACGTACAATGTACCTGGAAAAACGATTGGAAAAACAATTATTGCTGGTGTTGGACTACTATTATCAATTTTTGCTTTATTGATTTCTTTTGTTCCGCCCGCATCGATCGCAAAGGGTGAGGACCGAACCTACCAAGTGATTCTATTGATCAGTTTTGTTATCACAGTGATTATGCCGTTTGTAATTTACGAGTTACACGACAAGCATGGACAAAAAGAATTAGAGAACCCTGTTCATATGAAAGCAGGAGATATGAATACGGCGATCTACCCATCAACTCGTGGGGAACATGAAATCGTTCAAAAGGAAGAATACACATTAAAGCATTAACTAAAACAAATGAAGCAATTAGGAGGAATATACATGTTATATGGAAAAGAAAATCGCGATGAAGCAGAGTATTTAGAACCAATATTTGGTTCAGAAAGTGAACAGGTCGATTTACCTAAATACAAACTGAATCAAGAATCAATTGAGCCTCGAGTAGCATACCAGTTGGTCCAAGATGAAATGCTTGATGAAGGGAATGCACGATTAAACTTAGCGACATTTTGTCAAACCTACATGGAGCCGGAAGCAGTCAAATTGATGAGTCAAACGCTAGAAAAAAATGCTATTGATAAGTCAGAATATCCTCGTACGACTGAAATTGAAAATCGATGCGTGAACATGATAGCTGATCTTTGGAATGCAAGTGAGAACGAGAAATTTATGGGGACTTCAACGATTGGTTCTTCAGAAGCGTGTATGCTGGGAGGTATGGCAATGAAGTTCGCCTGGCGGAAGCGTGCAGAAAAGCTGGGATTGGATATCAGTGCGAAAAAACCTAACTTGGTCATTTCTTCCGGCTATCAAGTTTGCTGGGAAAAATTTTGTGTTTATTGGGATATTGAAATGCGTGAAGTCCCTCTAGATAAAGAGCATATGTCGATTAATTTAAATAAAGTAATGGATTATGTTGATGAATATACAATTGGAATTGTTGGTATCATGGGGATTACTTACACGGGTCGATATGATGATATCAGTGGGTTGAATGATTTAGTTGAAGAATATAACAGACAAACAGATTATAAGGTTTACATCCACGTGGACGCAGCTTCAGGAGGTTTCTACGCACCTTTTACCGAACCCAATCTAGTCTGGGATTTTCGATTAAAAAATGTCATTTCAATCAATTCCTCAGGCCATAAATATGGTTTGGTCTACCCTGGTGTTGGTTGGGTCTTGTGGCGCGATCAGCAGTATTTGCCCAAAGAATTGATCTTTAAAGTCAGCTATCTAGGTGGTGAGCTGCCAACAATGGCAATCAACTTCTCTCACAGTGCGGCGCAACTGATTGGTCAATACTACAATTTTGTACGTTATGGCTTTGATGGCTATAAATCAATTCATGAACGGACACATAAGGTAGCGCTGTATTTGGCAAAAGCGATCGAGGAAACAGGTTTGTTTGAAATCGTTAATGACGGCTCGCAGCTACCGATCGTTTGCTACAAATTAAAAGAAGACACGAATCATGAATGGACATTATATGATTTGGCAGATCGTCTTTTGATGAAGGGGTGGCAAGTTCCGGCTTACCCACTCCCTAAAAACTTGGATCAGGAAATTATACAACGTCTGGTGATCCGAGCCGATTTTGGAATGAATATGGCATGTGACTACATCCAAGACATGCAAGAAGCGATTGATGCCTTGAATCAAGCATATTTAGTTTATCATGAAAAAAAAGAGATCAAGACGTATGGATTTACTCACTAAAATGAAGCCTGGAAGAAACTTATTCTTTCAGGCCTTTTTCATTTGGTCGAACGATTTGGTTGATTTCATTACAGGTCTCATCGATTGTTTTGAGAGACACAGGGAAAATTAAAGTATTCTCACTGCCTAAATCTGTCTGATATAGAGCCATATCACAGACTATCACTCGTTTTGAACAGAAAAACACATCGTCAACGACTTCGTTCAACGTATTATAAATCATATTACTGATAACAAAATGATCATCCAGGAGAGACTCCAGTTGTTTTCGGTAATATAAAAAGTTGAAGTCAGAAGGAGCGACGATATACAACTCAATTTTTTCATCGAAGGTATTTCTGAGCAGCAAATCAAGTATCAAAGTCATTTTACGAATTAGATTAGTATTCCAGTGGATGGTCGTTTGACAGGCAGCAGACCATTTTTCTAAGATTGTTTGAATTGTTTGGTAGAGCGTTTGTTGCTCCTTGTCTAATAGGTAAATCAAGTCGGGCTGGAAAAGCTGCATGTCCGCCCAAGTAGAGCGAATAAAAGGTAAAAAGGCCTTTTTTAAGAGAAGCTCATTTTCTGGAGAAATACTTAGAGAAAAGCGCAATTCTTGAAGCAGTTCCTCGATTGCAGGGTATCGCTGGATATGATTCTGATAGACGACCTCAAAATCCTTTTGCAGTAGTTCCAAATTATTACAAAGATAGTTTCTTGCGTTGAAAAGAGAGTAAATATAAAATAATTCATCCTCATTTGCACAAATAGTGGCATCTAAGTTTTTAATTCCTTCGCGTAATAGTTTGAACAGCGGTGTTTGTCGTGCACTCGCTTTTTCTTTTTCGGAAAAAAGAATAGGGAAGTGTCTGGCTCGCTGGTTGCTCAATTGAATCCCCAAGATAATAAGCTCTCGTTCATTGGTCGGATAGTAGCGAGCAAAAAAATGTTCTTCTACGTAGTCAATTAATTTTTCTGCCGCAGCGGCGATCACTTTATTAAAGGGAATTGCCGAACGATCCCCAGTATATCTTGCGATAGCCAAAAATAAGTTTCGAAGATCTTTTTCAGAGAATGCGAAGGAATGATTTTGCTGTAAGCATCCTAGTTCTTCGCTAAAAGAAAAAATGTTCGCTCGAATCTGATAAATTTTACTAGTAGAAAGAAATTCCTTTTCAGCAATTTCCGACCAGTGAGTATTTCCGATTAGGAAATCATTCAATACCCGTAAGAAATCAGAGCGACGATAAATTCGTTGGGTTAACTCTAATAATGGATAAGTCGGATCAAAGGAAACTTTACAGATATTTCTATTTTTTTTGAATGTAGTGATTTCTTGGTTAAAGAGTTCGTTCAAAACCAGAAGATCATTATTGATTGTAATCGTGCAGACCTTCAATCGTTTAGCCATTGTCTGCAGGTCAATTTCTTTCTTTTGATACAATTGCTGACAAAGGTAAACTTGGCGAAAAATATTTTTCTCAATATATCTTTCTAACATAAGGTCCCTCCATTATTAATAATAAAATACATATGGTTGATATTGTATACCAACTTAACTCATTTAAGTATTTTGAACAGAGCTAACTCGCCATTTTTTTAGACAGATAGATAAAATAATTAGGAAGAATGCTAAAAAGACATTTTGATAATGATTTTAAAATAAATTAAATTATTTTTATTTAAGAACTATTTTAGTGAATCAAATCCCCAGATGGCAGAAAAGATAAAAATATCGAATAGTAATAGTGATTATAGGATAACGACAAAAGTATTCTATTTTGAATTAAAAAGAGCTACTAGAATAATGAGATAAAAATTTTTTTCAAATAAATCTTTTCCTATTATGAGAGTTTGAGGGGAGATTTTTTTTCACAAGCCAGTCTGTATCAGTCTTCTGTTTTTCACTGAATAAATGAACGGGAATTGTATATTGGTGAGCAAACATGGATATCAAGTAAAAACTGTCATTATCAATTACATCATCTGTTATAGTGAAAACTGTAACAGATAATTATTAAGGATAAGAAAATTATCATTATTTTAAAAGGATTTGGAGAGAAAAGAAGCAAAAAAGCCCTTTCTTAAAACAGATTCCTTTGTTATAATCATTTTAAATTATTGTGAAACTATTTAACAAAGGAGTGCGCATATGGAAACTACAACAATCAAAAAAACTGTAGAACAAACTCAAAATCCTTGGGAAGGTTTTAACGAAGGTCGCTGGCAACATGAGGTTAATACCTTGGACTTTATCAAACGCAACTACACAGAATATACAGGTGACGACAGCTTCTTGGAAGATGCGGCACCAAGTACTGAAAAGCTATGGGATAAATTACAAGAGCTTTTCGAAGTACAGCACAAGAAAAACGGCGTATATGACATGGATAATGATATTCCTGCGACAATCACTTCTCATGAGCCTGGCTATTTAATCAAAGAAGAAGAGAAAATCGTTGGTTTGCAAACGGATGTCCCTTTGAAGCAAGCTTTTATGCCTTTTGGCGGAATCAACATGGCCAACAAAGCGTTGGAATCTAATGGATTTGAAGTGGATGATGAGATGTCATTCATCTTTAACAAATGGCGTAAAACGCATAACCAAGGTGTTTTTGATGCATATACAGATGAAATGCGTTTAGCTCGTAAAAATAAAATTATCACAGGTTTACCGGATGCATACGGCCGTGGACGCATTATCGGCGATTATCGTCGTGTGGCATTATACGGAATTGATTTCTTGATGAAAGAAAAGAAAAAAGATTGGAAAAATGTCGGAAGTAAAGTAATGACAAACGACGTAATCCAATTACGTGAAGAAGTATCTGAACAATACCGTGCTTTAGCAGATATGAAAGAAATGGCAGCAAGCTATGGCTATGATATTTCAAAACCTGCCAGCAACGCACAAGAAGCGATTCAATGGTTATACTTCGGCTATCTTGCAGCAATTAAATCACAAAATGGTGCTGCAATGTCAATCGGCCGTATTTCTGCCTTCTTAGATATTTATATCCAACGTGACTTAGACCGCGGTGTGATTACTGAATTCGAAGCACAAGAAATGATCGACCACTTGATTATGAAATTGCGTATGGTGAAATTTGCTCGGACACCTGAGTACAATCAATTATTCTCTGGTTATCCAATTTGGGCTACTTTATCATTAGCGGGTATGAACATGGATGGTTCATCATTAGTAACGAAGAACGATTTCCGAATCCTGCACACATTGACAAACATGGGGCCATCTCCAGAGCCAAACTTGACTGTTTTGTACTCTTCTCATTTACCAGAAGGCTTCCGGACTTATGCGGCGAAAGTTGCTAAACAAAGTTCTTCGATCCAATTGGAAAATGATGACTTATTACGTCAATACTGGGGTTCAGATGATTCAGCCATCGCATGTTGTGTATCTGCTACTGTTATTGGTAAAGACATGCAATTCTTCGGTGCTCGCGCTAACTTGGCAAAAGCAGTTCTTTACGCGATCAACGGCGGTGTCGATGAAATGACGAAGATGCAAGTTGGTCCGCGTTTCCGTCCACTAGAAGGCGACAGTATTGATTTTGATCAATTTATGGACAGCTACAAGGATGTTTTGGATTGGTTAGCAGAATTATATGTGAATACTTTAAATGTTATTCATTACATGCACGATAAATACGCATATGAAGCGCCACAATTGGCATTGATGGATACTGACTTGAAACGTACTTTTGCGACAGGGATTGCAGGTATTTCTCATGCGGCAGATTCATTGATGGCGATCAAACACGGAAATGTCAAAGTTATTCGTGACGAAGATGGCTTAGCAATCGACTACGTTCCACAAAATGAATTCCCAACTTATGGAAATGACAACGATGAAGCAGATGATATGGCAAACTGGATCCTTGAGTACTTCATGACTCAAATCAAACGTCAGCACACTTACCGTGATTCAACGCCAACATTGTCATTGTTGACGATCACTTCCAACGTTGTTTACGGAAAAAATACGGGTAACACACCAGATGGACGTCGCGCAGGCAAACCATTAGCACCAGGAGCAAACCCAAGCTATCAAGATGGTAAATTCTTGGGTGAGAAAAATGGACTATTGGCTTCATTAAATTCAACAGCTAAGTTGAATTACTCTTGTGCACAAGATGGAATCTCTGATACACAAACGATTAATCCAGGAGCTTTAGGACGTACGGATGATGAAGCAATGCAAGTGGATAACTTACGTCAAGTATTAGATGGCTACTTTGATAAAGGCGGCTACCACTTGAATGTCAACGTCTTTGGTCGTGAATTGCTAGAAGAAATGGATAAAGACATCGACAATCCAAAATATGCGAACTTTACGATTCGTGTATCTGGTTATGCCGTGAAATTCCGTGACTTAACACCTGAACAACGTCGTGACGTTATTTCACGTACGGACCACACAAAAATGTAAAGATAATTCTGTTATTAAAGGATTCTGAAGCTCATAGTTGAGTTTCAGAGTCCTTTTTTTGTCAATTTAACCAAAAATGTTAAAAAATATTAATAATTATGGTTTTAGAATAAATAATTAGTTATTTGATTTATAATGTGAGTAATTATTTGGCTTGATAAAGTGGGTGATAGGGGTTGAAGGAGCATGAAAATCAAGTAGTGCTGCGGATTGTTGGTATTGTTGCGGGGGCAATGACCTTTTTTATGTTGATTTATTTATATTTCGGTTCGCATTTTTATTTTGGTTCAACTGTTGCGAATGTCGCTGTCGGCGGATTGTCGGTTAGTCAGGCCGCACAAAAAATTCGTCAGGAAACACAACGAGTTGAGATCAAAATGGTAGGGGAGAATCAAACAGTTAAACTACAAATTTCTTCTCCTTATAAAGTTCAAACAGAATATTTGAAGAAAAATATTCGCAGAGGAGAATTTAGTTTGCCTCTTAAAAAGAAGGCGAAACAAAATTTAGTCCAAGCGATCAATCGTGCTTCTTTTCTTGGAGGGAAAGAAGCCAAAGATGCTAGGATTATTTATGAGGATAAAAAATTTCGGATTGAACCGGAGAAGAGCGGGAATGTGATTGATTCCGCTCGAATTCGGAAAGAACTTTGCGAAGCGTTTGAAAAGGGAACGTTGCAGACGGAGTATGATTTAACCGATTTTTATCGTGAACCGGAAATCACAGCGCAAGATTTAGAGAAACAAAAAATTCCTCAGAAGCTGGAAGAAGTTAGAAAACGCGGTATCACGTTGAAGCTGAACAAAAAAACGATTCCGCTGACAGAGCAAATGTTAGCGTCCTCGGTTGATGATCAAGGGGAATTTGATCCAGAGTTGATTGCAGAGTGGGTAGCGGACTTGGAGCGAGAATATTCTACGATCTACCAGCCAGTCGATTTTACCAATGTTCACGGACAGCATTTACGCTATAAAAATGTCGGGAATTACGGCTGGTTCATCGATATCAAACAATCAGCAAAAAAAATTGCTAAAGAATTGAAAACGTCCGACACTAAAATGATTCCGCTCATTTTAAAAGGCGAGACGAAAAAGCAGCCGCTTCATGTGAAAAAAAATTATATCGAAGTTGATTTGGATAATCAAAAAATGTACTGCTTTGACAAAGGCAAGCTAGTCGTTGAGACAGACGTAATCACGGGCAGGTATGACAAAGGGACTGCGACTGTTCCTGGATTTCATACGATTATGGACAAGCGGCGAAATGTTGATCTAAGCGGCGTTTTGACGACTGGGGACGGCATGTATAGTGTGCCTGTGGCGTATTGGCTCCCGCTGTTGAGCTATGGACAGACAATTACAGAAATCGGCCTGCATGATACAGATCATAAATTGCAATATTTTGGCCAGCCTGGAGCTTATCGAACGGATTTAGGAAGTTATGGCTGTGTGAATACGCCAAAAGCAGAAGTGGCCAAAATCTATGACTATAGTTATGTTGGTATGCCGGTCTTCATTTATGGTCATATTTATGATGACGCACCGGGAGAGTTCGATAAACCAGTAGAATATGGAACAGAAATTTAAAAAGATCCAGCCGATCGAGTATTGGCTGGATCTTTTGTTTTAGAAAATAATATTGTCCTTAATCAACTCGATGTTTTTAATAAAGATTTTCCGATCAATCATTTTGATCGCGCCGCAGCTTTTCAAGTCGTGCATGATACGGCTGACGCTGCTGGCAGCATTGATGCCGCAAAAATGGGCAATCTCTTCATTGGTTACGACAAAATCAATTAAGACGCCTCCTTGAAATTCGATACCAAATTTGTCATACAGGTCGTAAATCTGAGTACATACGGCACCAAATTTCCCATTCATCAGCATTTGTTGGGTTCTTTTCATCGATTTGAGTAATCGCTCGCGGTAATAGTTTTTGACGTAGATTTGTAATTCAAAATTTTGATTGATGTCTTTCCAAAATTCGACCCGATCGATTTGATAAAGTTCGGCCTTCTCGGATTCAACACGAATGTTAAAGGGGGCATCGATAAATTGAGAATATTCATCCTTTAACAATGAGACTACTTCAAGATCATTGATGTATTCCAAATTGAATTCACGACCATCTTTTGAAATAACGCTGGTTTTGATGACGCCGCTTTTCAAAATGTATACATGGTGATCCTGAATCCCCTCGTAGAGTAGATATTTCTTATACTCTTTCGTTACGATAGGAAATTTTTTTTGTTCTAAGTAGTTTGTTAAAGCTGTATTGTCCAATTTTACTTTGTTCCTTCCGTGGTTTGCTGAAATTTTCATTGCTATTTTATCATACATGGGCACTCATTTTGGTCAAAAGTATGTTTAAAAAAGATACTAACAAATGTTAATGCTCTTTTTTACTAAAGATTTTCAATGCCATTTCTAATTATTAAAGTTGATTTCTTCCTTTTTTTAAATCCGTATAATCAATCAGGTAAGTCAAACATACCAAATGCTCTAGTGAGTAGAAATTTTGGAAGCAAGAAGATTTCAGACCAACTTTTTCTGTTTTGTAGAAATAAGAGCTAAGAAGTTTAAAGGAGTTGAAGTTCAAGCATTTGGTTGGCTGAAATACGACTTGAGAAGCAAGCCTGTTTTTCCTGAACTTGGAAAAATAAATTCTTTCATACGAAAAAGGAGTGATTATTTATGAACAAATGGACATGCGCAATAATCGAACGATTGGAATCAGCTTACAAGGTACGGTTTGAAAAAGAGGCCGTATTGGTTTTTCTAAATGATGCTTATCAGAATGCTTTGATGCTGAGAAAAGATGATATGCAGGAAAATGATCAAGCACTAGTAGACTTTTTGGCGGCGTTTGACCATACGCGGGATTTATTTATCAGTCAAGCGGTGGATCGATACCCGTCTAACTATAATAAGGTCGCGGAAAAAATTTCTGATTTGAAGAAATTAAACGAGAGCATCGCATAATAATGAGAGTGGGTAATGAAAATTAAGGAAGAAGAGAAATTATTCAATAAAGGTTTTGTCACAATTACAATTATCAATTTTGTCGTATTTTTAGTTTATTACTGTTTTGTCGTGATTACAGCTAAATATGCGACACAAAGTTTAGGGGCTTCAACCGCACAAGCAGGATTTGCGGTAGGAATTTACATTATCGGTACACTGTTTGCACGTTTATATATCGGGAAAAAATTAGAATTATTTGGTCGTCGGGCAGTATTGCGTTACGGCGCGCTATTCTATTTGGTGACGACGGCGGCCTATTTGATCAGCAGTAATATCTTTATTCTAGATGGTGTGCGCTTTTTAAATGGCTTTGGTTATGGTGCTGTTTCGACAGCGGCTAATGCAATTGTCACGGCGTATATTCCAGAAGCAAAATATGGTGAAGGCATCAATTATTACGGATTGAGTACGAGCTTAGCTGCAGCGATTGGCCCGTTTATCGGCTTACTTCTGCTACCGTTAGTTGGGTTTAAAGCGATTATTGTTTTGGCTGTCATCTTAGCCCTTGTCACGGCGGCGGCCTGTTTTAAATTCAACGTTGATAATATTGTTTTAACAGAGGAACATCGAGCAAAAATCAATACGTTTAGTTTAGAAAGCTTTATTGAATTCAAAGTGCTGTTTATTGCCGGTATCGCCTTTCTGATCGGAATCGCGTATTCAAGTGTCTTAGGCTTCCTATCTATTTATGCAGATCAATTGCATTTAGTAACAGCAGGGGCCTTCTTCTTTGTCGTTTACGCATTAGTAGTTACTGTCACACGACCAATGTCAGGGAAAATTTTTGATAAGCATGGTGAAAATGCTGTGATGTATCCTAGTTTTATTTGCCTGACGATCGGGTTACTGCTTTTAGCCTTCACTGGGAACGCAGTTGTCTTATTGATTGCCGGCGCTTTTGTTGGATTAGGCTATGGGACATTTATGGCAAATGGACAAGCAGTCACATTGAAATTAGTGGAGACAGCTCGAATCGGCGTAGCTCTTTCTACCTACTTCATTGGTCTTGATTTAGGTCTAGGAGTCGGCCCTTACTTGTTGGGCGCGATCAAAGGGATTTTAGGCTCTTATCAACATATCTATATTTTCTGCGCTGTGATTCCGTTAATCGTAGCTGCTTTATACATGGTTTTTTATCGACCAAAGAAATCAATTGAAGCGAAGGCGTAGCTCATAATAAAAAGACACAAGATAGGCTAAGCGGGTTTAGCTTCTCTTGTGTCTCTTTTTGACTATAAAGAAAGTATAAAATTTTCACATAAATAAATCGCTTTGTAGCAGGTATATCCATGTCCGGCTTCACGAACTAGCTTTATCGGCAATAAGCAAAAATATTTCGAAATTTGAGAAGCAATTTAGAAATATTTTGGTCTTATTGCTGTGAGACACAGCGATCGTACTTTGGAGCTGATGTGGAACAGTACCTACTTGGTGCTCAAAAGCTGAGCGAGTTCGCGAAGCCTTTCTTATTAGATACTTGTCAGTTTTTGATTAATCAATTCTTTTAGAGTGCGATTATCGTTTAAGTTGGCGTAGTAGTCGGCTTGCTTTAAAAGCTCAATTTGTTCCTTCATATTTTCTTGAATGACGGCCTTTTCAAAAAATAAATCTTCCAAGCCGGTAATCATGTTCACTTCCAATAAGGTTTGAATGCCTTCATCGCAAAGGGCATTGGCTTTCTCTTGGTTTCCGCGATCAGCGTAGAAACAAGCTGCCTGATAATAAGATGGACCTAACTGTAATTGAGTATTCATTTTTTCCTCCAATTGTTCAGCGCGTTCAAAAAAGATGCGTGCGCGCTTTTTTTCTTCGTTTGCTTGATAACAAGTAGCTAATCCCTTAAGTACTAGTAGTTCGTAGCGTTTTTCATCGTGCAAAAAAGTATAGGCTCGTTGAAAATAGTGTACGGCTTTTTGAGTATCACGAATGCCGAACAGATTTGCGTAGGCTCGGAAATACATCAGGTGACCAACGATTCGTGCATTATCATAAGTAATTTTCTTTCCATAAGTATCCAACAAAAATAAAACGCTAGAAAACTCTTGACGTAAATGCAGACAACGAACAATGTTCAATAGAGAGATTTCCGTTAAAAGAATGGTCTCTGGAAAAACTTGGTGATAAGGTATTTCTAATTTCGCACAAATATCTAAAATAATTTCCAGTGTGCCCTCATTTTTCGCTTCAATCTGCTCCAAGTCAGCGGATGAACAAATAGTAGTAAAAGTGTCACGTGGTAAACCAGCATCTTCGCGTGCTTGCTTAATGATAAACCCGTTAACTTCCATGATCGCCCTCCTGTGAATAACGCTTCCATATTAATTCTAAAGCTTTTATTAGAAAATCACAATAAAAATATTCAATAATCTTCGTTTTTTTAAAATATTTTACCATATTTTGATTAGAACTTTTGTTTTATCTGTGTTATATCAATTATTTAGAAGGTAGTAATTATTGAAAAATAAGATGTGTTTTGTGTCGAAAGTTTTAATAATTTGAATGACAACGAAAAATGGAAGATGGCTTGCGTTTCGTAACGAATATGATAAACTGTTAAAATACTATGAAATGAAAGAGTGATTACGATGAGAGAAATGAATGTTGCAATAGTCGGCGCTACTGGCGCGGTAGGGACACAAATGATCAAACTATTAGAAAATAGTTCTTTGCCACTAGGTACTGTAAAATTTTTAGCGTCAAAGCGCTCAGCTGGAAAGCAGCTTTCATTTAAAGGTGAGACGAAAACGATCGAAGAATTAGTACCTGATTCGTTTGAAGGAATAAATCTTGCTTTATTCTCAGCTGGCGGCGGGATATCTGCTAAGTTTGCACCGGAAGCGGTAAAACGCGGAGCGGTCGTCGTAGATAATACCAGTCATTTTCGCATGGACCCTGATGTGCCATTAGTGGTGCCAGAGGTGAATGCAGCAGCTTTGCGTAATCATCAGGGCATCATCGCCAATCCAAACTGTTCAACAATTCAGATGATGGTGGCTTTAGAGCCGATTCGAAAAGCCTATGGTTTGACGCGGGTGATTGTCTCAACTTATCAGGCAGTATCAGGTGCTGGGAATCAAGCCATGGAAGAATTGAAGCAGCAGACGCGGGACTTTTTAGCTGAAAAACCGGTCAATGAATGGAAGGCAGATATTCTACCGTGCGGCGGTGACGAAAAGCATTACCCATTGGCATTCAATGCGTTGCCTCAGATTGATGTATTTTCTGATGAGGGCTATACGAATGAAGAATGGAAAATGATTAATGAGACAAAGAAAATCATGGAAGACGACACGATCAAGGTTTCTGCGACTTGTGTGCGGATTCCAGTGATGAGCGGACATTCTGAATCTGTCTACATCGAAACAGAAAAAGCGGCAACGGTAGCGGAGATCCAGGCTTTAATCGCTGACGCTCCTGGAGCAGTATTGGAAGATGATCCGAGTCAACAAATTTATCCGCAGGCTTTAAATAGTGTTGGTAAAAAAGGAACATTTGTTGGGCGCATACGTAAAGATCCAGATGAGGAAAAAGGCATCCATCTTTGGGTCGTTTCCGATAACTTATTAAAAGGGGCCGCTTGGAACTCCTTGCAAATTGCGGAGACGATGTATGACATGAATCTATTTGAATAAATCTTGGAAAGCGTGAGAGATTCACGCTTTTTTTTGTTTATTACAGCTGTCAGCTTACTTTTATTTGAATTCTGGGAAAGGGACTCTGCAAAAAGGACGATTCTTTTAACGGAAGAGGGACGATTCATTTCTCATCAATGGTTTTTCAGAAAAAATCATGTATAATAGCTATTGAGTATAGGCACAGACCGTACTGAATACGGGGTCTGAGTAAGCTGAAACAATAGATAAATAAACTAGAGAGGTGGATTTTTTGAGTACAGTCAAAATAATTCCCTTCAGCGGAGTACGTGAAAATGGTAAAAACATGTATGCAGTTGAAGTGGATAATGATATTTTTGTCCTAGATTGCGGGCTGAAATATCCAGAAAATGAATTGCTGGGGATCGATGTCGTGATTCCTGATTTTACCTATTTAATTGAAAACGCAGAGCGCGTAGCGGGGGTCTTCTTGACTCATGGACATGCGGATGCGATTGGAGCGCTGCCTTATTTAGTATCTGAGGTAGCTGTACCGGTCTTCGGAACAGAACTGACGATTGAGCTGGCCAAATTAAATGTAAGCCAAAATGAAGAAAGCAAGGGATTTAAGGATTTCCATGTGATTGATGAGCATACTGAGATAGATTTTGGTACCGCAGTTATCAGCTTCTTCCGAACGACTCATACGATTCCGGATTCTGTCGGAATTAGCTTGAAAACAGATGAAGGCCACGTGGTTTATACGGGAGATTTCAAATTTGATCCGACTGCAATTCCAATGTATGCGACAAATTATCGTCGTCTAGCTGAGATTGGTTCGGAGGGCGTTCTGGCTTTGATGAGCTCCTCATCCAATGCTGAAAATCCAATTCAAGTTGCTTCTGAACGCGAAATTGCCAGCGAGGTTTACGATACGATCAATGAATGGGATGGACGAATCATTGTTGCTAGTGTGGCCAGCAACCTTCAGCGTGTGCAGCAGATTTTGAATGCAGCGGAAAAGGCTGGACGCAAAGTAGTGTTGACCGGACAGGATTTGGATCGCATCATAAAAACTGCGATGCGCTTGAATAAATTAGAAGTACCTGAAGACATCCTGGTTACGATCAAGGAAATGAAGAAATACTCTCCTGAGGAATTGATCATTTTAGAGACAGGACGTATGGGCGAGCCAATCAAGTCATTGCAAAAAATGGCGAATCGCTCCCATCGTAATCTAAAGATCGAAGATGGGGATTTAGTTTACATCACAACAACACCAACGATCGCGATGGAAACGACTGTAGCGAAAACAGAGGACATGATTTATCGTGCAGGCGGCGTTGTGAAAAGCATCTCCGAAAATTTACGCGTATCCGGCCATGCTAACCCTCGGGATCTGCAAATGATGATGAACTTTATGTCGCCGAAATATTTTGTTCCAGTACAGGGCGAATACCGTCAGTTAGCTGCTCATGCCAGCTTAGCAAATGAGATGGGCATCCCCTACAAAGATATTTTTATCACTGGACGCGGAGATGTGTTGGAATATAAAAATAAACACATGAGTGCAGCAGGTAGTGTTCCAGCAGACAATATCATGATCGATGGTATCGGTGTCGGTGATATTGGCAATATTGTTTTACGCGATCGGAAGGTACTGTCGGATGATGGGATCTTTGTCATTGTGGTAACGATCGATCGTAAACAGAAAAAAATCGTGTCAGCCCCTCAGATTACTTCTCGCGGATTTGTTTACATCAAGGCCAGCCGTGATTTGATCAAAGAAAGTGCTGAAACGACTAGTGAGATCGTAGAAAAACATCTACATTCTGACGATTTTGAATGGAGCAAATTAAAACAAGATATCCGCGATCAGCTGAGTCGCTATCTGTTTGAACAAACCAAACGTCGTCCAGTGATCCTTCCAGTTATCATGGAGGCGAATCAACGTCGGGGACGTCGCAAATAATTACACGGAAAGCATCTCTGGTCATTTTTTGATTCGAGATGCTTTTTTTGATACTTACTACTCTATTTTTTTGTTAAAAAGGAGTATTATTGTACTAGTAGTAAATGTAGAGAGGGCTGGTCAGATGTTGGAAAAACCATTAAAGTGTCCAAATTGCGGCATCCATTTTTTTGTCGATGAGGTGTTGAATGTGCAAGAACATCCCAAAGAAGCAATGCCAGTGGAATGTCCTAATTGTCACCATATTTATGAAAAGAGAATTACAAATGGCTATTTCATGACTTTTGAAGATCGTGAAGATGGGAAATATGATAAGGAAACGGGAGAATAATCTCTCGTTTTTATTTTGGTTTGCTTTTTTTTTAGAATATCCTTTAAAATAGCTATGGTCTATTTTTGAATTGGAAGGAGGTCTTTTAATGATGGCCGGCCGGATATTTTCATTTTTGGCATGCGCGTGACCTTCGTGGCCTCTTTAGCGATCTGTATGATTGCTCTAGTAATTTCTCTTGTGCGTTTTAGAAAAAGACCATAATTTGAAAAATCATTAGTACAAAAGAAGCTGATTGTTACGTGAATGGTAACGGTTGACTTCTTTTTTTTTAGGTACTCTGTTATACTGGTTTTGCTAAGCTGTACTAATACGATAGATAAATGCTTTAACGGGAGGAAACTATGGCGACAAAACATGATTTAATTTTAGAGCATATTGAAAATTTGCCAGTGGGAGAGCGCATCTCTGTCCGCAGTATTGCCAAGAATCTGAGTGTCAGTGAGGGAACTGCGTATCGCGCGATCAAAGACGCGGAAAATATTGGATTGGTATCGACGATTCAACGAGTGGGAACGATTCGAATCGAACGCAAATTGAAAAAAAATATTGAGAGATTAACCTTTGGTGAAGTTGTCCGCATCATTGAAGGAGAAGTTCTAGGCGGTTCGAATGGATTAGATAAGGATTTAAACAAGTTTGTAATTGGTGCTATGACAGAAGAGGCAATGCGCCGTTACATTACGCCAGGGTCATTATTGATCATCGGAAACCGCGAAGGCGCACAAAAGTTAGCGTTGCAGGATGGTGCCGCTGTGTTGATTACTGGTGGCTTTGATACCACACCTGAGATTGCTAAGCTGGCTGATGATTTAGGTCTGCCTGTTTTGAGTACGACCTATGATTCCTTTACCGTGGCTACTATGATCAATCGAGCATTGAGCGACCAGCTGATCAAAAAAGATATTATGCAGGTTAGTGATATCTACATGCCGCTGGAAAAAACGGTCTATTTAGAGGCGGGGGATACAATTTCCGAATACCATCGTCTTTCTCATGAAACGGGACATTCACGTTTTCCTGTTGTGAATAAAAGTATGCGCGTTTTAGGGGTCGTAACGGCCAAGGATGTTTTAGGAAAAGCTGAAAATCAAATGATTGACCGCGTCATGACTCGTGATCCGAATGTGGTTAAACAAAGTATGAGCGTGGCTTCTGTCAGCCATCAAATGATTTGGGATGGGCTTGAAATGATGCCGGTGGTGAAGGACGATCTTTCGCTGGTGGGAATGGTCAGTCGACAAGATGTCATGAAGGCAATGCAGCTGGTGCAGCGCCAGCCGCAAATGTCTAACACGATCTCTGATCAAATCGTCGGTGATATTGTAACGATTGACACAGACCGAGAGGATCAGTTGTTGGAAAATCCTTACTTCAAGTTTGAGGTTACGCCACAGATGGTCAATAGTGTTGGAACGATTTCATTCGGTGTACTGAGCGAGATCGTAGCGAATGTGGCCCAACGAAGTATCCTGATGGATCAACGCCGAAATACATTGATTGAACAAATGAATCTGCATTATTTACGCTTGATTCAATTGGAAAGCGAAATTGAAATACATTCGAAAACATTAGAACTGGGGCGACGCTCGGCCAAAGTTGATTTGGAAGTGTATATCGACAATGTGATCGTAGCTAAAGCGATCGTGGTCTGCCAAGTGATGGAGCGTTCTTAGAAAGAGGAAACAGCATGACAATTACAAATGAAATTTTACAGATGATAAAACAATATGATCGGATCATTATCCATCGTCATATGCGACCTGATCCAGATGCATTAGGTTCTCAATGCGGGTTGGCGGAGATCCTACGGGCAAATTTTCCGAAAAAGGAAATCTACCAAGTCGGAGGCCCAGTAGAGGATTTAGCTTTTCTAGCTAAAATGGATAAAATCCCTGACGAGTTATACCGAGGTGCTTTAGTAATCGTAACGGATACAGCGAATGCGCCGCGGATCAGTGGTGAGCGTTATAGCTTGGGAGATAAGCTGATCAAGATTGACCACCATCCCAATGATGATCCTTATGGTGATCTGCTTTGGGTCAATACGGAGGCCAGCAGCTGCAGTGAAATCATCGCTGACTTTGCTTTTGCGGAGAATTTAACACTGACGGAAAATGCTGCGCGTTTGTTATATGGAGGAATCGTTGGTGATACTGGCCGCTTTTTATATCCGGCTACGACCTCTCATACTTTGCAAGTAGCTGCGAAGTTGTTGGACTATGGGTTTGATGCTGTAAAATTGAATCGTGAGCTTGAACAGATAACGTTGGATGTAGCCAAGCTTTCCGGCTATTTATATCAAAACTTACAGATTGATGAAAATGGAGCGGGTTACGTATTTTTAGATCAGGCGATCTTAAAAAAATATGGGATCAAGGATTCTGATACTGCTGCGCTTGTGCCATTGCCTGGTACGATCGATGTCGTGCTGGCTTGGGCAGTGTTTGTGGAACAACCTGAAGGCTACTACCGAGTTCGACTTCGTTCCAAAGGTCCGGTCATCAATGAAGTAGCTAAACGCTATCATGGCGGGGGTCATCCGTTAGCTAGCGGAGCCAATGCAAAGGACCAAGCGATGTGTCAAGAAATCTATCGTGAGCTCCAAGTGTTATGTGAAAAATATCAAAAAAATGAAATTGTTTGAAAATAACTGATAAAAAGTATTGACAAAGCCTTCATCGGTCTATACAATTCAAATTGTTAACAAATACTGTTTCATGTGACTAGATCATACTAGGCATGAAAAGAAACGCAAGGAGCTTCCTTGTGCTTCTTTTCATGCCCTTTTTATTTGGCCAATAAACTAGTCGGAACAGTTGAATATTCTGCAGAATGAGGAAAACATATGAAAATCAAAAAGATATTGAATCAAAATGCAGTGCTTGTCGACGATCGCGGAGAAGAAAAGATCGCCATCGGTAAAGGTGTCGGCTTCAATAAGCAAAGAAATGATCTGCTTTTTTCACGTGAGATCGAGCGTTTGTTTGTGATGGAGCCGGAAGGGCAGCAAAAGTTACAGACCTTATTAAATCAAATAAATGAATCCTATTTTTTTGCTGCCGAAGCGATTGTTGACCATGCGGAGACTGTCCTGATGGAGAAGCTCAATGAGCACATCTTTATTTCTTTGACGGATCATATCGCCTTTGCCGCCCAAAACATCGCTAATGGAATCGTGATTCGCAACAAGCTGTTAAGCGAGATCGAGATCCTCTATAGCGAAGAATTCGGCATTGCGCAATGGGCAGTTGATTACTTGAATCGAACACTAGAGATTCCTTATGGCTATGATGAAGCTGGTTATATCGCAATCCATATCCATAGTGCTCGTACGGGAAAAAATAATAATCATGACAGTATCAGAGAAGTGACGATTATTTCCGATGTGATTCATTTGATTGAACAAGAGCTAGAGATAAATATCCATTCGCAGGAAATGGCTTTGGATTACTCTCGTCTTGCAAATCATCTGCGTCTGTTACTGCAACGGTATCAGAATCAACGTTATGCTGTTTTGGATCAGGACATTATTGAAATGGTCCGAAGCAAGTATCCCGAGAGTTATCAAGTCGCAAAGAAAATTCGGGTCTTTTTGATGAAGCACTATCAGTTAGCGATCACTACAGAAGAGTTGGGCTATGTCGCGATTCATGTAGAACGATTGCGAAAAATGAAAGAACATGAAGGAGAAGAATAAAATATGAAAGCATATATGCAGCGCATGGGACGTTCATTAATGTTGCCAGTAGCGACCTTGCCGGTAGCGGCTTTATTTATGGGAATTGGTTATTGGATCGATCCAAGCGGATGGGGCGGCAATAATTTATTGGCAGCCTTCTTGATTAAAGCAGGCGGAACGATCTTAGATAATTTAGGGGTGTTGTTCGCAGTTGGTTTAGCACTAGGGATGTCTAAAGATAAAGACGGAGCAGCAGCTTTGTCCGGTTTAGTAGCCTTCTTGACTCCGATGACTTTGGTCAATAGTGATGCGGTGGCTATGTTTACGAAAGTAGCCGTAGAAGACGTGAACATTGCTTTTGGAGCAATCAATTTTAAAAATGTATTCGTAGGGATTTTAGCCGGACTAGTAGCGGCAGCTATGTATAACCGCTTCAGTGGTGTAAAACTGCCAATGGCGCTCTCTTTCTTTAGTGGGAAGCGGCTCGTACCAATCGTAACAGCCGGTCTAATGGCAGCGATCTCAGCAGGTTTGATTTTCGTATGGCCGCCAGTTTATAACGCTTTGGTAAGCTTTGGTGAAATGATTTCCGGTATGGGGCCATTAGGAGCTGGCTTATATGGTCTCTTTAACCGATTATTGATTCCAACTGGTCTGCACCATGCATTGAATAATGTGTTCTGGTTTAACTTGGCTGGGATTGATGATATTGGTAAATTCTGGGCAAGTGAAGGGGTCAAAGGAATTACCGGTCGTTATCAAGCAGGCTTCTTCCCAGTTATGATGTTTGGTTTACCAGCTGGAGCGTTGGCAATCTATCATAGCGCCCGACCTGAAAAGAAAAAAATTACTGCTTCTTTAATGATTGCAGCCGCTTTTGCGTCATTCTTTACAGGTGTTACAGAGCCGCTTGAGTTTTCATTTATGTTTGTTGCGTGGCCATTGTATGTTGTTCATGCGATTTTAACAGGTATCTCTATGTTTATTGCAGCGACTTTCCAATGGACTGCTGGATTTAACTTTAGTGCTGGATTTATTGATTTCTTCTTAAGTTTGCGGGTTCCAATTGCCAATAAACCGTACATGCTGATTCTCTTAGGTCTTGTTATGGCGGTCATCTACTATGTGACATTCCGTTTTGTCATCACCAAATTTAATTTGATGACTCCAGGGCGTGAAGAAGATGACGGTGAGGAAATGCCGGATATCGCTACAGCTGGTGATAGTAAGCATGCTGTGATGGCGCAAAAGATATATGACGCGTTAGGCGGAGCTGCAAATGTAACAGCAATTGATAATTGTACGACTCGCTTGCGATTACAGGTCAAGGATACCGGAACGGTTAATCAAAGCAAGATTAAAGCAACCGGTGTTCCTGGATTAAAGGTAATAGACGATAAAAACATCCAAGTAATCGTCGGAACCGAAGTACAATTCGTTGCCGATGAGATGAACCGATTACAAGGAGGCAACAGCAGAAAGCAGCCAGTTGTTGATCAAACCGTGGTAGAAGAAGCACCTAAATCGCAGGATTTATTTGCAGTAGCGCAAGGACGTTTGGTGCCGATCACTGAAGTTTCTGATGATGTTTTCTCAGAAAAAATGATGGGAGACGGGTATGCTGTATTGCCAACTTCTGGTGAAATCTTCTCTCCTGTGGCAGGAACGATTTCGAATGTCTTTCCTACGAAACATGCAGTGGGGATTACCACTCCTACTGGCATCGAAGTGCTGTTGCACATGGGACTGGATACCGTAGATCTAGGCGGCAAGCCGTTTACTGTTTATGTGACCGCTGGACAACAAGTTGGGCGTGGACAAATGATTGCGAAGGTCGACTTGGAAGCTGTCGTTGCAGCAGGTAAGAAGACGGATATGATCGTGGCATTGACCAATATGGATAAAGTCGATAAGTTTGAATTGGCTGAGCAAAAGGATGTTCAAGCGAATGAAACGATTGGTGAATTAACAAGTAAATAAAGAATTAATGGGCTGTGTCTTTGCGACACGGCCCTTTTTTTGTTAAATCACTGCGATTAACAAAGTGTTTGCAGAATAAGTACTTTTTTTGCTGAATGATTGAACAGTTTCTCATGTTAAGTTATTTAATGACGGTTGTAAAAGGTGGTGTGAAATGTTTTTTGTTATTACAGAAATGGATTTAAAGGCTTATTGATAGTACAATTCATTTCCTTTGTTTTTTATAAAGAAAAAGAATTTTCTTTCATCTATTTACAATAACGTTATTTATCGGTATTATATTCTTATAAAATGAAAACGATTACTTTTTAATACTAATATAGTTTAACTCGGGGGTAGGAAAAATGGATGTAGCGAAATTGGGTCAAAGACAGCTCTTTTTGATGAAGTGGGAGAATCTTGAGAAGAGAATAATCAAACGGTATGAACAGAGTCAAAATGTTTTAGAGGTTGTTGAATATCTTGTGGCTGTTCTTGTGCGGAGCGCCATTTGTTCCCGCACGATTTCAGAGACGCTTCAAGCATTGATGCGAGAACTGTTCTTAACGTCAGAGCCTAATGATATGCTGCGTCGGTACGCTCCATATTTTGAAGAATATTGTAAAAACGATTGGGAAACCATTCTCAATCGCCTGTTTTCTAATGAAGCAGATTATTTGGCCTGTACTAAAGAAGCTCGTGCCTATAAAGACTACTTAACCGAAGAAGCTACACTGGACATTCGCCAGGCGGATCACATCTATATTGTGGAGTCCTTCTTTGAAGATATTAATGGCAAACGCCACAAGTTGACGATTCGCGAAACCGATCCCAATAAAACTAGGCTCGTGATTGCGAATATTTTACAGATTTTGACAACCTTGACGATTTTTGAAACAAACGGTGTGCGAAAATTCGTCAAGTTCATCAATTATGAAGGTTCAGGAAAAATCAGCACAACGTCCTATGACACTCGCGTAGAAATAGCGGAGGAGTCAGGGCAAGTATTGATGGAGAAAGCCGCTTCCACTGAGGATACAAGCGGAGAAGCACTCGCTTTTAATGATACAAATACTGGGGGAGCACCGAAGAAAAGCGTTGATTCGAATCGGAACGCCCCTGAAGAAGCGCTATTAACGAAACAAACCACGGCACCGCAAAAGGACGGCAGTGTAATGAAATCGGCCACAGCGACTTCTTCGGAGAAAAAGGCAAAAAAATCAGCCGCTATCTCGCAAAAATCGGACACCACCTACATGCGTTATGGTAAAACCGCCGAACAAATAGAAGAAGAGCGCGAGAAACGACGAATCGAAAGAAGGAAAAAGAACTATCTACAGAAAAGGAAGAAATAGCAGTATAACGAACAGGCAAAAAAGAAGGACAGCGTGATTGAAAAAAACAGACAATCAGGTCTTTTTAGTATGGGATAATGGCGCTTTGGAGGTTCAATGGTTGATCAGAAAGAACTCAGGCGGACGTCATCGCTGATGTTTTCTTTGAGTAGGACTTTTCAAGTCACGGTGTTTCCGCTAAACTTAGTGTTTAGAAAATAATTTTAGTGGAGGAAGATTATGCCAAATTGTCCAATGTGTCAATCAGAATATACTTATGAGGATCGCGGCTTATTTGTTTGCCCTGAATGCGGTCATGAATGGTCTGAAGGTGATGAGGTCGAGGAAGGATTGGTCGTCAAAGATAGTAACGGCAACCTGCTTCAAGAAGGCGACAGTGTTACTGTGATCAAGGATTTAAAAGTTAAGGGTGCGTCAGGCGCCATCAAGCAAGGAACCAAAGTGAAAAATATTCGCTTAGTTGAAGGGGATCATAATATTGACTGCAAAGTCGATGGCTTTGGTCCGATGAAATTAAAATCTGAATTTGTAAAGAAGTTATAAGCTAGAGAGATTTTTAGAGTTGTTTTCATAAAAAATTCATGCCTTTCGTGCTAAACTATGCTTAGGAAACGGATTATTTTAAACAGCCGCCTTGATTAAAGACGAACTATTTCATGTTCACAAGTTTGTTGGAAACAGATGTGTGACTTTTTTTAAAGCGGGCGAAGATTGGCTGGCTGATAGAAGTCTTTAGAATCAAGGATAGCGAAAAAGGAGAATGTCTATGTATGGGTATGGAATGCCTTATAATTTTCTAGATCCCACGTTTTTATTAGTGATTGCCGGGCTGGTCATCTCTGGGCTGGCATCTGCTTATGTCAATTCGACCTTTCGTAAATATGATGAGTTCCGCAGCAGTAAAGGCGTCACAGGAACACAAGCAGCGGAATATATTTTACGTAATCAAGGGATCAATGACGTCGGCGTTCAACAGATCGCTGGTGATTTAACGGATAATTACAACAGTGGGAATAAAATATTGAGCTTGTCCGAAGCGACTGCACAATCCACTTCGGTGGCAGCGATTGGTGTGGCGGCCCATGAATGCGGGCATGCCGTCCAAGATGCGAAAAATTATATTCCGCTGCGGATGCGGGCGGCGATCGTGCCGGTGGCCAATATCGGGTCGACCCTTTCTTTTCCTTTGATCCTGCTGGGTGTCTTTATGAGCTGGAACCAAACCTTGATCAATATCGGGATCTTAGCCTTTTCATTGGCCCTAGTTTTTCAACTGGTGACTTTACCGGTGGAATTTGATGCGTCACGACGGGCGCTAAGTATTTTACGCGAGGGGAATATGTTGGAGGAGGATGAATTGGCGGCGGCTCGGAAAGTGCTGTTTGCGGCTGCGTTGACTTATGTAGCGGCAGCGCTGGCAACCTTCCTGCAATTGCTGCGGTTGATCCTGCTGTTCGGTAATCGCAATCGAAATTAAGTATTGGCAATACGCCGGTTCTTTCAACCTGCAGACAAACTCTCTAAAAGGGAGGATGTCTGCAGGTTTTTCTTTTATAATGGGAGTGGAGAAGGATTTTTGACAGAAAAACAGATAAAAAGTTGATGTAGAGGAGGAAGACCTATGATGGAATGGCAAAGTTTATTTGAACCGCGGATATTGGAGCGGGGATTGGATTATTATCAGATGGGGCATGTTACTAACGTGATTGATGAAGCTGGTGTCCTATCCGCAATCGTAACAGGCACTCAGGATTACGAGGTCGAGCTTGATTTGAGCGAAGAGGATAACTTAGGCTTGTTCTGTGAATGTCCTTATGCCGCTGATCTGAATACCTGCAAGCATATGGCGGCAGTCTTTTTTGCTTGGGAAAATGGGGCGGCAAAAGAGGTGTCGGTCTTTTCAAAATCTGAGCTGGAAAAAGCTATTGCGGCAGCCGATGAAGTGACCTTGCGTGCGTTTCTGCTGGAAAGCTTGCAGCAGGATCAGAGTTTGGCACAACGTTTCATGGGCAGGATTCAGAAAAGTGGAATTACCAGTAATACGGCTGATCCGTTTTTTCAAGTAAATCAGATCGTGGATCGCTATACAGATTATTCTGATTACATTAATTATGATCATGCTTTTGGCTTTGCTGCTGATCTATCTGCGTTTTTGGATGCCGAGGTTCAGTCGTTGATTGATGAAGAGCGGTATCACGAAGCCTTCGATTTAACGAACGCTGTTTTTCAAACGATTGGTGAGGTGGAAATCGATGATTCCAATGGGGAGATCGTTTTTTTAGGAAATGAATGCTATGAGATCTGGCAGCGGATTCTTTCGCTGGTTGATCCAGATACGAAGAATGACATGTTTATTTGGTTTTCACGTCAGTTGGCTGAGCTGGAGCATGATTTTTTATTAGAGCTCATTCAACAAATCATCGCAGAAGAGTTTCAAGAGCTGAACTTTGCAGAACAAAAGCTGCAACGCGTTGAAGAAATGCTTGAAGAGGCGGCCAAACAGAATGAGTTTATCAGGGATTACTCGCTTGCTTCTTGGGGGATAATAAAGGCTGAATTATTGGAGCAGCTGGGAAAACCAGATGAAGAAATCGAGGCCTTTTATCGAAGTATGTGGAACCATAATGAGATCCGGCAAAGGTATATTAAGCGCTGCATTGACCAGAAAAATTTTTATCGAGCGATCGAAGTATTAAAGGAAAGTATCATTTTGGACAAAGAGTATCGCGGATTGGTCAGTGAGTACAGTATTCAGTTAAAAAATCTTTATTTGCAATTAGGAGAAAAAGAGGCTTATGTAGAGCAGTTGTATCACTTGATTTATGAAGACGATCCAGGCAGCTTGGAGACTTTTCGCGAGTTGAAACAGCTGTATTCGACAGATGAGTGGCGACCGATCCGGGATAAAATCTTTAATAAACTTGCGGGAGAGGTCGTACTGGATGATCTGTACGTAGAAGAGCAGTGCTACGACCTGCTGATGGAAGAAGTTGAGAAGTCCTTTATGCTTTATAAAACGCAATCTTATCTGGTCATCTTGAAGGACCGTTATCCTGAACGTTTGCTGGAGAAATACAAAAAAGAGATTCGTGGTGTGCTGCATGAATCTTCTAGCCGCAAAAAATACCGCGACATTGTTTATTTGCTGCAAGACATGAAGAAGATACCAGATGGTAAAAAGGTACTGACAGATTTTGTCCAGGAGCTGAAGACGACTTATCCGAGACGACCTGCCCTGTTAGAAGAGCTTGAACGCGTTTAGCAAACATGTAAATAGTTCGATTTGTATGTTTATCTAACCATAAAGATTTCGCTTTCATTTCTCGGTAGTTCTTATTACTGATAATTTTGAGTGTGTGGTATGATGGAATTAAGGATGACAGTCTAATTTTTCGTGAGAGAAATTAGCTCATTAATACGAATAAGGAGCTGATACTATGAAAAGATCGACCAAGGTCAAAATCGGAGTAGGCGTGATTGTTGCAGCGAGTACAGCCACAGCTGTCGTTGCTTCTGGGAAGCTGATTGAAAAGGCTCGTCATGTATCAAATCGTTGCAAAGTAAAACGTTTCGTCAGTGATAAGTTTGACGGCAGTGAAACATTGCTTGCAATTGTAGATAAGCTGTCAGATGAAGATTTAGATAATATTATGGGTATTTTAGACAAGATCAAAAGCGGAAAAAAGCGCGTATCGGTCTATGGTGATTCCATCAAAGATACGACCGAGGATTTGAAAGACCGATTGATGGATTTTGTAGATAAAGTAATGTAATTGATGTGCCAGCGATGGCGCATCTTTTTTTGTTGAAAAAGTTATGCTAAAGTAAGTTGATTAGAAATACAGTTAAATGAGTGAGGAACAAAATGGAGCGAGAAAGTCAGTTAACAGAAGAAGAAAAGCTTTTTTTCATGCAAGCAGCGATTGCTGAAGCAAAAAAAGCAGAAGCGCTTGCCGAGGTTCCGATTGGTGCGGTCATCGTTTATCATGGCGAGATTATCGGACGGGGGCATAATCTGCGGGAGCATAGTCAGGACGCAACGAGTCATGCCGAAATGTTTGCTATCCGAGAGGCGTGTCAGTATTTGGATAGCTGGCGTTTGGAGGAATGTCAGCTGTTTGTAACGCTGGAGCCTTGTCCGATGTGCAGCGGGGGCATGATTTTATCGCGGGTGGAAGAGGTCTATTTTGGGGCCTATGATCCGAAAGGCGGAACAGCAGGCACATTGATGAATTTACTAACAGACGAGCGCTTCAATCATCGGGCTTATGTCGAGGGAGGCATTCTGGAAGAGGAATGTGGGATGCTATTGACCAATTTCTTTCGAGCGATTCGGGCACGGAAAAAAAAGACTAGTCAAAACGAGTAGAATTTGTTATACTATTTTTTGCCGAAAGGCAGGACAATGCCGGGCCTGTGAATTGTGTCAGGTCTGGAAGGAAGCAGCACTAAGTGGGATCCGGCATGTGTCTGATATAAACTGCGTAACAGCAAGCCTGAGAGCTTGCTTTTTTATTTGTCTGAATCCAAAAGGGGCAAACGCTATTTGCCTTTTTCGTTCAATTTCGCCCCTATATTGGCCTTGGTTTTCTTGATTTTCTTGGTTGCTAGTGTAGGCCTTCATTAATATTAAATAATATTGTTGATTATTTTGCGTGCTTTTTTCTCCGATAGATGGTATAGTATATCAGTAATCGATTTTGAAATGTGATTTGGACTGTATATATTTAAACGTATTGAACTCCTTTTACTATCAACAATTAATTGCAAAAAAAAACGTACTTTGATACGTATCAGGAGGAAACATACATGAATAACGGTACAGTAAAATGGTTTAATGCAGACAAAGGTTTTGGATTTATTACAGGTGAAGATGGCAATGATGTATTTGCTCATTTCTCAGCTATCCAAGGCGACGGCTTCAAAACTTTAGAAGAAGGTCAAGCAGTGACTTTCGATGTTGAAGAAGGCCAACGTGGACCTCAAGCTACAAACATCCAAAAAGCTTAATAAAAATTAGTTGATTTATCTACCGTCTCCTCCTAGGGGCGGTTTTTTTTTGCTCTTCGTCAAATCGTGTTGTTTCGATCAAATCACTTTAAGGAAACGCTTTGGCGTTTCCTTTTTTGGTTTTATTCAAATAGAACCAGACAATTGAACCGCGAGCTTTTTTTTATTGAAGTTTCGCGTAGTGACTATTAATTGAAGCTCTTACAAAATAGGCGTACACTGAGGGTAGAAGATTTTGGAGGTGCAGCGATGAAGGAGAAGAAAGCCTTTCATATTAATGGTTATTTAGGTTTAGTTGGATTGATTGTCCTTTTTGGACTTGGTATTTGGGCGGTTTTTATTGGAAACGAATCACGTAGTTTCGGGTTGATTTTCTTGGGCATTGTTTTATGGATCGTGGGCGTTTTGTTTTTAAGCTCCTTAACAATCGTTGGACCCAACAGGGCAAAAGCGGTTCTGTTTTTTGGTAAATATCTTGGAACGATTAAAGAAAACGGGTTGTTTATTACGACGCCATTAACACGCAAGATTCCTGTATCACTGAAGGTACGGAATTTTAATAGTTCACTTTTGAAGGTGAATGACTCAGATGGGAATCCTGTTGAAATTTCAGCAGTCGTGGTTTTTCGTGTAGTGGATACTGCCAAAGCGCTGTTTGATGTTGATTATTATTTGGATTTTGTAGAGATTCAAAGCGAGACAGCGATCCGACATATTGCGACTCAATATCCTTATGATACCTTCAATGACGATGATTTGACGCTGCGGGGCAACACGACTGAGGTTTCTGAAGAATTAGCAACGGAACTGCAAGAACGGTTGGCGATGGCTGGAGTAGAAGTGATTGAAACGCGGTTAAATCACTTAGCTTATGCAACGGAGATCGCGAATGCAATGCTGCAGCGGCAACAAGCGAAAGCGATATTATCTGCTAGGCAGACGATTGTTGAAGGTGCAGTGACTATGACCCAGATGGCGCTTGAACAAATTGAAAATGGGCAGAACATTCATTTTACTGATGATCGTAAAGTTCAGCTTATTAACAATTTATTGGTTTCGATCATTACGGATAAAGGAACACAGCCCGTAATAAATACAGGAGATCTATCAGAAAAATAGGAGGAGTCGCGATGAAAAAACTGTATATAAAACAAAAGGTTTTTAGTATCGGTGAAAAATTTACTGTGATGGATGAGGAGCAGCAGCCGCGCTATTTTGTCAAAGGCAGTTTTATGAAGATTCCTAAAACCTTTTCGATTGAAGATGAACGCGGCCACGAAATCAGCCGAATCACGAAGAAAGTTATTAGTCTTTTGCCGAAATTCTTTGTTGAGATGAATGGGGAAGAGACGATTGAGATTTCAAAGCAACTAAGTTTCTTTAAGGCGAAATATTCAATTTCTGCCGCGGATTTGACGGTCAACGGCAACTGGTGGGATATGGATTTTGAAGTGTTGCAAAAAGGACAGAAGGTTGCAGATATAAATAAACGCTGGATATCATGGGGAGATACGTATGAGATTACTATTTTGAATGAAACGTTAGAAGAATTAATTATCTCTTTAGTGATTGCGATTGATTGTGTGAAAGAAGATGAAGCAGCTTCGGCATCGTCATCCAGCTAAAAAAATACTGTCGTTGACTGGAAAAAGTCAACGACAGTATTTTTTTTAGAAAAGAGTTATTTCTTGGAGCATAGGGTTTTCTATTGCGAGTAATTGTTCCTTCAGTTTTAGACCTTCATCGCTTGAGCCTGAATAGCCAACGAGTTTGCCATTTTTTCCGATCACTCGATGACAGGGAATGAGAATCGGCAACGGGTTATTTCGATTTGCTTGCCCGATTGCTCGGACCGCCTTTTTTCGTTGGATTTTTTCAGCAATATCAAGGTAGCTGCATGTTTCACCATAAGGAATTTCCGCCAATGCCTGCCACACTTCCTGCTGGAAATCTGTTCCGATCTCAAAAACATAAGGAATATCGAAAGTTTTCCGTTCACCAGCTAAAAATTCTACGAGTTGATGCTTTGCTGTTTGAAGGATCTTCTGATTGGCTAACGGATTTTCAGCGAGCGGGGTATACGATATACGGCTCAATGCTGATTGGTTGGCATCTAACCAAATGGTTCCGAGAGTTGATTCAAATTTCATGATTTCACCTGCTTTTCAGCGAACGAGTTCGTTCAGCCTTGTTAAGCTATATGTTACTATAGATGGAACAAGAAGAGTTGAAAAGAGGTAGAATAATGGAAAAAATTATTCTTTTACATACGAATGATCTCCACTCTCATTTGGAAAATTGGCCGAAGATTCGCCGCTTTCTGTTGAATCGAAAACAAGAAGAGACTGCAGAAAAAAGGGTAATCACTATTGATTTAGGAGATTTTGTCGATCGCTGGCACCCGTTAACAGAAGCCACGAATGGTCAAGCAAATGTCCAGCTGATGAACCAAATTCATTATGATGCGGCAACTATCGGTAATAATGAAGGGGTCGGAAATTCAAAAGCTGAGTTAAACCATTTATACGATCAAGCGAATTTTGATGTTTTATTGGACAATCTTTTTGATAAGCAAACGTTGCAGCCGCCTGAATGGGCGCAACAGTCTAAAATCATCACGACAGATCAAGGAACCAAAGTAGGCCTGTTGGCGTTCACCGCGCCTTTCCCGTTGACCTATAGTCCTAATGGCTGGGACATTCGTCAAGTGATGGATATCTTACCGGAGCTTGTGGCGGAGCTGCGTCAAAAGGTTGATGTTTTAGTTTTGCTGAGTCATCTAGGGATCAGCGTTGATCGGCGAATCGCTCGGGAGCTGCCGGAAATTGACGTCATCTTAGGTTCCCATACGCATCATTTGTTCGAGGATGGCGAAAAAATAGGGAATGTTCAATTAGCAGCCGCGGGAAAATATGGCTATTACGTTGGTGAAGTCCATGTGACGGTAGATGAAAACCATCGAATTCTCCAAACAACTGCTCATACTTTTCCTACTGAAAAAATGCTGGCCTTGCCAGAGGATCAGGAAGAAATCAAAGATTACCTGCAAGAAGGGCATCGATTATTGGCGGAGAAAAAAGTAGCAGATGTTCCCTTTACATTGAGTACAGATCTGCAGGCAGAACATCCGATGATCGACTACACCTTGTCTGCTGTAAAAGAAGCGGCGGGCACAGAAGCAGCCGTTTTAAATTCGGGTCTGTTTTTGACTGATGTGCCAGCAGGAATTGTCAATCAAGATCAGCTTCATACGGCATTGCCGCATCCAATGCACTTAATCAAGGTTACACTAGATGGGGATAATCTGATTCGGCTGATTCTAGAGATGGAAAAGAACCGACATTTTCTCATCAATTTTCCTGTAATAGGGATGGGGTTCCGCGGCAAGATTTTTGGTCACCTTGTTTATGATGGAATCGAGTATGATCGAGTCAATCACCAAGTTCGCTGGCTTGGCGAGCCGATCGACCCTGAGCTGGATTATACGATAGCGACAGTGGATCATTTCATGTTTGTTCCTTTCTTTCCAACGATTGAAATCGCTGGTCGCTATGAATTTTTATTTCCAGATTTTATTCGCAGTGTTTTAGGAGACTATCTCCACACTCACTATCCAATCAAATAAAAACAAGGTATAATAGCAAACAGGTGGTGAAACGATGGCAAAAGAAAAAAGAGATAGAAAAGAAAAGAACAACAATCCAGAAAAAACAGTCACTGAAGAGTTGACTGAGGTTTTAGATGAAATCGTTGAGAACCCCGCTGAAGAAAAGACAAAAGGAGAACCCGTCGTATTTGTTGATGATAGTAATCTTTTGATTGGTGAACGCCAATATCGCTTAGTTAGAAATTATCGTGAAGGCTTTGATGCCGAACGTTTAGGTGAACGCTTTAGTGAGGTCTTGACACGCTATGATTACATCGTCGGTGATTGGGGCTATGACCAGTTGCGCCTTAAAGGTTTTTTCCGTGAAGATGATCGAAAAAGCTTGCCGGAACAACGGATTGACACATTAGAAGATTACTTGTATGAGTATTGTAACTTTGGATGTGCCTATTTTGTGTTGGAACGAACAGGAGGCAAGCGGCAGCAAAATCGTAAAAAACGCAAGCGTAAGCGTAAGGATAAGCCGCAAGCATACATTGAAGAGAAGAAAGAGCTTGTGACGGATAAGCCGAAGAAAAAACCAATCATCAAAAACCGTCAGCCGAAAAAAGAAATTCCTGCAAAAACAAAAGAAAAGGACGAACGCTTCGTGATTCGTCAAAGGGAAGAGTAGTAAGATGTACAAAGGATATTTAATTGATTTAGATGGAACGATCTATCGCGGCAGTGAACCGATCCCAGCCGGCCGCCGTTTTGTTGAACAGCTGCAAGCACGGGGGCTTCCATTTTTATTTTTGACTAACAATACAACGAAAACACCTGAGACAGTAGCGAATCGATTATCGGATGAGTTTTCTATTCATGTAAGCCCGGAAACTGTCTACACAGCAACGCTAGCAACGATTGATTATATGAATGCTGCTTCCAAAGGCAAAAAGGTTTACGTCATCGGAGAACCTGGTCTGATCGATCCTATTTTGTCTGCCGGGTATGTTTGGGATGAGGAAAGCCCAGATTATGTCGTAATTGGTTTAGATACAGAGGTTACATACGAGAAGTTTGTCACAGCAACATTAGCGATTCAAAAGGGCGCCATGTTTATTGGAACGAATCCAGATAAAAATATCCCTACTGAACGCGGCTTGTTACCAGGAGCAGGTTCAGTGATTGCGATGGTAGAAGCCTCTACGCAACAAAAAGCGGTCTATATCGGCAAGCCTGAAGCAATTATTATGGATAAAGCGGTGGAAATTTTAGGTCTGGAAAAATCGGATGTCTTGATGGTGGGGGATAATTACACGACGGATATCTTGGCAGGGATCAATAATGCTATTGATTCTCTCTTAGTTTTATCTGGCTTCACACAAAAAGCTGATGTTCCAACGCTACCTGTGCCGCCAACGTATCTTGTAGATTCACTAGATGAATGGAGCTTTGATGAAAAATAAATGGCTAGAGCGAATCGGCTTGATTTGTTTGATTGTAACGCTGCTTACATTAGCGATTACAATGACAATCAATGCTCGCTGGCTTTATCAGTTTGATATCGGACATTTAGAGTTGTTGGACTATACGACGCTTTCAACGAAAGAGCTGCTGCATAATTTTGATCAATTAATGCGTTACTTGAATCTGCCATGGGTAGAAACACTCAAAATGGATGATTTTCCGGTTTCAGTTAGCGGAGCACTGCATTTTTATGAAGTGAAGAAATTATTTCTTTTGAACTATGGCCTGTTACTAGCGACGATGGTACCTAGTATCTTTTATGTGCGCCACCTAGTGAAACAGCAGCGATTGTGGACGATGGTTCAACCGTTTCGTATAGGTGTTGCGGTTCCGATCGTGGTCGCGTTTTTAATGGCGGTGAATTTTGATCGATTTTTCGTTCTTTTTCATGGTGTTTTTTTCAACAATGACGCATGGATTTTTAATCCAGCGACTGATCCGATCATAAACGTCTTGCCGGAGACATTTTTCCTTCATTGTTTTATTTTATTTTTTGTTTTACTAGAAATTTTTTATCTCTTACCGATTTATATTGGCAAAAGAGCATTAAAAAAAGAGCGGTAAGCTCTTTTTTTAATGCTCTTATTTGACGATAGAATCTAGTTTGCGGGGATGCTCGTGGGCTAATCGACTAGCAGCTGAAGCGGCGATTGCGCCAACAAGATCATCTAAGAAGGTGTGGACGTGTACACCGTCATGCTCGTTAAGCTTTTTCAATATACCCGGCTTCACTTTGTCGATGTAGCCGTAATTCGTGAAGCCGATTGAGCCATAAACATTCACGATGGAAAGTGCCATAATCTCATCGATGCCGTACAGGCCTTCGTCTTCTTCCAGGATATTTTGCAAGGGATAATCCAGCTTCTTTTGTTCAGCCAGCTTATCCAGTTCGATCCCAGTTATGATCGCGTTGTGAACTTCGCGTTTAGTCAACACACGATTGACGCTGTGGATACATAATTCAATATCTAACTTGTCAATATAGTCTTTTTGTAAAAAGAAGACCAGTTCTGCGATATCTCGAATAGTAACGCCGCGTTCTTCCAAGAGTTCTCGGGCTTTTTGTTCAAGAGCGGTTGTTTCGAATACCATATCGTACCTCCGTTAAACTTATATTTGTGGAAATAGGCTCGTGCTGTGTCCAGGCTGTGTGCGGTTTTTAGGATTTATATAGTGCAAAGCATTATTGACAGCGGTGGGGGCTTCGCCCATCCCAGTAGCGATCAATTTCACTTTGCCATCATAGGTAGTGATATCTCCGCAGGCATAGACACCAGGAATCGATGTGCGCATGTCCGATTCAACAAGGATCGCTTGTCGTGTGCTTTCCAATCCCCAAGACCGTAAATGATCCAATGAAGAAGAAAAGCCGTAGTTGACGATCAAGTAATCCACGTTCAATGTAATTGTCTCATCACTTTTCGCCTTTTGTAAAGTCACGTCCTCTAAATCTTTTTCCCCATGCAGCTCTTTTAAGAGGTAGGGGGTGTAGATATTTACTGAGGACTCCTTCAACTTTTGGACACTATGCTCATGGCCGCGAAAATTATCCCGGCGATGGATGATCGAAACTTCCGCAGCGATTGGTTCTAACATTAATGCCCAATCAATCGCAGAATCACCGCCGCCTGCAATGGCGACTTTTTTTCCGGCATATTTCATCAAATCATTTATATAGTAATCAATTCCATAATTTTCAAAAGCATCTGCACCATCGATCTGCAGACGTCTTGGCTGGAACGAGCCATTGCCGATAGCCAGTATAACTGCTTTAGTGTAGTGACTATCCTTATTGGTTATCAGCTCCAGGTAGTCATCATGCTGCTTTAATTCCAAAACTTCTTCATCCAAACAATAGGTGTGTGAAAAACTTCGTAGCTGTTTCTCTAGGTTGCCAACGAGGTCCGCCGCCTTAACAATGGGGAACCCGGGAATGTCATAAATATTTTTCTCAGGATAAAGTGTTGTTAATTGTCCGCCCAGTTGAGGCAAACTATCGATCAACTTTGTTTTGGCTTGGCGAATTCCAGCATAAAAAGCTGCAAACATACCGACAGGCCCTGCACCTATGATGGTAATATCAAAAATCTCCATATCAACACCCTTTCTTTCTATCGATTGTAACAAATAAATGAGAGAGAAAGAAACGCTTAGTTTGGGGAGGTGGCAAAATCAGAAAAGTTTGTTATGATGGACACAGCAAAAAATAAAGGAGGATTTTGAAGTGACTCAATTTCCACAATTAAACTTAACCGAAGAAAAAGGACCTAAAGCAACGATTAAAACAAATATGGGCGACATCAAAGTTCAATTGTTTCCGGAAGAAGCACCTAAAACAGTTAAAAACTTTGTTGAATTAGCGAAGAAGGGGTATTACGATGGCGTAATTTTCCACCGTGTCATTCCTGATTTCATGATTCAAGGCGGAGACCCAACTGGTACTGGAATGGGCGGCGAAAGTATTTATGGTGAAAAATTTGAAGATGAATTTTCACGGAACCTGTTCAATTTGCGTGGCGCCTTGTCAATGGCAAATGCTGGACCAAACTCTAACGGCAGCCAGTTTTTCATCGTAAACAATCAAAACGTTCCTGCTAATATGATGGCACAATTAGAAGAAGCTGGGTTCCCAGGCGAAATTATCGAAACCTACAAACAAGGCGGAACACCGTGGTTAGATTTCCGTCATACGGTTTTTGGTCATGTGACTGAAGGAATGGATGTCGTAGATGACATCGCTGCTGCTAAACGCGGAGCACAAGACAAACCTGTTCACGATATAGTAATCGAATCAATTGAGATCTCAGAATAAAAAATACGGCCCGCGGGCCGTATTTTTTATTTTAATGCATTAGCGATTCGTTTTAACCCTTCTGAAAGAGTTGCTTGCGGGCAAGCAACGTTTAGGCGCATATGCTGTTTGCCGCTCGGACCGTAACTAATTCCCGCGTTTAAAACCACTTTTCCTCCATGAACTAAGCGTTCTTCAAGCTCTTCGTCAGAAAGTTTGTATTCTGAAAAATCCAGCCATAATAAATAGGTTCCTTCCGGACTCATGATGTGTACATTTGGCAAATGTTCTTTGAAAAATAGCATTGTGTACTCGATGTTCGATTGGATATAGGGCAATAGCTCCGCCAACCATTCTTCGCCAGTATTGTATGCAGCCTCCATACCAACCAAGCCAAATGTATTAATCTCCTGTTGAAAGTTTTGTTCTTGCTTGTGAACCAACTGTTTGCGCAACTGCTCGTTTTTTACTAGGACGATCGAATTTTTGATTCCGGCTAGATTAAAGGTTTTAGTCATAGAAGTAAATTGCAAACTAAAATCACTGAAATTTTCTCCCGCCTCAAAGAAGGAAGTCATTTTATTTGGCGCGAAAACTAGATCCTGATGGATTTCATCGCTGAAGATAAGAACCTTGTATTTTCGGCAAAGCTCTCCTAGCTGAAGCAGCTCATCCTTTAACCAGACACGACCGCCGGGATTGTGGGGATTACACAAGATCATGACTTTTACCTTGTGCTGCTTGAATTTTTCCTCGATATCTGCAAAGTCCATTTCGAAACGCCCGTTCTTTTCGATTAACGAGCTGCGGATCAATTGACGCTGGTTAGTTGTGATAATAGTTGAGAAAGGAGGATAGACTGGATCATGGATCAAGATGGCATCGTTCGGCTGGGTAAATGCTTGAACTGCGGTTGCTATCCCAGCTAACACACCTGAGAAGAAAAGAATATCGTCTTTTTCTAAGGTGAGGCAGTGATGCTTTTTTTCCCAATCAATAATGGCTGTGTAAAGACCTTCTGGTGTATCTGCATAGCCTAATATTCCGTGATCCAATAATTTTTGATACGCTTGTAATACGCCTGCTGGTGCTTTGAAATCCATATCGGCAATCCACAATGGCAACAGTTCCTTCTCATGATACATTTGGAGAATAGTATCCCACTTTACGCTATTGGTGCCTAGACGATCAATTGGTTGTTCAAATTTTGACATTCTTCTTCCTCCTACTTGCTAGCTTCAATTTTATTTATAAATACAGTATAATAAAACATGCGAAAAGAGGGAAACGAATGGAATATAAAATTGGAGATATTATTGAAGGAAGAGTCACAGGGATTCAGCCCTATGGTGCGTTTATCTCGTTAGATGATCAGACACAGGGGTTAGTTCATATTTCGGAGGTTCAATCGGGGTATACAAAGAACATCCATAGCTTTTTAGAAATTGGTCAAGTGGTGAATGTTCAGATCATTGATATTGATGAGTATACGAAGAAAATCAGTTTGTCTTTACGAACACTGGCAGAGCATCCTGCAGAAGTGCCTTATCATCGGAAACGCTACTTTACAAATCGCAACAAAAATATTGGATTCCGTTCGTTGGAGAAGAATATGCCAAAGTGGACGGATGAAGCAGTCGATTTTCTTTTGAAAGAGCGCGTTGAAAATTTATCATAGGTTTATGCAAAGAATATCTTTTTTTCAGAAAACATGTTACAATGAGGTCGATTTACGATTAGCTTTTACAGAGGTGAAAATTGTGACAAAACAAGTGTCTGGAACAATCATGTTGCATTTAGAAGATGGATCAAAACGTTTTTTAGTCCACGAAATAGGAAACGATAAGGAATTTGCACGCACTGATACCAAAGCCGAAAACACCGTTTTAGCTAGTTTCTTGAATTTTTTAAAGGCTACACTACATATTAACGTTGATGATATTCGATTAGTCGAATTAACCAACACACAATCACATGGGGCTAGTTTACCTCTTTATGTGTTTGAAATGACTGGTGAGACAGCTACTGAATTACCAGAAGGATTCGCTTGGGAAAGTCCTGATAGCGTAAGAAAAATCCTTGGAACAATCGAAATCGAAGGTGTACCATTATTTGAATAAGTATTAAAAAGGAGCTTATGAAAATAAGTTCTTTTTTTTTGAAAAAAATAGTTGACCGATGATTGAATAAGTGGTAAATTAATAAACGTTGCTGATACAGCTAAAGACGAACAATGTGATTTGAGTTTTAAAAAACTTCAAAAAAACCATTGACATTCACTTGGCAACCTGTTAAGATATAAAAGTTGCTGAAACAAAGCAACAAACAATGTAGACCTTTGAAAACTGAACGAATAAAACAAACCAAATGTGTAGGGCGTTTCTATTTAATAGAAACAAACAACATAGCAAGCAATATGCTAGCAAGTCAATTAATACAATTGAGCTTAACAGTTTAACGACTGTTTCAAACACTTTATATGAGAGTTTGATCCTGGCTCAGGACGAACGCTGGCGGCGTGCCTAATACATGCAAGTCGAACGCTTTTTCTTTCACCGGAGCTTGCTCCACCGAAAGAAAAGGAGTGGCGAACGGGTGAGTAACACGTGGGTAACCTGCCCATCAGAAGGGGATAACACTTGGAAACAGGTGCTAATACCGTATAACAATCGAAACCGCATGGTTTCGGTTTGAAAGGCGCTTTTGCGTCACTGATGGATGGACCCGCGGTGCATTAGCTAGTTGGTGAGGTAACGGCTCACCAAGGCAACGATGCATAGCCGACCTGAGAGGGTGATCGGCCACATTGGGACTGAGACACGGCCCAAACTCCTACGGGAGGCAGCAGTAGGGAATCTTCGGCAATGGACGAAAGTCTGACCGAGCAACGCCGCGTGAGTGAAGAAGGTTTTCGGATCGTAAAACTCTGTTGTTAGAGAAGAACAAGGATGAGAGTAAAATGTTCATCCCTTGACGGTATCTAACCAGAAAGCCACGGCTAACTACGTGCCAGCAGCCGCGGTAATACGTAGGTGGCAAGCGTTGTCCGGATTTATTGGGCGTAAAGCGAGCGCAGGCGGTTTCTTAAGTCTGATGTGAAAGCCCCCGGCTCAACCGGGGAGGGTCATTGGAAACTGGGAAACTTGAGTGCAGAAGAGGAGAGTGGAATTCCATGTGTAGCGGTGAAATGCGTAGATATATGGAGGAACACCAGTGGCGAAGGCGGCTCTCTGGTCTGTAACTGACGCTGAGGCTCGAAAGCGTGGGGAGCAAACAGGATTAGATACCCTGGTAGTCCACGCCGTAAACGATGAGTGCTAAGTGTTGGAGGGTTTCCGCCCTTCAGTGCTGCAGCTAACGCATTAAGCACTCCGCCTGGGGAGTACGACCGCAAGGTTGAAACTCAAAGGAATTGACGGGGGCCCGCACAAGCGGTGGAGCATGTGGTTTAATTCGAAGCAACGCGAAGAACCTTACCAGGTCTTGACATCCTTTGACCACTCTAGAGATAGAGCTTCCCCTTCGGGGGCAAAGTGACAGGTGGTGCATGGTTGTCGTCAGCTCGTGTCGTGAGATGTTGGGTTAAGTCCCGCAACGAGCGCAACCCTTATTGTTAGTTGCCATCATTTAGTTGGGCACTCTAGCGAGACTGCCGGTGACAAACCGGAGGAAGGTGGGGATGACGTCAAATCATCATGCCCCTTATGACCTGGGCTACACACGTGCTACAATGGGAAGTACAACGAGTCGCGAAGTCGCGAGGCTAAGCTAATCTCTTAAAGCTTCTCTCAGTTCGGATTGTAGGCTGCAACTCGCCTACATGAAGCCGGAATCGCTAGTAATCGCGGATCAGCACGCCGCGGTGAATACGTTCCCGGGCCTTGTACACACCGCCCGTCACACCACGAGAGTTTGTAACACCCGAAGTCGGTGAGGTAACCTTTTGGAGCCAGCCGCCTAAGGTGGGATAGATGATTGGGGTGAAGTCGTAACAAGGTAGCCGTATCGGAAGGTGCGGCTGGATCACCTCCTTTCTAAGGAATCAGTTCATCTAAGATGAACGTTACGGAAACTACACAGGCTTGCTTTTATTCGTTCAGTTTTGAGAGGTCTACTCTCAAATCGTTCATTGAAAACTGGATACAGAAACATAATTTTAAACAAACCGAGAACACCGCGTTGAATGAGTTTTTTAATACGTTCAATTGCTTATTTTTTTCTGATTGGGAAGTCTATCGCTAGATGAAACAATCAAACCCCTAACGCAAGTTAGGATAAGGTTAAGTGAATAAGGGCGCACGGTGGATGCCTTGGCACTAGGAGCCGATGAAGGACGGGACTAACACCGATATGCTTCGGGGAGCTGTAAGTAAGCTTTGATCCGGAGATTTCCGAATGGGGAAACCCAGCATCTTTTATAGGATGTTACTTTTCAGTGAATACATAGCTGATTAGAGGTAGACGCAGAGAACTGAAACATCTAAGTACCTGCAGGAAGAGAAAGAAAAATCGATTCCCTGAGTAGCGGCGAGCGAAACGGGAAAAGCCCAAACCAAGAGGCTTGCCTCTTGGGGTTGTAGGACTCCAATATGGTAGTTCAGTGAGATAGTCGAAGGACCTGGAAAGGTCTGCTGGAAAGGGTAAAAGCCCCGTAGACAAAATTTGACTGGCACCTAGGAGGATCCTGAGTACGGCGGAACACGAGGAATTCCGTCGGAATCCGGGAGGACCATCTCCCAAGGCTAAATACT
>NZ_JBIPAM010000001.1:1352500-1752500 GCF_050498845.1 Enterococcus sp. AZ196 | reverse complement strand
CTCAAAAAAGAAAATAGTGTGGTGGCGATAGCGAGAAGGATACACCTGTTCCCATGTCGAACACAGAAGTTAAGCTTCTTAGCGCCGATTGTAGTGAGGGGTTGCCCCTTGTGAGATTAGGACGTCGCCGCGCTGAATTATTCCGGCATAGCTCAGTTGGTAGTAGCGCATGACTGTTAATCATGATGTCGTAGGTTCGAGTCCTACTGCCGGAGTTTCAAAGACAATCAATCATGATTGTCTTTTTTTGTTGTGAGCAAAGTATTTAAGAGATTGATAGAATCGTGCTATGCTTTATATGAGGTGATGAGAAGTATGTATATAAATATAGCAGATGAGTTAGTAAAGCGACTTGAGAAGTATCAAAATAGTCGAATTGTTTTAGATTTAGATGATGGTGTGGGTCGCTATTCTAAATCGGGTAGTTGTGCATTAAATATCAGTTTTCGTCTGCTCGTTTTAGATAAGGAACAGGATCATTCAGATTACACGTTAAATGTTGATAGTACTATCGGCAGCATCCCGATCAAAGAGCATTCAAAACTCTATTTAGAAGATGAAATGTCTTTGATTTTTGATCCGCGTATGTCATTGATCAAACTGAAAGGTCCTAGTGGAATGATTGATGGAAATGTACAAATTATTGATTTGCGTGAAAAAAAGGAGTGAGCTCAGAGGAGCCCACTCCTTTTTTATTTCGGTCTTTTTACATGTAAGGTCGCTGCAATATGTGCATAAGCATCTCCAGCTAAACGTGCTAACGGATTCAATTTTAGCGGGTCAATGTATTCTTGTTTTTGATCAAAAACTCTTTCCTCAAAATGATAATTCAAAACTTCTAAGATAAACATGTCGCTGATAATATTTTCAGCATTGTCCTTAACTGGAATATATTGGTGCAGTCGAACCTCGAAACGAATCGGAGCCTCCTTGATAGCCGGCACAGAAATTTCTTGACTGCCTATCAGTGTCAAATGGCTATTATCCAGTTCGCTTTCATCAGCTGGGAGAGAAGCAGAGGACTGATTCATTTCAGTTAATATAGTATCATTTACAAGATGGATTACCCCTTCTTTTTGCTGCAGCAAATTACGAGCGGAATCCTTTATCTGCTTCTCGTTGCGATTGATTGAAAGACTGATCAAAGGCAATTCTTTCGCCACGACATTGAAATAGCTGAATGGCGCAGCATTTACCACACCAGATTCTTGATTGATCGTTGTGATCCAAGCGATCGGGCGTGGAATGATGCTACCAGTTAGAAATTTATAATTTTGTTTGGTGGTAAGTTCTGAAGCTGAATAGAAAAGCATGGCTGTCTCCTTATTGACGTTTTTTATTGGCGTCAGACGTATCGAAAGGACGAACGTATTCTTCGATTTCTTCACGTTTTGCTTGTAGATGAGGTGGCAAGGATAGGATTTCTCCTGCGTGATCATAGGTCTCATCTTGTAAGAAACCTGGTCCGTCAGTTGCTAGTTCGAATAAAACATTTGGTGCAGCTAAGAAGTATTCTGATTGGAAATAGAAACGATCTACAAAACCAGAGTTTGGAAATTCTAGAGCATTTATTTTTTCTATCCAATCACGAAGAGCCGCATCATCTGCAACACGTAAAGCTAAATGATGGACATTTCCATAGCCCTCTTGAGCTGGGATCATGTCTGGCTGATCATCGACAAGGATCGTAGCACCATTTCCGCCTTCTCCGACTTCAAACTGATGCAGACTGCCTTCAGCGGCTGTTTCTTTAAAGCCGAGCAGGTTCTCTAAAACAAGTTTCAAATGTTCAAATTTTGCTACGGTAACGATTGTTGGGCCTAAACCGTAGATCGCATGTTCGGCAGGTACATTTGAATTCTTCCATGGAGTTCCGCCGGCAACACCTTGATTTTTTTCGTCAGATACTAATTGGAATAATTGATCATCAAAATCGTGAAATTCTAAATATTTTTTTCCGAAGCGTTCTTTGATTTCACCATGGGCAATATTCAAATCTGAGAATCGTTGCAGCCAATAGTTTAAAGAGGCATCATTAGGTACACGAAAGCCCGTTCGTGAAATACTGTTCGTTCCCTTTGTTCCTTTGGGAATTTGTGGGAAGTCGAAGAATGTCATATCCGTTCCAGGAGCACCTGTATCATCAGTAAAGTATAGATGATAGGTTTCAATATCGTCTTGATTGACAGTTTTTTTAATCATGCGCAAGCCTAAAATATCCGTGAAGAAGCGATAATTTTTTTCGGCACTAGAAGTCATAGCTGTAACGTGGTGTAACCCTCGAATTTGTGTATCCATAATAATTTCCTCCTAAGTTCTTACTAAAAGTAAGTATATGTGTAATGAAATTTTTTAGCAAGAATATTGCCTTGGGTTGATATTTTATAAAGGAATCAGTAGGATGGAAGCAGGAGGTGGACAATGAAAAAGATTGTTTTGTTTGATTTAGATGGGACATTGACTGATTCTAGAGAAGGAGTCTTGAATAGTGTCCGTTATATGCTGAAAAAAATGGGGTTGAAAAGTCCTGGTGAGGCTGCTCTGCGTAGTTTCATTGGACCGCCGCTAAAGGAAATGTTAGAGACGCTTTATAATTTGACGGAAAGTGAAGCGCAAAGTGGCATTGAATTTTATCGTGAATATTACAGGAATGAAGGAATCAAGCAATTGTCGGTGTATTCAGGTATTGACGAATTATTAACAGAATTATCCACTGAGTACTATTTAGCTGTTGCCACGTCAAAACCAGAATTTTTTGCTCGTCAGGTTCTTGAGAATACTGGACTGGAAAAATATTTTTCGGGGATTTTTGGCGCAGATTTAACGGGAGAACGCTCAAAAAAAGCAGATGTCATTGCTTATGCATTGAATAATCTGGATAAATCTCCGGCAGTAATGATTGGGGATCGCAAGTTTGATATTTTAGGTGCCAGGAAAAACGACGTGAAGAGCATAGGCGTTTTATATGGGTTTGGTGATCGCGAAGAGCTGACTGAAGCACAGGCAGATATTATGGTTGAGCGAGTGGAAGAGGTTGCTGAAGCTGTCAAAAGAGCTTTTCTACTCTGATATATATTAGCAGGCAATAAAAAAGTCCCTCGTATGAGGGACTTTTCATATTTTTTCGGCTTAGTACCAGCCGTTTGCTTGCCAGAATGCTTGCGCGCCTTCCCATGAACCATAACGAGAAGTTACATATTGGTCTGCTACACGTTCTTGATTAGCGGCAGAGTAGTCACCATTTAAGTATGAAGCAGATAATTGGTAACGTCCAATGTATTGACCGTTTGTAGCTGTGTATGAACCGCTAGATTCGCGTTGTGCGATCCATTCTTTAGCAGAGTTCGTACTTGCTGGTGTTGATGCTTCGGCAGCAGGTGCAGCGGCTTGTTCTTGGACAGGTGCTGCTTGCTGTGCTGGAGCAGCTTGTGTTGCTTGTTCTGTTTGAGCTGGGACAGCTTGTTCTTGAGCAGGTGCTACTGTTGAACTGCCTTTAGCGTCAGTATCAATTGTCAAATTTTGGCCTTCAAAGATCATGTCTACGTTAGAAATCTTGTTTCCTTTAGCAATTGAATCAACTAAGCTGTTGTCGCCTGCAAATTTGATAGAGATTTTTGATAGAGTATCACCAGATTGAACAGTGTAATTTTCAGCGGCCTGTGCATCGCTTGTTCCTAATGCAAATGCAGCACCAGCTGTTAGTAAAGTTGTAAGTACAAGAGTTTTTCCAAATTTCATTATGTAAATTCCTCCAAAAAAGTTTTTATGTGTAAATCAGTCATTTCGACTACGAGACATACTTTACCATCCTTCTTCATGTCATGGGTTATAAACCAGTGACAAGACGTTACAATGCCATGTACAAATGTAACAAATGACTGGTAAAACCGAGCTTTTGAAATACTTAATCTCTTTTAAGAATAATTGAAAAGGTCTCTCTACTGGGGAATCATCGACTCATTATTGGCCGCTCTTTTTTGAAAGCGCTGCTTAAAATTGCAATGTTGACATTTTACTGTAAAAAATCAGAAAATTATGTCAGGAAAAAAACGGGAAAATAATAGAATATTTCTTAAGAAAAGGTAAACAGCACAGAAGGCAATGATGGAAAATGAAAAGTACAGCCAAGAAAATCAGGTGCTTCGCTGATAGTTCGTTTTTCGAAGAAGTGAAGGAATGAGAGAGTGTTCGAGATCAAAGAGACAGCTACTTTTTTGTGTGAATCAAGACTTAACTATGGAAGCGGCAAGCTTACTGAATGTCATTGTTCCTATCAATGAGTCGAATAGCTATAAGTTCAAGTGATAGTCAAAGACTAATCAAATTATAACTGGATAGAAAAGCTAGATAATTATATTTCAGTTTCTTTTTACTCGGACAAGCTTATTTAAAAGCTATTTTTTATCTGAAATTCGGCAAAAATGCTGTACAAAAATATTTATCGAGAGGAATTACTAGTTTTTCACAAAAAAAACATAAATTATTGGACATGGGTCGTTATTTTTTTGGTAGAATATGATAGTAGTGAAATTTAAAAATCTGTTCCAAGCAGCAGGGGTGGCTGTCGTGGAATAGATGAATTTTAATCAAGAAAAGTGAGGAAATGTTTTGAAAAGGTTTGGGGAAGATTTTTTTCAGGAAAAAACGAAAAAGATTGTTATCATTTGTTTGGTTGTTTTAGTTGTATTCGTCAGCTTCTATTCTTTTAAGAGTGTCCATTATGCAGAACGACTGCTGCCGAAGACCAAAGTCAATAATATCAATGTGGGCGGTTTGACTGTTGATCAAGCGAATAGAAAAATTAGCGCAAAGCTGACTGAAGCACCTGTTGCTATTTCATTAGACAATAAATTGTGGAAGAAAATCAAACGCAGCGAACTTGGCTGGCAGAAGGATCATTTAGAGGCGCTTATGCAAATCAAGCAGAAGCAGGTACCTTTTGCATGGGGAATAAATAATCTATTAGGAAGCCAACATCAACTTTCTAGCAGCTATGATCAGGCGTATGTTGATCAATTGGTCGAAAATTTAGGTAATGAGATTCTGCAAAAAAATGTCACTCGGACACCTACGACGAATGCGAAGATCGAATGGGTAGAAGGCGATTTTGTGATCGTACCGGAAAAACAAGGGGATACGATTGATGTTGAAGCAGCTCAAAGGGCGTTGATCAAAAATTTAGAGAACGGCAAGCAGACGGTAAACGCCGAGGATTATTATGCGCAGCCAATTTTAACGAAAGATGACAGCCAGTTAAAAAAATTGAAGGATCAAATGAACAAATTGGTTAAAATAGAAACAGCTTATACGATCAACGGAAAACAGGTCGTTATTCCTGCAGAAGAGCTTGCCAGCTGGTTAACTACGAATGAAAAAGCTGAAATGCAGCTTGATCAAGAGAAGGTTACGGCTTTTGTGACCAATTTGAATGGGGAATACAACACTAAGGAAAATCCGACAGCCTTCACTAGTACTAAACGTGGGGAAGTGTCTGTTCCAGTCGGAATTTACAGCTGGTCGATCAATATTCCTGCAGAGGTTGAAGCATTAAGCACTCAAATTTTAAAAGGGAAGAATTTTAACCGGACACCGGTTGTAGAGAGCGAAGTCCCCAACGTACAGACAAGCATCGGTAATACGTACGTGGAGGTAGATTTGCAGAATCAATATATGTGGTATTACAAAGAAGGCCAGCTCCAGTTTGAAACGGATATTGTCAGTGGAAAGCCATCGACACCGACTCCGCCGGGAGTAAATTATGTTACAAGCAAATCAACCGACCAAATTTTACGTGGCTTGAATGATGATGGCTCTAAATATGCCAGCCCCGTACGTTACTGGATGCCAATCGATAAAACAGGTGTTGGGATCCATGATTCCGATTGGCAATACGCCTATGGGGGAGATTTGTGGTTGTATCGTGGTTCCCATGGCTGTATCAATACTCCGCCGGCTAAAATGGATGAGCTTTACCCAATTCTTGAGGTGGGGACACCGGTTATAGTATTTTAATGGACAATTTATATAGTAGGAAAAGTGCTAACCAGCGTGTTAGCACTTTTTTTGTCTGAAAGAAGAAGTCTCAAGACTATTTAACTGGTATTAGATTACTGCTCCTTTTTTTAGAGGATTGAAATAGTTCCATGCTCCCAAGCACTTTATAGTAAAAAAAGATTCCGATATAAATGTTGTTAAAACAATGATTCCAATTAGTCGGTAATTTTTCCTCCTATTTTTTGTTGACAAACTAAAAAAAACCACCTTACTATTGGTTTGTGGTTATAACCAGTAAAAAAGGAGCTCTTATGGAAAATTCATTTAAAAACAAAGCTTTGTATCATCAGCTTGTCGATTTATTGAAGGATCAAATGGAAATGAGCATGATTCCCCATGACAGGCTGCCATCTGAACGAGAACTAACAGCGCAATATGGAGTAAGTCGGACGACGGTTCGCTTGGCTCTGCAGGAGTTGGAAAGGATCGGCTATATTTATCGTCGTCACGGAAAAGGGACCTTTGTCTCTGATATCAAAAAAAATGCGGCAGATTTAGCTAGTGCTTATAGCTTTACTGAGCAGATGAAAAGTTTAGGAAGAAATCCCGAAACTAGAATATTGTCTTTTGAAAAAATCGAAGCGGATAAATTTATTTCTGAGCATCTGAATCTTTCATTAGGTGAAGCTGTCTTTAAACTAAGTCGGCTGCGAATAGCTGACCGTGAGCCTTTGATGTGCGAGGATACTTATTTGCCGGTGAAGTTTTTCTTATCATTGGATGATCGGCTGCTGCGAAGCAAGCCGCTTTATGACCTTTTTTCAGAGGAGTTTAATCAAACAATCCGGTTGGCTGATGAAGAGCTATATGCCAGTGTGGCTTCAAGCGACGACGCGAAACAATTGATGATACCGGAAGGAGCCCCCGTTCTTCATTTAGCTCGCCAGACATATAACATGAAAAATGAAATCATTGAATTTACTTTGAGTGTTGCCCGTGCGGATCAATTTCATTATCAGATTCGCCATATTCGAAATAGTTAGGAGAATCGAAGGATGTTTACAATAGAAAAAGAAAAATTGGAAGAACTAGGTGCAGAGATCACGACTCGTGAAATTCGGCAACAGCCAGAATTATGGGAAGAAACCCTTGAGCTTTATCTGACAGCACAAACAGAATTAGAACAATTTTTAGCAGAAGTCAAAAAACAGGCACAAGGAAAACGGACACGAGTAATCTTTACTGGTGCAGGAACTTCGCAATATGTAGGCGATACATTAGTTCCATATTTACGCAAGCAGGGAGACAATCAAGTATTTAGTTATGAGAGTATCGGCACTACAGATATTGTGGCAGAGCCGTTAGAGTATTTAATCAAAGAAGAACCGACGTTGCTTGTTTCATTTGCGCGAAGTGGCAACAGCCCTGAAAGTTTGGCCGCTGTTGAGATTGCAAATCAAGTCGTTGAAACGATCCATCATTTATCCATTACCTGTGCGGAAGAAGGGCAGCTAGCTCAAATCAGCAAAAATGATCCAAACAGCTTTTTATTCTTAATGCCTGTACGTTCCAATGATGATGGTTTTGCGATGACAGGCAGCTTTTCTTGTATGGTGTTAGGCGCATTATTGAGTTTTGATCAAACCGCTCTTGATAAAAAGCAGGGATATGTAAAAACATTAAGCCTCCTTGGAAAAGAAGTGATTGATCGTGAGACTGAGATTGAGAAAATTGTCGAGTTTGATTTTGAACGAATCGTTTACGTAGGGTCAGGGAGCTTAGCTGCTTTGACACGAGAAGCACAGTTGAAAATCTTGGAATTAACAGCAGGCAAGATCGCAACGGTCTTTGATTCTTCAATGGGCTTTCGTCATGGTCCAAAATCATTTATCAATGAAAAAACGGTGATGCTGGGCTTTGTTAACAATGATTCGTATACCCGCGATTATGATTTGGATGTCTTAGAAGAAGTTCGCGAAGATGAAATCGCTTCCGGTATTTTCGCTATCACTCAACCAGGTGAACGAAATTTTTCTGGCGATACGTTTGAATTTACAACGGACGCACAATTATTGCCAGACGGCTATTTAGCACTAGCCTATGTCATGGTAGCACAAACGGTAGCGCTATTAACATCTATCAAAGTAGCAAATACACCCGATACACCCTCACCAACCGGCACAGTTAACCGTGTGGTAAAAGGTGTAACCATTCATGAATATAAGTAGTAACAAACTGGGAGGAAGAAACATGCTTACGTTAACAGCAGGAAAAAAAGCGGCAATGGATCGCTTATCGACAGAAGATGGGATCATTAGTGCTTTAGCGATTGATCAGCGAGGCGCATTGAAGAAAATGATCAAAGCGCTGGATGTGGAGCCAACGGACGAGCATATTGAAGGCTTCAAGGAATTGGTTTCTAGTGAGCTGACACCTTATGCTTCCTCGATTTTATTGGATCCAGAATATGGTTTGCCAGCTGCCAAAGCGCGACATGAAGAGGCGGGATTATTGCTGGCTTACGAAAAAACGGGTTATGATGCGACGACACCAGGGCGTCTTCCCGATTTATTAGCCGATTGGTCTGTCCTACGTTTAAAGGAACAAGGGGCCGATGCAATTAAGTTTCTACTATATTATGACGTGGATGAAGATCCAGAAATCAATCATCAAAAGCAGGTTTTCATTGAACGATTAGGCAGCGAGTGTGCAGAAGAAGACCTTCCCTTTTATTTAGAATTAATCTCTTATGATGCCCAAAACGCCGATAGCGGTTCAATTGACTATGCAAAGGTGAAACCACATAAGGTCAATGAGATGATGAAAGAATTCTCAAAACCGCAATACAAAGTAGATGTATTGAAAGTCGAAGTACCGGTCAATATGAATTTCGTTGAAGGCTTTGCAACGGGTGAAACAGCTTATACGAAAGCAGAAGCAGCAAAATACTTCTTAGAACAAAGCCAAGCAACGGACTTGCCGTTCATTTTCTTGAGTGCGGGCGTTTCTACCGAGCTGTTCCAACAAACACTGGTCTTTGCTAACGAGTCTGGATCAACCTTCAATGGTGTTTTATGCGGACGTGCTACATGGAAAAACGGTGTGAAGCCTTTCATTGAATCAGGAAAGGTTGCTGCTCGTGAGTGGCTGAAAAATGAAGGACGGAAAAATATCGAAAGTTTAAACAGCGTTTTAGCAAAAACAGCAAGCTCTTGGCATGCCAAAGTGCAAGTAGTCGAAGAAGCTGTTGCAAACTAGGAGGCGGTCTCGTGATAGTAACTGTAACGATGAATCCCTCGATTGATATTTCCTACCCGCTGGATAGACTGAAAATGGATACTGTCAATCGAACCGATCAGGTGACAAAGACGGCAGGTGGAAAAGGATTAAATGTGACCCGCGTGATCCATGATCTAGGAGGTGCGGTGCTTGCGACTGGTGTTCTTGGAGGGTTTCATGGGAAATTCATCGCAGAAGAGTTAAATAAGGCTGGAATCAATCAGGCGTTTACACCCATTAAAGAAGAAACACGTGATTCAATCGCTATTTTGCATGAAGGAAATCAAACAGAGATTTTAGAAACAGGCCCGACTGTCTCAGGTGAAGAGAAAATCGTTTTTTTGAAAAAATTTGAAGAACTGCTTGAGCAAACGGATATTGTCACCATTTCAGGAAGCTTAGCGAAGGGATTGCCGCAAGACTTTTATCAAAAGCTGGTTCAAGTAGCTCGAGAAAAGGAAGTCAAGGCGCTTGTTGATACCTCGGGTGAAAGTTTGAAGCAAGTTTTAAAAGGGCAAGTAAAGCCCTATTTGATCAAACCTAATCTAGAAGAATTAGAAGTGTTACTGGAGCAAGATTTTTCTATTGAACAATTGAAGGATATCCAAACAGCATTAGAGCAGCCACTATTTGCTGGAATCGAATGGATCGTTGTTTCATTAGGCAAAGCAGGAGCACTCGCCAAACATAGAGACCGATTCTATCGAGTGACGATTCCAACAATCAAAGTTGTTAATCCAGTAGGTTCTGGTGACTCGACAATTGCGGGCTTTGCTTATGGGCTGACTCAAGCGATGCCGCCTGAAGATTTGCTGAAGTTCTGTATGGCAACAGGAATGGCCAACGCTCAAGAAAGAACGACAGGCCACGTGAACCCAATAAATGTACAGCGGCACTTTACAAAAATTGCTGTAAAAAAGATCGAGCGTTAGCTCGATCTAAGAGTTAAGTATTTTTTGAAACTAACTCAATTTTTACAGGTTACCACGGATATGATTCTGCTATGTTTGTAATCAACTGCTATTATCGGTGTTGCATACTGAATAGGAATTTTATACAGAGGGAAATAAATGAATCAAGAATCTATCATTTAGAAAGAGCTAGAGGAAAAAATCTCTGGCTCTTTCTCTTCTTTTTATTATGGTATGATTTATGCGAAGCTAAAAACGACAACAGGAACAGGAGTACGGAAGTGGATTTTAACGAAAAACTGAAACAATTACGCCAAAGCAAGCATTGGACGCAAGAAGAATTAGCTGAGAAGCTGTTTATCTCACGAACTGCAATTTCAAAGTGGGAATCGGGAAGAGGATTTCCCAGCATCGAGTCATTAAAGGCAATTTCTCAAGTTTTTGATGTATCAATTGATGAGCTACTTTCTAATAGTGAGTTAATCTCAATTGCTGAAAATGATAAGAAAAAGCAGCAACAGAAATTTCAGCGTCTGTTGTTGGGAATCCTAGACTGCATGACCGGTTTATTGCTTTTTTTGCCTATTTTTGCTCAAACCCAAGAAAGCCGCATTGTTTTTGTTTCGATGTGGCAATTGTCGCCTGAAACGGCAGCATTAAAGACTATACTTTCAATTTTTATTATTTTAACTACGTTGTTTGGGGTCTACGAAATTATGTTTGCTACCAGAGATCAGACATCTGTCATAAAAATTTCTTTGATTTTGACGTTGTTCGGTACATTACTTTTTATTATGACTAGGCATCCTTACCCTTCAACCTATCTATTGATAATTTTAGCTGTCAAAGGATTAAGCGCGTTAGATAGGCGTTGATACGCATCGTCACATACCAGTGACGATGCGATTCTTTTTATACTTAGGCGATTCTGATACTTTTTGTTTGGATAACATCCAAATAGAAGAGTTAGGAGAAAAGTCTATGAGTAAAAAGCAGAAACGATTGAGAAACGCTATAGGATTATTTTTACTTTTTGTTATATATACAATTAGTTTGAAAGTAATCGACGTACAAAAGGTAGGGCCGAAACAGTCTGAGGTAGGATTTGCAACGATCAATAAATATTTTCTGAATATAATTGGAACGAACTCGTTCTGGTACCGTGTGACAGAAATAATAGGAATTTTCCCATTATTGGTCGTGAGCTGTTTTGCCACTTACGGATTTTGGCAGCTAATTACGCGTAAGAAAATGTCATTAGTCGATCAAGAGATCCTCTATTTAGGCTTTGTTTATGCCGGGGTAGCTGCTGTCTATATCTTTTTTGAACACGTAGTCATTAATTATCGACCGATCTTAGTGGAGGGACAATTGGAGCCTTCTTATCCATCAAGCCATACATTTCTTGCAATTACAGTCTTACTCACTGCTTTTTGTGTGTTGAAAGATCAAAGCAGGATAAAAGAAATTGTATCCTATCTTTGCTTGATTGGGCTGTTTTTCCTAGTCATAGGAAGACTGTTATCAGGGGTACACTGGATCACAGATATTTTTGGAGGGATTCTTTTAGGCTTATCAATTGCCTCATGTTATGCTGGTATGCTCGAAAGAAATATAGATAAATAAAAAAACCTTGATTTCTCAAGGTTTTAGAAGAGCCACCTGTCGGGCTTGAACCGACGACCTCCACCTTACCATGGTGGCGCTCTACCAGCTGAGCTAAGGCGGCATAGTTATTTAACACAAGATATAGAATAGCGAAGTAAAGGCTGTTTGTCAACTCCCTGAGTATAAAAAAACTGATTGGAAAAGTCTGAAGTGAATTATTTATAAAATAGTCGTCATTAGGTGTTAGTGGCGACTATTTTATACAATTGACCAGCAAGATTGTTGTATCCCTTGGGCTGATTCCAAACGTTTGAAAGTAGAAGAACACCATCTTGTCCATCCTTAGAAAAATCAGCAACTGTTTCAAAGCGAGCTTTAACACCGCGTGTGTGATAACTATTTGTCATATTGTAGAGACCGCTGGCATATTTTTCGCCTGGATAAGCATACCATAGCTTAGTCCGTTCAGGATTCGTTAAGAACTGATCATTGAAAAGCGCCTGAAGATAAGTATACAAATCTTTTGCTGACATAAAAACATTCCCTGTTCCTAACTCATCTGCATAGGAAGAGGCGGCTGTTGGAGCGTAGATTGGACCAGCAGCGGATAGAGAGTAGGAGAGTGCCTGATTTGTATTTTTCTCCGAAAAAAAACTAGTTTCATTTAATTTCATCGGCTCCTTAATTTTTTTATCAAACAAAGTATTATAGTCTGTTTGATAAAGCTTTTCTAAAATACCTGCCAATAGGACATAATTTACCGGCTGGTAAGAATAACCAGCATCTTGAGCTACAGTTGTTTGGCGAATAGTTTCACTTAGTATTTCTTTGGTATCCGTCGTCTTTAAGGCATCGATTCTTTTTTCATCAATACGCAAGCCAGAGCTCATGTTTAACATGTCTTTAATAGAGATGTTTTTACTGTTGGGTATTTGTGGGAAAAACGTACTTAGCTTTTCGTTCAAGCGTAATTTACCAGCCTTGACTGCTTGCATGATTAGATAGGCAGTTTGGCCTTTTTGAACAGAGCCGATACAGTATTGTGTGTCGACTGTATTCTGGATTCTTTTTGCTTGATTTTTCCAGCCATAAGCTTTATTCAAAATTATTTGACCGTGTCGAAAGATCAGAGCAGTTCCACTGAAGTTTTTTTCTACTAGTGCCTGTTCAATACGGGCAGAAACAGCATCTTTAGGCTCTACTATCTGTGCAGCTGTGGTGGCAGGTAAGTGGATGAGCTTAGTAGAAGCAGCCTTTTCCACAGCGCTGTGCTGATTGCGAATATGTTCAATATAAATCCCACTTATTGTTAGAAGGATGATTATTAGGATAAAGAGACCGATTTTCGGTCTATGATTTTTTCTTTTTTGATGGAGTCTTCTTGGCATAAAAATTCCTCTAGTTCTCTTAAAATAGATTTATTCTACAGCTCAATCAAATATTGAACATTTAGGATTGCATGATGATTTAAAAATTGATATTATAATAAAGTATTCTTCCGGCATAGCTCAGTTGGTAGTAGCGCATGACTGTTAATCATGATGTCGTAGGTTCGAGTCCTACTGCCGGAGTTGCTAGAGACGATCATTTGATTGTCTCTATTTTTTTACACCTAAAAAGTGAATTTTTTATGAATAAACGTGTTAAATGTGAGAGAAATATTGAGGAAAACATGATCTTTTTCTAAACTAGTGTGATCTCTTTGAAACTGAAAAAAAACCTCGTTATACTAATAATGATAAGGAGGGACAGGATGGAAAAACGTGATGCCTATTTTGACAATGCAAAACTTTTTTTGATGATTTTAGTTGTGTTTGGGCACTTTTTGCAGCCATTCATGGATGATCATCCATTGTACAATGACTTGTACTATTTCATTTTTACTTTTCACATGCCAGCGTTTATTCTGATTTCAGGATATTTCGCTAAAAATGGCCCCAAGCCAATTATGAGTTTAGTGAAGAAGTTATTGCTTCCGTATCTTTTTTTCCAAGTACTTTATTCATGCTATTACACCTTAATTGGCCTGCAGGACTCTTTTAGTTTGGATCTTGGAATTCCGCAATGGTCGCTTTGGTTTTTATTGAGTTTGTTCGGGTGGAATGTCCTGCTACACTTAATAAACTATTTTTCTGTGAAGCAGGTTTTGATAGGAAGTGTGATTCTTGCACTCTTAGTTGGATACTTCCCGATTTTTGATCGTTATTTAGCGATTCAACGAACATTGGCTTTTTTTCCTTATTTTATGTTGGGATATGTAATCCCGAAAAGCTGGGTCGAAAAGTTGAAAGCCTATCCTAAGAAATGGATGGCGCTCCTCTTGTTTAGCGGCCTGTTTCTGTTTATTCAGGGAAATGATTTGATCAACAAATATTGGGTCTTTGGGTCTAAACCTTATGAGGATTACTTGGCTCATCCGCTACTCGGCGGACCGCAACGCTTGCTCTTTTTCGTGGCAGGTTTGATTGGAATTATTGCCTTTTTACTGTTGGTTCCAAAAGAACGTCATTTTTTCTCTAATTGGGGAAAAAATACGTTAACGGTCTATTTGCTCCATGGTTTTTTAGTCAAGGGATTGCGAGCACTGGAGTATGATTTTGAAATCAGTTCGTTAGAGCTAGTCTTATTATTTATAGGCAGCATGCTGCTGACCGCAGCCTTATCAAGCAGACGTGTTGGTCAATGGATAAAAAAAGGAAAACGGGTTTTACAGCCGAGTTTGTAAACTAATTGTCTCTTTGCCCCATTAAGCGTAAAATGAGGTGCAAGGAGGCGTTTTTTTTATGTCAAAAATTACTAATGAACGAACCCACGCTTTTCGTGAAGCTTTTGCTAAAAACTCAAAACAAGTCGCGCTGCAGCGAGGCGTAGTAAAAAATGGTATTCGAGCTTCAGCAGAGAATATACAGACACATGTTGAGAATACGCCGGTTTTCTCAATTGATCTTGCAACTGGAAAAGTAGCAAATCAAAAACAATCTGGACGCTGCTGGATGTTTGCGGCGCTGAATACCTTCCGCCATAAATTATTGACGACATTTCAGTTGAAGGATTTTGAACTTTCCCAAAACTATACTTTCTTTTGGGATAAATATGAAAAAGCGAATTATTTCTATGAGAATATTTTAAATACAGCAGAACAGTCCGTGGCGAGTCGAGAAGTAGCCTTTTTACTGCAAACACCCCAACAAGATGGTGGACAATGGGACATGATCGTGTCGCTTTTCCAAAAATATGGTGTCGTACCGAAAAGTGTAATGCCAGAAAGCAGCAACAGCTCGAATTCACGTGATTTAAACAATTATTTGAATAAATTGTTACGCAAACATGCCGTTCTATTGCGACAAATGGTGGCAGAAGATGCTACTTCTGAAGAAATACAAGCCAACCGTGAGGCGATGCTGCAAGAAGTCTATAATCTTTTAGCGATCTCATTAGGGACACCGCCAACTGTATTTGATTTCGAGTATCGCGATGATGAAAAAAACTATCATTTAGATAGAGGATTGACGCCTCAAAGCTTCTATGAGAAATACGTGGGAGTGGATTTAGATGATTATGTTAGTATCATCAATGCGCCAACGGAAGATAAGCCTTTTATGAAGTCATACACTGTGGATATGTTAGGAAATGTAGTTGATGGGAAACAAGTGAAATACTTGAACCTTGAAATGAATGACTTCAAAGCGTTGGCGATCAAACAGCTAGAGCAAGGCGAATCTGTTTGGTTTGGCTGTGATGTTGGCCAGTCATCTACTCGGGACAGCGGCATTATGGCTTTAGATGCCTATGATGTTGAGGACCTATTTGATGTTGATCTGACAATGACTAAAGCAGAACGGTTAGACTACGGCGAAAGTTTGATGACTCATGCGATGGTACTAACGGGTGTAGATTTGATTGATAATCAAGCGAAAAAATGGAAAGTCGAAAATAGCTGGGGTGAAAAAGTTGGTGACAAAGGTTTCTTTGTAATGAGTGATGAATGGATGGACGAGTATACGTATCAAATCGTTGTTCGGAAAGAACTTTTGACACCAGAACAATTAGCTGCTTTTGAAGCAGAACCGACCATTTTGTCACCATGGGATCCCATGGGAGCATTAGCTTAATACTAAAAAGTATATAATTTTCACATGAATAAATCGCTTTGCAGCAGGTATATCCATGTCCGGCTTCACGAACTAACTTTATCGGCAATAAGCAAAAATATTTCGAAATTTGAGAAGCAATTTAGAAATATTTTGGTCTTATTGTTCAAAAGTTGAGCAAGTTCGTGAGGCCTTTTTTGTATGATCATAAGGTAAAATTTCCTCTAATAAAGTGCTGTGGGAACGGAGGAGCACACATTCTTGACACAATGTTGTTTCTATTATGAAAAGCGTTTTCTTTTTTGATGTGCTATACTTTTAGCAAAAAGGAGGTTGGTTGGATGTCTAAACATTTAGCTGTTCGACATGCTGAAAACATACGAGAATTGGGTGGCTATGAAACAACGGACGGTCGAAAAGTTGCCCATCGCAAATTGATCCGATCTGCTAACATCAATCACTTAGACGCACAGGATAAACAATATTTAAGCGAGTACGGTATCAAAAAAGTTGTTGATTTTCGTTCACTTGAGGAACGAACTGCCCAGCCTGATCAAGAAATACCCGAGGCTTCGAATATTTTTTTACCGATTTTCCCACTCAAGGAGACCGAAACGGCATCGGCTTCGCCCAAAAAAATGATGCAGCGAATGCAAGATGGTGAAAATGCCCTTCAACAGATGGTTGAAGTGTATAAGCATTTTGTGACTGATCAGCACATTCGCGGTCAATACCGTAAATTTTTTGATTTAGTACTAGACAATCATAAAGCTGATGAGAGCCTACTTTTTCATTGCACAGCTGGAAAAGATCGGACAGGCTTCGCGGCGATACTTTTGCTACATTGCTTAGGCGTGGAGAGTGAAACAATTGTAGAAGATTATTTGGCGACGAATCGGTATTTAAAGAAAGTCGTACAGGAGATGTACAAAAAAGCAGAGCTCGCAGGTATATCAGCTGAGGCGTTACACGGGATCGAAGATATGATGTCTGCTAAGGAGGTCTATTTAGAGACTAGTTTTGAACAAATCAAAGAACATTATGGAACAGTGGGACAGTTTGTTCATGAAGGGATCGGGATATCCACACATGAAATCAAAGATCTGCAGAAAATCTATTTGTTGTAAGGAGTTGACGAAATGAATGAGTTGCTGAATTATTTAAACATGCAAACAAAAGTAATACCGATTGGCGGCGGAGATATCAATCAGGCGTATCGGGTAACAGATGGAAAAAATAATTATTTTTTGAAATACCATCCGCAAATGTCGTCAGATTTTTTTCAGGCGGAGGTCGATGGATTAGCAGAACTAGGAAACGCAGTGCGAGTACCAGAGGTTTATCAGCATGGAAGTTATGCCGATGCGGCGTATCTTTTGATGGAGTGGATCGAGCCTGGAGAAGGCAACCAACAAGACTTGGCTCATGAACTTGGCAAGCTTCACGAAATCAAAGCAATCAAGTTTGGTTATAAAAGAAATAATTTCATGGGTCTATTGCCTCAGATCAACACGCCTTCAGATAACTGGTGGGACTTTTATTTGACAAATCGATTAGAGGTCCAGATAGAAATTGCTAATGGGCGAAACCATTGGACGGCACGCAGAGAAAAAAATTATCAGTTATTTAAAGAGTGGATTTATCAAAAATGGGGTACAATGTCTTTTGAACCAACTTTATTGCACGGCGATTTTTGGAGCGGCAATACTTTTTTTGATACGCAAGGTCGACCGGTCTTTGTAGATCCGGCAGTTTCTTATGGTCATCGAGAAATGGATATTGCTATGTCCCAACTATTTGGCGGCTTCCGTCATGAATTTATTGACAGCTATCAAGAAATTATGCCGATGCGTGAAGGTTGGCAAGATCGACTGGCTATCTACCAACTTTATTATCTGCTGGTTCACCTGAATATTTTTGGGGAGACCTACGGAGATGCGGTAGATCGCGTCTTAGCTTTAGGAGGAAAGTAATTGGGAAAGAGATACACCATTCATCATGAAGTCGCATATTATGAGTGCGATATCAACCAGAATATGACGTTTCCAGCTTTATTAAGTGTTGCTATCAAGGCCTCATCTGATCAAAGCGATGAGCTGGAGCGGGGAACAGATTATATCAATACTTTAGGTATAACTTGGGTGATTACACAAACGGAAATAGCAATCCATCGTTTACCTCAGGTTGGCGAAAAGGTTACGATTGTGACCGAGCCAACAGAATTCAACCGCTATTTTTGCTATCGAAGTTATTGGGTCTACGATGCAGAGGGTGCAGAATTATTGAAAATCGATATGTCTTTTGTATTGATGGACATCGAAAATCGCAAGATGAGCAGTGTCGACGCAAATCTTATGGCACCCTATGAATCACCACAGGTCAAGAAAATTCGCCGCTGGCCAAAGATTGAAAAGGTCGAAGGGGATCTGAAGCAATTGTATCATGTACGCTACTATGACCTTGACAGTAATCATCACGTGAATAATGCTATGTATTTTAATTGGTTGATCGATGTACTAGGCTATGATTTTATGACACATCATGATCCAACATATGTGAATGTAAAATTCGATAAGGAAGTATTGTACGGCAATGATATCGAAAGCTTCTACGAAATTGTCGCAGACAAAGAAGTAAAAACCCGTCATGAGATTCGCCTCGGTGATCAGCTTGCTTGTGAAGCGAATATATTATGGCAAAAAAGAAGTTAAATCGGAATAATCGATTTAACTTCTTTTTGCTTTGTTCATACTTCAGATTTTAATAATTGAAAGAATGGACCTACTCTTCCATAAAGTGTTTTAATTCTTCTTTTGATAAGTGAGCATTTAACGCAATCAATAATTTTAAACGAGCTTTTTGACTATTGATTCCGTTGCAGAAGATGACACCATGTTGTGCCAACTCTACACCACCGCCATGATAGTCATAAACTGGTTCAGCGATACCGTTAAAGCAGCGTGAAACAAGGACAATCGGTAGACCTTGTTCCAATAAATGATAAAAAGGCGGTAAGGTTTGCGGAGGCAAGTTACCAGCACCGAGCGCCTCAACTACTAGTCCATCGACTGTAATGGCTTGATCAAGGATCTCGAAGAAGTCGCCCTGCATTCCTGCAAAAACCTTAATGATTGGGATCATTGCGTCAAAGCTGTTGATATCATAGCGAGTTGTTTTAGGCAATTCTTGCTTGAAAAGTATCTTTGATTTCGTGACTAGGCCGATGGGTCCTAAGGTTGGGGTCCGAAAAGTTGCTACATTTGTTGTATGGGTTTTTGTTACATAACGAGCGCTGTGAACTTCATCATTCATGACAACGAGCACACCTTTACCAATAGCATTGTCTGAAGCCGCTACACGAATCGCACATTCAAAATTGTAAAGACCATCACTTCCTAATTCATTGATAGAACGCATCGCGCCAGTTAAAATAATCGGCATTAAATCACCAATGGTCATCTCTAGAAAATAAGCAGTTTCTTCCAGAGTATCTGTTCCATGGGTAATAACGACACTGTCCAGACCTTCTTGTTTAGCGGACTTGATTCTCTCTTTCAAATCAAACATTGTCTCAACAGTGATGTGGGGGGAAGGTAGGTTAGAAAAATCTTCCACGATCAATTCAATATCAGCTGGCAGACGTAATTCCTGCCCAGCCGCTAGTAAAGGATTCTTTTTGTCTGGACGTACAGCACCATCGGCATCTTGACTCATTGAGATCGTTCCGCCTGTATGTAAAATCAAAATCCGTTTCATCATCATTACTCCATTCGTTATTAGCGCATTGTTGCTAATTTTTTGCTATGCTTATTGTATACTATGAAACAAAGGGAGGCTAGGATACTATGATTCGAATTGGATTAACTTCTTTTAATGAACACAGCAGCTTGACTGGTAAGAAGACCTCTTCTTTGTATGAGTATGCCGGTTACCTGCCATTGGTCGAGCTAGATACGAATTATTATGGAATCACCAAAAAGAGCTCGGTTGAGAACTGGTTGACACAAGTTCCAGCTGATTTTCGCTTTGTGGTTAAGCTATATGCGGGATTTACAGGACAGGCTAAATGGCAGGATAGTTATCCTTCTATAGCAGCGATGCAGGAGCATTTTCTTGAAACATTAAAGCCGATGATCGAAAGTGGAAAGTTATTTTGCTTTTTAGCACAATTTCCGGCACAATTTAAGTGTACAAAAGAAAACGTCGCTTATTTAGAGACACTGCGGGAGTTATTCCCTGATTTACCTGTAGCAATAGAACTGCGAGATTACAGTTGGTATGCTGAAGAATTAATTGAGAAAACAAAACAATTGATGAGAACATTGGATTTTAGTTTGGTGATGGTGGATGAGCCGCAATTACCGGATACTGTTCCGTTAGATTCTACGGTGACGAATAAAAATTTTAGTCTGTTTCGTTTTCACGGAAGGAATCAAGCGTATTGGAACGATCGGACTGGTGATTGGCGCAAGAAGCGTACTTTATACCGCTACAACGAGGCTGAATTGAAGGACTTGGGGAATAAGGTTAGACAAGCAGCCGAGGAGTCCGCAGAAATTGGCGTCATTTTTAATAATAATTCTGGTGGAGATGCCGCCGATAATGCTATGCAATTGAAAAAAATTCTTCAACTGGATTATGAAGGATTGAATCCAAGTCAAATCGATTTATTTTGAACGAGGGAGAGCCATGATAAAAGCCATTTTTTTTGATATAGACGGAACCTTGATAACTGGTGATTCTAAGGTGCTGGACAGCACCCGCGAAGCGATTCGGTTAGCTCAAGATCAAGGGATTTTTTGTGGAATAGCAACGGGACGAGGCCCAGTAAAAATCGAAGAACGGATTGAACAGCTGCCTTTGGATGTTTATGTCATGTACAACGGACAGTTGGTTTATACGAAAGAAAAAGAGATTTTTCAACGGGCGTTTTCTGCTGAGACATTACAAAAGATCGTGGATTTTGCGGACGATGAGCATCGTCAAATTATTTTTGGCGGTCGCTATCGTGTGGATGGCAGCCACTTGATGAAATGGTCACAAAACTCGCTGCTAAAAAAAATTGCTGGCTGGATGCCTAGATGGTTTCCTGTAAGGTCGACTCGTCGATTATTGCAGTCTTTTAGTCCGAATCGAGAAAAGGGCAGGTATAAAAAATTATCTATTTTACAAGAGCCGATTTACCAATGTGTACTCTTTAGTGCAGAAAACGAAGCACAAAGCTTGCAGGAACGCTTGCCAGATTGTTCTTTCCAACGTTCAAATCCTTATTCTGTGGATATCGTTCCTAAAGACGGTTCAAAGTATCATGGAATATTAGAGTTTACTAAGGCAGCCGGAATTAATATAGAAGAGGTAATGGCTTTTGGTGATCACTACAATGATATTGAAATGATTCAAAAAGTAGGTATCGGAGTGGCAATGGGAAATGGTCTGTCAGAAGTAAAGGAACAGGCTGATTATGTAACTGAGACGAACGAGAGGGACGGTATCTATCAAGCATTAAAACATTATGAGGTTATTTGATTACTGAATTTCAGAGAAAATGATAGACAATATTTTACACTTTTTAAGAATAGGGAGTATTGATAGATGAACGAACCGTATCAAATGGCACGAGAGTTTCACACGGTTTTTGCCCCAATACCGCCAGAGAAGCCAGAAGCATTCTCCAAAGAACGCGGGAGCTTCCGCGCTGGTTTTAAGGTTGAAGAAATTGTCGAATTTCTATATGGTGTTGCAGAAGGGGATGAAGCTGACTTCAATGCCCTTGTAGCAAAACTTCATGAAGATGTCGATCAAGCCAAAGAAAAAGTTTTAGCAAAAGCTGCTCCAGTAACAGACCCGTTAATTGCGGAAGTGGATGCTTTGACTGATTTACTTTATTTTACTTATGGATCATTTGCCTTGATTGGCGTGGATCCAAAACCGATTTTTGAAATTGTCCATCGCGCAAATATGGGCAAACTTTTCCCTGATGGCAAACCTAGATATCATCCGATAACGAATAAAGTGATGAAGCCTGATGATTGGCAAGAAAAGTATGCTCCAGAACCGTTGATTCAAAAAGAGCTGGATAGACAAAAAGGAAAAGCCGAATAGCACTGGCTTTTCCTTTTTTTATTTAATGGATTAGGTATCAGGCCAACAGATTTAAAGAAAGGCTCCTTTAATCAAAGAAAGTGTAATAAAGCGATCGAACAGCTAACCGTTCTTGTTCACTGCGGATTGCAAAGATGATGCTTCGCTCATCCGCACCTTGCGAAATCATTCGTAGGTTAACGTTTTTTCGAGCTAGGGCAGCAGTGCTGTCAGAGGTGGTACCGGGTCGTTCACGCATTCCTTCACCAACCAGTGCAACAACAGAAAGCCCATGTTCGATTGATAATTGATCAGGCTGAATCTTTTCTTCAATTTGTTTCAATAATTCTGCTTCAATATCGCGGGTCAATTGCCGTTCTCTTAAAATAATCGAGATGTCATCAATTCCCGAAGGCATATGTTCAAAACCAATACTCAGATCCTCAAGAATTTGCAGGATTCGCCGAACGATTCCGACTTCCCGGTTTAGCAAATATTTGCCAATTGTAATACCGCAGAACCCGCCATCACTAGCAACGCCAACAACTTCATTGCGAGTTTCACTATCAAAGGACTTTTTAATTAAGGTCCCCTGACATTCAGGATTATTGGTATTTTTAATAATAACTGGAATTTGTGCTTTAAAAGCCGGCATCAAAGCTTCATCATGAAAGACTGTGAAGCCTGCATAAGTCAATTCGCGAATCTCGCGATAGGTAGCAAATTCAATCAATTCTGGATCGTGAATGTATTTTGGACTAGCAGCAAAGATCCCATCCACATCAGTAAAATTCTCATACATATCTACTTTCAAGCCCGCTGCAACGATCGAACCCGTGATGTCGGAGCCTCCTCGTGAAAATGTACAGAGATGTCCATCTTTGGTGTAGCCAAAAAATCCTGGAATAATCAAAATTTCTTTTGAGTCGCGCCATTGATAAATTTTCTCGTAGGACTCCTCTAAAATTCGGGCATTTTGCGGTTCGTTAGAAACGGTGATTCCCAGTTCCTTTGGATTTATGTAGCGTGCATTGATGCCGCTCTTTTTGAAACATGCAGCAACTAGCTGAGCATTCAAGTTTTCTCCGCTAGCTAAAAAGCTGTCTAAAGCATAAGCGTTTGTTTCGTCATAGTTTTCTTGAAGTTGACGTAATTCAGCGCTGAATTTTTTTTCAATATCTTCGTCGACGTGGAACGCTGCAGCAATTTCTGTATAGCGAGCGACGATTTCACGGATCAATTCTCCAGTTTCATGTTTGTATACAACAGCATTGTAAAATTGAATCAATAAGTCGGTGACTTTTTTGTCTTTATTGGTTCGCTTTCCTGGAGCAGAAACCACGACGAAACGACGGCTAGAGTCGTCAGTAACGATCGCTAAGACTTTTTTTAGTTGTTCAGCCGAAGCCACGGAGCTTCCGCCAAATTTGATCACTTTCACTTTAATCACCTCTTATTTTAATGTGGATTTAATATTATCTGAAAAGCCGCATAATTTCAAGGGGCTTTGCCGCTTTCACGAATAGAAATTTTTATTAAATTACACTTTTCTTAAATTTATAACAATTGAAGCGGATTCCAAAAAATGCTAATATGAAGAGTGACTGTGCGATAAACATTTCAAAATGAATTCTAAACTAGCTAGTGAAGAGAAAAGTCTTTTGTGTTATAATCTACGTTAGATGTTTTCGCCAAAAAACAAGAATATATGAACCATTAAATAAATTGAATCTTGATAGTTGAAAGGAAAATCATACATGGGAAGTAATGTAATCATAGGGATCGTTATCGGCTTAGTCATTTTGGCTGCCGCTTTATACTTGATTGGTTATCTGATGAAGAAAAAGAATCAAGAACGCTTGAAAGAACTTGATAAAAGGAAAGAAGCGTTATTCGATCTTCCAGTCGTGGAAGAGGTCGATGAAGTGAAGAAAATGCACCTTGTCGGTCAAAGTCAGAATACTTTCCGTGAGTGGAATCAAAAATGGACGGATGTTTCGACAAAATCTTTTGCTGAACTGGAAAGTCAAATTTTTGAAGTTGAGAGTCAAAATGAAACCTTTCGTTTCATGAAGGGCAAATCAGCGATTGAAAGTGCCGAACGTACAATGACAGAGATGGAAGAAGAAGTTGAAGGCATTCGTACAGGGCTGAAGGAATTACGGGAAACTGAGGAACGGAATTCACTGGCTGTGCAGCAAGCCTTAGATGTTTTTGAAGAATTAAAGAAGGATCTGAAAGAGAAAAAAGACAACTTTGGACCTGCTTTACCAGAAATTCAGAAACAAGTAAAAAATGTTGAAATCGAGTTTACACAATTTGTAACGTTGAATACTTCAGGTGATCCAATTGAAGCACGAGAAGTATTAGACGATGCTGAGAAACATACCTATGAAGTTCAAGCAACAATGCAAAAGGTTCCAACAATCTATGAAGATTTAGAAAAAACATTTCCAGGCCAAATTGATGAGTTAGAAAAAACCTACAAGAAAATGATGGTAGATAATTTCGTTTTACCAGAAGATAACTTTGAAGAGCGTTTGGATAAAGTGAAAAAGCATGTAGAACGCTCATTGGAAGATCTAGAAAAAATCGAATTGAGTACGGTTGAAACTGCCAATAAAGAAACGGCTGAACTGATCGATGATCTTTACGTGGTGTTGGAAAAAGAATTCGAAGCCAAAAAATATGTTTTAACGAATCGCAAAACAATCGGTGAATATATCTCTCATGCGGCTCGCAATAATCATCAATTGATGGTGGAGTTAGATCATACGTCTCAAAGCTATGCTTTGAATAATAATGAATTAGGCCGAGCTCGCGGATTCCAGACGGAGATCGAGGAATTGGAACGACGCAACCGTAATATGGAGCCGCAGATTGACAAGCACGAATTGCCATATTCAGAGGTTCGAGTATTTTATAAAGATGCGTTTAAGGTCTTAGACGATATTGAAACGAAACAAGTTGAAATCGATGATGACTTGCATGATTTGCGTAGAGGTGAAAAAGAAGCTTCTGCCAAAATTGAGAAATATGAGTTTCGTTTACGCAACTTGAAACGTTATGTAGAGCAACAGCGTTTGCCTGGTTTACCAGGAGATTACTTAGAATTCTTCTTTGTAGCAACTGATCGGGTTGAAGAATTGAGTAAGTCATTAAATAAGATTCGAATCAACATGCAGGATATCAACAAACTAGTTAGCCTCTGTGATGAAGATATGGAAATGCTGGATCAAAAGACGTACGATTTAGTTGATGCTGCTGCATTGACAGAACAAATGATGCAATATGCAAATCGTTACCGTCATACACATCCTGACATTAAGAACGCGATTGAAAATAGTTTAGAGTTATTCAACAAAGAATACCGTTATCAAGATGCTTTGGATGAAATCGGTACAGCGCTTGAACGTGTTGAACCAGGAGCATTCAAACGAATCGAAGATTTTTATTTCAACAACCGAGATTTAGTATAAGCTGAGCGTATCGCTCAGCTTATTTTTTCGAATGTTTCCATGGATTTCCATATTTATAAGGAATACTTGAAGACTTGCAACATTCTCGCTATAATAGGAAAGAATTTTTGAAGGAAGGTCAGAGAATGATTTATTTTGATAATAGTGCAACGACTGCGATTTATCCGTTAGCATTAGATACATATGTAAAAACTAGTCAACGTATTATGGGGAACCCCTCAAGTTTGCATGATTTAGGTACACAGGCAAAGCGCTTACTGCAGCAAGCGCGTAAACAAATAGCGGAGCTTCTGAGTGTTCAAGCCAATGAAATCTTTTTTACTAGCGGAGGGACAGAAGGAGACAATTGGGTATTAAAAGGTACAGCGATTGCCAAGCGAGACTATGGGAACCATATTATTATTTCCAGCGTAGAGCATCCAGCAGTTAGTCGTACAGCGGAGCAGCTGAAAGAACTTGGATATGAAGTGAGTGTGATCCCTGTTGATCAAACCGGTTTTGTGCAAGTAGAAAAACTTGTAGAATTGATTCGCCCTGAAACGATTTTAGTTTCTATTATGGGAGTTAATAATGAGATGGGGGCGATTCAGCCGATCAAAGCTATTAGTGCTATTCTGGAAAGTTACCCGACGATTCATTTTCATGTGGATGCTGTACAAGCCGTTGGAAAAGTTGATCAAGCGGAGTGGTTGACTCCCCGAGTTGATTTTGCGACTTTTTCTGCTCATAAGTTCCATGGGCCACGTGGTGTAGGCTTCATTTATTGGAAAGCTGGGAGAAAGCTAGCCCCATTATTAAATGGCGGAGGGCAAGAAAGCGGCCAAAGAGCAACGACTGAAAATCTTCCTGCGATTGTAGCTATGAGTCGCGCTTTACGACTGCATCTTGAGAAAAAAGCAGAACGACCAAATCATACAGCTGTTATTCGTCAATATTTAAAAGAGGCGTTAACCAGTTATGATAAAGTAACGATTTTCTCAGGTGAAGAAAATTTTGCTCCTCATATTTTAACTTTTGGGATCAAAGGAATTCGTGGAGAAGTTTTAGTGCACGCATTGGAAGAAAAGCAAATCTTTGTCTCGACTACGAGTGCTTGTTCTAGTCGTAAAAAAGTGGATAGTTCAACTCTTCATGCGATGAATGTCCCTCACGATGTTGCAACAACAGCAGTACGTGTAAGTTTGGATGAAGGCAACACAATGGCAGAAGCAGAGCAATTTATGGTGGTATTCAATCATCTATATAATAAATTTTCGAAGATCAACTAAAGAAAAAGCTACTTAAATAGTAAATGAGGAGAATGATCGTGCAATATACTGAAATTATGGTGCGTTATGGTGAGTTATCGACAAAAGGGAAGAATCGACGCAGTTTCATCATGCGATTAGCACAAAATGTACGTGGTGCACTGGCGGAATTCCCTGAGTTGAAGATTCATGCAGAGCGCGACCGAATGCATATCTTATTAAATGGCGAAGCAAGTCATTTGGTTTTACCTAGATTAGAGAAAGTTTTTGGTATTCAAACGTTTTCACCTAGTATTCGTGTGGAAAAAAATTTGGATGCCTTAAAACAAATGACACAACAAATCATGAAAGAGGTCTACACTGGGAAGGAAACCTTTAAAATCACAGCAAAGCGCAGCGACCACAACTTTGAATTGGATAGTCACGAGCTTCAGCAATTTTTAGGAAACGCAGTGATGGATGTTTGCCCAGAGATTAAAGCACAGATGAAGCGTCCGGATATTAATCTGCGCGTTGAGATTCGTCGTGATGGTGCTTACCTTTCATATGAAACCATCAAAGGAGCTGGCGGACTGCCGGTAGGGACTAGCGGACGCGGTATGTTGATGCTGTCTGGGGGAATCGATTCACCAGTTGCTGGCTACCTAGCAATGAAGCGCGGTGTTGAAATCGAAGCAGTTCATTTTGCAAGCCCTCCTTATACGAGCGAACAAGCGCTGCAAAAGGCGAAGGACCTAACTGAGAAATTAACTCCTTATGTTGGCGGTATTCAATTTATTGAAGTACCATTCACCGAGATTCAAGAAGAAATCAAGAAACATAGTCCGCAAGGATATTGGATGACGTTGACGAGACGCATGATGTTGCGCATAACAGATGCAATCCGTGAAATGCGTTATGGTTTGGTGATTATCAATGGGGAATCCTTAGGGCAAGTTGCTTCGCAGACGCTACATAGTATGGTAGCAATCAATGAAGTTACAACTACGCCGATTATTCGTCCGGTTGTAACGATGGATAAAACGGAAATCATTGAGCTGGCAGAAAAGATCGATACCTTTGAATTAGCCATTCAACCGTTTGAAGATTGCTGTACGATTTTTGCACCGCCTCAACCAAAAACTCGGCCAAAATTGGAAAAGGTTTTGGAATTGGAGGAACGCTTCGATATTGAGGGATTAATGTCCCGCTGTTTAGCAGGATTAAAGATTGAAGAAATCACACCCGCTCAAGCGGAAAAAAACGAAGAATTTGCAGATTTTTTATAATATTAGTGAGCAGGAAAGAATACTTTCTTGCTCTTTTTTTTGCAAAAGATTGTTATTGTTTTTTCTACATGTTAAAATCATTTATGTGAAGTGTTTAACAAACAATCGTGGTTCTAAAATTTAGGATTACATATACTTAAAATAATTCATTAAGATAAACAAGGAGAGCGACCATGGAGCGGATAATTCAAAAACCACAACTATCGAAAGCAACAACTAAAAGATTATCTTTGTATTTGCGTTGTTTAAAAGGCTTAGAAAAGAATGGGATTACACGTATCAAATCCTCTGAGCTAAGTAAAATGACTCAAGTCGGTTCTGCGACGATTCGTCGTGATTTTTCTCATTTTGGCGAGTTAGGCAGAAGTGGTTATGGCTATGATGTCAGTGACTTGATCAAAGTTTTTAGCGATATGCTAGAAACAAAAGAGGAAAAACGAATTGCATTGATTGGCTGTGGGAATCTAGGTCAAGCGCTTTTGAATAATAATTTTCGGCGGAATGAAAATTTGAATATCGTTTGTGCTTTTGACAATGATCCCGAAAAGGTCGGTAATGAGATCTGTGGATACCATGTTTATTCGATTGATGAAATGAATGATGTTTTGGCGGAGGAAAAAATCACCGTTGCGATTTCAACAGTGCCAAGTCAAAACGCACAAAGAGCGATTGACCAAGTGGTTGCTAATGGTATTACAGCTATCCTAAATTTTGCTCCAGACCCGCTGAAAGTACCTGAGAATGTCCATGTGCATTATATTGATTTAACTTCAGAATTGCAGACATTGATTTATTTTGATGGACAGTAGGACTTTACAAGTTTCTGAGTTCATTGTAGAATGATTCAGACGATGAACAAGAGGAGTACATAAGAAATCAAGGTTCTAGAGAGAAGATGCATGGCTGAAACATCTTTACTTTGACTTATGGAAGGTAGCTTGGGAGTTTTGCGATCTGAATCAAGTAAGAGCGCACGGCACATGACCGTTACAGCATGTTTGAGCGGCAGATATTTTTCTGCAATTTAGGTGGTACCGCGTATTTTACGTCCTAGAACACATTTGTGTTCTAGGACTTTTTTGTTAGTTCTGCTTTATCCAGGTTATGCTCTAGAAAATCTGAAAAAGATTTTACAGAAATCATTGCTTAAGCTGAATAGCAGAATGAGGGAGCGATGAAAGTTTGTCCTTAAGCTTAAACGAACTAACACAAATTATTCACAAAACAATGATTCTTTAGGAGGAAAATCTATGACTGAAAATTTAGCAACAAAATTCAATCCGCAAGAAGTTGAAGCGGGCCGTTATCAAAAATGGTTAGATCAAGATTTATTCAAGCCATCAGAAAATAAACAAGCCAAACCTTATTCTATTGTGATTCCACCGCCAAATGTTACCGGAAAATTGCATTTAGGCCATGCATGGGACACAACTTTGCAAGATATGATTATTCGCCAAAAACGGATGCAAGGGTTTGATACTTTATGGTTGCCTGGAATGGACCATGCTGGTATTGCTACTCAAGCAAAGGTTGAAGAAAAATTAAGAGAACAGGGAATTTCTCGATATGATCTTGGTCGCGATAAATTTGTCGATCAGGTTTGGGAATGGAAGGACGAATATGCCGGTCATATTCGTGAACAATGGGCAAAGTTAGGCTTATCTCTTGATTATGGCCGTGAGCGTTTTACCCTTGATGAAGGGTTGTCCGATGCAGTTCGCAAAGTATTTGTTTCTTTATATGAAAAGGACTTAATCTATCGTGGTGAGTATATCATTAACTGGGATCCGCAAGCCAAAACCGCTTTGTCTGATATTGAAGTAATCCATAAAGACGTGGAAGGGGCTTTCTACCATGTTTCTTATCCATTGGCTGACGGCAGCGGCGTATTAGAGATTGCGACGACTCGTCCAGAAACAATGCTAGGGGATACAGCGATCGCGGTTCATCCAGAAGATGATCGTTATAAAGATTTGATTGGTAAAAAAGCGATTCTTCCATTATTAGACAAAGAAATTCCGATCATTGCCGACAGCTATGTTGAGCGTGAGTTTGGAACGGGTGCGGTTAAGATCACTCCAGCCCATGACCCAAATGACTTTGAGGTTGGTAATCGCCATGATCTGTCACGAGTAAATGTCATGAACGATGACGGCAGTATGAATGATTTAGCTGGCAAATATGCTGGAATGGATCGTTTCGAAGCTCGTAAAGCAATTGTTGACGATCTAAAAGAAATCGGACGTTTAATCAAAGTTGAAAAAATGGTTCACAGTGTTGGGCATTCAGAAAGAACCGGTGTTGTAGTAGAACCTCGTTTATCCACTCAATGGTTCGTTAAAATGAGTCCGTTAGCGGATCAAGCGGTGAAAAATCAAGACACCGATAATGCTGTTGAATTCTTCCCGCCGCGTTTCAACAATACCTTTATGACATGGATGGAAAATGTTCATGACTGGGTAATTTCTCGTCAATTATGGTGGGGGCATCGTATCCCTGCTTGGTATCACAAAGAAACTGGTGAAATGTACGTTGGCATGGAGGCTCCAGCGGACAGCGAAAATTGGGAACAAGATCCGGATGTATTGGATACTTGGTTCAGCTCAGCTTTATGGCCGTTTTCTACGATGGGCTGGCCGGATGAAGGCAGTGAAGATTACAAGCGCTACTTCCCAACGAGCACATTAGTGACAGGATACGACATTATTTTCTTCTGGGTAAGCCGGATGATTTTCCAAAGTTTGGAATTTACCGATGAACGTCCATTCAAGAATGTATTGATCCACGGTCTGATTCGTGATGAACAAGGCCGCAAAATGAGTAAATCCCTAGGTAACGGGATCGATCCAATGGATGTCATTGAAAAATACGGTGCTGACGCCTTGCGTTGGTTCTTATCTACGGGATCTGCACCAGGCCAAGACGTGCGCTTCAGCTATGAAAAGATGGATGCCGCTTGGAACTTTATCAATAAAATCTGGAACGCTTCTCGTTTCGTAATCATGAACGTTGAAGGTTTTACGGCTGACGACATTGATTTTTCTGGTGAGAAAACCGTGGCGGATCGTTGGATTTTGACCCGTTTGAATGAAACAATTGAAAAAGTGACTGCTTTATTTGATCAATTTGAATTTGGTGAAGCAGGTCGCCAATTGTACAACTTCATGTGGGATGACTTCTGTGACTGGTACATCGAAATGAGTAAAGAAATTCTTTACGGTGAAGATGATGCTGCTAAACAAACGACGAAGAGCATCTTGGTTTACGTATTAGATCAAACACTGCGTCTATTGCATCCAATTATGCCATTCGTAACAGAAGAAATTTGGGCAAAGATTCCACATACAGGCGAGTCTTTAGTTGTGGCTGATTATCCAGTAGTTCATCCAGAAAATAACGATGAAACAGCTGCAAAGGGAATGGAAGTCTTGAAAGAGCTGATTCGTTCGGTTCGTAATATTCGTTCTGAAGTGAATACGCCGCTTTCTAAACCAATCACGTTGCTAATCAAAACCAACGATGTCAAAATTGATAAATTCCTAATCGAAAACACCAGCTATATCGAACGCTTCTGCAATCCAGAAGAATTAGTGATTTCAAGTGATATTACTGCGCCGGATTTAGCGATGTCAGCTGTATTGACTGGCGCGGAAATTTATCTTCCTTTGGCGGGATTAATTAATATCGAAGAAGAAATCAAACGATTAGAAAAAGAATTAGCGAAATGGAATGGCGAAGTGAAACGTGTTCAAGGTAAATTAGCTAATGAGCGTTTTGTGGCAAATGCGCCTGAGAATGTAGTAGCTGAAGAACGTGCGAAAGAAAAAGATTATTTAGAAAAACAAGCAGCGGTTCAAGAACGTATTGAAAGCCTGCGGACAATTTCTTAAAAAGATAATTAACGGGTGCAGCATTACCAAAGCTGTACCTGTTTTTTTCTAATCAATAAGAATGAAATCTGAACTATTTATTCCTTTTGAAGGATTTCGTCAGCACACAGCAATCTTTCTTTGACAATTTTTGCTATACTAGAGGCAGGCAAAATTGATGTAAATGAGGCGAATAATTTTGACAATAACAGAAGCAATCGCTTGGATTCACAGTCGGAAAAAATTTGGGTCACGTCCGGGTTTAGATCGTATCCAGGCCTTATTGAATAAAGTGGATAATCCTGAAAAAAAAGTACCGGTGATCCATATCGCTGGGACAAATGGCAAAGGATCAACCGTTGCCTATTTGCGCAGCATTTTGATAGAAGCGGGTATAACCGTAGGCAGCTTTACTTCACCATATATTGAAGATTTTAATGAACGGATTGCCATTGATGCAAAGCCAATCTCAGATGCAGCATTGATCCATTATGTAGAAAAGTATCAACCAATCGTTACTGAGTTGGATCAAGATCCAGCAGTCGACGGTATTACCGAATTTGAAATTTTGACGGCGGTCATGCTTGATTATTTTGCGGCTGAGAAGGTTGATATTGCTATTGTTGAGGTTGGCTTAGGTGGTTTACTCGACTCAACAAATGTAGTTGAACCGATCTTAACAGCAATCACTACCATAGGATATGATCATATGGAAGTCTTGGGTGACACTCTAAATGAGATCGCGCAGCAAAAAGCGGGAATAATCAAGAAAAATATACCAGTAGTAACAGGTAAAATCACTAAAGGGCCATTGATTGAGATCGTTGAAAAAGCGGTAACTGAAACTGCAAAAATCTATCGTTATGGTGAAGAATATCAGGTTGATTATTTACGACCGGATGCAATGTGGGGCGAGTTGTTCAATTTTACAGATTACGCAGGAAAACTCTCTTCACTAAAAGTTCCATTATTGGGACGTCACCAAGTAGAAAATGCTGGGGTTGCAATTGAGCTCTTTCATTTATACTGTGAACAACAAGGGCTGCCTTTTGAAGAAAAAACCATTCAAAAGGGGTTAGCGAAGGCGCAATGGCCCGCACGAATGGAAAAAATCAGTGATGAACCTTTAATTATAATGGATGGTGCTCATAACGGTCATGCGATCGAACGTCTAGTGGAAAATGTAAAACGTGAGTTTCGTGATTACAATATAAAAATACTTTTTTCAGCATTGGAGACAAAGGACATTGACCAAATGTTGACAAAGCTTTCCAGTATTCCCAATGTACGTATCTATTTAACGACATTTGAGTATCCTAAAGCATTGGATCTCAGCCGATTTGATAAATCAGACAGTCGCTTTGAGGTGGTTTCACTGTGGCAGTTTGGGTTAGGCGAATTGTTAGAGGACATGGGGGCAGATGATTTACTATTAATTACGGGATCGTTGTACTTCGTTTCTGAAGTACGTCAATTATTATTAAACTTGGGAGGTACGAATGAAAAAGATTAAGGGAATTATTTTCGACATGGATGGATTATTGTTTGATACAGAGTCAATTTATTGCGACGCAAATTTAGTGGTGGCGGATAAATACGATATTCCTTTCACAACAGAGACGTATGCGCGCTTCATCGGAATTTCGGATGAAGAAGTATGGGCAGAATTGCATAAGATGTATGCCGATCATGGTGAAGAGACCGTACAAAAATTTATCGACGAAAGCTGGGGAATGGCGCATGACCGTTTTAAAACAGGCAATGTCGACTTGAAACCTGGGGTTCATGAGTTGCTAGCCTATTTGGAAGAAAAAGATATCCCACGCGTAGTAGCTTCTAGCAATGTCCGTCCGGTCATTGAAATTCTACTGGAGAATGCAGGAATCAGGAATAAATTTTCTGATATCATATCGGCAGAGGATGTGAAATTAGCTAAGCCTGATCCAGAAATTTTTGAGATTGCGGCTAAGCGATTAGGAGTTGACGGAGCTGACGCCTTAGTGCTAGAGGATTCAAAAAATGGAATTTTAGCTGCGGACAGTGCCGGGGTTCCGGTTGTGATGGTACCGGATATTTTACCACCAACTGATGAGTTGAAAGAAAAGACAGAAGCAGTTTTTACCTCTCTGCATGAGGTGATTGACTTTTTAGAGGATTAATAGACACTCCTTTGCGTACTTTATTGAAAAGTAGGTAAAGGAGTTTTTTATGGAAAAGAGTTTATTGTTACAGGAGCTGCCAGAAAGTTCTTGGCCGCGAGAACGCTTATTGCGAGAAGGTGAGAAGCATTTATCTGATCAAGAATTACTGGCAATTATTTTGCGGAGCGGCTCACGCCAACAGAATGTGATGTCGTTAGCTGGAAATATCTTACGCGAATATCCAGCGCTCTATGATTTAAAACATGCTACATTGCAGGAACTTCAACAATTTAAAGGCATTGGAGAGACACGTGCGATTGAGCTTAAAGCGATGATGGAGTTTGGCTACCGGATCAACCGAGCGTTACAGCCCAAATTAGGAAGAGTTCAATCTAGCTTTTCATTAGGTCAGCTTTTGATTTCTGAATTGAAGGACTGTCAGCAGGAACATTTAGTTGCATTTTTTTTAAATACTAAAAATGAAATCATTTTGCAAAAGACGATTTTTATTGGATCTTTGAATCAAAGCATTGCTCATCCAAGAGAAATTTTCCGAGAAGCCGTACGAATCAGCGCGGCGCGCGTGGCTTTAGGGCACAATCATCCCTCTGGAAATCCTACTCCTTCGCAAAATGATTTGGACTTTACCGAACGTGTCAAAGAGTGCGGAGCGATGATGGGAATCGAGTTATTAGACCATATTATTGTTGGAGAAACCAAATATTTCAGTTTACGTGAAGAAAATTACTTAAAGTAGCGATTGAAAACCCTTGCGCCTAAGCTGAAACCAGTGTTAAACTATTATTGTAATTTTGTTTGAGATGCGAGTTGGTATACAGATGTTTCCCTTTTCGTAGGCCGGCAATGTTACAATCAATAAGTGCTTAGGCACGAGGAGGATTTTATTCATGGAAAACGGAACAGTAAAATGGTTTAACGCAGAAAAAGGATTTGGCTTCATCACTCGTGAAGATGGCAGCGATGTATTCGTACATTTCTCAGCTATCCAAGGCGACGGCTTCAAAACATTAGAAGAAGGACAAGCAGTAACTTTCGATGTTGAAGAAAGCGATCGCGGACCTCAAGCAGCTAACGTTAATAAGCAATAAAATGACAAAGCCTTAGAGAAATTTCTCTAAGGCTTTTTTTGATCCATACTTATTCTATTAGAGTGACATTCTGAAATACTTATCCAAAAGTTAATTTTCTAAAGAAAATTGAAAGAATTGATCTTCTTCTAGACCGTCAGTATGATTGTCGTCATTGATGGCTAGTGCAGCTTTGCCGATACAGTATTGCCAGAAAAAGTCAAAAAAGAGTGAGTGGCTCTTTTCTGGTTTGATGGTTACGAAAACATCGCTTGTTATTTGTTTGACTAGCTGGATTGTATCAGAGTCCTGCAAGAAAAAACGATGGAATTCATCTGGATAATCTGTTGCGTAATTCGTGATAGCTGTCGATAGTGCTTGCAATGATTTTGGTTCTTGATCCTCTAAAAAATCTTGATATTTTACTATGATGCGATTAGTCAAAACTGATTTCAACTCAGCCAGATTGGCAAATTCACGATAGATAGGTTGGGTCGAGCAAGCAATATGTTTTGCGATACTGCGAGCATGGAATTTTTTGAAGCCTTCATTAATGATCAGTTGATAGGCACCATCAATAATATGACTTCGCTGCACGCGTTGTGTTCTTACCATAGTTTATCTTCCTTTATTCTAAATTCAAGAAACTTTAAAATAACTAGTGATAGTTATTTGTTCCTTCTAACTAACTTTCATTGTGCAAATAATCCAGTTGTTTGTCAATCGATTTTTTGGTAATTTCAGGAAAATAATATTTTTTTTTGCATAAATTTTGTTATTTGAAAAAAAACGATAGAGTAATCCATAAATTTTGCAATGAAATAAAAAAACATCTATCTGGATTCCAGATAGATGTTTTGGTTAATTGTCCGGTGTCATGATCATCGGTAGAATCATCGGATGACGTTCTGTTTGATCAAATAAGAATGGTTGTAATGCTGCTACCATAGCATTTTTTAGTTTTACTTCAGTACATCCAGCTTCACTTAACGCCTCACGAAGCGCATGGAATAAAATTCGCTGTCCTTCATTGATCATCTCACCGGACTCTCTCATGTAAACAAATCCACGAGACAAAATATCTGGACCAGCTAGAATCTCTTTCTTATCAATATCCACTGTAGCGACAGCTAAGACTAATCCTTCCTCAGAAAGAATTCGGCGATCACGTAATACAACATTACCAATATCACCGATTCCGCTGCCATCAACGTAAACATCGCTAGCATTAAAGTGACCAGCACGACGAGCGCTGTCAGCTGTTAAAGCAAGCATGTCCCCATTTTCCATGATGAAGCAGTTCTCTTCAGGAACACCAGTATCTTGTGCTAATCCTGTATGGATTTTCAACATGCGGAATTCGCCATGAATCGGAACAAAATATTTTGGTTTCATTAAGCGCAGCATCAATTTTTGTTCTTGTTGGCTACCGTGGCCAGAGGTATGGATATTGTTAACTTTACCATGAATAACTTCAGCGCCGGCTTCTGATAGCAGATTAATCAAATGGTTGACACTGGTCGTATTACCAGGAATCGGCGAACTTGAGAAAATCACAGTATCATCTGGTTGAATCTGTATTTGTCGGTGAGTTCCATTAGCAATTCGTGAAAGAGCGGCCATCGGTTCACCTTGAGAACCAGTACATAAAATCATTAATTCATTAGCTGGCAAGTTATTGATTTCATGAGCATCAACAAATGTGCCATCAGGAACAGTAATATAGCCTAATTTTTGGCCATTGACGATCGCATTTTCCATACTGCGGCCAAATACCGCGATTTTTCGTCCTGTTGCAACAGCAGCTGAAGCAGCTTGTTGCAAACGAGAAATATTAGAAGCGAAGGTGGCGAAAATAATCCGTCCGTCGACTTTTTCCACGATGCGCAAGATCGATTGGCCAATCGTTTGCTCGGATTTAGTAAAGGTCGGTACTTCAGCATTAGTACTATCAGATAGTAAGCATAGGACGCCTTCTTCACCAAGTTTGGCCATACGATGCAAGTTTGCCGGTTGACCTACTGGCGTGAAGTCGAATTTGAAATCTCCAGTTTCCACAATATTCCCAGAAGGTGTTTTAACAACAACACCTAATGGATCAGGGATACTATGTGTGGTGCGGAAAAAACTTACAGATGTTTTTCGAAAACGAATCACAGAATCTTCATCGATTTCATGCAATTCAGCATCACGTAATAATCCGTGCTCATCCAATTTGTTTTTAATCAGTGCTAAAGCTAGCGCACCTGCATAAATCGGGATATTCGCTTGCTTTAATAGATAAGGCACACCGCCGATATGGTCTTCGTGCCCATGTGTGATAACAAGTGCTTTTACCTTGTTGATATTTTGGACTACATAACTAAAATCGGGAATGACATAATCAATTCCTAATAGATCATCTTCTGGAAATTTTATTCCTGCATCAATGATGATGATCTCATCCTGGAATTGGACCCCATACATATTTTTTCCGATCTCGCCCAATCCACCAATGGCAAAGACACCAGTTTCATTGTTTTTTAGCGAAAGTTTCATGCTAGAACTCCATTAACTTGAAGTCGGCATTTTCTTTTTCATATTCTAAATGATTGCCTTCTAAAAGTTGGATATATTCCACGTTATATGGGGTGTTCTCGCGCAATAAGTTGTGCACCATTTCTTCGCCGTCTGCTTCTACATACAATGACTGTGTCTGCTCACGTTTTGGGTTGCGTTCTTTGGTTTCTTGATAATAAACTTTGTAAATCATGAATCTATCTCCTTTATTTGCTTAATAGCAATTTTTTCCACGACAAAATGAGGGGCGGCAGCCACCTATTTTTTTATGCTCAACATCTTAGCTCATGCTAAGGCGTTAAGAAGAAGCCTCGTCTTTGCTTCTTGCTTGAAAAAACAATTTCACCGTTCTTTGGGTTGTTCTTACAACAATTACTTGTAGTTTATCACAGAATAAATAAGAAGTATAGAAACTAGGAAGTGAAATGAGGATTCCTTAGAAATTTTCAGAAAATCCAAAAAACAAAAATAAAAAAACAAATTACTGAGCAGACAGAAGTATTTTATTTATGCTATATTGGAGTCATTACGGTATAGAGAGAGGCGAGAAAAAATGAAGTTGATGTTGCGGTATACCTTGCGCTACAAAAAGCTATTATTGTTTGATTTCATCAGTGTTTTCGGATTTATCTTGATTGAGTTGGGGTTGCCGACGATTTTGGCTATGATGATCGACAAAGGAATTGGAAATAATGATTTTAACTATGTACAAAAGATGGGCATCATAATGATTGCAATTACTGTTATCGGTATAATCATGAGCATTTCATTACGTTACTTCAGTTCTCAGATTACCTCTAGAATGGTTGCAGCTATTCGCGATGATCTTTTTGAAAAAGTTCAAACCTTCTCCCATTCAGAGTATGAGCAAATTGGTGTGCCATCTTTAATTACGAGAACGACAAATGACGCTTATCAGATTATGTTGTTCATGCAAAATATTTTAACTACTGGATTTATGACTCCGATGATGTTTGGAATGAGTTTGTATTTGATAATGCGTACGAGTCCTGGTTTAGGTATCTATGTCTTGTTATCGCTGCCGATTTTATTATTAGCAGTTATATTGATAGCAAAATATTCCGAACCATTATCGACAAAGCAGCAAAAGAACTTGGATAATATTAACGGGATCCTTCGAGAAAATCTTTCGGGCTTACGAGTAATACGTGCTTTTGTCAATGAAAAGTTTGAAGAGAAGCGTTTCTGGTTAGTTAACGATGCCTATACAAACAGCTCTAAAAGTCTATTTCATTTGATGGCAGTCGCTCAGCCAGGATTTTTCTTCCTATTTAATATCGTGATGGTATTAATTATTTGGAATGGGACTGTACAGATTAGTCATGGATCTTTAGCGGTCGGGACTTTGATCGCATTTATTGAATATATCTTTCATGCATTGTTTTCATTTATGCTTTTTGCGACGGTCTTTATGATGTATCCGCGGGCGAATGTTTCTGCGCAGCGAATTCAAGAGGTTTTTGATATGGATTCTTTGATTAAGGATAATCCTGAGAAAACAGCAGAGCTGACTGAAAAAAGTTCATTGGAATTTAGAGATGTGACGTTTGCTTATCCAGGCCATGCAGAAAGTCCTGTAATTCGCAATGTCAGCTTCACCGCCAAGCCAGGTGAGACTGTGGCATTCATCGGCAGTACGGGTTCAGGAAAATCAACTCTGATTCAATTGATTCCTCGATTCTATGATGTGACAGAAGGCCAAGTTTTGGTCGATGGACAGGATGTACGAGACTATCGATTGAAAGATTTGCGAGAAAAAATCGGCTATATTCCGCAAAAGGCTCAATTGTTTACTGGAACAATCGCGGACAATTTGCGCTATGGGAAAAAAGATGCGACCCAGGAAGAGATGGAGCTGGCTGCTGAAATTGCTCAAGCAGCGGAATTTATCGCTCAAAAACCAAATGGTTACCAAGAAGAATTATCAGAAGGCGGCAGTAATTTTTCTGGCGGACAAAAACAACGACTGGCAATCGCTCGTGCAGTGATTCGCCGCCCAGAGATTTACATCTTTGATGATAGCTTCTCGGCATTGGATTATCAGACAGATGCAAAATTACGAGCTCGATTAAAAAAGGAAACAACTGAGTCCGCTGTTTTAATCGTTGCACAACGTGTTGGAACGATCATGCATGCAGATAAAATCGTTGTCTTAAACGAGGGAGATGTCGTAGGTATCGGTACACACCGAGAGTTGCTAGAAAATTGTCCGATTTACTATGACATTGCCGCATCACAGTTATCGGAGGAGGAATTGGCATGAGAAAGTACACTTCTTCTTTAAAGCGTTTGCTGCATTATATCAATCCTTATAAAAAAACTTTTATTTTGGTTTTAATATTGGCTATAGGAACTTTGATTTTGGGAACCTGGATGCCTTATCTAACAGGCTTGCCTACCACAGAGGTCAGTAAAAATATCGCACAGGGTGAATCGATTAATTTTGATTATGTGTTTAAATGGCTGATCGTGATCGTAATTGTGGGTATAGCTTATTGTGGAACCCAGTTAGGAACGGGTTGGTTGATGGCGAATGTCGTTCAATCAGCAATGCGAGATTTGAGAGAAGACATCGAGGCGAAGATCAATCGTTTGCCAGTTTCTTATTTTGATCGTAATCAGCAAGGAAATATTTTATCACGTGTTACGAACGATGTAGATGCTGTAAGCAACGCGATGCAGCAAGCGATCATTAAATCAATTAATGCTGTTCTAGGAATCCTGCTGGCAGTGGCCATGATGTTGTATATCAATCCTATGATGGCGGTTATTTCTATGATTATGATTCCATTATCTATAGTCATCTCTAGAAAAATCGTTCAGGTATCACAAAAGGATTTCCAAGGAATGCAAAATTCACTCGGTGAACTGAATGGTTTTGTACAAGAAAATATGACCGGCTTCAGTATTTTAAAATTATACGGACGTGAGCAAGAAACTTTAGCCGGCTTTAGCGAAGTTAACCATAAATTGCGTCGTTTTGGTTTCCGTGCTTCGTTTGTTTCAAGTTTGATGCAGCCGCTAGTTCAATTAACCGCTTATGCGACTTATATTGCGATGGCTATTTTAGGAAGTTGGAACGTAATTCATGGTGTAATCTTGGTTGGACAGCTGCAAGCCTTCATTCAATACATTTGGCAAGTCAGCCAACCAATGGGAGAAATCACTCAGTTGTCATCGATGATTCAAAGTGCGTCAGCTTCGGCAAAGCGGGTTTTTGAAATTTTAGATGAACCGGAAGAGGAACTAAATGATCAAGATTTGCCATTGCCAGAGCCAGTACAAGGGAATGTGGTCTTTGATCATGTAAAATTCAGCTATGATCCAAAGAAACCGTTGATTGAAGATTTGAGCTTCGAAGTTAAAGCTGGAGAAACTGTTGCAATCGTAGGACCGACTGGTGCTGGAAAGACGACATTGATTAATTTGTTAATGCGTTTCTATGATATCAACAGTGGTAAAATTTTAATTGACGGCGTGAATACACAAGAGATGAATCGTTCAGATGTCCGGTCATTATTCGGTATGGTCTTGCAGGATGCTTGGCTATATGAAGGAACGATTGGTGACAATATTCGTTTTGGGCGTTTGGAAGCAACTGATTATGAAGTTGTCGATGCAGCGAAAACTGCAAATGTCGATCACTTCATCCGAACGATGCCAAGCGGCTATGAGATGGAGATTAATTCAGAGGGGAATAATGTTTCTCTGGGGCAGAAACAGCTGCTGACGATCGCGCGGGCAATTATTTCTGATCCTAAGATTTTAATTTTAGACGAAGCAACAAGTTCAGTTGATACACGATTAGAAGGATTGATTCAAAAAGCGATGGACCGTGTGATGGAAGGACGGACAAGTTTTGTAATTGCTCATCGCCTATCAACTATTCGTGATGCAGATCATATCTTGGTGATGCGTGATGGACAAATTATTGAACATGGTACACATGATGAATTGTTAGCGCAGGGCGGCTTCTATGAGCAGCTTTACAATAGCCAATTTATGGAAGAAACAGAATAGAGTTTTGAGAACAGCACAGCCAGTGCTGTTCTTTTTGTCATTGTGTTGACAGGTAAGGAAGAGATGCTGGATAAATGCTATACTTATCTAGAAGAGGAACAAATTTTTTAATGTGTAGCTGAGTGAGGAGAAAAAAATGACAAATTTTATTGCAAATAGTGCTGATGTCTTTGGAAGGGTAACGTTAGGAGAAGGGTCAACAATTTGGTTTCAAAGTGTTTTGCGAGGTGACAGCAACACTATTTCCATAGGTAAAATGAGCAATATACAGGATGGTACGATTGTACATGTTGATCATGATGCGTCGACAGTAATTGAAGACTATGTGACAATTGGACACGCTTGTATTATTCATGGCTGCACGATACATTCCGGTGCGTTGATAGGAATGGGAGCAACCGTTTTGAACCACGCAAAGATTGGGAAAAATAGTTTGATCGGTGCAGGTTCATTAGTAACAGAAGGAACAATTATTCCTGACAACTCGCTAGCTTTTGGTTCTCCAGCGCGTGTGATTCGTCAATTAACGCCAGAAGAAATCGAAAAAAATCGAATGAATGCTGAACATTATTATGAATTAGGACAGGCATATTTAAAGAATGAAATACCTTCGTTCCATTCGAAGGGAGATGACTATGAAGGAAACTAGTTTTTTGTTATTGCAGGCACAATTGAGAGCATTATTTCCTGATGACGGGCTAAATCAATTGGCCATTTATGAAGACCAAGGGGAGCATCTTTTGATTTTCTCTCAACGTGGTCTTCATGTATTAGAAGAGGATAAGTTAACAAAAACACCACGAAATGTCTATTATACTACGGATAGTCTGAAGCCGTTCTCAATTAGACAACAGTCGGGAATATTTGAATTAGTTATAGAGACCGTCGGGGGTCGAACGTTTGTACTGAATTTTCCAGATCAAGGGGAGGCTCATCAAGCGATGCAGACACTCCTCGATTTATTAGCTTAACAAGACGCTTTAGTGTAATTTTTTTATGATTCCCATTATAATCTTACTTAAAGGAAGTGGTAAAAAATGGACGGAAGTAAATTTGATCAAGAACCAGTAAATGAGGACGAATTATTAACCCAAGGGTACCGTAAATATCAGGGTGAGGGCATTGATATTTATTATAATAAAGATATTTGCGCGCACATTGGGAATTGTGTACGAGGAAACCCAGAAATTTTTGAGGTGGGCCGCAGACCATGGATTATTCCTGATAATGGCAGTGTCGAGAATGCCAGCTATGTTGTAAATACATGTCCAAGCGGTGCGTTGAAGTATGTCATCAAAAAGTAAATAAACTTTTAATGAATAATTTAATTTAAGGGGAATCATTATGGAAATTAAAGAAGAAAAAGAACGTTTTGTCTTATTGAACGACACAAATGAAGAAGCTGGAGAAATGACTTGGTCCAACGCTGGTTCAGAAATCATGATCATCGATCACACATTTGTTGATCCCACTTATCGTGGTCAAGGGTTAGCAGAAAAATTAGTCGCTGCAGGTGTAGAAAAAGCTCGAAACGAAGGCAAAAAGATCATTCCACTGTGCCCGTTTGCCAAAAAAGAGTTTGAGGAAAAACCAGAATATGCAGATGTTTTAAGAAAATAAGTTTGGACTTCTCTAGTCAAATGACTTCAATTGTGCTAAAGTAAAAAATGAGGTAGTTTGGAAATAAGGAGGATCATCTTTTGTATAATTTTATTTTGGGCGTTATCTTAGTTTTGTCAGTGATTATAGTTATAACGATCATGATGCAACCTAGCAAACAAAATAGTGCTGCAAGTGCTTTTACTGGTGGCGCGGATCAATTGTTCGGAAAGCAAAAGGCACGCGGCTTTGAGGCTGTGATGCAACGATCAACCGCCGTTTTAGGTGCGATCTGGATGATTTTGCTCTTCGCATTAATGTTTTTATCAAGCAAATAAAACCGACCTCTCAAGCGAGAGGTCTTTTTTATTTTGTATTTGTACTAAATCAAGTACACTTTAAGTGAGTACAGAGCTAGAGGTTCTATTGAACTTACTTTATACAGACTAATAGTTAGTATGTATGTAAAGGAAATAAGAAGCTATAATCCATAAAAAGGACTTTATGTTTGCTTTATTATATGGTGAGTTCAGCAGAACGATACAATGAGGAGTGAAGGAAAAATGAATCAAGCACCTGAGTCGTTGTTTTTACCCCATGGAAAACAAGCGGTTCTACTTTTACACGCTTATTCGGGCAGTCCCAATGATGTGCGGATGCTGGCGCGCTTTTTAGAGAAATTGAATTACACGATTTATGCTCCGCTTTTCACAGGACATGGGACATTGAATCCAATGGATATCTTGCAGGAGACTTCTGATCAATGGTGGCAAGACTGTAAAAAAGCTGTAGACTTTTTACATTCGCAAGGATATAAAGATATTGCAGTTTTAGGACTTTCAATGGGTGGAACCTATGCAACTCGATTATTGAGTGCAATGCCTGACAGCTTTGTAGGAGGCGGCTTTTTCTGTTCACCTATTGCACCTGTTAAAACCAACGTGACAGAAAATTTTCTGTTGTATGCTAAACAAGTCATGGAGCGGAACGATGCCTCGGTGACAAAAGAAAGAATTGAAGGTTACCGCCCCTTAGTAGAACAGCAATTAGCAATGATCGAGGAACAGGCTCATATCGCTTATGAAAATTTAGCCAAAATTAATCGTCCTTTTTTTATGGCTCAAGCAGGTCAGGATGAAATGATTGAAGCAAAAGGGGTCTTTCAAACAGCAGCGCGTTTACAGCAGACTTCCTTTACCTTAAACTGGTACCCAAACAGTGGTCATGTGATTACCATAGGACCCGAAAGAAGACAATTAGAACAAGACGTGGCAGATTTCTTAGCTAGTCTTGGCTGGAGAGAAAAAAATGGAGAGAAAAACAATTAAAACAGAAATATTGGCTGGATTGAAAGCGACCAATAAAAAAAGCCTTTCAATGGAAGAATTAGCAGAAATTTTGGATATGCAAAAAAGTGACGATTTCAAATTATTGGTCAAAACTGTAGCACAGCTGGAGCGAGAAAAAGCATTAGAGTTTAATAAAAAGGGACGAATTAAATTACCGTTCCAACCGATTGAAGTAGAAGGGATTTTTCGACGCAATGAGCGCGGATTTGGTTTTGTGACGATTGATCCAGAAGAGGCGGATGTTTTCATTCCAAAAGAAGAGACAAACTTTGCGATGGATGGAGATATCGTTATGATCGATATTCAGAAGAACGCTGATCTGTTTTCTGATCGAGGGGCTGAGGGACGAGTTGTTTCTATTAAAGAACGCAAGATTCAACAAATCGTTGGCGAGTTCACTGCTTTTGATGTCGATGAGATAGCAGAGACTGATTTGTTTGGTTATGTGATTCCAAAAGATAAAAAAAATGCGCAATTTAAAGTCTTTATTGTAGCAGAAGGGATTCAGCCGGTCGATGGAAGCATCGTTATCGTTGAGATTACTCATTATCCGGAAAAAGGTTATGCAATGAGCTTGGAAGGTTTGGTCACTAAAGTAATCGGTCACAAGAACGACCCGGGTATGGATATTTTATCGATTGTGATTGCACAGGGAATTCCAACTCAATTCTCGGAAGAAGTTCAGCTTGCATCGGAACAAGTACCTGATAAAATTGTAGAATCTGATTTAATTGGTCGTCGTGATTTACGTGATCAGCAAATCATTACGATTGATGGCGCGGATGCGAAAGACCTAGATGATGCGGTAACAGTTCGGAAGTTAGATAATGGAAATTATTTCTTGGGTGTACATATCGCAGATGTTTCCTACTATGTAACTGAAAATAGCATATTAGATAAAGAGGCATTCGAACGAGGTACAAGCGTCTATTTGACAGATCGTGTGATTCCAATGATTCCACAACGACTATCTAATGGTATTTGTTCTCTAAATCCACAGGTCCCACGACTGACAATGAGTTGTGAGATGGAGATTGAACCCAATGGTGCGATCCTACATCATGAGATATTTCAAAGTGTCATTCAAACGAGTGAACGTATGACTTACTCTGCTGTTAACGCAATTCTGGAGGAAGAGGATTCAGAGACAATCAAAAGGTATCATGATTTAGTTCCGATGTTTCACTTGATGAAGGAACTCCATCAAATTCTTGAATTGCGGCGAAAACGTCGAGGAGCCATCAATTTTGAAGATCGTGAAGCAAAAATTATTGTGGATTCTGCAGGACATCCAGTGGATATTGAACTGCGCGAACGTGGTGTTGGCGAACGATTGATTGAGTCCTTTATGTTGGCTGCAAACGAAACCGTTGCTGAACACTTTAATCGTCTAAAACTACCATTTATTTATCGAATACACGAGCAACCAAAAGAAGAAAAGATGCAGCGTTTTTTTGATTTTGCAGCAGCGCTAGGTATTCTAGTGAAAGGCACTAAGAATACGATCACTCCGAAAGATTTACAGCAAGTAATCTATGATGTAGAAGATAAACCAGAAGCAGCAGTAATCAACACAATGTTGTTGCGAAGTATGCAGCAAGCGCGCTACTCTGAAGACAATTATGGTCATTATGGCTTGGCAGCCGAATACTATACTCATTTCACTTCCCCGATTCGCCGCTATCCTGATTTGATCGTCCATCGATTGATTCGAAATTACGAGCAAGATCAAAGCGATGCGACAAAAGAGAAATGGGCAGAAGATTTACCTGAAATCGCTGATCACAGTTCGAAAATGGAGCGAAGATCTGTAGAAGCAGAGCGTGAAGTCGATAGTATGAAAAAGGCCGAATTTATGGCTGAAAAAGTCGGTGAGGAGTTTGACGGTATTATTAGTTCTGTTGCCAAGTTTGGTATTTTCATCGAGTTACCAAACACGGTAGAAGGTATGATCCACTTAAATGAATTGAAGCAGGATTATTTCCACTTCGTTGAAAATCAACTAGCGTTAGTTGGAGAACGAACTCGCCAAACCTTTAAAATTGGGCAGAAAGTACGAATAAGGGTCACTAAGGCAGATCCAGAAACTCGAGAAATAGATTTTGAATTGTTAGAAGCAGAAGAACTGCCTCCTTTGGAAGTACCGAAAAACGATCGTCTTAATCAACGTCGTAAACCAAACGGTGGAAGAAAAAATAATAAGGATTCTGCCAAGTACCAATCTAAAAAAGCAGATCGTTCTAAAGGTGGAAAAGAGAAGAAAAAGAAAAAAGGCAAGAAGCCTTTTTATAAGTCGGTTACTAAAAAGAAAAAGTCTGGAAGAAAGAAGGGATAGCATGCCAAAAGGCGAGGGTAAATTAGTAGCACAAAATAAAAAAGCACGTCATGATTATACGATTATTGATACGATTGAAGCTGGAATCGTTTTGCAAGGGACTGAAATCAAATCAATTCGGAATAGCCGTATTAATTTGAAAGACGGGTTTGCTCGAATTCGAAATGGCGAGGCGTTTTTATACAATGTTCATATCAGTCCTTACGAACAAGGAAATATTTTCAACCATGATCCTGTACGAACACGTAAATTATTGATGCATAAAAAACAAATTGCTCGTTTGACTGGTGAAGTTAAAAATGCTGGAATCACATTAGTGCCATTGAAAGTTTATTTAAAAGATGGATATGCGAAGGTTTTGATTGGCGTCGCGAAAGGGAAACATCAATACGATAAAAGAGAAAGTTTGAAACGTAAAGATGTAGATCGGCAAATCAGCCGAACACTGAAAAACTATTCACGTTAGCAAAATATTCTTTTTCGCATATTTGGTGACAATTTCTTTACTTCACAATGGATTTTGATACGATTAGTTACAATCTATACTAGCCTTTTTGTGGGCAAAACCAGCTAATTAAGGCGTATAGTCAGGGATAAAATAACGTTAGAGAAAATGTCTCTGAGTTATTCGAAAATTTTTAGGAAAATTCTTTGAAATTTTCTTTCTCTGGTGGTAACATACGATAGTATTTTGAGGAGCAGCGCTAGGCAGGCACGAGCTGACACGAGTCGCTGGGAAGAGAGGTGAACTGAATTGGATGAAAAATCTTGGGTTTTCCATATTGGCCCCATATGGTTTGATGGTACGGTAACAACAATGATTATTTTGACATGTGTGATTGTCTTTTTCCTTGTTTTTGCGTTTACACGCAATCTATCATTGAAGCCCAAAGGAAAGCAAAACGCAATTGAGTGGGTCATTGATTTTACTACGAACATTGTTGGCGACAACATGCCTCGTAAAGAAGTCAGAAATTTTAGTTTGTTCTCATTTACGTTGTTCTTATTTATTTTTGTAGCAAATCAAATTGGACTGGTCACAAAGATCGTTACAGGTGATGAGGTAACTTTTTGGAAGAGTCCAACAGCAAATCCTTTTGTAACAATGGGATTGGCCTTACTTGTATTGATCTTAGCCAATTACTTAGGAACAGAAAAACTGGGCCTAGGTGGTTACATCAAAAATTCTTTCTTCACACCAGCAGGATTATTTCCTATTAAGTTGATGGAAGAATTTACAAATGTTATTACGTTGGGACTACGTCTTTACGGGAACATTTTTGCAGGTGAGGTATTGCTTTCGCTGATCGCAAGCATGGTTACCAGCGCAGGATGGTGGACTTTACCATTCGCTATTCCGCTTGAAATGATTTGGATCGCATTCTCATTATTTATTGGTAGTATCCAAGCTTTTGTTTTCACAACTCTATCGATGGTTTATATCAGTCATAAAATCGAGGTAGAATAAAAAATTAACATACTTTTAGGAGGAAATTTATTATGAACTTTATCGGTGCAGGAATCGCAATCATGGGAGCCGCAATTGGGGCTGGTTATGGTAATGGACAAGTAATCTCAAAAGCAATTGAATCAATGGCACGTCAACCAGAAATGTCAGGACAAATTCGTTCAACAATGTTTATCGGTGTTGGTCTAATCGAAGCTGTGCCAATTCTAGGTGTTGTACTTGGTATGTTGATGGTTTTCCAAGGTTAATAATAATGCTTTTTTATTGCGACTCATCCCAAGGGTGAGTGAAAGGACCGTTTGGCGGTTCTTTTAAATGAGAAAGAACAGAAAGGAAGACCGAGTATGCTGAATCTAGTTATTGCTGAGGCTGTCAATACAACACTCGGTAATTTAATCGCCGTTACAGGAGCTTTTGTCATCCTAATGGCATTATTAAAAAAATTCGCGTGGGGTGCTGTTCAAGATATCCTGAAAAAACGTGAAGATAAGATCGCCAATGATCTAGATTCTGCCGAACAATCTCGGATCAAGGCGGCTGAGTTGGAAAAAGAACGTGAGACTCAGTTGGCTAGTTCTCGTAGTGATGCGGCAGATATCATTAAAAATGCGAAAGAAAGTGGCGAGTTGAGCCGTCAAAACATCATCAAGGATACAAAAGAAGAAGTGACTCGTCTAAAAGATCGTGCACAAGCGGAAATCAAGGATGAACGCGAAAATGCATTGACTTCTGTCAAAGATGATGTGGCAACACTTTCTCTACAAATCGCAGAAAAAATCTTGAGCAAAGAGCTGTCACAAGATGCTCATCAAGATTTGATCAATAACTATATGGATAAGTTAGGTAATACGAAGCATGAAGCTTGATAAATATACTGTTGGTAAACGTTACGGAAAAGCTTTGTTTGAATTGGCGATCGAAAATGAAGCTGCCGATGCCGTTTATCAAGAGTTATTGACAATTCGGGAAATCTGTAAAGAAATACCCGATTTAGGAAATATTTTGACTGACGTTCGTTTAGAAAGTGCCGAAAAGAAAGCGATTATGGATGCTTTCACTGGCGGTTTTGACGGCATTGTCAAAAACTTTCTGTTAGTTGTCTTTGAATACAATCGTAGCGATGATTTGCCCTTTATGATTGAAGAGTTTGAACATCGCTATGATGAATTAAATAAAATCGCACACGGAACAGTCACCACGGCTGTGCCGCTCTCTCAAGAAAAGAAACAAGAACTTGAAGCAAAAGTCGCTGATGTTTTTGGCTACCAGAAGGCCACGCTAACCCCGTTAATTGATGAATCAATTCTCGGCGGTGTCATTGTTGAAGCCGATCATCAAGTGATCGACGGCAGCCTCGCCAGCCAATTAAATGGTCTACGAGCAGCACTTAGTAAAAAGTAGAGAAGAAGAGGTGAAATGAATGGCCATCAAAGCAGAAGAAATCAGTGCTTTAATCAAAGAACAGATTCAAAATTATGACAATAAACTGTCTGTTGAAGAAATAGGAACAGTTACTTACGTTGGGGATGGGATTGCCCGTGCTCATGGGTTAGAAAATGCAATGAGTGGAGAACTTTTAGAGTTTTCTAACGGCTCTTACGGAATGGCACAAAACTTAGAAAGCAATGATGTCGGTATCATTGTTCTAGGTGAATTTGAGTCCATTCGAGAAGGAGATAAAGTAAAACGTACAGGTAAAATCATGGAAGTGCCGGTTGGCGATAACATGATCGGTCGTGTGGTCAATCCATTAGGCCAACCGATTGATGGAATGGGGCCGATCGAAACGAGTAAAACACGCCCAGTCGAAGCTATGGCTCCTGGCGTAATGCAACGTAAATCAGTTTCAGAGCCAATGCAAACTGGCTTAAAAGCCATTGATGCCCTTGTTCCAATTGGTCGTGGCCAACGAGAATTAGTAATTGGCGATCGTAAAACTGGTAAAACGTCAATTGCGATTGATACGATCATCAACCAAAAAGGTCAAGATATGATTTGTATCTATGTTGCTATCGGTCAAAAAGAGTCTACTGTACGCTCACAAGTAGAAACACTTCGTAAATTTGGTGCTATGGATTATACCATCGTTGTAACAGCTGGTGCATCTCAACCTGCACCGCTATTATTTATTGCGCCTTACGCTGGAACTGCGATGGGTGAAGAATTCATGTACAACGGCAAACATGTATTGGTTGTTTTTGATGATTTATCAAAACAAGCCGTTGCTTATCGTGAACTTTCCTTACTGTTACGTCGTCCGCCAGGTCGTGAAGCTTATCCAGGGGATGTTTTCTATTTGCATTCACGTCTATTAGAACGTGCAGCAAAACTTTCTGATGAATTAGGCGGCGGATCATTAACTGCCTTGCCATTCGTAGAAACACAGGCTGGAGATATATCTGCGTATATTCCTACTAACGTAATCTCGATCACTGATGGACAAATCTTCCTAGAAAATGATTTGTTCTATGCTGGTATTCGCCCAGCCGTTGATGCAGGTCTATCTGTATCACGGGTTGGTGGTTCCGCACAAATCAAAGCGATGAAAAAAGTTGCCGGAACTCTTCGTTTAGATCTTGCCAGCTATCGTGAATTAGAAGCCTTCACCCAATTCGGCTCTGATTTGGATGCTGCTACTCAAGCAAAGTTGAATCGTGGACGCCGAACAGTTGAAGTACTGAAACAAAAATTGCATGATCCGCTTCCTGTTGAAAAACAAGTAGTGATTCTTTATGCCTTGACTCATGGTGTGCTTGACAGTATTCCAGTTAACAGTATTTTAGATTTTGAGGCACAATTATTTGAATATCTGGAAACAAATCATTCAGACATGTTTGCGACAATCCGCGACACGAAAGATTTACCAGATACAGATAAATTAGATGAAGCAATTCAAGAATTTAAAGATATTTTTGACGCTTCCGCAGCTAACCAAGAAAAAGCATAATCGAGGTGAGAACAAATCATGGCATCCTTAAATGAAATCAAAACACGGATTGCATCGACAAAGAAAACTAGTCAAATCACCAACGCTATGCAAATGGTATCCGCATCTAAATTAACGAAGTCAGAAGCTTACTCAGCGAAATTTCAACTTTATGCTTCAAAAGTACGTGAAGTACTGACACACTTAACAGCAAGTGAATTGACTGAGTTGGCCAACTCTGGTCGGGAATTAGGCGGCATCAATTATCACAGTATGTTGTTGAATCGTCCAGTCAAAAAAACTGGTTATATTGTGATTACTTCTGATGGCGGTTTGGTCGGCGGTTATAATAGTTCGATCTTAAAACAGACCATGACGATGCTTGAAGATGATCATGATTCTGCTGATGAATATGTTTTGTTAGCCATTGGTGGAACCGGTGCGGACTTCTTCAAAGCTCGCGGCGTTAAATTAGCTTATGAGTTACGCAATTTATCAGATCAGCCAAGCTTTGATGAAGTACGAAAAATCGTCTCTATGACGACCAGTATGTATGAAAATCAGGTTTTCGATGAACTGTACGTATGTTATAACCATCACGTCAATTCATTATCTAGTCAGTTCCGGGTGGAAAAAATGCTGCCGATTTCTGACTTAGATCCAAGTGAAGCACAAACGTATCGCGAAGAATATTTATTCGAGCCTTCAAAAGAAGCGATACTTGATCAATTACTTCCGCAATATGCAGAAAGTCTGATCTATGGTGCGATTGTTGACGCTAAAACAGCAGAGCATGCAGCTGGGATGACAGCGATGAAGACAGCGACAGATAACGCAAGTGCTATCATTGATGATTTAACGATTTCATATAACCGGGCACGTCAAGCGGCGATCACCCAAGAGATTACTGAAATTGTCGGCGGGGCTTCCGCATTAGAATAATTTCGAGATTGGAGGAAAAAACATGAGTTCAGGCAAGATTGTTCAAGTTATTGGTCCCGTTGTCGACGTGGAATTTTCTTTAGATCAATCCTTACCAGACATCAACAATGCGTTGATTGTTTATAAAAAAGATAAAACAAAAGTCGTTCTTGAAGCTGCTTTGGAACTTGGTGATGGTGTCATTCGCACAATCGCCATGGAGGCTACTGACGGTTTGCAACGAGGGATGGAAGTTGTCGATACTGGCAAATCAATTTCTGTTCCTGTAGGTAAAGATACTCTAGGTCGAGTCTTTAATGTATTGGGGGAAACAATTGATAAGGATGCGCCTTTTCCAGAAGATACTGAAAGAAGCGGTATTCATAAAAAAGCTCCTGCCTTTGAAGAACTTAGTACGAGTAATGAAATTTTAGAGACAGGAATCAAAGTTATCGACTTATTAGCACCTTATTTAAAGGGTGGGAAAGTCGGACTTTTCGGTGGTGCTGGTGTTGGTAAAACCGTCTTGATCCAAGAACTGATTCATAATATCGCACAAGAACACGGTGGTATATCAGTGTTTACAGGTGTTGGAGAACGTACTCGTGAAGGAAATGACCTTTATTATGAAATGAAAGACTCTGGCGTTATCGAGAAAACGGCTATGGTGTTCGGACAAATGAATGAGCCGCCCGGTGCGCGTATGCGGGTTGCCTTAACAGGTTTGACATTAGCTGAATATTTCCGTGATGAAGAAGGACAAGATGTGTTGCTGTTTATCGACAACATCTTCCGGTTCACTCAAGCAGGCTCAGAAGTTTCTGCTTTACTAGGTCGTATGCCGTCAGCTGTTGGTTATCAACCAACTTTGGCGACTGAAATGGGACAATTGCAAGAACGGATCACTTCAACGAAAAAAGGTTCAATAACTTCTATTCAAGCCATTTATGTACCAGCCGATGACTATTCTGACCCAGCTCCAGCGACTGCTTTTGCCCATTTGGATGCAACGACCAATTTGGAACGTAAATTAACGGAGCAAGGGATTTATCCGGCCGTTGATCCATTGGCCTCATCCTCAAGTGCTTTAGCACCTGAAATCGTTGGAGAAGAACACTATCGTGTGGCAACAGAAGTTCAACGTGTCTTGCAACGTTACCGCGAATTACAAGATATTATCGCCATTTTAGGGATGGACGAATTGTCTGATCAAGAGAAAGTAATCGTATCTCGTGCTCGTCGGATTCAATTTTTCTTGTCACAAAACTTTAACGTAGCCGAACAATTTACTGGTCAACCTGGTTCATATGTGCCTGTTGAAAAAACAGTTGAAGGCTTTAAAGAAATCCTTGAAGGAAAATATGATGATCTTCCAGAAGATGCCTTTCGTAGTGTAGGTACAATTGAAGATGTAATCGAAAAAGCGAAAACTTTAGGCTACTAGAAAGAGGTGCCCGATGGAACAAGAAAAAAACAAAGTTCTGCAAGTGAACGTTGTTACTCCGGATGGTAACGTCTATGATCATAATGCAACTATTGTTGTTGCTAAAACAGTCGCTGGTGAAATTGGAATCTTACCTAACCACGCACCGATCATTGCGCCTCTTGCAATCGATGAGGTTCGTGTTCGTCGAACGGATTCTGATACACACGTGGACTGGATTGCAGTTAATGGAGGAATCATGGAGGTTCGGGACAATGTGTTGACAATTATTGCTGACACGGCCGAACGCGAACGTGATATCGACGTATCCCGTGCTGAAAGAGCCAAACAGCGTGCGGAAGCACGGATTCAAGAAGCGCGTGAAAAACAAGACACGGATCAACTAAGTCGTGCCGAAGTTGCTTTGCATCGTGCGATGAATCGGATTAAGGTTTCAAAACATCGTTAAAATTTTGAAAAAGATCATGTCAAATTTTTTTGACATGATCTTTTTTTATTCGTAACTCGCAATTAGAGTATAGCCTTGAGTAAAAATTTGTTGAAAGCATCAATACCAAATTTCGCTAATAAATTTTTAGTGTTTTGACAAAAAAATCCAGATGAAAATTTTTAAAGAACTTTTTAGGAATAATAAAAAATTACTTTTGACAGTTAAGAAACAAAAAATAAATTTTAAGTTTTTTAAAAGTTTCTGTACAGTCCTTTGGGTGAGCAAAGTGTTCTTCTTTACATGAAACTGTGATATAATCCAACTGTTGATTTTTTTTGAAAGGATATGAATTATGCAGGTATATGGAATTGATGCAATCGTTAGAATCGTCTCGCATTTTTCCTTCATCTATTTAGCTTTTTGGGCTCTAAGATCATTGCGCACAGAAAATCTTTTTAAAGCATTCAAGGAAACACAAGTACGGCTTGTGATCTTGATGCTGTCCATTGCTTTAGGTTTTGCTTGCAGCACATTCTTTTTAGAAATCATTCTTTTGTGTAAAAATATATTTTTGACATTTAGTTAAGGTACATATACAAGGAAATCGATTAGCTTTTTTTGGAGGGAATACAATGGAAGAGATCATCGTTCGTGGTGGTAAACAATTAAAAGGAACAGTACATATTGAAGGGGCAAAAAATGCTGTACTGCCGATTTTAGCTGCGACTTTATTGGCTGAAGAAGGAACATCAACTTTGAGCAATGTTCCGATTTTATCTGATGTCTTTACCATGAATCAAGTGATTCGTTATTTGAATACAGATGTTGAATTTAACGAGGAAAGTAAAGAAATCACAGTGAATGCAACACGTCAATTAAACGTGGAAGCACCTTATGAGTATGTTAGTAAAATGCGTGCATCAATTGTCGTAATGGGACCTTTATTAGCACGTAATGGTCATGCTAAGGTGGCGATGCCAGGTGGATGTGCGATCGGCAAGCGTCCAATCGACCTGCATTTGAAAGGATTCCAAGCGTTAGGTGCGAAAATCATTCAAAAAAATGGTTATATCGAAGCGATTGCTGATGAACTAGTGGGAGATACAATTTATTTAGATTTCCCAAGTGTTGGTGCAACTCAAAATATTATGATGGCTGCTGTAAAGGCCAAAGGCACAACCGTGATTGAAAACGTAGCTCGTGAACCTGAAATCGTTGATTTGGCAAACTTCTTGAACAAAATGGGCGCTAGCATTCATGGTGCAGGTACAGAGACGATGCGTATTGAAGGTGTAGAGCATCTTCATGCAGTATCGCATCCAATAGTCCAAGACCGGATCGAAGCTGGAACATTTATGGTTGCTGCTGCGATGACTGAAGGAAATGTTTTGATCGATGGCGCGATCCCTGAACACAATCGTCCCTTGATTTCAAAATTGATTGAAATGGGTGTTAAGATTACGGAAGAAAACGATGGTTTGCGTGTGATTGGTCCTAAGACGTTAAAAGCGACTGATATCAAAACAATGCCGCATCCAGGTTTTCCAACAGATATGCAGGCTCAAATGACAGCTATTCAATTAGTCGCAGATGGAATCAGTACTACGACAGAAACAGTTTTTGAAAACCGTTTCCAACATTTAGAAGAAATGCGTAGAATGAATGCGCAAGTCAAAATTGATAATAATGTGGCATTAATCAAAGGCGCTTCAGAGTTGCAGGGGGCAGAAGTTTACGCCACAGATTTACGTGCGGCTGCGGCTTTAGTTTTAGCGGGTTTGCGAGCAAATGGCATTACTCGTGTACGTAATCTAAAATATTTAGATCGTGGATACTATCAATTCCATAAAAAACTTCAACAATTAGGTGCAGATGTGGAACGTGTAGACAACGAAAGTAAGAAAGCAATTGACGTAGCGACTGTTTTAGCTTAAGGAGTGGATACATGAGTTCAGGTGAACATATCTTACGCAGCTTGATTCGAATCGTAGCGATTTTACTCACGGGTGTTTTATTATTCATCATTGGCAGTATGATTGGCTATGGAGCAATGGGTGGCGGTAATCCGTTTAAAGTGCTATTGCCAGATGTTTGGCGTCATATTTTAGAATTTGTTCATTAGTATCTTGAACAAATTTATAACGAAGACTGATGAAGAGGCTGTTCCTATTTTGGTGCAGTTTCTTTTTATCGATTCTGCTTCTTAACAGTTTATTTAAGGAAGAACTAAAATAGAAGAAGCTATCAGTAATTAACAAAATGATTTAGTATAATCATACGTGTATCCAAAAATTCTGTACATAGTTTCAACGTAAAAGTCAATTTGTAGTGAAATAGAAAGTATATGATTTAGTTTGAGGTGAGAGAGTGAGTTTCATAGGAAAAGGATTAATCCTTTTAGTGCGTGGGTATCAGCGATTCATTTCACCGTTAAAGCAACCATCTTGCCGTTACTATCCTTCATGTTCAAGCTATATGATCAAGGCGGTACAAGTTCATGGGGGCGTTAAAGGTTTTTTGATGGGAATATCACGAATATTGCGGTGTCATCCCTTTGCCAAACCTGGTTTGGATTATGTACCAGCAAAATTTTCCTTACGAAAAAATTTAACGGATAAAGAAGAACCAAATTATCAGAATCCACAGGAACATTCATAGATTCTATCATTTTATGATACTTTGTTGATAGATGAAATAAAGAAAGACTGAACACGTCCTTATTACCAAGTTTGCTAAATCACTAAAAAAAAGTTGAATTGGTTATTGTAAGCACAAGGCAAGTTTAGCCGGCCTTTTGACAAGTGTATAAGAAAAGCCTTTCAAAAATAGGCAAATGCATATAAATTTTTTTCAATGTTCGGTGACAATAGTTTTTCTCAAATTGTTTGAAGAATAAGTTAAATAAGTTATTTTAAATAAAGTAATCCAGCTTTTCATAAGTTGGCTTGCTTTTTTTTTAGTTATTTGACGAAGCGTTCTCAGCATTGTAAGCGCTATAAATTGTTTGAGTATTGCTGAATTATTAAAATATTCAGAAAATTTAATTGACAGTGAGAGTTTTTTCCTATATATTCTTTATTATCTTAACGATTTATCATTATTTTATTAGGGGGAAACAGGATGAAGAAAAGAACAGTAGCTGCTTTAGCAGCAGGGTTGTTTCTATTTGGCGCATGTGGTTCGCCTAAAGCTAACGATAGCAGCGGCGGGGAAGATGCGAAGACAATCAAAATCGGTGGAAACTTTGAATTATCTGGTGCTGTAGCTGCATATGGTGAAGCGGAAAATGAAGGCGTCAAATTAGCTGTTGAAGAAATCAATAAAGATGGCGGAATTGATGGAAAGAAAATTGAATATATTTCGAAAGACAACAAATCAGATAATAATGAGGCCGCATCTGTAGCTGCGAACTTAACAACAAAAGATGAAGTTGTTGCAATCGTTGGACCAGCGACATCAGGTGCAACAAAGGCGACTTTACCGAATTTGTCAAAAGCTAAAGTACCAGCTGTGACACCATCAGGAACAGATGATGCAATTACTGTTCAAAAGAAGAAAGTGCAAGACTATATTTATCGTTCTTGTTTCCAAGATAGTTTCCAAGGAATTGTATTGGCAAAATATGCGGACGAAAACTTAAAAGCTGATAAGGCGGTAATCTTAGGTGATAATTCTAGTGATTACGCGAATGGGTTGAAAAAGGCATTTAAAGAGACTTATAAAGGAAAAATCGTAGCAGAGGAGAACTTTACTGCAGGAGACAAGGATTTCCAAGCGATGTTAACGAAAATCAAAGACAAAGACTTTAACGTTATCTATATTCCAGGTTATTACACAGAAGCTGGTTTGATTATCAAGCAAGCACGTGAAATGGGAATCGAACAACCAATCATTGGTGCTGATGGCTTCGGTGATGAAAAATTAGTTGAAACAGCAGGCGCGAGCAACGTTAAAAATGTTTATTACACAGGGCACTTCTCAACAAAAGCTCCAGCAACGGATAAAGTTGAACCGTTTGTAAAAGCTTTTGAGAAGAAATACAGTAAGCAGCCATCTTCATTCAACGCTTTGGCATATGATTCTGTTTATATGATCAAACAAGCAATTGAGGATGAAGGAAAAGCAACACCAGAAGCAATTGATAAGGGTCTTGCGAATTTGAAAGATTTTGAAGGTGTTACTGGTAAGATTTCAATGGACAAGGAACATAATCCTGTAAAATCAGCGGTTGTTCTTGGCCTTACAGATGGGAAAGAAACTTCTGCTGAAACCGTTAATCCTTAATTACTTGGGAACAGCAGGCAAGGGAGTGTGCCAATGGACTTTGGTACGCTCCCTTTTAAGAATTAAAGCCGCTACTAAGCGGCTACTCTATTTTTTTGAAAAGTGATGTGATAAAGATGGAAGTATTTATTCAGCAAATCGTTAATGGGCTTTTCCTAGGTAGCGTCTATGCATTGATGGCATTGGGGTATACTATGGTTTACGGAATTATTAAATTAATTAACTTTGCTCATGGTGAAATTTATATGATTGGTTCCTTCATAGGGTACTTTTTAATCAATCAGTTCAACATGGGGTTCTTTCCAGCCTTAGTCTTGTCGATGTTGGGCAGTGCCATTTTAGGTGTTGTGATTGAATTTTTAGCGTATCGACCATTGAGAAACTCAACACGAATCGCGGCATTGATCACAGCGATTGGTGTTTCATATCTATTACAAAATACAATGATTTATTTCTTCAGTTCAACGACACGACCATTTCCGCAAGCGATCAAGCTACAAGTTTACAAAATTGGATTCTTGAGCGTTTCAAATATTCAGTTGCTGATTTTGGGCCTATCAGTGTTCTTAATGATTGCTTTGAACTTAATCGTTCAGAAAACGAAAATGGGAAAAGCGATGCGTGCGGTAAGTGTTGATACGGATGCTGCTCAGTTGATGGGAATTGATGTAAACCGTACGATTTCCTTCACGTTCGCTTTAGGATCAGCGTTGGCTGCAGCTGGAGGAATGATGATCGGTTTGTATTACAACTCGATTGACCCGATGATGGGCTATATTCCTGGTTTGAAGTCATTTATTGCAGCGGTATTAGGCGGGATCGGAATTATTCCAGGTGCTGCGATTGGCGGCTTTGTAATTGGTTTGATTGAAACGTTAACTACGGCGTTAGGTTTCTCTGATTTTAAAGATGCAGTAGTGTATGCTGTATTGATTTTGATTTTATTAGTTCGTCCGGCCGGTATCTTAGGCAAACATGTGAAAGAGAAAGTGTAGGTGGATCAAATGAAAAAGAATTTGAAATACAATTTGATTTGGCTAGCTTTAATCGTGATTGGTTATGTAGTTTTATACGTAGCTTATTCTGCTGGAATGGTCAACTTGTTCCTAGATAATATTTTGGTGCAGATCGGTATCAATGTAATTTTAGCAGTTGGATTAAATTTAATTATCGGCTTCTCTGGTCAGTTTTCTTTGGGACACGCTGGTTTTATGGCGATAGGTGCCTATGCAGCGGCGTTGATTTCAATGAATATGCCAACCTTTGGCGGTTTTTTCTTAGGTATGGCAGTAGGAGTCATTTTGGCTGGAGTCGTAGCTGTAGCAGTTGGAATTCCGACTTTGCGTTTAAGCGGGGATTATCTTGCAATCGCAACATTAGGTGTAGCAGAAATTATTCGTATTTTACTGATCAACTTTAAAGAGATTACAAATGGGCCTTCTGGTTTATTCGGTATTGAGCCTTTTGTTGATTGGCAAATGGTTTATGGTTTTATGGCGATTACGACATTATTTATCGTAAACTATATTCGTTCAGGTGCAGGACGTGCAACTATGGCGATCCGTGAAGACGAAATCGCAGCCGAAGCAATGGGAGTTAATACAACTAAGTACAAGGTAATGGCCTTTACATTTGGGGCTATGACAGCTAGTATTGCTGGTTCATTGTATGCTGGGTATCTGCAGTCGATTGCACCGAAAGACTTTGCTTTTACCAAATCAGTTGATATTCTGATTTTAGTTGTACTGGGCGGCATTGGTAGTGTGACTGGGACATTTATTGCAGCGATTCTTTTGGGTATCATCAATATGTATCTGCAAGACTTTGGTACATTACGGATGATTATTTACGCATTCGCATTGATTATTCTAATGATCTTTAAGCCTGGCGGATTATTAGGTACAAAAGAAGTATCCGTGAAGAAAATTTTAGATAAGTTCAAAAAGGGAGATGACCAGAATGCCTCTGTTGGAAATTAAAGAGTTAACCAAAAACTTTGGCGGTTTGGCGGCGGTCTCCAATGTCAATATCGCATTAGAAGAAAATCAATTAGTCGGCTTGATCGGTCCGAATGGTGCCGGAAAAACGACGTTGTTCAATCTGATTACAGGTGTCTATGAGCCAAGTGAAGGTGATGTTTTATTGGAAGTAGATGGTGAGAGTCACCGTTTGAATGGTCAGAAACCATACAAAATAGCTGATCTTGGGTTGAGCCGAACATTTCAAAATATCCGTCTATTTAAAGACCTGACTGTTTTGGATAATGTATTGATTGCTATGAACAGTAAAAATAAAGAAGGCTTTTTCTCTAGTGTTCTGCGTCTACCTTCTTTCTACAATAAAGAAGACAGTCTGAAAGAAGAAGCGTTGAAATTATTAACGATTTTTGATCTGCAAGATAAGGCAGAAAATTTAGCACGCAATTTGCCTTATGGTGAACAACGGCGCTTAGAGATTGTTCGCGCGTTGGCTACGAAACCAAAGATTCTTTTCTTGGATGAGCCTGCGGCAGGAATGAACCCGCAAGAGACAGCAGCTTTGACCTTGTTGATTCGAAAAATCCAAGAGGAATTCCAGATCACAATTCTATTGATTGAGCATGATATGAGTCTAGTAATGGATGTGTGTGAGCGAATTTATGTTTTGGAATATGGGCGTATTTTAGCGGAAGGCGTTCCAGAAGAAATCAAGAATAATCCAGAAGTTATTAAAGCCTATCTCGGAGGTGAGCTATAATGCTGAAAATTGAAAATCTTTCGGTTCATTACGGCATGATTCAAGCAGTACGAGATGTTAGTTTTGAAGTAAATCAAGGCGAGATTGTTTCACTGATTGGAGCAAATGGTGCCGGAAAAACGACAATTTTGCGGACGATCTCTGGTTTAAATCAGCCATCTAAAGGGACGATTACTTTTGAGGGTGCACCTATTCAAAAGAAAGCACCAAGAAGAATTGTTGCTCAAGGAATTTCCCAAGTACCTGAAGGTCGGCACGTTTTCCCTGGGTTAACTGTTTTAGAAAACCTAGAAATGGGTGCCTATTTAAGAAAAGACAATGATATACAAAAAGACTATGAACATGTTTATGAAAAGTTCCCGATCTTGAAAGAGCGTTTAAGCCAGGATGCATCAACGCTCTCCGGTGGTGAGCAACAGATGTTAGCAATGGGACGTGCATTAATGTCAAAACCGCGTTTATTATTGTTAGATGAGCCCTCAATGGGATTAGCACCGATTTTTATTCAAGAAATTTTTAATATCATTCAAGAGATTCAAAAACAAGGAACGACCGTTTTATTGATCGAACAAAATGCTAAGATGGCTTTATCGATCGCTGACCGCGGCTATGTATTGGAAACTGGTAAGGTAGTCTTATCAGGGACAGGTCAAGAGTTGCTAGAGAGTGAAGAAGTGAAAAAAGCTTATCTAGGAGGATAAAACATGAGTGTAAAAGATTTTATGACAGAAAATTTAGTGACAGTCACACCAAATACTAAAATATTTGACGCTGTTGATTTGATGAAGAAATATGATATCCATCGTTTACCAGTTATTGATAATGAGAAGTTAGTAGGCTTGATCACTGAAGGAACGATTCAGGAGTCTCTGCCTTCAAAAGCAACCAGCTTGAGTGTCTATGAGGTTAATTATTTGCTGAATAAAACGGTTGTATCAGACGTGATGATTAAGGACGTCAAAACGATTGCTCCTGATGCGGAGTTAGAGGACGGAATTTACTTAATGCGTCAAAATAAAATTAATGTACTTCCTGTATTAGATAAAGAAAAATTGGTGGGTATTATCACTAATAATGATATCTTCGATGCCTTCTTAAAGTTAACAGGCTATCATGAAGGTGGAACACGTATCCAATTGAAGATTTTAGAGGATAAAAAAGGTGTGTTGGCGGCCGTTTCCAAAATTTTGGCGGATAATGATTTCAGTATTCTGACTGTTATTGTAGATCATCAAGCAAAAGCAACGAGAGTAGAAATTCAAATCGCCAGCAAAGAAACAGAAAAAATCAAACAATTGTTAACAGATAATGGGTATGAAGTTGTCCGTGCGGCAATCACACAGCCCTAGATTTAGGGATGACTGAGTGATCAGTTGTCCTTTTCTTTTGGAGTATGATAAAATATGCTGGACGGAGGGGAAACTATGTCTAAAAAGAACAAAGATATACAGGTTCAGATTAAAGAAGAAGAGCGTACGGTTGGTGGTAAAAAACAAATTGTTACTCAATTAGTAATCGGTAAAAAAATTATTGGTGAAATCATTCCTGAAAATAAAAATTTTCAAGCCTATAATGACGGGCATTTATTAGGGAATTACAGGACTTTAGATGATGGAATAGAAGCCTTGATTCGTAACTGGAATTTACATGAATAATTTTTGAAAAAGTACTTGCATTTTTTTTAAAGATTAGGTATTATAACTGAGTCGGGTTTTTAAATAATAAAAAAACCTAATTGGAGGAGTAGCGAAGTGGCTAAACGCGACGGACTGTAAATCCGTTCCTTAGGGTTCAGTGGTTCGAATCCACTCTCCTCCACCATTGGGGTATAGCCAAGCGGTAAGGCAAGGGACTTTGACTCCCTCATGCGTTGGTTCGAATCCAGCTACCCCAGTAGATTTTAAGTGAGTTGCAGGAGCACCTCACTTTTTTTGTGTTTTCATATAACAAATATATTTAACAATTCGTGCCGCGATTTCGTATCCTCAAAAGTCCCCAAAAGCATGCGATGCAAAGTAAAAAGACGATGAAAAGAATGAAGTTTATTGCCACATAAGGAAATACTGAAGGATTGATTATTGATAAAAGCGGCTCAATAAGCACCTTTTGGATAATTTGCGGAACGTCATTCTGCAAATTAGTTAATGCCTGAGTAATTTCTGGTAGATTACTGTGCGCGGGCAGGATACTGGTGTAAGCTCCGAATGCTCTACTGCCGATAGCAAGATATCCTAAGGCGAAGTTTCCTAAGCTAAAACCACCAATAACTAAATTTCCTAAAGCGAACAAACCGATAGCGAGATTGCCAAATGCAATGGCTCCCAAAGCTATATTTCCGGCGGTAAAAAGCCCGAACGATAAAAGCCCTGCTGAAAATATACCTAAGGATAGCAAGCCGATCGAAAAAAATCCTTTCGTGAAAACACCAAGTGAAAAAATTCCTGATGAAAAAACCCCAACACTAAATATCCCTTGTGCAGTTGGAATCAGTTGTCTTTTATGCCTCAATGAACTAATAGCAAATCTGCGATTATGCCATAACATCTCCGAAAGATTGGGGACAATGATATGCAGCAAGGGTAGATTAAACAGAAGAATGTTCGAGCGGTATTCGAAATATAACTCTGGATCTTGTTCATTCAAAAGATTGTCTAACGAAAGATCTAGCAATTGAGCAATATGTTTTAGCGTGCTGATGTCGGGATACCCAGCTCCGCGCTCCCATTTAGAAACAGTTCGATCAGAGACATATAAAATATTGGCTAATTGTTTTTGCGTTAGCTCGTTTCGTTGACGATAGTTTTTTAATTGTTTCCCTAAAAAGTTTTCCATTTAATAGCCTCTTTCATATTGATAAGATAAGCATAGCGAATTATTAATAAAATTGATAGAAAATTCAGCGAAAACCCGACTCTACTTTGCGTAGAGTGTTGATAAACTAGGATTTAGGATAAGAGAAGTTTTCTTGCTTGATGCCTTTCAAAATATGAGATACATTTAAATGGAAGAACTTTTTTAATATTAAAAGGGGGAAAAAACGATGAATAAAGTTGAGGAAGTCAAAGAAATGTTAACCGATACTGTGGCAAAAATTTACAGCACGATCAAAGACAATTCTTTAGAGATAACTAAAGAAAAAGGGAAGGCACCTCGTGTGCGTTCTGTTCGTCCGACTCGTCATACGATCAAATGGAAATCTAAAAATCATTAAGAAACAAAGAAAAAGCGCTCAGATTTTCTGAGCGCTTTTTCTTTAGTGATCGATTTCAATACCTAAAATAGTTAAGTGTCCATTGCCAACCAATTTGATAACTAGCTTAGATAAACTATCAGCGCTCATGGTTGTCTCACTAGTGATCCACCAATGCAAGGTGCCAACAAAAATCGAAGTCATGTATTCAATGATAAAGTCTAAAGGAACTTCAATATCGTTCTCAGTAATTTTCAAACGTTTAAAAACATGGGAATATTTTTCATTTAAAATTTCGGCAACTTTTTTCCGTAAGATTTCATTTCCTGAGGCATCCATGATAGTTAAAAAGAATTTTCTATTGGCTTGAATTTGCTCATAAATATTTTTTAGTACCATTTCAATTTTACGAACCTTCAAACGGTTGCCCTGAACAATTTGGTCAGGATCAAGGACAGCAGTGAATGCATCGATAGCTTGTTTAAAAATTTGGTCGTAGAGGTCTTGCTTATCTTTGAAATGAGCATAAAAGGTAGCACGATTGATCATTGCTTCATCAGCGATTTCTTGTATGGTGATATTGTCGTATCCTTTTATTTCTACTAAATGAATAAAAGCTTCCATAATCATTTTATTGGTGCGCTTAACACGTAGGTCGATTTTTTTTACCATAGTAAAATCCTTTCAGTTTTGCAACAGATTTCTTTGAATTGTTGCTTATCACACGAATGAAATGGTTTTGAGTATTGCATAACGTTCGAAATGTTTTTAGAATATACGTGAGTAGTATAACAAACACTTTGTAAGTTAATCAACATGTGTTGTTAAAAATGGAAGGTAGGAATAATTATGACATTACGAGCGGGGATTGATGTTGGCTCTACAACCGTCAAGTTGGTCATTTTAAATGAACAAAATGAGAGTCTGTTTGCAAAGTATGAACGACACTTTTCAGATGTGAAAGCTGCCACAGAACGTGTGCTGCGAGAAGCTGAAGTAGTGATCGGCAATCAAAAAATGACCATGAGCATCACAGGATCTGGCGGGATGGGTTTAGCGGATGTTTTAGAAATACCTTTTGTTCAAGAGGTAATCGCGTGTACACGCACAGTTGAGGAAATTATTCCTGAAACAGATGTAGCCATTGAGTTGGGTGGAGAAGACGCGAAAATCACTTTTTTTGAAGGCGCATTGGAACAACGCATGAACGGGAGCTGTGCGGGTGGTACAGGGGCTTTTATCGACCAGATGGCAGTTTTATTGAAGACCGATGCCAACGGTGTGAACGAACTAGCAAAGAAATATAAGACGATTTATCCAATCGCTTCCCGTTGTGGAGTGTTTGCAAAAACAGATGTACAGCCATTGATCAATGAGGGAGCGGCAAAAGAAGATATTGCTGCAAGTATTTTTCAAGCAGTTGTTAATCAAACAATTGCTGGTTTGGCAGCTGGTCGAAAAATTAAAGGGAATATCGCATTTCTTGGCGGACCATTATTTTTCATGTCCGAGCTTCGTCAACGTTTTATCGAGACATTGGATATCGCACCAGAGAATGTAATTTTTCCAGAAAACCCACAGCTTTTTGTTGCGATGGGTGCCGCTTTTTACTCAGAGGAAGCAGAAGTGACTTCGTTAGAAGCGTTATTGCATCGTTTGACGACTGCTGAAGAAGGGCATTTGTCTCCTTCAGATACCTTGGAACGATTATTTGAAGATGAAGCAGATTTGGCAGATTTTCGTATGCGGCATGGTCAAGCGCAAGCTAAGGAAAAGAGTTTGGCAGATCATGAAGGAGTAGCATTCTTAGGAATCGATGCTGGTTCGACGACGACTAAAGTTGCTTTGATCGATGATAGTGGAAACTTGATGTATTCATTTTATGGAAACAACCAAGGGCAACCTTTAGAAACAACTATGACAGTATTAAAAGATCTGTATAAGAAATTACCTGAAAATGTATTTATCGGAAAATCCGCAGTAACTGGGTATGGGGAACAATTGATTAAAAATGCCTTGAAGGTGGACATCGGTGAAGTTGAGACAATGGCGCACTATAAAGCGGCGAATCACTTTCAGCCAGGCGTTGATTTTATCCTAGACATTGGTGGTCAAGATATGAAGGCTATGACTATCAAAGAAGGTGCATTGTCTTCGATCCAACTGAATGAAGCGTGTTCTTCGGGGTGCGGATCTTTTATTGAAACGTTTGCTAAATCGTTGAATTATCGAGTGGAGGATTTTGCTCAAGCAGCCCTGAAATCGAAGGCTCCAGTTGATTTAGGTTCTCGTTGTACAGTCTTCATGAATTCTAAAGTAAAGCAAGTGCAAAAAGAAGGCGCCACTGTTGGTGATATCTCAGCGGGATTGTCTTATTCTGTTATTAAGAATGCTATCTATAAAGTAATCAAGGTACGTCGACCAGAGGAGCTGGGTGAAAAGATCGTCTGTCAAGGTGGAACCTTCTACAATGAGGCTGTACTGCGTGCTTTTGAAATGGTAACTGGTCGAGAAGTTGTTCGCCCATCGATAGCTGGTTTAATGGGGGCATTTGGGGCGGCATTGATTGCTATGGAAGATTACGAGCTGGGTGAAAAAACTGAAACCTTATCTTTAGACGAAATCGATAGCTTCACTGCAGAAAAGGAGTTCACTCATTGCGGACTATGTGAAAATAACTGCATGATGACAGTCACTTTATTCTCAGACGGTCGTCAGTTTATTACTGGCAATCGTTGCGAACGCGGTGCGCGAATCAAAATTAAGCGAGAAGATAAAAAAGTTAATTTGGTGGATTATAAATATCGACGTTTATTCAAATATCGTCCGTTACGCAAGAAGGATGCGGTTCGCGGTGAAATTGGAATTCCTCGTGTTCTTAACATGTATGAGAATTATCCACTGTGGCATACACTTTTTAGTGATCTGGGTTTTCGCGTAAAATTATCGCCGCGTTCAAACAAGGAGCTGTATGAGCAGGGGATGGAAACAATCCCTAGTGACACAGCTTGCTATCCTGCAAAAATCGCTCACGGTCATATTCAAGCCTTGATTGATGACGGTGTGCCAATGATTTTCTATCCTGGTGTAGTATTTGAACAGGAAGAATCTAAAGAAGCAGATAATCATTTTAACTGCCCAATCGTTCAAAGCTATCCAGATGTAATTCGCAACAACGTGGATGATATTCGTGAAGGCAAGGTTGATTATCGTAATCCGTATTTGAATTTAGCAAATGAACAATCAGTAGCGGCAGTCTTAGGTCGCTGTTTCCAAGACTTGGGGATTACACAAGAAGAAATCAATCAAGCACTGCATCATGCGTATGAGGAATTAAAAATATTTAAAGAGGATATCCGACAAAAGGGTGAAGAGACTCTATTGATGTTGAATCAAAAAGGCGAGCGCGGTGTGGTTCTTTCTGGCCGCCCCTATCATTTGGATCCTGAAATCAATCACGGAATCGCCGAAGTAATCACTCAAGAAGGATTTCATGTTTTAACAGAGGACAGCATTTCACATTTAAGTGATGTTGGAAATCTCCGCGTGGTTAATCAATGGGTCTATCATTCTCGTTTATATGCAGCAGCCCGTGTCGTTGCAAAATCGAAGAATCTTGAGCTTGTTCAATTGAATTCATTTGGTTGTGGACTTGATGCGGTCACGACGGACCAAGTAGAAGAAATCATGGAACAATATGGCAAAATCTATACTGTTCTGAAAATCGATGAAGGATCTAATCTTGGTGCGATAAGAATTCGCCTTCGTTCATTAAAAGCCGCAGTTAACGAACGAGACAAAACAAATTTCGAACCAGTTCGACGTTTCGAAGAACCAGAAAAAATCGTATTTACTAAAGAAATGCGTAAAACTCATACTTTATTGCTACCTATGCTGAGTCCGATTCACCAATCTGGTTTATTTGATGTTGCTTTGGAAGCATCAGGTTATAATGTCGTTTGTTTACCAGCGATGGATAGAGAAGCGGTCAATGTCGGTTTAAAATTTGTTAACAATGATTCTTGTTATCCGGCGATTATTTCGATTGGCCAACTTGTAGAAGCTTTACAAAGCGGCGAGTACGATCTAGATAATACGAGTGTAATGATGAGTCAAACAGGAGGCGGATGCCGCGCAACAAACTATATTCCGTTGTTGCGGAAGGCTTTAAATGACGCTGGTTTCCCACAAGTTCCGGTTGTTTCTGTTTCTCTAGGCAACAAAGGAGTAGAAAGCAATCCAGGTTTTAAATACACATTGCCGATGTTAAAACGAATTGTTGTTGCGATTCTTTATGGTGATTTATTTGAACGAGTCGTTTATCGAACACGTCCTTATGAGTTGGAAAAAGGGCAGATTGATGCTTTGCATGAAGAATGGCTGAAAAAGGTTGAAAGCAATGTTCGAAATGGCTCGTTGACAATTTTCAATCGTAACATGAAGAAAATCATCAAGGATTTTGATACGGTGCCTATTTCAGATGAAGTTAAACCAAAAGTCGGTGTTGTGGGTGAAATCTTAGTGAAATATTCTCCAACTGCTAACAACGACATTGTACGTTTATTGGAAGAAGAAGGTGCTGAAGCTGTTGTTCCGGATTTGATCGGGTTTATGAACTATTCCTTGTATAACCAAATTTGGAAATACGATAACATGGGAATGCCGAAGAAAAACAAAACGATTGCGGAAATGGCGATCAAACTGATTGAAGTCGTAGAGAAACCGATGGATAAAGCCCTGCGTGCTTCTGAACGCTTCACCGGCATCCATTCTATTTATCAATTGGCTGAAGATGCCAGCAAGATTCTTTCAATTGGGAATCATACTGGAGAAGGCTGGTTCCTGACGGGTGAGATGATCGATCTATTGAAAACAGGTGTTAATAATATTGTCTGTATGCAACCATTCGGTTGTTTGCCAAACCATGTAGTTGGTAAAGGTGTCATCAAGGAATTGCGTCATCAATATCCGAAGTCAAATATTGCTGCGATTGATTACGATCCAGGAGTGTCAATCGTTAATCAATTAAATCGAATTCGCTTGATGATGGCGACTGCCAACAAGCAATTAAAAGAAGAAGTAAAGAATTAGTTATAAGAGTAGACCAATTAAAAATGGTCTGCTCTTTTATTTTGAAAAAAAGATGTATGAGCAAAGGAGATAGAGGATTATTGTTGTGCATTAGGTATATACCAGTTATAATGAAAGTAGAAAAATTGAACGGGGTGACGGAACGTGGCGAATCAAGTGCCAGTTTATATTCAAATACATGATCAATTAAAGCATGAAATTGAAAACGGTGTATGGAAGGTTGGTGCTCGCTTGCCTTCTGAACGAGAATTATCGTTGAGATTTGGAGTAAGTCGAATGACTCTCCGCCAAGCGATTCAAACATTATCCGATGAAGGAATTTTAGAACGAAAGATCGGTTCAGGAACGTATGTAGCAAGTAAGAAAGTACAAGAAAAAATGAGTGGGACGACCAGTTTTACTGATATCATGGAATCATTGGGGAAAGTACCTTCTAGCAAGACTATTTCGTTTTTTCATTCACGAGCAAGTTCCAGTGAAGCAGAAAAATTGGGATTAGAAAAAGGGGAACAAGTTTTGCGCATGGAGCGAATTCGTTACGCTGATGATGTGCCGATTTGCTTCGAAGTCGCAAGTATTCCAGCCAAGCTGATAGAAGGGTTTAGTAAAGAAGAGATTACAGATTCTTTTTATCATAGCTTGCAAGAAAAGGGCTTTGAAATCGGTCGGGCAAATCAAACGGTATCAGCGATTTTGGCATCTGAACAAATTGCTGAATATTTAGCTGTGAAACGCGGTGATGCCATTTTAAGACTGCGTCAAATTTCTTATTTGGCAGATGGACGTCCATTTGAGTACGTGCGTACACAATACGTCGGTAGCCGTTTTGAATTTTATTTAGAAAAATAATCCAAGAGGGCTACACCTCTTGGATCAATTGTTCATGGTAAGTAACTTCACCAGTTTTAAAGCTGACTTGGCCATTTAGCAGATCAGTAACCTGACTTTCAAAGTCAGTCACTTTATTTTCGTCTACCATACAGGTTACAACGACTTGATCCGTAAATTGAGTATCTTTAACTGACAGGTGTTCATTTGTGATGAAATTTTCCATCTTTCCCCACTGCGGATAGTCTAGCTGAACTAAGATTTCTTGTTGCAGTCGACCTTCTACAATGCCAGTAGCAACTAGCGCTTTGGCAACAGCACCTGAATAAGCTCTGATCAAACCGCCAGCGCCGAGTTTGGTTCCGCCAAAGTAACGCGTTACGACAGCACAAACATTAATCAGGTCATTTTTTTTCAGTACCTCTAGTATAGGAACACCGGCGGTTCCGCTGGGTTCGCCGTCATCTGATGAGCGCTGAATTTCATTACGATCACCTAAAACAAAGGCACTACAATTATGATTCGCTTTCCAATGCTCCTTTTTGATTTGTTGAATGAAGTTTTTTGCTTCTTCTTCTGATTCAATGCGCTTCAAAAAACAAATGAAGCGAGATTTTTTTATTTCTGTTTCGTGTTGATTGTCTTCTTTGATGGTTCGATAATTTTGCAGCATGATTTTGCCTCACTTTAGTTTTCTCTATTATAGTATAGGAGAAAAGCAGGGCAGGTTTCAACTAAAGGCTGTTTATCAATATGATTTTGTTTGAAGGTGAGGGATGAGCATGACACGTGCAAAAAAATATGATGGGATTACTCATTATTTGAAAAGTAATAACGGCTCTCAGGTGACATTGACTTTTACTCAGTTTGATGAGCTGTTGTTTCCCCGCAGTGGTCTGCCGCAAACAGCGCGAAGGGATCTAGATTGGTGGGCAAATGATTATCGTCATCCAGAAAAGGGCGCCTATGGCTGGTTGAATGCCAATTATGAAGTAGTACAAGTGAATCTTAATAAAGAGTATGTGGTCTTTAACAAATTGGTAAAATCAAGTTGGTTGATATAAGGATAAGGAAGTGCGACGATTTAATCGTCGCGCTTCCTTTTTACATCCCTCTATATCTGTATGTATCTTATTCTTAAAGGTAGCAGAATAATAGGAAGATTGACGCGTTTGCTTGCGTACGTTTATTGCAAGAAGGGAGGATTCGCATGGAAATAACTGGTCAACATCTATTATTGAGCGAGTGGCAGACGTTCTATCCACAAGTAGATTTGAAGTGTACTGAAAAAGAACCTGCAATGATAGAAGTTAAAGAGGGCTGGCTATGTCAGCGTTGCGGAGGAGTTTCTCAGGAAAAATTGCCAGCCGGTTTTTTTATTGTACAGACTGTCTAGCTTTGGGGCGTGTGGATAGTCGCAGCTTTCTTTACTATTTTCCAGTAAAAAAATTGCCCGTTAGATCAGTTGAACTAATTTGGTCGGGACAACTTTCTCCTTCACAACATAAAATTGCTGAACAATTGTTAGAAGATCAGAGTATTGCCAAAACTTTCTTACTTTGGGCGGTGACAGGAGCGGGGAAAACAGAAATTCTATTTCCACTTTTGAAGACTTCATTAGAGCAAGCAAAACGAATCGCTGTAACATCACCTAGAGTGGATGTTTGTAATGAACTTTATTTGCGTTTTTGTAAAGCATTTCCGCAAGAACGAATCAGTCTGTTTCATGGACAGGATCGGAAGGATGCAGGAGATACTTTTGTTGTGTGCACGATCCACCAGCTTTTACGTTATCGTGATTATTTTGATTTGATAATTGTTGATGAAGTTGATGCATTTCCTTATGCAGCAGATCCGTTATTGCATCGGGCAGTAGATGACGCACAAAGAAAAGATGGAAATCGTATTTACTTGAGTGCAACTCCAGATGATTTTTTGAAGAAGAATGTCGATCGTTTCTATTATTTGCCAGCACGTTATCATCGTCGTAGTTTGCCAGTCCCGCAACTATTATTTTCTTGGCGTTTAGAGAAGTATTTATCTAAAGGGCGACTACCAAAAAATATTTTGACTAAAATTACTCAACTGTTAGAGAAAAACAATGTGCTGCTTTTCTGTCCCAATATCCCTTTGTTAGCAAAAATGGCGGACCACATTCAATATGTATATCCGACAGTTCAGTTGACAACTGTTTTTGCACAAGATCAAGAGCGCTTAATCAAGGTTGAAAATATGCGGGCAGGCAAGTATCAGTTACTTTTAACGACTACTATTTTAGAACGCGGTGTAACTTTTGAGAAAGTGTCAGTTGTAGTATTGCAGGCTTCTCATCGTGTGTTTAATAAGGCAGCGTTAGTCCAAATTGCTGGAAGAGCAGACCGCAAGGGAGATTACGCTCATGCAGAAGTCATTTTTATCGCAAGTGAAGTTACTGCTTCAATTAAAAAAGCAATCGTTGAAATTGAAGGGAATAACCAACAGGCGCTATTGGAGGGATTAATCGATGCGTTGTAGCTGTTGCCAAAAGGAACTGATTAATAATGTAACTTTACGAGAATTGTTTTTTTCCAGTAGTCAAAGATGTTATCATTGCGAAAAATTATTCTCAAAAATTGATCAAGCAACTGCTTGTCCCGGCTGTGGACGACCAAATTCAGCAGAATTATGTTCGGATTGCCGTTTATGGCAGCAGCAGCTTGGATTTGTTATGAAGAACTATAGTCTGTTCCGTTATGATGACGGCTTTCGTCAGTGGATCGAACCCTATAAGTTCACAGGGGACTATCGTTTACGAGGAGCCTTTGTCTTGGAATTGAATCGGGCACTTCAAAACTACCGATCCTATTTGTTTTGTCCTTTGCCTCTTTCAAAAGAGCGTTTTGAAAAAAGAGGATTTAATCAAGTGTGTGGTTGTTTAGATTTGACGAAGTTTTCTTATGAGCTTCTATTGAGACGCAGTGAGTTAGTTCCACAATCAGAAAAATCCCGTGAAGATCGCTTACGAATGGAACAGCCTTTTCAAATAAATGGACCAATTGAAAAAATTAGAAATCAAAAAGTTTTATTAATAGACGATGTTTACACAACAGGACGTACGCTGTTCCATGGTGCGGAATTGCTTTATGAAAAGGGAGCAGAAACAGTGAAAAGCTTGACTTTTGCACGCTAAAATGCATCCTTTTAGCTTTGGAAATTGATAGCGATTTACTTTGCAAAAGGATTAGATTTCGATATAATAGAGATAAGAAGAAGAGGCAAGAGTGGTCCTTCCTCCTATCTTCAGTTGGCAAGACGAAAGGGGCAATACGTATGTTCAAATATAATGTTCGTGGGGAAAACATCGAGGTTACAGAAGCTATCCGCAATTACGTTGAAAAGAAAGTAGGAAAGTTAGAACGCTACTTCACTGATGTTCCGGACGCAACTGCTTATGTCAATTTGAAAGTTTACACAGAAAAAACGGCAAAAGTTGAAGTAACGATTCCATTACCATACTTAGTTCTTCGGGCGGAAGAAACTTCACCTGATTTATATGCAAGTATTGATTTGGTTGTGGATAAATTAGAACGTCAGATCCGCAAATTTAAAACAAAAATTAATCGTAAAGCACGCGAAACCGGTGTACCTGAACGTGAAGTGGAAGTGTTAGTGAACGCTGAAGATTCAGAAGAATCTGAATTAGAAATTGTTCGTACTAAACGTTTATCACTGAAACCAATGGGCAGCGAAGAAGCTGTTTTACAAATGAACATGCTTGGACATAACTTCTTTATCTTTGAAGATGCAGAAACAAACGGTACAAGTATCGTTTATCGTCGTAAAGACGGCAAATATGGTTTAATTGAAACTGACTAACAGAAATTTAGTGCCTTCCAGTATTTGCTGGAAGGTTTTTTATTTTGATTGAAAATAAAGTTTTGGAATAATTCCATTTTTTTATCCAGAGTTACTTCCAACAAGCCTTGCTATTAAAGAAAACTATCAAAAAAGATTAATCATTGTATAAGTCGCTTTTTATTCGCTATGAGAAGTTTCTTTTCTCAAGGACTAATGATAAAATATACTAGCGGGTTTCTATCAAAAAATAGAAAATGAAAAGAAATAAAGGAGTAAGATAAACGAATGGCAAACTTTCTGAAACGAATGATTGAAAACGATAAAAAAGAATTAAAACGATTGAGCGGTATTGCTGACAAGGTCGAAGAGTTTTCTGGCGACATGGAAAAATTATCAGATGGGCAACTGCGCGGCAAGACTGAGGAATTCAGAGGACGCTACCAAGCTGGCGAAACGCTGGATGATTTATTGCCAGAAGCGTTTGCAGTAGTACGTGAAGCGGCAAAACGTGTCTTAGGACTATATCCTTATCATGTGCAATTAATGGGGGGGATCGTATTACACGATGGTAATATCCCTGAAATGAAAACCGGGGAAGGAAAAACGTTAACAGCGACGATGCCGGTTTATTTAAATGCTTTAACAGGCGAAGGCGTCCACGTAGTCACAGTAAATGAGTATTTAGCTACACGTGACTCGACTGAGATGGGTGAATTATACAATTTCTTGGGTTTGAGTGTCGGATTGAATATTAATTCGAAAACGGCTGATGAAAAACGTGAAGCCTACAACTGTGATATCACTTATAGCACGAATAATGAACTCGGCTTCGACTATTTGCGGGACAACATGGTAGTTTATCAAAGTCAAATGGTTCAACGTCCATTGAACTACGCTATCGTCGATGAAGTAGACTCAATTTTGATTGATGAAGCGAGAACACCATTAATTATTTCTGGTGCTGCCGAAAAATCAACGGCGCTTTATACACGAACAGATAACTTTGTAAAACGTTTGAAAGAGGACGAAGATTTCAAAATCGATATCCAATCAAAAACAATCGGATTAACAGAACAAGGGATCGAAAAAGCAGAGGAAAACTTTGGTTTAGAAAACCTATATGATTTGGACAATACTGCTTTGACGCACCATTTGGATCAAGCGTTGCGTGCAAACTTTATCATGATCCGTGACATTGATTATGTAGTGCAAGAAGGAAAGGTCCTGATCGTTGACCAATTTACTGGTCGTATCATGGATGGTCGGCGATATTCTGACGGATTGCATCAAGCGATCGAGGCAAAGGAATCTGTTGAAATTGAAGACGAAACTAAAACAATGGCAACAATTACTTTCCAGAACTATTTCCGGATGTATAAAAAATTAGCCGGAATGACGGGTACTGCTAAAACGGAAGAAGAAGAATTCCGTGAAATTTATAATATTGAAGTTATTCAAATACCAACGAATCGTCCCATTGTTCGGGAAGACCATGCAGATTTGTTATACCCGACATTGGAGAGCAAATTCCATGCGGTGGTACAAGATATCAAGGAGCGTCATCGTAAAGGACAACCGATCCTAGTCGGTACAGTTGCTGTTGAAACATCTGAATTACTTTCTAATATGTTGGATCGCGAAAAAGTTCCACATGAAGTTTTAAATGCGAAAAATCACTTCAAAGAAGCGGAAATTATTATGAATGCCGGACAAAAAGGTTCGGTAACAATCGCTACTAATATGGCGGGTCGAGGAACTGACATCAAATTAGGTCTGGGAGTTGTTGAGTTAGGCGGCCTTGCGGTAATTGGTACGGAGCGTCATGAATCACGCCGTATTGATAATCAGCTGCGTGGACGTTCAGGTCGTCAAGGGGATCCAGGTGTTTCACAATTTTATCTTTCATTGGAAGATGATTTAATGAAACGATTTGGTTCTGAGCGAATCAAAGCCTTCTTAGATCGCATGAAGGTTGAAGATGAAGATGCGGTGATTCAAAGTAAAATGCTGACTCGCCAAGTGGAATCTGCTCAAAAACGAGTAGAGGGTAATAACTACGATACTCGTAAGAACGTTTTGCAATATGATGATGTGATGCGGGAACAGCGTGAAGTTATTTACAAGCAGCGTCAAGATGTGATCATGGGTGAAAAAGATCTAACACCAAACTTGTTGAACATGGTACGTCGGACGATTTCACGTGTTGTAGACAGTCACACTCAATTGGAGAAGGAAAATTGGAATCTTGAAGCTCTAGCAGATTTTGCTGGTGCGACATTGGTTCATGAGGATTCTGTTTCAAAAACAGATTTTGAAGGCAAGACGCCAGACGAAATGAAAGACTATCTATACGATCGCGCAAAAGCGGTCTTTGATACAAAAGTGTCACAATTGCAAAGTCCTGAACAGCTATTGGAATTTGAAAAAGTGGTTATCTTGCGTGTCGTTGATACGAAATGGACAGATCATATCGATGCGATGGATCAATTGCGTCAATCTGTTGGACTTCGTGCATATGGACAAAATAATCCACTAGTTGAATATCAAACAGAAGGCTATAAAATGTTTGAGGACATGGTTGGGGCCATCGAGTTTGAAGTAACTCGTCTCTTTATGAAAGCAGAAATCCGTCAAAATGTTCAACGTGAGCAAGTAGCACAAAATCAACAAGAACATCCTGTGGAAGCTGATGGTGATCCAAAGAATTTGACTCATACAAAACAACAACCGGTTCATGTAGAAAAAGTCGGACGAAACGATCCATGTCCATGCGGCAGCGGTAAAAAATACAAAAATTGCCACGGCAAAGGACAATAATTTTTTACGAAAAAAGAACCTCTAGGACGGGACATAGCTGCTATGTCTCGTCTTTTGACAGTTCTGTTAAGGGATAAACGAAGCTGATTTGTTAGAGTAAATGTTTAATCGGAAGATATGCATGCAAAAAAACTGTATACTACTAATTGAGAAAGCTAGATTTAGAATTACTGGTTAAAACGGATGAGTTTTATCCGTAAGAAAGAAGGAATAGATTTGGAAAACGCAGAAATACGCAATTCGTTAGACACAATGCAAGAGCAGGTCTTAAGCTTCAGGGGGTCTCTTTGACCTTGAGCAGTTAGAAGAAGATATTGCTGAAGCAGAAAATCAAATGACAGCAACAGATTTCTGGGATGATTCGGAAAAAGCTCAGGCTTTAATCAACCGTAACAATGCGGCGAAAGAAACATACGATCAGTTTCAAGCAATCGCGAATGAAACGGATGAACTGAATGTTATGTGGGAAATGCAGCAAGAGGAATACGATACAGAGTTGCAAACGGAATTGGAAGAGCGACTAGTAAAGTTGCAAGAAAAAATTGCTGCTTTTGAGTTGTCGTTATTGTTAGACAATCCTTACGATAAAAATAATGCAATTCTAGAGTTGCATCCTGGAGCTGGTGGAACTGAGTCACAGGATTGGGGATCGATGCTACTAAGAATGTACACACGTTGGTCAGAGCAACACGGTTTTTCTGTTGAGACGATTGACTACCAATCAGGTGATGAAGCGGGCATTAAGAGTGTTACTTTAATGATCAAAGGAACCAATGCATATGGCTACTTAAAATCTGAGAAAGGTGTGCATCGGTTAGTGCGAATTTCGCCATTCGATTCAGCTAGTCGACGTCATACGTCTTTTTGTTCTGTGGAAGTTATGCCTGAGTTAGATGAAAATATTGAAGTTGAAGTGAATACTGATGACTTGAAAGTCGATGTTTATCGAGCTAGTGGTGCAGGTGGACAGCATATCAATAAAACTTCTTCAGCTGTTCGTATCACTCATCTGCCAACGGGCACGGTGGTTGCTAGTCAAGCACAGCGGTCACAGTTTCATAATCGGGAAACTGCGATGCAAATGCTGAAAGCAAAACTGTATCAATTAGAGATAGAAAAGAAGGAGCAGGAAGCTGCTGCTCTGCGGGGGGAACAAAAAGAAATTGGCTGGGGCTCACAAATTCGTTCTTATGTTTTTCACCCTTACTCCATGGTTAAGGATCACCGTACAGAATATGAGACGGGGAATGTTCAGGCAGTTATGGATGGCGACTTAGATCCTTTCATTGACGCTTATTTGAAATGGCGCTTAGCACAAGAGGTTTAAGGGTAAAATGAAATCAAATTGTAAAGTAATGAAAGCCAGTTGCAATGTTGGCATGCTATAATAACAAAGAATTTAAGAGGATTTGGAGAGATAAAGCATGATTGAAATGCAGGATGTAACAAAAAAGTATCCTAATAAGACAACTGCTGTACGTGGGATTTCGGTCCGTATCGATCAAGGTGAGTTCGTCTATGTCGTTGGCCCCTCTGGTAGCGGAAAATCTACTTTCATCAAATTAATGTATCGTGAAGAAAAAGCAACTTCTGGAAAAATATTAGACGTTGCTCGCCATGATTTATTAAAAATTAAAAATAAAGAAGTTCCTTACCTACGTCGTGATGTCGGCGTTGTTTTTCAGGACTTCAAATTATTACCTCGTAAGACAGTTTATGAAAATGTTGCTTATGCAATGCAAGTAATTGGCCGTAAGCCGCGAGAAATCAAAAAACGTGTTATGGAAGTTTTGGACCTTGTTGGTCTGAAACATAAAGTCCGCGTGTTTCCAAGTGAGCTGTCTGGCGGGGAGCAACAGCGGGTTTCAATCGCGCGTGCTATCGTGAACACTCCCAAAGTGTTGATTGCTGATGAACCAACAGGGAATTTGGATCCAGATACTTCATGGGAAATCATGAAGCTATTAGAACGCATCAATAACCAAGGAACAACGATTGTGATGGCAACACATAATAAAACGATTGTTGATACCATGCGTCATCGCTTAATCGCAATTGAAAATGGTTTGATCGTTCGGGATGAAGCGGAAGGAGAATACGAGTTTGATGATTAGAAATTTCTTCCGACACTTGTTGGAAAGTATCAAGAGCGTTAAACGTAACGGCTGGATGACTTTAGCATCTGTCAGTGCGGTGACAATTACGTTGACAATGGCAGGAATCTTTCTGGCAGTTATCATGAACGCGACAAAATTAGCACAAGACGTTGAAGGCAATGTTGAAGTAACGGTTTTTGTTGATATCGGTACAAAAGACAAAGAATTAAAAGAGCTCAAATCTGATTTGCAGGATATAAAGCATGTTGATAAAGTGAAGTTTTCTAGTAAAACAGATCAATTGAAAAAATTGCAAAAACAAATGGGTGACGCTTGGGATTTATTCGAAGGTGACAGCAATCCGCTTTACGATGTATATGTGGTTAGTGCGACAGATGCGCAATACATTCGTCCTGTAACGCGTGAAGCAAGTCAGCTTCCGAATGTTTTTCGTGCAAACTATGGCGGCAACTCGGCTGATCGAATCATCCAAATGGCGAAGGTAGTTCGTACTTGGGGTCTGGCAGCTGCAGCATTGTTAGTCTTTGTAGCAATATTCTTGATCTCGAATACTATTCGAATCACGATTATTTCGCGTAAAACAGAAATTCAAATCATGCGTCTTGTAGGTGCTAAGAATGGATATATCCGTTGGCCATTTTTCCTTGAAGGTGGTTGGATTGGCTTGATAGGTTCTATCGTTCCAATCTTAGTTTTAACATATGGCTATTCGCAAGTTTATGGTTTAGCAGCACCGTATCTGCTCCAATCAAATCTAGCACTGTTACGTCCAAGCCAAATCGTTTGGATATTGGATATTACAATGGCAGTTGGCGGGTATCTGATTGGTTCATTAGGTTCAGTGATTTCTATGCGTCGCTTCTTGAAAATTTAAAAAAAGTGAACTTCTCTGTTTTTTCAGAGAAGTTTTTTTATTGCAACTAAGAAAGAACTTCTTGCTTGCCTTTTCCAATAAAAGAATTTAAGATAGGAATCAAGTTAATAAAACGCTACCGAGCAAGGGAGCCAATTTCGTTAGGTCATTGAAGAAATTGGACTCCCTTTTTGTCGTTTCCCTTTTTATAGCATTGGTATGCGCAATATTACTTCAGATTATTTTAGGAGGATTATTTATTATGGCATGGGTATCGTTGATTGTTGCGGGCCTTTTCGAAATGTTTTGGGCGACAATGATGAAAATGAGTGAAGGGTTCAGCAAATTGAATTATTCGTTATTAACAATAGTGGGTATGATTGCAAGCTTTTATTTTTTGGCTAAATCGCTTCATTCGTTACCGATGAGCTTGGCTTATCCAATTTGGACTGGGATTGGAGCAGTGGGTGCGATTTTGATCGGTGTATTTTTCTTTAAAGATCATTTATCCCCTCTGACCTGTTTTTTTGTACTTCTTTTAGTAGTCGGTATCATTGGAATTAAGATTACTAGCGGACATTAAGCAAAAAGTGCGATAAACTATTTTTAGAAAAAATAGGAGGTACTTATGATTAAATCAACTGATGAGTTAACGTCGCAAGAGTTATTAACGATTTTGCAGGCTCGCACCGCTGTTTTTGTAGTGGAGCAGAAATGTCCGTATCAAGAAGTTGACGAGGAAGATCGTCAAGCGCTGCATGTTTGTCTGGAAGAAGAAGGAGAACTTCGAGCCTATGCACGAATTTTGGAGGATGGAGAGATTATTCATTTTGGACGTGTGCTAGTGGTGAAAAAGTATCGCGGACAGCAATTAGGAAGGAAAATTGTTGCTGCGACGTTAAATGAAATTGACAAACGCTATCCAGATCGAACGATTGTCATTTCAGCACAAGCACATTTAGTGGATTTTTATCGCTCATTTGGATTTGAACAAAATTCTGAGATATATTTAGAAGATGAAATCCCTCACATTGAGATGATTTTGGAAAATGCCCAAAATCGTTAATGCACATTGTTTACATTCAGCATTTTCTCAGCTATCCTTTAGGAGAAGGAGTGTGGAGGCATGTCTTTTGTGGCAGGGCACTTAGGTCTATTTTTTTTGATTATCAACACTATTTTATCTTTTATTATTGTTTTTCGAGAACGTAAAGATACAGTCAATACGTGGGCTTGGTTATTGGTTCTAACGTTTATTCCCGTGCTGGGCTTTGTTTTATATGTCTTTTTTGGCAAAGGGATATCTAAGGAACGTATTTTCGATTTGAAGATGCAAACCAAAATCGGGATGAATGTTGAAGTTCAACAGCAACAACGAGCGTTGGTGAGAGGACTATTTCCAAAGCCGACTACGAATCAGGTTGATCCAAGACAGCTAATTTATATGCTGACGATGTTTGAGAGTTCTTTGTATACTACTAATAATGAAGTCACGCTTTATACCGATGGTCGCGAGAAGTTTGATGCGTTGCTTGAAGACATTCAACGAGCGAAATATCATATTCATATGGAATATTATATTTATCGAGCAGATGACTTAGGGCTTGAGGTTCGCGAGGCATTGGTGGAGGCTGTTTCACGCGGTGTAAAGGTGCGACTACTTTTAGACGCCTGGGGTTCCACTCAAGTGAACCGTCGTTTTCTTGCGCCCTTGATTGAAGCGGGTGGAGAGGTCGATTTTTTCTTTCCCTTATTTTTACCCTATTTAAACCCACGGATGAACTATCGTAATCATCGGAAAATCGTTGTGATTGATGGTGAAATTGGTTATACTGGCGGGTTCAATGTCGGCGACGAATACCTTGGCTTAGTGGATAAATTTGGTTATTGGCGAGACAATCATCTGCGGATTCATGGACAAGCTGTTTATACCTTACAGAATCGTTTTTTGATGGATTGGAATTCGCAACAAAAGCATGAGCTGGTTTATCAGCCAGATTATTTTCCAGAGATCGAATCAGAAGGGAAATTAGCTTTACAGATTGTCAGCAGTGGGCCGGATAGTGAACACGAGCAGATTAAATTGACTTATTTAAAAATGATAAATTTGGCTAAAAAAGAAATATTGATTCAGACGCCGTATTATATTCCGGATGCACCGATTCATGAGGCGTTGAAGTTGGCATTGCTATCGGGAGTAAAAGTTCGAATGCAGATACCAAATAAACCTGATCATATCTTGGTTTACTGGGCGACGTATTCATTTGCGGCAGAATTACTGGAATATGGTGCAATTATCGAGACCTATGAAAATGGGTTTATTCATGCGAAAACAATGGTGATTGATGGAGGGATTGCTTCAGTAGGTTCAGCTAATATTGATGTGCGCTCCTTTAAATTGGACTTTGAAGTAAATACCATCGTTTATGATGCTGAATTTGCAGAAGAGCTGCGAGAAGAATTTCACAAAGACTCATTGAAATCGGAGCTTTTAACGCAGGAAAAGTATGAACAACGTGGTATGCTAATCAAATTTAAAGAAGGTATTGCTCGTTTAATCTCCCCGCTCTTGTAAAAATCATTTGCGCTTTCATGGTTTGATAGTATAAAATGAACTAGCTTGTTTAGTGAGTGAAACAGATGAGTATTGAACGAGGATGCCAGCTTAGCTAATTAGTATGTTGATTGAAAGAATATAAAGAGAGTAAGTATAGAAAATGCTAGTTGGATGGCTTCCAGTATGAAAATAAGAGTCATTTTTCTTTTTTGAAGAATGATTGCTTATAAAATGAGTAAGGAGATTTTTCATGAAGAAATGGTTAATTCCCCTATTGGGTACGCTTCTACTTTTATCTGGTTGTTCGAAATGGATTGATCGTGGTGAATCGATCACTGCTGTTGGTTCTTCTGCTTTGCAGCCGTTAGTCGAAACAGTCGCTGAAGAGTATCAAAGCAAAAATCCAGGCAGATTTATCAATGTCCAAGGCGGGGGCAGCGGTACAGGCCTGAGCCAGGTACAGTCAGGGGCAGTCGATATCGGCAATTCAGATTTATTTGCTGAGGAAAAAAACGGGATTGATGCAAAAAAATTAGTTGATCATAAAGTTGCTGTTGTTGGAATCACTCCGATCGTGAATAAAGGCGTTGGAGTTACAAATATTTCGCTTGAGAATTTGCAAAAAATATTTTTAGGCGAAATCAAAAACTGGAAAGAAGTCGGTGGAAAAGATCAAGATATTGTAATCTTGAATCGGGCGACCGGCAGTGGTACACGCTCGACATTTGAGCAGTGGGTCTTAGACGGCAAGACGGCGGTTCGGGCACAAGAGCAGGATTCTAGTGGAATGGTTCGTCAAATTGTTGCGGATACGCCTGGAGCAATCAGTTATACGGCTTTTTCTTATGTAACAAAAGATGTTCAAACACTGAACATCGACAATGTCGAGCCCACAGATGAGAATGTAACAATCAATCGTTGGAAAATTTGGGCATACGAGCATATGTATACTAAAGGACAGCCAACGGAACTAGTCAAAGACTTTCTTGATTACATGCTTTCAAAAGAGGTCCAAGGGAAAGTCGTTCCCCAACTGGGCTATATCCCGATATCTGATATGAAGGTTGAACGTGATTGGCAGGGAAACGAAATTAAATAAAATTTTTTAAGGGCACGGAATTAATCTGTGCCCTTTTTGCTAATTTAATTAGTAGATGAGATAAAAAGCGCGTCATAGATGATGGCTAACTATCGACAAGGAGGAAGAAAGCGATGTATTATCCGATTCAATTGCCCTTTATTTTGAATGATACTTTTACTAGATTAGTCACTTACCGTGAGAAAATCATTCCTGAGTGTAGTGATTTTGTATTGTGTTTTTGGGAGATGTTCCCAAAAACAAACGAGCAGGCTCGTGTGAAAAATATAATTATTGCGGATGGCTGTATCGATCTGATCGTGGATTTTGATCAAAGGCAGCTTTTTTTCACAGGAAATCAGCAGACAGATTTTGATTATGAGATTGAAGTACCGGCGCGCTTTTTTGGTGCACGAATGATGCCGGGAGCGTTCCATCAATTAACTGGATTGCCAGCTGAAGAGGCAATGGGGAATTTCATTTTACTGCAAGAAGTTTTTGCTGATTTTAATTTGGAAGAGTTTTTTTCTATGTCGTTTGAAACCGCGCAAGAAGCTTTTCAAACATACTTATTAGAAAAATTTTCAGAACAACAGCCCAATGATTTTACTCAGCTTTTTCCGCCATTGTTTGAGTCAATTCCACCGACGAGCAAAGAATTATACGAACAACTTTATTTTAGTCCGCGTCAATGCCAGCGGCTGTTCAAAAAACATTTTGGGTTGACGCCCAAGATGGTTTTGAGTATTTTACGATTTCAAAAATGTTTGCAAATTTTAACTTCAGAGCAGGCAGAACCGGCGGATATTCTTGCTGTTACGAACTACTATGATCAACCGCACTTTAATAAGGATTTCAAACAGCATTTAGGAATTACTCCTTTAGAGTTAGTTGCTCGGTATAGAAAATGACGTATTTTTACAATAAGTTTAGCCTTGAACTTGCTAGAATAAGGATATAAATAAGGAGGCGGTAAAAATGTACAAAAACATAACAACAAATTTGATGGTGGCTAGTGTAGATGCTTCAGTAAAGTTTTATCAAGAGATTTTGGGACTAGAGGTAGTGGCTTCGGTTCCAGCGAAGGATCAGACGTTACAATTTGCAATACTTGCTAAAGAAGCAATCACTTTGATGCTGCAAGAGAAAAACAATTTGAGTGAAGAGTATCCGATCTTAGCGACAGAAAAAATTCAACCATCGATTACACTATATATCACAGTTGAGGACTTTGAGACTTTTTATGCAAATACGAAAAAAAACTATTCGATTTATACGGAACCTCATGCGACGTTTTATGGGGCGAAAGAGTTTGCCATCACAGATCCAGATGGATATGTCTTGACTTTTACTGAATACAAGGAAGGCTGATCGACGATGGAAAACAATTTAAAGGTGATACCGGGTATTGGGAAGAATATGGAGCAGCATTTAATTAAGGCAGGGTATCCAACTATTGCTTCGCTAAAAAAGCAAGATCCGGAGGAAATCTATTTGAAGGATTGTGTAATGCAAGGAGAAAAAGTTGATCGATGTGCATTGTATGTCTATCGTTTGGCCGTACATTACGCTAATCACGATGGCGACCTGCCAGCAAATAAGCAGAACTGGTGGGATTGGCAGGATTAAACTTTCAAACAGCGGTAAGGACAGAGGGCTTCAGCTTTCTGATGAAGCTGCTTCTATCCAGCTGATCAATCACAAAAAGGGCCCTGACATCAGTTTGTCAGAGCCTTTTTTTAAATTAGTTGAGGACTAATATCATCCGCTAACCGTATTTGCTTTTGCAAGACATCTTCTTGCAAGATTCGACACATTTTTTCTGCTTCTTCAAAACAGGGACTATGAGCCGAATCCTCGAAGGTATAAAAGCCAACTAACGGGGCTTTGATGGTCTGAGAAAATTCTTTTGCAAGTGTGTAGGATACTTGATAATCATATTTGCCATGCAATATATAGACGGGGACAGCAAGTTCAGGAATTTCCTTTGTGAGATCAATCGCCATAATGGTATTCCAAAGACAGTTCAAAGCGAAGGAATTACCTTGCATAAATTTAATCTTTTCTTTCAATGTGTAACCTTTAAAACGCAGCAACATCCCGCCGATATCCAGCATTGACTGACAATGATGCATAACACCGATACCAAGTTTCATCATTCCGGCACTTCGTACAGAGAGATACGCATTAGTTACCTCAGCACCTTGATCAATGGGGAATTTCTCCAGTTTTTTAATCATCTTCCTATTTTCATTTTTCCGAAATTCATTCAACATGTAGCTATATGCTAAACGCTCTGATTCTAATTGGTTGCTCAGCTGACCTACACCGATATAAGCGTGAAAGAGCTCTGGATTTCTTTGGACCGTTAACATTCCAAGTAGCGTACCCCATGAATGTCCAATTACATAAATTTTATTTTTTGCGAAGCGTTTTTGTAAATAACTTGTTACCACGAGGGTATCAGAAATCATTTGGTCAATGGTCATTTTTTCTTTTGGAATATGCCTTTGATATGAGATTCCACTGCCTCGCTGTTCCCACCAACAAACCGTGAATAGTTCCTCTAGCCCTGTTGGATTTTCTTGCGTGAAGGCAAATTCTGGTGATCCTGGGCCGCCGTGCAGAAATAGTAATACCGGATTTTCTGTATCCATACTTTGTAAAAACATTCCCTGCTGCACGCCGTTTACTTCCACGAAGATTTTTTCATCCAATTCTTTTTTCACATTCCTACTCCTTTTTTTGTTTAATGAAGTTAATTTTCTTACAAAAATAAATCTGATTTTCCAGCCTTATAGGATTCCGTTAACAGCGTTCGATACTGCATTCTTTTTATTGGTTTTTCCTATTCACAATCGAAGCTGAAAAAGCAGAGTGGTCATCTTTATATAAATAGTATGAATGTATTGGTAGTACTTCACAATGCAACTTAAGACCTAAATAAATGATTTAAGGTATAAAAAACTCTCTCAGGCAGTTCTGTTGCGGTCAAGCTCTGATCTGGTTTACACTTTCTTTACAATTGTCATGGAAGCGTTACAGGAGATTAAAAGGAAATTGATTTTCAACGAGTAGAATGACTTTGTTGGTTTGCAAAAAACCGAGTGGATTAGTTTGAAGGATCAGGAGGAGTAGGCTTTGGAAAATGAAGATGTAAAAAAAGCGCTAACGACGAAATCAAAGCGTGCGAAAATCGAACAACGGGGACGATTTGTTAGCTTTGTTTGTATCGCGTTGATTGTGCTTGTTGTAGGAGCGATTTTCTATTTTGTAGCGAGTAAAGGGCTATCAACCTTTTTTGTAGATAAGATTAATGTATTCGACTTCTTGTTTGGGACTGTCTGGAATCCTAGTGCAACGGGACCGGATGGAAAGCCATTAGTTGGAGCGTTGCCTATGATTTTAGGCTCATTCATGGTGACTTTTTTATCGGCAATCGTAGCGACCCCGTTTGCGATCGGTGCTGCTGTCTTTATGACAGAAATTTCACCAAATAAAGGACAAAAATTTTTACAGCCTGTCATTGAGTTATTGGTGGGAATACCTTCTGTAGTTTATGGATTTATTGGTTTAACGGTGATCGTACCGTTTATCCGGTCGATTTTTGGTGGAACTGGCTTTGGTATTTTATCAGGAACTTTCGTTTTATTTGTAATGATTTTACCGACCGTGACTACAATGACGGTAGATACATTGAAATCAGTACCGCGACATTACCGTGAAGCTTCATTAGCATTAGGAGGCACGCGGTGGCAAACGATTTATAAAGTTGTTTTACGAGCAGCGGTGCCGGGAATTTTAACAGCAGTTGTTTTTGGCATGGCGCGTGCGTTTGGTGAAGCTTTAGCGATCCAAATGGTGATTGGGAATGCGGCGTTAATGCCGACAAGTTTAACGACGCCAGCTTCAACTTTGACTTCGATTTTGACTATGGGTATCGGAAATACCATCATGGGCACAGTAGAGAATAATGTATTGTGGTCATTGGCGTTGATCCTGTTGTTCATGTCTTTAGTTTTCAATATTTTGATTCGTTATATCGGAAAGAAAGGGGAGATAACAAATGGATAAAGCAAAACGCGCAGATAAAATTGCGACAGGTGTCCTTTACGTTGTCTCAGCTTTGATTGTTGCAATCCTGGCTTTTCTTCTGCTTTACATTTTAATCCGTGGTTTGCCGCATGTGTCTTGGGAATTTTTGACCTCGCCTTCGAAGGCCTATCAAAAAGGTGGCGGGATCGGAATTCAACTATTCAATTCTATTTACCTGCTGTTGATTACTATGATCATCAGTCTGCCGATTTCTCTCGGAGCAGGAATCTATTTATCTGAATATGCAAAGAAAAATTGGGTAACGAACGTTATTCGAACATCTATCGAAATCCTAAGCTCATTACCTTCAGTTGTTGTGGGGTTGTTTGGTTTCTTGATTTTTGTTATTCAATTTGGTTATGGCTTTTCGATTCTTTCTGGGGCATTGGCCCTGACTCTTTTCAATCTGCCGCTATTGACAAGAAATATCGAAGAATCCTTAAGAGCGATTCATTACACCCAGCGTGAAGCAGGATTAGCATTAGGGCTGTCACGATGGGAAACAGTGACAAAAATCGTTGTCCCCGATGCTTTGCCTGGAATTTTAACCGGTGTAATTTTAAGTTCAGGACGTATTTTTGGTGAAGCGGCTGCGTTGATTTATACGGCAGGTCAAAGCGCGCCAGCGTTAGATTTTACCAACCTTAATCCATTGAGCGTTTCAAGTCCGTTAAGTATTTTCCGACAAGCCGAGACTCTAGCTGTACACATTTGGAAAATCAATACAGAAGGAACGATGCCAGATGGAACCTCAGTATCTGCGGGAGCTTCTGCAGTGTTGATTTTAGCCGTTTTGTTGTTCAACTTCGGAGCGCGGGCAATTGGGAAACGATTGCACAGAAAAATGACTTCGGCCTAGAACGTTTAGCTCATTCTTTAATGAGGTAGTAAATTTAAAAATTGCTGTAACGCAGAAAACATACTTGAAGAAATACACGGTGTGAGATTTTGAGAAATTCACAGAAGAAAATTTTCAACAAATAGTATGAACTATAGGAGAAATTCGATGAAAGAATATAATTGGGAGGAACGCAATATCATCAGTATGCCTGGTGAAGTTGCGTTACATACGGAGGATCTGCATGTCTACTATGGTGACAATGAAGCCATCAAGGGTGTCGATCTTGAATTTGAAAAAAATAAAATCACAGCTTTGATCGGGCCTTCAGGCTGCGGAAAGTCGACCTATCTACGTTCGCTAAATCGAATGAACGATGGCATCGCCAGTGCTAGTGTAACGGGTAAGATTATTTATAAGGATGTCGATGTCAATGCATCGAACATCGACGTTTACGAAATGCGCAAACGGATTGGTATGGTATTTCAACGACCGAATCCTTTCAGCAAATCTATTCGTGATAATATTACCTTTGCATTGAAGCAGCACGGAATGCGAGACAAGCATCAGTTAGAAGAAATCGTAGAGACTAGCTTGAAACAGGCAGCGCTTTGGGATCAAGTCAAAGATAATCTAGATAAAAGTGCCTTGGCTCTTTCTGGCGGACAGCAGCAGCGTTTATGTATTGCACGTGCGATTGCAATGAAACCAGATATTTTACTATTGGATGAACCAGCTAGTGCGTTGGACCCCATCTCAACAGGTACGGTGGAGGAAACCTTGGTTCAGTTGAAAGAAAATTATACGATTATCATTGTCACTCATAACATGCAGCAAGCTGCACGTATCAGCGATTATACTGCATTTTTCTATTTAGGACATGTGATCGAGTATGATGATACCGCAAAAATCTTCACACGGCCGAAGATCCAAGCCACTGAAGATTACGTATCGGGACACTTTGGTTAAAAGAAGGATGCCAATTTTCAGTACTCAACATATCTATGAAAAAGGAGAAAATTGAATGTCGAAGATTATTACTTCCAAGGACCTTCATTTATATTATGGCAAAAAAGAAGCCTTAAAAGGCATCGACATGGAAATCGAAAAGGGAGAAATCACTGCAATGATCGGACCATCCGGTTGCGGAAAATCGACCTATTTACGTTCATTGAATCGAATGAACGATTTGATTCCTGGCGTTACGATTACCGGCAGTGTCATGTATAAGGGAAAAGATATTTATAGCCCTAAAACTGACACGGTAGAACTGCGAAAAGAAATCGGAATGGTCTTTCAACAACCCAATCCTTTTCCTTTTTCGATTTACGAAAATGTCATTTATGGGTTAAAATTGAAGGGTGAAAAGGATAAAAACAAACTTGATCAAGTCGTCGAAGAGAGTTTGAAAGCTGCTTCGGTCTGGAATGACGTGAAAGATAAATTGCATGAAAGTGCTCTGTCACTGTCGGGTGGGCAACAACAGCGAGTTTGTATTGCACGCGTTTTAGCAGTGAATCCAGAAGTTATTCTTATGGATGAACCAACGAGTGCTTTAGACCCTGTATCAACAGGTAAAATCGAAAATATGCTGTTGGAGTTGAAGGAGAATTATACGATTATCATTGTGACCCATAACATGTCACAAGCATCACGAATTTCCGATCGCACAGCCTTCTTCCTGCAAGGTGAGCTGATTGAGTTCGATAAAACGAAGAAAATTTTCCTCGACCCAGCAAAACAAGAGACCGAAGATTACATCTCAGGAAAATTTGGTTAGTGAACAAGAAAAAAAGAGTCTTGGAACAGTATAGAAATAGAATTAAGTTTCTTTAGGAAAATAATTCTTTAACATGAAAAAGGAGGGCAACGATGTTACGTACACAATTTGAAGAAGATCTGTTGAATCTTCACAATCAGTTTTATGAAATGGGGATGATGGTCTCAAGTGCCGTGCACAAATCGGTTCGTTCATATATTGACCATGACAAAAAATTAGCGCAAGAGGTGATTGATCATGATGTCGAGATCAATGACATGGAAGTCCGATTAGAGAAAAAGAGCTTTGAAATGATTGCTTTGCAGCAGCCGGTTACTACTGATTTGCGTACGATCATTACAATCATGAAAGCCAGCTCGGACTTGGAACGAATGGGAGACCATGCTGTTTCAGTGGCAAAGTCAACAATTCGTCTAAAAGGACTGCCCCGAATTTTGGAGGTTGAAAAAGAGATCAATGAGATGTCCAACTACGTGAAAAAGATGGTGGACAATGTTTTGATTGCTTATGTTAAAACAGACGAAAAAGATGCTCGAATGATTGCGAAAATGGATGAGCGGGTAAACGATTATTTCCAAAAAATCTATGATATGACGACTAACACAATGGAGAAAGAGTCCGATACAATTATCAGCGGAACAGATTACTTGCATGTTGCTGGTTATTTGGAGCGTGTCGGAGATTATGTAACCAATATATGTGAATGGATCGTTTACTTAGCAACAGGGAAAATCACTGAGCTTAACAGTAATCGTAATGAAACTTTTTAAGACAAGCGGCCAGCTGGAATTTTCTAGCTGGTTTTTTCTACATTTAAATAGGAAGAAACTCTTCTCTTCAGGAAGTCGGATGAAAAGATGGGTCTTTAGTCCTATGACAAACGGATAAAAACATTGCATAATATGAATGTAAACAAAAGTAATGTATTTGCTTTTTGAAGGAGGCAATTTCTATGAATGAAAGACAAAGAATTTTGGAATTAGTAAAAAAAGGTATTTTATCGACTGAAGAAGGGTTAGATTTACTCGAAAGCATGGCCAAGGCAAAGGATGAAGCGCAGATCAAACAGGCTGCAGATAAAGTGGATTCTTATCACCGCGACCAAGCAACCAATTTAGTTGATGAATGGGAAACTGGAAAAAAAGCGAAAGGTTCTGAAGAACAGGACTTGGAAGACCTTGAAGCTTATTTTGATGACTTAGCAACAGAAGTGAATCAAATTTCCGCTCACATTGATGAGATTAACCAAAAGAAAAATGAGTTAAAAGCAGCACTTCATGAAAAAGAAGAAGTTTTGATGGAGTTAGATACAAAAGAGGAATTAGAGACTTTATCAGAAGCTGACGATGAAATTCGCGAAGCTGTCGAAGCAGCAATCGATGAATTGAAAGAGCAAATCTCAGAGTTAGAAGAGCAAGTTGAAGAGCAAGAAGAAGAATTGAGCAATGTACAAAATGATCAAAAGGACAAGCGTAAAAAACGGGTCTACGCTCATATTGAGATTCCAGATGATTTGAAAGATCAAGCCAGTGAAACTTTCTCGCAGGTTGGTGAAAAATTGGGAGAAGCCGGTGTTCAACTAGGTCGTTTGATGAAGAAGACTTGGAAATCTGTTTCTGATACAGTAGAGGAAAATGTTGACTGGAAAGACTTCAACGTAAAAGTTCCTGGTCTGGTAACCTCTAAATTTGAACATCAGTTTTTATATACAGATGTTGAACCTACCTTGCTTGATATCAAATTAGCTAATGGTAAAGTGACTTTAAAGGCTTGGGATGACGCAGCTATTAAAGTGGATGCGAAAATCAAACTTTATGGTAAAATGAATGAAGCAACTCCTTTACAATCATTGATGGAACGCAGTCAGATCGAAGTGAATGATGAACATATCTCATTCCAAATTCCGAACAAGCGGGTTCAAGCAGAACTTGTTTTCTACTTGCCAAAACGTACTTACGATCATGTAGCAGTGAAACTGCTAAATGGTGATTTGAATGTTGAAGAGATGGATGCTAAAGATGTTTATGCTAAATCAACAAACGGCAATATCACTTTCAAACATATTGATGCAACAATGCTTGAGATCCAAGGCGTTAATGGCAATATCGAAATTCGCGAAGGCGCGATCTTAGATTCAATTATTGAAACGGTTAATGGGAATATTACTACTAAAGCAGCGATTCAAAACTATGGTATCTCATTGGTTAATGGAGACGTGAAATTGACTGCTGGCCATGATACTTTACAAAAAATCAAAGCAAGCTCAGTTAACGGAAACGTTAAAGTTTCTGTAGGGAAAACGATTGGTTTGGAAGGTTTAGCTAAAACAAGCCTAGGAAGCATCAATGATCGTTTGTCAAACTACGAAGTGATCAGAGAGAAAAAGGAAAAAACGAATCGTTTACTACAATTTCGACGAGTAGCTGATGAAATGGCGAAAATCGATGTATCAACTACCACGGGTAGCATTTTCTTGAAAGATTTCGACAATTAGGAAATAATAAGGAAGGAAGATTCATATGCAAAAGAGATTACAAAAGTCACGAAATAATGTGGTACTGACAGGTACCTTAGCTGGGATCGCCGAATACTTCGGGATCGATCCAACAATTGTGCGTGTGATTTATGTTTTCTTAAGTTTCGGCTTAATCGGCGCGCCAGTTGTATTATATGTCTTGTTAGCATTAGTGATTCCTGCGAGCCCGCGAGGCCGGGATTCTTATGGACATAATAACCCATATTATGGCAACAACGACTACAACAACTATGAGAAAAAAGCGTCCCGCCAACGTAAGAAAGCGGATAAAATCGACGATGATGACTGGAGCGACTTTTAATGACTTACCTACAGCGCTTAATAGCTAATGCACTGATTTTTATTTCACTATCAGTGCTCTTTCCCAATCAGGTTTATGTGGAAAGTCTTACGATGGCTATTGCCGCAAGCTTTGTCTTATCAATATTGAATACATTAGTGAAACCAATTTTGATTCTGCTTTCACTGCCGTTAAATATTATGACTTTAGGACTGTTTAGCTTTGTGATTAGCGCTGGTATGCTGCAATTGACTTCCAACTTATTAGGAAATTATCGTTTTGGCTTCTCTAGCTTTGCCATCTCAGTTTTGGTGGCTATTGTCATGGCGATTGTCAATGCGATCGTTTCAGATCATAATATCGACAAATACGCGGATAGGTAATTTTTACCTATCCGCTTTTGTGTGCCAACTTTTCGCAACAACCTGATGACAAAAATCAAATATGGATAGTTATTTATAGAAACCGGTTGGTTAGCTAGATTGTATACATTGTGAGAGTAAAGCTAATTCTCTAAAACTGATTAGCTGTGCGATTTTCTTCCTGCTTTAGCAAGCTTGAAGAATATTATGTTTACAAAAGCTTTTTTTTGAAAGAGGCTTTTTTGAGGTGTCTATGACTTCCAACATAGTGAGCAGCAATTGTAAGTCTAAATGCAGATGATCTTCATAAAACTAGTTGGTTCTTTTATGCGAGTTCATTAATAATTTATGAAGCCTTTTCTGTTTCTTAGGGGAGAAGCTGTCTGAACCTAGTCACTCCATGGATAAAATGATAAAATAGAGCGGAAGTGTAGAAAAGAGGGATTATATGGCTGAAACAGTAAAAGTAAAAGAACTAGTTGATAAACTTTCATTGGAAGTAGTAACTGGCGATGAAGAGAGCCTAGAGCGGGTCATCACTACCGGCGATATTTCTCGCCCAGGGTTAGAGTTGACCGGCTATTTTAACTATTATTCACATGATCGTTTACAGCTTTTTGGAAATAAAGAAATCACCTTTGCAGAGCGTATGATGCCAGAGGAACGATTAATGGTATTACGTCGGATGTGCAGCGATGATACACCAGCCTTTATTGTTTCTCGCGGATTAACTCCGCCAAAAGAAATGATAAAAGCTGCTAGTGAACGTAATATTCCTGTGTTGAGTTCACCTATCTCGACATCTCGTTTGCTGGGTGAGATATCCAGCTTTCTAAATGGCGGTTTAGCGCCTCGTACGAGTGTCCATGGTGTATTAGTCGATGTTTATGGATTAGGTGTATTGATCCAAGGCGATAGTGGGATTGGCAAAAGCGAAACGGCATTGGAATTAGTTAAACGTGGACATCGCTTGATTGCAGACGATCGGGTCGATGTCTACCAGCAAGATGAATTGACTTTAGTCGGTGAACCGCCTAAAATTTTACAGCATTTAATCGAAATTCGCGGAATCGGTATCATTGATGTGATGAATCTATTTGGAGCGAGTGCTGTTAGGGGATCAATGCCTTTGCAACTAGTGGTCTATTTAGAAAATTGGTCGAAGGATAAAAAATATGATCGCTTAGGCAGTGGAAACACTGAAGTGGAAATCGCGGAAGTGAAAATTCCGCAAGTGAAGATTCCAGTGAAGACCGGGCGAAATGTTGCTATTATCATTGAAGTAGCAGCAATGAATTTCCGTGCTCGCACGATGGGTTACGATGCTACGAAGACCTTTGAGAATCGTTTGACCCAATTAATCGAAGAAAATTCTGGACAATAGAATGATCGGACAAATAAATCGCGTAGCTTTTGAATTGTTTGGTCTTCAAATTTATTGGTACGCGATCATTATTGTTTCTGGGATTGCCATTGCTTTGTGGCTTGCGAATCGGGAGGCACTAAGAGTTGGTTTAAAAGAAGATGACATGACAAATTTCATTCTTTGGGCTCTGCCAATCGCGATTATTGGTGCTCGCTTGTATTTCATCTTGTTTGATTTAGAACCCTATCTCGCAGATCCAATCCAAATCTTTAACACGCGTAGCGGAGGATTAGCCATATATGGCGGATTGATAGCTGCGGCGATTGTTTTGGTTATCTATACTAGACACAATTTTATCGATCCATGGCTCTTCTTAGATGTGGTGGCACCGAGTGTTATGCTGGCACAGGCGATGGGTCGATGGGGGAATTTTACAAATCATGAAGCTTATGGCGGGGAAACGACTCGCCAATTTTTAGAGAATTTACACTTACCACAATTTATTATCGATAATATGTATATTGATGGTGCATTTCGCCAACCGACGTTTCTCTACGAATCAATGTGGAGCTTAGCGGGTTTTATTCTGATTCTGATTATTCGAAAAAAAATTTCTGTTAAGCGTGGTGAATTGTTTTTAGGTTATGTGATCTGGTACAGCTTTGGCCGATTCTTTATTGAAGGAATGCGGACAGACAGTTTGTATCTATTTGGTGGCATTCGTGTGTCTCAAATGTTGTCGTTGATTTTGTTTGTTGGCGGATTGATTTTACTTTACTATCGTCGAAAAAAGCGTATCGATATCAAGCCTTACGAACGTGACAAGGGTGCTAATCAAGCTTTAATTTAAGAACGAGGCAGCAGCTATCTATGCTATGATGATAAAGAAGAATTTTTTTAATAAACGAATTTATGGATAATCAAGCTTATTTATTTTTTAATCCACTAAAAAAGTTTAATATAAACTAGGAGGAAATCTCTGTGAAACAAAAAGTTGCAGTTTTAGGACCGGGTTCTTGGGGAACGGCGTTAGCACAAGTCTTAGCCGAAAATGGACATGAAGTAAGACTATGGGGGAATCACGAGGCACAAATTGATGAAATCAATACGTACCATACAAATCGCCATTACTTACCAGATTTGAAAATTCCCGAAAGCATTAAAGGAGAAAAAAATCTAAAGAATGCGGTAAAAGATGCGGATGCTGTCTTATTTGTTGTTCCAACGAAGGCGATCCGTTCAGTCGCACAGGAATTTGCTCAAGTAGTTGAAAATAAACCAGTTATTATCCATGCCAGCAAAGGCTTAGAGCAAGATACTCATAAACGTATTTCAGAGGTCTTGGCTGAAGAAATTCCGGAAGAACGACGTCAAGGTGTAGTGGTTTTATCTGGACCAAGTCATGCTGAAGAGGTAGCTGTTCATGACATAACAACAATTACTGCTGCTTGCAAGGATGAAGAATTGGCAACATATGTTCAAAAGCTATTCATGAATGATTACTTACGAATTTATACGAATCCTGATGTAATCGGTGTTGAAACTGGGGCTGCATTAAAGAATATTATCGCTCTAGGAGCAGGTGCGTTACATGGTCTCTCTTACGGAGATGATGCTAAGGCCGCGATCATGACACGTGGATTAGCAGAAATCAGCCGTCTTGGTGTTGCGATGGGAGCGAATCCATTGACCTTCATAGGATTGAGCGGTGTGGGAGACTTGATCGTTACATGTACTTCCGTTCATTCTCGAAATTGGCGTGCAGGAAATCTTTTAGGAAAAGGTCACAAACTGGATGAAGTTCTAGAGAATATGGGGATGATCGTCGAAGGCGTTTCAACGACGAAAGCCGCGAAAGAATTGGCTGATGGCTTGAATGTCAGTATGCCGATCACTGAAACGATCTATGAGGTTTTATATAATGGGAAAGACGTACGTCAGGCTTGTCGTGAGTTGATGACGCGTGAAGGTACGTTTGAAAATGAATTTACTATAAAATAAATAGAAAGAGTGGGACAAGATAGATGCGAGTAAAAAAAGCAGTTATTCCAGCCGCTGGTTTAGGAACAAGATTTTTACCAGCTACAAAAGCGATGGCCAAAGAAATGTTGCCAATCGTTGACAAACCAACGATTCAATTTATCGTTGAGGAAGCTTTAAAATCCGGGATTGAAGATATTTTGATTGTAACTGGAAAAGCGAAACGCCCGATTGAAGATCATTTTGATGCAAATATTGAATTAGAAATGAATCTGAAGGAAAAAGGCAAAACAGATCTATTAAAATTAGTAGAAGAAACAACAGATGTGAATCTGCATTTTATTCGGCAGTCACATCCCAAAGGCCTAGGACATGCTGTCTTACAGGCTCGTGCTTTTGTTGGCAATGAACCATTTGTTGTAATGTTAGGCGATGATTTAATGGAAGATCGTGTTCCGTTAACTAAGCAATTAATGAATGATTACGAACAAACTCATGCATCAACGATCGCAGTAATGCGTGTTCCTGAAGATGAGACGTCAAAATATGGAATTATAAATCCGGGAGAAGAAGTTTCTAAAGGTTTGTTCAACGTGAAGAATTTCGTTGAAAAACCAAAACCAGAAGAAGCACCGAGCAATTTAGCGATTATTGGACGATACTTGCTAACACCTGAGATTTTTGATGTATTAGCTAACCAAAAACCAGGTGCCGGTAACGAAATTCAATTAACAGATGCTATTGATACCTTGAATAAGACACAACGCGTTTTTGCACAGGAATTTAGCGGAAAACGTTACGATGTTGGTGATAAGTTCGGGTTTATGACAACGAGTATCGAATATGGATTGAAACACCCAGAGATTAAAGATAAATTACACGATTATATCATCTCTTTAGGTAAAGAATTAAGCGGACAAAATAAAATAAAAAAATAATTTTTAAAGCGTAGATTTGATTCTACGCTTTTTATATTGTTAGTTATTTTAAAAAGATGAATCATTTGATTTTTTAATGCGAATTATCACTATAACGAATAGAATTAATTAGTTATTTCGTTATATAATATTTTTTGGAAATAACAATATTGAAAAGGAGACTTAATGAAAACTTCTCGATTAAATAAAGAAATCGTTATCAAATGTGCGATGGAGTTAGTCTATGAATCTGGACTCAATGGATTGAGACTAAATAAAATCGCTGATCGTCTTGATGTCAAATCTCCTTCTTTGTATACACACACAGGCAGTGTGACAGATCTGCGGCATGCTGTGGTAAGACGTGCGATGGAGGATTTTCGCGAACAATTAATAGACTCATTATTGGGCCGAGCAAATCTTTGTGCCTTTATCGAATTAGGAAAAACTTGGGCTGTTTTTGCGAAAAATAAAAATGCATTTTACACTGTATTTTATCAAAAAGAGTACATAGATTCTTATGAAAAATATATTGCTGTCTTTCTAAGAGCTGCATTTGATCGAATCTTTTCTGAGTGTGAGCTGACGAGTAAGGAAATTAATCAAGTAGAACGTGTTATGACTAATTATTTTCGCGGTCATGCAGAATGCTTCACTGGAAATAGTTTTAACGAAGCAGACTTGATTAGTGACTTAGAAATCATTTACAATGGCATTCTTCAAAACTTCACGAAGGTATCTCAATAATTTAATTGAGATATCTTTTTTTATTAGTAATTAGTATAATTCTTTCTCTTTCATTAATTTCCTTGGGAATGGTATAATTTAAGTTAGCATAATGAGTGAAAAATGAGAGGAGCGATTGAATGAGTTTAGGCGGCATTGCAGCAATTATTGCGGCACTTGCATTTGTTGTTTTGGTTATATTTTTAGTGCGTGTCTTGAGTCAAGTGTCAAAAACAGTTGAAAAAGTTGAGACGACGGTAACTGAAGCCAATACAACGATCGATGTTCTTACCAAAGATGTAGATTTACTCATGCAGCAAGTAGAAGGATTGTTAGTAAAAGGTAATCACTTGCTGAATGATATTAACGGAAAAGTGGAAACGATTGATCCATTATTTACGGCAGTGGCTGATCTGAGTCAGAGTGTTTCAGATTTAAATACGACTAGTCGTAATTTAGCAGGAAAAGTTGGCGGCGTAGGAAAGAATGCAGCAAAAGCAAGTGTTGCAGGAAAGGTCGGCGCGACCACGATGAGATTCTTTAGGGATCGTAAGACAACAACGAAAACGGAGGGATAAGAATGGCAAAAAGCGGAAAATTTTTAGCGGGTGCCTTAATTGGAGGGACAGCTGCTGCGGTAGTAGCTTTATTATTAGCACCGAAGTCAGGAAAAGAGATGCGGGAAGACTTAGCGAAAAAAACTGATGAGTGGTTAGATTTAGCTTCAGACTACACGGATGACTTTGTTATGAAGACAAGTGAGATGGGGTCGATTGTGAAGGATCGGGCTTCTGACTTGGGCGATCAAGCAAATGATTTGGCTTCAAACGTGAAGGGTAAAGCCGGAGATGCTATGGATGACATGGATGATATCACCTCTGATACTTTGGCAGATTTGAAACGTCAAAGCTCCGATTTATCTGATCGTTTTCGTAAAGCGGCAAGCGAAGCAAAAGATGTAGCTGAAGATACTACAGAAGATATCGTAATTGATGTCAAAGAGACAAAAGAAGCTGCGAAGGAAACCACCTCTGAAGGAGCAGAAGCTTTAGCGGATAAAACAAAAGAGTTAAATGAGAAAAAAACTGATTTTTCTGAAATCAAAGAAGAATTAAAAGAAGAAGTCGAAAAAAATAATCCAGAGTAAGTTGGAATAATGTAGCCCTTAGCGTTAAGGGCTATTTTTTTTGTGTTGCGTGTGCAACGCAGAATATTGCTGTAATCTGATGTCACAATAATTAATAATTGAGGTGTAACGAAATTGGAAATAGGAAAAACGATTCGTTCAAAAAGAGAAGCGATGAAGATGACTCAACAGCAATTGGCAGATCAAATTTATGTGACTAGACAAACCATTTCAAAATGGGAGTTGGGTAAAAGTGAGCCTGATGCCATTTCTAAAAAAAGTTTAGAGAGAGTTTTAGCTGTTCAATTAGTAGAGGAGTCTTCTTCAAAAAAAGGTGAGGAGGAACGTTTTATGAGAAAATTTCAATGGGGTCTAGGTTTGCTATTGTTTGGGATTGTATTTCTTCCATTACGGGTAGTATGGGTAACAATTCGTCGTAATTGGAAACAGCCCTGGAATCGTTTTGTCTTACTGCCAACTGTTTTTGCTTTTTTACTATGGTATTTGCATTCTCTTAAGGACAATGTATTCTATTTATTTTTGGTGTTGCTTCTATTAGCATACTTTAGTACAAGTTGGTATTTTTTTAGTGATCAAAGAGAAAGAGGAGACAATTAAAAGAAACACCGTTCGTTTTGAACGGTGTTTCTGTTTTTTTCTATTATAAGATCGTTAATTCTTTTGATGTCTTAGTAAATGGAATGCAGCCGTCTTTTGTTACGAATAGGCAATCTTCGATTCGAACACCAACATCATTGGGCAGATAGATACCTGGTTCGATTGAGAAGCACATGCCTTCTTTAACCTCCAGGTCATTTCCTCCAACGATTTGCGGGAATTCATGGATCGTAGTTCCAATTCCATGACCCAAACGATGATTGAAATACTCACCGTAGCCGTGGCTTTCAATGACGTCACGAGCAAGCTTGTCTAGCTGACCACAAGTGACACCTGGTTTTACAGCGTTTAAAGCAGCCATATGGGCTTCTAGTACAATGTTGTAGATGTCTTTTTGGTGATCAGTTGGCTTGCCGCAAGCAACGGTTCGAGTTGCATCACTACAGTAGCCATTAACGATTGTACCAAGGTCGAACAAAACGAGTTCATTTTCTTTACAAGTATTTTTACCCGGTGTACCGTGTGGGCTGGCAGCGTTTGGTCCAGCGAGCACTTCGGTAGGGAAGGACATTTGTTTAATGCCTTTTTTCTTTAATTCGTATTCGATCTCCGCGACGATTTCTTCTTCAGAAATACCTGGTTTCACGTGTCTAAAGCCGATTTCAAAAGCTAAATCAGCAGTAGAACCTGCTTCGAGCAAGCGTTGACACTCATCTTCAGTCTTATATAATTGCAATTCTTGGACTAGCGGAGTCAGGTCAGCTGAAAAATCAGCGGAAGGAAAAGCTTCACTCAAACGTAGATAACGATCTAGTACTAGCTGATTTTTTTCTAACGCAATTTTTTTAGGAAAACCATAACGTTTTTTGATTTCATCCACGATGATGGCAAATGGATCTTGACTGTCTAAATAGCCTACAACATCATATTCAAAGCTGCTGGCTTTTGCGTCTTCAACTTCGAGGCCAGGTGCAAATAAAAACGGCTCTTTTTCAAGTGGAATGAACAATGCCAATACACGTTCCATCGGATTGCTGTCAAAGCCGGAGAAGTAGCCAATATGACTCGCATCAGAAACATAAGCCAAATCTACCTCGTTTTTTTGCATCCATTTTCGTAGTTCCAAAACTTTTTCTTGGTTCATTAAAGCATCCTTCTTTCTTTTGGCGTTATACTGATTGTAACACTAATAAATTTTATTGAAAAATGATTCTAATAAAACGCTTACAGATTTTTAAGGAAAAATGTGTAAAACGGTTGCAATCAATGAAACAACGTGCTATTATCTTTTAGAAATGTAAATGATATTTTCTGAAAACAATATAAAAGGAGCATATCCATGGAAAAGCAAACAATTACGATTTATGATGTTGCCCGCGAAGCGAATGTTTCAATGGCAACCGTTTCTCGTGTAGTCAACGGCAACCCAAATGTAAAGCCGACAACACGTAAAAAGGTATTAGAAGTTATCGAGCGTCTGGATTATCGTCCAAATGCTGTCGCACGAGGATTGGCAAGTAAGAAAACAACAACGGTTGGTGTAATCATCCCTGATGTCAGCAACATGTTTTTCGCTTCATTAGCACGTGGAATCGATGACATTGCGACGATGTACAAGTATAATATTATTTTAGCTAACTCAGATGGCGAAGCACAAAAAGAAGTAAACGTGTTAAATAACTTATTGGCAAAACAAGTTGACGGTGTAATCTTCATGGGCCATCGCATTACTGATGAAATTCGTGCAGAATTCTCTCGTTCGAAAACACCGATCGTTTTAGCTGGGTCTATTGATCCAGATGAACAAGTCGGCAGTGTAAATATTGATTATGCTGCAGCTACGAAAGAATCAATCGACTTATTGGCAAAACACGGTAATAAGAAGATTGCTTTCATCAGCGGCGCGTTGATCGATGCTATCAACGGACAAGCTCGTATGGGCGGCTATAAAGAAGCTTTAGCTGACAATGGTTTAGAATACAACGAAGGCTTAATCTTTGAAGCTAAATATAACTTTAAAGAAGGCTTAGCCTTGACCGATCGTATCCTTAACAGCGGTGCAACAGCGGCATATGTAACTGATGACGAACTTGCTATTGGATTATTAGATGGGTTAATCGATAAAGGTGTGAAGGTGCCTGAGGATTTCGAAATCATCACAAGCAATGATTCATTGTTGACAGATGTGGCTCGTCCACGTCTAAGCAGTGTAACGCAACCATTATATGATATTGGTGCTGTAGCAATGCGTCTATTGACAAAAATGATGAACAAAGAAGATATCGAACAAAAAACAATCGAATTACCACATGGTATTTATGAAAAAGGTTCGACAAAACAATAAGCTCAAAGAGGCTGTACCCAAGTTGGTACAGCCTCTTTTTTCATAAAATTCTTTAAGCTTCCTCTACTTACATAGTGGAAGGATGGCGTCGTGCAAAATCAAAAAAGCGAAACTTGTCTACTTGATGACGACTCTCAGTATATTGAAACTGTCGAGCATCACTAGTGAAGACTCGGCTTTTCACAGAAACGATGTTGATGTCGTGCTGATTTAAATCTAATAATTCGCGATCTGCCTCGGTTAATGCATCAATCGTGATTTCTTTTTCTGCAAAAGCGATGTTCAAGCCCAATTCATTTTCAAAATAGCGATAAATTGAATCCTTTGCAATCTCAGTATCCAACTCAGGGATAATTGTTGTTAGCAGTATGTCCTTATCGAGAATCACTTTTTTCTGATCGATGGCACGAGTACGAATGAGTTCCCAGCAAATGACACCTACCTCAAAACCGGTAATGCGAGCCATTTTTTCATTAATGACGATCTTTTTAAGACTAACAACCTCGGTGCTGCTTTCATAGCCATAGGAATTTTGCAGCTCCTTATAGCTGGTCAAGCCAGATACAGGAAAACGCAGCTGTTCACGCTTCAATACAAGCGAGCCTTTACCTTGGATTTTTTGGATGTAGCCATTGGCCATTAGAAGAGACAGGGCCTTACGAATCGTATCACGAGAGACATGATATGTTTGTCTTAATTTGTTTTCGCTAGGCAAGTAGGAACCAGCCTCATAGATTCCTTTTAAAATTCCACGTTCGATCGCTTGGTAGATCACTTCATAATTTTTCATATTGTCACCTTCTTCTTAGTTAAATAAGAAATATCAACTTGTCCGTATAAGTAATTTCATTATACAAAGAAAGAATCTGAAAGTAAAACGCTTCCTGAATAAAGCTAAATATTAAAATGAGTAAATTCTTATGTAGGATAAAACTTGTTGGGTTTTTTACCGACTTGTTGGTAACTATAAGACTGATAAATCGTTAATAAAATCATTTGTGCTTCATTTAAATGAGAATTTCCTAATCAAAAATGTTTTGCCACTGATGTAAGCGATTTACAAAAATGCCTAGAGCAATTATAGTAAACCTATCAGCTGAACTTATCCATACAAGTTAAAATTATTCGGAGGGAAAAAAGATGGGAAAATATGAAAAGGATACTAAGGATCTGTTAACGGCCATCGGCGGTAAGAAAAACATTTCCGCGGTTACCCACTGCGCCACACGGATGCGCTTTGTTTTGAATGACCCCAAAAAAGCAGACGAGGAGCAAATCGAGAATATTCCTAGCGTTAAAGGGATGTTTACAAATGCAGGTCAGTTTCAAATAATTATCGGAAATGATGTAGCTGTTTTTTACAATGAATTCGTTGCTGTTTCAGGAATCGAAGGTGTTTCTAAGGAAGCAGCGAAGTCAGCGGCAAAGCAAAATCAAAATCCAGTTCAACGTGCCATTACTGTTTTAGCAGAAATTTTTACACCATTGTTACCAGCAATTATTGTCGGCGGTTTGATTTTAGGATTTCGAAATATTTTAGAAGGCGTACAAATGGGCTGGCTGAATGGTCAGACGATTGCTGACGCGTCGCCATTTTGGAACGGCGTTAACGGATTTTTATGGCTCCCAGGTGAGGCGATTTTCCACTTCTTACCAGTTGGGATCACGTGGAGTATTGCCCGTAAGATGGGTGCTACAGAGATCTTGGGAATCGTTCTAGGGATCACCTTAGTTTCACCGCAGTTGTTGAATGCTTATGCAGTGAACGGTACTTCTGCTGCAGAAATCGCAAAAAATTGGACATGGGACTTCGGTTTTTTCACTGTTGATAAAATTGGTTATCAAGCGCAGGTTATTCCGGCAATGTTGGCAGGCTTCTTGCTCGTTTATTTAGAACGATTTTTCCGCAAACATATTCCAGAAGCTGTTTCTATGATTTTCGTCCCATTCTTCTCTTTGATTCCGACGATTCTAGCAGCACATATCATTCTAGGACCAATTGGCTGGAAAATCGGGACAGCGATTTCAGCTGTAGTAAATGCAGGTTTGACCTCTAGCTTCAGCTGGTTGTTTGGCGGTATTTTTGGAGCGCTGTATTCGCCTCTGGTCATAACCGGTTTGCACCATACAACTTTAGCGATTGATTCGCAATTGATTGCTGATTTTGGCTCAACAAATTTATGGCCGATGATCTGTTTATCAAATATTGCCCAAGGAGCGGCTGTTTTAGCAATTGTATTTGCCCATCGTGGGAATAAGAAAGAAGAGCAAGTATCGATTCCATCTGTTATTTCTGCTTGGTTAGGAGTTACAGAGCCGGCGATGTTTGGGATTAACTTGAAATATACGTATCCATTTATCGCTGCCATGATCGGCAGCGGAATTGCCGGATTATTTGTAACCTTGTTCAAGGTTCGAGCACTATCAATTGGTGTCGGCGGTTTGCCAGGGATTTTAGCAATTCGCCCGCAAGACTACGTGATCTTTGGAATTGCTATGCTGATTGCAATTGCTGTTCCATTTATTTTGACTCTGACTTTCCGTAGAATCGGTTTGTTTAATAAAATTGATCGTGTCGAAGAAGGAAATGTACCAAGCTTAGGAAGTGAGACAACGAAAAAAGCAGGCTCTGTTGTGGAATTATTCGCACCAATCGCTGGTATGCTGCATCCTTTAAGCAGTGCTAAAGACCCTGTATTTGCTGAGGGGCTGATGGGACAAGGTGTAGTGATTGATCCCAGCGAAGGGAAATTAGTTGCTCCATTTGATGGACAAATCAGTTTGCTGTTTCCAACCAAACATGCTATCGGTCTAGTAAGCACAGAGGGGACAGAAGTATTGATTCATATCGGAATTGATACAGTTCAGTTAGATGGACAATATTTTACCAGTCATGTGCAGCAAGGCGACAGCGTCAAAAAGGGTCAACTTCTAATGGAGTTTGATGTCGAGGCGATCAAAGCAGCAGGCTATGAGGTTCAAACGCCGATCATTGTAACTAATTCAACGGATTTTCAAGTAGATCCGTTGATTGAAGAAGCGCCTGTGACAAGTGCAGAAAAAATTATATTAGCAACAGAGTTGTAGAAGCTGGAGGATAACATGAGTTTTAAAGAGAAAGTAATCTATCAAATTTACCCCAAATCGTTTTTAGATACGAATCAAGATGGTATTGGGGATTTGGCAGGGATCAAGCAAAAAATACCTTACTTGAAACGATTAGGTGTTGATATGATTTGGTTAAGCCCAATTTATCCAAGTCCGCAAAATGATAACGGGTATGATGTGGCAAATTATACTGCGGTCAACCCAATGTTTGGAACGATGGCAGATTTTGAAACGCTGATAGCAACTGCAAAAGAGCATGATATTGAAATAATGCTGGACATGGTTTTCAACCATGTTTCCACAGAACATGAATGGTTTCAAAAGGCCTTGGCGGGTGACAAAAAATTTCAAGATTACTTTATTTTACGTGACGAGCCGACAGATTGGGTATCGAAATTCGGTGGAAACGCGTGGGCGCCATTTGGAGATACCGGTAAATATTATCTGCATTTATTTGATCGAACCCAAGCTGACCTAAATTGGCGCAACCCAGAGGTACGGGAAGAACTATTTGAAGTCATACGCTTTTGGATGGATAAAGGTGTAAAAGGATTTCGTTTCGACGTGATCAACTTGATCGGCAAGGATGAAGTTTTAAAAAATTGTGCAGAAAATGATGGAAAGCCGGCTTATACTGATCGCCCGATTAATCATGATTTTATCCACATGATGAATCAAGCAACCTTTGGAAAAGCAGACGAAATGATTACGGTCGGAGAAATGAGTTTTACCACAGTAGAAAATTGCATTTTATATACAAAGCCCGAACGAGAAGAACTGAATATGACCTTCAATTTTCACCATCTAAAAGTTGATTATCAGGATGGAAAAAAATGGACACAGATGCCATTTGATTTTGCGAGATTAAAAGAATTGTTTCATACTTGGGGAACGCAAATGAGTGAGGAAAGTGGATGGAATGCACTTTTTTGGAATAATCATGATCAACCACGTGCGTTGAATCGTTTTGTTGATGTGGATAACTATCGAGTAACTGGAGCTAAGATGTTAGCTAGCGCAATTCACTTAAACCGTGGGACCCCTTATATTTATATGGGTGAAGAGATTGGAATGGTGGATCCGGATTATGATTCCATGGAAAAATATGTTGATGTGGAAAGTCTAAATGCGTATCAAGAACTATTGCTTGCTGAAAAGACTGAACAAGAAGCGTTCGAGATCGTCAAGGCGAAATCAAGAGACAACTCACGTACGCCGATGCAGTGGGACGGTAGCATGTATGGTGGTTTTTCAACTGTTGACCCATGGTTAGCCTTGGGAAATTCAGTAAATCAAATCAACGTAGCAAAAGAATTGCAAGAAGGGTCATTATTCAACTATTATCAAAAATTGATCAAGCTGAGGAAGGAGTATCCAGTAATCGCTGAGGGTAGCTACGAAGCCTTTTTATCGGAACATCCACAAATTTATGGCTATATTCGTCGTTTTAAAGGGCAGAGTCTGCTCGTGCTTAATAATTTCTTTTCTCAAGAAACGACGATCGAACTACCAGAAGCATTTCAAAATGGAGAAATCTTGATCAATAATTATGACAATGAAAAGCTGGATAAGGAAATCGTATTGAAGCCTTATCAATCAATTGCTATTTATTGCTAAAAAACGCGTGAGCAGTTTTGCTCACGCGTTTTATTTTGTCAAATCTATTCGTTTATTTATCAAATAAATCAATATGCCGCCTAATGACATAGAGAGCAGCTCACCTATGCCAATAATCAGCCAATTAAAGAAAAACGGTGCTTGATAAAAAAAGGTCAATTGTCCAGCAACCGTGAACATTGAAAAAGCAAAAATCAATGCTGTGATAATCATTTTTTTCTTAAGAGAGGCGATTTTTTTCGTTGCAGCTCGACAGATCAGCAAAACGATCAAGGTGGAAATACTGCCTAATAGTACGTCCACGATACCAAGTGGTGAGGCCAGGTTGGCGATCGCAACACCTAATGTCACCGCAATAGTATAGCGTTTATTGAAAAGGGGCATGTAGTTGAACATTTCTGCAATACGCAGTTGGATCGCACCAAAACTAATGACGGATAAAACAATAGTGATAGCGACATAAAGTCCGGTCACTACAGCCATTTTTGCCGTATCGGTGGTGGTCCAGTGTTGGGTTGAGCTTTTTTCTAAATTCATTTTTAATCTCCTTTACAAGACAGTGTCTCGTTAATAACTGCGACCAAAGGATTGAAGTGCCGCAGTGCGAAATTCTCGCTATCATTTATCATAGATGATTTCATAAAAATTGCAAGCTATTTTAAAAGCCAGCCGCCATCGATTGGTAAAACATTTCCCTGCATATAGCGGGCTTCTTCACTTGCCAAAAACAATGTGGCATAGGCTACTTCTTTTGGATCCGCCCAGCGTTTAACAGGAGTTTCTTCAGCGACCCATTCAGCCATTTGCCCATCACCAGCGAAATCCGCTTGATTCATAGGGGTGTTGATCGCTCCAGGGGCGATAGCGTTGACATGGAGTCCTTTGGCCGCATAGTCTAATGCAAGCTGCTTAGTGAAGCCGATGATGGCATGTTTGCTGGTTGTATAAGCAATTCCGCCTCCTCCAGCAACAATTCCGGCGATTGATGCCATATTAACGACTGTTCCTCGATTTGCCAATAGTTCCGGCAATAATAATTTTGTCAGTAGGAACATGCTATTTACATTGGTATCTAGAATTTGTTCCCATAAACCTTCATCTGTTTTATCTAACGGCAGATAATTATCTAGCACTCCAGCAGTATTTAGCAAGATATCCACCGTACCGAAACGTTCAAAACATTTTTGTTGAGCTGCTTGCAAAGCTTTTTTCTCGCGAACATCTCCGATGGAAAAAGCAAAATGATCAGGGAATTTACTTTGCAGTTCATCTAGATATTGCTTCTGTTGGTCAAAAGCGAAAACGCGAGCGCCTTTTTCCAAGAATGCGTCAGCTTGAGCGGCACCAATACCTGAAGCCGCTCCTGTAACAAAAACAGTTTTTTTAGAAAAATCAAACGTCATCATTTAACGATTTTCCAATCGTTTGCTAAGATGTCACAAACCGTTGGTGCAAAACTTGAAAAACCTTCATCAGCAGTTTTGATCAAAAAATAGGGTGTTACTGGTGAACCATCAAATACTTCACCTTCTACGAGCGTCACATATAATTCAAAGCCGCCCCAGCCTTCGCGAATAATTTTTGCCCCCTTTTTTAATTCAGGTAAGATTTCTTCAAATGTCATTTACAATTCCTCCGTTCGAAATTACTTTTCTTTTGGTAGAATACCAAAAAGCCTGAGATGTCACAAGAAGCCAAAACGTAGAAGCTGTTCATACAAAGAAAGGCCGCTCTGAAAAGAGCCGCCTTTCTTAAAAGTATTCGTTGTCCATTTTGGTTTAATCATCGTCTTTATCTTCTTTGGCTTTTGCGTTGACTTTATTGCGAGTATTCCAATAGGTCTTGTAATCATCGTCGTTACCACCGATACCAAATTCATAGGTATTATCCCCTGGTCCATCCTTCGCCCAAAGAGAGGTTGTTTCACCACTTGGTACTTGATAATTGGTCCCATTGTGATTTACTTTACCAGGTTTTAGTCCAGTAAAATCAGAAACTTTAATCTGTTTGACGTCATCAGACAACTCGAATTCTTCATCTTCACCAAAGATGTTTGGATTGACCTGATAAATACGACCAGCAAGGTAAGCCATGTAGGTCGCAGTCCGATTTCCCGCGCCGTCATTCATTGGTTTGTTATCATCTCGTCCAGTCCACGTTCCTAATGTGATTGTTGGGGTGGAGACGATCAGCCAGTTATCGGCATAATTATCAGTGGTTCCTGTTTTCCCGACCCAATCAGCAGTACTCAATTGATAATTCACTCCACTCAAAATGGATTTGAATGGGGTAGTATGCTGTTCGTTAATTACGCTGCGCATCAAGTCATTCATGATGGAAGCCGTTGCTTTTGAGTATACTTGAACCGGTTCGTCCTTGTGCTTATAGATCTCTTTGCCAGTACTGTCAGTGATTGAATCAATCAGATAGCCTTGCTGATAAACCCCGCCGTTAGCCAATGTTTGGAAGCCGTTGACCTCTGTCAGAGTCGAGACGTCTGTTGTTCCTAATGGTGCTGATTCAACTCCCCAAGCATTGGAAGTCGGATAATTCATTTTCTTCAAGTAGTTATCATAAGCAAATTGATCGGACCCTTTATTTGCTAACATATCTTGATAAACATGATATGCGGTGATGTTTGTGGATTCAACAAGAGCCTGTCGTGTTGTTTGGAAAGTTTTAGAACCTTTGTTTTCAGCGTTTCCTAATTCCTTGCCCGCATGTTCACCATGTTGGTATTTCATCGGAAAATCAGCAATTCGTGACGCGCTGCCTAATAGCCCTTGGTCGATAGCTGGCCCGTATACTAGCATCGGTTTGATTGATGAGCCTGCTTGTCGAGCAGTATCAAAGGCATGGTTGTTTTGGTTCGTATTATAATCACGGCTGCCGACGAAACCGTAGATTCGGCCAGTTTTGTTATCCATCATGACTGTACCAGGCTCAACAGTCGCACCAGAGCCGTCGTCCAAATATTGTCCATATTCAGCTACGCCCAGCTGCATTGCGTCATAAATATTTTTATCAATTGTTGATTTGACGACTAATCCTTGATTTTGCATTTTAACTTTGGCTTGTTCGACATAGCGATTTCGCGTTTCCTCTTTACTGTAATCCGCATCGTTGACACCATCTTCTTTAGCCTGTTGCTTTGCAACGATGCTGATGGCTTCATTATAAACGGTATAATATAAGAAACCGTGTTGTTGGACCTCTACGTCTTGCCGTGCTTGGAAGTCTTTAGAAAGATCATATTTTTTGGCTTCTTCGTATTCCTTTTTAGAAATCATTTGTTCACGATACATATTGAAAAGCACATCATCTTTTCGAGCCATACCTAGAGAATAATCTTGCTTTAGATCGCCAGTATTCGTATAAGGGCTGTAAACAATTGGACTTTGCGGCAGACCAGCAATAAAAGCGGATTGCGGTAGATTTAGATCTTTTGCGTGAACACCAAAGATACCAATTGCCGCTTCTTCAACCCCGGCAATATTTTGACCTTTGTTATTACGGCCAAAAGGGGAGACGTTCAAATAAGCCGTTAAAATCTCATCTTTGCTTAAATATTTCTCCAAATCCAATGCCAAGATGATTTCATTGGCTTTACGTTTGAAGGAAGTCTCATTGGTCAAAACCTGCTGCTTGATTAGTTGCTGTGTAAGCGTAGAACCGCCAGATCCGGCACCAAATCCAACCATTTCTCCTAATAAGGCACGAACAACTGCTTTCGGAACAACACCTGGATGCTCATAAAAGTTCTCATCTTCTGTGGCAACGAGTGCTTTTTTTACCCATTCAGAAATCTCATCAGAATTTATTTTTTCACGAATTGGATCGGCTTGAATCGTTGCTAACTCACGGTCATCAGCGTAGAGTAGCTTGGAAGATTCAGCGATGTCTCCAACCTTTTGTTTCATTTCTGATTTTGTCGGTGTCGGTGTTCCTTCGACAAGATGCGCAAAATACCCAGCACCGATTCCGACGACCAGCATGCCGCCTAAAAAGAGCACAACGACTAAGCCAAGTAGCAACGACTTGACTACCCGCAATGAAACATTAAGCGCAAAAGAGCCTCCCAGAGTAGCTTTTGCTTTACTTTTGCCGCTCTTTTTCGGTTGCTTATTTATTTTTTTCTTGTGAGCCAAAAAGTCCACCTCATTAGATTCTATCATTTTAATTATCTGTTGAATTATAGCAAAGTTTTACTTCTATTAACAAGCGGATGGAATGTTTGTAATCAAAACTTCAACTAATTGTTAAGTAAAACAAAACAAACATTATTATATTGTTTGGCTTCTTTTGCTCGAGAGGCATTCTTGCAGGTACAGAAGTTTGAATAATTCTAGTGAATCGCTTTTATTTCCTTGTTTTTTCAGTTAATATGGGAAGGTATAAATCATTTAGGATTGATATGCGTAATAAGCAAATGTTTTACTTTTTTAAGTAAAGCAGCAAAATTGATTAGGAGGATAAAAATGCATTCAGACTTTTTTCAAGAACTAAAAGCCCGTGGCTTAATTTTTCAAGTAACAGACGAAGCAGCCTTAGAAAAACAATTAAATGAAGAGTCTGTTAAACTATATATCGGCTTTGACCCGACTGCAGACAGTTTGCACATTGGTCATTTATTACCGATTTTGACGTTGCGTCGTTTCCAACAAAACGGTCATGTGCCAATTGCTTTGGTTGGCGGCGGTACCGGAATGATTGGAGACCCTTCATTTAAAGATGCGGAACGTCAGTTAAACACTTTGGATACTGTTCAAAATTGGTCGCAAAGTATCAAAGACCAGCTTTCTGGTATTATTGATTTCGAAAACAAAGAAAATCCAGCAGTTGTCGCTAATAACTATGAGTGGTTAGGCGAGTTAAAATTGATCGACTTTTTACGTGATGTAGGTAAAAACTTTACAATCAACTACATGATGAGTAAAGAAAGTGTAAAACGTCGGATTGAATCTGGAATTTCTTATACGGAGTTTGCGTACCAATTATTACAGGCATACGATTTTTATGAATTGAACAGACGATACGGCTGTCTGCTGCAATTAGGTGGAAGCGATCAATGGGGAAATATTACTTCGGGGATCGAACTAATTCGCCGCGAAGAAAGCAAGCAAGCTTTTGGAATGACAATGCCGCTAATCACTAAAGCAGACGGTACAAAATTCGGGAAGACAGAGGGGAATGCTGTGTGGCTTGACCCAGAAAAGACTTCACCTTATGAATTCTACCAATTCTGGATCAATACCGATGATCGTGATGCTGTCAAATTCTTGAAGTATTTCACATTCTTAAACTTAGAAGAAATCGATGCGATTGAAAAAGAGTTTACAGCTGCGCCTGAGCAGCGTGCAGCTCAAAAAGCGCTGGCTAAAGAAGTTACTGTATTAGTTCACGGAGAAGAAGCGTATAATCAAGCAGTTCATATCTCTGAAGCATTATTCAGCGGAGAGGTAAAAAATTTGAACGCAGATGAAATCAAGCAAGGCTTTAAGAATGTACCGAATTATCAAGTTCAAACGGAAGATAATTTAAACCTTGTAGAAATTTTATTGACTGCTGGAATTGAGAACTCGAAACGTCAAGCTCGTGAAGACATCAACAACGGAGCAATCTACATCAATGGAGATCGTGTGCAAGATGTAGCTTATACGTTAAGTGATCAAGACAAATTATCAGATGAATACATCGTTGTTCGTCGCGGCAAGAAAAAATATTTTGTTTTACAATTTTAATCATAATCGCGAAAGGGATTGTACCAATTTTTTGGAGCAATCCTCTTTCTCTGCATTGAGAGGTAAGCGTTTTAGAAGGTAAAGGGGTGAACAGGTGAGAGCAGTTTTATTAAACTCGTTAGGATTATTTGCTATTATTTTGATAGGCTATTTAACGAAACGATTGAACTTATTGATGAAAGCGGATGGTTCGATGATCTCAAAAATTGTCGTTAATGTTACCTTGCCAGCGGCGATTATCGTAAATCTGCAGTTTTTGGAGATTAAAAATCAATTGTTATTGCTGATTATAGCGGGGCTGTTTTTGAACCTAGTAATGATTATTACTGGCCATTTTTTATCAAAAAGGCAAGAGCAGGTGGAACGAGAATTTTTGATGTATGGTGTTTCCGGTTACAATATCGGAAATTTTGCGATCCCATTTGTCCAAAGTTTTATGCCGCAGGCGATTCCGATTTTATCTTTTTTTGATATTGGAAACAGCGTCATGCTAGCGGGAGGGTCAAATGTTGTGATTGAAGGTATCAGCGGTAGTAATGAAGAACGCCCAACCGCTAAAAAGGTTTTAGGACGTTTGGGACGTTCAGTCCCGTTTCTCTGCTATTTAATTATGTTGCTTTTTCGTATGTTAAAGATCGATTTACCAGAAGCAGTTTTTCAGATCGCACAGCCGATCGCGAATGCGAACACTTTTTTGTCAATGTTCATGATTGGTTTGTTTTTGGAACTCCGTTTGCCGAAGAAAGATTTGGCATTAGTCTTGCGTGTTTTAGCAATCAAATATGGAGTAGGTATCTTGCTAGCGATACTGTTCATGTTGATGCCTTTTCCGATGATGATTAAAATCGTTTTATGCCTTGTTTCAGTCGGACCGATTCCAACGTTTGGTGTGATTAACAGTGTAGCTGCAGGTATGCGAGCTGAAGTAGTTGGCTTTACATCGTCACTCAGTTTCTTAATCAGTTTACCGTTGATGACTAGCTTATTATTATTCCTATAAAAAAATCTGGAGGTTCTTATGTTAATTGGTTCTCATGTAAGTATGAAAGGAAAAGAAATGTTACTAGGTGCGGCGCAAGAAGCAGCCGGCTACAAAGCTTCAACCTTTATGATCTATAGTGGAGCTCCACAAAATACTCGTCGTAAGCCAGTGGAAGAAATGAATATTCCGGCTGGAGAAGAATTTATGAGGGAGCATGGTCTGTCAAATATCGTGATGCATGCACCGTATATTATTAATTTAGGCAACACTAAAAAGCCGGAAATGTTTCCATTTGCAGTTCAATTTTTACGTGATGAAATTATGCGGGCGGAGGCCTTAGGAGCAATGCAGATTACTTTGCATCCGGGTGCGCACGTAGGTGCGGGCGAAAAAGCCGGTTTAGATCAAATTATCAAAGGCTTGAATGAAGTGCTGACTAAAGATCAGCGAGCGCAAATCGCTTTAGAAACAATGGCAGGTAAAGGGACGGAGTTAGGAAAAACGTTTGAAGAGTTGGCTTATATTATCGATGGTGTGACGTTGAATGAAAAGCTTTCTGTAACTTTTGATACTTGTCACACAAATGACGCGGGTTACAATGTTAAAGAGGACTTTGATGGGGTATTAGACGAATTTGATCGAGTAATCGGCTTGGAGCGGTTGAAAGTGGTCCATGTGAATGATTCGAAAAATCCAATCGGTTCTCACAAGGACCGCCATGCGAATATTGGCTTCGGTACGATTGGATTTGACACATTAAATGCTATTGTTCATCACGAAAAATTGAAGGACTTGCCTAAAATTTTAGAGACCCCCTATGTTGGAGCAGATAAAAAGAATCAACATGCCCCTTATGGTTTTGAAATAGCGATGCTGAATGAGGGAATATTTGATCCAAATTTGTTGGAAAAAATTCAAATACAATAGAAAAAAAGCACATGCCTATTAAAATGAGCATGTGCTTTTGTCTTACTCTCGAATTTGACCGTCACCGTAAATGATGTATTTACTAGACGTCAAATGTTCTAATCCCATTGGTCCACGAGCGTGCAATTTTTGTGTAGAGATGCCAATTTCAGCACCAAAGCCGAATTTAACCCCATCGGTAAAGCGAGTAGAGGCATTAATATATACGGCTGCCGCATCAACTTCTTTTAAAAATCTTTGACCATTTTGATAACTATCAGTCACAATTGATTCAGAATGCTTTGAACTATAGCGGTTGACGTGCTCAATCGCTTCATCTAAAGAAGCAACCACTTTAATTGCTAAAATATAATCTAAAAATTCAGTTTTCCAGTCCTCTTCGACCGCTAGGCCTGCTTTTTTTAAATAGGTTAAGGCTTTGGAATCAGCCCGCAGAGCGACAGGATAAGAAGCCAAGGACTCTTCGAGCAATGGAAGAAACTCAGGGGCAATGTCTTCATGGACCAGCAAAGTTTCGATGGCATTACATACCGACGGACGTTGAGCTTTTGCATTGATAACGATGTCGTTAGCCATGTCTAATTGAGCAGCCTGATCAACGTAAACGTGATTGTTGCCAGTACCTGTTTCGATTACTGGCACAGTCGCATTCATTTTGACTTGTTGAATCAATCCTGCTCCTCCGCGAGGAATCAAAACATCCAAATAGTCATTTAAGCGCATCATTTCGTTTGCTGTATCGCGAGAAGTATCATTGACGAATTGGATCATCGCAGTGTTTAGCTGATTGTTTCGCAAAGTTTGCTGCATCAGCTCCACTAGCATCTGATTCGAATAGAAGGCTTCTTTTCCGCCGCGTAAGATTACTGCATTTCCTGATTTAAAGCATAGACTGGCAGCATCGGTGGTTACGTTCGGGCGTGATTCAAAAATAATGCCAACCACTCCCAAAGGAACTCGTTGCTGACCAATCATTAACTGGTCCTCTGTGCGCCACATTTTTTCAACTACACCGATTGGATCAGGCAAAGCAGCTACTTGCCGAATCCCGTCGGCCATTTCTTGAATTCGTATATCGGTTAAACGTAACCGATCAATCAATGGATCTGTAACCCCGTTTTTTCTAGCTTGTTTCAAATCCTGCTGATTTGCCGTTAAAATCGATTGGGTATTGTTTTCTAGATCCGCAGCCATTTGCATCAGACATCTATTTTTTTGAGCTGTTTCTAGCTGACTCAGCTGTCGAGCAGCTTCCTTACTTTGTTTTCCTAAAACGTTCATTAAGTTATTCATGGCTACCCTCCTTGAATAATGTTCCGACTTCTGCACCTGCTAAGATATCAAAAATTATTCTGGGTGGTTTTCCATTTGCTAAGACCATAGCACTTTTAGCATCTAACACTCTTTGAGCAGCTTTTAGTTTGCTGACCATTCCACCAGTACCAAACCGACTGCCTTCACCGCCTGCTTGATCCATTAGATTTTGATTGATGGTTGAAATGGTTGAGTAAAGGATTGCCTGTTTATTTTTAGATGGATTATCGGAATAAAAACCATCAATATCACTTAACATGATTAATAAATCAGCAGCCATCAATTGTGCAACGATGGCTGACAGCTCATCATTGTCACCGAACTTTCTCGTATGATCCATTTCATCAACAGCCACAGTGTCATTTTCATTTATGATAGGAAGGATTCCCATTGAGATAAGCTGTTCTAACGTGTTGATAACATTTTTTCGGCTTTCTGGGAAATCTACTACATCTCGTGTTAATAAGACTTGAGCAGTTTGCTGATTATATCCCAAAAAACGCTGATTGTAGATATGCATCAGCTCAGATTGACCGACAGCGGCAACTGCTTGCTGCTCCGGAATTTTCTGTGGCCGCTCTGGAATATGAAGCTTGTCCATTCCAACGCCAATCGCGCCAGAAGAGACTAATATTATTTCTTTGCCTTGATTACGAAGGTCAGTCAATACAAATGCTAATTGATCAATTCCAGAAAAATTGATCTTACCGTTTGGATGGATCAAAGAGCTCGTCCCGATCTTCACCACGATCCGATTGACGGATCTCAAAAAATTTCTCATGTATACACCTCTTCACTTAGCCACCAGCGAGGAAGATATTGTTTTGCATTTTAGCATATTCTAATCAATATTTCATCAATTATTTAAAATTAGTTGAAAATTTTTTTGATAATTACCCATATTAGCGACAGCTCAGCTTTCTTCATCCTTTCAATAAAACTAAAGTATTGGATACTCCTCGGAAAATTAATAAGAATGGCATAAAATTTCGTAACCAGATTTGAAGTTTCTTAAAACTGCTTTTCTTTTGAAGTATCTTTTAGTAAAATGTATAAGAATGTGTCAGGAAAGGAGCGGTGAAAATGGTATCCACTGGAATCGTAGTATTGATCGCAGTAATCGCTGCACTATTAGGTGCTGTTGGCGGTTTCTTCTTAGCTCGTAAATATATGCAAGACTATTTCAAAAAGAATCCTCCAATCAACGAGGATATGTTACGTCAAATGATGATGTCGATGGGGCAAAAGCCTTCAGAAAAAAAAGTTCGTCAAATGATGCAGCAAATGAAAAACCAACAATAATTTTTGAAAGGACAATCGTCGCAGGATGGTTGCCCTTCTTTTTTGATAAGAATGACAGCAAGAGTTATTTGCAGATTTACTTTAAAATTAGTAATCGAACGTATTCAAAAATACCAGTTAGAATAAGAAAGGTTACATTTAGTAAGCAGATTTGTCGACAGAATAACTTCTTGGATGTAAAGTTAAGCCGAATGGGGGAATGACTGAATGTATGATGTAATTATTATTGGTGCGGGTCCTGCAGGGATGACCGCAGCTTTATACGCTTCACGCTCAAATTTAAACGTTCTTTTGATTGAACGTGGTGCACCCGGCGGACAAATGAACAATACCGCCGAAGTCGAGAATTATCCAGGTTTTGAATCAATTATGGGACCAGAACTTGCAATGAAAATGTATGATGGTGTTACAAAATTTGGTACTGAAAATGCCTATGGAATCGTTCAGGATATTCAAGATCATGGTGATTATAAAGAGGTTATTACTGAAGAGGAAAGCTATAAAGCTAAAACTATCATCATAGCGACAGGCTGTGTCCATCGTAAACTAGGTGTGCCGGGGGAAGAATCATTTGCCGGACGAGGAGTATCTTATTGTGCTGTTTGTGATGGTGCGTTTTTCCGAAACAAACGTTTGATCGTTGTTGGCGGTGGTGACTCAGCGGTTGAAGAAGCAATCTATTTAACTCGTTTTGCTTCTGAAGTTGTCATCGTTCATCGTCGTGACGAATTACGAGCACAAAAAATTATTCAAGATCGTGCGTTCGCAAATGAAAAAATTTCATTCATCTGGGATAGCGTTGTGGACGAAATCGTCGGCAACGACATGGCAGTAACAGGCGCACAAATCCGCAATGTTAAAACTGGTGATAGTCATTTGGAGCCAGCAGACGGAGCGTTCATTTATGTTGGCCTAGAACCATTAACTGAACCATTTAAAAATAGTGGTATTACTAATGCTGTCGGTTGGATTGAAACCGATCATGAAATGAAAACTAAAATTCCTGGTGTATTTGCTATTGGTGATGCACGTGAAAAGGATCTGCGTCAAATCACAACAGCTGTCGGTGAAGGTGGAATTGCAGGTCAGCAAGTGTATAAATATATTGAAGCGCAAAATTAGTTTTGGAAAGGAAGGCAGAATCGTGTCTTCCTTTTTTCCTATTTTGCAATCCAAACAAAGGGTATTCGTTCATTTGAAAAAGAATCTCAAAAATTTTTTTAAGTAGGATTAAGATACAAGTTTTCTTTGCTGAATATAACAGTAATGGTATACTTAAATGGTAAGAAAATTTTGAAAGAGGTGTGTTTCATGTCTTGGGAACAAGTTTATGAACAATGGATTGATTCAGATAAATTAGATGAAAAAATGCGCAATGAATTACAAGATCTAGGTAAAGACCCGGAGTTGAAAAAAGATGCGTTTTATAAACAATTAGAATTTGGAACCGCAGGTATGCGCGGCGTTTTAGGTCCTGGTGTCAACCGAATGAATATTTTCACTATTCGTCAAGCAACAGAAGGTTTGGCTCGTTTTATGGACACACAGGGTCCTGAGACCAAGCGTCGTGGAGTAGCGATCGCATATGATTCACGCCACATGTCACCAGAATTTGCAATGGAGGCGGCCAAGACTTTGGCAAAACATGATATTCCTTCATTTGTATTTGAAAGTTTGCGCCCAACCCCAGAATTATCTTTTGCTGTTCGTTTTGAGAATGCTTTTACTGGAATTATGATCACAGCATCCCACAATCCAGCGGAGTATAATGGGTACAAAGTCTATGGAGAAGATGGTGGACAAATGCCGCCGGAGGATGCAGACGCATTAACGAAATTTGTTCGTGATGTGGAGAATCCTTTGGAAGTTGAAGTGCTCTCTGATGAAGAGGCAAAACATAGCGACTTGATCAATATCATTGGTGATGAGGTCGATTCAGAATATTTGAAAGAAATCAAAACAGTAACAATCAATCAAGAACTGATTAATGAAATGAGTGAAGAGCTCAAACTAGTATACACACCTTTACATGGTACCGGTAAAATGATAGGCGAAAAAGCTCTAAAACAAGCGGGCTTCGAAAAGTTCATTTTAGTTCCTGAGCAGGCGATTGCCGATCCAGATTTTTCAACTGTGAAATCACCGAATCCAGAAGAGCACTCTGCTTTTGAATACGCAATCAAATTGGGTGAACAACAAGATGCAGATTTGTTAATTGCAACGGATCCTGATGCCGATCGTCTTGGCGCAGCCGTTCGTTTGCCAGATGGTCGCTACCAAGTACTAACAGGGAACCAAATCGGTGCGATCATGATCCGCTACATTTTAGAAGCCCATAAACAAGCCGGTACCTTGCCAGACAATGCGGTGGTTCTTAAATCGATCGTATCAAGTGAACTAGCAACAACAATTGCGAACTCTTATAATGTGAAAATGGTAGATGTACTAACTGGCTTCAAATTTATTGCTGAGAAAATCCAACAATATGAGGATGACAACTCACAAACCTTCATGTTCGGTTTTGAAGAAAGCTATGGCTACTTGATTAAATCATTCGTTCGGGATAAAGATGCGATTCAAGCATTGGTACTGCTGGCGGAAGTGGCTGCTTATTATAAGAAGCAAGGCAAAACATTGTATGATGGATTGCAGGAAATCTTTGAAGAATACGGCTACTATGCTGAAAAGACGATTTCAGTTACTTTAAGCGGTGCTGAAGGCGCAGAACAAATCAAAACGATCATGGGGAATTTACGTAATGAAGCACCAAAATCATTCGCTAATGTAGCAGTTACCTTGACTGAAGACTTCAAAACGTCAAAAGTGGTTGACGCTGAAGGAAATGAGACAGCGATTGATATGCCAGCTTCAGATGTATTGAAATACACGTTAGCAGATGAGACTTGGTTAGCCGTCCGACCATCTGGTACAGAACCAAAAATTAAATTCTATATTGGTGTAAAAGGTGATTCTCATGATGCTGCCGCAGAAAAAATTGCGATGTATGAAGAAGCAATCCGTAAAATCACTGAGTAGAGTAAATGAGGGCTATAAATGAAGGAACACGAAGAATTTCAAGCGGTCAGTCAATTTTTTAAAATTTTGAGTGATCCGACACGTTTAAAAATTTTGATGTTTCTAAAAGAGGGAGAACGGAATGTTTCGTCAATCAGCGAAACGTTGGCGATGGAGCAATCAGCTGTTTCTCATCAATTAAAATTATTACGTGATAATCGCTTAGTTAAAGCGCGTCGTGACGGGAAGGCAATGCTTTACAGCCTGGACGATCAACATGTCTTGGATGTTTTGGAGCAAACCTTTCGCCATGTCCTACATCAATAAAAGGGAGCTTTTCCAAAATTTTTGGAAAAGCTCTTTTTTTTTGCAGAAATTTTGTTATACTGATAGCTAACTATTAGAATACGATGAAATTACTTTTAATACGAATGTAATTTAGTGGAGGCGGATTATGGAAAAAGCAGTCAAGGTGGGTCTATTAGGTTTAGGTGTAGTAGGTACCGGTGTTTTAGAAATTTTGGCAGATCATCAAGAAAAAATTGAGAAAAGCATTGGCGGTCCCTTGGTTGTAACAAAAGCCTTGATTCGACCACAGGAAGATAAACGTGCTTTAGCTGAAAAATATGATTTGGAATTAGTCACAGAGTTGGATGCTATCTTAAAGGATCCTGAGATCGCAATTATCGTAGAAGTAATGGGCCGCATTGAACCGGCGAAAACCTTTATTAAAGAGGCGTTGATGGCAGGGAAAAATGTAGTAACTGCGAATAAGGATCTACTGGCGCAGCATGGCAGCGAATTAGTGGATTTGGCGCGTGAGCAGCAGCGCAATCTGTATTATGAGGCTAGTGTTGCCGGCGGTATTCCGATATTACGGACCATCGCCAATAGCTTAGCTGCAGACGATATCACTGAGGTCTTGGGAATCGTCAACGGTACAACAAATTACATGCTGACTAAAATGGTTCAGGAGCATCGCACTTATGACGAAACATTGAAAGAGGCTCAAGAGCTTGGTTTTGCAGAAAGCGATCCAACGAATGATGTAGATGGTATTGATGCTGCGTATAAGATGGTCATTTTAAGTAAGTTTGCTTTTGGCATGTCTATTACGATGGATCAAGTAAAAATAAAAGGAATTCGCGGTTTGGCAGCAAAAGATGTTTCGATTGCTGACCAGCTTGGCTATACAGTAAAACTAATTGGTTCAACAATTAAAAAGAATGATACGATTTCGGTAGAAGTTGGACCAGTCTTAGTTCCTCATGAGCATCCGCTTGCTTCGATCCACAATGAAATGAATGCTGTTTTTGTTAAAAGTTCAGGTATTGGTGAATCAATGTATTACGGACCAGGTGCAGGAGCACGACCAACTGCAACAAGTATTGTGGCAGATATGATGACAATTGTTAACAAAATGAAAAAGAATACAGTCGGCCATCGTTTTACTGGTTACACACAACCAACAAAGATTACATCGCCGAGCGAAAATATTAGTAAGTACTTCTTGTCTCTGGAAATGCCAGATCAGTCTGGTCAATTTTTGAAACTTGCTGAAATTATGACTGAGACAGAGGTTGGCTTTGAACAAGTCGTGCAGGAAAAAGGCGATGGTGAAACTGCGCGTGTCGTATTGATTACACACGAGACATCGGAAACAAAGATGGCGGCAATCCAACAAGAAATTAAAGAAAAAACTAGTTACAAATTACTGTCATTGATGAAAGTTATGGGGGAATAAGCATGTACGAAGGTTTATTAAAACAATATAAAGAGTATCTGCCAATTACAGACAAGACGCCTCAGATCGCTTTGGCGGAAGGAAACACACCGTTGATTCCTTTGAAAAATCTATCTAAGGAATTAGGGATTACGCTTTATGGTAAATATGAAGGCTTGAATCCAACCGGTTCCTTCAAGGATCGCGGTATGGTGATGGCTGTTGCAAAAGCAGTAGAAGACGGTGCTAAGGCAATTATCTGTGCTTCAACTGGTAATACAAGCGCTGCAGCTGCAGCTTATGCAACACGAGCAGGGATCAAGGCATACGTTGTTATTCCCGATGGAAAAATTGCGATGGGCAAGCTAGCTCAAGCAATCGCCTATGGTGCGGATATCATTTCAATTCCTGGGAACTTTGACGAAGCATTAAAAGCTGTACGAGACATTGCTGAGACGGAAGCAGTGGCTCTAGTGAACTCAGTAAATCCTTATCGTTTGGAAGGACAAAAAACAGCTGCTTTTGAGATTTGTGAACAATTAGAAAAAGCACCGGATGTATTGGCGATACCTGTTGGAAATGCAGGGAATATTTCCGCTTACTGGAAAGGCTTCAAAGAATGGCATGAGAAAAAAGGAACTGATTTACCACGAATGCACGGCTTCGAAGCAGAAGGGGCAGCAGCAATCGTAAAAGGAGAAGTCATCGAAGCTCCAGAAACAGTGGCAACGGCAATTCGGATCGGTAATCCTGCGAGTTGGACATTGGCCGAAGCGGCACGCGATGAATCGAATGGTTTTATTGATTCAGTAACAGATGCAGAAATTTTAAATGCCTATCGCAAAGTTGCTGCACAAGAGGGTGTCTTTGTTGAACCTGGTTCAGCGGCTTCTCTAGCAGGAGTGATTCAACATGTAGAAAATGGTCGGATCAAACCTGGCGAAACGGTGGTTACGGTCTTCACTGGGAATGGATTAAAAGATCCTGATACAGCTATCAATGAAACAGATATTAAAATCAATAAGATGAGTGATTTGGAGGATATGCGCCGACACTTACGTGAAGGAGTGGCATCTCTATGAAAATCCGTGTCCCAGCAACCAGCGCCAATTTAGGTCCCGGTTTTGATTCTTGCGGGATTGCATTATCACAGTATCTAACTATTGATATTGGACCTGAAACAGCAAGTTGGCAGATTAAGCACCAATTAGGCAGCGACATTCCTTCAGATGAAAAAAATCTGTTGATCCAAACAGCCCTAGACTTAGCTCCTGATTTAACACCGCACAGAATTACGATGACCTCAGATATTCCTATTGCACGTGGGCTGGGAAGCAGTTCTTCGGTTGTTGTTGCAGGAATTGAGTTAGCTAATCGTTTGGGAAATCTAGGAATGACACCTCAGCAAAAAGTGAATTATGCAACAAAAATTGAAGGACACCCTGATAATGTTGCACCAGCGATTTGTGGTGATTTTGTAGTAGCAAGCTATAACAACGACGAAGTGAACTTTGTAAAGCACACGTTTCCTGATTGTGACGTGATTGCCTTCATTCCAAATCATGAGCTATTGACATCAGAAAGTCGTGCTGTTTTACCGAAAGAAATGTCATATCGTGATGCGGTTAAGGCTAGCTCAATTGGAAATGTGATGATCGCGGCCGTTCTAAATGGCAATTTACCATTAGCTGGGAAAATGATGGAACGAGATATCTTGCATGAGAGTCACCGTCAGCATCTTGTACCTCACTTGAAAAAAATTCGTGAGTTCTGCAAAGCCGATGGCGGTTATGGTAGTTTTTTAAGTGGTGCAGGGCCTACTGTTTTGGTTCTAACACCGCCTGAGAATACAGAAAAACTAGTATCATCCTTAAAATCATTTGATCATGAAGCGATGATTGATGTGCTTTCAGTGGAAAAAGAAGGCGTACAAATATTTTAATTGCGTAGAAGAGAAGAGTACAACGAATCGGACTTGACAGAGAGCTTCGGTAACTGAGAAGGAGCAGCAGCGATTCATTGGAAGATGGTCTTGGAGCAATACGGGAATGCCCGTTACAGCAGTTCGTAGCAATACGACAAAAGATCAGTCTTGTGAGAGACTGATGAACTAAGGTGGTACCACGGAACTCCCGTCCTTTCAAATATGAAAAGACGGGAGTTTTTTTGTCAGTTCTGCAGCTAGTTTCAAGATTGACAAAATATGATACTGCTCAAACATCGGCGTAACAAAAATCATGTTTATTTTAAGCTGTATTTGTTGACTATACTAATTCGAACTAGGAGGAAGAAAGATGGAATTTGAAACAAAATGTTTACATGCTGGTTATCAACCGGAAAATGGAGGGCCTCGAGTGTTGCCAATCGTTCAGAGTACGACCTACGCGTATGACTCTACCGATGAGATTGGAAAATTATTCGATTTGGAAGCGGCAGGTTACTTTTATACTCGTTTGGCAAATCCAACAACTGGTGCTGTAGAAGAAAAAATTGCGGCATTAGAGGGGGGCGTTGGAGCGCTATGCACATCTTCAGGTCAAGCGGCAACGTTCTATGCTGTGCTTAATATTTTAGAAGCGGGAGACCATTTGATTTCATCCAGCTATATTTATGGCGGAACGTATAATCTGTTTGCTCATACCTTTAGAAAAATGGGGATCGAAGTGACATTTATCGATCAAGATGCTTCAAAAGAAGATATAGTGAAAGCGGCAAAACCAAATACTAAAGCAATCTTTGGTGAAACAATTGCAAATCCTGCGGTAAAAGTTTTGGATCAGGAGAAATTTGCGACTATAGCTAAAGAATTAGACATTCCATTCATCATCGACAACACCTTTGCAACACCATACTTCTGTCGTCCAATTGAATTTGGAGCAGACATTGTTATTCACAGCACTACAAAGTATTTGGATGGACATGCCGTTCAAACAGGAGGTGTGATCGTTGACGGCGGAACATTCGACTGGAACAATGGGAAGTTCCCACAGCTTTCCGAGCCAGATGAAACGTATCATGGCATCGTTTATACTGAGAAATTCGGCCAAGCTGCTTATATTACCAAAGCCCGTGTTCAATTGATGCGTGATTTAGGTGCAACGCCTTCGCCACAAAATTCGTTCTTGCTTAACTTGGGAATGGAAACATTGCCTGTTCGGATGGACCGTCACTATCAAAATGCGATGACTGTAGCGGAATTTCTAACGGATCAAAAAGCGATTGAGAATGTCTATTATCCTGGTTTGGAAAAGGACGAAAATTATGAATTGGCACAAAAATATGTACCGAATGGCTTGTGCGGAGTAATTTCTGTTGAATTTGCTGATGGAAAAGAGACTGCGGCGAAATGGCTGGATGCTTTAAAACTTGTTTCATTGGAGGTCCACGTAGCGGATATCCGCACATGTGCATTGCATCCTGCAACTTCTACCCACCGTCAACTAACAGATGAAGAATTGCAACAAGCGGGAATCTCCCCGGGCCTTGTTCGTTTATCCTGTGGGATAGAAAATGTGAGTGATATTCTTGCTGATCTGCAGCAGGCCTTTGATGAATTGGAGGGATAACTTATGCCGATTCGCTTAGAGCCCGATTTTCCAGCGAAATCGGTGTTGGAATCTGAGGATATTTTTGCGATTGATAATTCGCGGGCGGAACAGCAGGATATTCGACCGTTAAAGCTATTGATCCTAAATTTAATGCCGAACAAGATCGATACAGAGATTCATTTATTGCGTTTGATCAGTCAAAGTCCATTGCAGATCGATGTGGATTTTTTGAAGGTTGCCAGTCATGAACATAAGAACACGAGCAAAACACACTTAGATAAATTCTATTTAGAATTTTCACAAGTTAAAGACACTTGTTATGATGGGTTGATCATCACTGGTGCGCCAGTGGAGCAGTTGGCTTTTGAAGAAGTCGATTATTGGGCAGAGTTAGTGGAGATTATGGATTGGAGTCAACTATCAGTAACTTCAGTTGTGCATATCTGCTGGGGGGCACAGGCGGGCTTGTACCATCATTTTGGTATTGATAAAGTTCCATTCAAAGAAAAATTATTTGGGATATATAAGCAAGAAATCGAGCATCATTTTCGTTTGTTCAGAGGATTTGATGATCGCTTTTGGATGCCTCAATCACGATATACTGGAATTAACGAAGAGCAGGTCCGCCAGAAAAAAATTAAAGTGATCGCAAAAGATGAGGAAGAGAGGTCGGCTATTTTAATTTCTGAAGATGAACACGATGTCTTTTTGTTGGGGCATTTCGAGTATGCGACCAATACATTAGAAAAAGAATATCTGCGTGATCATGATCGTGGGATCACCACAGCTAAACCAGAGAATTATTACGAGGATGGAAAAATCCATAATTATTGGCGTGCACAAGCTCATTTGTTTTATCATAATTGGTTGAACGATGTTTACCAAATTACTCCCTATCGGTTAGAAAAAATTCGTGAATTACAAAAGGAAAGAAAGCTGAGATCATATTGATCTCAGCTTTCTTCTTCCATAAAGTAATAACTGTGGTCTTCCAGATCCAGAGCACTCATAATCATAGCTGCAGTCTCTTCAATGGATAATGTTGCAACATTGATGATCTCACAACCCAATTTATGATAAAGTTCGTTGGCAAATTTCAGTTCTGCTTGAATTTTCTCACGGTCTGAATAAGCCGTTTCAGGATTCAAACCATAAGCCCGCATACGTTCTTTGCGGATGCCGATCAATACTTCTGGATCGTTGGTCAAGCCAACAATTTTTTTCGGATCAATCTCGAATAATTGCTTCGGAATGTGCGCTTGCGGAATCAAGGGCAAGTTGGCAACTTTTAAGTTTTTATTGGCCAAATATAAACTTAGAGGTGTTTTTGACGTACGAGATACCCCAAGTAACACGACATCGGCTTCTAAAAAGCCGCGAGGATCCTTTCCGTCGTCGTATTTCACTGCGAATTCCATTGCTTTGATTCGTTTGAAATAATTTTCGTTCAGATGATGTAATGCGCCTCTTTCGCCTGTCGGTTCAAGGTGCGCGCGTCGACCAATTTCACTAACGACGGGGTTTAACAAATCCATTGTAAACAAGTCTTCGTTATCACAAAAATCTTTAGCGATTTTAGATAATGTTGGATCGATCAGTGTATAGATGATCATTCCGTTTTCGGCCTTGGCATCATTCAAAGCCTTCATCAATAATTCTTCTGTATGTACAAATGTACGACGGAAGAGACAAAATTCCACAGTAGGGTATTGTGCCATCGAGGCTTGTGCCAACTTAGAGGCGGTTTCTCCAGCAGAATCGGAGATGATGAAAATAGTGACTAACTCATTCTGTTTTTCGCTATCCATAAGAAAAACTCCCTTGCAATCAGTAATAATTTATTATACCATACTGTTTATTCGGAATCATTACACTTTGAAACGAGGGAGAACATGACACAGACGACCTTATTAGAAAAAGCCTTGGCGAAAGTAAAAGAAAATGGCTTTAAGTATACAAAAAAACGTGAAACGTTACTAGATTATTTGATCAAGTGCAATCGCTATGTTGCTGCTCGTGAAGTTTATGAGTATTTAAATGACCAATTTCCCGGACTGAGCTATGATACAGTGTATCGTAATTTAAGAGAATTCTGTGAAATTGGATTGATTGAAGATACTGAACTGCAAGGAGAAATGAAATTCCGCTTTAGCTGCAGTGAAAATTTTGAACACCATCATCATTTTATTTGTACTGTATGTGGAATGACGAAGGAAATTCATATGTGCCCGATGACCTTTTTTAAAGAACAATTAGATGGTTGTGAAATCGAAGGACATCGCTTTGAATTGTACGGTCGATGCGAGAAATGTCAAAAACTTCATGAATAAATTAAGAATTAAAATTCTTCAGTACCTTGACTCAAAATAGACCATTGGATATAATAACTTATGGACGGTCTTGTTGTTTGGAAGTACATTTCAATAACAAAAACGGTTACATTTCAAGCCCGGAGGGAGGGAATTTATATGTCAAAAACAGTGGTTCGTAAAAATGAATCTCTTGACGATGCTCTTCGTCGCTTCAAACGTTCCGTTTCAAAAGCAGGGACTCTACAAGAATCTCGCAAACGTGAATTTTATGAAAAGCCAAGTGTGAAACGTAAGAAAAAATCAGAAGCAGCTAGAAAACGTAAGAAATTCTAGTCTGTCAACGGAGTGATTTGATGTCACTACTTACTACCTTGAATGAAGACATGAAGCAAGCGATGCGAGCAAAAGATAAAGAGACTTTGCAAGTGATTCGGATGCTTAAAGCTTCGATTCAAAATGAGCAAATTAAAAAAGGTCAGGATTTAAATGACGAGGAAGAATTGACTGTGTTATCTCGTGAGATGAAACAGCGTCGTGATTCTCTAGCCGAGTTTGAAAAAGCTGATCGCACCGATTTGGCTGATAAAGTCAAAAAGGAAATCGTGGTTGTTGAAAAATATTTGCCGGCTCAGCTTTCTGAAGAGGAGATTCGTGCAATTGTTCAAGAAGCAATGACAACAACAGGAGCGACTTCACCAAAAGAATTTGGTAAAGTAATGGGCGCAGTGATGCCGAAGGTCAAAGGCAAAGCCGATGGCAATCAAGTCAATGCGATCGTTAAAGAGCTTCTAAACAATTAAGCAATAACGAAAGCCGAGAGAGTTTTCTCTCGGCTTTTTTTGAACCTTAAAGAAACTATAAAAAATCCATAAGTAAAAACATTGAATCCACAGCTTTAACGATGTCCGGCTTCACGAACGAGCTTTATCGACCATAAGCGAAAATGTTGTTAAATCTGAGAAACGCCAAGTAGGTAACAATCAATATCAGTTCCTAAAGGTCACTGCGTTTCTTGTCAACTTATCAAAATTTTAGTCTTATTGCTGCGAGACACAGCGATCGTACTTTGGAGCTGAGGTGGAACAATACCTATTTGGTGCCAAAAGCTGAGTGAGTTCGCGAAGCCTTTCTAATCATTCCATCTTTTCGTAGAATAGCAAGTACGAGATAAATATAGGTTGAAACGTTCTAAAGACTGAACAAGCTTGTTTAGTTGGATGATATCCGAATTGGTTTTTGATTTTCACTTTTCACTTTCTTCTATATTAGTAGGTTTATATTCGCACCTAGAATAAAACAAATTTTTGTTTCTAAAGATATGAACATTTTTTTCAGAAGCAAAAAATATACATATAATTATTAATTGAATGATCAGATATGGAGCATAAGTAAGCAACGATTCGCATTCTTTTTAAGGAAAGTTTAGACAATTTTTCTTTTATTTAGAGTGTGGTATTATAAGAAGGAATGATTTATGAAGGGATGAGCGCTTGTTGAATAGCAACGATTTTGAGTCGTTAGAAATAAAGCTTGATGGAAAAGATGACATCAGTATGCTTTTAGGTACCCATGATAAACATGTAAAATTTTTAGAAGACAATACAGAGACAACGATCAATACTCGTGGTGAAACGATCCAGATTATTGGTCCGAAAGAAGAAGCAAAGTTAGTAGGAGACATTATTCGAACACTGCAGATTTTAATTGATCGTGGAATCAAAGTGGCTACGCCTGACGTGATGACTGCATTGCGATTAGGACGTGAAAATCACTTAGATGAGTTTGTTATGATGTATGAAGAGGAATTATTAAAGGATCGCAATGGAAAACCGATTCGTCCCAAAAATATTGGTCAAAGTCGTTACATTGCAGCAATTCGGAAGTCAGATGTAGTGTTTGGCGTTGGACCGGCTGGGACAGGGAAGACCTATTTAGCGATCGTGATGGCAATAGCTGCGTTGAAAAAGGGTGAGGTACAACGTATTATTTTGACGCGTCCAGCTGTAGAAGCCGGTGAGAGCTTAGGTTTCTTGCCAGGAGACTTAAAAGAAAAGGTTGATCCTTATCTGCGTCCAATGTATGATGCCCTGCATCAGATTTTTGGTGTGGAGCATACCAATCGTTTATTAGAACGAGGAGTAATTGAAATTGCTCCCCTTGCATATATGCGCGGACGAACGCTGGATGATGCCTTTGTCATATTAGATGAAGCTCAGAATACCACGATTTCACAAATGAAGATGTTTTTGACACGACTTGGCTTCAACTCCAAGATGATCGTTAACGGGGATACTTCTCAGGTGGACCTTCCAAGAGGACAAGTCAGCGGACTGATCCACGCGGAAAGAACGCTGCAAGGAATCAAGAAGATTCGTTTCGTGAATTTTGAAGCTGGAGATGTAGTAAGGCATCCTGTTGTGGCAGAGATCATAGAGGCATATGAGCATGAGAACCTACGACATCAAGAAAAGTAGTCAGGAGGGAATTGGATGTTAAATCGACCCATCAATAACTTGCTGAAAAAGTTAGGTTCAAAATTTATACCGATCATTCTAGGTGTCTTTTCGATTGTTTTGGTTTTGACGATGCTTTCCAGTGTCATTCAAAAAAGTGTGGATTATAAAGAAGGTCAAGTTGCAACAGAAAGTATTCGTGCTAATAAAACGATTGAAAATAAGGCTGAAACAAATCAGAAGCGGCAGCTCGCTGCAGAAGCAGTTACGCCGGAATATACTTTTCAAGCTGATTTGGCGCAGACGCAGCATGATCGAATTAGTCAATTAATCACATTGATCCAAAAGTCGAATAGTGATTTAGATAAGAGTTATCAAACGAAGGTATCACAAGCCAAAGATGGAGAGAAGATTCCTCAGCCGACAGTTGATGAACGTGTCGCGGCAGTTAAAAAGAATTTTGAAGGCTTGGATCAAGACGCAGTGACATTTTACCAACAGCTGCCAGAGGATTTTTATCAAGCCGTTGTTCAATTAAACGCGACAGAATTGACGAAGGTCGGAACAGAAAGTTTGAAGCTGCTGGATGAACAAATGGCGAAGCGTATTCGTCAAAGTGATTTAGCGGAGTATAAGCAGCAAGCCGTTGATAAAATTCAGAACTTAGGTTTGTCGGATGAATCGACCCAGGCAATGCGCTATCTGCTGGAGAAGGGAATCGTCATCAATGATTCGTTAAACCAAAAGCGGACGGATGAACTGAAAGAACAAGCCAGTGACTCTGTTCAGCCGGTAATGATCTTTCAAGGTGAAGTGATTGTTCGTGAAGGCAGTCAAATTGACGCGAATGCGATCAATAAGTTAAAACTATTAGGATTAACCAGCTCAAGTACCTCGATCTTTCCTTTGATCGCGATGATTTTGGCTGCGATTTTGCAGGGCGTCTTGCTGTGGTTCTATAGTCGTCAGTTTGAAGTTGAGTTTCAGCGTGTACGATTCATTTTATTTTATAGTGCGACGATGACGATCGGTGTTTTCATCATGAAAATACTGCAATCTTTTCAAGGAGCGACCTCTAACAACCTGGCACTGTTCTTTCCAGCTGCTTTCATGCCGTTGATTTTGACTGTTTTCGTTAATCGACGGGCAGGAGCGTTGTCAGCTGTTTTCCAAACTGTTTTTGCTTTGTTCATTTATTACAAAGCAATTGGAACAAATATGCTGCCAGTTATTTTGATGACGTATCTTTTTTCTGGAACCTTGGCTGTTATGGTTAAGCAGAAGCGTTTGTCAGATCAGGTGAAACAAGCAATGCTGTGGATCGTAGCATTTCCGATTGCTTGGTCATTCATTTTAAGCATCTACCAAGGAATGTCTTTTACAGACTCACAAACATGGGGGCTATTGCTGAGCGCTTTTGCAGCGAGCATGCTTTCCTTTATTATGGGAATGGGACTTCAACCGTATATTGAGATTTTAGTAACAGACAGCGGTGTGATTACTTTAAATGAATTAAGTAATCCCAATCATCCGCTACTAAAGGAGTTATTAGAAAAAGCGCCAGGGACATATCATCATTCAATGATGGTGGCCAATTTGAGTGCCAATGCGGTAGCCGAAATCGGCGGTCGTTCACTTCTAACTCGAGTGGCTTGCTATTATCATGATATTGGTAAAATTCGTCATGCGAACTTCTTCGTAGAAAATCTGCCGACAGGAGCTGAGAACCCGCATAACTTTTTATTACCGGAGGATAGTAAGCAAATCATCTTTGGACATGTTATCGAAGGGGCGAAGATTCTTAAGGAATATAAGATGCCTCAGATGGTGATCGATATTTGTTATCAGCACCATGGGACGACGTTGATGCAATTTTTCTACCATAAGGCAAAGGATCGAAATCCTGAAACAACAGAGGCTGATTTTCGTTATCCTGGACCTAAGCCGCAGACACGCGAAGCTGGCGTTGTCAATATTGCAGACAGCTGTGAAGCAGCGGTTAGGGCAATGGATCATCCTTCAATTGATAAGATTACTGAATTTGTTCACACGTTGATCGAAGAACGAATCAATGATGGACAATTAGACGATTCTGGTTTGACGCTAAAAGAAATTCGAATCGTCGAAAAATCACTGATCAGCGGATTAAGCTCGACCTTCCATTCACGGATCAAATATCCTCGAATGCAATCAGAAGCGGAAAAGATGAAAGAAGAGCAAGAGAAAAAAGGGGAAGAGTAATGGATATTACTTTTATTGACGAAACAGAGCAAGTCTCTGAAAAGAAGATTCAAGAAATCGATGGCGTCCTGCAATTTGCAGCAGATTATTTAGAACTGCCAAAAGATACGGAGATGTCCGTTACTTTTATGGATAATGCAGCGATTCAGGTCATTAACCGTGATTATCGCGGCAAAGATGCGCCGACCGATGTAATCAGTTTTGCATTGGAAGAAGAAGGTGAAAATGAAGTTCCGATCATCATGGATGAAGAGGATCCGATGCCGCGGAATCTTGGGGACATCATGATTTCTACTGAACGTGCTCGCGAGCAAGCAGAAGAATATGGGCATAGCTTTGATCGTGAATTAGGGTTTTTAGCCGTACATGGTTTTTTACATATCAATGGGTACGACCACATGACTCCTGATGATGAGAAAGAGATGTTTGGTCTACAGAAAGAGATATTAGATGCCTATGGACTTAAAAGATAAAACAGAAAAAAATAAGCATTTTATTACGTCTTTAGAGTTTGCTATTCAAGGGATCCGGACGGTCTTTCAAGAGGAGCGCAATATGCGTGCGCACGTAGTCTTTGGACTGATGGCTATTTTAGTGGCATTTTTATTGGGTGTATCTGTACTAGAATGGCTATGGATTTTTCTAGCAGTTTTTCTAGTCTGGATCGTGGAAATCATCAATACCGTATTTGAAAATGTAGTGGATATGGTCACCGACTGTCATTTTCATCCGATCGGAAAAAAAATCAAGGATATGGCTGCTGGAGCAGTTTTAGTCACTTCAGTATTTGCCATTATCGTAGGTGTAATCATCTTCTTACCAAAAATTATTGAACTTTTTCTTTAGAAATGAGTACGTAAGGTTCAGAAAGGAACTTTTTCATGTCAGAACATAAATCAGGTTTTGTAGCGATTGTTGGCCGGCCAAATGTCGGAAAATCAACGCTGCTAAATCGTATCGTAGGACAAAAAATCGCCATCATGAGTGATAAAGCCCAAACGACCAGAAATAAAATTCAAGGAGTTTATACGACTCCAGAAGCCCAAATCGTTTTTATTGATACACCGGGGATCCACAAACCAAAGCATCGTTTAGGTGATTACATGGTGGAGATGGCCTATAGTGCATTAAGAGAAGTTGATGCGATTCTTTTTATGGTCAGCGCGGATCAAAAACGTGGACGCGGCGATGACTTTATTTTAGAACGTTTGAGCAAGCAAGAGGTTCCAGTCTACTTAGTGATCAATAAGATTGACACGATTCATCCAGACGAGTTGTTGGCAATTATCGATGACTACCGTACGATTATGGATTTCAAGGAAATTATTCCAATCTCAGCAACTGAAGGGAATAATGTTGAGCATTTATTAGAAGTTTTAGTTGAGCAAATGGATGAGGGCCCACAATATTTCCCCGAGGATCAAATCACAGACCATCCAGAATACTTTATCGTATCTGAATTGATTCGTGAAAAAGTTCTGAGTTTAACACGTGACGAGGTGCCGCATTCTGTAGCTGTTGTGACCGAATCAATGAAGCGTGATGAGAACGACAAGGTTCATATCCAGGCAACTATCATTGTCGAGCGCACCAGTCAAAAAGGAATCATTATCGGAAAAGGCGGCAAGATGTTGAAAAATATCGGAATTCAGGCCCGTAAAGATATTGAAACTCTTTTGGCCGACAAAGTCTATTTAGAGCTTTGGGTAAAGGTACAAAAGGACTGGCGTGATAAACAAACGTATTTACAAGATTACGGCTATCGGAAAGACGATTATTAATGAGGCGGGGCTTCACGATTCTTTCGTGGAGCTTTTCCTCATTGTTTGAAAGAATGAACGAGATTCAAATGAAATGATTTGCCCGCTGGTTATCAAAGGATCAGCGATGTATTAGTCGCAAAAGGAGGTGAATCTATGGCACAGATAGGCGAAACAAAGGGCATTATTCTATTCAGTCGCGATTATAAAGAAAAGGACAAGCTAATCAAGATATTTACTGAATCAGCTGGGAAGGTGATGTTTTTCGCCAAAGGCATCCATCGTGCCAATAATCCATTGCAAACAGCTGTACAACCGTTCACAGAAGCAGTGTTTATCGGAAATTTGAAAGCAGATGGCTTATCATTTCTGAACAGTGCGAAGGAGATTCATCCTATGCGCAAGCTGCAGGAAGATATCTTTTTGAATGCTTACGGTTCTTATATTCTAGGATTGACCGATGCGGCGATTGAAGACCATATATACGATCCGTCATTATATGGATTTACACGTGAGGCATTGCAGCGGATGAATGATGGAGCCGATGGTGAGACAATCATGAATATTTTTGAAGTACAGATTATGCAGCGGTTTGGTGTCTCGCTGAATTGGCAGGCTTGTGGAGTATGTGGCAAGAAAACGGGCGCCTTTGATTTTTCTTCAAAGTACAATGGGATTCTTTGCGAAGAACATTGGCATTTGGATCAGCATCGCTATCACGCTGATCCTCGGGCAATCTACTTTATTCGGATGTTCAACAGCATTACTTATGAAAATATCAATACGATCAACTTAAAGTCTGAAACCAAGAAAACGATCCGACGAACACTTGATCAGTTGTACGATGAGTACATTGGATTGCATTTAAAAAGTAAAAAATTCATTGATCAGATGAGTGAGTGGCAGGATGTTCTAAAACCGAAAGATGAAAAGTAATCTGCAAAACCTAATGGGTGCTGCAGATTTTTTTGTCATTATTAAAAGTATAGTGTGGACTGCTCATCCTTATATCCATTCAAACGACGGAGTTAAAACGGGCGTATGGACTTATACGGCTGTTTTTTTGATCTATCAACGTAAAAATGAAGAAAACGCGTCAAAGATACAAAAAATCAAGTCCAAAGAAATACCCATGAATCAATTTTTGCAAAAAAATGGTGGTTTCACAGATTTTCATTGCTAATTTATGATAAAGTGATTAATATGGTTAGAAAACACTAATATTTCGCTATTAAAAAATTGAGGAGTGATAAGTTTGGAAGAATTATGGGAAGTATTGAGACCGGAAGAACAAATCGAATTGAAGCTAAGAAGGTTATACACTCAGCATCATTTCCATCCTTATCATTTAAATAATTTTGAAGAATATGGCACCTATCAGCAAAACTATAATTTTTTGCGTAATTCTTCAATCATAACCTTTACTGGAAACGATGGTCGTACGATGGCGTTGAAACCGGATGTGACCCTATCGATTGCGAAAAACACACCGGCTGGTGAGGCTCGCAAGGTCTATTATGTGGAGGATGTCTATCGTCACGATCGTCAGGCAGGAGAATATCAAAAGATTTATCAAATTGGACTAGAGATTATTGATGAAATTAAGTGGGAAGATCAGCTGGAAGTCTTGAAGCTGGCTTGGGAAAGCCTGGCTCAGGTTGGCGAAGGCACGCTGGATCTTTCTCACATGGGAATTTTGAATGGTATTTGTGATCGATTCCCGGAAGAGGATCGACAACTGGTGCTGGACTGCTTGCGGGACAAAAGCTCTCACGGAATGGATGAGCTTACTGCAAAAGCGGGATTATCACAGGAAGAGTCGGAAAACTTAGCGAAATTGGTTCGGATGTCCGGTGATTTTGAGACAAAATATCAAAGAGCAAAGGTCTTGTTGGCTGACTATCCTAAAGCGCAAGCTGGTTTGGAAGAGTTGAAGCAGCTGTATAAGGAACTGCAAAAGGAAGGATTGTCGGACAAGATTCGACTGCGCTTAGACTTTTCTATCATTAACGATGCGGATTACTATAGTGGACTATTGTTTCAAGGCTTTATTAAAGAAGCGCGGGAAACAATCCTGTTTGGCGGACGCTATGATCGCTTGATGCACCGTCAAGGAAAGGAGCAAGGGGCGATCGGTTTTGGGATGAAGCTGAATCATGTAGGACAAAAGCGGCCTGATGATGCCCAAGCTTCTGAATATCTGAACATTGCGCTGCCGAAAGGTCGGATGGGTGACGCGGTTTACGAATTATTCACCAAAGCGGGTGTGGCGGCTGAAGGAGTATTCGAGGAGAATCGTAAATTGATCTTTTGTGATGAAGACAATAAGCTGCGCTTTTTCCTAGTAAAACCGAGCGATGTTGCGATTTATGTTGAGCACGGTGCTGCGGATATCGGCGTAGTTGGAAAAGATATTCTATTGGAAAGCAAAGCCGAAGTCATCGAATTTCTTGATCTGCATATGGGAGAATGTCGTTTGGCAGTCGCAGCACACAATGATTTTGAAGAGGATTTCTCTCGTCCATTGCGAGTATCGACAAAATATCCTCAGATTACTCGTGAGTTTTATGAGGGGTTAGGACGTTCAGTAGAATTAATCCATTTACATGGTTCGATCGAGTTGGCACCTTTGTTGGGCTTATCGGATGTGATCGTCGATATCGTCGAAACAGGAACGACATTGAAAGAAAATGATTTGAAGGTCATTCAAGAAATCGCGCCATCTTCTGCTCGTTTGATTATCAACAATGCAACATGGCGCTTTAAACAAGAACGAATCCAAAAGGTGATTGAGAAGGTGAGGGAGCAACTATGAGAGTCTATTCAACACAAAAAGACGACTTAGCGGATATTTTAACTCGAAAGTATTCTGAAACTGCGGATGTTTCCGCGGTCGTTACAACTATCATTGATCGTGTGAAAGCAGACGGGGATCAGGCACTTTATCAATTAGTCAAAGAGATTGATGATGTCACGCTCGATTCGTTGACAGTCACCAAAGAAGAGATCGCTGACGCTTTAAAGGCTACTTCACCAGACTTGATAAAGGTGATTGAACAGTCGAAGGCCAATATTTTAGCCTTTCATCAAAAACAAGTACGTCAGGGATTTGTTTCGACTGAGGAAAACGGCGTGGTCATGGGTCAGCGAATTCTACCCTTAGCGCGTGTAGGCGTTTATGTTCCCGGCGGTACAGCAGCGTATCCTAGTACCGTGCTGATGGATGTATTGCCGGCAAAAATCGCTGGGGTAAAAAAAATCGTTATGGTCACACCAACTGATAGTGAAGGAAAAGTTCCAGCGGCGATTTTAGCAACAGCTTCAATCGCTGGAGTGGATGAAATTTATAAGGTTGGCGGTGCTCACGGAGTAGCTGCACTTGCTTACGGTACAGAAACGATTCCGAAAGTCGATAAAATCGTCGGTCCGGGAAATATTTATGTGGCAACCGCTAAAAAGATGGTCTACGGCGTAGTGGATATTGATATGATCGCAGGGCCAAGCGATGTTCTGATTGTAGCAGATCACAGTGCAAATCCGCGTTGGATCACAGCCGATCTGTTAGCACAGGCAGAACATGATAAGCTGGCACAGGCGATCCTTGTAACAACGGAAGCTGCTTTGATTGAAAAGGTTCAAAAAGAAGTAGAGCAACAGTTAGCTGCGTTGCCGAGAAAAGAAATCGCAGCAGCAGCAATTGAAAATAACGGTAAAATCATTTTGGTTCAGAATTTAGGAGAAGCGATTTCGATTGCTAATGAAATCGCACCTGAGCATCTAGAATTATCTGTCTCTGAGCCTTTCGCATTATTAGGAAAAGTTGAAAATGCTGGTAGTGTCTTTTTGGGGCACCACACGCCAGAGGTTTTAGGCGATTATTTTGCCGGACCGAATCACACGTTGCCGACAGAGGGCACGGCTCGGTTCTATTCGCCATTATCCGTGGATGATTTCGTTAAAAAGAGCAGCTACCTTTATTACACCGAAGAAGCGATGAATGCGGTGGGAGAAGCGGTAGAACTGTTTGCAGAAACAGAAGACTTGATGGGCCATGCCCGCTCAATAAAAGTGCGAAGGGAGGAAAAAGAATGACCTTTTTAAATGAAAAGTTTCAAGAGCTGACTCCTTACACACCCGGTGAACAGGTGAATGAGGAAGCGTTTATCAAACTGAATACCAATGAAAGTCCTTATCCACCGGCTCAGGGCGTTCAAGAGGCAGTCGCAGAAGCCTCGCAAAAGCTGAATCGCTATTCAGATATCGCTGTGGAGGCTGTTGCTAAACCATTAGCCGAATATTTAGGTGTCCAACAGAACCAGCTTTTTCTTGGAAATGGCAGTGATGAAGTCCTCTCGTACATTTTTCAAGGTTTCACGGAAAAAGGGATTGCTTTTCCTGATGTGACCTATGGGTTTTATCAAGTTTATTGCGGGTTATATCAAGTGGATGCGACTGTTGTTCCATTGGAGGATGATTTTTCACTTGAATTAAGTAAATACGATGATTTGGATGGCACAGTGATATTTGCTAATCCCAATGCACCGACCGGGATTTATTTAACACAGGAAAAAATTTGTGACTTTTTAGAGCGTCATCCAGATCGGTTAGTGGTTGTGGATGAGGCATATATTGATTTCAGTGGGGAATCAATGGTTTCCGTAATCGACCAATATAAAAATCTATTCGTAGTAGGAACATTCTCTAAATCTCGTCAGTTAGCTGGCGCACGTTTAGGCTTTGGAGTGGGGAATGCTGACTTGATCGCGGATATGAATCGACTGCGCTTCAGCTTGAATCCTTACAATATTAACAGTATGACCCAAGCAGCGGGCAGTGCTGTTTTGCAGGAGCAAGATTATGTGGATCAGAAAGTTCGAGAAACGATCCAAGTACGTGAATGGAGTAAGAGAGAACTAGCTAAACTAGGCTTTGAGCAAACAGACAGCCAAGGAAATTTCTTGTTTGCAAAGCATCCGAAGCTATCCGGTGAAGAACTATTCACTGCATTAAGAGAAAAGAAAATTTTAGCCCGCTGGTTTAATCAACCGCGAACCAAGGAGCATTTACGAATCACTGTAGGTACGCAGGAGCAAATGGAACGATTGGTGGAGGCTCTAAAAATGATATTAGAAGAGGTGGAAGCATGAGAAAAGCGGAAGTAACGCGCAATACATCAGAAACAAAGATTCAACTGACATTGGCAGTTGATGGTACTGGGCAGCAAAAGATCAATACAGGTGTGGGATTTTTGGATCATATGCTGGAGCTTTTTGTTCGTCATGGGCGCTTTGATATCGATTTAGTTTGTGATGGCGATATCGAGGTAGATGCGCATCATACAACAGAAGATATCGCTATTGCGATTGGCCGCGCTTTTTCTGAGTGCTTAGGGGACCGTCGGGGAATCAAGCGTTATGGCAGTTTTTTGTTGCCGATGGACGAAGCGTTGGTTATGACTGCAATCGACATCAGCGGACGAGGGATGGCAGTCGTTGAGTTGGACATTCCTACTGAAAAAATCGGGTCACAGTTCGATACGGAATTAGTCGAAGAATTTTTTATTGCTTTTGCTCGGGAGTTAGGTGCAACGATCCATCTGCACCAAATCGCCGGTAAAAACAGTCATCATATCGTGGAGGCTTGTTTCAAAGGCTTTGGGCGTGCATTAGGTGAAGCGGTGGCAATCAATCAGTCGGCACCGAATGAGATTCCATCAACTAAAGGTACAATCAACTAAGCTCGTTCTGTTTTTCGTGATAAAAATAATTACTATAAAACGAAGTAGATGGAGGGAACCTATGCTAGCAATTATTGATTACGGCGTTGGAAATTTGTTCAGCTTGTCGCGTTCACTGGAATATCTCGGAGTGGAATGCCAAGTTACACGTTCATTGAATGAATTGAAGGCAGTTGATCGAATCATTTTGCCAGGTGTTGGCGCATTTGGTGACGCACGAAAAAAGCTGGAGGAATTATCGCTGGTGGAACCAATCCAAGAATTGGCAGCTTCTGGCAAACCCTTCTTGGGAATTTGTTTAGGGATGCAGCTGCTTTTTGATAAGAGTGAAGAATTTGGCGAGCATCAAGGACTTGGGTTGATTCCTGGACGAATCGTTTCGATGCGGGAAGCCTTCGATGCAGCGAATATCGATCTGAAAGTACCGCAAATTGGTTGGAATAGACTTGATGTACGAAAATCTGACAGCCCATTGGTTAAGTCCTTGAGGGAAAATGATTTTGTTTATTATGTTCATAGCTATTATGCAGCTGATTGCCAAGAGCACTTAGTTGCCGATAGTGAATACGGGGTTTCGATTCCAGGGATTGTACAAAATAAAAATGTCTTTGGGACCCAATTCCATCCTGAAAAAAGCGGCGATGTTGGTTTAAATATCCTAAAAGCATTTACGGAGGTGCCGGTATGAAAATATTTCCCGCAATTGATCTTTTAGACGAGAAAGTTGTTCGGCTGTATCAAGGCGATTATGATCAAAAGGAAGTTTTTGGCGATGATCCTGTGGCTTTTGCGCAATCCTTCGAAAAAGCCGGAGCGAACTATCTGCATCTTGTCGACTTAGATGGCGCGAAAGCTGGTAAGCTGCACTATTTTGGGATTGCTCAAAAAATCGTTGAAAATACGAATTTATTTGTTGAAGTCGGTGGCGGTATTCGTGATGAAGAAACCATCCAGCACTGCTTGTCTGCAGGCGTAGATCGCGTGATTCTAGGGACGATCGCTCAAAAAGATCCAGAGTTTACACAAGCAATGCTGAAAAAATATGGCAATAAGATCGCTATCGGTGTAGATGCGAAAGACGAAAAGGTTGCCGTAGAAGGCTGGTTGGAGAAAACTGAGACAGATGCTTTTGAATTTTGCCAGCAATTAGTTGAATGGGGCGCTGAAACGATTATCTTTACAGAGATCTCCCGTGATGGAACGGGTGAAGGGATCAATTTGCCGCTCTATCAAAAATTGAATCAGTTGAATGTTGAGATCGTGGCATCTGGCGGAGTAGCAACTCTGGAAGATATTAAAGGGTTAAAAGAATTAGGTGTTTCCAGCGCGATTGTTGGAAAATCCTTGTATAGCGGAAGTTTGAAGCTGGAGGATGTGCTAGCTGTCGGAGGTGATGACCAATGATCGCGAAAAGAATTGTGCCATGTCTAGATGTTCGTGATGGTCGAGTGGTTAAGGGCGTTAATTTTGCTGGTTTGCAGGATGTGAATGATCCCGTTACCTTGGCTCGTTTTTACAATGAGCAGGGCGCGGATGAATTGGTTTTTTACGATATCACGGCTTCGGCGGAAGAACGCGGCTTGTTTACTGATATTTTGAAGGGTGTTGCTTCGGAGGTGTTTATTCCTCTGACTGTTGGCGGCGGCATCAATGAAGTTTCTGATTTCGAACGGGTTTTAAATTGCGGCGCGGATAAGGTCAGCGTCAACTCAGGAGCGATTCGTCATCCTCAGCTGATCGAAGAAGGGGCAAAGCGTTACGGCAGTCAATGTGTTGTGTTGTCAGTAGATATCCGACGCGTCGGTGATCGCTGGAATGTTTTTGCCAAAGGCGGTCGAGAAGATACCGGGCTAGAGGCATTGGAATGGATTCGTCAAGGTGAACAGTTAGGTGCAGGTGAACTAGTGATCAACAGTATGGACACTGATGGTGTGAAGCAGGGATTTGATTTGGAGCTGTTAAAAGCGATCAGTGAGATCACTACTTTACCAATCGTTGCTTCTGGCGGTGCTGGAAAGAGTGAAGATTTTATTGACTTGTTCCAGCTGCCGAAGATTGAAGCTGGTTTAGCGGCATCAATTTTCCATTATGGTGAAGTAAAGATTCCTGATCTAAAAAAACAACTGATGGCGGCAGATATTCCTGTCCGTATCGTATAAAGGGAGCAAGTAATATGACGAAATTGAAATTTGACGATCAAGGATTGATTCCGGTGATCGTGCAGGATGCCGAAACCAATGAAGTATTGACGTTGGCCTATATGAATCAAGAAAGCTATGAAATGACATTGAAGGATCAGCTAATGACCTTCTATTCTCGCAGTCGCAAGGAGTTATGGCGCAAAGGCGAGACCAGCGGAAATTATCAGCATCTGGTCTCTTTGAAATTGGATTGTGATCAGGACGCGCTAGTAGCGAAGGTGAAAAAGGATGGACCGGCTTGCCACACAGGTGCGGAAAGCTGCTTCAATGAAATCTTATATGGTGAGGATAAGCAAGCGACAATTGATGCTTTGTATGAGCTAGTCCAAGGTCGTAAGGAAAATCCTCAAGAGGGCAGTTATACCAGCTATTTATTTGAAAAAGGTGTCGAAAAAATCTTGAAAAAAGTCGGTGAAGAATCGACTGAAGTGGTGATCGGCGCGATGAAAGAGGATCACAACGAAACTGTTTTTGAAATTTCTGATTTGGTGTATCATGTTCTTGTATTGATGGTTGAGATGGGCATCGATCTGACGGAAGTGCGTCAGGAGCTAGCAAACCGTCACGTTGTCGATAAAAAGGTGAAGCAGGAACGGATGCAGTAAGCTTAGGAGGTCAATCATGTTCTACTCAAATGCACATACTCATAGCACTTGGTGTGACGGAAAAAATACGCTCGAAGAAATGGCTCAAGCAGCGATCGATTTGGGTTTTACAGATTTGGGCTTTACCTGTCATTCGCCTGCTTTATTTGATCCTAGCTGTCCCGGGGTAAGCAATGAAGTGGCTTATCAACAGGCATTGCGGGATTTAAAGGAAAAATTAGCAGGTCAATTAAACATCAGTTTAGGATTGGAATGGGATTATTATAGTGCCGATCCGATCGATGGGTATGATTATACGGTTGGTTCGGTGCATTATTTTCCACCGCGGCAAGGAATTTTCCGCAGTGTTGATGAAAGTCCGGAAAGTTTGATGAAGACCTTAGATGAGTGGTATCAAGGAGATCAAATGCTAATGGTTCGGGATTTCTATGATACTGTGGTGAAGCATATCCATCAGAATCACTCGAAGATCGTAGGTCATTTTGATTTGATTACGAAGTTTAACGAAAAAAATCCTTGGCTGGATGAGGACAACGCAGAATATCAGGCAATCGCTTCGAAGGCGCTGAACGATGTTATTGATATTATAAAAACGTATGATGGTATGGTAGAAATCAATACCGGCGCGATTTCTCGTAACTGGCGGACGACACCGTATCCGAGCCCATTCTTATTAAGGCAGTTGAAGGAACGAGAATGTCCAGTTATTATTACAAGCGATAGTCACGAAACGACCACGTTAACCTGTCATTTTCCGGAAACGGTTGAATTATTAAAATCGATTGGTTTTACGGAAACGATGCAATTGAAGAACGGGATTTTTCAGCCGATACCTTTTGATCAATAGAAAGATTTGACAAAAGGGGTCTGGTGTCGCTATTATAGAACCAAGTTGAATAGGTGCGAAGATCAAATTAAAAATTTGTGGAAATCACAGCGAGTTTGGGCCGGTGGGAGCCAAGCAGGGAAGCAAATTTTGTTGGCGTTTGTGAGCACGTTTTGTTAAAGCTGCCAAGCATTCGCTTGGAAGTAGGGTGGAACCGCGTTGATACGTCCCTATGTCGATTATTTCGGCATAGGGACTTTTTGTCAGTCCAACTTTTCGCAGGTCGTTGTCAGATGAGAAGTCTAATTAAAAGTTTTATGTAAATAATCTTAACGACTTGTTTAGTTGGATGATATGCGTACGAAGATAAAACTCATTTTTCGCGGGTTTCGAAAAATGAACACCTTTAAATGAGTTAGCTGCCCTGCAAGTTAACAGTTAAACATCGTGATATATACTACCCAATACAGAAACCTACATACAAAACACAGGAGGAAACAGAATGAGCAAATTAACAGTGCAAGAAATGATTTTGTCGTTACAGAATTTTTGGTCAGATAACGGCTGTATGCTGATGCAGGCCTACGATACGGAAAAAGGAGCGGGAACGATGAGTCCCTATACTTTTTTACGGGCAATCGGACCTGAGCCTTGGCGCGCGGCTTATGTAGAGCCTTCACGTCGTCCTGCTGATGGTCGTTATGGTGAAAACCCGAACCGTTTGTATCAACACCATCAATTCCAAGTAGTTATGAAGCCTTCACCAAAAAATATCCAAGAGCTGTATTTAGATAGCTTACGTTTATTAGGGATCGATCCGTTAGAACACGATATTCGTTTCGTAGAGGACAACTGGGAAAATCCATCAATGGGCTGCGCCGGTGTTGGTTGGGAAGTTTGGCTAGACGGCATGGAAATCACTCAATTCACGTATTTCCAGCAAGTCGGCGGTCTGCAAGTAAATCCTGTAACTTCTGAATTGACTTATGGTCTGGAACGATTGGCCTCATATATCCAAGAAGTTGACAGTGTTTATGATTTGGAATGGACTACTGGCGTCAAGTATGGTGAAATCTTCAAACAGCCAGAATATGAGCATTCGAAATATTCCTTTGAAGAAAGTGATCAAGAAATGCTGCTGGATAATTTCACGAAATTTGAAAAAGAAGCGAAACGCTGTATCGATGAAAACTTGGTGCATCCAGCTTATGACTATATTTTGAAATGCAGCCATACCTTTAATCTGTTAGATGCTCGTGGAGCAGTTTCAGTAACCGAACGTGCCGGTTATCTAGCTCGTATCCGTAACATGGCACGATCAGTCGCGAAAATCTTCGTAGCTGAACGGGAAAAACTAGGCTTCCCATTATTGAATCAGGAGGGCAAATAAGATGGCGAAAAATCTATTATTAGAAATCGGTTTAGAAGAAATGCCAGCCCACGTGGTTTGGCCAAGTATTAAGCAATTAGAAGAAAAGGTCTCAAAATTTTTGACAGAAAATAGCCTAACCTTTGAATCCATCGAACCTTTTTCAACACCTCGTCGATTAGCGGTTCGAGTAACAAACATCCCTGACCGTCAAGAGGATGTACAGGAAGAAGTTAAAGGACCAGCGAAGAAAATCGCACTAGATGCTGAAGGCAACTGGAGCAAAGCAGCGGAAGGTTTTGTTCGCGGCCAAGGTTTGACGACAGACGCAATTACCTTCCGTGAATTAAACGGCGTGGAATACGTCTATGTTACAAAATACATCCACGGAAAAGAAAGCAAGGACGTCTTGACTGGACTTTTAGATGTTGTGAAGAGTATGAATTTTCCAACGATGATGCATTGGGGCGACACGATGTTTGAATACATCCGGCCAATTCATTGGATCACCGCATTATTGGATGAAGAAGTGATTCCATTTGAAATATTGGATGTTACAACGGGACGCACAACAGCAGGGCATCGCTTCTTAGGAGACCAAATCGAATTGGCTGATCCAAGCGAATACGAAGAGAAACTAGAAGAGCAATTCGTAATAGCAGATGCACATAAACGCCAACAAATGATCGTTGAGCAAATTGGGGAAATCGCTGAAAAAAATAAATGGGTAATCGATCTTGATTCTGATTTATTAGAGGAAGTAACGAATTTAGTTGAATACCCAACCGCTTTCGTCGGTGATTTTGATGAGCGATTCCTATCAGTGCCGGAAGAAGTTTTGGTTACCTCTATGAAGGAACATCAACGCTATTTTGAAGTACGTAACCAAGCAGGGATGCTGCTGCCTCATTTCATTTCTGTGCGAAATGGAAACAGCGTGAAATTAGATAACGTCATCAAGGGAAATCAAAAAGTTTTAGCCGCTCGCTTAGAAGACGGCGAGTTCTTCTTTGAAGAGGACAAGAAATTATCAATCGAAGAGTGTGTTGAAAAACTAAAAAATGTGACTTTCCATGAAAAAATCGGCAGCATGTATGAAAAAATGCAGCGTGTTGGTTTGATCAGTCAAGTGATTGGGACACAAGTGGATTTGAATGAGGAAGAATTAACAGACCTGAAGCGTGCCTCTGAAATCTATAAATTTGATTTGGTCACAAATATGGTCGGTGAATTTCCTGAACTGCAAGGGATCATGGGAGAAAAATATGCTTTGCTGAAGGGTGAAAAACCAGCTGTTGCCGCAGCGGTTCGAGAGCATTACCTGCCGATCTCCTCTGAAGGAGAACTGCCAAAAACAGCGATTGGAGCTGTTTTAGCGATTGCGGATAAGATTGACAGTGTATTGGGCTTCTTCGCTGTAGGCATGATCCCGAGCGGCTCAAATGACCCATATGCATTGCGCCGACAAACTTACGGAATCGTTCGGATTGTCGAAGCACAAGGCTGGACATTCCCATTCACGGATATGCAGGGTGCGATCGTAGATGCGATCAATGAGGATGTTTTGGATTATGGCATCCACTTCAACCGTGATCAAAAAGAGTTTATCGAATTCTTCAAGGGCCGTATGCGTCAACGTCTGCAAATGCACAATGTCCGTCATGATATCATTGATGCAGTTGTCGATTCTCGCCAAGATGATTTGGTGCAGATCTTCAAGACAGCGCAAATTTTCGATCAGCATTTAACAGATGCGCACTTTAAAGAAGCGATGGAGGCTTTGACTCGGGTTATTAACCTGACGAAGAAAATGGATCCTGAAAAAATCAGCTTGAAGGTTGATCCTAAGCTATTTGAAAACGACAGCGAAAAAGAATTATATGCTGCGGTAAAAGAAGCTGAAGATGAATTTGCAAACCAAAGTATGGCTGAAAATTACCAAACATTGACGAACCTGCGTCCAGTAATCGAACGTTACTTTAACGAGACGATGATCATGGTCGACGATGAAAAAATCCGTGACAATCGCTTAAATCAATTGGCAATCATTGCGAGAATGGCCAATGCTTTAGCAAGTATCGATAAGATTATCACCAAATAGAGTAAAAGCAATTTTATAAAAACGGTGTCGAGTGTCTAATTTACTAATACTCGGCACCGTTTTTGGTTCCGTAATACCATTCGTTAATTCGAAGAGAAGAGGGAAAGCCATGCTTAAGGCAGTCGTTATTGGAAGTCCCGGGGCAGGGAAAAGTACATTTTCTCGAAAACTAAGAGCTGCAACTGGATTACACTTGTACTATTTAGATCGTTTCTGGCATAAACCAGATCGAACAACCGTGTCTCGAGAACTATTTGTTCAACAATTAGCCGAGGTAATTAAACGGGAAGAGTGGATCATTGATGGAAATTACCTGCACACGCTTGAAATGCGTTTGAAGGAATGCGACACTGTTTTCCTTTTAGATTATCCACTAGAGGTTTGTCTTGCGGGGGCAAAATCGCGGATTGGTAAAGCTCGTGAGGATATGCCGTGGATAGAGACAGAATTTGATGAGGAATTTAAGCAATGGATCATTGATTTTGCGGAGGATCAATTGCCGCAAATTTATAGATTACTAGACGAGTATAAAGAAACGAAAGAGATTATTATTTTTAAATCCAGAGAAGAAGCAGACACTTATTTGCAAAAGGAACTCTGATAGTTTTCACAAACAAACAGCCCTCGAGCGCAAACTCGAAGGCTGTTTGTTAAAGAATTAATTTCAATAATAATGGAATATACGCAAGATAAAGCAGTACAGAATAGCCTAGTGAAGAAGCGGCAAATTGCTGATCGGCGTCATAGGAGCGCGCCAGGATCGGCACAGAATTTTGAACGGGCATGGCCGCTTGAATAATGAAAACGGAGAGCATTAAAGGCGGTACACTGATCCATTGTCCTAAGAGCCAAACAATCAAAGGCGAAAGGATATAGCGGCCCATGATCACACCGATAATATCCTTGTTCAGAGTCAAATTTTTGATCCCCACATTGTAGACGATGATCCCGATTACGAACATCGATAAAGGGGTGGTCAAATTCGCGAGGTAACTAAAGAAAGTTGCGATGGAATCTGATACGTTGATATTTAACAGGACAGCGCATAACCCAATCAAAAATCCCATCAACGCCGGAGAAAAAATTTTCTTCAGGATTGGGACTAAATGAAAGCTGACCTTCGCTTGCTCAATTTGGGGATTGTCGCTAGCGATAAAGTAGATCCCCAATGTCCAAAAGAGCGTCGTGTTCACGATGTAATAGAGCAGGACATAAGGAACAGCCTGTTCACCGAAAATCGCCAGATTGATCGGCAAGCCGATAAAAATCGTGTTGGAGCAGGTAAACATCGTAGTGAAGATTCCTTTACGAGCTGGCGTGATTTGAAAAATCCGCCGGTAGGCAAAGCTGATGGCAAAAGTCAGCAGCATCGAAAGGAGCGGGATGACGGTTCCCCCAACCAACTGGAGAAATTCTGAACGAGAGAAATTTTTGGTGATCGTCAAAAACATGTTGCAGGGCAAAGCGATCTGCAGGACCAGCTTTGAGAACGCATCCCCGATTTGATTCGAGAACCATTGCTTATACGTCAAAAAGTAGCCGATAAACATCAAAACAAAAATAAACAAAATATTGATATATGCGGAAATCATTTTTTCACCTCGATACCACTATACAGAAAAACACGGGCGTCATCAATTGCTGATGGGGCCCGTGTTGTCATTTTTATCTTGATAATTTAGTAAGCCGGTCAGATTTTCAATCTGTTCCTCGAGGCTGTCACCAACTGTTGTATCCTTGATGAGAATACGCTTCAGGTCTTTGTCAATCACTCGCTTCAAGGAAGTCTCATCGGCCTGCTTATCTAATAGATTCTCCACCGATTCAAAAGGATCGTGCGTGACGAGCTGGAAGCCATAAGAATTATTCAGCAGTGAATAACCTGCGATTCCCGTCGTTTTTTGATAAGCCTTTGATAATCCGCCGTCGATCACGAACAGCATGCCTTCTCCTTTGATAGGCGATTCGCCGCTCTTGACCTTCACTGGGGTGTGGCCGTTGATAATGCGGGAATTTGGCGAATACAAAGCGAACTCCTCAAGGATCATTTGACACGTCTCATGAGTATCCCGAAATTGATAGTAAGGATTTTTGATTTCTTTATGAGTCGTTTTGTCAGCAATGAAATACCGTTCGAAAGTGGTCATAGCGCTTTTACCAAACTGCGGTGAAATCTTACCAGTCCAGCAATACCAGATCCAATCCGCAGCAGAACTGTCCTTTTCTTGACTTTGACAGCCTGAACGAATCTGCTCTTCAAAGAAGTTCAAAAGGTCCTTTCCACCATAATCCTTACCGGCGATGTTAAGCGGAAGAAAGCTGCCGTCTGCTTTTAATGGCAGACAGCCGTGAAAGAGCAGATGCTGGTTATAGACCAGATACATCGAACCTTTATCCAAAAGCAGCTGCATATGCTCCTGCATTTTTGCTGATTGCTGGAAAGAGGTCAGTAAGGTATCTACTACATATTCTTCCTGTTCGGTCAGCTGATGAACATCTTTTTGCAGGGTCTGGAAGCAGGCTCCTTGTAAAGGATATTCTTTTCCAGCTAGTTGAATCGTTTCTTTATCATAATCGATCTTTTCAAATAGCAGACGATCCTCCATTTGAAAATCAGGATGCCGTTTGATTAATTGACCTTCTAATTTAAACTGAATAATCGACAAGGCCTGATGGACTTTTTCTAAGCTATCCAAACTTTCGATAGAATAGCTGGCACTGCTGTTTTTTTCCTTCGGTGTAAAAATTGGATTTTTTTGATAATGCTCTTCCGCATACATGAACAGCAGACGAAGGTTCAATGCATAAGCTTGCTCAATCTCATACAGATAATTATAGCGTGCAGCGATCCGCAACAGTGTCATCAGACAGGCACGAGAACCAGCGTAAGCTCCCATCCATAAAATGTCATGGTTGCCCCATTGAATATCGACAGAAGGGTGTCGACACAATTTATCCATGATTTTATCCGCCTCAGGACCACGGTCATAGATATCACCGACAACATGCAGATGATCGACGACTAATCGTTGAATACTTTGGCATAAAGCAATGATAAAAGGTCTGCCCTGCTCTAAATCAAGCAGATGCGCTAAAATCTGGTCGAAGTAGGCAGCCTTATCGGAATAATTCGTATCCGTGTACATCAATTCTTCAATGATATACATATATTGTTTAGGCAAGGCCTTCCGGACCTTTGAACGAGTATACTTAGTGGAGCAAAAGGCCAGCAGCTCTAATAGCTGACGGATCTTTTTTCGATACCAGGAACAGTCACGATAAGCATAAAAGTCTTTATCATCCAACGATTCTCGCGGATAAGCTACAAGGATCGTCAATTTGTCTTTTTCATGTTCTGTCAAACGGTCACCGAAGAGCAAACTGATTTTTTCTTTGATATTACCAGCGCCAGTACGCAAAATGTGATCAAAGGCAGTAAACTCCCCATGAATATCACTGATGTAAAGTTCGGTTCCTTTGGGCAGATGCATGATGGCTTCTAAGTTGATCAACTCGGTCATGACCGCCTCCTTGGTACTAAATTCTTTCTCCAACATTTGATAGTACTTCTCACGGGTCGATAGCATAAATCTGCTCCTTATTTATAGTAATGATTTGATTTTCATACTGCGGCTCATTTCTGCTAAATAATTCTTCAGTGGCAGTTCTCTCAAAATTGTATCCATTTTTATAAGAAGTTGTCTAAATGCTCGCAAATCAAGGTTGCTGATTCTTCGATCGATTTATTGGTAACATCCAGTGTGAAGGCACCCAACTCATCGTAAACGCCTAGGGCATAATCCAGCTCCTCTTTGATACGATTGATATCTGAGTAGCGAGAGTTTTCAGCTAGTCCCAATGAATTCAATCGGCTCATTCGGATTTTTTTCTGCACTTCCGGTTCGATCACTAAACCAACGATCTTGTCCTTTGGTACCGCTTTGATTTGTTCAGGCAATGGGACCTCCGGAATCAATGGCAGGTTCGCCACCTTGATACGATTATTCGCTAAATACATGCTTAGAGGGGTCTTAGAAGTACGTGAGATCCCCAATAATACAAGATCTGCCTCTAAAAAGCCCTTTGCGTCTTTTCCATCATCATATTTCACAGCGAACTCGATCGCGGCAACACGGTCAAAGTACTCTTGATTCAATTTGTGCACAACACCAGCTTGTTGCAATGGAGCGACACCGGTTTTTTGGTGAACGATATCCATGAATTGACTCATTAAATTAATGTATTGCAGACCAGTTCGTTCAGCGAAGTCCTCGACGATTTGAGTCAGGTTGTCGCTGACTAGAGTGGTCACCACAACGGCGCTGTCTTTCAATGCGTCACTAAGAATACTTTTCAGTTCCTCCTCGTCTTTAGTAAAAGGGAAACGGTAAGACAAATCAAAATTCACTGTAGGGAATTGAGCTGCTGCGGCATTTACTAATTTTAGCGAAGTCTCGCCGACTGAATCAGAGATCATGTATAATGGTACACTTTTTTTCATTTTTTTCGCTCCTATCGATTGGTTTCAGTTTGTTTGGCTTGCTGCATGATGTAATTAAAAATCCGTGATTTCGTGATTTTTCCAATCACTTTCTTTGGATCTTCTTCACTAACTACTGGTAGCGAATCTACCTGATAGTCCAATAAAACAGCACCGGCCTCCAAGATCGTGTAATCCTTTGTGCAGGTTCGCAGATGTGGCGCACGCGTCATTACGACTGCGACAGGTGTGTTTTGCAGGTTGCTGTTTAACGATGCCCGCAGTAAATCCTTACGAGACAATAGTCCAACTAGATGCTGCTCTTTGTCCGTTACATAAATCGAGCCGACATCATACATGAACATATTGGTAATCGCATCATGGATCGAGGTATCCTGCGGTGTCAATAAAGGCGACAGCATGATTTCTTCGACTTTTACAGAAAAGATTTTATCGAACAGGAATTGCTCGATGCCGACACCTGTATAGGTATAGCCGACTTTAGGACTGGCTTCTAAAATCCCTGCCATTGTTAGGAAGGAGAGGTCGGTTCGTAAAGTAGCATGTGAGATCCCCAGATGATCGGCGATTTTTTCGCCGCTTAGCGGTTGATCGCGTTTGACGATCTCGATGATTTTCTCTTGCCTTTGTGATAGATTCATAGGTCCTCCTAGTGATACATTCGTTTTTCTTTGAGAAAAAATGAATTTATTTTTCCTTTCAAGGTCCATTCAATTTCACCTGAAAAGCAGTGACTTGAATACACAACCTATTATACACGTAATAAGCATATAAACAACATGAATGGTCAAATAAACACATATTTAATTATTCGCAAAAACAAAGTGCAAATCCTTTCTAAAAAAAAGATTTAGCAGTATACTATTTTCTGTTGGGGAAATCCTAACCCGTTAGTCAAGGGGTCAAGACGCTGCGTTCTCAGCGCGGAGACACGGGTTCAAATCCCGTACGGGTTATATAGTAAAAGAAGACGTTTCATTGGCAGTTTTGCTGATGGGACGTTTTTTTGTGTCTCAAAAAATGGGATTGGTATGCACTTATGATGATAGGTGCTATATACTAGAAAATAGAAGAGAGCTAAGCTAGGAGGATCGCAATGGAAACTACAGGTGTAAAGCAATTGTTGAAGCAAAAACCAAAGGCAAGCCTGGGCTTTTATCCCACGCCGTTTTATCGGCTTGAGAATTTGTCAAAAAGGCTGGGAATCAATTTGTTTATTAAGCGAGAGGATTTTTCAGGACAAAGCTTATTTGGCGGAAACAAAATCAGAAAACTCGAGTATCTGATCGGTGATGCGAAAGAACAAGGTGCAGAATACATTTTTACGTTTGGCGCGACACAATCCAATCATGCGATGCAAACAGTGGAGGCCTGTCGAAAAGAAGGCTTAACACCTATCCTATACTTAGTGGCATACGTTGAACCAGATGAAAAGGATCTTCGAAGCAATCTACTGCTGGATAGAATTTTAGGTGCAGAGGTCCATGTTATTCTGAAAAATCCCGGCGAATCTGATGCTGAGGTAGATGCACGTTCAGTCCAACTGGCTCGCGAGCACATGAAGCGCCTAATAGAAGCAGGGCATAATTGCTATGAGATTCCAATGGGAGGTGCGAGTCCGATCGGGACGACTGGTTTTATTGAGGGTTTCATAGAAATGGTGGAACAGGCTGAAGCGGCTGAACAGCAGTTTGATTATTTGGTACATGCGACCGGTTCTGGCGGAACGATGGCAGGCCTAGTGGCTGGCAAGAAGCTGCTGAATCACCCCATGCGGATTTTATCCTTTGATGTGATTGGGCATGATAGGAGCTATTTAGAAAATTCGGCCATGTTAGCGAATAAGAGTTTAGCGCTGTTGGGTCTAGAAGAGCGCCTGACAGCGGATGACTTTGAACATGATAACAGCTATTATCAACCTGGATATGAAATGCCAAGCGATAAGGGGAATGATGCGATTCGTGTGTTGGCACGAGAGGAAGGCTTATTTTTAGATCCGGTCTATTCCGGCAAGGCTTTTGCCGGCTTGCTGGATTATGTCGATAAAGGAATTATTCCACAAAATAGTTCAGTTATTTTCTTGCACACAGGGGGTGCCACCGCTTTATTTGCGGAAAAAGAAATCTTAGGAGATTTGTTGGATAAGTAGTTCCGTGTTCGACTATATTAGTGGAAAGCTTGGCCAGATTTTACGAGCAGTAAATTGAAAAGGAACAGTTTATCCAATCAGAAAATAATAGTCCGTGATCCATCTTAGGCGGCTCTATACTCAAAAGCTAAGCAGTGACTTTAATAGTTGGTGCTTAGCTTTTTTTATCTGATGTCGTAAAGATAACTTTACTTATGAGCATGAGAGTAGTAGAATTTTTGTAAAGATATCTTTACGTAATAGTGAGTTAGAAAAAAATTTGATTGAAGGAGAATCATTTATGGAGATAATTGTGAAATTAGTAATAAACTTTGTCTTTTTTCCGATAGTCATTTTAGGCTTGATTTCCGTTGTTCCCCTTTGTTATTCATTGAAAAGAATGATAACGAGACGTGTAATTAGTGAGCAAGAGAAAAAAATGGTTATGGAAACAATCCTGATCAGCGTCTGTATCATTTTGCTATTGATCATTGTTCGGTGGCTGCTCCCGAACATTTTACCAACAGAGTTACTTCAGAACATTTGTCCGAAGAACCAATATGTAGTTGCAATAATCGGTAAATCAACTTTTGAAATATACAGCCTTTTATTTTATTGCATATTATTTGGCTTTGTTCATAAAATCAAGCAAGTTCAGTATCGCATGCTTTCCAAGGATTATTTTGTTAGAAGAAGCCTTCTGCCAATGCTCGGTATTTCCTTGTTATGCACCTTTATTCCGTATTTTTTTGGAGTTTGACAACTGTCTTTGTAGTAAAAATGAGTTGGAGGGGAAATGATGTTTGATAAAGTTACATTTTGTTTGATGATTGCTTTGTTAGGGTATTCCTTATTGGTGTTTTTTTCACTAATTAAGAGAGTGGTACTGTTTCATCGATCAGATGAGCTGCAGAAGAAAATCTTTTTTGAAACATTGTCGATCAGCATGGGGGTCATACTGAGCTTGCATCTTATTCAATTGATTCTTTCCATCGTCCAGCCAGCAGGTTATCAGCCCGTCATCTATTCTGGCGGAAAATCGATGGTGCGCTTTACTCTTGGTGCGTTTGATCATGTTGACAGCTTTTTGCTGTATTGCATGGTGATCGCCGTCGTATACAACATTAGAAGGGTTCAATATGGCTTAATTTCAAAAAGTTCTTTTCTTGTAAGAAATCTTTTGCCCATACTAATCATTTTTTTATTTTTACTTTTACCATTTTTTTGAAAAAAATATTATAAATAAGGATGAATATATTGAGGGGTTAAAATGAACATAGTCAATTTTTATCTTTAGAGACTCATCAGAGAAAAATTCTTATTAAAAAGAGGTGTAAAATGATCGTTGAACTGATAATAACTACGATTTTTATGTTTTTGGGGATATATTCCTTTGTCGGAATGTTCTCGTTGATAAAAGTATTAGTCACAATCAACCAATACGATGAATTAGAAAGAAGAGCGGTTATTGAGGCATTGGCAATAAGCATGTTGATTATTCTTGTAGTGAATTTAGCACAGATGATTTTGTCGATTTATTTACCTGCTGAGTGGAGAGGGTTTGTCTCGCCAGGTTCAGTTAATCGCTCTCTTGTTACTAATACCCCGCTGCATATGGAAAGCTTTCTATTTGATTGTTCCATTATCGGGATCAGTTATGCGCTTCGTCGTCACCATTTTGGACTGATAAAAATGAGAAATATGCTAATACCCATTTTTATTATATTATCATTTATTTTATTTCCATTCCTTATTTCTCTATTATTCTAGAAGATCATCAAACGAGCGAAGGTTTGTGATTGTGTGCGTTTAAGACAAAAATACGTATTTTTAGGATCACTCTTCAAAAGAGGAGGAACTTAGTAGTATAATGAGGAATAATTTGTGAAATGTTTGCTTAGGGTTGCTGCAGCATTTTCATAAATGATTGAAAATTGTTGAATGGAGTGATGAAATGGAAAAACACATAAAAAAGGCAAAAACGTGGAATATGGTATTAATCGTTTTAGGGCTACTTTCTCTTGTTTCTAATTTGATAGGGTTACCAAAGTCATTGAATCCTAAAATGAGTAGTTACGAGATGATGGGACCACTTGCTCAACAAATGTTTGATTATATGAATAATCCACTGACAAAAATAATCTCAGTTTTATCTTTGGTAATATCGATTGCTTTGCTGGTCTTCTATTTTAGGGCAAATAAGAAGTTGGCAGACGACATTGTACCTATTAAGATGCCTTACTACGTGAACGTTGGTTGGAATCTTTTTAGTTTAGCGATAGGCTTAATTATGCAGCCGAAAATGGAAATTGAAGGAATTAATCTATCATTAGCAACGACAATCATCGCTTTAATTGTCCAGTTGATTTTCTTGATTCCAGCGATTCTTGTTATCGTTCACTTATTTAAAGCAGAGCCAGAGGAGTAATAAATGACAAAGAAAAAAATGACGAAAAAGCAAAAGATCCGTTGGAGTATCATTGCGGGGGTGCTCGCGTTAGTGCTGTTTATTGGCGCTTTCGCTTACTCTCAAATGAAGAGCAATACGGTTAAGGAAAATCAATTTCAGACAATTACATTGAAAAAGTCTGATCCACTGACCTTTAATGGAATCGTGGAAGCGACTCATACACAGGATTATTATTTGGATCAAACATTGGGGAAAATTTCTGAAATCAATGTTCAGGATGGACAGGATGTGGATTCAGGAACCATGCTGCTGAGCTACACCAATACAGAATATCAAGAGCAGGCAGAGGAGCAAAGCACGAACTTAGATAAGCTCTATCTTGGTGTTTCTAATGCACAGGAATCATTGGCGATCGCCCAGGATAAGCAGGCCAAAGAGCAGCAAAAATTGAATGAAGCTATTACGAATTACAATAATACAAATGAAAATACTGAAGAGGGCGCTGCTAAAAAGGAACAATACAAACAAGAGCAGACTCAGTATGAAAGCAGCCTAGATGCAGCCAGTGACGCGGTTGTACAAGCAAGACAAGCATTGGAAACGGCGAATGTTGAGTTGAGCTCGGCTTCACAAAGTGTTAATAAGATGCGTGGGAAGGTTACTTCAACAATTGCCAGTGCGACAAAGGGAACCGCCTATATCAATGAAAAAGGCAAGAATGACCCTTCAGTACCAGTTGTAAAAGTTGTCAGTAATGAAATCACTGTCGAAGCAAAAGCCTCCGAATACGATTATCCGCAGGTGCATCAAGATGCGGCAGTGACGATCAAACCGATCACGACGAACCAAGAGATTGCAGGCACGATCACCCATGTGAACAAATTACCGGATCAAGCAGGCGATGCTGCCAGCCAAGCTGGAGCAGCAGGGGCCGCAGCGACTAGCTCAGTCTCAAATTACAGCTTCATTGTAAAACCGACGGAAGAACTGCAATATGGTTATAACGTACAAGTTGTTCTGCCGTTGAATGAGATCCGCATACCCAAAAAAGCAGTTATGAAAACAGGCAATACTCATTATGTTTTTGCTTACCGCAAGGGGAAAGTTCGAGAAGTGACGATCCAGGCCGAAGATAAGGGCGATTACTTTGTTTTGAAGGATGGTCTTAAAGACGGTGACCGCATTATTTCAAATCCTGACAAATCATTACGAGACGGTCAGGAATTGGCGGTGGATTAAATGATCGAACTAAAAAATATCAACAAGTATTATCGGAACGATGAAGAAGCGCTGCATGTGCTAAAGGATATCAATCTAAAAGCCGATGCCGGCGAAATGATTGCGGTCATGGGACCATCAGGTTCAGGGAAATCAACACTGATTAATCTGTTGGGCTTCATCGATACAAAATTTGACGGAGAATATCTATTTGAGGAGGAGAATCTGGTCACTACAACGGATGATCGCTTATCAAAAACGCGCAATGAGATGGTAGGCTTCGTCTTCCAGAATTTCAGTCTGATCGAAAATTATACCGTTTATGAAAATGTGGAGCTGCCGCTGCTCTATAATGGCTACGGCTTTCACCAAACCAAAGAAAGAGTCATGTCAGCCTTGGAACGGGTCGGAATCGCGGATAAGGCAGAGAAACACCCACGTCAGCTTTCTGGCGGGCAGCAGCAGCGGGTCGCTATTGCTCGAGCCTTGATCAACCAGCCGAAATTTATTATCGCTGACGAACCGACCGGCGCTTTGGATACCCATACTTCAAATGAGATCATGGAGCTGTTCAAAGAGTTGAATCGGCGTGATCACGCAACAATCTTTCTAGTCACTCATGATCCAGAAGTTGTTCCCTATTGCACACGTCTGGTTAAAATCAGAGATGGTGCGATCACTGAGGATAGGGCGGTGATCGAAGAATGAAGTTCTATGTAAATTGGCGTTCATCATTGGGCTCGATTTTTAAGAATAAGAAACGCAGTGCTCTAACAATGTTTGGGATTATTATCGGTATCGCGGCAGTAATCGCGATTTTATCGATTGGCCGCGGCTTTGAGCGCGACACGATCGAAAGCCTGACTGCTGAAGAATCGGATAAGCTGGAAGTCGATATCAATTTCATTCCTGGAAACAATGCGCTATATTATTCGAATGTTGATATGATTCAAGACTCTGACTTTAGTTTGCTGAAAAATGTTGAAGGGGTCGAGTCTGTTTCGTATCCAAAAAATGATTTGTCTTATATCTATAAAGAAATCAAAATAAAAGATAAAACGAAGAACTATCGAGTGGGCGTCGTTTCTAAGGATGGGGACACTGTAAGTCATGGTCGTGCCATCAGTGCATACGACAACCAAACCCAAAACAAAGTAGTGACGATTGATGCCTCATTAGCAAAGGATCTTTATGGTTCGGCTAAGGGAGCAGTGGGGCGCGGCTTTGAACTCGATAAGCAGGTCTTTACAATCATTGGAGTTTTTCCAGCAGGACCAGAGGAAACGATGTTTTCAGAAGGCTCGACTAAAATCCTGCTGCCGCGGCAAACGTATATCCATTTCTTCGGGAATGAGCAGGATACTAGTGCGGTGGTCTTGACCTTGGCAGATGGAAGCAAGTTGAATAAGGTTGCGGACAAAGCAATCAAGAAGCTGGAATCCGCAGGCGCTATGCGTCAGCAAGGGGAATATCAAGTCTCGAATATGGCGATGATGACCGATGGAATCAGTGAAGTACTTAGCAGTATCACACTATTCATTAGTGCGGTAGCGGGAATCTCATTATTTATCGCGGGTGTCGGAGTGATGAACATGATGTATATTTCTGTTTCAGAACGGACAAAGGAGATCGGGATTCGTCGAGCGCTGGGAGCTACACGAGGTGCGATTCGTATGCAGTTCTTATTAGAAGGGATGACCTTGACTCTTGTTGGAGGAATCATCGGTTACCTATTGGGAATGCTTGTCGCCTATGCAATCGGCAGTGCGATGAAAATCTCCGTATCTGTTGATTTGTTTACTGTTTGTTTGGCAGTTGGAGTGTCTAGCGGAATCGGGCTGATATTTTCAGTGATGCCGGCTTCTGAAGCTGCTAAGAAAGATTTGATTGATATTTTGAGATAAGAATAAAAATAAGAACCATCGCTCGCAAGCGATGGTTCTTATTTTTGCTAGTTCCGTTTTTGTTTGCCGGCATTTCGACCGTTAGTATTCTTGTTGTTTTTATTTTTTGGTTGAGCGACTTGCTTTGGCTGAATCGGCTCAGCCTTTTTGATTGGCTTCGAAACCACCTGTTTTGGCGGGTTTTTCTTTAATTCCTCTTTGATCTGAGCTTTGATACGAGGACGCATCAAGACGTTAGTGATAAAGGTTTGAAGGCAACTAAAGATACCACCGACTACCCAGTAAAGTGCCACTCCAGCAGGTGAAGTGAATGACATGAAGACGATCATCAATGGAGAAGCGATCATCATACTGCGCATCGTTTTCTTCTGTTCTTCAGGGACACCGATTAATGAAATGTACCCTTGCAGCAAGTAAGCTACACCAACGACAACTACTAGGATATAACTAGGTTTCGCCATATCCATTCCTAAGAATGTCGAATGCTGGATACCTTCTGAAAAACGAGCAGTGTAATACAATGCTGAGAAGATCGGCATTTGGATCAGTAAAGGCAGACAACCCATACCGCCCATCATGCTGACATTGTTTTCCTTGTAGACAGCTTGCATTTCACGCTGAGCTTCCATTTGTTCCTCTTGCGTCGTTGCTTGTTTTACTTTTGCTTGTGCCGCATCGATTTGCGGTTTGATCGATTGCATTTTTTCTGATTGGATCAACGATTTCTTCGATTGGTGGATTCCTAGCGGCAAGATGATCAAACGAACGATGATCGTCAAGACGATGATCGCTAGGCCATATGACCAGTTGAAATTATTCACCATCCAATTTAGGAAGTTCTCTAATGGAACAACCAGCATGCGGTAAACAAGACCGGATGTATCTGGGGTACCATCACTGTTTGAGCGAACACAGCCCGAAAGGAGTAAAAGAACACCCAAAAGGCCGGAGCCTAGTAGCCAATTTTTAAATTTTGTCATTTATTTCTTCCTCTGCTAATAAAAATTTATACAGGAAATACTATACTAGATAACTCAAGGCTTTTCAATCTAATTCCGGGAAATCAGCCAACCTTGTCTTATTTTTAATAGACGACATTGAATTGATCGTAATCTTTGATGGTAGGGTCTTCATAATGTTCAATGTGATTCACTTTGGCAAATGGATTTTGCGGCTTTTTAATTTTTTCAAGAAATTCCGCGAGCTGTTCTTTTGTCCCAATCGCTTCAATGGTCACACTGCCATCGTCCTCATTTTTCACGGTGCCGGTCAATCCGATCTCGACGGCTATTTGATAGGTAGTATAGCGAAAACCGACGCCTTGAACACGTCCAGTAACATTTAAGTACATCTTCATAAGAAAACCTCCTAATTATTTTTCTCTTATTATCTATGATAACGACTTTTTCTGGTTGATACAAGAATTCGCGTGCTATAATGACAGACGAAGCTATCTCGTATAGAAAATAATACCTAAAATAAGTGAGGCAGACATTTTGAAAGAGATTCAATCGAGTAAAAATACATTGATCAAAGAAACAAAAAAATTACAGCAGAAAAAATATCGGCAGCAGACGCAAACCTATCTCTTAGAAGGGTTTCATCTAATCCAAGAAGCGAAGGCCGCTAATGTGGCGTTGAAGGAAGTCTTTATCAATCAACGGGGGTTGAACGAATGGTCGGAATGGATCGAAGAAAATCTGTCGGATTACTATTTAGTTTCTGATGAGGTTTTAAAAGTGTTGGCAAGTCAGCCGACACCACAGGGTATGATCGCGGTGGCGGAGATGCCGCAGGAAGTGAGCAGCGATTTTTCCGGTGCTTGGTTACTGCTGGATAACGTGCAGGACCCCGGCAATGTCGGTACAATGATTCGTACTGCGGATGCGGCCGGCTTTTCTGGTGTTATCTTAGGCCAAGGCAGTGCGGATTTATACAATCCCAAGACTTTACGCAGCACGCAGGGCAGTCTTTATCACTTGTCTGTCCAAAATGGGGAGCTTTCAGCGCTCATTCCGCAATTTCAACAAGCCGGCAGTCCAGTGCTGGGAACTGCGTTGGATAAGGAAGCGAAGGAGTATCTTGCGGTCGAGAAAATGACGGATTTTGCTTTAGTGATGGGAAATGAGGGACAAGGTATGTCATCAGAATTATTAGCGATGACGGATCAGAATCTATACATTACGATCAAAGGTCAAGCCGAGTCTCTGAATGTCGCGATCGCTGCTGGAGTGCTAATGTTCCACTTACTTAAGTAAAAATTCACAAATTTGTAACTGTTATTAAGGAACTGTTAAACTTTATTCACAAACTCGTGGAAGCCTATTCAAGGTTTCCTCACCGTGCTATAATGAGCCACAGAGACAAATGAAAAGGGGCTTTATATCCATGACCGAAAACTGGCGTGACGATGAAGAATACGTTTCTTATATTGAAGATTTATTAGCTACCGAGGAAGTTCAAAGATTAGCAAATTACACTCAACATATGAATTCAACACGTTTGGAACACTCTATCAGTGTTTCTTATAATAGCTACAAATTAGCAAAACAATTTAACGGCGATGCTAGAGCTACTGCTCGTGCAGGCTTGTTACATGATTTGTTTTATTATGACTGGCGGACAACGAAATTCGATGAGGGCTCCCATGCCTATATGCATCCACGAATTGCTGTGAAGAATGCAGAAAAAATCACCGAATTGTCTGACCTTGAGCGTGACATTATTATTAAGCATATGTGGGGCGCAACCATTACTCCTCCTAAATATAAGGAAGGCTACATCGTAACGATGGTCGACAAGTACTGCGCCATTAAAGAAGCGGCCGTGCCTTTAGTAGACAGATTCAACTCCTACAAAGCACGCTTAAAGAAAGAATGGAATTAACAAAAACTATCCAGGCACCAGACAAATTATTTGTTTGGTGCCTTGCCTTTTGTTTGATGAAATTTTTTAAGTAAAACAGTTTACTAGAATTGAAATACGAGAACTTCGATTTTATGAAAGTGAGGAATAAAGTGATCAAACCAACTATAGCAAAGCAGTTACTTTTTGCCATTATTGGAACCTTTATCGCGGCTGTCGGCGTTCGCTTAATCGTTGTCAGTGGACTAGGGGCTGATGCGATCAGCACGCTAGTATTGGGAATATTACAGCATGTACCGCTGAAGTTTGGGACTGTGAGCATGCTGTTTAATGGTATTGTTTTAATTGTTATCTTTTTCTATGATCGAAAGATGATCGGCATTGGCAGTCTTATTAATAGCTTTGGATTAGGCTTTTGTCTGAATAGTTTAGACTGGCTTGGAGTCCTGCAGACGATTCCAAACGGAACGGGTTATTACGCTATCATTGCCGGATCGATTGTTTTCGGCGTCGGAACAGGCATTTATCTATTAGCAGATGCTGGCTCGGCAGCCTACGAGTCTTTGATGATTGTATTAAAAAAAGCATTGAAGAGCTCGGTAAAAGTTGCTCGAATCCTATTAGATGCGGTCATCTTTTTAACGGGTTTTTTATTAGGTGGACATATCGGATTTGGTACAGTGATCGTCTTATTGTTGATGGGACCTTCTTTAGAAATGACACTGAATCAATTACCGAAGCTTAAATTCTTTCGGGTACAGGAAGCGAAATAGACAGATAAATAATTTTCCCTAGTAAGTCCAAGGGTTATTTGCTACAATAAATAAGGTTCATTTTATAGTAGAAGAGGAGTGCTTAATAATGATTTCAGCAAGCGATTTACGTGCGGGTATGACTTTTGTTCAAGACGGAAAATTGATCAAAGTTTTAGATGCCAGCCACCACAAACCAGGTAAGGGAAATACTGTTATGCGTATGAAGCTGCGCGATGTGCGTTCAGGCTCAACCTATGACACGACTTTACGTCCAGATGAAAAATTTGAAAAAGCAATGATCGATACAAAGCCTGTTCAATATTTGTACAGCCAAGACGATATTGCAATCTTCATGGATTTGGAAACATATGAACAATATGAAATCCCTGTAGCTACAGTCGCAGATGAAATGAAATTCATCCTTGAAAACATGGAAGTAAAAATCCAATTCTTTGGCGATGAAGTGATCGGCGTGATGCTGCCATCTTCAGTAGTCTTGAGAGTAGTTGAAACACAACCATCAATCAAAGGTGCGACAGTTACTGGTTCAGGTAAACCTGCAACAATGGAAACAGGCTTAGTTGTAAACGTTCCTGATTTCATTGAAGAGGGCGAATTATTGGAAGTAAGTACACAAGAAGGCACGTACCAAAAACGCGCGAATAAATAATAGAAAACGCCATGACTACATACGGTCATGGCGTTTTTTGCTGTCATGTAAATGAAGAATGGACCTATTTTTTCATTGCTTTCGAAAATGAAAAAATTAATATGACTATTCCCAGCGTTATCAGGAAGCTAAACAGAATGAAAAGAATAATTCCTGTTTTGGATAGCGAATCGAATAAAGTTAATAGCTGCTGCATCTGTTCTACTCCTTGTTCATAGTGAATGATCGTCGAATACTTGATCAATACAAATTTTTATCGACTGTGATTCAGCCGGATTCTACATTTCTAATGTCGGGCCTGTGGCAAAATTGTCCGATTGATCGTTTTCTGCCTATTCCTCTTATTAAATTAATTATAGCATGAGAGCGTAAATGAAAGGAAAAGAATTGTAAGCAAATAGAAAAAGAGGCCTAAGCCTCTGATAAACATGTCTCAATTTAATAAAAAAAGCAGTAGCCCGCAGCAAAAAGAAAGCTTATACCAATGATGAAGCTAAACCACAATCCTAACAAAATGAAGGGAGACGTATTTTCGTTGCCACCTTTCTTTAAATGTGTAAATGAGCGCTTGGTCATCACCAGCTGCCAAATACTAAGCAATAAAAAGACCGCGCCAATTAAATAGCTCATGAGGAATCTCCTTTTTAAACAAGTCTACTCTTATACGGATGCTCATACAAGAGGTAGTAAACAGGCTGTATGAGTAAATATGAATCTTCCAATACTAAAAATTGAGCAAAAATGAAAGCCTATTCATAAACGGCATGTAAATTTTACAACTGATTTTCATCGAAATCATTCGAAGTTATTATAATGTAGGTTATTTAAATAGATGGTTTCATTGATAAAAGCGGGCAATTCTTGTTGAATGCCTGTTTTATTTGTGTTTACACAGGCTTTACATTGTTTACAAAAATAAAATTTGAATCATATTGGACCTTCACAATGCTTGCTTATACTTTATTTGTACCAAAGAAAATTAAGGAGCTGTGATGATGAAGAAAATTTTTTCAAAGATGATTTTAGCAATGGTAGCTGCTTTAGCTGTAACAGGATTAGCTGGGTGCGGCAAAGATGATGGTGCAACAGCGGAACAAAAAAAGGACACACCAATGAAGGTTATTTTTTATCCTAGTGAATCGGCTGCAGAGTTTGAAAAATCGCGTGACGCTTTAAAAGATATTCTTTCTGAGGCAACAGGGCGTAAGGTAAAAATTGTTACTACGACGGACTACAACATCGTGATTGAGTCGATTTCGAATGGGCAAGCGGATTTGGCATTGATGGGTGCAGAAGGGTACATTCAGGCTAACAAAAAAAATCCAGATGTCAAAGCGATTCTAACGAACTCAGGAGCAAGCGGTACTTTGGAAGATGCGCTTTATTACAGCTTCATCGCTGTAAAAGAAGAGAACGAGAAGGAATATGAAACAGGAGACGGCTATACGATCGATCCAATCAAGGGCAGAACCTTCTCCTTTGTTTCAAACAGTTCGACATCAGGCTTTAAGGTCCCAAGCAATGCGATCGTAAAAGAGTTTGATTTGGAAAATTCAGATGAACTTATCAATGAAGGAAAGTTCTTCGACAAAGTATTATTTGGCGGATCTCATCAGGGCTCAGCAGTCAACCTGCTGAAGGGAGATGCGGACGCAGCAGCCTTCATGAATCTTCCGCAATATTTCAAAGTAGCGGACGGCGAAGAAAACAAAGCAGGAATGCTGTATCAGGTGAAGGACGACGCAGAGGCTCCCTTTGATACGGTGCGAGGTGAAAAAGCTCGGATCATTCAATCGACTCCGGTCCTAAATGCACCAATCGTGGCAAATACAAAAGTAATGAGTCAAAAAGAGATCGATAAGGTCATCGAAGTGTTGACATCAAAAGAGGTTTCAGACAATGAAGAGATCTTTGCTCCTGAGGATGCAGAGCAAGCGGCATTGTTTGTCAAAGAAGGGGATGAACGCTTCTTGGAAGTAGATGATAAGTTTTATGATCCGATCAGAGAGCTGTCTAAGTAAACAGGAGGAAGGCAAAGAGATGCTTTTAGCAATTAAGGATATATCTAAAACTTACAGCAATGGAAAACAAGCGTTGAAGGATGTAAGCTTTTCGATCAGCAAAGGCGAGTTTGTTTCTGTGATTGGTCCTTCCGGTGCCGGGAAATCCACACTGCTGCGAAGTATCAATCAGCTAGTCTCCCCTGATAAGGGAGAAGTGCTTTTTAATGGTACCGATTTGATGAAAAGCAATAAAAAAAAGCTGCGCCAAAATCGCTGCAAAATTGGGATGATTTTTCAGCATTACAATCTAGTCAGCCGATTAACGGCAGTTGAGAATGTACTCCACGGAAGGCTTGGCTATAAGTCAAGTCTTAGTGGCTCACTGGGGCATTATACGGAAGCGGAAAAGAAAAAGGCCTTTAGTCTGCTCAAGCGAGTTGGTCTGGATGAATTTGCCTACACTCGTTGTGATGAGCTGAGCGGGGGTCAAAAGCAGCGGGTCGGGATCGCCAGAGCGTTGATGCAAGAGCCAGAGCTGATCTTGTGTGATGAACCAATCGCTTCCCTTGATCCGAAATCATCAAAGGTAGTCATGGATTATCTCAAAAAGGTAACCGCAGAGATGGGGATCACCTGCTTAGTCAATCTTCATCAGGTCGAGGTTGCCATCAGCTATTCGGATCGAATCATCGGGGTTACCGATGGACGGATTGTCTTTGACGATCTGCCGCGGAACTTAGATTCAGAGATGATCAATGAAATCTATTTATCGAAAGAATTATTGGTGTGAGGACAATGATGGAAAAAGGACAAAAAGATATTTTTACTCAAAGAAGAAAAATGATGGTCTGTCTATTGGTTTTCCTCCTTGGCCTTTACACATTTTCAGCAGTGGGGACTAATTTTGATCTGTTGGCCTCGCTGCCTTCGATTCCCGCAGGATTTGGGTGGCTGTTCATTAATTTTGTACCGACGGAAGCCTCATTAGAGTATCTGCCAATGATTCTTACTAAATTATGGCAGACGATGCTCATGTCGGTCACAGCAACGACCACGGCTGCTATCTTTGCCCTGTTCATGGCGATTTTCGGCTCTAGAGAAACGGGAATCCACCTGTTAGTAAAGGGATTCGCACATGTGCTGGCAAGCTTCTTTCGAAATATGCCGATCGTTGTTTGGGCGATGATTTTATTACTCAGCTTTAAGCAAAGTGAATTTACCGGTTACTTAGCGATCTTTTTTGCAACGTTCGGCTATTTGACACGAGCCTTTATGGAAACGATCGATGAAATAGCCGGCAGTACGATTGAAGCGTTGACAGCAACCGGTGCTTCTTATTTTCAAGTGATCTTTCAAGGCGTATTGCCGATGGTCGGCAGTCAGCTGATTAGCTGGGTTCTTTTTCTGATTGAAAATAATATTCGAGATGCTACTTTGGTAGGGATCTTGACTGGAACGGGCATTGGCTTCCTTTTTGACCTCTATTACAAAAAATTTCAATACGATATCACCGGAATGATCATATTGACAATCGTTATTGTAGTCATCGGACTTGAATTATTCTCAAACAAGATTAGGAGGAGCATTATCTGATGGAAACACCTCAAGAAGAAGCAGTATATCCGCTATCACCTGCTTTAGCTGACAGTATTCACATGATCCATGGCAGAAGGAGGAAAATAAGAATCCGATTATGGAAGAAAAATCGTTTGATTCTTTGGGGCCTGCTGTTTTCACTCCTAGCAGTCTCCTTACTGACCTTTTCTACAATGGATTATGGCGATGTGGTTTTGCTTGAAGCAATCAGCCAATTTTTTTCGGATATTCAACGGATTTTCCTGCAGCCGCATCTATCTGGCCGCTTTTCGTTGAAGACCTTGATTGAAGCGTTGGGTGTTACGATTGGACTTTCTGTAGTCACTACGTTGTTAGGAGCCCTCGTCGCATTTTTCTTCAGTCTGCTAGCGGCGTGCAATTTATCCTCGAAAAGACTTTCGACAGGGATTCGTGTTGTGATGTCCTTTGTCCGAGCTGTTCCGACGATCCTTTGGGTAATGATCTTCTCGATTATTATTGGACTTGGTTCGAATGCGGCAGTAATAGGGATGCTTTTCCACAGCGTCGCTTATTTAACGAAGGTTTATTCTGAAAGCATCGAGGAGATGGACTATGGAACGATTGAAGCCTTAAAAGCAAGTGGAGCGACCTGGTGGCAGATCGTTTTTCAAGTTGTTTTGCCCTCATGTATCACAGCAATTCTTTCATGGACATTCATTCGTTTTGAGATCAATTTTACGAATGCGATCGCTGTAGGAGCCGCAGCCGGAGCTGGCGGACTAGGCTTTCAACTAGCTATGGCCAGCGGTTTTTACTTCGATTTACATGAGATTGGTGTCATGGTCTACATGATCCTATTGGTTGCCGCCGTATTAGAGCTGATTTCCATGAAGCTGCGGTCCAATTATATTGTAAAAAATTAACGATAAAAATGAGCGGAGCAGAGAAAGGATAACCAATGAATCGAAAAGAACGAACATGGGTACTTGTCGAGGATCAGACAGCCTTGGCTGCAGAACTCGCCGCCCAGGCAAGAGAATTATTCAATGTCGAAGTTCGCGAAGAACCTCGCCTGATGCTGATCATGAATAAAATCAGAGAGTCTGCGCAAAATTCACTGTTTTATGGTGGCGAGACCTTAGTAACTAGAGCCCGAGTAGTGATTCAGGACAAGAGCGGTCTGGGACTCATATGTGGCGAGCATTATCAAAAGGCCTTGAATCTAGCGATTATCGATGCCGCTTACGAGCAGCTTCCGGCAGCTGAAAAAAATGCGTGGGACAATCAGATTTTAGAGCACAGGAAACAGCTTTTAGCCGAGCTGGGCTACCAGCAATATTTGATCAATCAAACAAAAGTTTCCTTTGAAGTGATGGAAGTGGAGGAGCAGTCATGATTCATGAGACACAGCAAGTATTTCGCACCCTAGTCCAGCTAAACTCCTACGTTGGTGAACGTGGCAGGCTGGAGGGCCATTCTTTTAATGGGCCAATCAGTCAAGGTGCTTTTCTGATAGCAGCGACTCTGTTGGATCAGGAGGTGAGCTTCTCCGTTTTAGGTATGGAAGCAGAACAGGAAAACTATCTTCAGCAAGAATTTCGAAGCTTTCCAGTGAAGATCGCAGAAGCAGATTTCATTTTTGTTGGGAAAAAGGTCACGGCTGAGCAGCTGACTGCATTACAGCAAGCCAAGATCGGTGATTTGATCGACCCGCAAAAATCCGCGACGATCATTGTTGAACTGGAATCATTGTCTGAGGCAAGTGTACATTATCAGCTTGAGGGACCTGGGATCAAAGAGAGAAAAAGCGTTGATTTTCCTAAACAATTAGTAGATATATTCATGATTAGAGAACAGTTGAATCAGGAATATCCTTTAGGGGTGGATTTAATCATTGTTGATGAACAGTTAGAAATCCTCTGTATTCCTAGAACAACGTTGATCAAGGAGGTGGCATAATGGCCTATGTCGCAGTCAAGGGAGGACAAGAGGCTATTGAAGCCAGTCTCAAGCTTCTTGAATACCGAAAAATCGAGCAGGGCGATCAGCTGAAGATTTCCGCTATTGAAGCAAATATGAAGCTGCTAGTGGATCAGGTCATGAGTGAAGCTTCCCTTTATGCACCGAATTTGGCGGCACGAGCGCTTTGGCAAGCGGAGGGCTCCGTCGAAGAGGCAGTCTTTCTGCTTCGTGCCTATCGTTCTACCTTAGAACGTATGGGGTATTCGGAGATCATCGATACCTCCAATGAAATGCAGGTCCAAAGAAGAATTTCAGCAGCCTTTAAGGATATCCCAGGGGGGCAAATGCTAGGGGCCACCTATGATTACATGCATCGCTTGATTGATTTTTCCGATGAAAACGAACATAGAGAGCAGGTAAAACAGCTGCTTGCTGAGTTTCGTCCACAGGAAACGGAAATGAAGAATGCGGAAATCGGCAAGTATGAAAAGGTCTCTGCCTATTTGCAGGATCAAGGAATACTGAATCGGCTGCCCGAAAATAACACCGAACCAGAGGATATGACAAAAAAAGTATTGGAATTTCCTACCAAACGCAGCGAACGGCTGCAGATTCTCAGTCGAGGAATGGCGCAATCATTAATGGCCTTCGCCTATTCGATCATTCGCGGCTACGGCGATGCGCATCCAACAGTTGGCGAGCTACGTGTCGGGACTGTCCCAGTTTATTATGCAGAGGAACAGCAATCAGAAGCTGCCTATTATCTAGGAAAGATTGAAATGACAGAAGCAGAAATGTACATTCCTAAAACCATCAAAAAAAATGGCAAAGAGGAAATGGAGATCGAGATCGGCTACGGCTTTGTCTATGGACGAAATGAAACGAAGGCCATCTCGATGGGAATCTTGGACTATAGCTTAGAAGAAGGAAATAAGGAACTGCCGACCGGAGATGAAGAATTCGTTCTATATCATATCGACAGCATTGAATCAACCGGCTTCTTGTCCCATTTGAAGCTTCCTCATTACGTCACCTTCCAATCCAAATTGGACAGTATCCGCAAGACGCAAGAGCGAGGTGAAGAGTAATGGAACAAACGTATAATTTTGCTTTCTTTGATGAGGGCTCAAAGCGTGAAATTCGCCGAGCGATCTTAAAAGGGATTGCGATTCCAGGGTATCAGGTGCCCTTTGGTTCAAGGGAAATGCCGATCGGACGCGGCTGGGGAACCGGCGGCCTACAGGTAACGCTGTCATTAGTAGGAAAATCGGATGTTTTAAAGGTGATCGACCAAGGCAGTGATGAAAGTGTCAATGCCGTCAATATCAAAAAGCTGATCCAAAAAACAACAGGAATCGGATTAACTTCAGATACAGAAGCGGCCTCTCTCATTCAGTCACGCCATCGAATACCTGAGAAGAAATTAAAAAAAGGACAGATTCTCGTTCTTCAGGTTCCAGTTTGTGAACCGTTGCGATCCTATGAGCCCAGCGAGTATATCACGAAGCGATTACATGCGGATAAAGAATACACGGGAGCCTGGCTGATGCTGTTTGATCAGATCATGCGCTATGGTGTCACGACAACAGGAGCAGAGCATCCAGTGATTGTAAATGATCGCTATTTGATGACACCGTCGCCGATTCCACGCTTTGATAATCCCAAAATGCTGGAAAATGACGGACTGATTCTATTAGGAGCCGGACGGGAAAAGAAAATCTTCGCGGTGCCGCCCTATACAAAAGTAAAATCGATTGATTTTGAGGATCGCCCCTTTGCGATCGAAGATTTTTCTGAAGTCAGCTGCCATTTGTGTGGAGCAAAAGGCGTCTTTATGGATGAATTATTTGACGAAAATCATCAGGTCGTTCATCAATGTAACGATACCAGCCTGTGTACTGAGAGGAGAAACCAACTACGATGATGAGTGCCGAATTTGAGCAAGAACAGCCGATTTTATCAATTGAACACCTGAATAAGCAATACGGAGAAGGCTGTTCGAAATGTCAGGATGCCTCGACCAGAAAGCTGGAAAAAAACTATTGTCCTGCCTGTGGAACGGTCTATGCCTGCCAAGATATCTCCATTGATTTATACAAGGGAGAGATCGTCGGGATTGTCGGAGAGTCTGGATCTGGAAAATCAACTCTGATGAGGTGTCTATATTTTGACGAGGAGCCGACTTCAGGGACGGTCTCCATCAACGAACCGCCGATCGATAATATTTACGCACTCTCTTCGCAGGCGCAGCGGCAATTAAGAAACGAGCTCTTCGGGATGGTCTATCAGAATCCCTATCTAGGCTTAAAAATGGATTTCTCCGCCATCGCCAATGTGGCGGAAAAAATGATCGCAAGCGGAAATCGGAATGTATCGGATATGCAGACGATCGGCGGTAATTTATTAGAAGAAGTCAATATTCCCCAATTTCGAATGAAGGAGCCGCCAAAAGCCTTTTCTGGCGGGATGCAGCAGCGAGTCCAGATTGCGAAGGCCCTCTCGACCAACCCGCCGATCCTCTTTCTCGATGAAGTGACGACCGGATTGGATCTATCAGTACAAGCCGTGGTATTGGATATCATCAAAAAAATCCAACAGGAATACCAGGTGAGTATGCTGGTTGTCTCTCATGACCTAGGGGTGATCCGAATGCTTGCTCAACGAACCTACGTGCTGCTCGGCGGCGAAGTGATAGAAGGCGGGATAACGGATCAGATTCTTGAAGATCCGCAGCATCCCTACACACAGCAACTTGTTTATTCATTACTTTAAAAAAGGAGCATCGCGATGTATGTAATTACAAACGGCAAAATCGTCACCCAGGCGGGAGTAGTCGAGCAGCACTCGATCCTAATCGAAAATGAACGGATCGTCGACATCAGAAAAAACACCGCATTACCCCAAAAGGACTGCAACCTGATCGTCATCGATGCCAAAGGCGGCTGGATCATGCCAGGCTTCATCGATCTTCATTCTGACTATATCGAAAAAATTGCAGCGCCAAGACCAACGTCACTGATTGATTTTGAACTGGCTCTGTATGAAGCGGAAAGAGAGCTATTGACTCATGGGATCACGACGATGTTCCATTCATTAAGCTTAAGCGGAAAAACTGTCTTTAAGGAAAATCCGATCCGCAATAGCGAAAACGTGGTCAAGCTGCTGGATTTAATCAATGAAAGCAATTATAAGGCCCATTTGATTCATCATCGCATGCATCTGCGCTATGAGATCGATAACTTTTCACAGCTGGAGCTGGTTAAATCACTGCTGCGTACAGGGAAGATTCAACTCTTCTCGCTCATGGATCATACGCCTGGGCAAGGGCAATACCGCGATTTGGAAACCTACCGCCTGATCCTTGCAGGATACCATGGGGGAGATACTCAGAAGACTAATCGCATCTTAGCCAATGCGATGACCGCGGAAAAACTGACCTTAGAGGATTTGACTGAGCTGGCCGAGCTGGCAAGTAAAAACGATATCCCTGTTGCCTCACACGATGATGATACAGTAGAAAAGCTGGATATCGTTGAGCAATTACACAGCTCGATTTCTGAATTTCCTATCACCTTGGAGATTGCTGCCGAAGCGAAGGCGAGAGGGCTGGCAACTGTGGGAGGCGCGCCAAATGTTCTTCTAGGAAAATCACATGCCGGAAACCTTTCAGTGAAGGAAGCGGTACAGAAAAATCTCATTGATATCCTATGCAGCGATTATTATCCAGCAGCAATGCTTCATGCAGTCTTTACTTTGTGGAGAGAAGGGATTCTGGAGCTGTCCGAAGCAGTGAAGCTGGTCACTCAAAATCCTGCAAAGGCGGTCGGGATTGATCATGAAGTAGGCAGCATCGCCGTGGGAAAAATGGCCGACCTGCTGATCGTTGATTATGCTGGAAATCAAGTGCCTGTTGTCACGCATACTTTTGTAAAGGGAGTTTTAGTGAATGAAACAACTTACAGAATCTAGAAAAGAGGATCGTTTAGCTGGAACAACAACCGTACCAGTCCCGCTTATTCAATTGAAGGGTGTTTCAAAGGGCTTTGTTTTACACAGCGTAGGCAAGCGAGTCTCCGGCTGTCAGGATATCAGCTTTGCGGTGGAAAAAGGACATTTTGTCGGAATAACCGGAAAAAGCGGGAGCGGAAAATCCACAATCTTACGCTGTATCTACCGCACGAATCTGCCTCAAGAAGGCCAGATTCTTTATCAATCTGCTCTTTTTGGGACAGTTGATCTGGCTCAATTAGATGAACGAAAAATCTGTCAGATCCGGCAATATGAGATCGGTTATGTTTCCCAATTTCTCCAGACCTTACCGAGGATCACCGCATACGATATCGTCTACCGTGCCGCTCTAGAAGCAACTGATACGGAAGCCGAAGCCCATATGGAAACAAAGAAAATTCTGACTCATTTTGAAATCAAGGAAGAACTGTGGCCGCTTTTTCCCAATACGTTTTCTGGCGGAGAAAAGCTGCGCCTGAATATTGCTAAGGCGATGGTCAAGCGTCCTAACCTGCTTTTGCTTGATGAACCAACAGCTTCTCTGGACCAGCATTCGAAAGAAAAGGTTCGTGAGCTGATTGAGCAGCTGAAGTGCTCGGGAACGACGATGATCGGCATTTTCCATGATTTAGAATTTATGGAAGGCTTATGCGATCAGGAGTTCAATATACAAGAAGGCTCATTTATTTAGCCTACAATAATTTTAGGAGTAAGAAGGAGGAAGTATGAAAGCTGATCTTCATGTACATAGCTGCTATTCAGACGGCACCTTGACACCTGGAGAGCTTGTCTCATTGGCTGTTAAAAATAAAATCTCTGATATCGCTGTGGTGGATCATGATACGTTTGCAGGCATATCCGAGCTGAAGGAAGTTTTTTCTCAAGCCCCTGTCAATTACATTGAGGGAATAGAAATCAGTGCCTTTGACTTCAAAAGAAATCGGAAAGTCCACATTTTAGGCTATGCCGTTCAAGATCCCGTGTATATTGAAGAACTCTGTACACCTTTACTGGAACGGCGAACAGCTAATACGCTTAAGCAGGTAAAAAAAATCCAATCAGTCGGCTATGAAATCGAATTGGAGGAAGTCATTAAAAAAGCGCAGAACGCAACGGCCGTTTATAAGCAGCATGTGATGGATGTACTGATAGATAAGGGGTATGAAACCACTATCTATGGGCCGTTGTATCAAGCCTTGTTTAAAAATAATGGTGTAGCGGAAATGGATATCGAGTACATCGATGTTTTTAAAGCAATCGAAGCAGTCAAATTAGGTGGCGGATTAGCAGTGGTCGCTCATCCAGGTCAACTAGACAGCTACGATCTGATTGAGGAGCTGGTCTCCTTCGGTTTGGATGGGATCGAGAAATATCATCCGGATCATAACTTGAAGGATCAGCGAAGAGTCCAGCAGCTGCTGGATAAATATCAGTTGAAATGCTTTGGAGGTTCCGACTTTCATGGGGCATACGGTCCTGATTTTTTTGGCGATTGTCAGATCGACAATACTCAAGAGTTTCCTGAAGTGTTGCGTCTAAGCAGCTATGTGAATTAATTAAATGATTTGAGCAGCCTTCAAGAGTGGATGGAACCTTCTCTTGAGGGCTTTTTGTGGTGAAAAACTTTCCATTTTGCTAGAAAAAAAATGATAGTCCTCTAACTTATTGTCATATGTTGTAATTGCCTGAAAGTACATGGATGGTCGTAATTAAAATGAAAATAAATAAAAAATGCGGAAATTCTTATATACACAGAAAATAAATAACGTTATTTTCTTTATTCTGTTGTATTTATTATAGATGTATATTATAAAATGAAATAGATAAAGGTATTTTTCCTTTGTAGAAAAGATACCTTTATCTATTTCATTCTTTTTTTTTGTTTGAAAAAGTTACTTAGTCTTATAAAAAACTAGAAACACACGTGACGTAACAAAATAAAATAACTTATTTTTTTGATACATCAAAATCAATTCGTAAATCAATTATATATTATTAATTATTATTAGGCAATATGAATCATAAAAATAATTATTTTCAAGAAAAACATGATAATAAGTTAGTATACAAGCTCTTTTTATTAAGGAAAGTAAAGAAAATCACAAAAAATGCACCGTCGGTTAAGCCGTCAAAATTGGAGGAATTTTTAGATGCGTAAAGGCGAAAATATCTATCTGCGAAAAGATGGTCGTTGGGAAGGCCGATATCCTAAAGGCAGAAAAAACAATGGACAAATCAAATATGGCTATGTATATGGCAAGAGCTATACCGAAGTTCGGCAAAAGCTTTACCCTCTTCGAATCTATTATCAATCGTTGGTACAAATCCAAGGTGTATCGGCAGAAACCTTTGAAGAATGGTCGATGGAATGGTTGAATGAAGTACAGAATGACGTCAAACCGGCTACCTTATCAAGTTATTACTACAAATTAACGAAGTACATTTTACCAACGATCAAAGAGCTCTCTTTAAATGAGCTTTCGTTGGAAACGGGAAAAATATTAATGAAAAACCTACAAAATAAACTTGCAAACTCCACCATCCAAGTAATTTTTCGGATTGTGAATAAATGTCTGAATTATGCGAAGAAAGTCGGGAAAATCCATGCCAATCCCTTTTCTGAACTCAAAATACCAAAAGCTAAAGCAACAAAGGTACGGGCAATGACCATGACAGAACAAAAAACATTAATGGATGTTGCTTCAAAAAAGAAAAAAGGATATGGCCTTCCAACGCTGCTGGCCCTACATTCTGGTATGCGTGTGGGAGAAATTGCTGCATTAAAATGGTCGGATATCGATTTCGATTCAAATTTGATCTATGTCAACCATACGTACCAACGGATTTCAACTGTCGAAGCACGAAATAAAACACAGCTAATTTTGGCAGATTCAAAGACGGAGGCGTCTGTTCGTATGATCCCGATCAGTCGAACACTAAAAAAACTACTAGTGAATCATCGGAAGCAATCAACAGGGAATTTTGTTTTTTCAACGAATGGTCAACCTTGCGAACCACGCCTGCTTACCTATCATTTCCATCAAATCCGAAAAAAGGCAAAGCTTCCACAGATCCATTTTCATCAGCTGCGACATACCTTTGCGACACGCTGCTTAGAAGCAAACAAAGACATTCCATCTGTTAGTGCATTATTAGGTCACGCCTCGACACAAATGACGCTAGATACGTATGTAGACGCGATGCTGGAACAACGTTTTCAGGTAATCAAGAAATTGGACCGTTTAATCAGCTAACTATAATTGAAATCATTTTCAAAAAAATTGCGTATTTTTTTTGGTGTATTCTTTTTTTAAAAAATAAGAAAGCGCTTACCTAAAGCTGTTACTTCTTAATTGAATAGTGCTCTATTTAGAAATAACCGTTATTTTAAAAGAATAATTATCTGATGATTGTGCATTTCAATATAAGCCGTCAATCATCGTCAAAAAGAGCTATATCCTCTTATGTACCAAGGGAGATAGCTCTTTTCTAGTTTTTTATAAGACTAAGAATAAAATAGGTTAAAAATTTATTGAAAACTAGAGATTTTTACGAAAATGATGAAATTATAACAGCTTTTGAAAGGAGGTATGTTTATCGAAGGACAAACATACTAAATATTTACTAGTATCCAATACGAAAGAAGAAGCTCTTCATCGAGTATTGGAAAAATAAATAATTGAAAAATGGCGGCAACCTCTTTTCACTTATTTATTTTAGCTAATTTGGGCGTAAAAGACAAAATGAAAAGGAGCTTATTATGAAAACGAAAAGAAAATGGATAAGTAAGGCAGCGATGACTTTGGGTGTACTGACAATGTTTGGAGGGGCAGCGATAAGTGCTGGAGGTGCTGCGGTTTATGCAGCGCAAACGATTAGTGATAATCCAACATCCGATAATAAAACACCTCGAACGATCACTTTATGGAAATATGAAATCAAAAGTGCAGCTGAATTAGGTGAACGCGGAGATGGTCTTGAACTATCGGGTACTGCGCCTGAATTAGATGGAAAAACAGTGATGCAGGATGTTTATTTTGAAATTGTTCGAGTGAAAGCCAATGATGGGAAGAAATTAACAGACCCTTTAAAACAAAAAGAAGGGGCAAGTGAAGATTATACGATTGACACCTCTTTCCCAAGGACAACTGGTTACACAGATTCAAATGGGAAATTGACCTTTGATGCTAGTACGATTCTTGGTCTCGATGGTACTGCAGGTAAAGAACATAAATTAGCAGATGGTATCTACATGATTAAAGAAATACCAAATCCTGATACTGGAAAATATGACTATACGGTAGCAGCGGCAGGACCAGGAACATACCTTGATTCAACAGGGAAACACAAGAAGGAAATTTCCACACCAATGAGTCCATTCTTTGCGTATTTACCTCAAACAAAACGTGAAAAAGACCCTTCTAATCCTGGTCAGTACATTTCAAGTGGTGAATTAATCTATGATGTACACGTTCATCCAAAGAACATTGTAACGGATAGCGAGTTGGACAAGACAGTTATGGGTGGTAAAGGCTATTCGATCAAAGCTGGGCAACCTTTCCAATGGGAAGCAACAACGAAGCTTCCTGATGGGTTATACAGCAAAGTCAAGGAAGATATGACACTCATTAATAGGCATGATAAAGATGGGAATCCATTACCGGATTTAGATGTTCCTGCTGGAACCGAATTATATGCTGATTACTTCTTTGTACATGATGAACTTGCGCAAGAATTACATTTAGATGGTGTAGAAGTGCAATTTTACAATCCTAATACTAGTGCTTGGGACACGATGACACTCAATACTGAATATGAAGTATATAAAAACGGCAGTGCGACAAAAGAAACAGCGAATCCAATTACTGATGGCATTACTGGTAAAACAGATATTCGTGTTGAATTGACACAAGCTGGTATGAAGAAAATTGAAGAGCTTACGACAAAACGTTATTCTGAGATCCGAGTAATTTACAAGACACATACAGAAGTTGATTTTAACGGAATCATTGAGAATGAGTATGATACTGGATACTTGATCCCAGGGCAAAAACCTAAAACAGATACAAGTGAAAACAATCCAGAATACTATGATGGCGGGTTCAATATCAAGAAGGAAACAGAAGCAGGTGCAGATTTAGCAGGTGCAGAATTCCATATCGCATTAACTGAAAGTGATGCAGAGAATGAAATCTTCTTAGCGGATGATGGCAAAGCTTATCCAAAAGGAACAGCAGGAGTAACATTCTTAACATCTACCTCAGATGCTTCAGGACTAGCAAAATTCGATGGATTGAAATTAGATTGGTTTACAGATGATGATGGGGATGGAAAACAAGACCCTACCAACTCAGCAGAAGCAACGTGGCCTAAGACAGAACCAGCAGGTGGAGGAGATTATATTCATAAAGAATACTGGGTAGTGGAAACAAAAGCTCCAGCAGGGTATGAATTATTGAAGACACCGCAAAAAGTGATTGTTACTACGGATACTCATAAAGATGTAGCAGGAGTTGTTGTTCCAGAACTTACCGTAGAAAATAAATCTAAAACAGACTTACCATTCACTGGTGGCACTGGTACAACATTACTAATCATCATCGCAATCGGAGCAATTACCATCGGTACCGCAGCAATCGCAATTGATAAAAAACGTCGTCACGCTTAAAAATGGGACAGAAAGGAAGGACAGACCATGCGCGAAAAGATAAAACATAAGCCAATAGTCGCAGTTCTTCTTCCAATCTTATTTCTACTGGTAGGCCTTATCTCGGTCTACCAGTGGAATCCATTGAAGGCGGATGACCAGAATGCTCATTTGGTTGATGTGAAGGTCAATGGGAAAGAAATCGACAAGAATTATTCAGTAACGGAGCAGAGCACGCTTTTAGAAATGAGCGTCAAAGAACCGCAAATACTGAAATTTTTGGAATCGGAAAAATACAAACTTGAGCTTTTAAATGAAAAAGGGGAGCCACTCCCTTTTGAGGAAATATCAAATGAGAAACTGACACACTTTAAGCATTTAGTGGAAGTTACTCAAAAAAGTGAAGAGACCGCTGAGAAGACAAAACAAACAACGACTTCAAGCAGCAGTTCATCCACTGAAACAAGTACACCACAGGAAATAGAAGAAATCGCCAGTCAATTGTTTTATGTGGTAGAAGATGGAAAGAAAGTTCCTTACCTTTTGCTGGATAAGGAAGATTCTATCTGGTTGAGCGTTTCAAACAAGAAACCAGAAGAGGCCACAAATGTTGTCCTTGAGAAACCAAATACAAATAAGAAACAATCATTGATCAATTTTAAGCCAAAGAAAACTGGAACTACTGAAAATTCCAAAAAAGAGGAAAAAGCACCAGCTTCCTCCGAAAGTAAAGAAAAGACTGAGGGTAGTAAAAAACAGGAACAGTCTGCAACCAAGAGCAGCTCTGCCATTCAAGAAGAAAAGAAAAATACCGACAGCAGTAAGGAAAAAGTATCGTCCTCTGCAAATAAAGAAAAAGAGACGACTTCTAGTAGTAAAGAACAAGCAACAACTAAGAAATCAAAAAACAAAGTAACAAAACTAACCAAAGAAGAAAAGAAACGCAATTTAGCGATTGAACAACTTTTAGATGAGAAATACGAAGAGAAAGATTCCTTCAAACCTATTGAACTGCCTGCTGAAGAAGTAAGCAAGCGGGAGTCTAAGTCTGGATCAACACCGATCTCAGTCACTGGTGCGAAGATGACTATTAAAGATGGTACCGAACGTTTTGATGCAGATAATGACAATCCTGGGTATGACTCTGGGGACAACAATCGACTTGTTCGTTCTTTCGATTCGATCATCTATCTATTGACTTTCTCTTTAGAAGCAAGTGATCCTAATACGACCTATTCGGACATCAAATACAGTGTGGACATGGAACTGCCGGATGCGTACGCTTTGGACTCTTCTGGAAAGCAACGTTTTAATGCAGAGGTTGTCAGTGATGACAGCAGATTAGAAGGAGATTCTACCACCAAAACATCTAAAGGGTTTATGGAGTCAACAATTAATGGGAATGGACAAATTCTACTACCGATGATTGTAAATGTTTATGGAGCACAAAACGGGACTTTGATTAAACCAACGATGAAAGTAACGATTATCAGTGCTAAAAATGATAAAACTGGTGAAACTGAAGAGATTAACAAAATTTACGATCAAGATAGCGAAATGGCTGATGCATTGGAATTAAGAGAGACAAAAGTTTCAGCAAAACCATCAGTTACAGCAAATTTGATCAAAGGAAATAAAGAGCCGCTCTCTAATTTCATTCCAGGAGGTTATAGCAGTTGGGATGCTGCAGGTGTAGGAGTAACCTTGGGGTTAAAACCTATTGAAGGCAGAACTGCTGCCGATTTTCGAGGCTCTACTTTCCCAAATGGAGAAATTGAAATAGAAATTGGTTCGGAGTCATACTATCAAGCTGTTCTAGGTGGTTCAAAAACACCAGTACCAACTGTTTTGAATGGAAGTACATCAACGACGACGAGACCAGTCTTTGCGATAGCCTCTTCTATTGCAAAAACTGATCTAACAGGTTGGGATCAAATTCTCTATACAAGTAAAACAATGAATATGAACCAAGGGTTGATTTCAATGCCTATTCCCAATGGTAAATCACAGCAAGTTCATGTAGTAGAGCCTGCCGGAAGTTTAGCAGATAAGAAAAAAATTGGAGTATATGATACTGGAAATATAAACGTGACTAATTCTAATACTAATCTGAATATGACACTTAAGAATTCGGATTACACCCCAATTTATAATCCATATACCTATAATTTTACAGGAACAAAAACAAGTAACAATGAAAAACTTTTTTCTAGCTCAATGATGATTGTGGAGTGGTGCAGAGATTATGGAATTAATAAGGGGGTTGGATCATATTCAACAGATCTTAAAGTAACCAACATTAGGTACGAGGGAGAGTCTCATGGAGGAACAACTCAGCGAATTACCTTTTCAGATGTAATGGTACCGAAGGGTGACATAACTACTCAGGCGGCATTCGTAGGAAATGGTTTTGATGGAATAAGCAGCACGGGAAGTCGCTGGGGATCGACCGGTGATGGAAAAGTAGCTAGGGGAACATCGAATGTCTACGTAGGTGGAGGTACTATTATAAACGGAACTTCAAGCAGTACAGTCGAAGTACTCATACGGTGGAATGCGAATTCATTTGAATATGATCTAACTAGAGAGCTTTGGGCCCAAGATAGCGCGATGTTTCAACCAGCAAAAAGCAAATATGGGGTCGGTAAAACAAAAAATCATCCTACTCTGACAGTAGGAACTCAAACTAGTATGGAAAATGAGTATGACTGGTTTGACAATCCTGAGGACGCAATTCTCCATGGAAGTGGAAAAATTTCAGCAGTTGTATTTAATTACAACAAACAGGATAGTTCTTTTGGTACATGGTCAGCAGTGCCGGTAAACGTTGTTGGCCCCGTTGGTGGAGTTGATCAATTTAACAAACCAAATGTTTGTATGGCTAGTTCACATTGGTATAAACCATCTGGTGCATTAGAAGGTCAATATCCTGGTGTTGGTGGTGAATATGAGGCATCAACTTTTAATTCTCAAGGAGTTAAAACAGGAGGACATAGCCAACTTTTTGGTGATACTGTGTATATCAAACCCTTTGGAATAACAACAACAACCACACCTGAGAAACCAGTGTACAAAACAAATGAAAAAGTTAGATGGAAAGTGGTAGGGAATATGTTGACTGAAGCCGATGAGAATTACGTTGTTCGTCTTAGTTCAACTTTACCAAAGGGATTAAATTACGATTATGGTTCTTCTACTAACAGTAGCGGAGCTGCTCTGCCAGACCCAATTTCTATTACAGATCCTGACACAGGATTAATAACACTTGTTTGGACATTAGAAGGTTTGAATCCATTTAAAGGAGATCTGGCAGAAATTAATTTTTCTACTACACCAAACTTAAAAAATTTGTCTTTTAATAGCGTTTCACTAGCTAATGCAAGAATTTTGACAGTTGGAGAGATGTGGTTGCAAAATACTCCGAGTATTTCGGATACATCACACTCTTCATCGAGAAGCTCAGCAGGAACTGTTAATCTTTATCAAGTCCAACAAATTACATTAACAAAAGAAGTGGATAAAAGCTTAATTGAAGTTGGCAATAAAGATGATGCTCTTTCAAGTGCAGAACAAGATGCCTTGACCGATATTACCTACAAAGTGACATTGGAAAACTTCAGTTCTGACAAATTATTAAATGTGAAGGTGCTGGATGAGTTACCGTTTGATACGGATGGTCTGGGAACAGATTTCGATGGGTCTTACACTGTTAAAAACATCAAAATTACAGAAGGGCACGGAGATATCACCTATACCAATGATCCAGTTCATCCAGACAAAAGGGATGATCCGAATGAGAATCTGGGAACATGGTCTTCCTATGTTCCTGGTACGTCGAATTCAGCATTAATAAAAAATGCAAAAGGCTTCGTTGTTACCGCTAAAGAATTAGCAGTTGGAGATTCATTGGTATTTGAGGTAACTATTTCACCGAACGGACAGAAGGCAGGAAACATTTTGCGAAATCGAGCTGCCTTTAACAGTCATCTCAACCTTCCAGTGAAAAGTAATATTGTTCAAACGCAAGTGTTAGGTCGTGATTTGACGGGTTATGTCTGGTATGACGATGATTATGATGGTCTGATTGATCCGGGTGAAGACCCTGTTGGTGATATCCCTGTGAAACTTTATCGAACGAGTTTAGTGAATGGAACCTATGTCAAAGAACTGGTCGAAGAAAGTTTGACTGGTCAGGCATTCGTTGATGGAGTTGGAGATTCATTAATTAAGACTATAGCTACTGGATCAGAAAAAGGAAAATACAAATTCGAAAACCTTCCAGAAGGTAATTATATTGCGGAATTCATGGTTGGTGATATCGTCGTGACACAAAAGATTGCGATTGTTACTAAGGATTGGCAAGGAACGAATGATTCGTTGAACTCCAAAGCTGATCCAGACCCAACATCTACTACAGCTTTTAAGACACCATCTGATTTTAAGAATCCGAATACTGGATCACTTTACTTTAGTCATCCTGAATTGGCTGATTTGCCAGTACTTTTAACAGGCACTGACAAGGTCCATCACATTACCGATGTCAACGCCGGCTTAACTCGTCTATCAAAGATTCGACTTTTCAAGTACGAAGAAGGAACAGTTATAGATGTGGATGGTAATGGCACACTAGAACCTGAAGAGATTGAAGCAAGCACCACCAATGCCTTAGAAGGTGCGGAGTTCCAGTTATACAAAGGAAAGAAAGACGATCCAGATACTATTAAGGATGAAAACAAAATCGGGAATCCAGTAAAAACTGGAAGCGACGGCTGGCTGGAATACGGCAGCCTACCACCAGGATTTTACACAATCGTTGAAACCAAGGCACCCGCTGGATTTGAATTACTGAAAAATCCGATTGAAGTAGAAGTCCCAACCTATAACTATATTGCCATCGTTCATGTTCCTGATAAAGGTCAAACCAAGCTGCCGTTTACGGGTGGAACCAAAGCGATGCGGATCATCTTGATCGCTTCTGCGTGTCTATTGGTGATTGGTATGACAGGTGTCTTCCTGCATTTTCGACCAATCAAAGGAAGGGGAGGAAACTAAAATGAAAAAACTACGTCGTTTGTTGTTCTGTTTGTTTGTTTTCTTCCTGAGTGTTGGTGGGGTGGTCGCGGCTCATGCCGAAGCAGCGATCACAGAAGGTACGGGGAACTCTGGATACAGTATCTACGTACAAAAGTATAAGATTGTCGATTTTGCCAAGATTGCCGATACGATGCCCTTAGATGGAACGAAAGTCGATCAGGTCAAAGATGCGGATGGAAAGAATCTGGACCCATTACCTGGGATGACCTATGAAATCACTCGTGTGACACCGATTCAAGGCGCCTCTGGTTTCGAACCCGTTCAAGGGGATGGTGCTTTTACTACGACCATCACCACCGATGAAAAAGGGCTTGCCCACGCGGGAAATTTGGCACAAGGGATGTACCAGATTGTTGAAAAGGAACACGCACAGTTAAAAGACGTGATGGAACCCGTCATTGTCGAGCTGCCGTTTCCTCAACAGACAGGCGAACCCTTGAATGAAGTCTACATCTATCCGAAATCCAGTGTCTTAGGTAAGACCCCTAAATTGCCTGTGACCAAAGGACCGGATGGGACCCCGATTGAAGTCGATGAAAAAGGGGAAATCAAGAAGCTGCCGCAAACCAGTGGAAACATTGGCACGGCGCAAGTGTTGATGTGGATACTCGCGATGATTTTCGCCATGGGCGGTGTCGGGATGTTCAGTATTCATCGGAAGAAGGACGTTTTTTAAGACGATCGCTCAAGCATCATTACTGAAGAAAGAATCTGGGATGCGCCTGTTTTTCGTATCTTTGATTCTTTCTTTCAAATTGTCAAACCCTATTGGAAAGAAGGACCCGTCATGAAGAAGAAAAAACAATCGAAAAGAAAGCAGAGAAAGCATTCTTTTTTGAAAATCTTTGCGATCATCATGATCGTAGGTGGCGTGTTGACCCTTCTTTATCCCATCGTAGGGAATTACTTGGCCAATCGTGAACGTAGCCAAGCTGTTTCTGAATACGACGACACGATGAAAAAAATGTCGCAAAAGGAAAAGGATGAACAATGGGCCTTAGCTAAAGCCTATAACAAGTACATCTATAATAAGCAAGAAGGATTGCCCAAAGGAGATCCTGTTGTTTACAACAAAATCATGAAACAAGGGGATGTCATGGGAACCGTCGATATTCCCGCGATTGATATCAAACAAATGCCTTTTTTTCACGGCACGTCATTCAAAACATTGGAGAAGGGATTGGGGCATTTTGAGCCCACCTCGATCCCAATCGGTGGGAAAAATACTCACTCAGTTATTACGGGACACAGTGGGGTCAAGAACCAGGTGCTCTTTACCGATATTCGAAATTTAAAAGAAGGCGATTTGTTTTTTATCAATATTTTGGGCAAACGCTTGGCGTATGAGATCGATTCCTTTGAAGAGATTTTGCCAAGTGATGTTGATAAGGTCAAGATTCATAAAGAAAAAGATAAGGCGACACTTTTGACCTGTACACCCCCCGGAATCAACACCTTCCGACTCTTAGTCACTGGGCATCGGGTCGATTATAAAACGGCTGTCCAACGGAAAGTCAAGAAACGGAATACATGGAGTTATCAAAATATCGTCTTGGCCACCTTGGGGCTGAATGTCGCGATCTTTGCCTTACTCATGGGCTTGTATCGTCGCTTCATCAAACGCTTCCGATCGGAGGATCCGCTTGTCTCTGCCAAAGCGCGGAAAAATCTGAAACGGCTATTCCTAGTCACGAAAACGCTCTTCATCCTTTTGTTTGTGACGATGACGGCGGTACTCGTCACCGCCATCTACGGGTATCTCCACATGGAGGAAGAACCCGCGTCTGCCGCAGTCAATATCGGGCCTCGGGAAGAACTGAGTGCTTACAATATCGATAAGATCAACGAAGCGAACTATGGCGAGAAACAGATCGCCAGTGTGAAAATTTCAGATTATGCCAAGGCAAAGTCTGTGGTACAAACAACGACCAACAATTGGGGGATTGGAAAAATTGTCATTCCCGATGTGTCGATCGACCTGCCGATTCTGGCAGGGATGGCGAATGAAAATCTGTTAACCGGAGCGGCGACCTACCGCTCCGACCAACAGTTAGGTCGCGGAAACTATGTTGTCTTAGCACACAATATCTTTGATAAGGATGTCCTGTTGCACCGGATCCAAGATTTGAAAAAGGGACAGCTGATTTATGCGACGGACTTTAAACAAGTGTATGTCTACGAGGTGTCTTTGAACAAGATCATCGAAGAGACCGAGGTGTCCTACGTAGAAAAGGAGCCGAAGAATGGGATCGCGAAGCTGACCCTCTTACGATGTGAAGGAGATATCGGAACGATCTATCGGCGTCTTGTTCAAGGAAATCTCAAGAGCGTCCATTCGCTACATGATGCCGAGGAGAATCTCTTCAAGCAAATGAAATTGAAGCGCGAGGATCAGAAAATCGACGGTACTCTAATAAAAAAGGACCCGGTATCTGAACCTGAGCGAGTAAGCATGACGTTGGCTGCGAAGATCATTTCTGATCCGATGCAGACGGTCGTACCCTTATTTTTGTTGTTTCTCTTACCGATTTTATTTTTTAGTTTGATCTAGAAAGGAACAAATTCATGAAAAAAATAGTTGTGGGTGTCTGCGGGATGCTGGTTTTTGTCGGAGGACTCGCCGGTTTACGTAGCGGAGTATTAAAAGCAGGTGAACTAACAGAAAGTTCTTCTTTAATAGTAGAAACAGGAACAGCAGAAAGTCAGATGTCTGTGCCGGAAAGTAATGAAGCACCTGCAAATGAAGCCGTCATACCAGAAGCAAACACGAAGGAACCCGTAGTAACACCGGAAATTCAGTCTTCTGAACAAGGATCAGCAGCAAGTTCGGAAACAGAGGGTTCAACAACGTCTGAGCAAAGCAGCACCATAGATTCGTCAACCAGTACGAGCACGCCTGCTTCGTCGTCCAGTTCGAGTACATCCAGTTCGAGTACATCCAGTTCGACCAAGCCATCAAGCAGTTCGTCTGCTTCAAGTACGACAAAACCAAGTCATTCATCGAGTAATAGCTCGACGAAACCAAGCGGTACAAAGCCAAGTAACACCAAACCAAGTTCGACGACCCCGAGCAGTTCTCTGCCCACCCAGCCGTCGACTAGTCAGACACAAGAAGAACCGAAACAGTCAGTGACTCCTGCGCCAACGCCAGTGATACCGAGTACACCCGCAGCGGTGACTCCAGCAACACCACCAACGATGAGTGTTCAGCCATATCCGTTTGTCGCACCGACTGTACCTGAGGCTTTTTCAGAAACAAGTAATCTAAAGCTGCCAAGTGAATTAAAGACAACGGAAGTCGCTCAATCAGATTTGAAAGGCTTTGAACTGCCGTTGTTAAGCAGTTTTGAAAATGAAGCCCACGCGGCATTGATTTATGAAGGGATCAAGAAGCTTGGGATCGAACAAGAAGAAACCTATGATGCAAAACAATTAGCGACCGATTTGTACCAGCAATTATTCTCTATAGAAATTACTGATAAACCAGAAAAAATGCCAGAAGAAATCATTGTTGGCAGTCTCGTTTATCAAAAAGAAAAAGACAATCACATTTTATTAGGTATCTCTATCGGTGAGGATTATTACTTAACCGTCGATGATGTAGAAATTGAAAAAGAGACCACTGAGGAAGAGGCGAAGGAAACTTCTGATACTGAACCTGAAGAGAAAAAGACTCAACGTCAAGTGATTGTGGAGACGATCGATTTAGAGGAAGACCTGTTGGTTCAAGAACTACCAGAAGCAGCGTTGAACGATTATGGTCAACAAGTCCTAACAGAATATCCAGCTTCTATGAACTTCACTGAAAACGATAGTGCGAAAAACTTCATTGAAACGGTTGGCGAGGATGCTCGTAAACTGGGACAAGACTACGATGTTTTTGCCTCTGTCATGATCGCACAGGCTTTAATAGAAAGTGGATCAGGGACTAGCACGTTGTCTTTATCTCCAAACCATAATTTATTTGGCATCAAAGGAACCTATCAAGGACAATCCGTTTCAATGGCGACCCAAGAGGATCGAGGAAATGGTGATCTGTATTCCATCAACTCAGCGTTTCGTAAATATCCGAATTACGCAGCGTCACTAGGTGATTATGTGGAGCTATTGCGGGGCGGAATCTCAGGAAATGACAGCTACTATAAACAAACTTGGCGCTCAACGGCGAAGAATTACCTGCGCACAACGAACGCATTAACCGGGACTTACGCGACGGACACGACCTATGGGCAAAAATTGAACTCGATTATCGCGTTGTATCATTTGACTGAATACGATCAGGTGAAAACGGACGGTGCTGGTTCTGGTGTCTTTATCAAGGGCAAAGAAGAAATTCCAGAAGAGTACCGCAGCCGCATGAAATACCCGGATTACAACGGTGTGGATTACAACAGTTCAGGGTCTTATCCGGTTGGGCAATGTACGTGGTACGCCTTCAATCGGGTGAAGCAATTAGGAAAAACCGTTGATGATTATATGGGAAATGGTGGCGAATGGGCAACCAAAGGCAAAGCTTTAGGGTACGAAGTTAGCCAGAAACCAAAGGCTGGTTGGTTGATCTCCTTCAAGCCAGGCGTCGCTGGATCAGATACACGTTATGGGCATGTGGCCTTTGTGGAAGTCGTTCGACCAGAGGGTATTTTGATTTCTGAGGGCAATGTTTACGGCGGTACAGTGATTTCGTATCGAGTGATTGACACAGCATTGGCTACTTCTGATCAAGTTTCCTATATTAAAGCAAAGCGATAAAGAAAAAAGGAGCACTGTAACTTATGGCAACTGTTCGTTCACGTCAAACAAAAAAAGAAGAAACCCCGCCACAGCGCTCGATTGCCAAAAGTCTTATATTGACCATTCTAACCTTACTGGTATTGGTTGTGTTGTTCATCTCGGGGCAGCTAGTTCGCAGAGAATACAGCTTTCATCCCATCTCAGGAACATCTATGAAGCCGACGTTGACAGAAAAAGACATGGTTTTAGTCAAAAGAAGTGATCCGATTCACCGCTATGACGTGATCGCTTTTTCTGTCAAAGGAGAAGAAGGAAAGTTCGTCAAACGAGTGATCGGCATGCCGGGAGATACGATGTTCATCCGTAATGATCGGATGGTCCTGAACATTGGTGAGCAGGGAGATTTTGAGACGACCTACACGTTTCAGCTGTCTCCCGCTGTTGCCGAAGAATTTCAAGACTTAACCAAAATTCCGAAAGGATTGTACTTTACGACTGGTGATCATATCGATGTGTCGAAGGATAGTCGTACGTTTGGCTTTGTCTATAAAAAGGAAATCGAGGGAAGGGTCCAGTTCCATCTCCCCTCTTTGATTAGAAAGCAGGAGGAAAGCGAATGAAGAAGAAACTCCTGTTGTCCGCCTGGCCAGAGGTGAAATCAAGATGATCCTACTAGGAATAATCAGTGCTGGTTTTATCGTATTAGCAATTATCCTGATACTAGTGAGACTGATTTTGGATCTGCGGTTTTCAGCCATTCAAAAAGAACCGGATCAATCGCCTTTGTTTCGAAGAAAAGTCCACTATCTTAGGAAGATCGAACAAGCTAAAGATATTCGCTATTTGTTAGTTACTTGTTTAACGATCGGAATCGCGTTGATGATCTTCATCGGTTCTTTTGTATTTCTAGCGGAGGATTACCAGAAAATGAAAACCCAAAGCACCCATTTAGAGGATCGAATGGAACGCATGGACCAGCAGCAAAAGCGTCTAGTCGCCAGCATTCCTCTTAAAAATTATCCGAAAGAAGGCATTGGTCTCAAAGATTATTCTTGGGAGAAATTAACTGCAGAAAATAAGGATTCAAAGCTGCAGAAAAAAATGGAAGCAGCTATTTCTGATATGACGGTGCCTTACTTTGGTTCAACCGCACCAACAGTTTCATTAGCAGTTCCGAAAACCATCTCCCTTGAACTCAAGGGACGAATGGATGATACCGCAAGTAAAGAGACAATCAAAAAGAATATTGATGACTTCGCAAAAGAAGCCGAAGTGATTGCCGAATTGACGGATATCCATGTACGAATGATCTCGTCTATGGGGAAGGACAAAAAAATTATCTATAGCGTGAATTATTCTCGTGACAACAACGAAGAGCGTTTTACTAAGAAGAATGTTTCCGAGCAGAATCTAAAGAATGATGGTGGGAAAGGCTAATGGCAGAGAACAAGAAAAAAAGAAAATGGCTGTCAACGCAGGCATTGAAAGAGTTTATCAATGATATTACTGAAGAAGAACTGAATGCGGAAGAACGTTATAACGAAGCAAGAGGTGTGCCAGAATCATTCTTGAACAATGAAGCGGAGTCTGATGACCAGATTGAAATAGAAGAATTTATCCAAGAACAGGAACAGACTGTTGCGTACAGTAAAAATGAACCAGATGTTGAAGAGCAGCTCGAAAAGGATGATGTTGTCACTCAATCGAAAATCAAACAGCTTCAAGCAGAGTTAGAGGCGTTAAAAAGCGAAGCGGAAGCTCGGGTTCAGGAGTTAGAAGTAGAAAATGACGAACTGAAAGAGAAGCTTTCTTTTGAGCGCACCAGATTGGAAGAGGAGCTGAGCGACCGAGCAGAAGAGTGGCAGACGAAACTTACTGAAATAGATGAAGAAAAGAAAGAAACGGAATCGACCATCGAGGAACTTCAGCAGCGACTAGAAAAGAAACAACAAGAACTAGCTGAAACCCTTGATCGAATCAAGCAGGAAGAATCGGAAAAAGCAGCTGCAACAGTCGATTTGAAAGAACTCACGCGACAGCTTAAGGAGTACCAAACAAAGTATAAGAAGTCGCAGGAAGCAACAAGTGAAGCTGAAAAAAAGCTGACTCAGGTTGAGACGGAAGTCATAGAGTATCAGGCAGTGATTACTCAGTCAAAAAAACAATACCGTGAATTGGAACAGGATTACCAACAGTTACATACGATCAATCAAAAAAACGAAGCAAAAATGATTGAACTTCAAGCCGAAAACGATGTACTTGATGAACTGCTTGAAGAAAAGAATCAAGAAATGGACGCTGAATTGAAACGTCTGAAAGAAGAGAATACAAAGTACAGAAAGACGATTCAACAATTAAACGAGCAAGTCGCTCAAAAGCTTAAAACCGCATTGGAGGAATCACAAATGGCGATCGATGAACAAGGGCATATGCCGGAAGAACACACACAAGAAGAAGCATTCGAAGATTTGGAACAATTAGCGGCGGAGAAAGAAGCTCTCAACAGCGCCTTGTTTGATGCTCATGAAGAAATCGCAAAGCTGGAAGAAAAAACAAGTGCACTAGAACAGCTAGAGGCAGAAAAGGAACGACTAGCCAGCCGATTAGCTGATGCGCAAATCGAATTGAGTAAATTGAAGGAACAAAAAGACGCGGAAGAAAGTCTGGAATTGATTCAGGCCAAGAAGCAAGTTGATGAGTTGATTGAGAAAAATGAACGATTGAAAAAAGAAGTGGTTCAATCTCAACAGGAAATCGGAGAAGTACTGATCTCAGCTAAGAAACAGGCGAATCGAACGGTTGAAGAAGCCCAAGTTGAAGCAAAGCACATGATCAGCTCTGCCGAATTAGAATTAGAAAATATCAGTAACCGGGCGAAAAAGATTTTGATTGAAGTTTCAGAATCACGAAAGAATGTGCTCTCTATCTATGATGACCTAGAGTTCAAAGTGGAGGCCCTATCGAACGGGAAACTATTAAAAGAGATAAAGAAAAATAAGCAGGATCAGAAATTATCCGAGTATTTTGATTAATAAGGAAACAAAATCTAACTAAACCTAACAAAGAAAAGGGGCTACACACATTTTGATCATAAATTGGATTAGCGTCGCGCTGGTCATTTTGATACTCATTGTTTGGTTTCGGCGGATGATCATCAAGGTGCAACTTCAGCGACTTCAGGTACCACCGAATACACCACTGTCATTTCAACGGAAGCTGGAGGTTGTCAAGCAGTCAGAGCAGAGAAAGCATGTTTCTGCCTTACTATATTTAACGATCCTCTTAGCATTGGGCTTGCTTTTAACTACTTATGGATTATTTCAGATGGAGGATCAGCTGCATGTCGTCACCGAACGAACCAACCAGTTAAAAGACGAGCTATACACACTGAAAAAAGAACAAAAGCAAATCATCAATAAATTACCTATCAAAGCCTATCCTCAAAAAGGAATTGGTTTGAATGACTATCCATGGGAGGAATTGTTTTCTGACGAAAATCGTGAGAAGCAATACGAGATTGAGAGTGATCTTTCAACGAAGGTTAGTCCATACTTTGGCTTGTCAACCACATTGATCGTATTAGACATTCCAACGCAGACGCTGAATATTGCTTTGGCCGGCGACTCTGGCAGTGAAGAAAACCGTCAGCAAATCAAGGATAATATTAAGGCGTTTGCCAAAGAAGCCAAAGATGTTTCGAAGCTGACTCAGATCACTTTCCAAATGAATCTGATGAACGATAAGAACAAGAAAAAGACCTATAGCTGTACATTTTCTCGCGAAAAGGCAGACGAAGAATTTTCATTGATCCAAGAAGACGAGTAAAGAAAGAGGAGAGGGAGTTACTATGAACGCACAGCAAAAGAAAAATGGTTGGTTTTTTAACAAGAATATTATCGACGAGATCAACTCTGTCCCAGAAGAAGAGATCATGATCGAAGAGCGACCAAGCAGTCCAACTGAACAACCTGTCAAAAAACAAAGGGACGAACTGGATGAATTAAAGCAAGCGCTCGCTGAAAAAGACGAGCAGCTGGAACAAATTCAAAAGGACAACGTGATAGAAAAACAACGGTTAACAAAAGAGAATGAGAAATACAAGCAAGCTCTTCTACGGACTGGAGAAGAGAAAGCCGAAAATCGTCGGCAGATCCAAAACTTAGAAGCAGAAGTCCGTCGTAGTCGTCAAGAAATCCAACGTCTGCAGGACAATAAAGAGACCGGCTACTTGCAGGAGCAGTTGGATAAAGCGGTCGAAGAAGTAAATACCCTGAAAGAATCCATAGAAAACTACCAAGAAATAGAAAAGGACCTGCATGAAGCCAAACAACAGCTTCGCGAGTTTATGATGAATCAAAAAGAGGAAGAACTGGAACACCAGGAAGCACTGCAGCAATTCGAGCAGCAAGTGCATCAGGTGACCTCTGAGTTGAATGAAAAAGAAGAACTCGTCAGACAGCTAGATCAATTAATCATTGAAAAAGATCAACTGATTCTGGAAAAAGAAGAGCTCGTGCAGCAAGTACTTGAAGAGCAAAAAAATCAGGCTTCTGTAGTAGAAAGCGAATATATCACGAATCTGCAACATCAGATCACAGGATTGCAAAATGAGAACGAGCAGTTAAAACAGGAAGCCATTCATTCGCAGCATGAGATCGGTGAAGTGCTGATTTCTGCCCGCAGACAAGCCAATCGGATGGTGGAAAAAGCCAAAATGGATGCACAACGAATCGTAAAAGATTCAGAGGCAGAATTACAGACGATTCATGACCGAGCAAAAGAGATTTCTTGTGAAGTCGATGAATCTCGACAAACGATCATGAGTATCTATGAAGAACTGAAAAGCCGAGTGGATCAACTAGCTCAAAGCAACGTACCGGATCTAGAGGAAATCAAAGGGCGGTACGAGTATCCGAAAGTCTCTGTAATCTCACGAAAAGATCATTCATAGAAATAAGAGAGAACATAGAATGTGAGGCATCGTCATCTGCTGGCCTTCTTTGTTCTTTGTACATAATGCTTCAGGAATTCGAATGAATCATTATACCATTAGGGTTTAAATGAAAAAGGAGAGATTAACATGAATCAAGTCTTGATTCTGACGAAGAATATTTTAGCCGAGCAAGAAATCCAACAGAAACTCCAAGCACTAAACTATGAAGTGTATTGTTCCTCACATGCCTTGGAAACATTTAGTCAGCAACGTGAAACGCTTGATTTTTTCAGCTTCTTTCAATACGTCATCTTAAGTGAAACCATCTGCGAATCAGAAGTAATGGAGCTTGTACCGCTTTTAAGAAATTATTCGCTCCGAGTGATCCGTAAGGTGGAGGCAAAAGTAACGGAAATGGATCATAAATATTTAGAAGAAGAACTGTTGAATGCGATTATTTCAAATGAAGATTCCGTTGATGAGCTTCGAGAATGTCTATATGCATTGAAGCTTCAGCCAAATGATCAGGAAACAAAAAGATACGTACAATTATCCGATAAGGTCTCATTGATTCGCCCCAATGCACTACAGAAATCGGTCCTATCGCCAGAGGAAAACTATCAATTCCTAGAGGTTCTGCATCATTTGTCACAGACTGAAACGAAGATTTTATATATATTGATCCAAGCAGGCAATAAGATCGTCACTAGAGAAACAATTTGTCATAAAATCTGGAATGAAGACGTGAATAAATCTCATTTGGCCTCATTGTCCAGCACGGTAACTCGGATAAAGACCAAGTTTGAAACGACGAGTTTACCCAATAAAGCCATTCAAACCTTATGGGGAAAAGGCTATCGAATCAATCCAGAGCTGCTGGATCGGATCAAGAAAAACGAGACCCTCCATTCCTTGGTTTCGAACGGATAAAAAAGAATGATATAGGTGAACGAAAAGAATCAGCATCTTATTGCCGATTCTTTTTTTGAAGCAACAGACGGGTAGGAGGGTATTGTGATCGCAAATAGAAAAGCACGATTTTACTCTATGATGGTTGATTATCTAGTAATCGTTGGCTATAGTTTGTTTCTGTTGTTCGTTTCGTTAATCATTTATTTTTTGTTCTTTAACGGAAAAATTCCTGAGCTAAATGAATTACAAGGGAATCTGGTCTCATTTTTGACTTTATTATTCCCGGTGTTTCTTTATTTCTCCATTTCAGAAAATGGAAAAAAACATTCGATCATTGGGAAAAGAAAAGCAGGGTTTGTAGGGTCTATAAAAGGTGCATTGACTCTGAAGCAGATCGTATTAAGAAATATAATGAAACTTTTTCCTTGGCAAGTTGCACATATGGCAATGTTTCATGTGATAGGAAATAATTCCAAACCAACCACTCTTTTCTACACTTGCCTATTCTTTGTCTATATTTTTCCAATAGTGTCTATCGGGTGCATGATTTACCGAAAAGATCGACGCGCGTTACACGATTTGATTGCAGGAACATGTGTGATGACGAAATTAGAAAGTACATCATCTAAAAAGTACGCAGGTGGCGCCCTCGTCTAGAGATGTAAAAAAAACACTCGTGATAAGAAATGGGCGGATTAGTTATAACTACTTTTTCTTTATTCTTCAATATTTTCAGAATATTTAGTTTGAAATTATATTTTTTCAGATTTTATTGTAGTGTATATCGTATTATTGTATTATAGAACAGTAATTAAAAACATTTTCAAATAACAGGAGGATTTAGATGAAAAACGTTCTATTTAAAAGAAGTTTATTAGCAGGGGTTGCTATTCTTTTAATTGCAGGGGTATCGGGTTGTTCAACAAATGATGAAACTAGTACTTCAACTAATAGTTCAAGTAAGGTCAAAGAATCGACCGAGTCATCGATTAAGAAAGTAACGAGTCAAGAGATAATTGATGAGTTAGATCTAAAAAAAGTAGATGAGAATGCTGATTCTAAGGCTAAAAATGAGCTTTTAGTTGAAAATAGAGAAAAAATCGAGGCCGCTGGCTATCTAGTTATTAATGCAAATACATTCTATGTACAAAAATATGAGAGCGCAAAAGCGAGCTTAGAAGCGAGAAATCTGAAAGTAAAAGGCGTTAAAAGTAAACCATCCGCTGATTCTGCTGATGCTGGGAAAATTATCTCTTCTGATTATCCTGATGAAATAAAATTTACTTCGGGATATATTGGTTCAGCAATCAAAGTAATGAGAGAAGGCGATCGGGTCATACTAAACTACTATGAAGGAACTACAACAAGTAGTTCAGAAAAGACTGAAAAAACTTCCACAAAACAGACTAAAAATGACGATATAATAAGTAAATTAGGCTTAGAGAAAACTGATGATTATGATTCTGCGGTTTATGTTAAAAATAGAGAAAAGCTGGAAAATGCCGGCTATCTTGTCATCAGCAATAATGACGTTTTCGATTCGAACTATAACAGTGTCAAAGAAAATTTGGAAGAATTAGGATTGAAAGTTACAGGTAATGAGGGCAAAAGTGCTGAAGGCGATAAAACGGCTGGGAATATTTATGAAACTAACTATCCTAGCGCAATTAAATTAGGATCAAAGTACATTGGATCAGCATTAAGAGTCCTTTCTGAGGGCGATAAAGTTATTGTAACTTACTACAAATAGCTGTTAAGAGTATTAGTGAACGATCTCAAAAGTACTTCATATGGAAATAAAAGTTTGATCAATGCAAATCTTTAACTGTTTATTAAGAAAATCAAAGTATTTGGGAATAGTGATCACAGTACTTCTATTGAAAATTGATATTGAATAAAGAACTAATCAGTTCTTGTTGTGTTTCAGAATTTCTTTACCTGACAATTATAAGAAACAGAGACGGTTGAAGAACAACTCTTCAACCGTCTCTGTTTCTTATTTTTACTTATGTGATAGGTTAGATATTGGTGAAACAACGGGTACGCTACTTACGGAGAAGGAGGGATTTGAACCCTCGCGCCGGTTTCCCGACCTACACCCTTAGCAGGGGCGCCTCTTCAGCCACTTGAGTACTTCCCCAAAAGGAGGATAAGGGATTCGAACCCTTGCACGGTATTACCCGCCTGACGGTTTTCAAGACCGTTCCCTTCAGCCGGACTTGGGTAATCCTCCACTTGCGATAACGGTTCCGACGGGATTTGAACCCGCGATCTCCTGCGTGACAGGCAGGCATGTTAACCCCTACACCACGGAACCTTATTAGCACAAGAAATAGTATACCGAAATACCAAGCAGTCTGCAACCAGAAAATAGAAAAATAAATAACGGTGATTCCATCATTTTTGATTTGTAAATGCAATAAAATCAATGGATTACATACGAATTAAACAACGAATCGAAGGGCAGGGTGTTAAGAACCTTATATGCTTGTCGAATCACTTTTTTTCACCTTATTTTCTATAGTAATTTCTGCTGGGATATAATAAAACTTTTCTTTTCTGGTTCCTTCATTTACTGTCTGATCGATTAGTCGGGAAGAGCTTGAAACCTTTAGACGAGTGATTTTGAATCGGAAGTGATCGAAATTGTTCTTTTCGGAACTGATACCTAAATACGGGCAAATTAATGAAGAAAAATGAATAAAATTCCTTATATTTGCTACCAAATAGTGGTACTATTTCTTTAGATAAACGATTTGAAAATGGCAAACAATAGGCACCTGCGGTTGGATGCGGCACATCCCTAGGAGGAGAGAGACTATGGACTTTCGATCAGTTTTGGGAATTACAAATAAACGTCGTTTGGCGTTGCTGGAAAAATTGTACTATCGTCGCGAAGGCTGGTCGAGCGATCAACTCATGAGTGAGCTGAACTGTTCGCTGCCGATCCTACTGAATGATATTGATTTAATCAATGCAGAGCATCCAAGCTTTCAAATCCTAAAAACCAAAGGCCTTTATCACATAGTTGTAGATAAAAAAGTTAGCATGGGAAATTTATATGCCAACTTCTTGAATACCTGTCCAGAATTTCAAATTATCGAAGAGCTTTTGTATGAAGAATGTGAAAGTATCATTGGATTGGCAAAAAAATTGTATCTAAGCTCCTCAAATACACAGCGCTATTTAAAAAAGATCGAGAAGGACCTAATAGAGGCTGGAATGGAGCTCTGTTACCGACCGTTGCGCATCGAAGGAAACGAAGGAGAGATTCGTAATTTCTACTATCGTTTCTATAGTGAACGACAGAGCGCCTTCGAGAGTACGCTGCCTCAATTACCGCCTGATCATTACCATATTATGGAACAATATGTTAGCGATTTCGTTGAGGAAAATCAAATCCATGAGAAATACATTTTCCAAAAACGCATGCTTTATACTATGTACGTCAGCTTTTGGCGAATAAAAAGAGGGCATCCTTTTCCTAAAGAAGCATTGCGGACCGAAGGACTCAAGCTGCCGCAAGGAGCGTCATATCAAGCACTAAAGCAAGCGGTCAGAGAAAAACTGGACATGGAGTTAACACCGAATATGCTTCGTGATACGCTTTGGTTAACTTTTTCAGATTCTATTGTGTTCAGTGTCCCGCATCTAAAGCTGGCGTTGACGGATAATTTGCGATACCAGCAGCTATTTGCCCAGCATTATGAGTTGGTTGAAGAGTATAACAAAATGCTAGGCTATCATTTAAGCAGGAATAGTAAATTTGGTCTGACAATCGTCCTGTCGAACGATTTCTATATGCATGATCCGCAAGGAAGATATATCTGTATTTTAAGAAGAAACAGGGAAGCATTTTTGAAGGAAGTCTCGGAAGTCTATCCGCGCGGGGTAGAAAAAATCAGACAACTGGTCAAACGATTTGTACACAACTATCATATGTACCAGGAAGAAGATTTTATACTGAGCTATATGTACCTACTGATCACGACCGAAGTGGACAGTCTGGAGTTGCTGGCAAATCAAGAGCCGCTGTTAAATATCCTGCTGCTTTCAGACCTAGCGCCAACAGAGGAAACCTTCTTAGCAAAGCAAATTTCTGATAACATCTATGGAAATTTTCGAATTGTTCATTTTGAAAAGCTATCTGGCGGGACTCCTGCATTGTACAGCGAATTGAAGAAATATGATTGCTTGATCACGACTGGTTCCTCACGAGGATTGCCAAAGGACTATCCAGTAGTCGTCATCGATCCCTTTTTAACGTCTCAAAGCAGACGCTGGATTCAAGAAATGGTCAGCAATTTGGGTGAAAAAAAGAGTCAGATACAACATAAGTAAACGCAGCAAGGCGAAACGATAAGTTAGCTTTTGCTGCGCTTTTTGGCGTGTCTTAGCTGATGAAGTTTTTATACACGATTCTTTGCCCAATTAATTTATCGAATCGTCAATTTATGGGAAAGGAACTTCCTGCAAAAAAAATTATTCCTCAGATAATCTTTTATAATGAAACTATAGAAGGAGTGAACGTGATGAAAAAAGAGAAGGTGAATCCATCAGTATCCAATGATAACAGGCACCGTCAACTTTCGAAGAAGAACCTGCAAAGGCAACTGATCCGTGTAGCGACAAGTTGCTTTTTCTTGTGTTCGGGCTATCTCTTGCCAGCGATCCAAGCAATGGCGATAGAAGACACCGTCACAGCGCAAGAATCCAGCAGTCAAGCAGAAGAGAACTTCGAACCATCGACAAAAATACCTGAGTCCAGTACATTCATAGAATTTTCAGAAGACACTCCACAACAAACTAAAGAAACGGTGTTATTATTGCCAAAAGCGGAGATGGATGAGACGAAGGCGCAAGAGGTTTTGAAGAATTTGGAACAGGACATCGCTGGCTTGCAGCCAGTGACTACAAGCAAAGCCATTCCATTATCAACATTAAGCAAACCAATAGTCCGCTCCTCAACCACGAGTGCCAAGAAGTATCCGCCAACCGGCATGCTGCAAGGAACAGGAATGGTTATTGCAGGATTAGTGATAATCGTCGCGGCAATTGTAGGATGGAAGAGGAAAAAATAAACAAAAGTAGTGAAATCCATGAGGCAACAGTGCTTCAATACACGAAAATAGCGGACAGAAACTCCCCCTTTCTGTCCGCTTTTTTTTTGATCGATTAATCCTCTTGACTGATCGATTCTTGAAATAGGAACTGCCCATTTGAATACTCAAATTTTAAGATGCAGCAGTTTGTAAATTTGATCGTTTCAATTTGTTCTTGCGATAGCCATTTCTGAATGAATCGGTACATGGAGCCGCCGTGACTCACACATAAAATATTTTGATGCTCTTCCTGCTCCATCACTTCAAGTAACGTTGTATTCATCCTATTTTGTACTTGATCACCAGACTCTCCACCATAATCCACAAAAAAATCACCGTAGGAAGTTTCGCCTGCTTTAACCTTGGGATTCAATTGCTCACTTTCACTTTCAAAAATACCAAAATTCCATTCTTTCACACCTTTTAATCGTGTGACATTTTTATAGTCACAAACTATTTCTGCGGTATCGACCGCTCTCTCTTGTGTTGATGAATAGACAGAATCAAAGGTTATCCCATGATTGCTGAAATAATCTCTGGCAATTTTCGCTTGCTCTATTCCTTTTTCGGTGAGGGGGGAATCGCAAGCTCCTTGAATTTTACCTCTTAGATTGAAGAGTGTTTGTCCGTGTCTCATTAAATAAAGTGTTTTCATAATTATTAGTATCTCTCCTATTGGTTCTTTAGTGTAAACCGTCTATTCCTATTTTATCAAAAAATAGAAGAGGTAAATGCTATAAAAAACTATTTCTTTTTTGTTACGAAGAATATGTAGATCCAGTGAGCGGATTCTCAGCGTGCTGTCTATTTTTATAGCTATAGCTATTCATCTCGTAAGAGTTATAGTTACCCTCCCAAAATGTGACTAGCTTAAGAAGGATATAAAAATGTCAAAAAGATTTCCATGTATATGTATGTTAATTGGCGACCGTTATTGGTACTTGTACTTTGTCTGTTGCTAGTTTGACAAATCATGCTGATGCCGCTGAAGTAACCATAACCACTGATTTAACAGGTTTTATTAGATAAAGTACACTAATTTCGAAAGGGACTTTATTTCGAATTCGAACCTTATTATTCTATAGAATAAAGTACGTTTAAAGCAAGAGACAGCCTCAGAATAATAAATGGGTATCATTCATTATCACGATAATAAAATTTATTCTAAATGACTTCATTCTTCCGCTTATCAATATAGTTTCGATAATATTTTTGATTTATTCAGAATTAAGTTAGAAGAACCGTATCACAAGTGACTAAACTGATAATTATTCTGATATTAAAGTTGGGTGGTACCATGTGGAGTGGAAATAAAAAATATATGGACCAAAGGTAAATCAGTGAGGTGTTGATAAAAATAAGGCAAGCTTGAAGACTTTATGAGAAATAATTCCAGTATTTCCTTCCTTAATTCGACTGAAGTTTGATGGGAAAAATGGGAAAAGGTAAATATTTTTTTAAATTTGGCGTTATTTGTACGTGCTCGTCTACCGCATTTTCTTGCTTTTTGAGCGTCGACTTTGAACCAAAAAAAACAAATAGAAATGGGATACTTTCGGGAAGAGGAGCCACTTCGGTGTGCCCCTTTTTTTGTGCCTTTTTTGCCCAGTTCCGATTATTGTACTGGCCCAGTACATTTCTAGTAACTCGATGAGATCGCAGAAATGATAAGCTCCAGGGTGGCTAAGAGGCCTGTCTAATGCCCTATCCTGTTTTAATTATTTGGGAGTAATCATTGGATCGAACCAGCAACAATAGAGTTGTTCAAAAATGGAAAGTCTGATATTTTTGAGTTCCTGGCAGCATAAAAAAAGTGGTGAATAAATCGAAAATCTTGGAAATCTGAATGTCACACAAACAGATTTAGTTACATTCTTTTTTTGCGTTTTCAAATATTAAAATTACTAGTAAAGTACCGTTATAAATTATTAATACTTATTAATTCGTTTAATCCCAATATTGGGATTAAAATCCAAAATTCAAATGATTTACGGTAAAATATGTTCTGAAAGGGATTTCAGCTTGATCTCACTTGATTAAGCTATCTTTGCTCAGAAGTAATAGTAAATACTAAAAAAGATTTGGGTGTGAGTTATGAGGAAAAGAGCAGTCGCTTATTGCGTTACAGGACCACATATTCAACTAGCAGCCGTATCTATTGCATCGATTATAGAACATTATCAAGATGTTATGCATCTTGACATATTAGTAGTTGTAAATGAATTAAGAAATGAAGAAATATTGAAACTGAAAAATATTTCTAAGCTTTATGGAAAAATGAATGTGTCTATTAATATTTGGTATCCACCCGAAATAACTAAACAAATAAAAAATTATAGTAATACACGTTTTCCTGAAGTCACATTGTGGCGATTATTTCTTCCTTCATATTTTAGTAATTATGAACATATTCTATATTTGGATAATGATACTATTGTGTATGATGATGTTTCGAATTTTTTTGATTTGATACCGGATGAAAAAGCAATTGCTGCAGTTAGAGACTTCTACTTCTCGGTTGTAAGCGCCACAGAGGATAGTTTTAAATACTTTGGAGTAAGAACCATGAAGAATTACTTTAATTCCGGAGTTATTTTATTTAATGTGGCTATATTCAATGACCTGATACGCCCAGAAGACATAGTGAGTATGATAAATACGAATGAATACTTGTATTTAGATCAAACTATTCTAAATATTTTTTGTGAGAAAAGTGTTGAGTTGTTACCTTATGAATACAATTATCAGAAGGATGATCATTGGTTATTTGATTGGGCAAAAAATGTTAACCCTCTTAAGTTTTTAGAAATTGAAAGAGCTAGAGAGAATGTAAAGGTTCGACACTTTGTTGAATTTGATAAAAATTCGATGCCTTGGGAGCATCTTTCAATAAGAGATTGCTGGGAGAAAGACTTTTGGAGTTATTTGAATACGATCAAATTGCTGGGTTTAAAGGAGGAAGAAAAAAATGAAAAAAATCTGTAAAATTGGTTTCATTCTCTTGTTTAGTTCTTTCTGTTTTATTGAAAATGTAAGTGTCGAGGCGAAATCAGTTAATATATCAAAGACACCTATTGTTGATTATTACTATCCTGGTTTAGCATACGGCACAACCACTTGTATTAATGAATATGGCACAATCATTTATGACTCATTCCTACTGGGAGAAAATTATCAGGAAGCAGTAAATGAAGCAGCACAGTCGTGGAATAAAGCGATAGGAAGATCAGTAATTGTTGAAAAGTCTAGTATAAACGCAACAGATGACAAAGTTGACTTAGTTCTACAGCCCACGGATGGTGATTCGTATGCAGATATGGGCTATTCTGGATATGGTTGGGGGAATAGTACAAACAGAATTTTTTTGAACAATGTTGCTTTGAGTGATTCACTATCTGGAAAAGGAACGCCAGGGTATGTACAGCTTGTTTCAACTATTCGACATGAAATGGGACACATTTTAGGTCTTAAACATGATAATGGAGGCGTAATGGCTGATTTATACGATGCTCTAACTACCAACAATCAAGAGATGCTAATTGCAGCACAAAAAGCAGCAGATTCCATTTCTAAGGGAATACTTCCTAGTGTTCCTTTATTTAACAAATATGCGGTACTAAATGTCCTTAATAATAGGGAGAAAATCTATTACCTGAATAATCATCGATCTAATCAAATTGCATCAATCTTCCTAGATTCACCTGCTGGAAAGATTTCAGGCGTTACTTTTGTTGATCAGACTGTTGAAATAACTGGAAATTATAATTTGTATAAACTATCTTTAGCTCCAAGAGATCCATATGTTGGTACAACATCTAGCAATAAATTTATAAATAAGACCGTTCCAGTTACCGAAAAAGTTGTTTCTATTTATGGGCACTCCTATTATCTTTTTGAAGTGGATGGAGAAGAGTATATTGTAAATAGTCAGGCATTTGATTAAATAAGGTTCTTTCTTATAATAGTAGATTTTGAAATTCACGAATGTAACACAAACAAAAGGGGAAATCCCAAAGGGAGAAAAATCCTATTTATTATTGTTAGAAATAGGATTAAAACCCAGCATTCTGTTCCGAATCATATTGTTGATTATTACTATAAGCTAAGGAGACAACCTGTTCCTAAAAAAGATAAAGTTGCTGTGGTAGCTTGCATGAATAAACTACTAAAATGTCTTCACTCCATGATTTCCAATGGAGTATTATACGATTATTCGTATGCGAGTTCTATGATTCAGTAAGTTAAACAATTATAACTTCTTCCTCCGGAAAAAAGAAAAAACCAGAGGTTCATTTAGTATGCCTAAATTTTACCAAAGAAAAAAACTTATGGTTTTAATAATTTAATTCTTGACTAATCGTAGGAAACGGATTGTGTTACATTCGCTAAAACAGCTCTATCTCTTGCGGCTCTAAGGAAAGCGTGTTTTTCCTTTGGCCGCTTTTTGTTTCGTGCTTTATGAACGCAACATAATGCTTGCAACAAGGTATTTATGTTGCATTTATTTATAGAAGGAAAACGCCATTTAAATCCAAACTGATAATTTTGTTTGAGAGTGAAGAATGTGTTTATGATATGCTGGCGAAGTAATAAGTTTATGGCGGAGGCTACTAGGAGGTGGTGCCTATGGGTATCTTCTAACTTATTACGGAAAAGTACTTTTACATGATTAAGGGTAAGATAGCAACTACTCATGCAGTTACTGCAATCGTCAATATTGAGACGCACCAACTGCTTTAGAACTGCTGTGGAACCACAGGACAGCACTCATAAAGAAAAAAATAAAGGATAAAAATCAGAACGTATCAATATCAGTCCGATTACAATATCCATAGATGTTTCAGAAGCAGTGTAATACTAGACATTAATGCGTAGGATTCATGTTATTTAAATATGGAAGTAATAGGAATGATCAAACAGAGAAGCGTTCATATTCCTAGTTTTAAGGAAATTACGAGGCATATATTCTTAATATTGATGAATTTAATGGATATCTGCTGTTGTTGAACGCTGAATATTCTTTTTTTTTATAAAATATAAAATAATGGCATCTTATTTTTGTTCTTTTATCAGTAATTATCATGGTATGCTTAGTATGTAATAAAGAATTGGCTTATTTCTAAGGCTAGTAAAAGGGAGGAGGAGTATACTATGGCACCATGGACTGCTAAATTAACTGTCATGAATACAACGAATCAGGATTTAAAGTTAGTAAGTAAGTATGTTTGTGCGCGAAACTCTATTGTTTCATTTCCTACAAGTATTCCGGCTAAAAGTAAAGCTGTTTTTGAAGTAATTACTCCATATGGAGAAGCCTCGGGTCCCGAATTCAAAATCAGCTTAGTTGCACAAGCGAAGGATAACCAAAGATCATTAGGTTCCTTTGATTTTCACGTAGACATCCCATATTGGTCTCCAAAAAATACGCTTCACTATCATTGCAATCGCGATTTGCTTTGTCAGGTGATTCCCGGCATGATTTATGATCGGGATCAGAGTTACAATGGTGAAGTGATCATCAGTGCTCTTGAGATTACTGATATGGTCAACAAGAAGGTTTTGAATGAGAAAGTTCAGGCGAAAAGCTTTCATGAATTTTAGTAAAGATGAACAATCCGATAGCAACTATAGTCGAACCAGTAACTATTTTTGGAGTGAAATGGCTGCTTTTTTCTTAAATTAAGTATTAGTATTTAAAGAAGCTTGTGAAGCTTCATGATTCATAAAGCATTGAGCCGTTTTATATCAAAGATTACCAGGCACACTCCAATTTTTGGTGTGTGTCTTTATTGGTTAGTGACTACTTTTTTTTAAAATGATAATCAATCTATTTTTGATGGGCGTTTCAATCGTTTTCTACTATTCTAAAATCTGATTTTATCAGGCATCTATCATACAAGTGTATGGGGATTTCAAGAATTTCCTTGCCTATTAAACTGTTGTAATGCTATTGAAAACCTCGTTCTCTTTAAGAATAAGTAGTTTATTGATATGATTTAGAAAGAAGTGTTTTGAGGGGGGGGGAGAAAAATGAAAAGTAAGATGCCTGAAATACTTTCTTTCATTTCAGAAGAAGCTGTTAGCAGAAAAATGACAAGTGAAGAAATTGCAGCTCATTTTGGTTATGATAAGCATCATTTTAGTAGGAAATTTAAGGAAATAAATGGATTCAGTGTTGTTGAATTCCTCTCTAGTTTAAAAGTTGAAAAGGCGATTATTGAATTCGATGAAGGTAAAAGAGTAATAGACCTACAAGAACATTCAGGTTTTGAAAGCAGTGGGAGTTTTACGAATACGTTTAAAAAATATACAGGTAGTTCTCCTAGAGAGTACAAAACTGAAATGAATGAACTTTTTTATGATATTAAAGATTTTGAGAATAATGATAAGGTTAAGTCGATAGAATGGTTCCAAGAAGAGGACAATTCCTTTTGTACAGTAAATATTGAAGTACCTGATGATTTCGAGAAGGGGATAATATTTATTGGACTTTTCCGTACACTCATACCGAATCATATGCCTATTTCTGGATTAGCTACTAAAAATTTAATGGGAAACAGATTGAAAAATATTCCAAGTGGAGAATATTATTTATTATCTTGTGCTATAAACCGCTCTAATAATATTCTATCTTACTTTAATTTAGACAGCAGTCTAAGAGGGAAAGAAGATGGAAGATTATTTTTCCCAAAATGCTCTGGCAATAGTTATACTATTACGCTGAGAAAACCAATACCAGAAGACCCACCAATATTAGTTAATGTGGGAAAACTTTTAATCTCCTGTTTAAAGAACACAATCTAGAATAATATTATTTGTCTGTGGGGTGATAAAGTAATTATTGAATGGAGGTGGATAAATGATTAAAACAGGAACTCCTTACTTATACTTTTATGACGAGTGCAATGATGCATTAAATTATTATGTCGATATTTTCGGAGCTGAAATTCTAGAAAAATCTACATTTGAAGATGTGGAGTATATGGAGGATGAAAATCGGAAAGATTGTATTGCTCATGCTAGTTTTAAACTTGGGGAAAGTGTTTTTCTTGCAAATGATTTTCTTGAAAAGAAAAGTAAAGATAAGCACTCTGAAAGCTCTCTAATTAGCATATGGCTTGAGATCGAAAAGGATACTGACATAAAGCTTCTTGAAGAAAAAATGTTAGCAACTGGTTCCAAGAGTATTACAAGACTTGAGGAGACTTTTTGGGATTCTTTATACACCAAAATTGAAGATAAGTTTGGGATTATTTGGGAGTTGAACGCTCAAAGATAGAGAGGCAGAACATTCTTTAGTTGGAATAAAATATAGCTTTAATAGTAATCTCTCAGTTGTTTCAATAGAAGCAAGAAACAGTAATACTTACAGATAAGTTTATTGTTAGAATTGATTAGTCAGCAGCTTTTGGTGTTAACATCAACCGTTGCTGGCTCTTTTGTTTGTATCGGGCCATGCTCGTTAGAATCAAATTAGATCGCAAACAAGTCCCATTATTCCATAGTAAAGGTAGCCTGTCTTAATTCGAATTATAGAAAAGAAGGCTAATCAAATTTTCAATTGAAATGAACTATTAGTAATCTTACTTAGTAGTCTAAGATAACAGATTATTGAAACCTCTAAATATATAGCAGCATTGCTCTCGAGATTACTGATATGGTTAACAAGGATGAACGAGCCCATCGACAATAGACATGACAAATAAACCTATCAACTCAACACCTGCGATCAAAAATCGCAGGTGTATTTGTGTTCAGTCGTCATGGATCACGCCCACTCAACCAATGGTTGACGAGGGCGATAATCAGCCCCACAAAGAGCGGAGCGAGGACATATCGAATCAGCTCGCTCAAGGTGCATCACCTCCTCTCAAAAGTGGAGGCTGGCGACAGACATGAGCGGGTAATACCTACGCGTATTTAGTTAGAGAAAGGCAGAATTTAGCGGAACACATCTGGATCGTGTGAATGGCTATCCGGGTCATCCTTGTTTCGATTTTTCTTTCGCCGAAGCCAGGAAAGAAACCTTTTTCGTGTGCTGAGTTGTTCCTTTTCCTCAGTTTGCGCTGTTGCAGAAGGTGTAGGGACGCTGGCAGAAGAATCATTATCATCGATTGTGTGCTTTAATCCACTTGTTTGATTTTTTAGTATTAATGAAAGGTGATTACTTTTTGCTTCTGCGGGTCCTTCCAATGCCTGTTCAAGCGCCATTCTTGAGGAATTGTACAAATAGTCGTAGCTTCTTCCTGCTTTGACAGGAGTGAATGAAGAATCATCCAGCTTAATTGAAGAGGTAGACATTTTTTCCTCTTTAAAAGACGGTTCAGTTGTTTTTTCTTCTTTACTCGATTCTTTAGATGAATCCTCTACATCATTTTTTGGTGCAGCTTCTTTACAAAGTTGTTCAGAAGGAGCTGCTGGATCATTCTCCACATCAAAAATATCGGTTTCGTACGTGGTGACGAACTTTGCCGTGACAACAGTATCAAATAGTTTTACGCCATTTTTTTCAAAAATATCCAATTGAGTCAGTAGTTCGCAAGCTTCTTTGATCTGTTCAACAGGCAAATCGGCATTCACATTTTTATAGGTCCAGTCGTGTTCTTTGCCTAGACCGTTGGTAAAGGTCGTGACTAAATCATGGGTCATTGTTCTGCTTTCCTTTCTAAATTAGTTTTCTGCGTAGGTAAAAACTTATCAAGGTTCGTTTGTTTCTGTAGGACGGACTTTTGCAATAAGAGAACGGACAAGTGAGATGGCCTTTTCGCCAAAGTTACGGACAGGAAATACTCTTGCAGCTAATGAGCGCCATTCAGGTGCCATAAAGTAATCTTGAAAGTAATAAAAGAAGCGCTTCATGGTGCGAGTAGCTTTGGTATTCATAAAAATCTCACGGACAAGATCCTTCAGAATGAAGGCAAACTCCTCCGCACCGAGCTGGTGTCTTACACGTAACGTTAAGATGTATTTGATCGTTAGGCTGCTATTTTGAGTTTGGTAATAGTATTCAGTAATTCGTTTTTCTAGTGTTTTTGGTGTTAAATTAAACAATTGTCGGCAAGTTAGTGTTTGTTCATTCATGGATCATGTCCTCCTTTTATGATTAGAGGAGAGCGGCATCAATGCCGCGGCTCCTCAATTTTCTATGCTTAAAAGATAATCGTTTCAACAGTTTCGACGTACTTTGCGCTGACGACTTGGTTGAAAAGTTTTTCGTCGTCCTTTTTGAATAGGCTTAACATCGTCAGCCGTTCCAAGAATCCTCTAATTTCCTCAGGCGCTTTTCCTTCGCCGGGAGTTGGATAACTCCACGTTTGCGAACGTCCTGTGCTGGTTTTAAAGATTGCTACTAATTTTTTCATTTCTATAATCCTGCCTTCCTACGAAAGGCACCAATGGGGTTATGAAAAACCTCAAAGCACCTTTCTTTGTTTTATTTTCGTGATACGCTTTCCTTACAGGTCCCTGGTATACTACAGAACCCGAGGAGGTGAGTGGCGGGGCTGTATAGCGGTGACCCCGCATTTCTATATGGTGTCGGTCATCCGTTAAGGCATCAATGAATGGCGCAAACCCGTAGCCCGTAAACTTATCTCTTCCGAAGTTGACTCGATTTCGCCGGATGACCAGTCCCTGCCAAACCTGTAATTGGTTTTTAGGGAGGTACTCTATGTTCAAAATCTTTCGTAAAAATTGTTGTGGCCTCGATGTCCACAAAACTTGGATCTATGCTTGTATCGGAATTACTGATGCAAATAGTCGTACAGAATATAAGCAAGCTCGCTTCTCTTCTTTTACCAAAGGGTTAAAGGACTTAGCTGAATGGCTTGCCAAATATGAATGTAGAGACGTTTGTATGGAATCTTCCGGCAAGTATTGGATTCCTGTGTTTAATATTCTTGAGAAAACTTGTTTTGTTACTTTGGCTCACCCGAAATACACGAAGCCTCAGAAAGGGAATAAAACGGATCGCAAAGATGCCAAATGGATTTGTGATCTATTTATGTGCGACATGATCAAGCCGAGTTTTATTCCTAGTCCTGAGATTCGCCACCTTCGGGATCTCATTCGCTATCGTTCGAAGTTGACCAATATGAAAACAGGTGAGAAAAATCGTGCATTGAACTGTTTGACCGTTTCCAATCTTAAATTAGATGATGTGTTTAGTGATGTCTTTGGAAAGTCCTCTAGCTCCATCATTTACTACCTGTTGGATCATCCAGGTGAAACATTCGATGTTCAACCGTTTATACATGGTCGGTGTAAAACGCCCATTGAAGAAATCCAAGCAGCGGTAGATGGTGCTGTCTCAGCTTCTCAAGCCATCAAGCTTCGCCAATGCCTCCAACACATTGACGAAATCGAAACACACATAAAAGAGCTTGATCAAGAAATTCAAGTTCTTACAGACCCCTTCTCACCCGTTTTAACCTTACTTCGCACCATACCCGGTCTTAACGCGAACCCTATGACGGCCATTGCGATTCTTTCTGAGATTGGACCAGATATGTCGGTGTTTCCAACATCAAAGCACCTCGTGTCTTGGGCTGGTTGCTGTCCAAGAAACGATCGAAGTGATAAGCGTGTAAAATCGACCCGGATTTCTCGTGCGGGGCAATGCCTAAAACCACTCCTTGTACAAATAGTGAATGCACTTTTAAGATCAAAGGAACACCCTGAATTTAAACAACGTTATCACCGAATCAAAACCAGTCGTGGACATAAAAAGGCTATAATCGCACTTTGTAAGATGCTCCTGACCGCTATCTGGAACGTCTTATCAAAAGTGGAACCTTATTCTGCCGAAGGTTATCTGGAGGATAAACCTTTGAAAGAAGAAAAAGTTCTTACACAATCCCAAGCCTTGACTCTCCTAAGGAAACGTGGCTATACGATTATAGATAGTCTTCCAAACTCGAGTTGATTTGATTCTTCTTGAATGAATCAGCAGCTTCCGTTAAATAAAATCGAAAAACGGTAGTCTTATTTGGTGTGCCTTTGTTTAGGAATCATTGCGTGTTTTTATTTTCAAACTTATTTTCCTCCGTTTCCTAATTCTTCGTTACTCGTGATTGGCTGGTAATGATCACGCCATCCAATAATGAATCTTCGTGGTCAAGCGCTCGCATGATCTCACCTAGTTCGATGATTTCTGCTTCCTTTGGTTCGTCTACGACATTTGGGAATGTCACTTTCTTTAATTTTTCTACACCAGGTACAGCGAGCTGCACTTGTAATTTTGTAATTAACTTTTGCATCATTTCTTATTTCCTCCGTGTTTAAATTTTTTGTACCGGCCGGTGACTACAAGATAATCGATTTTGAAAAAGAATGCGAACCGCAAAATTGCACTCAACCCCTCAATTTTGCAGGTTTAAAACGAAAGAATAGGCTTTATAGCCTGTCAACAGGTAAATTTGAGGGGTCACGTGCAATTTTGTGACTTGAAAAGGAATCCGGCTATTTGTTATAATGTAAAGTTTTGACTTCTTAACTAATGAGTAGACAACAAAAAAAGACCAGATGAAGGTTCATCCGGTCTTTGTAAAGCTAGTCGAGTAGCGTAAAATCGTTCGCATCAAGCTTTTTATAGACATGTAGCCAATAAGTTTTTCGATATCGACGAATCAAGTGACCAAAGGGAATCGAAAACTTTGTTAGGCGAACTCTTTTGCTTAACGAGTGAGAAAACGGTGTATTAGGAAGCATTAGATAGTCTAGCGGTCGTTCTCCCGTCAGTATAAAATTAAAATAATCACGTCGAAGAAAGCGCCACATATCTCTTTCAATATTTGAAAACGAGTGGAATGATTAAAGATATTGAAAAGTTCGATGCTATGCTGAAACTGAATGGATTAGATACGAACGGTGACTATACCTTAAATTGAAAATAAGCCCATGTTAGATATTCTGATAAAAAGGGTAGAGAATGCGATTCCATGACATTAATTTAGCTATAAGGCTAAGTTTTCAATCACAGTGATTATGCTTTAACAGTCACTGTGATTGAAAAAAATATACAAGCACTTATCCAGAAATTGTCTTCTTCAAAGAAGTGCTAGTCTTCATAGAACCAACTATTGGTGATATAAAAATCAAAATACAGATGAACATGCAAGGGTACACTTCTAAGTGCACAGGAGAATACGAGTCTTTTGAATGAAGGAGAAGTGCTGTGAGTATGCCTGTTAGAAAAAAGGATACGAATAAGGAGAAGCTCCACACCGTCTTGGATAAAGGACTTTCTTTGATTCTTATGATCTGTAGGCTCAAGTAATGGGTTAATAAAGCAGCGAAAGCAAAACTTGAGAGCCCTTCTTCTAGAAATCTCCAATTCATATAATGACCAATTTCAGCGATTAGAACGATACTTATAATATGAATGAAATAGTAATATTGTGTCAGCAATCTGATTCTATTTGTTTTAAAGGAGATGGGAATGGTGCTTTGGATTCCTAATGTGAATAACAAAAAGCTGACTGGGACGAGCATCAATAAGAAATTACAGTCTAAATAATCGGAGTATCTGAAGATAAAATATCCTTCAGCAATGAGTAAAAGAACCATCAGTAGTAATAAGTAACGAATCGAATGCCCTAACTTAATCAGCTTTTCTTTGCTATCGTAAATATAGAAGCCGCAGGCGATGAAGATTGGTGCATAAAAGAACCCATTTCTAGTCGTGAAAAGAACACTGATGTATGTATCAAAAAAATGTTTCATTACAGAGTTAGGGATAAGACTGTAGTACGTTTCTAGACTTCCTAGAAGGTAGAAAAAGCCTAAGAAAGCAAAGACGATCTTATAGGAAAAGCGATACAAAAGTTTGGTAACAACGAGCAGTGAAAACAGCAATGCTGGTATGTACCAAAGATGATAGTAGGTACCACAATAAAAAATCCCGAAAAGCAGAACGAAGGGATAGAGAATTTTATCTAAATCCATATTCTGATTGATCCAAAAAAGACCAATCGGAATGTATACTACGCTCCAAAAAAGATAATTCTTAAAGAGAGAGTTTAGCTTCATTCTTAAATAAGTAGCGTCCTCCAATGATTTTTTTCTTATGAAAAATGCTGAGCTAATAAAGAAGAAGGGGACAGCCACTCGACAAAGAATGTTCTGAATAAAAAAGTCAAACCAAACTTCACTAGCATTGTGGCGAGTGTGGACACATATAACCATAAGTGCTGCGGCAAATTTCAGGCAGTCCATTTGCCGATAATTTTGTATTTTCATTTGCTTCTCCGATCAGTTTACTATTCATCAACCTATTACCTGGTTGAATCATCACTGATACTTTAAAATCAAAGAATCAATTTGCTATCAAATAATTATCAAGAATGTATCAAATTTACTTTATAGAGGATTATGATTGGTATTGCTGCATAAAAGTGAAAAGAAATGAACGTCAGATTTGATTCTGGCGTTCATTTCTTTTTGATAAGAGATTTTAAATAACGTTTATTTATTCTGGTTAGAATATAGTTGGTAAAAATGTAGGAATAGTTCAATGAAAAAATGTTGGAAACGTTTCTGGAAAATGCGTTATTTTTTGTAATAACAAACAAATGTTGGTTACATTCTATATTTTAAATGGATGTTAAAATAAATAACTATCACTGTTTTTTTAGTTATTGAATATTTATTTAAAAGAAATTTTATAGAATATGTCAAATAAAGTACCGAGTAAGGTTTTATATTTTATTGAACGGTGATATAATAATAGTTGTTATTGAATCCGTTTTGTTTATTCCTTTTGTTGCTAAAAAAACATTTTGTTATAAAGAAATAATGGAATTAATAAGGTGGATATAATAACGATCGTTAATTCTCTGAGTTTTACTTATATTAATCAATGGACAGTAAGTGATTGTATGAAAAAAGAAAGAAAATGAAGAGTTTTTGATCGGTATATGTATCTTAATGCTTTTCGAATTCGGAGAATGAGACAACCAGACTTACATTTAAAGGAGAGTGTGATTTTGAAGAAGAAAGTTTTGGTTCAATCGTTGGTCGTTTCAGCAACAATGGGTTCTGTTGCGGCAGCCCCGTTACAAGCGCATGGGGAGCAAGTAGAGCAGACGGCAACGACACAGCAGAAGGTTCAAAGAAGCTTCGATGAGGTCAAATATCAAGCGCTGGAACAGGCGGCAATTTCAGCCGTTGAAAAGGCGAAGCAGGATTTACAGGCGGCGAATGATACACTGGCTAAATTGGAAGCTGCTGCTAAGCTGGAAATTGCTGGGGCTGAAAAAGAAGTTGCTGCGCAGCAGGCAGCTTTAAAGGCGGCTGAAGCAACAGCTGTAACTGCAAAAGAAACGTTGAAGAAGGAACAGGAGAAATTAGCCGAGGTTCAGGCTCGACACGATGACACCGTGGCAATGGCTGAGGCTGAAATCGCAACTGCTGAAAAACGCATCAAAGAAAAAGAGGAGCCTTACCTGGCTGCAAAAGAGGCGGCTGCAAAAGCGGAAGCGGAGGTTAACGACACGGTTGCTGCTCATCAGGAAGAACAAACGAAGCAGCAAGCGATCATTGATCAGGCTCAAGCGAAAATCGATCAAGCGGAGGCAGATTATCAGCAAAGCAAAACGGCCTTCGAGCAATCAGAAGCGGCGGTACAAGCTGCTGAAAATACTCTAGCGGAGCGGATTAATGAAATCAATGATCAACCAAATGTGATCAATCAGGCGAATAACGAAAAAGCAGCAGCGCAGCATGCGGTAGAGGATGCATTGATTCGTTCTGGCGAAGCACAAGCAAATCACCCTGTTTTAGAAGCGGCAGCTAGTCAAGCTAAAACGGCTTATGAAACGGCTGAAGCAGCAGAGGCAAGCAAGCTTCCAATGCTAAATCAAGAGATTTCCAATGCGGAGGCTTTGATCGCTGTTCAAGAGGCTTTATTGGCAAGTATGAATTCAGGTGATGCTGGCTATGCTGCTGAACAGTCGAAATTAGCGGGATATCAGGCGATGCTGCAGTACTCACAGGATGAGAAGAATACACTGGCGGCTGAAACAGCACAAGCATTAACCAATTATTCTACGGCTAAAGCTCAAGCAGAGGCAGCCCTTGCTGAAATCGCAGCAGCTGAAACAGCTTATCAAGCGAGCGTGACTCAACAAGAGGCAACAAACAAAGCAGCTAATGAAAAAATCGCTGCGGCGGAGGAAATGATGGCAAATAAAGAGGCATTGATTACCGAAGCAGAAAACAAGGTTCAGTCGGCAAACCTCGATCAAGAACAAAAGCTGGCTGAGATGAACAAGGCGGAAGTGAATAAGGCGACTGTCGCTGCCGAACAGCAGGAAGTTATCGAAAAGGCTGAAGCGGCTATTGCAAAAAGCTTAGAAGCTGTTGAAAAAGCGGAATCAGTATTCCAAACAGCCAACTTGCTGCTTGAAGAAAAAGAGAAGGAATATCATGCAGTGCGGCAAGAACAGCAGCTGGTTATTGATTTTTCGAATGAGACGATTCGAGAATCTGAAGCAAAATTGAAGACACAGCAAGAAGCAGTTGCTGAAGCACAAAAAGCATTGACTGACGCGGAAAAAGCGGCAGAAGAACTCGAAGCAGCAGTTGCTTCTGCTAAGAAAAATCTTGAAGCGGTCAAGGCGGATGCGAAAGCAAAAGTTGATGCCGCAAAAGCAGAAGTAGCTAAGAATGAAGCCGCATTGAAAATGGCAGAGGATCGTTTGGCTGGATTACGAGCAGGAGCGAACGATGCTAGAACAGGCAAGCTGAAAGCCAACAATGCTGGAATGAGCATCAGCTATCAGCAAGGCTATGAAGATGCCTATGCGCTTCTATCTGTGACTGGCAGCAATGTTTTCATTTCGCAGCAAAAAAATATCTACATCAAAGAATACAAGAAGGCTGTCCCTGCGACTAGCGGACAATTGCCACAAACAGGCGATGCTGAGAACTTAGCTGCCGTATTGATGGGCTTGGGCTTAATCACCATTTCCGGAGCAGCTCTATTAAAGAAAAAATATGCTGTTTAGTAGTTGAACACTGAGACCTTGTCTCAGTGTTTATTTTAAAAAGAAATGTGGCGAGAAAAATGAAAAAGGGCGGGTCTTCATTTCGAAAAGAGATTCAAGCAAAAATAAAATCATTAACGTTTACAACAGACGAAACCAAGTCCGTTTATCAAAAGCAAGCAGCTCAATGCAAGAATAAGGCAGAGCTTCGAAAGCTGCTAAAAGTCATCGAATTGGGTGAACAGCAGCTCTATGCTAAACAGAAATCACTTTTTCAAACCCTAGAGACTTCTATCTGGAAAATCAATGAGCTCAGATACCTGCCGATGTCTGAGAAAGCGCAGTGGGTAGAAAAGCTGGTTGCTTGCGACTCTGCAGAAGAAATGTCCGTTGTCTACGCACGAGCAGTAGAAGCGGAGAAAAAGGCAGGCCAAAGTAAAGCGGGCAGCTGGACGGTTTTAAACGAACAATAGCGTTATTGAAATCAATAATGAAGAAAAGCATAGAGGTTATCTGCGAGTAAACAGATAACTTCTATGCTTTTTATAGGTTCTGTTAGTCCATGAAAACGATCATAAGCTCTTTTTAAATCGTCAGTGTAAAATCCTTTTCCTTCAAAAATTTCTCGAAAACTTGCGCTCCCGGTGGCAGCTGCGCGTCTTTTCTTTTTGCCAAATAAACGGGGCGGTATAGCGGCTCTTTAAACGTGAGTACGGCGATATCGTGAAAGGACATCAGGTTATTGTAAGGAAGGATCGCGCCGCCAAAATCAATCGAAACCAAACCAGCCAATGCCTGATCCTCCTCTACGCGGCAGGCGATGTTCAACGGCAGATCGGCTTTTTTGAAAAGATTTTCTATAAAATAGGTTTTGTCTTGGCATAAAATCATCGGTATCTTAGAAAGGTCAGCCAGAGAGACCTGTTCTTTTTTTGCATACGGATGTGATTTTGCTACGATCGCTACTAAGGGCTGATCCATTAAATGGGTGAACTCAATTTCGGGCTCATTGTTCAGATATGAACAAATAGAGTAATCGCAGGTTTCGTGTTTTACATGTTCAAGCAGACGGGGAGTATTGCCCTGCCAAAATTTGAATTTGTAGTTGGAGCGTTCTGGATCGCTGCGAAATTGCTTCAGCAGCTGTGGAATGATCTCCGGCCCTAAGGTGAAGATAAAACCAAGATCGATGGAACCAAAATATGGATCTACGATATTTTTGATCGTGTCGGCTCCTGATTGGATCTCGTCCAATCCTTTGCGCACCTTCTGGTAGTAGAGTCTGCCCATTTTAGTCAGCTTGATATTTCTTCCGCTGGGCTTGAATAGATTCACTCCTACTTCGTCTTCGATCCGGCGAATCATCCGGCTCAAGGATGGCTGAGCGATACCTAATTCATCGGCTACTTTTCCGTAATGCTCTACTTCAGCTAATCGGCAAAAGGCCTCAATATTTTGAATATTCATAGAGATTTTCCTCGTTTTTAGAGAAGTATAACATTTTTGTTATGAATATCAACTACAAATGAGATTGTTTTCACAATCGAAAGTTTCTATAGTTGGTAGTGTAGAAAGAAAACGTTTTATAACTTGAAATGGAGGAATAATATTAATGAAAACAGTAACGATTGCATTGGTTGGGGCAGGCTTTGCCGGTAATTTCCATACGAACGCGTACAACAAGGTCAGCGGAGTGAATTTGCGAATCAAATATGTATTCGACAATGATCAAGAGCGGGCAAAACAATTATGCGACAAATGGGACATCATTGAACAGGTAGCGGCGAGCTATCAAGAAGTCTTGGAAGACCCAGAAGTAGATGTTGTGGATATTATTACACCGCCAGTGACGCACTTAGATTTGTGTTACCAAGCATTGGATGCGAACAAGCATGTTATCTGCGAGAAGCCATTGACTGGCTACTTTGGAGAAGAAGGCGATGAAGAGCCAATCGGTTTGAATGTACCAAAAGCGAAAATGTATAAAAAATTATTAGCAGATATCGATGAATGTCGTCAAAAATTTGAAGCATCGGATCGTTTATTCATGTATGCGGAAAACTATGTTTATTCACCAAACATCCTGCGTTCAGCAGAAATGATCGAAGCGAAGAAGAGTAAAATCATGTACATGAAGGGTGAGGAAAGTATTCGTTCTTCTACTTCACCAGCATCTGCTCATTGGTCGCTAGCAGGTGGCGGTTCATTGATTCGTTTAGGCAGTCATCCAATCGGCGGCATGCTGTTCTTGAAGCAGGCGGAAGCAAAGGCACGCGGAGAAAAGATTGAGGTTCAAAGTGTTGTTGCTGAAACAGGACGTCTTGCGCCAAGTTTGAATGAGCATGACAAGCGCTATTTCCCAGCTAAATCAATTGATACAGAAGATTTTGCGACAGTGGTCATCACCTTTACAGATGGAACGAAAGCAATCTCAATTTCTAATGACAATACTTTAGGCGGAGTGAAAAACTATGTAGAAGTGTATACCAATGATAGTGCGTTAGTGAATAACATTACTCCAGCAGACAATCTTTCTACTTACTTCTTAGATCAGGATGATTTAGAGGATGTCTACATTTCGGAACAGCTGCAAGATAAAACAGGATGGAATAAAGTATTCGTCGCTGAAGAAACCCTGCGTGGTTATTTAGCGCAATTCCAAGATTTTGCGGAATGTGTGGCAGAAAATCGTCAACCGCTATCTGACTTAGACTTGGCTTATGATACAATCAAGATTATTTACGCGGCATATTTATCAGCTGAAGAAGGCCGCAGAGTAGATTTTTAAGAAAGCGCGGGGACAAACTATGAAGACTGTAACAATCGAAAACGTAACACTTGGAGAAGGACAGCCAAAGATCATCGTACCATTGGTCGGCAAAACGAGAGCAGATGTTTTGCAGGAAGCAGAGATCGCCGTTCAAAGCAATTGCGATATCGTTGAATGGCGAATCGATCACTTCGAAGAAATTTTGGATTTTAACAAAACAGCTGAATTCTCCAAAGAAGTCAAAGCAGCTGTGGGCAGACCTCTGCTGATGACTTTTCGGACGGCCAAAGAAGGCGGCGTTTGTCCACTAGAGGATCAAAAATATTTTGAGATGTATCATACACTATTGGAGAATGGTGCACCGGATTTGCTGGATGTTGAACTGTTCATGCCAGAAAATGAAGTGAGTGAGCTTGTTGCAAAGGCACATGAAGCAGGCAAGAAAATCATCATGTGCAATCACGACTTTGATAAAACACCAAGCAAAGAAGAAATCATCCGACGGCTGCAGCTGATGCAGAAAAAGGGTGCGGATATTTGCAAAATCGCTGTTATGCCGCAAAATGCCCATGATGTTATTGTCTTACTGGATGCGACGCAAGAGATGTATCATCAACACGCTGATCGGCCATTGATCACAATGTCAATGGGTGAGCTCGGTGTAGTGAGCCGCGTCTCTGGGAAGACATTTGGTTCGTCAGCTACCTTTGGGGCAGCGAAAAAAGCATCAGCCCCTGGACAAGTCTCGGTTGCTGAGCTGCGCACAGTTCTGGAAACGTTATAGACAAGAAATAGTAGTATGTTAAAGCAGCCTCGTCAGTAAGCTTACTGATGAGGCTGTTTTTTAGAGTGCACTTTCATGCTTCATTAATTCAGGATAGTACTCGTATTCTTCAAAAAGTTTTGGATCGTAATCGATGAAGCGTTTGACCCAATTCTTCGCTTCGAAGAAATCCAGCATTTCTTGATCGGCAGGCTGGTACGGAATATTCAAGAAGGCAGTTAGTTGGCTCAAATTTGGTCCGATCATGAAGACGTTCCTTGGGTCATAGAGGCGATAAAATGGCAGCATCTCATTGGCTGTAACCAATTTCTTCTGTAAGAAGAGCGACTCAAAGGTGCGCAGCGTCACACCGTATTGACCAGCACGTAAAATTTCTAGGATTCCTTTGCTGCGCTTGACCAATTTCAAATAATCCTCATAGGGCAAATAGCCGTCTTGTTCGTTCCCTCGTTTGGGCAGGATGTGATAAAACGTCGATAAGCCAAGCGACTCAAAGCGCTGTTTAAGCTCCATAGCCTGCTGTTTACGACCATTGTCATTGGCGCCAAAGAAGATATCATAGTCTGTATCATGTAATGCTTCACCAACGGATTGCGTGTAAAATGAGCTGTTGTGCTTTAGGCCTAAATCGCGAGCTTCTAATGGATCAAAGTGATAGATTTCATCGATGGCCGCTTCTTTTTGGGCGGCATTCAGCTTGCGATAATGCTCCAACTTAAAATGGTTCCAGAAAAATAAGACGATCTTCGCTTTTGTGAATGGGCGAATTCTTGCCGCCATTTCTGGTTCGAAGCCAAAATCTAAAAATATGATTAATTGAAAATTTTTCAAATAGTGACGTAAATAATCGTTGCTTGCTGCAAGTAATTCTTTCCCTGAACAAACACTCAAATCTGAGATGGCAGGGAAAAAGTAAAGTGAACGGTCCTTAGGGACAATCAAGACATCAGAAGTTTTCATTTTTCTCCCAGCTTTCATTTTAAATTTTTCATAGCATAGCGCGTTCCAAAATGAATAGCCATCATTATGCTTGAGAAAAATAACACAGCTGACACATAAAAAAAGGAAAATTTTTTAATTCTTGTGCGCATATCATCGCGCTATACTGATTAAACGCGAATGCTTTATCTATGGAGAAAGCCATTAACTGGGGAATGCGGAACCGACAAAAATAGAGACTGTCTATGGGATAAGACAGCCTCTAAAGGGATATATACTGTGAAAGAAATAACTACTTTCAAAGAAATATAATAAAATCTCAAAAATTAATGTGCGCGATTGAAGCGAGCGATCCATTGCTTATAGGGTAATACGCCCCCTAAGAAATAGGTAATGAACGCTTGGATCGGGATCCAAATCACAGTTTTGATCAAACGTGGTGCCCAGATTACCCAGCTGTTTAATGGCACATGATACATCATTGCCAGCCATAGCGGGGTCAGAATTAAGTTGATCAGGATCGTCGTTACCAGCACCGATTGGATCGAGTTTTTCCAAGTGATTTCTTTCTTATAAAAGAAGTAGCCGTAAATCGCTCCTTCAAGAAAGGCGTTAATGGTAAAACCAATGAAAAACGGCGCTTTCGCAAAAAGTGACATACCAATAAAATCAGCGATGACCGAGCCTATTCCCGTCCAGAAAGGACCAAACAGCATGCCCATAATGATTTCTGGGATAAAGGTAAAGCTGACTTTGAGAAATTGTGTCTCGATTCCTAAAATCCGAGACAGAGTGACCATCATGGCGATCAATAGCGCCATCGTTGTGATGCTTCTAGCATCGAGGTGTTTCTTCATTTCTAGCATCTCCTTATAGAGCTGCTACATCTTCATGCAGCGAATGCGAAAATAAAACCGCAGACTAAGTCTTTCGTCCAGAGGACAACATCCCATCCCTCCAGCACTTGACGCTTTATTTCCTACTCTGATTTATTTTTTTGGGGAGTCCCCGAAGAAATACTAGCACAGAATGAAATAGGAAACAATCTTTTCATTTTCATTCCTGCAAGTATTGAGAAACTTTTTTATATTCGAAAAAATTGGGTAATTTTCTGCGTATTTTAGAGGTACTATAGAACGAGAGAGATTATAAAGAAGAGAGGTCCGAATATGACTGTAAAACCGTTAAATGAAAGACAGTTGTTTCGAATGAAACGAAAAAACCTGGAGAAAAGGATTAATCAATACTATCTAGAAACGCAGGATATAGAGACAGTATTAGACTATAGTCTGGCAGTTCTAGTGTTCAATGGGATTACGATGGACAATTATTCATTTGTCTGTAAGGAGTTGATCAAGGAAATTTTTCTGACTAGTGAGCCTAGTGATAAATTACGGGATTATTGTTTGTATTTCTACGATTTCTTTGAATATGAGGAATGGGAAACGGTAAGAAAGCGATTGTTCAAAAGTCGAGCTGCATTTTCTGAGCATACTCGCGGGATTCGACCAGAAACAAAATTTGTACGAGCGGAGTCTGCTCCTACGATTATGAAGAAAGAATGGCTTCACGAACACTATTTGGATGATAAGGTCGAGAAGGATCGTTACGATTATTATTATGAAGCAATTTTCAAAGATGAGCAGGGAAAGAAACACAAGCAAAAATTTCAAAATGCAGATATAAGTATGCCGAGTAATAGACTATCTACATTATTGACGATTTTGACAAGGCTGACAATTTTCGAAAAAAATGGTATTCGGAGATTTTATGAAGTAGTCCATTCTGAATGTCAAACAGTAATAAGCCATACTTTTTACGGGGATAAAGACGAAGATGCTGCATTTCTTCAACGTAGGCGCGAAGAAGAAGCCGCACAAAGGGATAGTTTATAAGAAGAGGGGACAATGAACGTGCAACCATTACAAGAAAGACAATTGCTTCAAATGAATCGAGATTCTTTAGAAAAGAAAATTCTTCAATATTATCATGAGACCCAGAAGGAAGATGTTGTGATCGAATATGGCATGGCTCTTTTGATGAGGAATGCGATGGTGATGGATGATTACTCCTTCATGTGTAAGGGCCTTATTCGTGAACTGTTTTTAAAAGGGGAACCAAACGATACTAAGCGTGATTTTTGCTTATATTTTTACGATTATTTTGATTACGAGGAATGGGAAGTCGTACGAGGGCGCTTGTTCAAAACGCGCTCAGAGTTCGCTGAATGGACGCGGAAAATTCGACCAGAAACAAAGTATTTCCGAGCAGCATCGGCACCGACCTACGATAAATTTGATGAAATACTGCTCTGTGCAACGAGTCGAGATCCGGAAGAGTATCGAGCAGCGGCCTTTGCTGATAAGGAGAATGTTCGCTTTTCTTATAAAGCATTTTTCGCTGATGTCCAAGGCAAGAAGCACATGGTTACCTTTAAGAATGCTGATCTCAGCAAGTCAGGAGAGGAGCTGTATATAGTATTAGAAATTTTGACGAAGCTGACGATCTTTGAGAAAAATGGTGTTCGCCGTTTCGTGAAAATTCTGGAAGATGACTGTCACGAGGAGATGGCTCGCACACTTGTCAGTTCAAAGCGTAAAAAAGAAAAAAATCAGTCGGCAAAATAAATCAATCCATAAAGCAATGAAAACCGCAGGAGCAAAGCTCTTGCGGTTTTTAATAAACGATTTCTTTTGGATCGGAATGAGCAAGGACAAATTCCTTAAAATTGATCACTGCTGGTGTAAGATACGCTTCTTTGTTAGTAACTAGATAGAAAGAACGGTCCCGCATCACATTTTTCAAGTGAATCGTTTTTAGCGGCAGGTGCTTCAAGATATACATATTAGGTACTACGGCGATACCGAAGCCCTGGCTAACAAGTCCAGCGATGACTTGATCCACCGTGACTTCATAAACAATATTGTAACTGCAATTGTTGTTCTGGAATGCTTCATCGATCACATTGCGCAGACCGCTGCTTTTACTAAAGCCGATTTGTTCGTATGGCTGAGTCTGTTCTAAATAAATATGATCAAACTGGGCTAGCGGATGATCCAAGGGCGCAATCACGACTAGCTCTTGGCTGGCAATCGGCAGAAATTCCACACTAGGTTCATCCGGCAGATAGGAAGCGATACCAATATCGTAGTGCATAGATTTGATCCCATCGACTATTTCTTTGGTTACTCCAGAAGAGGTATGGAAATCAAAAATAATTTCTTTCTCTGGGTTAGCATCACGAAATCCTCGGACTAATTTTGGTACAAAGGTCGTTCCTAATACAGGTAAAAAGGCAAAGCTGATAAACCCGCTGCCTTTGCTGATCTTGGTCACAGTTTCAATCCCGTCATCTAATGTTCCTAAAGTCCGGGAAACGTAATCTTGAAAAATTATACCGGGTTTAGTCAATACGACATTTCGGCCTTTTTTTTCGAACAAGGTGATGCCCAGCTCATCTTCAAGCGAGGCGATAGCATTGCTCAAACTGGGCTGCGTAACGTTTAGAATTTTACTAGATCGGGTGTAATGTTGTTCTTTGGCTAAGACATCAAAATATTTCAAATGTTGTAAATTCATGCGCACGCTCCTATTTATATGGCCTTTTAAATAATTATAGCAAAACCTATATGTTTTACCTATAGATTATTCGAGAAAAACCAATTAGAATTTTGAAAAGCCTCACGTTAAAATGAATGCAGGATTTGATTGTGAAAGCCGATACATTATGAAAGCCGCGGTTTTCGCAATTAAAAAAGCTTTTGTACATTAAGGGACTGCAGCCCAGCATGTGAAAAAAATAACTTTAAGGATTTTAGCCATAAACTTTAGGAGGAGAAAGAATGAGACAAGTACCATTAACAATCAGCTCTTATACATTAGGAATGGAAATTGATTTTGAAGAACGTGTGAAAATTGCTAAGGCAGCAGGATTTGATGGCATCGGCTTACGTGCTGAAACATATATGCTAGCAATCAAGCAAGGTTACTCAGATGAACGGATGTTGGAAATTTTAGCAGAAAACGACATGAAGGTAACAGAAGTTGAATATATTACCTTATGGGCAGATCCAAATAAAACGCAGGAAACACCAGAAACCTTGTTACAGCAATTCAAAGAACAAACGGTTTACCATATGGCACGTTTATTCGGAGTAGGACATATTAACTGCGGATTGATGGAAAAATATCCGGCAGAAGTTCATATTCAGGCCTTCAAAGAATTATGTGCACGAGCAAAAGAATTAGTGATCGGTTTAGAATTTATGCCTTACAGCGGCGTTCCAGATTTAGCGAGTGCGTGGAATATCGTAAAAGGAGCTGACTGTGAAAATGGTATGTTGATTTTAGATACGTGGCATTGGGCACGTGCAGAAACGTTAGCAGAAGATTTGAAGGATGTACCGGCAGAAAAGATTGTTTCAGTTCAAATCTGTGACGTATTAGAGCGTCGTTATCCAGATACGATTTTACGTGATGAATCCATGCATGATCGTCTTTGCCCGGGAACTGGCTGGGGAGATACAGTCGGCTTCTTGAAAGCCATCAAAGAACACGGAATCAAACCGCGCGTGATTGGAACCGAAGTTATCTCTGATCCAATTTTAAGTTTGGGCTACGAAAAGGCAGCACAAATGAACTATGACACAAGTATCGATGTAATTAAGCAAGCTTGGCCAGAATTATTAGAAGACTAAAAAAAGGGTGGATGAAATTATGTTAGAAGGCGTATCAGGTAAAACACAATTATATGGATTGATCGGAAGTCCTGTGGGGCATTCAGGGTCTCCTGCGATGTACAATTATGGGTTTGAACAATTAGGAATCGATGCCGTTTATCTAGCGTTCGATGTTCAGATCGATGAAGTGGAAAAAGCGATCCAATCTGTTCGAACATTCAATATGCCTGGAGGCAATGTAACGATGCCTTGTAAGGGTGAGGCAGCGAAATACATGGATGAATTATCACCGGCAGCTCAAATGGTTGGCGCGATCAATACTTTCCAGAATAAGGATGGAAAATTAACTGGGCATATCACAGATGGTATCGGCTTTATTGATAATCTGAAGGCGCATGGAGTCGATCCTAAAGGGAAGAAATTTATCGTTTTAGGAACAGGCGGTGCGGCAACAGCGATCCAAGTACAGTTAGCGATCGAAGAAGCAGCAGCTATCGATATTTTTAATATCAAAGACGATTTCTTTGTTAAAGGTGAAGAGACCGTTGCACGAATTAAAAAATTCTATCCTGATTTAGCCGTGGCGATCCACGATTTAACGGATGCTGACTTATTGAAACAAAAAGTTTCTGAGGCGGATGTTTTAGTCAATGGAACAACGCTTGGAATGGGTGAAGGCTCTACCAGAACACCGATCAGCGATCCGACTATTTTCCATAAAGATTTAGTTGTGGCAGATGCGGTTTACAATCCTCCAGTTACTCAGTTGATCAAGGATGCTAGAGAGCAAGGTTGTGAAACAGTTACTGGTGAAGGTATGTTGCTTGGACAAGGGAAAGCAGCCTTTGAAATTTTTACAGGGCAGCCTCTTCCGACAAAGGAAAAATAAAACGGCATTTTAAATAATCGATTAGGAGTAATCATCGTATGAGAAAAAAATATTTACCGTCTCTGATTTTTGTGTATTTAGCGTATTTCACTCATGGCATGCAAACGCTTAGCTTGAGTCAAAATGCTACGTACTTTTTTGAAAAATGGGGCTTTACTGATGCTACTGCAGGAGCAGCCGCTGTTTCAATGGCGATCACTTTTACCGGTTTCGGGAAATTGATCTCTGTATGGATCGGCGGGGAGATTTCCGATAAGGTTGGACGAAAAGTTTTAGCAGTCGGCGGCTCCATTATCTACTTTTTATTCTTTGTTGTTCTGCTATTATCAACGAATGTCTACATTGCTTATGTAGCAGCATTCATAGTAGGGATCGCTAATTCAGGAATGTGGGATGCAGCACTGTATCCAGCAGCGCAAGAGGCTGCACCTAAATATGCGGCGTCCTCTCTTTTAGGGATCAAGCTGTTTGTTTCGATTGCTGGCGTGATTTTCCCTATCATGGTCGTTAATTTTGCTGAAGCAGGTCAAAATACTATGAGTATCATCCTTCCAGGGGTGTTAGCTCTAGTCTGTGTGATCATGTCACTACTTTGTCCATTTGCTTATGATGATGATATGAAGGCTAGTAAAAAAGCTAAAAATGGTTCTGGTGCAGAAGGAGCACTTGAATCAAGTGAAGATTTAGTTCAGAAGGAAATTGATGAGGCGAAAGCGAAAATGCTGGTTCAGCCTAACAAATTAGTAAACTTCACGACTATGTTCTACGGCTTCGTCTGCATGTTCATTATGTATGGCGGCCAACAATATACGAAGGCTTACGGTCTTAGTAATGTTGGGATGACTGAGTTGCAGGCAGCGAGTCTAACATCTGTTTATACCATCGGTTCAATTTTAGCTGTTCTTTTCTGGGCATTTATGATGGGTAAGCTAAGATGGAATCCAGTGAAGGTGTTGTTTATTGATGCTATCTTCACAACCATTCCTCTGGTAGCTGTTCTATTAATCAAGGATGTCACAGTGATCTACATCAGTATCGCTTGTTTGGGCTTTTTCGCAGCGGGTGGTGCGTTGCAGGCTGGCTTGAGTGTCCGCCAAATGTTTTCACCTGGAAGAAAAGGCAGAAACACCGGGATTTATTATACTTGGATGAGTGTTGCTAGTGTTGCTTTGCCTTACTTTGTTGCTTATATGACAAAATCTGTTGGTGAAGGTCAAGCAGTATATATTATGATGGGCTTACTGCTAATGTTTGGAGCAATCTCGATTGTCATGATGACTTACTTAGTTATCCAACATAAGAAAATCTTTGGCTACAGTGCTTTTGCTAAATTACAGGACTAAACAGAACTAAATAACTTTTGTGGAGGTAGAACTGTATTCGGAAGAAACAGTCTCCTCCTTGTTTTCATATCTTGGATTTGTAGGGTTAAAATTTTTTTGAATTTTGTATCTGACACTGGATGCGAAGGAATTAAAGGGGGTACCCATGGATATTATAATTGGGCTATTGTTAATCTGTTCCTTCATAGGAATGGTCGTATTTTGTATCAAGGGACACAATCTAATGGTGGGCTTTTTCATTATGGCTACCATTTGGACAGTTTTACCGATTATTGGTCATCTGATTTCACCGAACGATGCATTTGTCGGGATGACGATCAATGATATGCTGAAAACGGTTTATCAAACGGCGCCTGAAAAATATGGGGCTTCATTGATGAATATTTTCTTAGGAGCCTTTTTTGGCCGTATATTATTAGATACTGGAATCGCTTCGACGATTATTCGCAAGAGTGTGGAATTAGGCGGCGATAATCCCGCGGTTATTTTAGCAATTGTGAACTTGATTACAGGATTCATTTTCACTTCTATGACGGGTGCAGGTTCTGTTATCGCGATTGCGGTAATCATTCTGCCGATTCTATTTTCTATTGGTATTCCGAAAGTGATTGCTTTCTTCTCCTTTACTGGATCGGTAGCAGCTGGATTGTTTTTGAATCCCATCAATTTTGCACAGTATTCTGCCTTCTTTTTAAATTCGAATGGAGGAGCAGAATATTCGTATAGTGATTATTTTCCATTTGGGATCTTGGCGTTTCTAGTAATGATCATTGTGGTATCTATTGCAGCGATGATTTATTTACGTGTTGAGAGTCTGACCTATGCTTGGGCTGCGACAAAGGATAATAGAATCGTAGAGGCACCAGGGATATCATTAATTACACCATTTTTGCCGGTAGTAGGTGTGATTGTTTTGGATTTACCAGTAATTCTATGCTTCATTTTGTCAAGCATGTATGCGTTAGCGGTTTGCGGGGAGCTGAAGGGCAGCTTTAGAGAAGTCTGTCGAACAATCTCTCGCATTTTTACAGAGGGAGTCAAAGACACCTCTTCTTTGGTAGCTTTCTGGATCACCTTGGCAATGTTCAATGATGCTGCATTTTTTGCTGCTCCTTATTTTGAAGAGATCATTGGCGGAATCATTCCAACAGCGCCATTAGCCTTGTGTATTCTATTTGGGATCTTGGCTCCACTGACTTGGTTCAAAGGACCGCTCTCACTGATTGGATCGGGGGCTGCACTGTTAGCAGTAGTCAGCCAAACAACGAATTATCCGACGACATTTTTATACCCATTATTTGCTTCTGTATTGATTGGCATGGCTCATTTTGATATTACGATATCTTGGAATGCATGGGGATTGAGCTTTAACCGGATTAATGCAATTGACTATATGAAAGTTACGTTTATACCAGGGATAGTAGTAGCTTTGATTTTAGAAATTGCGAACTTTTTACTTAATAACCCAGTATAAATGAAGGAAAGAAGGGGAATCTCTTAATGAAACGAAGAGTTCGAATAGGGATTGACGTTGGCGGTACCCATACAAAAGCTGTAGCCATTGACAATGATACACAAGAGATTATTGGAAAATCTTCTGTAAAAACCACCCACGACAGTGAAAAGGGAGTAGCAGAAGGCGTCGTCAATTCCTTTTTAAAATGTTTACACGATTATCACATAGAATCCGATGAAGTTGTTTTTGTTGCTCATAGTACAACGCAGGCAACCAATGCGCTATTGGAAGGCGATGTCGCTAAAATCGGCATTATTAGTACGGCTAAATCGGGCATTGAAGGCTGGTTGGCACGGATTCAATCAAATTTAAAAGATATCGATTTGGGAACGGGACGAAGTATTCATATCATTTCTCGTTTTATTTCAGAAAAAGAGTTAACGGAAGAAGCGATTTCCAAAACTATCGATGAGCTCTTAGCAGAAAAGATGGAAGTGCTGGTTGCTTCAGCCGCATTTGGGGTTGATGATTTAGGTTTGGAAGAAAAAATTGCAGAGGTTGCTCGGCAAAAGAATGTGCCAGTAACGCTAGCCTCTGAGATGACCAAACTTTATGGCTTGTCCCGGCGGACCCGCACAGCCACGATCAATGCGTCGATCCTGCCTAAAATGTTAGAGACGGCTAATTCTACAGAGGAAAGTGTCCGCTCTTCTGGAGTAGATGTTCCATTGATGATCATGCGGGGCGACGGCGGTCTGATGGATGTCGTAGAAATGAAGAAACGGCCTGTATTAACGATGCTGTCAGGACCTGCTGCTAGTGTTATGGGTGCTTTGATGTATTTACGAACGTCTAATGGGATCTATTTTGAAGTTGGCGGAACCTCGACGAATCTAGGTGTCATCAAGAATGGTCGTCCCGTGATCGACTATTCAGAAATCTCTGGACATAAAACGTATGTTAGTTCGCTGGATGTCCGAGTTCTCGGTGTGGCCGGCGGTAGCATGATTCGTGTAAATAAAAGCGGTGTGAAGGATGTTGGACCTCGTAGTGCTCACATTGCTGGACTTGAATATGCGGTTTATACCCCTGAAGAGGAAATCGTTGATCCGCAATTGGAGCTGTTTTCACCGAAAGAGGGCGATCCTGCAGATTATGTAGCGATCAAGCTAGCCAGCGGTAAGCGGGTTACGATCACTAATTCTTGTGCAGCCAATGTTTTAGGGTATGTAAAAAAGGAGGATTTCTCCTGTGGTAGAGTAGCTTCTGCGAAAAAAGCGATGGCACCCTTGGCGGAATATTTGAATATGACGGTTGAAGAAGTAGCCCAACAGATTTTAGCCAAGGCAGTTGAGAAAATCATCCCGGTGATTCGGTCACTAGCGAAAAAATATCAGCTGGAAAAAAATCAAATGACTTTGGTTGGTGTTGGTGGAGGAGTTGCTTCACTGATCAAATTTGCGGCGGAGCAGATGGAGCTGAATTATAAGATTCCAGACAACGCGGAAGTTATTTCTTCTATTGGTGTCGCCTTAGCCGCGGTTCAAGATGTAGTGGAACGAATCGTACCGAATCCGACGAAGCAGGATATACAGTCGATTAAACAGGAAGTTACTGATATGGCGATCGAAAGTGGTGCAACAGAAGACAGTGTCGAGGTCCATATCGAGATCGATCCTCAGACACAAAAAATCACAGCACGGGCTTCCGGCTCAACGGCTGCTCAGGCAACAGAGCTTCAAACGGCCGCAAGTGAGACAGAAGCTCGAGAGATAGCGATCCAAGATCTTCGTTTACCTGCGGAGCAAATCGATCTGTTAGATTCAACAGAGCATTTTTATATTTATGGAGCAAGTACGAAAAAAGGCAATGCGATCCGAGTCGTCGATAAAAAAGGCTTTATTCGTGTCCAGCGTGAGCATGCTCAGGTAGTTAAGACGACGATCCAAAGTTATTTTGAAGTAGTCAATCAGTTGTGGGAAAGTATGGCAAATTATCAAAGTGATTTGATTATTCGCCCAGACTATTATTTCTGTGTCGGTCCGCGACTGCTGGACTTTTCCAGTACGGACTTCTCTCAATTGACGATGCTGATGGAGATTGAGATGAGTGAGATCATCGGTACGGATGAAATCATCATTATAGCGGCAAATCGCTATATTTAATGATTGAAAGCTAGATAGCAATTAGAAATGTTTGACTGAGGAAACTAAGAAAAAATATTCGAATGAAAGGGAGTGCTGGCGATGGATTTCAGTGAATTATTAAAGCTGAGCGAAGAAAAATATGCAGCGTATTTATTATCGCAGGATCTTTTATATAAGAAAATACCTGAGAACCAGCACTCAAAATTGCTGAATCAGTCGATTGCATGCGGAAAAGCTGCTGCAAGGGACTTAACAGTGGCAGATTTGCGGGAGTATTGTCAGCAGCAAGCGATTGAGATCGATTATTTTTCTGAGAATTTAAAAGCAGAAAATTTTCGTTTTGTTTTGGCGGAGTTTCAATTGCCGAATCGTATTCGAATCAATCAAAGCCTGCTGGAAGCGGCGGAACCTTTTTTAGCTGAGCTGGATTTTCTTAAAGATCAACGAGTGGATGAAATTTTACTAGCCCACGAGTTGTATCATTATATAGAAAATCAGCAGCAATTGTTTACGACTCAAAAGCAGTTGAGCTATCGGGCAGGACCCTTTAAGAAATCTGCACGTGTGCATTCTCTCAGTGAAATCGCGGCGATGAGCTTTGCAAAAGAGCTGCTGGGATTGAACTTTTCACCAATTCTTTTGAATATCGTTCTGCTTTTCCCCGTCGCACCTGACTATAGCCAAGAGCTGGCAAAACGATTATTGCTGATTGATTGAACAGGACTATAGATTGATTGAAAAAAAGAATTAGTATCCACTGTTGGGATTCAGTATATTTAAAGAAAGAAAACCTTTAAGGAGCGAAATAATGGAAAATTCATGGTTAGATTTAGCAGATGACGTGGTTGTAATCACGGGAGCATTAGGTGGAATGGGACGTAAGATCGCGAATGATTTTGCTGAACAAAAAGCAAATTTGGCTTTGGTCGATTTAAATGAAGAAGCGGCTGAAAGCTATGCGAAAGAATTAGCGAATAAATATGGCGTCAAAGCGAAAGGCTATGCCTGCAATTCTACTGTTGAAGAACAAGTAGATACTTTGGTGAAGACAGTGAAGGCTGACTTTGACAGAATCGATGTATTGGTTCAAACAGCAGCGATTCTAACATTCAGCCCATTGGAAGATTTAGCTTTAGACGAATGGAAGAGAACGATCGATGTGAACTTGAATGGCTATTTCCTAGTCTCACAACGGATTGGTCGAGTAATGATCGAGCAGCAATCAGGACGCATGGTTCATATTTCCACCATCGCTTCGATCGCTCCAGAAACGTATTCTGGTGCATATAGTCCAAGTAAAGCTGGCGTGAATATGCTATCTAAGATGATTGCCGGCGAGTGGGGACAATATGGTGTACGCAGTAACTGTGTATTGCCATGCTTTGTTAAAACCCCATTATCAACAAAATTCTATGAGGACGCGGAAGTTGAGGAAGGCAGAAGAAGAATGACTGCGAACCGCCGCATCGGAGAAGTTCAGGATATTGCTAATGCAGTATTGTATTTAGCCAGCAAACGTTCAGATTACACGAACGGCCACGAATTACGTGTAGAAGGCGGCTTTGGAAATATGATCGGCGACCTTGTGCCAAAACCAGGCGGACGACGTCAATACGCGATCGACTCAAAGAAACCAAAAGCATAATAGAGAAGTCTATAAACAGAGCCCTGACTTTCGCACAGTCAGGGCGTTTCGTGTGAGCATCATGCTACATAGCTTTATATCATTTTGCAAAATCAGTTACTTATATCGTCTTTTGGGACTATCAATTCTTCTAAGTTTCCATCATCACTAGAAAAGATATGCATGCTCATTTTGGACGACAAGAACCCGCACTCAAAACAAGAGTGCGGGTTTATTCCGTGGCGACACTTCTCCTATGAACAAATCATAGATAGAAGGGAAGCAACAGAATTTATCCGTTTTTTTATTAACTATCCTTGGCTTGGCTCTGATTTTTTAAGCTAGTTCTACCAAATACTTACCCGTTTTTCTGGTGTTAGGTACATTGGGTCCGTTGATTGGATGTCAAAGGTTTGGTAGAACTCCGTTAGGTTTTGAACCTGGACATTTGCGCGCAACTTGTTGGGTGCGTGCACATCAATCGATAAGAGTAATTGAGTGTATTCTTGTCGCGCTTTCATCCGCCAAATCGTTGCCCAGTTGATAAAGAAGCCTTCAAGATCAACATCCTTATCTTTCTTCGCCGCTTCTAAAGCACAGCTCAGGCCGCCAGCATCGGCGATATTTTCTGAGACGGTTAATTTACCGTTTACTCTTCCGCCGGCGATTTCTAACCCATCGAATTCAGCAATCATTTGATCCGCTAATTCTTGGAAATGCTTCTGATCGTCCTCTGTCCACCAATTGTTTAGGTTCCCATATTCATCAAAAAGCGATCCATTGTTGTCAAAGGCGTGAGAAATTTCATGTGCGATCACAGCACCAATCCCGCCAAAGTTTTCGCTGCTGGATTGCTCCAAGCTATAAAATGGTGCCTGCAGAATTGCTGCGGGGAAAACAATGATATTACGGAACGGATGGTAATACGCGTTTACAGTATCTGCGCTCATTTCCCACTCGTCACGTTCAACAGGCTGGTTCCATTTTGCGTAATCGTCTTTCCGTTTTAATTTGCTGAAATGCAGGGCATTGCCTAATAGTGTGCCGCCTTTTTCTGCTGGTGTTACCTTGAACTGTGTGTAGATTGGCGGAATTTTTTCAGGGTAGCCGACATGGATGCCTAATGTATTTAGTTTGATGATGGCTTTTTCTCGAGTAGCTTCACTAAGCCATGTGTTGCTGCTTAGGCGATCTTGATAGATACCGATCATCCGTTTTACCATTTGTTCGACATCTTTCTTTGCCTGTTCGCCAAAATATTTTTTTCCGTAATAGTCGCCCACGATTTGGTCAAAGCGGCCTGAAGCTAAATAAAAGGCCGCTTTTTCTTGCGGACGTGATTCCGGCGCACCGGAAAGCGCACGGCTGTATGTGCCGCCGACTTGACGAAATTCTTCACTTAAATAGGCAGTCAACGCGTTGATTGTCATCACCAGCATCCAGCTCTTCATTTGCTGGAAGGTACCAGGATTTACCAAGTCATCCAGCTTATTGAAGAAGACTGGTTCGGTCACGATGATTTTTTCAGGAACCTCACCGACTAAACCGATCAACAGTGTTTTCAGATCTAGGTGTTGACTATGAGCGATAAATTCTTCGCCGCTTTCAGGATTGTACATTTTACTATAATCCGCATTTTCTTCCGCGCTTTTTACATGAGGGGCCAATAACTTATCATATTGAAGGGCTTCATCTGTCATTTTTTCTGCTGTATCTGCATCATAGCCTGCAAGTGCGAAAAGCTTCATCGTCATTTCTTTGAATATCGCTAAAAGCTGTGGTGCTTGTGGATGCTCTGCTTCATAATAGGTTTTGTCCGGCAAAATCAAACTAGGTGCACCAGCAAATAAGGCGTTGATTTTAGTATTCTTCATGTCCGCATCGACATCAACACCGAAGGGGAGAGGCAGACCATCCAGTACCCAGCTAGTTAGTTGCTGGCTAAGTTCTTCGAGAGAGCTGAGTTTTTCCACTTGCTTCAATAAAGGAAGCATTGGTTTCGCGCCATCTTGGTCCCGTTTTTGATAATCATTGGCTAATTGGAAGTAGGCGATATATTCCTTCATCAAGTGGTTCGGAATAAGTGAAGAATCGTCGCTCATTTTTTTCGTATCAGCCATCAAGAGGTCATCGATGTCATCAACCAAGTCTTGAAAGCCGCCTGTCGCTGGTTTATCTGCTGAGATCACTGCTTCTTTGATCCATTCGCCATTGACTGCTTCATATAAATCTTCTTTGATTTTTGTTTTGTCCATAAAACTTACGCTCCTTTGTATTTATTGTTCCATCTATACTATAATAAAACAATTGAGGCGCTACTCCTAGGAAAGGCTACTTTTTTCTTTTTGCTGCTTCGTGTACATAACGTTCTGTAAATCTTACTGAAGCTGGATATACAGCTAGGATATAACTTAAAAGTAAATGATAGGTGGTGAGAAAATGAACTATCCGATTGATCAATGGATCGAACTAAAAAGCTTTGAAACATATCGCGAGTGGAAGACGCCGCGCGGATTCTTATGCGGGACTTATGCCAGCAGTGTGCTGTTGGCATATTGGCAAGACCAGTTGGACGAAGGATGTATTCCAAAGGGGTTGAGAGAAAAGGGCAGCGACCAAAACGAAGAATTGATTCATGCACTGCAGCCCTTGTTACAGCCGATCGATTTTCCAACCGTTCCATTGCAAATTTCTTTGGGCTTGAATCATTTTTTTAGACGCTATCGGATTCCTTATCGAGCAAGAGGGACGGCAGCAGGCTCGTGGCAGCGAGTAACGAAGCGTATCATGGCCGGTGAGCCTGTCATGATTGGGCTTTTGCAGTTACTTGGCAGCAGCTACAAAAATCATTGGGTCGTTGTACATGGGTTTATGGAGACCTCAGATGGGCAAAAATTTTATAAAATTCATGATAATTGGGGAAAGAGTGCCGCAGTAATTCCTGCAACGTGGGGAAATGGAACGATTTCATTGGTTTCCCAAAGAAAATAATCTATTTCCTAAAAAGCTGAAGGAGTTTGTTCTGACTTTCAAAATGAAAAGTAAAATCTGCATCAAATAACTAAAAATATGTTAAACTGATGGTACAAAAATACTTGGAGGGACACCATGTCAGAAGAAAGTAACGAAAAATTTAAAATTTTTAGCCTAAATGGGAACAGACCATTGGCTGAAAAAATCGCCGATGTCTGTGGCGTGCCATTAGGGAAAAGCACTGTCAAACAGTTCAGTGATGGAGAAATCTCTATCAATCTGGAAGAGACGGTCCGAGGGTTTGATGTTTATCTGATCCAATCGACTAATGAACCCGTGAATGATTATTATTTGGAATTGTTGATCATGATCGATGCATTGAAACGAGCAAGTGCGAAAACAATCAATGTTGTATTGCCTTATTATGGTTATGCACGACAAGATCGAACAGCTAAACCGCATGAGCCGATCACAGCAAAATTGATTGCGAATTTACTTTCAGATGCAGGTGCAACAAGAGTTCTGACACTCGATTTACACACTGTGCAGGTCCAAGGCTTCTTTGATATTCCTGTTGACAATTTGTTTACGATGCCGCTGTTTGCCCATTATTATCGCCGCCGTGGAATGGTAGGGGATGATTATGTAGTTGTTTCTCCGAAAAATAGCGGGGTTCAGCGTGCTCGCAGCTTAGCGGAATATTTAGATACAGCGATCGCAATCGTTGATGTCGCAGAAGAAGGCAATCCGGAATCTGGCTATGTCATTGGTGATGTAGAAGGCCGCTGCTGTATCATGGTAGACGACATTTTAAACACCGGAGAGGTTTTCTCCAATGCCTCAAAAACATTGAAGAAAGCTGGCGCGAAGGAAGTCGTTGCTTGTGCTTCTCATGGCTTGCTATCACCTCCAGCGAAAGAAAACTTAGACGCTGCCGATATCAAGGATATTTGTATTACTGATTCTGTCTTGACCGGTCCAGAGCGTCACCCTGAAAAACTATCGATTATCAGTTGTGCAGAATTGATGGGTGAAGGAGTCAAACGGATTCATGAAAATGAATCGGTTAGTCCATTATTTACGATGGAACCAAAGGATTACGAATAAAAGAGCTCAGGAGAATGGATAGCAGCTTCAAAATTTTCAATGGAACATTGAAGAAGCTGCTTCCTGTTCTGACGTTTATCTATATTTGAGGGCTAAGACAAATGATTGTCCTATGTCCTTTTTTTGTAGAAATACTTCATATAAAGAAAGGTTCGAAGGTTTGTGGAAACTATTTATTTAGATCATGCAGCAACGAGTCCCATGCATCCAGAGGTGATCGCGGCGATGACAGAAGTCATGGCGGAAACGTTTGGTAATCCATCAAGTGTCCATTCTTTTGGTCGACAGGCTGCCAGCAAATTGGAAGAGGCACGAGAAGTTATTGGGAAGAGTCTTGGTGTAAAAAATCACGAGATCATCTTCAATAGTGGCGGGACCGAAGGCGATAACACAGCGATTTTAGAGACTGCCTTTGGACGCCAAAAAGAAGGCCGGCATTTGATCACGACCCAGATTGAACATCCAGCGGTAATCAATACGATGAAGTATTTAGAAACACAGGGTTTTGAAGTGACTTATTTGCCGGTGGATCGCAAAGGAGCTATTTCATTAGATGATTTTGAAGCTAGTCTGCGACCAGATACGACCTTAGTTTCGATTATGTATGGGAACAATGAGATCGGTAATTTGATGCCGATCAGGGAAATCGGCGAGCGATTAAAAGATCACCCTGCTTATTTCCATACGGATGCGGTTCAGGCTTATGGAAATCAATGGATTCGTCCTCATGAATTGGGGATTGATTTTTTAAGTATCTCAGCCCATAAAATCAATGGACCAAAGGGTGTTGGTTTTCTATATAAAAGTGACGCAGCAAAGCTGGCACCGTTACTTCGCGGCGGTGAGCAGGAAGAAAAGCGTCGTGCAGGGACTGAGAACTTAGCCGGTATTTGCGGACTAGCGAAGGCCGTTGAACTATTGACTGAAGAGGAACGAGAAAAACGTCGTGCACTCTACGATCAGTTTACTCAGACGATTTTAACGACATTAGATCAAGCGGGCATTGATTATCAGGTGAATGGCGATTTGAGTAACAAGCTGCCTCATGTGTTGAATCTTCGTTTTGCTGGAATTATCAATGATTTATTATTGATGAAGCTGGATTTACGAGGGATCGCAGTTTCTACAGGTTCGGCTTGTACGGCCGGTACGGTTGATCCATCCCATGTGTTAGAAGCGATGTATGGAAAGAATGCGCAGGAAGTAAAAGAATCGTTGCGTGTAAGCTTTGGTTATGGAAATACCATGGAACAGATAGAATACTTTGCGAATCAGCTAGTGGCTAGTTTGCAAGAACTAGCAAAGTAGATTGAAATGACAGTTACTTATCTTTATAATTAAGAATGAAAGAAAAAATGATGAGGTGAGTAAATGGCATTTGCAAAAACAGCGACGATCAAAGGGTCAAAATACCAATATGAATTAGCACCGACTGCTAAAAAGTATACATTGCGAGATAATGGTTTTACTGAGACTAGTTCGGGTAATTTTCAATTGATCCGTCCACTACAAGCAACACCCCAAAGTAAAGAAGGCTTCAAGTTAAAAATCACGGTATCAAAAGATCTCAGTACGTTGAAAATGTCGGTAACGACTGCTAACGGATTAAAAGCTGTTGATATCTTTAAAGATTCGAAACAAGAAATGGTTCAGGAAAAATTCTACTTCCTGCTGGATGGAATGATTGACCGTGGATTGTTTGTAAAAAAAGAAGTTTAAGTTTAAGACGGATTTTATCTATACAGATAAGATCCGTTTTTTTTTTGCGCAGAAATTAAAACGATGGTTATTTAATCATTAGATATAATGACTATTTTTTTAGTTGGCGGCTCATTAGCAGGCGATACAATTATAATCCGCTTTCTTTTTTCTATATTCACCTTTTTTTCTAAATCTTTTTAACGCTTAAAAGCTTAATTTTGGAAAGATTATGGTACACTAATACTAAGAAATTTGTTGGAAACGAAGGTGAGAAGTTGGTTCACAAGGTACATACAATCGAGCATCACAAAATTATTTCTGATTTCCGTCTCTTGTCAGGGCTGACCGTCTCAATTGAAGACTGTGCCAATCTGACGAAAGAGTTCCAAAAATATGGTGTAGAGGATTATTATATCAGCGACTATGAAGGAAACAGCTACTTGACTCGTTATGTTGATTACTTCATTGACGGGATTCCTTGTTGGAAGTATAAAAAGAAATACTTAGTTCCGCTGATTTTTCGTGATATGCCCGACACGCAAAAAATGTTCCGCGACAGCTATCGTTGGGAGGCTTTTTTTATTCTCCTAGATTGGTATCTGGAGTATAATCCTGAAAAAGTGATTGTTGCATGTAGGAAGAAAAAAGGAAAGATGGAAGTGATCGATACAGCCTTTTTGGTCTTCCGTCTATGGGAAATTTGTGATGGTGCCGCTTTTCCGATCGCGAATCTCAACAACCTTTCTGAATTTGAAAAATGGAACCAAATCTTCCATTTGATTGATACGGGGAAATCTTTTAAACGGACAAAAGAATTCGATGCGACAAAGGTTGAAGACCTGACTCAATTAGAAGCAGTTATTACGATTATCAAATTAAAATATCAAGCACTTTTACAAAAGCAAGGCTACCAAGTATGAGTTGGTGGTCTTCTTTTTCTGATTGACGGCGGTTCAAGCGCATTTTTTTGGCAGAGATGGTAAAATAAAAGAAAGAATCAGAATTCGTTTGTAGGTGAACAGAATGAAATATTTTATATCAGACACACATTATTTTCACGAAAATCTTTTAGGCGACAATGATTTTGCGCCGCGCTTGTTTGATTCTGTCGAAAAGATGAATCAACAAATGATCCACGCGTGGAATGCAGTCGTGAATGAAAAGGATACTGTCTATCATTTAGGCGATGTGGCAATGCATCCGCAATACGAAAAAGGCTTTCCCGATATTTTGGAGCAACTAGTGCAATTAAAAGGGAAGATCGTTTTTATCAAAGGCAATCATGATTCTCGAACATTTTTCAGGTATTTAGAGACTCATGACCCAAAGCTTGCCAATGGTGAGGATAAGTTCGAATTCCATGATGTGGGTGCAATCGTCAAGTTCAATCATCATCAATATTATCTGACTCACTATCCAATGCTCTTAGGAAAAACATTGAATATCCGCAACCTGCATGGACATATCCATAATTATAGTATGCCGATCGCAGAAGACATCAATGTTGGTGTGGATGCTCCGGAACGTGGTTTTCTTAAAACACCGCTCCCATTCGGCACACCGATTTCTGAGAACTTAATCGATGAAATCGCCAATTATAAAGAAGCGGAGATAAAGAAATTAAAGTAGAAGGAGGCAGGACTGTCTTTTTCTATTTTTTTGTTTTAATAAGAATTACCAGTTAAACTATCCGCAACAGAAGCTCTATGGTAAATTGAAAGTAACGACTAACGAAGATATTTTTAAGGGGGTAAATAATGAAAGCAAAAGAAATTGCGAAATCGATTCTTTTTTATGTGGTCATGGTTGGTGCGGTTATCGCGTTACGGCATTATGTTTTTTCACCGGTTGAGGCGATTGGGGATTCGATGAAGCCGACGATCAATGATGGAGAGCGGATGTTTGGATTGAAGCTTGCTGAGATTGAACGCTTTGACATCGTCACTTTTCCAGCGCCAGATGACCCAGGAAGGGATTATGTCAAACGTGTGATTGGTTTACCGGGAGATACAGTGGCATATAAGAATGATCAGCTGTATATTAATGGAAAGAAGTATGAGGAGTCTTATCTGGATGAGTTCAAAGGCAAATTAACCGATGGTCAACCATTAACGAATGATTTTGATTTGCAAAGCTTGTTTGGTTACGAAAAGGTTCCTGCCGGACAGCTGTTTGTCTTGGGGGATAATCGCCGCATTTCAAAGGATGGCCGCATCATTGGCATGATTGATGAAGAAGCCATTTTGACTAATGTAAAATTTGTTTTTTGGCCGCCAAATCGTATTGGGACAGTGGACTAACAAAGTAACCCATCCACCCGTGAAAACGGGTGGCTTTTTAACACCTCTAGAAGAGGTCCCCACTCACATACTCCATAAATGGAGCTTTCTAAAAGACCGCCAACCGCTCGGCGCTCGCTACTTTATTTCTTTTTCTTACTCTTGAATGGATCGACGTATTCTCGTTTACTTATACTATCTCGAATACGATCATCTGATTCCTGCTCTCTTATATATTTTGCGATTGTCTTTTGATTCAACCCCACTGTACTTACGTAATATCCTTTGGACCAGAAACTTTTATTCCCATATTTATAGACTAAGTTTCCATGCTGCTCATGGATCAGAGTCGCACTTCTGCCTTTTAAAAATCCCATGAACTGAGAAATGCTTATTTTCGGTGGAACTCTTACTAACATGTGGATATGATCTGGCATTGCATGAGCTTCGATGATTTCTACTTCTTTCATCTCACAAAGTTTACGCAAAATTCTTCCGATATCTTTTCTTAACTCACCATAAATTACTTTCCTTCTGTATTTTGGTGTGAACACGATGTGGTACTTACAATTCCAACGTGTATGTGATAAACTTTTGTCGTCATTTGATGGCATAGAAAAACTCCTTTCGATAAAATGAGTGGTTGGTAGCCACTTAGTAGTATATCGAAAGGAGTTTTTAACGCTAAAGCTCTTTCGTCCACGCGTAGAAACGCGCGGTTTTTTTGTTTCACTCGCTAACACGAGCGAAACTGACTGAAGTCATTAATAAGAACAGCAAGACTTTTCCTACAGTCAGGGAAAAGGTCTTGCTGTTTTTTAATTTCCAGATTGGTGGATTTTTTGATAAAGCGTCTTTGTCTTTACCGGCTTTTTATTTGTATAAAAGTAATTGCGATTCTTTGTAACGATTTTTAAAATGGGTTTAGAATCGTGATCCACAAATAAAATAGCAGGTTTCCCATCTAATCGGTAGTGGCCGGTTGCGTAGTTTTCTGTTGCAAAGCCGTTTGTGCGAATACCACGAAATGGCAGATGATTAACCAATTCCACTTCTTCGATTTGAGCAAATGGAATTTTTTGTTCTTTGATAAAAGGACCGTCGAGTACGACTGCTTCATCTTTTACTTCATAGCTAAGCGGATCTGGATGGTAATCCAGAATATATAATGGAACAACCGCAATGACCATCGCAACGACGAGAATCACAGCGACAAGAGCGACAAGGATTTTTCCGCCTATTTTCCCCAAGTTGACTGAAAGATTCATGCCGATCCGGTCAGGAACCATCAAACGTCTATCGTCAGGATTGTAGTACAAGCCGTATCGCCAATAATAATCATCGCCGGAATAACGAAAAGTAGTGGTGCTCGTCAATAATCGATCCTGTTTTTGTCGAAGGCTGATCAGCCACCAAAGCGATGCACCACACAAAAGAAGAATCATTATCAATTCTAGGATCATCATGAAGTTAAAGAACTTGGCGTTCATAGTCATGGTCAATAATGGAATGTAGACGATCAAGCTGATCAGGCCGCTCATAAAAACAGAGAGACTGGACCAATAGAACTTAGTCAAATCATTGTATTGCTGGTTGATCTGTTGATCATTGGTTAAGGCGCGAACAGGTAGACGACCGATAGCTCGCCAAGTGAAAAATAATGACCCCCAAACTAGCACATTGATCCCCAGAAGCATCAGCCCCATATCGCGCATACCTTGCTGATAAACTAGTGCACTCAATAAAAGAATCAGAACCAACGATACCGAGAACCACCATGGTGAAACCAGCTTGCGATTTTTTTCAAGCACCAGCTTCGTATCAATCTGGATTGGTTGGGTCGTCAGCTGCCAATCATTATCAATGATCAATTGATGTCCTTTGCGGATGTAACGAATCGTGGTCAAATAATTTGCGCCGATCGTTGCATACATAAGAAGGAAGAAAAGCAGCATAAAGCTAGAGTCCTTCATAGGGATCAATAAGCCTAAGTCAAGAAACGACAAAATAAAGGCCAATTGAAATTGACGCTTACGATATTTTTTTGCAAAATGAATAACTTTAGGGTCATCGATTTTATCCGCAGGAAACGTATTTTCGATAATCACGTAATTGTGCGGTTTGGCAGCAAGACTGCTGACAAAAGCCATAATAAAGTTACATGCTATCAAGATAATTAGAATCATTAATGACATCATTATAGTTTGTCCTTTCTAAAGGAAGATAAAATTGCTTGAATTTTTTCTTGGAGTTTCGTTTCATCTGGTTCAGCCAAGTAAAGCTCTGCTAATAGGAGCGTCAAATTCTTATCGTTAGTCTCTCTTGAGTCGACAGGTAAGGGAGCGACGATCGTTCCTTTGCGCCGATCCGTCAACAAATAGCCCTCTTCACGTAATTGCTGATAGCCTTTCGACACGGTCATCGTATTTACCCCAATTTCATCCGCAATCTGTCGCACTGTAGGCAATTGCTCATTGGGATTTAATTCTCCTTTTGCGATTCCGATGATAATCTGTTTTCGCAACTGTAGATAGATCGGTTCGTCTGAATGAGGATCAATTTCTAGAATCATTTAATTAACCTCCTTTGTATTATTTATATTAATACAAACAATACAAAAGAACAAGAGAAATTTTTGCTCGAAAATTATTTATCGAAAAATTAGGATTTATGTTGTATAATGCGTATTACTGAAAAGTTGCGACCTTCAAATCGTAGAGTTTTCGGAATCTATATTGAAATGATGGTGATACTGTGTCTAACAGCAACACACGAGTCGTCGTAGGAATGAGCGGCGGCGTCGATTCATCAGTAACAGCTTTGTTGTTAAAGGAACAAGGTTATGATGTAGTCGGCATTTTTATGAAAAATTGGGACGACACTGATGAAAATGGTGTTTGTACCGCAACAGAAGATTATAAGGATGTAGCGAAAGTCGCTGCCCAAATCGGCATTCCTTATTATTCTGTCAATTTTGAGAAGGAATATTGGGACCGTGTCTTTGAATATTTCTTAGCAGAATACCGTGCAGGCCGCACGCCGAATCCAGATGTCATGTGTAACAAGGAAATCAAATTCAAAGCTTTCTTGGATTATGCGCTGGAGCTAGGTGCGGACTATGTGGCAACGGGTCATTATGCCCAAGTTGAAAAGGACGAAAATGGTGTCGTGCACATGCTTCGGGGAGTGGATAACAACAAGGATCAAACCTATTTCTTGAGTCAGTTATCGCAAGAACAATTAGCGAAAACGATGTTCCCACTAGGCGGCATGCAAAAACCAGAAGTTCGAGCAATCGCTGAACGAGCTGGGCTGGCTACTGCGAAGAAAAAAGATTCAACCGGTGTCTGCTTCATCGGTGAAAAGAATTTCAAACAATTTTTAAGCAACTATCTGCCTGCTAAAAAGGGGAAGATGATGACCTTAGATGGGGAAGAAAAAGGAACACATGATGGTTTGATGTATTACACCATCGGTCAACGCCAAGGCCTAGGAATCGGCGGCGGCGGAAAAACCAACGATCCATGGTTTGTTGTTGGTAAAGACTTATCTACCAATACCTTGTATGTTGGTCAAGGCTTTCATCATGAAGCATTGTATGCGACTAGTTTGGATGCCAGTGAAATTCATTTCACAACGAATGAGAAATACCCGACAGAATTCAAATGTACAGCGAAATTCCGCTATCGTCAGCAGGATGTTCCAGTAACGGTTCGCCTACTAGAAAACGAGCGTGCGGAAGTGATTTTTGATGATCCAGTTCGAGCAATTACACCAGGACAAGCTGTTGTTTTCTACGACGGTATGGAATGCTTAGGCGGTGGATTGATCGACCATGCTTATCAAGAAACTAAGGAATTACAATATGTTTAATTATCGATAGGAAACTGGGACTACTCTGTCATGGGTGGTCCTATTTTTTTGTTTCAGCTATATTTACAGAAAATTCTTGAAAATTAGAATGATTCTCTTTACATCCTCATGTAATTGTGGGAATATACTAATTAAATATTTATTATAAAATGAAGAGAGTTGGGTGAGTTTATGAACGGTGTTGTTCTATTAGTATTTGCTATTATTTGTTTTGTTGCTGCCTATTTTATCTATTCCCGTTGGTTGGAGAAGAAGTGGGGGATCAATCCCAAGGCAGTGACCCCTGCGGTAGCGCTGGAAGATGGAGATGATTATGTTCCTGAACCGGCGTTTGTGGTATTTAGTCATCAGTTTTCATCAATTACTGGTGCTGGACCAGTCACAGGTCCAATCATCGCAGCAATGTTTGGCTGGCTGCCGGCATTTTTATGGATTCTATTTGGCGGGATATTTTTCGGAGCCGTCCATGATTTTGGCGCGTTGTATGCTTCGGTAAAAAATGAAGGAAAATCGATTGGTCTGATCATTGAAAAATATATTGGAAAAGTTGGTAAAAAGCTGTTTCTATTATTCTGCTGGCTGTTTGCTCTTTTGGTTATCGCGGCTTTTGGTGATATTGTTGCGACAACCTTTAATGGAATGACGCCAGATGTCCCGGCAGCAGTGAATACAGCAAATGCTTCGGCAGCTTCGATTTCAATGCTGTTCATCGTTTCTGCAGTATTAGTCGGCTTTTTTATGAAAAAGGTTCATTTAAAAGGAATTGCCATGCATGCTTTTGGAATCGCAGTCTTATTGGCGACACTTGCTGTTGGTATTATGTTCCCGATCTTTGCTGATAAACAGACTTGGCTGTTGATTGTCTTTGCTTATTTATTCTTGGCTTCAGTTATGCCGATTTGGTTATTGATGGCACCGCGTGATTTTCTCAGCACCTATATGCTGTTGGGAATGATCATCGCCGCTGTTTTAGGCCTTTTAGTGGAAGCACCGATGGTAGAATTGAATGCCTTCAATGGCTTCGCTGTACAAGATGCAACAGGAAATGTGAAATACTTATTCCCGATTTTGTTTATTACGGTTGCCTGTGGGGCTGTTTCTGGATTCCACAGCTTGGTTTCTTCAGGAACTTCATCTAAACAGGTCTCGAATGAAAAGCATATGCGTCCAATCAGCTACGGCGCAATGATGTGTGAATGTGTATTGGCTGTAGTCGCTTTAGTAGTTGCAGGAGCGGTCGCTCAAAATGGACAATTACCTGCGGGAACACCTTTTCAAATTTTTTCTGGTTCAGTTGCCGGCTTTTTGACAAAATTTGGTTTGCCATTGAATATTGCACAAGCTTTCATGACGATGTGTGTTTCAGCGTTGGCTTTAACTTCGCTGGATTCAGTTGCTCGTATCGGCCGAATGTCGCTGCAAGAATTCTTTTATGAAGAGGGTGTAGAACAAAAAGGCTTAGCCAAAATGCTGACGAATAAATATATAGCGACTGTAGTTACCTTAGGCGTTGGATTCGTTTTAGCGCTGGGCGGCTATAACAGCGTTTGGCCTTTATTCGGTTCTGCCAATCAATTATTGGCTGCGATGGTTATGATCGCTGTAGCGGTTTACATGAAGACATCAAAAAAATCAGGTGTTATGTTCTATATTCCAATGGGAATCATGTTAGCAGTAACCTTTACGGCATTAGGAATGTCAATTTATGGATTGATTACAAAGTTACTCAATGCGACGCATTATCTTGTAACGATCCCGGCAGCTCCTGCCGCTGGACAATTTGTGTTCCTATCAGATGGCTTGCAGCTAGTCTTTGCCTTCTTATTACTAGGCTTAGGTGTGATGGTGGCAACGAAATGCTTGCGGTCTTTATTTAACGTAGAAGCGAAAAGCTCGGAAGAAGCAATGGTGGAGTAGAACAGGATTTAATAAATAGAAATAGTCATCGTCGATACAGGACGATGACTATTTTTTTAGGCGAGGCTTTGGGCGAAATGCGCCATTGCAACTTTTACTTCATTCAGTTTTTCAGGTTTAATCAAAGGAAAGAGTTTTTCTTGTAGTTTTTTGAAATCTTGCAAGCTCAGAGCCTCGGTTTCTTGATCTGCGAAACTTTTAATCAGAATTTCCTTTGCCTCAGCTTCTTTTCCCTCAATCGTGTTGTTTAGGAAAAAGTCTAAAAACTTTAATTGTCCATCAAGCATATTGTTCACTTCTTTCATTAGAATCATCTATTAGTATAAGAAACTAACGAAAAAGTTGCCATTAATATGTCTTGGATATTAATGTGTTTCTTGCGTAGGATGGTAGTTTCGAGCGATTTCTTTGGTATTGTGGTGAACCAATAGATAGTTGGTCAAAACTAATGCTGAAGTTGAAACAAAGACACCGCGATAACCAAAGAGAGAAGAAACGCTTGAACCAATCATCGGCCCAACAACATTTCCGGCCGCTTGGAAAGATTGATTGTAGCTGAAAATTCTCCCAGCAGCTTCTTGTGGGGAATATTTTGTGATCAATGCTTGAACAGCCGGTAATAGACAGGCATCGGAAATGCCGACTAGAAAACGCAGAAAAGCGAGCTGCCAAACATTTGTAACGATCGACATGGGCAAGAAGACAAGCATGGCAAAAATCAAACCGATGCCTAATACTTTTTCACTGCCGATTCGATCACCGAGACGTCCAAACCGCGGAGCTGCGATCAAGGTCGCAATACCTGGAATCGATGCGATTACACCGCTGATCAAGGTAATGTTGCCGTGGTTATGCATCAGCTGCCGTATGTATAAGCTGATGATTGGGCTGATCGAATTATTCGACGCTTGAATAATCAGCGTTGTCACGAACATGCCGATGATGACATGCGGATACTTTAAAGTGTGAAAAATTTCTTTTGCGGGAAGCATATCCTTTTTCTCAACAGGAGTAAATTCTTCATGAACGAATATCAGACTAAGCAGAAAGACTAAAAATAGAATACTGCCTGTAATAAAAAAGGTTGGACGGTAGCCGAAAACCGAGGCAGTTACACCACCAACTAAAGGACCCAGCAAGTTCCCGGTCACAGCACCAGTTGCTAAAGTACCGAGGACTTGTCCACTCTTTTCACGAGGCGTCCCTGTCGCAACCAGAGCAGTCGCATTACTGATATAACCTGAGAAGACACCTTGAAGTAGACGCAGTCCAATCAGTTGATAGACATTTCCAACAGTTCCCATCAAGCTGATAACGATCGCCATACCTAAAGAAGCACGTAACAGCATTAGTTTTCTTCCTTTTTGATCGGCTAGCCGTCCCCATAAGGGTGAAACGATTGCTGTGATTAAGAAGGTGGAGGAAAAAGTAATCCCGCTCCAAAAGTTTAATTGCTGGTTGCTGTAGCTGCCCAAGCTATCTATGTATAAGGACATAAATGGCATTACAAGACTGAAGCCGATACCAGCCATAAAAGTACCGAACCACAAAACGATCAAATTTTTTTGCCAAGTTGGACGAGGCTGAAATAATTTAGTTTTGATTTTACTCAAATAAAAAGGCCTTCTTTCAAAATTCATGAAATTATCAAAAACTTTTTTCATTATAACTCTCTTAAGGGACATGTAAAATTATGCCGCTTTGTGTTAGGATATAATTAAGAAAAAGGCAATATTCTTCTGCAAATTTCTTTGTAGATTGGATTTTTTCTTTTAACTTGTGCCAGCCGGAAACATTTTTCTTGAATTTTTATTTCATGATACTTATGATTGAGATGGAAAGAAGGGTAGCGGGATGTATCAAGTAATAACAATGTATGGTGACAATGAACCTTGGTGGTTCTTTGAAGAGTGGCAGGAAGATATTCAAGAGACCGCAGCTTTTGATGAATTTGACGCGGCTGTAGCATATTATGAACATCGTTGGAGTGAGCTCCAAAAGACCAATACATATAGTAATGCAAAACATAATTATTTAAGCGCATTTTGGAAAGATCAAGATGAACGCTGGTGTGAAGAGTGTGATGACTATTTACAGCAGTATTGGGGTCTTGCGCTATTAAAGGATGAGCAGCCGTTGACGGTTGACAGCAGAAAGGAATTTTATGAAACAGCTAATTATAGCGGAAAAGCCAAGCGTTGCAAGAGACTTGAGCAAGGTGCTTAACGCCAATCAAAAGAATAAAAATTACTTTGAAGGACCCAATGTTGTTGTGACTTGGGCCCTTGGTCATTTATTAGGCCTAAAAATGCCAGAGGATCTAAATAAGGAATGGCAAAGCTGGCAGATGGAGACATTGCCAATGATCCCAAAAAACATTGGGATTAAGCCATTACCGAAAACCCGAGGACAATTAAAATCAATTCAACAACTAGCAAAACGGAAGGATATCTCCGAAGCCGTGATCGCCACGGATGCTGGGCGTGAAGGAGAATTAGTCGCACGCTGGATTTTAGAGTATGTGAGATTTGAAAAGCCGGTCAAACGTCTATGGATCTCTTCGCAAACCGATAAGGCAATCAAAGATGGCTTCAAAAAATTGAAGTCTGCCAAGGAGTATGATAATTTATACTACTCCGCTTTAGCGCGGGCAAAAGCGGACTGGCTTGTTGGATTAAATGTTACTCGAGCGTTAACGGTTAAGTATGAAGACAGCTTATCAGCAGGACGAGTGCAGACACCGACGCTTGCGATGGTACGCCAGCAAGAAAAGAAAATTGAGAAATTTCGTCCGCAGAATTATTTTGTGGTTTCTTTAGAAGTCGATGGACAAAAAGCTAAATTAAATCAAAAAAATCCTTACGGGATCACAGAACGCGAGACTGCTGAAAAATTAGTCAAAGAGCTGTCGCAGCAAAAAGGGACCGTAACGGACATCACTGAAAAAGAAAAAACTGAACCTGCACCGCTTCCATATGATCTAACAGAAATACAACGAGAAGCGAATGCTCGCTATCAGTTTTCTGCAAAGAAAACATTGTCGCTGGTTCAAAGCTTATATGAAACACACAAAATTGTGACCTATCCACGAACGGACAGTAAATATCTGACTAATGACATGAAGGCAACAATGAAGGAACGTCTGCAGGCAGTGGTTGATTTTGCGCCGGAAGTAAAGACATATATCAAAAATGGCGCACAGGTCAAACAGCAACGAGTTTTCAATGATAGTAAAGTTTCAGACCATCACGCGTTATTGCCGACAGAGCAACGGCCGCGCTTTGAAAAATTATCGACAGACGAACAACGAATCTATAATATGATCGTCACTCGTTTCTTAGGCTTATTTGCGGATGCCCATAAAGAAAGTCAACAGAAGGTAACAGTGACTTTCCAAAAAGAAACCTTTACCTTCCGTCAAAATAAAGTATTAGTGGCGGGCTGGAAGCCGACTGAAGAAGCTAAAAAAGCAATTCAGTGGTCGGAAGGCATGAAAATCGTTCCTAACTTTTCGATTGAAAAAGCACTGACGACACCGCCAAAACCTTTGAATGAAGGCACGTTATTGGCTCAGATGGAAAAGCACAGTCTAGGAACACCTGCGACTCGTGCCGAAATCATCGAAAAACTGATTAAATCTGAATTGATGGAGCGAACAAATACAGGATTATTGGTTTCGCCAAAAGGCAAGCAATTACTAGAGCTTGTTAATCCTTCACTGGTAACTCCAGAGTTAACAGAAAAATGGGAAAAACAATTAGAAGCGATCGCCAACGGCAAGTACAGCAGCAAACAGTTCTTGCAGGAAATCGAAGCTGATACGAAGAAATTAGTCAGTGAAGTGAAGCATAGCGATAAGAAATACCAAGACTTCTCGATCACTGCGAAGAAGTGTCCAGAGTGCGGCTCACCATTACGAGAGAAAAATACGCGCGATGGTAAAATCTACAATTGTACGAATCCAGAATGTAGCTATCGTCGCCGGAAAGATCCTAAAGTATCGAATCATCGTTGTCCGCAATGTCATCGCAAGATGGAGATCATTGATGGAAAAAATGGTTCTTACTTCCGTTGTAAGTATGACGGTACGACAGAAAAGATGTTAGATAAGAAAGAACGCTCGAAGAAAATGACGAAGCACGAAGAACGGCGGTTATTGAAAAAAATCAATGATCAAGAAGAACCACAAGAAAGTCCTCTTGCAGCAGCATTGAAGGCTGCCATGGAAAATAAAAATTAGAAGGAAAACATCTAAAACATTTTTAGTTTTAGGTGTTTTTTTTAAATAAATCAGATTATTTTTTAGAATTGTTTTATTTTTACTATCTACAATAGGAAATGATTTAAAATATACAGTGGGGAGCGATTCTACCCAGAGAGGTTATTCGGATCGTTAAAATGATTTGATTATTTTGAATGACATTTAGTAGAAATTCAAAAAGAAAAGGGTTACAATGTAAATGGTTTATACCACTTTCGGGAGGGATTTTTTTGAAATCAAGAAAAGATGAAGTGTTGGAAGCTTTGAGAGCAAATCCTAACGAACAGACTGCCCAAGAGCTGGCAGATCAAATGGGAGTTGACCGTACAAATGTTAGCCGCTATTTGAATGAGCTGACAAAGGATGGAACAGTCAAGAAAATTGATGGACGCCCAGTAAAATTTAAAATCGCTGCAGTGTCAACAGAGGGACATATTAACTTTGATAATTTGATTGGTCGCGAGGATTCTTTGAAGAGTCAGATACAAAAATCAAAAGCGGCTATTTTATATCCGCCCCGCGGATTACATACGATTATTTTTGGCGAAACGGGCACCGGTAAAACAATGTTTGCGGAGTGTATGTATCGCTTTGCCGTTTCGGCTAAAGTTTTAGATGAAAACGCGCCGTTTGTCACATTCAACTGTGCGGATTATGCGCAAAATCCTCAACTTCTTTATGGCCACATTTTTGGCGTGAAGCGAGGAGCCTTTACTGGTGCGGAAGAAACACGAGTGGGGTTGATGGAGCAAGCCGATGGTGGAATTTTGTTCTTAGATGAAATTCATCGATTACCGCCAGAAGGGCAAGAGATGCTCTTTACCTTTATCGATAAAGGGACGTTTCGTTCTTTGGGAGATGGTCAGGAGAAACAAGCATCCGTACAGATCATTGGCGCAACGACAGAAACTAGTTCAATGTTTTTATCGACTTTCAATCGGCGGATACCTATGCAGATCGAGCTGCCTTCTTTAGCGGAACGATCTTTGGATGAGCGACTTGCTATCATCAAAGAATTTCTTCAACAAGAGGCTAATCGGCTGATGCAGGAGATCGCGATTGACAAGCGAAGCTTACTAGCGTTTCTTCTATATAATGCAGAAGGAAATATCGGTCAATTAAAACGGGACTTGAAATTAGTTTGTGCGAAAGCATTTCTTCATCATCAAACCAATAGTGACTCAGAAAAGTTGATGATCGTAGAAGAAGATTTGCCGCTAGTAGTACAAAAGGGTCTATTAAGAATGAATGAAGTCCAAGACAAGTTGACGCCTTTTATGGATAAGAGAAACCTTTATTTGACCTTGAAACCGGGCACAGAAGAAGTTGTTTGGGGCCAAGACCCGAATAAAGATATGGAAGTCTATCATTCAATTACCTACAAATTGGAAAAGCTTGGTCGTGAAAACTTATCAGAGATCGATTTAGAGGAATTGATTTCTGATGATGTGGATCAATATTTTGAGACTTATGTTGAAGAGCTTTCTCACAGCAATGCCTATCGAGAAATCATCTCTGACGATCTATGGAAGCTGGTAAATGAACTTTATGATTTTGCTTCTGTTCAAATGAATCGGGAATATGACGAGAAGGTCCGTTTTGCTTTTGCACTCCATATCAATTCGACGATTGAGCGGATTCGCGGCAATCAGTTTATTTCTCATCCTAATCTGAATGACATCCGCCGTAATTATTCAAAGGAGTTCCAGTTAGCGATCGAATTGTCCAATCGCATCGAGGAAGCCTACAATATTATGATACCGTTAGATGAAATTGGCTTTATCACAATGTTTCTAACCATGGATAATCAAGAGCAGCAAAAAGTAGATGAGCGGCAAGTCGCTGTACTAGTCGTCATGCATGGGAAATCGACGGCTTCAAGTATGTTAGAAACTGTTCAGGAGCTTTTAGGGACTACACATGGTATTGCTTTTAACATGCCTTTAACGTTGAATACCGAAAAAATGTATGGTCAGATTAAAAATTATATTCAAGGAAAAAGGGATGAGTTCTCAGAAGGAATCATTCTCTTGACGGATATGGGCTCGCCCAATAATTTCGGTAACCTAATCTTCCATGAAATGGGCATCCGTACGCGGGTGATTTCTATGACGAGCACGATGCTAGTATTAGAAAGTATTCGTTTGGCAACCTTGGGACGTTCATTAGAAGAAATCTATACGAGTGTCATTTCAATGTTCCAAACGATGGTCCGTCTAGAAGAGCCGACACAAAAGGATGAGAAGAAAGTCATCATTGTAGCGTGCTTTACTGGAGAAGGTGTCTCTAAGCGCTTGAATGAAGTCGTTTCTCAAATCGTCAATTTGGATGAGTTCGAGGTCATTCAGATGCAGTCATTAGAACGTGAAAGCTTCAAGCATCGCATCGATCAGCTGATCACACACAAGGATATCGTGGCAATTGTAGGAACGATGGAGATCCATTACCAAAAGATTCCGTTTATTCCAGCTATGAATTTATTCAAGCGAGATAAGATTTTAGAGTTTCAGGATTTGCTTGGCAGTACGATTACACTTCCTGAGATGGTCGACTCTTTGACAAAAAACTTCTCACCCGAATTGGATGTTAAAACGCTCTTTTTGCTGATTGATGATGTTTTACAATTGATCCGCAAAGACCAGGAGCTGATTATTGAGAATACGGCGATGCAGGCATTGAGTGTGCACATTGCTTTCTTAGTAGATAAAATAAAGAAGGGTGAGGATCGGCCAACCTTTGAGAACGTGAAATATTTCCACCAGCAGCATCGACTGCGTTTTAATCAAACCGCCGCCAACCTATCGTTGATTGAGAAACAATTTGATGTTCGTTTTATTGAAGACGATATCGCTTACATTGTTAAGACGCTTCAAGATAATCGAATTGAACTAGGATTGCACAGTGTGTAATCCTAGTTTTTTTGTGTGTAATATGAAAACCTTATCACGGCAGCTTCTGTGCGACGGAAAAGTTGGCACGGGACTTGCTTTATATAAAGTGTACAATAAAAAATTTGAGGAGTGGCAATTATGAAAAGAATTATGTTAGTTTGTGCAGCAGGAATGAGCACTAGTTTATTAGTAACAAAGATGGAAAAAGCAGCGGCTGACCAAGGATTAGAGTCAGATATCTTCGCAGTATCCGCTTCAGAAGCAGACGCAAAATTAGAAGATGCAAGCAAGCCAGTTGACGTATTATTATTAGGACCTCAAGTTCGTTTTATGAAGGGTCAATTTGAAACAAAACTAGCTGATAAAGGGATTCCAGTTGATGTTATCGATATGAAAGATTACGGCATGATGAATGGTGAAGCTGTTCTAGGTACTGCACTTAATCTTATGAAATAAAGAATTAGAAGAAGGGGAGCTAAGCAAATGAGCGAAACAATGAGTCAGGAACAATTGGAAGCAGTGATGGGATTGATTATCAATGCCGGCAATGCTAAGAGCGATGCTATGGAAGCGATTCAAGCAGCTAAAGAGGGCAACTTCACACTAGCTCAAGAAAAACTTGCTGCGGCAGATCAAGCTTTAGTCGAAGCACATCATTCTCAAACAGGGCTGCTGACTGAAGAAGCAAGTGGAAATCCAATGACAGTGACACTTTTAGCTGTTCACAGTCAAGACCACTTAATGACCAGTATTACCTTTAATGACATGGCTAAAGAAGTAGTAGATCTTTATAAACGTTTGGGGAACGAATAGGAAGTGATCCCGTGAAATTAGCTCGTGATCAAGAATCGTTGAAAGCGATCACAGGTTTAATTGAATACGCTTTTAGAAAGCAGCAACCAATCATCAATGATCCGCTTTTTTTATCTCGGTATGAACACGCTGATGCTTATGGTGTTTATCAAGACGATGAATTGACTAATTTAGTAATGGCGAATCATTTTGAGATTCAACTTTTTCAACAAAGAGTCAAAATGGCTGGTGTTGGCTATGTGGCTAGCTATCCAGAATATCGAGGCAAAGGTGGTATCAGCAGTATTATGGCTGATCTTTTGACAGATCTTTATCAACAAGGAGTAGCGGTCTCACAGCTAGCCCCTTTCGCTGAAGATTTTTATCGTCAATTTGGCTACGAGCCTACGAGCCGCAGGAAGACCTATCGCATTCCAGCGCTAGCCTTTAACTATTTGACAAGTGAAAAAAGGGGGAATGTCAAACGTGGAACCTGGCAGCAGATGAAGCCGATGATCCAATCAATTTATCAACGCTTATTAAAACAGCAGCAAGTCGGAACAGTCGTTCGCGAAGATTGGTGGTGGGAACGTCTAAATGAGTACTACCCACACCGCTTTTACGCTACGGCATTTGATGATGCTGGTGAAGCAAAAGGCTACATTATTTATCGAATGCAAGGCAACACGCTGGTAGTAGACGAGCTTGCTTATGAAAACGAACTTGCACTGCGAAAATTGCTAACGTATTTGAAATCCCATGTCTCATCATTTGAAGAATTTCTTTATCACGCTCCTGTTCATGAAATTATTGAGAAATGTTTTCGTGAGCAAGAACATTTGACGATTACTTTAGAGCCTTACATGATGAGTCGAATTATTGACATTGAGCAATTATTACCGAAAATTCCGATTTACCAAAAAGAAATTATTATAGAAGTAACTGAAGATAAGGAATGTCCTTGGAATGTTGGTAGCTGGCTAATCAGTCAGGGGAATTGTCAAAAAGTACAGCAAGCAGGCGATATTAAAGCTTCGATTCATGGGTGGAGTGAATTATTATTGGGAGAATTAACGCTAGCTGAAGGAATCTTTCTTGGCAAATTCATAGCCGCGAAAGAGTGTCCGACTGAAATTTTTCCAAAAGGTCGACAAAGTTTTTACGATTATTTTTAAAATAGGGGGAACACAAAAATGGATGGATTTATTAATTTTATGGAGAAACACTTTATCCCGCACGCATCAAAAATCGGTAACCAACGTCATTTGATTGCAATTCGGGATGCCTTTACAGTAACTATGCCGCTGATGATCTTAGGTGCGTTAGCGGTAATGCTTAACAACCTGCCAATTCCGGCCTTCCAAAACTTTATGAACGGCATTTTCGGCGGTGAAGCGTGGAAAGGCTTCGGTGGAGCAGTTTGGAACGGAACATTTGGTGTTCTGTCAGTTTTCATCGCTTTCCTTGTGGCGTATAACTTAGCACATCATTATGGTAAAGACCCAGTAGGTACAGGTATTGTATCAGTAGCTTCTTTCTTCACTTTAGGTGCAGCTACTAGTGGGATGAACTCTTCTGGTTTGTTCGTAGCATTGATCGTTGGTATCATTGTTGCAGAAATCTTCACTCGTTTAGTTGGAAATGAAAAATTAATCGTTAAAATGCCAGACGGCGTGCCGCCAGCAGTTGCACGTTCATTCGCATCTTTATTCCCAGCTATGATTACTATCTCAATCTTTGGTTTAATTGCAGCAATTATTGCCGGATTTGGTGTTGAAGATATGTTCGCTGAATTCTATGCATTGGTTCAAGAACCATTCATGGGCTTGGCAAATTCTTACGGTTCAGCATTATTGATCGCATTCATTACACCATTCTTATGGTTCTTTGGTTTACACGGTGCTAACATGATCGATCCATTCATGCAAGCAATCAATGCTCCTGCTATTGAAGCAAACAATGCTGCTCTTGCAGCTGGAAAAGCAGCTCCTTATATCGTTAACAAACCATTCATCGATTCATTTGTAAACATGGGTGGTACGGGTGTAACGATTGGTTTAATCATCGCTATCTATTTAGTTGGACGTAAAAACAAACCGTTTATGGTTGTAAACAACTTGGCAGCAGCTCCTGGTATCTTCAATATCAATGAACCATTGATGTTTGGTTTACCATTAGTACTGAACCCAATTATGTTTATTCCATTCATCATAACACCAATGATTTGTGTATCAACAGCGTACTTTGCAACAAGCTTTGGCTGGGTGCCTGCAGCGACAGTTATGCCACCATGGGTAACACCACCAATCATCGGAGGATTCTTGGCAACTCAAAGCTTCTCAGGTGCAATCTTGGCAGCAGTTAACGTATTAATCTCTATCGTAATTTACGTTCCATTTGTATCATTGGCAACAAGACAAGAGTTAAAAAAAGTAGTTGAAGCATAATTGATAACAAAAGAGGGGTTATGGATCGAACATTTGATCCCTAGCCCCTGTTTTGCCAGCTTTTCTTCCTAATTTTAGCAGAGTACAAAAATAATAGTTTTAAAATTAAGTTAGACTGCCAGTTACACTGTGAGCTTTCTATTCATCAGTGGAATGGTAGATGTGACGAAAATCAAACTAATTTTTCCATAGATAAAAACGAATACCTTAGTATGAAGAAGGAGATTTACAATGAAAACTTTTCCAAAGAATTTCTGGTGGGGTGCCGCAACATCTGGCCCGCAAAGTGAAGGACGCTTTAACAAAAAACATGCGAATGTCTTCGACTATCATTTTGAAATCGAACCAGAGAAATTCCATAATCAAGTTGGTCCCGATGTAGCATCAAATTTTTACAACAACTACAAAGAAGATATTCAAATGATGCGTTCGATTGGTATGAACAGCTTGCGGACAAGCATTCAGTGGAGCCGATTGATTGATGATTTAGAAACAAACACAGTCAATCAAGATGCAGTAGACTTTTATAACAATGTGATCGATACGATGCTAGCTGAAGGTATGACACCAACAATGAATCTGCACCATTTTGATTTGCCAGTAGAATTGTATGACAAATATGGTGGCTGGGAATCGAAAAAAGTAGTGGAGCTATATGTTGGTTTTGCTGAGAAATGCTTTGAATTGTTTGGTGATCGCGTTAAATTTTGGACGACTCACAATGAACCGATGGTTGTGGTAGAAGGAGAATACTTATTCCAATTCCACTATCCTAATATTGTTGATGGAAAAAAAGCGGTACAGGTCGCCTATAACTTAAATTTGGCTTCTGCGAAAGCTATACAAGCATTCCGAAAAATGGCAATCGATGATGCGCAAATTGGTACGATTTTAAATCTTACACCGACTTACGCTGCCTCAGATGCGCCAGAGGATCAAGAAGCAGCACGGATCGCTGAACTTTGGAACAATAAAATGTTCTTGGAACCGGCGATCTATGGACATTTTCCTGCGGAATTGGAAGAGTTGTTAACGAAAGATAAAGTTTTATGGGAAACGAACGATGAAGAAAAAGAAATTTTGAAAAATAATACGGTTGATTTCTTGGGTGTGAACTTCTATCATCCAAATCGAGTGAAGGCACCTGATGTGGCACCGAACTCAGTAGGTGCATGGATGCCGGATCGCTACTATGACGCTTATGACATGCCAGGTCGTCGTGTGAACTTGGATCGCGGCTGGGAAATCTATCCAAAAGCCTTGTATGATATTGCTGTGAACATCAAAGAAAACTACAAGAATATTCCATGGTATGTATCGGAAAATGGTATGGGTGTCTCCAATGAAGAACGCTTTAAAAATTCTGATGGGATGATTGAAGATGATTATCGGATTGATTTTGTACAGGAACATTTGGAATGGCTTCATAAGGGAATCGAAGAAGGCTCGAATTGCTTCGGCTACCATATGTGGACCCCGATTGATTGCTGGTCTTGGTTAAACTCATACAAAAACCGTTACGGATTTATTTCAAACAATATCCATACTCAAATCAAAACAGTTAAAAAATCTGGACACTGGTTCAAAGCGGTAGCCGAAAGAAACGGCTTAGAAGACTAATCGATAGAGGAGGAAAATAAGTGAAACGTGAATTAGGTATTTCAGTATATCCCGATCATAGTGATCCGCAGGCGGATCGTGATTATATCAAGAAGGCAGCAGAGCTCGGCTATACTAGAATTTTTATGAGCATGCTGGAAGTAACTGAAGGCAAAGAAAAGGTCAGTGAAAAATTTGGCAGCATTATCCGCTATGCGAAGGAGTTAGGTTTTGAGACAGTCTTAGATATTGCACCATCAATTTTTGATGATTTAGGGATTTCTTATGACGACTTAAGCTTCTTTGCAGAACTTGGCGCTGAGGGGATTCGTTTAGATGAAGGCTTCGATGGAAATAAGGAAGCGATGTTGAGCTATAATCCAGAAGGCTTAGCGATTGAGCTGAATATGAGTAACAATGTTGCCTATCTCGATAATATTTTGTCCTATGAAGCGAATGAGCCATTCATTTATGGCTGTCATAATTTTTATCCGCAGGAAGGCTCTGCTTTGCCTTATGACTTCTTCATCAGCTGCAGCGAACGCTTCAAAGGTCATGGCATCAAGACCGCGGCCTTTGTCACAAGCCATGATGCGGAATATGGTCCATGGGATGTCAATGACGGATTGCCAACTTTAGAGATGCACCGTCATTTACCGATTGATTTGCAGGCACGTCACATGTTTGCGACCGGATTGATTGATACAGTGATTATCGGAAATGCCTATGCCTCGGATGAAGAATTAGAAAAAGTAGCCGCTGTTGATCGCTATAAAGTAAGTTTAGGAATCGAATTTGTCCCGGAAGCAACAGAGATTGAACGTAAAATCGTTGCTGATCCAAAGCATTTCCGTCGGGGGGATATCACTGCCGCAACGGTTCGATCAACGATGGTGCGAGTAAAGTATGCGGATGTTCCTAATCCTGTACATGATAATACGCAAGAGTTTCAAGTCGGTGATGTTGTTGTAGGCAACGATGATTTTGGGAAGTATAAAAATGAATTACAGATTGTTTTAGAACCTCATAGTGATCCACGGAAAAATTTAGTCGGCAAAATTCCGCAGGAAGAATTGATTATGCTGGATTTCTTGAAGCCTTGGACAAAATTTCAGTTTGTTTCTAAAAACTAAATTTGAGAAAAATGATAAAAAGATGAAGGTTCGTTATTGACAAATGCTTTAAAGGCGTGTAAAGTATGACTCAACTTAATCAAACGACAATGAAAAGAAGAGTAGCATTTTATTTGTTCTCAGAGAGTCTCTGGCCGGTGAAAAGAGACAGCAATGATTTGTGAACCACATCTTTGAGTCGATCAGCTGAAATCAGTAGGCTGGTCCGGGAGAGCCCGTTAGCGCAGAGGTCAGATTGACCAGTTGAGACCGTTCGTTGCGAGACGACGGTGAAAAAAAGGTGGAACCACGTAATTACGTCCTTTAGCCCTAGCGGCTAAAGGACTTTTTTATTTCACTGATGAGGCAACTGACCCATAGAGGTTCTTTTCGCGAGGAAGGGACAAAGATGAGGTGGAACCGCGTAGTTAACGTCCTCTGGTAGAGATACCAGAGGGCGTTTTTTTGTGAGTTCGTTCTGATGGGAGAACGGAGAGTGGAATTTTAAGTGATTAATGAACGAGCTATCTGCCACTAGCAATTTCCACCTTAATAAAACAGCAAAGTCACGATTAAGAAGCATCGAAAGGCCGTACAACTTTCGATAACATGGAGGGATATTGGAATGAATTATTTGATCGAAGTCATGCCTCAATTATTACAAGGGGCGACAACAACACTGAAATTATTTGCTTATACAATATTAGGCTCGCTGCCGTTAGGAATTTTATTATCATTTGGCTTAGCTAGTCGTTTTAGACCATTACAATGGATCTTGCGTTTTTACGTTTGGATCATGCGAGGGACTCCATTATTATTACAATTGATTTTTGTCTTTTATGGATTGCCGCTAGTTGGCATTATCTTTGATCGATTTGAAGCTGCACTTTTTGCGTTTGTGTTGAACTATGCGGCGTATTATGCTGAGATTTTCCGCGGCGGGATTCAATCGATTCCATTAGGACAATACGAAGCGTCAAAAGTTATTGGCTTAACCCCCATTCAAACGATTACACGAATCATTATTCCTCAGGTTGTTAAAATCGTATTACCATCCGTTGGGAATGAAGTCATCAATCTAGTGAAGGATACATCCCTTGTTTATATTCTTGGATTGTCTGATGTGATGCGCGCTGGTAAAATCGCGATGGAACGAGACACGACATTACTTCCGCTATTCGGAGTAGCAATTATTTATTTGGCATTGACAGGAGTGACGTCAGTTGTCTTGAAGCAACTAGAGAATCGATTAAATTATTATCGTTAGGCAGGTGGAAAAAATGATCGAATTAAAAAATGTAAACAAATCTTTTGGCAATAAAAAGGTGATTGATAATTTAGACTTGGTAATTCCCGATGGACAAATTTTAGCTATTGTCGGACCCTCAGGCGGTGGGAAAACGACCTTATTAAGAACATTAGCGGGCTTAGAGACGTCAGATAGCGGGACGTTTTTATTAGATGGAAAACCTTTTGATCCGACGTCTTCGAAAGAACAGGAACAAGTCGTCGGTGTGGTTTTCCAAGATTTTCAATTATTTCCACATTTGAGTGTGCTGGACAATATTACGATCGGTCCGCGTTTAGTTTTGAAGCAAGACAAGGAAACTTATACGAATAAGGCGAAGCATTTAGCCAGTCTGTTAGGCATCGAAGAATTGCTGGATAATTACCCCTATCAATTATCTGGGGGGCAAAAGCAGCGTTTAGCGATTGCTCGGGCGATGGCGATGAATCCAAAGGTATTAGCTTATGATGAGCCGACAAGTGCTTTGGACCCTGCTTTACGTCAGCAAGTAGCCAGCTTGATTTTAGAATTAAAGGCAGACGGTGTCACTCAGATTGTTGTTACCCATGATTTAGTTTTTGCGGAAGAAATTGGTGATCAGTTATTGAAGGTTGAACCTATCAAATAAAAAAAGATGCAGGAGGAGTAAATATGAAATTGAAAAAAATGATTTTGGGAATGGCAGCTGTTTTGACTTTGGTGACGTTGACTGCCTGTGGGAAGAAAGAAAGCAGCGGTGACGACAGTTGGAAGACTATCGAAAAGGAGAAAAAGGTAACGATTGGCTTAGACGATACATTTGTTCCGATGGGCTTCAAAGACGAAGACGGGAAAATCGTTGGATTTGACGTAGATTTAGCGAAAGCAGTTTTTAAAGAATATGATATCAAGGCTGATTTTCAGCCAATCGATTGGTCAATGAAGGAAAATGAACTGGAAAATGGCACGATTGATTTGATTTGGAATGGCTACACAGTAACAAAATCACGGGAAAAGAAAGTGTTGTTCTCTGATGCTTACGCACAAAATGAACAGGTTTTAGTAACTAAAAAGGACAGTGGGATCACGAAGGCTGAGGGAATGAAGGGGAAAATCTTGGGTGCTCAAGAGGGATCATCTGGATACGAAGCCTTTAATAACCAAGCAGAAACGTTAAAGGATATTGTAAAAGAGAATGATGCGACCTTGTATGCTAGTTTCAATGAAGCAATGATCGATTTAGAGAACGGACGTATCGATGGTTTGTTGATTGACAAAGTTTATGCGGATTACTACTTAAAGCAAGCTGGAAAATTAGACAATTTTAATATTTTCAGCGTAGGCTTCAAAAATGAAGATTTTGCTGTTGGTGCTCGTAAAGGCGATAAAGAATTAGTCAGCAAAATCAACAGCGCATTTAAAGAACTGCAGGATAATGGAAAATACGCTGAGATCTCGAAAAAATGGTTTGGCGAAGAATTGTCATTACCGAAAAAATAGTCAGTCATTTTTATCCCTAAAAAATTTAAACTTTAGTTAACCAAAAAGAAAAGGCGAGCAAAACTTTTGTTCGCCTTCTTTTTTTTGTATAATGGTACAGAATGGAAAGAGGGATAGCATGGCGCAAAAGAAGCGTACAAAGAAAAAAAGAAAAACAAAAAAACAAAAACAACTACAAGAACAGCGCCTGATTATCGGGATTGGGCTTTTATTTATTTTATTCGCAGTCTTTGCTTTATTTAAGTTGGGCTTTTTAGGAAATTTAATTGCTAATGTGCTGCGATTGGTTGGTGGGAACACCTATCAATTTCTTGCTGTACTTTTAGGTCTATATGGCGGATTACTAGTTGCCAAGAATACAAAGCTGCGATTAACCAAACCTCGGCGCTGGATTGGGATTGGCGTTTTCTATTTAGGAATTCTGCTGATTCTTCATGCTCGTTTATTTGCGAACGTGGCAAGTCAGGATCCGAATATTTTAAAAACGACTTGGGATTTATTAATGACTGATTTCTTAGGAAATAGGATTACTCAAAATGTTGGCGGCGGAATGCTGGGCGGGACGCTTTACAGTTTGACCCACTTTTTAGTGTCGCAGGTAGGTAGCTATTTGATCGCCGGCCTCCTATTGATTCTTGGAGTGTTCTTGTTTAGTCTCCTAGAGTTCAATCAAGTGACTGATTATTTAGCGAAGCTTGTTGAGACAATGCAAGAAAAATTCTCTGAGTCAGACGAGAAAAAAGCATTGCGGACTGCGAAGAAGGAAGAACGGCAAGCTCAAAAAGCACAAGCCAAAGCTGAAAAACAAGCCGCCGAAAAGGCTAAAAAGGAAGCTGAGTTGGCAGAACGTGAAAAAAATAAGGTTCGCTCAATGACTCCAGGCGAGCAGCTGGCGAAGGAAAGCCAAGAACATCTGGTCAAAGAGCCGGAACAAATGACTTTAGTACCGATCGAAGGCTTCCAAGAAAACTTGGAGCCGGCAACGGCCCCAGCAGCTCCCGCGAAAAAAATGGAACTTGATGAAGAGGAAATCGATGATCCAGGTGATTTGGAATTTGAGATCAATGCCGAACCTGAGGATCATGATTATCAACTACCGCCTTCGACTTTGCTGGATTCGATTCCAGCAGCAGATCAGAGCGATGAGTACAAGAAAATCGAACAGAACATTAAAGTGCTGGAAAAAACCTTCAATAGTTTTGGTGTAGATGCAAAAGTTGTGAAAGCCAGCTTAGGCCCATCTGTTACTAAATTTGAAGTGCAGCCGGCGGTTGGTGTGAAGGTCAGCAAAATTGTAAATCTGACTGATGACATCGCCTTGGCCCTGGCAGCAAAAGATGTGCGGATGGAAGCTCCGATTCCCGGAAAATCTTTGATTGGGATCGAGGTGCCTAACAGCACCATCAGTATGGTCTCATTTAGAGATATCATTGAAGCACAGCCTAATCATCCAGATAAGTTGTTGGAAGTGCCACTAGGTCGAGATATTTCAGGAATGGTTCAAACTGCGGACTTATCGAAAATGCCTCACTTGCTGGTTGCAGGCTCAACTGGTAGCGGGAAGTCCGTGTCGATCAATGGGATCATCACCAGTATTTTGATGCGGGCAAAACCGAACGAAGTAAAATTAATGATGATCGACCCGAAAATGGTTGAATTGAACGTCTATAATGGCATTCCTCATTTGTTAACACCAGTTGTTACCAATCCGCGTAAAGCGGCGCAGGCCTTACAAAAGGTCGTACAGGAGATGGAAGAGCGTTACGAAAAATTTGCGGCTACAGGAGTACGGAATATTTCAGGATTTAACGAATTAGTGATCCAGAAGAATCTGGAAGACGGACAAAATCGTCCAATCTTGCCATTTATTGTAGTAATTGTAGATGAGTTAGCCGACTTAATGATGGTTGCCAGTAACGAAGTCGAAGATGCAATTACACGGCTGGCACAGATGGCTCGTGCGGCCGGAATCCATATGATCTTAGCAACGCAACGACCAAGTGTTGATGTTATTACTGGGATCATCAAGGCCAATGTACCCTCACGAATTGCATTTGCGGTTTCGAGCGGTACTGACTCGCGGACGATTATTGACAGCAATGGTGCCGAAAAACTTCTAGGTCGCGGGGATATGCTGTTCTTGCCGATGGGTGAAAATAAACCAATCCGTGTACAGGGAGCATTCATCTCAGATCATGAGGTAGAACGAGTGGTGGAATTTGTTTCAGATCAGCAAGAGGCGCATTATGAAGAAAAAATGATGCCGACCGAAGAAACATCTTCTTCGCCATCTGAAACACCACAGGATGAATTGTATGAGGAAGCCAAAGCGTTAGTAGTGGATATGCAGACCGCGAGCATCTCACTGCTGCAGCGGCGTTTCCGTATTGGATATAACCGTGCGGCTCGGATCGTGGATGAGTTGGAAGAACACGGTGTGATTGGACCATCGACAGGAAGTAAACCGAGGGAAGTTCTTCTGCAAAAAGCAGAGGAAGAACTCGAAAATCCATTAGATGAGTAGAAAAAGCTTTGCCAGAAATTTTTTGGCAAAGCTTTTTTTGTTTTCCACAGTTATTGCAAGATTACATTAAATAGAGCGAGCTCATCAGCAACAAGATTAGTTGGCAGACCTGATGTGAAACAGGTGCTAAAAGTTAAGTGAAATTATGATGCTATATTTATTGCACATATGTGCAGAATCAAACTCATTTGAAGTTAGGAAAACTCTTTTACGTTAGTGAACTAATTTTCTACTTGTACACAGAAATACTGTTACTTTAGGGTTTCATTCAGAAATACCAAAGCCTCATTTGCTAAATAATCGTTAAATGGCGAAAATTTCAACATTAATGTGTAACTTTTATGTGTTATACAATAGGAAAAGCCTGTGCTATCTTTTTGTTACATTGATAAGCGCCTACAATGGGAGGAATAAAAATGAAAGGGTTGAATCTACGACAGAAAAAATTGATTCATTTGCTAGTTCAGAATGAGAATTACTTGCCGGTATCCTACTATTCCGAGAAGTTAGAAAAATCGCGTCGAACCATTTATTCTGATTTAGATAAAATCCAGACTGTCTTACCAGCTGGTCAACTGTTTTTAGAAAAGAAACCAAGAATCGGAATTCAATTAAGAGGAACAGTTGAAACAAAGATGCAGTTTTTAGAACAAGTTACTGCAACTAAATGTGAAACTGTTAACATGTCGCAAGAACGTCAATGGCAAATTGCAAAGCAGCTGTTGATTGATGAAAAGACCGTGACGCAACAAATGCTGGCACAACAGTTTCATGTGAGTGCAAGCTCGATCGTCAACGATTTGGATAAAATTGTTGAAAGGTATCGTTTGACATTGGTACCTTCAAAACGCGGAACGAAAGTTATTGGAAGTGAAGAAGAAATTCAAAATAGTCTTTTTCGCTTTTGTGAGGATTACTTAGATAATCACGAAATCGATGCGGAGCAGTTATTTCAGAAATCAACACAGGAGTTATTGCTCAAACTGTTTCCAAGCTCAATAATTAAAGCGATTCTACAGCAGATAGAAGAATGGCAGCACCAAACAGATTTCTGTTTTCCCGAGCATTATATAAAATCTCTGTTCATTCGCTTGTTAGTTTTCTGTTTTCGTTTGAGTAACAGCCGGCATATTGAAGAAAAAGAATTTCTGTTTGATCAAATCAAGCTGATCGACACATATCTGCTCGCTAATGAATTATTGGAGAAGGTAGCAGAAGAAACGGCTCTTGTTTATAACGAAGAAGATATTTCTTATGTGAATCGTCAATTAGTAGGCTATGGAGTAACACCTAACATTAAAGAGCAAAAGAACTACGAAAAGTATGGAAGAACAATCCAAAAAATATTAGTGAATATGGGAGAAATCATGCAAGTTGATTTCTTAGCGGATACCCAATTAGCAGAACGATTAACAAGCCATTTTATTCCGATGATCTATCGATTGAAAATGGGAATAGCCCTCACAAATCCATTAGTTGAGGAAATCAAAAGTCAGTATGGGATTACGTTTAATGCAACTTGGTACGCATTAGCAAATGTCGAAAAGAAATTGGAGGTTCATTTCAATGACGAAGAAGTGGCATTGGTAGCAATGTATTTCCAAGTATCACTAGAAAAAAGTCAAAACGGTAAAAAGATTTTGATTGTCTGTCCTAACGGTGTGGGAACATCAGAGTTAATTTTCAATAAAATTAAACGTATTTTACCAGCACAAGATATTGCTGAGATTACAACAGTCGATAAGCTTTACAAGAAAAATCTGGATAATGTGGATTTGATCATTTCTTCTATTAAGTTGGAAGATGTGAATAAACCGCTCATCAAAGTTTCTACTTTGGTTACACAGGAAGATATTAAGAACATCACCGCCCTCTACTCAAACTTATTTTATTCAGAGGAAACAGATGAAACGGAGATTTTAGATTTTCCTTTTTTGAAACAAGTAATCGATCTAGATTTTATTTACACACAAAAAACCTTTTCGGATAAGCGGATTTGCTTGAACTGGATGATCAAACAATTAGAAAAAAAGCGGATCGTTACTAGTGCATTTCGTAAAGAGGTTTTTGACCGGGAAGCCATTGGAGAAACGGCGTTAGCAACAGGAGTTGCTATCCCTCATGCGTCTCCGCAGAATGTTCTGCGGACTAAGATTGCGATCGTTACCTTGGCTCAGCCAATCATTTGGGATCAGCGAAGAGTGCACTATGTTCTGTTGATGTGCATTACAAAAGCAGATCGTAAACTGGTCAGAGGTGTGATTACTGATATTCATAAAATTGTTCAATCGGAAAAGCAATTGACATGCTTTTTCGCAGATAAAACGGCAATTGACATTTATAACGACATTATCAGGAGGTAAGTTACATGCAAGTGATTAACGAAGAATTAGTTGATTTATCAATTGATGCGGATTCAAAAATGAATGCCATCACTCTCTTGGCGGATCGAATTAATCAAGCAGGTCGATTACATGATCATGCAGGTTATGTGGAGAGTGTAATCGAGCGAGAGGACTTAACAACAACAGGGATTGGATTTGGGATAGCTATTCCACACGGCAAAAGCCCGTATGTGAAAGAGACTACTGTAGCTTTTGGACGTTTGAATAATAAAATAGATTGGCAGAGCCTTGATGGTGAAAAGGTTGGATTAGTCTTTTTATTAGCTGTTCCTGAAGAGTGTCAAGGAGATCAGCATTTAAAAATAATTGCTGGATTATCAAGAAAGTTGATTCATCAAGAATTTCGATCCATCTTAGAACAAGCATCAAGTGATCAAGAAATTGTCGATTTACTAAATGACAGCCTAGCTGGCGTCGTCGCTTAAAAAGAAATGATTAAATGGAATGTGCCAAGAAAGCTCATTTCTCATTTTACAAATATTTTGAAACGAGGAAAAAGGAGAGAAAAATTATGAAATTAGTCGCAGTAACAGCATGCCCATCAGGAGTTGCCCACACTTATCTGGCTGCCGAAAGTTTAGAGGTAGCAGCGAAAAAGAACAGCGTGGAAATTCATGTAGAGACGCAAGGATCAATTGGAATAGAAAACGAATTGTCATTAGAACAGATACAAAGCGCAGATGCGGTAATCTTAACCAATAATATTGGAATCAAAAATGAGGATCGTTTTAAAGGCAAACCAGTTGTCCGTGTAAGTGCCGGTGATTGCATCAATAAGGGAGAAGTAATCGTTAAAAAGCTTCAGCAGAAATTAACAAAATAGGAGGAACCGCAATGATTGAATTACTAAAAGATACAAGAAAAAACTTGATGACCGGCGTTTCGTACATGATTCCTTTTGTAGTTGCAGGCGGAATTTTATTAGCATTGAGTGTGTTGCTTTCAGGAAATGCTTCTGTGCCCGATAAAGGCTGGTTGGCTGATATTGCGAATATCGGGATTACCGGGCTTGGGATGATGGTTCCAATTTTGTCTGGCTACATTGCCTTTTCCATGGTGGATCGCCCAGGGTTAGCACCGGGAATTATCGGTGGATTGATCGCCAGTAATATTGGTGCTGGTTTCTTAGGTGGAATTCTATCAGGGATTTTAGCCGGAATAGTCGTTTTTTATTTAAAGAAAATCAAATTACCATCAAGCTTGCGTTCATTAGGACCAATCTTTATTATTCCATTATTTGGAACACTGGTTGTTGGTGCGCTGATGTACGGGGTCATTGGTCAACCGATTGCAGCATTGATGACAGCTTTAACAAAATGGCTGGAATCAATGGGAACAGGCAACTTAGTAGTTCTTGGACTGATTCTAGGCGCGATGATTGCCTCTGATATGGGGGGACCAATCAATAAGGTTGCTTTTAGTTTTGGTTCTGCCATGGTGGGAACGATCAATCCTGCGACAGGTTTACCAAGCGATACAGCGTTGACGATCATGGCAGGAATCGGAGCAGCGATCTGTATCCCGCCGCTTGCGATGGGATTGGCGACGATTGTTGCTCCTAAGAAATTTACTGTTGAAGAAAGAAATTCCGGAAAAGCTGCGATTGTGATGGGAATGGTAGGTATCTCAGAAGGCGCGATTCCGTTTGCTGCAGCTGATCCATTGCGTTGTATTCCGGCAAATATGATCGGAAGTGCGATTGGAGCAGCGATCGCAATGGTGTTAGGCGCTGGGAATCCAGCACCTTGGGGCGGATGGATTGTTGCACCGGTAGCTCAGAATCCGCTTGTTTACATTCTTGGAACAGTGATTGGATCGGTGATTACAGCAGGAATCGTTATCGCTTTGAAAAAGCCGATCGTTGAAGAAGCTTCTCAAGTAATTGGCATTGATGATGACTTTGATTTGGATATCGAAATTATGTAATAAAAAAGATGTGCCGAAAAATTATTCGGTGCATCTTTTTAAACTAAAATCAATTTTGCGTAAGCACTGATCATGCGTTCATAATCTAAAGGCAGCCCTTTGCTGGTAATAACGATGTCGATCTCCGACCATGGAGCAACTTGAACAAGTGACGTTTTTTCAAATTTCGTGTAATCCAGCAGTACGATATTTTTTGTAGATTTTTTAAGCATTCGTCGTTTTGCTTCGGCATCGATCAAAGAAGAGGTACAGAAGCCTTTGCGATTTTTAACACCGCTGGAGCCGAAAAAGCAGAGATCAAATTGAATATCAGGAAACATTTCACTTCCGCTGTTACGAAAAGCCATATCAGCAGGAGAATATTCACCGCCAAAACAAAAAAGCTTGTGCTGACCGATTGCTAGTTGAGAAATGGCTGCCAATGAACTAGTAAAGAGCTGTTTCTTTTCCAAAGGGACTATCTTTTTTGCAAGAAGAGCCAAAGTGCTTCCTTGATCTAAGCCAATCGTATAATCTTCGGCAGTGATAAGATTCAAGGCGGCTTGAGTAATTTTGTCCTTCTCTGAAAATTGTGAGGTTCTTTGGAGAACCGGAGCTAATTCTTTTTCCCGTATTAATCTTGCTTTGCCATGATGTTTCTCCAAAATGCCTTCTTCGGCTAAATAGGCTAAATCTTTGCGGATCGTTTCATCGGATACATGAAACTTTTTCACTAGTGTTTGGACCTTAATCTCATTTGTCTGATATAACAGTTCAGTGATTTCCTTGCGCCGTTGGGCAATTTCGGCAGCCTTCATACAACCCCTCCTGTTTTTTCTTCAACGGTAGCATGAGATTCCAATAAAAACAATCAAAAACTTGGGAAAAATTGCACAATTCCAATTTTTTTCTTGTAATTCAAAGAAGTTTATAGTTTCAATTGAAAAAAATCCTATACTAAGGATGAACAGAAGCAAAGAAAGAGTAAGATAGACACCAAATAATAGTCAATAGAACTGTAAATGGATGGTATACGGCTTGAGCATCAAACCAATTTTTCTTGAAGGAAAAATTAATTCTTAAAAATGAAAAAGGAGTGAACGAAATGGGAACGGGAGTTATTAATCAGAAAAAAAATATCGCGAATGTTGTCGTCAAAGGCAATCTCCGAATTCAAATGATGAAGGACCATTTATTTAAAGAAAAGCGTCAGATTTCATTGGAGCGCGCCTTGCTCTACACAGAGAGTTATCGTCAGACTGAAGGGGAACCTACGATCATTCGACGAGCAAAAGCGGTGGCAAATATTTTAGCAAATGTTGAAATCAGTATTCGCGATGGAGAATTATTGGTCGGCAATCGAACGGTTCGTCCGCGATCAGGGATACTTTCGCCAGAGATGGATCCGTATTGGATCATGAAGGAGATTGATACGATCGGCACACGACCACAAGATCAGTTTGAATTCACAGAAGCAGATAAAAAAATCTATCGTGAGGAGTTGTACCCGTATTGGGAAAAGCATTCGATGAAGGATTTTATCAATGGCGAGCTGACTGACGAGGTAAAAACAGCTCTAAAAGATGAAGTCTTCAAATTGAATCAGACGGATAAGGGGCAAGGTCATATCATTATGGATTTTCCTGGGATTTTATCACGAGGGATCGATAGTTATATTGAAATGTTAGACAAGAAAATCAAGGAAACCCCTAATAATCATTTCTATCAAGCGGGAAAAATTGTTTTTAAGGCGATGTGCGATCATTTTATACGTTACGCTGAATTAGCGGAGTGCATGAGCAGAAATGAAAAAGAGCCGCAGCGTTATCAAGAATTGAAAATAATCACAAAAATGTGCCGCAAGCTGAGCACAGAAAAGCCCGACTCATTTTACGAGGCATTGCAGCTGTTATGGATGACTAGCATCGTTGGTCAATACGAATCAAATGCCTCTTCGCTTTCTTTAGGGCGGATGGATCAATATTTATATCCATTTTACGAATCGTCATTGCAGGCAGGAGTCGATCAAGAATTTTTATATGAAGTTTTAGGAGACTTTTATATCAAAACAAATGATGTAGTGCTCTTACGTTCTGAGAGCAGCGCAAAGTGTTTTGCAGGATTTCCGACAGGATACACCGTCGTTTTAGGTGGATTAAATGAACTGGGGCATACTTCAGTAAATCCATTGTCATTTGTCATGCTAGATATTTACCATGAAATCCTATTGCCGCAACCGAACTTGTCTGTACGGATGAATGAATTGATCCCCCGTCGCTTTTTACTGAAAACAGTCGAAACGATTCGTTTAGGAACGGGAATTCCTCAATTGTTCAATGATGAAGTTTGTGTACCCGCCTTTTTAAGCAAAGGCGTATCGCTTGATGACGCACGTGATTACGCGACAGTCGGTTGTGTAGAAACATCGATTCCTGGAAAAACGTATGGCTTGCACGACATTGCCCTCTTTAACTTACTGAAAATTATGGAACTAAGTATGTATGAGTTAAGAGAAGATGTTGATTTAACGTATAATCAATTAGTCGAGACGATCGAGAAAAAGATTGATTATTATGTAGAGTTGGTAGTCAAGGGATCGAATATCGTAGATTTAGGTCACCGCCATTACGCTCCGACGCCATTTTTGTCCGTCTTGATTGAGGATTGTTTAGAAAATGGTAAGGATGTGACTGAAGGTGGTGCACGGTATAACTTTTCTGGGGTACAGGGGATAGGCGAGGCAAACTTGAGCGATTCAATGTATGTCATTAAAAAAATGATCTTTGAAAATGAAGAAATGAGTTTTAGCCAATTAGTGGATGCTTTGGAATCAAACTTTACTGGTGAATATGTTGAACTCCAGCAGCACGTGATTCAAGATTTTGAGAAATTTGGTAATGATAATGATGAATTAGATAGGATTGCGGCAACATTATTCCGACACTATGCCAATGAATTAGCAAAATACGAAAATGTTCGTGGAGGCCAATTTATTCCAGGGGCTTACACGGTATCTGCCCATATTCCATTAGGTGAAGCAGTTGGAGCTACTCCAGATGGTCGAAAAGCTCAAGAGCAACTGGCCGATGGAGGATTGTCTCCGATGGTGGGGCGCGATCACTTAGGGCCAACAGCTGTATTAAAATCTGTCAGCAAGCTGGATAACTATTTGACTGTCAACGGCAGCCTGTTGAATTTGAAGTTTCAGCCGAATACGTTGAAAGGTCAACAAGGATTGAATAAATTTGCTGATTTTTTATTGGCTTTTACTAAACTAAAGATTCAACATGTCCAATTCAATGTGCAATCGAAGGCAACATTGCTGGAAGCGCAAAAGCATCCAGAAAAATATTCCGGGTTATTGGTACGAGTGGCCGGCTACAGTGCCTTCTTTGTTGATTTGAACAAGCAAATTCAAGACGATATCATCGCTCGTGTTGAACATCAATTGTAGAATGAGGGATAGAAATGGATCGAGGACTTGTTTTTAATATTCAACGCTATTCTGTTCATGACGGTGGCGGTATTCGTACACTGATTTTTTTGAAGGGCTGTCCTTTGCGTTGTCCGTGGTGCTCCAATCCGGAATCACGTAAAAAGGTTGAACCAACCACTTGGAAAAAGAATGGTAAAACTGAACAAATTGGAGAATGGTGTTCATCAAATGAATTGCTGGATGAGGTATTAAAGGATGAAATTTTTTATCGGACATCCGGTGGTGGAGTAACTTTATCTGGCGGTGAGGTTTTGATGCAAACAGAATTTGCCAGTGAATTTTTAAAAGAGTTAAAGGGTCTTGGAATCCATACGGCAATTGAAACGACAGGATGTTTTCCAGTGGAAAGAATTGAAAAGCTTGCTCCTTATGTTGATCAGGTGTTGTTTGATTTAAAAATCATGGGGCATTCTGAGGCAAAAAGAGTTATTGGCGTTGATCCGGAAATGGTTACTAAAAACTTTGATTATCTTCTAACTCAAAAGCAAATCCAAGTAGTTCCCCGCATCCCGTTGATACCTGAGTACACGACAAATGAAACAAACATTCAACGGCTTATTCACTTTTTAACTGTACGACGATTGGAGGAAGTTCATTTATTACCGTTCCATCAATATGGCAGTAGTAAATATGACTATTTAGGCTGGGAATACCCTATGAAAAAGGTTCAAACCTTAAAACAAGCAGAAATTGATGAGATCAAAGAGTTATTTGAACGAGCTGGAATTTTAGCTAATATCGATGGATTAGAATGAGAGACCTTGTGTCTCTCTTTTTTATAGTAACTTGTGAAATCATTTCTTTTTTCCAAAGTTGATTGTTTTCTCTTTGTGAATCGGTTATAGTATGAAGCGAATGTTTCCAGATTTTTTCACTATTTAAAGCGAGAAAAATGGAATACTTACGAAGAGAAGAGAAATTTATAGAATTTCCAACCTTATTATTGAGTTAGCACGCTGAGATAATGGGCTAGCGCTTCGGTACAATATAGTAGGAGGTAACACCTTGGAAAAACCCTCAATTTATGGTTTAAGAAGAGAAGAATTAGTCGAATGGTTTCTAGAACACGGCGAGAAGAAATTCCGGGCAACACAAGTTTGGGAATGGCTCTATCGCAGTCGTGTGACTGAGTTTGCAGAAATGAGCAACCTTTCGAAAAAAACGATTGCTTTGTTAGAAGAAAATTTTGTTATCAATCCGTTAAAACAATTGGTTGTGCAAGAAGCCAATGATGGGACAGTTAAGTATTTATTTGAACTGCCGGATCATTTAATGATTGAGACTGTGTTGATGCGCCAAGAATACGGGCTGTCTGTCTGTGTGACGACCCAGGTCGGCTGTAATATCGGCTGCACCTTTTGTGCGTCCGGCCTGTTGAAAAAACAACGTGATTTGACTGCTGGTGAAATTGTGGCCCAGATTATGCTGGTTCAGCATTATTTTGATGAACGTGGCGAAGAGGAACGCGTTTCTCATGCCGTTGTGATGGGAATCGGAGAACCATTTGATAATTATAATAATGTGATGAACTTCCTAAACGTTATTAATGATGACAAGGGGATGGCCATCGGTGCTCGTCACATCACTGTCTCAACAAGTGGTTTAGTTCCGAAAATTAAAAAATTTGCAGAAAATGGCCTACAGGTTAATTTGGCGATTTCATTGCATGCGCCCAATAATGAGGTTCGCTCTTCAATCATGCGAATCAATCGCAGCTTCCCGATCGAGAAACTGATGGAAGCCGTTGATTATTATATAGAAGAAACCAATCGTCGAGTAACGTTTGAATATATCATGCTTTCAGGTGTGAATGATCGTCCAGATCATGCACAGGAATTAGCGGATCTGATGAAGAACAAGAAAAAATTGGTTTATGTGAACCTGATTCCTTATAATCCAGTCAGTGAACATGATCAATATTCTCGTAGCAGTAAAGCAGATGTGTTGCGCTTCTACGATGTACTGAAAAAAAATGGCATCAATTGCGTCATTCGAAAAGAACATGGAACAGATATCGATGCTGCCTGCGGACAATTGCGCAGTAAGCAAATGAAGAAGGTCGCAGCAAAATAAACCGTTCACTCCCTCATTTATTGAGGGAGTTTTTTTACAAAAAAATAGAACAAATACTTAAGGGGAAGAAAACAACTAATCCTGAAATAGATGAGCTGTTAGGAAAGAGTAAACACAAACAGAGGTGAAAGTATGTTCCCTTCTCTAAGCTGGCTATGATAAACTTAAAAGAAAATGCATTGAAGGAGTAAAAGATGAATAAAGCAGATATTCAAACAATTTTAGCTCATCGGTATGATCAAGGTTGGGATTATTGGACGACAGAGGATAAGCGATTGGGGAAGGGCGCTCCTTTTTCTTGTTTAGAATCAGCAGAGTATTTGTTGGAATTGGGAATGGACCCGCAAGAGGAGATCTTACAAAAAGTTGCGGAACTTTTATGGGAATGCTGGCGCGAACCTGGAGAGTTTAAACTATACCCTAAAGGTGCTGTATTTCCTTGTCAAACAATTCCAGCAGCTATTCTTTTAGTTCGTTTAGGTCATGGAGAGGATCCTCGAATGAAGCAGACAATGGATCACCTATTAGCAACACGTTACGATGACGGTGGTTGGTGGTGCAAAAAATTCTATTATGGACGTGGACCAGAAACGGAATTTTCAAACCCACTACCGACATTAAATGCGCTAGAATTATTTCGACGGACAAGCTTTGTTGAAGAAGCTGAGTTAGATGCCGCTGTGGAATTTTTGTTGAACCATTGGGAAACGAAATTACCCATTGGACCATGTCATTATGGAATCGGAACATTGTTTATGCAGGTGGAGTACCCATTTCGCGGATATAATCTATTTTACTACCTTTATGTTTTGTCTTTTTATAAGAAAGCTCGGAAAGATCCGCGTTTTAACGAAGCATTTGAATCATTGAGAGAGAAAACGATAGAGGATCAGATAGTTGTGGAGCGCGTAGTCCCGAAATTACGCAAATTAAACTTTTGCAAAAAGGATCAGGTGAGTGTTCTAGCGACTAAACGCTATCAGGAGATCGTTGCTAATTTAGCCAAATAGAATCTATCTCCGTTTAATGCGTATCTTTTAATAAATAAGGAGGTAGGCAGCAATGAAGTTAATCGAAATAAAAAGAGAATACGGACTCAATCAAAATACGTTTTATGGTTGGTTAAAAGAAAATCAGATGATCGTAAAAGAAATGACGGGTTATGTTGTCGGTCCCAGTGCTCTTGAAGGAATGGAAACAAGTACCAGCAAGCGGGTTAATGAAGATGGAGAGGTATTGATCACCACTCAAGTGATTGTGGATAATCAAAAAATCCCTCAACTACTGGAGCAATATGAAGCATCCGGTCTGCCAAGATTATATTCTCATCAAAAGCAGAAAAATGATTCAGCAGCAAGTTCTATCAGTGGATTAGAAAAAAGAGTAGATATTCTTGAAAAACAGGTATACATTTTAACAGAGCAGCTAACGCTATTTTTGAAACAGAATAGCCGCGAACATAAAGCTTAGTTTGATAATACGCGCAAAAAAAAGAGCTTCTTTTTCCCGACTTGGAAAAAGAAGCTTTTTAATTTAACCATAAAGAAAGCAAAAAATTCTCACATGAATAAATCGCTTTGCAGCAGGTATATCCATGTCTGGTTTCACGAACTAGCTTTATCGGCAATAAGCTGAGCGAGTTCGTGAAGCCTTTCTTGGGGCAGTTTGCATTACGCTATAATTGTTCCAACAGGAAAAATTCTTCTGAAAATTTTTCGAACAAGAGGTCCGGCAATGAGTAGTTGAAAGGGTAGAGCCATGATAAGATTTTTTAAAATATTGCTTCCCCAGACAACGAAAATCAGGTTCCACTCTTGAGTTTTGCTCAACACTTCGATTGTACCGTAAAGGGACATGAAAAAGACCATCGGCAAGACCATACAGCTGGATATCGTTAGGACTTTGCGTAAGGGACTGGCAAAAGTCGGCAGTAGCTTGAATGCCACTTTTTTAGCTGGATTCGAAACGACGAACCAATCTAAAATCAAAGCACAGAAGTAGCCTAACGGCAGACCAAGCCAAGCAGATTTAAGAACCTCCATGGTGAAAGCTCCTGAATGCAGATAAATATTGTATAAACTCATCCAGAAAACCATCACAAAACACATAATTAACGTATAAACAAAACTTTCTCTTTTATTTCTTGGCATAAAAATCCTCCTAATTTTTTGAATACAGTTCATTTCTACTAAGGAAATCATTTTTCAAAAAAAATGACTAGGAATGTCGTTGGGCATTTCGTTAAAGCGAAACATTCCGACCTTCATTGAAGATAGTAACCTCGTATCCATCTTATAATTTATTAAACTGCTAAAAGCAGAACTGACAAAAAAGTGGCAATCGTATAACTCGCTACGATTGCCACTTGGGATCTTCACTGCGTTATGGAAAGACATTTTTTGCTTTTTCCATTATATACAGATTTTCCTCTTTCATGTAAGTAAAACTTTTATTTTTTTTCACCAATCTCATCTTTTAAGCGATAAATCTTTGAAGGACGTCCAATTCCGACTGGACGCTCGCCGATTTCATCAAAATATTGCAACATTGCTTTTTTGAAATTGGAGTGATCGACTGTTTTGAAATCGACCCCTAAAAATTTAGCAAAAACTTTGCGCGCTTCTGTGATTGTAAACTCTTCACCTAAAACTTGCAGGATCAATGGCTCATGATCCATTTTATTAACGACCCGATTGAAAGCTTTACGAATGATCTCATTGTGGTCAAAAGCTAAAGTATCTTTGCCAATTGATTTTCCCGTTTCTAAGTCGATCTCGATGGAGATGTCGTCATCGCTGGTCAGATAAATCGTTTCACCATGACGCTCCATATTAAACCAGCGAGCATCTTGAGTGTCATCGCCAGCAGTCGGCGGCACTTGTCCGATAAAGGCTAAATAGCTGACAGTAATCACCCAACCGCGAGGATCACGATTTGGTGAACTGAAGGTATGTAGTTGTTCAACATTTTTTCTGCCGATAACCAAGCCAGTTTCCTCCGCAGTTTCGCGGCGAACGCTATCATTCGTGGATTCATTCCGCTCGACAAAGCCGCCAGGCAACGCCCAAGAATTACGGTAGGGATTTCCGCGACGCTGGATTAATAAAATTTTCAGCTGATCTTCTTCTTTGTTATAGCCCATAATGACAATATCAACGGTGACAGAAGGTTTGTCATATTCAGGATGATCCTGTTCTTTATACCAAGCGACGAATTCGGCTTCGTCAGCTTCGTGTTCATAATAATCTTTTTCTGCTTCTTTAGAGGCAAATTTTTTCATGCTTTGTTCACCCATCTTCTTATTATAAGTAATCGCTACTTTATTGTAGCATGAATATCTAAAAAAGGGGAACTCCGCTTGGAATTCCCCTTTTGATTCATTCAACTTATTTTGTGGATTCAGTGGTTGCTTTTTTGTTTGAACTATTTGTAGTCAAGAAGTCAGATAAGATATTTTCGAATGAATCATCTTTGATCTTCACGTTCGCTTTCTTCAGTTCTTTAGCGATAACTTCAGAAGAGAACGTTTGGTCAGCCATTTTTGTATCTTCTGCGATTTGTTTCAATTCTTTCTTGTATTTATCCATGTCATTGCCTTTAGAAGAATTTTTCTCCATTTTAACAATGTAGTAGCTTGATTGGTAAGTAGATGAATCCATTGCAGTAACTACATCAGAAACTTCTCCATCTTTCAACTTAAAGGCTGCTTCTTTTACTTCAGTTGGAACTGTTGATGATTGAGAATCAAATTTGATTTCTCCGCCATCTTTTTTCGTTGTTGCATCTTGTGATTTTTCTTTTGCAATTTTAGCAAAATCACCTTTGTCATCTAATTGTTTCTTTATTTCTTTGGCTTCATCTTCGCTGCTTGCTAGAATGATGCGGGCTGTTACTTCTGGATGGAATGAATCCCAAGCAGATTTTAAATCTTTATCGGTGATTTTCACATGCGATTTTAAGCCTTCTTGGAAAGCCAAGGATTGTTTCAAATATTCTTTATAAGATTTTTTCGTATAACCAGCAGATTTCAATTGGCTTTCGAAGCTATCGCCTAATTGTTTTGCTTGTTTGTTGTATTCTTTATCGATTTGTTTATCCGTAACTTTATCCCCATAAGCATTTTCGAAAACTTTGTAGATAATCATATTACGAACTAAACTTTGGTTCGTTTGTTCTTTTTTCGCTTCATTATAAAAATCTTCGACGGTGATTTTTCCGCCCTTCATTGTCGCGATGTCTTGATTAGAACTTCCTGAACAAGCCCCCAGTACAATTACGCTAAGTAAGCCAGCAGTGGCTAAAAGAATCTTTTTCTTCATTTCTTTGCTACAACTCCTAAAATTATATTTACATACGTTTGTTATTCCTTTTCAACTATAACACACCTAAAAATGCAAAGGAAAGGGGGTAAAAATAGTTTCCGAGAAAATTCACAATAAAGGCACAATTATATAAGTGAAACAAGTTAATTATTATTTTTCTTCAACAGGTCGTTCTAAGGAGAAGCGGCCCTTTTTGATAGTTGTTTTTTCTTCTGTTTGAGGCAATGATTGATCGATTTTCTTCAACTGTGCTTCGATCTGTTGGATACGAGGATCGGCTTGAAAACGAAATTCTTCAATATCCTTTTCGACGCCAGACTTGAAGGCAGGAACTAATGTATCAAAGGTACCTTTTAAAGTAACCAGTGATTCTTGGAATGCTGTTAAGTTATCATTCAATTCGTCCGTTAATTCGACAAGGTCTCGCGTGTTCGTAATTAGTTTTTCACGTGTTTCTTCGCCCTTACGAGGTGCGAATAGAAGCCCGCCAAGTGTTCCCAGTCCGGCGCCAAAAAGAATTCCCTTAAAAAAGCTCATTTACTTCACCTGCTCTTTGATCTTATCAGCGATTGCCTGCATTTCTTCGGGCGTCTGCTGATCAGTATGGTTGCCAAAATGAATCGAGAAATCATCCTTTTTGCTGTAACGGGGAACTAAATGTATATGAGAATGGAAGACAGACTGATAAGCTAATTCTTTATTATTATTTAAAATATTTAATCCTTCCATTTCAGGAAAAGCTTCCTCGATTGCACGGGCAATTTTAGGGATACGCGCAAACACATCTGCTGCCAAAGTATCATCATATTCAAAAATATCAGTCACATGCTGTTTTGGAACAACGAGTGTATGCCCTTTTGTTGCCTGTGAGATGTCTAAAAACGCATAGACTTTTTCATCCTCATAAATTTTGTAGCTAGGGATTTCTTGATCGATAATTTTACAAAAAATACAATTTTCCATTGCAAACATCCTTTCTGATAGCTCAAGATTATTTATTTCTGAGTCGACGGCTGCTAAGAAAAAAACAGAAGCCGTTGCAAAATCTTCTTTTACTTTACCATAACTTGTTATACTTGTGCTGGAAAAGGTCAGGAGAAGATTAAATATTTGCGGGATTCTGCTATAATACTAACTAAGAAAATGGAGGGGAAAAGATGAGCTTAGCAATTCAGCATGTTACAGGCGGTTATGGACACTTGCCTGTTTTAAAAGATATTAATTTTGAAGTTAAAAATGGAGAGATGATCGGGCTGATCGGATTGAATGGGGCTGGGAAATCCACCACCATCAAAAATATTATCGGTTTATTGACACCGCAAAAAGGAACAATCACAGTTGACGATTTAACCTTACAGCAGGAGCCAGAGAATTATCGGAAAAAGATCGGCTATATTCCTGAAACACCATCGTTGTATGAGGAGCTGACGTTGCGAGAACATATTGAAGTAACAGCCATGGCTTATGATATTCCAAAGGAGGAGGCAATGCAGCGGGCGGAGTCACTGTTAAAAACCTTCCGTTTAGAAAATCGTTTGGATTGGTTTCCTGTGAATTTTTCTAAAGGAATGAAGCAAAAAGTGATGGTGCTGTGCGCGTTTTTGATACAGCCAAGTTTGTACATCATTGATGAGCCGTTTCTCGGATTGGACCCATTAGCAATCAATGCCCTATTGGAATTGATGGTGACCATGAAAGAGCAGGGGGCAGCAATCTTGATGTCTACGCATATTTTGGCAACTGCAGAAAAATATTGTGATCGATTCATTGTTTTACATGAAGGAGAAGTAAGAGCGCAAGGCACTTTACAGGAATTACAAGCTGAATTTAATTTGCCTGATTCTTCTTTAGACGAAATCTATATCGCACTGACAAAGGAGAAGGAACATGCATGATTTTTTTCTATTAAGGCGACAACGCCATCAGAAAAAAATGATGAAGTATATGCGTTACGTGTTGAATGATCATTTTGTCTTGGTGTGCTTGTTCTTAGTCGGCGGCCTAGCCTTTTACTATTCGAATTTATTAAAGCAATTGCCGCCAGATTTTCCATGGAGTTTGCCGATTGTGGGTGTTATATGGTGGTTTGCCTTGCCGTTTGGCAAACTAGCGACTTTAGTCGAGCCTGCCGACATGGCTTTTCTATTACCAAAAGAGAAAGAAATGGGAGATTATTTATCTCGTGGATTACGGCACTCACTCGCCTTTCCGTTTGTTGTTGAGCTGCTTATATGCGGAGCGTTGCTGCCATTGGTAGTTTTAGCTAAACAAATCAGTTTTACCAACTTTTTCTTCTATTTAATAATGTTGTGGGGATTGAAGTTTTCTCATCTGCGGCTGCAGCGATTGGCTTGCTATCAGAAAACACAGGAGCAGACGCAGCGGCTGCTGGTATTATGGTTTATCGTTAGTGGAGCAATCCTATTTGTCAGTCTGTACAGTACTGCTTGGATCGGTACAGTATTGTCTTTAGTTGCCACTTTTGCCTTTATTTCGTTGACGCAAGAAAGAAAACGATTATTGGATTGGAGCAAAATGATTGATCGTGAAAATGCACGATTGCATCGAATTTATCAATTCATTAATCTATTTACGGATGTACCTGAAGTGGAGGCGAAGGTTCGTCGGCGAAAATATTTGGATGGGCTATTGGCTAAAATCTCATTCAAACAAGAGAATACGTATCTCTATTTATTTGCTCGAGGGGCCTTGCGAGGTGCGGAATTTGGCGGTCTGTTTTTCCGTTTGCTGATTGTTGGCGGAGTGTTGTTGTTCTCCTTGAATGATTTCCGCTTTGTAACGGGAGTTAGTCTGCTGTTTGTTTACTTAATCGGATTTCAAATGATTCCTTTATACAATCAGTTTGATTATATTAGTTCGACCCAGCTTTATCCGGTACCAACGAAATATAAAAGGGCAGCTTTACAAAGATTGATGGTCATTCTTTTGTTTGCTGCGGCCATAATTTTTACCTTATGCAGTTTGGTCCATTTGTCAATTGTTGAAAGTATGCTCCTATTAGTACTGCTTTTGATTGAAATCGGCTTGTTTGCTTGGTTTTATCTTCCAGCAAGAATAAAGAAAATGGAGGTCTAGTGAATGAAAGTATTATGGAATGAAAAAATTGTAGATGAATCAGAAGTTAAGATTGATCTTGAAGACCGCGGGTATCAATTTGGTGACGGTATTTATGAAGTGATCCGCATATATGATGGGTACATGTATATGGAAAAAGAGCATCTGGATCGTTTATGGTTCAGTGCAGAAAAAATTCGGATGTCTCTTCCTTTTACAAGAGAAGAATTGAGTCGGCGACTGCATCGATTAGCTGATGAAGTTGGATTAGAAAATGCGCGCGTCTATTTCCAAGTAACCCGCGGTACAGCTAAACCGCGGCTGCATAATTTTCCCGATCCAAAAGAAGTTCAGCCTGTGTTAATGGCTGATATTCAACCTGCAGCACGTCCAAGTGCAAAACAAAACATCGGAATTCGGGCTGGGTTCGTTGAAGATAGACGTTGGTTGCACTGTGATATCAAATCAATCAGTTTATTAGGTAATATCCTAGCTTTAGACGAAGCGCAGCAAAAAGGCTATGATGAAGCTGTTTTGGTTCGTAATGGTAATGTGACGGAGGCATCAGCGTCAAATTTATGGATGGTAAAAGAGGGTGTAGTTTACACACATCCTGATGGCAATTTAGTTTTGCCAGGTATTGCAAAGATAAAAATTCGTGAGCTGACGAAGGCTTTAGGTATCGAGTTGCGGGAAGAGACCTTTACTGAGAAGGAACTATTAATGGCTGATGAGTGTTTCAAGACTAGCTCTGTTGCGGAAATCATGCCGATCATTGAAATCGATGATCAAAAAATCGGTAGCGGCATGCCAGGAAAAGTTACCAAAAAAATTCTCAATGCTTATATTGAAGCAGTGAATTTAGCTGTTCAAGCACATCGCGATGAAAAATAATCAAAGAAGAACATACATGCCCTTGACGAAGTGCCTTTCCCCGACTAAAATAGTAAATACGTTTAAAATGCTAGGGGAGGGCCTTGGGAATGGAGTTTCAGTTGGATAGTGACTGGCGTGTGCAGCCGATCAAAGGCGATACGGGGAAAACGTATATCGGCTATCGAGACGAAGATCGCGTCTTCATTAAACGAAATACCACTCCAATGTTGGCAGCCTTATCCCGTGAAGGAATCGCGCCGAAGCTTGTCTGGATCAAGCGGACAGGGAATGGTGACACGTTAACTGCACAGGAATGGTTGGATGGGCGAATCCTTGAACCAGAAGAAATCCCTCGTCGGAATGATGTAGTGGATGTATTGTATCATCTTCATCACTCGCCTTCATTGAAAGTGATGCTGAAGAAAATGGGTGGACGTCAAGTGTCACCGCAACAATTATTGGGAGATTACGAAGCGAATCTGCCAACGATGATCGAGCAAAATGGATTCATTGAACTGGTTTATGATTATTTGAAAAAAAATATTCCAACGTATGCGAAGAAAAATTATACTGTTGTCCATGGTGATGTGAATCATCGAAACTGGCTGGTCTGTTCTAATTATTTATATCTAGTTGATTGGGACTCGGTCATGTTTGCTGATCCAGCACTGGATATTGGAACGATTTTAGGTAATTACGTACCGCTCTCCAGCTGGAGTAAATGGCTTGTGCGGTATGGTATTCGACCAACGGATGAAAACATGGAGCGCGTTTATTGGTATGGCTTGATGAGTCTGCTTCTTGAAATTGCACGACAATACAAGCGTGAAGAGTACCATCATATGAATCAATCGATTTTACAATTAAAACGAATTTTTGCTGGAAGCTGAACGTTTCGTTCAGTTTTCTTTTTTGCGAGCCGCAGGAATTGAGGTTTTTAATGAGCTTTTCTAGTAGAAAGAGAAGAATTAGCTGGAGCGTATGCGGTACGAAAAGAATACATTTAAGATAGAATTTTTGGAGGAAGACAATGCGAGTAAGAAATCGTCCGGGCGCAGCCGAAATGCTGGCAGCTCGCCCTGAATATGTAGTGCAAGACCCTGAAGCATGGAAAGGGCGCTGGTCTGAACGCTTCGGAAATAATCACCCGATCCATATTGAAATCGGAATGGGGAAAGGACAATTTATCACTGGGATGGCTGCAGCGCATCCAGAAATCAATTACATTGGTGTAGAGATGCAGGTCAGTGTGGTTTCAATGGCATTGGACAAGCTGGTTGAAGCAGAATTGCCTAATTTACAGCTATTGCACGTTGATGGATCAGAATTGACCAATTATTTTGCTGATAGTGAAGTTGATCAAATTTACTTGAACTTCTCAGATCCCTGGCCAAAGAAAAAACACGAGAAACGTCGCCTAACATCGCCGAGTTTTTTAAAAGTAGATGAAGAAATCTTGCGTCCAATGGGAGAAATCCATTTTAAAACAGATAATCAAGGTCTATTTGAATACTCCTTGAGCAGCTTTTCAAAATACGGTATGACTCTTGAGCAAGTGTGGCTGGATTTACATGAGAGCTCCTATGAAGGAAATATCATGACTGAGTATGAAGAAAAATTTTCGAATAGAGGTCAGCGTATTTACCGAGTCGAAGCACGCTTTCAAGATAAGACTAAAACTGAAAAATAGATATTTAACGAAGATGAATCTTTTTTTGATTCATCTTCTTTTTTTTAAAGCCATCAATTTTTTTTACGTATATTATTTTTGAGGTGAAAGGAATGGAGATCGAACAGCTTTCAGACGAATTGATTCAGTACGGCTTCGAGCATCAGATGCAAGACTTATATTTATTACCTCAGGGAGAGAAGTACCGCTACTTTTTTCGCCGAGGCTCCTTCTATGAGCGTGAAGACTCAAATCTATCCTATGTTAAAAATGAAATGTGTGTGGTTACTGCATTGCAGCTGATTAATCGTTTTAAGTATCTGGGTCAAATGGATGTTAGCGAAAAAAGAAAGGCACAATTGGGTGCGATCTCCTATTCCTTGCCTCATGGGGAACAAAGGTTAAGGCTTTCTACCGTAGGAGATTATTTGCATCGTGAAAGTTTAGTTATTCGTTTTTTACATCAATTTGGTCATAGCAAAGAAGTTTATCATCTGCCAGAGCAATTGAGCATCCTTCAAAAGCAGGTAAAGAGGAGAGGGCTTTACTTGTTTTGCGGCCCTGTTGGTTCAGGTAAGACGACTTTGATGTATAAGTTGGCAAGAGAAATAGAGGGGCGTGTACTGACCATAGAAGATCCAGTAGAAATTGAAGAACCCGATTTCCTGCAGTTGCAGGTAAACGAAAAAATTTACCAGAGCTATGACGAATTGATCAAATTATCCTTGAGACACCATCCGGATGTATTAATCATTGGAGAGATACGTGATACGAAGACAATTCAAGGTGCAATCAGAGCAGCCCTGACAGGACATTGCGTTTTCGCGACTTTGCATGCTGCCAGTTTAGAAACTGCTCACGCAAGGGTAATAGAGCTAGGCGGTGAAGCTTCGCTACTCAAGGAATGTTTACAGGGAATTGTTTATCAGGAGCTTTTGTCGCTCAATGAAACGATTGGCTTATTAACTAGCTATCGATTTTATCATGATGACCTGCTATTTACTTGGGAGGAGGGTCTCGAGGCGTGTGGAATAGAACCAAATTAACTAGAAAGCAACGAATTGATTTTGTTCATCTATTAGGTGATTTATTAGAAAACGGCTTCAGCTTACAGCAGTCTTTTGATTTTTTTGTTAACGCAAATCTTTTTCTTCCATTAATTTTAGATTCGGTTCAACGGGATCTTCATCAAGGAAAAAGTTTAGCCATGAGCTTTAACCAATTGAATTATTCGAATGATCAGATTTTACAAATTGAATTGGCTGAATCTCACGGGGACTTAGCGCAAACATTATTAGGTATTGCGGAACAAATGAGATTAGTGCAGCGTCAACGAGAAAATTTTCTCAAAGCCGTTTCTTATCCGCTTCTTTTACTAATATTTTTAATAGTAATTTTGTTAGGAATGCGTTTTTTTTTATTGCCGCAATTGTTAGCTAGCGGAATGATACGAGCAGGGGATTTTTCAGTACAGTTGATTGAATCAGTACCGGTTATTGGATTGGGAATGATTGCTTTTTTACTATTCCTTCTTTTGTGTTGGCGGTCTTTTGGAAAGCGCCATACTTATTTAGCTAGATTTGGTTATTTAGCAAGAATACCTTTGATCGGTACATTATTCAGCAATTATTATTCTGCTTATTTTGCTTTGGAGTGGGGAAAGCTTTTTCAGCAAGGCTTAGAGTTGAATCAAATAATTGAATGTTTGCTAGTAATTGAAGGCAAATCATTAATGCAGGAAATGGCTGCTGATCTGAAAGTTCGTTTAGCTCAGGGGAATACCCTAGCGGAGGAAATAAAAAAGTATCCTTTTTTAACAAAAGAATTCAGCCGAATTGTTTTCCAAGGCGAAGCCCGAGGGAATTTGGCTAAAGAATTATTAACCTACAGTCAATTAGTCTGGCGCCGCTTTTTTAATCAATTAGAATTCTTATGTTCTTGGCTGCAGCCCCTTGTTTTCTTGATCGTGGCACTTTTAATAGTTAGTTTGTACTTAACGATGCTTCTGCCTTTAACGAATTTGGAGGGAATCTTGTGAAAAAGAAAGTATCCGGTTTTACATTGTTAGAAATGTTAGTTGTTCTTTTCATTATTAGTTTGCTGTTGCTGCTCTTTGTTCCTAAGCTGATCAATCAAAAGGACAGTGCGACAAAGAAGAGTGATTCGGCTATCGCAAAAGTTGTCGAGACCCAAATTGAAGTTTTTGAGTTAGATCACGGTAGAGCACCTAGCAAACAAGAATTAATTGATCAAGGCTATGTGAAGGAGAAGCAGTATGAAGCCTATGAGCGGGATAAAGGGAAATAATAAAGCTGGTTTCACTTTAGTTGAAGCGTTAATTGTACTCTTACTGGTTTGTAGTTTTGTTTTATTGCCGACAGTAGCACTTAAAAAATGGCAGCAGCAGCTGGAGAAGACTTTTTTCTACTATCAATTTGAGAAATCAGTTTTGCATCTTCAGCAAGTGGCTATTACAGATCATCGCGGCACTCGTATAGAGCTTCATAAAAATCAACAAATGATCATATTTTATACTATTCACACGGAACTAGCATGGAAACAGTTAAAGATTCCGCAGTCAATTCAACTAGAAAGCAAGGACACCATTTTTTTTAGTGCCGGCAAAGGGAATATTTCTACTGATCAGCCGGGGAATGGGAACATCCCCAAGGTTGTTTTTTCTGATGGTGGTCCAATCACCTATCAATTTCAAATGGGGAGTGGTCGTTTTGAGCGGAAATGAAAAGGGATATATTTTGTTAGAGAGCTTGATTAGTCTAGCAATTTTAATGGTGATTGTTTCCAGTTATGTAGAGGTGACAGTTGGGATGCAGAGGGAGAGTCAGCAACGACTGAGCAGTCTCACAAATTATCGCGATCTTTATACTGAAACGCGACGTTGTCGTCTACATTCTGTAAAGCCGGAAAAATCCCAGATCGAAGTTTCCTTAAAAGAAGGACGAGCATCAAATCAACAAGGAGGGATTCTGATTGTTAAGGAGTAACGGCTTTACATTATTAGAAAGTTTAGTTGCGCTATTGATGCTTAGCGGCATTATTTTGCTGCTATCGGGTCTTATCCAGCATGCCCATAAAATGGAACAGGCGTTGAGCGGGTATCATCAGCTGGAATGGGAAATATTTTTACTTCAATTAGATAATGAGTTAGCTGATGCAGACTACATAGCTGCTACGCAACATGAAATCTTAACTAAAATAGAAGATAAAGGGAAAATGGTTCCATTAAACATACAGAAGGTCAATAAAAGAATTATCAAAAGACAATCTGGCGGGAACCAGCCATTATTGACAGGAGTGAAGCAGTTTGTTTGCCAAGAAAAAAATCATGGAGTGGATTTTGTCGTTACCTTCACTGATGGAAAACAAAAAGAAGGTACATGGATCTTTGAATAGCCAAGGCGGAGTATTGCTCTCTGTGCTTTTGGCTATTTTTTTATTTAGCTTTTTAGTGCTGAATTTAACGACCAGCTATCACCAAACAGCAGATTTAGTGTCACGAACAGAGCAACTGTATCAGGCAAAAATCGCGAAAGAACTTTTTCTAGCAGATTATCCCAAATTGAATGTTAAAAAAGGCACGTGGATGTTCAACAAAGGCGAGATAACCTTTGAAACGGAACAGACTCAATTAAAGATTATAGTGAAAATTAAAAAGAAAACATATCATTTTTATGAAAAAAATAGCACATCAAATTCCTCGAACTGATATAGGTCATGAGATCAAGCAAATATCGGCAGATATATTGTAAAAGATACTTTTATGCTGAATTAGAAAATCAATAATAAAAGAAAGAAAGCGATTGATTAATTGGAACATGTCCGCTAAAATAGAACAGGTATCGTGAGTGTTATATTAGTTAGTGAGGTGCAAGATGAATCCAGAAAAAATAGAAACAGCTTTTTCTTTGATGGAAGAAGCGATCATCGCGTTGCAACATTCACTAAGTACTTCTTTTTTTGACGCTTACATCGAAAATACGGAGAACTTAGTTGACAATGCAAAAGTACGTGTGCTTGATCAACAGCCAGATGAAGCTACTGTAAAAAAAGTAGAGACACTTTATCAAAAACTTTTGGGATTAGAGTTAGGGAAAGAAGATTGGCGCAAATTAACGCAATTGGTTTTACTAAAAGGTTCAAAAACTGAAGGTTTACAGCCCAATCATCAATTGACGCCTGATAGTATTGGTTTTTTATTTGTCTTTTTGATTGAACAGTTGACGTTGAAAAAGGAACAACCATTAGAAATTTTAGATATTACTGTCGGTATGGGAAATCTTTTACTGACGACACTGATTAATCTACAAGCGGCGAATTATTCTGTTAAGGGGATCGGCGTAGATAATGACGAAACGCTGCTCGCGATTGCTGCTTCGGATAGTCTGTTAATGGATGAAGAAATCAAATTGTTCCATCAGGATAGTCTGCAAGACTTATTAGTCGATCCAGTTGATTATGTTATCGGTGATCTGCCAGTGGGCTATTACCCGAATGACCAGCAGGCCGAAAAATTTGCGACTCACTCTGAAAAGGAACATAGCTATGCGCATCATCTATTGATGGAGCAAGCGATGAATTATGTTAAACCAGATGGCTTTGGCCTGTTTTTAGTGCCAAGTAATTTCCTTGAAACAGAGCAAGGACCGTTATTGCAAAAATGGTTGAAGAATGAAGTATTGCTGCAAGGAATCATTCAACTGCCAGATGAATTATTTATATCAGAGCATTCACGCAAAAGTATTTTATTGCTTCAGAAAAAGGGTGAGACGGCTGAACAAGCAGAAAAAGTGTTATTAGTTCACCTTCCGTCATTAAAAGATCCAACCAAAGTAACAGAATTCTTTAAAAAATTCGAGGACTGGAAGTCTTCTAATTTATAAACTGCTCAAGTGAGCAAAAGGGAATCCAATTATAAAGGAGAGTTAAAATGTCAAAAACAATTGCAATCAATGCAGGTAGTTCAAGTCTAAAATGGCAGCTTTATCAAATGCCTGAAGAATCAGTCATCGCAAAGGGGATCGTTGAACGGATCGGCTTGAATGATTCAATCTTCACAATCAAATATGGCGATGGACAAAAATTTGAACAAATTTTGGATATTAAAGACCATGAAGTTGCGGTTCAAATGTTATTAGATCAATTGCTTGAACTAAAAATTATTGCGTCGTTTGATGAAATTACTGGTGTTGGTCATCGTGTAGTAGCTGGTGGGGAATACTTTAAGGATTCTGTTTTGATCGATGACGATGTCTTAGCAAAAATTGAAGAGCTAAGCGAGTTTGCGCCATTACACAATCCGGCTAATGCAATGGGAATCAAAGCTTTCCGCCATATTTTACCAAATGTAACGAGTGTGGCTGTTTTTGATACTTCTTTCCATGCAACAATGCCTGCGACTAATTTCTTATACAGTATTCCTAAAGAATATTATGATAACTATTCTGCTCGTAAATATGGTTTCCACGGAACGAGTCATCGCTATGTCTCAGAGCGCGCTGCTAAGTTGCTAGGCAAACCAATCGAGGAAACAAAAATCATTACAGCTCATATCGGAAACGGCGGGTCTGTGACTGCTGTTGAAGGTGGCAAATCAGTGGATACATCAATGGGCTTCACACCATTAGCTGGTTTGACGATGGGGACACGTGCAGGGGATATCGATGCTTCATTACTTCCATATTTGATGGAAAAAGCAGGAATTAAAGATATCAATGAAATGATCGATGTCTTGAATAAAAAATCGGGCGTATTGGGTCTAACAGGCATCTCAAGCGATATGCGTGATATCGAAACTGGTGCTGAAGAAGGCAACGAAGATGCGATATTAGCGTTGGATATCTATTGTGACCGTATTCGTAAATATATCGCTCAATACATTTCAGTGATGAATGGTGTAGATGCAATCGTATTTACTGCTGGTGTTGGAGAAAATGCGGATCCTGTTCGTCGCATGGTTTTAGAAAATATGACTTGGTTCGGTATTGAGATTGATGAAGGAATCAACAAGAGCATCCACGGCAAAGAAGCAGAACTTTCAACTGAAAATTCTCGTGTGAAAGTTTATGTTATCCCAACCGACGAAGAAGTAATGATTGCTCGCGACGTTGAACGTCTAAGTAAATAAGCAATAAAGCCTTTGCCCAAAAGCGGCAGAGGCTTTTTTTATCAAAAAATCTGAAAGCATAATTTTGTTGTATCAGAACAAAACTATGCTATTTTTTTATGCTAAACTTTTTATGAAAGTGAGAGTGACTGTTATGAGTGAAAAAAGAAATATTGAGCGTTCCATTCAAGAATATGTTCCGGGGAAACAGGTCACACTTGCTCATTTGATCCCTCATGCCAATCAGGAGGTTTTTGAAAAGCTTGGACTTGAACATACCGGTAATGCGATCGGAATCTTAACGATTACGCCAAGTGAAGCATCAATAATTGGCGCGGATATTGCCAAAAAATCAGGGAATGTTTCGATTGGTTTTATGGATCGTTTTAGTGGAGCAGTGGTGATCATCGGGGAAGTATCTTCTGTAGAATTCGCATTGAAGCAAGTGACAAATTCACTGGCAACGATTTTAGATTTTGATGTTGCAGAAATCACCAGGACATAAATATGAAGCGTGTCATTTTTATTGGAGAGACGGGCTCTGGAAAAACAACCTTGATGCAGATTCTAAATGATTGGGAAATCAAATATCATAAAACACAGCAGGTTTATTTTACCGATAATGTGATTGATACACCGGGTGAATTCATGGAAAACCGTTTTTACTACAATGCTTTAGTAAGCTCAGCAGTTGAAGCTGATTGTATTGCTCTCGTTCAAAGCATTGCGAGTAAGCAGAATTATTTTCCTCCTTGTTTTTCTTCGCGCTTTACGAAACCGATGATCGGGATCATTACGAAGACTGATTTGGAGCATAGTCCAGCTGAGTTTGAGCTGGCGCAAAAAAGATTACGATTAGCTGGTGCTAAAAAAATATTTTCATTATCTTCCATAAATAAATCAGGCATTACAGATTTGAAAGAATTCTTATTAACAAATGAGTTTTGACAACATATCTATTCTGAGTTATCATGTACTCGTGAATAATTGAATAAGAGCATTTGGAGCAGGGAACAAGGTGCGAATCCTTGGCAGACCCTTTCTACTGTATGCGCGGACAAAATCTCAATAGGCCACTTTCGGGAAGGCGAGATGGAGGATGAAGCGAAGTCAGGATACCTCTCCTTTTGCCGAGATAATTGTATTGGGAGAATTATTTCACCATGAATAGTCCAAGTGACGTTTATTTGGTGAGGTGTCTTCCAGACACCTCACTTTTTTTTGCGAGTTCCACTGTTTATTATTTATATAGCGAAAAAAGAAATCATTGATGATGGTAAATCGTATGCATACGAAAATAAGCTAGCTGTTGTAAAAAAAACAGCCGAAATCCGGCTGTTTAGTATAGAGGCTATTTTATTTTTCGATAATTGACGGGAGTCATGCCAACAAGTTCCTTAAATATTTTGCAGAAATAACTGGTTTGCGAATAGCCGATATTTTGTGAAATAGACTTGATACTAAGGCTCGACTGAGTTAAAAGAACTTTTGCCTGTTCAATTCTTTGTTGATTCAAATAGGTAATAAAGCTGACACCGATTTCTTTTTTGAATAAACGGCTGAAATAGAATTGACTCAGGTAAACATGATTAGCAACATCCTCAAGGGTTAAATTGGTGGTTAGATTGGTATCAATATAAGAAATAGCTTTACGAATTTCATCATTTTTTGAGTTTATAGGGTCTTTTGTTTCTTTTTTATTCGAGTGAAAGTTAAATTTAATCTGCTCTCGTGGATCATTATCATTAAAGTGGTAATCGCCAATTGTTTTTAATAAGGCAGCCGCGGATTCAATTTGAGTCGTATTGACAGTCTTGACTTTCTTTCTCGCTTGACGTAATTCTGGGGAAGATTCCCAGTGAGTAACGATCGGATGGATACGGGTAAATGGGTTCTCAGCGTCATCAGTCATCTCTACTTGGCCAAATAATGCAAAGCCGATTAATTGATTATTGCGAATAATAGGTAATGAAATATCTGTAAGTCCGGCATGGCAACGATAAATACAAGGGTTACCATTTTTTGAGGCCTCCAAGCCTCCAAAGGCATCACATTTTTGGCAAAGAGATTTGAACTCTGGCTTAGAACGCATTATCTGACAAAAAGGGGAGAAGTTATACAGGTCGGAAGTTTCCTTTCCATGTATGTCAACAAGGACCGAGCCAAAATCTGCAGCGAGAGCAAAATCTTGGATTGTTTTGGAAAGTTGCAAGGAACTTTGCGAATTCAGTGTACTGATATTTTCCATGTAAGCGCCTCCTAGTCATCTATCATTCTACCAGAACCTAAATTCATTTTAAATCTAGTTCATACCAATAACATTATTTTGACTAGCAGAAGACAAAATTTTGCTATTTTGTAACTTTAATCGATAGTTGATTAAGGCTTATTTGACGTTGTCTTGACACATTGCAGCGACAAAATTTTAATATTCCAAATAATCGGATTAAAAGATAGGACAAATTTGTTCTATCTTTTTTGTTTATCATAATAAATGTAAGTGCTATCAAAAAATTAGGAGGAATGTTTTATGCAACAGGAAGCGTTAGGAATGATTGAAACTAGGGGGTTGATTGGTGCCATTGAAGCAGCCGACGCAATGGTAAAAGCTGCGAATGTTTCCTTAATTGGAACGGAGAAAATTGGTTCTGGATTAGTCACTGTTATGGTACGAGGAGATGTAGGTGCAGTAAAAGCAGCAGTTGATGCAGGAGTTTCTGCAGCTGACGCAGTAGGAGAAGTTGTTTCTAATTATGTTATTCCACGTCCACATACTGAAGTTGAAGGCTTGCTCCCTAAGTCAGAATAGAAAGGGTGGGATAGCTGATGGCAAACACAGATCAAAAGATCGAAGAGATCATGAAGCGCGTGCTCGCAAAAATGGAAACAGGAAATGAGATGAAAACCACAAACGGAGGAGATCGAAAAATGATTGAAAAGCAATGTGCATTGACAGAATTTGTAGGTGCTACAGAATTTGGAGACACAATTGGTTTAGTAATTGCCAACGTAGACTCATCTTTATTAGAAACAATGAAATTAGAGAAAAAATATCGTTCAATCGGAATTGTAGGCGCTCGTACTGGTGCCGGACCTCATATTATGGCTGCTGATGAAGCTGTTAAGGCAACAAATACTGAAGTTATCTTGATTGAAATGCCTCGTGATACAAAAGGCGGAGCTGGTCATGGTTCGATCGTAATCTTTGGCGGCGACGATGTATCTGATGTGAAGCGTGCGGTAGAAGTTACTTTGAAAGAAGTAGATACACGTACCTTCGGAGACGTATACGGCAACGAAGCTGGACATATTGAATGTCAATATACAGCTCGTGCAAGTTATGCGTGCAATAAGGTTTTTGGCGCCCCAGTTGGAAAAGCGTTTGGGATTTTAGTTGGTGCTCCTGCCGCAATTGGAGTTGTAATGGCTGATACGGCATTGAAATCAGCGAATGTTGACGTAGTTTCTTACGCAACACCGCAAAATGGGCAAAGTTTCTCAAATGAGGTAACGATGACAATTACAGGAGATTCAGGTGCTGTTCGTCAGGCGATCATCTCGGCTCGCGACATTGGTTGTCAATTACTGGGAACCATGGGAAGCACGCCTAAAAATGATCAACCATCATACATTTAAGAGTGGGAGTGAAAAATAGATGAAATCAAAACGATTTGAAGAACTAGAAAAAAGACCGGTCAATCAAGATGGTTTCGTGGATGAATGGGTAGAAGAAGGATTAATTGCGATGCAAAGTCCTAATGACCCTAAGCCAAGTATCAAGATTCTCAATGGTGAAGTAGTTGAGCTTGATGGAAAAGACAAAGCCGATTTTGATTTGATTGATTCATATATTGCTCAATACGGAATTGATTTGACTCGCACAGAAGAAGTAATGGCAATTCCTTCTAAAGAATTAGCGAATAAAATCGTTGATCCAAATATTTCTCGAGAAGAAATCGTACAGTTAACGACTGCTGCTACACCAGGGAAATTGAATGAAGTAGTCGGCTATATGAACGTAGTTGAAATGATGATGGCTGTACAAAAAATGCGTGCTCGTCGTCGTCCGACAACCCAATCTCACGTGACGAACGTTCGAGATAATCCGGTACAAATCGCTGCCGATGCGGCTGAAGGTGCTTTGCGCGGATTTGACGAACAAGAAACAACAGTAGCTGTAGCACGCTACGCGCCGTTTAACGCGGTTGCGATCATGGTCGGCTCGCAAACTGGCCGTCCAGGTGTCTTGACACAATGTTCATTAGAAGAAGCGACAGAGCTTGATTTGGGTATGCGCGGATTTACAGCTTATGCAGAAACAATCTCTGTGTATGGGACTGAGCAAGTGTTTACCGATGGAGATGACACTCCTTGGTCTAAAGGGTTCTTAGCATCTTGTTATGCCTCCCGCGGATTGAAAATGCGCTTTACTTCTGGAACTGGATCAGAGGTACAAATGGGTTATGCAGAAGGCAAGTCAATGCTTTATCTGGAAACTCGTTGTATCTATTTAACAAAAGCTGCCGGCGTTCAAGGCTTGCAGAATGGTTCGATCAGCTGTATCGGAGTTCCAGGGGCAGTACCATCAGGAATTCGCGCTATTCTAGCTGAAAACCTGATTGCTATGCTGCTTGACTTGGAAGTTGCTTCAGGAAATGACCAAACCTTCTCACATTCTGATATCCGCAGAACTGCACGCTTATTAATGCAATTCTTACCGGGAACAGACTTCATTTCATCAGGTTACTCGGCAACACCAAACTACGACAATATGTTTGCCGGCTCCAACTTTGATGCGGATGATTTCGATGATTACAATATCATCCAACGTGACTTAAGAGTAGACGGCGGTTTACGACCAGTCAGTGAAGAAGATGTAATTGCGGTTCGTAATAAAGCAGCGAAAGCTTTACAAGGTCTATTTGAAAAATTAGGCTTGCCAACGATTACAGATGAAGAGGTTGAAGCAGCAACGTATGCTCGCGGATCACAAGACATGCCGGAACGTGACATGGTTCAAGATATTAAAGCAGCACAAGAATTACTCACTCAAGGTAAGACTGGGCTGGATCTTGTAAAAGGATTGTCAGAAAGCGGATTTGAAGATGTGGCAGCAAGCTTGCTCAATCTTTTGAAACAACGTGTAGCTGGAGATTTCTTACAAACTTCTTCAATATTTGATGCGGATTGGAATGTTATCTCTGCTGTCAACGACAAGAATGATTATGCTGGACCAGGAACAGGTTACCGACTTGACGGTTCAGAATGGGAAAAAGTAAAAGCGATCCCTAAAGCAATCAATCCGAAAGATATTTAAGGAGGAGTAAAAATGACAGAACTGAATGAAAATCTTTTACGCTCCATTATTAAAGAAGTTCTAACAGAAATGGAAGCGAATACTGGAGATCAACCTGTTGCTTTTGAACAACCAAAGGCAGAACCTGCAGCATCATCCGATTGGTTTAAATCTGTTGGGGTTGCTCAACCAGGAAATTCTCAGGATGAAGTAGTTATTGCTGTAGCACCGGCATATGCAGAATCACAAACAACGAATATTCTTGGTGTTCCCCACAAAGATATTTTAAAACAAGTGATCGCGGGCATTGAAGAAGAAGGATTAAAGGCTCGAGTGGTTAAAGTTTATCGTACTTCTGACGTTGCCTTCGCAGCGGTTGAGGGAGATAAATTATCAGGCTCAGGTGTTTGTGTGTCGATTCAATCAAAAGGCACGGCAATCATTCACCAAAAAGATTTGCAGCCTTTATCCAATCTAGAGCTCTTCCCGCAAGCGCCACTGATTACCTTAGAAACATATCGGTCTATTGGGAAAAATGCTGCAAAATATGCCAAAGGCGAGTCACCAAATCCAGTACCAATGATGAACGATCAAATGGCGCGGCCGAAATATCAAGCTTTGTCAGCTTTGCTCCATATTAAGGAAACAAAACACGTAGTAATCGGAAAACCAGCAGAAGAAATTTCTGTAACTTTATAGTGAGGTGACTAGAATGAATGAGCAATCTATCGAGAGTTTGGTTCGAGGAATCTTAAAAGATATGAATAATGGTGCAAGTCCCGCAGCATCAGAAAATCCAGTAAGTTCTGGAGCAGCAACTGTTGCGGATTATCCGATCGCAAAGAATCATCCTGATTGGATCAAAACGAAAACAGGCAAGACCTTAGACGATATCACTTTAGAAAATGTATTGAATGGATCATTAACACCTGACGATTTGAAAATCACTCCGCGCATTTTGAAAGCACAAGGAGAAATTGCAACGAGTGCAGGTAGAAAAACGATCGCTAACAACTTCGACCGTGCATCTGAGTTAACGGCTGTTCCTGATACACGAGTGCTGGAAATGTATAATGCTTTGCGACCTTACCGTTCAAGTAAACAAGAGCTGTTAGATATCGCGAGCGAGTTAGAAACAAAATATGATGCGAAAATCAGTGCGGCTTATGTTCGTGAAGCGGCTGCGCATTATGAAAAACGGAAAAAACTTAAAGGTGATAACTAATTTCTAGTTCGGAAATTCAGGAAGAGGAGCAATGAATGATGAAACGTGTAATTGGGATTGATATTGGAAATTCCTCAACTGAAGTTGCTTTGGTTGAAATTGATGACCATCAACATGTCCGATTCCTAGAATCAGCAATTGCGGAAACGACTGGAGTAAAGGGAACGAAGAAAAATCTATTTGGTATCTATAAGGCGATCAACGAGGCCTGTCAAAAAAATAGATTAAAAGTCGAAGAAATCGATTTGATACGCATCAATGAAGCAACTCCTGTAATTGGCGATGTTGCAATGGAAACGATCACCGAGACGATCATCACCGAATCAACGATGATCGGTCACAATCCTAAAACACCCGGCGGGTTAGGACTGGGAGTCGGAACGACCCTTCGTTTTGCTGAGATCGAAAAGCTGGGCAAGAAGGATACCCCGTATATTTTGATTATCGAGAAGACGTTTGATTTCGATGATGTTGCTCGTCGGATCAATCATTTCGTTGAAAATGGTTATCTCATCACTGCGGCCATCATGCAATCCGATGATGGGGTTTTGGTAAACAATCGTTTAACAAAAAAAATTCCAATCGTTGATGAAGTTTCTTATATCGATAAGGTTCCTGTCAATATGCTGGCTGCAGTCGAAGTTGCTGAGACAGGCCGCGGCGTTTCACAATTGTCAAACCCTTATGGGATCGCAACGGTTTTTGATCTTGATTCTGAGGCAACTAAGAACATTGTTCCTGTTGCACGTGCCTTAATCGGAAATCGTTCCGCTGTAGTCATAAAGACGCCAAAGGGCGATGTCAAAGCACGAACGATCCCTGCCGGAAAAATCGAGATTACTGGCGGAAATCGTCGTAGTACGGTTGGGATTTCAGCGGGCGCTGAAAAAATCATGGAGGCTGTTTCGGCCTTCGACGTGATTGACAATGTAACCGGAGAATCTGGAACGAACGTTGGCGGTATGTTAGAGAAGGTTCGTTTAACGATGGCGGAACTAACTGATCGCCCAGTCAACCAAATCTTTATCCAGGATTTATTAGCGGTCGACACCTTTGTACCGATCAGTGTCAAGGGTGGATTAGCCGGAGAGTTTTCGATGGAACAAGCAGTCGGAATCGCCTCTATGGTTAAATCCGATCATTTGCAGATGTCAAAAATTGCAGATGAAATTCAGCAAGATCTAGGAATCAAAGTTGAAATTGGCGGTGCGGAGGCTGAGGCAGCTATCTTAGGCGCTCTGACTACACCAGGAACTTCAGCTCCATTGGCAATTTTAGATTTAGGCGCTGGTTCAACCGATGCCTCCATCATTAAAAAAGATGAGACGATCGTGGCGACACATCTGGCTGGTGCCGGTGACATGGTGACAATGCTGATCCAATCAGAATTAGGCTTGGAAGATGTCTATTTAGCTGAAGATATCAAAAAATATCCTCTAGCAAAAGTGGAAAATATTTTCTATATCCGTCACGAAGACGGCTCGGTTCAATTCTTTGATGATCCGCTAGATCCGGTATTGTTTGCAAAAGTAGTTGTCGTAACGCCTGATGGGTTTGTACCAATACCAGGTGATGATTCAATCGAGAAGATCCGATTGATTCGGCAAACCGCGAAGGAACGCGTTTTTGTAACCAATGCGTTGCGGGCGCTTCGCAGGGTCAGTCCTACTGGAAGTATTCGCGATATTCCATTTGTGGTAATCGTTGGAGGATCAGCTTTGGATTTTGAAATCCCGCAGATCGTAACCAACGCCCTGTCTCATTGTGGGCTAGTAGCAGGCCGCGGAAATATTCGACAAATCGAAGGACCGCGGAATGCTGTTGCAACTGGGTTGATCCTTTCCTATTTGAGGGAGGGATTCGATGGAGCTTGATTTAAATGTGCGACCAATAGTATTGATCTATTTCTCTAAAACGGCTTCGACGGATGATATTCAATACATCCTTTATGGCTTGGAGGAAGAGAAGATTCCTTTTGTGATTGAACAAAAAGATTTTCCAACTGCGACAGAGGCTGCGTATGCAGCGGCCAACACGTCTTCATTAAATGTTGGAATCGGATATGTTAATAATGAAGCCGCCCTTCATTATAAAAATTTGGCACCAGAAACTCCTTATCAATCGATTCAACGAGTTGTAACTTGTCCGCCGTTGATTTTGAAAAGCTTTGGCGGGAATGCGGCACGTTTAGTAAAGGGTGTGCCATTCAAATCAATTGATCCTATGGAGGTGAAAATATGAAACAAGCAATTGGCTTAGTCGAAGTAACAGGATTGGCTAGTGCAATCGAAGTATCAGATACGATGGTCAAGGTAGCGAATGTCGAGCTCTTAGGCGTCGAAAAAGCAAAGGGCTTCGGCTGGATGACAGTGAAGGTTGCTGGCGATGTCGGAGCAGTGAAGGCTGCTGTAGACGCTGGTAAAGCAAAAGCTGTCGCAAACAATGTGTATCTATCAGCACTGGTGATTCCTCGCCCAGCCAATAATTTACAAAAATATTTCTTTGCAAAAGAACAAAAGACCTCTGATTTACCTGCTGAAAGCTTGGAGAAAGCACCAGTGGAGAATGAACCTGCGGAATTGCCAACTGAGAAAATTGAAGAGGTACCGCAGCCGAATGAACCACCTGTGATTGATGAACTACTCAAGGAAGAGAGCAGTAAAGAAGAGGAAATCAAAGAAAAACCGATTAAAGAGGAACCAAAGAAGAAAAAAAATCCACCTAAAGGGTCAAAAAAATCTTCAGATTCCAAAAAGAAAAAATAGATGGAAGAGAATACACAACTTGAAGACAGGATTGATTTCTGTGGTAAAAAATTTCTTTGACATGAAATAGGAGGAATAGACATGAATGATGCATTAGGAATGATTGAAACAAAGGGACTAGTTGGTGCGGTTGAAGCGGCCGATGCCATGGTTAAGGCGGCAAATGTCACACTAGTTGGAACTGAAAAAATTGGTTCAGGCTTAGTTACCGTTATGGTTCGCGGCGATGTTGGTGCAGTAAAAGCAGCAGTGGATGCCGGAAGTGCGGCTGCTGAAAAAGTGGGAGAAGTGGTTTCCGTTCACGTAATCCCAAGACCGCATCACGATGTTGATGACGTTTTAGTGCCTAAAGTAGGCAATGAATAATTTTAGCATTGAGGAAATTAGAAAAATTGTTCGTGAAGTGTTATTGGAGATGCAAGCAGAAACATTTCCAATTGGCATCTCTAACCGACACATACATTTAACGGAAGAACATTTTGACATTCTATTTCCAAATGAATCAATCGAGCCTTTGAAACCATTAAAACAGCCGGGAGAATTCGCTTCGAAGCAGACGGTGACTCTGATAGGACCTAAAGGAGAGATCAAAAAGGCTCGTATTTTAGGCCCCTTACGGAAACGTTCACAGGTAGAGATTTCAAAAACCGATGCACGAACTCTGGGAATTCAAGCTCCGATTCGTTTATCTGGTAACTTAGAGGATGCTGTTGAAATCACGATTCGCAGTGAAGCAGCTGAGTTGACGATTCCAGCGGCAATTGTGGCAAAGCGCCACATCCATTTAAATTATCAGGATATGGAACGTTTAAACTTAAAAGAGGGTCAAGTTGTTTCAGTAGAAATTTTTGAAGGAGCGCGTAGAGTCCTATTTAACGATGTTGAGTTGCGTCCCGGAAAGAATTTTGTTTTAGAAATGCATGTAGATACAGATGAAGCAAACGCTGCAGATATACAGCCAAATACACGAGGACGGATTATTAAAGAATAATCCAAAGGAGGAAGTATGGAATCAATCGAAAAAGCCAATCAATTATTAACATCTTTTCATGAACTTGTGAATACAAAACAAGCTGAGGAGTTCGATCCTGAAGATGGCTATAAAGTTGGAATCGATTTAGGTACTTCCTCTATTGTACTGGTTGTTTTAGATGGAAAGGATCGACCGATTTTTGGTGCCTTTGAGTATGCGGATGTCATTCGCGATGGACTGGTCGTTGATTATCAAAAATCCGTTCAAATCGTTAATCGACTGCGTGCTCAAGCGGAGGAAACGCTGGGTTTTCCTTTGAAGGCGGCCTCAGGTGCAATTCCTCCGGGAACCGTCGGCAATAATAAACGAGTGGTGGCGAATGTCATCGAGAGTACGAACATGCTGGCGGATCAATTAGTCGACGAACCAACCGCAGCCGCTTTAGTTTTAGGTGTAGATGAAGGAGCGGTCGTGGATGTTGGTGGTGGAACGACGGGGATCAGCATCTTTGAGAATGGTCAGCCGATTATTGTAGAAGATGAGCCTACCGGCGGGACCCATATGACACTAGTGATCGCCGGAAATAATAAAATTTCCATCGAAGAGGCCGAGCAGATCAAACGAGATCCAGCACGTGATCGAGAAAATTTTATTATTTGTCGTCCGGTGATTCAACGAATGGCGGATATTACTGCCAATGTGTTGAAAAAGCATCCAACAGATCCAATCTATGTCGTTGGCGGAGCTTCTTATCTGTCTGAATTTGAAAAAGAGTTTTCCAATTATTTGGACCAAAAGGTTTATAAACCAAAATATCCTCAATTTGTTACACCAATTGGAATCGCGATGTCTTCCATTCCAATCATCGATTAAGGTAGTGAATGTAAAACAGCGTTCCAATTGAAAGAGCAACGATTGTCTGCAATAAGAATTGGGAGTAAGAATATGGACGAGTTAGTTGAGCGTATTATTTCAATCATCAATCAGCGAGAACAAAATACCTTATTTCTTTCTTGTCGTACGCCTTCCCATATTAATCAAGGAATTAGCGGCTTTTTATACAATAAGCATATTCATTTGACCGAAGTAGATATCCTATTTTTAGAGCGGTTCATCAAGAAGGATGATCAGGATCCTCTAGTGAAATGGCTGTATCAGAGCTATAACTATGATTGTTCCCTGACCTTCGAACTGGCTTTTTCAAACACGGATTTGATTCCAAATGAATTATTCAACGAGTGCAGTGTGAAATTGCTGAACAACCAAGGAAAACAATATTTTCTATTTCCTAACAAAGTGATCACCTATCAAAAAATCGCTATGCTGACGCAAAACGACATTTTGCTGTTGGCTGCTAATCAATTAGTGACAGATTTGGCCAGGGATCGATTACAGGAAAAGAAAGTCATTGTGGTAGAAAAGGATGCCAGTTCTACTTTTCGCAGGAATCTAATGAAGAAGAACTAATTTCAAGGGAAGCTAGAATAACGTGAAAATTAAGTTAGTAGAATGGTATACGGCACGAAAAGCGGAGATTTTTCAAAAGAAAAATCATCCTTAATTAGAGAAAGGAGTTCAACCCTATGCTGATGGCAAAAGTAGTTGGGAGTGTAGTCTCGACCCAAAAAGATGAATCATTGGTGGGAAAAAAATTAATGATCATCCAACCGATTAACTCCGAGCAGCAGGAAATCCGCTTCCAGCAAGTGGCGGCGGATACAGTAGGGGCTGGTATTGGAGATTACGTCTTGTTGACCAGCGGTTCTTCTGCCAGAAAACTGTTTTCGACTTCTTCAGATGCTGTTGATTATGCAATCGTTGGAATTATTGACACGTTTGATTTTTAGGGAGCTGAGGAAAGTATATGGCGATTTATACAAAAACGGGAGACAAAGGAACAACAAGCCTTTTTGATGGAACAAGAGTAAAAAAATCAGATCTGCGAGTCGATACCTACGGAACATTTGACGAATGTTGCGCGCAGGTCAGTGTTGCTCAGAAGCTAGCAGAGGATCCTGAGACAATCCAGCATTTGGAATGGGTTCAGCAAAAATTATTCCGATTGAATGCAGAGATTGCAACAGAAAAAGATCTCCTCAAGCTAGAAGCAAAGAGCACATTGATTTCAGCTGGCGACATTCAGCAGATGGAAGAATGGATCGATCAATACACCAAACGCTTGCCTGAGCTGCATAGCTTTATTTTACCGGGTCAAACCCTTTCGGCAGCACAACTCCATGTGGCACGCGCTATTTGCCGACGTGGTGAACGACTGCTGACAGATTTATCGGATTCTGCGGAGGTACGGGAGGATGTAAGGAAATTTGTTAATCGGCTATCTGATTGTCTTTATATCTTTGCTCGAATGGAAGACCACCGTGGAGATGAAAAAAAATTGGTAGATGAGATTTTGCGGCGTTATCTTGAACGAAGCCGTCCTCAGATACACGAGAGTCAGTTGGGCAGACATCATGAAATCTTTCAAGCCTGTGAAGAAGCAGCAGAAAAAATAGCTGTTCCTGTTTCAATGGCGCTTGTTGATGAGACTGGCAGTCTTGTGAGCTTTTATCGAATGGCCGGAGCACTCCTAGTCAGTGAAGCTCTAGCGCAAAAAAAAGCATACACGGCTGTTGCGATGAAGACCCACACTCATGAATTAAAAGAGCTGGTTCAGCCGGCAGGAGATCTTTATCAGTTAGAGACCTTAACGGACGGACAAATCGTTACTTTTGGCGGCGGCTTTGTAATAAAAGAGTCATCAGGTAAGGTTTTAGGCGGGTTAGGTATCAGCGGCGGTGCAGTTGAAGAAGATATGGCGATCGCTCAAAAAGGTTTAGAGAAGTTGAAGGAGATTTGACATGCGTGAAGAAGAGATGAAGGAATTGATCGTTAAAATTCTTCAAGAAGCTCAAACAACAACCTCTCCGGCGAAGGAATTTGGTGTTTTTGAGACTGTTGAAGAAGCGATTCATGCGGCAAAATTTGCCCAAGAATGCTATGAAAATCAAACCTTAGAAACAAGAAGAAAAGTGATTGAAGCGATTCGTTGCGGGATGAGACCGCATATTGAAAAGATAGCCTGTGATACGTTAGAAGAAACTGGAATGGGGCGTTATGAAGACAAGCTGCAAAAACTCCAGCTAGTTTTGGATAAAACGCCAGGCGTGGAGGATTTGCGTACAGAAGCGTTGACTGGAGACAATGGAATGACTCTCTATGAGTTGTCGCCTTATGGTGTTATCGGAGCCGTCACACCGAGCACCAATCCAGCAGAGACGGTGATTTGTAATGCAATCGGAATGCTGGCAGCGGGTAATGCAATCTATTTCAGCGTTCATCCAGGAGCGAAGAAAATCTCACGCTGGGTCGTAAGCAAATTGAATGAGTTTGTTTATGAGGCGTGTGGTATTCAAAACTTGATTGTTACGATCGCTGAGCCTTCAATCGAAGCAGCCCAAGAAATGATGGTTCATCCTGATGTGCCGTTGTTGGCAATTACAGGCGGACCGGGTGTAGTACGCCAAGCATTGAAGAGCGGGAAAAAAGTTATTGCGGCTGGTGAAGGCAACCCGCCATCACTTGTTGATGAAACAGCAAATATTGAAAAAGCAGCGAAGGATATCGTGATCGGTGCATCATTTGACAACAATATTTTGTGTACAGCAGAAAAAAGTGTCGTCGTTGTTGAGCAGGTAGCGGATTATCTGATCCTTCAGATGGAAAAGCAGGGCGCTTATCTGGTTCAAGATGAAGCTGTTATCCAGAAAATGGTTGATATGACAATCATGGAAAATGGCGCGCCGAGCCGGAAATTCATTGGGAAAGACGCTAATTATATTTTAGCCGAAGCGGGTATCAAGGTAGACTTTGATGTGCGTGTCATTATTCTACGCGCAGATAAGATCCATCCTTTCGTTGTGAAGGAGATGCTGATGCCGATTCTACCGGTTGTTACGGTAAAGGATTTTGATGAAGGATTAACAACTGCGCTGCAGATTGAAAATCGCCGGCATCATACCGCAACGATGCATTCCCAAAATGTTGGACGGATGAATCTGGCTGCGAAGAAATTCCAAACATCGATTTTTGTTAAAAACGGCTCATCCTTTGCGGGATTAGGCTTTGGTGGAGAAGGACCAACAACTTTCACGATCGCAACACCTACGGGAGAGTGTACAACTTCAGCTCGAGATTTTGCTCGGAAGCGCCGTTGTGTGCTGACCGATGGGTTTTCAATTCGTTAAGAATCCGCAAGAGACAGCTATTCATTTGAGCAGGCAGTAAATGCAAAAATGATAGCGTGAAATACATCAAGTATAAAACTTACTCTTGGTTAGGGAGAAAGGAGGGAAAGCTATTTGAAAAAATGGTCGATGAAGCCGGAAATTTATTCTGGCTTTGCCAGTCTTGAACGGCTGCAGCAGTTTGAAAAGGAGACCCTCTGTTTTGTATGTGATCCTTATCTGGCTGAGTCTGATAGCTTAAAAAGAATTTTAGGTTATGTGAAGCGGACAAACAGTGTTGAGATTTTTTCTGATATTATCCCAGATCCTCCGATCGAGACTGTCGTACAGGGAATCGAAAATATGACGAGAGTTCAGCCGACAGTGGTCATCGCCGTTGGCGGAGGATCTGCGATCGATACAGCGAAAGCAATGCTGTTTTTCTACAAACGAACGACTGGCAATAAGGTGAAGCGTTTTGTTGCTATACCAACTACTAGCGGGACCGGATCGGAAGTAACAAGCGCCTCTGTTATAACAGACACACAAAATAAAATAAAGTATCCGATTTTTCATGAGGCAATCATTCCTCACGAAGCGATTTTAGATGCGAGCTTGGTCATGTCCAGCCCGCCATCGGTTACAGCTTTCAGCGGTTTGGATGTATTGACTCATGCGATTGAATCATTGGCTTCAGTCAATCGAACAAATTACACAAATGCTTTGGCTGAAAAGGCGACAGAATTGGTCTTTCAGTATTTGCCGACTTGTGTGAATCAAGGCATGGAATTAGAGGCTCGGGTTCAGATGCATGAGGCATCGACACTAGCTGGTCTGGCCTTTGATGCTGCTGGTCTGGGGGTATGTCATGCGATTGCCCACCAGGTAGGAGCAAACTTTAAAGTTCCCCATGGGTTAGCCAATTCGATGCTGCTCCCTTATGTGATAGAAGCGAACAGCAAGAATAAAGAGACAAGAAGGAATTACGCGAGAATTTCACGTAAATTGGGTATTTGCCCACCAAGCCTGCCAGATCATTTGGCTGTTTCGAATCTGTCACAAGCTGTTCAGCAGCTGGCTATTGAGTGCAAAGCACCGATTAAATTGAATAGCTTTGGTGTTCAAGAAGATGCCGCATTACTGGCTGAGGATGCCATCGCAAACAATGCATTAAATGATACAACATTTAAGACCAATCCAATTCAGTTTACGAAAGAAGAAATTAAAGAGATTTATCGCAAGATTATTAAATAAGAATAATAAATGGTAAGAAAATCGTATTCATTTTTCTGCAAGGAAAATAAATACATTAAAAAGAATAAGGATGTCAGTTCCTCTTTTCGCAGATTACTTCAGTAAAAAAGCAAGGAAATAAAAATGAACTAGCTGAAATATGAGCGGTTTAGAGGAATGATATACGGCATGAAAATCAGACTTATTTTTCTGCAAGAAAAATAAATACATTAAAAAGAATAAGGAGGTCTCATGATGAATAGTCCTGTATTTGGTGAATTTTTTGGTACGGTTGTCCTGATCCTTTTTGGTTCAGGTGTCGGTTGTTCCGTCAATTTGAAAGGTACCCTGGCAAAGGGTGTTGGCGCTAGCTGGTTGTATATTGCAATGGGCTGGGGTGTTGCGGTTATGCTGGGAGTTTTGAGCAGTGGTCATTTTGGTTCGCCTGGTCACTTGAATCCAGCGGTGACTATTGGTTTTGCCGTAGCGGGTTCCTTTGAGTGGGGACAAGTAGCGCCATTTATTATCGCTCAGGTAGCGGGTGCATTTGTTGGGGCATTGATTGCTGCGATCCATTTTTGGCCGCACTTTCAACAAACAACGGTGGAAGAAGGAAACAGCGTTGGAATTTTTGCTACTGGACCAGCAATTCCAAACACAGCATTAAACTTAGTTAGTGAAATCATTGCTACTTGTTTCTTTGTATTAGCGATTCAATTAATGCCAGCTGATATTCCTCCAGGATTGCAGCCATTGATGCTTGTATTTGTCTTGATTGGTATTGGTCTATCTCTAGGATCAACCACAGGCTATGCAATCAATCCTTGTCGTGATTTTGGACCGCGTTTGATGTATGCGTTGATGCCAATTCCAAATAAGGGTGATGCGAATTGGGGCTATGCTTGGATTCCAATCGTTGGACCAATCATTGGTGCCTGCATTGCAACTTTATTAGTAAAAGGAATCGGATAAACTTATTACGGTGAATTCGCCTGCTGCTTACTGGCAAAAGGACGGATCTCACTATTGGCAAGGGGGAAGAATATGGCAAATAAAATCATGTCCATCAATGCCGGCAGTTCCTCGTTGAAGTTTCAATTATTCGAGATGCCAGAGGAAGAGCTGTTAATAAAAGGATTATTTGAGCGGATTGGATTAGATGATGAAATGATTTTTTCTTATTCGATGAAGGAGACAAAAGTCAAAACATCGGTTAAGGGGAAAACGCATGAAGAAGCAATCAATTTTCTATTGCACTTTTTGCTGGAAAGAAGCGTCTTAACCAGTTTAGATGAGCTTTCTGGCGTAGGGCACCGAGTTGCTCATGGCGGGGAGGATTTTAAAACATCCAGCCTGGTTGACCAAGAGGCTCTAAAGAAAATCAAGGATCTAAGCAAATTAGCGCCCTTGCACAATCCTGTAAACGTCGTAGGGATCGAAGCGTTGGCAAAAGAATTGCCGGACTGTCCGCAAGTTGCCGTTTTTGATACCTCTTTTCACCAAACGATGGAGGCGAAGAATTATGTTTATCCATTGCCTTATCGTTTTTATGAAGAAGATAGCGTGCGGCGCTATGGGTTTCACGGGACTAGCCATCAATTTGTCGCTTCAGAAGCAGCCAGCTATCTCGAAAAACCACTGGAGTCGCTAAAAATCATTTCTTGTCATTTGGGAAATGGGGCGAGTATTTGTGGTATCAAAGATGGTAAATCAGTGATCACATCAATGGGCTTCACGCCATTGGCAGGTTTGATGATGGGGACGCGATGCGGCGATATAGATCCATCGATTGTTCCGTTTTTGCAAAATGAAAAAAATCTTTCTGCCAGCGATATGGATAAATTGATGAATGCTGAATCCGGGTTTAAAGGCGTGACTGAATTCAGCAGTGATACGCGAGATATTATCAGCGAGGCTGAAAAGGGCAATGAACGAGCGAAATTAGCTTTGGACATGTTTGTCGGTCGTGTCAAACAAACGATCGGGGCTTATGCTGCGGAGCTGGATGGGATCGATGCGTTGATTTTTACTGCGGGAATTGGTGAAAATTCTTCAGAGATCCGTCAGATGATTTGTGAGGATTTAACTTTCTTTGGTATTCAGATCGATCAAAACCAAAATCAGCAAAACAGCAAACGAATCAGTTCGGCGGCATCTTCTGTAGAGGTACTAGTAGTTGAGACGAATGAAGAATTGATGATCGTCAGAGATACGTTTGACTTAATCTAATTAACAAACAGATAGAGCTGGAGGCATTTGCATCCAGCTCTCTTTGGTGAGAATTTAGGGCAGAAAAATACCATGGAGTTCAATTCAATTTGAGTCCATGGTATTTTTTATTATTGGAGAAGACTGTCAATCAGCTCTGGGCGCGGATTAGACAAGACGATCTTGTTAATGAGCATCGCCTGATCTTGGGCGCCGTTTGCGCCTGACTCGACGGCTGCTTTTACTGCGGCCACATCACCAGTCAATGTAACGAAGGATTTTCCAGCGATGCCTGTGCCGAGCTGAATAGCTAGAAGCTCAACATCCGCTGATTTGACAGCGAAGTCTGCTGCAATGATCGAGCCTGTCGCTGAATAATATTCCAGCACACCAACCGCTTGAATGTTTTCAGGAACTTTGGTCATATTGATCGCTTGAATCACAGCAGGATGAATCCGCGGAATCAATAGCTGACCTACTACATAACGACCGCCAAGCTCAGCTCCGACTTCCATCGAACGTTCAATCGCCGCAACCTGGCCGCAGATCATGATGTAATATTTTCCAGGGCAGCTTGCTCGTGCCATGATCAATGTCGCGTCTGCGGCTTTCAGCATGTAGTCCACGACTTCGATTCCCTTAGCGATACTGTTCAATTCTAAAAATCCGATCGTATCCATTATTTTCATTAGTTGCCCCTTCTTTCAATTGTAATACTTTCAGCTACAGCAGTTACTGTGCCGGCAATGCTGGCATGAATATCTGCCCCCAGCGCTTTCTCAGGCTTTCTTCCAATCAAATCGCCAACCTTGACTTGATCGCCAACTTGAATTGCTGGCTCACAAGGTGCTCCGATATGCATTTTCAGTGGAATGTTGACGCTGCTTGCTTCATGCTTATGAAGTTCTTCCACTTTTAAATCAGCGTATTGCTTCAGTCCATCCTTCAGTAAAATTTTCACTGGTGGAACCTGTTGATACTCACGCATCAAAGTTGGAGTGAGCGGCTTATCATCTTTCTGATAGCGAATCCCTTTTTCTGCTAAGCGCTGTTTCACATAGATGTTGACCTGACGCGGCAGCAGATCCATTGGACAAGCGATCGCTTCACAAATGCCGCATTCACAACATAGGAGTGCTTCCTTCCAAATCGGGTCATCATCAATATCATCAGGTATATCCGTGATCGTCAGATGCCTCATCACGCGGTGCGGATGAATTGGATGTCCAATTTGATAACGAGGACATAGCTCGGTACATAAGCGGCATTGGATACAGGAGGTTCGGGCTTTGTTGATCATTTGAGGGATCTCTTTTTCTAGCAATTCATAGATAAAGTCCCGCTTTTCCATAATAATGATCCCAGAAGTCGTTTTCGTAACAACCTGTTGAGAAAAATCTTCCTTAGTTCCCGTTTTCCCCATCATTGGACCGCCGTTGATAAACATGAAATCATCGATCGTCGCGCCGCCGGCTAAAGCCAAACAGTCATCAAAAGAAGTGCCGATCGGAACTTCTAAGATTTTCGGTTCTTTGACTGCGCCTGTGATGGTCAATAGTTTATGAGTGACGCTTATTCCTTGTTGCGCTTGGTAAATATTAAGCATGGTGGAAATGTTGGAGATGACACAACCGACTTCTATCGGAATCCCTCCCGGCGGAACCGTCCGTCCCGTAACCTCAAAAACCATGACCTGTTCGTCACCTGCTGGGTAAAAGTTCTTCATTTTGAAGATTGAGATTGGCGCTCCTTGTTCTTGGATTGCTTTTTCCAAGGCCGCGATTTCCTTTGTGTAATGGCCTTTTGTTGCGATCACTAGGTGCTTGGCTTTTAATAATTGTCCGACCGCTGCGATGGCCTGAACACACTCTTGAGCATAATGATTCATGACATAGTGGTCTGTTTTCAAAAGCGGTTCGCATTCTGCTGCGTTGATAATAAAATACTCTGCTTCGGTATTGTATTTGACTGCAGTAGGAAAACCTGCGCCTCCGCAGCCTACGATACCGGCCGAAGTGATTTGTTCCAATAGCATACTCGTTCCTCATTTCTTTAAGTTAAATAAGAGCGGTTACATTTTTATAGGATTAATTGCTGTAAAAAATTATTTCGGGTTGTTTGGATCAATTGGCAAGCCGCTTCAGTGGTTGAGAGCTGTCCGCGCTTTTTGAACAATGCTTGTGCCAGCATCATGGAAAGCCCTTTTGCCAAGAATGTCTTTTCAGGACTAGCTAAGCAATCAAAATCTGGAAATTCTCCCAAATTGGCGATTCGATTGATATTAGCCATAGCCAAGTAGCCCAGCGAATCTTGTAAAATTTCTAAGAAGCAGTCCTTCTGAGCCCCAGCTGCATGGTCTGAAAAATAAGTAAAATACGTTTTATAGGTATCCTTAATGACCTGCAATAGGAACTCACACATGGAAGCATCGCCTTTGATACTGAAGGCCGCATATTGAGACAGGATGTTGGCTAAGAAATAGCCGATATCGTAGGAAAAGGGTCCCGTCATGGTGTATTCCATATCGATTACTTTAAAAGAATTCTGCGAAACAAAAATATTGGAAGAATGAAAATCGCCATGGATCAAACACTCGTCCTTAGTAGAAATACGTTCAATCAAGGTGTTCCACTCTTGCTTTATGACAGGCTCCTCTAAAATTGCATCCAGAATATCCAGCAGTGCTTCTTCATAGGCTGTTTTCGGTTCAGCATTTCTTGGCGGCGGCTTCAAAATGAAATCCGTGATAATGATCCGCATGTCGCCATTTTGAAAATAGCTTTTTAACGCATGCCAATAGTCGGGGGAGAGCTTCATTTTTGACGTTGCTAAATGTGTCCGAGCAAGATATTCTCCGACCTGTTTTCCCAAACGCGGAAATTGCTGACCGCGGCAAAGTGAAAAGCGCAAGACCGTTAAGTAGGAGAGATCCTCCATAACAAAAAGATGGGCTGCGGGATCGGCAAAATAGGTTTCAGGAACCATCTGGGGAGCTAAACCGGCTCGCAGCTGATAGGTCATGTACTCCAAATAATTCCGTTTAGGATCGATCGGAGCTAGTGCGATACCGCTGGAGACGGTCGTTTTTGAATGCTTCGTAATGTATTTTTTATTGCCTTGTTTGAGGATATAAAGATAATTCAAATAGCCATCAACGTATTTGTCCTTTTCGTTGGAAAGAGCCGTCACGATGAGGGGACTAGTTTTATTGAAAAGGGTGGTTCGTTGAAGCAAATAATCTGCGAGCGTATGTTCACTAATCTCCATCGTTTTCCTCCTGTTTGAAATTGAAAAATAGAATGTTTTCTGGGAGCGCATTGAAGCCTTTAAATAAAATGGATATCCCGCAAAAATCCTATCCTATCAACCATTTTATCGAATCTAAGTAGGAAAATATATAATAAAAATATGCACTGTAGGGTGAATCAAGGAAAAGCCTTTCATGACTTGAATCACAAAAAAAGTGCAAATAAATTGAGCAAAAAAATACAATAAAAAAACCGTCTTCGTAAAGAAAACGGCTATAACTCATACATTGATTCTTCGTAATTTTCAACATAATAACGGAAATTTTTTCTTCCACGGCGAATGATCGTATGACCTTCAGCTTCAAGCTTTTCGATTTGCGCCTCCACACCGCCGGGAAACTTCGGTTGGAGCTCTCCTTTTGCTTTTAATGTTCGCCAATAAGGTGTGGGGTCTGTGTCACGCTGTTCACTTGCCCAAGCAGCGATCGAGATAAAAGCGCCTGCTGTAATTGGCTCGGTGAAGTCACCGCCGTTTTGTTTGGCTAGAAAGTCTCTGATCGCACTGGTAGTAATGATTTTGCCATAAGGAATCCTCTTCATAAGCGCATCATAATCCAATGGGGGTGCGAAGTACATCTTTGTTCCGCCATAGCGTTTGATCGTCGCCTCATCGGTGACAATCTGCATCTTCGGCATTCCTTTATCTTCATTCAGCATTGCATTGAAATCCTTTTGATCCTCATTTGCCATGAGGGCCACCTCCTAACAGTCCAATTAGTAGTCATTACGCGCGTAAGTCCTATGACTAGTTTACCCAGTAGAAAAGTATCATGCAATGAGACAGTTTAATGTTTATGAAAAATCGTCGGCACATTTTTATCCAGCTTTTTAGTAGTCCATACGATCAAAAACTCTTCGATAGCGGATAAGCAGCCGCAAATCAAAAGAATGATCCCAAAAGGAGTGACCGGAATGATGAGCAAAATAATCGGAGACAAAAAGAGCAACAGTCCAGTCAATTTGTTCAGATAGGTATGCAGACTGGCGAATTGATGGAAACGAAGGGCGCCAATTAAATAAGTGAGACAGCGAATCAGGACGATGACTAGCGCGCCCCACAATAGAAATGCCGGCAATTTGATCGTTAAAATTATTTTTAGCACGACGACAATGAAGAAAATCAAATCAGCGATACTATCCAAAAAAGTGCCAAAAACGCTCATCCAATTCATTTTTCGAGCGATCCAGCCATCGAGGATATCTGTCACTCCTGCAAAGAAATAAAGTGGAAAGAAGAAACGATCGGAGACGACGAGTATCAACAGGGAAGCTAGGATGCGAAAAATGGTCAATAGATTAGGTATGTACTTCAAACAATCACTCCTTTATCAGTGGATCGATTTTATTTTTCTGGTAGAGAATCCGCTCCTTGAACGGGTGTCTTTGTAAAAAAAGAAAGGGTATTTCTTCTAAGTTATAACTTAACTTTATCATGTTCTTAGCTTGTTTGACATGTAACTGAAATCAAAATGTAATGAATTTGTGCTACTTTTGATAAAAAGGGTAAAGAGGAGACGAAAATGACAACAACATTGATTATTGATCATCCGTGGAAGGGCAGTTTTAATCATGGTGTCCTGAACAAATTGGTCGCAGGTCTGGACCAAGACCAAAAAATCTATCAGGTGATCGATCTAAATAAAGACGGCTTTGATCCAGTCATGAAGCAAGAGGAATTGGCCGTTTACCAAAGTGGCTCCGTTTTAGATCCATTGGTGTTGCATTACATGAGCTTGCTGCGGGAAACGACACAGTTGGTATTGATTTTTCCCATTTGGTGGTACAGCTCACCGGCAAGTTTAAAGGGCTTTCTTGATAAAGTACTGCTAAATGATTTCGCTTTTTTTGATGGCGGCAACGGTATTCAGCCTTTGTTATCCGTCGATTCGGTCGTAGTCTTCACCACCTCTGACCAGCCTACGGAAAGCTTGGAGCAGCGCTGCACCCGAAGCTACAAACATCAGCTGACAACCACATTAGAGGATATTGGTATGCGCAATATTTCTTGGTATCATATCGGCTCAGTGAAAAATTTGACGGAGGAAGAGCGTCAAGAGTATCTTGATTCGGTTTATAGTAAAATTTAAAAGGATTCGGAGCTCAGCAGTCAGTTTGAGCTCCGTTTTTTATTTTATCACTTCAGCTGCTTTGGTAGGCGGTCGATTCAAAATAAGTAAAATAATTAAGGAGAAAAAATAACTTTTAACAGAAAATAAAATTTTGTCGCAATCTCAAAAGTTTCTTTAAGTTTTCTCTATCTAGCCGCTAGATGGTCTTGCGCCGCCTACTTTTTATCGGTACACTGCTAAGGTACAAAAGAAATACCCATTTTATTTTAGGCAATAAAGTAGTATATGTAACAACAGATGGATTCATTTTTCCCATTGTGAAGAATGAACTCTTTTAAATGAACTAGGAGGACTTATTTTTTTATGGAAAACGAAAAAGCAACACAGCCGAATAAAAGCGACTGGTTTTTACGCTTCATCAAAGGAATGTTCATCGGCTCGGGATTTATTCTACCAGGTGTCAGCGGCGGAGCTCTGGCAGCAGTATTTGGTATTTATGAACGGATTATTTCATTTTTGGCGCACATTACAAAGAACTTTAAAGAGAATGTCTTATTTTTCATTCCAGTCGGTCTAGGCGGCTTAACAGGAGTGTTCGTACTTTCATTTGCGGTCAGCTTCTTGCTGGGCGAGTTTGAAACGATCATGCTGTGGTTCTTTGTCGGCTGTATCATCGGAACAGTGCCGGCCTTGTGGAAGGAAGCAGGAAAGAAAGGGCGAGGAACAAAGGATTATGTGATTATCGCTGTTAGTTTTGTTGTCGGCTTCTTGTTCTTATGGAAGGGCTCTGGCTTGTTTGGTACTGTTGACCAAAACTTTTTCACTTGGATGATCGCAGGAGCGTTAATTGGTTTAGGGTTGATCGTGCCAGGTCTCAGCCCTTCAAACTTCTTAGTGTATATGGGCATGTATAAGGCGATGGCCGATGGCTTCAAAACAGTTGATATGGGTGTCATCATTCCTATTGGAATCGGCGGATTAGTGACGGTCTTGAGCTTATCGAAGGTCATGGATTGGGTTTTCAGCCGTTATTATGCACCGATGTATCATTTTATTTTAGGGATTGTTTTTGCTTCAACGGTCATGATTGTACCGACAGATTATAGCGGAATCGGCTTCCTTGGATTCCTTGGTTGTGCGGTTTTATGTGTTTTAGGTGCGGCTTTAGGATGGTGGATGAGCCGTCTAGAAGAACGCTATGTTCCAGAAGATTAGAAAAAAATTTGAAATTGGGGCTTGCATTTTTGATGAGAAGTCTTTAATATGGTGTTAAGCATTTGGACTAGTAATAAATTTTATCGGCAGCAGAGAGTTGATTCACCGTCTGAAAGATCAACACGCCCTCTGAGATTTATGAACCTACCAAAGTTGATTGCTGTGAAAGCAGCACGCGACTCCAGCGTTATTGGAGCTGAAAGTTGGGTCGGCATAGTCTGACCAAGCAAGGTGGTACCGCGAAATTATCCGTTTCGTCCTTACAAGTTGTAGGGATGGAACGGTTTTTTTATTTTTATTTTTAGGAGGAAGCATGAATGACAAACTTACAAAAAGAAGATTTTTCAAAATGGTATTTACAAACAATCCAAAAAGCTGACTTAATGGATTATTCACCTGTTCGTGGCTGTATCATCTTTAAACCAGATGGCTGGGAATTATGGGAACATATTCAAGAGGACTTTAACAAATACCTAAAAACACAAGACATTCGTAATGTCTACTTCCCAATGCTGATTCCTAAACATTTCTTGGAAAAAGAAGAAGAGCACGTAGAAGGTTTTGCACCAGAATTACCATGGTTGACGAAGGTCGGCGATGAGGAGTTAGAAGAGCCATATGCGTTGCGTCCAACATCTGAAACATTGATCGGGGATGCCTTCTCTAATTGGATCAATTCTTACCGTGATCTTCCTTACGAAATCAACCAATGGGCGAACGTTTTCCGTTGGGAGAAAAAGACGATGCCTTTCTTACGTACGTCAGAATTTTTATGGCAGGAAGGTCATACGGCACACGAATCAGAAGAAAATGCTCGTGAACGGACAATGGGTATCCTAGAAGCTTATGCTACGTTGATCGAAGACACATTGGCGATCCCAGTATATCGTGGACAAAAAACACCTTCTGAACGTTTTGCCGGAGCGGTGGATACTTATTCTGTAGAGGCAATGATGCGTGACGGGAAAGCCGTCCAAGCAGGAACGTCTCATTACCTTGGTCAGAATTTTGCGGAAGCCTTCGACATTAAATTCTTGAACCGTAATAACGAACATGAGCATGTATACACAACTTCTTGGGGAATTTCAACTCGTTTGATCGGCTCATTGATCATGGTTCATGGGGACGAACAAGGACTTGTATTACCACCAAAAGTAGCGCCAACACAAGTGATTTTGATTCCAGTTGGACCTTGGCAAAAGAATCCAGCGATTCTTGATAAATTGCACGAATTAAAAGCTTCGTTAGTTGAAAAAGGCTTGCGTGTTCGTATCGATGAAACAGACAACACACCAGGCTATAAGTTCAACGAATGGGAATTAAAGGGTGCGCCATTACGAGTAGAATTCGGCCCTCGCGACTTAGAGAACAATCAAGCCGTAATCAAAATGCGTGATCTTGATGACAAGGAATCCGTGTCATTAGACAGCATCGAAGATTACATCGTGGAACAACTAGATGTTATGCAAAAACGTTTATTCGTAAGTGCGCAAAAACGCTATGAAGCGAATGAACATACTGATATTGATACTTTAGATGAATTGAAAGCACACATTGAAAAATCTAAAGAAGCCGGTGAAATCCCAGGATTTGTTTTGATTGGTTGGGATGGCAGCGATGAAACTGAAGCTAAGATCAAAGAAGAGACTGGCTTCACGACACGAAATATTCCATTTAACCCGCCTGTTGAAAAAACAGTCGACATCGTTAGTGGAAAGCCTGCGAAACACACTGTTTGGATCGCACGCGCTTATTAATTTGAGGAAGTCCGCTACAGCATCACTTTTATATATAGAAAGTTTTTGCAATTACTGTTTTATCAATCAGCCACCAGTAAGCAGGACGGTCGAGAATTTGGTTTCCCAAAAAGGTTGATCTGTGCGGTTATATTCTTAGAGTCTGGAACGATCAAAGACATTTGATTGTTCCAGGCTTGTTTTGTGAGCTCAACTTTTCGTAGCTTAGCGGTTTCGAGGGAAGCATAAATTTTTTAAATCTATCAATTTACGGGAAGCATGGTTAGATCACATGGGAAGTGATCATAAAAGCTAGTTGTCAGTTTTTTTCTTCCTGCTTTAGCTGGTTAGAAAAAAGATATGCGTACGATGCTGGGCTCCTTTTTCCGTACTTTGGAAAAAGGTATTCATATAATTTAATGGAATCGGCTCAAATAATGAAGGAATTTTCTTTACAGCAATTAAATTTCAATGCTATTGTTTAGTGAAATGAATGATGGAGGGATCACATGAAAATTGTTGTATTAGACGGTCGCGCGTTGAATCCAGGTGATTTAAGCTGGCAGGGTTTTGAAGAATATGGAGAAGTCGTGGTTTATGACCGGACTTCTTATACTGATAAGCAGGAAATTATTGAACGGATCGGCAATGCGGAAGCGATTCTAACAAACAAGACACCAATTGATGAAGTCGTTCTGGCAGCTGTGCCTCAATTAAAATATATTGGTGTGGTCGCGACAGGGTATAACGTTGTAGACATAGAGGCAGCGAGAAAACGAGGGATACCAGTCACAAATATTCCGGCATATGGAACCGATGCCGTGGCGCAGTCCACGTTTGCATTGTTATTGGAGATCGCGAACCAAGTTGGTCTGCACAACCAATCTGTACACCAAGGAGAGTGGCAGGAAAGCATTGATTTCACCTATTGGAAATCTCCGTTAATGGAGTTAAGAGGGAAAACATTAGGATTGATCGGTTTTGGCGAGATTGCGCAAGCAGTCGCGAAAATCGCTCATGCTTTCAATATGAATGTCATTTATTGGAATCATCGACCAAAGGAGTCGCAGGCTGAGTGGCTGCGTCAGGTTTCCTTAGAAGAGCTCTATCAACAAGCAGACATTATCAGTCTGCATGTCCCTCAAACCTCAGAGACGGAAAAAATGATCAATCAGGATGCAATCCAGCAAATGAAGGACGGAGTCATCTTGTTGAATACTGCACGCGGAGGGCTGTTGGATGAAGCAGCAGTGGCTAAAGCGTTGGATGAGGAGAAAATTTATGCAGCGGGAGTTGATGTCGTTTTGAAAGAGCCGATGACGGCAGATAACCCATTGTTAAAAGCAAAAAATTGTTTTATCACGCCTCATATTGCTTGGGCACCGTTGGAGACACGGACCCGCTTGATGGGAATCGCTGTAGACAATTTTGCGGCTTTTCTAGCTGGGAAAGAGAAAAACGTAGTAAATAAAAGAGGATAGAGGTTCAGCATTTCTGCTTAAATGATGGAAAAATGGATGAGCATTCTGATAAAAGATACTGCCTTTTTTAACGAGGCGGTATCTTTTTTGTTAAGAAAAAATGTCATAATCAGAAATTGAGATTACTCAGTCTATTTGAAAAAAATACATAAACGTTCCTGACGAAGCATTGCTAAACACAGTACATAATTAATAGTTATTTTTTAAGTTGATAATCCAAATGATAAAGATAGTAAATAGTCTGAAAAGTTATTACCCAAAAGCTTTATAAAAATTTACGGATAAGAATACTTAGCTGAACCTATTTACAACCGAGTTATTTTATGTATAAAATATCGTTGTGAACGGTTACATAGTAATGATTATAAGATAGTAACTACAGACTAATGGATGGAGGATGAAATAAATGAAGGAAGCGGTATTAGGGAAAAGACAAATTTTTGGTATGTTGAGAAAGAGTTTGGAGAAGCGTGTGATTCAGCGCTATGAACAGACAAGAAATGCCGCAGAGATTGTTGAGACTGCTGTAGCTCTTCTGATTCGCGACGCACTTTCGGTTGTAGATTTTTCCTTCATGTTTCCAGAGGTTATCCGCGAGATCTACTTAACTGCTAAACCTGATGATTGCTTGCGCCGTCACTGTGTCTATTTTCAGAACTATTTTTCCGGTGAGGAAGAATGGCAAACGGTCATCCATCGTCTATTTAAGAGTAAAGAAGAATATCATGAGTTTACCAAGGAAACTTGTTTATATAGAGAATTATTAGAGAAAAAGGCCCTAGAAACGGCTGAAAAATCCGATTTTCAATTTGATCTTGTCTCGATTTTTAAAGATACGAATGGGAAACGCTACACGTGGACACTGCGAGATACAAAACGTGTTTCTCGAGGATTGGAGGGTGAGACCGCCGAAGTGCTGGAAATTTTGACTACCTTAACGATTTTCCAAGCGTCAGGAGTTCGTCGTTTTGCAGAATACGTGAAATTCAAAAGCGTTTTATCGAGTATTGATGCGTGGCACGAAGCCGATCCAGAAGAGCAGGAAGAATCGCCTGCTTTGGAGTCGACCGAGGACAGACAACAGACTTCAGTGCAAACTGAACAAAAAGAGCTGACTTCAAAGTCTTCAAATGAACGTATCAATCAAAAGCCACTCGATCAAGGTACGGCAGATCAAGCAGACAAACTGCGCTCACTTTTGGAGAATTTGCCGCTAAGTGAGGGAAGTACGAAGGCATTCGCGAATAATCCTATTGCGGCAAAGAGTCCTCATATAAAGAAAACCGCTGAGAATCCGCAAGAATCGCAGACCTCCAACAGGCGGCTCGACAAAGCTGAGGAGCATAGTAAGCAAGTACCCGAGAAGAAAAGCTGGGAATATACAATCAAAAAACTACTTGGCAAGGTGTAGCTGCGTGTTTGATTTGAGGATGGTACTCCTTTTCATCCCCAATTAGGAAATAATACGCAAAAAAACGAGCACCAAAGTACTCGTCTTTACATGATTTAAAGAAAAAAGCGATTCTTTTTCTTCTATTTAAATAGTTGATCGATCTTATCGAAATCCTCAGTGGTTAATCGAATATCAACTGCCTTGGCATTTGCTTCGACTTGGTCTGGACGTTTTGCTCCAGGGATGACGATATCGATTTGCGGATGCTTCATATACCACGCTAAGACTAACTGGGTAATGGTCATATCATAATTTTTCGCGATTGGTGCTAATTGGTCAACCTTTTTAATAATTGCTGCAAAGCGTTCTCCCTTGAAGTCAGGATTTTTACTGCGTAAATCACTATCTTCAAAGTGGGCTTCTTTGTCATACTTTCCTGTTAACAGGCCAGAATCTAATGGATAGTATGGGACAAAGCTGATATTGTTTGCCTTTAGATATGGGAATAATTCTTGCTCATGCTCTCGGTGAATCAGGCTGAAGCGTTCCTCGACGATATCGACATAGCCGTCTTGATTGGCTTCTTTTAGCTGCTCCAATGAAAAATTAGAGACTCCGATGGCACGAATTTTCCCTTCTTCTTTCAATTGATGCAAAGCAGCCACCGCTTCATTTTTCGGCGTATCTTCGTCGGGAAAATGGATGTAGAAGATATCAATATAATCTGTTTGAAGTCTCTGCAGAGCGGCTTCTACGGCATTTCGCAAAAATTCTGGTGAATTATTGAATTTGCCATCCTGCTGCATGTCATGAGCGGCTTTGGTTGCTACGATTACTCGTGAGCGGTCAAATTCCGGTTCCTGTAAAACTTCTCCGATCAATTCCTCAGAACGTCCGCGCCCATAAGAAAAAGCCGTATCCAGCAAAGTAATGCCATTGTTAATAGCGGTACGAACAACGTCTTTTCCAATTTCGTCGGTCAAATTAGGATAAAGGTTGTGTCCGCCTACCGCATTGGTACCCAAGCCAAGGGCACTCGCGTAGACTTGTGATTTTCCAACTCGTACATCAGTCATTTAATTTCCACTCCTTGTATTTTGTTTCATTAAAGAAACGCTCATTCTTTTTCAAGTTTAAAATAAAGTATGGAAAAAAGCGACCATTCTTTTTTATTATTCAGATATAGCCTGGAAATCACTTGACTTTCGATGTTTTTTTTAGTAGCTTAAGAAGAGATAAAAACATCAATGAAATATCTATGAAGGAACCAGTAAATTACCAAAAAACGTACAGAAAAAATTGCCTTGGCTGAAAGCAATTTCGTGAGAAGTAATTGAAAGACAGTCTGGAGATGAGTGCGTGCAAAGCCGCTCCGTTACGCAAGCGTTAATTGCTAGAGAAAAAGAGGAGAACTCTTTTTAAAAATAGGTGGTACCGCGAAACTTTCGCCCTTGTTCATTCGAACAAGGGCTTTTTTGTCAGTCACGCTTTTTGCAGTATTAACAGTGGAAATATGTATCACCATGATAAAACCTGTTTTTGCTCAGTCAGTTTAGCGTGATGATATGCGTACGAGGATAAATTCATTTTTCTGGTTTTTAGAAAAATGATTTCCATAGTACGAGCTAGCTGCTAGTTTACCAGTTTCATTTCTTACCTTAACAAGTCAGGACATTAAATACATTAATAGGAAAAAGGATGTCAGTTCTGCTTTTTGCAGAATACAAAAGCGTTTAGCCAGAACATCAAGAAAAAGCTAGCCGAGGATTAACACACTTAGCAGAATGATATACGGCTTGACCATCAAACTTATTTTTCTGAGAAGAAAAATAAATACATTAATAGGAAAAAGGATGTCAGTTCTGCTTTTCGCAGAATACAAAAGCGTTTAGCCAGAACATCAAGAAAAAGCTAGTTGAGGATTAACACACTTAACAGAATGATATACGGCTTGACCATCAAACTTATTTTTCTGAGAAGAAAAATAAATACACTAATAGGAAAAAGGATGTCAGTTCTGCTTTTCGCAGAATACAAAAGCGTTTAGTCAGAACATCAAGAAAAGGCTAACTGAGGATTAACACACTTAGCAGAATGATATACGGCTTGACCATCAAACTTATTTTTCTGAGAAGAAAAATAAATACATTAATAGGAAAAAGGAGACCAACCATGAGTTATCAGCGACCAAAAGGGACCAATGATATTTTACCGGGAGAAAGCGAAAAATGGCAGTTTGTTGAAGAGACAGCGCGTCTAGTGTTCAACGACTATCAATATCAAGAAATTCGTACGCCGATTTTTGAGCATTACGAGGTAATTGCTCGCAGCGTAGGGGATACTACAGATATTGTATCGAAAGAAATGTATGACTTTCACGACAAGGGAGATCGTCATGTGACCCTTCGTCCTGAAGGAACTGCACCGATTGTACGGGCATATGTTGAAAATAAATTATTTGGACCAGAATTCAAGAAGCCTTACAAGGTTTTCTATACTGGCCCGATGTTCCGTTATGAACGTCCGCAAAAAGGGCGATTGCGTCAGTTCCATCAAATTGGTATTGAAGCCTTTGGTAGTGAGAATCCAAGCTTAGACGTGGAAATTATGGCGATGGCGATGGACTTCTTTAAACAATTAGGAATCAATCAATTGCGTCTAGTGATCAATACTTTGGGTGATAAGGAGACACGGGCGAATTATCGTCAAGCGTTGATTACTTATCTTGAAGCTCATGAAGAAGAATTGAGTGAAGACTCACGTCGTCGTTTACACGAAAATCCTTTGCGTGTGTTAGATAGCAAGGATCGCAAGGATCAGCCGATCGTTGCGGATGCACCAAGCATTTTAGATTACTTGAGTGATTACGCAAAAGAATATTTTGAAGGTGTTACCAAGACGTTGGAATACCTGGATATTGCTTACGAAATCGATCACCGTATGGTCCGTGGGTTGGATTATTACAATCACACGATCTTCGAAATCATGAGTGATGCACCGGGAATGGGTGCTCAAACAACGATTTGCGGCGGCGGTCGCTACGATGGTTTAGTTGAAGAGCTGGGTGGTCCGGAAACACCAGGTATCGGCTTTGCGATGGGAATTGAACGTATTCTATTGACTCTCGAACAAGAGGACGTGTTGATCCCGAGCGCAGCAGGTCTAGATGCGTATGTAGTGGGACTTGGTGAATCGACCAATCTGGAAGCCTTGAAGGTTGTTCAAGCGATTCGCGGATTTGGTTTTTCTGCTGATCGTGACTTTATGGGACGAAAAGCCAAAGCTCAATTCAAGACCGCTGATAAAGAAGGGGCGAAGCTTGTCTTAACATTGGGAGAAGATGAATTGGCAAAAGGGGTGATCAATGTGAAGGATTCGGCTACTAGGGAAGAAAAAGCCTTCCCATTAGCAGCTATTTATGAAGATTTCGCAGCAATCTATGATGAAATGACCATGCCAAAGCTTGACTAACTGAAATAAATCTTACCTATAAAAGGGGAGATTACTTAAATAAATGGAGGAATGAAAAAATGGCTAGACGTACAGTCTATTGCGGACGAGTGTCCGAGGAGTATTTGGATCAAAAAGTAACATTAAAAGGGTGGGTACAAAAACGTCGTGATTTAGGCGGCTTAATCTTTATTGACCTGCGTGACCGCGAAGGTATCGTGCAAGTGGTCTTCAATCCGGAAGAATCAAAAACCGCTTGGGAGGTTGCGGATCAATGCCGCAGCGAATTTGTTGTGGAAATCACTGGGACAGTAATCCGTCGGGATGCCGGCTCTGTCAACAAAAAAATGGCGACAGGTGATTTTGAAGTTAAAGGGGAAGACATCACTATTTTGAACAGCGCAAAAACACCGCCGTTCTCAATCGAAGATGAACAAAACATCAGCGATGAAGTTCGCTTAAAATATCGTTACATGGATTTGCGCCGTCCAAAAATGACACAAAACTTGATGATGCGTCATCGTTTGACTCAGTCTGTGCGTCGTTTCTTGGATGATAATGATTTCTTAGATATTGAAACACCCTACTTGGCGAAGTCTACACCAGAGGGCGCACGTGATTACTTGGTGCCGTCACGTGTTCATGCCGGCCATTTTTATGCGCTGCCGCAATCACCGCAAATTTTGAAGCAATTATTGATGACTGCCGGCTTTGACCGTTACTATCAAATCGTTCGCTGCTTCCGTGATGAAGATTTACGTGGCGACCGTCAACCAGAATTTACTCAGATTGATATTGAAACCAGCTTCTTAACGGCTGAAGAAATTCAAGAATATACAGAAGCGATGATCGCACAAGTCATGAAGGATGTTCGCGGTGTGGAAGTAACCTTGCCATTCCCACGAATTACTTGGGATGAAGCGATGGAACGTTACGGATCGGACAAGCCGGATACACGTTTTGACATGGAATTGATCGATGTAACAGATATCGCTGCTGCGACGGATTTCAAAGTCTTCCGTATGGCTTCAGACAATGGCGGTGTGGTTAAAGCATTGAACGCTAAAGGTGCTGCTGACAAATATTCACGTAAGGAATTGGATCGTTTGGGTCAATTTGTTGGTCAATTCGGTGCCAAAGGCTTGGCTTGGATCAAGGTTGACGAAAACGGTGAATTAACTGGACCGATCGCGAAATTCATGGGCGGGGTCAGTGAAGACTTGAAAAAAGCGACGAACGCAGAAGCGGGCGACGTGCTGATGTTTGCGGCGGATCAATTCTTAACTGCTGTGACTGCTTTAGGAGCAGTACGTGCAAAAGTCGGTAAAGAGCTTGGCTTGATCGATGAAAATCGTTTTGATTATTTATGGGTTGTTGATTGGCCTCAATTTGAGTTTGATCAAGAGTTGGGCCGTTACGTTTCTGCTCACCATCCATTTACGATGCCGATGGAAGAAGACATTGCGAACTTGAAGGAGCATCCAGAAAAAGTTTATGCACAGGCGTATGATATCGTCTTAAACGGGTACGAGTTAGGCGGCGGGTCATTGCGTATCAATACTCGCGAGCTGCAAGAGCAAGTCTTTGAAACACTGGGCTTCACTCGTGAAAGTGCCAATGAACAATTTGGCTTCTTATTAGAAGCGTTAGATTATGGCTTCCCTCCAATCGGCGGAATTGCCCTTGGTCTGGATCGTTTTGCGATGTTGCTTGCTGGTGAAGACAATATCCGTGAAGTCATCGCCTTTCCTAAGAATGGTAAAGCAGCAGATCCTATGTCTGATGCACCAAGCACGGTTTCACCATTGCAGCTTTATGAGTTGAATATTAACGTGACTGACATCGAAGAGTAAAAATTAAAGGATATGTTTTGCCCTATCCCGTTTCAAAAATTTTCATAACTCTAAGAATATACTAAGAGAAGTGCCTGCCGCCATGGCAGGTGCTTTCTTTTTTTCATGAAAATACGTATAATGTGAGTGAAATTTTGAAATGAGGCGGACATAACATGATGAAAAAGAAGATAGAGGAGTGGCCGCACCACGATTATGCCACCCGATTATCTGTCGCAGTTGTTTATGCATTCTTAGCGGCGATTGCCGTAAACTTTTTTTACCAGCCAGGACACATCTATTCCAGCGGCGCCACGGGCTTTGCGCAAATTCTAACGACTTTGTCGCATCGCGTGATCGGCTTCACCGTACCAGTCTCCATCACGTTGTTTTTGATCAATGTGCCATTATTTTTCTTAGCATGGTTTAAGATTGGTCATAAGTTTACGATTTTTACTTTCATCACAGTTTTCTTGACATCTTTCTTTATCCATATCATCCCACAGACGACCTTGACGAAGGACCCGATCATCTGTGCGATCTTCGGTGGAGCGATTATGGGTGTCGGCATTGGTTTTGCCTTGAAAAACGGTTTATCTTCTGGTGGTTTAGACATTTTGAGTATCACGATCCGCAAACGGACAGGTAGTTCCGTCGGTTCGATCTCGATCATCTTTAATGTCATCATCATGCTGATGGCTGGAATTTTATTCAGCTGGCAGTATATGTTCTACTCTGCTTTAGCGATCTTTATGAGTGGGAAGCTGACGGACGCTCTTTATACTAAGCAGCGTAAGATGCAGGTCATGATTGTGACCAAGTGTCCAGATCGTGTGGTTGCTAGTATTCAAGATCAGATGCGTCGGGGCATCACAATCATCAATGAAGCAGAAGGGGCTTATAAGCACGATAAACAGACGGTTCTGTTTACTGTTGTCACACGCTTTGAGCTGCCATTATTAGAATCAATCATGCGGGAAAATGATCCAGATGCCTTTGTGAGTATCTCAGAGAATGTACGCATCATGGGTCGGTTTTACGAAGAATCAATGGATTGAAGGCTGGGACGATTGTCTCAGCTTTTTTTTGACTACAAAGCAGGTCTATCCATGTCCGGCTTCACGAACTTGCTTTATCGGTAATAAGCAAAACTATTTTGGTCTTATTGCTGTGAGCCACAGCGATCGTACTTTGGCGTTGATGTGGAACAGTACCTATTTGGTGCTCAAAAACTGAGCAAGTTCGCGAAGCCTTTCTTTGTGGTCAATTTCTTTTCTTGAAAATCGCTATTTCATATTGTTATACATTTGATATAGTGATACGATTTTATTAAGAAAAGGTTAAGACAGTCGGGAGAACTTAGTTTTTATGCGTATGTTCATTGTAAGGAGCGTCTGGAAGAATGTGAAGCGGAAAAATCATTAGGAGGGCAGGTTATGGATTCAAATGAATTGAAACAAGGGTTGCGAAAGAATTTTTTAACCGTAGTATTGTTGGCGATAGCTGGATCAATTATTTATGGACTGGCCTATTTTCGAAATTATTATTATGATGCGTATGTGGCGACCTATCATTTGACGAATACTCAAATGGGGTCACTTGGAAGTGCTTATGGTTTTATGGGACTAGTGTCGTATTTGATTGGCGGTGTTTTGGCAGACCGTTTTCCAGCGAAAAAGTTGATGGTCGGTTCATTGATCGCGACTGGTTTGGGCGGTTTTTTGCATCTGTTCTTTACAAGTTATATTGCATTGTTTTTGATTTATGCGTTATGGGGAGTCACATCGTTATTGACCTTCTGGCCTGCACTGCTGAAAATCGTACGTATGCAAGCCAATGAAGATGAACAAAGTCGAGCTTATGGCATATTTGAGGGGACGCGGGGAATCACCAACGTCATCCATATGGCAGTAGCTACGGCTATTTTTGGTTTCTTCCAAAAGCAATTGACGGAAGCGATGGGGCTACGCTGGATCATCATATTTTATTCGATCATTCCGATTTTATGCGGCTTGGCATTCTTATTTTTAGTAAAAGAACCTACACCAATGAAAGAAGCAGGGGTGGAAGAGAAACTGAAATTAAAGGATATTCTTGATGTGCTGAAAATGCCTGCGCTTTGGTTGATTATTGGAATGATGATCACCAGCTATACTTTTAATATGTCGATTTACTATTTTACACCGTATGCTTCGAATATTATTGGTACCTCGGCGGTGTTTGCAGCGATTGTCAGCATGCTGGCACAGTATTGTCGACTTGTCGCCGCACCTGTTGGCGGTTTTTTAGCAGATAGAATTAGTAAATCCACGATCATGATGGGCGGTTTTATTGTAATGGCGATAGGCACAGGGTTGATGATCTTCGTTTCAGGATTGAGCGGACAAATCCAAGTGATTCTGTTGATTACAGCAGCAAGCCTTGTCTACTTAGCAATGTTTTCCAATTATGGTTTGTTCTTTTCATTTATGTCAGAGGGAAAGATTCCTCTAAGGCTGTCAGGTATAGCGATTGGTTTGGCAAGTACTCTCGGGTATTTACCAGAAGTCTTTGCGCCATTAGTTGCCGGAAATGTATTGGACCGATACGCTGGAAATTCTGGTTATTTTATTTATTTTACATTGATGATCATTATGGCAGTAATCGGTGCGATCTTATGTATCATTTGGCATCGAACTTACGGAAAAGCTTACAAAGAGGAAATGCGATTAAAAGAAGAGGTTCAGGCACAAGAAGCAGCGATCAAGGAATAACTAATAAGAGGTATGGGAGGATAAAGTTTTGAAAAAGATCATTACAGAATTTCCTTATGAAGTAAAAATTATTGAGAACGATTGGTTCACATTATCTGACGGGACAAAGCTTTCGTATCGATTGTGGCTCCCAGTATCAAAAGAGCCTTTGCCAACGATTTTAGAATACTTGCCTTACCGAAAGCGAGATGGAACTCGTGGACGGGATAATCCGATGCATGGTTATTTTTCAGGCCACGGCTACAATGTTATTCGAGTGGATATTCGCGGAACAGGCGAGTCGGATGGTCTATTAGAAGATGAATATTTGAAGCAGGAGCAGGATGATGCTCTGGAAGTTATTGATTGGATCAGTAAGCAGCCATGGTGTGATGGGCAGGTTGCTATGATGGGGAAATCATGGGGCGGCTTTAACTCCCTGCAAATTGCTGCTAGAAGACCGCCAGCATTAAAGGCGGTCATGGTCGTAGGCTATACAGATGATCGCTATAATAATGACATTCATTATAAAGGCGGACTTGTCTTAAATGATAATTTCTGGTGGGGAGCGATTATGCTTGGGTATCAATCGCGGGCGATTGATCCAGAAATAGTAGGTGAGCGGTGGCGTGAGATGTGGCTGAATCGTTTAAAAAATATGCCGCTTTGGATGGGAGATTGGTTAGAGCATCAAACGCGGGATGAGTATTGGCAGCACGGTTCAGTTTGTGAAGATTACAGTGCGATCGAAGTACCGATTTTTGCAGTGGATGGGTATGCTGATTCGTATACAAATACGGTATTGAGCTTGCTTCAACATGTAGATGTTCCGAAAAAGGGAATCTTGGGACCGTGGGCACATGTGTATGCCCATGACGGCATCCCTGAGCCTGCCATCAATTTCTTAGGAGAAGGCGTCCGCTGGTGGGATCATTGGTTGAAAGGGAAGGAAAATGGTGTGTTAGATGGTCCGATGATTCAAGCGTGGATTGAAAACAGTATGCCGCCTTCAACGAACCGACCGATCAGTGATGGGCGCTGGGTGGCGATCGAGGATTGGCCGTCAAAAGCTGTTTCACTCAAAGAGTATCAGCTGACCTATGGCCGACTAATTGAAGAACGTGAGCCAAAAGAAGAAAAGGTCCTTCTCCATACCCCATTAGCCCATACTCTACTGGCAAATGAGTGGATGGGTGCCGGAGTTTCTGGTGAATCGCCAGGGGATCAACGCATTGATAATGGTTTGTCCATGACCTTTGATTCTGAAGTATTATCTGAGGATTTGGAAATTTTTGGTTATCCTCAAGTGGAGCTGAAGCTATCCAGTGATAAGCCAAACGCGATGATTTATGCCTCTCTTTGCGATGTTGGGCCAGATGGTTCCTCTGAACGAGTATCTTATGGGGTTATGAATTTGACCCATTTAAAAGGACATGACAAAGTGGTTCCATTAACTCCGGGAGAAGAAGTTTCGGCCTTGGTTGGTTTGGATTGTTGCGGACATCGCTTCAAGGCAGGCCATCGGATTCGTCTATCCTTGGCGAATAATGCCTGGCCAATGTTCTGGCCGATGCCAGAGGATTATTCATTGACTCTGAATTTAAAAGAGTCCCTGTTCTCATTGCCGATCTTTAGCGGCGAAGATACCGAGGGACCTGGAGAGCCGCCAGAGTCAGCAGCATTGACGCCGATCACTGTTTTGTCAGAAGGAAAAGTTGAACGAGAAATCACCTATGACTTAGTAAATGATGCATGGACCTGTATGACTAACGGAATCGGCGGGGTGTTCGGAGAAGGAATCTATCGATTTGATGAGATTGATATGACTGTCGAGCACAATTTGAAACGAGAGTTGACTGTATCGAATCGTGATCCGTTATCTGCCCATTACTTGATTACGCAAAATATGCGGATCGGACGGGAAGGCTGGTGGACAAATGCGGATATTTGGACGACACAGCATTCTGATAAAGACTATTTCTATTTAAAGGGTCAAATGGATGTCTCAGAAAATGAGGAACACATTTATACAAAGACCTGGGAGAAAAAAATTCCACGAAATGGGATGTAATAAGAGGGAAAAGCGTGTTGAGATTATTTCTCGACACGTTTTTTGTTTGTCCAGTATGGGCAAACTCTCACTCAAAAGTAATGGACTCGTTTCATTGGAACGTTTCGTTTTCTCAGTACAAAAAAACTTCAAATCCCTTTTGCTTAAGAGGGATTTAAAGTTTTATACTTGGGCAACTATTACAAGATATTGAGTGCTTGTCCGATAAAACCGACAAGCGCAAGATAGAGGATAGTTAGTACAATTTTCAATTTAAAATAGCGGATTTTACTTAAGAAATGCGGTTGATACATATCTATTGAAGCATATACTTTTTCTGGTATGCCTTCCTCATAATACAGTTCTCTTTCTTCAATATAATCAATCTCTTTACCAGCATATTTCACTTCGTACCGTCTATTGTTAATGAGGTATTCATATACATCCAGATATACATAATTAGTCTCTATATATCTATCAGATCCTTTGCCATTACCTCTATGAATATTTTCTTTTTTTGCTTCTTTCCTAATATGTTTGGCGACAACTTTTTTCGCTCGTTTTGCAAATTCTTGGTTTTTTTGTTTGTGTTTCACAGCGAGCTGCTTTTGTCGTTTACTCAACCCCTTCAGCAAAGCAACATAGCCAATAACAACCAAAACACAATAAACCAGTTCAGGAAGTAACGCTCCCATTTCTGCTAATTCTTTCCCCACAAAACCCCACCTCTCATATTCCTTTTATTGTAGCATAAGCCGATAACGGAGTCTTCGCATCCTTCACAACCTGCTCGAAATGAGGGATAAGGTGTTCGTAAAAAGGATTATGTTCTATCCCAAAGCTTTGCTGCAACATGAGAAGGAGGAACAGCGGTCTTATTTAGGGAAGACTTGGCAGAATCAGACTTTCTAATCAAAAAGTATAGTGATTAAAACTTATTTTTTTAGGAAATGCTTTTTTTATTGAGAAAATGTTGCAGTTTGCTAAATTTATACGTATAGTTAATTTGACATTCTATAGTAAAGTTGGAAAGTAAAATTATGGGAAAAAGACTAAAGCATAGTCGCTATATTACTGGCTTTGACGGGATTCGTTCCTTGGCAGTAATTGGCGTAATATTATATCACTTAATGCCTACGCAAATGCGGGGCGGATATCTAGGGGTTCCTGTTTTTTTTGTGGTCTCAGGCTACTTGATCACGGATTTATTAGTACAGGAATGGAGGCAGACCGGGCGTATCGATATCAAGCAGTTCTATTACCGTCGAATGAAACGGTTGTATCCTGCATTGGTCACGATGCTAGTCGGTGCTTCAGCGTACATAACATTGTTTCAGCGAAATCTTTTGAATAATTTGCGAGGCAATGTCATCAGCAGTTTGTTTTATGTAAATAACTGGTGGCAGATCAATCACGGCATGTCCTATTTTGATCGTTTTTCTGGCGAGTCTCCATTTACGCATATTTGGTCACTGGCTGTCGAGACGCAGAATTACATTTTTTGGCCAATCGTTTTTGTCCTTTTGATGAAGCTGGTGAAAAATAAGGGGAAAGTCTTTCTGGGAATACTAGGAGCGGCGCTTTTCTCAGCGATTTTGATGGCCGTCCTATTTGTACCGGGACAAGATCCTACTCGTGTTTATTATGGAACAGACACGCGGTTGTTTTCGATTCTATTGGGTGGCGCTTTGGCGTTCATTTGGCCAAGCACACGATTGAAGGCGAAAATACCATCGCAGGCCAAGAAGATTTTGAACGGCATCGGATTAGGCTCACTAGTATTGTTGATTCTAGCATTCCTTTTTTTACGAGATGATCTATCGTTTGTTTATTATGGCGGGATGTTCTTAGTGAGTCTCTTGAGTGTGATACTAGTTGCGATCACCGCTCATCCGGGTGCCAGCTGGAATCGCTGGCTGACGAATCCAGTCTTTACTTGGATCGGAAAACGCAGCTACGGAATCTATTTATACCAGTTCCCAGTGATGATCTTTTATGAAGCAAAGGTCAATGTAGCGAATCATACGTTTCTTCATACCATCATGGAAGTTATTTTGATTCTTTTTGTCACGGAGCTGTCTTATCGCTATGTAGAAAGCCCGTTACGTTCGTTCAATTATCGCCAGACCTTTGCGACGCTCAAGGAATCATTTTGGGCGCCAATCAAGAGCCGCAGAAAAATCGGGTTCATTTTCTCCAGCTTGATTACGTTGATCGCAGTCGTAGGGGTGATTATTGCTCCGACCAATAGTATTGATGCGAATCAGCAGGCCTTGCAAAAGCAAATCGAACAAAATAAAAAAGCTGCAAATAAAACGGAGCAGCCTCCAGTCGAGGATTCTAGCGGTACGGCTCAATCTGGCGAAGCCAGCAGCGCTGAGCAGCCGCAAAGTCTAGCAGACAAATATGATTTAAGCAATCGTGAAATCACTAAGGCTAAAAACTTGAAGGTGACGGCATTTGGCGATTCTGTCTTGTTGGCTGGTTCAAAAGGGCTGACAGAAATTTTCCCTAAAATGGTCGTTGATGGCGAAGTAGGTCGACAATTAAAGGATAGTCCGCCATTGCTGCAGGCCCTGAAGGATAAGGGCGAGTTGAGCGATACGATCTTATTAAGTCTAGGTACGAACGGAGCATTTAGTAAAGACGATTTTGCTCAAATCATGAATGTTTTGGGGAATAAGCATCAAGTCTTTATTATCAACACCCATGTTCCGACTCGTCGTTGGCAAAATGATGTGAATGCCAACTTAGAAGCGGCATCGAAGGAATATAAGAACGTTCATCTGATTGACTGGTATGATTTCAGTAATGATCATCCAGACTGGTTTTATGACGATCAGGTTCATCCGAATGATGTCGGCTCTACGCATTATTGCCACTTGATTGCAAAGGAAATTTTAAAAGGCGTATAGATAGAAAGAAAAAAACGTTTTGTGAGTTCACAAAACGTTTTTTGTTTGGTTGTCTCGCAGGTATTTTTCTTTTTGTCTGCGGGGTAATTTTTTAAATGCGAATTCGGCCTTGGTCGCCTCACTGCGTGTTTCAAAGCGTTCGGCATGAATCATTTGAACGGGTCGGCGACTTTGTGGATGGGTGTATTTTGCACCAGTACCAGCATTGTGTTCGGTTAAACGACGGGCTAGGTCCGTCGTATAGCCGCCGTAAAAGCTTTTGTCGTTGCAAAGCAATACGTAAAAAAATTGATCAGTTGCCATAAAGCATCTCCTGTAGATCGGCAGAGTAGCTGCCGGATTGATCATAAGTATATAATGGTGGAAGAAAACGCAGTCCTTCACTTTTGCCGTCTTTGATCCCTTCGATCAGCAGGGTATTTGCTTCTTTGCCTGGTTTGGGATAAACGAATTGGATTCGCTTGGGGGCGATGCGATTTGCGCGCAGACAATCTACAATCTCCAGAAAACGGTCGGGCCGATGAACCATCGCGAAGCGTCCATTCATTTTTAACAGCTTTGCAGAGACACTAACGACATCCTCCAAGGTGGCATGAATCTCATGACGAGCAATCGCCAGGTGGGGATTCGGATTCTTTTGACTGGCAGGCAGCTCCTTAAAATAAGGCGGATTGCAGACGACTAGGTCAGCAGAGTCCGCTCTGAAGACATCAAAGGTGTTTTTCAGGTCCAGCTCATGCATGGTCAGCTGTTCTTCTAGATGATTCAGAGTAATGCTGCGCTGCCCCATGTCAGCTAGGCGCGGCTGCAATTCGATCTGATGGATGGCCGCTGCTGTTTTACGGCTTAAAAAAAGACCGATCGCACCGTTTCCGGCGCAAAGATCGATGATTTTTCCACGTTTAGGTACACGGGCGAAATTGGCTAATAAAACAGCATCAATGGAAAAAGAGAAGACTTCGGAGCTTTGGATGATCTGGATATCCTCTGCGTAAAGTTGATCGATTCGTTCACCTTTTCTTAACAATTTCTTCTGCCCCCTTAAAAAAATCATACTGTTGTATTATACTACGTTTAGTTAGGTAACTGAAAGGAAGAAAAAATGTTTTTTAAATTTATTCGCGTAATCGCTCGAGCAATCTTAGCTGTTGTGAATGGCAATGCTCACTATCAAAATCAAGAGAAATTACCAGAAGGAAATTATATTTTGGTTGCTCCTCACCGTACCTGGTGGGACCCAGTCTACATGGCACTTGGCGCATCGCCAAAACAATTCAGTTTTTTGGCCAAAGCAGAACTATTCAAAAATCCTGTGCTGCGTTTCATTCTGGTTCATCTCAACGCTTTTCCTGTGGATCGGGATAAGCCGGGGCCTAGTGTTGTGAAGCGGCCAGTGAAGATGTTAAAGGAATCCGATAAAGGCTTGATCATGTTTCCAAGCGGAACGCGCCACTCGTCAGAATTAAAGGGCGGGATGGCCTTGATTTCTCGTTTATCGAAAAAGCCGATCGTGCCTTCTGTGTATCAAGGGCCAACGAAATTTTCGCAGTTGTTCAAACGAACACCGGTGATTATTCGTTTTGGCGATCCTATTGATATTTCAGATATCAAAAAAATGGACAAAGCAGGCTTAGCTGAAGTAGAAAGACGGGTACAAGGTGCTTTTGATCAGCTTGACCGTGAGATCGATCCAAACTATAAATATGTTGCCAAAGAAAAACGCTGATTTCTCAGCGTTTTTTTCTTTATCCAAATAAAGGCATGATCCAGGTCGACCAAATCCAGCTGATCGGCATCACAAGGAGCATCGCTGGTATCATGTCGGCGGTAGGAAACATCTTGACTTTGATCATGCGAAAGCCGGTCGCTAACATTAAAAATCCGCCGCAGGCTTTGAAATCCAAAATCATTGCGGGAGTAGTTAATGGAAAAATGACTGTCGCAAACAAAAATAGACCGAAGAAGATAATGAATTGCGGAATCGCGATCACAGAAACCACATAGCCGATATTGCAGGCAAAAATAGCGGCAGTAAAGAAATCTAAAATTGATTTTGCAATCAAGATCGTATGATCTCCCGTCATACCTTCTGTCAGGCTGCCGAAAATTCCAGTTCCGCTGGCACAAAATAAGACGACGATTGTCACAAGAGTACTCAGATAATCATCGTAGGACAGCTTCAACGCTGGTTGCGGGAACTTAGCGATCGGTTTTTGCAGCAGCAGAGCCGCCCCATTGATTTTTTGATTGAATTGTAAAAGCAGCCCTAGCGAAGTTCCCAAAATGATAGCTAGGATCACGGCAGGCATATTTGCCATTTGACTGATGCTGGGAATTCCCATCGCCATCGAACACACACCAAAAATCAACGTAATCTGTTCCTTAAAATCCTCAGAGAGCAGGTGACCTAGGAACCCGCCTAAGAGACCACCAATAATAATTGAAAATGAATTAATAATAATACCAACTGGCACACAGCTTCCTCCTTTTTTTGTTGCACTCACTTATCGTAGCCTAAAATGCGTTGAAGAGAAAGACTTTTATGGGACAACATCCGCTTGCCGAGCAGAAAAAAATGGGAAATCGTGTTATACTTTTGGGAAGGACTAAAATAGGAAAAGGGTGGATCAATGAAAGTTTTACATACAGCTGACTGGCATATTGGAAAGAAACTCCACGGCTATGACCTGCTGCCAGATCAAGCATACATTCTTGATCAAATCAAAAAAATCGCGAAGGAGGAAGCGGTCGAGGCCATTGTGATCGCAGGCGACTTATACGACCGCTCCGTCCCTTCTGAGGATAGCGTTCGGTTATTAAATCAAACCATCGCAGATTGGAATCTGACAGAGCAATTTCCGTTATTAGCTATTTCAGGCAATCATGACAGCGCTACGCGTTTGGCCACGGGAGCTCCTTGGTTCAATCAGGCGAATTTTCATCTTCATACTCGATTGCAGGAAGCTTTTTCAGCGATCGAAATGAAGGATACGCAATTTTTCCTGTTGCCGTATTTCGAACCAGTTGATGCGCGTATTTATTTTGAAGACCCAGAATTGCGGACGATTCAGGCAGCCATGCCGAAAGTTATCGCGAAAATTAAAGAAAGCTTTGATCCGCAGAAAAAGCATGTTTTAGTGAGTCATTTTTTCGTGGCAGGCAGCAGCAAGACGGATTCTGAGACCAAGATTGAGGTAGGCGGTCTTGATGGAATCAATGGCGTGCTATTGGAGGACTTTGATTATGTGGCACTAGGCCACCTGCACGGCAAGGATGCATTGAAGATGGCAAATGCACGCTACAGCGGCTCGCCGTTAAAATATTCCCTTTCGGAAAAGGATCAGGTAAAAGGCGTTTGGATCGTGGAGACCGAAACAGGGGCGTTTTCATTTCGAGAATTGACGCCGCTCCATGAAGTTCAAGAGCTGCAGGCCGATTTTGAAAAATTGCTGACGCCGTCCTTTTACTCAACGATCGATCGTGAGAACTATCTCTCGATTCTTTTGGAGGATCGAGCAGTGATCCCTAATCTGATGAATCAGCTGCGGCAGGTTTATCCGCGTATCATTCAGGTGGAACGAGCGAATGGCTTTGAGACTGCGGTCGAAACACGGTTAAAAACGGAGAATATCAAGGAAAAGTCTCCGATTGCACTGACGGAGGAGTTCTTTACGGAAGTTTCTCAAAATGAGTTGACACCTCAGCAAAAAAATTGGATCGAAGAGGGACTGTATTCGATTCTAAAAAAAGGAGGCGCTAGCTGATGCTTCCAAAAAAAATCATTATGGAAAATTTTGGTCCGTTTCTGCGTGAAGAAGTGGATTTTGAAGAAATGTCTGAAGCGCCGCTGTTTTTGATCAGCGGGAAAACCGGTGCAGGTAAGACCACCATTTTTGACGCTATCACCTTTGCCTTATATGGGGATGCTTCAGGAGGGGTGCGCTCGTCGAATGAGATTCGCTCCTCCTTTGCCGAACCGACGGAGGAAACGCGTGTCCAATTTTTATTCGAGCACCAAGGACGGCTTTATTCTATCGAGCGTTGGCCGAAGCAGACCTTAGCCAAAAAGAACGGCAAAGGCGAAACGACAAAAAATCAAAAGGTTCAACTAAGTATTTTTAATGACGCAGGTCAAGAGGCGGAGGCGTATACGAAGGTAGATGCGGTGAATGAAGTGATCTATCAGATTCTGCATTTGCAAAAGGATCAATTTCGTCAGATTGTGATGCTGCCCCAAGGCGAGTTTCGAACCTTCCTAAACGCCAACAGTACAGAGAAAGAAACCGTCTTGCGCAGTTTGTTCGGAACGAATTTTTACCGTAATTTGACTGATAATCTAAAGCTGCAAAAGCTGGAGCTCGAAAAAGCGGTTGGCGAACTGACGACACGAATCGACCAATTATTTCAGCAGGTCGTGTGTGAAAAGGGGGCTACCTATGAGGAGTCCTTAAATCTGGCTAAAGATTATTTAGTGGAAGAGAAACAGCAGCTGGCAAAAAGCCAAAGGGCACTTGCTGAAAAGCAGACTGAGCAAAAGGCGCTGCAGCAAAAGCTTCAAAAGGCGCAGGAGCTTGCTGAGAGCTTCCGTCAAGCACGTGAAACGCAGCAGCAGCTTTTGCAATTAGAAGAACGCATTCCTGAGCAAGAAGAAAACAGACGGCAATTCGCTCAAGCGAAAAAAATAGAACGCATCCGCCCAACCTATGAGCGAACGCAAGAATTAGAAAAGCGGCAGATTCAGCAAACACAAGCGGCAAATGAAAATCACCAAAAGGCCGAAGAGCTGGAACGACACTACGGGGATTGTCAGAAACAAGCGGCAGTGTTTGAAAAGGATCAGGCAGACTGGCAAGCCAAGGAGAAAGAGCTGCAAAGCTTGGAATCCTTTTTACCTTTAGTGAAGCAAAGAGAGCAGCTGCTAGAACAAAAAACAGAACTGCTCAACCAACAGACGCAGCAGCAAATTCGTCTGACTCAGGTGAATGAACAGGTAAAGGCGCGCGAAGAAAAGAAACAGGCGCTGGAGGCTAAACAGGATACTGAAAAAGCTTGGCAGGATCGCCGCTATGAAGAGCTACAGTTCCAGCAAAAAATCGCCCATCTGCAAGAGCTGGATAGGCAGATTTTTGAACAGCAGGAGGAAGAAGAGGATCAGCAGATTAAGCTGGCTCAGCTAGTCGAGACCGCCAGCCGCACCAGCAATCAATTAACAAGTGAGACGGCTGACTACAAGAGCTTAAAAAGTCAGTGGGCAGCGGCAGAGATTGCTCGCTTAAGTATGGATCTGCTGCCTGGCGAACCTTGTCCGGTCTGCGGATCGAAGGAGCATCCTGATCCCGCGCAGCATGCTGAGCTGTCAACAGATAATTTGGGACAGCTGCAGGTTGCGCTTGAACAGCAGGAGGCTCGGATCAAACAGTTGGAAGTTATCCGAGAACAGGCGGAAGCCCGCTATGAAGTAGCGATGAAGGCCTTTGACCAATTGCAAAATGAACGATTGGCCGCTCAGGAGGCACTGGAGCAACAAGTGAAAAGCTGCCAAACGACTGTTGAAGACTATTATCACTTAGAGGTGGCCGCTGAACTGGTAGAGCTGAAGACGTTTCTTAGTGAACGTCAAAAGGAAACGGCTGATGCTTTGAGGGAACTCTCAGAAAGCAATCAGGCGCTTCAGCAGCTGATAGCAGAAATCTTAACGGATCAAACGCAAAAAGCAGAGGTAGAAGCGAATCTGACTACCGTTAATGGCGAACTTCAGGTTTTACAAGGCAGGCTGGCTAGTCTAGAGGAACAGACGGCCGATTGGCAGTTGCCTTCTTTAGAAGCACGGATTACTGAGTTAACGGAAAGCTTAAATGACTATCGTAAGCAGCTGCGAGTACATCAAGAGCGGATGAAAGAAATCGAGCAGGAGCAGATTCGCTTACAGGAAAATCAAAAGCTGTTAGCTAAGCAGCAACAGGAAACAGCGGATGGTCTTAAAAAGTATCGAGACCAGCTGCAGGAGCACTTAGCGGAAGCGGGAGTGGCGATCGAACAATTAGCCGCGCCCCCAATCGATCTATCTCTGCTGGAACAAGCGATCACCGCTTTTGATCAAGAGCTTGTAGTTTTAAAGGATCGGCAGGAGCGCTTAGCCGAAACGATCAAGGAGCAGCAGGAGCCTGATTTGGAACCCATGCAAATTTTACTGGCGGAAAAAGAGGCGGAGGTTACTCAATTTCAACAGCAGTATTATACTAAGGAAAATCAACTGCGGCAGCAGCGCGAGCTGATTGAAAAAATTGAGGCCCTGCAGGATCAAAGCAAGGAGCAATTGAATGAGCTGAGCCAAATGATCCAGCTGTATCAAACAATGAACGGGGACAACCCGCAAAAAATCAGCCTAGAGCGTTATGTATTACAATGGTATTTGGCAGAGGTCCTGCAGAGTGCCAATCAGCAGCTTCATCAATTGACAAAGGGACGCTATCATTTTGAGCTGAAGCAAGAAACCGGCCGCTCTAAAGGAAATACCGGGTTAGAGATCAATGTGTATGATGACAATGCGGGCGCAGCGCGCAGCTCTCATACTTTGTCAGGTGGCGAAAGCTTCATTGCCGCGCTGTCTTTGGCATTGGGCTTAGCTGAAGTGATTCAGAATCAAGCAGGCGGGATCGCTATCGAGGCGCTATTTATTGATGAAGGCTTCGGTTCCTTAGACGAAGAGGCGCTGGAGATGGCGATGGAAGCCTTAGAGGGGATTGAAAATGCGGGACGGATGATCGGCATTATCAGTCACGTCAGAGAATTGAAAGAACGTATCCCACAACAAATTATTGTGGAAACTAGCGGAACGGGACGCAGTAGCATTCGTTACCAGCTAGAAGGATGGAGTGAAGCGTAAATGAGATGGAGTATTCCAGAAAAAGTGATCGAACGCGGCAGAACTTACTTGAAAGAGGGGCGAGTCTTGTCCGTTGAGGCAGATCCGGCTCGACGCGTTTGGCATGGTGAAGTATTAGGCAGCGAACTTTATCTGGTTGATTTAGATGGCAGTGGAAAAGAAAATGATATTTGTGCTTGTCCATATTGGGAAGAGCATGGTTATTGCAAGCATACAGTGGCAGTCGAGTTGTATTTACGAGAAAAGGGACTCTCTCGCGTGATCAAGCCAGAAACAGTATTGCCGAAGAAGATGGAAAGCAGTATTTCCTTTGCGGATTTATTGAATCAGGGCTTTTCTCGCTTGGCGAAGGAAGCAGAACCGCTGCAGTCCTTATTTGTTGAATTTGTAGTAGAAGCGATCCCAACCAATCCTTATCATCCAGAGCTGGATGTTTTAGCTGTGTCCCTGCGGATCGGCAGTAATGTCAGCAAGCGCAGCTATATCGTGAAGAATTTGTATGATTTTCTGCACGCTTATCAAACGGATTCGGCCTATACAGTCAACAAACAATACAAATTTCAAATCGAGGCAGGGGCCTTTGATCCTAAATGCCGCGACTTGATCGAGGATCTTGTAGGAATCAGTGAGACCTATCAGCTGTTGGGCAAAGCAGGATTGCAGGTCAAGGGCAAACTAGATAAGCGCTATCTTTTATTACCAGTTCATCGTATGCAGGAGTTGCTGGAGGCGATGGAAAAGACGGGAAACTTGAGCATAAGCTTGGGGGAAAAGACGTATTCAGAAGTCCATGAAGGTCAAGAATTGCCATTGTCCTTCACTCTAGAAAAACGTGGAGAAAATGATTTTGGCTTGACGATCGAGGATGGCTTTACGAATTACTACAGCAATTATTTCTTAGGCTTTGTAGAAAATTCCTACTATTTAATGACTCACGAGCAGCAGGACACATACATCACTCTGAAGCAATTAATGAAACGGCTGAAGGAACCAGTGATTGCCTATGAGCAGCGTCAGCTTTCACAATTGTTTACGGAAGTTTTTCCCTATTTGCGGAAAATCGGACGCGTGATCATCTCAGAGGATGTAGCGGAAATTATGAAGGAAGAACCATTGCGGGCGGTAGTGATCTTTCGAAAAATCAAAGGAATGATCAAGGCCGAAGCGGAGTTTCACTATGGCAATGCCTACTTTTCTACGAATGAAGCCCATCAGCCTAAGCTGCCGAACAATGTTGAAATATTAAGGGATCGCAAGAAGGAAAAACAAATTTTAGACCTTTTTGATACCTACCGCTACGAAAAAATCGATACTGGCTTTGAGAAAAAATTGCCGGTCAAGGATAATCTTTATTACTTCTTTAAAGTAGAGGTTGAGGAATTCAGGCGTTACGCTGAAGTTCGTATGGGGAAAAAACTACGACAGCTATTCCTGGATGGCGAGGAATTTCAGCCGTCGATCGAAGTGAATCAAGAGGGCTCATGGCTCGATATTAAGTTCGATGTAACGGGGATTAAAGATAATGAGATCGATCAGGTGCTCAACAGCTTGTTGCGAAAGGATCGCTTCTACGCATTGGAAAATGGAGAAGTCCTTTCCTTTGATTCGGAGGTCTTTCAACAAACCAGTGAAATGATCAATCAGCTGCGGGAGAAAATCAGTGCCAAAGACGGCTTGATTCGTTTACCGAAGAGCCAAGGGCTTATGCTGGAGCAGCGATTGAAGGATAATCCACAAGCCCAGTTCAGCGAAAGCTTTACTGCGATGGTAGAGGACTTGACCCATCCAGAAAACTATCAAGCAGCCATGCCGGACAATCTTCAAGCAACCTTGCGGCCCTATCAGGAAGCCGGCTTCCGTTGGTTGAAAATGCTGAGCGACTATGGCTTCGGTGGCATTTTAGCCGATGAAATGGGGCTTGGGAAAACGATTCAGGTCATCACCTTCTTATTAGCTGAGAAGATGAAGCAGCCGATCAAAGCGTTGATCGTGACTCCTGCAAGTCTGGTGTATAACTGGCAGGCAGAGATCAAGAAGTTCGCTCCTAGTTTGGAATCTATTGTTATTTCAGGAAGTCGCGGCGAAAGAGAGCAGCTGCTTTCTGAGGCGGGGGAGATCGTGATTACTTCGTATGCCAGTCTGCGACAAGATATTGACCTGCATGAAAAAATGGGGTATCAATACATGATCCTTGATGAAGCCCAAATGGTGAAAAATGCTTCAACCAAGACCTCCAGCGCCTTAAGAAATTTATCGATACCGCATCGTTTTGCGTTGAGCGGTACACCGATTGAAAACAATCTGGAAGAACTGTGGTCACTGTTCCAAACAGTTATGCCGGGATTTTTCCCGCCGATTGGCCGTTTCCGCCAATTAGCTGTTTCAGAGATCGCCAAGATGATCCAACCATTTGTTTTACGACGCGACAAGGATACGGTCTTGCAGGAACTGCCGGAACGAATTGAATCGAATGTATTGAGTAGTCTGACAGAGGAGCAAAAGACTGTTTATCTGGCATACCTTAAGCGGATGCGCCAAGAGGTCGATCAAATGGACTCTGCAACATTCCGTAAGCAACGTGTCAGCATTTTAGCAGGACTGACCCGCTTACGCCAAATCTGTGATGATCCGCGTCTCTTTATTGAGGGCTATGAAGGCGGATCAGGAAAATTGGATCAAGTAAAGGATCTGATTCATGCCGCAAAGGAAAACGGCAGACGCGTATTATTATTCTCGCAGTTTACCAGCATGCTTTCGATCATTGAGAAGGAGTTTGCGGAGGAAGGAATCTCCAGCTTCTACTTGCGCGGCAGCACCAAGGTTTCCGATCGGCTCAAAATGGTCGATGCTTTTAATGCAGGAGAAAAAGATGTTTTCTTGATTTCGTTAAAAGCCGGCGGAACCGGATTGAACCTTACTGGGGCAGATACCGTCATTTTATATGACTTGTGGTGGAATCCAGCAGTGGAAGAACAAGCCGCTGGACGAGCACATCGTATCGGTCAGAAGAAAGTCGTCGAAGTTTGGCGCATGATCGCTGAAGGAACAATTGAAGAACGCATGAATCAATTGCAGCAAGAAAAGCGTGAGCTATTCCAAAAGGTTATTCAAGGAAATGAAGAACAAACGAATAAACTTACCGAAGAAGATATTCGCCTGATTTTGAGTTTAGGCGAGTAGACAAACAAAAACGAAGGCTCCTATCTCTATCGATTCCGATAGTCTAGGAGCCTTCGCTTTTTTCTTTGTGATTAGATCATTTTTGTTGTAAGGGCCTTATTTAAATCGCTGAAGCTAGTGATTTCTTCATCAAAAATGGCTGTCTGTCCACTTGGGATTGCTCTTCTTTGATGATTGAACCACCACACGGACCAACCAGCAGCTTTAGCACCGATGACGTCATTGTCAAAGCTGTCCCCGATATATAAAAGTGATTCATTCGTCAAGTCTAACCGTTCTTCCATTAGTTTGAAGATTTTGGGATCAGGCTTTTGAATTTGAACACCATCTGAGATCAAAATCTTTTCCGGTGCGATCCAATCAGTCAGGTGCAACGCGTTGAGTTTATCTTCCTGACGACGTACAGGTCCGTTGGTAATGATGCCCATCGGTACTTTTTGTTGGACTAAAAAATCTAAGGCGCTGTGGACCTCAACCGGAAGTGAAATTGTCTGCAATGCTCGATCGTAGGCGGTTTGAAAGGCATCCAGTTCAGCGTCTGCTGGAGTAAAATCAAAGTCCGCTAATGCGAGCCGTATTCGTTCGTACCGCATTTTTTCCAAAGACCATTCCCCAGTGATTGATTTCATATAATGAAAATCACTATAATAGCGAAAACGAATAAAGAGGGAGTTCATCTTATCAGTCGGAAATGTTGGAAAGAGGGAATTGATTGCTGCTGCAAAGGGAGCTTGCTGTTCATATAAAGTATCATCTAAATCAAATACGATTCCTTGGATCATTGGATCACTCCTAAATTCTAGTTGGATTCATTATACCAAAAATGCCCTCCCTAAATCTTCAATGAGCTGAAAATTCGCGCGTGGAGATAAAGCTTGTTATGTTATAGTTGCGTTGTGAAATTGAAAAAAACATGAGAGGCAATCAATCAAAAATATTCCTGCGAAAAAAAATAATGATTGAAAGGGGAAAAATGCGCGAGTTTTTAAGATTTCCCATTTTTTGAAAACTCTATAAAAATTTTGGTGAATTTTGATTTTTTGAAAGCTGTATCTGTTTGATGAGATTTTTTTAGTGAATAAATTTGATACAGAATTCCCTCTTATCTAGCGCAATAAAATAACTTTAAAATAATACCCAGGATATTTTATCGTTCAAACTATTTTAAAATAATTCTAAAAAGGGCTTGAGATACAGAGTTTCAACGACGCCTTTTTTATTTTCAAAAACATAATTTTAATGTTTTGAATGAATAAAAAAATATTTTTAATTAGAAAGAGTCGATTTTTTTGTAAAATTCAGCTTCTTCCTGTTACAGTTTTTAGAGCTGTTATAGTACGGTATAAAATGAGAGTTAAATCATTGATCTCTCATCTTAATAGCTCAGTGTTGTCGTGACACCCTCTATTGCGTTGAAATAAATTAAATAACATTAATATTTGTAAAAAAATTGTCGAGCTCCTCTTTTTTTTGTTACCTTTTTTTTGTATAATAGAAACAGATAGCAGGAAGCTAGTATTACCTGTTACAAAAATTGAGAGTCAAGAAAAGGAGTGATATGCATGTTAACACTATATACTTCCCCTAGTTGTACATCATGTCGGAAAGCACGTGCTTGGCTACAGGAACATGAGATTCCTTATGTTGAACGAAATATCTTTTCTGAGCCATTGAACATTGATGAGTTGAAGGCCATTTTACAAATGACTGAGGACGGAACTGAAGAGATCATTTCAACCCGTTCGAAAGTTTTCCAAAAGTTGAACATGGATTTAGATGAATTGTCACTGAAAGAATTGTTGGACTTAGTAAAAGAAAATCCTGGATTGTTGCGTCGTCCGATCATGATCGATGAAAAACGTCTGCAGGTTGGTTTTAATGAAGACGAAATTCGTCGTTTCTTGCCTCGTGACGTTCGCCAATATGAATTACGTCAAGCCCAATTAATGGCTGGATTATAGAATGAATACCCCGCAGAGGCGGGGTATTTTTTTGGTTTTTTATAGTAGAAGAAATTTTGACAAGTCTTTATTCAACGCAGCAAAATCTTTCTTAAAATGGAAGCCTCGCATCCCAGTTTCCTCAGCCGCCAAAATATTAGCTGCAGAATCATCGATAAAGTAGCATTCAGCCGGATTTAACCGAAAGTGGCTGTAAAAGGCTTCAAAAATCTTATGTTCTGGTTTTGCTAGTTTCCAATCAGAGGAAATAAAGAACCCGTCAAATGAGCAGCGGCTAGGCACCATTTCTTCATATACGTAATAGTCTTGAGGTGCATTAGATAGAAGATAGACACCAAATCCTTTTTCTTTTAATTGGCGCGGAAGCTCTGCCATTTGAGGCAGTGGATGAAGACCGTTGTACCAAGTTGACAGCAGTTCATCAGCGATCTCATGCAATTCCTTCGGCAGTCGTGTTTTTACAGATAATGCAAGTTCTGCTTTTGTGATGGTCCCTTTATCAAACCGCAGCCAGTCTACTGAACCAAATATTTCCGAGCAAAGAGCAGTTTGCTCCTCTTTATTTTCAGTTTTTTCACGGACGAAGCGCACTGGATCAAAATCGACTAAAACATTTCCTAAATCAAAGACAATATTCTTGATCATCAAAACCCCTCCTTAAGCAAAAGTATACTTCACTCTATTGTTCAAACAAGAGATAGTCGAATTTATTTATTGATTCATAAAAAACTTCCCTGTGTAGAGAATAACCTGATCAGAATCGGAGAGCGTCGGTTTTATTCGGCTCCCAAGACAATGAGCTGGAAGGTGAGATTTACTTTTCTATTTATAGGAATTTAATAAAATTCGTCGGCTTTCTTTACTTTTAAACGGAATCAGTTACAATGAACATATAATCTATCTTTAAAGTGAGGTGTGCCAAGATGGAGATGGAACACATCAATGAGAATACGATCCGCGTCATTATCGAGAATGAAGATTTAGCTGAACGGGGAATTACTTTTTTAGATCTGCTGGGAAACCATCGTGAAATCGAATCTTTCTTCTATAGTATTTTAGAGGAAGTGGATATTGAGGATGAGTTTAAAAGCAGTGAGGCCGTTACTTTCCAAGTACTTCCGAAAAATGACGGACTGGAATTATTTATCAGTAAAAACCTGACGCCTGAGGATATCAATAAAATGAACAATTCCACAGATTTCGAAACAAATGATTTTGATCAATTGATTCGTCAGCAGATTTTAGCTAATTCCGAGAGTCTGGAAGAAGATGGAAAAGTAAGTCGCTTAAGAGTCTTTCAACTAAATAGTTTTGAAGACATGATCGAATTAGCGAGCTATCACTTTTTAGATGAGGCTTGGTGTGATTTATACCTATTGGATGAAACATATTATTTACAAGTCTATTTTGACCCTGAAGTTTTCGGTGAGTTTGGATTAGCAGACGTCATCGCTGAGATTTTAGAATATGCTCAAGATTCAGCTGTTTCTACAGAAATGTTGGAAGAGTATGGCAAGCTTCTAATGCATCGTGATGCAATCGAGATTACACGTGCTCATTTCAATTAGCGTGTTCAATACCATCGTTCTTTGGAACGGTGGTGTTTTTTTTGTGTTCCGCGATTTAATTTTGAATCCTCGCAAAAGACAACTGCTCTAGCAAAATAAATCGCATTGAATTTGGATAGAAGCAAAGTGAATTGCGTATCTTTCTTTTGAGGTGAAGGAAATGCTGTTTGCTTACACAAAAGAAAAAAAGATGATCAGTGCTTCGGAAATAGAAGACAGTCAAAATTATTTTTGTCCAGACTGCGGGGAGCAACTGATCCGAAAAGCAGGGAAGATCAAGATTCCCCATTTTGCTCATACAAGTAATGATCGTTGTTTTGGATTAAGTGAGGGAGAGACACCGGAGCATATCCAGTTGAAGCAGTTGATTTTTAAGTGGGGAAATCGGTTTGAAGGGGATTGGAAACTGGAAGCGCCTCTCACAGATTTACCACAACGTCCAGATTTATTGCATGAGCGGCTTGCAGTAGAGATCCAATGCTCTTCGATCAAGGGTTCGCGGCTGGCCGAACGAATAACGGGGTATCATCAGCAGAATTATCAAGACTGGTGGCTATTAGGAAGAAAGCTTTGGCCAGCTGAAAAAATTACTCAGCTGCAAAAGCAATTCTGTTCCTTTGATAAGTACAAGGGGCTCCATCTATGGTTGTTAGAAAAGGATCAGATTCGTTTGCTTTATCATATTCATGAGACCGATCGCCTGATTTACTGTGAGGAACGCTGGCCTAGCTGCTCCATGCCTTTAAGTGAAATTTATCAGACTGCTGTGACTAAACGGCCGCTTCCACTTTTTCCTACTATAGAAAGTATCAATGAGCGTAAGCAGTCACTGAGTCTGATGCTTGTTCAGAGCAATCCCAAGGTTCGCGGACTGCAGCATTATTTTTATCAAGAGCGAAGACATCTGCTCTATTTACCGGATTGGATGTATTTTCCAAGCCGCTATTTCTTCTTTTATCAAGAGGATCTTCTGGTATTTCGCTATTTGTTCCAAAAGGAAGGGAAAAATGCATCTATAATATTTGATAAATTTCTGGCCTATCGAGCAGCAAATCAAAGAGAATGGTTATTTCATCGAATTGATCAGCGCGAAATATTGGAACGGCTTTATCTTGAAGCGATTTTTTGTCAAAGAAAGGCTAAAGTTTCATCAGCCTGACTGCTTTTGAAAATACTTTTTTCTAAATTGTGGTACTATTGAGAGTGATTGAATAGAAGAGAAGCCACTTGACCTTTGTTGGACGTGAGTCGGGAGACACGCTACGATGAGAGTCCTGTTATGCTAAAGAGAAGAGTGCCTCAAAACAAGTTAGGAGTGTTTTTATGAGTGATGCAAAGCAATTGCCGAAACGGCAGGAAGTACCCACTGAACTGACTTGGGACTTAACTAAAATTTTTATTGATGATGCAGCATTTGAAGAAAAATTTCAAGCCTTATCCGCTGAATTAACAGAAGTGGATAAGATTAAAGGAAGTTTGGCTCAAGGTGCGGCAGAATTTTTAACAGCGATCGAATATGTCTTAGATATTTATCGCAAAGCGGAAGTCATTTATGTTTACGCGCATTTGAAAAATGATGAAGATACCGCTAATACAACGAATCAAGCACTATACGCGCGTGCATCTAGCTTGATTGCACAGGTCAGCGAGGCGGTCAGCTGGTTCGAACCAGAAATGCTGCAATTATCAGATGAAGAAATCTGGGCGTTTTTTGAAGCAGAACCAAAGCTGGAGTTGTATCGTCATTTTGTTGAACAGATCATCTCGGAAAGAGCGCATGTTTTGCCAGCCGAACAAGAAGCGTTGCTGGCTGGAGCTAGTGAGATCTTCAGCAGTTCTGCAGATACTTTTTCAGTGATGAATAATGCGGATCTAAAATTTCCAGTGGTGAAAAATGAATCCGGAGAAGATGTTCAATTAACGCATGGTGTTTATGGGCAGCTATTGGAAAGTACAGATCGCGAGGTTCGCGAAAAAGCGTTCAAAGCCTTGTACTCTGTTTACCATCAATTCCGGAATACATTTGCTTCCACATTGAGTACCCATATCAAGGGGCACAATTATAAAGCGAAGGTTCGCGGCTATGCTTCAGCAAGAGCGGCTGCTTTAAGTGGAAATCATATTCCAGAAGACGTCTATGAGACATTGACTTTAGTTGTGAATCAGTATTTGCCATTACTCCATCGTTATGTGGAACTGCGCAAGGAGCTGCTTGGGTTAGAAGAGCTGCATATGTATGATCTTTATACACCGCTTTTGGCGGAGGCGCCAGTTAAATTTACCTATGAGGAAGCTCAGGCCAAGGCGCTCGAAGCATTAAAACCACTAGGCGAAGAATATTTAGAGGTTGTAAAGAAGGCTTTTGCTGAACGCTGGGTCGACGTAGTAGAGAATCAAGGGAAACGCAGCGGTGCCTATTCTTCTGGTGCGTATGACACGCAGCCATATATTTTGCTGAATTGGCATGATCGTTTGGATGAGCTGTATACCTTGGTTCATGAGATGGGCCACAGTGTTCACAGCTACTTTACTCGCCACACTCAACCGTATGTTTACGGCGATTACTCGATCTTTTTAGCCGAGATCGCATCGACGACGAATGAAAATCTTTTGACGAGCTATTTATTGGAAACGGAAAAAGATCCAAAGATTCGCGCATATATCATCAATCATTTTCTTGATGGTTTTAAGGGAACGATCTTCCGTCAAACTCAATTTGCCGAATTTGAACATTTTATTCACACAGAAGATGCGGCCGGAAATCCATTGACAAGTGAACACCTAAGCGAGTTCTATGGTGAGCTGAATGCGAAGTACTATGGACCGATCGTTGTAAACGATGAGGAAATCAAGGATGAGTGGTCAAGAATTCCGCATTTCTACTATAACTATTATGTCTATCAATATGCGACGGGCTTCTCAGCGGCAAGTGCTCTAGCGAAACGGATCGTTGAAGGGGAACCAGAAGCACTACAAAAATATCTGGCATACTTGAAGTCCGGCAGCAGTGATTATCCGATCGAGGTCATGAAAAAAGCCGGAGTCGATATGACGCAACCAACGTATATTGAAGATGCTATGGAGATTTTTGCTTTGCGTTTAGACGAACTAGAGCAACTAGTTGAAGAGCTAAAGGCTTAATTGAAATATAAACAAAGCAAGCAGAAGCGAAAGCTTCTGCTTTTTTGTCGGCTCATTCGTAAAAAAAGGACGTAGGAGTGAAACTTATAAGTAGGGTGAAAATATTTATTTTTATTAAAGATTGATGCTTTTTAACGATTTATAGGAAGCTAGATAATTATAAAAAGCGATAATTAATAATTCGGTTTAACGCCTGTTTCATGCGGAAAACCTCGTATTCACAAGGTGGATTTATTCAAATAGTTGAAAGAAATTTTACAAATGGAATTTCTCTTTTGTTAATTATTGTGCGAAAATTAGCGTGAATAGAGGGGGGGATCATAATGACAAAACCAAATAAAAGAGACAAGATTGATTTGTTTTTAAAGCTGTCAATTGCGGTCATGTTTATTACTGGTTTTTTGATTTTTATGTACCCGTTCGTCGTGGACTCCGTCAATAATTACATTGATCAGCAGCGTCTCGAAGAAGTTCAGGATAAAATGGAGGCACGCTCAGAAACTGAAAAGAAAGAAAGGCTGGCGAAGCTGAAAAAGGAAAATGAAAAATTGAAGACGATCATTCCCGGAGCCGGGAGTTTCGATGACCCATTTGAATCCTCTCTGCGGGGAACGAAAAGTCCAAAGAAGGAATATTATGAGAAGCATATGATCGGAGCAATATTCATTCCCAAAATAAAAGTCAGTTTGCCGGTTTATGATGAGACGAATGACTTTTTACTGGATAAAGGAGCCACCGTTCTGCAAGGGACCTCTTTTCCAGTAGGTGGAAAAGGGACACACTCGGTAATCACCGGGCACACAGGCTTACCAGAAAAAAAGCTATTTACGGATTTAGAGCAGCTTAAGAAGAAGGATAAATTCTTTTTACATATTGAAGGGAAGAAACTGGCTTATCAGGTCGATCGCATCAAGATCGTGAAACCTGATAAGTTTAATGCGCTTAAAATCGAAGCGAACCGTGATTTGGTGACGTTGTTGACCTGTACGCCTTATGGGGTCAATAGTCATCGTTTACTTGTTACCGGGCATCGAGTGGGCTACCCGATCGAAGCGGCTAAAAAAATCAAGGAAACGGAAAAGTATCATCAGCGACGTGTGTATTATCTCATTGCCGGCTGTCTATTCTTCTCGCTGATTTTTGGTTATTTCGTTTGGCGGAAAATCATCCTTTACCAATCGAAAAAACGGGAATACAATTTTGTCTTCTATCTATATGAGAATGGGGAGCCATTACCAGGAGTGCGTGCACTGCTCACTCATAAGAAAGATGTTGTACGAATTGACGGTAAGCTTGTTCATACAGTCAGTGACGGCTATGGAAAAATTGAGTTCAAGCAAATTCCTGGCGGTGTCTATCGTGTAGAAACAGAAAATGGCCTGAGCGTAAAAGGAAAAGTATGGCGGCTGAAGGATAAAAAATTCAAGATTCTTAAACACCGTGGATACAAGAATATCAAACAGAAGATTAAGCATTTTATTATTGAAAGCAAGGTGAACTAGGGTGAAAAGGCCGCCTAAGACTAGAAGTGCCAAACAGCAAATGATCAGTAAGATCTTAATGATCGTCGTCTTTTTGGCTGGGGTGCTGGTCATGATGTATCCCTTCTATATCAATGCGGTCAATGACTTTGTTGATCAAAAAAGATTGGAAGAGGTACAGGAAAAAAATAAACAGCAAAATAAAGAAGAAGTTCGCAAGGCGAAGGAGCGAATGAAAAAGCGCAATGAAGAATTGAAAAAAAATGGTCTGGTTCCGAAAGCACCTAAGTTTACGAATGATAATGAACGAAAGATCGTCAGTGATGCTTATATCCGTAAACATTTGATCGGAGCAATCAGTATTCCAACGATTGAGGTCACGCTTCCTTTGTTCGATACAACAAATGAAAAGCTGCTGCAAGAAGGGGCAACGGTTTTGCAGGGAACCTCCTTTCCAACGGGTGGGCCCAACACGCACTCAGTTATTTCTGCTCATAGCGGGCTGCCGGAGAAAAAACTTTTTACCGATTTAGAGGATGTAAAAAAGGGTGAGATATTTGTCATAACACTGTTCGAAAAGAAATTAGCCTATGAGGTAGAAAAAATTGATGTGGTCGAGCCAAGTGATACCTCAGTGATCGAAATCGAACCTGGCCGAGATGTCGTGACTTTATTGACCTGTACACCATACATGATTAATAGCCATCGCTTATTAGTGAAGGGACACCGAGTTCCTTATACGGAAAAAATGGCAAAAGCAATTAAAAAGGCAGATGATACTCGGAAGTTAAAAGAACTATTGATTTTAGCCGGTGTCGGGCTGACTGTGCTGCTCCTGCTTTTTAGTATTTATCGTGCGGTTCACATGTATCTTTTGAAGAAGCGCCGATTTAATCTAAATATTCTGCGAACAGATCAAGCGGGGAATGTTTTGGCTAACAGAGAAATCGCCATGTACACTAAAAATGGGAAACACCCCGTCCAAAGGCAGGGGATTCCATTAATGGTAGCGACAAATGAAGAAGGGCACGCTCGTTTTGAAAATATTCCTGGCGGTGTTTATTGTATTAAAGATAGTGACGGGCTCAGCTTCAAAGTAGGGATCAAGAAATTGCGGCAGGATAAAATAACTCTCTATTTAACTAAGCAACAAATGAGCTATATTTTTACCAATAACAATGCAGTTCAAATCAAAAAATAAAGAGTCATTGCTTTTTAGGCAATGACTCTTTATTAGATTAGCGATAAATGATTATCAACATCCGATTGTCTGATCGGAGTATTTTTACTTTGAGATTCTAAGAAGGCAATCAATGAATCTTTCGTATTATATGTATCTAAAATATGATGGATCGTATCACAGCCCTCGATACGAATCCCGGCATCACAATCGCCGCCATAGTTATAAATCACGGCGGAAGGGTGTGAGGTGATGGACATTTCATGAGCAATCTGCTGATCCGTTAGAAAAGCTTCCTGCACAAATGCTGAATGGCGGTCTTCTAAGAACATCTCCAGGTCACCGCCAACTTTAGTAAACAGTTGGATCGCCAGCTTCTTTGAGTAGGGCTGCTTTTGTACGCCGACTGTTTCTTGTAGTTCAACTAAAAAATCACGTCCACGCTTTTTCCCTTGAAGGTGGGCAGCCTTGACATCTAAAGCCGCGGAATGAATCTCCTGTGATAACTCTGTACGCAATTGAATATCTTTTTCGGAGGCGCCGATTCGGTGCATGAATTCCGAGACGGTGTTTAAGTTCATGATAGGAATCAGACGTAACTGAATCTTCATATCATACTCATTAATCAAATCAATGATCCGTCGCTCAAGCGATAGACACTTTTTCCCGATCGGGTTAACAAACAAATAAATTTCGATCATTGGAGCCCCTCCATTTCCTTCTCTCGCTGTTGCTGTTCAGTTACTGCTCGAGCAATTTTATTTTGTGTTTTTCGGTAAGGCAAATCGAACGTTTTTAAGAGTTGATTAAACTCATCTTCAGCGAAATCCGCATCACTGACCTCTAGTTCTAATTCAAAGTCATGCATCTCACCGTACCAGCTTTCGTCTAGTGCGAGCTTTCCTTCAGGAATTATAAATTCTGCACGTTTTGTGATTAATTTCCCAATTAGGTGCAAGTCTAACAATGAAATAGATAATTGCTTCAAACGGTCTAAAATCTCGCCAGCTTCAGCGGCAAAGCGCGTCTTTTCAAGGGCTCGATCTACTTCAGCAAGTGTGAGATCATCCGTGACCTCCAAAAGCCCAACCGCTCGCGGTATTTTTAAAGTCGCCTCGGCACTGTCAGCAAAGCGGCGGATTCTTAAGCCCATCCCTTGCTTTTTTAATTGGAAATCAGCTGTATCAAAGTAAAGGTTGGTTTGTATTACAAATTGATCACTTGTAATATCATAGTAACGTAACAATCCTTCGTACTCGTTTTGTGTTAGCATACTCTTGAATTCGATTTCAATTTCTTCACTCAAACTTATTTTACCTCGGATTCTAGAAAATTCCTAATATAAGACATCCTCACATAGAATAACCTAGATAGTCAAACGATTAGAACTAATTCCATAAAAATGTTAGTATTTTGTAATATTTGTTAAGCGTGAAAAATATGATAATTCTTTCTGCGGAAGGTTTGTGATAAGATAAGAAAGAATGGAAAAATGAAGCGAGGGATATGCGATGGAGAGAGACTGGGATTCATTTCTTGCTCCTTATGAATTGGCAGTAGCGGAGTTGAAGATAAAATTGCGGGGACTGCGTAAGCAATACCGTACGAGCGGGGATCATGTCCCAATTGAATTTGTGACCGGACGGGTCAAGCCAGTGGAAAGCATCCTTAACAAAGCAGAGCTGCGGGGAATCGCGCTGGATCGTCTAGAAGATGAAATGTCTGATATGGCGGGGATGCGCATCATGTGTCAATTTGTTGAAGACATTCCTTTAGTCGTAGAAATATTGCGCCGCAGAAATGACATGAAGATTATTCAAGAGCGAGATTATATAACAAATCGAAAAGCCAGCGGGTATCGTTCGTATCATCTAGTAATTGAATATCCTGTTCAAATGCTGGAGGGAGAGAAAAAGCTGTTAGCTGAAATCCAAATTCGAACGTTATCCATGAACTTTTGGGCAACGATTGAGCATTCAATGAATTATAAATATGAAGGCCAAATACCTGAAAATATCCAGAAGCGATTATTCCGCGCTGCAGAGGCGGCTTATCAGTTAGACGAGGAAATGTCCAGCATTCGTGATGAGATCCAAGAAGCACAGCACGTGTTTAATCGTAAGGAGCAAAAAAAGGAAGTGGGACAACGTGGGATTACGAATCGGAATCATCCATAATCAAGAAGAAAAATCAATTCGAGTGTTGCAGCGGCTGCGTGGCTTATTAGCGGAGAAGGATGATTTAGAAATCGTGGATCGTAATCCAGAGCTGGTGATTACGATTGGCGGAGACGGAACTTTGCTATCGGCGTTTCACCGGTACAATCATCGGTTAGATGAAGTTCGTTTTTTAGGTGTTCACACAGGTCACTTGGGATTTTACACAGATTGGCGCGATTATGAGCTGCCAGAATTGGTGAACAGTTTAAGTGAGGAACAAGGGAAAAGCGTCAGCTATCCTCTTTTGGATGTTGTTTTGACAACGATAGATGGTGAGAAAAAACACTTCTTAGCTTTAAACGAATCCACGATTCGTAAAGGCAGCCGCACAATGGTGGCGGATGTTTATATTAAAGAAGAATTATTCGAGCGTTTTCGCGGAGACGGCTTGGCTATTTCTACGCCTACAGGCTCGACCGCCTATAATAAAAGTGTCGGCGGTGCTGTGGTTCACCCAAGCATCAATGCGATGCAATTAGCGGAAATCGCTTCATTGAACAACCGTGTCTTTCGTACATTGGGCTCGCCAAGTATCATCGGTTCCCATGAATGGATCGATGTACGGCTGAAGGGCAATGAGCAGCATCTGATTACGATCGACCAGCTTGATATCAATCGCAAAGGGATTACGTCGATTAAATATAAAATTGCGGAGGAACGAATTCATTTCGCTTCTTATCGGCATATGCATTTTTGGCATCGAGTGAAGGATGCCTTTATTCGAGAGGATTAATTTTGTGGAATTCAAATGGACTTATCAAGAGCAGACCAGCTCACTTGTACGGACTTATTTAAAACGCCAAGGGATTTCAAAAAAATTACTGGCTAAAATCAAATTTCAAGGTGGAAAAATTTTAGTGAACGGGACCGAACAAAACGTCTTGTTTTCTTTAAAACCACGTGATATTGTAACTGTTGTGATTCCAGACGAGGAACCTCATGAGACTCTGCTGGCTGACAATATTTCCATTGAGATCGTATTCGAAGATGAACACCTGCTGGTTGTAAACAAGCCAGCTGGAATCGCCTCGATCCCAGCTCAATATCACCCGCGTGGGACGATGGCCAATCGAGTCAAGGCCTACTATGTGGCACAGGGCTACGCCAATCAGGTCGTTCATGTAGTTACACGTTTGGATAGGGATACAACAGGTTTGATGCTGTTTGCAAAGCATGGCTTTGCCCATGCAAAATTGGACCAAGAATTGCAGCAGAAGCAATTTGTCAAAAAATATCAGGCGTTGGTTTCTGGTGCGGTTGAAACCTTACAATCTCATGGCAACATATCCTTGCCAATCGGCCGTGACTTGTCTTCCTTATTGAAGCGCCAAGTAATTGAAACCGGACAAACGGCAGAAACAGAATACTGGTTAGAAAAACGCGATCAGACATGTGCTTTAGTGGATGTTCAGCTGCATACGGGGCGCACCCATCAGATTCGGGTTCATTTTTCGGCAATTGGGTGTCCATTGTTAGGGGATGAACTCTATGACGGCCGGTTGGATTTAGGGATCGAACGACAGGCGCTGCATTGCTACTCCTTATCCTTTCCCCATCCCTTCAGTAATGAAAAGCTGCATTTCAAGCTGCCATTAGCACCTGATATGGCAACAATAGCTGAAACAATTTAGGAATTATAATACACCGTCAAATAATTTAAACGAAAAAAAAGATTCGGGCAGAATAGCAGAATGATATCCGAACCGACAATAAGCTATTTTTTTGCTTTATAAAAAAATAGTACATAATTCAGAGGTAGGTGAGATTGATGGATGAAAACCAAGAAGAGCTAGAGATACATTTCCAACAATTACGGGAGGAGCTGGATCAGAATGATTTGCCAGCGTTTCGGGATCATTTTTTGGAGATGCATTTTTACGATCAGGGACAATTTTATCAATCGCTGAATCAAGAAGAACGGCAGCTCGTTTATTCTTATTTATCACCCAAAGAAATTGCGGACATGTTTGATGTCATCGAAGAAGACGATGAGCACGTGGACGAATACCTAAATGAGATGCGTCCACAATATGCAGCAGACATGTTGTCTGAGATGTATACCGATAACGCAGTGGACTTGCTGAATGAGCTGGATAAAAAGCCGGTAGCCAAATATTTAAGCTTGATGGATTCTGAACACGCCAATGAAATTCGCGATCTGCTTCACTATGAAGATGATACTGCCGGATCATTGATGACGACGGAGTATGTCTCGATTGTAGCGAATCAAACGGTTCGTTCTGCGATGTATGTTTTGAAAAGAGAGGCCCAAATTGCGGAGACGATCTATTATACTTATGTAGTGAATGATGACAATCAGCTTGTAGGTGTTATTTCCCTACGTGATTTGATCGTTAATGATGATGATACGATGGTCTCTGATGTGATGAGTGAACGGGTGATCTCTGTCCACGTTGGTGATGACCAAGAGGATGTGGCGCAAACCTTTCGTGATTATGATTTCCTTGCGTTGCCAGTAACCGATTATGACGATCATTTATTGGGAATTGTGACTGTTGATGATATCATTGACGTAATTGATGATGAAGCTGCCAGCGATTACTCTGGTTTGGCCGGGGTTAACGTGGAAGAAGTCAATGAAAATCCAGTCAAAGCTGCTTCGCGGCGGCTGCCTTGGCTGATTACGCTGCTCTTTCTGGGGATGACGACAGCAACGCTAATCAATCATTATGAGGAATTAGTCAGCAAGGCAAGTATTTTAGCTGTTTTCATTTCTCTGATCACTGGGACTGCCGGCAATGCAGGAACACAATCTTTGGCCGTAGCGGTGAGACGTTTAGCCGTTTCAGATGACAACGAAAAGAATTTCGGGAAATTGATCATTGGTGAAGTGCTGACCGGATTAGTGACGGGTTTAGTGACTGGTGTAACGATCTTTTTCATCGTTGGTATTTGGAAGCATAATTTTATATTAGGATTCGTTATTGGTGCGGCTATGATGGCGGCGATCACGGTCGCAAATCTAGCTGGAAGTTTTATTCCGATGCTGATGGAAAAATTGGGTTTTGACCCGGCTGTTGCTAGCGGACCATTCATTACCACCCTGAGTGATTTGACTAGTGTGCTGATTTATTTTAATATTGCCAGTCTCTTTATGGAACGTTTTATTGGACAATGATCGATGCTTCAAAAGACATATGCTGAAAGTAGTGAGAAAATTTTGAAAAAAGCTTATGCCGTTATTATCCGCAATGGATTGATTCTTTTAGTCCGGCGTCAGGGAATGCCTGTATGGGACTTGCCTGGAGGAGAACTTCTTCCAAATGAGAACGAACGTGAGGGAATGCAGCGCTTGATTAAGGAGTTGCTTTCTTTCGATAGCAAAGTAGAGGATCTAATTGGAATTTATACGAAAGAATATCATGATGAGATCACCTATGTTTACAAGGTACAAGAAACGATTTCGCAAAGTAAAATGGAATCACAGGATTACGTGGCCTTCAATTTCTTTGATATTCATAATCTGCCGCTGAATGTTTTTCCAGATCGTCATCGTCAGATCAAAGACTATAAAACTGGACGTTATCCAGTACGTTTGCGGTTTAAACAAAATCGAATTCTGATTCGAATTGAAAATTTCATCAAGCAACGAAAAAAAGAGAAGTGACTCAAATGAGTCCTTCTCTTTTTATAATGGAACGATTTTTGTGCCATGAAGTTCATTTACACCCAAGGTCGCAGCAATGCTTTCGGCGTTTTCTGCATTGATCCCACCACCAGGTAAGATGATGATCCGCCCAGCAGCGTAATCGATCAATTCCTTTAGGTGAGTCAGGTTGTCTTCAATGGCGGTGGATAATGGACCACCGTGGGTTAAAATCCGATCAATTCCTAGTTGAATGAACCAATCAATAGTTTTAAATTGTTCCTCTTTTGACAATTCATCGAAAGCCATATGGAAAGTTGTCATTATTCCTTCGCTATTTCCTACTAGCATTTCTAAGGCTTCTTCATCTACTTCGTTATCTTCCGTCAAGCAGCCAAACACGACACCATCAGTTCCGGCATTTTTCGCATGAATCAAATCATTCTCCATGATTTTCAGCTCAATATCATTATAGACAAAGTTTCCGCCGCGGGGACGAATCATCGTCATGATTGGGACATGTTTTTCATTGGCATATGCTAAGGCTTCTTCAATCACACCCATACTTGGTGTTGTACCGCCCACAGCTAAGTTGTCACATAGTTCAATCCGCCCGGCCCCAGCCTGGATTGCTTTTGGAATATCCGTATAATTTTCAGCACAAAATTCTTTAATCAAGCGTTTATCCTCCAATTTCATAGTAAGTTTTAAATGAAATAAATAGTGATCTCGACGTATAGTTTAGCATATCTTGGCAATAGTAGGAATAGAAGAACTATGCTATGATAAGATAGCGAAAAAGGGGTGAAAAGATGCTAAAAAAAATTGATCGGAGTGCGCTATTTTTGGTTGAGCAGCAACAACTCTTTCGCTGTCCGAAATGCCACCGTGAAATGACACAACAAGAAAAAAGCTTGATTTGTGAGAATGGGCACCGTTTTGACTTAGCGAAGAAGGGGACGCTTTACTTTTTAGATCATCAAATCAAAACGGATTATGATAAAGAAATGTTTGTACCACGAGGTCGAATGATCCGCTCAGGGATGTATCAGCCTGTGATTGAGAAAATAGCCAGTTTGATGCAAAACGGCAATGTATTGGATGTTGGTTGTGGTGAGGGCAGCTTTTTGCAGCAACTTAATCAAATAAACGAAAATCCTGTCTCAATCGGGTTTGATATTGCTAAAGAGGGCATCTATCTGGCTAGTAATCAACCAATTGAAGCATTTTGGTGTGTCGCGGATTTGACCAACCTGCCGTTTGCCAACGAGTCTTTTGATACGATCCTAAACATTTTCTCGCCGTCACAGTATCGTGAGTTCAAACGTGTGATGAAGCCAGACGGTTGTGTAGTAAAAGTAGTTCCTCAAGCGGGTTATTTACAGGAATTGCGTGCAATCTATCATCCAGATGGCGATACTTATTCAAACGAAGCAGTCATTCAACGTTTCACAGAGGAGCTTTCCCTCGACTATCGTGAACGAGTGACGTATGATTTTGAAATACCGGAAGAAAATCGATTAGATCTTTTAGAGATGTCTCCGCTGGAATGGAAGGTTCCAGCAGATATAAAAGCCAAATTGGCCGAGAATCCTTTGAAGAAAATAACGATTGATATCGAAATATTAAAAGGGCATTAGAGTAATCGTTTTCATTCAAATTCCTGAAAAGAGAAGGTTGCATTTGTGACTTCGTGATGTTATAGTACTAACAAGTTGTTTTTCATTGGTTTTTATCAGGTTCCTGTTCTGATAAAAGTTAGTGAAAAGTGCTTCACTAACGTAGCGACTCGCCGTGCTAGACACCGAGTTGGTACGTTTTTTTTTGCGAGTTCTGCCGTGCGGACTATAAGGCCATTCGTGAAAATCATATGTGAGGCTAGAAACAAGCATTTTTTCAATTTTAGAAAAAACCAATTCTCATAACGAAATAACTGCCTGTTTTCATCCTGCGCTGCAGCAGGTTAGAAAAGTGAATAGGCTGTGTAAAATAAATACTGAAATAAGAACGAGGGAAACTATCATGACAAACCATATCGTATTATTTGAACCGCAAATCCCGGCAAATACGGGAAACATTGCACGAACTTGTGCGGCTACGAACTCTCCGCTGCATTTGATTGAACCATTAGGTTTTTCTACCGATGATAAGCATTTGAAGCGAGCAGGCCTTGATTACTGGAATGATGTAAACATTACCTATCATGAGAATTTAGCTGCGTTTTTAGACTATTTAGGAGATCAACCGCTGCATCTGATCACTAAGTTTGCCAATGCGACCTATTCAGAAGTGGATTATACTGATGATGGGAATCATTTCTTTATGTTTGGCAAAGAAACAACAGGGTTGCCGGAAGAATTTATGCGGGAAAATGAGGATAAATGTTTACGCATCCCGATGAATGATGAACATGTTCGCTCATTAAATCTATCCAATACAGTGGCTTTAGTTGTTTACGAAGCGCTGCGTCAACAAAATTTTCCTAAGTTGGAATTGACGCATCACTACGAACACGATAAGTTAGACTAGACACTACGTACTTGGAGAGGGATTTTTTATGAAACTTTATTTTACTCGTCACGGAAAAACTCGCTGGAATCAAGAAAAACGTTTCCAAGGTATGATGGGAGATTCGCCATTACTGCCCGAAAGCTTAGAGGCGATCAGCGCCTTAGGAAAAGAAATAAAGGATGTGCCATTTGAAACAATTTACACCAGCACGTTAAAACGGGCATATTTAACGGCGGAGAGAATCAACAAGCAATTAGCACATCCAACTGAAATCGTTCGTTCAGAAGACTTGCGGGAACTTGGGTTAGGAACACTAGAGGGACAATTGATCCCTGTAATTGAAGAGCGCTATCCTAAAGATATGGTCAACTTGCGTCATCATTTAGAATTATATGATCCAACGCCGTTTGAGGGAGAAAAAATCGAAGACATGCTGAAACGAATCAATGATCTAGTTGAAAAAGCGGTGGCTGATGCCAAGGAAGGTCCGCTTCTTTTTGTCGGTCACGGAGCAGCATTGACTGCAGCTATTCAAGCATTAACCGGGAAGCCCTTGAGTGAGCTAAGGGAGATGGGCGGATTATTCAACAACAGCTTAACGATTTTAGAAGCGGAAAACAGCAAACCGCCGTATCGAATGATTCAATGGAATGATGTCAGCTTTTTAGAAGGAACAGGCTCGAAGCCGGATTCATTACTTTAGTAGAGGAGGGAGGAGCGAAATGTCAGAAGAACAGTTATACATCGTAGGAACATTAAAGGTGATCTTTTTTCAAAACCCTAGTAATTTTTATAAGGTTCTGCTGATCAAGGTCAGCGAGACAAACAGTGATTATCTTGAAAAGGAAATTGTTGTCACGGGAAGCTTTGGCGATATGCAAGAAGATGAAGACTATCGCTTCTTCGGACATTTTGTCGATCATCCTCGTTATGGCAAGCAATTCTTAGTAGAAAGCTATGAACAAGCCCATCCAACATCAGCGAATGGGTTGATCAATTACTTGTCCAGTGAAAAATTTCCTGGAATAGGCAAGATAACCGCGGAGAAGATAATTGAAGTGCTGGGGGAAGAAGCGATTGATCAAATTATGGAAAATCCCGCGGTGCTGGCGAAGGTACCCAATCTAAATGTGAAAAAGCAGAAGGTGATTGTGGAGACGATCCGGCAAAATCATGGGATGGAGCAAATCATTGTCGGCTTAAGCCGTTATGGCTTTGGCAGCCATTTATCCTTTGCGATTTTCCAGACATACCGAAATGAAGCATTGGAGGTCATCGCAGAAAATCCCTATCAGCTGGTGGAAGATATTGAGGGAATCGGCTTTAAAAAGGCGGATAGTTTAGCAGAACAATTAGGGATTGCAGCAGATAGTCCACAACGAATTCGGGCAGCAATTTTTCATCAGGTCAATGAAGATGCAAATCAAAGCGGCGATACCTATGTGGAGGCGCAACAGCTGTTGACCGAAGTCTTGCAGCTTTTAGAAACAACCAGGCCAGTTGAAATTGCTCCTGATCAAATCGCTAATATGATTATCCAATTAGTCGAGGAAGAAAAAATTCAGCAAGAAGCAACAAAAATCTATGAAAACACATTGTTTTATAGTGAATGGGGGATTGCTTCTTCGATTGAGCGATTATTGGCTCGAAAAAAGGAAATCAACTACCCGCAGGAAGCAATTGATAAGAAGCTGCGAATCATTGAGAAGCAATTGAAGATTACCTATGGTGATTCCCAAGACCAAGCAATCAAAGAAGCCATTCGTTCCCCGCTGTTCATTTTGACTGGCGGACCCGGAACAGGGAAAACAACGGTGATCAACGGAATCGTTAAACTATTTGCAGAGCTGAACGATCTGTCATTAGATCCGAAAGATTATACGAATGCCATCTTTCCTATCTTGCTGGCAGCGCCAACTGGTCGAGCGGCTAAACGCATGAATGAAACAACAGGATTGCCAGCTAGTACGATCCACCGATTATTAGGTCTCAATGCCAATGATGACACGCCTGATATTGAGGCGAAGGAGTTAGATGGCGGGTTACTGATCGTTGATGAAATGTCGATGGTAGATACTTGGTTGGCGAATACTTTGCTGAAGGCTATTCCTGATAACATGCAGGTGATTTTTGTAGGAGACAAGGATCAACTGCCATCTGTTGGTCCGGGTCAAGTTTTCCATGATCTGCTGCAGATTGAAGAGATACCAAAGATGGAGCTGACAGATATTTATCGGCAAGGCGACGGCTCATCTATCATTCCGTTGGCGCACGAAATCAAAGATGGAAAACTACCGCAAGATTTTAGAAAAAATCAAGAGGATCGGTCCTTCATTGCTTGTCACGCTTTTCAAATGGAGGAGGTCGTGAAGCAGATTGTTGAGCGGGCGAAGAAAAAAGGGTATACCGCTCAAGATGTTCAGGTTTTAGCGCCGATGTATCGCGGTCCGGCAGGAATCGATGCGATCAATAAAATGATGCAGGAAATTTTTAATCCCAATGATGGACGGAAAAAGGAAGTTCAGTGGAACGATGTCGTTTATCGAATTGGAGATAAGGTTCTGCAATTAGTCAATAATCCAGAACTAAATGTTTTTAACGGGGACATGGGGATTATTGTTGGGATCATTCCAGCGAAAGAGTCGGAAGATAAAGTGGATGAATTGGTAATCCAGTTTGACAGCAATGAGATCAGCTATAAACGCTCAGAATGGAATAAGATAAAACTTTCCTATTGCTGTTCGATCCACAAGGCGCAGGGGAGCGAATTCAAAATGGTTCTTTTGCCGATGGTCAAGCAGTATTCCCGGATGCTTCAGCGAAATCTCTTGTATACAGCGGTGACACGAAGCAAAGACCTGCTGATTCTATTAGGCGAAGAAGAAGCGTTCCAGGCCTGTGTAGATCGTGAATCAGCAGTGCGGAAAACAACATTGATTGAGCGTATTATGAAGGGAACGGATGATGTTGTGCCGCAGCGGCCTAAAGCAGAACCCTTTAAAGCGGTTGAAGAAAAACAAAAATCAGCAGCTAATGAACCAACTATTTTGACACCAAAATTAATTGCGGCGCAATCGATCGATCCGATGATCGGAATGGAAGATATCACGCCAGCGATGTTTATGTAATAGCTTAAAAGGACTGAAAAATAAATCCGCGGATTTATTTTTCAGTCCTTTTGTCTGCATACCAGATATATTGCGTCGCAGTGGAGAAGCTCATATCAAATGATCGTTCGCCCATGTTTTCGCCATCAGCTTGACCATGCTGCGGAACAACCGAAACAATCCGGATTTTACTGCTGGTAAAATGCTTGTAGTGCTTGTTTTCAGTATGTTTCTTTCGAAGAAGCTGAATCAGAAAACGTAAAATCGCTGCCAGATTCGGCTTTTCTACAACAACAAGATCGATCGTCTCTTTTTTTGGATCAGCCATTGGTGCGATCGCTATCCCTCCGCCAAAATAAGGAATATTTGTGGTAGTACATAAAAAAGTTCGTTCAAAGCTCAATGATTGCCCATTTAACTCAACAAGAATTGGAAAAGTTTTTTGAGTAAAGATGGCCTTTACCAGGTATATCGCGTAAGAAGCTGAACCCAAATGATACTTATTCAATACTTTTTTCGAAGAAGATGCATTTGTCGTTGCAACGATCAAGGCATCCAAACCGATCCCAACATTGTTCAAAATGACTCCGCGCTCTTCACGGATTTTTTCATCGTAGTGAAAAACATTGATCGGCTGTGGTCTTAAAGCAGAGGTAATCTGCTCAAAGGCCTTTTCCGGGTCTCGGGACAGACCGATCCCCCGAGCGAAATCATTTCCTGATCCGGCAGGAATATAACTAACGGGAAACTGACGATCCAAAACATAAAGCTGATTGACCACTTCATGCAGCGTTCCGTCACCGCCAATCACTACTAGCAGGTGAAATGAATTATCGACATGGTCCTTTTCGCAGGTTTCTGACCAAGGGCTAAGCAAATCTACCAGGCGTTCCACGATTTCTCTTTCGTCGCCAGGCTGCTCAGTGTAATAAGGTGTGTATGTATAGTCACCGTCATCCAGTAATTGAATGATTGTTTCTGCTGTTTTCGCCGCGTTGCCGCTGCCGGCAGCGGGATTGATTAAAATATGATAATGAAAATTCATGTCCTCGATCCTTTCAAAGACTGATTATAACAGAGTGACAATGGGAACTGTAGAAAATTGTTTGATTGCACGAATAAAAAATCCCTCTTCTATGCAGGGAGGGAGATGATTTTATTAATAGATTAGAGATTAATTGCTTTCTGGATAAACCAATCAATCGTTTTTTGGTCATAATTTGAGGCCCGATAGTCCTTGTTTATATTAGCGGATCGAGAGGACCGATCCATTGAAACAGCTAGGGAACCCCAAATATAAAAGAGGCATTCACGATCGTTTATTTCGATTCTGTATTTTTCCACTAGCGGCGCACGTGTACTACAGCACCCGTAGTTTCCGCGAGCCCACCGATCCTTGATGACAGCTTGACCATCCTGCTGGGCTTTTAGAAATAATTGCTCTAATTCGTTGTCGATTCCTATCATGCTCAAACACCTTTTCTTTTGATAAAGATACTTTATACAAAAGAATTATATCACTAGAAGTTCTGGTGGTTCAATGTTGAGGTGTTTGCTGAAAAACTTGAGTTGACTTACATTCTGAAAAAACGTATGCTGTAAAAGGTTCACAGCGGTTCATCAACCATCCCGCTTTAAAAAAACTCGGAGAAAGAAGGACAATTATGAATATGGTAGAAGGAAAACGAGTCAATGTCGTAGTGACCAATGGAATCATCATGGCGCTTTATTTGGCTCTAACGATTTTAGTTACACCTGTAGCATCAGGAGCGATCCAATTTCGTATTTCGGAAAGCTTGAATCACTTAGTTGTATTTAATCGAAAATATTTGTGGGGGATCTTTGGCGGAGTCGTTGTCTATAATGCGATTTTCGGAATGGGTTGGCTCGATGTCGTTTTTGGCGGAGGGCAGACGCTGCTGGCTTTATCTTTGACAGCGATCTTGCAAAATGTCGTAAAAAATACAAAGGTTCGCCTAGCTTTGAACGTGGTGTTCTTTAGTGCAAGTATGTTTCTGATTGCACTGATGCTGAATTTAACAGCACAATTGCCTTTTTGGCCAACTTATGGCTGGACAGCATTGAGTGAGGCGATTATTATGACCGTTTCAGCACCGATCATGTATTACCTAAATCAACGTTTGCATTTTGCAAAACAAATATAAAAAATGGCGGCCCTAATTATTTAGGACCGCCATTTTTGCTAGAGCGATTAGTCTTGCATTGAGAGCGATTCGACTTCTTGAATCTCAAAATGTTTCCGTTCAAGATAGTCAATGATTTGATTCAGCTTGTTTTCATCAACACCGGCCGGCAGGGTAAATAGTGTGCGACGCCCTTTGAGATCGTGACCGACATCTAAGGTGATGCAGCTGGCGATAGTGGTGAATTTAGAAATGATCTTCGACATTGCAGCTAAATCACCGCGTTTTCCAGTTGAAACAACCGTTATCACGTAGCTGCCAGTTTGGATATTCCAAGATTGAGATAACATATTCAATAAAGTACTGTGAGTCAAGATACCATAAAAATGGTGATCCTCATCTAAAACAGTAATGTATGGTAATTCTTTAATCGTAAAAAAGATCTTAAAAAAAGAAGTATCTAATGAAATGAATTTTGTTGCATTTTTCAGCAAATGAGTGACTGGTAAATCCATGTCTCCGCCATTCGCTTTGTGCCGGTAAATATGCATTTTGTAGATATTGCCTCGGAAAATTTGGTCGCTTTCATCAAGAATCGGAACACAACGAAAACCTGTGCCTTCTAAAATATCCAACGCCTCTTGCAATGTCGTCGATTCATTGATCGTCGTCAAATTCTCTTTGGGATAAACGAGACTTTTTAATAACATCCAATAACCCTCCAATAAAGCTATTCATTCTTTCATCATATTATCATATTCTGAGAATGTTATCTACATTAATCGAGGACACTTTGCTAAGTTAGCTGTTATCGCGTTTTGTATGTTTTGTCAACGAGCAGAAACACATAGTTTGTTATTGAAAAATAGCAACTGCAGATATTTTTCTGCGTTTTTTCGTTCAATTATAAAAAAAACATGTTATAAAAATTGATAATAATCTTAGTTGAAAGTACTATTCTGATAACAATTTTTAAGGAGAAAGATGGGATGTTTATGACAGTAAGCACAACACAAAAGGTGCTAAAAGCAATGAGAGTAATGTGCCGGAAGAAAAAAACAGGTATGGGCTGACTTATAAAGAAGTTCGGTCAGGATTTGAGGAAGTAAGGAGAAGTCATTGATCAAAAATTTACTGGTGCTTCATTCCGAACTACTAGATAATTTTATTTTGTGCAGAAAAATTGGCTATCAAAGGGGGCTTTTTTGTAAAGATATATTGACATTTCAAAAAAGGAGTTTTAGACTTAGTGTAAAGATATCTTTACGTAGAGAGGATTATGAAAGTAATCAACAGGATAAAAGAAATTAGAAGGAATCAAAATATCACACAAGCAGATATGGTAAAGATTCTTGGTGTTTCAAGACAAACAATAATAGCCATTGAGAATGATAAATATAACCCTAGTCTCGAATTAACTTTAAAAATGGCTAGATTATTCAAGTTATCTGTTGAAGAAATTTTTAAATTGGAGATGAGATCAAATGAAAATGATATTGGGTATAGGTATTACAATAACTATTATAGGAATAGGAATAAAGGGGATGGCATCATTTATTTCTGTAATCTTTACATTAATTAAAGTAAAAAGAGGAGAAACAGATGAACGAGAAGAGCTAATTATTTTCAAGTCATTGGCTTATGCAATGATCATTCTGATAATTATTCATTTTGTCCAGTTAATATTAGGATTTAATTCGGCTGATTATTTTGAATCAATCAATAGAAATTATATTCCAATCATAAGTGGAGGATTTCCTTTCAAATCTGTTATAAGCAATGACCCATTTCATATTGAAGCTGTCGTTTTTGATACTTTTCTTTTCGGAATAATTTATCCTCTTATGCGGAAAAAGTATGGAGGATAAAAGAGAAAAATTGAATCAAATTAGTGTAGAATACTTGTTAAATGTCTCAAAAACAGCCGATAAACTGATTGCTCTTTTGTTTTTTTTAAACAAAAAGAGCAATCTTTTTTCGTGTTAGCCTGCAAATATAGAAATAATAAAGGTGCTACAAACCTTGATATAAAGCCGCTATTTTAGAAATTAGACATATTATCATATTCTCTAGGATAAAGAAATTCATTTTAGAAACAATTCAAATTGATTGCCTAAGTACTAAAGAAAGAATTACAGCCTCTGACAAATGTTGACAGTTAAACGGATAGATGATAATGTTAGTCTGTGACTTTTTGAGGTTGTTCGTTCGCTTTTAGCGAAGAGTAAACAATATGAAGTTTTTCGCGAGAAAAATGAATACATTAATATTAATAGGAATTAGGAGTAGATCGCTATGGCATCAAAAAAAGCGGCTCTGGCCTGCACGGTTTGTGGTTCAAGAAACTACACAAAATCAGTGAGCGAAGGCAAACGCGGCGAGCGTTTAGAGATCAATAAGTTTTGCAAACATTGTAATCAGTATACGATACATAAAGAAACAAAATAATTAACAAACTAGGGGGATAATCAATTGAACTTTTTACGCAGTGTCAGAGAGGAAATGAAGCTTGTTTCATGGCCTTCAAAAAAACAATTGCGCCATGATTCGCTAGTCGTAATCGAAACAGCAATCATTTTTGCTTTGATGTTTTTCATCATGGATACAGCGATTCAAGCATTGATCAATTTGGTCATTCGCTAGTAGCCAATTCAAAAAAAGCATGTTATACTATTTGAGAGAAAAAACCTTGGTACTGCTGAGGTTTTTTTATTTTAGAACGAGGAGCCGATGGCAAAAATGGAATCTTTTGAAAAACAATGGTATGTATTGCATACTTATTCCGGCTATGAAAACAAAGTAAAAGCAAACATAGAATCACGTGCACAAAGTATGCGGATGGAAGACTACATTTTCCGTGTAGTTGTCCCGGAAGAAACAGAAACGGAAGTTAAAGGCGGTAAAGAAAAAGAAATCGTCCATAAGACGTTTCCTGGGTATGTGTTAGTAGAAATGGTCATGACAGATGATTCTTGGTATGTTGTTCGTAATACACCAGGTGTAACTGGTTTCGTCGGTTCACATGGTGCCGGAAGCAAGCCAGCGCCATTGATGCCTGAGGAAATCAACCATATCTTGCGTTCATTAGGTATGAGCACTCGTCAACACGAGCTAGAAGTAGAAGTTGGAGAAACAGTGAAAATCATCGAAGGGGCTTTTGCCGGTCTTGAAGGTGTGATCACTGAAATCGATGAAGAGCGCGATAAGATCAAGGCGAACATCGATATGTTCGGTCGTGAAACAAGTACCGAATTAGATTTTGATCAAATCGATAAAATTTAATTTGCTAAACATGCCGAGACGAGCTGTCTCGGTTTTTCTTTTGCATTCTTCCTCGAAGTGAAAGAAACAGTGCAGGGTTGGTAAACAGCTTTAAAAAAAGTTCATACGCTTTTGTTGAGTTACCGATCATCTGTGACTATAGTAGAGGATATAAAATTAAAAGTGAGCTTGACTCATTTGAAAAGAAGTTAAGAAGCGGAGAGTACAACATATGAAAAAAATAATTTTAAGCTTATTTTTCATGACGGCAATTTTTGCACTGATTGGATGCGGATCAGGTGAGTCAAAGCAAACAGAGAAACCGGAAAAATCCCCTGCAGCGGCGACGTCCAAGGAAAAAAATGCTTTGACCAAAAGCGTGGTACCGACCGTGTTCATACATGGATATGGCGGGACGGTCAATTCTTTTGGTGGAATGATCCAGCGCTTTTCCAATGAGGGGAAAACCAAAAAAGAAATGCTGATTACCGTTCAAGCAGATGGCACATTAACTGTCGATGGTCAACTTAGCAAAGAAAAAAGCAACCCTAGTGTGCAAGTTTTATTTGCGGCAAATAAAGACAATGAATGGAATCAAACTGAATGGATCTATACTGTTTTAAAATATTTGAAGCAGCAGGGTGTGGCGCAAGTGAATTTAGTCGGACACTCGATGGGTGGAGTCAGTTCATTACGATATTTGACGACATACGGCCAACCAAGCGATGCATCGAAAATCAATAAGTTCATTTCTATCGGTGCACCGTTCAATGATTTTACCGAATCATCTGAATCTATTGAGGACGTATTAAAAAGCGGTCCAGAAACAAAAGCTAGTCGTTACGTAGATTACGAGAATGGTATTTCCAATGTACCGAATGACCTTCCCATCTTTTTAGTTGCAGGGAAATTAGATGAAAAGACTGATTCGGACGGTACAGTGCCACTTAACAGTGCATTAGCTACTTATTCCTTATTAAAAGATCATGGTAATCCAATCAGCTACCAAATTTTTACTGGTTCAAATGCTCAACATAGCCAACTGCACGAAAACACAGGTGTTGATCAGGCAATTGCAAACTTTTTGTGGAAGTAAGACGACATAGGATTTAAACAGCGATTTCGTCTTTGCAGGAAGATTAGAAGACAATTTACTTGCTTACTTTTTGTAAGAGTATTAAGATAACTCATGTATTCAAAAGAAAGAAGGATTTATCATGACTTATCAGGCAAGTAACGAAGAGCATCCAATTGAAATTGTAAATATTGCTTCATTAGAAGGACGCGTAAAAGAGCGCATGGAAAAAGGAGCGTTCGGCTACATTCGCGGCGGTTCTGAAGACGAATGGACAATGAAAGAAAATACTTCTTCATTTCATAATAAAACGATTATGCCGCGTGTATTAAGAGGAATCGATCATGCTGATCTCCACACAAAGCTTTGGGATATTGATTTAGCCACACCGATTATCCAAGCCCCATCCGCTGCTCAAGGCTTAGCTCATGAAAAGGGTGAAGCCGATACAGCTAAGGGTGTTGCTGCTGCCGGATCGATTTTTTCAATCAGTACGTATGCCAATACAACGATCGAAGATGCCGCAGCAGCTGCACCAAATGCACCGCAGTTTTTCCAATTGTATATGAGTAAAGACGACGGATTTAATGCATTTATCTTAGAAAAAGCAGTTAAAGCCGGAGCGAAAGCCATCATTTTGACTGCGGATTCAACACTTGGCGGTTATCGAGAGGAAGACATCGTCAATAAATTTCAATTTCCGCTGCCAATGCCAAACTTAGCCGCTTATAGTGCAGAAAGCGATAGCGGCGATGGTGAAGGAAAAGGAATTGCGGAAATTTATGCGGCAGCCAAGCAAGGCTTAGTTCCTGAAGATATTAAGAAAATCAAAGATTTAACGAGTTTACCTGTTTTTGTTAAGGGAATCCAATCACCTGAGGATGCTGAAGTTGCGATTGCAGCAGGTGCCGATGGTATCTGGATATCAAACCATGGTGGTCGTCAGTTAGACGGCGGCCCAGCATCATTTGATGTGCTGCCATTAATTGCCGGTGTTGTGAATAAACGTGTGCCGATTGTTTTTGACAGCGGTGTACGTCGTGGTGAACATGTTTTTAAAGCTTTAGCTAGTGGAGCTGACTTGGTCGCAATTGGACGGCCGGTAATTTACGGGTTAAACCTTGGGGGCGCTGAAGGAGTTACTTCTGTTTTTAATCATTTAAATAAAGAGCTCTCAATCACAATGCAGCTTGCCGGCACAAGGACCATTGATGAAGTGAAGAATACAAGACTACATGACGCTAAATAATTAGATAATTGATACTGCACTAAGAAGATTTTTTTCTTGGTGCAGTTTTTTTGCGTTTTTCTTGCACACAGTTTCTTTTTAGTTTATTATTAACTAATAAATTAGGCTAACCTAAAATAAAAAAGAGGGGTATCTATGCAAACAATTCGTGTAGAAAATTTATCGGTGGCTTATCGTGGGAAAATCGCTTTGCAACGGGTCAATTTGGAACTAACTGCAGGGAAATTGACTGGAATCGTTGGTCCTAATGGTGCTGGTAAGTCCACGTTAATGAAAGGAATACTGCAGCTGATAAAAACACAATCAGGAAAAATTTTTTATGGCGAACAGCCGCTTAATAGGCAAAGGCAAAAAATTGCTTATGTTGAACAACGACAAGACATCGATTTGAGTTTTCCAATAGATGTATTTGGCGTTGTGTTGTTTGGAACATATTCGCATCTTAAGCTGTTTCAACGACCAGGGAAAAAAGAGAAAAAACTTGCGTCCGAGTGCTTAGAGGAAGTGGGACTGTCAGAATTTGCTAATCGGCAAATAAGCGAATTGTCTGGAGGGCAGCTGCAGCGTGTGTTTATTGCACGGGCATTGGCGCAGCGAGCAGAGTGGATTTTACTGGATGAGCCCTTTGCTGGTATCGACGCCGCAAGCGAAAAAATCATTATTGAGTTATTGAAGAAATTACGAGATGAAGGGAAGTCAATCGTGATCGTCCATCATGATCTTCATAAAGTCACGGATTATTTCGATGAAGTGATTTTATTAAATAAAGACCTAATTGCTTCAGGTCCAGTTGCTCAAACATATACAACGAAAAATATGGAAAAAACTTATGGCAGCGAAATTACTCAGATGTTGGGAGTAGGAGGTGCTGGCTTTGCTACATGATTTTCTTCAAGGGTTAATCGACTATCAGTTTTTACAAAATGCCTTAATCACTTCTGTCATGGTAGGAGTATCAGCTGGTGTAATAGGTTCCTTTATCATTTTACGCGGGATGTCGTTGATGGGAGATGCCATCTCTCATGCGGTACTACCGGGGGTAGCGATCTCTTACATGTTAGGCAGCAGCTATATTATCGGAGCAACTTTTTTTGGGCTATTTTCCGCGGCTTTGATTGGTTTTATCAGCAAACACAGTCGCTTAAAAAATGATACAGCGATTGGGATCGTGTTTAGTTCCTTTTTCGCACTAGGGATTATATTAATTTCATTTGCTCGCAGTGCAACGGATCTTTATCATATCCTTTTTGGAAATGTTTTGGCGGTTCGCGATTCAGACATGTATTTAACGGCGATCGTAATGGTTATTGTCGTATTCGTTGTTTTACTTTTTTATAAACAATTGAAATTGACATCATTTGCGCCAACGATGGCTCAGTCGTACGGCTGGAATATTGGTCTAATTAATTATGGCTTGATGTTTCTATTGACGCTAGTAGCAGTGACCTCCTTGCAAACCGTAGGGACAATTCTTGTGATTGCTATGTTGATTACCCCTGCGGCTGCAGCCTATCAATTAACTAATAAGCTGTCAGTCATGGTGGGATTGTCCACATTATTTGGTGTGTTAAGTGCGATTATCGGTCTGTATTTTAGCTATAGTTACAATCTTCCTTCAGGAGCGACGATTGTGATGACGGCAGCAGTAATTTTCATTGCAGCCTTTCTTTTTTCACCTACTAAAGGGCTGATTCAACAGATGCGAAAGGATGCTCAGTCTGCTGCTTCAAGTGTGAAGTAGACGAGATGTATAAATATGACAGCTAACGAGTAATTATAATCGAAAAGGAAGTGAAGGCATGAAGCGTAAAAAGCTGATTATTGCAGGGATCATAGGATTAATCATGCTCACAGGTTGTGGGGCAAAAAGCAAAGAGTCATCTGACACCAAGACTTCAAAGAAAGTAGAAGTGGTTGCGACCAATTCAATCATTGCAGATATGGTCAAGGAAGTAGGAAAAGATCAGGTGAGTATTCATAGTATTGTGCCGGTCGGGACAGACCCCCATGAATATGAGCCATTACCTGAGGATATAAAAAAAGCCAGTGAAGCGGAAATCGTTTTTTACAATGGCTTGAATTTAGAGACTGGTAACGGCTGGTTTAACAAGCTGATGGAAACGGCAAAGAAGAAGGAGAATGAAGATTATTTTGCCGTGAGTAAAGAGGTCGAACCGATTCATTTGATCAGTAACAGCAAACAAGCAGATCCGCATGCATGGCTGGATATTTCTAACGGTGTTTTATATGTACATCAGATTCAGTCCATTTTAAGTAAAAAAGATCCAAGTAACAAAGAAAATTATCAGAAGCATGCAGAAACATATATCAATAAACTAAAAAAATTGGATGCTTCAGCAAAAAAAGAATTCGCCGATATTCCAATTGAGAAAAAACTATTAGTAACAAGCGAAGGAGCCTTCAACTACTTTTCTAAGGCATATGACATACCAGCTGCGTATATCTGGGAAATCAATACGGAAAGTCAAGGGACACCAGAGCAAATGAAACAGATAATTAAAAAGGTTCGAGCATCACAAGTTCCTTCTCTGTTTGTTGAGACAAGCGTCGATAAACGCAGTATGGAGCGCTTATCTAAGGAAGCAGGTCTGCCGATTTATAGTGATTTGTTTACCGACTCACTAGCAAAAGCGGGAAGTAATGGGGACAGCTATTACAAAATGATGAAGTGGAATTTCGATAAGATCCATGAAGGTCTGACGAAATAATAAAAGCAGCTGACTTTTGATCAGCTGCTTTTTGTTCGATTAAACGGTAGCTTTTTTTGGTTCGCCGAAGACCTGCTTTTGCAAACGCAAACCAGTTGGAGTGGTAGCTACACCGCCTTCTGCCGTTTCTTTGAAAATTTGCGGCATTGCGCGGCCTACTTTGTACATTGCTTCCACGACTTCATCTGGCGGGATGACACTGCGAATTCCGGCCAAAGCCATATCTGCTGAGATAAACGCTTGTGAAGCTCCCATCGCGTTACGCTTCACACAAGGCACTTCAACTAAACCAGCAACAGGATCACAAATCAGTCCCATGACATTTTTTAAAGTAATGGCCAAGGCATTTGCGGCCATTTCAGGAGTACCACCGTTTGCCGAAACCAAGGCAGCCGCTGACATTGCGCTAGCAGAACCAACTTCAGCCTGACAGCCGCCTTCAGCGCCAGATATTGAGGCATTATTTGCCATTACTAAGCCAAAAGCGCCTGCAGTAAATAAGAAATCAATCTGTTCCTCATGCGTTAAATCCAATTTTTCACGGGCAGCCATCAAGACGCCGGGTAATACGCCGGCACTACCAGCAGTAGGTGTAGCACAAACCAATCCCATTTTGGCATTGACTTCATTTACAGCGATCCCATTACGTACCGCCTTTAAAATCGTATCGCCACTCATAAATTTGCCACTTTCGATATAATCGTTCATGCGCTTAGCATCTCCGCCAGTGATTCCTGTAACAGAGGTGACTCCTTGAATCCCTTCTTCAATTGAGCTTTCCATTACTTCCAAATTGCGTTCCATCAACGCAATGATTTCTTCACGAGTACGATCAGTTAATTCCATTTCAGTCGTGATCATCAATTCACCGACAGTAGGATAATCCTTTGCTTGTTCTACAAGCTCTTGGATTGAGTAAAACATGACAATTCCTCCTCATTAATAATACGTAGCAGTGTGAGTATCTTCATTTAAGCAACAGCTATTTGAAATAAGTCACACTCAAGACATCGTCTTCGCCTTTGATTTCTTGTCTCAAACCTTCTGGATCATCTGGTGTATCATCGATCTCTAAAAGTACAATCCCGTTTTCACCTCTAGTTTTACGAGTCATAGTTACTTTACCAATATTTAGGCCATGCTTCATAAAAATAGTAGACACACGAGAGAGCAGACCAGGAACGTCTTTGTTAATAATGATGTATGTTGGATTTCCCATACCAAGTGAGATACTATACCCATTCATTTCGGTGATCTGAATATTTCCGCCGCCAATTGAGACACCGGTGATCGACATTTCTAGATCACCCTTAATCATACGCAGGGTCACAGTATTTGGATGATCTGCAATTTCTTTTTTCGGCACAAAGAGTACTTCCATGCCTTGTTCGTGAGCGATCTTCAAAGAGTCGGATAAACGTGGGTCATCAGGTTCCATCCCTAGAATACCGCCAACTAAAGCAATATCTGTTCCATGTCCACGATATGTCTTGGCAAATGATTCGTACAGATCAAACTCAACTGAGTCGGGGCGTTCCCCGAAGATCATACGGCAAACTTTACCGATTCGTGCAGCACCGGCTGTGTGTGAACTGCTTGGCCCCACCATTACTGGACCAATAATGTCAAAAACACTTCGATATTTTAAAACTTCCATTATTTTAAACCTCCCCAATTTATCCGATGAAAATCCTCATCAAGTCGACCATAGTGTAACATATACGCTTTCTGAAAATAGTAAGATTAATAATTTATTTTGTTATTCTCATAGTAGTTAAAGAGATTGTGAAGCGTTTTATTATTGTTAGAAAAGCATCGTGAGCGAGTCCTGCTTTTGAGCACCAGACAGATACTTGAAGAAAACTGGCTGCGTGTGCCAGCAGCCGTGCTAAAACTTGATAAAATACTTTCCCAATGTAGCTAGCTCTTGCTGATTGTTGGAAGAGTTAATTCCCTAAGTTAGACTGCAAAATTTTTCAACATTAAGAAAACCATCTTGCATTTAGGTGAATATTCTGCTATGATACCAAGGTGTGTTTTGTTCACACGGTTTTAGTGGGAGGAGAAATTTTGATCTCCAATTAACCACATCACGGACCAAGGAGGTATGTCTCGTGGCAAAAAAAGTAGAAAAATTAGTTAAACTGCAAATTCCTGCAGGGAAAGCAACACCAGCTCCCCCAGTAGGTCCTGCACTAGGTCAAGCGGGTATCAACATCATGGGATTCACGAAAGAATTCAATGCTCGTACAGCTGATCAAGCAGGTTTGATCATTCCAGTTGTGATCTCTGTATATGAAGATCGTTCATTTACATTCATCACAAAAACACCGCCAGCTGCAGTATTATTGAAAAAAGCGGCTAAAATTGACAAAGGTTCTGGCGAACCAAACAAAAACAAAGTTGCAAAAGTTACTAGCGATCAAGTAAAAGAAATCGCTGAGTTGAAAATGCAAGACCTAAACGCAGCTAACGTTGAGTCAGCAATGCGCATGGTTGAAGGAACTGCACGAAGCATGGGTATCACTGTCGAATAATTTTTTGAATTTCGATGACCCAAGAAAGTAGCTTCTCAGTTGGCTCCCTATCTAAAGATACGGAACACGTGGGAGGTTCTACCGTTATAACCACATCAAGGAGGAAACAAAATGGCTAAAAAGAGCAAAAAAATGCAAGATGCATTAAAAAAAGTTGATACTACTAAAGCTTACCCAGTTGCGGAAGCAGTAGCACTAGCAAAAGAAATTAACTTCGCGAAATTTGACGCAACTGTAGAAGTTGCATACAAATTGAACGTAGACCCTAAAAAAGCAGACCAACAAATCCGTGGAGCAGTTGTGCTTCCAAACGGAACTGGTAAAACTCAAACTGTTTTAGTATTCGCTAAAGGCGAAAAAGCAAAAGAAGCAGAAGCTGCTGGCGCTGACTTCGTTGGTGATGACGACATGGTTGCAAAAATCCAAGGCGGATGGTTCGACTTTGACGTTGTTGTAGCGACACCTGATATGATGGCTACAGTTGGTAAATTAGGACGTGTGCTTGGACCTAAAGGTTTAATGCCTAACCCTAAAACTGGCACTGTGACAATGGATGTTACAAAAGCTGTTGAAGAAGTAAAAGCTGGTAAAGTAACTTACCGTGTTGACAAAGCTGGTAACGTTCATGTTCCAATCGGTAAAGTATCATTTGACGATGCTAAATTGGTTGAAAACTTCAACACTATCAATGAAACTTTAGTTAAAGCAAAACCTGCAACAGCTAAAGGTCAATACATCAAAAATATTTCTATGACAACAACATTTGGACCTGGTATCCATGTTGAACAATCTGCTATCTAATTAATTTTTAGAAAAGCACTTGACTCGGCTAGCTTATCTATGGTAAGTTAGTCGAGGTTAAATATTAACTGTACCGAAGACAGTAGGTGGCGCAAGTCTTAATTTCCTACCGAGGACGTTTATTGAGAACATTCAATAGTCCCTCTATGTCTACGGTGGCATAGGGTATTTTTTTGCTTTTTGCAAAAAGATTCTCTTCCATCAAAATCAGGAGGTGAAATATATAATGAGTGAAGTAGCAATCGCTAAAAAAGCCGCTATCGTTGAGGAAGTCACTGAAAAATTCAGCGCAGCAGCTTCAGCCGTTATCGTCGATTACCGTGGTTTAACTGTAGATCAAGTGACTGAATTACGTAAACAATTACGTGACGCTAACATTGAAATGAAAGTTATCAAAAATTCTATCTTAGTTCGTGCAGCTGAAAAAGCTGGTTTGAATGGATTAGAAGAAGTCTTCACAGGACCTACTGCTGTAGCGTTCAGTAACGAAGACGTTGTTGCCCCAGCTAAAATTATCGACGAGTTCGCTAGTAAAGCTGACAAACTAGAAATCAAAGGCGGTATCATTGAAGGAAAAGTAGCTTCTATCGAAGAAATTACTGCTCTTGCAAAACTACCGAACCGCGATGGACTTCTTTCTATGCTATTATCTGTTCTTCAAGCGCCAGTCCGCAACGTGGCTTACGCTGTGAAAGCAGTCGCAGAAAAAGAAGAAGAAGTAGCTTAATTGCTGCATAATATAAAATAAAAAACTTACCTAAACGGAGGAAATTTAAAATGGCATTGAACATTGAAAACATTGTCGAAGAACTTAAAGGCGCGACAATCTTAGAATTAAACGACTTAGTTAAAGCTATCGAAGACGAATTTGGCGTAACTGCTGCTGCTCCTGTAGCTGCTGCTGGCGCTGCTGCAGGTCCTGCTGCTGAAGAACAAACTGAATTTACAGTTGAATTAACAGCTGTAGGTGACCAAAAAGTTAAAGTTATCAAAGCAGTTCGTGAAGCAACTGGCTTAGGCTTGAAAGAAGCTAAAGCTGTAGTTGACGGCGCTCCTGCACCAGTTAAAGAAGATGTATCTAAAGAAGACGCTGAAGCACTTAAAGCTGCTTTAGAAGAAGTTGGCGCATCTGTAACATTAAAATAATCACTTTTGATTATTCAAACAAGGGTCTGATTTCAGATCCTTGTTTTTTGTATTTTTTAGATAGATAAAATCCCGAGCAAATGACACTTGTTCGGGATTATTTTTTTATTCTATTGTAGTACTTCTAGCATGACATCTGTTTCGTTCTCAGAAACATTTCCAGCATAATTGGGGGTCGCTAAGGATAAGCCGCCTTGCTTGTTATGGAATAAATAGAGATCTCCGGATTGATTATTTGAATTGAATGTGCCAGAGAGTTGGTCACCAATAGAAAGCTTCGTGCTTACTATAACCGTGCGGATTTCATTCGTATGAGCTGAAAAAATTCGAATAGTTTTAGCTGGTATATTTTGCATTGAGAGAGTGTAAATGGCTTCGTTTGAAGTGTCGACATTAAAAGTAATCTGGTCAGTGTTTGTGTTGATATTTATCGAATCTGGTACATTCATTCCATTAAAATAGAAAGTTGCATAACCACCAAACTCACTGCTTGAGACTGTATCAGCAGTTTGCTGTTCAGTCGATGAGGTAGAGGAATGGTTGGATGATGATAAAGAAGAGGTTTGTGTGCTACTTGATGGATCTTCGTAAGGTGTTGAACTTTCTTCAATAGTTGAATCACTAATTGGTGTATCTGTTGAATTATCTGATGAATCACTATGACATCCCGCTAGTAAAAAAGATGCAGCTAAGCAGATCATAAAGATTTTTTTCAATGACAATACCTCCTTTGGAATAAATTATAGCAAAATAACAGCCTTTTGTAATCGGTTACAAAAACTTGTTGGCTTGCATATCAGAATGCTTGAATCAAGCAATCCGATTTTTTTGTGAGCAATATCTTTGTATACTTAATTGATAACGCGTAGACTATTAATCAAGAAGAAGAAAAGGACTGATTTATTTTGAAGAAAATGTATGAAACAGCGATGATCAATCACGGTGGGCGTACTGGTGATGTACAGGCACCGAACGGAAGTATGAAAATGAAGATTGAGCCACCTTCAATTCATGCGGAAGGAACGAATCCAGAACAACTATTTGCAGCTGGTTATGCTTCATGTTTCAACGGTGCAGTTCATCATATGCTAAAAGAGCATAATTTAGAATCTGATGCGGAAGTTAAAGCACGTGTCTCATTGTATCAGCTTGATGATGGCGGCTATCAAATCGGAGTGATTCTAGAAACGTCACTGCCGGGAGTCGAAAAAGAAGAAGCACAAAAGATCGTTGAAGAAGCACATGAGTTCTGTCCATATTCAAAAGCAACACGCGGAAACATCGATGTAGAAGTTGAATTGGTATAGTTGGTAAAACCCTCAAATATTTTGAGGGTTTTTCTTTTCAGTGGTTTTCATCATAATATGAAAATTAATGAAAATGACAAATTGAAGATGATGATAGCACTCGTTATTCAAAAAAATATTTTTGTTAATTAGCAAAAAAGAGAGGAAAATAAGAGAAATTGCATATCACTTTACAAAAAAAGAAGAGTTAAATAAACTGAAAACTCAATCATTTTGTAAAGGATGTGCAATGAAAATGAAAAAATATTTAGCAGAATTTCTAGGTACCTTTATGCTTGTTTTTCTTGGAACTGGTACAGTGGTTGTTGCTAAAGGTGATACGTTAACAATTGGTTTAGCATTTGGTTTAGCGATCACGATCATGGCTTATGCAGTGGGAGGTATTTCTGGAGGAAACTTCAATCCAGGCGTATCCATTGCAATGATGATCAATAAGCGTTTAGAAGTAAAAGATGGGATATTTTATATTATCGCCCAAGCATTAGGTTCAATCGCAGCTTCAGCTATTTTATATGTTTATATTCATGCGTTAAAATTACCTAGCGACGGCTTTGGCCAAAATGATTTTCCTGCTATCAGTGCGGCTCAAGCATTTGGTGTAGAAACATTGATCACATTTCTATTTGTATTCGTAATTTTAATGGTTACTAGCAAAAAATACGGCAATGCACAAATGGCTCCACTTGCAATTGGTGTTACATTAGCGTTCTTGATAATAGTAGCGTTAAATTTGACTGGCGGCTCATTAAATGCAGCCCGCAGCTTGGGACCAGCAATTTTTGCTGGCGGTAGTGCACTCTCTCATTATTGGGTCTACTTGTTAGCTCCAACATTGGGAGCCATTATCGCTGCGTTTGCTGCTAAGTTTATGGGTAGCGAAGAAAAATAAATTTTTTACTGGGATGGACGTTAGACTCATCCTATACTGTAGACAAATCCGGATTGACTTTCAACAAGCGAGAGTCAATCCGGATTTTTTTAAATGAAATGAGAAATATAGGTGATAGCACAAAGAAGCAGAACCTCGTTGTTCTGCTCCTTTATTATTTGAAAGATGATTAAAATGTTTTTTCGATTTTCGAACGATAATAGATAGAGTAACCAACGACGAAAAGATAAGCGATCACCATCGGAATTAAGATATTAAAGGAAGTACCCATCAATGAAAAGGTTAATAACAGAGCTGCGTACACATACAGCATCATATCGAAACCCTTGGCTTTTGCCATATTTCCAATCATAACGTTTCGTTCATCCTTCGTATCGATTTCAATCTGCTTAGCCAGTTTAGGATTGTTTTCAATCGATTTTTTACTTAAATATTCTCCAAGACCATTTCCCAATAACCCGCATCCTAAACCAATACAAAGATAGGGCAGAGTTCTCAAATTATTATGCGGATCCTCGATGACTTTTATCAAGTAAAAACCTACAAGTATTAATACTATGCCAAACAGGATAATAAACAAATCTTTTGTTTTTTTCATTGTTCTTCCTCCTCATAAATAAATATCTCTTCGATCGTCATATTGAAATACTTGGCAATTTTAAATGCTAATAAAATAGATGGATTATACCGATCATTCTCCAAAGATCCGATCGTCTGACGGGATACTTCTAGGGCAGCAGCTAAATCTTCCTGTTTAATGCCTTTTTCCTTGCGAATTTTTTCTAAACGATTTTTCATGTGGACCTCCCGAAGGAAAGTTTACTTTCCATCTATAGTATAAATGGAACCGTCATATATGTAAAGCGTACTTTCCTTTTTTTGGACAAAATAACTAAAAAACAGCCGAATCAATACACTGTACGAATCCGGCTGTTTATCTATAACTGTTCGGTAACTGTATCAGCTTGTTTTTTACGATAGCTGATGAGGATAATGAGATATACACATGCAGTGAAAAGCGTTACTCCAATCGGGTTATTCATAAGAATTCCCACGAAAATCAATCCTAATACTAGAATGACTAGTCCGCTAAAAAATTGTTCCACTTTGCTTCCTTTTTTCAATGCTAAGACAAATGCTGCTATGCTGATCAACAGCCAAGTCAATAATACAGAGTATGACAGTGAGCCAACTAAATAGTTGAATAATTTATTCCCTAGGAAATAGGACAAGACGACTCCAAGATACAGTGTACCGGTACAAAATAATACTGCTCGTTGCGGAACCTGATGTTTGTTTAAAGCAGCAAGCTTAGAGGTGAAGCCGTTATTATTTTTTACACGGAAGTACAGTGTTCGAGAGGAAGCATAGACACCAGAATTAATAGAAGAAAATAGAGCCAATACAATAACGAAATTCACAATATCCGTAGCAAAGGGAATATGCATTTTTTGAAAGACCATTACAAATGGACTAGCAGTTGTTGCAGCTAAGGTATCCCAACGGTAAATGATCAAAAGCAAAGCCATTGGTACGATATAAAATGAAATGATTCTGCCCATAACGCCTTTGATAGCTTTTGGAATAGCTGTTTTAGGATCTTCTGCTTCACTGACTGTAATAGCAATTAGTTCAGAACCGCCGTAAGAATAAATTACAACTAAAAGAGAATTTACCAGTCCGTGAAGACCATGGGGAGTAAAGCCGCCATGGCTGTTCATTCGAGAAATGGTATCAATAAAGCCGATAGCAATGATTTCATGTCCAACGAGATAAGCGCTAAAAATAATCAAGACAATGATGACAGCAATTTTAATAAATGCCAGCCAATACTCTGTTTCGGCGAATAGACGAACGGAGTATAAATTGATAACCGTCGTTAATATTGCCAAAATCAACACGAAGATCCAAGAAGGGATATGTGGAAACCATAATTGCATAAAGCTAGCGGCAGCTACTGCTTCCGCAATAATATTAATCATCCATAGTGACCAGTATAGCCAATCAATAAAATCCGCCGTACGTTCACCAAGAAAGGGTTTAATGATCCCAGAAAGACCTTGAACATTGTCACTGCTTAATACTAAACGGCCTAACCCATTCATAACGATGAAAAGTACCAAGCCGCCAAGCAGAAAAGCAAGAATGACGGAAGGGCCGGCGATTCCAATTGCCTCCCCGCTTCCTTTGAATAGGCCGGCACCGATTGCTCCACCAAGTGCCAGCATCATAATGTGGCGAGAAGTCATTTGTTTCTGTAATTTATTTTCCATAGAGATGCCTCATTTCTAAATAGAGAGAATAGTATGTAGATTTAAAATATTCTGATAATTATTTGTCCATAATAGCAGAATGTTCTGACAATTCAATTATCGTGAAAAACTTTTCATACTGTTTTCACCAAAAAGCTATAATCCCATAGTGTTTGTTATATTAAGATAATATTTTTTTGTTTTTTGACGATAACAAGCTAAAAAACAAAATTCATTAATCAATTAAGATAAAAGTCTTCCTTTAATAGTAAAAAAATGTTTTTTTAGCTTCAGAAATTTCTTTGTTCAAGAAATTTTTGAAGTGCACTGAATATTTGCCTATAATCCCGTTGTAATAGTGTTTTGAACAATTATTTTAGAAAATGCAGGCGATAACTGAGCAGAATAATAGAAAAAAATGAAGCTTATTTGTAACATGATTATGTAATTATTTTATATAGAAAGAGGGAGAGAAGAATGAGTTGGTTATGGACATTAATCATTGGTGCATTGATCGGTGTGATTGCGGGTGCGATTACTAAAAAAGGCGGTTCAATGGGCTGGATAGCAAATATTGTTGCTGGTTTAGTCGGTTCTGCAATCGGTCAAGCGTTACTTGGCTCATGGGGCCCTAGCTTAGCAGGCATGGCACTGGTTCCTTCTATTATTGGTGCCGTCATTGTTGTTGCAGTGGTTTCATTCTTTATTGGAAGAAAGTAGAAATTATTCCTAATAAAAAAAGCGCCTAGGCGCTTTTTTTATTTTGCTTCTAATAGCTCTTCTTTAGCATGAATCAATTGAGTCAAAAAGGCACAGTAGGGTGTACTGATTTGGTAATTCATTCCTTTTTGCCAAACAGCTCCATTAATATAGTCAATCTCGGTTTTTCGATGGTTACGAATCAGGTCTTGGTACATAGAAGGAAAATGTAACCCCTGAGCTTTAACATCATAAGTAGCTTCAATTGCTTGTATCACTTGTGGTTGATCAAGTATAATTCCCTCTACTTCAGCCACCGAGGCGAATTCTCCTACAATCGTTTCAATCAAGTCTCCAGCAATACTCAATGAACCAAAGTCGGCGATGTTGCAATCCAAGATGGTACATAAGCCATTTAAAGTTCCATTGATGCATGCTTTTTTCCAAATGGAGTAACGTACATTATTGCTGTAGACCGGGTTTAGCCCCGCTTTTTGGAAAACCTCTAATACCTCTAGCGTGAAAGCTTTCCCTGATGGGTCTAAATTTTCCATCTCAATACTGCCTGTTCCAACTAAACTTGCGTGTCCAGGCCCTGCAAGTCCTGCAGTCCAAGTTGTTGTCCCAAAAATAATATTTTCTCTTGGAATAAATTCTGACAAGGTTTCATCATGACCTAAACCATTTAATAGACAAAAGACGAAGGTTTTTTCACTGATAATTGGTTGAATATCTTGAAACATCGCTCTGAGCTGCATGGATTTAGTTAGTGCAACAACTAAATCAACACTAGTATGGTCTTCTACGATTTCTTCTGGTGAATAAATTGGCAGGTGAGCCACTACCTTATGATCCTCAAACTCGCCAATTAAGCCGTTTTCTCGAATAGCCTTGATATGATCAGGCCAACGATCGATCAGAATCACTTCATTACCTGCCTGATGGAGCATCAATCCGATGCGACTCCCCATGGCACCTGCTCCAGCAATTGCAATTTTCATATAGACGGATCCCCTTTCCAGTTCCATTAAACAGTATACATAAAAAGAGGTAAAAAACCGGAATACTTGCTCATTTAAGAAATGTAATTTCATTCGAAATGATTTAATCGTGAAATGTTGTTGCATTTTCTGCTGTTAGCGTTTATAATCATCTCGTAAAGATGAAATGGTTTTCATTTAGCAGGTATTGTTTGGAATGAGAGGGAGGAAGCAGATGTTTGGATTTTCAATATTCTTAAATGAAGGTTTAACCAATGAAACCAAAAAGTATATAGAAGAAATGGCGCAAAATGGATTTTCTGGTATTTTTACTTCTTTGCATATTCCAGAAGATGATGCCGCTCAATATCGTAAGCGCTTGACGGACCTTGGCTCTGTTGCGAAAGAGCATCACTTGGAGCTGATGGTAGATATTTCAGGTGAAGCTTTAGAACGAGCAGGATTTTCTTTTGATCGAGCAGACGAGCTTATTGAGATCGGCGTAACTGGGTTAAGAATGGATTATCACATTAGCAACAATCAAATCGCCAGGCTGTCACAAAAAATGCCAATTGCTTTGAACGCTTCGACAATTACTGATGGAGATATTAAGGAATTGCAGGAGGGTCAAGCAAACTTCAAACATTTGGAAGCTTGGCACAACTACTATCCGAGACCTGAAACAGCAATAGATAAAAACTGGTATCGCCAAAAAAATCAATGGTTGAAATCATATGGATTTACAATCCAAGGCTTTGTTCCTGGAGATGATAAATTGCGAGGCCCTTTATTCAATGGTTTACCTACATTAGAAGAGCATCGTGGAATGCATCCCTTAGCGGCAGCGCTAGATTTACTGGAAGATACGGATAAAGTATACATCGGAGATAGCGGGTTATCGAAAGAAGTATTGAAGCAATTTTCTTTGTATCTAAAAGAAGAAAAGATAAAGCTGAATGTCAAAGAGCTCGATAAGCAGGTCGAATATGTTTTGGGAGATCACATCAATCGTCAAGATGAGGCTCGTGATGTGATTCGCAGTGCAGAAGCGCGGTTTAAAGACATTCCGAATATCGAACCGTTACCAGTCAGGAAACGAGATTTAGGGGCAGTTACGATTGATAACAAGAACTATTTACGATATATGGGTGAGATTCAGGTGGTGAAGCAATGTTTGCCGGCCGATGAAAAGGTGAATGTGGTCGGACAAGTAATAGAAAAGGATCAAGCATTGATCAAACATATAAAAGCAGGACAGAAATTTAGTTTAGAGAGTGTGGAAAAAGAATGATTAATTTAGAAAACTTAACGACAGAGCGACGAAATGAAACAACTTTTGGCCTAGATGAAATGAGTGTTGCAGAAGCTGTAAAGTTGATGAATCATGAGGACCACAAAGTACCGGATGCGGTCGCGGAACAATTACCTCAAATTGAAAAAGTCGTTAAAGCGACCATCTCGGCCTTTAAAAAAGGCGGTCGATTAATTTATATGGGTGCTGGAACCAGCGGACGTCTAGGTGTATTAGATGCAGCGGAATGTGTGCCGACTTTTGGAGTCGAGCCTGAAATGGTTATTGGTCTAATAGCTGGCGGCGAACAAGCCATGACTGTCGCAGTAGAAGGTGCGGAAGATGACGCTGAATTAGGGGCGCAAGATTTAAAAGAGTTGCATTTAAATGAAAATGATATGGTTATTGGAATTGCAGCAAGTGGACGCACGCCTTATGTAATTGGCGGATTAGACTATGCTCGAGCAAATGGCGCAGCAACAGGAACGATTTCCTGCAACAAAGGAGCCGAAATCAGTAAGCATGCTGAATTGCCAATTGAAGTTGATTGCGGGCCCGAGTTTTTGACAGGATCTACTCGTCTGAAATCAGGAACAGCTCAAAAATTGATCTTAAATATGATTTCGACGATCAGCATGATTGGAATCGGAAAAGTCTATAACAATTTAATGGTAGATGTAAAGCCTACCAATGAAAAGCTTGTTGAACGTTCAAAACGCATAATCATGCAAGCAACAGAAGCTGACTATGAGACAGCCGCTTATTATTTTGAAAAAGCGGATCAGAATGTTAAATTAGCAATCGTGATGATTTTGACGAACAGTACGAAAGAACAAGCCGCTGAGAAATTAATCCAAGCTGATGGATTTGTTAAAAACACAATTTAGGAGGGAAGAACTATGGCGAAAGAAGAATTAACCTTAAACCAAATTGCTAAAGAAATCTATGATGGTGCCGGAGGGATGGAGAACGTTCAGAGTGTCGTTCATTGTATGACACGTGTGCGGATGAGCGTTCGTGATGACAGTAAAGTTGATCAAGCGAAATTAAAAAGCATACCAGGTGTACTTGGAGTAGTGGATGATGAACAACTACAGGTAATCATTGGACCTGGTAAAGTTAACAAAGTTGCCAAAGAAATGGTCGACATTGCTGGTGTTGAACTGGGAGAAGAACTGCCGCAGGGTTCTGGTAAAGACAAAGTCAATGCCAAAGCGGCTGAAATGAAGGCCGCTCAAAAAGCTAAGCAAAAAAATTCACCTCTTAAAGCAGTTTTAAAAGATATTTCTAATATTTTTGTACCAATGATTCCAGCGTTTGTGGGGTCAGGATTAATCGCTGGTGTTGCAGCAGTTATGACGAACTTAATTACGGCTGGTACAATCGATGCTGCGACATGGCAGCAATTTGTCGATGTTTTAAACATTTTGAAAAATGGAATGTTTAGCTATTTAGTTATCTTTACCGGCGTGAATGCTGCACAAGTTTTCGGTGCGACTCCTACACTTGGTGGTGTTATCGGAGCAGTTGTTCTACTAACGGGAATGAATCCCGAGGCTCCAATCAAAAATTTATTTACAGGTGATACCTTAGCCGCTGGTCAAGGCGGAATTATTGGAGTTATCTTTGCTGTCTGGTTACTATCGATCGTTGAGAAGAAATTGCATCGAATCATTCCAGATGCAGTGGATATCATCATTACTCCAATGCTTTCCTTGCTAGTGATCGGTCTGCTTGAAATCTTTTTGATTATGCCATTAGCAGGCTTCATTTCCAACGGCATGGTTGGCGGAATCAACTGGGTACTGTCGGTTGGTGGAGCTTTCTCTGGTTTTGTATTAGGAGCGCTATTCTTGCCGATGGTTATGTTTGGGCTTCATCAAATTTTGACACCGATCCATATTCAAATGATCGGTGAAACTGGAAAAACGTTGTTGTTGCCAATTTTGGCAATGGCTGGCGCAGGTCAGGTAGGGGCTGCTTTTGCCTTGTGGATCAAATTACGCAAGGACAAGGAATTAACTGAAATGATCAAAGGTGCTCTACCGGTTGGTATCTTAGGGATTGGCGAACCGTTGATTTATGGTGTGACATTGCCATTAGGACGTCCATTCATCACTGCCTGTGTAGGCGGTGGTATCGGTGGTGCTGTGATCGGCGCGATTGGCGGTGTTGGTGCAATTGCAATTGGACCATCAGGTGCAGCATTGATCCCATTGATCGCTAACGGTCGTTGGTGGGGCTATGTCCTTGGCCTACTCGCTGCTTATATCGGCGGATTTATTGCTACTTATTTCTTTGGTATCCCCAAAGATAAATTAGCTGAACAAGAATTGGCAGAGGCAACGTTTGAAACAGCAGAAGCAGTAAATACACCCGTCATTGCTCATACAGCAAATATCTTCACAGCAGTAGCCGCTGGTTCGGTTCATCCGTTAGAAGAAGCGGCAGATCCTGTGTTTGCAGAAAAAATGATGGGAGAAGGCTACTTTGTTGAACCGACTGATGGTGCGATTTTTGCCCCAGTGGCTGGTAAAATCTCAACTATTTTTCCAACGAAGCATGCGATCAGCATTACAACCGAAAGTGGGTTAGAAGTTCTGCTTCATATGGGGATCAATACAGTAGAGCTAGACGGGAAGCCATTTGAGGTGCTTGTAACAGAAGGTCAAAGCGTTACTACTGAAACACAGGTAGCTACAGTTGATCTAGCAGCAATCAAGGAAGCTGGTAAGGGGACATCAATGATGGTGTTGATTACCAATATGAATGATGTAGAAACACATGTGCTTGAAAAAACTGGGACAGTGAAAGCTTCTGAGGAAGTCTTCAAAGCAACAACAAAATAGAAAAATAGTAAAGAGCGGGCCAAGTCGGTACCGCTCTTTACTATTTTCACAATACGGGGAGAAGAGAGTTGCTTCTTCCAAATAGCTGTAAGATAACTGATTTTTTAGAGTGGTAATTAAAAAGTGAAAGAATCACTCGTAATGATGATCTCTTGATTCATATATAAATCAAGAAGGACATGAAAGAAATTATTTCTTCCACGTCCTTTTCTAGAAGTATTTTTTTCGATATTCCTGCACGATTGCTCTTGTCGTATATATTTTTTCAGCGTTTTCTTTGTTGCGGCTGATATAGACATAAAATAATAAATCGATCGTAATGAATTGAGCTAAGATTGAATCTGTTGCAGCGCTGCGATATGTGGCTTCGGTAGGGCGCGAAGTCTGGAGACAAACATCTGCTAACTTCGCCAGTGGGTTTTGCCCGAATTGAGTTAAGGTAATAATCGGAATTCCTAAATCCTTTGCCGTCTCGGCCAGTGCGATTAATTCGGAGGTTAAGCCCGAATTAGATACTAACCAAATGACAGACTCCTTTTGATGTAAAATCAGCTGCGGCAGAATAGTATTGTAATCTGGTTCGCTGATAACATTTTTTCCTAAACGACTCCATTTTTGCACAATATCAGTGGCCGCCAGATTAGAAGCTCCAATACCTAAAACATAGCAAAATTCCTTTTCTTCTAGTAGTGTACAGGCTTCTAGAAACTCTCCTTCATTGAATAGAGCTGTTGTTTCATCGATCGTATAGCGGGCGTTACTAGCCAATTTATTTTTTAAGCTGTGAAAGGATTCGTCGTGATCGACATCGCTGTACGTATTATTTCTGCGTTCCTGCATTGTTTCTGCTGAAAGTTCTATTTTTAAATCTGTTAGACTATTAAATCCCATCTTCTTTGAGAATCGAACGACTGTGGGTGCACTAGCTCCAGATGCCTCTGCGATTTCATTCGCCGTCATACTCGCAGCTTTTTCACTATTGTCGCGAATAAAGCAATAAATTTTTTTTTCGGATGCAGACATTTCCTTCTGCATGCTTTTCATATGAGAAAGAACGCTCATTGATTACTCCTTTTGATCTTTTTTATTATTATACCATTTTCCAAATAAAATTTATTTTTTCTATAGAACAGGGAATCAATCTTTCCTTTTTCTTGAAAAGTCGTATGATAAGAAAGAAGTCTTTTCAGAAGGAGTATGGTGTATGGCTTTAATTGATTTTATTTTGCACATTGATGCTCATATGGTGTCAATGGTTCAACAATACGGAGTGGGGATTTATCCAATTTTATTCGCAATTATTTTTATTGAAACAGGAGTCGTTATTTTTCCGTTCTTACCGGGGGATTCCTTTTTATTTGCGGCAGGGGCATTAACGGCCTTAGGGGGAGATGTACTCTATTTGCCCTATGTAATCGGAATTTGTATAATTGCTGCGATTTTGGGTGATATGATGAATTACTGGATTGGGCATACGATCGGGGTCAAGGCATTGTATCATAGTCCGATTTCTCGTTTTATAAAGGAAGATAAGGTAAGAGAAGCGGAAACTTTTTTCAATGAACGTGGAAAATGGACGATCTTTTTAGGACGTTTCATGCCGTTTGTTCGTACGTTCATTCCATTTATTGCCGGCTCTAGTAAAATGAATTGGGGCATTTTTTCAAGCTTCAATATTTTCGGAGCAATTGTTTGGGCAACCGTTGTTAGCTTAGCTGGTTATTTTTTAGGAAATATTCCGATTGTCAGTGAGCATTTTTCTCTGATCATGCTGCTGATTGTCTTTGTTTCACTAGTACCGATCATGCTTCCTTATCTCAAACAAAAAAATCGTGCATAAAAAAGAGTTTGGAGAATTTCCCAAAAGGAATGACTCCGAACTCTTTTTCTATAGATGAAAATATAAAATTTCAGGAATTACTCTGAAACGCAGAGGAGGTCCCGTCGTACCTAAACCAGTATTAACGACTAAACTGGTTTGAGGTGTCAACGCATAGATGCCTTGATCATAAAGCTTTGATCCGAAATTTTTATAAGGAAAGATCGGAAAACGAATTTGCCCGCCATGGCTGTGCCCAGATAGAATTAAATCGAAATGTTCCAGCTGCGGCAGATGTCTGACTTGATCAGGCTCATGAACCATTAATATGGAGAAGTCAGCGTCTGCGGGACATATGGAATAGTTGGGAGTTCCTTCCTGTCCATCATCTATCCCCGTTAAACTTAACTTATCCACCTTCATACTTTGATTATTCAACAGGATGAATTCACCGTCTATCAGCATTTTTTCAACAGCTTCCTGCCCATTGGAACGGTAATCATGATTTCCTAAAATAGCGAATTTTCCTTTTGGTGCCGTGATTCTAGCTAATTGTTGACTGATTGTCGTGCAATCCCGTGCTTGCAAATACTGATAGTTCTCGATCAAATCACCAGTAAACAGAACGATATCAGGTTTTTCTTGATTTAATTTATTAATAATTTTATCAAACCGTTTGGGAGAGTAAAAAGGGGAGAAGTGGCTATCACTAATTTGAGCGATTGTTAATCCTGTTTTTTTACCAGCATTAATAGTCAGTTGTTCATTTTTGATAATTTGAAAGTGCTTTTCGATCAATTGGTAGGTAGAGTAGCGACAATAGATCAGAAAGAGCACTATGAGTAGACCAAAGATTAGAATCATCTATCCACTTTCTTTCTGATTTTTCGTCAGTATATACAAAAAAACGACCTGTCACAAGTTGGACAGACCGCATTTAATGATTATTTAAATCGTACGAACAGTTTCTCTTTGGATCAGATGGTGCGGTACAACCAGCTGAACACCGCTAGATTGTTTCTGATCAATTTGCTCCATCAATTTCTGTGTACCTAGGCGACCAAGATCAGAAATATCAATATCAATCGTCGTCAAGTAAGGATGGACTAACGTTGCGAAAATTGAATTATTGAAGCTGATGACTGAAAGATCATCAGGGACTTTATATCCATGCAATGTCGCCAGCTGAATCATACGTAAAGCAAAAATATCATCAATCACAACTAATGCTGTGGCACCCGTTTCTTTGATCACCTCAGGAAATTGTGTATAGTCTTCGGGCTGAAGCATCGCTAATGGGGAGTGGGTAGGATAGCCCTTTAGCATCATAGCCTCTTGATAACCAAAATAGCGTTCAAAGAATATAACTTCTTGATTGACGTTTGAAACGAATAGAATATTTTTGTGACCTTTATCGATTAAATACTCAGTCGCTTGTTTTCCAAGCAGCTGATTGTCATTGTCAACGTAAACGATATCAGCTTCTCTTTTTGGTGGACGACCAATCAAAGTAAAGGGCACTTGGTTTTGGTATAAATACTCTGCTACTGGATCGTCTTTTTCAGAATAGGCTAAGATGAAGCCGTCGACTTGTTTTTGCCGATGCATCCGGGTAACATTTTCTAACAAAGTCTCGCTGTTATTAGCTGAAGCGACAGCAGTGGTAATTTGAAATTCTGCTGCCGTTTCGTTGACTGCGTTTAACAATTCCAAATAAAGCGGATTGCCTAAGCGCTCACGAGAATCAAGCGGCGGTAGAATAACGCCAAAGGAGTTCGCCCGTTGCTTGCCAAGATTTCGTGCAGTAACATTTGGAAAGTAGCCCATTTCATCCATGATTTTACGAACGCGTTGCTTTGTTTCAATAGAAATACTAGGATGATCGTTGATTACGCGTGAAACAGTAGAAGGAGAGACTTTTGCTTTTTTAGCCACGTCTTTAACTGTAGATACCATCTTTTGCTCTCCTTTCTCATTTATAATTACTTATTCCATTGTTTTTCTAAAAATTCTAAAGTGAGTTCAGCTGTAGAAGCCACCAATGCAATATCATTACCCAGTTGTTCGGAGGTTCCTACTCCTATCGGTAATGCCCCGCTAGCTTTAATAGCAGAAATTCCTGCTTGTGCATCCTCGATCCCAATACATTCCTCAGGCTTTAGTCCAACGATTTGTGCAGCTAAAATGAAAATATCCGGAGCTGGTTTTCCAGCGTTGACCGCTGCCGGATCAGCGATGCCGTCGAAATAGTCGCTCAGACCCATTTGCTTCAATAAAAAAGGACCATTCTTACTCGCTGATGCTAAAGAAATTTTGATGTCAGCATTTTTCAATGCTTTCAGCAAGTCTAAGATGCCAGGATATACATCTTGTGGCGAAACAGCTTGGATCATTTCTACATAATGATCATTTTTTGATTTTGCTAACTGCTTAAATTCTACATCAGAAAAATCTTTTTCGCGACCGCCATAGTTGAGAATTAGCCGCAAAGAATCTTCACGACTAACGCCCTTCAATTTTTCATTAAATTGACGATCAATTGAAATCCCGAGATCATCTGCCAACTTTTTCCATGCTAAGTAATGATATTCTGCAGTATCAGTGATCACACCATCCAGATCGAACAAAACGCCTTTAAACATTTGCTTCCTCCTGTTCCAGTGGGACTGTCAGTGAATCTTCCAAAGAAATTTCCTTCCCATAGAGCATCATAGCTAAGGCAGAACCATCTTTCAAGTCGATTTTCACTTCTTCTTTATTTACGGAGACAAAGATTAGTCTTCCGCGATAATTGATATGGAAGGAATACTGATTCCATTCCTTAGGCAGCAATGGTGCAAAGCTTAAATTACCGCCAGTTGTTTTCATCTGTGCGAAGCCTTGGACGATAGTTAACCAGCTACCTGTCATGGAAGTAATATGCAATCCATCATCAGTATCATTATTATAGTTGTCCAAGTCCAAGCGCGCAGTTCGTTGGTACATCTCCATTGATTTATCAATCAACCCAAGCTCTGCGGCTAAAATAGCGTGGATCGAAGGAGAAAGAGAAGATTCATGGACCGTCATCGGCTCGTAAAATTCAAAGTTCTTGCGTTTTTCTTCTTTAGTGAAATGATCTCCGAAGAAATAAATCCCTTGTAAAACGTCTGCTTGTTTAATAAAACAAGAGCGTAGAATCTTATCCCAAGACCAGTTTTGATTTAGCGGGCGGTCTTCTGGAGACAAATCATTCGCTGACATCAACTCTTTGTCTAAGAAAGTATCGTGTTGAACAAAAATACCTAATTCCTCATCTGCAGGGAAGTACATATGCTCAACTATGTCTTGCCATTTCTCTTGTTCTTTTGAGGAAATAGAGACACTGGTTTGATTTTGGTGTTTTTGATAGCTTTCTAAAGTATATGATAGAACCCAAGCTGCCAGATAGTTGGTATACCAATTATTATTAATATTATTTTCATATTCATTAGGGCCCGTTACACCATGAATCATATATTTTTGTTGACGCTTAGAATAGTGTACACGATCTGCCCAGAAACGAGCAATTTCAGTCAATACTTCTAAGCCTTCATTTTGAATATAGCTGTCATCACCAGTATAAGTCGTATAATTATAAATCGCATATGCAATTGCGCCGTTTCGATGGATTTCTTCGAAAGTAATTTCCCATTCATTGTGGCATTCGACACCAGTAAAGGTAACCATTGGATATAATGCTCCATTAAGTCCCTGTTGGCGAGCATTATGTTGCGCTTGCGGTAACTGATTGTGGCGGTATTTTAGTAAATTTTTAGTTATTCCTGGATCAGAAATTCCTAAATACATTGGGACAGCGTATGCTTCAGTATCCCAATAAGTTGCCCCACCGTATTTCTCACCAGTGAAACCTTTTGGCCCAATATTTAACCGTTCATCTTCACCATAATAAGTAGAAAACAGTTGGAAGATGTTAAACCGGATACCCTGCTGTGCTTCATCGTCTCCGCCAATCAAGACATCTGCTAAGGCCCAACGATTTGCCCAAGCGGCATTTTGTTCAGCTAAAAGTTCTTCAAAGGAATCGTTGTATTCCGTTAATAATGCGATAGCCTTTTTACCTTGTTCTGATTCAGGGATATCTCGACTGGTCAATACCACCACTCGTTTTTCTAATTGAATTGATTGTTGAGGCTTCAAGTCAAACGTGAAAGTCTCAGAAACTTCCAAATTATCGTCCTGCTGCAGACCGATTGAAGGACCAATATGTTTCATTGCACCTGTAACTGAAAATTGTTCGATTCCAAAATTATTGGGAATTGTTTGAGCTGTTAAAAAACTGCTCTCTTCTTGATGTCCACGGCCTTTTTCTAACCAAAACATTTCTTCATAATTACTGTCTTCATTCTGTACATTGTTATCAAGCTTGGAAACGACTTTTAGTTCAGCCTCGCCAGATAAGCTCTCAGCAGTCAGTCTTATCACAGCGAGTTCTTGTTTTACGATACTCAAAAAGCGTTCAAAAGTAAAACGAACCTTTGTGACACCAACTATTGCCACGAAAGAGCGAGTAAGAACCCCATTTTCCATATTTAACTCTAAATCAAAATCCTCAAATTGCGTGGTTGTCAGGTCGATCTCGTGTCCATTCACAAATAACTTCATTTGAATAAAATCAAGAGCGTTGATGACTTTTCCAAAATATTCAGGATAGCCATTTTTCCACCAGCCGACACGAGTTTTATCAGGGTACCAAATTCCGGCCAAGTAGGTTCCTTGATGATGATCTCCGCTATAACTTTCCTCAAAATTACCACGCATACCCATGTAGCCATTACCTATACTAGTTAATGATTCCTGAAGACGACGATTTTCTTTATCTAGCTTAGTAGTTCGAATTTTCCAAGGGTCAATTTCAAAAAGACGTTGCACTTTTTTCATGATAGTCCTCCTTATGTTTTCTTAGCACCATCATATACGCAACCGATTGCACAAGTCAAGCGTTAGAAATAAAAAAATACAAATCAACAGATATAGAGAGAAAAACTATTTTTTAAATAAAATCGTTGAAAGAGTTTACAAGAAAAGAAAATGAGTATATAATGCAAATCAGCGAAACCGATTGCGCAAATTATGTGAATCAAAATTTAGGAGGAAGAAAGTATGAAGGGAATCAAAAAGATTTTTAGTTTTGAGTTTTGGCAAAAATTTGGGAAAGCGTTGATGGTGGTAATTGCGGTAATGCCAGCAGCAGGTTTAATGATCAGTATTGGTAAGTCCTTACCATTGATTAACGAAAATCTAGGATGGCTAGTTACCACTGGCGGCGTCGTCGAGAATATTGGTTGGGCTATCATTGGCAATCTGCATTTGCTTTTTGCATTGGCAATTGGGGGAAGCTGGGCGAAAGAACGAGCTGGGGGCGCTTTTGCGGCCGGGCTATCATTTATTCTAATTAATCGAATCACTGGCTCGATCTTCGGCATCACTTCAGAAATGTTAGCTGATCCAAATGCAATGACGCACACGCTATTTGGCCAAAAAATCATGGTCAATGGTTATTTTACGAGTGTATTAGAAGCACCTGCGTTGAATATGGGCGTATTTGTTGGGATTATAGCTGGATTTGTCGGAGCGACAGCTTACAATAAATATTACAATTTCCGGAAGCTGCCAGAAGTATTGACTTTCTTCAATGGAAAACGATTTGTTCCTTTTGTAGTAATTTTGCGTTCAGTTATCGTAGCTTTAGTATTGGCACTAATTTGGCCTGTTATTCAAACAGGGATCAACGATTTTGGTAAATGGATTGCAAATTCTCAAGATACTGCACCAGTATTGGCGCCATTCTTATATGGTACACTTGAACGATTACTTTTGCCGTTCGGACTGCATCATATGTTGACCATCCCGATGAATTATACACAATTGGGCGGAACTTACGATATCTTGACAGGGGCACAGGCAGGAAGCCAAGTGTTTGGTCAAGATCCATTATGGTTAGCATGGGCAACTGACTTAGTCAATTTAAAGAATGGCGGAGACATGTCTCAGTATAAAGAAGTATTAACTCAGTGGACACCAGCACGTTTCAAAGTCGGACAAATGATTGGTTCTTCCGGGATTTTGATGGGATTAACTTTGGCGATGTATCGTAATGTCGACCCAGACAAAAAGAAAAAATATAAATCAATGTTTCTTTCTGCGGCAGTAGCGGTATTCCTTACAGGAGTAACAGAACCTTTAGAATTTATGTTTATGTTTGTTGCAGTGCCACTGTATGCTTGCTACGCAGTGATTCAAGGGGCTGCCTTTGCGATGGCTGACTTGATCAATTTAAGAGTACATTCATTTGGGAACATTGAACTGCTGACTCGAGTGCCTATGGCATTACGTGCAGGATTAGGTAATGACTTGCTCAATTTCGTATTAACGAGTATTGCTTTTGGTGTATTTACTTATTTCTTTGCAAATTTCATGATCAAAAAATTCAATTATGCAACACCAGGAAGAAATGGGAATTATGAGGTTGATAGTGAAGAAGCCGTAAGTGAAACAACAGACGGAACGGTTTCAGCGGATTCACAAATCGTGAAGATCATCAACTTATTAGGTGGACCACAAAATATTACGGATGTTGATGCATGTATGACTCGCTTGCGGGTAACGGTGGCAGATAAAAATGTCGTTGGCGGCGAAGAAGACTGGAAAAAGGCTGGAGCAATGGGACTTTTGGTTAAGGATAATGGAGTGCAGGCAGTTTATGGTCCTAAGGCAGATATTTTAAAATCCGATATTCAGGATTTATTGGATTCGGGTGTAGCGATACCTTCAAGTGCGCTTCAAAATGATTCATCTGAAGTAGAAAAAGCAAGAGCAGTTTTTAAAGGAATGCACGCTGATTTTGTTGCGCCAGCCAATGGTGAGCTGATTCCGATCGATCAAGTACAAGATGAAGTGTTCTCACAAAAAATGATGGGAGAAGGTTTCGCGGTTGTTCCAGAAAATGGAGAGATAGCAAGCCCGATTACAGGAACGATTGTTTCGATCTTCCCAACGAAGCACGCTATCGGAATAAAAACAGAGGATGAGATTGAAGTGTTGCTTCACATGGGAATTGACACGGTCAATCTAGGAGGCGAAGCTTTTGAGATCAAAGTTCGTGAAGGCGAAAAGGTAAAAGCGGGTAAAATTGTGGCAACTGCCGATTTGGCGAAGATTCGAGAATCAGGTAAACTAACAACAATGATTGTGGTGTTTACAAATGGTGATAAGATTGAAGATTATCATTATGATAAAACAGGGCTCGTTTCTCGCGGGGAAACAGTTGGGACAATCGATTATTAAAGTGAGGCGAGAACGATCAAAGTACTAACCTTAAACACGCATAGCTGGATGGAAGAAGATGGTCAAAAGCAAATTGAAGTTTTGGCAAAAAAAATCATTAAAGAAAAATATGATTTTATTGGTTTACAAGAGGTGAATCAGCTAATAACGAGTTCTGTGGCAAAGTTAGATAATCATTTTCAACCGACGATAGAACAACAGGCTATTCATCAGGATAATTTTTTGTTTTGCTTAACTGAACGGCTAAAGGAGTTAGGCTGTCACTATTATTGGAGTTGGGGCTACAATCATATTGGTTATGATATTTATCATGAAGGGATTGGGTTGTTGTCGAAGACGCCATTAAAGGTGGGAAATCACTTGATCTCGGAAAGCTCTGATCCGGCAGATTATCATACGAGAAGTCTAGTGATTGGTGAAACTAAGATTAACGGGCGAAAAATAAGAATAATAAGTAGTCATTTTTCATGGTGGCAGGATGATGAAAAAGCCTTCGCTTTTGAGTGGCAGGCATTAGAAGAAATATTGATGGAAAAGCAAAGCTCTCTTATACTTATGGGCGATTTCAATAATGATGCTAAAATAAATGATGAAGGTTATGACCTAGTGAAAGAAAGCTCGTTGAAACTGCAAGATGCTTTTGTTGTGGCTGAAAATACAGTCAATGAATATACAGTAGAAGAAGCAATTGATGGATGGGCCGGGAATGTTGCTAAACTACGGATCGACTATGTTTTTACATCTCATGATTTTAAGGTGGAGAGCTACAAAATAGTTTTTGATAATGAAAATGAACCTATGATCAGTGATCATTATGGAGTGGAAGTAGTGATGGACTAGCATTTTGCTAGTCCATTTTCTGTTTATATGAAATTTGACTGAAAAAACCTGAAAAGTGTTTGACATTATTTTTCAATATGGTAATATCAATAACGTTGCTGAAACATGTTGATTTGACAACGAAAATAATTGTTGACAAGTGTTTTTTTGAATGTTATTATTTCGAAGTTGTCATTTAAGTTTCAAAACTTTTTCAAGGATTAGTGAAAAAGTTGTTGACATTCACTCGGCAACCTGTTAAGATATAAAAGTTGCTGAAACAAAGCAACAAACAATGTAGACCTTTGAAAACTGAACGAATAAAACAAACCAAATGTGTAGGGCGTTTCTATTTTAATAGAAACAAACAACATAGCAAGCAATATGCTAGCAAGTCAATTAATACAATTGAGCTTAACAGTTTAACGACTGTTTCAAACACTTTATATGAGAGTTTGATCCTGGCTCAGGACGAACGCTGGCGGCGTGCCTAATACATGCAAGTCGAACGCTTTTTCTTTCACCGGAGCTTGCTCCACCGAAAGAAAAGGAGTGGCGAACGGGTGAGTAACACGTGGGTAACCTGCCCATCAGAAGGGGATAACACTTGGAAACAGGTGCTAATACCGTATAACAATCGAAACCGCATGGTTTCGGTTTGAAAGGCGCTTTTGCGTCACTGATGGATGGACCCGCGGTGCATTAGCTAGTTGGTGAGGTAACGGCTCACCAAGGCAACGATGCATAGCCGACCTGAGAGGGTGATCGGCCACATTGGGACTGAGACACGGCCCAAACTCCTACGGGAGGCAGCAGTAGGGAATCTTCGGCAATGGACGAAAGTCTGACCGAGCAACGCCGCGTGAGTGAAGAAGGTTTTCGGATCGTAAAACTCTGTTGTTAGAGAAGAACAAGGATGAGAGTAAAATGTTCATCCCTTGACGGTATCTAACCAGAAAGCCACGGCTAACTACGTGCCAGCAGCCGCGGTAATACGTAGGTGGCAAGCGTTGTCCGGATTTATTGGGCGTAAAGCGAGCGCAGGCGGTTTCTTAAGTCTGATGTGAAAGCCCCCGGCTCAACCGGGGAGGGTCATTGGAAACTGGGAAACTTGAGTGCAGAAGAGGAGAGTGGAATTCCATGTGTAGCGGTGAAATGCGTAGATATATGGAGGAACACCAGTGGCGAAGGCGGCTCTCTGGTCTGTAACTGACGCTGAGGCTCGAAAGCGTGGGGAGCAAACAGGATTAGATACCCTGGTAGTCCACGCCGTAAACGATGAGTGCTAAGTGTTGGAGGGTTTCCGCCCTT
>NZ_JBIPAM010000001.1:430000-1347500 GCF_050498845.1 Enterococcus sp. AZ196 | reverse complement strand
TAGTTGCATGCATCGAATGTATCGTTTGGATAGTATGCTGCCATTTTTCCTGTTCTGCATCTGAAAGCGTGAGTGTAAATCTTCCAGTAATGCCTTGCTGTGAAACTTTGGCAGGAGAACCTGCGTAGCAGCCCTCAACAGAGTGGAAATGACTCACAGGTACGACAAGATGATTATTATTTAAAATGGCCTCAGCGATGCGTGCAGCTTGAATGGCGATACCGTAAGAAGTATACCCCTTGCCTCTAAATGTTACCCAGCCGCCATCGCGTGCAGCCGCATCTAAAGCGGTAAGATTTTCTTCTGATAAAGTTTCAGTGATAGGTACGCCCCCTATGCGAACGCTAGACCATGCAACAAATTGACTCTCACCGTGTTCACCAATTACATATCCATCTATAGCTGAAGGATGAACATTTAAGTTTCGGCTAACAGCATGTTTCATGCGGCCAGTATCTAACGATGTTCCTGTTCCAAAAACACGTTCACGTGGTATACCAGTTAACTCTTGCAAATATTGAGTAATTACATCACAAGGATTAGTAATATTCAAAATAATGCCATCAAAACCAGAGGCTTTGATTTTTGGGGCCCATTCTTCAACAATCGTTTTCGTTAAATTTAACTCAGCAAAACGATCGGGATTTCCTTCAAAAATAGAAATATCACCCGCAGAAAAAATAATCACATCCGTATCTTTTAGTTCTGCTAAATCAGCTCCGATTAAGCGGACTTGATGATTCTGTTCCATTTGCCCATCCATAAGATCGTTCAGTTCTGCTTTTAGGATATTTTCATTTGAATCAAAAAGTACTAGTTCATCCACAACATTCTTTGAAATTAAAGTGTATGCTGTTGTGCTTCCTACATGGCCTACACCAATAATCGCTACTTTTCTCACCTGCAACACGCCTCTCTCTAAAATTTCCTATTTTAAAAGAATGCCCTTAACATGAGAAAAAGTCAATAGAATAATTAGCAAATGATTAATTTGCTGCTTTCTCTTTTAAAATTTCATAGACGCGCTGACAGTCAGCTGCAGTACCTCTCAACTCATAATCTGCTAAGAAAGGGAAACCGAATGCTTCGCTATACTGTTTTGCTGTTAAGCAATATTGATAGTTGAAATTTTTATTACCGCTGCCTACAACACCTAAACACGTTTTATAATTTTCCTCATATTCTAAGTACTCACGCATGACTTCAGTCAAGATTTCTGTATCACCATTGTCCAGACCGTTACCACCTTCTAAATAAGTAGGGACGAAGGTAAAAAAAGGATCAGCTTCTACTTTAAAAGGGCTATTTTCTGAAATTTCTTTAGCTGTAATCAAAGGATTTTCTGAGTTTAATCTATGCTGCTCCTCTGCATAAGCCTCTAAACGTTTGACAAAGGCTTTCGTGTTTCCAGAAATTGATATATATAAAATATTCATGATTTAAGTCCTCCCAGTTTAATAATCGTTTTTTAACAATTCAATCTATCTTTAGAATTATAACACGAAAAGGGAAGGATTGAGAGAATGTAAACGGTTGCAAAAAATCTTGAAATGTGGTATAAATATAGGTGTAAGGGGTAGGTCCCTAAAGTTGTTTAATCGTACAACAGAAATGAACGGAGGTAGTGTTCATTTCAAAGAGAATGCCAAAAAGGCAGAAAGGAAGTAGGGATTTGAAGTCTCCTTACCAAGTAGTTCTAATCTAGCGGGGAAGAGAAATGTAGACAGTAGAACCATTTCTCCACTTAATGGTGAGGCTTAAACGGAATCCGATCATCAAGACGTTTAAGACCTAGAAAAGGGTGTAAATATTCCAGAAATCTGGAATGAAGCAAAAACACTTAGCCATTAGACCTGCTAGATTATTTTTTTTTGCCTAAAAAAGCCAGCTATTAAGCTGGCTTTTTCGATGTTTATTTATTGTAATAACGGATATCACCACTGATTTTATTGATTGCATACTTTGATTTGTCTGAAAAAGTATATGTTTCTCCATCAGTAGGGAGTTTGGTGTTAAACACTTTTTCGTATTCTTTAATTGTTAATTGTTTGCGTCCAGCAAGTAATGCCTGATCAGCTTCGACAGTCAAATACTTTTTATAATCCTCCATTAAGCTCATAGAGAAGAACTCACTGACGGCTCCGGAGCCGTAGCTGAATAAGCCAATGCGATCTCCGGCAGCTAAATTACCATTATCTAGTAGGGACATTAATCCAAGGTATAAAGAACCGGTATACAGATTGCCAACTTGTCGGCTATAAACAACAGCTTCATCATAACGAGCTTCCAGACGCTGCTGTTCGGTCTCTGGCATCTCTGGGAAGATTGCACGCAAAGCCTTGCGTCCCATTTTTGTATAAGGCAGATGGAATGTTAAAGCAGCATAATCAGTACTGTCAGTTTTATTAATTTTTTTATTTTGTTCCCAGATACGGGTGAATGAATCAATGTAGACTTGATTCGACATGTGACCATCGACTAATGGGTAGTCATGGCCAGCGGGACGCCAGAAATCGTAAACATCTTCTGAATAGAAAACACTGTCGTTGTTAAAAGACAATAGATGCGGGTCCTTCGTCACTAGCATAGCGACAGCGCCGCACCCTTGTGTTGGTTCCCCGCCAGTATTCAGACCATATTTTGCGATATCCGCCGTGATTACTAAGACTTTGCGGTCTGGATGTAACGTAACATAGTCATTGGCTTGTTGCAAAGCGGCTGTTCCGCCGTAGCACGCATGTTTTATTTCAAATGAACGAGCAAAAGGTTGAATATCTAACAGTCCATGAATAATTACTGAGGCAGATTTTGAGAAGTCGGTACTCGACTCGGTTCCGACGATTACCATGTCAATTTCCTTTTTGTCTTCATCTGTAAGAATTTTTGCAGCAGCACTTGCTCCTAAAGTAACGATGTCTTGTGTCTCAGGAATAATTGCCATCTGATCTTGTCCAAGACCAATGTGAAATTTGTTGGGGTCAGTCTCACGTGCATTAGCTAAGTCCGTCATATCAAGATAATAACTTGGTACGTGGAAACTGATTTTATCAATCCCTATCTTCATATTGCTCCTCCTATTTCTTATTGGTAAAATGACTTTTCATAGAAAAGATCTCACCACGTATATCCTTCCACTAAATTACTAAAGTAATAAGCAGAGCAGACATCCTTTTCTTCCAAAGGTAAATATATCACAGAAAGGTCATAATTAGTTAAGTTTGAATCTTAAGAAATTATAAAACTATCTGTGCTATACTTACCTCTGATTTTTAATGAAAGCATTGGAGGTGCACTCTTGGAAGAAGTAGTTATTTTAAGCGCTGTACGAACACCAATTGGCAGATATAAAGGCAAGTTAGCAACCGTTTCAGCAGTCGAGCTCGGTGCTATCGCTGTAAAAGAAGCGATCAAACGTGCAGAGCTTGCATCAGATCAAGTTGAACAAGTATTTATGGGAAATGTTTTACAGGCAGGAAATGGTCAAAATGTGGCACGTCAGTCAGCAGTAAAAGCTGGCGTTCCCTTTAATGTACCAGCAACAACTATCAATGAAGTCTGCGGTTCAGGAATGAAATCAATCATCTTTGCCATGCAGCAGATTTTATTAGGTGAGGCTCAGGTCGTTGTTGCAGGTGGAACAGAAAATATGTCTCAAGCACCAAAAGTCACTCATTTCGACTATGCTGCACAAGAATGGCAGGAGCCAAAATCAAGTATGATTTATGATGGCTTGACTGATGCTTTCAGCGGGAAGCATATGGGACTGACGGCAGAAAAAGTCGCTCAAGAATATCAAATTACTCGCGAGATGCAGGATCAATATGCCTATGACTCACAAATGAAAGCAGCAAAAGCTAGCAAAGAAGGTAAGTTTGAATCAGAGATTATACCTGTTGCTTTAAAAGATGGTAGTACTTTATGGGAAGATGAAGGCATTCGTTTTGACTCAACCCTAGAAAAAATCGGATCACTTAAACCAGCCTTTAAAGAAGATGGTGTGGTAACAGCGGCTAATGCTTCACCGCTAAATGATGGGGCAGCGGCGGTGGTTTTGGCAGCGAAATCGTATGCCATTGAAAATGGGTTAGACTATCTGGCTGTTATTAATGGCTATAGCGAAGTTGGGATTGACCCAAGTATTATGGGGATGGCTCCTGTGTCAGCTATTAATAAATTATTAAATAAGGTAAATAGAACAATCGATGAGGTCGATGTTTTTCAGATCAATGAAGCTTTTGCAGCGGCGTCTGTAGCTGTTCAAAAGGAATTGAAGCTGCCAGATGAAAAGGTCAATACTTATGGCGGTGCAATCGCATTGGGACACCCTATTGGCGCCAGCGGAACTCGTATAGTAGCAACGCTTATTTCGGAGCTGTTCCAAGAAGATAAGCAGCGAGGAGTCGCAAGTCTTTGTATCGGAGGCGGATTGGGACTAGCCTTGATGATAACGAAAGCGGAGGATCAAGAGACCGCAAAAAAAAAGTTCTATCAAATGACCCAAGCTGAACGTCTAGCTAAGCTGGTCAAAGAAAAAAAACTGTCAGCTAAAGAAGCGGCTCAATTGCAAACCGAGACTGTATTATCGGAAAAAATTGCGGATAATTTGATTGAAAATCAAATTAGTGAGTGTGCAATTCCTCTTGGCGTGGCACAGAATTTCATTATTAACGGAAAAGAAAAGACTATTCCAATGGTTACAGAAGAGCCTTCAGTAATTGCCGCCGCTAGTAATGCAGCAAAAATTATCGCGAAGTCTGGTGGAATACACACACATGTGATCAATCAAAATATGATAGGTCAAATCGTTTTGAGAAATGTCACAGATTTTGAAGTAGTAAAAAAGGTTCTTATTGAACATGAGCAGGCTCTTTTTACCGCGGCTGAGAAAAGCTATCCTTCGATCTATCAGCGGGGTGGCGGAATGCAGTCACTCGACATTCGTACTTTCGAAGAGGGCTATCTTTCTATCGATTTAGAAGTAGACACTAAAGATGCGATGGGTGCCAATATCTTGAATACGATGTTGGAAGCTGTTGCACAAGAAGTAAAAGAATTAATTCCAGATGCGGATATTTTATTTAGTATCTTAAGTAACTATGCGACACAATCTTTGGTTGAGGCAAGCTGTGAGCTCTCTGTCGAGGAACTCTCGCAAGAACTGGCTGAAAAAATCGTAGCGGCTAGTGATTACAGTAAGATTGATCCTTATCGGGCAGCTACTCATAATAAAGGGATTATGAATGGAATTGATGCGGTTGTTTTAGCGACAGGAAATGACACGCGTGCGGTAGCAGCTGCTTGTCATGCTTATGCTGCTCGAAATGGACGGTATGAAGGTATGACACAGTGGAGCATCCAAGGAGAGAAACTCATTGGAAAGCTGACTTTGCCAATGAAAGTCGGCATTGTTGGAGGCGCAACAAAAGTCTTACCAAAGGCACAGCTAAGCGTGAAGTTATTAGAGGTCTCATCAGCGGCTGAATTGGCTGAAATTATCGTAGCTGTTGGGTTAGCGCAAAATTTTGCTGCAGTTCGTGCTTTAGTGACAGATGGGATTCAAAAAGGTCACATGGCGATGCAAAGTCGGTCATTGGCAATTACAGCAGGTGCGACCACTAGTGAAATCCCACAGGTTTCTAGACAATTAAGAAATGCTGAACGGATGAACCTTGCAACAGCCGAAGAAATCATCAAAAAGATTCGACTTGGTTAATAAAAAAGACAAATTACGAGTAAGTAGGGTCGCGGTCGCCGCGGCTCTACTTTTTCTATTTCTTCATAAAAAAAGAAGTGTTATTGTATATTTTTCTATTTATTTCAATAAAAAATTTCAAAATTCGATAATTATTTTTTATAATGAAAAAGACTGATATACCAAGGTCTATTTAGGTGTGTTTTTAATGATTGATAAACAAACGGGAAGGATACTAAAAAAAACTGTTTGACAGAAGCTTGATAACTTGTTATATTGTGTTCGAAAATAAAATATGATTTGTTAGGTGAGGCTCCTATACAAACATAGGCTACTGCCCAAAAATGTCGAGAGACGCCAATGGGTAGAACAGGAACTGTCGAATACAAGGCTTTTCTTAAGGTAGCTAAGATGTTTGTCTTTACGTTGTATAGTGCCAAAACTCAACGATTAGATCGACTATATGACTTTGTCTCTTTAGGATGAATTTTTGGTAAGGCTTTTCGCTGAGTTTTTGAGCGAAAAGTCTTTTTTTTGCGTAACGATCATTGCTATTTTCAAAACATAAAAAAGGGAGGAGTTTATTATGGTAAAACAGTGTTCACCTTAACCAAGTGGAACAGCTCATTGTATTGTGAGGCGTTAACCTTAAGAAATAAGGAGTTGAAGGCAAGTTCTGGAAAGGCATTTTTATTGAAGGCACCGCAAGAAGAGAGAAAGGATATTCATTTGATTATTAAGCAGGAGGCTCATGTAGTAGGAACCTTATTGTTGCATCCGATATCTGCAAAATGTGTGCAGATCAAACAAGTAGCAATAGATTCTCGTTATCAAGGAGCAGGATTAGGTAAGAATTTACTTATTTACGCAGAACAGGTCGCAAGAAATTTTGGTTTTTGTTTTGTATTTCTTACAGGAAGACAGCAGGCCTGGAGATTTTATGAAAAGCTGCACTATCGGTCAATATCAGATGACTATCAGGAAGGTCAATTAATCATGCGTATTTACAAAAAAGATATCCGATCACCACTAGAGAAAATTAAAGAAAGGGAGATGAGAACAAATGGATGACAGTAGTTCAATAATCACGGGTTTATGTCAGAAAAAAAGAAGCAAGAAGATACTATTATCTATTTGTTTTTAACGCCCAATTTTCTTCATAAACCCGTTTAATAAGGGAGAAAGCCATGAATACAATAAAAGATATCATTCTATACCTATTTATTGGAATAGGATTATGGCAGATTTTTTTCGGGAAGAAGGAGAAGAACATGAAGCAAACGAAAGTAACAAAGACAAATTACAATCTATTTGCTAAACAGACAGCAAACGGTATTTATGAAACCTTTAAAACATCAGCGCTTGGACTAACAACGGAGCAAGTCGCAGAAGCTAAAGAAACATTTGGAGAGAACAAAATACCATACAAAAAATCCACGCCTTTTTTTGTAGAAGCTTTAAAAGCATTTATCACACCATTTACTTTGGTGCTAATAGGATTAGGAATCATTTCTTTTATCACAGAAGGAATCTTGCCCGAGCCAGGGGAAAAAGACTTCTTCGGCAGCGGGATAATATTAGTCATGGTATTCGTCAGCGGTACAATGACATTGGTTCAGTCAGTACGTTCAAACAAAGCGGCTGAAAAATTAAAATCACTCGTAAAGGTAACGGCAACGGTACGCAGAGATAATCAGTATAAGGAAATCCCTATGGAAGAAATTGTTTGTGGAGATGTCGTTAAACTTTCTGCTGGAGATATGATTCCAGCTGATATTCGTTTGATTTCTGCAAAAGATCTATTTATTTCACAGTCAGCCCTGACAGGCGAGAGCTATCCAGTTGAGAAAAGTGCTGACAAGTTGAATGGAAAGAAAGAATCTGAGACAAGTTATGATAATTTAGTGTTTATGGGAAGCAATGTAATCAGCGGTAGTGCTGAAGGGGTCGTAGTTGCCGTTGGGGGGAATACCTTGTTTGGTGATGTTGCGAAATCTTTATCTGATACTCCGGTTCAAACAAGCTTTGAATTAGGGATTCGCAAAACATCGTTTTTATTTATCAAATTTATGGCATTGATGGCACCGACTGTTATCGTGATCAACGGATTTACCAAAGGAGATTGGATGGAGGCTTTCCTATTCGGTTTATCTGTCGCTGTGGGATTAACGCCGGAAATGCTGCCGATGATCGTTACGACGAATCTCGTCAAGGGTGCTACCGGAATGGCTAAAAATGGCACCATTATAAAAAATCTAAATGCGATCCAAAATTTTGGGGCGATTGACGTATTATGTACCGATAAAACAGGGACATTAACACAAGACAAGATCATTTTGGAATATCATTTGGATTGCGAGGGAGAAGAAGACCATCGAGTGCTGAAACATGCATACCTTAACAGTTATTATCAAACAGGACTGAAAAATCTTATTGATGTGGCTATTATTGAATCAACAGAACAGGAATTAGATACGAGTAATATTCGCTACAAAAAAGTAGATGAAATTCCGTTTGACTTTCAACGTCGCAGAATGAGTGTTGTTGTCGAAGATCATTATGGTAAGACACAAATGATTACCAAGGGTGCGATCGAAGAGATGCTTGAAATTTCCTCCTTCGTTGATTTTAAAGGTGAGGTTACGGAACTAACCAACGAAGTAAGACAACAGGTTTTAAGAAAAGTTCATGAGCTGAATGAGGATGGTTTGCGTGTGATCGGTGTTGCTCAAAAAACAAATCCAAGTGTGGTCGGTGAATTTTCAATTGCGGACGAATCTGAAATGGTGTTAATTGGTTATCTTGCATTTTTAGATCCGCCAAAAGAAACAACGAAACAGGCGTTGAAAGCGTTGAAGGCGAATGGTGTGGGAGTAAAAGTCTTAACAGGTGATAATGCATTAGTGACGAAATCTGTTTGTAAGCAAGTAGGTCTGGGAGCAGAAGCAATCGTTCATGGAGAAGATTTGATCCATTTAACGGATGAAGAATTAATGACCATCGCAGAAAAGTATAATATTTTTGTGAAATTGAATCCGCAGCAAAAACAAAAAATCACGAGCTTGCTTAGAGAAAATGGGCACACTGTAGGTTTCCTCGGAGATGGGATTAATGATGCTCCGGCGATGAAGGCTGCTGATGTGGGAATATCGGTCGATACAGCAGTTGATATCGCTAAAGAGTCAGCGGATGTGATTCTATTAGAGAAGGATCTGATGATTTTGGAGCAGGGGATTCTTTCTGGGAGAGAGACTTTTGGCAACATTATGAAATACATTAAGGCAACTGCGAGTTCGAATTTTGGCAATATGTTTTCAGTGTTAGTTGCTAGTTCGTTCTTACCATTTTTACCAATGCTGCCATTGCAAATTCTGTTTTTAAATCTGATTTATGATATTTCGTGTATTTCAATTCCGTGGGATCGAATGGATAAAGAATATTTAGAAAAACCAAAAAAATGGACGGCCTCTAGTATTGGCAAATTTATGATTTGGCTAGGTCCAACAAGTTCCGTTTTTGATATTACCACTTATCTGTTGATGTACTTCATCATTTGTCCAGCCGTAGTTGGTGGAGATTATCATTCTTTATCTGCTTCACAGCAAGCCGCCTTTATTGCTATTTTCCACGCTGGTTGGTTTGTTGAGTCGCTTTGGTCACAAACACTGGTTTTGCATGCATTGAGAACACCGCAAATTCCATTTATCCAAAGCAGAGGGTCCTTCATCATGACGGTGATCACAACTCTAGGAATTGTCATCGGAACCCTCTTACCATTTACAAGATTTGGGCAAAACTTAGGGTTAGGAATTTTACCAAATCAATATTGGTTATGGCTGGTTGTTACGATTTTTGCTTATCTACTATTGGTAACGTTAGTGAAGAAAATGTATATTCAACGCTATCAAGAATTGCTGTAATGTAGCAGTAAACGCCCCTGAAAAGTCAGGGGCGTTTGTGCTATTCTTCAGTGTCGGCTCGTAAATAAACCATATCTATTAGCTGAACACCTTGATCAATAATCGGTTCATGGTAATTATCGATGAAGAAGTTTTTAATACGATGAGATTCCCGAAAACCGCAGTTTTTATAGAAGTTCAATATACTGGGAACATCACCGGTCCCCACATACATTGTTTGATAGCGCCCTAAAAACTCTTTGAACAGAAACTGGATTAGCGCCTTGCCGTAGCCCTGGCCTTGTTGGTCTGGCATAGTCGCAATATTTTTTAATTCACATTCTGTATCATTTAGTTCAGTCACGACGGCTTCACATTTTAGGTCAACGTCGTATAGTACAAACATTCGTCCATTGTCAAGGTAACGATTAATCATGTCTTCTTGCTCATCAGCTAAGAGAAGCAGGTCTAAAAATTCTTTTTTGTTTGAAATGATTTCTTCAAATCGCATTGACTGACTCCTCAATTTTAAATGGAGAATCGGAAAAGCATTTCCTTGATCATCTAGCTCAGATCGGTCCATTACTTGGAAGCCCATGTGTTGATAAAAGCCGAATCCTTGTTCATTTTGTTCGTTTACATCTACATATTTTATATTCAATAGATCAATTGCATACTGAAGCAATTTTTTTCCTATCCCTTGTCCTCGATTCTTGGCATCGACAAAGAGCATCTCAACTTTTTCATTTTTGACGCCAATAAAGCCCACAAGCTGCTGCTCATAATAACCGTAAAGCTGATCAATCATTAATAGCCCTTTTTTTACTTCAGGTTTTAGTGCTTCAATATCTTCTGTCGTTAAAAAGGTATGAGTCGCAGCTACTGAAGATTCCCAAATCGCCAGCAGAGCGTCAAGGTCACGTTTATTTTTTTGATTTATTTGCCTAATCGTCAACATAATATTTTCCTCCAATTTTATCCTACACAGAAATGTTTTTAGCCACAGCAAATAAAGAGCCAACTATTTTGCTCTTAAAGCCAGGCGATGAAACAAATTCTTATGATTACTTCAAACAATGTTTCATCTATAGCAGTTTTCTTGTTTGAAGTTTAGCAATCGTGCGTATATTGAAGACAAAATTCCACATTGATAACCGTCCTTTTTCAATTAGTTCATTCATTTTAACAAGAGGACATAGGAAATGCAATTTGTCATTAGTTAGCAGCACAAAAAGAAAGACAGGAGCCTTCAAATCAAAAGCTCTTGCCTTCTATTATTTCTTCAAAGTGAAATCCAAATATACAGGATTATGATCGGAGTATTTAAACTGCATATCTTTTACATGGATGTCCTTGACAGTGATATTATCTGAAACAAGAAATCCATCAATCAAGGTCGTATACGTTTGCCCCTTTTTATAGGGTTCATTCAATGCGCGTGCCGATGGGATTTTCTCTTCTGCAAGCTTGCCGTTTGGTAATTGGAAGCCAGCTGGCAGCTGCTCTTTGGGAAACGGGTGAGTCCAAGTTTCCCGTTTCTTACTTGTGTCAAAGACTTCAGGACTATTTCCTAGAACATCATGATTGTAATCTCCTGCGACCAGTACATAATTCCCTCTTTTGTATTCACTTTCCATCACATCAAAAATCTTTTTCAGCTGTGCTGCTTGAATCGAGCGGTCTTTGGTGAAAGCTGATAGATGTGTATTGATCGCAATCAGTTCCCGATTTCCTTTAACGGGAATACGGCTGACTGTAAAGGCGCGATCCAAATCAAAGAATTTATTGAAATTCGTTTCAATCGGTAAAGAATAGCGCTTGCTGCTGCTAATCTTTGCTTGGCTCATGGTTACAAGCCCGGATTTTGCTTGGCCGATTGGATCGGTGAAAGGATAGAACAGGTAGGAAGAATCATAATTTTGTCCATAGAGACTATTATAGGCTGGTAAATGTTTCTTCAACCATGCGACTTCATCAACATGCTGTGAACGATCGCCGTCTTGATCCACTTCTTGATAAAAAGCCAAAGTAGGTTCAAGCTCTTTTGTAGTCTGAACAATTCCTTGCATGTTTTCTTTGACTGTTTCTTTATCATACGCTCGGGAATACTTTCCGCCATCCATAAAAAAGCTGTAGCTTGGCGGGTAGGCACCGTAACCAACATTGTGGCTCATTGCACGATAGGTCTTATTTGTTTCAAGTGCTTGGGTATGCTGATTGTCAGGCTTCAGCGTTGTATTGTCTGGCAGCCGATCATAACTGGCGAATAAGTAAATCAAGTAGCCGCCAAGGATAACAATAATGGCTATGATAGCACCTAATAGAATTTTTAATCCTTTTTTCATTGATAGTCCTCCTAAGTAGTAATGAAGAATCGGCTGATAAACGTGCTCTCAGATATTTTGATTCTCATTCCAATGCTCATTCGATAAATTTTGGATAGATTTAAAGGTACGCTCGAAAATAATCATCCAAGGCTATCATAGCAAACTTTTTAATGAAGACAAAGTATCCTCACTTTCGAAAAAAACTTCCTCATGTTACACTGAAAAGGGAATTTCTAACGTTATTAAAAGAGAGGTTTTAAAATGATTCGATTTGCAAAAAAAGAAGATGGAACTGCTGTGGCAAAGCTGATATTGGTTATTTTAAAGGATATGGAGCTGGATTTTTTAAAGGAATTTGGGGAAGAGAAGGCATTGGAAGTAATTGCTGCCTGCTTTGAAGATCCCACGTATCGATTCGGCTATGCTCGTGGTCTCGTTGAAGAGATTGATGGAGAAATTGCTGGAGCGGTTTTCGGCTACCCTGCAGCTAAGGAAGCAATCATTGATTTACCGCTTCAAAAATATTTGCATGCTCAAGGGATAGAAGGAAATATTCAAATGTTTATTGATCCTGAGGCATTTCCCAATGAATGGTATCTGGATTCAATCGCAGTTGATGAACGATTCCGAGGAAAAGGGATTGGTTCAAAATTATTGACCGCAGTCGACCGCCTAGCCACTCACGAAGGTGAAAAAGTCATCGGTTTAAATGTTGATAAAGCAAATCCCAACGCGAAACGATTGTATCTGCGTGATGGGTTTAAAGATGTCGGCGAGATAGTTATCAGTGGGCATCAATATGATCATATGCAGCGAGCGGTGAAGGATTTTGATCGAAGCTGATAGTCAATAAAGAAGGAATTTAGACTAATTGCTTTAAGAGCTGATAAAAAGGGGCTGGGACATAAATCCAGCTCCATAAAAATAGGCATCAGAGAAAATCGATGATTTTCTCTGATGCCTATTTATTTGTATGTTTTGAAAACCATAGGCTATGCCTATGGTTCCAGAGAGCTTCCAGCGTGGTATTAAAAAAGCCTCCCAAAATTGATAAACTGATGATGGTTTCCCGACCGCATCACAATCAAATTTAGGAGGTATCCTTATGATGAAGGATAAAGAAAGTTTAGCACACTCAAAATGGAGATGTAAGTATCATATTGTATTTGCACCAAAATATCGTAGACAAATCATTTATGGGAAATATAGAGAAAGTATCGGAGCAATCATCCGTAAGCTTTGCGAAAGAAAAGGGGTAGAAATTCATGAAGCAAATGCTTGTAAGGATCACGTTCATCTTCTTGTCAGCATTCCACCAAAGCTAAGTGTGGCTCAATTTATGGGATATTTAAAAGGAAAAAGCAGCTTAATGATATTCGATCGACATGCGGAGTTGAAATATCGATATGGGAATCGTAAATTTTGGTGTCGCGGATACTATGTGGATACGGTTGGTCGAAATAAGGAACAGATAGCAGAATACATTCGTAAACAACTCAAAGAAGATCATGTAGCGGACCAGTTAACGTTGTTTGAAGAAGTAGATCCATTTACAGGAGAAAAAAACAAGAAGAAATAAAGAGAGATTCTTTTAGAATCAGCGAGTAGATGTGGTGCGGGAGGAAGCCTTCAGATGGCCTTTCAGGCCAAGGCCGGTAATAGAGGCTTTCAGCCGAAGAGCAAACCACCCGTTTCACGGGTGGTTTTGATTTTCCCTACAAAGAAAGAGAACTCTCTGATAAACTTAAAGCGTCGAAACAAAAAGTCTGGAGGGTTCTCTTATGTTTAAAAATTATAACACAAATCAGGTCGTTTTACCGCTAGATTTTACACTTGTCATTCCGGAAAATGATATTGCTAGACTCATCGATTCTTTTATTGAGAGCATCCCAGATTCAGAATTTGAGGCTTTCAAACACGATCGCGGGGCGAGCTCTTTTCACCCGCGCATGATGTTGAAGATAATTTTGTGTGCCTATACGCAATCCGTCACCTCTGGTCGTAAGATTGATGAGTTGATGAAAGATAGTATTCGAATGATGTGGCTCGCACAAGGGCACGAACCTAGTTATCGCACAATCAATCGGTTCAGAGTCGATCCCCGAGTGTTGCCCCTGATTCAGACTTGTTTTGTTCAACTGCGTTCGCACTTGGTAGAAACGAATCAAATAACCGAAGAAGCTATTTTTATTGATGGCACAAAAATTGAAGCTGCGGCCAATAAATACACCTTTGTTTGGAAAACTGCCCTAGAGAAAAACCACAAAAATTTAGAAAAAAAATCCTTAGAAGCTTATCAAACGCTCGTCGAACAGGAAATCATCCCAGCACTTGAACGGGAATCTGATGGTGAATTGTCAAAAGAGGAAATTCATGCGCTCGCTACTCGTTTGACTGAAACAGTCGAGCAATACGACGAAGCAATTGAACAAGAACCTATCGGTTCTGTTCGTAAGTCGCTTCGCTCCAAACGCAAACTGCCAAAGGCTCAGCTCAAACATTTCCGCTCCCATCAAGAGCGTGTTCAAAAATATGAGCACCAGTATCGTATTTTAGGTGACCGCAAAAGCTATTCCAAGACAGATACAGATGCGACATTCATGCGAATGAAAGAGGACCACATGCGTAATGGGCAATTGAAAGCTGGCTATAACCTTCAAATCGCTACGAACAATCAATATGTACTAGGGTATGATCTTTTTGCGAACCCTACAGATACTCGAACCCTTCAACCCTTTTTAGAAACGTTGCAGGTGCAATTTCTGCCTTTACCACCTTACATTGTAGCGGATGCAGGCTATGGTTCAGAAAGTAATTATCGCTTCTTTGAGGATGAACTTCCTCAACAGACGCCGTTGATTCCTTATAGCACAATGATCAAGGAACAGAGTAAGAAGTGGCGAACCGACGAAAAGAAAGTCATGAACTGGGACTATTTTGAAACGGATGATTACTACATTGATCCTAAAGGTGTTCGCTTCAACTTCAACACTTATCGTACAGAAATAGACGACTACGGATTTGAACGAGATTTCAAAGAATATGTGGCCGAAACAAAGGATGCGAATCAGAAGAACCTACCCGAGGCATTCACACCAGGCGGCTATCGAAGAAAAATCAAAGTCAATCCGTCATTAGAATATTTCAAAGCGCAACAACGAGACTTGCTTTCAGCACCAGAAACCAGTGCAATCTATGCCCAACGTAAGATTGACGTGGAATCAACTTTTGGTCATCTGAAGGCTTGTTTGAATTGGACGCGATTTTCCGTTCGAGGAAAAGACAAAGTAAAAAATGAAGTAGGGATCGCCTTAATGGCAGTCAATATGAAGAAATTGATGCTTAATAGGCAACATGAGAACAATACGGGGAAATCAAATCATAAAAAAACAGGGATCAAAATCGCTTTTTCGATTTTGATCCCTGTTTTTTAGTTGAGCTTAGGCTTTATGTCCCAGCCTCTTAATTTTGAGAAAAAATAACTTCGAAAACTGTTTCAGACTCTTTATGCTTACTACGATTATAAAGCCAATAATCCATGATCGCTGCTACGCAGATACAGACCGGGGCATCCGCTGGATTTGTGACATCTAAAACATAATAGTCACCCGTAAGCAAAGTGGCTTTATCCATCGTCATGATCGACTGGTTGAAGTGGTTGATTTTGTATTTGTGATTATAAATATCTCCATAAACTGCCCAATGGAGCTGTTGGATATAATAAAAATCGCCCGGCCAATGAAAAATTTTGTGAAGCACACCGACTTTTGTGTGGTCACAGTAAATTTCAAATTTACGGCCAAAAATGACGCTGGCTTGTTTGATATAGGCTACGATTTGGCCGTCCATCGCATAGAGGGACAGCACATTTCCTTTACGCCCCCAATGTCCAACCATTAAATACAAAGGAATCCCTTTGTTGTCTTTGACGATCGTTCGTGTCGTGGAGCTTAATTGTTTTTCTTGAATAAAAAATTCGGTCATGTTGATTCACACCTTCTATTTTTTATTATTCAGAAAGGATTCGATCGATTGCTGTTGCTACTCCGTTTTCTTCATTAGTATCCGTTACGTTATTAGCAATTTTTTTAATGGCAGGTGCTGCATTGCCCATCGCAAAGCTTGTACCTGCATAAGTCAACATACTGACATCGTTAAAGTTATCGCCGAGAGCCATCACTTGATCCGCAGTAAAACCGCGCTCTTCAGCAAATTGCTTTAAAGCGATCCCTTTTTGGGCATTGACATGATTGATTTCAATGTTGGTCAACTCTGAAGCGGCAATCGCCAGGTCGCCCATTTTCTCTAGCTGGCTTGTTACTTCTTTTAGCTGTTCAGGCCCATTTTTGTCGAAAGCAATGATTTTTAATACGTCTTCTTTTTTATCGATCAACGTCTGACGCATGTCTTTCACAAAAGTAATGGGAGTTAACGATAGATGGCGGGAAGAAGCCGCAATCGCCATCTTTTTTGAAATACCTGGAACTTTACCTAAAAGATGTTCAGAGAAAAACTCAATCCGCATTGGTTGATTTGAAGAGTAGACATGCTCAGCAGTAAAAATCTCATAATAAAGTCCAGCCTTTTCAAGAGCATCCATGACTTCAAACGTTTTTTCTGTGCCAATGGGGATGGTAAAAATAGTTTCTCGCTCAGCATTTACCACATGAGCGCCGTTTAATAAAATCATCGGTACGTGAATGTTCGCTTCATCTAATGAGATTTTAGCGTGACTCATTCCGCGTCCAGTAGCGGTAATAAATTCAATTCCTTGTGCTTGAGCTTTCTGAATGGCTTCGATATTTGCTGTCGGGACTTGCATTTCGTCGTTCAACAGTGTACCGTCCATATCAGAGGCAATGAGTTTTATCAAAATTATTCACCTAGCTTTCCTATCATACAACGATAGTGTACCATAATCCCAGAGAGGATAACCATGTCGAGATTATTCTTTAAAAAGAATTAGTTGAATAGGTAAGAATACGGAGAAGCTAGTGGATTATCTATTCTCATTTTAAATCATTATGAAATCAGGAGTGAGTGTAAGTGAAAGAAATCATCCATAACGATTGGCAAAATGTTTTAGCAGATCAATTTCAAGCCCCCTATTATTTGAAATTGCGAGAATTTTTGAAACAGGAGTACCGTACACAAAAAATTCATCCAGATATGTATCATATTTTTGAAGCATTGGAATTAACGCCTTATGACAAGGTAAAAGTCGTAATCTTAGGACAAGACCCTTATCATGGAGTAAATCAGGCTCATGGGCTTTCTTTTTCTGTACAGCCGGGGGTAAAAATTCCGCCTTCATTACGCAATATCTATCAGGAGATGCAAAGTGATTTAGGTGTTTCTCCGGTTCGGCATGGGAATCTTGTGAGCTGGGCAAAGCAAGGCGTATTACTACTTAATACGGTATTAACGGTACGAGAAGGTCAAGCCTATTCACATCGCGGACAGGGATGGGAGCAATTGACTGATGCGGTGATTCAACGATTGAATGAACGGGAAAAACCGATTGTCTTCATTTTATGGGGAAAGTCGGCTCAAGAGAAAATCAAGATGATCGACACGAATAAGCATGCCATTATAAAATCGGTCCATCCATCTCCGTTATCGGCTCATCGCGGGTTCTTCGGATCGAAGCCGTTCTCAAAAACAAATCAGTTATTGATGGAATGGGGCGAAGCACCGATTGATTGGCAGCTTCCTGAAACAGTGTAGTATGACAACGGTTTCTGTTATAGAGACAGTTTGTGAAAATGCTCTTAATTCACATTTACTAGATTTTAATTAGTAGTACAGAGGGTTTATTCTGTCCTTTTCTTTTCATGTGAAGTATTGTATGATAAGTAAGAAATAAATATCTGGAGGGTTTTATCGTGGAACTATTTGATAGTTTAAAATTTAAGATTATTCGCCGCAACATTCAGGTTGCATTCCCCGAAGCAACTGACGCACGTATTTTAGGTGCTGCTTCACGTCTAAAAGCAGAAGAGTTAATTGAACCAATCTTGATTGGTAATATGGCTGAAATTGAAAAAGCTGCGAGCGCTCGTGGAATCGCTTTAAGCAACTTCACGATTATTGATTCTGATCATTTTGATCGTTGGGATGAAATGGTAGAAGCTTTTGTTGAACGCCGTAAAGGAAAAGTCAGCAAGGAAGATGCTGAAAAAATTCTTAAAGATGAAAATTACTTTGGTACAATGTTGACTTATATGGGGATCACAGATGGAATGGTTTCTGGAGCGATTCATTCAACTGGTGATACCGTCCGCCCTGCTTTACAAATCATCAAAACAAAACCAGGTGTCAGCCGTACAAGCGGCGCATTCTTGATGGTTCGCGGACGCGACCAAGAAAAATATCTGTTCTCAGATTGTGCAATCAATGTAAATCCAAATGCACAAGAATTAGCTGAGATTGCTGTAGAATCAGCGAAAACTGCGGAACTATTCGATATCGAGCCAAAGGTTGCAATGATGAGCTTCTCAACTAAGGGTTCTGCTAAAGCACCTGAAGTAGAGAAAGTTGCCGAAGCAACAAAGATTGCACAAGAATTGGCACCTGATTATTTGATCGATGGTGAATTGCAATTCGATGCTGCTTACATTCCAGGTGTCGCACAATTAAAAGCGCCTGATTCAAAAGTAGCAGGACAAGCAACGGTTTTTGTTTTCCCAGAACTACAATCAGGAAACATCGGCTATAAGATTGCACAACGCTTTGGCGGATTTGAAGCAATTGGACCAATCCTGCAAGGACTGAACAAGCCGGTTTCTGATCTTTCACGCGGATGTAATGAAGAAGATGTTTACAAGCTGTCAATCATCACAGCAGCACAATCATTAATGAACTAAGAATATAAGTAAGATTATGAAAGTATGCGATACTAGTTTTTGTATCGTATACTTTTTTTCTTTTCTCTCAGAGCTTAAATCGTTATACTATGTTGGTATAGAAAAGAGGGGAAGCAGCGTGATAACGTTAGTAGATACAACAGCAACAGAAAAGCTTGGGAAAATGATTGGCAACTCAGCGGAACCTAGTGATAACTTGGTGTTGACGGGAGATCTCGGTGCAGGGAAAACAACTTTGACCAAGGGAATCGCATTAGGCTTAGGGATTGACCAAATGATCAAAAGTCCCACCTATACGATTATTCGTGAATATCAACAAGGGCGCTTGCCGCTTTATCATATGGATGTTTACCGAATCGAATCTGGAGCAGATGATTTAGGATTGGACGATTATTTTGAAGGTGACGGACTCTCAGTGATCGAGTGGGGACAGCAGCTGGGAGAATTTATGCCAGAAGACTATTTAGAACTGGTTCTATCAAAAGATGATCAGGATGAAAATCTGCGGCGAGTAGAATTAATTGCGAGCGGAAAACAAGCTGAGGACTTCAAGGCGCGGATTATGAAAGCGTGGGAAGCAAATGAGTGAAGTTGAGATCACTTTACGAGAAGCAATCCCAGAGGATGCTGAAAAGCTGCTACAGGTTAGTCGGAAAATAGCTGAAGAAACTGATTTTTTGATTATGGATGAAGCTGGTTTAGGATTGAATGAGGAAATGTTAGGTTTGCAATTGGCAGACTTATACGAAAGTGAGAACAATCTTTTATTATTAGCCTTTATGGATGAGGAAATTGTCGGTATGACATCGGTCAAGTCCGCTTCGGAATTTACTGTAGCGCATATTGGAGAGCTGGGTATCAGTGTGTTAAAAGAATTTTGGGGAATTGGGTTGGGTACCGCGCTGTTGGATGAGGTGCTCTATTGGAGTGAAAATAGTTCTCCTTTACGTCGAGTGGAATTAACTGTTCAGAAAAGAAATCAACGAGCGATCCATTTGTACCAAAAATTTGGATTTATCATAGAAGCAGTAATGGAGCGAGGAGCGCGCGATGCTCAGGGCGAATTTTTAGATGTTTTGCTGATGAGTAAACTGATTCATTAAAAAAGCGAAGCATAGCGCTTCGCTTACATGGGCAATACTAATTTTTTTAGTGGATCAACACCGAAATGATCTTCTTGATAAAGCAGAATTTTGGCACAGGCTCGACTATCTTCTAAAGCATCGTGATGGTGTTCTAGAGGAATCGCCAGCTCTTCACAAACAGTGTTGAGCCGATGATTCGGCATTTCTGGAAACAGCCGCCGACTGGTTCGGACTGTACAGAGTGATAGATAGGATGGCTGTGCCAAATGATAGTAGTCGAGACAGCCAGCTAAAACTTTTGTATCAAAGCCGGCATTGTGGGCTACAATCAAACGGTTTTCCTGATAGTAATGCTGGATTTCTTGCCAAACGTCAGGGAACTTCGGTGCGTTTTCAACATCTTCCGGATGAATCCCATGGATCTGAATATTTTTCCAGAAAAATTCGGTCTCTGGCTTGATCAACGAATAATATTCGCCGACGATTTGGCTATTTTTTACCATTACGAGTGCTAGCGAACAAGCACTATGAGCTTGATAGTTAGCTGTTTCAAAGTCCATTGCGATAAAATTCAACAGGTTCACCTCTTCGCCATTGTTTTACCATATTTTTTTCTTTTTGTCTGGTATAGCGAACGTTGGAGCTCAAATTCGCTAAGCCTTACTTAATCAGCGGCGAAAATCCTTCAGTAAAAAGCTTTCACCCTTTACAGGTTGATATCTAGCTCTACTGGGCAGTGATCGCTGCCGAAAATCTCTGTATGGATTTTGGCGTCTTGTAATTTTTCTTTTAAGTCATCAGAAACGACGAAGTAATCGATCCGCCACCCAGCATTGTTTTTGCGTGCGTTGAAACGATAGCTCCACCAAGAATAAATGCCTTCTTGGTCTGGATAAAAATGGCGGAAGGTATCGATATAGCCGTTCTCTAATAAGATACTGAATTTTTCTCGTTCTTGCGGAGTGAATCCAGCATTTTTTTGATTGGTTTTCCAATTTTTTAAATCGATGTTTTCGTGAGCGACGTTTAAGTCGCCACAGAAAATGACGGGTTTCTTTTCTTTCAGTCCATTTAAATAGTTTAAGAAAGCTTCTTCCCAGGTCATGCGGTAGTCTAAACGTTTCAATTCATTCTGAGAGTTGGGTGTGTAGCAGGTAATGACATAATATTCAGGATATTCAAGCGTGATGACACGGCCTTCCTGATCATGCTCCTCCATACCGAGACCATATGTCACGCTCAGCGGCTCGTGTTTAGTAAAAATCGCAGTCCCAGAATAGCCTTTCTTTTCTGCATAATTCCAATATTCATAATAGCCAGGCAAGTCCATTTCGATCTGACCATTTTGCAATTTGGTTTCTTGCAGACAGAAAAAATCAGCATCTAATTCATTAAAAACATCCATAAAATTCTTTTTCATCACGGCGCGCAGACCGTTGACGTTCCAAGAGATTAATTTCACAGTTCATTCCTCCAAGTATACATTGATGAATCAATTGTAACGAAAAAAGAAAAGAAAGCAAAGAAGCCAGTCTAAATTTTCGCAGTGTTAAATAGAATAGGTATGAAACAATCAATAGATTAAATAAAAAGGAGTTTGACTTATGAAAATCGGAGTTATCGGTATTGGCGGTATTGCTCAAAAAGCTTACTTGCCCACATATGCAAAAATGTGTAAAGACGCAGACTTCATTTTTGCGACTCGTACAGAAGAAGTACGGAAAAAAATCACAGAGGAATATAATTTTGAGAATACGGTTGCGACAATCGAGGAATTGTTAGCGAAAAATATCGATGCTTGCTTTATCCATGTCGCAACAAAGGCGCATTTTGAGATTGCTGAGAAATGTCTAGAAGCAGGTGTGGCGGTATTTATAGATAAGCCTGTTAGCGAAAGCCTGCAAGAGGTGCAGATACTGCGAGAATTAGCGAATCAGAAAGAGTTATTATTCATGGTGGGCTTTAATCGCCGTTTTGCTCCAATGGTTGATCAGCTGAAGCAGCTTCCGCAAAAACATATCATTCATTTACAGAAGAATGAACCAGCGCATGCGATGAATACTCAATTCGGTGTTTATGATTTATTCATTCATTTAGTAGATACGGGGGTTTACTTGCTGGATGATGAAATCTTGAATGTTCATTCAAAGATTCGTGAAGAAAATGGTCAAATGATCTATGCCCAGATGCAGCTCTCAACTGCAACAGCAGAATGCATCCTATCAATGGATTTGAAAAGCGGAAGCAAGATGGAAAGGTATCAGGTTAGTTCACCAGCGCAAACAATGGTCTTGGATCAGTTGACCGATTTAACGATTAAAAAAGGGCAGCTTGAAGAGTCGCAGCGATTTGGTGATTGGACAACGACTCTTGAAAAACGCGGGTTTGAGCAATTAGTGATGAATTTTCTAGCAGCATTGAAAGGCGAAGCGGTTGATTTGCGTCAAGAAAATGTGTTATTAAGTCATGAACTGTGTGAGCAAATGCTGCGCGAGCATATTCGGCACCAGCTATAAGGGGGTGGCAAGTTTTTTTCTCACATGCTAAAATAGCAAAGATGTTTGAAAAATTTACCCGTAGCGAACGAGAAAGGTTTATCAAAGTGAAAACAACAGAATTAACGAAGGCATTACCGAACTTGAAAATCCTTTTGGATGAACCATTAATGAATTACACTTTTACAAAAACTGGCGGGCCTGTAGACGCGCTAGCTTTTCCTAAAGACAATGATGAAGTGAAAGAGCTGGTGGATTATTGCCGAATCAATGATATCCCTTGGCTTGTTTTAGGAAATGCCAGCAACCTGATCGTCAAGGATGGCGGAATCCGCGGCGTAGTGATTATGCTGACCGACATGACAACGATTCGTGTGGAAGAAGGGACGATCACTGCTCAAGCAGGAGCGAAATTGATCGATACGACCTATGTAGCCTTGGATCATTCTTTGACTGGCTTTGAATTTGCTTGCGGTATTCCTGGAAGTATCGGCGGAGCAGTTTTCATGAATGCTGGAGCCTATGATGGACAATTAGAAGATGTCTTTGAATCTGTAGATGTCTTATTAGCTGATGGTACATTTGAAACATGGGGCAAAAATCAAATGAATTTTTCTTACCGCCACTCAGCGATCCAAGATCAGCCGGCGATTGTTTTGAGCGCCAGCTTCAAATTGACAGCAGGAGATCATGATCAGATTGAGAAACGGATGATAGAGCTTACGGAATTGCGTGAACTGAAACAACCGTTAGAATATCCTTCATGCGGCAGTGTGTTTAAACGTCCAGTAGGACACTTCACCGGAAAATTGATCCAAGATGCAGGGTTGCAGGGCTTGGTTTGGGGCGGAGCCCAAATTTCTGAGAAGCATGCCGGTTTCATCGTCAACATTAACAATGCGACAGCTACTGATTATATCGAATTGATCGCTCATATTCAAAAAACGATCAAAGAGAAATTTGATGTGACGCTAGAAACAGAGGTTCGAATTCTTGGTGAAGAACCTAAATAATAAAAAATGCTTGATAAAAACCATTTGGTTTCTATCAAGCATTTTTTATTTCTTCATCAATCGCAATAAAACAGCACAGATCGCTGTGGTGGCAATACCGGCAACAATGGCTTCGACCAATCCACTGCCGAAAATAATTCCTAAAATGACACCGTAAACAGTATTCGCAGTGACTTGCAAGACACTAGCGTAGCTGTCTTTAAAGAAGAAAAAGATCAAGTTCATGACTAAAATAGTATTTGTCATCGAACCGGCTAAACCTGCGATAAACAGACTGACAGGCCGCGCCTTCTGCTTCAATAAGTAATGAAGACCTTTATAAACAAAGTATGGAACGACACCAATTAAAATACGTGGAATAATTGCTACGATTAAAGCACGCCAATCACCTTGATTCGTCAAAGGGTTTGCGATAAAAGGTGAAAAGGCAAACGACATCGGAGTGATAAGCACGGTTGATCTTGCGATACTGATCACGCCAAAAATTGCGCCTAGTCCAGCACCGATGCGAGGTCCAAGGACGATCGATGCAATAATAACAGGAATATGCATCGTCGTCGCATTAATAGGACCGATTGGGATAAAGCCAAGGGGTGTGACAGCCAAGAGGATCATGATGGCTAGAAACATCGCTGTCAACGTAAAATTTCTTACATTTTTCTCTTTCATTAGTTACTCCTTCAGTGTTGAATTTACAATATGCACGATTTCAGAAATATCTGCTAAGGCACCACGACCGTAATCGCCGCAGGCCAGCAGGGCTTCACGGGGTTCGATTTCTTGATAACCAACTTCCTTAAGTGTCGCTAAATTCCGTTGAACGATCGGATTTTGATACATATAGGTATTCATTGCCGGTGCGATAATTTTTGGTGTATCTGGCAGCAATGCTAAAGCGACGGTTGACAACAAGTCATCCGCGATACCATTCGCCAATTTTCCGATAATGTTAGCGGAGGCTGGAGCGACTAAAAAAAGATCCGCCGCTTTTGCTAATGCGATATGATTGATCAATGCCGCATCCGGTTCCTCCATCACATCAAGATGTACGAGACGATGGGATAATGATTGGATCGTTAGCGGCGTGATAAACTCAGTGCTGCTTTTAGTCATTACAACATCTAAATTATATCCTAATTTTGTTAATTGATTAGTAATGTCTGCCGCTTTATAGGCAGAAATACTGCCACTGACTCCTAGTAGGATATTTTTCATTTTGCTTCCTCCAGTTTCAAAACTTCTTTTGTAATCAGTTCAGCGATTTCAGTCTTCGTATGTGCTTCTTTGACCTTCTGCTGCTTATTGATGAGGTAGCCATGGTGTTTTTCACCACGAATCTCAGCTAAATCATTGGCTAAGATAAAGTCAGCATGGTTCTTTTCGAGACTTGCTTTAGCCACATTGAGCAACTCGATCATTGGGACGTCAACCAATAGTTTAAAGCCAACTAAGATCGTTTGAGGCTGCAATTTTTTGATTAAAGAGATAATTTTTGGGTTTTTCTTCAAGACTACTACTAAGTGATCAGTGTCAGAAGAAATTTTTTTCTCCGTTCGTTTATTGGCAATAGTGACTAATGCTTTCGGCAGATCCGCAGGCTGTGTTGCTGCTGCGGCTTCCAAATCTTCGAGTGTAACTGAGCTTTCTGGGGTAAAGTCACTGACCGCCATACTGTGAATCACAGCATCATAAGTATTAGCAGTCATCAACTCTGTTAGCGTTCTTTCTAAATCCATTGTCGATTCAATGAGTTGCTGATGGATCATTTTTCCTTCGGGTTTTACAGCATGTCTTGTCGTGATTAGGTCAATCTCAGCACCCTCTGCTGCAAAGCTTTCCGCGATCGCCTTCCCTAATTTTCCGCTGGAATGATTGGTGATAGCACGAACATCGTCGATTTTTTCCGACGTTCCGCCTGAAGTAATAAGGATTCTCATTAAATTTTTCCTCCTAAGGCAACAATCGTACGCCCCACATGTTTTCCCGCTAATAAAGAATCTGCCGTCTCTTGTACCTGCTCTAATTCAATTTGCTGCACGTTGAAGCTAGCTGGCAGGGCCCATTCGTTGGCCATCTTATGCCAAAGCTTTTGTCGCTGCTCCATCGAAGCGTCCACTGAGTCGATGCCTAATAAATTAACACCTCGTAAAATAAAAGGCAAGACAGTTGTATTCAACTTGATTCCGCCAGCATTTCCGCAAAGAGCTAAGCTGCCGCCATAATGAACGAAAGGAATCACTTGAGCAAGCGTATCGCCGCCAACCGTATCTATGACAAAATCAAAGAGCTGTTTGTTTAATGGACGAATTTTTTCTGAGAATAATTCATCAGGAGACAGGATAGCTGTCGCACCTAGCCCCTTCAAGTAATCCTCTTGATCAGTCTTACGGCTCAATGCAGTGATTTCTTTGCAGCCGATTTGCTTGAGAAAGTGTAAAGCAAAGCCGCTAACACCGCCAGTTGCGCCAGTAACAAGAACACGACTTTCTTTGCTAAGTCCATGCTTTTCTAAAGCGTCTACTGATAGTGCTGCTGTGAAACCGGCAGTACCAAAGGTCATCGCTTGCTGGGCGGATAAATTTTCTGGAAGTTTAACGACCCACGAAGCAGGAACGATTTGCAAATCACTCAAACCACCATCTTGTTTGACGCCTAATCCATAACCGGTCACTAAGACTTCATCATCAATAGTATAACGATCATCCTTTGTATCGATGATTTTTCCTGCCAAGTCGATTCCAGGCGTCATGGGGTAATCACGTAATACACCCGTATTGGCTTTTGTTGCTAAGGCGTCCTTATAGTTGATTCCAGAATAGCTGACTTTAATCAGGACTTCGTTTTCTTCAATCTCGGGTTTGGTAAAAGTCTCGATCTCGGTGTGAAGGTTTTCATCATTGATTACACGTAAGCGGCGATACTCAGTCATGTTTCATCCTCCTATTTTTTGATTCTTTGTTTTGATGGGTATTTCCCATAATTGCTATAACTAATAAAAGATAAATGATTAAACAGCTTTAGGTTAGCTGAATCACTCACAAGTAAAGAATGAATTTTTCTAATGTAAAAATTCAGAGAAGAACGTACGCATCTCATTTATCTAGGCACGCTAAAGCATGAAGATAAACTGGGTAAATTCGGTTACTATTATCTTAGCGGAAATGAAAGAAAAAGCAAATTTCTTTTCTCTTTTATTTCCATAAAACTCTCCTAAGAAAGTGGAGATAAATGCTTGATTTTTAGTAAAAAGTTCGTATACTTGAAAGGTGCTATTAAACAAGAAGTTTACTTTTAGCAAACAAAAGGATAATTAAGCAAGGATTGAAAATGGAACCAACCATTATTATGGATAGGGAGTGAGAATATGGATATTGGTGAGAAGCTGCGTAATTTACGAATTCAAAAAAACTTGACCCAAGAGGAACTTGGAGAGCGAACAGATTTATCCAAAGGGTACATCTCTCAATTAGAGCGTGACCTAAGTTCTCCTTCGATGGAGACTTTTTTTGATATTTTAGAGGTTTTGGGTGTGACCCCAGCTGATTTTTTTAAACAAAAAACCGGTGATCAAAAAATTGTTTATAAGGATGAGGATACAACTTTTTACAGTGATGAGGAGCATGGCTATCATATCAAGTGGCTGATTCCTGAATCGAATGAAAAGGAAATGGAGCCGATTTTACTGACACTGGATCAGCAGGGGCAGTATAAACAGTTCACGCCTTCGCTATCTGAAACGTTTATTTATGTATTAGAAGGCAAGGTTGCTTTGCAATTTGGTGAAACCTTATACGAAGCAGAAAAAGGTGAAAGTATTTATTATGAAGCCAGCAAACCGCATCGGCTGCAGAATCAAGCGTCAGGGATCAGTAAGGTATTGATCATCGCTACAGAATCTTATTTATAGAAAAAGGACGTGAAGGTATGGCAAACACTATTATTTCCTTTAAGGATGTAATTAAACAATACGACGATGATGATCCCGTATTGAAAGAAATAAATTTCGATATCGAAGAAGGACGCTTTTATACATTATTAGGTCCCTCCGGCTGTGGAAAAACCACGATCCTAAGAATTATCGCCGGTTTCACTGATGTGAGTGAGGGGGATATTTTTTTTGAAGGAAAAAGAATGAATGATATTCCAGCGAATAAACGTCAGGTCAATACGGTTTTTCAAGACTACGCATTATTTCCTCATATGAATGTTTTTGACAACGTGGCGTTTGGTTTAAAGATTAAAAAACTATCGAAAAAGGAAATCGAAAAAAAGGTTTTGGAAGCCTTAAAGCTTGTTCAGTTGCCGGGGTATGAGAATCGCGAAATTACGGAGATGTCTGGTGGTCAACGTCAGCGAGTAGCGATCGCACGTGCCATTGTCAATGAGCCGAAAATTTTGTTGCTGGATGAGCCATTGTCCGCTTTGGATTTAAAATTGCGAACAGATATGCAGTACGAATTACGTGCTCTGCAAAAACGATTAGGAATCACCTTCATCTTCGTGACCCACGATCAGGAAGAAGCCTTGGCCATGAGTGATGAGATTTTTGTAATGAATAAGGGGAAGATCGTTCAAAGCGGCACACCAGTCGACATTTATGATGAGCCAATCAATCATTTTGTGGCGGATTTTGTCGGCGAGAGCAATATCGTTGCTGGTGAAATGGTTGAGGATAACCTAGTGAAGTTTGTTGGCAAAACGTTTGAGTGTGTCGATGGCGGAATGCGTCCGAATGAACCAGTTGAAGTTGTTTTGCGTCCAGAAGATCTAACGCTGACGACTCCTGAGAACGGTAAATTAGTTGTGACTGTTGATACACAGTTGTTTCGCGGAGTGCATTATGAAATGAATTGTATTGATGCGGACGGGAATGAATGGATGGTTCACTCGACTAAGAAAGCCAAGAAAGGCAGCAAGGTTGGATTGTATTTTGAGCCAGAAGATATTCATGTCATGCGCTTCAATGAAAGTGAAGAAGATTTCGAAGCACGATTAGAAAGCTACGAGGATTAGGAGGGATCATTCAATGAAAAATATGCGTCGATTCTATTCGATTCCTTATTTCTTTTGGCTGTTGTTTTTTGTCATCGCACCAGTGATTTTGATCGTCTATCAATCATTTTTTGACATGAACGGCAACTTTACTCTAACGAATTATCACACGTATTTAACGTCTAAGACTTATTTAATGATGACCGTTAACTCTGTCTTGTTTGCGTTTTTGATCACGTTGATGACATTGCTGATTAGTTATCCAACAGCATACTTTTTATCAAAATTGAAGCATCGTCAATTACTGCTTCTGCTTGTCGTTTTACCAACGTGGATCAATTTGCTGCTGAAGGCCTATGCATTTATTGGCATATTTAGTGCAAATGGCTCGGTGAATGATTTTCTGAGCTTCATTGGTATTGGTCAGAAGCAGCTGCTGTTCACAGATTTCAGTTTCATGTTTGTGGCTGCCTACATCGAACTGCCCTTTATGATTATGCCGATTTTTAATGCGCTTGAAGAAATTAATCCAACCTTGATCAGCGCGAGTCGTGATCTGGGAGCCAATAACTTTGATACCTTCCGGCGTGTGATTTTCCCGCTTTCTTTAAACGGGGTAAAAAGTGGTGTGCAGGCCGTATTCATTCCATCGTTATCACTCTTTATGCTAACACGTCTGATTGGGGGCAATCGAGTAATCACGTTAGGAACAGCAATCGAAGAGCATTTCTTGGTGACGCAAAACTGGGGGATGGGTTCGACAATCGGGGTTATTTTGATTGTTGCGATGTTCATCGTGATGATGCTGACTGGCGAAAAACGTAAAGGAGGTCGGGTGAAGTGAGAAGAAGAAAATTTTCTTGGTCAACCATTTATTTGATTTTTGTATTTATTTTGTTGTATATCCCGATCTTTTATTTAATTTTCTATTCATTCAATCAAGGCGGGAATATGAGCACCTTCACTGGTTTTACTTGGGAGCATTATCAAAGTCTTTTTTCCGATAGCCGTTTAATCAGCATCGTCCTTCAGACTTTTGTACTGGCTTTCTTGTCGGCATTGCTGGCAACAGTGATCGGAACATTTGGTGCAATGGGCATCTATTATACGCGCAAACGTCATTCACGCAACGTTCTTTTAGGATTGAATAATATTTTGATGGTCTCACCAGATGTTATTATCGGTGCCAGCTTCTTGATTTTATTTACGATGCTCGGAGGTGTCTTGAAAAACTTTCAGCTCGGGTTTGTCAGTGTGCTCCTTTCTCATATCGCCTTCAGTATCCCAATTGTGGTTCTGATGGTGCTGCCAAAATTAAAGGAAATGAACGATTCCATGATTGATGCCGCTCGTGACTTAGGTGCGAATAACTTTCAAGTTTTATCAAATATCATTTTGCCGTTTTTAACTCCAGGAGTCATTGCTGGTTATTTCATGGCATTCACTTATTCACTGGATGATTTTGCCGTAACCTTCTTTGTCACAGGCAATGGGTTCACGACTCTCTCAGTAGAAATTTACTCGCGAGCACGGCAGGGGATTAGCTTGGAGATCAATGCCCTTTCGACACTTGTCTTCATATTTTCTCTACTATTAGTTGTTGGCTATTATTTCATTAGCCGCGACACTTCGAAAAAGGCACGAAAACGCAAACGTGAATTTGAGGAGGTGGCAGTACTGAAATGAGAAAATTACAGTCACTTTTTGTCGGTGTTGTCGCTATCATTCTGCTATTGACCTTTATGGTCGTACGACTGAACCACTCATCTAATGCCAGCTCCAAGGTATTGAATATTTATAATTGGGGCGATTATATTGATCCAGAATTGATCAAACAGTTTGAAAAAGAATATGGCTATAAGGTCAATTACGAGACGTTTGATTCAAATGAGGCGATGGAAGCAAAGATCAAGCAAGGCGGAACTGCGTATGATATCGCAATCCCAAGCGAATATATGATTCAAAAAATGAAAAAGGAAAAACTGCTGTTGCCTTTGGATCACTCAAAGATTCATGGTTTAGAAAATATTGACGCTCGTTTTTTGGATTTAGCTTTTGATAAGAACAATAAATACTCGATCCCTTATTTTTGGGGAACGCTGGGAATCGTTTATAACGATAAATTTGTTGCAGGGGATAAAATCAAGCATTGGGACGATCTGTGGCGGCCAGAATTAAAGAATAATATCATGCTGATCGACGGTGCTCGAGAGGTGATGGGGCTATCTTTAACCACCTTAGGCTATTCGATCAATAGCAAGGACATGACACAATTGAATCAGGCTATACACAAATTGAGCAGCTTGACTCCTAATGTTAAAGCAATCGTTGCTGATGAAATCAAAATGTATATGGCCAACGAAGAAAGTGCGGTTGCGGTAACTTTCTCTGGAGAGGCGGCCGATATGATGTCTGAGAACGAGCATCTTCATTATGTCATCCCGCCAGAGGGCTCGAATCTATGGTTTGATAATATCGTGATCCCTAAAACATCGAAAAACCAAGAAGGAGCCTATGATTTCATCAACTTTATGCTGAAGCCGGAAATTGCCAAACAAAACGCTGAATATATCGGCTACTCCACACCAAATAAAAAAGCTTTGGCGATGCTGCCAAAAAATATTTCAGGAGATAAGCAATTTTATCCAGACGACGAGACTATTAGTCATTTGGAGGTTTATAAAGATTTAGGTCCGAAGTATTTGGGAATTTACAATGATCTGTACTTGGAGTTTAAGATGTACAGAAAATAGCTTAAAAACTCAGTGAAAATGGCTTAAGATCAGCAAAAATATTGGGAAATAAGTCTCCATTTTTACTGTTTGTAGTCCAATTTTCTACCAGAGGACTCTTTTTTTCGTGTTATTTAATACTTTTTAACTTTTTTTTCTACCAGAGAATTTTGATATAGATCACTTGAGGGAATTATGAGCTGGGAATAGCAGTAGGCTGATTGGGCATTTTTTAGGTTCACGCGATCATGGGTTACAGAAAATTTCAATACTAGTTGCTGAGTTGAAATGATTTCCAAAGTTGTTAGTTCATGTGCAGAGCGAACAAGGTTTCCTTGTGAGAGCTGGGCGCTAAAGCGACCAGCGGTGAATGCATTGGCTCCACCGAGGTCTCCTCGGTGGAGCCAAAAACATGATCCTTACAACTTTGAGAAAGTCCGCGGTCTTCCGGACAATTTCAAGCAACAAAAATAGGCTAGTCGAGGTTTCCTCGACTAGCCGTAACCCCCGTATTCTAACAGGGGGGTAGTGAAGACGTGATTTGAAGAAAAAAAGTGCTGTGAAGCTTGGTATAGAAGGAATTAACTTAGGTGAATACTCAAAATGAAAAGCCGTCATTTTGACAACTAAATCATTATCACTATAAAAAGTGTTTTTAAGGAGGCTTTAAGGATAGAAAAGAGTGAATTGATGAGTCTCGGAAAAAGCATACGTGCATCACGATTGCGATTCAGAATGACTCAGAAAAGCCTAGCAGATGAGATTGGAATCAGTTATCAAGTTCTCTCCGATTTAGAAAACGGAAATGTTCGAGTCTCGAAAGAGACTTTAAATAAACTATTAGATTTTATTGCGGGCAGAGAAAAATATGAGCCATTAGAAAGTGTAATCGATTATCTACGAGTCAGTTTTCCTCTAAATAGAACGGATAAAATCTTTTCAGAGGTGTTAAAGATTGATCGCCAGTATTTTGAAGAAGTTGAGTCTCATTTTTATGGCTATATCGGAGGCTATCAACTGGATTATATCCAAGTTCTTTATTCGAAAAGAAATGATGAACGTGGGGTGCTTATCCAACTATCTGGTAAAGGATGCAGACAATTAGAGGCGTTTCTGTATGCTCAGAAACGGACATGGTTTGATTTCTTTCGTAGTTGTTTGAAGTATCAATGCAGAGTGACACGCCTGGATTTGGCAATAAATGATTACGAGGAATACTTGAGTATCCCCACTTTATTGAATAAAGTATTCAGAAAGGAACTACGCTCCCGATTTAGAAAATTTGAATACCATGGGTCAGGGAATATATCGGAGAAACAACCGGGAGGTATGAGTATCTATTTTGGATCGAAAAAAAGCGAGTTTTACATCGTGTTCTACCAAAAAAACTACGAACAAGCGCTTAAGATTAACGTAGCAGTAGAGGAGGTTCCAATCAAGAATCGGTATGAATTGAGGTTCAAGAATAAACGCGCTATGCTCGTTGTGAATGAACTATTGGAAACAGAGGATATATCAGCGATCATACTTGGAATCATGAAGGATTATTTGTTGTTTACAGATAGCAACCCAGGAAAAGCACGTAAGTATTGGAAAATCAATAAAAAGTGGCAATTCTTTATTGGGGATGCAGAAAAGATGCGCCTGATTATTGAACCGGATGATCACTTATATGAGCGATCAAAAAACTGGTTCAAACGAACAGCGGCAGCTACCGCAAGAATGATTCAAGAATTGGATGAACTGAAGGGAACACAAGAATATGAGGAAATGTTAGATGAAGTCGCATTTAGCGATAAACAAAGACATATAATAGAAATCCAGAAAATGGAAGTAAACGATATGATTGTCGTCGGACATGGATAGATGTCTCGAAATAGCGGATCTTTTTTAAAAGGGAGGTTCTTCGGAAAAATAAAAATTAAATCCCGATAAATTTTCAGTGAAATGATGTAGAAATTAGTGTCTTTTCATTTGGTTTATGATTGCTTTATATATAGCTAAATCGTAAAATAAAGGAGAAAGCCGACCACCGACTTTCTCCAAACATTGACCCTGTCTAGTTTCCGCTAGACCAAATCATTTTACCAGAGTGATTCTTTTGTAACAATAGTTATCAGAAAGATTTTTGAGTTTTTGATTTAGTATCAAAGTCAGTAGCAATTCCAACAGGGAGTTTTCTCTTTGCTGAAATTGCTATTTGTCATTTTAGGAGGATAGGATAAGAAGTAAAAGAAGTTTATGTCCCTTTGGTCGCTTAGAGTCATTTTCTTCAAGTTCTTGGGAAGAGTTATTAAAATTTCAGAAGCATATTATGGTTTAAGTAATGTCTGTGCACCATTTTTGATTGCGCTTTTCAGCGGTAAACTTCCGGTTTAATACGTTTTCTGCAACGCGTGCTTCTGTTGTTTTTACATAGTTTGGACGATTTTTCTTGATCACCGCCTATCGTATTTCTTCTTGATCTCTTTCGCCAGTTCTCAATTTTCAAGTTCCTTTTTTGAAGGTTTCCACTTTAACCATTTATAGTAAGAGGAACGTGTGACCCCATCTAATCGACAGAGATGCGTGATTGAGTAGTGCTTTTCTCTATGCAATTCTGAAATCGCTTGGTAGAGTTCAACGTTTCTCACTAATATGAGGGTCGGTTTCGCCGTTGAATCCTGTGTAACTTTTTTGCGGAGTCATTCTCTATTTCTAAATGCCTGCTTCGTGCTTCTAGTTCTTTTACTCGTAGTCTTAGCCGTTCCACTTCTGTTAAGAATTCGCTTGATCTGTTTCGTCCACGATTGTCTTTAAGCGCTTCTTCTCCGTGTTGCTTGTATTTTTTACCTAAGAATCCACTTGTTTGTATGAAATATCATATTTCTCAATCGTCTGTGCGTAATTCAGTCATTAGCGATTGTATATTGAGCGATCTCGATGCGCTCTTGATAGGTGGTTTTACATCCTTTTTTTATGGTTTTGGGTACACTGCCTTTACTGGTAGATTTTAGCTGTTCCCCATTAGTATAGCTTGAAATCCATTTTCTTAAAACGGAATGCGCAGAGATCTGAAAAAAAGTCGTTTCCTGACGGAGAGACATCTCGTCATTGATGACGGCTGGAACCTCTTTCTGCCCCAGCTTACTATCATATCGATTCCACGTTGTAGATTCTTTTAGTCCTTCTAAACGACCTTCATTAGATTTGCGAATCCAATCTTTTATCGTCGCCCATGAAAGGGCATGCTTCTTCGTGATACTGTTCACGCTATGACGACCATCCATCACTTCTGAAATGATTTGATATTTTTCTTCTGGAGAATAAAGTCTACTCTTAGATATACAAAAAACTCTCTATAAAGTAGATTTAGATTTTTGTTTTTTCCTTGTCTACTACTACAATATTAAAGAGCGTTCAGTTATATATTTAATTCTCCTAAGAAAGTAATTACTTTATTGCTATTTTCTCTTGATAAAAGTCATAATATAAATTGTAATAGACGGATGACTTTTATAATTTTTTTGTCAAGCCTATTGTTTTCTAGAAAAGCTATACAGGAGGATCTTTTTATGAAGAAAATTAATAGAGTAAATTCAATAGGGCTGGAGCTAGTTGTTACCATTATGCTGTGCCTTAGTCCATCGAATTGGTATGTAGCATTTGGGGCAACACGTTCAAGTGGTTCGGTGAATACAGAATTAGCAAATGCTTCATCTAGTTCAATTTATCCTTCGAATTTAGATATTAAAAATTTCAAAGGAGATTCCTTAAATTCTGGAGTAATGGAAGTGACAAAAGGTGAGACAGTAGATCTCAATTACGAAATCTCCTACTATGGAGAAGGTGATTTCACTTTGCTTGGCGTTCAGTCAAGTGATGCTAGAGGTGTCAATATACAGATATTGAATAACAAGGATACAACTGGGAGGATTCTTATTTCAGAGAATGACGAATTCTCAGATGTGAATATTGTGTTTTCTGTGACAGGTGGGGCATCTTCTTATTCACAGAGCATTAGACTAATTGACGTTCCAGAAAATGATAATGAGAATCTTCCCCCAAGAACCAATACACCAGAAGAGCCAGCTAATCCACATTTGGAAACACCAGAGAAACCAGTGAACCCAGCAACGAATATGCCGGAGGAACCAGCAGATCCAGCAACGAATACGCCGGAGGAGCCAGCAGATCCAGCAACGAATACGCCGGAGGAGCCAGCAGATCCAGCAACGAATATGCCGGAGGAACCAGCAGATCCAGCAACGAATACGCCGGAGGAGCCAGCAGATCCAGCAACGAATATGCCGGAGGAACCAGCAGATCCAGCAACGAATATGCCGGAGGAACCAGCAGATCCAGCAACGAATACGCCGGAGGAGCCAGCAGATCCAGCAACGAATATGCCGGAGGAACCAGCAGATCCAGCAACGAATACGCCAGAGGAGCCAGCAGATCCAGCAACGAATACGCCGGAGGAGCCAGCAGATCCAGCAACGAATATGCCTGGTGAACCAGTGGATACGAGAGGTAAAACTACAGATGATGGAAAAAGAAAACGTCCTATTAATGAAAAAAATAAGAACTTATCACGAACTGAAGCTTCTGCTGCATTTACACGGACTAACGATTTATCGAGAACAAGAATAGTAGAATATCCTCAAACAGGAGAATCTTCCAACCAGCAGACTAGGGTTCTAACTATACTAGGGTCGCTAATAATTCTTTTCATTTGGATGGCAAAGAGGAGAAATTAGCTTTAAGAATACATTATTCAAGGATACTACTGAAACTGTTTTGTTATATTCTAAAAGAATCATTATCATGGCTTAATTAATTTATTGCAACATTTTGAACAAAGAACACATAATACTAGCAATTGAAGAATTAATTCAATTTGATAGAATAGGTTACTCAGAGGGTATACTCGGAAACAGTTCAAAACAGAGTACGATCGAAAAAAATACGTTTGGAGCTGGAGCGAGAAAAGCAAAGAAGATGATTGATTTGGTCAAAGTCTAGTGGTAATAAATCAAGAGAAAGAATCTCCTAATTTCACCACAAAGACTAGAAAGAAGGTGCACCAAAATAAGCCTAGCTAAATAAAGCGTTTTTGCTAGCCGCATTTAAAGGATCACGTCAATAACAGTTTGTCATTTCTCTAACGGCCTCCTTTGTGACACATAGAGTTGGTGATTACGAAACCGAATATCCATCAGCCCTCACGGTAAAAAACAATGGGAGTACCAACTGTCTTAATGTGAAGTATTCAAACGATAAGAAAATAATTATGAGTCTAGGTTCGCATATGCTGGGAAAACATATCCGAAAACGGGAGAAAATAAGCGTAACTCTCAAAAGATATCTGCGTTCGTAGTTCTATTAATAGGTATTTTCTAATTGGTGTAATTCAAAAGAGAACGCAACATGAATAAACGAAAAAAAACATATATAGCCTCTTCTACGTACGGTTTTTCCATGAAATAGGATAAATGTTACTGAGAGATCAACTATTTATTTAGTACGAGATAGTGGGTCTGAGTAGATATCTCGCTTATATTCCCATTAAGATTAGAAATATCCGGTGTTTCAAAAAACTTTTTTAGTTATATTGACATGTGAAAACAATCGTTTATAATAAAAGATAATTTAGTAGAACCTCCAAAAACTACTAAAGCTTATCATTTTTTGTACTATCTGGTTTTTGAGAGTCCAGATAGTCTTTTTGTGTGAAATGAGCAGAACTTTCAAATGAAAGCATTTGATTTTAAAAGATTATAAAAGTTTAGTATACTAAAAAGTGAGCACAGTAATGTACTCACTTTTCTTAATATTCTCATAGAGTGAAGCAGCAGATGAGTTAGTAGCTTGGGGAAGTCTACTAATGAAAACCATCTGTTGCTTTTCATTTTCTAAACTATTTTATCATCGATTTGACAAAAATACTACTGACTAGGTACATTTTATTTTTTGATGAATAGGTGATTTATTTGAAAAAAATGACACATGTTTACAAGTTACTAAATGATTCGTTGTCAAGATGGAAGAAACAATTTGGTCAACTAGTATTACTAGTATATCTCAGATAAAAGGTATGGTAATAAAGAATTGTTAACTGATTATTGGATAAAAGAATGGTAAGTTAATGGACTAATTATCGAGACTACCGGAAGGTTCTAACAAGAATTTTTTTAGAAAAATTCTTTTAATCAATGACAAAATATATAGTAAGTGGATGAAATGGAGTTTTAGAAACAGTTATATGGTTTTGAATGAATTCATTTTACTCGATCAATAAGTAAACCTAATAAAGTTAAGCATATCTTTTTATATAAGGACTCACTAACTCTATAATTAAATTAGCAGAATGAATGATGGAGGAGTGTAAAATGAAAAGAGAAATCGTTGCTTTTCTCGGTATTCTTATTATACTGGGTAGTTTCTTTGCTGGAATAGATACTAAGAGAATTGATGCGCAAGTAGGCGTAAATTCTCTTGATGCTGCACAGTTCGTCAGTAATGTTTTTTTGGAGGATTCAGAAGGACCATTGGGTACAAATAAGGTTAGTGACTCTTCTTCAATCAAAGTTATTTATGAATTGGAACTGGGAAGTGGAAGTAATATAGATACGTCACAGCCTTATACAATGACTCTTCCCAAGGAATTGAACTATGAGACCTCAATTCCAATAAGTCTAAATACAGTGTCAGGCATACATCTTGGTGATGTTACAATAAAAAATGGAATAATTTCTATTCAATTCAGTTCATCTGTGCACTCCTTGGATAATCTGAAAATAAATTTTGATTTTTGGTCGAACTTTGATAAAGATGAATTAAACTATGACACTGGAAATGATTTGATATTTCCAATTCAGAATAACCCAAACCACTCCATACACGTGAATTTTTCAAAGAGTAGTTCAGGTGGGGGATCTGGAACAAGTGCTATCTCAAAAAGTTTGACTTATGATGATGCAGATCCAACTATTGTCAACTGGACTGTAACAGTAAATAATGGGGGATATGCTGTGACAAATTCTGTTTTCCAGGATGTCATGGAAAATCATCAAGATTATCTCACCGGATCAATGACGATCAATTATAGAAATTGGAAAAAAGCGATAATAAAATCAGAGAAAACGGATCCTTCCATAAGCCAGAATAATGATGGTAGTCAAAATTTTTCATTGTCATTTGGACAATTAACTAGTGAAGATGAAAAAAATGATTCTGTTATCACCTCCGTCGTTCTTCATTATCAAACAAAGCTTTTATACAATTCGAACAATAATCATTATCCTAACACAGCTACCTCATTTGATGGGAGTGAGCGTATTGATAGTGCGTTATCTACGGCAACTTATCGTGGTCAAGGTGGAGGTGGAGAGGGAGATGAGATTATTGATATCAAGGGTAAAAAAATTTGGGAGGATCAGAACAATCGTGAGCAACGAAGACCGAAACAAATTACAGTTTCATTGTTAAGAAATGGTATCAATTATCGGGAACAAGTTGTTTCTGAAAATAGTAGTAATGAGTGGGGCTATGTGTTTACTTCAGTTCCTAAGTATGATTCGTCTGGCACGACTTACACTTATACAGTCAAGGAGATTGACGTCCCCGAGGGGTATATGAGTGAAGTAGCTGGGACAATAATTACTAATCATTACACATTGCCAGAGTCCATTAGCGTATCCGGTCAGAAGATCTGGGACGACCAAGAAAATAAGGATGGGAACCGGCCTAGCAATATCACGGTAAATCTGTTAGCAAATGGTCTCCTAAAAGAGAGTCGCCTTGTTACCGCTGAGACTGGTTGGAGGTATCAATTCAAAGGTTTACCAAAAGAAGAAAATGGGCAAGAGATTAGTTACAGTATTACAGAAAAACCTGTACGTGATTATTCTTCAAAAACTGAAGGGAATAACTTGATTAACATCTATACTCCAGAAAAAACGAGCGTATCTGTCCAAAAGATCTGGGAGGATGAAAATAATCAAGATGGCATTAGACCTAAAAAAGTTTTCGTAGAACTGTATGCCAATCGGCAGAAAATTTCTGAAGCATCGTTGAGTGCAGAAAATGAATGGAAAATAACATGGGACGAGCTATCAAAAAGAAAAAATGGGGAAGAAATCCTCTATACGGTAAAAGAAAGAGAGAGTATTTCTGGGTACAGAGCATCGAGTGTTGAATCCCACAAAGGAAATTTCGTCCTTACCAATACACATATACCGGAGCTAATTGATGTGGTTGGAAAGAAAACATGGAAAGATCAAAATAACCGATTAAGCAAACGACCTAAACAGATTACGGTTCAACTTATAAGGAATAAAAAGGTCATCGCTTCAAAGAAAGTGACTCAAAAAGATGGCTGGACTTACAGCTTCGAAAAGCTAGCTAAATTCTCAAATGGAAAAAGGATTAACTATTCAATTTTAGAACTTCCCGTTCGGAACTATACCAGTGAAGTAAAAGGTTATGACCTAGTGAACACTTATAAAAATGATGGAAAGGCCATTCACTTAGACCGTTCCATTCAAAAAACTTATGAAGACAATTATAGTAAGAGCGATTTAACGGGAAACAGTAAATTTGCGATCAATAAGTCTCGTTACCCAAATACCGGAGATAAAAGTAACATCAAATGGATTTTATCTGGCTTTGTAGTTACTGTGGCAATTTCGGGGCTATATTTTATCAAAAAGAGATAAGCAAACGCCGAAAAAATAATGTTCACAAAATACTAGAGTATATTATATATAGTAGAGTGGACATAGACTAAGCGAAGCCGTGTAAATAGTGAATGACTTTGGATTATATACGAGTGGAGTCTGAGGAGGCCAACTAGTAAAACTTAGAGTAGGGTAAAGGAGAAGGTCGACCAACGACTTTCTCCAAACATTGACCAGTATAGTTCCGCTAAACCAAATAGTTCTACCCGAATGATTCTTCGCGAACAGCAATTATAGAAAAAATTATATGGTTATATTTAACCATGGATAAGAAGAGCGGTTAAATTTATTGATTTAACGCTTCTTTTTGCCGTCATCTAAAATTTTCTTAATGAATTATTTCTAAACAAAAGCAACTCCTTTATAGTTGGATACGATGTGACAGTTGTGAGATGGTTAAAGAGGTCGAACAACTGCAAAAAATGAGACAGGCACGTATCTAAATGTTCATTTGTATGCAGAATGCATTCGAGAATTCACCATTTTTCAGTAGAGCTAACTACTCTTATTTCTTTCAAATTTTCCATAAATTTTTAGTTTATTCTCAATAATTCTATATTATGATAATTAATTCCTAAATTCAGATAATTAATGATTTTCCCCACGATATCCACAATTTTTTTATTTATTAATAGTAGGAAATAACCATTATTTATGAGTTATTTCCGGACTCCAAAATAAAGTACTGATATTTTAAGAATCATTTATGATTGTTATTATAGCGATTAGTTTTTATTTTGTAGTTATTTTTATTTTAAAAACATTGAATAATAATTATTTATAAACTATAATAATTATAAACTAGATTTGGTTATAGCTCCAAGTAAGGATAAGTGTTCTTTTGATGTTGTATAGGTAGTAGATGAAATATAATTAGGGGAGGATTAAATAATGGATAAGAAAAAACTGAAATTTATTTATGGTGTAGTTTTTTGTGTGTTCTTTTTTTGCGTTACTGAACAAAGAGCTTTTGCTGATGAGATAGCGGTTGATACGATTGTTGAACTCCAAGATGCAGTGAAGAATGCACCTGAAGATCGTAGGGTTACATTAAGTGATAGCTTTCCAACAGATATTAGTACCACAATTACTTTAGCGGAATCGCCTTATCAAGTAGAAGTCAATGGTGGGGGTAAAACACTTCAGTCGACTGCAAAAAAACAGTTGTTTTCTTATGGCAGTGGTACAGGTACAGCAGCTTCTAGCTTGACACTTAAAAATTTTAACTTTGCTGGGTTAGGAAATAATACACGCGCATTATCGATCTCTGGCTATAAGGGAGAATTTATTTTAGAAAATACGGTCGTCGATAGTTTTCGTGGGTACGATGATGGAAGCGCTTTTTATACCAGTGGAAATACAACGATAAAAAGCTGTACATTTTCTAACAACGTAAACGATGCATCGGGCTATTCAGGTGGCGCAATTGCCAGTAAAGGTTATTCAGCCAGTTTTAAAGTTTATAATTCAAAATTTATCGCCAATGAGACTCTTAAAGCAGGTACGGGAAATGTCGGTGGTGAAGGTGGCGCGATTTATTTCTTCCAACCAAGTGCTTCCGCAAAGTTTACGTTTAAGAACAATTATTTTGAAGGAAATAAATCTGTTGAGGACACTTCTAGTGGAGGAAAGGCAAAACTTGCAGATGGCGGCGCAATCGCTTTCTTTAACACTGTGACTGGAACAGATATTCAATTTGATGGAAATTCATTCGTAGGTAATGTAGCTGGAGATGATGGTGGAGCTATCTTGATCCAAACGAATGATAATAATTCAAGTGCGGCGACATTTGTAAACAATACGTTTTCTCAAAATAAAGCCTTGGGGCAAGATCGTTCATCAAATAATGGCGGAGCGATCCAAATTTATGCGAATGGCGGCATGAGTGAGGGCAGAAGAGCGGTGGTTGATTATATTAACAACAGCTTTGTTGAGAATATCGCAGCATATGATGGCGGTGCAATCGGTAGTTCAGGCTATATTACGAATTATTCAGCAGGTCGTTATGCCAATAATCTATTTGCTGGAAACAAGGCTCGGACTGCCAGCAAGAATAATATTGCCGATTCTAATGTGACTGGAGCCGGAAATATTGAATCCAATCTAGGCTATGATAACGGTACAGTAACTTCTGTGACCATGGAAAATGTTTTCGGTACTGCCCCTGTTGGTTTAGTCGATAATTACAACAAGATCACAGCAGGAACGTCAAGTGATGCGATCATATTACCAACGGTCCCGATCGCGCCAGAGAAATTGGCAGATGATCAAATTGAGAATTTACGCGATGTGAACGAAGACCAACGAGGCTTGCCGCGAACCACTAAAGCGGATATTGGTTCAGTGGAAATTGATTGGATCAAATATGACAGCAACGGCGGTATTTTTGATTTAGGTACAACACTGGAAAAATATGAAGGTACGATCTATTATGAAGGCACGCAGCCGGAAACGTATTATCAAGTCGGGTACAAAGATTTGGATCAAACGATTCCAGCCGGTACGGATTTGAAAGCAACGCGTGACGGCTATCAATTTGCTGGCTGGTCAAAAGACAAAGACGCGAAAGACCCGGATACCAATTTTACTGCGGGTCAAACAATTACGATACCAAAAGGCAACGAGACATTATATGCTGTCTGGAAAAAATCGGAACCAGTGATTGTTCATTACATGACGTATGATGAAAACAATCAGCTGGTACAAATCAGTCCAGATGAAACACTAACAGGTACTTTAGGAGAGTCTTACCATGCGCAGATTAAGCAAATTGATGATTATGCTTTCTCTGGTGTAAAAGAAGGCGACTCCATCACAGGAACTTTTAGTGATCAAGCGAAAGAAATCACTTTGATTTATACGAAACTTCCTAAAGAAAAAGGAACATTACTCGTCCAATATCAGGATGATTCTGGAAAACCGTTGGCCAGTGACGAAATGTCAGTGGGTGAAATTGGAAGTGATTACACCACTACTCAAAAGGACATCCAAGACTATACCTTGAAAGAAATACAAGGAAATCCATCTGGTCAATATGTGTTAGGAGTTACCCAAGTGATTTATGTATACACTAAAAATCCTGCGGAGCAAGGGAAAGTACTCGTTCATTATCAAGATGAAGAACAGAATCCATTGTCCTCAGACATCGAATTGACAGGGGATATTGATGACTTTTATGCGGCTGAAGTGAAACATTTTGAGGGCTATTTTCTAAAAGGTATCGAGGGGAATTATAGTGGAAAGTACAAAGCAGAGGATCAAGAAGTTACTTTGACCTATGCAAAAATGGGAATTGGAATTGAAAAAGGGATAGTACTTGCCCAATATCAAGATAAATCTGGAAAGCCATTAGCTGGAGTCGAGTTGTTAATGGGTGAGATTGGTAGCAATTATACTACTACTCAAAAAAATATTGAAGGTTTTGAACTCAAAGAAGTTCAGGGAAATGCTGAAGGACAATATGTGGAGGGAATCACTGAAGTCATCTACGTTTATGAAAAGATCACTGAACCGATCATAAATGGAAAAGTTACCATTCGATACCGTGATGAAGCCGGGAAAGCAATAGAAGGAGAATCTGACTTTACTGATGAACAACCTATAGGAACCCCGTTACCGATCGCATTGATGAATAAAACGATTCCTGGTTATCAATGGAAAGAGATCCAAGGATTGACTGGTGAAGCTAGATACACAAAAGAGGCTCAAATTATTACGATTATATATAAGAAGCAAGAAGGATTATTGATTGTTAACTATATTAGTGACTCTGGTAAGGTATTATTCAAACCAATCGTGACGAGAGGGGCGGTTGGTTCTAAATACATGACTGAGAGGAAAGAATTTGAAAACTACCGTCTAGTAAAACCTGGTCCAACTGAAACGGGAAACTACACTATGGAACCTCAGATTGTCACCTATGTTTATACAAACAAAGGATCAGTTACAATTCGTTATGTAGATGAGTTGGAAAATGAACTAGCACCAACGGAGCAAAAAAATGTAGAAATTGGTAAAGCATACGAAACTAGTGAAAAAAGCATTAAGGGGTGGAAAGTAAAGGAAGTCCCAAAGAATGCGAAGGGAATATATCAGGGAGAAGAACAAACGATCACTTATGTATATATAAAAGATACTAGAGGAGGTGCTAATGGAAACGCTGAAAGTAGTGACGGTGCTATTAATGGACAAACGAATAGTAGTGCAAAAAACTATACAACGGTAGCAACTTCACCAAAAACACCACAAGTAGCTAGTAGTAAAGTCTTTCCTCGAACAGGGGAAGACAAAAAAGGTTCTATCGGAATCATGTTGGTAGGACTCATAGTATTTGGTTTAGTTGGATTTATCTTCACGAAAACAAAAATAAACCATTAGGAGTAGGAGGCTCTTTCCTTAACTAACTGTTTTATACAGGAAAGTTATGGGTGCCGTATAGCAGAATTACTACTCTGAATGATCGTCAGAGTGGCATCTATTCACTAAGTTCAGTTTATTTTTTTAATTAGAGAATGAGGCGATAAAAATGATTCGATTATTGATCTTAACCAAGAATATAATTGCGACAGAAGAACTGGCTGAGAAATTGAGATTTTCAAACTATGAGGTGTTTTGTTCAACGAGCATTTTGAAGGCGTTGCAGAATCAAAGGCAAGTGTCTAACTTGATCGAGTACTTTCCAATTATCATTGTTGACGCGACGATCTCCAATCTTGAGTTGAAGTCACTTCTTCCACAAATTGGAAATCAAGGAAGAAGTATTGTAAGAGAAGTTCAACATTCTTCCAGCGAAAAAAAAGGAATAGATTCTGAAGCGCCTAACTCGTTTTATTACCTAGAGAGTAACAAGAATGTTGAGTTTATACGTGATCAGTTTGCAGAGATTGCTTCGCATTATCAGGATTTCGATTCTGATCCAATTAAATTGAAAGAAGATAATAGTAGAATCTCAGATTTGACTTTAGTCAATATGACAAAGCTTGAGTTGCAGGCGTGGACAATACTATTAGAACAATCCGGTGAGGTTGTTTCACGAGACGAGCTGTGCTTAAAAATTTGGGGAGAAGTTTCAAGTTCTCGATTGGCGCAACTCTCTACATTAATCAAAAATATCAAAAGTAAATTTCAAGAGTCTAATTTTGGTGAAGAGGTAATCCGGTCTATTTGGGGAAAAGGTTATCGAGTTGATTTGAATGAATAGGGATTGGAGAAGGATTGAGTACCTTACTCAGATTTAAAGTTAAGATTAAAAGAGGAAGTCGACCACGACTTCCTCTAAACATTGAACACTATCTAGTTTCCGCTAGACCAAATCATTCTATCAGAATGATTCTTCGACAACAACAGGAACTAAGAGAATTTTCTGTAGACTTTTTTTGTAAAAAATGAATAGAATAATACTATGAAAAATAGTATGAGAAAAGGTATATTCTCATTTGTTGTTTACTCTCGTTTTAGTATGTATTGTTTTTGTTGATTATTCCTAACTTAACAAATCCATAAAACAAGGTGTTGTTTCGTTAAGTCTGCATTTTTAACTATTAATTTTTAACAGGTTGCACATTTCACAATAATCCTCTATACTTCCGTTTATAGCATTTTTTCGGTCTCGTGGTGTAGGGGTTAACATGCCTGCCTGTCACGCAGGAGATCGCGGGTTCGATTCCCGTCGGGACCGTTTTGGGGAAGTACTCAAGTGGCTGAAGAGGCGCCCCTGCTAAGGGTGTAGGCCGGTAAAACGGTGCGAGAGTTCAAATCTCTCCTTCTCCGTAGGAAAATGAGATAGGACATTTTTCCATTTCTTAAGAAATCAGAATCTTCCGATGTAACATGCATGTTTTTTGAAGAATGTCTAAATCCTTTATAAAGCTGAAGCAATTCGTTCCCTATCAAACGAATTGCTTTTTTTTGTGTTTCAATTATTATTTTCAAGTACTATATGGCATGGAAGAGATTTATTGTTGATAACAATACCATAATTAAACGCGTTGTAGGTAACCTATATAAAACCGATTCTCAAAGAGAACGAGGAACAAAATCGAATAAAGGAACCTATTAAAAAGGGAGTGTGCATAAAGAGATTGTGTCTCTATAAGCGCACGCCCTTTTTATTTTTGTGGGATAACTAAAGCTAATAATAGTGACGAGTTAAATTTTTACTCAATATTTTTTTTACAAAACAAAAATATTGAATAAAAATTAAGGATAAAAACATATAATATAACTTTACGGAAAAGAAATCGTTTCTTAGATTGATACAATTCAGGAAAATATAACTAAATTATTCTTTGAATATAATTTTAGTATAAATTACGAGAGTCTTTTTTTCAACAAAAAATAAAAAAAAAATCTAGAATGACAAAAAAATCCTTTTGGGTAAAAAAATAACCCATTTATAATCATGTTGACTTTTGCTCTCCCCCTGAATACGGGTGGTTTTTTTAGCCGTCAGATCAGCCGTCAAATTTCGAATAATTTATTTTATGTTAGGAGCTTTTTTATGAGTCGACGAGGCGAAAATATTTATAAAAGAAAAGACCGCCGATGGGAAGGTCGTTATATTAAATCAAGAAAAAAGAATGGACAGATCCACTATGGCTATGTCTATGGTCGTTCCTATAAAGAAACGAAAGAGAAACTCTTACTTAAAAAATTTGAGTTTCGTGCACTACAAAATCAGAAAGACAGTCAATACTATCCAGGAACAGTTCAAAACTGGACGAATTATTGCCTAGAAAAGTGGCAAGAAACCGTGAAGGTTTCTACCTATACGACCTATGCGTATAAATTAAATAAATACATTCTTCCATATATAGGGGCAAGAAGACTCACTGAAGTGAAACGCCGCCATATTAAGCGTTTGGTTCAACAATGGCATCGTCTGCACTTGTCGAATCGAATGATTCATTTGCTATACCAGTTAACGCAGCGACTGTTTTTACGAGCATTCAAAAAAGAACGAATTCCTAGAAATCCTTGTGTGGATATTCACTTGCCTAAACAAGAAATAAAAAAGGTTTCTCCGCTTTCCTTGTCTGAACAAAGACGTTTAGAAGAGGTCGCAAAAAAAGAGAAGCATGGAGAAGCGATCTTACTTGCGCTACATCTGGGTTTGAGAATTGGTGAAGTCTCAGCCTTAAAATGGGAAAATATCGATTTTGAGAGGAAACTTCTTCATGTCAGTGAAACGTATCAACGCTTGAACCATTCTTCAGCCAAAGAGACGGTTCAAGCGCGATTAGCCTTAGGTCCAGCAAAAACGAAGTCATCGAATCGAACAATCCCTTTAACAGATCAAATGTTCCAATTGTTAAAAGAAATGAAGGAAAAAACATCACAGCGGTTCGTTTTTCAGGTGGGACAAAAACCCATAGAGCCTCGACTGCTCACCTATTACTTTCATAAAATTCGGAAGAAAGCCCGACTTGTGACCATTCATTTCCATCAATTGCGTCATACCTTTGCGACAAGGTTATTGGAGTCTAAAGGAACGATTGCCTCTATTAGTGAATTATTGGGACACCGCTCAACTCAAATGACGTTAGACGTTTATACTGGCACTGTTTTTGAAGAAAAGTATCGATCATTAAAAGAAATGGAGCAATTTATTTAAGCGCGTACGATTTACCTAACTGAGAAGATAAATAACGGGTTATTTTTTTTGAAACACCGATAACCTGTATTTTTTTGTACCTCGTTTAATAACAAGTGTTTCGGAAAGGACTTTTGTCCTTTCTTTTTTTTACCCCGTCAATTCGCCGTCATGAAGGAGAGGAAAACACTGTTAACTTTAGATAAATTACCCCATCTCCTAGATTGTATCATTCTAGGAAAATTTTGCCATGATTTAGCCTGATCGAATAGTCCCTATTATAAAGTAAGAATCTATTGGCTGTCTAATAATCGTCAGATATTTAAGAAAAAGATGAAAATGGAGGTGTGAAATGGAAATTAATCGATTTAAACCGAAGGTTGATGCCTTTAGTTATTATTCAACTTCTCGAGCAGAACAAGTTTTGGATAAAATGACCACTTCGTTGGATGTGGGGCTGACACCGCTACAATTGAAATATCCGGCAACGTACGGTGATTCCAGTGTGATTGGGACAAGGCTCGATTTTACTTTTTTGATGGAGGAATTTGTGGTTACTGGAAGTATCAGTCAAGTAAATACCATTTTAAACCGTTCGATCGAACATATAGAGGATCTGACAGCGGAAGAGGTCAATGAGTTGATTCTTCCGCTGTTTGAGACACTGCAACGATTGACTTATGACGTCAGTGAAATTGCGCTGGATGAACCAGGCGTAACGTTGGATTTTGAACAGCTCACTCGAGAGAGTCAATAAAATTATACATATAGAAAAGGTGAATAGGAATTGGAAGAGAATAAAGTGTTTTATCGTAAAAAAGGGCAAAGGATCTATCGGAATACAGATGATTCGCAGCGTGTGCTACTTAAGAAGGGAATGAAAGGGGCGACGACAGTCGTTGGAACGGTGTCAGTCTTTCTTAGTCAGTCTCCTTTAATGGTACAAGCCAGTGAAATTTCCTCAGAATCAACGGAACAGGAAACATCACAGGTAACTTCAACTAATCCTGTAGAAACAGAATCAACACCGGCAGCGCCTGTTGAAACGGAAACTGACCCAACCAATACAGCACCAACTCCTGAGGACACTGAAGGTACAGGAGACGCTGTAACAGAGACTCCTACGGAGCCTGCACCTGAAAAGCCAGCAACACCGGAAGAACCAACAGAGCCGATGGAACCGACAGAACCCGAAAAACCTGTCGAACCGACGAAACCAATCGAGCCGACAACACCTGAAAAACCCAAGGAACCAATAAAACCTGTGAAGCCGGCTCAGCCGAAAGAACCTGTATCACCAGAAAATAAAGAAGCGGAGAAAGCTCAACCAACAGAAGAAGCAGAGACAGCATCAGAAGTGCAACCGGAAGTACCGGTGGAACCAACCGTGGTCGAACCTGTGCAAGTTGTCTCAACGGTCACCTCGCCAATTACCAATAGTGAAGTGCCTGCCTCTGCGGTCGCAAGTGATGGGTCCATTCATTTTGAAAAAGACGAATCTGTCGAAAGTTTCATTCGGAAAATTGGTGAACCTGCACGAAAGATTGGACAAGAGAATGAGTTATATGCCTCTGTCATGATTGCCCAAGCCATTCTAGAATCTGGTTCGGGTTCGAGTGAATTGTCGAAAGCGCCTAATTACAATCTATTTGGGATCAAAGGAAGCCATGAAGGAAATAGCGTGTCATTTAATACGCAAGAAGATCAAGGCAATGGATCGATGGTAACGATTCAAGATAGCTTTAGAAAATATAGTAACTATGAAGAAAGTTTAGATGATTATGCAGAATTACTAAAAGAGGGCGTTTCAGGAAACCAAGATTTCTATAGTGGTGCTTGGAAAACAAATGCGAAGACTTATGAAGAAGCAACGAAGTTCTTAACTGGGAAATATGCGACAGATACGCAATACAATCAAAAACTCAATGGATTAATCGAAACTTATGAGCTGACCGAATACGACAAAGAAGCATCAGAGGTCGCTGTTAGCACTACTGGTTTTGTGATTCCTGTGAAGAACTATACGATTTCTAGTCCTTTCGGACCTAGAGGTGGCGAATTCCATCGTGGGTTAGATTTTGCGGCGGCGCAAGGAGAGCCGATTTATGCAAGTAAAGCAGGAACAGTCACTGCCGCAGAATTCCACTATTCTTGGGGGAACCATGTCACGATTAGTCATGACGATGGGATGATGACCTTATATGCACATCAAGCACAATATGTGGTTCAACCAGGAGATAAAGTAGAACAAGGTCAAATCATCGGATATGTAGGAAGCACTGGAAATAGTACTGGCAGCCATTTGCATTTTGAAGTTTGTAAAGATGGCAGCTTGAGCGCGAATCAATTGATGAATCCGGAGACGCTTCTCTTTGGCTAAACAATAAGATGCATTCGAATCAAGGGGTGAAAAAGTGAAATTTAAAGGAACAGAGCTGCATCATATGACTTTTTCAACCAGCGCTGTAGGAGGCTATAGAAAAAAAGACGTGGACGATTTCTTAGTCCATGTTGCCAAAGACTATAAAGACTTTGAACTGCGATTGGAAGAGTTGCGAAACGACGTTTCGGAATTGGAAGAAGAAAAAGAGCAGCTGGAAGAACGTATTGAACGATTGAAACAAGAAAGAAGAACGTTGAACACGGCCCATCAAGAAGCGCTGCATGCCTTGCGACAAGAACTGATTCATTCAGAACTTCCAGCGAATCCTTCTTCATCTGATAACAATAAGCAAGAATTATTGGTAGCACAAACCATTGCGTTATCACTGGAAAAAGAAGCGAAAGAACAGGCATCATTAAAAATTGAAGAAGCAGATCGCTATTATGCCAGTCAAGTGGCCCAAGCACGTCAGTTCAAAGAAGCGCTGTTTTCTGATCTTGAAAAGAACCAACGTCAGTTGGCGCAATCAAAAGAAGAGATTCTCTCTTCGATAGAGCGAACAACTGAAGGTTTTTTAACCATCTATGAAAAGCTAAATAGTCGATACAAAGAATATGGGGACGCTATTCAATAGTCTTTGTTGGAAGGAGGGGAAAGAAAATGAATTTTAGTGTACAAGCAATTAAGGATCTGACTTTTCGAAAGACGCTCTTTTTTGGTTATCGTAAGTCAGATGTCCAAGACTTTTTACGGCATACGTTAGAAGACTATGATTCTCATGAATTGAAAGAGCGTGAGATTGACTTACTAAAGAGACAAGTTGAGAACAAGAAAACAGCCTTAAAGAAGAAAGAAGCGACTATTCAGACTTTGGAAGAAGAAAAGAATCTTTTACAAGAAGAGAATGATCGGCTTCAGATTCTGGAATTAGAAAAGCAAGAAATCGAGCGTATGCGCGTGATTGCACAAGAAGCCGCCAATCGGGTAGAACAAGAGTCGCAAAAAATTATGACACGTGCACAAGAGGAAAAAGAAACGATTCTAAAAAAAGCAGAAGAGCAGCGGCTGCATGCCCTTTTAGATGCACAACTGTCTATGGGTGAGACTGAGAAAGAACACGCGCAGTTAGTTGAAGAACTCAGTCAAAAGAAACAAGAATTGCTTACTCTTGATTACGAATGTCATGAATTGACGCGTTGGAAGAAACAAACCGAGAAGGAAGTTGCGGTGTTTAAACAGGAACTTTCAACGATCAAAGAGCAATTGATGGAGAAATATGCAGAAAGCTTAGACGCTTTCTTAGAAGAAAATCTGCGATTCGAACAAGATTCGGTAGAGAAAAATGAACAACCGGTGATTCAACTTCATACCAAGAAAATCGGCTAGACTCGTTTATTGTTGTTTCTTAACTAGAAGAACGTCGATCAAAAAAGAAATGATCTTAAATCAGAGCGTTAGAGAAGGTGGAAAAGGATGGATTTTGATATCAACCAGATCATCGATGCGATCCCTTCATTAGGTTCGATTCGACGGTATTTGATCTTACTCGTGTTATTGGGTTCTACGATCCAATACTTACGTGTGAGAAGGGCCCGGAAACGGATCACTCCTGAAGAAGAGGAAGTAGCGATTCAACAGACCTACAAAAAAGATGAAAATGGCTTCTATCCTTGGGAAGTGGATACAGATGATCACCCCAATAGTATTCCAAAAGATAGCAAACGTGTCGCGAATACTTGGGGACCAAAAAGAGGGAAGTGGTAAGCCCAGTAGGGCTACACAATAGAGGAGCGTATTTGTGGAAAAAAGAACCATTGAACAGTTAATAAAAAAAATTCGAAGAGTGCCGATCGAGACAGAATTTATTCATCTGTTTCTTTCGATATCAAATAGAAAAGATCGAGCGAAGGTTCAGAATATTCGAACAATGACGCTTACGGATGCAGCAAACTGGTTAGAAGAAAAATTAACGCGCCAAAAGGTGGAAGACTGGTTTATTCGAGTGGACGTAGTTACTCATGACCAAGAATATTCGTATCAAGAAATTCGTAAACGATTGTCTCTTGTGCCAAGAAATAATTATTTCCGTCAAGGAATTGCCTTTGATCGGAAATTCAAACATGCCTTTTTGGCGGAAGAGCTAATGGGAAGTGCGTTGTTAAAGCCCTCCTTGGAACACAAAGTAGGGTTCAACGCACCCAATTTGGATTTTAATGATAAGAACATTACCAATTATATGGTACGAAAATACGGCGAGAGTTTAACCAAGAAAATTTCTCAACGGAAATTTTATGTCTTCGATACACAAGGATTCTATTTGGAACGAGGCCAATGGTTAGAGTTATCCCTTTTTCCTCAACAAGAGGGACTTCGCGAACTGGATGCACGAACGTTACCTAATCGAGTAGATCAAAGCATTCGACATGGGGAACAGTTTCTAAATGCACAATTGAAGAAAGACGGTCAATTTATTTATGGGTATTATCCCACGTATGACTATGAATTGAGTGGGTATAATTCTGTCCGTCATTTCTCTAGTATCTATGCATTACTTGAAGCACAAGAGTATTTGGGGCTCGAAGAAGAATTAAAGAAAACTGAAAAAGGACTTCAATGGGGCTTAGCCAATCTCACGCTTTTAAAAGATAATGCCTTGTATATCAAAGAAGAAACCAAACGAGGGATCTCGTTGAAACTGGGCGCACAAGCGTTAGCTATTTTGGCCATTGCAAAATTCCAGACAGTCACCGGGAACACTAAGTATGAAGGTGTGATCAATCAACTTATCTTAGGAATGGAACGTCATTTTGTCTCTCCGGAAGGAGATACAACCCACATTCTAAATGAAGAACTGGGAACGAAGAAGAAATTTAATATTATCTATTATGATGGCGAAGCAGTGTTCAGTATCTTGCGTGCGTATGCCATTACGAAAAATGATCGTCATTTAGCTTTAGCCAAGAAGTTGTTTGATCGATTTGTGGAGAAAAAGTATGAAAAATACCATGACCACTGGTTAAGCTATGCGACCAATGAATTACTACTTTATATAGAAGACAAAAAATATTATGAATTCGGCTTGAAAAATGCGTTTGAAAATCTGCGGTTCATCGAACATCGTGATACGGCGTATCCAACGATGTTAGAACTGCTTATGGCCGCTATTAAAATGACCGATCGCTTGCAGCAAACCTCTCTAATTAAGGAGAAGGCCCTGACGGACTATGTGTCGAAAGAAGACTTCTGGGCCTTGAAACAAGTCGCAGTGAAACGTGTCGAAAATGAATTAACGAAAGGGGTAATGTATCCAGAATTGGCCATGTTTATGAAGCGACCGAGCAAGATCGTCAATGGGTTTTATACGCGACACGATAAATTTCGTATGCGTATAGATGATCAGGAACATTTCTTGAGCGGGTTAGTAAACTACTATGATTATTTCTATCGAGAAGTAGACAAGGAGTAGCAATAAAACGAAAAAGGAGTGCGTAAACTGAATGAGTAAGAAAAGAACATTGGTTTATCGGCGAGAACCGATTAAAAAGTATAGAATGCATAAGGTTAAAAAGAATTGGGTAGTGAAAAGTAGTGTAGCAGGAGCCATGATCGTGGGAACCGTAGGCACACCAGCACTCCAACAGTTAACCTATGCGGCAGAGACAAAGGCGGTCGATGCCAGTGAAGAAGAATCCTCCCAGAGTTTGGAAGAGGTACAGGATTCAGCATCCCTAACGGTAGAATCGACAGTAGAAGAAGCAACCGAATCAGAGGATTCTGCTGAAAAAGAAACAACTTCTACACGATCGAATGAAAAGGTGCAACCGCAAGCAATTGAAAATGAGGACGGAACTAAGACTTGGATTGCAAATAAAGATGCAGAATTTAGTATAACGAATTATGATATTTTAGATTCTGAAGGGAATATTAGTCCAAATGTGATGGATACCATCTATATAAACAATGGAATAAAAATAAAGGGTACCATCAACAATAAGGATAAAACTATCAATGTCGGAGACAAGCTATTTATTCCCATGACAGCTACAGGCGTTAGAAGTGATATAGGGGCGTTTGTAAGAATTCAAAATGTACCGGTTGATGGCATTGGAGTAATTTCATCAATTGATGGTGGTCTTGAATTGAAAATTACTGATGAAATTGATGAGCAAAAGAACCTTAGCTTGAGCATAGCATCAAGGAAAGGTGATGGAAGACCCATCTTTAATTTGGTTAACGGAAATTACTTAGATGCAAAAGCTGTTTATACAATCGCGGGTATATCTAAGGAATTAACGACTACCACTACAATCACCTCGAGAGGAGAAGGAACTACAACAAATAGTTCAATGGTCTCTGCAACATCTTCTTCAACAATTTCTGATGTAATTATGAGTGGAAATTCAAATATATTGTATAGAATGTTGAATGATAAAGAACAAGTATTACCAACAACTGACTGGATAACGATTGATAGGGTAGATATTTCATCCGGTATAGTTCTGGATTATACGGGAAAAAATCATGAAGTATTATCAAATGCTCGCAATGGTGGTATAGTAACGTCCATTAATCCTCCTTTATCTAATCTAAGTGAATTAGCAGGTTGGAACATCTTTTCTGGGGTAGATGAGAAATATTCTTTAACATATGTTCCGGTAGACGAAAATGCAACGGATGCAGAAATTCAAGAAGCATTAGAAAAGGCAGGCCCCTATACTTATACATCATTCAAGGATAACAAAGATAATTTGGTTTTTGCTACAAACACTGGGAATATCTATGAAGGTCCAAAACTGACAGATACACTTCTTTATAAAGAAAGTGGTGCTAATAATCCAGTAGAATTCTTCGAAATTTATGGGTTTACAATCGATGAGGATAAAAAGGAAAAGGTGAACCATGTCTATTCAACAGTTGGGTATGATATGAGAAACAGTTTTGAAATAAAATTTCAAGATCCCTCAATTGTAAACTCAGTGAATAAATCAACGTTGAATGTAAATACAGGACAAAGGAATGAAGGCAGTGCGCAGACAACACCTGATCAGATAGCTATAGAAGGTCAAAGTAAAGTAAAAATTAATTTTATCAATGAAAATGGTGATCCTGTAAAAACTACCATTACTAGAGCAGGATGGCCTAGTGAAAAAACTAAAATTTCCACGGAAGATTTAGTAGTAAAAGGGCATACATTGGATAGGAGCGAAGGAAAGTTACCTTCTGGAGCAGATCCGGAAACAGGTGAAATGGAAATGGAATTTCCAGAAGAAGGTTCTGAACCAAATACTGTTACGTATGTGTATAAAGCAAATGACTCAACAGTTGATGTTAAGTATATGTTAGATAAAGATGACGATGGTATTGGCGATGAGCCTATCAACAATAGCGCGGATGATACAACTCTAACAGGTAAATTTGGGCTAAGATATTTTGCAAGCGCAAAAGACTATCGTGATAAGAATTATGTTCTTTCACAAAGACCATCGAATCAAACAGGTACTTACTCTGAACCAACACCGGATGTTATCTTTGTCTACCAAGAAGTAGGGAGTCTGATCATTGATAACACAGCATTTGATAACAATGTTACAGGATCTAAAACAAAATATAAGATTAAAGATGATTACACGAGTATTGAAGATCTTGTCGTACCTGAACCACCTGAAGGCTATCATTATGTAAATGAAAAAGGTGAAAAATTAACATCAGGCAGTATCATTCAACCTACAAAGAAGAATGAAGATACAATTTGGACATTAGAAGCAAATGATGCTGAAGTTATCTATCATTATGTAGACCAACAAGGTAATACAATCACTCCAGATAAAACGGAAGCAACAAAAGTTGGGTCAATCATTAGCGAGAAGATTGAAGTTGTTGAACAATGGTTGTATGTAGAAAAGGGTGCAAATTCTGATGATGATATGATCGTTGATAGTGACGGTACTTCTGAAGTAACCTATGTCTATCGTCCAATGGGGAAATTCATTACAGATGGTGAAGGTCCTGCATTTCCTGGTAGCGGAGAAATTATCTATCCAAACGATCCGAATGATCCAAGTAAGATACTCGATCAGGATGATCCAAACTTTCCAATAATTCCACATGTTCCTGGATACACACCAACTGATAAGGAAGGCAACCCTTTAGAACAAATAGATCCTGATGATCCATCAAAAGGCTATAAAGCACCTGACGTTGATGATCCGGGGGAAGATACTGAAATCAAGTATGTAGCTGATGATGACAGCGACTCGGATTCAGATAGCGATTCGGATTCAGACAGCGACAGTGATTCAGATTCGGACAGCGATTCGGATAGCGATAGCGACTCAGACTCCGACAGTGATTCGGACAGCGACTCAGATAGCGACAGTGATTCAGACTCCGATAGTGACTCAGATTCGGACAGTGATTCAGACTCCGATAGCGATTCAGATTCGGACAGTGATTCAGACTCCGATAGCGATTCAGATTCGGACAGTGATTCAGACTCCGATAGCGATTCAGATTCGGACAGTGATTCAGACTCCGATAGCGATTCAGATTCGGACAGTGATTCAGACTCCGACAGTGATTCGGATAGCGACAGCGATTCAGACTCCGATAGCGATTCAGATTCGGACAGTGATTCAGACTCCGATAGCGATTCAGATTCGGACAGTGATTCAGACTCCGATAGCGATTCAGATTCGGACAGTGATTCAGATAGCGATTCAGATTCGACAGTGATTTCAGTGATTCGATAGCGACAGCGATTCAGACTCCGGACAGTGATTCAGATAGCGATTCAGATTCGGACAGTGATTCAGACTCCGATAGCGATTCAGATTCGGACAGTGATTCAGATTCGGACAGTGATTCAGACTCCGATAGCGATTCAGATTCGATTCAGACTCCGACAGTGATTCAGACTCCGATAGCGATTCAGATTCGGACAGTGATTCAGACTCCGATAGCGATTCAGATTCGGACAGTGATTCAGACTCCGACAGTGATTCGGATAGCGACAGCGATTCAGACTCCGATAGCGATTCAGATTCGGACAGTGATTCAGATTCGGACAGTGATTCAGACTCCGATAGCGATTCAGATTCGGACAGTGATTCAGATTCGGACAGTGATTCAGACTCCGACAGCGATTCAGACAGCGATTCAGATTCGGACAGTGATTCAGATTCGGACAGTGATTCAGACTCCGATAGCGATTCAGATTCGGACAGTGATTCAGACTCCGACAGTGATTCGGATAGCGACAGCGATTCAGACTCCGATAGCGATTCAGATTCGGACAGTGATTCAGATTCGGACAGTGATTCAGATTCGGACAGTGATTCAGACTCCGATAGCGATTCAGATTCGGACAGTGATTCAGACTCCGATAGCGATTCAGATTCGGACAGTGATTCAGACTCCGATAGCGATTCAGATTCGGACAGTGATTCAGACTCCGATAGCGATTCAGATTCGGACAGTGATTCAGATTCGGACAGTGATTCAGACTCCGACAGTGATTCGGATAGCGACAGCGATTCAGACTCCGATAGCGATTCAGATTCGGACAGTGATTCAGACTCCGATAGCGATTCAGATTCGGACAGTGATTCAGATTCGGACAGTGATTCAGAGCGATTCAGATCCGATAGCGATTCGGACAGTGATTCAGATTCGGACAGTGATTCAGACTCCGATAGCGATTCAGATTCGGACAGTGATTCAGACTCCGATAGCGATTCAGATTCGGACAGTGATTCAGACTCCGATAGCGATTCAGATTCGGACAGTGATTCAGACTCCGACAGTGATTCAGACTCCGATAGCGATTCAGATTCGGACAGTGATTCAGACTCCGATAGCGATTCAGATTCGGACAGTGATTCAGACTCCGATAGCGATTCAGATTCGGACAGTGATTCAGATTCGGACAGTGATTCAGACTCCGATAGCGATTCAGATTCGGACAGTGATTCAGACTCCGATAGCGATTCAGATTCGGACAGTGATTCAGACTCCGATAGCGATCAGAGCGATCCGATAGCGATTCAGATTCGGACAGTGATTCAGACTCCGATAGCGATTCAGATTCGGACAGTGATTCAGACTCCGATAGCGATTCGATAGCGACAGCGATTCAGACTCCGATAGCGATTCAGATTCGGACAGTGATTCAGACTCCGATAGCGATTCAGATTCGGACAGTGATTCAGACTCCGATAGCGATTCAGATTCGGACAGTGATTCAGACTCGGATAGCGATTCGGATAGCGACAGCGACTCAGACTCCGATAGCGATTCAGATTCGGACAGTGATTCAGACTCCGATAGCGATTCAGATTCGGACAGTGATTCAGACTCCGATAGTGATTCGGATAGCGACAGTGATTCAGATTCGGACAGCGACTCAGATAGCGATAGTGATTCAGACAGCGATGAACCAAATCCTAATCCAAAGAAAATTGGAAACGGGTCTTCAAACAAGGGTTCTGGAAAATCGCTTCCTAAAACTGGTACAAATGATGAACAGCTCTTGTACGCTATTTCAGGACTTGGTTTGGTTTCTATGGGTATCGCATTCTATGACCCTTCAAGAAAAAAAAGAACTAAAGGTTTTAAATCAAAAGGGTAATAGTTGAGAAATAGAGGCTGCGTTTACAGTTAAACGCAGCCCTTTTTAAAGGAGGGATTGCATGAAGGAGAAAAGGTGCATAGTCAGAAAAGAGACAAGGCGCAAGTATAAGTTGCACAAAGTTAAAAAGCATTGGGTAGTAAAGAGTGGGATTATTGGTACAGTTATTTTAGGATCAACTATTGGTACAGGTGCAATTCCGATAAATGCACAGGAAGCCACCCATGAAACTGTCAATGATGATAGAAGTTTGAATGAACCGATTTCACCTACAAATTCAGCTATGTCACCAAAGGAACAGCAAGTTTACAATCAGATTGTTAAACCGGCGCTAGATGAGGCAGAATCTGTTCAAAACGAGCCGGAAATAGCAGTCTTAATTACATCCTTACTTGAAGCTCGAGAAGCAGATACTACGAATTATTATGGTGGTGTTACTACTGCTGCGAATAATTTAAAAACAGCAATTCCACCGGCAGTTGCGATAAGAAACAAGGCGTTTGAGGCAGCAAATGGAGCCATAGGCAACAGTTATTACATTGATTTCGGAACGAATATACAATATCCCACTCCTTGGTCATACCATGATCTTTTAGATGAACCATATGCAAAACTGCTAGCTGGAAGAGATGGAGCTGCGGCAACACCTCCAACCACGACCAGTGCAGAATTAGTTAAATTATCTGAAGCGTTTAATGCTCTTGTGAAACAAGTAGAAGCAGAAATTGACTTACTTATGGAACCCGGTCCATTATCAGACCAAAAAGGTACTGGCATGCAGACGACAGTTACCTATAGATATATTGATGAAGATGGGAATAAAATAATCCCTGACGCACAAGTGAGTGCAGTTTCGGGTAGAGAAGTAGAGGATAGAAAGGTTTCAATACCTGGGTATACCTATGCTGGGACAGATCCTTCTTCTGATAAAGAGGTAAAAGAAGACGGATCAACATTGGTCATTTATAAATACAAAGGAAATAAGGCGACAGTTACTTACAATTATGTCGATCAAAATGGTCATTCGATCAAAGAACCAGAGAAGGTAACTTCTAAAGTAGGGGCTTCCATTGATGAAAAGCCAGTAGTAATCACCGGGTACTTGTATGTATCAAAGGGTGAGAATTCTGATAATGATATGGTTGTTGATGTGAGCGGAGATTCTCAAGTGACTTATGTTTATCAAACAATTGGAAACTATGTGATTACAACACCTCAAGGAACGACAACCACTGTTCCTTACATTAATGATCCGTCAGACCCAAGCAAAATTTTGTCTGTTGATCAAATCGATGTAGCAATTGTTCCCTTCATTAAAGGATATACGCCTGTAACAGAAAGTGGACAGCCATTAGAATTATTGAATCCTTCTGATGCCACACAGGGATACAAAGGTTCCTCAATCATTAATCCAACTCAAGATACAGTCGTTAGTTATAAAGCCAATGATGGCATTGTTACTTACTATTATGTGGATCAACAGGGGAATACACTTGCGCCAGAGAAAAAAGTAGATTCTAAAGTTGGAACTCCAATAGTAGATGAAATGTTGGTTATTCCAGGTTACTTACTGGTTGGAAAAGATGAGAATTCTGACATGGTAGTAAATGAAAGTGGAGAATCGATCATTACTTACACCTACCGTCCGATTGGTAGTTATGTACCAGAAAGCAATAATCCAGAATTTCCTGGCAGTGGAAACATCGTTTACCCAAATGATCCAAATGATCCATCAAAGATTTTGGATTCATCGGATGAAAATTATCCCGTTATCGAATATGTTCCCGGGTACACAGCAGTTGATGAAGAGGGAAATCCTTTAGAGCTTGTTGATCCGGAAGACCCATCCAAAGGCTACAAAGCACCAATTGTAAATGATGATGGGGAAGATACAAAAATTGTATATGTAGAGAACGACGATGAAGATTCGGATGCTGATAGTGATTCAGACTCGGACAGCGATTCAGATAGCGATAGCGACTCCGATAGTGACAGTGATTCAGATAGCGACAGCGACTCCGATAGTGACAGTGATTCAGATAGCGATAGTGACTCAGACTCTGACAGTGATTCAGATAGCGACAGCGATTCAGATAGCGATAGTGACTCAGACTCTGACAGTGATTCGGATAGCGACAGCGATTCAGACTCCGACAGTGACTCAGATAGTGACAGCGATTCAGACTCCGATAGTGATTCAGATAGCGACAGCGACTCAGACTCCGATAGTGATTCAGACTCGGACAGCGATTCAGACTCCGACAGTGATTCAGATAGCGATAGTGACTCAGACTCTGACAGTGATTCGGACAGCGACTCAGACTCCGATAGTGATTCAGATAGCGACAGCGACTCAGGCTCCGATAGTGATTCGGATAGCGACAGCGATTCAGACTCCGATAGTGATTCAGATAGCGACAGCGATTCAGACTCAGACAGCGATTCAGACTCTGACAGTGATTCAGATAGCGATAGTGACTCAGACTCCGATAGTGATTCGGATTCGGACAGTGACTCAGACTCAGACAGTGATTCGGATAGCGACAGTGATTCAGATTCGGACAGTGACTCAGATAGCGACAGCGATTCAGACTCAGACAGCGATTCAGATTCGGACAGTGACTCAGATAGCGATAGCGATTCAGACTCTGACAGTGATTCGGATAGTGATAGCGATTCAGACTCCGATAGTGATTCGGATTCGGACAGTGATTCAGATAGCGACAGCGATTCAGACTCTGACAGTGATTCGGATTCGGACAGTGACTCAGATAGCGATTCAGACTCCGATAGTGATTCAGATAGCGACAGCGATTCAGACTCTGACAGTGATTCGGATTCGGACAGTGACTCAGATAGCGATTCAGACTCCGATAGTGATTCAGATAGCGACAGCGATTCAGACTCTGACAGCGATTCAGATAGCGATAGTGACTCAGACTCCGATAGTGATTCAGATAGCGACAGCGATTCAGACTCGGACAGCGATTCAGATAGCGATAGTGACTCAGACTCCGATAGTGATTCAGATAGCGACAGCGATTCAGACTCGGACAGCGATTCAGATAGCGATAGTGACTCAGACTCTGACAGTGATTCGGATAGCGACAGCGATTCAGACTCCGACAGTGACTCAGATAGTGACTCAGACTCCGATAGTGATTCCGATAGCGACAGCGACTCAGACTCCGATAGTGATTCAGACTCGGACAGCGATTCAGACTCCGACAGTGATTCAGATAGCGATAGTGACTCAGACTCTGACAGTGATTCAGATAGTGACAGCGACTCAGACTCCGATAGTGATTCAGATAGCGACAGCGACTCAGGCTCCGATAGTGATTCAGACTCTGACAGTGATTCGGATAGCGACAGCGATTCAGACTCCGATAGTGATTCAGATAGCGACAGCGATTCAGACTCGGACAGTGATTCAGATAGCGATAGTGACTCAGACTCCGATAGTGATTCGGATTCGGACAGTGACTCAGATAGCGACAGCGATTCAGACTCAGACAGCGATTCAGATTCGGACAGTGACTCAGATAGCGATAGCGATTCAGACTCTGACAGTGATTCGGATAGTGATAGCGATTCAGACTCCGATAGTGATTCGGATTCTGACAGTGATTCAGATAGCGACAGCGATTCAGACTCTGACAGTGATTCGGATTCGGACAGTGACTCAGATAGCGACAGCGATTCAGACTCCGATAGTGATTCAGATAGCGATAGTGACTCAGACTCCGATAGTGATTCAGACTCTGACAGTGATTCAGATAGCGACAGCGATTCAGACTCTGACAGTGATTCAGATAGCGATAGTGACTCAGACTCCGATAGTGATTCGGATTCGGACAGTGACTCAGACTCTGACAGTGATTCGGATAGCGACAGTGATTCAGATTCGGACAGTGACTCAGATAGCGACAGCGACTCAGACTCGGACAGCGATTCAGATAGCGATAGTGACTCAGACTCTGACAGTGATTCGGATAGCGACAGTGATTCAGATTCGGACAGTGATTCGGATAGCGATAGCGATTCAGACTCCGATAGTGATTCGGATAGCGACAGCGATTCAGACTCTGACAGTGATTCGGATAGTGACAGTGATTCAGACTCCGATAGTGATTCAGATAGCGACAGCGACTCAGACTCTGACAGCGATTCCGATAGCGATAGTGACTCAGACTCTGACAGCGATTCCGATTCTGACAGTGACTCAGATAGTGACTCAGACTTGGACAGTGATTCGGATAGTGAGGATGAACCTAGAGCCAAGATGACTAGCAAAAAACTACCTAAGACTGGGGATGACGATGATTCAGTCGTTACTAGACTTCAAGGACTTGGTCTTTTAGGGATGGGGATGCTTGCTGCGAAAGGATCCAATCGTAAGAGAAGAAAACCAGAAAAATAAACATTTCATCGTTTTTGTAACTACAAGAAACGTCCAATCAAAAGGTGGCATGCTTAATGTTGCTGCCACCTTTTGTTTTCAATTGAGAGGAAGAGATCATGCGGAAAATAGTGATACGTAGTTTTGCGATGCTTTTAATCGTCGTAGGCATTTTGTTCTTTTTTAATAAACCAATCAAAACATTTATTGTAAATAAAACTTCTGATCAATATGCCATTGCGGAGGTAACAAAAGAAGAACTAAAGGAAAATAAAGAAAAGCCGGCTAGTTTTGATTTTGAGCAGGTGGAAGCTATTTCCACACCAGCAATCGCAAAATCTCAGACCTCTGGAAAAAGTAAGGACTTACCAGTCATTGCCAGTATTGCGATACCAAGTGTAGGGATTCATTTGCCTATTTTTAATGGCTTATCAAATGAAGGACTGCTCTACGGTGCAGGTACCATGACCGCAGATCAAGAGATGGGAAAAGGAAATTATGCTTTAGCCAGCCATCGATCGGATATTCCAGAACTTCTGTTTACTCCTTTAGAGAACACCAACATCGGAGATAGAATCTATCTGACCGATTTAGAACATGTTTATACATACGAAATCATTTCTGTTAAAAATATTACACCTGAACATACGGAGGTACTTGACCCTATTGAAGGAAAAGAACTTGTTACCTTAGTTACTTGTGGGGATTTGTATGCGACGACTAGGATCATCGTACAAGGTGAACTCATCGAAGAAGTTCCTATGAACAAAATGAGTGAAACTGCCGCAAAGGCTTTCGATCTTCCCGTTCAATCGTATTAATGAAAAGGCCTTTCCTATTTCAAAAGAATTAAAGTACTTTATAGAATTAATTATTTGAGGGGTAAGTGATTGGAGTAACTAGAAAATATATTTATAGGCAAGCCATTACATGGGAATGTAATCAGAGAAAAGTAAGATGTATCTATTCAAAAAAAGCTAATTTAAAAAGCTATTTCATCATTCTATAGATAATTTTAGCATCATTATATCGAAGATTAGAAAGTATTCTTTTGAAAAATCAATATGAATGAACCAAATTGATTATATATCCATAGAATGTTTTTTTATGCTTGCTATGTTTTCAAAACAAGTATTGGTTAGTACAAGGAGAAAAGTATGATTTATCACATAAATGTAAATGTTGGAAAGCAATTGACTGGGATAGAAAGCGCTGCTATCCAAAGACACAAACTTTTAAAGAAAAAACATGACAGTAAACTTGTCACCATTAGGTTTAACACGAAACTAAGGGAGAATATGCGACTATATGGTCTTTTAGCGAATGATTATATAAATATGTATGATTATTTTCAAAAGATCCCGGAAACTCTAGAGACAACCAAGATTCATCTTAACGATGTATTCCCAAAAGAAAACTATATGATTCGACAAGTAGGAACGATAAATGATTTTCGAATCTTTAAGGAGGATAGATATATTGCATATGCAAGTTTAAATGAAAAAAAGCAAATTAATTATGTAAATTATTTTGATGAGAATGGAAAGAAAATAAAAAGACAAATGTATGATATACGAGGTTTTCTATCTTGTGAAAGTATGTTAGATGATACTCAAAAGCCTGTCACAGAGACATATTTCTCTCCAAAAGGGGAAGTGTGTATAGTGAAACATCATCAACATGAGGATATTGAGAAGGAGCTATCGATTTGTGTACATGGGCAAGATGCCCCCATTGTATTAGCAGGTGAAGAAGAGCTAATATCATTGTTTTATCAAAAGCTTTTTACATGCAATGATACAGTTATTTCTGATAAAAATATTGTTACAGCATTTCCCTTGACAAAAGTTTCAAAAGTAGGAAAGAAAATAGCAATTCTTCATAGTAAACATTATTCAGGGAATGATCTATTAAAAGGAAGGATTACCGCACCGTATAAAGATGTTTTTAGCAATTTAGACCATTTCGATTATATTGTGTGTTCAACAGAACAGCAACGCCGAGATCTTATCGAACGTTTTGAAGAAAAAAGAAAATTTGTTTGTATACCAGTAGGAATCAGAAAAGATGTTCAACGCAATTCATTAACTATTGAGAAAGAGTCTACGATCCGAATTGGTGTGGTCGCTAGATATTATGTAGAAAAAAGATTAGACCATGTGATCAAGGCTTTTAAGAAAATTCATTGCTTTTTACCGAATACAGAGTTACATCTGTATGGATTTGGAGATGCAAGAGAGAAATTTAAAACGGAAAAAGAACTTATTCAGTTAACAAAGCAATTGAACCTTAGAGATTCCGTTAAGTTTCGCGGTTATCTAATTGATTTAGATAGTGAGTATAAAAAAATGCATATGATCTCCTTAACCAGCACATTTGAAGGGTTTTGTTTAGCATTATTGGAAGGTATTTCATATGGAATACCCGCAGTTTCGTATGACATTAAGTATGGACCAAGAGAAATGATTGAGTCTGGGTGTACAGGGGAGCTAGTAAACAATGGGTGTATTGAAGAACTTGCAGATAAAATGATTGCGATTCTTAGTGATTCAAAAAAATATAAACATTTTTCAGAAAAATCATTTGAAAAATCAAAAGATTTTTCTGAAGAGAAGATAAGAGGGAAATGGGAACAACTGTTTCCAACAGAAGGATGTGAAATGTATGAGTAATTATCAAGGATTAAAAGTAGATTTGGATACAACAAAAATCATAAATTGGTTTGGTGAACCAATCGTTATGAATGATCAGGGGCTAGGCCCACAATATGTTATCTATACATTTCTTAAGCTGATGGAGAACAGAAAAATATTGCCTTCAGATCAACTCGTCATTGATGATTTTATTGAAAAAGAATCTAAATTAGATCGCTCATTTTTCTTTGTTAAGGGAGAAGAATATCTTGCGCTAGAGCTGATACAATTAGCCATTATTTCTCAAAGAACGTCGACGATTTTTGCGTTAGCAAAAATGATACGAGAAAAGTCGAAAAAAAAAATTAGTCATTATTTTGAACAATATAAAGCCGAAACGCCTTCCCCTTGTCTTGAAAATGTCTCAGGGAAAAAGTCTTCTTTAGAACAATACTATATCATGGACGACTTAGTTATTCTTGGAACAAAGTTCGCAAACTTACGTTCTGAGTATAGCCAAATGCTAAGCGTATCAGAAATGATTTTCAAAAATAAACATGTCTTGTCTAGCAATTTTACTGTGAAAAGTAACAAGTTGAGTCATGCTGTGACGTGGGATCATCCGAACAACTTGCTGGGATTTCATAATGAAGAGGGAGACAGGCATCTGGTGATTGTTCTTAATGCCCCAAACGTATATACCCGAGAGTATTTAACGAGTTGTCTGCTACTGAATGAAGTTCCTATGAATAAAACAGAATATCAACAAACAAAAAAAGTTGATATAAACATTGTAGAGGACTCTTTTAGTATCAATATTATTGGGGATACCTATCCTGGAGAATTTTATACGGATAGGAGAGTCAAAGCAGGACGATGGGATCCATTGATTGAAAGAGGGTACGATTATTGTTTTGAGCCGTTGAGAGAGTACTTAAAAAAAGCAACATTGAACATCGCAAATTTCGAGGCAGCTCTTGTGGAGGATCGATCAGATTCTAGATTGTGGGAACTGAAGAAGTTTGTTTTAGGAGGAGATCCGAAACAAACGATTAAAGCATTAAAAAAAGCAAACATCCATGCATTATTGCTTGCAAACAATCATTTAGCAGATTATGGGGAATCTGGAATTATATCCACAAAGAAGGTATTGAACGACAATAATATTTCTTTTTCTGGTATTGGAGAAAGTTTTAAAGAAGCTGCTAGACCTTTACGAATCCAAACAAAAAACCGAGAAATAGTAATTTTCAATGCTTATTGGTATCGACAAGGAAATTATCGCTATTTTGATTTTTATCCGAATGTGCAGAATGCAGGAGTTAATTGTCTTGATGGGCTTTTAATAGAACAAGTCCGCTGGGAAAAAGAACAAAATCCGGCTAGTTTAGTTATTGTTTCTCCTCATTGGGGAGTAGATTTTCATATGACTTCAAACTTACAGAGGAATTTAGCCAAAAAGATACTAACTGCTGGAGCCGACCTGATTATAGGACACGGTCCTCATACACTTCAAAAAATTGAAGATATTAATAGAGCCCCGATAATTTACAGTATTGGGAACGGTTTTTTTAATAGTGATGGTGAATATGATGGCTATCCTCAATCAGTGCCATATGGAATGATCGCTGAATTAAAAGTGGACAATGAGCAAATAAAACTTTTACTACGTCCGATTTATTCAAACAATCGAGAAACGAAATGGCAGCCAGATTTCGTTAGTAGTGAAGATTTTTCTGAGATTATTCATTTTTTTGAACGAGAGAATTCCAATCTTACAAAATGGACGGTCAGAAGTAATTATTTAGAAATGAACTTAGATATATAAATTGAAAAAAGAACAAGAATAGAAAAAATAAGGAGAATGGATCGTTGAAAGAATTAAAAAAAAATAATGAAAATGTTTTGTTTCAAAAGACAAAACTAATTTTTAACTCAGAGAAAATTCTTAATAAACGCCCCATTGGCAATCGTTGTTCAAAATGGGGAACGATGCATCTTTTGTTGTATTTGATGATACTAAAGGATATTGAGAATGGAGTAATTTCTCCTGATCAAGAATTAACTTTTACAAAGGAAGTGCAACATGAGTTCGGAACTCTGCGATCTACTCGAGGACAGTATGGAGAAAAAAGATTACTTTCTGATGTATTAAATCAAGCAATTTCTTTCAATGCTCCAGATTGTATTTCTGCATTATATGAGGTATATGGGGGATTTGAAAGTGCAAAAGGAAAGATTTATCAACTTGCCTTAATGCTGAATGTTTCTGTATTTTCGAGGTTAGTCCCAACAGGAAGAAAAAATGGAGTTCAACTAAGCAATATTTATGATTATTACAAAATTGGCTTAGCCTTTTTGGAGTTGAGTGCTACTAGCCACTATTTTATAAAAAACAGGAGCCATGTTATTCATGGTGAAACATATACCCCTCCCATTGATTTTAGCGAAGATGCTTCAATTCTTTCAAGTATTTTCTGGGGGACTAACCAAAACGACTGCTTTATTTTTCGGAGGAAGAGTTCAAAAATTGAATGCAGCCTTATTATTAATGGTGAAAGTGTTGAGGATATATTAAGTTCTGCCCTAGATGATAACTATAATTGGGAAGGACTTTCTCCAATAAAACTTGAGGAGGAGAGATATGATCTACCGTTTAGTGAATGGCTATCCAACAATTTTGAGGGCTATTTTCTTAATGAGAAAATAGCTAAAAAAAACAATAAGGTGGATCACGTTATACAAGACTTATCAATGATTGATTTAAGAGGATTTGATAATGTGGCTGTAGTCTCGTTATCTGCCTCTCACTATCGTTCGCTAATTCCCTCCACTACTAGAAGCTTTCATTCAAATATTTTGATTGAAAAATTTAATCAAAAAGATAAGATTTCTTTCATTATTACCGATGAACCTATCAAGGCATTAATGAATGAAATTCCACAGTTTATTGTCCCTGACAGTCTTTTATTCAGTTATGAATATATCTCCTATATGAGTGAGATTTATAAGGGAAAATCAATAGGAATTACCGGAAGTGCCGGGAAATCTTCTACTCGGTTAATGCTCAGTCATTTATTGAGTGATGATGGAAATGTTTTAGAGAACATATCTAATGCTAACATGCATTATCCCACTTTTAGTCTAAGCCTAGGAATAAGTAATAAGGTTGATTTTATTGTGTATGAAGGCGCGGCTTCATCAATGAATCCACTCGCTTATGGAAACAATTCGTATCTTTGGAGACCAGATGTCGCGATTATAACTTCTTTTGGAAGTGCTCATGCAGGTGTAGGAATACAAAGAAATTTGAGAGTAAAGAAACAAATATTTTATGGAGTTAAAGAAGGTGGATATGCCGTTATTAATGGTGATATCGATCAAGAATATTTGAAGGATATTATCGAAGTCGCTAAATCATTAAACTTAACTATTTGTTTATATAGTCTTGAAGATCAAACTGTAAATTGTTACTTAAAAAATAAGATTGTCATGAAGGATGGAACAGAAGTAAAAATCATTCTAAATGATAAAGAGATTACTTTTATTTTGAAAACGGATAGTGACGGACAAATTCAAAATGCTATGGCATCCTTATTAGCTCTCGAATGTACGGGGCATGGTGCAGAAAACTATGCTAGTAAATTTAGTAGTTATGAAAGTTTTGATCGTATCTTGCGGCCAAAAGAACAGTTAATTAATAATAAAATGGTTACGCTAGTTGACGATACACATAATAGTTCGATTGAAGCGACTATTAATGGTATCAAATATTTCTCAAGTAAGAAGCATTTCTATACAGGGTCATCTGTACTTGTTTTAGGAGAAGTAGCTGATCTTGCAAACCAAACAAAGGAACAGCATAAGCGCTTGGAGCCATTTATAAATAGTTCACTGGCTGATAATGTCATTCTTTATGGAGAGCCATTTAAGTGCTTAGAGGTAGAAAATAGCAATGTTGTTCATTGTGAAACCAAAGAGCAAGTTGTAGATGAAATAAAGAAGGCAGTGACAGAGGACTCTTATATTTTTGTAAAAGGATCACACGGAATTGGATTCTATAAAGTTGTAGATATGTTACAAGGAGAAAAAAATTAAAAAAATGGGGTATAGACAATTGGATAATCCTAATTCGTTAGAATGCAAAAAGGCAAAGAGAATCATCGAACAGAATACAATTCCGAACATATTAAAAAATTCATGGTGGAAAAGAGAGCACGAGGATTGGAATCTCAATGCAGGTAAAGTTATGTTTAAGGAGGATGAAGAGGGCTATCCAAACTTATTTGTCGATTCCACGTTTTCCTCACAGGTTTGTCAACGAATCATATTAAAGCCTAATCATCGTTATTTTGTAAAATTTGATGTTCAAGTGACAAGGTATGTAAAAGGGCTTTTTGGCATTCACTTTAACGGAGGGTTTAAATCTGAAAACACAAGTTTTGGACTGCGTCGACTATCGAAAGGTTTTGAGACGCTCACTTATGTTCTCGATACGTCTGAAAAAAAGACTGGAACTCAATTAATATTCGTTGGAAGCATTCATGGGGCTGATGGTGCAGGGAGTATACGTCGGTTATCATTATATGATTTAACGGATTTGTACGGTGAAGGGAAAGAACCCGAGGCAGATGAATTTAATAAAGTGTTACCTGATCTGCAGGATGATCGTGGATCATATTTAACATTGCGAGAAACCTTTTCGCAGTTGGATTACAAAATAAATATTAACAGTCCGGGCACTAGTGTTGATGACGGAGTTGCATTCAATGTTTTCTTGGAGGAAATGAAAAAGAAAGCAAATCTTATAGGAATGAAGAACACTTCATTAAAAAATGTAAATGGATTTAAGCAAGTGGGGCATCTATCCACTTCAAGAGATATCCTAAAGCTAGCCTTACATGCGACAGGATATGAAAAGTTATTACCAATTTGGGGAAAAAAGGAGCATAAGACTTTTATACACGGAGAAAATGCAAGGGAAATAGAGGTAACAGCAACAGTACAAGATGATACTTTCGAAGAATTTTACACTCTTTTAGGTGGAAAATCAGGTGCAATTTTGAATGAGGTTTTAAACTCTGTGGCTTTGATAAAGGATGATGAAGGAGAGCTGTATTTAGCATCTGTGATGGGGTCTTCCGGACCAACAGGAAAAACTGATCGGTATGAAGCTATGAAATTATTGGTAGATATTGCAAGGGAAAGAAAAATAAATCCAGATTATCATTCTACGGAAACGTATAAGGCAAAATCAGGAAGCATTATTTTATTACCTAAAGGAAATCCTCATTTTTATACTCATTGTCCACCAAAGTCAATTTACAGTATCAATGAAAATCAGCTAATTCCTCCAGCTTCAATGACTAAGTTAATAAATGCTTTAGTAGTTTTGGATAATATTCAAAACTTACATGAAACTTTTGAAATTACACAGTTTGATATTATTGGTGGAAGTGGTCCCTTATTGCATAAAGGCGATATCATTAGTTTCTGGGACGCCTTTCATTTTCTGTTTTTACCAAGTTCAAATACTATAGCGAAGGCATTTTCTAGAGTTGTTGGAAATAAGATTGTTCAAGCATAAGAGCGTGAATATTAGTTTTTATTGCACCAAATGTTAGTAAGAAGGATGGAATATGAAAAATGAAAATTGTTGTTTTAGCAGGTGGAAAAAGCAATGAGAGAGAGGTCTCTATGACTTCGGGAAGTAAAATTGCAAATGCATTGATTTCAAATGGTCATCATGTATTATTAATGGATTTATTAACAGGTTTTTCTGATTTTGACAATTTTGATGCAACCTACGAAAAATATCATACAGATTATTACGAATATAAAGTTTCCGAAGAAGTTCCTGATTTTGAGAATAGTCTAGACAAAGAAATTGGTCGTAATGTTCTGGAAATTTGCAGCAGTGCAGATATTACTTTCTTTGCTCTGCATGGTGGCATTGGTGAAAACGGTAAATTGCAGGCGATCTTTGATATAAATAATATCAGATACACTGGTTCTGATTACAAAAGTAGCTTGTTAGCGATGGATAAATTGATATCTAAAGAGTTAATGCGATTTCACAATTTACCAACAGCAGAATGGCAGACTATCTCAGATATAGAAGGATATAGGGATATTAGACTTCCAGCTGTCGTAAAACCTATTGATAGTGGATCAAGTATTGGTATTTCAATTGTAGAAAATGCACAGGACTTAAGAAATGCGCTTGAAGAAGCTATGAAATATTCTAATACCGCGAAACTCTTAGTTGAAGAAAAGATTGTTGGTAGAGAATTTTCTGTCGGTGTTTTAGGTGATCAAGCTTTACCTGCAATAGAACTAATTCCTAAGTCGGGATTCTATGATTATCAAAATAAGTATCAAAAAAGTCGCACGGATGAAATTGTTCCAGCAAACATAGAAGAAGGTTTACATGATCAAATGAAAGAACTAGCGCTCAAAGTTCATGAGATTTTAGGCTTATCTGTTTATTCAAGAACTGATTTTCTAGTAAATAATCAAAACCAAATATTCATGATTGAGGTGAACTCATTACCTGGAATGACTCCGACAAGTTTATTGCCTCAAGAGGCACATGCGGTAGGCATTAATTTCAATGATTTATGTGAATTTATCGTGGATGAATCAATGAAGAAATATTTTTAGGTACAGGGCAAAAGCAGGAGATAAAAATATCTACTATACGATTAGAGAAAAGCATTTAACAGATGATCAAATTTTAAAGTGAGGAGATACTATTGGAAATTATCAAAGGGGTTACTTTTTTCCAAAAAGGCATTTCATACGTTGATAATATGTTGTATAGAAAAATTCTATATTCTACTCATTACGATGATCTTCTTAGAGAAAAAGATATATTTACCAAATTAACAGATCGCCAAAGCCGTTGGATAGCGGAAAAAGATTTCATTTTTATTGGATCGAATGCGGTTGTTGAACCTTTTACTACTTTTGTAGGAGGGAATCATATTCATACAATGGGCTCGTTTAGCTACAGTCGAAGTAATTTACCAATTAATACAATCGTTGGAAGGTACACTTCTATTGCACCTGGCGTGAGACTTATGGGGGCGAATCATTCTACATCCAGATTCACCACATCATATGTAACATATGAAAGAAATAGTGCTTCAATAAGTACCTATAAAGAAAAATATAGTTCATTGTTTCTTGATGTGCCCAATACACTAAAAACTGGGCCAATAGTTATTGGAAACGACGTTTGGATAGGTAGCAATGTCACTTTTAGTTCGAAGGGAATTGTAGTACATGACGGAGCAGTCATTGCAGCAAATTCTACTGTGACAAAGGATGTTCCACCCTATGCGGTCGTTGGAGGGGTTCCAGCTAAAATTATTCGATTTAGATTTCCGCCTGAAGTTGTCCAAAAGTTGCTAGAAATAAAATGGTGGCAATATGATTTCGGACAATTTTCAACAATAAGTGGAGATGAAACAATTGTTGATTTCATTGGAAAGATTGAAACATTACGTTCTTCACAGTGTCTAGTTAAATATTCCCCTAGCTATCTAAGTAAGGAAGATTTTTCTTGATAATTTAGATGCTTAAAAGGGTAGTAAAGTTCTCTATACTTTTTGGAGATTACGTGATTTGCTAAGTGGACGCTTTCCATAGGTCAAATAAGAGAAGTAAATCAAAGAAAGCTGAAGGAATATGTTACTTATTTGAAAGAACAAGGCTTTGTAAAGGATAAGATTCGTTTTGATATTCTTCTAACCCTTAACGGGCTTGATTACAAAGGCAGGTTTACGTTAGATGAAGAAGGGAATAGGATCACTTACTAGTCCATTAAGCAATTAAAAGAGTTCCTGACTGGAAATCGATAGGAATCAGCAGTAAGAAAGTGAATGCAAAAAGCAATCTTTTCTGAACGAAAAAATCGAAAGTGGGAAGAAGATGAAGAAGAATAAAGTTGTTGTAGGAACGGTATTTGTTATGTTGACTGGAATACTTTTCGTTAATCACACAGCACTAGCAGCGCAAGAAGAACAATCAAATGTTGCCAAAAGTACGGAAATATCTACAAATGATTCTGAAGAAATTATTTCTTCTAGCAGCTCAGAAAAAAATTCAAGTACTACTGATGAGAAAATTGATGCTTCCTTAGCAGTGGAGGTGTCTGAGCCCACGTTTTCCGGTGTAGTGAACAAAACAATCAAATTAGGGGACTCATTTGATCCAATGGCTGGTGTCGCAGCAATCGATAGCCAAGATGGAGATTTGACATCTAAGATCAACGTTACTGGCTCAGTTGATACGAATAAAGTTGGCGAATATTCGCTTGCTTATTCCGTGAAAAACGCTGCAGGAAAAGAAGCGATAAGAACATCAACCATTCACGTGCAAGCACCAGAAACGGGTACCGATATTGAACCAGCACAAGAGGTTTATGATGTAGAAGTGCCGGAATTGACTTTACCTAGATATGCAGACTACAAACAAGCAATTAAAGATAAGATGGTGATTAAGAATTCTAGGGGAGAAATAATTTCGCCGGAAAAGGTGACTATTTCTATTACTAGTGCTCAAGGAACAACGAAAGTTGGCAATGCAACAGTGTTGCTTGAAGTTTCCCAAGAAAATGGTCTTGTACAAGCTATCAACTTAAAAATGGCGGTCATTAGTGGGATTGTCATTGAACAACCGGATATTCATTACCTTTTCTATGTTGGTGATAAGAAGGAAGAATTTGACCCGTATATGTTTTTTGACGCATATGAAGTAGGGATAGATAACAAGCAGGTTAAGCTAGGACAATTCGATGCTAAAAAGAAAATGGGTATCGAGGTAGTAGAGAACCCGGTTGATTTCTCTAAAGCAGGTACGTATACCGTAAGGTATAAAATTACAAATTCGCTTGGTGAGGAGGTTTATCACTCCTACAATGTCATTGTTCGTGAAAAGGCCGCATTGAAACTTTTGGTAACTGATAAAGTTATGTATGTAGGGGATAAACTTACCGAAGACATGATCTTGAATTGGGCCGATACAGAAAATGCAGAGCAAATTGCTTTTGAAGTATTAGATGATGAAATTGAAGTAGACAGTGTCACGGACCAATTATTGGCTGTTGGAACCTACAAAATTCGTTTTACGGCTACCAAAAAAGATGAAGGAACGGGTGCTGAAACTTCAACACAAGCAGAGATGATTTTGACAGTAAAAGAAAGAGACGGACAAAAACCGACTCTAACAGGTGAGCCGACGGCTATTAGTAATAGTACAAATACAAAAAAAGTGTTCCCACAAAAAAGTTTGCCAGCATCTTCTGCAGCTAAGAATTTACCAAAAACAGGAAGTGAAAAAGTACGTATGTACCCTGCGATGATGGGTGTGATCGTCGCTGGAACGGCATTATTTTTCTTAGGAAAAAATTATCGCAACGCGAAAAGGTAGAAATTGATTTTAAGTAACATTTAAGCAACCTAATGGTTATCTAGATGGGTGTAAAGGTACTTATAACGTTTTTGAGAGGGTTAGTAGAAAGTGAAAAAGTTGAAAGTAATTGTAATGCTTGCTACGGCATTCCTCCTGTTTACAGGATGTAAAAAGCAAGTACAAAAGGAATTTTCGGGTGAACTGGCAAAACAGAGTGAAATGAACGCAGGGGAGTATTCACTTGAAATCGATCACTTATCGATTGATGCGGAGAACGCGGCTGCACCGACAAAAGCTCAAATGGCTATGATTGCTAAGATAGTCACTGGAACAAAAATATCCGGTGGTTATCGACTGGATAGTAAGGAAGAATTGCTTTTTATGGATATGAACGTGAAAGTATTGGGGCAAGAAATTCCGTTGGAATTTTTAATGAATCAAAAAGACGATTCTTTCTACGTGAGCACAAACTTTATGACAAAAGCAATGGAACTTGCAAAAGAGTTCAATGCAGAGATTCCAGTTGAAGAAAGTACTTTTGAGGCGTTAGAAGGAAAATATATTCATATAACTGATGAAGATGTACAAGAAAACATTACTGATCAAGTAACAACGGATCGAATGAACGATCCTCTTCATTCTAAATTGTTTAGCGACTATATTAATACTCTGGATTCGGATTCTTTTGAGAGAAAAGGGGATACGATTACACGGACGTTTACGAAGAAAGACATGAAAGGTTTTGTCAATTACGTAAATATACACGGAGATAAAGCGGAAAAGAAAGAAGCAAATGAATTAAAGAAGAATCTGCATCTGTTAACGGAATTCAAGCAAAAAATGGTGATAGATACGAATAGACATACCCAAAAATCAACGATTGACTTTTCTGTAAAAAATGAGGGAGTCACCTCTTCCGCTACCGTAAGAGCAGAGAACAAGGGAAAAGAATCAAAGAAGAGGCTTCATCTTCCAAAGGAAAAACAGATTGTTTCTATGAAAGAACTAGAAAAAATGATGAGTTCTGTTCAAGAGCAAAACACTACGGTTTCGGAAAAAGATTTCAATGAGTTATTAGAGGGAATTGGAAGTGGTGAAGCAAACTTTACCCAAGAAAGAATGGAACAAATCCGAGAAGGATATAAGCCCTATCTATCAGAGGAACAATACAAACAATTAGAAGAAGCATTGAATCAAGCCATTCAAGAAGCAGCATAAAGAAGTGACTGTTCTTGTGAGTACGTCTTTTTTAGGAGCCTGTACTCACAGGAAGACAGATGGAAAGAATGATGAACGAGGAGAGAAAATAGTGGAAACAATCATGATTATAGGCATAGGTGTTGTGATAGGCATCTTCTTCCTCCTTTTCGTACGGTTAAGAAGGTTTTATCGGTTAAGAAGAGTGAACGACCTAGCACGTTACTCAGAGGAGTTTCGAAAAAAATATTACCTTTTTAAAGAGAAAGAAACACAACGAACAACGCTTACGTTTATGGTCATTAGTGTTTTGCTTAGTAGTTTGTTGCTGGGAATGTTTGGTCTAATGTTTCAGTTGACGCAACAAGTACAAGCAATTGATCGAAAAGACCAGATTTCTCGGGAAGTCGTTCAGACGCTCTTCGAGCGCGTGGAAGAAATCCCTATCGTTAAGGGATCTAAAGAGAATCAGGTATTGGAAGGATATTCCAATACAGGAAAAATATTTGAAAATAAGCAGTTACAAGAACAAAAAGAGCGCTTGACGGAAAAAGGACGACGCACGCTTGAACAACAACTATCTAAGGAACTTGTTCCATACATAGGAAAAGGAACTGTGGCAATTGTACAAGAGGAACAAACCAATAAGATGTCCCTTGTTGTTTCAGGAAGTATTGAACCAACGGCAGAAAATATTTCTACATTGAGTGAAAATATTACGGCAATGATTCTTCAAACTGAAAAAGCTTCTGCAGTCGAAGAGATTCATTTTCAAGTGAAGAGCCTTAAAAGTAAAGAACAAAAAGTGATTTACGAAGAAACGTTTGTTCGAACTTCAAATGGGCAAACACTTGAACTCCAAAAGAACGTACGGAAAGGAAAAGGGTAATGGCTACAAAGAAAAAAGGCGGCTGGTTTTTTACCAAAGATATTGTGGATGAAATCAATGAGCTCTCGGAAGAGAGCTTTCACGAACAAGCACTGTCCGCAAGTGCAGAATTGGATCGAAAAAACCGAGAGATTCGAAAACTACAGGAACAGATTAAAGAATTGAAAGAACGTGCAGATCAAGAAGAAGCCGTTTCACAAAGATTGAAAGAAACAGAAGAGCGCTTAGCTATTGTCACGATTGAACGAAATGAGATCCAGGAGAAACATAATGAACTATTGGAATCTGTTTATCAAGAGAAATGGGCCAACGAAGAATTACGAACAACGATTCGTACTCAAAAAGAAGAAAAGCAGCAACAGGAAAGTTATATCGAACAATTAGAAAATCAATTGGAAAGTAAGAAAAAGGATACGCGTCATTATGAAGAGCAACAATCGTTAATAGAAAAGTTAACAGAGGAAAAAGAAAAAAGTACCCGTGCCCTTGAACAGGCACGAAAAGAATTAAAAACAGTCAATGAACAGAAGCAACAACAACAACATTTTTCAGAAAAGAGCAGTGAAGAACGGGATAAGAAAATTCAACAATTGCAGAAACAGTTGAATGATGCCCTTAAAAATCAAAAGGACTCTCAAAGTCAAAAAGAACAGGTGATTGAGGCACAACAAAATTTACAGCAGCAAGTCAATCAATCCAAAGCGCAATTAAAAAATTTGAGCGAACAATTAGCAACGAATCAAAAAGAATTACGCGTTGCGAAAAGCCAAGCCGATGAAAAGACGCAGGAAATCCGCACCTTAGAAGACACCTTGGAGAAACAACGAGTGTCTGAAAAGAATCTCAACGAGCTATTAGAAAACCATAAGAAAAGCGAACAGACCATGCGCCAACAGTTGGATAGTGAAAAGCAAAAAAATCACGGATTCACTGATCAGATAACCCAAAAAGAGAATCAAATCAAACGGTTAAATGAGCAAGTAAAAGCGGAAAAAGCGGCGAAAAACAATTTGGTTCAGCAATTAAAAGAACAGGAGCGAGAAAACGAATCGCATCTAAATCAACTCGAAGAAAAAGAGAAAAACCTTCAGGTTTTCACTCAGCAACTCGAGGAAAGAGACAGCAAGATTACTTTGTTAGAAGAGAAGATTGCGACGATGCAACAAGATTCCGACAAAGAGGATGAGCAAGCTGAAAAGATCCAGCAGTTGATGGAAAAAGACACTCAGCTTCAACAAGAATTAGACGAAGAGAAAGCAGAACACGAACATCGGGTTACGGAGTACGAGAGACAGCTTGCTGGATTACATGAACAACTATTTGAACTTACTGAAAAAAACATTCAATTAACCGAGCGTTTTGAGAATGAGAACGATACATCGGAAATGACACAAAACCAAGTGGAGGAACTACGGATGACAATAGAAGAAATGGAACAAAAACTGAAGGTAGCGGAAGAGAAAAATCAAGCGTTGGAATCGAAGCTGAAGAAAGAACAAGCAGCACTAAATAGTGCACTTTTCGAAGCACATGAAGAGATTGCGAAACTAGAAAATAAAATAGGCACGCAAACGGCGTTTGACACTACTGCTGGATCAATGGCAGAAACCTTGGAAGACTTAAAGCGTATCTTAGCTGAAAAGGATACGGAGATAGAAATATTAAAAGCCGAACAAGAACAAGCAACGATGACTGCTGAAAAGATCCGTCAGCAACAAGCAATTCAAGACGAATTAAATGAGCAATTGAATCAAATGAAAACAGCACTGGATACGACAAAACAAGAAGTCGCAGAAAAGACCGACTCATTGAGTACAGTCCGTCAGGAACTGGCAGAGCGAGATTTAACCATTACGGCATTAAGAAAGAGCCAGGAAATGACTACAAACGAATCAACGATCGATACCAAGGACTACGTCCTTGCCAAGCAACAAATTCAAGAGTTGATGGAAGCCAATGACGCATTGAAGCAAGAGGTGGTCCAATCCCAACAAGAAATTGGAGAAGTATTACTATCGGCAAGAAAACAAGCCAATCGTACGATCGAGGAAGCTGAATTAGAAGCGAAACATTTAATTAGTTCTGCTGAACTAGAGCTAGAAAATATTGGAAATCGCGCGAAGAAAATTTTGTTTGAAGTTGACGAGTCAAAAGAAGCTGTGGTTGATCTTTACGAAGAGTTACAATTGAAAGTCACACAATTAACGAAAGGGAGTTTGCGAAACGAAGCAGAAAGTACGACGCTGTAAAATCGCAAATTGTCGAGGTGGAAAAATGAACATTTTACTATTAACCAATAATGTATCTGGAGAACAAGCGTTTCTGCAACAATTAAACACATTGGGACATGAGGTGTTTTGTAGCAAAGAATTACTGAAGAAATTAGAACTGAGAAAAAGTTATCGGGAATTCCTGCCCTATTTTAGTGCAGTAATCTTTAGTGAAAGCGTGTCAAATCAGAGTGTTAAAGATGTGCTTAAAAATACGAGTTTACAAAATCATCAAATCTTTCGCCGAACGGACTTAGTGGTATCTGGAGAGTGCACAGAGGAAGAGGTGAAAACAAGAACATCTAAAATCTCTATATCAGTTGCTCATATTTCCCTAGATCCCTCAATGGAAGAATTAAGAGAACAATTGAGCGGAGTGATAGCTACTAAAAAGAATCCTAAATCGGACATTGTTATTCAAGAATTCCCATATTCCTATTTTTCTAAGAAGGAACAACAAGTTCTAAAATTACTAAGTGAGTCTGTGGGAGAAACGGTCGATAGAGAAACTATTCGTGAAAACGTTTGGGGAAACGAAAAAGGATCAAACTCACAATTGATTCAGTTGTCCAATATTATCAAACGAATCAAGTATAAGTTTGAGGAACATGACCTTCACAGTTGGACAATTCAGACGGTTTGGGGTCAAGGATACCAATTAAGTAAAACGGAATAGTTAGCGTTAGCACACAAGAAAATATGAAAAACTCCATCGGAGTTTCATAGGATAAGTAGAAGGAGTGTCAATGTTGTTCACTTTTCATTTTGAAATCTTGATTCAGATAAGAGACTCTATGAAGGGCTGGATCAAATAGTCATTCCAAACAACTTGAAAAAAAATTATGAAAAAAAGAATACAAAAAAAGGAACAAATGTTTTGGCGAATCAAATTGTTTCTCTTTCTATGTTTAATTGGGCAGGCCCTATTTTTTGCACTTTTCCCAATTATTCGAGAAGGACAAATCAGTTATTTGAGTAGCGAGCAAAAAGAAGCGTATAAGCAAATCCTGGATGCAACAACCGCTCGTGATCAAAAGAAGTTGATTCAATATGAAAGAACTTATAATAAGTATTTAACTAGGGAAATGATGGAAGAATCGACAGCTATTGCACAACCGTCTAATCAGTTCTTTAAACAAACGAACGAAATGATGGGATTCTTGAGTAGTCCCATCATAGGGTTGGAAGAAACAACGATCGGGTATCCTAAGCAACCTGCGGGCAAAGAATTTCCTTTTACACATCAACTGGCTAGTTCGTTACCAGAAGAAGGACGTACTGCGACATGTATGATCATCGAGCTGAAAAGAGGATGGGGATTTCAGGCGCTTGTAACAAAACTTCAGCGGGTAAAAAAAGGAGATTCCTTTTTTCTAGAAACACATTATGGAAAAGAAGAATATAAAGTACTTGACCATCCTTCTTTTGAGAGGAAAAAAAGCGAAAAAAACGTCTATTTTACAACTAAAGGGAATCACGTCGTGATTCGTTATTCCTCTCCAATAAAAGGGATACAGGAAATCATTTTGAAGAAGGGACCCAAAATAGAAGGGAAGAGGCTGATCGTTCGAAGACCATTTCTATCCTATTCTATGGCAGTCATTTCCTTGATTGTCCTAATGCTTGTTCCATTTTTCCTTCTTATTTTTTCTTATCGACGTTCAATAAGAAATTTTTATACGGAGAAAGAACGTGTTCGGAAATCGAGTAGAAAAACGCTTTATACTCTATTGCAGGGAACAAAAGCTTATTTCCTAGTTGTTGGATTGGCAGCTGGAATGTTTCTAGTATTTATCTGTTACGTGTATCATCTGTTTTAAGAACTATAAAAATAGACAGGCAGTATCAATGAATTACTACAAAAAAATGGGGATATTAGAGTGAGAAAAAAAGCGATAGCAAAAAAAATGGGGCTTTATTTAGGAAGTGTGCTCTTGTGTTTTTTTGTTTTAGGCCTCTTAATCAGTCAATTAGAAGCCAATATTCAAGAAAGTATTGGTTTTTCAAATGAAGAGCATGCCTATTCAGAGGGAGAAAAGGTGGTAGCAATCACAAAAGATGGTACAAAAATAACTCAGGAAAAAAACGAGACCTATAGAGTTACCTATGAAGATGGCGGTTATGTCCTTTTGAAAGACATGATGAATTATACCATTGGGTATTCCGGTGGGACGAAAGTCAAGAAAACGCATGGTGATTTTCATCTCAGGACAAGCAATAAGCACGATATTTGGATTTCAAAGGATGGTACGTATGAAATAAAAGAGGATGGAAACGAAGTTGCCAAAGGAGCAAATGAGGGAAGTGTTCAACTTGCGAATGGCGACACTCATCCCCGTACATCAGAAGAGTTTCTGTCTTCTTATTTAAAAGAGAATCAGTTGAATGATCCAAAAATATATGACGCTCATGTGGAAGATCTTCGATCACTGATTCAAAGACAGTAATGACTTCGGTCATTAGACTGAATCATAGAATAAATTTAAGGGAAGTAGGAGAACGATTGTGAAGAAGGGGCTGTTGATTGGAGGGTTCTCCTGTCTTGCTTTTCTAGTTGTAGGATACGTCGTCATTGTCTTTCATCCAAGTTTTTCAAAACAGATATTTGGATGGGATAGTTACCAAAGCGGCTTTTATCGGGATAAGATTCTATTTTATCTACCGGATATGTATCGTTTTATTTCTGTCATATTCGTAGGAAGTTGTCTTCTTTTCGGAAGAATCAAAAAGATTCAAGAAAAACGGTATTGGATCGTTGGCGCTTTGATTTTTCCTCTCGTTTTAACTTCTATCGGTTTTCTAGCTGGTTACGTTTCTTTTACCCCTTCGTTATTTCAACAAGATACCGTTACCTCTGCATTCAATCGACTTATACAGCAACAAGATATACAAGAGGAGAAGCTAATCATCACTGGCTTAAGTTTTCATGTTGAAAATGTCCCCCGGCAGCAACCAATCACACTGACGGCGACGATACGAAACCTAGATACCAAACAGGACGATCGGTATCAGCTGATGACGAAGTCTCCGTTCAATTATTGGAAACAACTACCAAGTGTACAGTCAGATACACTCTCTGGAGATCTAAAAATAAATGACCTTCGACTAGAGAAGCTATCCACGATTATCAAGGATGTCTCTGAGAGACAGAAACTGTTGGAAAATTACCACAGCGGGATTTGTCTAGTGGAATTAGATACTCGAAATAAGTATTGGCGAATAGGGATTCAAAATGTGTCTGGTGTAGTGGACTATACCTATATTTATTCTGTCGATGGTGAGTATATCATTCGCTTGGCGTTATAGGCTCATCGTTGGCTTGGTAGGGATGAATTGTTTCCTCTTTTAGAGAGGAGAAAACAACTGTTTTTTTTACGATAGACGAGTAAGGAAAGGATTTTCAGGAGGATAAAAGAGATGGGTTCAAGAAATTATCAGTTTCAGTCAGAGATTTATCAATCAAATCTGGAGATAGGAGGACACTACATTCCTTTATCAATGGGGATACCAAAAGAAGTCTATGAAGGGAAAGAAACCCTTCGGGTTATTTTGAATGGATTCAATTATGAAGCACGGGTAGAAAAGTTCTCATCTGATGAAAAAGAGGAGGACTTTTCTTTTTATGGATTAGGTGTGCAGGCAGACTTTCTTAAAAAAATTCAAAAAAAGACCGGAGACATCGTGGAGGTTTCCATCATTTCTAGTTTGAGAAGGGTGTATCGTGTCGTGTAAAGAAGAGAGTTTCCCCTCTTTTTCGAGGTGTTTGTTCATTTTTTTGACGAAGGTGTCCAAGTGACGTTGTCTAGTTGATGTATTCTAACGAATGTAGGGTACTTTAAAGAAAGTTTAGTGTTTGTAAATAGGGCACACACCTTCTTGACGGAAAACCATCTTACTATTTTCATTTGGCAAAAGACAAAGGTTGTCGCGCTGCTTGTCAAACTTGGAAAGGAAAAACAACATGGAAAAACTATTTGATCAATCAAAAGTGAAAAAGATGACACTGGTGCATTACATTTTATCTGGTCCGAATCAAACACGAAAAATTTCAGAGATTATACGTGACCTTAAGATGGAGCGTCGAGGAGTAAAAAAGCTTGGCGAAGAACTCATGACCGATATTCAACTTGTTGCACAGGAATCCGCAGAGTGTAGTCTGGAGCTGGACGACAACACGTATCAGCTTACTGGTCAAGTAGAGGATCTCCTTTCTCGGCTGATCTTGTATTATGGAAAACGTTCAGACCTCTTCCAACTACTTCATATGGTCGTCAAGGAAAAATCGTTTTCGATCACGGGTTATGAGGCAAGTATTCATTTAGCTTCCGGCAGCTTTTATGATAAGAAAAAGGAGCTGAATGGTTTTCTTGCAGATTATGGTTTGAAGATAGGAGCAAAACATCAATTGACAGGAGAGGAATATCCGATCCGTCAACTGTTGTTTTCTATTTACCATACTCTGTTTAAGGATATCGAGTCTCCTTTTGAAGCGTATATTCAAGCAGAGGCTCAGCAACTTTTCAACCAGCTTTTAAGCGAAGAATTGAAAGCGGTTACTCTTTGCCAAGGTGATCAGAGTAAATTGATGATGTATTTGATGATTACAGTTATTCGAATCAATAATGGCCATTTTTTGCATAAAAACAATGACCTTCTCATTCCAGGAAGACAATCGTCTTCGACGATTCCGTTCATTCAAGAACGCTTTAACCTTTCGAAGGAACGTGCAAACTTAGAATACCAGTTCATTCAATCCTTCCTGGAACTAGAAAAGATCGTCCCCTATCCAACAATGGTGTACACCGTCACTGTTATGAGGAAAATCAACCAAATTGCAGGGGACTTTCTAAAATTTTTGAACCAGTATCACATTGATGAATCGAATACGCAATTACTCTATACGATTGATTTTGCCGTTCGGAATATGTTTAAGAACGTTTTATTGAGTAGTAGTATGCGCGTAGATAGTCTGATCTATTTGAGGGAGAGCGATCTTTCTGATCAGTATCCTGTTCAGTTTAAAATTTGCCAGGCTTTTTTAGAGTCGTATTTTAAGAAGGAGCCTCTGCTTGATCCAGCACTTTTAACAAATCGTTCTTTGATGCTTCATCTGTTGACCTCGTTAGAGGCGGTCCTTGAAATAGGCAATTTACGCTATGAGGTTGCCCTGCGACTCGATTTTTATTCAGGAACGTCTTATCAGGAAAATATAAGAAATTTGATTGAGCATAAACTGAATCTTCCGATTACCATCGTCAATACAGCAGAAAAAGCACATATAGTAGTGGCAGATCATCAAGTACACCCGAAACTGGGTGAACGTGTGTTGATGTGGAACTATCCACCGACACCAACTGACTGGGAGGTGTTAACCGAATGGATTCGAGAAGAAGTGAGGAAACAGCCACCTAATAGAGACTCATAACGGACCAGACCGCTTTAACTGAACACAACAACTATATTTCTTAACGCATGGGAGCAGGCTAGGAACAAGGCTCACATGTTCCCATGTGTTTAGATGAGGATAGTCGTAGAGGATGCATCGGTTCGTAAGAACCATACATAATAAAGAAAGAAGACGAAATAAATGAAACAACATCCGAATCATTCAATAAGAGAAGCACAGCTAGTCAGTTACATTACTCGAATCATTCGAAATGCGGCAACAAACTACTACATAAAAGAAAACCGTCGCCTCCTTCGAGAATACGTAGCAGAACCTGAGAAAATGAGGACTATTTTAAACAATGAACGACTCTATCGGCAAGAAAATCAATTATCTCTTCTAGGGGGAGACCTTCTTGAAAAGCGGTTGGCAACGTTGACTGAAAAGGATTGGGAACTTCTTCGGTTGAAGTATGAACTGCAGATGACAGATAAGGAGATTGCGAAGCATTTCCATCTTTCAACGCAAGCCATCAATCGACGGAAGAATCTCATATTGATAAAGTTGAGAGAGGTAGAATAGTTGTACCATTGAGCGTTATTAAGAAACGAGGGGATCACTTATGAGAGATGTGTATTCATTGGTGTTGCGAATGAAAAGAGGGGATGATCGGGCTTTTGAGGTGATCGTGAAACGTTTTGCGCCAGTACTGAAAGCCAATTCCAGCAGAAGGGGATACTTCGAAGAGGATTGTTATCAAGAATGTCTAATTAAGTTGTACAAGGGGTTAAAAAGGTACGAAAAAATAAATTAAAAAAAGGATGAGAGCAGTTGCTTTTTGGTGTGCATAAATTGTTTTTAGTTATAGAGAAAGAAAATAGCACTGAAATTCGATTTGTGTTATTCGTTCATTGACAACTGAATAGAAATATCATTCAAAGAAAACTAGCGATGTGTTCAATATTAAAATTCTTAGAAGAGAAATTAGAATTTTTTAGAGTAACGTAAACCTAAATGAGAGGAGAAATTATGGAAAAACGTTTTGAGATTATGGTAAGCGCTAAAGAATTAGTAGAACTTGGTTTTAAACCATATCAAGCAAAACAAATGATAAGAAAATGCAAAGAATACTTAGCCAAAAATGAAGGAGTAGATTTTTACAGAAACCGTCAAGTAAGGGTCGTTCCTGCAAGAATAATAGAAAAATTATTTAATATACAAATTACATAGGACGATCTATAATGACAGTAGACTTATTTCCCTTTAAAAAGAGGGGAAGTTCAAATGGCTAAGATTAGGAATGTGTATCAGGATAAGGCAACAAAGATGTGGCTTTTTCGGGCATATCTAGGACTAGACAAGAACGGGAAAAAGATTCAAAAGACTAAGAGGGGGTATTTAACTCAAAAAGAAGCAAAAGAAGCATATGATAAATTCATGCTTCAGTTTGGCAATTATCAAACTAGCTCACCGCAACTTCAAGCTGCAAAACAAATGACTTTCGAGGAGTTCTATAAGTTTAGGTTTGTAAGGTGGTATGAGAAACAGGTCAAAAGTCAGACATATGAGAACGCTCAATTTATCTTTGAAAAAAAACTAGTCGCTTTTTTTAAGATGAAGATCATGGATATAACAAGTCATGATATAGAGGAGTGGATGAATGAACTAAGCCATACTGTGACAAAAAATTCTAGGAACAGTACTGACTTTAAAACGTTATCGAACTCGTATGTAAACAGAATTTTAGGACATTTGAAGATAGTTTTAGATAGAGCTGTCAAAGAAGGGATTATTGATAAGAGCCCGGCTGATAGTGTATCTCCATTCAAGAAAAGGAACAATAAAGTTGATTTTTGGGAAGTTGATGAGTTTCAACGAGTGATGGATACTATACCTGAAAATTCGATTCAGAATCACCAGCGAAAAATCACATTTGAGATGCTTTTCTATACGGGAATGAGAATTGGAGAGTATCAAGCATTGATGTGGGAAAATGTTGACCTTCGACGTAACCTGATAACAATAGATAAAACACTAGTCTATAAGACAAAGAACGATTGGTATCTTTCAACTCCAAAGACAGATAAATCTTATAGAACAATCGGTATTGGAGTAAATTTGAGCAAAAAATTGAGAAAATGGAAACAGTTACAACAAAAAGTTGGGAGATTTCAATATGTTTCCCAGTTAGATGGGACATTTACACCATCCTATTCATTTTCTAATTGGCTTAAGCAGTATGCAAGAGAAGCTAATGTTAGACCTATTAAGCTTCATGCGCTGAGACATTCTCATGTAGCAATGTTAATTGAACAGAATATACAGCCTCTGATTATTCAAGAACGTTTGGGTCATGCAAATATACAAATAACTCTTGGGACATATGGACATTTATATGCAAAATCAGATAAGCAAGTAGTAAATTTGTTAGACAAAATAATTTAGTTTAGTGTTATTTCGAAATAATTTATTCACAGTTTTGAAGACATTCTACCAGTTTTCTACCAATTAGTTCTTTTTAAGTTGTTATATCAACGATTCTCGACAAGATTTCGTAAATAAGATGTATCGGAAGTAGTGTGAGAACGTTGCTTGTTCTAGACTTTCGATGTAAACACAAACGATTCTATAAAATATATTCAGTTGTCTAATGGAGTTCTGATCAAAATTTATTAATATTGGAAGTAAGAGATAAGCTGATATTTCGCTTGTCTCTTTTTTTTTAAATCCTTTAAGCAGAAAAAATGTTCGAGGATTTTCAAGAAAGTACTATTGGAAATGTCTATCCGAATTCATCGGGAATCAGTTTCTAGCGCTACAAAAATAGAAATGATAAACTCTATATATGTGAAGGCGATGAGGAATGTATCAGAACGAAGATGGAGGGAACAGGATGATTAAAGGTACGGAGATTGATTTTGTTGTTAAAAATAGTATAGCTGCCTTGGATTTATATAAGGAAATTTTTGAACTCGAAGTGGTTGAGGTGACAGATTATCCTGAAGGAAGCAATGAGGCTGTTTTTAACTTATATAACACACGGTTTCATATGTTAGATGCGAATTCTGATTATGGATTAAAGGCTCCAGACAAAGAGCATCCAAATACGATCTGGTTCAATATCGCGGTTGAAGATATTGAAAAAACACATGCTGCGGCTTTAGATAAAGGCTGTACGGAGATTCAGCCTATCACTCAGATGATGGAAGGTGCTGTCGAAAATTCAATTTTTGTTGATCCATTTGGTTATATGTGGATGCTGCATCAAATACATGAAGAATTAAGCTTTGAAGAACGAACGGACATATTGGAAAAAGAGATGTAGAGCTAAGCTGTAGAAATTGCTTTTAAAAAATATATGAAAGAGAACGAGGGACAGAAAAAACTGTCCCTCTTTTTCTATGTAAAATTGTTTCAAAGTCAATGAGTTGGGAGAATCTGCTATCAGAGAAGAGTTATGTGATATTATTTATACTAAACTATGAGTCGGAAAGGAAAATGAATGAAGTTTATTTTGTTGATACTTTTATTCTTACTGGTACTGTACGTCATGTATAAGTATTTGTTGCAGCAATCAAAGGAGCCATCTGGTCTGATGGGCAAGCTCATGATGAAATTATGGAATAAGGTTTATTTGCCTATGGCTAAATGGTGCCTATCGTTTTTAGAGGCAAAAGAATTTTCCAATGTCTTAGATATAGGTGTTGGTAATGGAGCAACGACGAAGTATATTAGCGAGACATTCGTTTCGAGTTCTATAATTGGAATAGATATTTCGAAAGCAGCGATTGAGCAAGCTCGCAGGCACAATGCGGCTAATAACGTAACATTTGATGTGATGGATGTAAGCAACACGGCATTTCCGATGAATCATTTTGATTTAGTTTGTGCATTTCAAAATCATTTTCATTGGAAGGATCTGAGAGGCAGTTTTTTAGAAATCAGCAGAATACTTTCCAATAAAGGTGTTTTTCTAATTGGGTGTGAGTACTCAAAAATAAGCTATTTCTTACCAGAGTTGAAAGAAAGTCATTCTTTTGAAACATTTCTGGGTGACTTGGGGTTCCAATTGATACAGGTAAAAAGGCAAAGAGACTGGATTTTTTACAAAATCAGAAAAATATAGTGCAGTAAACCGAGGAGTACTATCCATAATAAATAAAAAAATGAATGGGGAGATCGTTGATGAAGCAAAGTATTGTTCATATCGCTTTAGTTGTAGAGGATTATGATGAGGCGATTGCGTTTTACACGAATAAGTTTGATTTTAAGCTGATAGAGGATACTTATCAGGCAGAACAGGATAAGAGATGGGTAGTTGTCTCTCCAAAGGGATCAAATGGAACGACAATCTTGTTAGCCAAAGCCTCCAAGCCAATTCAAAAGGATTTTATTGGAAATCAAGCTGGCGGCAGAGTGTTTCTATTTCTGGGAACGGATGATTTTCAACGGGACTATCAACAGATGTTGTCAAAAGGAATTGAATTTGTCAGAGAGCCAAAAAAAGCGGATTATGGAACAGTGGCGGTCTTTAAAGACTTGTATGGCAATCTTTGGGATCTGGTGCAGTTTGATGAAAAGCATCCGATGAGTAATCGAATATTTTGAGAGCAGCCTTTAGATAGACGCTAAGCTTAGAAAAAATCATACTTAATGACTAGAGTGAAAATACTCCTTTTGACCTATGACGAATCGTTAAATTTTCAGCATAATATAAGACATAAGAGAGAAACACATCGCGAGTGGAAAAGCAGGAGTTCAACGATTGATTGAGTTCCTTCAAAAACGATCTTGAATAAATTAGGGAAATGAAAAAGGAGAGAAACACAATGACAAATAGAATGATGAAATCAAAAAACAATCGGGTATTAACAGGAACTTTAGCTGGAATCGCAGAATATTTTGGCGTTGATCCAACCATCGCACGTGTAATATATGTCTTTGCCAGCATCACTTTGATCGGGGCACCAATCTTGCTTTACATTTTACTGTCGGTGCTCATTCCTTCGTCTGATAGCAGCAGCTCGAGCTTTGAATACTATTCAAGCCGTTCAACAGGCTCTGCTCAGCCGAATCAAGCAGAAACAGTCGCAGATGATTGTTGGGGTGACTTCTAAAATAATGCTCGATTTATTAAGAGCTTAATTATAAAAACGAAAGGACAGATTGCTTAAGGTGATCTGTTCTTTTTTGGGGAAATGGTTGAGGATCAGCGAAGTGAGTAGAAGAGTAATGGTGACAAAAAAGGCTTCAATACTTGGCCTTGTGCGCTTTTATCAAAAGAAAACTTTGGTTCATTGTAAAGGCTGTATGAGTATACAACTAAAGTTTGAGTGGAAGTTCAGTTTCAAGGTTGATTCTATTCGCCTCTTTACTTGTTATATTTGAAAAAAGAGAAAAGGAATGGAGTTGTTTTAAATGAAAAAAATGGGTGTTGTGATTTTTAACGTATTGGTGGCTTCTTGGGTATTGTTTACGATTTATGTAGTGATGGCTAGTATCTGGTTTTCTGCAGGGATGCTTGCTATTTCACCACTTCTAGTTATTGGGGCGGCGGTACTTAATTTACAAAGCTTCTTTATCATTAATTTTATCCTGAGCGTATGTTTCTCATTAGGAATGATTGTTATGCTGCCTGTGATGATCAAAGGAACAAAGGCTGTACAATCACTAATTTCAGAATATTTCGTACAAATGAGTCACATTTGGCATTCATAATTGGTGGCTTCAGTTGGTCTTTGTATTAGCAAGGGATCAAGTACGATTGTTAAATCAAAAAACACAACTTCGCAGCTTTTGTGAAGTTGTGTTTTTTTGATTTAAGTTTTCTGAGTTTATTTTTGCTTATTGAATTTTATCCAAGATCAATTGTGCACAGTCAATTTGGTTAGGGATGTTGCCTTCTTCATCTTTGACGCGCCAAATATCTGGCGTGATTTCATCGACGACATACATTTTTCCATCGTTGTCGTAGCCAATCTCAATTTTGAAATCAATCAAGGTCAAGTTCATTTCAGCTAGAGCATCTTTAAGAACTGCGCCTACTTTTGTTAGAATGTCGAGTGCTTCGTCGTATTGTCCAGGACTAAGGATGCCTTTCATTTGGCATAAGCGGTCAGTAATCAGTGGATCGCCCTGCTCATCGTCTTTTAGTGTTACTTCTAAATAAGGCGGGTCAAAAGGTAATCCCTCAGGCAAAGTGAATCGGCGACACATACTGCCAGCGGTAAAATAGCGTAACACAAATTCCAAGTTCGGAACGGTTAGTTGGCGAACTTTCATTACGCCTTTTTCGATATCGGCATCAAGATAGTGAGTAGGAATCCCGTTTTTCTCCATCAACTCAAAAAAGTATTTAGAAACCGTTAGACCAATCTTTCCTTTACCGTCAACGCTGCCGCCGACTGTGTTGGAGCCTGGATCAAAAACGCCGTCTTCGCCAGTCGCACTGTCTTTAAATAATAAGTAAACTTCCTTGTTTTCTTCATCTAGTAAGACTGTTTTTGTTTTGCCATCGTACAATTCTTTCATATTTTCCCGCCTTCTCTGAAATATCCAGTGTTTTCAAAAATGATAACATTGGATTTTTTTTCTGTCGATGCTTTTTCGGATTTCAGTCTAAAAAAAGTGAGTAAAGTTCGGATTTAGCTGATAATTGATGCTAAAGGCGTTTTAAAGAATTTATTGGTATTATATTGTTCGTATTTTATTGAATTGATCGGAATTAAAATAGGAGAGTTTGATCGGTTAAGCGATGGGGAAGCAACACAGGAAAAACATTTCAGCGGATGATAAATAAAAAAATTATGAATAAAAAATGATAATTCTTTCATTGTTTGGTAAAATAGTCCCAATGTTTCAGGAATGGAGGGACGCATTTGAATATTCAGGATATGTTGAAGCTGCCTTCAATGAAGGGGGCTAAGATCGTTGCAGGTGTGGAGCAGCGACATCGTTTAGTCACTACGATTTCTGTTTTAGAGGTGTCTGAACCAGAGCTGTACAGCCAGATGCCGCTTAAGGGAGAATACTCTGGAAATGAGCTAGTTTTGACGTCATTTGCCCAAATTGCAGAAGATGTGGAGAAGCAGCTGGAGATTATTTCTATTTTGCATCAACATAGTCAGCTAGGAATTGTCCTTTATTATGTGGGTCTCATCATTCCTCAAGTTTCTGAAAAAGTTATTGCTAAAATGAATGAGCTGGGAATGGTCTTGATTCTGATGCCGATGAAGCGGATGGACTTAAGATACAGTGAAGTGATTTCTGAAGTATTGTCATATATCAACGAAGAAGAAGCGGAACTCGATCAGCAGCAGGATATCTTGCTGGAGACGATTCGTCAATTGCCAGCACCTCACCAAATCGAAACAGGCTTGAGTATTTTATCGGATAAATTGAAGTGCAGTCTCTTCATTAAAAGTGCTGAAAATGAAGTGCTGCTGTCAAAAGCTTGGCCAAGAAGCTTAGACGCCACTTTACGACAGTCTATCGCTCACAAAGAAATGAATCCATCAAAAAAGAATGCGCCAATAGAATTAAATCGAATCTTTTATTTCCAAACCGATATTTCTTTAGCAATGCCCACATTGAGTCATCAATACTTTTTGACGCTTTTTAGAAAAAAGCCTTTGAGTGAAAACCAGCTAGCGGGCATCAAAACAATCGTTGAAAAAACGATCAAGTATTTTGGTGAAGAGCAGTTGTTGAATACTGGGCAGCAGTTTTTCTCTGCTTGTCAAACGGGAGATTTCTATACCGCTGCGTTGTTAGCCCAAAGAGCTGGGATCGATCCAGAGGCACCGCTGACTTTATATTGCTTACAAAGAAAAGATCCTGCAGCGCCTAGGGAGAGTTCTCCTTCGAATGGAATCAGCTACAAAGAAAGAGATCGGGAATGGATAGTTGGAAATAGGGAGGAAAAAAAAGCTCATAGGGTTCTTCCAATATACGATCCAATGGAAGATACGCTTTTTATCAGCAGAGAGCTGTCAGGTGTATTGGCGATTGCTCAACAAATGAAAGCCATGGATGAACAGATCGAGGAGGCCAAGCGGGTCTTTCCTAAAAAGCATTGTTTTTATCCAGAGGAGCTCTATTTGCTGAAGGATGTCACACCAGAAACGGAATCAGTCTTTTTGGAGCGCTACTTGGATAAAGAATCGATCGACACGCTGGCTGTGTATTTCTTGGATTGTAACGAGAGTATAAAAGCTACTTCTGATTTTCTTTTTTTGCATAATAATACGATTAAGTACCGCTTGAAACGAGCACAGGAGCGTTTGGGATTATCTTTTTCTCATACTGCCTCACGCTATTTGTTGATTAAAAATTTGATTTATTTCCGTAAGTATACAGATAAATAGCGATGGGAAGCCTGCTTTGTCATTTTCGACAAAGCGGCTTCTTATATTTTGTCCTAATAACATAGTCATAATTTTCTCACTTCGCTATAATGATAAAATATTTATTTGTCAGAATATTCAGAAATGAGGGGAATAGATGGAAGAAGTAGTTGAAACAAATTCGGGAAATTATGAAAGAGAACGGGTACCTGAGAAGGAGCGGAAGCGCTGGTTGTCCATCAGCATGGTCTGGATCGCTATCGGTATTGATTTGTCTGGGATGTTCATGGGAGTCGCCCTGTCACAAGGTATGCACTTTTGGACGGCTATCTCTGCGGTAATGATTGGTTCAGTGATCTTAGGAGTATTAGCGATTGGGACAGCCTATATTGGAGCAAAAGCGGGATTGTCTACTGGAATGATTTCTCGAGTAGCCTTCGGTAAGAGTGGTGCTTCATTGATGGGAGCGATCATGGGGATTTCTTCTCTTGGCTGGTTTGGTGTGCAAATTGGCTTTTTCGCTGAAAATATAGGTGCGGCGATCCAGCAGTTGACAGGAACGGATATGCCTTCATGGCTGCTCTCACTGATTGGCGGCGGACTGATGATGTTATCTGCTTTTTGGGGTTACCAAGCGATTGAAAAGCTTTGTACCTACTCTGTTCCTCTATTAGCAGCTTTGATCATTATTGCAACGATCATGTCTCTTAACAGCAACGGTTCCTCTAGATTGGCAAGTGCGCCTCAAGGCTCACCGATTTCTTTTGGTTTGGCCGTTTCTTTAGTGATTGGCGTGTATATGGTCGGAGTCGTTATGGCACCAGACGTTGCGAGATGGGCGCAGAATCCTAAGCAGGCGATGATTGCCGGTTTTGTCGGATTTACGATTGGAAATAGCTTTATGATCATCATCTCATTGATTTTAGTTAAAGTGATGAACACGGCTGATCTTACTGCTGTATTTTTCACTTTAGGATTAGGAATTCCTTCTATTTTAGTTCTGACCTTAGCTCAATGGACAACAAATACAAACAATCTTTATTCAGCCTCATTGGATTTTTCAATTGTCTTTAAAAAAGTCAATCCTAAGATTATCACGGTTATTTGCGGAACCTTAGGAATACTGATGGCGATGTTCGGGATTTATGGTATGTTTGAAAACTTTTTATCTATTATCACGGTGTTAGTCTCGCCGATTGCGGGTATTTACATGATTGATTATTTCTTTTACACAGAAAAGTATGACTTCTCATATGAGGAAAACTTGAAGGATTATTATCCCACGTCGCTCTTTTCATGGGTAGTAGGCAGTACAGTAGCGTTTATGACCAGTCAACCGCCTGCTGGGTTCGGCTTGTTTACCTTGACGAATGTATCGGCGTTGGATGGTATTTTAGCGGCAGGAATCTGCTACTTCATTATTACGAAATTGACTAAAGGACGGGAATAATTCATGGAATGGATCACTGCGGAAGATTTAGAAAATATTGCGATTGGCGCTACATTGTTAGGAACTGGAGGCGGAGGGGACCCTTTTGTCGGAAAGTTGATGGCTTTGCAAGCGATCCAGAAGTATGGACCAGTCAGAGTTTTAACGGTAGAGGAACTTGAGGATGAAGCGTTGGTGATGCCTGTAGGTTCTATCGGTGCTCCCTCTGTTTCTAATGAGAAGATTGCCTCGGAAGAAGAGGTCTATGGGCCAGCCGAAGTTCTGAAGGATTTTTTCCCTGAACGGACGCAAGCAATCATGCCGATTGAAATTGGCGGAGGAAACTCTTTATTACCGATTGCTTGTGCGGCGAAGATGGGGCTGCCGATCGTTGACGCTGATGCGATGGGTCGTGCATTTCCCGAATCGCAAATGGTGACCTTCTTTTTGAAGGGCTATCAACCAGAAATCGTCGCAATGGCAGACAGCCAAGGAAATCGAATCGTCTATTATCCGAAGGACGGTGAATGGTCTGAAAAGATCGCTCGCGCTGTCACGGACGTTATGGGTGGTAATGCCAATATGGTCGACAATGTTTTTTCTGGGAAAATCGTTAAAGAATGCGGGATTCGCGGGACATTGAGCTTGGCGAAGGAAATCGGCGAGGAGTTAACTACGTTAAATGAGTCAGTTCCTCCAGTCGAAAGATTACTGGAGCGTTTAGCCGGATTTTCTTTGTTTGAAGGGAAAATCAGTCATATTGAACGAAACGTTGCAGGCGGCTTTACGCGAGGAAGAGCTGCGTTTACCGGAATCAATCACAATAAAGGCGAAAAGCTGGAAATTCTTTTCCAAAATGAACTGCTGCTGGCTAAAAAGGATGGAGTTGTTCTAGCCTCCACACCGGATTTGATTTGTGCGTTGGATTATGAAACAGGACGGCCGATTACAACAGAAACACTGCGCTATGGCGCGCGTATTCATGTGATTGCGTTACCTTGTGATTCAAAATGGCGGACAAAAAAGGGGCTTGAGGTGGCTGGTCCCAAATATTTTGGTTATGAAGTAGACTACAAACCAGTGGAAGAATTGATGGGAGAAAAGGCGCATGTATAGATTAGGGATCGATGTTGGCGGGACAAATACAGATTGCGCGATTTTAGATGAAGAGTTGCGCTGCGTAGGGAAAATCAAGAGTCCTACAATGGATGATGTCAGTGAAGGCATTGATATTGCCATTCAAAAGATTTTACAGGAAACAAAGATTCCGACAGAAAAAATCAGTGTCGTAATGCTAGGAACGACTCATTGCACGAATGCGATTGTCCAACGAAAAGAGCTGAGCAAGATTGGAATCATTCGTTTAGCGAAGCCGGCTACGACAGCAGTTGCTCCAATGATTGGCTGGCCAGAAGATCTAGCAAGTAAAATGATGGCTCAATCTGCAATTGTCTCAGGCGGCTATGAGTACAACGGAAATAAGATCGCTGAAGTGGACGAAGAGGAGATTCGACAAGTTTGTCAGCAGATGAAGGGCAAGGTCGAAGCGGTCGCGGTAGTAGGTGTTTTTTCTCCTGTAAATAGCGAACAAGAAAAACAGGCAGCAAGGATCGTTGAACAAGAGCTCGGTGTTCCAGTAACGTTATCTAGTGAGATCGGCTCAGTTGGATTATTGGAAAGAGAAAATGCGAGTATCTTGAACGCAGCACTTACCCAAACGATCATTAAAATGATTCAGGGCTTAAAACAAGCATTGAGTAATAATCAGATCACTGCGGATGTATTTATTTGTCAAAATGACGGAACATTGATGGATTTGGAAAAAGCACTGAGCTACCCGGTGTTGACAATCGGCTGCGGCCCAACCAACTCCATTCGAGGAGCGGCGCATTTAAGTCGTTTGGAGGATGCTTTAGTTGTCGATGTTGGGGGAACCACTACTGATATCGGTGTGTTGAAAAAAGGATTTCCTCGAGAATCTTCACTAGCCACACTTATCGGCGGTATTCGAACCAACTTTCGCATGCCAGATGTTCTTTCGATTGGATTAGGCGGTGGAACAATTATTCATTTAGCAGAGGAACTTACTGTTGGTCCAGAAAGCTTAGGCTATCGTATCTTGGAAGAAAGCTTGTCCTTTGGCGGCACGACTTTGTGTGCAACTGATATCGCAATCGCGAATCAAACAGATCATCCAGTTACTGGTGCTATTTCTCAAGAGCTGGACACCGCATTGATCAGCGAGTCCAAAAAGAAAATAAAAGAGCTGATTGAAGATGCAATTGATCAGATGAAAACAGATAGCACAGAAATACCAGTTATTTTAGTTGGAGGCGGAAGCATTATTTTGCCTAAAGAGATGAATGGTGTTTCACAGGTGCTCGTTCCAGAGAATTATGATGCGGCTAATGCGATTGGAGCTGCCTTGGGAGAAGTTTCAGGTGAGGTAAACTCTGTGTATTCATTAGAAAAACAAACGCAAGAGGAGACAGTGGCGATAGCCATCGCCGCGGCGGAACAGGAAGCGATCCGCTCAGGAGCTTCCAAAGACTCGCTTAAAACAATCTTTGTAGAAGTGATTCCTTTAGCCTATTTACCCAAGCAGGCGGTTAATATCAAAGTCAAAGTTGCTGGCAAGTTAGATTTTGTCACAAGTTGATCGATTTTCATAAAAATATGAGAATAATTAATTGCTTAGAAGATGCTTTCGTCTTCTAAGCTTTTTTTGCTTGAAAGAAAAACTTATCATTGGATTGGAACAGGAAAAACAAATGACCTCTACTTTATGGTCGGTTGTTTTTTTGAATGGATGAATGCGTTATTGCAACAAAATCAGAGGTTTCTCTGCAACAAGTATCTTGGATGTTGTAGCGACTTGTTGCAATGAAATGTAATATCTAAAATCAAATACTCAAACTATAATAAGGTCATGATCATGATAACGCTATCAAAAATTAAGGCCTTTATTTCAGATAGTAAGGAAGTGTTTATCATTATGCTTACAAAAAGACAAAAAGAGTTACTGGAGTTGCTGATGCAACAAAGTGACTTTCAGACAGTAGGATATTTTGCCAGTCAACTGGGTGTTTCTAAACGAACAACGCATAGTGAGCTGGGGATCATTGACGAATATCTCCAAAGCTCGGGAGAATATCTTGAAAAAAAGCGCGGTGTCGGCGTCGCGCTGAAACGTTTCAAAGAAGTTGGCGTGATCAGAGAAAAAAATGAAGGAAGTGACATCTACAATACGTTCAATCGCAGAATTGAAATTTTGAACCTCTTGCTTTTTAAAGAGAAGGTGGTCAGTTTTAACTATTTGTCTGAGTGCTTCATGGTGAGCAAAACCTCTATCATCAAGGATTTTGAGTTCATTATGAAGATTTTGAATGTCGGCTCCGAGATCAAATTGTGCAGTGATGTTCATGGAACTTCACTGATAGGGACAGAAGAAGACATTCAAAAAGCGATGCTTCAGTTCAATCGCTACTTGTTAAGTAATTCTGAGATTTATTTAGACGAAGATATTGCTGAGAAAATTAAATTATTGAACGATTACTACGGGGAGACCTTGATCAGCGCTTGCTCGAATATTTTATATACGTATATTCGAGAAAATGTAAATGCGATTTCTGATTACTATGTGCAAAATATCTTGAGTATTTTTATCATCTTAGTTTATCGGATAGCTAATGGGCATCACATTGAAGAACATCAACAAGCGGATGCTAATGAAGCGATGATTTTCTTTGAAGAAAGCGCGGTCCGAATGCTGCATAAAGCAGCTTTGCGTTTGGAGCTGTCTTATACAAATGAGGATGTTCACTATTTATCCTTGCAGCTGATTTCAAATCGCTTTGAAACATTACCAGATGATGAAATTGACGAAGTGATCGTTGAACGACTGCTTGCTAGAGTATCGGCAGCCTTGAACATTGATTTTGCCGGTGATCAAAAGCTGGAGGAACAGCTAAAAAATCATATTCCGCCAATGATCTATCGGTTAAAAACAAACAACAAAACAGAAAATCCCTTTACCACTCAGATCAAAAACGAGTTCTCCTTGACCTTCAATGTTATTTGGGTCGTGCTTAGCGGCTATGAAGAAGAGTTAGGCATTAGTTTTAATGAAGATGAGATTGCTTTTTTGACTATGTATTTTCAGGCCGCAATCGAACGAGCACGGATGAATCGAAAAATTTTGATCGTTTGTCAAATGGGGATTGCTACTTCGGAGCTGCTGATCAATCGAATAAAAAGTATCTTGCCTTCATTGGATACATTTGAAGTTGCTTCCGTTGCTGAAGTAGAACAACTGGCCATTGATGAATATGATTTGATCATTTCTACAACTAAGATTGACATACCTGAAAAAGAAGTGATCCAGGTCTCGCCATTTTTGACGAAAGAGGACATAGAACGTATAAAAACCTCAAATTTATTGCCTGATACAGATGAAAAAGTGATCGATTTAGTCCGAGCACATCATCTGATGAAATTTGTCGCTAAAGAATTTATTTTTGTAAATACGGATTTTACTTCTAAGGAAGAGTTGATCGAACAGATTGGGACCCTTTTAGTTGAGAAGAATTTTGTGGATCGGCAATTTATTCAAACTGTTCAAGAACGAGAAGCATTGGGCGGCACTGATCTCCCTTCTGGAACAGCAGTTCCTCACGGCAATTCAACAGCGGTCAATAAAACGATCATCGTTTTGATAAAGAACAAAAAGAAATTTAAATGGAATAAATACTATGTCGATCTGATCTTTTTGATTTGTATTGCGAAAGAGGATACGTATCAAACAAGAAATATTCTATCGGATATTTATAACATCATTGACAATGGTGAACAATTAAAACAATTGCGGGAAGCAACCTCAAACGAAGGGGCATTCAGAAAACTTGGGAGTGATTAGTGTGGATAACGTGCAGGAGAGCGGCAGAAGTGTCATTACGAATGATTTAATTTTTTTAGACAGTGATTTGGATAATCAAGATGAGGTCATACAGCATATTGTTGACGTTGCAGAATTTATTGGATACGTGGAGGATTCGGAAATCTTGTTTCAGGCAGTCAAGAAGCGAGAACAAGAAGTTTCTACTGCGATCGGTTATGGTATCGCGATTCCCCATGGAAAAAATGAAACCGTTTTGCAGCCCTTCATCGCCTTTGTCAGAACCAATAAAGGCTTTCACTGGATCCAGGAAAGTGATGACAAAGTTCAACTGGTCTTTCTAATTGGCGTTCCTAAAAACAGTGAGGGAACAATGCATCTAAAATTCATTTCACAGTTAAGTAAGAAGCTATTAGACGAGACGTTTAGAGAAAAATTATTGACAGAGACAGATAAAAACAATGTATATGAACAATTACGCTCGATTGACATTTAGAAAGTGTCAGTATCAAAACTTAAAATGAGTGAATGAATAGGAATATGGAGGCTTTTAGAATGAAAGTAGTAGCAGTTACAGCATGTCCAACAGGGATCGCGCATACGTATATGGCGCAAGAAGCTATTGAAAAGGAATGTAGAAAACGTGGTTATGAAGTGCAGGTAGAGACACAAGGCAGTATGGGGATCGAAAATGAGCTGGAACAGGAAACGATCGATCAGGCGGATGTTTTGATCTTGGCTGTTGCAATCGATGTGGAAGATAGTGAACGCTTTGAAGAGAAAATAGATACAGGAAAAACCTTGTCTGTCGATCCGGGAGACATCATCAAGTATCCTGCCAAATATCTTGATGCAGCAGAAAAACTATAGGGGGAAAATATAAAAATGAAAAAACAGAACAAGTTCTTTAAAGACTTGCAAAAGGCCTTTAACACAGGAGTATCCTTTATGCTGCCGTCAGTGGTTGTGGGTGGGATTTTCTTGGCGGTTGCTCTTGCTACGGGGAAAGCCACGGATGCCGGAATGGAGATCACTAGCCCATTCATGCAAAACCTAAATGATCTGGGCGCCGCAGGTTTTGCGATGATGATTCCGTTGCTGTCGGGATATATTGCCAATTCATTAGCCGGAAAACCAGGCCTGGTTCCTGGGATGATCTTAGGATTTGTTGCCAACAATCCAATCGGTGAAGGACAAATAAAGACAGGCTTTCTAGGGGCAATGATCATGGGTGTGGCCGCTGGTTATTTTGTTCGCTGGTGTAAAACATGGAAGGTACCAGCTACTATTCGGACAATCATGCCCATTCTGATCGTTCCAGTGGTTACGACCTTTGTACTAGGAATGTTTTATATTTATATCATTGCGGTGCCGATTGGTGCAGCGATGGATTGGCTGGTTCAAGTGCTAGGGCAAATGCAAGGCGGCAGCGCGCTTATTTTAGGTTTGATTTTAGGCGCGATGACTGCTGTCGATATGGGCGGCCCCATTAATAAGACTGCAACGGCGTTCACATTAGCTTTGATGGCGGAAGGTGTTTACGGACCGAATGGCGCACATCGAATCGCTTGTGCGATCCCGCCGTTAGCTATGGCTATTTCAACCTTTATTGATCGAAAAAAATATACTCCTGAAGACAAGGACTTAGGTATTTCAGCTTTCTTTATGTCGTTGATCGGGATCACGGAAGGGGCGATTCCATTTGCAGCAAAGGATATCAAACGGGTATTGCCCGCAATTATTATCGGTAGTGCTATTGGCGGTGCGATGGGAATGGCCACTGGAGTAGAGGCATTAGTCCCCCACGGCGGGTTTATTATCTTGCCGGTAGTTAATGGGAAATTGTGGTATGCGCTCTCGATCATTGTTGGAGCGGCCATTTCAGCAGCCATTTTACATTTCACTAAACCAAGCTTGGTTGATGAATCAACGAAAGAAAAAAAGAAAGAGACGAATGAACAAATCGAAGTAGCAAAATAATAGTCAAATGTTATAACGGCAAAGGAAAATGGGTTCGCCCTATTTCTTTTGCCGTTTTCTTTATAAATAACAGATTTCCCCTTTTTCTCTGCAACAAGTTTTGCCCAATCTTGCAACAAGTGGATCCGCTAATGCATGGACTTGTTGCAGAGAAATGTAATATTCAGACGAATGCTTCCACCCTATACTTAAGAGGTGATAAGAAACAAGGACTTAAATTTAATTACAGGAAACGGAGATGTCAACGAGATGGAAAAATTACCTATTAAAGCAGTTGTAGAAGGATTGCTGGATCTGCAAGCAACAGGTGAGAGTGCAACCTTATTGGGAATTGGGCCAATGTCAAAAAATTGTGTGCAGGCAACTCTCGAGTTATCAAGGGACGATGATTATCCAGTGATGTTTATTGCCAGTCGTAATCAGGTGGATGCGGATGATTTAGGCGGCGGCTATGTGAATGGGTGGAATCAATTTACGTTTGCTGAAGCAGTGGAAGAAGTAGCGGAAGAAATTGGCTATGACAATCTCTATTATCTATGTCGCGATCACGGCGGACCATGGCAGCGAGATAAAGAGCGGAATGATCATTTACCAACGGAAAAAGCGATGGAGCTGGGAAAAAAATCTTATGTGGCAGATATTGAAGCAGGCTTTGATCTATTAATGATCGATCCAACGAAAGATCCTTTCGAGGTAGGTAAAGTGATTCCTCTAGAGACTGTATTAGAACGAACGGTTGATTTGATTGAATTTTGCGAGGAAGAGCGGAAAGTTCGCAACCTACCAGAAATCGGTTATGAGGTTGGAACTGAAGAGACGAATGGCGGCCTAACTTCTACAGAGACTTATGAGACCTTCATTTTACGATTGAAGGAAGAGTTGGAAAAACGTGGACTGCCAATGCCGACCTTCATTGTTGGACAAACAGGAACCTTAACACGTAAAACAGAACAGGTGGGCACCTTCAATTTTAAGAATGCTTATGACTTGGCGCAAATGGCAAAAGGCTATGGCGTTGGTTTGAAAGAGCATAATGGTGATTACTTAGATGATGTGACATTATTAGAACATATCCCGTCACAAATCACTGCGACAAACGTTGCACCACAGTACGGCACAGAAGAGACTCGTGCTTATTTGAATCTAGCAGCGGTAGAAGCAAAGCTAATGGAATATGGGTTAGTCAAAGAGGTCTCTAATACACGTGATGTGCTGCTGGAGCATGCGATCAAGAGTGAACGTTGGAGAAAATGGATGGTCGGTGAACAAAAAAATCTGACTGTTGCAGAGATCATGACGCAAAATGATACCGAGCTTCAAGCGGAGATCTTAGATATCGCCGGTCACTATACCTTTAATGATGAGGAAGTGAAAGTTGAAATTGAAAAAATGTATACAAATTTAAAGGCCCACAACATTGATGGCCAACGCTATGTGATTGATCATATTAAGCGCCCGATTCGTGATTACGCTGAATGCTACAATTTATCCGGTGTGACTAGTCGAATCAAAAGCCTAAACAAAATAAAAGCCTGACAATACGGTCGAGATTTTCACTACATAATGGTGAAGATCTCGTTTTTTTTGAACTTTAATTATGCTAATTATGAGTGAGCGACAGGTCGGTGCAGAAAAACTGCACAGAGGGGGGATAAAATCGAAAAAAATAATGATCAAAAGGCTCTATTTCCTAATTCTTTCATCGCCATTTTTATGTGGTGAAATCAAATTTTTGAATTTTAAGGAAGTGATCTTTTGACAGTTTCGCGAAGAATCAGATTGAAATATATTTTTTTGTTATAATCAGGTTTTTAACCGATTATATACACAAAAAGCTTAATTTTTTTTAAACAATTTGGGTTTCAAAAATTGCTTCTTTTGTAGCATCATAGAGATAAATATGGAAAACGCATACATATGCGGGGGAAAAGGAGCAATTGGGCATGGAGCTGACAAGACGACAAATTTTTACTATGAAAAATAGAAAGAACCTTGAAAAGAAAGTACATAAATTTTGGGAAGAGACGAAAAACACAGACCTAGTAGTAGAATATATCGTGGCGATTATTTTGAGAAATGCCTTAATAGTAAGCGATTTTTCACTGCCTTGTCCAGAGATTGTTCGTGAGCTGCTTTTTCAGGCCCAACCCAATGATACGCTGAGAAAGTTCTGCCCATTTTTCAAGGACTATGTAGAGGAGCACGAATGGCTCAGCATCATCAAGCGTTTATTCAAGAACGAGACAAAGTATTACAAAGCGACAAAGAAGATGCGCTTATATGAAGGGTATCTAAAAGATCGAGGACATGCTGTCATTACTGATCAATATGATAGCTATACCCTCACTTCGATTTTTGAAGATGCTAATGGAAAAAAACATACATGGAATCTAAGAGATGCCGATCCAAGCAATAACCTTGAGGAAACAAAACGGATACTTAGAGTCTTGACGACTCTGACGATCTTCCATAAGGGAGACGTTCGTCAATTCGTAAAATTCATGGATTGTGATTTCAAAGGTACCACGACGATCTATAGTACAAAACAACCCAAGGAACAGTCACAGGAGCAGTCTGCCCAAAAATTGACGACAGAAACGACGAAGGCTACCGTTGAAAACAGCATGCTGGAAGGCTTTGATCTTTCTATGTTGACTAAAGAGGAGCTCATTGTGTTAATCAAAGAAATCTTTGAAGAAGTCGAACCTGCTTCGGAAGAGAAGGAATCTTCTGCTCAAATACCGGAAAATTCTGAAAAACTGCCGCCGGATATGATTCTTGGCAGGAAGACAGAAATGGATTCAAGGATTGTTCCAGCAGCAAGCGTCAAGGCGGAAAAGGAGGCTCAAGAAGACATGGCACCTTTACTGTCGCCAACTTTAGCAGCTGAAGCTGTGATTGATGAAAAGCTGGAAAAACCGCCTAAAAATGGAAAATCAACTACGAGAACAGGCGGTAAAAAGCTGACAAAAGGGGAGAAAAAGATTATCAAGAATTTTAAACCAAGTAAATGGAGAAATTAGAAAAATAGTTTTTTTCATTCTTGTAAAGAGGTTTATTTGTCATGGGTGAAAAGCGTATAAACTTTAGATTGATCTGGTGCTGGAGTCGCTAACTGAATCCTATAACTGCTAATCGTATTAACTTAACAGAAGTGCCTTAGAAGAATCGCTGTAGTGAACCGCAATCGTTGGTAATAAAACGATTGCGGTCCGTTGCGGTTCTTTTAAGGTTTTTTGTTGTCAGTGCTAGAAACGAATTGAGCTATAAAGCATGGGACTATTTTGAGATAATCAATCTAGTCAGCAGCTAAAAAAGAGGTTTGTTAAGAAGCTGTCCATGCGGCTTCTTAACAAACAAAAACTGCAGGATATATCCTGCAATTTTCCTATCGCTATAAGTTATTAAAGAATTCATTTCAGGCAGCTATGTTTTGAATGGCTTCAAAGTTCTATGTTAATCAGGGGTTCCAGTGTTTACCGTTTGACAGGAATTGTTTGTTTTCGAAAAATTGCATGATTCATCTTGCAGAATGTTTGGCACCAAGAGCGCTTTTTTCAGGATATGATTCAGATAGCAAGAGAGAAAGAAGGGCACAATATGCAATTAGTAAATGGCTATAAGTTGATGGATTATGCCAAAGAAAACGGATTAGTCTTACCGGCATTTAATACGACGAACTACGAGTTAACAGCCGGCATCATTCGCGGCTATCAGGAAAAGGGACTAGGCGGATACATCGCAATCTCATCTAGTAATCTGAAGCTTTCCAGTCCTAAAATCATTGCGGATATGGTCAAATCAGCGATGAAAAATGTTTCTGTTCCGATCGCACTGCATTTGGATCATGGGAAAAGCTTTGAAGATGTAAAGGCGTGTATCGAAGCAGGATTTACTTCGATCATGGTGGATGCGTCTCATTTACCTTTTGAAGAAAATATTGAAGAGGTCAGGCGAACGGTTGAGTACTGCCACTTCTACGGTATTCCAGTTGAGGCGGAATTAGGAGCGATTGGCGGGAAGGAAGACGATCATATCTCTGAAGAGGATGCAAAAACAAATCCTGCTGATGTGAAAGAGTTTGTCGAAAGAACCCAGTGTGATTTACTAGCGGTTTCCATCGGAAATGTGCACGGGATGGATTTGACACCGAATCTAGATTTTCCATTGCTAGAAGAAATCGCGGCGCTCTCTGCTGTCCCGCTGGTGCTGCATGGCGGCTCAGGAATTCCTTTTGATCAAGTTCGACAAGCCAAAAAACAAAATCTGATTAAAGTAAATTACGGCTCTGATCTTCGTCAGGCGTTCATTCGCACATTCGGTCAAGCCTACGAAAACAATCATAATGAATTTGATATTATGTCCCTTTCAAAATCGGCCATCGAAAATGTCGAAGAGCGAGTAAAAGCAATCATTACTGAAGTAAATGAAAAATAGGTTTTAAATCAAGGAGGGGGATATGGTGCTAAATAAACGACAAAAAGAAATGATTCAAGAATTTGAACGACACAGTCCCTCTTTTTTAACTGCTGACCACTTTGTTGACAAGTTTCATGTAAGTATGCGTACGATCCAATCTGACATCAAGAAAGTACGCGAGCACTTAGCCGCTTCCAGCTACGCTGAAATAATCTCAGTAGCCTCTAAAGGCAGCCAATTAATCATCAAGGATTACACGGCCTTTCAAATAAATATCCATCAAAAGGAAGCTGCTAGTGAATCGAATCAATCAGATAGAGTAAGAAAATTATGTGTTTTACTATTGAACCAAAAAAGACCGATCCATCGTCAAAAATTGCTTGATCAGCTATTTATTGCTTCTTCGACACTGAACACAGATTTAAAGGAAGCAGACAAGCTGCTTAGTAATTATCATTTGAGTGTTGAACGAAAGAGAAATTCCGGAATCCTTATTCGTGGGAATGAATACGATAAAAGGAAATGCTTGCTGAAGCTGGGGCACCTGGATATCCATCAGGAGCAAAGCAATATGGGAACAGAAGAAATGTTTCGTCAAGATATTGAAATGGTTTTAGTCAGTGTTCTGATGAAGCACCATTTCCATATTTCAGAAACCCTTTTCCAGAATCTGATCGTTCATATTGAAATGGCGATCAAACGGATGAACAGCGGCTTTTATATTGGCTCAGAGGAATTTGAAGGAAGGGAAGACTTTGATTCTGAAATGGAGGTATCGGCTGAGATCTTTCATCGGCTTGCCGAGCGCTCTTATTTTAAGGTCTCCCAGGAGGAAATCATCAACCTGGCGATTTACATCAAAGGAAAAAGTGATTATGAGAAGGATGATTATATCTCAGAAGAGGTTAACACCTTTATTCTTCATGCTTTGAAGGAGATCAACGAAAAATTTGATATCGATTTTCGTCAGGAGATTGATTTGCGAATCTCACTGGCGCTGCATCTGATGCCTTTATTAACAAGGATTGAATACAACATTCAAAACGAGAATCAACTATTGGATCAAATCAAGCAATCGTTTCCCTTAGGTTTTGATATTGCGGCTTACATGTGTCTTTTGCTGCAGAATTCGATCGGAAAGAAAATCGAAGAAGGCGAGATCGCTTATCTGGCTATTTATTTCAATCAATATTTAGCGAAGTATAATGACATTTCTGGCAAGAAACGAATTCTGATCATTACCAGCTTGAAGCGCAGTGAAAGTATTCTGCTAAGGCAGCGATTCGCTACATGGTTCTCAAATGAGATCACGATTCTGACTTTAGTCAATACCCATGAAGTCATCTCGATCGATATTGAGGATTATGATGTCATTTTTACAACGGAGCAAACTGAGCTGACAGATCAGATGGGTGCCATCCTAATCAGCTTTTTCCCGAGTGAGCAGGAGTACTCTAAAATCAAGCTTGCCATCGATGGATTCAATGATAAGTTTGAGATCGTCAATTTATTTGATGAAGAGCTGTTTCATTTTGGGCAATTTTCGAAGAAACAGGAAGTATTGGATAAGCTTTGCTCCATTTCGGTCTCAAAGGTTGGCGATAAGGTGTTCCAATTAAGAGAAGCAGTTGAGCTGAGGGAAGAGCTGGGCAGCAGCTATTTTGGCAATGGGATTGCTTTGCCGCATCCAATCAATCCAATCTTGGCTGAAACCTTTGTCTCTGTCATTTTATTGAAAAATGAACTTGACTGGGATTCTGATGGAAATAGAGTACGTCTGGTCATGCTGGTAGCAATCGAAAAAAACAATGCAAAAGTTTTTCAGTTGTGGAATTATTTAGCCAAAATCATTCAAGAAAAAGGTTTTGTCGAACGAGTCATCAAAGAACCAACATTTGATAATTTTAAGGAAAATCTTTCCCAACTGCTGGATGAATATATTTAGAAGATAGGTAAATTAGGAGGATTGAACATGAATTATATTTTTGTGTCTCATGGTGATCTCGCCAAAAGTATGTTAGGAAGTGCGCAGATGATCGTTGGGGAGCAAACGAATGCTGTGGCGTTTGGCTTGTATCCAAAGGATGATATAGGCAGTTTAAAGGATCAAATCAAAGCAGCGATTGAAGCTTTTGGCGGTGGGAAGGACATTATTTGCTTCACCGATTTATTCAGCGGCAGTCCATTCAATGCAGTGGTGTCATTAATGGGGGATTATCCCATTCGGCATATTACCGGTATGAACCTGCCAATAGTATTAGAGGCCTTCATGTCCCGCATGAATGAAGACAATTCAGCCACAGCTATTTGTACAAAATTATTGGCTGAGGCACCTGCAACGATTATTGATGTCAATCATTATTTAGCTGTAAATTTGGAAGACTAAAAAATAGAAAGAATAAAGGAGAGAGAAACATGAAAAATATCGTATTTGCCAGAGTGGACGACCGTCTGATACACGGAGAGGTAGTAACGGCTTGGACACCGACCTATAGTATCAATCATATTGTGATTATCGATGACATCGTAGCCAGTGATCCATTTCAAAAAAGAATATTGAAAGCGCTGGCACCGACAAAGGTTAGAGTAGACGCCTTTACGACAGAAGAAGGTATTGCGGAGCTGAAAAAGCCTTATAACGAAAAGGAACGGATTTTATTATTGACTAAAACACCGATCACGTATGCCAAGTTGGTTGAAGGTGGGATCGAGCTGCCGCAGGTCAACCTTGGCGGAATGGGTATCCGTGATGAGCGTAAGCCGTTTATCAAGAATGTCGCTTGTGATCAGGCAGAGGTAGAAGCGATTCGTCAAATGGTAGATAAGGGTGTTCATGTGTTCTATCAATTAGTACCAGAACAGCGTTTGATAGAGATCACTAATTTATTATAAAAAAAGGAGGAAAAAGGTATGTCGATTTTTCAAGCATTTCTATGTGGGGTCGTGTATTTTCTAGCAATAGGAAATCTGCCCTTCGTCGGGTTGTGGTCATTGCAGCGGCCATTGGTATGCGGACTTATTACCGGAATTATTTTGGGGGATCCATTGATGGGGGCGATGACCGGAGCTTCTATCAACTTAGTGTATTTAGGATTTATCTCGGCCGGCGGCTCAATGCCAGCTGACATGGCATTGGCAGGGATTTTAGGGACGGCATTTGCGATTACTGGCGGGCTAGATGCTAAAACAGCCTTGTCTGTAGCCGTGCCGATCGGATTATTAGGAACGATCGTATGGTATGGGCGAATGACTTTTGGTTCAGTTTTTGTTCACGTGGCAGATAATTATATTGAAAAGGGCGAGTATCACAAAATCTGGCGAGCCAATGTTCTCTTTCCTCAGCTCATGACGGCCCTGATTACAATCATTCCCTGTGGATTAGCTGCTTACTTTGGCGCAAGCTACATCTCTGGCTTCATCGAAGCATTGAGCGGAACAGCGTTGACTATTTTTACTGTTATCGGCGGAATGATGCCGGCATTAGGGGTAGCGATTACTCTGCAATATATCTTTAAGGGCGAGGCGCGAGTCTTCTTATTCTTAGGTTTCATTTTAGCGACTTATTCAGGCTTAGATTTATTACCGCTGGGTGTAATTGCAGGCTTAACCGCATTAATTTATGTACAGGCTACAGGCAATAAAGCTGATTCAGAGGAGGATGAGATCTATGAGTAAAGAGGCAGAAGGAAATTTGATTCGTAAAAAAGACTTATTCCGTTCTTGGCTGATTTGGGAAAATTTACCACAGACATGCTATAACTACGAACGAATGATGGGACAGGCTGTTGCACATGTTTTTGTTCCAATCTCAAAACGACTGTACAATGATGATCCGGAAAAGAAAAAGGAAATGATGAAACGGGAAATAGAATTCTTTAACGTTCACATTGAATTTGGCTCATGTATCATTGGAATGATCATTGCGCTGGAGGAACAAAAGGCAAAAGGGGTAGCGATTCCAAGTGAGTTTATCACCAGTTTGAAAACATCCTTGATGGGACCCTTGTCTGGGATCGGTGATACGATCTTCCAAGGAGTATTGATCCCGATTTTACTGGCAATCTGTATTGACTTAACATTGAAGGGCACGATTTGGGGCTCAATCATTTATGCTGTAGCTATTATCGCGATTGCTTGGGGCATGAGCTATGCCAACTTTATGTTCGGATATCGAGCCGGGGCGGATGCCGTCATGGACTTTTTAGAGAAGGGAATTTTGAACAAAGTTCTGCGAGGCGCTGAAATCATGGGTTGTATGGTAATGGGCGGCTTGATCTCCAGCTATGTAAAAATGCATGTAGCACTAAAAATCGTCAGCTCCACTACAACCTTTAAGGTGCAAGAACAATTCTTAGACGCAGTTATGCCGAATATACTGCCGTTTGCCTTTACGATGCTGATTTATTTTCTAATGAAGCGCGGCTGGTCTTCATTGAAGATCATCGGTCTAATTGTAGCTGTCGGTATTGTCACTGGATTCTTTGGGATTTTAGGTTAGGGGCGAAAAAATGAAAGCAATTGTTGAGACAGGGGTCAAGCAGCTGGAGATCCAGGAGCTGCCAATGCCTGTAATTGAAAAAGATGAGGTGTTGATGAAGGTCCGAGCGAACGGTCTTTGTACCAATGATTTACGGGATTATCTAGGGGACATGAAGTATACCTATCCTAGAATCGGCGGTCATGAATTCAGCGGTGAAGTAGTGGAAATCGGCAGTGAGGTGAATCCTGAGCATTTTGCTGTTGGGGATCATGTGGTGAAATACATTATTCCTGCTTGCGGAGAATGCCATTACTGTAAAACAGGCAGGGAGAACCTTTGTATTGAAGTCGCGAAGTCAACGACCTTTCAAAATCCAGAAGGTATTTCTGGTTTCTTAGGAATGTCACAGTATATCGCTGTTAAAAGTCGTGAGCTCTATAAATATCCGAAAGAGGTACCGTTCACTCACAGTGCATTTACTGAACCGTTAGCTTGTGTCGTCAATAGTGTGGAACGGGCACAGCTGATGTTTGGGCAGGATGTCGTAATTATCGGCGGCGGTGTGATGGGCTTGTTCCATGTCATTTTGGCAAAATTATCCGGTACTCGTGTCATTCTCAGCGAGCCGAATCCAGAACGCAGAAAGCTTGCGGAGAAATTAGGAGCGGATGTAACCTTTGATCCAACCAAAGTCGATGCAGTCGCCTTCGTTAAAGAGCAAACAGAAGGGCGAGGTGCGGAAGTAGTCTTCAATACGACCGCACTTCCGCAAATTGCCAAACAGGCGATGGACTTTACAGCAACGGGCGGGCAAACTTTTATGTTCAGCTCGCTGCATCCAAACGATCCTGTACCGACGGATATGGGGAGCGTCCATTCCTCTGAGAAGCTGATTACTGGTACGGTCAGTCCGAAAATCCCGACTTTTTATCGTTCAGTTCAATTGATCGCTAAAAAAATTGTGGATGTCACGCCATTGTTAGCCAAGACCTTTGATTATACCGAGGCTGTCGAAGCCTTTGAATACGCGCTGCGGCCGGATACGCTAAAAACGATTATTACCTTTGACGAATAGAAAGTAGGAAGAAAGATGAGTGCATCTGTTTATGTTGGATTAGATATCGGGACCACGTCGATCAAGGTGGCTGCTGTAACCAAGCAGTTGGAAACTATTTTTGAGAGACACTATGCGTACGATTATCAAACGCCACACAATGGCTGGGCAGAGATCGAGCCGGATACATGGATCAAGATCACAGTGAACGGTTTGAAAGAGCTGTTCCAACAGATTCCTGCTGAAACGGTCAAGGGAATTGGGATTACTGGGCAGATGCACACGACCGTGTTTGTAGACAAACACGGTTTTTCTGTCCGGCCTGCTATTATGTGGAACGATAATCGAACTAAAAAAGCACTTCCAGCAATCAAACAGGTCTTGAAAAGCCATCCCAAGTCCGCTCATATTGCCAAAATCGTTTCAACCGGCAGTCCGTTGGCCAGTTTACTTTGGGTAAAGGAAAATGAACCGCAGCAATTTCAGCGGATCAATAAGTTTCTGATTGCGAAGGATTATGTGAAATTACGGCTGACCGGAACCTATACGACAGATTATTGCGATGCCTCAACGTCCTCTTTGTATGATTTACATACCAACCAATGGTCCAAAGAAGTTCAAGAATTATTTGAGCTGGATAAGGAGCTTTTCCCTGCTATTCGCCCTGCATCGGCAGTTATTGGAGAATTGACGAATGAGATCTGCGAGAGATTAATGATTGCCAAGACTATCCCAGTCATTTCAGGAACAGGCGACAATGTAGCGTCTGCAATTGTTTCTGGCAGCTTCGAAAATCTGCAGCCGTTGATCTCATTAGGGACATCTGGTGTAGTGGCCATTCCTAATCGTATGCAACAATTAAAATCGAAGGGAAAAAATGTCGCAGCCAGAATTACCGAAGAAGATAACGCGATCATCACACAAGGGACGGTGCAGGCCGGCGCTAAAATCAATAGCTGGTGGCTAGAGAAAATCTTACAGACAGAGGACTACGCTGGGGAGCAGCAAGAAATTCCGCAGGATTTACTTGGGGAGAACGAGGTTTTCTTTTTCCCCCATATGAACGGTGAAAAAACGTTATTCGCTGATCCTGAATTAAGAGGGGCTTTTCTTGGATTAGGCCTCGAAACCGGCAGACCAGAAATGTATTTGGCAGTATTAGAAGGTTTGGCTTTTGGTATTCGACAGCTGTTCGAGGCCATGAAAAATGAGGAACAGCCAGAGTATTTTACGATCGTTGGCGGCGGAGCCAAAAGTGAGCTATGGATCAGAATTTTTGCCAATAGTTTAGGCTATCCAATCAAACGTGTGCTGACGTCTCAAGAGGCAGTTCATGGGGCCGCAATCTTAGCAATTATAGGCGTCGAGGGCAGCTTCACTTTTCCAGAAAATGAAGCACAGCTGATTCAACCAGACCCGGTTCTAATTGAAAAATACAATCAGCAATATAAAAAGTATTTAAAGCTGACCCAGCTTTTAATGCGTTTCGGAGGTGACGATAAATGAAAAAATGCTTGATTTGCAGCACACCAGTAAAATGGATCAAATTCAAATGTGCCGACGGCAATGTTTGCAAACAGTGCTACGAAAAAGTCAGCGCTAATTTCACTCAAACAATCAAAACGAAGACTAAAGAGGAACTTTTGGCTATGTTGAAGGATGCGCAGTCAGAGCCAGCAGGTACATCCTTTGAAATCTCTAGAAAAATCAATCAACTGATCTTTTTTGATGATAAGAACCAGCAGATTTGTCTGCCCAACCACAAAAAATACACCAAGGAAAACTTGAAGCCGGAGATTTATTCCTTTACGGAAATCAGCAATTGCCAAGTGGTGGAGGAGCAGATCGAGAGGCTGGTTAAGAAAAAGCAGCAGCAATTGGGCTCTATCAAAGTGGTTTTGTCCCTCGAAAATGAGACACGGGAGATTTGGCTGATCCCTAACTATATCAATCGTGACAGTATGGCCTATAAAACGATGCGTTCATTAGCGGCTAATATCGTTGCCGAAATCAAACAATCGAAGGAGGACGTTGCATGCTAGCAGGTTTGAAGGAGGTTTTAGAGCAGGCCAGAGCAAATAAACAAGCAATCGCTGCGTTTAATGTACCCAATTTAGAAATGGTTCGCGCCGCTATTCAAGCCGCCGAAGAAGTCAATATGCCGGTAATTTTGCAGCACGCAGAAGGGCATAGTTCCTTAGTTCCTTTGGAAGAAATCGGTCCGATCATGCTTCATTATGCTAAGGAAAGCAAAGTTCCAGTGGTCGTGCATTTGGATCATGGAAAAAGCTACGATGTACTAATGAAGGCGATGAAGCTGGGCTTTACATCCGTTATGATCGATGCTTCTGATCGGCCATTTGACGAAAATGTGTCTCGAACAAAAGAGATCGTGAAGGCAGCACATAGCTTAGGTGTCAGTGTAGAAGCAGAATTAGGTCATGTTTTTACTTCCTCTTTAGGCGGTGGAGAAGGACGTGCACCCGATGATGATCAAATCGGTGATACGGATATTTATACTGATCCCAGACAAGCTAAGGAATTTGTCGATGCAACAGGTGTAGATTGCTTGGCGATCGCTTTTGGAACGGTTCACGGAATCTATCTGAAGGAGCCAAAACTGGATCTGCAGCGTGTAAAGGAAATCTATGAGGCCGTTACTATCCCATTAGTTATGCATGGCGGTTCGGGCGTTGATGCCGAAGATTATCAAACGGCGATCACAAACGGCATTGCTAAAATCAATTATTATACCTATGCAAATAAGGCAGGAGCCATTGCATTGAAGGAGTATCTGAAGGAAGATTCCCAGGAGTACTTCTTAGAAGAGTGCATTAATCGATCGACGGAAGCGTTGAAAGAAGACTATGTGCTAGCAATGAAGATCTTTGGTGGGAAATAGAATAGCAGAACGGCAAGGATTGAATCAGTCTGATTCATTCCTTGCCGTTCTTTTTGCTGTTATCTACTCCAAATCCGTATGTCTTTCTACCATTGTGTTGCTTGTTTCCTTCATTTTATCCATCAGTTCTAAAATAATTCCATCGTAGGTTAAAAAACTGATTTGTTCAAAAGCGGAGCCCATTGGTTGAATGGAGGTGAGGTTGTTCTCTTTCAATTTTGGCGAAACCCCTGGTAATACGACCACCACATCAGCTAAGTCAGCAATTGTTGAATCCTTGTCCATCGTAAGCAAAGCAATCGTCACAGCATTCTTTTTTGCTTTTTTAGCGAGAGCGACTAAGCTAGCAGTCGTGCCCGAACCAGACCCGATGATTAGCAAATCCCCTTTTTTTGTTCTTGGACAGCTGATCTCTCCTACGAGATGAACCGATAAACCTAAATGAAGCAGACGGTTTGTGAAACCTGTGATGGCTACTCCAGAACGACCGGCACCTGAAAGAAAGATACTATCTGCGTGTAAGATTGCATGAACCAATTGATCCAGCTGCTCGTCCTTTTCATGTTCTACAAAGGCTCTCAATTCCTCAATGATTTCTCTTGTGTGTACTTTTACTGACATACAATTCCCTCCAATAATTCGTTGTAATCAAAGTCTAATGACTATTGAAAACCATCACAAGAGTATCTTTGACAGAGGCTGACTGACAAAGGTGTCCTTTCAAGCGATAGCTTTTCGAGATAACGCCCCCTATAATTAATGTCAGAAGGCGCCTTCGAAAAATGAATATTCTCAAGGAGGAAAAGAAAATGGAGTTTCAGCAACCTGCAAATGCAAACAGCTGGCGAGCGAAAATTCAACGTATGGGTGGATTTTTAAGCTCAATGGTTATGCCGAATATAGGTGTATTCATTGCTTGGGGTTTGATGGCAGCATTTTTCATCCCGACTGGATGGACACCAAATAAACATTTAAATGAACTGGTTCCACCGATTTTGAATTATTTATTACCTGTATTGATAGGATATACGGGCGGGTACAATGTTTATGGAAAGCGCGGTGGTGCGATCGGTGCTTTGGCAACTATGGGGGTAGTAGTTGGAGCAGATATCACGATGTTGATCGGCGGTATGATTATGGGTCCGATCGGCGCAATATTAATGAAAAAAATCGATGAACTGTTTAAGGGAAAAGTCAAACCAGGACTTGAAATGTTAGTGGATAACTTCTCACTAGGCTTTCTTGGTTTTGCGATAGCTTTGGTTGGTTTTGTAGCAGTTGAACCGATTTTTGCAGTTATTCTATCGTTTATTTCAGGTGGTGTCGACTGGTTGATGGCACGGAATTTGATTCCGTTGACTAGTATCTTTGTCCAACCAGCACAGGTTCTATTCTTAAATAATGCTGTAAATCACGGAATTATGATTCCACTAGGAACGCAGCAAGTATTGGAAACAGGAAAATCGCTATTATTCTTAGTTGAGGCAAACGGTGGCGCTTGGGTTGGCTTATTGATCGCTTTTTCAATGTTTGGAACAGGTATGGCAAAAAAATCAGCACCAGCATCAATGCTGATTCAATTCTTAGGTGGTATCGGAGAAGTAGCATTTCCTTATGCCATGATCAAACTGATTACTATTTTAGGTCCAATCGCAGGGAATATGACAGCACTGGCCATTGGACAACTCTTTGGCGGGGGAACTGTTGGCGCGGTCTCACCGGGTAGTTTCTTAGCGTTATTAATGATGACACCTCGTGGAAACTTCGTTGTAAATATCGCGATGTATGCTTCGGCAGTCTTGGTTTCCTTTGCAGTAGGAGCTTTTTTCTTGAAATTGAGTTTAAAAAAGGACTTGGCAGCAGAAGAAGCGGCATTGGCGGTTGAACCAGCCGGAATCCCTTCTGCAGAGGGATTTGAAACAGCAGTTCCAGAAATAAATGAAGAAGCGGCTATTATGCCAGCAGGTAAATTGATTAAAAATGTAATCATCGCCTGTGATGCTGGAATGGGCTCTAGTGCCATGGGGGCGTCAATGTTAAATACAAAAGCTCGAAAAAACATGTTAGAGGTAACAGTCAAGAACGTTTCCGTCGACAATATTCCTGAGGATGCTGATCTAATTATTACAAATGAGATTTTATTGGAAAGAGTAAAAGGTTTATCTAAGGGAAAACAAGTGCCCATATTGACAATCAAGAATTTCTTGGACAACAGTGAGTACGATCGATTCATCAAGTTCATCAAAGAAAATAATGGTAAATAAGGTGTATCCGCTTTCATTCTAGTGTAGTATGATGAATTCTACTAATGATGGGGAGGAATCTAAATGTATTTATCTACCAGAGAAAGCTCTATCTTAACGATTTTGTTAAATAGTAGAAATAAGCATACGGTACAAGATATCAGTGACCGGTTGAATATTAATGAACGGACTGTATATAGAGAATTAAAGAATATTAAGACGACACTGAAAACCTTTCACTTGGAGTTGGTTTCCATTCCTGCTGAAGGTTTCGAGATACAGGGAAAGTCGGAAAATTTAACTGCGTTGAAGCAAGCATTTCAAAAACAAAATATTCATCCAATTCTTTCTGTAACGGAACGAGTCGATTTAATCACACTGATTTTGTTGTTGGAAGAGGACTATATCAAGATGCAGGCGATTGCTGCAGAATTATTAGTCTCTCTTTCAACAATCAAAAAAGATGTCGCCTTTCTAACGGATAATCTGCTTGAAAAAGGGATTCGAGTGATTTCTAAAAAAGGTGAAGGCATCAAGCTAGAGACAGATATGATCAATCGCCATATTCTAATTTTAGACGTCTTGACGAAACACGTGGCTTCATCGGAATTTATCGCATGGTTTTTACTAAAGCATTCAAAGGATTCATTTTACAAAAAGATTTGTTTTCAAAAAATCAAAGAACCGCTCCATTTTGTTTATGATTTGCTTGGTCAGCTAAAGGTGGATATTGACGATAATGACCTGCAAGAGTTGGTAATTTTACTGTCATTGTGGCTGGATGTTTGCAACCTGACGGTGTTGCCAAATAATACGATCGACACGATTGCCATCGAATTAAACCCGACAGGATTCAAATTATATCATCGGATGATTGAGAAACAAAAAACGATTTTAGCTGAAAAAAGTCATCCTGAATCATTTCTGGATTATTTAAAATGGATCATCCATTTGTATTTCCAACAGGATCCATCAAATGCGTTTGACCTTCCGCGCTTTGAAAACGATAGTGCGATTTCTGTGAAGGAGATGGTTAATAACGTTGAAGCACAGCTGGGCGTGAAGCTGCAGGGGAATGAACGGCAAATTCGCGACTTATCTGCCCATTTAAGAAAGGCTGTCACACGAATTAATAGTGGTCTATTTGTAAGAAATCCTATGAAGGATGAAATTAAAAAGAATTACCTATTCATTTTTGAAATTGTCAGTAAAGCAGCGACGGAAGTGTTTGGCAAAGACTTTTTCCCAGAAGATGAATTGTGCTTTTTGGTTCTATATTTTGTGATGATGATCGACAAATTGTCGAATAAGGCTTTTCGAGTATTGATTGTTTGCTCCAGCGGTATGGGCTCATCAAAAATGCTCACCAGTCGTCTGGAATATGAAGTACCAGAGGTTTATGTAAAGGATATTATTTCATTAACTGATCTGCATAATAAAAATGTGCATGATTACGAACTGGTTTTATCTACGATTCCTTTACCTTTAGCGCCAGAAGAATACTTAAAAGTCTCTCCTTTGTTAAACGAACAAGAATTGGCTTTGGTACAAACTAAAATTAACAACCATAAGTATTCCGATCTAAAGACGATCCAGCGGCAGAAGCGAATGACTGTCGAAGAGTTTGAAAAACACTTAACAAAAAAGATGTTCTACGCCCAAAAAATACTAGAGCTGATGAAAGAATGTCGATTCAGTGAAAGAGAAGTCTTCACCAAAAAGGTTAAGAAAAAAAGAGACGCGATAAAACAATTAGCCGTATTTTTGGAAGTGGATGAAGCAAAATTGACAAATAGTATTCAAACGACTGTGCAGCAGAATCAAACGGTCCTCTTCATTATTCGAAGAAACACGACAATAGCAGCTGATCGCATTCAGCTGATTTCAGAGAGCTCAAACCAGCTGGGAAATTACTATCTAATAGTGGTCGATACTTCAGAAGATGCTTCTGAACTCAGTCAGAAGTTTTATAGACAAGTCAAGGAGCTTTTCTTCGATCATGTCTACGAGTTGACCAAAATCAAATCCGCGGGTGAGTTGAAAACATATTTAGTAAAAATGAATGAAATTGTATAGATTGCGAGATGAGGAAATGAAAATTTTTAAGAATGAGAACATACAGTTGAATCAGAGTTATGCAGACAAGAATGAAGCGATTTTAGCAGCTGGAGCAATTCTAGTTGAAAACGGCTATGTCGAAGAAAGCTATATCCAAGATATGCTGGAAAGAGAAGAAGAAGTCTCTACTTACATCGGCAACAATATTGCCATTCCTCATGGAATTGTAAAGTCGGTAGAAAAAATCCACTCATCTGGAATTTCATTGCTGCAAGTGCCAGAAGGTGTTGATTTTGATGGCAACACAGCTTACTTAGTATTTGGAATTGCCGGGAAGAACAACGAACATTTGGAGATTTTAGGACAGATAGCAACTATTTGTTCTGAAATGGAGAATGTGGAGATTTTACGTCAAGCAACATCAAAAGCAGAGATTCTTAAAATTTTTGAGGAGGTCGTCGTTTAATGAAACAGGCATTACACTTTGGTGGAGGAAGTATCGGGATCGGTTTTATCGCTGATTTACTACATGAATCCGATTATGAGGTAACGATCGTTGATATTGACAGCGAGTTAGTCAAGCAAATCAATGAAACGAAAACCTTCGATTTATATTTGATCAATGAGGATTACAAGAAGAAGCAATTAACACAGATCCATGCTTTGTCTTCGCTTGATGATCAAACGGAGATTGTTGAAACAATCAGTACGACAGATGTGATTACCACAGCAGTATGGGCTGAAAATTTGCCGAAGATTGCGCCGGTTCTTTTGGCAGGTTTGAAGAAGCGGGCTGAAAGCGGAAGGGAACGAGTGAACATTTTAGCCTGTGAGAACGCGATGTTTAACAGCGAGATTTTGCGTAAGGCGATCCTTGCTCTTGATTCATCGGCGAGTGAATGGCTGGACAGCATCGCTGCATTTCCTAATACAGCAGTTGATCGCATGGTATTAGCTTCAGAGCATGATGGTAAAAAGACGATCGATATCGGCCGTGATCATGAATTAGTGATCGAAGAATCGAAGCTGGTAGATCCTGAAGACAAACCGATCAAAGATGCTGTCTATACAACAAATCTACAAAAATACATTGAGCGAAAGCTTTATGTCGTGAATTGCGGACATGCTTGGGCTGGTTATATTGGCTTTGTTCATGGCTACTCTATTATCCAAGATGTCTTCCATATTGAGGACTTAGTGCAGCAGATTCGTGAAACGATGTGGGAATCAGCACAACTATTAATGGAAAAGTACGGATTTACCGAACAAGATATGGCAGACTATATTGATTTCATCATGGATCGTTATCAAACACCAGGAATCAAGGATATGATCACGCGAGTCTCTCGCTCACCGATTCGGAAGCTGCAGCCGGAGGAACGTTTAGTCGGTCCTTGTGTCCAATGTGAAGAGTTAGAGCTGAAAAATAATCGACTGTTAGAAGGAATAGCAGCGGCCTTCCTATTTGATAACCCAGAGGATGAGCAATCGGTCGAACTATTGGCCTATGTAGCAGAACATGGAATCGATGAAGCAATCGTGCATTTCACTAAAATACCGTTAGAAAATCGAATGCATCGAGAGATCAAGGAAAACTATCAACGATTTTTGGAAATAAAGGGGTAGGCCAACATGAGGACAGAATTTTCAAATCAAGAAGCAAGCCGTATTGTCGATGCAGTCATCGAGACGATTCAAACGAATAAACAATATTTATGTGAAGTCGACAGTCATGGCGGTGATGGTGATCATGGAATCAATATGAACAAAGGGTTTACTTTCGCTCGCCAAGAATTGGACAATATGACTGAATACACTATGAGTGATGGCTTCAAGGTGATCAGCCAGGTGTTGGTCACTAAAATCGGCGGATCAATGGGCCCTTTATACGGCAGCTTCTTTCAAGGGTTAAGCAGTGCGGCAAGGAAAAACGAGATAATCACAAGCGAAATCGTAATGAAAATGTTGCAGAAGGCTTACCTAAATCTTTCTGACTTAACAGACGCAAAGGTGGGAGATAAGAGTCTGATCGATGTATTAGTACCGACAGTCCAAACCTACGAAAAATATTTTATTGATGATGCCCCATTCGATGTTTGTTTAATTCAATCACTAACCGCCGCAAAAGCAGGGCTTGAGGCAACAAAAGAGATTCCAGCGAAGATTGGACGAGCAAGCCGCATCGGGGATCGTTCAATCGGTCATCAAGATGCTGGGGCAACTTCTTGTTACCTGATTATTGAGGCGTTCATAAATACAATAAATGACCTGGTGGAGGAATAAAATTAATGCAAATTTTTGTGAATGATCCAGATTTTATCGTGGAGGACATGCTGAAGGGATATGCTGCAGCTCATCCTGAAGTTGTGCTTTCAACTTTGAATGATCGAGTAGTCACTCTCAAAGAAAAAAAGGAAAAGGTCGGTGTCATCACTGGCGGCGGTAGTGGGCATGAACCGGCATTTCTAGGATATGTTGGACAAGGAATGCTCGATGCAGTGGCAATTGGGGAGGTTTTTGCTTCGCCACCTGCACAAGCTTTTTTAGATGCGATGATCGAGGCAGACAGCGGGCGAGGTGTAGCTTGTCTTTTCGGAAATTATGCAGGAGATACAATGAACGTTAAGATGGCGATCCAAATGGCAGAAGATGAAGATATTGAAGTGAAATATGTGGTAGCAACAGACGATATTGCGTCTTCACCTAAAGAAACTCGTGAAAAACGTCACGGAATCGCCGGTGGTTATTTTATGTGGAAGGTTGGCGGAGCAAAAGCTGCAGCAGGCGGTACATTAGATGAAGTTATTGAAGTTGCGAAAAAGGTTGTGGATCGCACCAGAAGTATTTGCATGGGCGTCAAACCATGTACGATTCCAGCAGTAGGAAACCCGAATTTCCTGATTGCTGATGGAACAATGGAGTTTGGAATCGGTCATCATGGTGAAACAGGAATCGAGAAAAAAACATTAGGCAGCGCAAAAGAAATTGGCAGTCATGATCTCCGGACTTGGTTCGACCATGTTGATGGAACAGTATGTGATTTGCGGTCAAGTCTTGGAAACACTGAAAGAAAAAGGACATCAGGTAGAGAAGGTTTTTGTTGGCAATTTTGTTACTTCGCTAGATATGGGCGGGATATCATTATCGATCGTTGATTTGGATGAAGAGATTACAGAATTGATGGAAGCAGAAGGTCAAGCAATTGGGTTGAAAAACTACTAAAGGATAGGATGAATTAAAAATGAAATTACAACTAGCATTGGATGAATTAAAATTGGAAGAAGCACTAAACTTTGCGGAAAAGGTCCAAGAACATGTTGATATTATTGAAATCGGGACACCATTTGTGATTGATTCTGGAATGGAGGCTGTTAGGCGCTTCAAAGAAAAATTTCCGAACAAAGAGATACTATCGGATGAAAAAATAATGGACGGCGGTTATTATGAATCGCAATTAGGTTTTGAAGCAGGAGCAGAATATGTGACGGTTTTAGGCGTAACGGATGTGGCGACAATCAAACAGTGTGTGAAAGCTGGGACTGATTTTAAAAAGCAAGTGGTTGTTGATATGATCTGTGTGGCAAACCTCGAAGAAAAGGTTGCTGAAATGGAAGAATTGGGAGTGGATGTGTTAGCCGTTCATACTGGTGCAGATCAACAGGCGTGTGGCCGAACACCATTGGATGATTTGAAGGTGATGACCGCTTGTGCGAAAAAGACGAAAATTGCGGTGGCTGGCGGAATCAGCAGTAAAACAATCGATAAATATGTTGAGCTGAACCCAGATATTATCATTGTCGGCAGCAGCATCACTCACGCGCCGGATCCAGTAGAAGAGGCACGCTTAATTAAAGAAGCGATGCTTGCCAAGGCGTAGAGGGGGGAAGCAAAAGATGACACCATCTACAAACTTGTTGGCAATCTTAGCAGAATTGACCGAAGATGCTCAACAGATTGATCAAGAACAGCTGAAACAAATACATGAATTGATTTTAAAGGCGAAACGTATCTTCATTGCCGGTGCGGGACGCTCTGGCTTCGCGGCTCGGGCATTTTCTAATCGTTTGATGCATTTAGGTTTCACCGTTTATTTTGTCGGTGAACCTACAACGCCCTCCATTCGTGAAAATGATTTGATCATTATCGGATCTGGTTCGGGCCGTACTGAAGGATTAGTCAATATGGCGAAAAAAGCCAAGAGTGAAAAAGCACGCTTGGCGACGATCACGATTCATCCGAAGAATCCGATTGGGACAATGGCAGATGCTTTGATTCAAATTCCAGGTATTTCAACAGGTGATAAGGCAACTGAAAAAGCGCCGTCAATCCAGCCAAATGGTTCGTCCTTTGAACAATTGTCCTGGCTAGTCTACGATTCAATAATCGTTGATTTGAAAAAGGAATTAAAACAGAAGCAGTCGGATATGGATTACCGTCACGCAAATCTAGAGTAAAAAGTGGCATCGAGCAAAGGCTCGGTGCTCTTTGGTTAGGGAGGGTAAAATGAAAGTTGTACTATTCGATTTAGATGGAACACTGATTGATTCTGAGCGTTACTACTTCTCTATTTGGAGGGAATTAATGGCTCGAGAAGGGGATTGTTTAGAAAAAGATTTTTATCAAAGCGTTGTCGGCTCCCCAACGTCAGTTTTGAAAACACTGTTTCAAACTCATTTTGGTGAGATTCCAATGTTTGATCAATTATTTGAGGAGTTTATGGATCGACGAAAGCGGGCACAAAAGAATGCAGTTTTTCCAGTAACTGAAGGGTGTTGCGAGTATTTGGATTATTTGGCAGGTAAGGAAGTTATCTGTGGAATTGTGACATCCAGCTATAAAAAAGAAGCAGAAAGGATTCTGGAAAATACGAGCCTGGCTTCCTATTTTTCTTTTGGTGTTTACGGAGATCAGGTGAGTAAAGGAAAACCCGATCCAGAAATTTATCATAAAGCGATCGACATCGCCTGTCATCCAGCTGATCAAATCCTAGTTTATGAAGATTCGCCAAACGGCATCCTGTCTGCGGTTAATGCCGGACTCTCCTGTGTCCATATTAAAAATTTTGTTGATCCTACATTAGAGATCGAGCGACTAGTCGAAAGCAGCTACACTGACTTTTTTGAAGTACTCCGCTCGGTCACTCATTCATCGAGTTAACCAGTATTGACGCTGCTTGTTTTATTAAAAAAAAATGGAATCCCTTCTAGCTACAATGAAGTTTATCCTCTATAATAAGAAGATAAAAATTTGATGATAAGCTTTTCATCGATTGTTGGAAAAAGGAGCGATCAAATGAAGATAGAACCGTTTAAAGTGGAATTATGGATGAATGAACATGAGGATAAGGCGATTTACAATACCGGCGAAACCTGTGTTGACTCGATCAGTATGGATGAGCTGTTTGAGATTGCTGAACTAGATAAGACTAAAACGTTAAACGAATTAGCCCAGAAGCGTCTGACTTATGGTCATATATTTGGCAATCCGCGCTTCAAAAAGGGGATCGCTTCGCTTTATCAAACGATCAACGAAGAGGAGATCACAACGACTCATGGAGCAATCGGAGCCAATCATTTAGTTCTCTATTCATTGGTTGAACCTGAGGATGAAGTAGTGGCAGTTTTGCCGACCTATCAGCAGCTCTATTCAATCCCTGCATCATTTCAAGCAACGGTCAAGGAGCATATTTTGTCACCTGAAAATAATTTCTTGCCTGATGTAGCAGAATTAAGAAAGCTGGTTACGTCGAAAACGAAGTTAATTATTATCAATAATCCCAACAATCCTTCCGGCTCGTTGATGGATCAGAAAATGTTGGAGGAAATTATTAATATCGCTGAAAAAGCAGGTGCGTATATACTTTCTGATGAAACGTATCGCGGCTTGACTCAGGATGAGACAGATAGTCCATCGATCGTTGATTTATATGACAAAGGAATCAGTGTCAGCAGCATGTCAAAGGTTTGGTCGCTGGCTGGTCTGCGCTTAGGCTGGATCGCGACAAAAGATAAAACCGCCTTAGAGCAGTGCCTGCTGCATCGAGACCACAATACTATCAGCTGTGGGATGCTGGATGAAGAACTAGCAGCCATTGCTTTGACTAATAAGGACAAGCTTCTAGCAAGAAGTCAAAGGATTGTTCGTAAGAATTTAAAAATCCTAGATGAATGGGTGGCGAAGGAGCCGCATATTTCATACGTAAAACCCCAGGCGGGAACCGTCACTTTGCTTTACTATGACTTTGATCGTTCAAGTCGAGAGCTTTGCCTTGATTTGATCAATAATCATGGATTGCTATTTACCCCAGGCGATTGTTTTGGATTTGAATCCTGTGTGCGGATCGGCTATGGCTGCAGCACGGAAGAGCTGATCGCTGGCCTAAATAAATTTTCTGAATACCTAGCAACAATCTAAACTAAAAGCGTAACGAAATGATTTGAATTCGTTACGCTTTTTTGATTGCTTGGAACATGAGAAGTCAGCTAACTTGAAAAACGGTCACCATATTGAAAAAGACTGTAGTAACAATGATTAAAACAAAAGTAGGTAAGGAAACATCTTTAAGTAACACTAATCTTCTCAATTGAATCCCTATTTACTTATAGGGTTATTACAAAGACTTTGGTATGATAATAGTGAATCCGTGAACGATTAACAGGACTAAATGAAAATTATAAGGGTTTGGCTTGATGAATATGAAGGAACATGCCCCAAGCAATTGACAGCGAGCTCCTTAATGGGTTCTAAACTTTAGAATCCAATAAATAGCTTCCCTTGTAACTGGAGAAAGACTGGATAGGAAGGAGAAGTGACATGGTTGGAATCATTTTTGTTTTACATGGTCGTAAAAATAAGTTATCTTCAGCGAATGTTTCAGTGGTTGAAAAAGCTGCCGAACATCTCCAGAATCCTTATGAACTAGGGCTATTGGAAGGGATGCAGCAAACATTAGAAGAGGCGATTCAGTCGTTGCTGAACCAGCAGGTGACAGAAATAGTTTTCTTGCCTGTTTTGCTTTTTCCAGCAACACATGCAAAGGAGGATCTGCCGGAACGAGCCGAAAAAGCAATTGAGAAGCAAGTTCCATATCACATTTTGCCTACCTTGGGTACGACAGATGCTGTTGAGGATTTCTTGGTTCAACAAATTCATTCTGTGGAGGACTCCAGAGCCGAGGTATTGTTGGTTGCACACGGCACACCGCGTTCTCCAGAACCATTTCAACAATTGGAGCAGATCGCTAAAAAAGTCGAAAGAAAAGTAAAGCGAAGAGTCTATCCTTCCAACTATTATGGTGATCATTCGTATCAATCCGTACTAAAAAGGCATAGTGAGCCAATGATTATTCAGCGGCTATTTCTTACAGAAGAGTATTTGTCTAAGAAAATAAAAAATGAAATCAGAGAGCAAAGAGAAGTGCGAGATGTCTTGCTTCCGACGATGCAGGATAGTGAAGCTCTGGTTTCAGCTATTATCGAGCGAATAGAGGAGATCCCATGTATCCAGTTTTAATCGATATTAAAGAATTTGCTGTGTTGATTGTTGGCGGCGGAAAAATCGCGACCAGAAAAGCGAAGAACCTGGTTGAATCGGGTGCTGTTCCAACGATCATAGCTCCTATCATCACGGAGGAGCTAAAAGCATTGGCAGAAAATAAGCAGGTTGTTGTCATCCAGCGCGGCTTCCAAAAAGGAGATACAAGTAAGTTTCATTTTATCTTTATTTGTACAAATGACGAGAGCATCAACCAATTGATTCTCCAAGAAACGACCCCAGAGCAGCTTGTCAACGACACGACAAATCAGGCAAGAAGCAATTTCTTTAACATGGCGGTCATTAAGGAACAGGATTTTGAGATTGCCATCACTACGCAGGGAAAGTCCCCAACACAAACAAAAAAATTAAAAGAGAAAATAATGAATCTTTTGAAGTCAGCGACGTAAGGTTGCTGGCTTTTTTTAATAATTAGAAGATTCCCTTGTTGTGATGATACGAACCAAATAGAAACCGAAACGGCGATCCTGAAAGGAAGTTTAGTGGTAACTGAAAAGGGTAAGGTCGGGGTACGATTAGTTGAAGAACTTTTGGAGCGGAATGCTGATTAGTTTGAGATAAGGCCTATTGTCGGCGATGGAGGCATTTTAGCGGGGATGTATTTCTTGGCCTTCAAGGTTGGAATAAAGAAAAATTTGAAGGATTGGAAAATCAGAAGTCTTCGCCTATAATAGTGGAGGAAAAATAATAGATCGAGGAATACTATGAGACAACTGAAAGTAGGGACAAGAAAAAGCCCCTTGGCCTTAAGACAAACACAAATCGTTGTAAAATTGTTAAAGGAACTCTGTCCGCAATTAGTCATTGAGGTTGTTGGACTTTCTACAAAAGGAGATCGGCTGCAGCAGGTACCTTTGACTCAAATTGGAGGAAAAGGTGTCTTTGTTAAGGAAGTAGAATATCAGCTGCAGCAAAAAAATATTGATTTTGCTGTACATAGCTTAAAGGATATGCCTGCCAATCTTCCTGCTGATCTTATTTTGGCTGCTACACCTAAACGTGCGCTGCCCTGGGATTGTTTAATTTTAAAGGATGCTGCTGATTTGTATTCAAAAGACGAGCTTGTGATCGGGACGAGCAGTATTCGCAGAGCGAAGCAATTGGAAATGTATTATTCTCATATGAGGTTTGTGCCTATCCGTGGGAAAATTGAGACGCGTCTAGATAAGATGGTAAAAGAAAACATGGACGGCACAGTTTTAGCATGTGCTGGATTAGAGCGAATGGATTACTTTGATCGTCTGCCCGATTATCAGATCTTAACACCAGAAATCTGTGTCCCTGCAATCGGACAGGGCATTTTAGGTGTTGAATGCCGAAAGGAAGATCAGGAGCTTTTTGAGCTGTTATCAAAAATAACCGATGAGGAAACTCATATGGCAGCGCTCGCTGAGCGTTTCTATCTTCGTCAAATGAATGGAAATTGCGACATTCCCATTGGTGCTTTTGCCAAAAGAGAGGGAGAAAATTGGGTGTTTTATGCATTTTTAGCAGAGAACATGGATTCTCAAGGTAGACAGATTCAATTGATAGGACGTGATCCATTATTGTTAGCCAAGCAAGCTGTTCAACAATTACTGCCTCAAAGACCATTCTGTTGACGAGAGGATGTGGGCTGATGCGTATTTAGAAGACTAGCTGAAGGCCCGCTACTATTTTAAAAAGGATTGTATCAGATTACGGTACAATCCTTTTTTGTGCGCTATCAGAGAGCCTAGCTGATTTTCCCACCTCTAGGAAAAAAGTAAGTTTGTGAAGCTTACTCGAGGTTTCCTATAATGAACTTGTAAATAAATGAAAGTGGTGAAGAAAATGAAAAATATTTTATTAATTTGTGGATCAGGTGCCTCCAGTGGATTTATGGCAGCGGCGATCAGAAAAGCAGCGAAGAAAAGAAAAGTAGAGGTGACGGTCAAAGCCGCAAGTGAGTCGCAGCTGGATGATCGTATTAATGAAATCGATTACTTGCTGATCGGCCCCCATTTATCCTACATGTTGAATGATCTTCAGGAGCAAACGAAGGATAAAAATGTCAAAGCGGCAGTGATCCCTCAGGCTGTTTATGGAACATTGAATGGGGAGAAAGCGCTGGACTTGATTTTAAAGATGGAGGATTAACTGATGGATAAGATTATGAGTTTTATGACGAATTCCTTTGCACCCAAAGTAAATAAAGTAGTGAAAAATCCTTGGATATCCGCTATTCAGGATTCAATCATGGTGGCTTTACCGTTGGTTTTCGTAGGTTCGCTAGTGACAGTTGTTTCGTTATTAAAAAATATTTTTAGCAGCATGCCTGATTTTTCTATGATCAGCAACTTTTCATTTGGTATGTATGCGTTAGTGGTAGCCTTTTTGATTCCTTATTATTTGATGGAGAAAAAGGGATATGGCGGTCAAAAATTGATTTCAGGAGCGGCTTCATTGGTATTGTTCATGATGTTGTTATTCCCAACGATGACGGCTGATGGTGAAGCAGTGTTTATTCTTTCACGATTCGGAGCTACAGGGATGTTCCTATCCATGATCACAGGTCTATTTGTTGGTTTCGTGATGAATTTTGCGGTGAAGTATTCTTTTTTTGATGAAGATACACCTATCCCAGACTTTGTGGTTGGCTGGTTCAATAGTTTGCTGCCGATTACTTTTGTCCTGCTTGTTGGCTGGCTGATTACCTTTCAATTTAAGATTGATTTCTTTGATGTTGTTTTGATCGTTTTCAGTCCCTTAGCAAGCATTGTACAATCGTATCCTGGTTTTGTTCTATCTGTCTTCATCCCAGTATTCTTGTATACTTTCGGGATTTCCGGATGGGTAATGATGCCAGTCGTTTATCCAGTGTATATGTCAGGCTTAGCAGCTAATGCTGAAGCGGTAGCGAATGGCGGACAAGCTATGAATATCGCGACACAAGAAACCTGTTATGCTTTTTCTTCAATGGGCGGGATTGGCACCACCTTAGCCTTATCCGTGATGATGCTGTTATTAAGCAAATCTGCCCAGTTAAAAGCAATCGGCAAAGCTGTAATTATTCCGTCGATCTTTAATATTAATGAGCCGCTAGTTTTCGGGGCACCGATTGCCTTCAATCCATATTTAATGGTGCCGATGTGGATCAATAGTATTATTGTGCCGACGATCGCTTATGTGACGATGTCATTGGGATTGGTTAATGTTCCATCTAGTACGTTCTTACTATGGTATATGCCTTATCCGTTTACATCTTATTTGGCAACACAGGATTGGCGAGCGATTGTTGTTTGCGCTTTGATTTTTGTGATCACTTGGCTCGTATTCTTACCGTTTTTCAAAGCATACGACAATTCTTTAGTAAAACAAGAAGCTCAGGACGCGTTAGATGAGGCTCAAGCAGAAGCCGTTCATTAAAAAAGTATATATGAGAAGTAGCAGGAGGTCGCTTATGGAAGAGACAAAATATATAGAGGACAACGATCAATTAAATCAACTGTCAATGAACATTTTAGTTCATGCCGGCAGTGCACGTGATCATTTGGTCCATTCGTTGGAAAGCTTAGAAGCTATGGATTTTGAAAAAGCAGCAAAAGAAATCAAAGAAGCCCGCAAAGAGGTCGTGATCGCACATGGACTCCAAACAGACACTTTGCAGTTGGAAGCCTCCGGTGAGCAAATTCGTTATTCAACATTGTTTTGCCACGCGCAAGATACACTGATGACTGCCCAAAGCGAAATTTTAATTGGAGAACATCTCATTCGTTTATTCGAAGCCTTTAGTAAAAAATAATCAGACAAGGACAAATGGATGCTTGTCAGTACGAATACACAAGGAGGAATTTCATTGAAGAATTATCAAATGCCTAAGGATTTTTTGTGGGGAGGAGCGATTGCGGCTAATCAGGCCGAAGGTGCTTATAAAGTTGCTGGAAAAGGGATCAGTCTAGCTGATTTGCACAAATATTATCCAGACAAGAGCAACGCAGAAATTGCAGAGGAACAGCATAAAGGCATGTCTTTAGCTGATGTTAAAGCGAACTTGGCGGATGCAGATGGCTATTATCCGAAACGCCATGGGATTGACTTCTACCATACGTATGAGTCAGACTTGGAGCTATTAAGTCAAATGGGCTTTAAAACCTTTCGGACATCAATTGATTGGACGCGTATTTTTCCTACTGGCGATGAAGAGGAGCCGAATGAAGAAGGCTTAGCTTATTATGATCGCTTGATCGATAAAATTATCGAGCTGGGCATGGAGCCGATTATTACGATCTTGCATTATGAAACACCTGTAGAAATTACATTGAAATATGGTGGATGGAACAATCGACAGGTGATCGATCTATTTGTTAAATACGGAAAAGTTGTCTTAGAGCGTTACCAAGCCAAGGTAAAATACTGGATTGTGATCAATCAGGTCAATTTGATTCAGTTTGAGCCCTTCAATTCTACGGCGATTCCTTATGATACTGTAGACAATTATGAGGAAGCAAGCTTCCAAGCGGTTCATCATCAGTTTGTGGCTAGTGCCCAATTGGCCGCACATGCTAAAGAAATTAATCCTGATCTGTTGATTGGGACAATGATGGCTGATTGTACGGCCTATCCCTATTCCTGTGATCCAGCTGATGTGAATTTGGCTTTACGGCGGAACCGTATGCAATATTTCTACACAGATGTTCAATTTCAAGGAGAGTATCCGCAATATGCGTTGAATTATTTTTCCGAGAATGGCATCCATTTAGAAATTACACCTGAGGATAAGCAATTGCTGAAGGATCATCCGATGGACTATTTGGCTCTTTCTTATTACTACTCCCAAATGGTAGATGCTTCAAAAAATACCATGAGTCCATCGTCTGTCACGCCAAACCCTAACTTAAAAGCCAATCCATGGGGCTGGGCCGTTGATCCGCAGGGACTGTACAATTCGTTGTCGCAATACTGGGATCGCTATCACAAGGCGATCATCATCGCAGAAAATGGTTTCGGGATGTATGACAAATTAGAGGATGGACAAGTCCATGACGACTACCGGATTTCGTATCTTTCTGAACACATCGCTCAAATGAAGCAGGCTATGTATGATGGCGTGGAGGTCATTGCTTATTGCGCTTGGGGCCCGATCGATATCATCAGTTGCTCCTCTGCGCAAATGGAGAAACGTTATGGCTTCATTTATGTTGATTTAGACAATGAAGGAAAAGGATCAGGTCAACGTATCAAAAAAGACAGCTTTGAGTGGTATAAGCAGGTGATTGCTACAAACGGTGAAGTTTTATAATCAATTGAAAAGTTGATCTTCTTGATCAACTTTTCTTTGTCAGTTCATCGTAAGTAAATCGATAAGGATTTAGAAAGTATTTCTCTTAGAATGAGTAAGCTGTGGAGGTGTAAATGTGCTGACGAAAAAAGAAAAAGAGCTGATTGCATACTTGGATAAGAAGGCGCGATGGATTACCTCGGATGAATTGGCTGAGTTTAGTAATTGTACGACCCGCACGATCCGAAATCGGGTTGCCAGGATCAATCAGAAAAATCCGGAACTCATTTTGACCAGCCATTTAGGCTATCAACTGAATGCAGAAATAAAAGTACAACTGAATGGCACAGAGGATCGCAAATCTCGGATTTTCTTGGAGCTGTTGAAGCACTCTTCCGAGGGTGTAGATTTTTATGAGCTGGCTGAAAAGCTTTTTATCTCTGAATCAACGCTGAAAAATGATATCCAGCAATTAAAAAAAGAAATCACTAATGATGCGATTCAAATTGTTTTTGAACAGGATTATATCAAACTAACTGGTCCAGAGAGGGCGAAACGGCGCTATCTTATTTCACTTTTATATAACGAGAGTGATCTTCAGGAAAAACTAAAAGCAAGTATCCAGCAAATGATCGGCTATATCTCATTGGAAAAACTGCAGCAAACGATCCAAGAGGTCCTGACTGAACACGCCATTCAAATCAATCAATACTCATTGAATAATATCGTCCTGCACTTTGCCATCAGTATCGAGCGCATTCGCCAGGGACATAGCTTGAAGAAGAGCGGGGCAAATAAACAAGGAGAACCGGAATTTTTAATTGCTGAAGAAATCAGCGATAAGCTGGCGCAACAATATGATATTCATTTTTCTCAAGCGGAGTTAGAGCAATTGTCCTTATTATTTATCGGGATGCAAAATGAAACCTTGACGAAGCAAAACAATCAGCAGCTATCCAGCTTTGTAGATCAAAAAATCATCACAGCTTTACAGGATGTTTTAGCAGAGGTAGAGCGAACCTATTTGGTCGAGCTGCACGATGAGGAATTTTTCAATAAACTGGCGATTCATTTGCAGAGCCTGTATTATCGTTCACACTATGAAACCTTCACCCGTAATAGCAGCCTGTTGGATTTAAAAACAGCTTATCCGTTAACCTATGATTTAGCGGTGTACATCTCTTCCTTGATCCAAGATCGTCTGGATATTTGGTTCAATGATGATGAAATTTCCTTCATTGCTTTACATATTGGGGCTTTTCTTGAAACACAGAAGCATTTTCGCAATCAAGTGACAATCCAGCTGATCGTGAATGATTATCATAATATTGCCAGAAATTTGAGCAAACAGATCGAAGAACGCTTCGGAGAAAATTTAACTGTTTTCGTTACGGAAAAGTGGCAATCAGCAACTGCCGATTACGATTTACTGTTGACCACAGATCGCGAGACAGCTTCGGAATATGCTGGGTCCGTTTTTATCCATCCATTTTTAACCAGTAAGGATATCAAGAAAATTGAGAAACGAATCCATTCGCTAAAATCACAGCGTGAAAAACGGCGCATGTATCAGGCTATCGAAAAATTTATTTTGCCTAATCTATATTTTAATCAAATTGATCCCGCTGGTTTAAAGCCGATCGAAATCCGCAAACAAATCAATCAGCAAATGGTAAATGAAGGGTTCGTAGACGATCAATTTTTCGAAAAAGTAGAAAAACGCGAGCGAATGTCTCCGACAAGTTTTCCTTCTGGGATCGCGGTACCTCATTCGGTGGAGCTAGAGGCTGCAAAAAGCGGTGTTGCAATCATGACATTGCAAGAACCGCTGGTTTGGGCGGATCACACAATCAAGCTGATTGCCTATATTGCCATCAACAAAAAAGAAGCCAATGAGTTCAATGACTTTTTTGAAAAATTTATTGAGATTGTTTCAGAGCCGATCCATACAAAGCAGCTGAGTATGAGTGAAGATTATGACGAATTCATATTACGATTAAAAGCGCTGGTAGATGCCGATGAGTAAAAACTTTTTTCTTCGTATATCCTGGGTCATTGTCGGGACGATTTTAATGGGAATAGGGATCGAAATAATTGTGAGCGCAAATCGAGGCTTTGATTCAGTCAGCACCTTGATTTTAGGACTGATGAACTATTCAACGATTTCCTTTGGACGCTGGAGTCAGCTGCTCAGCTTACTATTTTTGCTGCTTACTTTTTTATATAAACGAAGGATGCTGGGGATCGGCAGTATTATCAATACGTTATTAGTAGGTGAAACGATCAATCAAACTGCTTCAGTTATTCAATCAATCGCTTTTTTTCAAAATAATAGTTATGCTTCATTCTCGGGGTTTTGTATTATGGCGCTGGGAACGGCAATTTATTTAAGCGGAGGATTAGGCTCGGGCCCGTTAGAAGGTATGATGTTTTGTATTTGCGAACTTTTTAAGATATCTTTGCAAAAGGGCAGAGTACTATTAGACTTAGTTATTGTTGCTTTCGGTATTTTACTAGGCAGTACCTTTGGAGTTGGCACACTATTTGCCATTTTTCTATTAGGACCAATGATCCAGGGCTGTCTCTCATTTATAAAATTCCTTAAGGCGACTACTTGCTTTCGTGAGAAGAAAAAGCAATTGTCGGAATAAAGCAGTGTATGACAAAGCTAGTTATTCATTTAAAAATAGTGATCGTTGTTGATTTTCTCAATACAAAATAAACATCCACTTATGATTTGTTTGGCCAAACGCAAACAATCATAAGTGGATGTTTTTAATCTGTTTTATTCTCTTTAAGACTTTGAATGACTTCTCTAACTTTCGAGATTGTATTTTGAGCATTGTTTCGATTGTGGAACATCAAAATCACATAGAGAGAATCAATGATACTTAATTGAGCAATCCGGGAAGCCAGTGCCTCCGAACGAAATTCGATTTCCTCAGAGAGTGATATGAACACCACATCCCCCAATTTGGCTAAAGGTGAGTTAGCCTGACTAGTCACAACAATTACTTTTGCGCCATTTTTTTTAGCGGCTTCCGCAATATGAATGGTTTCCTTGGATTTTCCTGAGTGAGAGATAAACATGGCGCAGTCTTCTTCTGTAAGTAAAGAAGCCTCCATTAATTGAAGATGATAGTCCGTACTGTGACCCACAGGTATTGGAGATCGTAAGAATTTATGATAGGCATCTGTTGCAACGATTTCCGATCCGCCCACACCAAAAAAGTAAAGCCGGCGTGATTCAGAAATCATCCTCACTGCTTTGTTTAAATCTGCTTCCTTTAACAGTTTTTTGGTATCAGTCAAAGTAGTCATATTTGAATCAAAAACTTTTTGTGCCATTACTAATTCAGAATCGTCTTTTTGAACATTTTCGTGAATCGTAATGGCGGACAAATCATTTTCTTGCTTCAACATGGCCATCTTAAAATCTTTAAACCCATTAAAACCCAATGTTTTTGTGAATTGGAAAAAAGTAGAATCGGCAATCCCAAGTTCAGCAGCAAGGTCGCTAATGGAGCTGTGACTCACTTTGCTCGGATTTTCTAAAATATAATCGGCAATCGCTTGTTCTTTCGGACTGAAGTCTTTATATAATGACTTTATTTGTAAGTGAATAGGGCTAGACATCTGCATCCCTCCTTTATTCAGTAGTATGTACTCATAAGATACTAGTAAACGAAAAAAAAATCAACAAAAATATTTTTTATTTTTTATGTTTACAAAAAAATATTTTTTTGTATAATGAAGTCATAGAGTTGAATGCGTTATCAGAAATCGGTTCCCATATGGCAGTTTGATATGAAGACCGATTGGAATGATGAAAAAAAGGAGCTGAGGCGAATAAGAATAGCTAATTAAGTGGTTGTATAAGTGGATTTGTCAGTCATGAAGAGTCAAACGAGACAAAAAGGAGCTTTAGTGATGGGAAAATACAAAATTGCGATTGTAAATTCAAGTAGTTTCGGCAAAATTTTTCACGACCAGCTGGAACGACTTGAAAAAATCGGCGAGGTTCGTTCATTTACAGTAGATGGAGAGATCGCTGGACGTGAGTTGGCAGAGCTGTTGGCTGGATACAATATCATTATTGCAAGTGTCACACCATTTTTTACTCAGGAATTTTTTGATCATAAAGATGAACTTATTTTAATTACAAGACATGGGATTGGCTACAACAATATAGATATTGAGGCAGCGCGCAAGCATGACACGCTCGTTTCGATCATCCCGGCTTTAGTTGAACGGGATGCAGTGGCGGAGAACAATATCACCAATCTGTTGGCACTTTTAAGGAAAACTGTTGAAGCAGATTTGAGTGTGAAGAATGATAGCTGGGAGGATCGTGCCAATTTTGTTGGACGGACATTGTTTAACAAAACAGTTGGCGTTATCGGTGTAGGAAATACCGGCAGCTGTGTAGTTGAAACATTAAGGAATGGGTTTCGCTGTCATGTTTTGGCGTACGATCCTTATAAATCAGCCCTGCATATTGAAAGCTATGGAGCAAAAAAAGTCGATCTGCCAGAATTATTAAAGGAATCAGACATCATCTGTCTTTGCGCCAGCTTAAATGAAGAGAACTATCATATGATCTCGACTGATGAGATTAAGCAGATGAAGGATAATGTTTATCTTTCAAATAGCGCTCGCGGCGCATTACTTGATGAAGAAGCAATTGTCAGCGCTTTAAAGACCGGTAAAATCGCAGGCCTGGCAACAGATGTTTTAGAAGAAGAGCCTGGTCGAAAAGATCATCCTTATCTGGCTTTCAATAATGTAGTGATGACTCCTCACACATCTGCTTATACGATGGAATGTTTACAGGAGATGGGAGCGAAATGTTTGCGAGACGTGGAAGACGTGGTTGCTGGTAAAGTACCTGAGCGCTCCGTTCAAGCAGTCAGCAAATTAGTCAGCTAGAGGGAGGACAAAAATGTTAACCGATTTAAAGGTCAAAGCAGGTCCTCAGTTTTATCGCTATCATGTTGGTGCGATTGACTTTGTCCCTGAGCTATTGCAAGAATTTTCAGCAAAAAATGTACTGGTCGTTCATGGTCAGGTCTCATTTGAAAAAGCCAAACCTTATCTGAGCTTTTTAGCTGAAGAGAATTATCGTTTTCATTTCCTGCAATATACTGGTGAATGCAGCTACTACGGTGCAGAACGAATTGCGAAAGTTGTAAATGAGAATCAGATTAATTTCATTATTGGTGTTGGAGGCGGAAAGCTGACGGATTTGGTTGGCTATGCAGCTCATAGCTTAAATGTGAATTTCGGTGTGATCCCCACGCTTGCCAGCAATTGTGCACCTTGGACACCACTTTCGGTCATGTACAAGGAAAGCGGAGAATCAGAAGGGAAAACGGAGCACTTTCTAAGACAAGCGGCCTTTTTCATTACGGATCCTAAGTTGATCATCGATGCGCCGATCAATTACTTTGTTGCCGGATTAGCAGATACGATTGCGAAATGGTATGAGTCTGACGCCATTTTGCAGCAAGAGCATTTGATAAATGAACCTTTCTTACAATTAGCCGGCTATACCTCAGAGCTTTGTAAAGCCGCCATTTTAAATAACTCTGCGAAAGCAATCAAAGACATGAAAGAAGGCAAAGTGACAGAAGAATTTATTCATCTATCCGAGATTGTCTTCGCGGTTGCAGGGCTAGTTGGCGGTTTAGGGGATAAGTACGCTAGAAACGCAATCGCTCATGCCATGCATGATGGAATGAGCAAATACCTTTTGGAAAGCCATGCTTTCCTGCATGGCGAAAAGGTTGCCTACGGTATTTTCTACCAGCTGGCGGTTGAAAAGAAGTGGGAACAAATCGACCTGTTATTGCCATTTTATCAGGAACTGGGCTTACCAATGTCCTTGAAACAGATGAAGCTTTTTCCGAAAGACGAAGCTGTTATCGATCAAATCGTCGCATTCATTGATTCGAAAGAAAAAGTTCATCTGCTGCCGTTGCCAATAACGACTGATTTGTTGAAGAAATCGATTTTTGAGTTAGAAAATTATATGAATAAGAGTTAAAAGAGGAGGAAATTATGGATACTTTAAGTGTAATGCAGAGTCTGTTGATTGCTTTATGGGTCGCTGCGGTAATGTCAAGGTGGTTAGGAGGCGGCGCGACGCTGACTTTACGATTCTCACCTCTTATGACAGGCTTGATCGTCGGAATCGTCATGGGAGATGTTGCGCAAGCAATGATCGTTACAGCGGCTTTGCAAATGATTTATATGGGTGTTTTCTCACCTGGGGGCTCCATGCCGGCAGAACCTTCAATTGCTGCGGCGATTGCTGTGCCAGTAGCTTTATTAGGTAATTTAAAGCCAGAAGCAGCAATTGCGGTCGCTGTACCGGTTGGACTGTTAGGGAGTTATTTGTACCAATTCCGCTTTTTCATTAATACATTCTTAGGGAAATATACCGATAAGGCGGTTGAAGATTTGAATGCGAAAGCAATCAAGCGTTCAATTATCTTATATCCAACGATCGCTTCCTTTGTTCTATTTGTACCATTAGTATTTATTGCTCTTTATTTAGGCGCACCTATTATTGCAGATGTGATCAATGCTTTAGAAGGAACCGTAGTTATTCATATTCTTGAAGTAGTTGGTGGTGGTTTAGCAGCCATCGGTATCGCAACAACGGTATATGTCATTGGTCGAAAGGATTATATGGTTTTCTTCTTCTTGGCCTATTTCATGAGTGTTGTACTGAAATCACTTGAAATTACAATGGTAACTTATGCAATCTTTGGAATCTTGATTGCGTTGATCTTCGTTCAATCGCAAAAAGGCAAAGGGGCAGCACCTGTCGCTGAATCAGCAGGCCAGAGCGCATCTGCCACCTTCGATGATGACGACGATTATGATGACGGATTTTAAGAAAGTACAAGGAGGACGAGAAGATGACTGAAGTATCAACTAATCAAGCTGCAACGAATAATAATCTAGCCCCTGAAGAAATTACTAGCAAAGATGTCACTAAAGCGTATTTAAGATGGCATTTCGCTAATGAAATACCGCATTCTTTTGAACGCTATTTGGCACCATCATTGCTTTATGCCATGATGCCGATCCTAAAAAAACTCTATAAGGATGATGATGCGTTAAAAGCCGCATACAAACGGCAGCTTCTGTTTTTCAATACACAGTTGAGCTGGGGCGGCGGTGTTATCACAGGCCTGATGTCTTCGATGGAGCAGCAGCGGGCGCAAGAAGAATATGAAAACAAAGAAATTTTGATGCAAGATGATTTGATGTATAACACAAAAGCAGGATTGATGGGAGCATTAGCCGGAATTGGTGATGCGATCGATTCAGGAACTGTGCAATATATCTTTATTGCAATCGCTGTTCCTTGGGCACAGCAAGGAAGTGCGTTAGGCGCGTTGTTCCCATTCGTTTTCTTTGCGCTTTATCAAGCAGCGTTGGGTGTATTCTTTGCTAGACAATCCTTTACAATGGGACGTAATGCAACAGGTTTGATGCAAAGTACGGGTGTTCAAACAGCGATTGAAGCACTTTCTGTACTTGGTCTGTTTATGATGGGGATTTTAGCCGGTAACTATGTAAAAGTGGAATCGACACTGAAATTTGCGATCTCAGGAAGGAAATTCGTTATCCAAGAAATTCTTGATCAGATTGTGCCAGGTATTCTACCTTTGGCTGTTGTTATGGGTGTGTATTGGTTCTATACGAAAAAAGGGCTGAAGGTGACCCAGGCATTACTTTGGTTGACCTTGATTCTAATTATTTTAGCCGGTGTCGGAATCTTATAATTTAGAAAAGAGGCTCTATTCTACTTTTCATTGTTAGAAGAATAAAGAAAATACTTAATGTGGAAAAGGAAGTGTGTTAAATGGGCGTAATTAACTTAGCTCGAGTAGACGAACGATTGATTCACGGACAGGTTATGATGACCTTATCGCAAAAAAGTGGAGTAAATTCTATCTTTGTCGTTGACGAAGTAGTAGCAAAAGATAAATTTATGCGCGATTTGTATAAGAATGCTGGCAGCCGGACAGGCCAGAAGACGATCGTAATCACTCCGGAAAAAGCAAAATTCTATTGGGATGAATTCAATTTTAAGGAATATAACTGTATTTTGATCACAAAAACGGTGAGTGTGATTTACGATCTAGTAAAACATGGCGTACCGATGAAAGAGTTGAATATCGGAGGTATTGCGCAAAAGGACCCCGAAAAAGATTTATTAGTCACCAAATCTGTTTACTTAAATAAAGAGGATGCGGAACGATTAAAAGACATGAACGAAAATTATGGCGTCGAAAATATTTATTTCCAAGCGACGCCATCGGCACCAAAATCCAGCTTGAAGGATGTTTTAAAACAATTCGGCTTATAGAATTCACTGACTGAAGAACAGGAGAGAGTGTAGATGGAGCAAACAGAGGTATTCAAAGATTGGCTATTTCGTTACCAATATGTTTATCGGCTGCGTCGGACAGAAAAGAGCAAGAAAAGATTTCTAGCGGCATTGGTGACCGATATTGCAAAAATGCGTAAGGATATTCAAGTAATTGAATATAACCAGCAAAAGAAATATGCTGCTCGAAATGTCTACGTCGGTAACATTAAACAGGCAGATCGCGTGATTTGTACCTTCTATGATACTCCTCCTGAAAGTATCGGGTCTTATCAGCTGTTCAATCGCAAGGACCAGGCCCAAAAGACCACTAAGTTCATTTTGCTCAGCACGATAATTGCGATCCTTTTAGGGATACTAGGTACATTGATTTATATGCGGTTTTCACCAAATTCGTTTAACTTCAATTCACCTAGTACTCTTATGATTATGGCCGTTTACGCAGGCTACTTTGTATTATTCGGAAAAATCACCAAAGGGTTATCTAACCGGAAAACACTGGTTCGCAATACGTCTTCTCTGTTAGCGATGTTAAAAATGATAGCAGAAAATAAGCAAAAAAATATCGCTTATGCCTTTTTAGATGAAGGCAGCTATGGCAATAAGGGCTTGGAGGAATTGCAGAAACAGGTTAGCGGACAGTGCAAAATTTATTATTTAGATAGTGTTGGTTCATCAGCGCCGTTACATTTAGTCGGTAAATCACCGAATGATAAAAACATCAACGGAAAGATAGAATATCAACCGGCAGACCAAAAGGTAAGTTATCTCTTCAGTGCAAGAAGCGATCAGGAAAATGCCGCCTATTATTTAAATCCAGCCGATTTAAAAGCGAAGCAGTTGAACATGGAAAATATTACTGCTGTAACGAGTTTGTTTCAGTAAGAGAATGGAGGGGCATATGTTAGGAATTGTAATTGCCACACACGGAAAATTAAGTGATGGATTGAAGGATGCAGCGGAAGTAATTGTCGGAGCAACCAATAATATTGTTACGGTCAATTTAAATCCTGGAGACGATGTCCAAGAATTAGGAAACCAAATTGAAGCGGCTGTTAAAGAGGTCGACCAAAATGCTGGGATAATCATTCTGACAGATTTAGTCAGTGCTAGTCCTTACAATCAATCCGTTTTGATTACCAATGGATTAGATCCAGCACTTCAAGAAAATGTTTATGTGCTCGGCGGCGTAAACCTGCCGATGTTACTGGAAACGATCAACCACCAAATTTTGAGCATACCCGTGCAAGAAGCTGCACCTGCAATAATGGCACAGGGCGCAGATAGTTTAGATATTTGGCATGTTTCCGAAATTGAGGAAGAGGATGACGAAGACGACTTTTAAATAGGACTAGGAGGCCAGAATTAATGAAATGGGGCTTTAGATGGTATGGAGAGAAAGGCGACTCCATTCCTTTAAATCATGTGAGACAAATCCCCGGTATCAACGGCGTTGTCGGTACATTGTTGAATAAATTACCAGGCGATGTTTGGGAAGTTTCAGAGATACGAGCATTAAAAGAATCTATCGAAAAAGAAAAATTAGAACTGTTAGGAATTGAAAGCGTCGCAATTCATGATGCAATCAAAGCAGGAACAGCTGAACGAGATCATTACATTGACAACTACATTCAAACGATCAAAAATCTTTCTGCTTGCGGTGTAGACTTGATTTGTTACAGCTTTAAGCCGATTTTTGGTTGGGCAAAAACAACGCTTAATTATGAAAATGAAGATGGTAGTTTGGCCTTACTTTACGACCAAGCAGTAGTAGACAATATGGAACCAGGAGACATGTACAAATTGATCAGCAGCCAATCAAAAGGCTTTCAGCTTTCTGGTTGGGAAGAAGAGCGCTTGAACAAGTTCAATTCACTAGTTGAAATGTACGATGGTGTGACAGAAGATGATCTATTTGAGAACTTAAAATACTTTCTTGAAAAAATTATCCCTGTTTGCGAAGAAGCAGATGTGCGAATGGGGATTCATCCGGATGATCCTCCTTGGGAGATTTTTGGTTTTCCGCGAATCACCAAAAATTTGGCTGATTTGCAACGCATCATCAGCATGGTAGATTCCCCATACAACGGAGTGACATTATGTACTGGCGCATTAGGCGCAGACCCAGAAAATGATATGGTAGAAATCGTTCATGCAATTGGTGATCGAATCAACTTTGTTCACTTCCGTAATGTCGAGTTTTTGGGCTATCGCAAGTTCAAAGAAACCGCGCATTTATCCACTGAAGGATCACTTGATATGTATGCAATCATGGAGGCTCTAATAGAAGTCGGCTTTGATGGTGTCATTCGTCCAGACCATGGACGGACGCTTTGGGGCGAAGTAGCAAGACCAGGATACGGCTTGTATGATCGTGCGATGGGGATTACCTATATGCAGGGGCTGCACGAAGCTATTACTAGAAGAAAAGAATAAGAATCTCGTAGAAAGTGAGAGAGAAAATGGCCGTAAATACAGAGCATCAGGTTTATGAACAACTAATGCAAACCAAACTGTTGCCGCTTTACACCGCAACTGATTTAAATTATTTATCCAAAGCTGAAGAGATACTGGTGAGAAATGATGTTCCACTGATCGAAGTGACTTTTCGAAGTGAGCTAGCTGCGGAGGCAATCAAACGATTGTCAGAATCTGAAAAACTCCTAGTGGGAGCAGGGACTGTTCGAACCTTAGCAGAAGCTGAAACCGCTGTTGAAAATGGTGCGTGCTTTGTTGTTTCTCCCGCGGTTGTTCCTGAAGTAATTGAGTATTGCTTGGAACGAGATATTCCCGTTTTTCCTGGAACCGCTACGCCAAGAGATATTCAGCTGGCAGCAGAGTATGGCATCAAAATCGTAAAATTTTTTCCCGCAGATATTTATGGAGGGTTAAAAGCAATTAATGCTTTGAGCGGGCCTTTCTATGATATGAAATTCTTGCCTACTGGTGGGATTAACGAGCAGAATTTTGTCGAGTACCTTGAGAACCCGCACGTATTAGGAGTGGGCGGTTCCTTTATTCTTTCTGAAAAAATTATCAAAGAGGATAATGGAAAGAAGATGGATCAAATTCTTAAGACGTTAGTTGATCAAATCAAATAGCCTCCAACATTAAAAAAAGAAACATTCATGCTGGATTTCTTGAAAAAGAATGAAGGCATGAATGTTTTTGGTTAATTATAATAAGCAAGGCTCTTCATAATAACGCCACATTTTTTTCTAACTTTTATTCAAAATGCTCATAGCTTTTTCAAATAATTGGCGTAAGATGAACTTAACCCTAAAAATAATTCTTTTTCCCCTGTGAAAGCAGGCACCCCCAAAAAAATAAAGCTGGCATATTTCTGCCAGCTTTATTTTTTGTTTTAAGTTAGTTATAAACCCAGGCATTAGCAAGTTGCGGCATCAGCTGATCCAAGGAATATTTTTGTTTATAGTGTTCCTTATCTGGTGAATCATTCGGATCATAAACGATTAATTGATCGCTTTGTAAATCCTTTTTGATCACCATAATGTGTCCGACATCGGTAAACTCACCTGGATTGACAGAGATTACTAATGGTTGGTTTTGATTGATATGTTGTTGGATCTGGCCCTGATCCTTGCCAAGATTTTGTAGGCTCAATCCATAATTTTGAGCGAAGGCAGGGAAAATAGACCAAGCAGTTCCTTGCCCGGCTTCATAATAGCGATTACTGCTCCATTCTAAAATCTCGGTAGGGTATACCGTCCGTTTTTCCTGATAAGAAAGGATCATTGCCAAAGAGGTGATAGCACAGCCGTTCGTAGCTAGGTCATTTTGATCAGAGCCGCTGCCATAGGCCTTATTCGCCCAGCGCGAGTCAGTTTGCAGCAATAAGGGAAAATCCTGCCCATGCTCCTGAAGATATTGATTTGCACTAGCAGAAAAATCTTGTTGACTGCTGACAGCATTATTAAAGTGAAAGAATCGAGAAGAGAGGATACCTAGACTGGCGATCACTAAAAAAAAGCCAAATAAAATTGAAAAAGGGCGAATTTTTCGCCTCATAAAAAACACCTCCACTCTTTCATTAAAACGAAAAAAAGGGAAGGTGTCATCGGTCAAAAGTTGTAAGTTATTCAAATTCTTCTAGTTCTAAGCTGAGTTCTTCCCAGCTGGAAAGCTGTTCTTCTTGCTCCGCTTTTTTTGCCTCTAAATCATTTGTCAGTTCTAATAGTTGGACGTGGTCATTCAAGACATCAGGTTGACTCATTTGTACTTCTAATTCGTCAATCTTTTCATCTAAAGCAGAAAGATTTTCTTCAATTGCTTCGATTTTTCGCCGCAAACTGCGGATTAATTTTTGCTGCTCCTTATCCTGATAGAATTTCTTCTTTGGCGCTTCAACAGGTGCTTCTTCTTTTGCCTGTAATTCGGCGATCTCTTCTTCTTCTTTTTTCTTCTCTAAATAATAATCGTAATCCCCAAGATACAATTTACTGCCTTCAGGAGATAATTCGATCACTTTGTTCGCAATACGATTAATAAAATAGCGGTCGTGGGAAACAAAGAGCAGCGTTCCTTGATAATCGATCAAGGCATTTTCCAAAACTTCCTTATTATCAATGTCTAAGTGGTTCGTTGGTTCATCAAGAATCAAAAAGTTTTCTTTGTTCATAGAGAGTTTTGCTAGAGCAACACGGGCCTTTTCTCCACCACTCAACAGCGGAATCGTCTTTTCTACATCTTCACCGCTGAAAAGAAACCCGCCCAAAACATTACGGATATCTTTTTCAGGAGTAGTAGGGTGTTCATCCCAAAGCTCAGCTAGGATTGTTTTATTTCCATGCAGATCAGCTTGACCTTGATCGTAATAGCCCACGGTAACGTTCGTTCCAAAATGCGGCTCTCCTTTAATAAAGGGAAGCTGTCCAATCAATGACTTCAATAAAGTCGATTTCCCAATCCCGTTTGGGCCGACAAGTGCAATAGCATCTTCACGACGAATATCTAAATCGATGGGCTCTGATAAGGTTTCCTGATAACCAATCGCCGCTTCCTCGACTTGTAAAACCACGTTGCCAGACACTTTGTCGATATCAAACATGAACTTAGCTGATTTCTCTTTCCCATCTGGACGATCCAGGCGGTCCATTTTTTCTAAGGTTTTACGTCGACTTTGCGCTCGTTTGGTTGTTGAAGCACGCACTAAATTACGTGCGACAAAGTCTTCTAGTTTTTCAATCTCGACCTGCTGCTTTTCGTAAGCTTTCCAATCACTGGCAAGCTGAGCTGCCTTTAAATCTAGATAACGGGAATAATTTCCAGTATAATGGCGGATTTTGTGACGTGAGATCTCATATATTTCATTGACCACACGATCCAAAAAGTAACGGTCATGGGAGACAATCAGCAGGGCCCCTGGATATCCTTGCAGATAATCCTCCAGCCAAGCCAAAGTTTCAATGTCTAAGTGGTTTGTTGGTTCATCAAGAATCAAGATGTCAGGTTTAACTAACAGCATTCGAGCTAAGGCTAAACGCGTTTTTTGCCCCCCTGATAAAGTACTGATTTCTTTATCATAAAAGCTTTCATCAAATTTGAAACCATGGAGCACACTACGAATCTCATTCTCATAGCCGTAGCCATTTTGATCATTGAAATCATGTTGAAGCTGGTCGTATTCCTTCAATAGGAAAGCATAACGACTATCGCTTTCTGGCGTCTCACCGATGGCAATTTCAACTTCTCGCATTCGATTCTCCATTTGACGCACCTTATCAAAGGCCTTGAGCATTTCATTCCAAATAGTTTCATGAGAATCTAGGCCCGTGTCTTGAGCCAAATAGCCTAAGCTGGCTTGCTTATTTTTGATAATTTGTCCAGCATCTGGTGCTTCGATAGTGGCAATTATTTTTAGTAGAGTAGATTTTCCCGCGCCATTTCGTCCAACTAAACCGATCCGCGCCTTACTGGCAATCTCGAGATGGATATTTTCAAATAACGTATCCGCACCAAAGTAGCGGGCAACCTGATTTGCTTGTAGTAAAATCATTGGATATCTTCCTTAAATTTATTTTTCCGAATGGATTTAGTCTAACATATTTTTAAGGACGTTGCGATTGGAAGCGGTCATTTCAGCCAATCGTGATTTTTTCACAAAATTTCGAGCAAGTGCGTTGCAATTTCAGTTAGATTATTGCTATTATAGTGCAGTAGTCAACATTTACGAATTTTTTTGATAAAGGAGAGTTATTGTGAAAGAACATTCAATTCCAAAAGCGACTGTTAAACGATTGCCGTTATACTATCGGTATTTGCGTATTTTAAATAATGCTGGAAAAACCAAAGTATCATCTACAGAATTAAGTGAGGCGATCCAAGTCGATAGCGCAACGATCCGTCGCGATTTTTCTTACTTTGGTGAATTAGGTAAACGTGGATACGGATATGATGTTGAAGATTTGATGCATTTCTTTGGAAAGATACTAAATGATGACCAATTAACTAATGTAGCATTAGTCGGTGTTGGTAATCTGGGGAGTGCCTTGTTAAAATTCAAGTTTCACCAAAGCAACAGTATTCGTGTAAGCTGTGCTTTTGATGTTAAAGAGGATATTGTAGGACGCATCGTTGATGGTATTCCAGTATATCCATTGGACAATATGGTGGAACAAATCAAATTACAGCAGATTGAAATCGCGATCTTGACTTTACCGGCCCAACAAGCCCAGCAAGTTGTTGATCAATTAGCTGATGCAGGGATTAAAGGAATCTTGAACTTTACAGCAGCTCGTTTAACGGCACCTGATGATGTCATTATCCAAAGCGTTGATTTAACCAACGAATTGCAAACATTGATTTATTTCTTACACCATAATACAGATAACAAATAAAAGTAAAAGACTGAGCAGGTGTAGTGTCCTCAATAAGGAGGCATTACAATGTGCTCAGTCTTTTTTAAGTGAATAAATTTTGATAATCTGTTGCTTTTGAATCCTTGGGTAATTGTTGTAAAAGCTTTTCCAACGATTTGAAGTCAATGAAACGCGCTTGCCGTGCGATTTCTTTTCCATCATGATAAACCAAAACGGCAGGAACTGTTAGAACCTCAAAGAAGCCGGCTAGCCTTGGTTCATGCATAATATCCATATGGTGAAAAGAAATATCGTAATCCTCAGCAAGTTTTCTTGCTTTTGGTTCATCTACATGGCAAATACTACATGATTCAGAGGAGATGAAGACTACATTATTTGTTTCTTCGGTAAGAGCCTTTTGAACGGTTGATAAATTCTTCATAGAGTCTTCCTTTCTAAAATCAATACTTACTATCTGTAAGATAATCAGATTTGCTTCAATTGTCAATTTTATTGTCTGGTAGAAATAGTTGTTAGATTTAATAAAAAGGTTTATACTCTCTAATGTACTAATGCGGGTGTAGTTTAGTGGTAAAACAGAAGCTTCCCAAGCTTCCGTCGCGAGTTCGATTCTCGTCACCCGCTTTGCTTTAAATTTATTGATTTACCGCCATTTGTGAGGGATGGCGGTATTTTTTTGTCCTCTAACAATTTCACCAGATTTCACCTAATTTCATATGAATCTAAAGAGATATCTAAAGAGATTTATATATCGAATAGCCTCGTTTAGCTTTGCCGCAATAGGCTTTTTCATAAAACTTGAAAATTGAATCTAAAGAGATTTCAAAATCGAGCTATTTCATGATGTTAGCCAATAGATTGACTGCGGCTGTTTTCTTCTCTTCATATACTCCCGCATAGGTATCAAGTGTCATGCTTACAGTTGAATGTCCTAATAAGTCAGAAACGGTTTTAAAGTCTATGCCTTCACTAATAAGCATGGTAGCGTATGTGTGTCGTAGAGCATGTGGGCTAAGTTTAGGCAATTCACATCTCTTACAGATTCGGTGCATCCATAAACGTGGGTGTGATAGCTGAATAGGCTCGTTGTCGATCGTTGTGAATAGCAGTTGTTTCGCGTCCATCGTATTGATACCGATCTGCAGCCATTCTGCACGTTGCGTCCGACGCCATTTTTTTAGAATGGAAACCGTCGCATCATCAAGCGGGATCACACGGCGAGATTTTCGAGTCTTAGGCTCTTCAAGGTAAAGCCGTCTATTTTCTCCCCTGGTGAGTGTTTGCCGTACCGTGAGCGTCTTACTCTCAAAGTCTATTGCATCCCACTGTAGCCCTAAAAGCTCACCTTGTCGGCATCCAGTGAAAGCGGCCAAATGAAAAAAAGTAAAGATTTTAGATGATTCATTTTGGTCTGCATCGCCTAGAAAACATTTAAGTTGGTCTTTCGTGAAGAAGTGTATTTTCTTCTCTGAAAGATCGGCTTTTTTCTTTGGGATGGTAATCAATTTAACAGGGTTGCTTTTTGCTAGACCTTGCCGGATCGCGAACTCATAGAGCCGCGATACATTAGAAATATACTCCTTGTAGTGCTTGTTTTCCTTTTCAAAGCACATGAAGTTAGCAAATCTTTGCACGTCAGCAGGCTTGATTTTATCCATCTCAGACTCGCCAAACTCAGGCAGAATATATTTATTGAATTTCTGCTTAAGCTTCACTAGCGACGATTCTTTGACAGTTAGCTGGTAGGTTTGTAGCCATAACTCATACACAGCTTTGAAATCAGTAGCCTTGCTGCGTGCGATGCCGTTTTTCTCAATCTCTAACGCTTTACGATCGATGAACACCTTTGCTTCTTTCCTCGATTTAAAACCACGCTTTTCTGTGTTGACTTGCTTATTTGTCAGCGGATCAATACCGAGATAGGCTTTTACAGCCCAGTATTTACCTTTTTTAGTTTTATATTCTTTATATGTTGCCATTGTATTTTCCTCCCAGTACCTAGCTTGGGGCGAAGGTATGTATAGAGAGGGTTGATCAGTTAAGCATTATTTGATTTTGCAAACACCTCTATGAGATCAACTAGGATAGAGAACTGTTCCTCAGGGAGGTTAACGATATTAGATAGTAGCTCCTCAGAACCAACCATGTTGTCACGTTCTGGAGAAAAACCTAGAAGGACTAATTTGGAATCTAAATCATGGACTAGTTTTGATATATTTTTTGCTTTTTCCTTTTCGTAGTCATCATGGACCAAACTCAGAGTTAGGTCATCGTCATTCTTTTTGGAACTCAGTCCCATCATATACGCGGGTGTTACTTCAAAAAAATCAGCCAGTTTTTCCCAAACATCAATGCGTGGTTGTCGATCACCACGTTCATAGTTACCTAAAACAGAAGCATTCATGTTCAGTTTAAGACCTAGCTCGCGTAAAGAGTAGCCTTTCTCTTCTCGTAGTTGTCGAAGTCTGTTCATTAATAGCACCATCCTTTTCATCCATTATAGCGACATCAAAAAGAATTATCAACAATAAAAAAATACAATATGTTGTTGACATCAATATGATGTCATGTTAAGTTAAATATAACGAAATGAGGTTTTGATTTCGTAAAACATCAAATTGAGGTGGAATCAATGAAAGCTAACAAGGAAATCAGAAGTTGCATTTTTATCAATGGTTTGAAAAACTGGCAAGTTGCAGAATGTGTAGGTATTTCTGACAGTCGTTTTTCTGTTTGGTTAAGAACTGAATTGAGCGATGATAGAAAAGCGCGTGTTGAAAAAGCCATTTCCGAATTGTTGTCAGAAAGAAAGTGAGGTGAGAACATGGCAAAGCTAAGCATTGAATCAATAGACTTTGCTGATGAGGCGTTTCAGCCATTAGTAAGTTTAATTACTAACTCGGTCGGTGAAGCTTTCAAACTGCAGCAGAAGCGTGCAGAGCTTCCCGTGTGGATGAATAAAAAGCAGGCTTGTGAGTATTGCAATGTTGCGTACAATACTTTGACAGGCAAGCTGATTCCGAATGGGTTAAAAGTTTCGATCGTGGATGGTATCGAGCGCATTAGCAAAGAGGCTTGCGATGAATTTTTGAAGAAACATGAGATTTAAAATTTTGGATTCCTAGCGTGGGGCGATGGAGCACTTCTCTTAACTGAGAGCACATAAGCAGAAAAGTTACTGTAGGCAATTGTTCGAAAGTTGGGCTAAAAGATTGGAGGGTATTAATGAACAAGTATCAAGAATTTCACCAATTAAAAAAGGAAATCAGTACGAAGCTGGTGACGATCCAAGATGGCGACAGGTTAGACGGGATCCCGGATGATCTGATAGCAGAGGGCACCAACAAAGATGTATTTTACGAATGCTGCGCGATGATGCAACGAGCTAAAGAGTTAGCCGATGAGATCGCATTGCAGGAAGCAACAGAGGACTAGCACATGATTGAGGACAAAAGAAAAGCCTTATCTCACAAAAGTCTTGGCGGACAGAGATAAAGGCAACAAACGGGCAGAAGCCCAGATTCTTTTGTCCATTCTACCACAAAAACAGAATGGAGCATACAACATGAACAGAAAAATCAATCTTTTCTTAGCGGCATTTCTCCTAGGTGGTATCGCTACAGTGTTACCGCTGCTATTAAAAATTATTCTCTTTACCGGCATCGCACTGAGGCAATTTATGGTATATGACGAGTTTTCATACAGTTGGGATATTAGGAGACGCGTAGGAGGAGCAAAGTAATGAAGCAATCAGAAATTAGATTAATGGCCGATGAACTAGAAGGATTGACCTACCAAATTGGGATGGTACGCAATTACTTATCTACACTGAGTTTAACTGCTGTACTTGATGAGGAACCAGCACAGGGAGTCTTTTACTCTCTAACTCAAGACCGAGGTCTTACCAATATGGAAAGAAGTTTGGAGACAATCCAAAATAAAATTGATAAAGCAGCGATCGCGATGCAAGAGATTTTAGACTCATACGAGAAGAAGGGAGTTTCTGAATGATGACTTTGGACGAATATTTAGGTAAAGAGTTAGCGCAAATGGTTCGTGAATTGTTAGAAAATGCGAAGGTATCTAGTAAAAAAGAAAAATTAAGTTTAGCTGCATCGTTGCGTAGTGACGCTGAGAAATCGAGAAAAGTAGAACGGGATATTTCGCGTGAGATTTTATTAAAATTAGCGGATCAGATCGAGTCAATGTGTGTAGTTGAAAGTTGAAATATGTGATTTATAGAGGAGCAGGCAAATGGAACAAAGACGGAGTAAGAAGCAAAAAAGGATAAAATACGACGGTGAAATAAATCTCGCGGTAGCAAATAACCGAATGGCAAAACGTTGGAAAAACAAAACGTTGCGGTGGTCTGAGTTTCTGCAGATGTTGGATAATCCGATAGAAACACATGAGACACCGGAAGAGTATCAGAAAATGTCGAAGAGCCAAAAGGATCAAATCAAGGACGTAGGTGGCTTTGTCGGCGGTTTCCTAAAAGAAGGACGAAGAAAACGCGGCAATGCAACCATGCGGAGCCTTATTACCTTGGATGCAGATAGCACGAGCTCAGATTTATGGGATACGGTCAGTTTTATTTTCGGAAAGGCAGTGGCGATTTATACAACCCATAGCCATACTCAAAAGACACCACGGTACCGTTTGATATTTCCATTAAGCCGGCCGGTCACTGCAGATGAGTACGAGCCAATCGCTCGAAAGCTAGCAGATTTGGTAGGGATGGATAATTTTGACGATACCACTTATCAAGCTGAAAGAATGATGTACAATCCCAGCCATTCAAGAGAAGGCGTTTATTTTTTCGATTATATTGATTCTCCTTGGCTGAACCCGGATGATATTTTAGCCGAGTACGAGGATTGGCGCGATGCCTCTTTTTGGCCAGAATCCAGTCGCGGCTATTCGATCAGAGAACGACAAGCGAAAAAGGCAGGAGATCCGCTAACTAAAAAAGGCGTGATTGGAGCATTTTGCCGAGTGTACGACATCCAAGGAGTGATCGAGAAATATCTATCGGAAGTTTACGAACCGTCATCGCATAATGATCGATACACCTATATAGAGGGTTCGACAGAAGGTGGGTTGATAATATACGAGGATAAATTTGCATATAGCCATCACGGTACGGATCCAGTCGGTGACAAGCTAGTAAATGCCTTTGATCTTGTTCGTGTCCATTTATTCGGTTATCTGGATGAGGAAGCAAAGCCCGATACACCTATATCAAGATTGCCCTCATATAAAGCGATGATCGAAAAGGCCAGGGAAGACCCTATTGTCAAAAGTGAGCTGATTGCTGAAATGTTTGATTCCTTGGAAGATGATTTTGGCAGCCTTGATGATACTGAGGACGACTGGGGCGATGATTGGGAATCTGATGCAACGGAAAAGACAAAAGAATGGTTGTCTATGCTGCGACTTACTGAAAAAAATGAACTGCAACGGTCTATTTATAACGGCTTTCTATTTTTAGAACATGATCCAGTGCTAAAGGGCTGTTTGCGATTTAATGATTTCACACAGCAGAAGGAGCGTGCTAAAAAGCTTCCTTGGTCTGATAGCAAGGAATCCGTTTGGACTGACAATGACACAACGATGCTGCGAGCATTTCTTGATGAAAAACGCCAACTGCAAATCAAAGAGAATAACCTATATGCCTCCATTTTGCAGTCTGCCTATGAACGTCGCTATCATCCGGTGAAAGAGTATATAGAACGTGAGGAATGGGATGGTGTAGAACGAGTAGAGACGTTGTTTATTGACTATCTAGGGGTAGAAGACTCTGAGTATTCTCGCGCAGTTACTCGCAAATGGATGGCGGGGGCGATTGCACGAATCTACCAACCGGGGATTAAGTTTGAAATGGTCCCGGTGCTGAGTGGTTCTCAGGGAATCGGAAAATCTACCACAATCAATAAGCTAGCACCAGATTATTTCTCAGATAGTCTAAAAGGGTTAGGAGTTAGCAAGGATGATCTGCAGTTCTTAGTAGGATCTTGGTTGATCGAACTAGGAGAGCTGTCTGCGATGAAGAAAACAGAAGTTGAAAAGACGAAACAATTCATTTCTGCGACAGAAGATCGTTTTAGACCACCATACGGACGTGAGACTCAATCTTTTCCGCGGACATGCGTATTTATTGGGACCAGCAACGATGATCAGTATTTGAAGGATAAGACCGGGAATCGTCGTTTTTACCCGCTCACATGTAGTAGGGGGCGACAAAAAGCATCACCATTCGATGGAAGTTTAGAAACGATCGTGTCGCAATTATGGGCGGAAGCAAAGCATTATTATGACCAAGGCGAAAAGCTTTATTTATCTGAGAAATTGGAATCTGTCGCAATCCAGAAGCAGAAGGCTGCTGAAATGGAAGACATTGCGGAAGTCATCGTTTATGAGTATTTGGACATTAAAATCCCGCCTGACTGGTATGAACGTGATATTCCGGACAAGCAGAGATACATTCAAGATATTTTGAACAACCGAGAACACATCACCGTTGATTTTGACAGTACAAAGCTTGAGCCGCGAATGCTCGTTACGTCTAAAGAGATTCTATCAGAAGCGTTTGACAAGGATGTCAATTTCTCGTTAGATTTTCGCAGCAGTTCTGAGGTTCGAAAAATTGGGCTTATCATGAACAATCATCCTGGCTGGAGAAGAAAGACAATTCGTTTACCTAATGGAACGAAAACTCATAGAGGTTATAAGCGTTTGTGACATACGATTTTCTATAGGTCACACCTCTCAGACCTGCAGCCACAAGGACTACACTAGTTTTGTGACATGTGACAAACGATTTTTGAAAGTTTATATGTGAATTATGCAGAAATAGAAATAAGGCATATTTCCCTTTACTCATAGTAAATACAGAGAAGTAAAAAAAGATATGTCACATGTCACAATTGGATGGAAATGAAAGCAAAAGCTTGATATTTCGGTGTTTTCGAGTGTGACATACCAGTAATGAATATAGGTCACAATTTCAAACTGTAACACACAATTGCACGAGAATTTAAAACAATTCCGTGTTAGCACGACAGAAATGGAGATTAGTATGAGAAAAGTAAAAGTGATTTCAGGGCCAGCGAGCCTTGTTGAACCAAAGATAGCTAAATTTTTGAAAGAGGTTCCTTATATGGAGATAGAATCCTGCAATTCAAGCTCCGCATGGGACGATTCATTCAGGACTGTAATTGTAACGGTAACTATCATCTATATAGACAACACAGAAAAAATGAGGGCCTTTTATGAATGAACAAAAAGTTAACGCTTTGCTTGCATATCACAATAAGGAACTGCGCAAGTTACGCGAGATCCAAAACAATACACGAAGTCAAACGGTGAGAGAATCGACAGAAAAATATATCCAGCGCGAAAAAGAAAAAATAAACAAGCTTCATAAGGAAAAACGAGAATATTTATTATCTAAAAAGAAGGAGCGATAGAATGATGGGAAAAACAAAGCGGCAGAAAAATGGATTTATGGGTGGAACTTACATGAAAGAACGAGTAGAGAAACCTGCAACAGAGGAATGGCTTGATGCACGCCGGGCGGAGAAACGACTTACCAGAAAACTCCGAAAGTTGAAAAAGAAATAATAGATGGCTTTGCCAAGATCGCAATTGTTAACCTTTAGAATCCAAAAACCTGACAAAACCTCATTTTTTTCACGTATAGGTGGTTAGGAAAAGTAAAAGTTGCGCATGATGAAAAAATCTTGATAAGAGGTGGAATAATGGATAAACTGTATATAGATACGGATAAGAAAGCGGTCACTGTAGAACTGCCACAACACGGATCAGTAAAAGTAATCGTACAAGATGGCAAAGTGATCCGTACCGAAACAACGGCATCACAAAAATTTAAATAGTCTGACTGGAAAACCAGAGGACATGAGACTTCTATCCATAATTGGAGAGGTCTTGTGTCCTCTTTTTGTTGTAAAAAAACTTTAGAAGGTAAGAGAATACTTGAAATCCTTTTTCTGACGGCATTGACGAAGGTTTCTAGAAGAATTTTACTCCTAAAGAATACTAAAGTATCCCGACATTTCCGACACCATAAAAAAGAGTTCATTTCCGGCACTTTCGGCACCCATAAAAAAGAGGGAAAACTTCCGTTTCTTCCGTCCTAAAAAAAAAGACGATCAAATAAGAGATTTCCGGAGTTTTCGGGCACCATAAAAAGATAGACAAAGTGTAATGTACAAAAATAGTGTATGAATGTTGTAACGCCGCCATGCACTTCTGAAAAAGACCTGACAAAAAAGTACAAATACGGGGAAACAAGACAAAACGGATACCATAAAAAAAGGAGTGATATATTTTGGATCCATTCGATGAAATCGTGATAAAAAACTATCTCTCTTTTCCGACAATCTTTAGATCACTGCTGCAATACAGAAAAAGAGTCCATCAAGAATTCTATTTACGAAACATGTCGACGCACATCGAATTTACAAAACTTGGAATCGGTGTTGCTGGTTTTCGACCTGATCGAGAAGTAGAAAAGTTACTGCTAAAAATGGACTTGATTGATCATCGCATAGAACGGTATCGATTCAGGGAAAAACATTTTTCCTCTTTTCTGACCACATTGGATCCGACAGAGCGAGAAACACTAATAACCCACTTCTTATCAGATACAACAGTTACATGTCCTCAGAATTTGATTGACAGCGTTCTGAGTGAAATCAATGAGATAGAATCCGCTCTTTGCTTTAGACAAGGAATCGAGTCGCTAGAGGATGAATACACGGTATTGAATGAAGATGTAGACGACAACGTAGATAGGATGTGTGATTTTTTTGTTTTATGACAATATACGACCGGAATACTTTTTGAGGAAATGGAAATATTATGAGGCCGCTAGGGAGGTACTTGATCCCATCGAATTAGAGAATGCAACGATTTTCTTTCATGGAATGAAGCGCTTGTCTCAGAGTGATTTAAACTTACTGTCTGACGTTTATTATAAGAACGCAAAGCCTTGCACGGTAGATAGAAAAAACGGCTATATGACCTCCGTGAAGCCTGTAAAAAATGGCTTGTTAGCTTCAAAGTATCACGTATCTGCAATTCAATTTAAAGAACTGCGGAAACAAGCACAAGAGAATTTAAAAGCAGCCATGCAAGAAGTTTTAGACGAAATCGCCCTTTACTTTGTTTATCGGATCAATAGGAACTTGTATTTGGTTGACATTGTGGAGCGAGGCACGAGAAAAGAAAAATATGTTCTTGGTGAAGAATGCGATGCGAAGAAGTTCGGATCTTCAGATAGTGAGCAAGAAGCTAGTCATTTGAAGTCACTAGGATTCGAGCGTGTACCAGTAAATGAGGAGAGACAATGACAAAAAATAAGCCTAAAATTCGGAACGAAACCATGTAAATTACACAAAAAAAAACCAAATAAAAAATAACTGGAAGAAGGAATTTATGATGACTAGATATGAAATTTTAAAAGGCAAGCTGCATGAATTGGTACTTGCTGGAGTAATTAACGAAGACCTGGAGCAAGCCTTTATTCAAGAAGCAGAAGAGAATGGTACGGACAAGGATCAGAGTGTAGATGAACAAATGAAAGCTGCATTTTTAAAAGATGTATCAACAAAGGAGAGTAAATAAAAATGAACTTTGAACGAACAAAGCAATTAATGGAACAGCAAAAGGCGAAATTCCAATCAAATCAAAGCGTAGAGAAATCTCTTAAAGCAGCCTTGATGGCAGCAGAGCAAGAACTTGCATCAATCGATGGGAATTCCCGAGAAGCCTTTGCTATTAAAGGTGAGATCGATCAATTAAAAGAAGCTGTCTCAAAAAATTCGGCTGAGTATCGTCAAATTATTGAAAATAATGCAAAGGATATGAAAGATCAGCTTGATAAGGCTAAAAGGGAACTAATTGATCAGAACGATGCGGCATTGAAAGAGAAGTACGAAAGTGATTTAAGGTCTGCTGTTGATCGCGTGCTCGAATTGAAGCAAGGATATCAATCAGATGAGCAAGAGTTTATAAATCAGCTGTATGACGATCTCAGCGAGTTTAGACGCTACGATGATGGGAAACACCCTAGTGTTGACTACCTCACTTCAAACATCCACTCTTTTGGTTTTGCTTATGTAGTGAGCGAACAAGTGAACAGAATTAATAAATAAGAACGGAGAATATAGACATGCAAAAAGGTATAGTGAAATGGTTTCATACGGAACGAGGCTACGGCTTTATTACTGGAGAGGATGGACAAGATATTTTTGTTCATTGGTCTGATATTGTAGGTGAAGGGTATCGATCGTTAGAAGTTGGCCAATCCGTTGTTTATGTGATCAGTGAGAATGAAAAAGGAACGATCGCAACGAATGTAGTCGTTGAATAAATACAGAAGGGTGGCCAGAAATTCGGCTGCCTTTTTTGTTTGCGGTTTGTTGAGGGAGATAACTCCATGGGGATAAATTGCCAAATCCATTTTTGGCTTGGCTGAAAAAACCAACGAGCGCAATTTTGCGCTGGGCTATGATGGAATCAACTTGACCTAAAAAAGAGCCTACTGTTTCCGCAGCAGACTCCAAATGTAACAAGTTAATATTAAATTATCATTGTGAAATGGGCTTTTCAATTAAAAAAAGACTACTGTTAAAAACAGCAGTCAAATCGGAAAAAATTCTCTGAAAAAGAATTAATTGCGCCCATAGACAGTATAGAATTATAGTGCTTATAAATCAATAAAAAATAGACCACTGTTTCCGCAGCGGTCTAAATCTATAAAAGAATACATTTCGAAAAGATATTCTATCATTCTGTCATGTAGTTATCAATAGGTGAGGTCACTATCGGGTAATAGTGACCAATGAGTTAGTAAGGATTTATTATGGGGTATTTATAGGAACTAACTCACAATAAGCATTATACATCTGATTGACCCATAAAAAAAGACCGCCGACGGATCAGAAGGCGGTCGATGAGCTAGGTGAAAATGATAAGTCGGTTTGATTAAAGTAAGGAATATTTCACCTAGCTCATAACTATTGTACAATAAAATGGTTGAACAAAAAAGACCGCCATGCAATATGAGAGAGAGAAGGCGGTCAGTGGTGCTATTTTTCTAGCACCTTGGTAACTATTCTGTTAATCAATCTTCCTTAACTACAAATTAATTATATTCCCTATTTGTGATAAATCCAAAAGATACGCCTTAAAAATAATCATTTTGTGTATTTTAGAATCCACAATGTTTTTTTTGATATACTAAGTACAAATGAAAAATGGAATATAAGGAGGAATCACATGAAAAAAGTAGTTTTGGGTGTAGGAATTTGTATTTGCTTAGTTAGTTTTGTTGGGTGTAAGGCTGGAAATAAGGCAAAGCCGGAAAGTAGCTCTGTAAAGGTATCAGAATCATATTTAAAGGATGAAAAGAAAGAAAAAAGTAAGATCGTTGAAGAAAGTTCAAAAATTAAAAATGACGATACTTCTATATCATCTTCAGAGAAAGCAAGTGAGAGTAACAGTGAGAAAGCAGGGTCTATTTGGAATATTGACAAAGCAAGTAAACTTCAAAACTTTATGAAAAGTTGGGGAAATACGATGGGTCAGTCATATAAAGAATACCAACCGAATCACAATGTTGATTTTTATGGAGTAAAGTTATTAGGCAGCGATAAAAAACAACCTATAGCAGTAAACGAACAGATTGTATCTGCTGAATGGTCTAGTGATGGTCGATCGTCGGCTGATTATAGTATCGTCTCGGTATATTCGGATGCTGAAACTGCGCCGTATGCTGCGAAGCATGTTTACTTTTTTGGCTTTTATAATAATCAACCCGTTGTTCTAGTTTCGATGCAAAATCAAGGGATGCCAGATGGAGCCTTGCATTTCAAACGAACAGATAATAACGACCTAAATTCTGGTTTTCAAAACATTGTGAATGATAAGCCCGTTAATCAACCAGTTCAAAATAGTAATACGTGGTCTTCTATGGACGAAGCTATTCAATTTTATGAAGATACGTATCAAAATGCTTCAAATGAAATTGGAGAAAATTTTATTTGGGAAAATTACGATAGAAGTTGTTGGAGCTTGAGAGAAAATAGTGGTAACAGAATGCTCCTTCACTGGAGTAACATAGGCGGTGCTGGTGGTAGTTATGATGAGTTCGTAAAAAATGGAGATACGACTGAATTAATAGTTTATGATGGTAATGCATCATATCCCGATAACCCCTATGCAAAATATACAATCAGAAATAGCGATCATAAAGTTATACAGACAGAAGAATTGTGGAATAAATAAATTGACGTAGAATTGATATGTAAATCGGCGTTGGTGGTCTGTGAAAAGGTCTGTGAGTGTAAGTGAAACTATGTATAGCGCCCCAAGCTAGATGAGAAATTTTGTTGAATCTAAAGAAATATCTAAAGAGATTTCCCTCTATGTGTCAGTTTTCCTTGATGCTATGCTGTTTCTAGAGCATGCAAGATAAAACAGAAGCTTCCCAAGCTTCCGTCGCGAGTTCGATTCTCGTCACCCGCTTCTCTTTAGAAACACGACTGCTTTCTACCAACAAGCAGCCGTGTTTTTAGTATTTAATACTTTTCTTTCTACTGCCCCCTTGCTATTCAAACAGTGATTGATGTATGCTAGGGGTGATGTGAGGGGAAACCTTCACTTAGGGTAATTTATCCTGATTAAACCAACGTTTGTGGCTGAGCGTTGGTTTTTTTGCGTTGCTTTGAAAGCGGATTATGCAAAAAAGGATATTTTCAAATATAGTGAACTCAAACTGAGGTGCTTACTTTAATGAAGAGATTTATTCGTGTCATAAAATCGTTCTTTCTCATTTGACATTTACTAGAGTTCCTATATTTCAAGGAATATACTATGAGCTAATAATAAAAGAAGGAGGAGAGGAAATGATTTTTGAAGGAATTTATCGGTGGGTGAAACGAAGCCATATGTTTTTCTCTGTGCTGCTTTATGGTTTGAAAATACGTTTCTATTCTCGTTTACCTGCTGAAATCCCGAGCCGATTTGGGTGTAGTAGAGAGGTAAACAGCTGAGGAGATAAGGGAACCGTTTTTCCTTTTCGGATTGTTGGTAACAGTGATTAGTAAGAGTAACTATTCTGATTTGAACACGGAAATTCTGTTAGATAAAGTTGCTTTTAGTGGCTGCTTGCTGCTCGTCTCCTCAGTGAGTGCCTATCTCTTCTTTTTGTACTTGCAATTGTTGGAGTAAAAAGCTTCTATGAGGAGAGGTCAGGAGTGATTCTAAAAAACTTTAGGAACAGTAGTAAGAGTGCCGGCAGCATTGAGTTCATAGTATTTAGCATCCAGTGAACGATGATCGAGCTCCAAATATTGCCTGAGAGCAAATAGATTCCTCCCAAATATAGACCTAATACCATGTAAGGGATCATTGCATATACATTGCCGTTGAAATTGTTCCAATGAATCAAACCAAATAGAATACTTTGGACAAAAAACATCATCATGCGCCAGGTTTTACTAGAAAATTGCCCTAATAGTAAATAGCGAAAGGTCAGTTCCTCAGTAAAAGGAGCAATAAAAGGAATAACGGCAGCTAGCACTGTCCAGCTGGGACTAAGTATTTGTAAGGAGTCACCTGTAGGGGTGCGAAGCTGAAGAAGTTCGCTAGGAAGCATTCGACGTGCAGCCTGCAGTATCAAAAAAGCACCGACAACTAAAATAATACTCACTAGTAATCTAAGAAAAAGCTTTTGTCGATAATGATGCCATTGTTCTTTTAAAAAATCGTGAAATAACCAAATCATAAGCAAAGCACCGATTAAAACTAGCGCTGTTGAGGCAAGTAAAGTGACTTTGGGATTTTTACTTAAACGGAATAAGTGGGCACCGATCAATAATTCTAATGGAATGATCAAAAGGCCCCACTGTTGTTTTTGAATTGCTTTCATTTGTTATCCCCCATTTCTTTTTTAGTTTAAAAAAATAGGGGAAATGTGTAAAGCAATATGAAATAAGAGTAATTTTGTATATGAATGTTTTGGTATACTGATAATAAGGGAGGGAGTTTGTATTGGATTATCAAATGCAGAAAACGATGGGGAAGTGTTTTCGCAGTAAAGGGTCAAGTATTACTGGGCTCATTCGAATTTTGGGTAGTTGGTATGACTACAAAGTGATCAACGGGCAGCCGAAGCCTGAAGATATGCTGGAGGTCATCGACTTTACCAGTCGGGAATTGTTAGTCGTCATCAATAATAATCTTGAAGAAAGTGATGTGAATTATATTGTTAATATTTAATATCATCTTATTAGTAATTGTGGTTGTTGTGCTTCTATTTATCATCAGCCAATTGGTCGTGATCGTTCAGCAAGGAGAGGTCAAAGTTGTCGAAAGTTTTGGTAAATATGTGAAGACACTGGATCCGGGGCTGCATTTTTTAATTCCGATTTTATATGTAGTTCGTCGTCGTGTCTCTTTAAAACAAACACCAATCCAAATTGAACCGCAAAGCGTGATCACTCGAGACAATGTAATCGTCGAAATCGATGAAGCGATCAAGTATCACGTGACAGATGCTAGGGCTTTTGTGTATGATAATGAGGATTCTGTCACATCAATGATCCAAGATTGTCAGTCAAATCTGCGCGGTATTATCGGTAAAATGGAATTGAATGAAGTATTGAATGGTACCGAGGAAATCAATGTGAATCTTTATGAAAGCGTGAAAGATATTACAGCTGGATATGGGTTGTCTATTGATCGGATCAATATCGGGGAAATATCAGTTTCTGATGAAATCGTCAATTCCATGAATAAATTGATCACAGCTAGTCGGGACAAGGAATCTTTGATCACGATTTCTGAAGGGAAAAAACAATCAGTAATATTAGAGTCAGAAGCAAAATCTTCTGAGATGCAGATTGATGCTGAAGCGCGAGCAAGACAAACAAAAATCGATGCCGATGCTCGAGCGGACCGCACTAGAATCGATGCAGCTGCGGAAGCTGATCGTATCGCAAAAATTACGGAAGCTGAAACAGCCCGTATCAAGGAGATCAATAAAGCTATTGCAGAAAGTAATTTGACTGATGAAATGATCGCCTATCTAGGAATTGAAGCCTTCAAACATGTGGTTGAAAATAATGGTAATACGGTGATCATGCCAAGTAATCTAACAGAGCTTGGTAATGTTCCGGCAATCAAGGAGATTTGGCAGCAGACGAAATAATGGGATCAGTGTGATGGAAAAAAGGAATTAGGAGTTGAATGACCATCGCAGCAAAAAAACAGATGCCAAAAGTCCTTTCTGCAATCGTAGTAGTCTTGGCAGGGATTTATGGAATTTATTCACAAATAGGATCACATGAAGAGTCGACTAATTCAGTAAAGAAAATTAATGTAAGTCAAGTTTCAGAAGTACCAGAGTATGATGGCAAGCATCAAACAATCCAATTGAACCATAACCAGCCGAGCTTTTCTGAGGAGGACCTTTCATTAAATGAAGGTACCTGGACGCGCTTTTCAGAATTGGACCAGCTGAATCGAGTTGGGGTTGCCAACGCCATGTTAGGCAAAGATTTGATGCCGCATCAAGAACGTGAACGTTTATATGTCAAACCAACAGGCTGGCATCAAAAATTTTATAATGATGAGCCATTGTTTAACCGCGCCCATTTGATTGCTTTTCAATTTTCAGGAGAGAACAACAATTTGAAAAATTTGATGACTGGTACGGCGTCATTAAATGATCCAGGAATGAATGACCATGAGATTGAAATTGGGAATTACATTCGTAAAACGAACCACCATGTACGTTATCGCGTAACGCCTTATTTTAAAGGAAATGAATTGGTTGCTCGCGGTGTCCAAATGGAGGGACAAAGTATCGAAGATGATGAGATATCATTTAATCTCTTCATTTACAATGTCCAAGATGGTATTAAGATTGATTATCAAAATGGCTATTCTCAAAAAGAGTAGAAGAAAATCATCCAAGTTTATCTTGGATGATTTTTTTGAAAAGAGCATTGGAGAACAAGCATAAAACTACGTTGTCAGCTAAAATGAATAGTCACTAAAGAAGAAAGCGGGTGCTACTATGCAATGGTATGAATTATTCCATGTGGATATCGAACCGACAGACCGACAAATTTCAGACTTTATTTCAAATCCATTATGGCAAGAATTATCGGAGTATTTAATACAGACCTATGCTGTGAAACCTAAGCGTGCTTATAGCGGTTGTTCAATGGGAGAGGGCTATTGGAAAGGATGGAATATAAAGTTCAAGAAGAACGGCAAAGCGTTGTGCACAGTGTATCCAAAGCAAGGATATTTCGTTGCGATGGTTTCCTTCAGTGCGAAAGAATTAGATGATGCCAATGCGTTGATATCAATGTGTTGTGAGTATACTAAAAATAAGTATCAGAATGCCAAGTCCAGCAAACTAGGAAAATCAATCTCTTTTGAAGTAACGGATCAAGATATCTTACAGGATATCAAAGAACTGGCAGCACTCAGAGCTCGTTCAACTAAAAAAACTAACAATGCCTAAGATATTCTTCTTGGGCACTTTTTGTGCTCAAGCTAAACTTGTTATTGCGAATCGAACTTAAATAATTGAAAATAGAGAAGGAAGTAAGAATCTCTTTTTTGGGAAATGAGTAAGTATGTGAATTTTGAACGTATAATTAAAAAGATAACTATTTGACTAAGGAGTTAGCTAATGGAAGATTATCAAAGAAAACGTTATGTTGCGGCGGCATCAACATTAAGCAAAAAGTTGGAACGGCGGAATTTTCAGCCAATTATTTGTCAGAACCTGTTGGAAGCGAGAGAACAGGCGATGAAGATCATTGATCCTGATAAATCAGTGGGTTTTGGCGGTTCGATTACTGTAGAGCAATCTGGTGTAATTGAAGAGCTATACAAAAGAGGGCAAAAGATCATTGATCGAGAAAGAACAAAATCACCAGAAGAGCGACATCAAGTGATGAAACAAGCATTGCTTTCTGATTATTTTTTAACGAGTATTAACGGAATCACTGAAGAGGGGGAGCTAGTAAATATCGATAGCGTAGGAAATCGTGTGGCTGCTCTGACCTATGGTCCAGATAAAGTACTGGCCTTTGTCAGTATGCGAAAAGTTTATGGAGATTTAACTGCGACAGTAGAAATGGTAAGAAAAAATACGGCCCCATTAAATGCTCACCGTTTAGGATTACAGAAAACACCATGCATCAAAAAAGGTCTCTGCGGTGATTGTCTTCAAACAGAATGCATTTGCAATACGCTTGTCATCACACGACGTTCAATGGCAAAAGATCGTATCGTTATTTTCTTGATCATTGATGAAGTTGGCCTATAAGAAAATAGCGAGTCAAACAAAATTAAAAACCGAGGAATTTTCCTCGGTTTCTTGTCGTTTAGCTTAAAGAGCTGCTATTTTCCATCACTTCATCGATCAGACCATAAGCTTTTGCTTCTTCGGCCGTCATGAAGTTATCACGATCGGTGTCGCGTTCGATTACTTCGATCGGTTGACCAGTACGTTCAGACAAAATGTTGTTCAAACGTTCACGCGTTTTTAAAATGTGACGTGCGGCAATTTCGATTTCAGTAGCTTGTCCCTGTGCACCACCTAGTGGTTGGTGAATCATGATCTCAGCATTTGGCAATGCAAACCTTTTGCCCTTAGCGCCAGCTGTCAGTAGGAAGCTTCCCATTGAAGCGGCCATACCAAGTACAATAGTTTGTACATCAGCTTTTACAAAGTTCATAGTATCGAAAATTGCTAAGCCAGCAGAAACGCTACCGCCTGGAGAGTTGATGTAAAGATAAATATCTTTTTCAGAATCTTGGGCATCCAAGAATAATAATTGGGCGATGATGGTGTTCGCCATATCGTCGTTCACTTGACCACTCAGCATAATGATGCGATCTTTTAATAAACGAGAATAAATGTCGTAAGCACGTTCGCCACGAGATGATTGTTCAATGACTGTAGGAACTAAATTCATAGTGAATCCTCCTTAAAATATTGTTCGTAAATTATTTTAGCACAAACGAGGTTAGATTGCTAAAACTTAAAGAAAGTATACAACGTTGGTCAGTTTTGGTCAAATAGAAGGCTCCGTTTTTTTAAACGGGTCAAACTATCCTAGAAACATGAAAATATGGTACTATTAATACCGATGATAACAGGATGTCAGATTGCCGCATTTTTATAAATTCTTCAGTGGGATGATAGACGTGTTGAGAATCAGTTTACTTTTGTAAGGAATAATTCCATAAGTATGAATTAGGAGGAAAAAACGTGGAAATCGCATTTATTGGACTAATTGGTGTATTGATTGGAGCAGGATTGACAGGTCTTGCCGTTTATTTTGTTTTTAAGTATATCGACTTGCGCCATCAACGTGAAAGAGAATTGGAGCATCAGGTTAAAGAAATTGAAACAATCAATCTTTTAAACAAAAAAGTGAATGAGATTTTATCCAAACGAAATGTTTTAATGCAAGATTATGTGACGTTTAATTCGTTCGATGACTGTTACATTACGATTGATGATTTCATTTATTTAAATTCTTTTGCTGCTCAAAATAATTTTTACTTGCCAAATTATTTAATCGAAGAGTTTTTCAAAAATATCTCTCACCGAAAAGTTATTTTATCTCCCGAGGAAACCGTTAAGATCGGCGGTTATACTTATAAGGGCGGACGGATTGTCATGGAGACTTTCTCTGAGCAGCTTTTAGAGATACTAGATGAAAAGAAACAGCAGTTAGCTCGCTCGACTAAACAGCCTTTACGTTATTTCAATGTACAATAGCGTTTTACAAGTGGACGTGGAAAGATTTAAAACTAATTCATTTAATAGATTATGAACGAGGTGGTATTGGATGACAGTTATTATTGCTCATCGTGGGAGTGCAGGCACTCATCCTGAGAACACATTGCCGGCATTCATGGAGGCGGTACGGACTGGTACGGATGGCATCGAATTGGATGTTCATCTAACAGCCGACCAGCAGTTAGTCGTTATTCATGATGAAAGTGTTGATCGCACAACTGATGGCAAAGGGCTGATTCGAGAGTTAACATTAAAAGAAATCAAAGAACTGGATGCCGGCAGCTGGTTTGATGAAAAATATCAGGCGACTAAAATATCGACACTGCAGGAAGTTCTGAATTTATTGCTGCAGATGCGTTTTCGTGGCTTCTTATGTATTGAAATTAAGACGAATAAATTTCATTACCCAGGAATTGAAGAAAAAATATCGAAAGTCATGACAAGTAAGGAGTGGCCATTCACGTATTGGTACACGAGTTTTAATATTGACTCTTTGCGAATCATGCATGAGTACGAGCCGGATATACAATATGATTTGATTCAGAAAAATGATCTGGAAAAATATCAGACTGTCTTAGAGACGGACTTTATTGAGGGCTTGCATCCGAGCTATGATTGGGTAAAACAGCATCCTGAGATTGTTAAGAATTATGAAAAAGCTATTCGACCTTGGACACCCAATCTTTACGAAACCATGATGACTTGTTATGAAAATAATTTGGCCGGTATAATTACCGATTTTCCGGAAAAAGCCATCCGTACAAGAAGCAGGTTCAAACAATGAAGGTAATAACAATCGTTGGACCAACTGCGGTTGGTAAGACAAGCTTGAGTATTGACTTGGCAAAAAAGTTCAATGGAGAGATTATTAGCGGAGATTCTATGCAAGTATATCGTGGGTTAGATATCGGAACTGCTAAAGTGACTCCGAGTGAAATGGCTGGGATTGCCCATCATTTGATCGACGTGAAGAATGTTGATGAAAATTATTCTGCTGCGGATTTTCAGAAAACGGCTAGAAGAACAATTGAGGAAATCAGTCGCAGAGGTAAAGTACCAATCGTCGTGGGGGGGACTGGTTTATATATCCAATCCTTATTGTGGGATTATAAGCTTGGTAGCGAAGGAGAAGCTATAGATAATACACTCCGGATTAAATATGAAGCTTTTGCAGATAATAATGGGAATGAAGCATTGTGGCAAAAACTGCAAGCCGCAGATTCTCTGGCTGCGAAGAAGATTCATTACAACAATCGTAAAAAAGTGATTCGAGCGTTAGAGGTTTTTGAGACAACAGGGCACTCTATTCTCGAACCAAAGGAACAGCCTCAAAAGCTTTATGACAGTTTTATAGTCGGTTTAAACACGGATCGAGCGATTTTGTATCAGCGGATCAATGAGCGTGTTGACTTAATGGTTGAACAGGGCTTGCTAGAGGAAGCTAAAAAATTGGCTAAAACCCCTGAAGTGCAAGCTGCTCAAGGAATCGGCTATAAAGAACTATTTCCTTATTTTTCTGGGAAAACCTCGTTGGAATCGGCATTGGAAGAAATAAAATTACATTCGCGTCGCTATGCTAAACGCCAATTGACTTGGTTTCGTAATCGTATGTCCGTCCATTGGTATGATCTAGTTCAGCAACCAGATACAATTTTAGAGATCGAAGCAACCATAGCCAAGTGGCTAGCAGAAGATAAAGCGACACTTTCAATTGAGGATGTTTAATTGATAAAGTGCCATTATAAAGGAATTAGTACATCATAGAATAGAAATTTAGGAGGAAACAGATTGTCAGAAAGAGTCATTTTAGTCGGCGTCGAGACAGACGAGAGTAAATATAATTATTTAGAATCGATGCATGAGTTGGCCGGACTAACCAAGACGGCTCATGGCGAAATTGTTTTTTCATTAACACAAAAGCGACCCAAAGTTGATCGTCAAACAATCATTGGTAAAGGGAAAATAGAAGAACTCACGCAGCTAGTTGACGCGCATGAAGCGGACCTTGTTATTTTCAACCATTCCCTGTCACCACGCCAAAGCCAGACGATCGAATCACTGGTTGGTGTTCCGGTAATTGATCGGATCCAATTAATTTTAGATATCTTTGCTCAACGTGCTCGTTCAAAAGAAGGCAAGCTGCAAGTTGAACTTGCTCAATTAGATTATTTATTACCACGTTTGGTAGGCCAGGGACAAAGCTTATCTCGGCTTGGTGGAGGAATCGGGACTCGCGGACCTGGGGAAACAAAGCTAGAAACCGATCGGCGTCACATTCGTCGCCGTATCTCTGCAATCAAAAAGGAGCTAAAGGAAGTTGAAGCTCATCGTGAGCGAAGTCGTCAAAAACGGCAGCAGTCCAGTATTTTCCAAATGGGTCTGATTGGATATACAAATGCAGGCAAGTCAACGATTTTAAATTTATTAACGAATGCTGATACGTATTCTGAAGATCAATTGTTCGCTACTTTGGATCCTTTAACAAAACGTTGGCATTTACCGCAGGGAATGGAGACCACGATTACAGATACAGTTGGTTTTATTCAGGACTTACCTACACAATTAGTCGACGCTTTTCAATCGACTTTGGAAGAGAGTAAAGGGATGGACCTTTTGCTGCATATCGTAGATGCTAGTGCCGAAGATCGGCAGCAACAAGAAAAAACCGTTATTGATTTATTAAAAGATCTTGGGATGGATGATATTCCAATGCTCACGATTTACAATAAAGCGGATCGGATTGATGAAGTTACCTTTGCACCGACCTTATTTCCTAGTGTTCTAATTTCTGCAAAAACAAATAGAGGAAAAGATTTATTAGCTGATGCTATCAAAAGAGAAATAATGAATTTACTAGAGCCTTATATGCTGACTTTGAACGCAAACGAAGGACAGGCTTTGAGCGAGATGAAACGTGAGACATTGGTCTTAAGCGAAAGCTTTGATGAGGAAAAGGAACAATACAATGTGCGGGGATTTGCTAAGAAAAAATCTCTTTGGATTAGGAGAATGGAAGATGAGTTGGACAACTGAGCTAGCACCCGAGCTGGTTGAAAAAATAGATAAAGTCGATCAACAGATAGCTGGACGGCTGCAAGAAATACGAGAAATTGCTTTGTCAAATCAAGCCAAAGTATTGAAAGCTTTTCGGGAGAATCACGTTTCAGAAAGCCATTTTCTGCCGTCAACAGGATATGGGAATGACGATCAAGGGCGGGATGTTTTAGAAGCTGTTTATTCCCAAACGCTTGGTGCAGAAGCAGCCCTAGTTCGACCACAAATCGTTTCAGGAACTCATGCAATCGCTACGTCATTGTTTGGTGTGTTACGACCAGGAGATGAGCTGCTTTATATCACAGGTACACCTTATGATACATTACTAGAAGTAATTGGTGTACAAGGCAACGGAATAGGATCATTTAAGGAGTACAACATCGGATATGATGAAGTCGAACTTTTAGCAGACGGCAATATTAATTTTGATGGTGTCAAAAAAAAGATAAACAGCAATACGAAGGTAGTTGCCATTCAACGTTCACGGGGTTATGCTTCCCGGCCGTCGTTCACGATTGAAAAAATCAAAGAAATGTGTGATTTTGTTAAAAGTATCGCACCGGATGTCGTGATTTTTGTGGATAACTGTTATGGCGAGTTTGCTGAATTGTTAGAACCGACACAAGTCGGAGCAGATTTAATGGCTGGTTCGTTGATTAAAAATCCTGGGGGCGGAATTGCGAAAACAGGCGGTTATATCGCTGGAAAGCAAGAGTTGATTGAACGATGTGCGTATCGCCTAACCACTCCCGGAGTTGGAGCAGAGGGCGGAGCAATGCTCGGAAGTGTCTTTGACATGCTTCAGGGCTTTTTCTTAGCACCTCATGTAGTGAGCCAGGCGATTCAAGGAGCCGTGTATTCTGCTGCACTGTTAGCAGAATATAATTTGGAATCAACACCTAAATGGAATCAGCCGCGGACGGATCTAATTCAGTTGATCGATTTTCGTGATTGTGAGAAAATGATTCAGTTCTGTCAGGCGATTCAAAAATATTCGCCAATTGACGCCTATGTTGCCCCTATCCCATCTTATATGGCAGGGTATGAAGACGATATCATAATGGCTGCTGGGACGTTTATTCAAGGAGCAAGTATTGAACTAAGTGCGGATGGACCATTAAGAGAGCCCTACTCTTTATATCTTCAAGGCGGTTTGACTTTTGAGCATGTTAAAGTTGCAGTAACCAATGCTGTGAATGAAGTTTATCATCAATCATAAAAAAAGAAGTAATTTTTGAACGAACCTTGGGCAACCGACTAATAAAATAGTTGTAGTTTTTTAGAGCTGTTCTTCGCTTTGCGAAGGGCAGCTTTTTATCTACATAAAGAAATGCTAACCAGCTAATTCATCTACTGAAAAGCATATCTTTAGATGGGCTTGATTTATTCATTTTCGAAAAGACGAGTATATGTCTTGAGAAATCATAATCACAATAAAAGGGTGGACAAGCAGTAATTTCTGTTGGGAGCGCTTGATTAAAATAGATGAAAAACGTGAGATTATTAAAAAATCTCAAATGCCTCTTAAATAGAAATTTTTCAAATTTTCTTCTGTTCGATTTCATCTTCAAAAAAGATATAATTTATGATCGCGTTTGAAATATACAAGATAGGTACGGTTCTCCTTGGAGTCTCTTTTTAAAATCCCCATTAAATACCTCACTGAATACTCAGGTCTGAGTTGAACGATTTTCTCTAATTTTGATTTTAGGCAACTTTATCGCTACTTTCTTTTTTTTGCAGTATAACAATTTTTTATCCATTGAGAACGTTGATATAATAATCATTTGGTCAAAAAAACGAACGTTCGGAAAAGCTATGTAAGAAAATGTGACATTATCTCTTGACGATTGGTCTAACGGATGGTATTCTTTTTTCAACATCAAAAAACAAGGAGGAGATATTATGCGGGAGAAAGAATTGCGTCGTTCGCTTGCTGTTTTTCCAATTGGTACAGTTATGAAGCTAACGGATTTGACTGCACGACAGATTCGGTACTATGAGGAGCAAGAACTGATCCACCCGGAACGAAGTGAAGGTAACCGTAGGATGTATTCTCTAAACGACATTGATGTGTTACTAGAAATCAAAGACTATTTATCTGATGGCCTGAACATGGCAGGAATAAAGCGCGTTTATCAAATGCGTCAGGAAGAAGTTAAAGCTGCTAAAGAGAAACCGCCATTGACTGATAAAGATGTCCGTCGTATTTTTTATGATGAGATGTTAACACAAGGTGGTTTCCAACAACAAAATCCATATCAATCGCAAGGCCCTAAGCTTTAGTGATTGTGGAATATAAAAAAATGAAGTGCGAGGAAGGGATTTAGATATTATGCCGAAAAGAGATCTAAGTAAAGAGGATATTAAACGAATTGTCGAGGAAGAGAACGTCCGCTTTTTACGTCTGATGTTCACAGATATTATGGGGACTATCAAAAACGTTGAAGTGCCAGTAAGTCAGATGGAAAAAGTCCTAGATAACAAAATGATGTTCGACGGTTCATCTATTGAAGGTTTTGTCCGTATTGAAGAAAGTGATATGTATTTGTACCCAGATTTGTCTACCTGGATGATTTTCCCATGGGAAAGTGATCATGGTAAAGTGGGGCGTTTAATCTGTGATATTTATGGACCAGACGGCACACCATTCCCAGGAGATCCTCGCGGAAATTTAAAACGCGTATTAAAAGGAATGGATGAATTTGGCTTCACATCATTCAACTTAGGTCCTGAACCAGAATTTTTCTTATTCAAAATGAACGAAAATGGCGATCCAACATTGGATTTGAATGATAAAGGCGGATACTTCGATTTTGCACCAACTGATTTAGGAGAAAATTGTCGTCGGGACATCGTGTTAGAACTTGAAAGCTTAGGCTTTGAAGTAGAAGCTTCACATCACGAAGTTGCTCCAGGACAACATGAAATCGACTTTAAATATGCAGACGCAATCGAAGCCTGTGATAATATCCAAACCTTCAAATTAGTCGTTAAAACAATTGCTCGCAAGCATGGCCTTCACGCAACATTTATGCCAAAACCGTTATACGGCATCAACGGTTCCGGTATGCATTGCAATATGTCGCTATTCAACGATGAAGGCAATGTATTTTACGATGAAGATGGTCCAATGAAATTAAGCAAAACAGCTTATCAATTTTTGGCAGGTCTTTTAAAACACGCACGTGCATACACGGCAGTATGTAATCCAATCGTAAATTCTTATAAACGCTTAGTTCCTGGTTTTGAAGCCCCAGTTTATGTGGCTTGGAGTGGACGCAACCGCTCACCATTGATTCGTATTCCAGAATCGCGTGGTTTATCTACACGCTTAGAGCTGCGTTCAGTCGATCCAGCGGCAAATCCGTACTTGACGATGGCTGTTTTATTAGAAGCTGGTTTAGACGGTATCCGTAATGAATTGACACCACCAGCGGCAGTTGATCGTAATATTTACGTGATGACAGAAGAAGAACGTAAAGAAGCAGAAATTTATGACTTGCCTTCTACGATTCATAATGCGATCAAAGCACTACGTAAAGATCAAACGATGATTGATGCTTTAGGAAGTCATATCTATACTAATTTCAATGAAGCAAAACGTATGGAGTGGGCAGCTTTCCGACAAACTGTGTCCGAATGGGAACGCGATCAATACTTAGAACTTTACTAATCCAAACTCGTAAAAGGGGCTGGGACATAAATCCAGCTCCATAAAAATAGGCATCAGAGAAAATCGATGATTTTCTCTGATGCCTATTTATTTGTATGTTTTGAAAACCATAGGCTATGCCTATGGTTCCAGAGAGCTTCCAGCGTGGTATTAAAAAAGCCTCCCAAAATTGATAAACTGATGATGGTTTCCCGACCGCATCACAATCAAATTTAGGAGGTATCCTTATGATGAAGGATAAAGAAAGTTTAGCACACTCAAAATGGAGATGTAAGTATCATATTGTATTTGCACCAAAATATCGTAGACAAATCATTTATGGGAAATATAGAGAAAGTATCGGAGCAATCATCCGTAAGCTTTGCGAAAGAAAAGGGGTAGAAATTCATGAAGCAAATGCTTGTAAGGATCACGTTCATCTTCTTGTCAGCATTCCACCAAAGCTAAGTGTGGCTCAATTTATGGGATATTTAAAAGGAAAAAGCAGCTTAATGATATTCGATCGACATGCGGAGTTGAAATATCGATATGGGAATCGTAAATTTTGGTGTCGCGGATACTATGTGGATACGGTTGGTCGAAATAAGGAACAGATAGCAGAATACATTCGTAAACAACTCAAAGAAGATCATGTAGCGGACCAGTTAACGTTGTTTGAAGAAGTAGATCCATTTACAGGAGAAAAAAACAAGAAGAAATAAAGAGAGATTCTTTTAGAATCAGCGAGTAGATGTGGTGCGGGAGGAAGCCTTCAGATGGCCTTTCAGGCCAAGGCCGGTAATAGAGGCTTTCAGCCGAAGAGCAAACCACCCGTTTCACGGGTGGTTTTGATTTTCCCTACAAAGAAAGAGAACTCTCTGATAAACTTAAAGCGTCGAAACAAAAAGTCTGGAGGGTTCTCTTATGTTTAAAAATTATAACACAAATCAGGTCGTTTTACCGCTAGATTTTACACTTGTCATTCCGGAAAATGATATTGCTAGACTCATCGATTCTTTTATTGAGAGCATCCCAGATTCAGAATTTGAGGCTTTCAAACACGATCGCGGGGCGAGCTCTTTTCACCCGCGCATGATGTTGAAGATAATTTTGTGTGCCTATACGCAATCCGTCACCTCTGGTCGTAAGATTGATGAGTTGATGAAAGATAGTATTCGAATGATGTGGCTCGCACAAGGGCACGAACCTAGTTATCGCACAATCAATCGGTTCAGAGTCGATCCCCGAGTGTTGCCCCTGATTCAGACTTGTTTTGTTCAACTGCGTTCGCACTTGGTAGAAACGAATCAAATAACCGAAGAAGCTATTTTTATTGATGGCACAAAAATTGAAGCTGCGGCCAATAAATACACCTTTGTTTGGAAAACTGCCCTAGAGAAAAACCACAAAAATTTAGAAAAAAAATCCTTAGAAGCTTATCAAACGCTCGTCGAACAGGAAATCATCCCAGCACTTGAACGGGAATCTGATGGTGAATTGTCAAAAGAGGAAATTCATGCGCTCGCTACTCGTTTGACTGAAACAGTCGAGCAATACGACGAAGCAATTGAACAAGAACCTATCGGTTCTGTTCGTAAGTCGCTTCGCTCCAAACGCAAACTGCCAAAGGCTCAGCTCAAACATTTCCGCTCCCATCAAGAGCGTGTTCAAAAATATGAGCACCAGTATCGTATTTTAGGTGACCGCAAAAGCTATTCCAAGACAGATACAGATGCGACATTCATGCGAATGAAAGAGGACCACATGCGTAATGGGCAATTGAAAGCTGGCTATAACCTTCAAATCGCTACGAACAATCAATATGTACTAGGGTATGATCTTTTTGCGAACCCTACAGATACTCGAACCCTTCAACCCTTTTTAGAAACGTTGCAGGTGCAATTTCTGCCTTTACCACCTTACATTGTAGCGGATGCAGGCTATGGTTCAGAAAGTAATTATCGCTTCTTTGAGGATGAACTTCCTCAACAGACGCCGTTGATTCCTTATAGCACAATGATCAAGGAACAGAGTAAGAAGTGGCGAACCGACGAAAAGAAAGTCATGAACTGGGACTATTTTGAAACGGATGATTACTACATTGATCCTAAAGGTGTTCGCTTCAACTTCAACACTTATCGTACAGAAATAGACGACTACGGATTTGAACGAGATTTCAAAGAATATGTGGCCGAAACAAAGGATGCGAATCAGAAGAACCTACCCGAGGCATTCACACCAGGCGGCTATCGAAGAAAAATCAAAGTCAATCCGTCATTAGAATATTTCAAAGCGCAACAACGAGACTTGCTTTCAGCACCAGAAACCAGTGCAATCTATGCCCAACGTAAGATTGACGTGGAATCAACTTTTGGTCATCTGAAGGCTTGTTTGAATTGGACGCGATTTTCCGTTCGAGGAAAAGACAAAGTAAAAAATGAAGTAGGGATCGCCTTAATGGCAGTCAATATGAAGAAATTGATGCTTAATAGGCAACATGAGAACAATACGGGGAAATCAAATCATAAAAAAACAGGGATCAAAATCGCTTTTTCGATTTTGATCCCTGTTTTTTAGTTGAGCTTAGGCTTTATGTCCCAGCCTCTTTTTTTAGTATAATAGTTATCGCTTTATTTCCACACGCTTAACATTCCATAAAGCAATTGCTAAAAACAGTCCGCTTGAAATCAATAGGATTGCGACAGGCAGAAAAAGATCGTTTTGACCGTTCATCACGATGCCCAATTCTTCTTTGATCGTATTTATGGCTGGCTTGTCTGCGGTGGTGAACACATTTTCTGTCATAATACGTCTAATCAACACTATTCCACTAGTTAATGGAAAGTATTCGACAACCCGTTGGACATTGTCAGGCAAGCTACCAATTGGAACATAACAGCCAGTTAAGAAGCCGATCAAAGGACCAATTACAGATGTCATGGTAGAAAAAGTATCGGTTCGTTTAAAAAAACTGGCTACAAAGAACATAAAAGCGGAGGAACAAAATACAGTTAAAAGACTAACAAAAAATAGCAAACCAAATTGCGATAGAGTCAATAGCTTTCCCTTTGAAAGAACAACGATATAAATTTCAGCAATGACAATAACCACTAAAGTGATCAATAAAGAGATTAAGAAAGTGCTGAAAAAATAGCCTAACATAATTCTCTCTTTTGAAATCGGCGAGATCATGAAATCAGTATAGACATTGCGCTCTTTGTCTCGGATCATTAAACTGACGGATCCTAGTGTGGAACTGGCTGAGGCGATCCCAATAACTCCTGCAAACATCCAAGTATCAACGACTAATTTAGGTTGTGAAAGAACGGATAGTGAATCAACTAGGCTATCTCCTAATAAAAAAACGTACAAAATAATCATAATTACTGCGCCAACGAAAGAACCAATCACCGCCTGTTTGTTCTTAAAAAATAATAATAGTCCTCTATAAACTAGTGCATTCATAATTCTCTCTCCCTTTTTCCATAATTGTTAAAAAAACATCCTCAAGTGTTAAGCATTGATAGTTTCTTTTCAAAGTCTCCGGAGGAGCATAAGCCATGACCTCACCTGCGCCCAACATTAAAATATTATCGGAATCTCTAGCTTCTTCCATATAGTGTGTAGTCAGTACGATTGTCATTAGATATTTCTCTTTCAAATGATGGATTAGGCGCCACATATCTGCTCGTGATCCGATGTCCAAGCCAGTAGTAGGCTCATCAAGAAATATCAGCTTCGGGGTGTTGAGGAGTGCGCGGGCGATATCGATTTTCCTTTTTTCTCCACCTGACAAAACACCATAGCGTTTATTTATGAGGTGGCTGCCTTGTACATCTGCCAGTTTCTCTTTGGCCAAATGCTTGGCTTCTTTCCAGCTATTAGTATAAAAGCGAGCACGAATGTATAAATTTTCTTTAACAGATAAATCTTCGTCTAGAATACTATTTTGAAAAACAACTGAAATCATTGTTTTGTGTTCGATAGAATGAGGGGCTAATTTCTTCCCTTCAAAAAGAATCTTGCCAGTATCTGGTTTCGTTAGTCCTAGGATCAACGAAATCAAGGTTGATTTCCCAGCACCATTCGGACCTAGGATGGAAAATAACTCTCCTTCCTTGATTGAAAATGAAATAGATTTTAATACTTCATGGTGACTATATTTTTTGGTTAAATTTGTGATTTTCACAAGTTCGTTCATAGTAGTTGCTCCTTTACTTTTTCTTGATAAATCCACTATAATCAACTTTTTTTATTGAAACAATGCAATTTCTCTAAGTGGTCGTTAACTCCATCTAAGGTGAAAAATAAATAGATATTTGTTTGATCGAACAGAAGAGTTGGTCCTTAATCAGTTTTATTTTGCTATAATATAGGCAATAAATTGAGAGGTGAAGGAGATGGAAGATAAGTACAGAACATTTGCGTATGATTATGATGAATTTGGCAGGATTGAAGAATATTTAGGAGCAGAAAAAGTATTTTTTCAGCAATTATTCTCAGAAAAACCAGTGAGAACGGTATTAGATTGTGCTTGTGGCACAGGACAACATTTATATATGATGTCTGAAATGGGCTTAGAAGTAGTCGGATCAGATTATTCGGAGGCGATGCTTGAAGTAGCGGCAAAGAACTTAGCCGCATTGAAAAAGGAAATACCTCTGGCTCAATGCGACTTCAGGTATTTAGAAAAAATATACAAAGAAAAATTTGATGCTGTGGTCTGTTTAACAACTGCTTTGCCGCATTTACTCTCAGAGCATGAGTTGCTTACTGCTCTTAAATCTATGAAAAGCAGAATCAATGATGGAGGGGTATTGATTCTGACACAAGGAACGACGCACTACACTTTGTCTTTGCCATCGATTGAGGTTGTGGTGAACCGCTCTGATTTTTCAAGAGTATTTGTTAAGGAGCAAAAAGAGGGGAGTGAAACGATTCATGTTTTAGATTTGTATCACTCACTTAAGAGAACAGAGAGTAATCAGTATGATATCGTTTATAAGATCATCTTAGATGAGGATTATCATAGATTACTAACGGCTGCTGGTTTTGAAAGTATTGAGATTTATGGTGATTATGACAGAAAACCTTATGACCATGAAAGCATTCGTCTGATTGTGGTTGCTCAGTAAACGCAAAAAAGAGAATCCGATTATTCTGATTCTCTTTTTTGCTGGATTAACTCATTAATCTCATCAGCTTCCTTTTTATCATTACTGTAAATAAAAAATTTTATAAAGACGTAAATTATCAACGTAATTCCGAAATTTTTCATCAGACCAATAAAACCTAGCTCCCAACCGTACAAAATATCACCTATAATAATTTGTAAAAATATCAGTCCAATATAAATTAATTGATTGATAACAATGCGTTGATTGGAGAATTTTTCATTGTCTTCAATAATAAATCGCAGTAGTCCAGATAACACGGATACCACCAACATATACTCAATAATTTCAAATAGGACTTGTTTGTTAAGTAATAGGTTTATTGTTGCTAGCAGAGTAAAAATCATGGAGGACAAACGAAAAACACTTTTTAGGTACTCGACTAATCTCATATTCGTTTCCTCATTCCTAAGCTTTTTTTTAAATCGGGAACGTATTTCCTAGATACAGAAACTCGCTCGTTATTCATTAAAGTAGCTTCAAAACGACCGCTTAGAGTTGGCGATACAGCTCGAATAGCCTTGATATTTAAAAGCAAAGATTTCCCTACACGAATAAAGTCATGGGGAAGCAATTTTTCTTCAAGCTGATAAAGTTTTTCAGTACTTTGGCAAACCATGTCCTGCGTGTAAATAAAGCTTTTTTTATCAACTACTTCGATATAAAGGATTTCGGAGAAGGGCAATTTGTAGTGAGCACCATTTTCTTCACCGACTAAAAAAAGCTTTTCTTCTTTGAGTACGGATAGAATATTTTGTAAAGTGTCAGTTATCTCATGAACCTCAAATAGGGCACTTTCTTCTTTCGTCGTTTCGATTATTTCAACAGTTGTCTTCAAGGGGGACTCCTTTTCCTCAATGTTCTCTATTCTTAAAAGTATAGCAATTCTTATTAATGACGGTCAAATCGCGTTAGTAGAATAGTTGGGTATAACGTATAATAAAAGAATAAATAATGTAAAAAAGAAGGGATACAAGTGAAAATCAAAGGGGAGAAAATCGATTTACTTCCTGCTGAACTAGCAGATCGTCAAAAGATTTATGAATGGTGCTTTCAATCTGAAACAACTAAGTCGCATAGCGGCCCGCCTGATTATCCTGAGAAAGCTATTGCGACCTTTCAGGAGTTTTGTGAAGAATACTACGAGGACTATTATTTTACTGGCGCTCATCCAGAAAGAGGACGAGGCTTTCTGATCAAGAGCGATCGATAAGCTGTTGGATTTATTAGCTATTCTGCCTTTCATCTAAACTCTTTTTCAGCTGAACTGGATATTTGGATGAAGGATGAGGCAAATTGCGGCAAGGGGTATGGAAATGATGCGATTCGTACTTTGAGTAATTATTTGCATGAAGAAATGAGAATTGACCTTTTACTAATAGCGCCTTCAAATAGAAATATACGAGCAATCAAGTCCTATGAAAAAGCCGGCTTCAAAAGAACAAATAAATCTATGCACACATTTTTGACAGAAGAATATCAATTAAAATATGGTACTGGGGATTATGGTATAGCTGGAACAGCGATAATGATAAAGTATTTTGCTCAATAGAAAAAGACATCAAAACTGTTTTGATGTCTCTCAACTGTGCTTAGTTTAGAATGGCTAAACCAAAAGAAAGATAGGTAGCATAAACAATCCAAATGAAATAGGGAATAAAACAGAGTGCAGCACTCTTTGAAAGAGTGTAGAATTCACGAATACTAAGAACAATAGTAATCAAAAGCGTCAAACTAATAAAAGAAGCAATCCAGAAATGAGAACCGCCAAAGAAAATAATACTCCAAATGAAGTTTAGAACTAGTTGGATTCCGAATAGCACATAAGAAACCGTTTTGCCTCTGGCTTCTTTACTATCAATTACTAGAAACAACGCTAAACCAATCAAGGCATAGAGAATGATCCAAATAGTTCCAACAATGTTACCTGGCGGCGCCAATAATGGCTTATTTAACTGTGCATAAATCTTTGGAATGTCACCAGCAAAAAAGCCTGATAGCGCTCCAGTCAATTCTACCCCGATAATACAGACGAGTAGTTTAAAAAATTTATTTAACATGATAGAACCTCCTATTTTTTGGCAATTAGGTTTCGCTTTATCGAACTTTCTATCTATTCAGTATAACTAGTACGATCCTTAAAAGAAAAAAAGATGCTTGTAAAAAAAGCCATATATAAACGAAAAGCATGTTATAATAATTTGGAAGATTTTCTAAAGCCAAGAGATTGGCAACTTGCAAAGTTTGTAAGTTTTGTCTTCTTTTAGTAGAATATAATTGTTGATAATTTCAAGGAGAGGTGTGAGAAAATGGGATACACAGATGAAACAGTCCGTTTTGATTTTGATGATAATCGTAAAAAAGAAATCAGTGAGACACTGACGATTGTCTACAATGCTTTGGCCGAAAAAGGCTACAACCCGATCAACCAAATCGTCGGCTATTTATTATCAGGAGATCCTGCGTATATCCCTCGTTATCAAGATGCACGAAACTTGATTCGTCGTCACGAACGCGATGAGGTTATGGAAGTTTTGGTAAAATACTATTTGAAAGATCATGGTATTGATATTCGATGAGAGTAATGGGATTAGATGTCGGCTCGAAAACTGTCGGGATCGCAGTAAGTGATCCATTCGGTTGGACGGCTCAAGGAGTCGAGATCATCCGAATCGACGAAGAAAAAGGGAAGTTTGGCTTTGAACGTTTAGGTGAGCTTGTCAAAGAATACCAAGTCACCAAATTAGTAGTAGGACTTCCTAAAAATATGAACAATTCGATCGGTCCGCGAGCAGAGGCTTCCATGGCTTATGCTGAGAAAATTAAAGAGCTTTTTGACTTGCCGGTCGATTTTCAAGACGAACGGCTTACTACGGTGGAAGCCGAACGAATGTTAGTTGAACAGGCAGATGTTTCACGTTCGAAAAGAAAAAAAGTTATTGATAAACTTGCAGCGGTTATGATTTTACAGAATTATCTTGATCGTACCGGCAATAAACTTTAGAAAAGAGGAATAAGAATGGCACACGAACACACACATGACCATGATCACGAACACGATCATGACCACGAACATGAAGTGATTACTTTAGTAGATGACGAGGGAAATGAAACGCTCTACGAAATTCTTTTAACCATCGATGGACAAGAAGAATTTAATCGCAATTATGTGTTGCTTTATCCTGCAGGAGCGCCAGAGGACGAGGATGTTGAATTACAAGCTTACGCATACGTTGAAAACGAAGACGGCAGCGAAGGCGAGTTACAACAAATTGAGACTGACGCTGAATGGGACATGATCGAGGAAGTATTTAATACATTCATGACCGAAGAAGAAGAATAAGTTTTAAAAGTGGGAGAAACCTTGGTGCAACAGGGTTTCTCCTTTTCTTTTTTACTTTTGACCAAGAAATTGACCAAGACATTTAGAAATTTAGATGCGCAACGAGCTTTTCTATAGTCTTGTCTTTTGTCTCTTTGCTAAGATGTCCGTATGTGTCCATAGTCATTGAAATCTTTGCATGACGTAAACGGTCTTGAACCTCTTTCATGCTTGCCCCAGCATCTAATAAAAGACTTGCATGGGTGTGACGTGTGACATGGAGACCCAAAAAGGGAATGCCCGATTTTTCAGTAATCGTCAGCATCCGGGCATAGATAGCATGATGGGTAATCATTTGCTTATAGATGCCGCAGAATATCATAGTTGGATCGGTTATCCCAAGACTAAGCATATATTTGCGCTGGTTTATCTGCCATTTCTTCAAGGTCGCAATTGTTTCAGCATCGAGGGTAATCTTAGCGGCACTTTTATCTGTTTTTGGATCGCTGATTTTATAGCCGTGTTTCGTTTGGCTCAAAGTCTTATTGATTAGAACGTCACTGCCTTCAAAATCAATATCTGACCAATTGAGAGCCAGAGCTTCACTAATACGGCAGCCGCTATAAAATAGAAAGCGTAGCAGAGTTTTGTTATAGTCATTACTGTAATTCGGCTTTAGTGCGTTGACATAGTCGAATAACGTTTTAAGCTGTTCTTTACTATATACTTTAACCGGATCATTGCTAACGGCTTTCTGTGGTCGTTTAGGCATCATAATATGAGCCAGTGGGTTATACTGGATCACACCAAGACTGATAGCATACTCAAAGATTCTTTTAGCTGTAGAATGCAGTACCTTGTATTGATCGGTCTCCTTAGCCCAGGCGTTAACAATTTGTTGCGCTCGCTTTACAGTGACCTCTTTAATACGCAGATCGCCATAAACAGGCAGTATCCATTTATTAAACTTGATCTCATTTTTTATAAACGTGACTTCTTTTACAGTCGTTTTATAAGTTTCAACCCATAATTCGTAGACTTGTCGAAAGGTTTCTTTTTCATCTTTCTTCAAGCCGTTTTCTTCATAGTCAAGCTTTAGCCGGGATAGGGCTAGCTTGGCTTCTTTTTTTGTGCTGAAACCACGACGTGTGGTGTGTACTTCTTTTCCTGTTACAGGATCGGTACCAAGGTAGCCCTTAAAGAGCCATGCCTTCGTACCGTTTTTCTTTTCGTATTGTTTGAATGTTGCCATTGTGTTTTCCTCCCAGTACCTAACGTGGGGCGATGGGTATGTATGGAGGGTGTCCAATTTTGGACAGTTAGAAACTATTCAGTATAGTCGATTCCAAAAATGCAATGGTCATATAGAAATTGTTTGATTATAGTACTGTCTTCAGTTACATAGAAATCAATTATCAGCTTTTTAAAGCGAAGCAAGTGTTTCTCCACAATAATAAATATACCGACGCCAGAATCGATCATGATTTTATTTGCAAGGATCGTAGCAGTTAGTATGTTGTTTTCCCAAAACAGTTTAGAGCTGCAAGCAACTAGAAAATAGTTTAGGGCTTTTTCTGTTGAGCAAGTTGGCTTTTCATAGATAAGACTGCTTACATCAGTATTTATACTCATATGCGGAACAGACTGCGCCAAACTGCCATAAGATACCATCGCATGGACTGTTTTAACGTATTCCGTGTTTAAGTCTGCAGATACATCATCAAGTACAAATCGCCAAGCATTACGCAAGTTTAAGACCTTTTGAACGTCATCGGTCTTTAATCCTGAAACACTCATGCCGTCAATGATCGTTTTAGTGTCTGGAAAGGTGATGTTGATATTTTCCATCTTAGCTTGACTATAAATATTTTCTACGAGTGTTTTCTTGGCCAAAAATATATTTTCATCTTTTGGCATGCTGTATTTGTCCTCAAGCATTTAAAGAGCCTCCGTTTTCCTTGCGCTCCCATAGCTGAGAATTTAGGCAAGTGTCAGAAATTTTAAGCAAGAAATCTTTATTTTCCTCGGTTAACTCTCTGTAGGTATTGATAATTTTTTGCTCATCTTGATTAGTATCAACGAATCGCTCCCATAATTCTTTGCTATACGCACTTAGAATAGGTGAAGATATATTATTGTACAGTTCTTCCCAATTTAAAGGAGAAGCTTTTCCGTGTTCTTCAATTTCTTTTGCTTGGATTGAATTTCCAGTAATGAACCTGATTTTATCTATCAAATTTTCCAAGTCTTTTGGGGCAGGTAATCCTTCACCATTCTCTATTTTTTCAATGAAATCTGAAGGTAATCCAGTTAATTTTGACAGTTTTTTTATGTCGACTCCGTTCTTTTGTCGGGCACTCTTAAAACGATTGGAAAAAGCTTCTTGCTCTTTCTTTTGTAGTGACGTTTCTAAATGTTGAAAATCAATTAATTCATCAAAATTTAAATCGGACTTTACAAATCGTTCATTCAACTTTTTTTGCATTTCTTCTGCTGTTTTATATTCAGTATAGCCGTATAAATAACTTACAGAAACTTGGAGGATAGAAGCGATTTTATTCAATTGATGAGTATCTATTGATTGAGGTACATCGGCTTCAAAGTTTTTTAATGTTTCCTCAGTAATTCCCACCTTTCTAGCTAGTTGCTTTGTAGTAAGTCCCATGTCTTTTCTAGCTTCAGATGTACGTTCTCCCATTGTTAATTTAGTATCAAATCCCATTAAATAGGGAACAGTTACATCTAGTAAATTTGCCATTTTTTCCCATGTTTCGGTATTTCTTGGCGTACTATTTCCATTTTCGTAATTTGATAACATGCTTTGAGAAATTTCAATTTCCTTTGCTAAATCAGCTACAGTAAAGCCTTTCTTTTTTCTAAGTTCCTTTATCCTATTCAATTAATTCCCTCCTTGTTTGTATCATCGTTACGAATTTACCATTTTTTAAGAATAAAGTAAATCTTAATATCAGAAAAAAGGAAAAAACCATTGACAATCTTTTATTCAGATATTAAGATATTCCTGTAATCAGATTAAAAGAATTGAGGGAGGTGAATAAATGTTTGAACTTGATTCAGAAATGGCTGCAAAGCTTCGGGAACGTAGAGCAAGAAAAAATATAACTCTGGGTTCTGCTGCTTGCGAAATTGGTATTTCAGCTAAGACTTTGGGAATGATAGAAAACGAGCAACTACTATCAGTCCGAAAAACAGTCTATAAGAAATTAGTTGATTGGCTGGTCAACGAAAAAGTTTATAAGGAGGGCTAGCGATGAAGGAATTAGTATTTATTGAATCTGAAGACTTAAACTGCGAACCATTCACTACGGATGAGATCATTGCAGAATTTTCCGGCAACAATCGTGATAGTGTGACTCGTTTAATTCGTACCTATGAGAATGATCTAAGTGAATTTGGAACGATCGGATTTGAAATCCGTGCGTCAGGTCGCGCTAGAAAAAAGATTTACCATCTCAATCAGCAGCAAGCGACCTTGCTAATAACGTACCTTGATAACACTGAACCAGTCAGAAACTTTAAAAAAGAACTGGTTAAACAGTTTTATGGGATGGAATCAGAACTGGCGGCAAGACGGTTAGAACGAGCTAAGGGGAAAGAAATCCGCTTAACTATGACGGATGCGATCAAGCAGGCAGGGTTTAATGCCCATTTCTACAAACATTTTACTAATCTAGTGTACAAGAAGGCTCTAGGCTTCAATGCTAAACAGTTGCGTGAGGCTAGAGGGACAAAGCCGAAAGCTACGCCGCTAGATTTTCTTACTACTAAAGAGCAGGCGGCAGTCAATCAGATTGAAGAATTGACAACAGGCCTCATCTTATTAGGTCGCTCATACGATGATATCAAGCTGATTCTGAATATCGGGGTAGTGATTTATCAAACAACGCTTAAAAAGCCTGAAAAGGCTCGCTAGGCGGGTGATCATATGGCCAAACTTAGCATAGACGAATTAGACCTATCCCCGGCTTTGCGTGAAATGGTCAAAGAAGCGGCTGCAGAAGAAGGAAAACAGCAAGCAATTGCTTTTCTAGATGAATACAAGAAAAAACTTGAATTGCCTCGGTTCATGGGCTATATGCAGGCGGCCGCTTATATGTCAACAAGTTACAATACCGTTAAATACGTATTCATTGAAAAGATGGGCTTGCGTGTCGTAATGATCGATGGATACGAAAAAATTGACCAACGCGATGCAGATGCTTTTTTAGAAAAACACAAAATTTAATAGACCTGACGTGTGGGGCGATGGGTAGAGTCATCAATATTGAGGAGATGTGTAAACTGTCACTGTAGCCAAATGTTAGACACTTTAGAATTGAAATCAGGAGGACTTTAACAATGAATAGAAATGGAAAAGTACAAGAAGCGATGAATCATATTTTAGAATGCGAACCGGACACGCCACTAGAAGCGATTCAAGAAGAAATCGGACAGGTTGCGAATGCTATTCTCTTCGAAGATCAAGCAACAGTTAAAAATTTGCTGCAGGAGTTAAACGAAGTAAGCCACCCATTTAGCGATGGTTCTATTGATGGGGAGAGTGTTGTTGTATCTCCGACTTACCAAGCTTTTATAAACCATCGTGTTAAAACGTTGTCTGAGTTATTAGGGATTGAATTAGAAAGAGGATACTAAAAATGAGCGATGGACAAGTAAATCCAATTGAAATTGATCGTCAGAAATCACGAATATTGAACGGATTAAAAGCCGCCTTTCATCATGCCAGTTTGGAAGAAGGCCATGCATTAATTGGCGAAGCTGTGGCGGAAATTGAAGCTTATGAAAAGCAATTATACGGCGTTGAACCGCCGACAGTCCAATCTGTCTTACAAGGATTGTATGAGTTCAATCAGTCCACATGTACCAAGACAGACGGTGAACCTATTGATTTAGAAGTCTATCAAGATTTGATTTATCAGTACATTGAACAGTTAGCCGATTTATTAGGTGCAGAATTGGAAGGATAACCCATGAATAGAGCAGAAAAAAGCCTCAACGTATCAAGCCGACCAAAGCGAACGTTGAGAGCTACCAAAAAGGGCTATAATTAGCCTTTTGTTCTGCTCTATTTTAACACAACACAAATCAGAATGGAGCGTAAAACGATGAAGAAAAGAATTAATTTAGCATTAGCCGCCTTTTTACTGGGAGGCATCGCTACCACATTGCCGATATTAGGGAAGATCATTGTATTTACTGGCATCGCATTACTGCTTTTCGTTAGTTATGACGAGTTCTCATATATCCACGATCACAAACAAACCGCTGGAGGTGCAGAATGATGAAAGTGAATGAACAACACCAATTAAGACATATTGCTTATGATATTAATGATTTGAATGCTTCTGTCGGATTGGTTCAGAGTTATATAAGTAGTCTGCAGTTACAAGCACAACGAGCCAACAGCGACGGTGATAGACTCTTGATCTTTTATGACCTTTTTCATGAGAAAGGGTTCGATAATATTTCAGGCGTACTGGATAGCGCCAGTAAAACAATCGATTCAGTTACAAATGAACTTTTGGACCGTTCAGAAATGGCGGTGACTGCAAATGATTAAAATAGGCGATATTTGCAAAGTGAAAAAATCTAAATTTATTGCGCCAGGATCATTGGTTAAAATTTTGATGGAGTTTCAAGAAGGTATTTATCTATGCGGCAACAAATCCGGTAATACAATCATAGTCGCTGAGAATTTAGAACCGATGGAGGTAGCCGCATGATGACAGCAAAAGAATATTTCGGGGATGAATTAGTACAAACGCTGAATGATGTATTTGAATACGCCGAAAAGTCGGATACCGAAGAACGGAAAAATCTAGTTGATTATTTAAGAAAAAAAGCAGATGAAAAGAAGAAAGGTGCCGTTCGTAATAATCTATTAAAAATGGCGATTGCAATTGAAAAGATTGAGGTAGAAGTGAAATGAAAACAATAAGCTCGCTTGAAGAAGAAGATGAGTTATTCGACATTCTAAGCGATGTTTTAAATCGTGTTGAGTCTGATAAAAAAGGCAGCAGAGAACGGCTAGCCGACGAATTGAACAAAGTTTACGAGCTTATGGAGTCAGAGACTGCAAAGAAATTAGTAAAGAGCCTAGAGAACTACACTCGATATGGAAACAAGCAAGATGAAATCAAATAAGTTTAAGAAGTGGTGATATGACGTTATGGCAAATAGAAGGATGTTTTCAAAGGATGTTGTTGATTCAGATAGGTTTCTAGATATGGCACCAACAGCGCAAAATCTTTATTTTCATTTAGGGATGCACGCTGATGATGATGGATTTGTGTCCAGCCCAAAAAAAGTTAAACGAGCATGTAGCGCAACAGACGATGATTTAAAAATGCTAGAAGCTAAAAATTTTATAATCGCTTTTGAAAATGGCGTGATTATTATTTCAGAATGGAAGTTAAATAACTATATTCAAAAAGATAGGTATACGCCAAGTATTCATTTATCGGAGAAAGAACACATCATAACTACTGAAAACAGAACATATAAATATGTGGATACACCTTGTATACAGGACGTATCCGATTCGGATACTCAGTATAGCATAGAGCAGAGTAGCATAGATCAGTTTAGTAAAGGACAGATTAGTAGAGAGCAGAGAAGCATAGAGCAGGATAGCAAAGATAAGGCTAGTCTAGAAGACTCTGAAAAAAATGCTTATGCTGTCGGTTTTTCATCTTTCAGTTTAAATGACTGCTTAGCCTATTATGTAGAAACATTTGATGCAGTTGGTGACATCGATAGAAATACTTTAAATCGATTAGGTGAAAGATACGGATTTGATTTTCTTTATGAGGCGATGACAAAAACAGCGTTTAGAGAAGATGTGAAATCTCCGTTAGCCTATATCACTGCATTACTCAAAGAATGGCAAGAAAAGGGTTTTACTACTGTTGACGATATACAAGATGAACAAGAAGCTTTTAACGAACAACTAAGCCAAAGCGATGAGGTTAAGTATTCGGTAGATGACGACGAAGACAATTTACCTTTTTAAGTGTATATAAGAACACGCTTGGTTCTGATGCAGAAGAACTGAAAATCTTTAAAGACTGAAACAAATTATAAAAGAATTGGAGGAGGTTAACATGGACCAATTAACCACGTTAGAAAGTGACGTTTTGGATGTGATCCCCAGCGGTAGCGAACATAAGATTGCTATTAGAGATGTTGGCCAATTATTAGGCATAGATGAACGAACTGTATACGATGTAATCAATAGCCTACGTAAGAAGGGCGTTCCTGTATGCGCTAAGCGTAGCGGCGATGATCGGGGCTATTTCATTGCTGAGACTGAAGAAGAACGCAGAGAAGGATTGGCGGCATATAAATCGCAAGTAAAAGACATGACCCAGCTTATAGATCAAATTGAATCGGCTGATTTAGAAGGATGGCGAGCATCGCTATAGATTTCAAAATAATAGAGGAGCGATAAAATGGATAAAGTATACATCGATAACAACCAAAAGGCGGAAGTAGTAGAACTGCCGAAATATGGTGAAATAAAATTGATCGTAAAAGATGGTCAAGTGGTTCAATACTATAAAACAGAATCACATCAATTGACTGAAAAACAACCCGAAAAGTAACAGTGAAACGATATTAAAGTGGCATAGAAACGTATCATTTTGAGCATATAAATGGTATAATAGCGGTAGTCGAATAATAGTATCTTACTAGGAAGAACCAGAGGATACAGGAGCTGAGCGCAGAAGTGCGTTGAGTCTCTTGTATCCTCTTTTTTATTTGAATGGGAGGGCGTCAAAATGGATAGAAGCAGGATATTAGAGAGGTTAAGGCGCATTGAAACTGAGGTAACTGGTGGATACGATAAAAGTAAGATTTTTGTTGCGTACACTAATAAAGACGGCACGTATACACATAAAGACCGTTCATTTACTCAGGAGGAACTAGATCAGCATCTCAAAGAAAATGATTATGAAGTTGTAATCATCTTATGATCGCTGGCGATACGCAAAACGACTAATACTAACGGAAGGGGGAATATTGCATGGCCATAGAGTTAAACATTCGGCAGGATCGATTTTTAAAAGCGTTGCTGGAAGCTCCTAGCATTGAGAAAGCTTGTGAGATGGCAGGCATCAATAAAACTACTGGATACAAGTATCTCAAAGATGACAAGTTTCTGACTGAATACCGTAAGCTACGGCGTGAGGCGATGCAGCAAGTCACGGCTAGGCTACAGAAAGCATCTGAGGAGGCTGTAGAGGTTTTAAGGGAAGTTATGACCGATAAGAAGGCATCGCCAAGTTCGAAGGTTCAGGCGGCTAAGAACGTTTTAGAAATTGCCTATCGATCGATTGAGCTTGATGACATTCAAGAACGCATCGCGATGATTGAAAACAAAATGACTAATTAAAAATAGAAAGCAGGAAATCAAAATGACAGAACAAAAAAATATGAATGAGATCGAAAACATAGAAAACAGCACGGATGAATTATTTAATTCTTTGCCGCAATCGGTGAAAGATGAAATTATGGGATCAGTTCGTGAGGCTATTCAGTTAGACGCTGCAATAAATCAGGAGCCTGAAGAAATCGAACAAATGGCAGTAGTTAGATTTAAAGGATTCAACTCTAACGAACTAAAACAAAAGTTGCAGGAGCTAACAATTCATAACGGGTATGGTACAGTCGTAGCAATTGAGATCCTGAACGAGTACGGTAAGGCTAAGGTTAATGCAGTAACAAATTATAGTGATGAATGGAACTTACGAGACGACGTGTCATCAATGCTGAATAAATATAATGATGACAGACCAGGAGTAGACAAGAACGCCCGTTTTTATGAGCCTAGTTATTCAAAAGATGCACCGTTTGGCAGGTTAGAAAGTGATGTTTTAGATGTGTTAGCCACTGAAAAACTTCGAAAAGGAAACATATTTGAATTGTTTGGAGAAGACGGGTGGCGAATAGAAAGAATGATGGAAAAAGGAATATTCAAATTGCATGTTGATCCTAAATATTGCAAAGGTGTTATACAAGAGACTGCTGTTTATGGTGGAAATACAGACAATCACTAGAAATACCAAAGAACAGATACAAGCAGCTCAAAACGTTGCTTGTATCTGATTTTATGTTTTACTCTATATGAATTCTAAGCAAGAGAACATAGCTATTTTGATCGTGACGATAGGGGGCGATGCTTTGAAATTCCAATGGCTAAAAGATTATCAAGAATTATCGGAACAGTTGACGTATCTAAAGTGGAATCTCAATAAATCAAAGCTGGAGTTGATACGCTGGGTAGATGGCGATTTAAGCAAAATAAAGTTAAAAAAGAATTCCCGGGCTGCATCGCTCGAAGATAAGATTAGAATTATTGGCGATGAAATTACACTGCTAGAAGATCAAATGAAAGAGGCCTACGATATTTTTGAAAGCTTTGATAATATTGATAGTCAAATTCTTCGGTTGAAATACATCGATCATTGTACGTTAGATGAAATAGCTGAGGAATTGGGCTATAGCCATTCATACATAAGGAAGCGGCACGCCGATATAAGTAAATCGATCAAGTTCTTAGAGAATTATCAGGATAAGAAACAAGAGCGGCTAGAAAGAGAGAATGAGATCGAATACTATCAAGATGAGCTGAACATGATCGAAGCAGGGCTTATATAAAAACAACATGTCATTGATTTATTATGAGCGGAATTTTCCGCCGATTGAATTTTACGGTTGTATAAAAACATGCAGACATCGAGTGTAGAAAAAGGTGGGGCAGCCGAAAATTCTGTCCCCCTCTCAAATAAAGATGTCTCCAATTTTGGGGAGATATAAAATCAAGGTCGAAAATATCGACCCAGTTCCGACAGGGTATCAAATAGTAACCTTGTTAGAGCCACGTTACAAATTGTAATTCAGCGTGAACAATATTCATTCTGTTTTTGACAACACCGAAAGCATCGGTATCGTCAATTTGAACTGACTAGAAAAAAGCTAGTCAGTCTAGCCAAGTCGAAAATATCGACCTGCCATGTACCCCGAAAATATCGGGTTAGTTTGATAAAAAGACGATGTATTTCTGCGGTGGTAGCATGCTTTCTAAAGTCACGAATCGCTACTTTAGATCATTGAGAGTGATTTTGTGGTTGTTAGGGATGACCTAACGAATCGTTACCCCATAATATTTGATAGTTCTTTTAGGTAAGGTTTTAGAAAGGTGATTTGAATTTGCCAAACCACACAAAAAAAGAGCCTACTGTTTCCGCAGCAGACTCCAAATGTAACAAGTTAATAATAAATTATCATTGTGAAATGAGCTTTTCAATTAAAAAAAGACTACTGTTAAAAACAGCAGTCAAATCGGAAAAAATTCTCTGAAAAAGAATTAATTGCGCCCATAGACAGTATAGAATTATAGTGCTTATAAATCAATAAAAAAATAGACCGCAGTTTCCGCAGCGGTCTAAATCTATAAAAGAATACATTTCGAAAAGATACTCTATCATTCTGTCATGTAGTTAGCAATATGTGAGGTCACTATCGGGTAATAGTGACCAATGAGTTAGTAAGGGTTTATTATGGGTTATTTATAGGAACTAACTCATAATAAGCATTATACATCTGATTGCCTCATAAAAAAAAGACCGCCGACGGATCAGAAGGCGGTCAATGAGCTAGGTGAAAATGATAAGCCGGTTTGAATTATATAAGGAGATTCAGCCTAGCTCATAACTATTGTACATCAAAATAGGACAGTCAGAAAGACAAGATTTACGGAATTTCGAATTCTAGATTATGCTCATAGCAAGATGGGCAGCAGAAGTAACAACCGTGAAATTTAAAGCTACCGGGATTGTTTTGTTCAAGGTATTCAATCGCTTGATTACAGGTACTAAATGTGCCTACTGTGAAACTGTCCGCTTCTCTTGGTGCATCTCTGCAAGTAATTTGATGTACCTCGTAGAGCTTAGTTCTAAAAAGCTTTCTTGTACAAACATATTGCGGCATTAAATCGCTTCCTTTTTATTTGAGCATTGTCTATAACAAATTCTATGCCGATCAAAAGAGATTATGCTTAAAATTTCATAAGGAAAAGGTAAAAAGACCGCCATGCAATGAGAGAGAGAAGGCGGTCAGTGGTGCTATTGTCCTAACACCTTAGTAATTATTCTTAATTGAATACAACTTAATTATATTCCTCATTTGTGATAAATTCAAAAAATACGACTTTAAAGTGTTGATATAAAATATTTTTTGCGTATTTTAGAATCAATAATGTATTTTTGGTATACTGAAAGAAAAAGCTATGGAGGATAGCATGAACATTATTCCAACAAAAAAAGTACTACCTCTATTTTCATCCTTTACTAATTCAGACATTCAAATTTCTAGTGATGAACATTCATTTTATTCCTGGCACGCTAACTATTTCACGTTAAACCGTAAAAAGATTCTTGTGCTAGTGAATGACTTGTCTTTTTCGTCAATAGTTTTAGCAGATATTAATGCGAAGAATAAAAAGGAACTAATAACTTACATCAAAATGGGCATTGAAGAAGTATTTAGTTATAGTGATGTACCAACAGTTCAGATAAAAAAATACTTTTTAAAAGCTGGCAGAATAGAATTATCTTCAAATGATAATCGGGCTCTTGTCACCATCGCTAATAATATTATCCAGCGTATAAAGTGTTGTTCAGAAGATATTGATTTTTCAACGATATTACAGCCAGAGATTATGAAAGTTCTTGCTAATGTCCCTTTTAAAAGTCAATCGCCAAATTTTTCGTTTAGTACAGAAGTGGTCAAAAGAGAATTAAATAAATTGATGTAGAATAGGTAAACACTTTGATATTTAAATCTATGAGTGTCATTTTATTCTATTTGTAAAGATTTTGCTATATCTCATTAGCTTTAACTGGATTGAATTAGAAAAGAAATAATTAAAATTTCTTTTAAATAGCTCTAACTAGATCGAACCAGAGGAATGTAGAATATTGACAAATATTAGCGATGTTGTTATATTAATGGTGAAGATTAGCTATCTTCCCAACCTATAACTTTTGTAGGTCGTCTTGCAAGCTTGCCTGTCCGAAAATTCGGAGATTTGATTGTGGTACGTCAAGTTGCCTGGAGGAGGCCTAGTAACCTACCGGAAGTCCCGACTGGAGACGCATCTAGTCCGTACCGTTTACATATTCGTACCCTTCTAGGAATAGGAGGGTACTTTTTTTTAGGAGAAATTATGACGAGGATATCTTTAGAACGGTATAACGATGTAGTACTGACTAACATATTAAATGATTACCGTTGTAACTTTCACGGTAAATCATGTCGGGTATTGACGAATTATAAAAGCTTGAATCAATTTGAAGTAGCTTTTCATGATGATGGGTTACCACACCTATTAGGGTTGCACTATGTTGGTAAAAATAGAGTTGGTAGCAGAATACTTAAAGATATTGACTCCGGCAGAATGACGGCTCAAAACATTAGAAAGCATCATAATTTTGGATCACAAGACATTAAAAATCGAATATTGTTGTATCCGTTCTTGTATGAGGTGTTTACAGATCAGAAGATAAAAGTTTGTATTCCTATGGAGAACGAGAAGCCTAACCCAATGAAATTAGATTGTGTATTTACAAAAATGGGAAGAAAAGAAGAAATTATTTTAGGACTGAGAAGGGATCACGAAGATGGAATATTTAAACCGACAACGCTCCATTCTAATAAAAGACCAAGATACACGTTAATGAAACGTTCTAAAGTTAAAAGTATAATTTGGAACTAAAAATACCGTCCACAAAGTGAACGGACGCCCCACATTAGATGAGAAATTTTTGACTAAGATATTGACCAAGAAAATGTTTCGTATGTGTTAAATATTAGCAAGATAAAATCTAATAGAGAATAAATTTTTATGGGTTTTTAAAACTCAATAAACTGTGATAAGACAACAGATATTCATGACCGAAGAAGAAGAATAGTTTTAGAGGTAAGGGGAATCCTAAGTCATGGGGTTCCTCTTTTTAGTATTCGTTTATTTTATCTTTTAAAGGAGTAGTGATCAAGAAAATAACAGAATCAGGCATAGTAAAAAAACTATGTCTTTTTTCTCTTTTCTAAATGGAAAGGGGAACTAGTAACTGATACCTAAAAATATTCTGCGAATAAATTTAGTGAAAATTGCTTCGCACTGTTATTAAATAGTTGTGATAGCACACGCTTGCTGCATTTAACAACTGTATTAACAACTGTTTTTCATAGGCAAGTTTCTACATGTCTTTGTTTTTTATATGCTATAAAAGAATCAACGTTTAGAATTTAGCAAAATAAAAAGGAGATGATGCTGTTGAAAAAATGGTGGATAGGTTTGGCGCTAGTTATGGCAGGTGTGAGTTTAGTGGCTTGCGGAAGTAATGAAGAGACCAAAGAGGATACTAGTTGGAAAAAAGTAGAGGACAAAAAGGAATTGACGGTAGCTACTTCCGGTACGCTTTTTCCATCTTCTTATTACAACGATGAAAATAAGCTGACAGGGTATGATGTTGAGGTGGCAAAAGCAGTTGCAAAGAAATTAGCGTTAAAAATCAACTTTAAGGAATACAATGTTGATGGTCAAGTAACTGCAGTCAATCGAGGAGAAGCAGATTTTGCGGCAAACGATTTTGGGATGTCGAAAGAACGATCAAAAAAATTCTCTCTGTCTTCGCCAATTAAATATTCCTTTGATAGTATGATCGTCAGGAAGAGTGATAGTTCAGGGATTAACTCCTTGAAGGATCTAAAAGGGAAAAAAGCTGCAGGCGAACCTAATACTAGTTATATGAAGATCGCAGAAAAATATGGGGCGAAAGCAGTAACCTATGATAATGCCACGAATGATCAGTACTTAACGGATGTTGCTAATGGACGTACAGATGTAATCTTAAATGATTACTATTTACAAAAAATGTCTGTTGCGGCTTTACCAGATATTCCTGTTAAAATTCTTGAAGATGTTTATTTCAACGCAAACGCTACAGGCTTTCTATTTGACAAAAGGGATCAATCTCTTAAAACAAAGGTTAACGCTGCACTAGCAGATTTAAAAAAAGATGGAACGCTAAAGAAAATCTCTAAGCAGTATTTTGACACGGATGTCTCAGTGAAGCCTAAACAGAAAGTAACCGAAAAGGTTTCGGCAGACTAATGTATATTCCAACACTTAATGTAGCCCTGATGTTGGACTCAATTCCATTTCTTCTGAGTGGATTAGGCTACACTTTAGGGATCAGCTTAGCGGCATTTTTCATTGGTAACTTGCTTGGTGTTTTAACGACTATTTTAGGATTTTTGCCATGGCGGCCCGTGAAACTTCTTGTAAGATTTTACTTATCTTTTTTACGGGGAACACCTGCATTGGTTCTGTTGTTCTTATTATATTTTGGGTTACCCTACCAATTAAACGCAGTAACGGCAGCGATTATTTGTTTTAGTTTAACCAGCAGTGCTTTTATTGGCGAAATCTATCGTGGATCAATTGCTGGGGTTGATTCAGGACAATGGGATGCAGCGTACGCATTGGGAAACCGTTTTTTGCCGACAATACGTTATATCGTTTTGCCACAAGCAGTAAGAATATCGATTCCGGCTTTAAGTAACGTAGCAATGGATCTTGTTAAGGGAACCTCTTTGGCAGCGATGATCACTGTACCAGATATTTTTCAGAAAGCGAAAATTATTGGTGGAAGAACATTCGATTATCTGTCAATGTATATTTTAGTTGCACTGATTTATTGGCTACTGTGTATCGGTATTGGCAATATTCAACATCGATTGGAAAAATATTTTCAAAAGAAATACACTTAAATGAGCAAAGGACACATGAATGATCGTGTGTTCTTTGCTTTTAAGTATTCAATATGGCAATAGAGCATTAATCCATGACAATTGCTAGTACTTTTAAAAAAAGTCTGTGATAATAATAAAAAGAAGAAGAGGAGGATCGCAATGAAAGATGGTTTATACTGGGCAGAAAAGTTACGTAATAAAGAGATAAGTTTCCACGAGCTGTTGAAAACTTTTGAAGAAAAAGCTAGAAAGCAAAATTCAATGTTAAATGCATTCGTTTCAATGATGGATCATGAGGCTATTGAAGAATATCAGAAGCAACAAAATATGCTAGAACGACCTTTTGCTGGGTTGCCAGTGCCGTTAAAAATGTTAGGACAAGAAAAAGAGGGGTGGCTAAGTACTTCAGGATCAAAACTACTGAGAGAGCATCGCGCTAGCCGGAATAGTAATTTTACTAATCAGATGATAACAAGCGGCTTAATCCCTTTTGCGCAAACCAATACGCCAGAGTTTGGTTTTAAAAATATTACAGATGCACAGATTTACGGACCAGCGAAAAACCCATGGAATCTTGCTTATTATTCAGGAGGGTCTAGCGGAGGAGCAGCTAGTGCAGTGGCTTCTGGAATTGTTCCGATTGCGGGAGCTAGTGACGGCGGCGGGTCAATACGTATTCCAGCGTCTTTCTGCGGCTTAATTGGATTAAAGCCAACCCGAGGTGCCATGCCTGTAGGGCCAAACAGTTGGCGTGGATGGCAAGGGGCAGCGATTGATTTTGCATTAACGGTTTCGATGCGTGATACAGAAAAGCTATTTTATACTATGCGAAGCATCGAGAGTGCGGCTCCTTACCAAGCTCCTTTGAAGGAGTGGCGGCATACACAAGCGGCGCAAAAAAAGAAGCTAAAAATAGCTGTAGTTATTGATTCGCCAATCGATACAAAGGTGTCTCCTGAGGCTGTTGGTGCAGTCGAAAAGGCCCATGATTTTTTATTGAAGCAAGGACATGAACTGCAAGTAATCAATTATCCTGTTAACGGAAATAAATTAATAACCAGCTATTATTTGATGAATGGCGCCGAAACAGCCGCTATGTTTGCTGGAATAGAACAGGGATTAGGACGACCAGTTGAAAAAAATGATATGGAATTAATGACCTGGGCTATCTATCAATATGGCAAAAAAATCCCAGCCAGTCACTTTATAAATGCATTGAATCAGTGGGATTTTGCAGCTTTCAAGATGGAAGAGTTATTCAAAAAATATGACTTGCTCCTGACACCGACAACTGCAATGACGGCACCAAAAATAGATGAGGAATTATTAAATAGTGAAATCCGCGATGCGTTAGAAGTTTCATCAAGTCTATCTGAGACTGAATTGCAGCATTTGATCGAGAAAATGTTTGAGAAAAGCCTGCAAATTACACCGTACACTCAATTAGCTAACCTAACCGGACAACCAGCTATTAGTCTGCCAACACATGTAACCTCTGCAGGCTTGCCTATCGGAATTCAATTTATGGCAGCGCGGGGAAGAGAGGATTTATTGCTGCAAGTTGGAAACATAATTGAAACAGAGTACGGCTTTAAATTACCAGAGTATTATCGTCAATAATAAGAAAAATTAATTGATTCTACCATCCAAATTGACTATCAATTTAGATGGTTTTTTTGTTACACTTAATAAAGTAATTGAAAACGTTTTAAACATAGGAGGGAATACGAAGTTGATTTTATTAAAGGCTAAGAAATTAATTACTGGTGATGGCAAAACCATCATTGAGGATGGCGGTGTTGTTTTTGATAAAGATAAGATATTAGCTGTTGGAAAAGCTGAAAAATTATCTAATGAATTTTCCCAAGTAGAGGTTCGTGATTATGGCAATGGGACGATTTTACCAGGATTAATGGATGCACATATTCATCTGGGCTATTATTGGACACAGCCCGATCTGCATCGGTACAATGATTTTATGATTGCCTATTACGCACAAAAACAAGCCGAGACTTGTCTAGCAAAAGGTGTGACAACGATTCGTGATTGCTGTGGACCACAATTTCTATTAGAAACACTACGTTTAGCGGCCGAGAAAGGGTTCGTTAAAGCACCACGCATTTTGCATACAGATCGTGGAATTTGTATAACCGGAGGACACGGTCATGAAGATGGGATTGAAGAGGTAGATGGTGCAGAAAATATTCGTCATACGATTCGTCGTCAGAAAAAAGATGGTGCGGACTGGATCAAGCTGTTAACGACTAATCGCGATGATATCTGTGAGTTCACACAAGAAGAGCTAGATGCTGGTGTGGAGGAAGCCCATCGTCTTGGGATGAAATGTGTAGTCCACTCAGGGACTCAGCCAGGTATACAAATGTGTATAGATGCTGGATTCGATACGATCGAACATGGAAATTTTTTAACTGTTGAGCAAGCAAAGCAAATGGTTAAAAATCAGCAGTCGTGGACGCCAACGATGTTTGCTTATCATTTTTTAGCAGATTATAATAAAAAGGTTCAAGAAGTAGGAATTGACCATTCAAATCAATCTACTGAAACCTATTCCCATCATTTGGATTTCTTCGAGAGCTCTGTTCAAGCTTATTCGAATAATTTTAAGGCGATTTATGATGAAGGGTTGACGATTCTAGCAGGGACGGATATGGTAATGTTAGAAGCACTAAGTGTACCGATTGTCGAAGAATTAGAATTGATGGTACGGTACGGGTTAACACCAGTAGAAGCAATTCAAACAGCTACACAAAATCCTGCAAGAGTCTTTGATCTATTAGACACTACTGGCGAATTAAAAGATGGTTTACAAGCAGATATTTTAGTTGTAGCTGGTGATGCCACTGCTGATATTGAAGCGTTGCGCAACGTCCGCCAAGTATATCTAGCTGGATCAGAAGTTTAAAATTAACCCGTCGAAATGGCTGGACATTTTGACGGGTTAACTTTATTAAAGTAATTTTTGTGCTTTTTCTGTATTTGCGAAATGTAATTTGGCATATTTACTTAACAGATTCATTCCGCCTTGACGCAATAATTTTGCTGCCAATTCATCAGAAGGTTTGCCGGCTCCTGATGGCACTTTTGCTCCAAGCTCGAGCGAAGCCTTATCAAGTTCTTCAAGGAAGCTTGCTCGACTGATAATTGAAGCTGCGGCAACAGAAAGATGGTATTGCTCGCCTTTGGTGACGAAGTAGATTTTTTGATCAATCTGCTTGGTCTCTTGTTTAACATATTTCATGTAATTTGCTTCTGAAGTGAATTGATCGATTAGGATCGCGTCAGGTTTAGAAGGTGAAATTTGTTCTAGTAGTATCCGAATGGCTTGGTTGTGCAACGCGACTTTCATACGGACGGCATTATATTTTGGTTGAATCTCATTATATTTTTCTGGATGAAGCACTAATAATTTATAAGGAATCAACTCCTTGATTGTTTCAGCCATTTTACGGATTTGTCCGTCCGTCAGCATTTTTGAGTCTTTAACGCCAAGTTTTTTTAGTGCGGTAAGATGTTCCTTATCCGCATAGGCCGCACAAACACATAGCGGGCCAAAGTAACTGCCATTACCGACCTCATCACTGCCTAGGACAGATAGTGACGCGAAATCTTTGGGCAAGCTGTTTTCTTTTTTCGTGTTTGCAGCGCCTGTTTTTCCCCAACGGGCCGCTTCTTGTTCAGCATTGTTCCCTTGAAATAGAACTTTACCAGAAGTATAGGCGGTGATGCTTGTGCCATTTTTTTTGGCAGAAAATTCACTGTAGGGAACTTTTTTGTTTAACAAATAGTCAGTGTAATAGGTTTTCAGTTTTTGAATCTCTGTTTTTGTTAGTTTTAAGACAGCAGAACTCATGATTTTTTTCTCTTTTCTTTAAGTTAATTGGCTTTTAATTGATGAAAGTTGTACATATCAAAAGTTTTAGCATATAATATATTAGTATTTTTGATACAGGATTAATAAAAAAATCGGATTAGGAAGGTTGATCGATATGGCGCAAAATCGCTATAAGGCAATCGTTGCCGGTCAGACTTATACTATCATTGGACAAGAATCCAAGCAACATATGGATATGGTTACAGCCTTGGTCAATGAACAGTTAAATGAGATCATGTCGTTATCACCTGAGATCACGCAAGAAAAAGCTACGATGTTATTGGCGATCAATGCGGTCTCAGATCAATTAAAAAAGCAAGAAGCGTTAATGAAGCTGGAAAAGCAGCAATATACACTTGATGGACAAGCGGCTCATAATTTAGAATTAGAAAATCGAATTAAAAAAATCGAAGCAATTGAAGCTGAAGCCAAGGAAATAATGCGGAAAAACGGAAAAGAAAATGTTCCGATCCGGAACCACGTAGAAGCACAGCAGATTGTTAATGAGAACCGGAAACGCGAGATTCAAAAAAGAGCGGCAAATAAATAAGTGAGGGATACTATGTTAACATTGGTAATTTTATTTGCATTACTGCTATCTTTTTATGTTGGCTATCGAAGAGGCTTGGCTTATCAGATAGTATTTTCGGTTGGATATCTGCTGTCATTTATTGTTGCACGAATGTTTTATCAGCAGTTAGGATCGCATTTGGATTTATTTGTGCCATATCCATCCGTCACCAGCGAATCAAAGATGGTATATTATTCTGTGGAACAAGCTTTCAATTTAGATAAAGCTTTTTATGCAGGAGTTGCGTTTGTGATGATTTTGCTCGCGGGCTGGTTGTTGACACATCTAATCGTGATCTTCTTTAAAGATTTGTTGTTTAAGGTGATCATTCCTCAATATGACGGAATTGTCGCTGGAGTCTTACAACTGTTTGTTTGCTATGTGTTCATTTTCTTGATTTTGAAGCTTGTCAGTTTCGTACCGATGGCATTGATTCAAAATCAATTAGAAGGCAGCTGGTATGCCCGTTTTATGATTGAGCACTCACTATTTTTGAGTTCTCAGTTTGATAGCTTGTGGGTGACAAAAATTATTGGATAAAGAAAAAAACCGGGACGCTGTTTGACAGGTTTCGGTTTATTTATGTATAGAAGGTGAAAATATGAATGAGCGCATTCTAAAAACATTAGAGTTTGAACAAGTAAAAAAAATGATTCAACAATATTTAACAACTGAACAAGGGGAAGAAGAAATTCGTCAATTGGCTCCTTCTAGTGATGAAGAAACAGTTCAAGCCTGGCTAGATGAGACAGATGATGGAATGAAGGTCCAGCGTTTACGTGGAGGACTGCCGATTCCTAAATTAAATAATATTAAACCACACATGAAGCGAATTGAAATTGGTGCGAACCTTAACGGGGTAGAGTTGGCAGAGGTTTCTCGTGTGCTATCAACAACAAGTGAGTTGGTTCGATTTATTGATGATTTAAAGGATAGCGAGTTAGAATTTCTACGCATATACTTTTGGGAAGATCAATTGACGACATTACCGGAATTAAGCGGGAAGTTGAGACGTTCTGTAGAGGAAGACGGGCGCATACGGGATGAAGCATCACCAGAATTACGTACGATCCGCAGTCAAATTCGCCGCAGTGAACAAACGATTCGTGAGCAGTTAGACGGATTGATTCGTGGAAAAAATGCAAAATATTTGAGTGATAGTTTGATTACTATGAGAAACGATCGTTATGTAATCCCTGTAAAACAGGAGTACCGTGGGATTTTTGGCGGGGTCGTACACGATCAGAGCGCTTCGGGTCAGACCTTGTTTATGGAGCCAAAGCAAATTGTGGAGTTAAATAATCGATTGCGGCAACAACAGATTGCTGAAAGAACGGAAATCGAACGTATATTAGCTGAATTATCGGCTGAATTAGTTGCCCCTAGAAAAGACATTTTACACAATGCGTATGTATTAGGACGTTTCGACCTGATGAACGCAAAGGCACGCTTTGCCAAAGCGTTGAAAGCAGTTGTACCAACGATCAATCAACAGAACCATGTGTTCTTTAAGCAAGCACGGCATCCACTGTTGGATCAAGAAAAGGCTGTTGCTAATGATATTATGATCGGTCAGGACTTTCAGGCTGTTGTGATTACTGGACCGAACACTGGGGGAAAAACGATTTCCTTAAAAACGCTTGGTCTTTTACAATTGATGGGACAGTCAGGCTTGCCATTACCTGTATATGAAGATAGTGAGATGGGCATTTTTACAGAAGTATTTGCTGATATTGGTGATGAGCAATCCATCGAGCAAAGCTTATCGACATTTTCTTCTCACATGACCAATATTGTTTCAATATTAGATAAAATCGATGAACATAGTCTAGTGTTGTTTGACGAATTAGGTGCAGGGACAGATCCGCAAGAAGGTGCTGCGTTAGCGATCGCGATCTTGGACGCAGTTGGTGCGAAATCTTCTTATGTGATGGCTACGACGCATTATCCTGAATTGAAGATTTATGGCTATAATCGTTCGAACACGATCAATGCAAGCATGGAGTTTGATGTCGATACATTAAGTCCGACTTATCGATTATTGATTGGGGTACCTGGTCGAAGCAATGCTTTTGAAATTTCTCGTCGACTTGGTCTAGATCCGATGGTGATTGAGAGTGCGAAGCTTATTATTGATGAGGAAAGTCAAGATTTGAATGAGATGATCTCTGATTTAGAAAATCAACGTAAAGCTACGGAAACTGAATACCTAGAGGTTCGTCATTATGTGGAGGAATCTGAAAAGCTCTATCGCGATTTAAAAAATGCATATTCCTATTTCTTTGATGAACGTGAGAAAGAAATGGATAAAGCTCGTAAAGAGGCCAATAAAATCGTCAGCGAAGCGGAAGAAAATGCTGAAAAAATTATTAAAGATATCCGCAAAATGCGATTAGAAGGTCAAGGAAGTATAAAGGAACACCAACTGATTGGAGCAAAGACACAATTAGCGGATTTAAAACAAGATGAACATTTGAAAAAAAATAAGATTCTGCAAAAAGCTAAGGCCAAAAAACAGTTTAAGCCAAATGATGAGGTTATTGTAGAAACTTATGGACAAAGGGGCACTTTAATCCAAAAGATCGGTGAGAACGAGTGGCAGGTCCAATTGGGTATTTTAAAAATGGCCGTTTCTGAAGATGATATGGTATTGACTACGCCTGTTGAAGAACCGAAGCAACGCGTGATAACAGGTGTCCAACGAGGAGCTAGCGCTCGTGTGAAACCAGAATTGGATTTGCGTGGGAAGCGTTATGAAGAAGCACTTGCTGAGGTGGATCAGTACATTGATGCAGCACTTTTAGCAAATTTTGCTCAAGTAAGAATTATCCATGGAAAAGGAACGGGTGCGTTACGTAAAGGAATTACTGATTATCTTAAAAATAATCGGAATGTTCAAAGCTTTGAATTTGCTCCTGCAAACCAAGGCGGTAGTGGGGCTACGGTGGTAACTTTTAAATAGTTTACAAGTGTAAGCAGAAAGCTAGCGAAGAAAATGTGACCGTGATATACTACTTTTAGTAAGAAAAAAGGATGCGGATTTTAAAGTATCCGATTTATTATAGGAGGAATTCAAATGTCACAAGTAGTCACTGATAAAACGTTTAACGAAGAAACAGATAATGGACTTGTTTTGATCGATTTTTGGGCAACATGGTGTGGTCCTTGTCGTATGCAGGCACCAATCTTAGAACAATTATCCGAAGAATATGATGAAGATGAATTCAGAGTTGTAAAAATGGACGTTGATGAAAATCCAGAGACTCCAGCATCATTCGGTATTATGAGTATCCCAACACTTGTTTTGAAAAAAGATGGACAAGTTGTTGATAAAGTGATTGGTGTTCATACTAAGGATCAATTAAAGGAGCTTATCCAAGCTCACATGTAAGAAGATGAGCTGGACTTTATGTCCAGCTTTTTTAAGTGTGACAATTTTACTAGGGTAAGCTGCTGAGTCCGAGACAAAAAATTGCTCGGTATAAATAGCTTTTCAGTGGAATTGCAGATATAATAAACTACTATATTAGGAGATAGCTGTGAAGGGAAGCCACTTATGAACGAACGAATCAGAAACAAATTAGCGCTTTTACCAGATCAACCGGGCTGCTATCTGATGAAAGATAAAAATGGCACGATTATTTATGTGGGGAAGGCAAAAATATTAAAAAATCGAGTCCGCTCATATTTTACCGGCAGTCATAACACTAAGACTGAACGATTAGTAAGTGAGATCGTGGATTTTGAGTATATCGTGACAGAATCTAACATTGAGGCGTTGCTGCTTGAGATTAATTTGATCAAAAAAAATGATCCAAAGTATAACATCATGTTAAAGGATGATAAGACCTATCCATTTTTAAAAATTACGAATGAAAAATATCCTCGCTTGATGATTACGCGCAAAGTTTTAAAAGATAAAGCCCATTACTTTGGTCCGTATCCTGATGTGAATGCTGCTAATGAGACTAAAAAATTATTGGATCGGTTGTTTCCGTTGCGAAAATGTAAACCATCGCAAAAAACGCCTTGTCTTTATTATCATTTAGGACAGTGTTTGTGTCCCTATGCTTTTCATGTGGATCCACAGGTTTATAAGGATATGGTAGAAGAAATCAAGAGCTTCTTGAATGGCGGACATACTGAAATTCAAGATCAATTAAAGGAAAAAATGAATCAAGCGGCTGCGGATATGGAATTTGAAAAAGCAGCTGAATACCGAGATCAAATCAAAGCGATCGGAACAGTGATGACCAAACAAAAAATGACTAATACTGATTTAGTTGATCGTGATATTTTTGGGTATGCAACTGATAAAGGTTGGATGTGCGTCCAAGTCTTTTTTGTCCGCCAAGGAAAATTGATTGAGCGAGATGTCTCAATGTTTCCATTTTACAATGATGCTGAGGAAGATTTTCTTACTTATATTGGTCAATTTTACCAAGAAAATGAACATTTCATTCCCAAGGAAGTATTGATTCCCGATAATATTGATAAGCCAAGTGTAGAAGCCATGTTAGCGACGAAGGTTTTACAACCACAACGCGGTGATAAGAAAAAACTTGTGAAATTAGCAGGGAAAAATGCACAAGTAGCATTGAATGAAAAATTTGATTTAATTGGTCGCAGTGAAGCTCGAACGATCGGGGCAGTAGAAAAATTAGGTGATGCGATGAATATTCCAGCGCCGATCCGAATTGAAGCATTTGATAACTCTAATATTATGGGGACTGATCCGGTTTCTGCAATGGTAGTTTTCATTGATGGAAAGCCTGCTAAAAAAGAATACCGCAAGTATAAAATAAAGACAGTGAAAGGCCCAGATGACTATGCTTCGATGCGAGAAGTGATCTATCGTCGTTATTCTCGTGTGTTAAAAGAAGGATTACCATTCCCAGACTTAATTGTGATTGACGGGGGAAAAGGACAGGTCGATGTTGCCAAGGATGTATTAGCGAATCAGTTAGGGATCGACATTCCGATTGCTGGTCTGGCAAAAGACGACAAGCATAAAACCAGTGAGCTGCTTTTTGGACCAGAACTGACGGTTGTTCCTTTGGAGCGTAACTCTCAAGAATTTTTCTTACTTCAACGAATTCAAGATGAGGTCCATCGTTTTGCCATTACCTTCCATCGGCAATTACGAAGTAAAAATAGTTTTGCTTCGAAATTGGATAATATTGATGGGTTAGGACCAAAACGGAAAAAAATGCTGTTAAAGGAGTTTAAATCCTTAAAGAATATTCAAGCAGCATCAATAGAGGAGTTACAAAAGGTCGGATTACCAAAAGTAGTCGCTGAGAATACGTATCATCAACTACAAAAAAAATAATGTATAGCACCCTTTACATTTAATGTAAAGGGTGCTATACTTTTTTTGTAAGATGTAAAGGGAACTATACATTGAGGGAGTGATTGTTTGGAAAATCGAATTCAGATGCTCCGAAAAGAGCGGAAGCTGACCCAGAGTGATCTTGCATTAGAATTGGAGGTTACAAGACAAACAATTATTTCGCTAGAAAATGGACGTTACAATGCTTCCTTGATTCTGGCGCATAAAATTGCACGTTATTTTGATCGATCGATTGAGGATGTATTCATTTTTGATGAGGAGGATGGGGAATAATGAAAGAGTTATCGAAAGCTGATCGTGAATACCAAGAAAAACTGAAAAAAAAGAACAGATTTTATCTAATAGCAATTATTTTTATGTTGACCTGTTCAGGTATACTTCTCATTGGAGTAAATAACTATGATTTGAAAATCAATGCCCATGCTATCGGCTTCTTAATGGGGATGTTCATGACATCTTCTATGATACTTATTATTTATATTTTTAGGAACCGACGGATAATGGAGGATCTAGATAAATTAAAACGGTACCGAATTATTCACACAGACGAACGGAATATTGAGATCATCTCAAGAGCGTTATATATAACTACCTACGTGATGCTGTTTGTATTTGTCCTTTTAGCCATGATTGGTAGCTTTGTATCACGACCACTAATGTATACAGCAAGTGGCTTGATTTATGTGTTTTTAATCAGTTATCTGATTTGTTACTTTTATTTTAGAAAGAAATTATAGGGAGTGAGAAAATGTTACAGGTTAAAAATTTGAGTAAAAGTTTTGGATCGTATAAAGCATTGAATGAGATGAGTTTTACGATTGAAGACGGAAAAATTTTAGGATTGATTGGTCAAAATGGTGCAGGAAAAACGACGACTTTTCGTTTGATTTTAGATTTTTTATCAAAAGATTCTGGTACTGTTTCATGGAATGGTCACCCATTATCTGGAAAAGATTATAATACAATCGGTTATTTACCAGAGGAGCGCGGATTGTATCCAAAGGTAACTATTGAAAATCAATTGTTGTTCTTTGCTTCATTAAGAGGGAAAAACAAGCAAGAAATTGCACCAAAAATTGATGAATGGATGGAAAAGTTTCAAGTTAAAGGAAAAAAAACAGACAAAGTAAAATCCTTATCGAAGGGAAACCAACAGAAAGTCCAGTTGATTTCCACTTTGATTCATGAGCCTAAATTAGTTATCTTAGACGAACCTTTCAGCGGCTTGGATCCGGTTAATGCTGAATTATTAAAAAATGGCATTATTGAATTGAAAGAAAAGGGGTCCTGTGTCATTTTCTCTAGCCATAATATGGATAATGTTGAAAAGATCTGTGATCACTTGATCATGTTGCGAAATGGTGAAATCGTTCTAAATGGTAAGGTTCATGAAATTCGAGAATCGTTCGGTCGCAGTAAGTTGTATTTAGAATCGCACTTAACAAAAGAAGACGTAGAAGCTTTTGCTGGTGTACATTCGGTGATTCAAAAAGAAGACGGAAGCTTTGACATCACGTTAGATAATCCAGATGCAGGACAAGCGATTTTTGCTCAAGCGACAAAAGATGGGTATATTCCGATGTTTAATCAACAACCTCCGACGTTAGAAGAAATCTTTAAATGGAAAGCAGGTGCTGCAAGTGAGTAAAATGGGAATTATTATCAAAGACGTATATAAGAAAAATGTGAAGTCGACGGCATTTTTAATAATGATCCTGGCACCATTCTTGCTTATGGGAATTTTCTACTTATCACAACACTTCTTTGGTGATGCAAATGACATTAATAAAATTGGAATTGTCAGTGATCAACCGGCGGTAGCAGAACAGCTGGCTAAAACAAAGAATAAGGATTATAGCTTTAAAGTAGTTACGAGTAATAAAAAAGCTCAAAAGCAATTAGAGGACAAAAAGATCGATGCTTATCTTGATCTGAAGATGAGTAAGGATCAAGTATCGGGGAAATTATACAGCAAAGCTTCTTTAGGAACGTCAACCGAAACGCAATTGCAGCAAATCTTAAGTTCAATGCAAGCAAGTGCTAGAGCCAGTCAATTGAACTTAACTACTGCTGAAGTTCAAAAGGTCATGGAGCCTGCAAAATTTGAATCAACAAAAGTAACTTTTGAGAATGGTAAGATGCAAAGTGATGGCGGTGATTCTGGCACTCAATTCGTCTTAAGCTTTTTGACAACGATTATTATGTTCGTGTTCATAATCAGCTACTCATCAATCATTGCCCAAGAGATCGCTTCAGAAAAAGGTACGCGAATTATGGAAGTACTGCTTTCCAGTATGAAAGCTAAGACCCACTATTATGGCAAGTTATTAGGGGTTTTGTTAGTTGCATTAACGCAATTATTGATTTATGGTGTCGCTTTAGTTTTTGGTTATCGTCAATTTAAAGATATGGCTATGGTGAAGGATATTATCAATAATGTGTCTATCAAATCAATTTTAGGCACTGGGGCAATAACAATTGTTGCGTTTATGTTAGTTGGACTATTTTTATATGCAGTGCTTTCAGCATTATGTGGTTCTCTCGTAAGTAAACCAGAAGACACGGCAAAAGCGATTCAACCTGTGATGTATCTTTCGATGATCGGCTACATGTTAGGACTGATTTTAGGAACCTCTGATCCGACTAATGTCATCATCAAAGTGACTTCATATATTCCATTCTTATCTTCCTATAGCATGCCATTGCGATTAGCATCGGGAACGGCAGCAATGTCCAGCGCCTTTGTGTCACTAGGGATATTGGTATTGTTCACAATTGTCTTAACACTTTTCTCGGCACAACTGTATAAATCCAACGTATTAGTATATAGCGAAGGCGGGACTCTGAGTGCCTTAAAACAATCGATCTCTATCATGAGAAATGATCGTAAAAAGAAATAGACAAATCAGTTGACCGCAACATCAAAGTCTCTCACAATAGAGTTGTAACACAAACTATAAGGAGGAGATTTGATGGACAAAATGAAACAATTAGCAAATGGTATCGAAATGCCTCGGTTAGGTTTAGGTGTTTGGCGAGTGGAAGAAAATGATGCAACGGCTTCTGTTAAATGGGCGATCAAAGAAGGCTATCAGTTAATCGATACTGCAGCAATATACAAAAATGAAAAAGGTGTAGGCGAAGGAATTCGTCAATCTGGAGTTAAGCGCGAAGATTTATTTATTACCACTAAGCTTTGGAATGCAGATCAGGGATACGAGTCTGCTCATGAAGCATTCAATGATAGTTTAAACCGTTTAGGATTAGATTATGTAGATCTATATTTGATTCACTGGCCAGTAGCAGGAAAGTTTAATGACTCTTGGCGGGCAATGGAGGAAATCTATGAAAGTGGTCGTGCGAAAGCGATCGGTGTATCGAATTTCCATCAGCACCACATCGAAGAACTGATGACGACAGCGAAAATCAAACCAATGCTTAATCAAATAGAATTACATCCTACTTTGACACAGGTTGAGTTACGTGAATACTTGGCCAAAGAAAATATTGCTGTCGAAGCTTGGTCACCGTTAGGACAAGGAAAAATTTTACAACATCCTACACTTATTGAGATTGGGAAAAAGCACAATAAATCAGCAGCACAGGTAATTATTCGTTGGCATTTGCAAAACGACATCATAGTGATTCCAAAATCTGTTCATGAGGAACGGATCAAGGAAAATGTTGACGTATTTGATTTTGAATTGACTGATGAAGAGCTTAAGCAGATTGATGGATTGAATATCAATGAACGCTTGGGAGCAGATCCGGATCATTTCGATTTTTAATGAATGATCAATTATAAATTTGGTATAAATCATGAGCATGAAGCAGATACGAAAAAGTATCCACTTCATGCTTTTTTGTTAATTTTTCACGTTTAAAAAAAGTAAAATTTTGTACTTGTCAAAAGTATAAAAAAATTTTTTTAAATGAAAAAGAGTTTGTGAATTAATTTTATGATAAAATGGCAAGAAAAAGGGAGGGATTTGATGGGTGATATTTTATCAAAAATTAATTCTTTGATTTGGGGAGCCCCGATGATCTTATTGATTTTAGGAATTGGTATTATTTTAACTGTTGGTTGTCGGATGATCCAAATTCGCCGTTTACCGTTAGCCCTGAAGTATATGGTGAAAAACGAAGAGGGTGGTCAAGGTGATGTCACAAGTTTCCAAGCGCTATGTACAGCTTTATCAGCTACGATTGGTACAGGTAATATTGTTGGCGTTGCCACGGCCATTGTTGCAGGTGGACCAGGAGCATTATTTTGGTTAGAGCTCGCTGGGCTGTTAGGAATGGCAACGAAGTATGCGGAAGGGTTATTAGCTGTAAAATATCGAACGTTTGATGATCATGGCAAAGCTTTGGGAGGGCCATTTTATTACATTGAAAATGGGCTCGGAAAAAAATGGAAATGGCTAGCGAAAATGTTTGCCTTCTTTGGTGCAATTGCTGGTGTAATCGGAATTGGTACAATCGCACAGATCAACGGGATTACTTCTGCGGCAGAAACTTTTTTTGATCCTAAAAAAGTCAATACGATTTCCCTCTTTGGAAATGAGTATTCGTGGGCAGTGATTATTTCCGGAATTGTTGTTACGGTTCTTGTTGCTATTGTGCTAATTGGTGGTGTTCAACGAATAGCCAGAGTATCGGAAATTATTGTTCCGTTGATGATTGTGATTTATGTTGGATTATGTCTATTCATGATTGTAGTGAACATTACTAAATTGCCAGGGGTCATCGTAGAAATTGTTCAGAGTGCATTTGGTTTACGTGCGGTTTCTGGCGGTGCGATAGGCGCCATGATGATAGCTATGCAAAAAGGAATTGCACGGGGCATTTTTTCTAATGAATCAGGATTAGGAAGTGCACCGATTGCAGCTGCAGCCGCACAATCAAAAGAACCTGTACGACAGGGACTTGTTTCTATGACGGGTACGTTTATCGATACTTTAGTTGTCTGTAATATGACCGGAATGGCAATCATTTTGACTGGGGCATGGGATACTGGGCTGGAAGGATCTGCTGTAACTATCTTTGCTTTTAGTGAAGCATTACCTATCTCTCAAACGCTTGCTTCACTTCTATTGATGATATGTTTGGCATTCTTTGCATTTACAACTATTTTGGGCTGGAATTATTATTCTGAGCGCTGTTTGAGTTATTTAACGGGCGGAAATACTAAGTTCTCCTCAGTTTTTCGCTGGGTGTATATCTTTGCTGTATTTATTGGCCCATATTTGACAGTGTCAGCAGTATGGACAATTGCTGATATTTTCAATGGGTTAATGGCATTTCCAAATATTATTGCTCTGATTCTATTAAGTCCAGTTGTGTTTAAAGAAACAAAATCTTACTTTGCTCGTTTATCTGCAGGTGAGATAGAAGAGTTTTCATCTGTGCCTTTGGCGGATGCCTCTTTTGATGATGACTAGGTTATAAGAATTAACAAAGAGCTGTAGCAAATTTGTAATCCTTTGCTACAGCTCTTTTTCTTTTATTCGTAACGTAAAGCATTGATTGGATCTAACCGTGCAGCCCGATTGGCTGGGAAAGTTCCAGCTAAAAATGCGATCAGCATAATGATCAATAAAATTATTACCATGCTCGGCCATGAGAACTGTAATAGAGTAAGGCCAGTTAAACCGTCTAGAAATGACGTTGTAGCAAAATCATTTAGGAAATGGCCGGCTATAACAGCCCCTGCAATTCCTGTAACACCACCCCAGAACCCAATCAGCAAAGCTTCAATACTGAAAGTTAAAAATACTTTGAAGCGTCCCATTCCCATCGCTTTCATCAAACCAATTTCTCGTGTTCGATCTTGAACGGACATATACAGTGTATTAATGATCCCAAAGCTTGCGGCCAATAATGCGATAGCGCCAAATAAGGTTAAGACACCAGTGATCGCATTAATAACTTGACGAATCATTCCGATTTCATCTTCAACTGTCATGGCACTAAAGCCTTTTTTTTCTAAACGTTTTTTAAGTTGATTGATTTGCTTTTCAGATAGACTCTTATTCATTGTAGCAAAAAGGGTGCCGTATTTATTTTTCATATTTTCTGGCATGCCGTTTTCGTTGACACTGATAATTTTATCAGACAAAGCTTTACTCATAATTGATTGACCTTGTTGGATCAGGCTGACATTACGAACGCCGACGATGGTCACTTCTAAAATTTCACGCTCGCCAGTAGCTTGACTGCTGACAGCGATTTTAATTTTCTGATTAAGTGCCGATTTAGCTGATTTGAATCCTAATGACTTCATATATTCTGGAGCCAAGTTTATTTCATAGCTATCTCCAGAAGAACTAGCCTCACGGCCTGCTTCCAAATCAATCGTGATATCACTAACAGTTACAGCCGATAGGAGATATTTTTTACCAGTATTTCGTTGGACATAATCCGTTGATAAAAAGTGGAAAGGCTCAACTTTCTTGATTCCTCTTGTTTCTTTGATTTTGTCAAGATCTTTTGCTGTTAAGTAATCAGCATCTGCTCCAGAAGCTTTATCTGGATCGTATTCTTGCGGTTCGTTATCGGCGGGACCCATTTGTGATTTAGGAAAAACCATCAGTTGGTCCTCACCGCCAACGCCGTTGATTTGCCGATCAATATAATCGTTAACACCATTGTTGACTCCAGTCGTTAATGAAATCGTGAATGCTCCAATAAAAATTGCGATTACAGTTAACACTGTTCGTCCTTTGTTTCTCCATAGGTTTGAGCTCGCTGATTTAATAATGTCGAATAATTTCATCTTAGGCACCCTCCAATATTAGACCATCTTTAATGTGGATTTGACGATCGCACCGATCCGCTAATTCCGGATCATGGGTAACAATAATCAATGTGATGCCTTTTTTCTGATTTAAATCAAAAAGCAGCTTTTCGATTTTTTCTCCAGTTGCTGAATCCAAATTACCTGTCGGCTCATCGGCGAAAATGACTTCTGGCTGATTTACAATCGCACGAGCAATACAGACACGCTGCTTTTGACCACCAGATAAATCATTGGCCTTATTGTCAGCCTTATCACTCAATTCAACCGCTTCTAAAGCCTCCATCGCCATTTGCTTTCTTTGTCGATTTTTAATACCAGCGATTTTTAATGGCAGCAATACATTGGATAAAACAGTATCCTTGGGATTTATAAAAAATTGTTGGAACACAAAACCAAACGTTTCGTTTCTCATTTTATTCAACGCACTATTTTTTATTTGTTTTGTATCTTGATTAAGTAAAGATATTTTCCCAGAACTCGGACGGTCTAGCAGTGCCAATATATGCATCAAGGTTGACTTGCCCGATCCGCTTTTTCCAATAATTGCGACAGATTCCCCTTTTTTTATCGCAAAATTAATCCCTTTCAATGCTTCAAAAGCTGATTGGCCAGAGCCGTAAACTTTTTTCACATCCGTTACTTCAATTGCATTCATTATTTTCCTCCTCTTAGCTAAAAGCTATGGATTGATTCTCCCATAAGTTGGCAATAATGAAATGGTACTAAAGTAGTATTTAGTGAATAATACTAAAATTTTTGAAGGGAAATGATATTTCGCAGTATGATGATTAAGCATTAAGTGACGAATAAACAATAAAAAAAGAGTAAATCATTATTATTTACTCAAAATCTTGAACGAAATAATCGAATAAGCTTTGTTCTTTAGAATCTTTCTTATGGGTGAGTTCAGGGTGCCACTGTACACCAAGGATTTTCGTGTTCTTTTCACGACTTTCAACCGCTTCAATGATACCATCAAGTGACCAAGCAATAGGTATGAGACTTGCAGATAAATCCTTGATGGCCTGATGGTGATAGGAGTTGACTTGTGCTCGTTCACCAAAAAGTGGAGCTAAAGCTGATTCAGGCTTAACTGTGATGGAGTGTAGACCAAAATCAGGTACGGTTGGAAACATATCGTGTTTCACTTCCCATTCAGGGTATTGAGATAAATCTTGATACAAGGTTCCACCTAAGGCCACATTTAATAGTTGTGTCCCTCGACAAACAGTGAAAATAGGTTTGTTTTGTTTGATGGCTTCTTTGATTAGAGCAATCTCAAAAGAATCTCGTTCAATACTGGTAGGACCTAACTTTGGATGAGGCTCCTCATTGTAAAGGATAGGAGTTACGTCTTGTCCTCCAGCTAATAAAAGTTTATCGATTGATTCGATATAATTACTAGCTAGCTCAGGATTGCTGATTGGCAATAAAATAGGTAGGCCCCCCGCTTTATGCACACCATCGATGAAACCTTGAGGACTGTAAGTAAACTGCTGATCAAAAAAATCTTGATTATTTTGGTAGTGTTGGTTTGCGGCTATTCCAATAATATTTTTTTTCATAAACGACAACTCCTTCTACTATTTGATACCACAGTCAAAACTCAAAAAGCAAGTAATTCGGTTATTAATTTTTTCTCATTTCCACTTTGTAAAAACCTACTATTAAATAAAGTCCAGATTTAAAGTCGAACGTATTAAAATTTTAACTTTTTAGCGAAAAATAGTTACGTGCAATCCTTTTTTTGATATACTATGTTCATTGAATAAATACAAAATGGTTGGGCGTAAGCTTCAAGGATCGTGTTCTTCAAGGGGTGAGAAGAGCAACCTTGAGAGTGGTGCGCTCTTTTTTTGTATCTATAAAGGAGGGTTTGTGTGTTAGAAGCTTTAGAAAAAATAAAGTCTGCTGAGGAGCAAAATGAAAGAAAAAAAGAAAAGCTAGTAGCAGAATTAGCAGCTTATGAGACGAATAAAAAACAACAGCTGCAAAAAAAGCGCGAAGAATTGAGAATGGATTTTTCTACTGTTTTATCGGAAAGAGAACAAGTATTGTCTGAAGAATTGGCAGCTGAAGAAAAAGAATTGAACAGCCATGCGGAAGATGCGATTAAAATGATGGAAGAAAAATATCAAGAAAAGAAAGAGCAAACGATTCAAAAAATTATTGAAAGGGTGATCTCAGAATATGGCAGTCAGTAAAATGAGTAAGCTGACCTTGATTGCCCAGCAGGGGTATAGTGAACAAATTCTATCTGCGGTTCAGGGATTCCAAGGGGTGGAAATTCGAGATTTATTTGAACAAACAGTTAGCAATGATTGGGTAGAAAAATATTTTTACGAAGTTGAACCTCTGGCTAGTCAAGATACACTGACAAAAATCGATCATCAATTAGAACAAATAACACATGCCATACGATTTGTGGAACATCACGGCAGCAGTCGTGAAAAAGGAGTCCACCTTAAACGTCAGCAAGCGACTTTAAGAAAATTGGAAGAAACATTTGATGAGAGTGTGCTGCTATCGGAATTGGAGAGCATCCAGGAGTTAGAATCTCTATTTTCTGAGGTTCGATCGAAACAAGAAAATCTGCATGAGCAAGAAAGTCTCCTGCAAAAATGGCAATCATTAGATTTTCTGCCAAAAGATTATTCATTGCATTCAACAAAATGCTTTTTAGGAACTGCAGATGCGAGTATTTGGGAATTATTTGATCAGCAATTGAAAGAGAAACAGATTCATAGTGAAGTCATTTACAGTGATGATCATATCGTTAATTTTGTCCTATTGTACTTGCGAGCTGAACAAGCAGAGGTACAAGAACTAGCTCGCCAGTTTAGTATAACCGCATTTACCTATAATTATTCACGACTGCCTAAGACTGAATTGACCGCGATCCAGCGTGAAATCATTGAATTAGTGGAAGAAAATAAACGTCTCGCTCGGTTAATCGGACAGAAAAAAAGCGTGATTGAAAACTTGGAAACAGCAGAAGAGGTTCTATTAGCACGAAAAAATCGCTGGTTGATCCACGATCGTTTTATTAAAGATGATAAATTATTCCTGCTGCAAGGGTGGATCGAAACGGAGAACTTCAAAACATTTGAAGATTTTGTAGGCAATTTAATAGGTAGTGAAAATCTTTACCTAGAAATTGAAGAGCCGACGAGTGTCGAAATTACGGAAGAGATACCAACTAAGCTAAAGAACCATACGTTGGTAAAACCGTTTGAGATGCTGACGGAGATGTATAGCCTGCCTAAATACCATGAAGTTGATCCAACACCGTGGTTTATGCCTTTTTACTTTGTTTTCTTTGGGATGATGGTTGCGGACGCAGGGTATGGTGCGTTGATGCTAATAGGGACAACCGTTGCTTTGAGAACAATCTTGCCACGAGGAATGGAACGATTTATGCGCTTTTTCCAAATCTTAGCTGTACCGACTATTATGTGGGGATTGATTTATAATTCATTCTTCGGTTTTTCACTTGGATATACACCAATTCTCTCAACCAGTGAGGACGTCATTAGTATTTTAGTCTTATCGATTATTTTTGGTGTCATTCAAATTTTTATCGGTTTAGGTTTAGCAGCACGAGAAAATATCAAGGCCAAGAACTATTTAGGTGCTGTTTCAGACGGATTTGCTTGGCAAGGGATTATGATTGGGGCGATTATTGGAGGAGCAGGAAAAATGCTGCTGAACAGCCAGCCGCTATTTATGATAGGTGTTGGACTAGCAGGATTAAGTGCTTTGCTGATCATTATCACCCCGATGCTGCAATCGAAATCTAAGATTAAAGGGTTAGCTAAAGGGGCCTATAATTTATATGGAATCACTAGTTATATTGGTGATTTAGTAAGCTACACTCGGTTGATGGCTTTAGGAATATCTGGAGGAAGCATCGCGGCAGCATTTAATATGCTAGTCGGATATATGCCGCCGATTGCACGATTTAGTGTTGGAATTTTATTGATGTTAGCTCTACATGGATTAAATATCTTTTTGTCTTTATTATCTGCTTATGTCCATGGGGCTCGTCTACAATATGTAGAATTTTTCGGAAAATTTTACGAAGGCGGAGGACGTGCATTCCGTCCATTAAAGTCAGAAGAAAAATATGTGAATATAGAACAAGAAAAATAATTGGAGGAATTTTAGACAATGATGGAGTATTTGATTAACAACAGTGGTGGTATTATTTTCGCGATTTTAGGAATGGCGACAGCAACAATTTTTTCAGGTATCGGTTCATCCAAAGGTGTTGGTATGACGGGTGAGGCAGCAGCGGCATTAACGACCAGCCAACCAGAGAAGTTTGGTCAGGCATTAATTCTACAACTATTACCGGGAACACAAGGATTGTATGGATTCGTTATTGCTTTCTTGATTTTTACAAATCTATCTAGTGATTTAACTGTGGTTCAAGGATTAGGGTATTTTGGGGCATCATTACCAATCGCTTTCACTGGTTTGTTCTCTGGGATTGCCCAAGGGAAAGTTGCAGCGGCAGGTATCCAAATTTTGGCGAAAAAACCTGAGCATTCAACAAAAGGAATCATTTATGCTGCCATGGTTGAAACATATGCGATCTTAGGATTCGTTATCTCATTCTTGTTAGTCGGACAAGTGTAAGGAGTTTTTTTAATGGAAGCAATCGAAAAAATAGTCGAGCAGTTGAATCAGCAAGCAGATCTGGAGCAGCGTCAATTGAAGGAAAAAGAGACTGCACGGATCGATCAAGAGTTTCAGGCGGAGCTGACAGAGATCGAAGCTGAACATCAAAAACGCTTGGAGAAAAATGTACAAAATCTAGAGAACAATTACAAGCAGGCTACGAATCGGCAGCAGGTTGCTCAAAAACAAATGATTTTAAATCAAAAACAAGCTATTTTAGAACGTGTATTTGCTGAAGCAGTCACTCAAATGGAGAATTGGGCACCAGAAGAGCAGCGGAAATTTGCTCACGATGCCTTAGGAAAAATGCCATTACAAGGTGAATTAGTTTTTATTCCTGGTGAGAAGTCGCAAGCAATTTTTACAGAAGAATGGCTAGTCGAGCAAAGCCAAAAGCTTACGTATCAATTAACAATTGGTGGGGAGCCGGTCATTGGTCAAGCTGGATTCATTTTAGATAAAGAGGGCGTACAATATAACTTTCTTTATCAAAGTTTAGTTAGAGAAATTCAACAGCGAGAAAGTTATCAAACAGCCGAAACGCTTTTTGAATAACCATGGTCTTAAAAGACTACGAATTAGGAGGCATTGAATGAAACAATCTACGTATCATGAATTGAATCCGCTGGTTCGTTTGAAGGAATTGGAGCTGTTGGCTCCTGAATTGATGGCGCGAATGATAAAAGCTGAGGATATGACAGAAATCGAGGCTCTTTTTAGAGGAACGATATACGGTGAATATTTGTCAGATAATTTTTATGAAAGCTTTGAAGCAGCTCTGGGAACGGCGCAAAATAATCTGCTGGCAGAATTAGTAAAGATCATACCTGATCCGAATGTTATTTGGATCTATACAATGCGATTTACCTTCCACAACCTGAAAGCCTTGATCAAAGCTGATTTGTTAAATCAGGATTTTGATGACCTTTATATTTATGATGGTTTTTATTCTTTAGATCAGATTAAAACTGCTATCCGAACGGGTCAAGCTAGCGGATTACCAGATATTTTGCTGGAAAGTATCCAAGAGGTTAGGGAGCACTTTGAAGAGTCGAACAGTTTGCAAGGAATCGATATTATTTTGGATCGTAAATATTTATATTGTCAGCGCAAAATCGCAGATAGCATAAATGAGCCGGAGTTGACGAAAGAAGTGATCAGCTTCATTGATTTCACCAACATCTTAATGGTAGCACGCGGGATTAAACAAAAAAGAAGTCGGAACTTTATGTCGACTGCTTTATCGAGTCACGGAAGTATACCAAAAGAGGAATTACTGGATTGTGTTGAAGTTGATATGGAAATGTTGACGAGTTATTTGAAAACTACCGCCTACAGTGAAGTAATCGAACCGATTATTAAGGATAATACCATCGATTTAAGTCAGTTAGAAAGACTTTGCGATAATTATTTGACGAGTTTTTACGAAACGGCGCAAACACAAGCCTTTGGTCCGCTACCAGTATTAGCGTTGTTAAATGCGAAGTCGATTGAAAATAAAAATCTTCGCTTGATCATCACAGGTAAACGAATCGGATTAACGGAGGATCAAATTAGAGAAAGGATGCGTGAGACATATGTCACATAAAATTGGTGCAATTGGTGATAAGGATTCTGTCTTGCCTTTCAAACTCTTTGATTTTGATACCCGAACGACAAAAGATAAGCAAATGATTCGTCAGCAAATCGAAGAGATGGCTAAAAACGATTATGGCATTATTTATATTACCGAAGAATTTGCCCAACTTGTCCCTGATACAATCAAACGTTATGAAGAGAAGATGATTCCGGCGATTGTATTGATCCCAAATCATGAGGGAACTTTAGGAATCGGCCAGTCTATGATTCAAGGACAGGTTGAACGAGCGGTAGGACAGAATATTTTATAAAAGGAGCTAGTGACTTGCAAGAAGGTAGAATAATAAAAGTTTCTGGACCATTAGTACTGGCAGAAGACATGGAGCAAGCGGCAATTCAAGATATTTGTTACGTGGGTGACCTTGGAGTTATCGGCGAAATCATTGAAATGCGTGGCGATGTAGCTTCCATTCAAGTATATGAAGAAACTGCTGGAATTGGACCAGGCGAACCAGTTAGAACAACAGGGGAAGCTCTTTCGGTTGAATTAGGACCGGGGATTGTTTCTCAAATGTTTGACGGTATCCAACGTCCGTTAGATACATTTAAAGAGCAGACTGAAAGTAACTTTTTGAGTCGAGGGATTCAAATCCCAGCTTTAGATCACACAAAGAAATGGTTGTTTGAAGCAACAATGGCTGAAGGGGCTACTGTATCAGCGGGTGATATCGTCGGAACAGTTAAAGAGACGAAAATCATTACACACAAAATTATGGTACCTAATGGGGTCAAGGGAACACTGAAAAAAATCTCATCAGGTGAGTTTACGATCGATGACGTTGTTTATGTGATTGAGACAGAAAATGGACCGCGAGAATTTTCTATGTTACAAAAATGGCCAGTACGTCGTGGACGACCTGTGTCAGAAAAATTAAATCCAGAAGCACCTATGATTACGGGCCAACGAGTAATTGACACCTTTTTCCCAGTTGTAAAAGGCGGAGCAGCTGCAGTGCCGGGACCGTTTGGTGCTGGAAAAACGGTTGTTCAGCATCAGATTGCTAAATGGGCGGATGTGGACCTTGTAGTTTACGTAGGCTGTGGTGAACGTGGAAATGAAATGACCGACGTATTGAACGAATTTCCTGAGTTGATCGATCCTAAGACAGGCGAGTCATTGATGGAGCGGACGATTCTAATTGCGAATACTTCGAATATGCCGGTAGCGGCACGTGAAGCTTCGATCTACACAGGAATCACCATTGCTGAGTATTTTCGTGATATGGGGTACAATATTGCAATTATGGCAGATTCTACTTCACGTTGGGCGGAAGCCTTGCGGGAGATGAGTGGACGTTTAGAAGAGATGCCTGGTGACGAAGGTTACCCTGCATACTTAGGAAGCCGTTTGGCGGAATATTATGAACGATCTGGGCGTGTCATTGCTTTAGGAAGTGACGGTCGTGAAGGCTCGATTACAGCCATCAGTGCAGTATCGCCTTCAGGTGGTGATACTTCTGAACCAGTAACACAAAATACCTTGCGGGTTGTAAAAGTGTTCTGGGGACTAAGTGCTACATTGGCGCAACAACGGCATTTTCCATCGATTGACTGGCTGCAAAGTTATTCATTATACTCTTCAGAAGTTGGCAAGTATTTGGATAACGACCTTCAAGCAAATTGGTCTCAAATGGTAGCAGAAGGCATGAAAATGCTGCAAAAGGAATCTGAACTAAATGAGATTGTTCGTTTAGTTGGGATTGACTCTCTATCAGAAAGGGATCGTTTAACTCTTGAAGTAGCGAAGTCATTGCGAGAAGATTACTTGCAGCAAAATGCGTTTGATGATGTTGATACGTTTACATCACGAGAAAAACAATTTAAAATGATCGATAATATTTTGACCTTCAACAAAGAAGGCCAACGTGCTTTAGAATTGGGGACTTATCTAAAAGAAATCATGGACGGAACAGTGACATTGAGAGACCGTATCGCGCGAAGCAAATATATTTCTGAAGATGAGTTAACAAAATTAGATCAAATCAATTTAGATATTGTGGCTGAAATTCAAGCGATTGTTGCTAAAGGGGGAATGACCAATGATTAAAGAATATCGTACCATTAATGAAGTGGTCGGACCTTTGATGGCGATTGACAAAGTTGAAGGTATCAAATATGAAGAACTGCTTGAAATTCGATTGAACAATGGTGAACTACGTCGAGGACAGGTGTTGGAAATCCATGAAGATAAGGCGCTTGTTCAAATTTTCGAAGGAACTAGCGGCATTAACTTGAAGGAATCAACGGCTCGCTTTTTGGGACATCCATTAGAATTGGGTGTTTCAGAAGACATGGTTGGACGTGTTTTTGATGGATTGGGTCGACCAAAAGATGGCGGACCAGAAATCTTGGCTGAAAAGAATGTCGATATCAATGGTGAGGTAATCAATCCTGTTTCTCGCGATTACCCCGATGAATTTATCCAAACGGGTATTTCAGCGATTGACCACTTGAACACATTGGTGCGTGGTCAAAAATTACCAGTATTCTCGGGATTTGGCTTACCGCATAAAGAACTGGCAGCACAAATCGCACGTCAAGCGACAGTATTGAACAAGGAAGACGATTTTGCGGTTGTATTTGCTGGGATTGGGATCACTTTTGAAGAAGCAGAGTTCTTCATGGAAGATTTTCGTCAGACAGGTGCGATTGACCGCTCAGTTGTCTTCATGAACCTTGCAAATGACCCAGCAATTGAGCGGATTGCGACACCGCGGATGGCATTGACTGCGGCAGAGTATTTGGCATATGAAAAAGGAATGCATGTCTTGGTTATTATGACGGATATGACCAACTATTGTGAAGCTTTGCGGGAAATATCAGCTGCCCGTAGAGAAGTCCCAGGCCGACGTGGTTATCCAGGGTATCTTTATACAAACTTGGCTACATTATATGAACGTGCCGGTCGTATTCGAGGATTGAAGGGTTCGGTAACACAAATTCCGATCCTTACAATGCCTGAAGATGATAAGACGCATCCAATTCCCGATTTAACTGGCTACATTACAGAGGGTCAAATTATTTTGTCTAGAGAATTGGATAAAAATGGTATTCAACCACCCATTGATGTTTTACCATCGCTTTCTCGACTGAAGGATAAGGGAACCGGTGAAGGGAAAACACGTAAGGATCATGCACCAACTATGAATCAGCTTTTCGCTGCGTATGCTCAAGGAAAACAAGCCAAAGAGCTGGCTGTCGTTTTGGGGGATTCTGCGCTTTCTGACGTTGATAAAATCTACGCAAAATTTGCTGAACGATTTGAAGAGGAATATGTCAATCAAGGGTTTTATGAAAATCGTTCCATTGAAGAAACCTTGGATCTTGGCTGGGAGCTGTTAGCTATGCTGCCTCGTACCGAGTTAAAACGGATTAAAGATGATATGTTGGACGAATATTTAACAGAGGGAGTTTGATCCTATGGTGAAACTAAATGTCAATCCAACTCGGATGGAACTCACACGGTTAAAAAAACAGCTGACAACTGCGAGTCGCGGTCATAAGCTTTTAAAGGATAAGCAGGACGAACTGATGCGCCGCTTTATATTGTTGGTCAAAAAGAACAATATCATGCGAGCAGAGGTTGAGGACGAGCTGCAACAAGCGATGAAGAATTTTTCGATTGCCGATGCATTGCTGAATGATAAGTACATCGAGGAATTATTAGCTGTTCCTAAAGAACGAGTATCTCTTGATGTCATTGAAAAAGATGTGATGAGTGTCAAAGTTCCGATTATGAATTTTCAACATGAATCGGAATTATCAGATGGTCCGTTAGAATATGGCTTCTTAAATTCCAATGATGATTTAGATCAGAGCATTCAGAAGTTTACAGAAGTGCTGCCTAAACTGTTGGAACTAACAGAAATCGAAAAAACGTGTCAATTGATGGCGAAAGAAATCGAAAAAACACGACGACGAGTGAACGCTTTAGAATACATGACGATTCCTCAGCTGGAAGAAACGATCTACTTCATTAAAATGAAGCTGGAAGAAAATGAACGTGCTGAAGTCACACGCATGATTAAAGTTAAAAATATGGGTACTACTTGAGAAAGTAGTGCCTTTTTTTGAAGGTAGGAAATTATGGATAAAGAAAAACACCGGCGATTAAAACTCTATCCTATTCAATTTATTGCATTAGGTTTTGGCGGAGTTATCTTGATTGGCAGCTTGTTGCTGACGCTGCCGATCTTTACAAACTCTGGTGAGGGAACATCTTTTATTGATGCGTTATTTACGGCAACTTCTGCTACTTGTGTGACAGGCCTGACCACATTAACGACGAATGAGCACTGGAATACTGGCGGTCAATTAGTAATACTTGGTCTAATAGAGGTTGGCGGCTTAGGGTTTATGATGATGCCATTCATCTTCTTTGCATTTATGAAGAAAAGGGTGGGACTTTTAACACGAATCATCTTGCAAGAGTCCTTAAATTTAGATAGCTTGTCGGGTGTTATGCGGCTGATGTTTTACATTTTTCGGTTTGCCTTTGGCTTCCAATTATTAGGAGCTATCTTATTGGCAATTGACTTTGTACCGACGTATGGAATTGCCAAGGGACTTTGGTATGCGATTTTTCATTCTATTTCCGCTTTTTGTAATGCTGGTTTTGATTTATTCGGAGATAGTTTAGTTGGCTTTCAAGATAATGCCTACGTATTATTTGTGATTTCTGGATTAATCATTGCCGGCGGCTTGGGGTTTATTGTTTGGCAGGATCTGATGAATTTTCGCAAAACAAAGAAGCTCAGTTTACATAGTAAGCTGGCCTTAACTGTTTCAATCAGTTTATTAGTTATTGGGACATTGGTGTTTTATATATCAGAAAGCGGTGGACGCAACATCGTTGGAGATTCCTCTTCAATTGATCGTTTTGCGAATATGCTTTTTATGTCGGTAACTGCTAGAACAGCAGGATATTTCTCTGTTGATTATGGGAATGTCAGCCAAGCAGGTATCTTATTTACAATCGTCTTAATGTTTATCGGAGGTACACCGGGATCGACAGCTGGCGGACTAAAAACGACAACATTTGGTGTTCTGCTAGTTCAGACAATCTCTATGCTAAAGGGAAGAGAAAACGCAGAGGTTTTTCGACGGACGATTCGACCGTCAGTAGTTTCTCGCGCACTTACCTTGTTTTTTATCACGTTAACCTCATGCATATTTGTGACAATGCTTATGTCGGTTACTGAAACATTGCCAAGATTTCGTGGGATAGAGTATCTTTTATTTGAGACCTTCTCCGCTTTCGGAACTGTTGGTTTAACGATGGGCCTGACGCCTAGCTTGACCCTTGCCGGGAAACTTTTGATTATCGGCTTAATGTATATTGGCAGGGTCGGCATTTTAACGGTCGGCTTCTCATTAACGATGCGCCTAATGAAATCTAATAGCGGACACTATAAGCTGCCGGAAGAAAGTGTCATGATTGGATAAGAAAACCGCTCTTTAGAACGAAATCTAAAGAGCGGTATTTTTTAACGAATAACTTCGATTTTATAGCCATCAGGGTCTGTGATGAAATAGTAAGAAGGATCTGTACCTGGCAAGCCCTTCATATCTGTTACATTGAATCCTTTTTCCTTGTGTTCACTGTGAAGCTTCTCAATATCTTCTGAGCGAACTGCGATATGGCCATAGCCATCTCCTAAGTCATAAGCGGCATGATCATAATTGTACGTCAATTCTAATTCATAATCATCTCCTGGGAAAGTCAAATAAACCAAAGTGAATTTTGAATCAGGAAAATCGCGACGACGAGACTCTTCAAAACCGAATGCTTCTTGATAAAATTTTACTGATGCGTCCAAATCTTTTACCCGAACGCAAGTATGTGCCATTTTCATAAATAAGTAACCTCCTAATTATTCATACATTTATGATAACATAAAAAATGAAATGACAAGCTTTTATGCTCAGCGGTTGTTTATGAGTTTTTTTTAATGTAAACTAATTGGTAAATACATTTTGCAGGAGGCCACGAATGATCCCAGTATTTGGCGTAAAGGAAGCCGAAAAAAATTATCAAGCGCGTTATGCAGCTTATGCGATTTTAATGAATGAGGATGAGAAAATCGCACTCATACAAGCTCCTAATGGTGCATTCTTTTTACCTGGAGGAGAAATTGAAGGAAATGAAACGAAGGAAGAGGCTATTGAGCGAGAAATGCTCGAAGAACTAGGCTTTGAAATTGTTCTATCGGATTACTTAGGGCAGGCGGATGAATATTTTTATTCACGTCATCGGGCCACCTTTTTTTATAACCCAGGCTATTTTTATTCTGCCAAAAGCTGGGAGAAGGTTTCTGAACCATTGGAAGAAGGAAATCACAGTCTCTGGGAATCGCCGCAAGCAGCAATCAATTTACTGAAGCGCGGCAGTCATAAATGGGCTGTAGAGGAATGGTTGAATAAAAGGGACTAGCCAAAAGACTCTTGAGCAATTAATCAGAATAAAAGCCGAACGACTTTTCTGTTATCATCAGTGATAGCATAAGGTCGTTTGGCTTCTTTGTTGTTGGGATTTTGGATTTACTCAGCTGTTCTTCTTTATTCCTCTAGTGCCCCATTACGGATATGTTTAGAAAAGGCTTGATAATAGTCATCAAACAGGTCTGAATTTTTGCTGTCCTGCTGGGTCATTTCTTTTGGATAATAAAAACGAACATCTCCTTGTCCTTGACCTGTTAGTGCGGAAACCAATTGACTGGCTTTTGACAGTTCAATCAAGGTTCCATCTTTTTGCATCAGCTCAATTTGTGTCCGATGGCTTCCTTTTTCAGGATGGTAAAGGTCATAAGGCAGATCATAGCTTGAGTTGATAGCTGTATAGTAACGAGGATTGAAGCCCGCTTTTTCTACTAAGGTTTTCATTTCGAGAAGCAATGGATTTTCGCTGGAATCAACCGTGATTGATTTTAATGGTTTGCGATTTAAAAAACGATAAGCTAAATCACTTAAGATCAAGTCTTGCTCGTCCATCCATTGAGCAAAATAGGTATTTAATACACCATCATCCAGTTTTAAATAATTCTCTAGTGAAAAATCCTGTTTTAAAAATGGAATCAAAAATTGCGAATGGAACGTGAAAATTTCCGCATCTTCCTGATACAATTCATGCGCACGATCCAGTAGATGTTCGAGCAGTACTTCCATCGCTCGAGAAACTGGATGGAAATAGACTTGAACATACATTTGATAGCGACTGACGATATAGTCCTCTACAGCGTGCATGCCATTCATAGAAAAGGCGATCCCGCCTTCATAGGGACGGATCACTCGTAAAATCCGTGTTAAATCAAAAGTACCGTATTCAGTCCCAGTGTAGTAGGCATCTCGCAACAAATAATCCATTCGATCAGCATCAATCTGACTAGAGATCATCTGAACGACTTGCGGATTTTCATAGGTTTTAGTAATTACGCTGGCTACTTTTTCAGGGAATCCCGCTTCGACATTATTTAGAATTTGGAATACTTCTGTTTCAGGTGAGGTGATAATTGCTACCGTGAGAGCCTCATGATCCGTATGAAAGATATGTTCAAATGTGTGAGAATAGGGACCATGGCCAACATCATGCAGCAATGCCGCGCATAAAGCCACTAGGCGATGAGCGTCATCCCAACCATCTTTCCCATATTTTTCCTTGGAATAATTTCGCTGGAAAATATCACAGATTCGACGTGTAATATCATAGACACCAAGAGAATGAGAAAAACGGCTGTGCTCTGCTCCGTGAAAGGTATACGAAGTAGTTCCGAGCTGTTTGATGCGCCGCAGACGCTGAACTTCTTTTGAATTAATTAAATCCAAAATAACTTGATGCTGTACGTGAATATAGTTATGAACCGGATCACGGAAAACTTTTTCCAGCGGAAGCATTTGATATTTATAAGTCATGGAAAACCTCCTGAATGATTAAATTACGCTGCTGCATGTTTTTAATGCGGCGTTGATATTCTTCTAGTTGATAGAAGTTTGCTAGAAACTCTGTTTGGTCATTATGAGGCATCGTTTGCAAAAGCTCTTTTTTTACTGCATTGATCGATACGTCATGTGAAGCGATATCATTCAAGGTTGTCATGCTAGCAGGATTAACGGGGGGATAATCTACGCCAAACTGTTCCTTCAAGCCCTTTTGATAGTAGGTACGAACAAGTTCCCCTCGAAAATTTTGATCACCATTGACGCTAAGATACATCATAATCGCTACACCGTCTTTTACGCGACGTTGGGCGATGCCAGCTATCTTTTTCCCGTTAACAGAGAGATCATATTTTCCTGGACAATAGGAATCAGAGACTTCTCCAACTTCTAACCCCAATTTTCCCCAGCTCGTTTGTGCTAACCAGTCTACCATTGCTTCGTACCCATCATCGATTGATAAGGTGGAAAGGGTGTCTTTGGGAAGAATCAACGAAACATTTAATATGCCAGAATCACTTACGACTCCTAGACCCCCTGCATTTCGCAAAAGTAAATGGTAGTTTTCTTTTCGAACGGCTTGTAATGCCTCAGCAAAATAAGTGACACGACTGTCCTTCATTCCCAGTATCAGGGTTTGCGGCAATTGCCAAAAATGAATGATCGGCTGCTGCTGCTCACCGCTAAATTCTGTCAACACATCAGTCAACGCGAAGGGGGTAAATAATTCACTTTCATTAAGCATCTCTTGGTCAAAAAGCAATGCTTCTTTCATCTAATCTTCCTCTCGTTCCTTGCTTTCTCTTCCTATTATAAACAAAAATAGGCAAAGCAAGTAATTAAGCGTCTCAAAAAAGCAGAAGTAGTTGACAAAAAAGAGAAAACCGTCAAAAATAAATAATGGAAGGAGTGGAAGCTCTGTGAATATAAATGAAGGCATTCCCGCAAAAATAAACGTTCAAACGAAGGTTACTCAAAACAATGAAACAGAGGACTTCGTATTTGATCTCCCAGGTCAAGTCGTCAAAATGGGAGATACCCTGTACATTCGCTACAAAGAAATCCAGCCAGATGGGCAAGAAGTTCCAGTCACAGTGAAGGTGACACCTGATTCACAGGTCCAACTAATTCGTTCCGGTGAAGCACGGATGCGGATGCGTTTTGCTTATCGTGAAAAACTAGAGACTAGTTATAAAACGCCATTTGGAATCTTTATGATCTCGACGTATGCGAAAAACCTCCATGTAAGTTTGAAAGATCGTCCGTTTTCAGGAATGATCACCATTGATTACGCACTTTATATGAAAGAGGAAAAAGTTGGCGACTATCATATGGTGCTAGAATTTACGACTTAAGTATAAGAAAGGTTTGCTTTTTAGCGCTTGATTTTGTATGATAAGGAGTAGACTTTGAAAGGACGTGTCATACTTGGAACTTAGTATTTTTGATGGTTTGAACAAAGATGAATTATCAATGATTGAAGTGGCACACGCAATTCTGGAAGAACGCAAAGATGTAATGGATTTTTCGGATCTAGTGAATCAAATCCAAAACTACCTTGGCAAATCAGACAGTGAGATTCGTGATGCATTAGCACAATTTTATACCGATTTGAATATTGATGGAAGTTTTATTTCTCTTGGCGATAATCGCTGGGGATTACGTTCATGGTATGCAATCGATTCAATCGATGAAGAGGTAAACCATGGCTTAGAAGATGAAGAAGAAGACAAACCACGTCGTAAGAAACGTAAGAAAGTCAATGCCTTCATTAATGATGATGAAGATGCTATCGACTACAATGACGATGATCCAGAAGATACGGATCTGCTCGCTGACGACGATGATGATGAAATCGATGATGATGACGACGACGACGATGACGACGAAATCGCAGCATACAACTCTGATTTACAAGAAATCGGTGCGGATGCGAGTGAAGATGACGAAGAGGTAGTCCCAGGCGGAATCGAAGATGATCTAAGTGTGATCGATGACGACGATGAATTTGATGAAGAAGAGGACGAAGAAGAATAGATCAGTTTGATCTATTCTTTTCTTTTGTCCTTTTTTTGTTAAGAACGCTGAATGTACAGCGATTGTTATATGGCAAATGGATGCTTAAAAAAATAAATGAATCTGTAAGGTCTATCTTAGTTTGAAATTCACAAGCGCTTCCTTTGATTCTTATCTAAAAAAAACGATAGTATGATTTTAGATAGAAATAGGAAGGGGATCACTATGAAAGAAGTACCAGAAATCAAAATCAAATTAACTCATGTACCAGAACGTTTAGAAGAGGGCTATCTGCTGTTGTCAGAATTACGCAAGGAAGCAGATGCACCAGTGGTTAAAGCCCATCTGTTGAACAAAGAAGTGATAGCCGTTTATGGGAAAGAAGCAGCTAAGAAATTCTATAATCCGCAAAATTTCAAAAGAGCGGGGGCAATGCCCAAAATTGTTTTAAAAACACTGTTTGGAGAAGACGGTGTACAAACCTTGGATGGTAAAGCACATGAGCATAGGAAATCCATTTTTATGGAGCTAATGACGCCAAAACGAATGGACGACTATCATCGAATTTTGGATAAAAATTTGACACAAAAAATGGATCAGCAGCACGGTGAGTTTGAACTGTTTGATTTATCTAAGGATGTTTTTATTCCGCTCCATTTGCGAATGGGCTGGTATTGATCTGACAGAAATGAATCAGGAGGAGATTGATCGATTAGCAGAATATCAGATTTCAATGATTAGCTCTGCTGTTACGAATCCTGCGACACATGCTAAGGGAATAGAAAATCGTAAGAAGTCAGAAAAGTGGGCGCAATCGCTGATTGAAAATGCTCGGATAAATCCGGCAGCTGAAAAAGGGGAAACCGCGCTGTACGCTTTTGCGAAGGCAACAGATGATGACGGAGAGCTTCTGCCGATTGAAGTAGCTGCGGTGGAATTGTTGAATGTGATTCGACCAACCGTTGCTTTGACTGTTTGGATCGCCTTGATGGGGCACGCTCTTTTCAGCAGACCGGATATCTATCAAAGATTGCATGCGGAGTTTAATAAACTGCAGGATTCATTTATTCAGGAAATGCGACGCTATTACCCGTTCTTCCCGATGCTTCCGGCTTTTGCGAAGCAAGACGTTGAGAGTGACGGTTACTTGATTCCTAAAGACAGCTGGGTAGTACTGGATCTTTACGGAACAAATCATGACGAGAGAACAATTGAGACACCAGAAGTTTTCCGAATCTCACGTTACCTTGGTAAGGAAAAACACATTTCCTATGAAGAGGAATATGAAATGATCGCGCAAGGCGGCGGAAAATTTGAAGCTATGCATCGTTGTGCAGGTGAGTGGATTACATTGCATACTTTACGCGTCTTTTCCGATCAGTTAGTTAATAAATATCAATTTTCTGTACCGGAACAAGATTGGGAGATTCCAATGAATCAATTTCCAACATATCCGAATAGCAAAGCAGTGCTAGTTAAGAATTAAACAAGAAAGACCTCTCTTAGTAGGGAAAACCCTATTGGAGAGGTTTTTTACTAAATTAAAAAGCAAACCAGTAAACAAAACACTGTTATCTCTATTAGTGTTAGATTGGCATCTACATAGAGTGAATAAAAACAAACTAAGATGTTCTAGCAATCAAAAGTATTCGAACATTTCAACAATCATCAATACTTCATACCATGAAAACAACAGGTAGTAATTACTGTTTACAGATATCAGGACCTAACCGATTCAGCACAGATGCAGTTTAAAATTCCTAGATTTTGAATCTAATCTTTTAACAAGAGATTGGGTTCTTTTTTTGCAATGTAACTTTCGAGAGTTGTTCGATCGACTAGAGCTGTTGTAATGCCATCGCGCGATACCAAAAAACCTGCAGCATAAATAGCGATTTGAATAGCCTTTTCTAAGCAATAGTCTCTTAATAAATATGCAGATAATGCACTAATGAATGCATCGCTTGCTCCGGTACTGTCAATTGTGGAGAAATTAGCAGCTGAGAAATATTTTTCTTGTTCAGCATTCTTTAAGAAGCAGCCTTGTTTTCCTAAAGTGACGATAACATTCTTGACACCCTTGGAAATCAAAAAGGCTGCCTTTTCTTCAATTGTTTTGTAATCTGGACATACTGAAGATAGTTCTTCCTCATTCGGAATAAAGTAATTTATTTTAGCTAAAAGTGAATCTGAAATTTTTTTTGAAGCTGACGGCTTCAATATTGTTTTAGCACCATTCTCTTTAGCTAATGTACAAGTCATTTCTACTGCATCTATTGGAATTTCGGTTTGCACGAGACAGTACTTCACATTAGAAAATAGCTCTTGCTTATTTTCTAGAATAGTAGGTGATAACGCCGCATTTGCTCCTGGCAGAATTGAAATCATGGAATCACCACTAGATTCTACAGAAATATAGGCCTGACCTGTTTCTGTATCGTCTGATCGCGTGATTCCCTCAGTATTGACGCTGTTTTTCTTAAGTTCTTGAAACATAGTGTTTGATTCACTATCGGATCCAACACAGCCAATCAAACGTACTTGGTGCCCTAGTTTTGCAGCACCTATTGCTTGATTGAGACCTTTTCCGCCCGGACGCTTGCTTAGATTAGATAAAAAATTTGTTGCACCGTTATGAGGTAGTTTTGAGGAATATAGATAAGTATCCATATTGATACTTCCAACAACAAGAATTTTAGGACGTTCATTTTCAGCAGGGAATCCAAGTGACTTTGTGTTATCCAAAACCATTTTCTCATAAAACGGTTTTGGTTCTTCATCCTTTGTAATTAAACTAATAAGTGTACGGCATACATGCTCACCAAAACCTGTGTTGTTAATTGTAATAGTAGAAAGAGCATCTTGATAGTTCTTAAATTCTAATTCTGCATTATTACGAATGGAAAGCAACGAATAATCTTTAGGTGCTTTGAGACCACTTTGCATAGTTAGATTATAGAGCTCAATAGACTTATAAAAATCAGCAGAAACGAAACCAGAGATTTGTCTATCAATAATAAAATCATTGATAGACAAATCTAATGTGTCAATAACTAGCGAATCATTAAACTTTAGATTATATTCAAAAAGGGCTTTCTTATACCCACTAAGAAAGGGATCCATATTTTTATCAGTTCCCACAATACAAGCTATTCTTTTATGCTTTCTTTCAATTAATTGTTTCGTTAAAAAATAGGCGATTTCTTCGTATGGAAGGGAGTAAGACGATTCATCTTGCAAATTTCCGAGTAATACTATTGGAATATCTAAAGCTTCAACATGCTTTAGATTTTTTAAACTGCTTTCATTTATTGGATCCCAAATTATTCCTTCTACTTGTTTTGTTCCTAAAGAAGTAATGTTTTTAAGCTCCTGTTTGTGATCTCCGAGACTATCAAAAATTATCGGACTATACCCCATCTGTTGTGCATAGTTAATGATTCCTTTTAGGGAATGTTCTACATATTTACTAGAGTTAATCAGTATACCGATTGAACCAGTGGATGTCCCGGAGTTAATGGTAGATGAATAGGGAGTGTAATTGTATTCATGAACTATTTTTAAAACTCTTTCACGAGTTTCTTTACTAATACTGGCATCCTTTTTATTCACAATTTTAGAAACCGTTGATACAGAAACCCCTGCTAATTTTGCAATATCTCTTATATTCATATACTTCTCCTTTATCCTCTTCTTCTCTCTTTCCCATCATACTCAACCTATTCAAAAAGGGTCAAGTACGTTTAGTCAAAAAGACTAAAAAAATTTTGAGCAATCGAAAAAAACATGTTGACAAAGTTAAACTGTGATGATAAATTCTAATCAAGGAAAACGTTTTCCGAAAGTGTTTTCTTAAATTGATTTTATCACATATTAAAGAGGGAAACTACAATGAAAAAACTTTTTCAAGCATTTTTCCGTAAAAATTTCTCAACGAAAGTGCTTGTATTAATACCGATAGCGGTTGGAATCAATTTGATTGGCGGCACACTTTGCTCAGCGTTAAAATTACCACTGTTTTTGGACATGATTGGTACCGTTTTAGTAGCCTGCTTAGCTGGTCCTTGGGTAGCAGCACTTTGCGGACTGATTACTAATCTATTTTTGGCAATTGTAACAAATCCAGTTTTTTTTCCATATGCACCTGTCAGTATCTTATGTGGATTAGTGACAGGATATCTAGTAAAGGCCGGTTTTTTTAAGAACATTGTCGGAGTGATATTCACGTGGATAGCTTGTACATTAACTAATTCTTTTACCTCATCTCTAATCACTATATTTGTATATGGAGGGGCAACAGGAATTAATACAAGTTCACTTGCAACAGCAGCATTAATTGCCGCTACAAAAGAAATTGTTTTTTCTGTATTTTCAACTTCATTAATAGAGAATTTAATCGATAAAGGATTAGTCTTTCTGATCGTATATTGGTTGGTTAAAAAAATACCTAAGCGTTTCTCTAGTCAATACGCTCCATTGGATAATGCTTCGTTGACAAATGGAAAAGCGGAAAATTGAAGGTGAGAATTTGTGAAGATGAATAATAGAATATATGTTTTTTTTAGAGCTTTAAATCCAATCACCAAAATATTACTAGTACTGAATTTAGGAGTAGGCTGCATAATATATCCTAGTCCATTTCTAGGATACTTCATATTAGCAATAATTTTAGTACTTGCTTGCTTTATGAAGTCAGGTAGAAAAATTGGTTTATTGATACTTGGTTTTGGAATCCCCGTTACATTTATGCTGATTTTTATTCAAGGGTTATACAGTCCAAAAAATACAACAATAATAGCTGATTTAGGGTTCGCTGAACTAGGTTTGGAAGGAACGCTATATGCATTAAAAATTTCTTCCACTTTGTTAGTTTTTCTAACAGCATTTTCGCTTTTTTTGCAAACTACTAAGAATTCGGAAACAGTAGCTGCGTTGACTCAATCTGGTCTAAACATGAAAATCGGCTACCTTATTCTAGCTAGTCTCAATGTTGTTCCACAAATGCAGAGAAAAGTAAAAATCATTCAAGAAGCACAAGAATCTCGAGGAGTCGAGGTAACAGGATCTTTTTTGCAAAGAGCGAAAGCGTTTTTACCGTTAATAGGACCAGTTGTTCTGTCTTCCCTGACCGATGCACAAGAAAGAGGCATGACCCTCGAAACAAGGGGATTTAGTATTAAGGGTATTAAGCCAACAACTTTGATTGATGTTAAACAGAGTTTAATTGATACGCTTCTAAAAGTATTATCAATCGTATTTCTACTGTTTTGTATAGTTATCCGATTTTGGAGATAGTGAGGTGAGTAGATGAATAAGATAGTCGAGACAACAAATTTTTCCTATCGATACAATGAAGCCCCAGATATGGCGCTAAAAGACATTAATTTTGATGCTCAAGCAGGAGAGTTTGTTGCGATAATAGGAGCAAACGGTGCCGGAAAATCAACTTTATGTAATGCATTAGCTGGATTAATCCCGAATTATTTTATAGGTCATACAAATGGGGAAATAAGGATAAGGGGAGAAAATATTTCAAAGCTTGGAGTGGGTGAATTATCACAAACGGTTGGATTAGTTTTTCAAAATCCGTTCAATCAACTATCCTATACAGCGGAAACAGTAAGTGAGGAGCTAGCTTTTGGTTTAGGAAATAGAGGATTAGTGAAAGAAATTATGATTGAAAAGATTAATAAGGTAGCTGAAATAGTACAGATTACTAACTTATTAAATAGAAACCCGTTAGAGCTTTCAGGGGGGCAAGTACAAAGAGTAGCCCTTGCTGCTGCAATTATTTTAGAGCCTCAAATTTTAATCTTAGATGAATGTACTACTCAACTGGATCCTGTAGGTAGTCAGCAAATTATGAAGACTGTTAAAATGCTCAATCGTGAAGGGATGACGATTATAATGGTGGATCATGACATGGAAAAAGTCGCTGACTTAGCAAATAAAGTTCTTGTTATGCATGAAGGAAGGTTAGTTTTAAATGATACACCACAAAAAATTTTTAGTAATCCCAAGCTAACGGATTATGGTGTGAAAGCACCTGATTATTATGAAATAACTAAAGATTACTCTCCTCATTCGGTTATTCTTACTGAGGAACAAGCTGTTAAAAGGTTGAAGGAGGTGTTGATGAATGAAGATTGAAGTAAAAAATCTCGTACATAAGTATCCTTCTGGTGAAGTTGCACTGAATGGTATCAGTGCTGTATTTGAAGGGACAGAACCAATTGCCATTATTGGTCAAAATGGTGCTGGAAAAACAACCTTTGTTAAGCATTTAAACGGTCTGTTACGACCGAGTGACGGTGAAGTTTTAATCAATGGTGAAAGTGTGGAGGAACACACAACAGCTTTTTGGTCACGAAAAATTGGGTACGTATTTCAAAATCCAGACAACCAGCTATTTTTGGAAAGTGTAAAAAAAGAATTTGAGTTCGGACCAAAGCAACAGGGAGTACCTAAAAAGGAAATCCGTTGGCGGTTAGAAAAAATAGCTGATTTAGTCGGTCTAACAAATAAACTTTATGTCCATCCGTTCGATTTAAATGCGACAGAAAAGAAGTTTTGTACCATCGGATCAATTCTCATGATGAATCCGGAAATGATTATATTAGATGAACCAACTTGTGGGCAAGATATTGAGGGAAATCAGCGACTGACTAAAATCATTGCTTCGTTGAAAGCAAATAATCAATTATGTCTAACAATTACTCATGATATGAAGTTTGTTGTAGAGAATTTCGATCAAATAATCGTCATGTCAAAAGGTCAGATTCTAAACAGAGAAAAGAAAGAAATCATTTTTTCTGCACCGGATGTTTTGAAAGCAAGTTATGTAAGTCCACCTCCAATTACAAGGGTAGGGCAAATATTAGATTTAGATCAGCCTGTTTTTAATCAGCAGGATTTTCACAGATACTTTGAAGAGAAGAGAGCTGACAAAAAAAGGATAAATGGGTGAAATAACCCTTTATATATATTAAGAAAGCGGGGATGAAAGTATGGATGCAACAAAAGAAAATGAGAAAATTATAGGCGTTCCGATACCAGAGGAAGGAAGTAAAGAGTTTGAAAAAATGAATCGAATGGCAAAAAAAGCCATTCCTTTGATCCTATTGATATTTACTTTTGGAATTTTGGAGCAACAAGCTTTTGGTATGATTTTTGTCAATATTGGACAACAATTAGGAGCGACAAATTTGGCACCTCTAATTACTTCAATTCCAGGAATTATTTTGGGAATTGTCTGTGTAGTTTATGGAGCACTTGGTGATTTTGTTTCATTGAAAAAAATGACATTATTTGGAGTAATTATTTTCGTTTTAGGTTCTATCATAGGATTTGGATTTGGTCCAAGCAGTATTTGGGCAGTTGTTATTGCTCGTGTTCTTCAATCAGCTGGAGGTCAGGTCGCAGGATCTGTCTTTTTGGTTTTGGTTTCAAAGTATATTGCTAAAGAAAACCGCGTGATCTATTATGGTATTTTTGTAGCTGTTTTCCGTTTTTCAGCAGCTTTAGGTGTTGTTGCTGCTGGATACATTACAAAAATTGATTGGCGTTGGTTGTTTGCTGTTCCAATTATCTCTGTTTTATTCATTCCTTCGTTAGCAAAAAATTTACCTGATGAACGTGCAGAAGGGGCTAATATTGATTGGATTGGTTTTATCTTGATTGGGGCATTCGCTGGTGCAATGACTATGTTTTTCACTGATATGAATGCATTTTGGGCTATTTCATCAGTGGTAACGTTAGTATTGTTTATCGTTTATATTAATAAAGCGAAAAATCCTTTTATCACACCTGATTTTTTGAAGAATCCTGCATTGATTGCAACGATGTCAGTCATATTTATTGGATACTTCTTTAGTTACACATTAAATGCAGGCGTTAATGCTATTGGACTAAATGTTTTTGGCATTGATTCAGCAGAAGTGTCATTGCTATTAGTTGGATCCATTTTGTTAGCAGCCGTTTTAGGGTTTGTCTGTGGTCCCGTTGTTAAAAAGATTGGACGCTCAGCTGCAATTATTATGGCTTTATCTTTTATGGGGCTAGGTTTGCTAGCAATTGCTTTTGCAATTCCTCATGGTAAAGTTTGGGCTTTGGCATTTGCTCCATGTATTTACTATTTTGGAACATCATTCTTTTACTCACCAATTGTTGATACAGCAACCCTAACAGTTACACCTGAAGAGTCTGGACGTGTATTAGGTGTAAATGATTTAGTACAAGCTATAACTGGTTCTGTAGGTGTAGCAGTATTTGGAGGTATGATGTCTTCTGGTGTTATGTCCGGAAGCAGTGTCGTTGGTTCAACAGCAGGAGCTGCTTCAACATATGCCAATATTTTCTTAATTGGCGGAATAATAGTATTGGTAGCGCTCGTAATATTCATTGTCACCAAAAAAATGATTTACACTCATGGTGAAAAAATTCAACAAAATAAATAGTAATAATAAAGCATTGGAGGATTCGAAATGGTAAAAAAAGTGATTCTAGATTGTGATCCAGGTCATGATGATGCATTAGCGTTGTTGATGGCTATTGCTTCAGATAATATTGATTTATTAGCAGTTACTACATCGGCTGGAAATCAACTTCCAGAAAAGACATACATTAATGCGAAGAGGTTATTAACACTTGCAAAAAGTGAAGGAATACCTGTTGCTAGCGGTGCAAAGAAACCGTTGCGCCGTGAATTGATTATTGCAGATGATGTTCATGGAGAATCAGGTATAGATGGTGCTGAACTGCCAGAATCTACAATCGCGGATTTGGATATTTCAGCAAACGATTTGATAGCAAAAATTTTGAGAGAGTCAGATGAAAAGGTTACTCTGATTGCTACTGGTCCATTAACAAACATTGCGATTTTCTTATTATCACACCCTGAACTAAAAGAGAAAATCGAACTGATTTCCTTTATGGGGGGAGCTTGTTTTGGTGGGAATATGACACCTCATGCTGAATTTAATATTTATGTAGATCCTGAAGCAGCAGATATCGTTGTTAAAGCAGGAGTTCCTGTAGCTATGTTTGGTTTAGATGTAACGTTAAAAGCTCAATTATTTGAAGAAGATATCAAGGAAATTCGTACTATAGGAAATCAAGTAGCCACAACAATGGCTGATCTGTTGGATTTTTTCAATCTGACAACTACACGACCATTCTGGGCTGATGAAACTCACGTTGAAGGTATCCATATGCATGATCCATGTGCTGTTGCTTATGTTATTGATCCGGATATGTTTACTGTATATCCAATGAATGTTCAAGTAGAAACTAGTGACACGTTAGCATTAGGAAGTACTGTAGTTGATTATGATGATGTCTACAAAAAAGATAAAAATGTTCAAGTTGCTTTTGAACTTGATTTAGATAAGTTCAGAAAACTGACTATGGATACGATCAAGTATTTTTCCTAAGATTTTTTAATATGGCGTACATGCAAGTGAAGACAATTGGAGAGAAGTGCAGAGATGAATAAGATTACAGTAGTAGGCAGTATTAATTTGGACACAACGATTCGAACAGAACAATTTCCAAAACCAGGTGAGACGATTCATTCAAAAGAGATATTTACGAATGGTGGTGGAAAAGGAGCCAATCAAGCCATCGCGGCTGCCAGAAGTGGTGCGCAGGTAGATTTTATAGGCGCTGTGGGAAATGATGATGGGGGAAAGATGCTTGTAGATTTACTTAAACAAGATGGAATCAATACTTCAGGAATTGACCATTTGGATAGCGTGAGAACCGGAAGCGCTTATGTAACCGTTGATGATAGTGGTGAAAATAGTATTGTAATCTATGGAGGAGCTAACCAACAAATTTCAACCGAACACATTTTAGAGAATCAAAAAGAAATCTCTTCGAGTGATTATGTAATAGCTCAATTAGAAACTAATCTAACGAGTATTGAAAGAAGTTTTGAAATTGCTCAAAAAGGAGCTGCTTTTACAATTCTTAATCCAGCTCCTGCTCCTGAGATGTTGCCCGAAAAAATTATTCAAATGACAGATATCTTGGTACCAAACGAAATAGAATTAGAAACAATAGTAGGAGTTAAAATTACTAGTGAAGATGACTTAGTTAAGGCAGCTAAAACAATTCATGAATTAGGAGTTAAGGTCCTTGTTGTCACGTTAGGAAGTAAAGGATCATTCTATTCTATCGCAGAGAAAAAAACTGGATTTGTATCTGCTTTCGAAGTTAACGCAGTGGACACAACAGCTGCAGGAGATACGTTTATTGGTGCGCTTGCATCAAAATTGACTCATGATTTAGAGAATATTGAAGAAGCAATCTCATATGCAAGTAAAGCTGCTTCACTGACTGTCCAACGGTATGGGGCCCAACCAGCTATACCATATGAAACAGAGTTAGCCGTAGAAATATAAAAAAACATATTTAAATTGAGAACGCAAATAAACACTTCCTGTTTTTCTGGAAGTGTTTATTTGTATGGTTCTCATTAATAGCTACACATCTACTTTGGATTGCTTCTAATCTATTTGGCTTACAGGTGCTAGACCGTCAGGAAACCATTTTAAAAATCAAGTAACACATAAAACAACAGTAGCTAGTTCGTTTTAAAAATCTGAGGAACAATCATATCAATTTTAAGTATTTCATCCTCTGACAAAACTTTCCCATCTTTTCTCCAAATAGAGATTTTACGTTTTTCCTTTTCAAGGGCATAATTCTCCGCCACATATTTTGCTCGCTGATTATTCAAAAAGGTCTTAATGAAAATGGCACGTAATTGATTAAGGCTCAAGCCATTTAAGAATAAACTATCAAGAAATAATACCAAATTGGAAGTTCTGGAGTTATTTTGAGATCGACAATATTTCTCAAAATCGTTTATCTTTTAGATGCCTACTGGAATAAAACTATCATAGAGAAAAAAGAGTAGTACAAAAGATTGAGTCAAATTAAATGCACTTATCGACTCACTTGATAAAGGAAATCAACAAATTGTCTGAGTTCAACATGCCATTGATGAGCCTAGTGAAAATAAACTATTGAGCTTCGGAGAGAGTGTTATTCAGTTGATTAGTATGACAGTAATTAGTCAATTGCGCTGTAGGTGAGTGGGATTACATTGCATATTTTACAAGTCTTTTCTGATCAGCTAATAAACAAATATCAATCTTTTGTTCAGAATAAGATTGGAAAATTCTAATGAATTAAATCTCAACATATCCGAAGAGCAAGGTATTGCAGATTGAGAATTAAACAAGAAAGATTTCTCCAAATTGGAGAAACCTTATTTGAGTGACCTTTTTTTGAGATTTTCAACTGCTTAGCAGTTAAGAAGGTGTAATTGAATCGAAGTAGAAAAATCTATTTCCTAAAAGCATGTACTCTAAGGAAACGAACGGTAATGATTAAATAAAAATCAATGAGCCAAACCTGTTTACATAATTAAACAGAAAGCAGTTTAGTTCAATTATCTCTCTGGTTCCCCTACAATTAACTAGACCATTTTAACATCAATCAAATTATTAAATGCTGCAGTTAGTTCTTTTAAATCATTATTGGTTAAATTGGGGCTGATATAAACAATAGGAATACCGTGGTCAGTCTGATTTTTAGGTTTCGTGCAAGTTATGATTAAATCTGGAATAATTGCTTTATCGCTACCTAATGTACTAAAAATGGACAGACGATAAAACGGGCTGAAGAGAGAGAGTAAATATGATTTCAATAATTTCTCTATTGTAATGGGCAAATCAGTTTCTAACTGTAAAATAATTTTTGGATTGAAGTCCACGGGGTCTCCCAAAAGAGTATACATCTCAACCATACGTAATAAAAGAAAATCCTGAGAAGAGCTAAAAAAATCATCTTCTCTTTGCAACCATTTTAGTCGGTTTGCCATCTCTTTTTTTAGAAAAGGGAAATTGACATCCAAATATTCCTGATAATCATAGCCAGAAATCGGTACAGTGTAGTTTGGAAATAAAATACTTCTTAGCAAGGAGCTCATAAGTAAACTGGTTGCTAATTCTTGATTTTCTATAGTGGCTTGATTGAACTCTGGAAAGCGTGAAATAATTAATCTCAATTTTTCATTTATGATAGAGTTATTTTTTTGATGAAAATATAATATTCGTGAATATATATCTTTTATTGTATAGAACCTTACGCCCGTAAGTAATAAAAGGAAAAAGTAGAGAATTTCTTCCCAAGAAAAATCATGTATTTTATTAAGCTGTTTCATAAAATTATCTCCATCAATTGGAGAGGGAGGTTCAAATACGAAGCAAACTAACTCTTCAGAAAAAACAGGAAGCATACCCATTGAAATCTTACGCCCCGTAGAATTTCTTAATATATTGATCGCCAAAATATAACTCCATTGATGAGTAATAACATCATTCACGTTTCCATATTTTGAAAATGTATGGTTAATAAAACTAGAGATTTGTTGTTCTGACAGATCATTGAACGGCCAAACAGTTCCTTTATAGATATACCAAAAAAAAATATATGTAAAAAAACGAATGGCGAGTTCTGTCCCAGATATATGAATGATCCCTTTTTTAATATGAAATGATAATTCGATAGATTTTGTATGTTTATTAAATTTTTTAAGCATTCTCCGAATAGTCATAGGGTCAGTATAGTGTTCATTAGCAAATTCATTCAAAAGAACTTCTTTTTTAAGTAGTAGTTGTTGTAGTAAATCAAATGAAAGAGATTTATGAACAATTGAGATAAGCATGGATTGATAATCTTCCTTACCGCCGTTAAAAAAATATCCTCTACCATTTTCATGTAGAATCAAATCATGAGCAGTCATTTTCTTAGCATCTTCTTTTAAAAGATCACAGTACTTGATAATGGTATTCCTACTTTTTTTACAGTATTGCTGAAGTTCCAAAGTAGTTAACCAAGATCTATTTACGAATAATGTTTGTAGAAGGGAAAGTTCTAATTGGGTTTCTGAACTAAGTAATTGATTAATAAACAAAAAAACACCTTCTTCTTTTTTATAAATAAAAGGATAAGGTATTTCTAAAGTTTATTCAATTAATTCCACACAAAACGTGGTTTTTTTTTACCCAAAACATGTTATATAAATAACTAAATAATATGATAAAGTAAAAAAAGAAAAGTAGATCAATGATTTAATATTTCTTTTTTTTAGTACAAACAAGAAATATTTGTAAAACGATCAAAAAAAACAAGGGCTATTTAAGAATAACATCGAAAATTCTAATTACATTGTAATCAATGTAATTCGTATAGTCAATAATTTTTTGGTGACATCTGAAAAATTATTATTACACGATATTAAATGTTTTTTTACGTTTATTTACTTAGGAAATAAGCTAATAAAATGTTTATTGTAAAAACCGTCTAAATAGCCGTCAAGAAATAGGAGGAAAAACATTGGTTCGCCGTGGAGAAAATATTTATAAAAGAAAAGATGGTCGTTGGGAAGGCCGCTATAAGAAAGGTCGAAAGGAAGATGGAAGAATTGTCTATGGATACATATATGGAAGAAGCTATCAAAGCGTAAAGGATTCATTATCTCTCTATAAATCGAAGTATAATAATAGTAAAGAAATCACAGAAGAATTATCCATTAATGTAAAAGAATGGATGTACCATTGGCTTTCACAGAATAAAAAATTCATAAAAGAATCTACTTATTCAGGATATAAATATAAAATAGACAAATATATTATACCAGCTATCGGCCATTTCGAGATGAATAAATTAACTATTCATGATTTGGAAAATATGATAGAAATTTGGCAAGAATCAGGGCTGTCTTCAAGCTCTATACGTGTAGTGTTTACAATTTTGCGAAGTAGTTTCTTATTTGGTGTAAAAAAGAAATATCTAAATGAAAATATCTGTGATCATGTGGACCTACCTTCGGAAAAAAGAAATAAAGTTCGCTCACTAACAATTCCTGAACAAAAGATGTTAGAAAATGAGGCAAGAAAAAGTATTGATGGTTTGGGTTTTGCAGTAATTTTTTCTCTTCGCACAGGGTTGCGAATAGGGGAATTGGCCGCATTAAAATGGGAAGATATAGATATGGAGGGAAATTATATATATGTGTCTCATACAGTGCAAAGGATACCAAAGCACAATGGAACATCAAAAACAAAAATTATTTATTCAACAACTAAAACACAGACGTCAATAAGAAAGATCCCAATGAGCGATGACATAAAAAAATGGTTGCTAAAGAGAAATAACACAAGCACACCTTATATTTTTTCTAACAATGAAACGCCTTGTGAACCGAGACTGATTACATATCATTTTCATAAAATTAGAGAAAGAGCGGGCTTAAACAATATCCATTTCCATCAGTTGAGGCATACTTTTGCGACAAGATGTTTAGAATCTAGCGCAGATATTGCTTCTGTAAGCTCACTTCTTGGCCATTCATCCATAAAAATGACCCTTGATATTTATGCTGATACTATGATGGAAAATCGAATTAAAGCTATTAAAAACATGGAAATGATTGTTAAAACAGCATTGTAATTAATTGTTTAGGGATGTTTTCCGTTTTCTATGAAAATATACAGTCACTAGTCTTCAAAAATTAAGGATACTTAAAAGAGAACTCATGATAAAAAAGAAATCCATTAAGTGTAATTCCACTGTTGGCTTCATTTCTTATCATGAGTTTTTTTATAATATCTAAATTCAAATTAGTTTATTAGCCGTCATGAACCGTCAGTAAATGGAAAAAAAGAGTAATTATCGGTATAAATAAGACATTTCTTGTTTGTACTAAAAAAAAGAAAAATTTGAGAATATATCCACTTTGTTAAAGATATATTCATCGCTAATCAACCTCATTTTACCACTAAAACGATAGTAATTAAACTTATTCAAATAATTCGATTTAGGCTAGTTGAGTAACAAGAAAATTTTCTAAACGTACTTTGTGGGAGGAGTGAAAACTATATCTAATGCTGTTAAGAAAAAACGTAATCTAATTTTAGATTACATTTATAGAATTGATTTTGGGTTTATTTACTAATTAAGAGGAGACGAGGGAAATAAATAAATGAAAATGAAAAAGGTACTAATTACTAAGATAGCGCTAACAACAACATTATTTACAAGCCTTTCTGTTATGGCACCAGTAGGGAACATTCTAGTTGCACATGCTGAGGGACAAAATATCAGCTCAAATGCTGTATCTGATAATACATCAGAGCGCTCAATTACGATATGGAAGTATGAAATCAATAATACATCTGAGCTTGGTGATAGAGGAGACGGTATTAATCCAGATCCAAGCAAAGCTCCTGATTTAAATGGTAAGAAATTGATGGAGGGTGTTCACTTTGAGTTAATCAAGGTGAAGCCTTTAAATACATCAGCTTTAACGGATCCTTTGAAACAAAAAGAAGGCACGGATTGGGAAGAAGATACTAGCTTTACTAAGATGACTGGCAAAACTGATGCTAATGGTAAATTGACGTTTGATGTTGGAACTGGAAAAGCAGCGGATGGTATTTACTTAGTTCGTGAAGTTGTGAATCCTGATACAGGAAAATACGATTACATGGATAAAGAGACAGGATCATTAAAAGAAATTAGTTCTCCTATGGCGCCATTCTTTGCTCATTTACCACAAACCCAACGGGATGATACGGGTAAATTGATTTATGATGTTCATGTTTATCCCAAGAATATTGTAACAGATACAGAATTAGATAAGACTGTTGAAGGCGGTAAGGGATTCTCAATTCAAGCTGGAAATTCGTTCCAGTGGGAAGCAACAACGAAGTTGCCAAGTGGGTTATATAACAAGGTGACACAGGATATGACAATCATCAATAGGTTTGATAGAGATGGTAATCCATTACCAGATTTAGATGTAGCAGCAGGAACAGAAATCTATGCGGATTATTTTGAAGTAGTCGATGAAATTGATCAGAGATTGGCTTTAGAAGATATTGAAGTAAGAGTTTTAGGAAAAGACGGTGTCACTTGGACAACGTTAACAAATGGCGATGAGTATAAAGTGTCATTAAATGGAACTACAATAGCTTCTCCAAATAAAGTTTCTGCTGATGCTAATTCAGAAAAAAAAGTACTTGTAAGTTTAACAAATGACGGTATGAAAAAGGTAGAGGAAGACAAGGATCAAAAGATTCAAGTTATTTATAAAGTGAAGGCTTTAAAAGACTTCAATGGAACAATTTCAAATAAATATGATGTAAATTACTTGATTCCAGGCCAAAAACCTTTTGAAGGTACGAGTGATGAACCGGAATATTTCGATGGTGGTTTTAAAATCAGTAAATCTTCAGAAGATAAAACGAATAAATTAGCAGGTGCTGAATTCTATATTTCTGAATCCGAAGAAGACGCCAAGGGCAAGAAATTTCTCGCTTCAGATGGTAAATCATACATCTTAAATAATGATGGCACAGCAACTCCAGCATTACCAACGGGTGTGACATTCTTGACAACTACATCTGATGCAGATGGGGTAGCCAAGTTTGACGGGTTAAAACTTGATTGGTTTACAGATAGTAATGGAGATGGGAAACAAGATCCTACAATTCCATCAGAAGCAACTTGGGAAAAGGATAAAATCAAGAAATCTTACTGGATTGTCGAAACAAAATCTCCATCAGGATATGAATTATTAAAAAATCCAGTTGAAGTTGTTGTAACCTTAGATTCACATAAAAATGTAGTAGTTGATGTAGAAAACAAAGAGAAAACAGACCTTCCATTTACTGGTGGGGACGGCATGACATTGATGATCGTGATCGCTTTAGGAGCCATTGCAATTGGTACCACAGCAGTTGTGATAGACAAAAAAAGACGTGCAGTATAGAGGCTAAGAAAGGATGGGAACAATGAAGAAAGTGAATAAGTCGCAAAAAATGCTTATAATTCTTCCCATCGTTATTCTTTTAGGAGTGTTCATTTTTGTGGTCACTCCTAAAGGTCCAATATTAAAAGCATTAAGCTCTCGTGATTTGGTTGATGTATCACCTATAGGAGATAAAAATGATCAAGATCAACTGATTGAGACGACTAAAAATAGCTCTTTGATCAAGGTCGTGGCAAAAGAGACTGGGATCTATAAGGTAAAAAAAGAGCCTGGTTATTCACTCACTTTAATAGATGAGAAAAACGAACAATTAACGGTTTCCATTCTCGATGAGAAGAATTATATGACTACTTTTTATGGTAGTGATAGTGGACAGGAAGCCTTAAGTGATTCAAAAACGGGAAGTTCAGAAATTAAGGAAAAGGCTCCCGAATTTGCACAGATTACATCCTCTGGAGAGCTAGATTCATACTATTTGAATTTAGAAAAGGGAAGCAGTCTATATTTGCGTGTTGAGCGAAATGGTTCAGATGCGACTAAAGTAGAGTTACAAAACCGAAAAGACGAAAAGAATAGTCAGGTACTTGTGAACTTTATAGTTGATAAGGAAACAAAAGAATCAACTAAGGGTAAAGAAGATTCTTCTGAACAAGTCTCCGAAGAAACACAATCTTCATTGACAGAGGAAAAGATCAGTTCATCCGAAGATGCTGTTGATCAGAGCTCATCGTCAGAGAAAACAAAGACTATTGAAAAAGAAAATCCGAAAGACATAGAAGAGAAAAATGAAAGCTCTACTCAAAAGAAAACTGAAGATGAGTCACCAGATCAGGCGTCAATAGTCTCACCAAAAAACTATGAAAAAGTATTGTTTGTTGAAACAAAAGAAACCGACAAAACAGATAAAGAACTTGAAAAGGGAGATTACACAGAAAAAGATTCTTTAAAAAAACCAGTTTTTTTTAAAAGCACCGCAACTCATGATGAGAACAAAACTAAATCTGAACAGGACTCACCAATTATTATCCGAGATGCCAATTTATCTGTTAAGACAGGAACAGCAGATTTTGATAATGATGATTCACCCGGTAATGATTCTAGGGAAGACAATGATATTGTTAGGACTTTTGATCAAATAAGTTATCTGACATCTTTTTCAATTCAAAACATTAAGAAAGACGTTGAATATACTGATATTCGATATCGTGTAATTGCTGAGATGCCCAATGCAGTGGAAGTAAAAGATTCTATACCACGAAATCATGGAGAAATTGCAAATGGTACATACATTGATAGTGCCGAAGGAGATTCCTCACAATCTTCTAGAGGGGTTATGGAGTCTATGATATCCGATTCTGGTCAAGTTTTTGTACCAGTAATTCTAAATGTTTATGGTTCTAATCAAGGTGTGAAAATACAGCCGATAATTAAGTTGGAGATAGTGGATGCGAAGAATGTGAAAACTGGTGAAATAGAGAATATTAATGCAGTATATGATATGAATTCTCTATCGAATTTAAAATCACCCATAACAACAGTCTCAGCAAAACCATCTGTAGGTGTTAAATTGACTCAGGGAGAAGTAAAAGATAGCTCTGTGTTTGGAGTAACTAATGATAAAGTGGCGTCCTATGATGTTGGGATAGCAACAACATTACAACCATTGCCTGGAAAAAAAGATTATAAGGGTTCAACTTTTCCAAAAGGACCAATTACTTATCAAATAAAGCAAAAAGGTAGCGCTAACGCCGGCGATTTAACAACTGCACAGTACAACCCATTTACAATGAAAGCATATGCACCTGCAATCAATAATCGAAGTCAAGGTTCTTGGAAGAAAACTGGAACAGTTAATGTCGATAAGTTTACAAGACCTTTAGATATACCTAATGCAAATACGGGAGCAATATATATGTCTCAACCCGAAGTAAATGTAGAAAAAATAGGTGTATATAACTCTGGAGATTTTGTAAGTACGAATGGAACATATACAACGGATGTTTCAAATAGTAATTATGTCGGTATTTTGAATCCATATACTTACAATATGACTGGAAACAGGACACAAACAGCAATGGCCAAAAGCTTCTCTAGTTTAGAAATGGTTTTTTATTGGGATAAAACAAAAACTATAAATGCGAGTCTTGCTAATAAATGGACACAATATACTATGACTTTATATGTCGATAAAGTTTCGTATGATGGAATATCGACATCTAATGATTCCTCTATTTCCTATCAAAATAATGTTACACCCTCTGGGAGTTATTGGGGCTATACTACAATTTTATCTCCTTCAGACAGTGGATACAAAATAGAAGGAAGTTATTATTCTAGTTCAACCCCAGGTCAAGGCAGAACCGTCGAAAATTTTGGTAATTCACAAGTTTCTACCGGACAAGCAGTATATTTATCTAGGTATGATGCTACATCTAACACTACTATAGCAAAAAGTTCAAATTCTATACTTGAATGGGATCCAACAGCATTCGAATATGATAAATCGAGAGCTGCACTTTTTGATCTATGGTCAACAAAAAATGGGAGTTATATTTTAAAGTATGGAATAGCAAAAAGTTTAAAACAAACACCACCTTATACAATGCGAGTATCGCAAGTCGATTCCGATAAACTTTTGTACGATTGGTATGATTCTCCTGATGAGGCAGAAAAACAAGGGAGCATTAGTGCAGTTTATGCTGAAGCAGCCTATGACCATGATCCAAGTGTCTACAAAAATTTGACAGTTGGAATGAAAGTACCTGTAATAGTCATAGCTAATTCTGGAGACAAAAGTAAAAGCGGTCAACCTATAGTGGTCACAGGCTCACATAAATTTTTTAAAGAAAATGGTGGTATTTTATATCAAGCACCAGCAGAAACAGCAAACAATGGTTATTCCTCAGCAAAAAATGGTTTTTATACAAATGTTAAAGGATATGGAACATATGTCCCGACAAGATTTGACAGTTCGGGGAATATTGTTGGTAAAGTCACTGATTACATGGATTATTGGAATTTTATTGGCGATAGTGCCTATGTAAAAAACATGGCTATTACTACTAAGACTGAGGTATTTGAAAAAGTTTATCAATCAAATCAAGATATTGATATAAAAGTAACCGGAGTAATGACTGGAAGTGATACGGTTACTTATGATGGAGCCCTTACAACCACTCTACCTAAAGGTATTTCTTACAAACCTGATTCTTCAGTCGATGGTAATGGGAATAAATTACCAGAACCTACAATCACAGTAAACGAGGGCGGAACAACAAGCCTTCGTTGGGTATTCAATGAATTAACTAATGACCAACGTAAATTAGGAATAGAAGTAAAATTTAAAGCAAAATCAGATTTTTCTCAGTTGAGTTTTAAAGAGAGTGGATATACGAATAGTCTTGTAGTTAAAACCGTTGGAGAAATGTGGGTTAGTGGGAATCCTACATTAAATGATAAAAGTACTGAAGGGATTCGCTCTTCACAAGATGATTTCATTATTATGCTAATTCAGCAAGTCATTTTAAGTAAGAAGGCCAATAAACCAGCGATCGAACTCGGAGAGACAGATCCTTTAGGTGTGGATAATACGATCACTTATAAAGTTAAGATACTCAATAATAGTGCTGCAGCAATTCCAGAAGCCAAGTTACTAGATGTCTTACCTTATGATGGAGACTCTCGTGGGACCAAGCTTTCAGGAGCTTATACGATTGAAGAAATTTCTGTTAGTGAGCCAGCAGCCACCATCAGTTATACGAATTCCTCAGCGGATGAAAAGACAGATCCAAATACTATTTCAGGATGGTCAAATTATGTCTCGGGAACAACTCCAGCAAATTCAATAAAGAATGCCAAAGCAGTTTTAGTCTCGATTCCTTCTTTAGGTGTTGGGAAAGAAGTTGAGTTGACTGTGAAGCTTAAACCTACAGATCAAAAAGCTGGAGATGTATTTGTCAATGATGCCAGTATGAACTCAAAGCTAAACCTGCCAATAGAATCACAAGCAGTCTGGACGCGAGTTTATGGTCGGGAGTTAACAGGTGTCGTTTGGTATGACGATAATTTAGATGGGTTAATTGGAAATAAATCAGCAGGCGGACTGGAAGAATTTGCTAAGGATATTCCAGTAAAACTTTATCGAACGAGCTTGGTTGACGAAAATTACAAAGACAAATTAGTTGAAGCTAGCTTAACAGGTGAGAAATTTGTTGACGCATCAGGGAAATCGCTAATTAAAACAGATGAAAATGGAAAATATACCTTTGCTGCAATACCTGAAGGAACCTATGTTGCGGAGTTTGTTATTGGCGATCGCGTAGAGAAAAAAGAATTCCATGTCACAAAACAATTAGTTGGAGACGACCCAACCAAGAATTCGAAGGCTGATCCGACAACCTATAAAACACCAGGATACAAGGCACCGCTATTAGAAAATTTAAATAGTATCGAAAATGTTGATATCCCTACGTACAAAATCAACAATGTGAATCTTGGATTAATTCGTCCTGCTACACTTCGCCTTTTCAAATTTGAAACTGGGAGTGCGGTAGATGCTAATGGGGATGGGAAGCTAAGCGATGAAGAAAAAGCAACTGGAAAACCGTTAAAAGGTGCGACATTTGAGATCTATAAAAAAGGAGAAACGACTCCACTTGGAACTGCAGATACAGATACTAACGGATATTTGATGTTTGAGTATCTATATAAAGGGAGTTATCAACTGAAAGAGATCAAAGCACCCGAAGGATATGAATTAATTAAAGAACCGATTGATGTGGAAGTTGTTGAAGGAAATCAGAATATTGCACTATTTGCTTCAGATGATAAATCCACAGAGTTACCATTCACTGGCGCAAATAAATGGGTACTTGGACTTCTGATTGGTGCAGCTATCACTATGGTGGCAGGTTTTGGTGGAATAACGTATTACTATCGTCAACCGAAAAAGAAGGGGGAGTAGAGAATGAAACAAATGTTATCTGGAGCTCTCTCCTTACTTTTTCTGATGATAGTCATTCTTGCTCAGGCACCTCAAGCATTTGCTGAAGATCAAGGAAGAAGCATAACAATCGTGAAATACAAGCTAACAGAAGCGGATTTGGCTGAAAATCCGTTGCCAATCGATGGGACGAAAATTGAAAAGGCAGTAAATAAAGAGGGTAAAACGTTCGAACCGCTATCTGGAATAAGTTATGAAATCACACGTGTGTCTCCTGTAAATGGAACAACTCAGTTTGAGCCTGTACAGGGAACAGATGCCTTTAGTAAGACAATTACAACGGATGATAATGGGCAGGCACAACTTTCCGATTTGGTCCAGGGGACTTATCGAGTAATTGAAAAAGCTCAGGATCAAATCAAAGAGCCAATGGAGCCAGTTATATTAGAGCTTCCTTTGCCGCAGCGTAGTGGACAGTCATTAAATGATGTTTATCTTTATCCAAAATCGAGTATAGCTGGAGCAACTGTAATTGATCCTAAGGAAATAACTACGGAAAAAGGTACCAATCCCAAACGTATTCCACAAACGAGCGGAACGATTGGTTCATACAATTCATTTTATGTGATTATCATTTTTCTAACTTTGATGGGGTTTATAGGTATTCGAATGCTGCGATCCAAGAAACATTATTACTAAATGTATCTAGAGGAAGCGTTGGAAATCCACGCTTCTTCTTTTAAAAAGAAGGGGAGAGTTCTGTTGGAAAATCGAAAAAAAAAATCCCATTCTTTATTAATGAAATTTGCGATACTAATGATTTTTTCTGGAGTAGCTATCCTTTTGTATCCAATCGTTGGTAATTATTTAGCGAATCGTGAACGAAGCCAAGCTTCTACTGCTTATGATAATGCACTCGAACAAATGAGCAAAAAAGAGCGGGAAGAACAGTATAAGTTAGTGAAAGAATACAACAAATATATTTTCGGTAAGCAACAAGGAAAAGAAGTTGAACCAATTCTTTATGAATCAGTATTAAAAAATAAATCAAAGGTAATGGGAACCATTGATATTCCGGCTATTGATATTGAAAAAATGCCTTTCTTTCATGGAACATCTTTTAAAACATTGGATAAAGGCCTGGGGCACTTAAAAGAGTCATCTGTACCGATAGGTGGTAAAGATTCAAGAGCTGTTATAACTGGACACAGTGGAGTTAAGAACCAAGTTCTCTTTACTGATATCCGAAATCTTACTGAAGGAGATCTCTTTTTCATCAACATTCTGGGAAAGCGATTAGCATATCAAATTGACTCTTTTGAGGAGATTTTACCGAGTGAAGCTGAAAAAGTAAAAATTGTTCCTGGAAAAGACCAAGTGACATTGCTAACGTGTACCCCGCCTGGAATTAATACATATCGATTACTTGTTACAGGTCATAGAATTCCTTATAAAGACGCTATGAAAAAGAGAATCAAAAAGCGTAACTTATGGAGTTATCAAACGATTGTATTAGGAACAATAGGAATCAATTTGTTACTATTTTTAATTTTAGTCGCGATCTATCGTTATCAAGTGAAACGATTTAGATCAGATAATCCTAAAGTTGTCGAAAAAGCTAGGAAGCGGTTGAGATTGCTTTTCAGAGTAACAAAGGGATATTTTGTTTTACTATTTGTTATTATGTCAGCGGTTCTTGCAGTAGCAATCTATGGATATGCTCATATGCAGCAGGAGACTACGGTCTCGGCCGTGGATATAGGTAGAGAGGAGTCATTGAGTAACTACAATTTAAACAAAATAAGTACGGCTAATTATGAAGAAAAGCAAATTGCTAGCGTTAGTGTAGCAGATTATGCACATGCTAAGGCTGTGACAAAAGATACGATCAATAATTGGGGAATTGGAAAATTAGTAATTCCAGATGCACAAATTAATCTCCCCATTCTAGCCGGACTTGCAAATGAGAACCTCTTAACAGGAGTAGCAACCTACAAATTGGATCAACAGTTAGGCAAAAATAATTATGTATTGCTGGCTCATAATATTTATGATCAAGACTTACTCTTGCACAGAATAGAAAAACTAAAAAATGGAGACAAGATTTACGCAACAGATTACAGAGATATATACATCTATGAGGTAAATCTTAACAAAGTTGTTAGAGACATAGAAGTGTCTTATATAGAGAAATCAAACGAGCAAGAAGCAAAAATAACTTTGGTTCGTTGTGAAGGAAACATAGGTACTATTTATCGTCGGGTAGTTCAAGGGAAGTTAACTGGCGTTCAACCATTGGATGATTCATCAGAAAACCAAATGAAACAGATGGATCTAAAAAAGAGCGAAAAAAAATCAAACGGTGTAGTAGTAAAAAAGGAGCCTGTAACAGAATTTGATAGTTTCTCAATGGCTATTGCTGCAAGATTTGTAGCAGATCCATTGCAAACAATTATTCCAATGTTCCTATTTTTCTTATTACCCATTTTATTTTTCAGTCTAATGCGCTAAGGAGAACAATGATGAAAAAGAAACTATTGAGTATATGCATTCTTGGGATTAGTGCATATACCATTCATAATCTATTTGGAGAAAAATTAAAAGCAGACGAGCTTTCGATAGTTGAAGAATCCAGTAACGTGATTGAATATAGTCCTACTGTTGAATCTTCAAGTAAGAGCATTCAAAGTGTTAATGCACAAGAATCCTCTGAAAAAGGGACTATTGAAGAAGTGGTACCTTCTGCTGAGCAAAAAGAAGAAGACCTACAGTCGACAGCCCCACCAACAAAAACAAATGAAACTTCAGATAACCTGAAAACATCTAGCAATGAAATCAATTCTAGTAGTGAGCTTTCTTCGACGTCAACGAGTAGTACTCTCACGACAGAGACTACAAGCACTTCAACTGCTGAAAGTGGTTCAAGTGAGACGACATCGAGTAGCACAACAATGACAAGTGAAATGAGTTCTTCACAAAGTAGTAGACCTGAAGAGTCATCAACAGCAACTTCTAACTCAATACAGGATTCGAAAGAGTCTTCGGAAGTAGTCGAAGGTACTACAAACTCGGAAAAAAAAGAGCAGAAATCCGAATCAATTGTTGGTAGTTCTAATCAAACAGTCGTTCAATCTCCAGATCCAAGCCCCTTTTCTGTGAATATACAATCGATGTTACCTACTTATAGTCACCCTAGCGAATCATCGGTACTTTCTTCTAAAGAAGCTAAAGTCGAGTTGGATGAAGCACTTCAAGTCAGCAAAGTAGCAGAGTCAGATTTGAAAGGATTCGAATTACCTCTTTTAGGAACATTTGAAAACAAAAATAAAGCGATCCTCGTCTTTGAAGGAATCAAATTAGTTGGAAAAGAGAAAGAGACCGATTCACAGGTTAACTCTGTAGAAAAGCTGTTAAATCAACTTACTTCAAAATTATTCGGAGAGGATTTTGAACATGTTAAAAAGGCAAACAGTAAAACAAGAGAACCAGGTGACTTGTTATACAAGAAGAATACTCTTGTTGGCATGTATTTAGGCGATGATCATTACTTAAGTTATGAGCAGAAAGAGAAGGATGAGGATGACTCTTATGGAGAGGTCGTTATTGAACAATTCACGTCGGAGGAACCAGAAACGTTATTTCAGTATAGCGAAATGATAGATCTAACTGCAACTGATTATGGAAAAGAAGTAGAAAAAAACTATCCGGCTTCTATGGATTTTCAACCAAATGATCAAACGGCTGCATTTATTGAGGAAATTTCCGATAACGCACAAGATTTAGGGCTGAAATATGACGTGTTTGCATCAGTTATGATCGCTCAAGCGATACTAGAAAGCGGCTCAGGAACAAGCCAGCTATCTATTGCTCCTTACCACAATCTTTTTGGTATAAAAGGAACGTTTAAAGGCTCTTTTGTAAACTTTTCGACGCAGGAAGATGATGGTAGTGGTGAAATGCATTCTATTAATGCGGCATTTAGAAGTTATTCCAGCTATGGAGAATCCTTAGGGGATTACGTTACACTGATCCGTTCAGGAATACAGGGAAATGAGAATTACTACTCAACTGCATGGCGATCGAATGCGAAAAACTATTTAAGAGCAGCTGACGCACTAACAGGAAGATATGCGACTGATACTTCATACAATAGAAAAATCAGTTCGTTGATTGCTGCGTATCATTTAACACAATATGACGTTCCTAAAAGTGTGGAGGGGACTCAAACAGGCGCTGTATTACAAGGGAAAGAGAACATACCAGAAGAGTATCGTTCAGCAATGAAATTCCCAGATTATGATGGAAAAAACTATAATTCTTCCGGTTCTTATCCTGTGGGGCAATGTACTTGGTATGCCTATAATCGTGTAGCCCAATTAGGAAAAAAAGTAGATGACTTTATGGGCAATGGCGGTGAGTCGGGGAGCAAAGGTCGAGCTTTAGGATATAAAGTTACACAAACACCAACTGCGGGATATTTGATTTCCTTCTCTCCAGGAACAGCGGGTTCTGATCCACGTTATGGGCATGTTGCTTTTGTTGAAGCCGTCACTTCAAACGGCATCTTAATATCTGAAAGCAATGTGATTGGTGGAACAATTATTTCTTATCGAGTGATAGATAATGAGCTCGCTAAATCAACGCTTGTTTCTTATATTGAGCCGAAGTGATGTGGAAGGGAACTCTTCAGAATTGAAGAATAAGACTATAAATATCGGATTTATAACATGTCTAATTCTTATGAGTCTTATTATCGTGTTTATCCGCACGACTTTTATCGTACATCCAATCTCTGGAAAATCAATGGAAGATACATTGAATAATGGAGATTGGGTACTGATAGATAAAAGAAAGGAATTAAAGAGATATGCCATTGTTGCTTTTTCAGATCATCGAAATGGAGACCTGTTAGTCAAACGAATAATTGGCCAACCAGGTGATTCCTATATCATTCAAAATAATGTGATGATTCTTGATTTAGGAACTAGCAATAGTTTTCAAACGACCATACAGATTGAATTAGAGAAGGACATCGCAAATGAATTAAGAAATCGAACAACAATTCCTGAGAATGCCTATTTTGTCATGGGGGATAATGTTGATATTTCTAATGATAGCCGTTCCTTTGGTTTTGTATCTAATAAACAGATCGAAGGGAGAATGGTAAAAGTCCTGTGGTCTAAAAAATAGACAGATTACTTAGAGAGGTGGAAATTGGTTGTTTGTTCTTATTGGGATATGCCTTGTACTTTTAGTCATAATGTTTGTCTTTATTTTCCATCAATTGGTGAAGCAACAGAAGTTAAATCAAATTAAAAATAATAAAAATTCTCCATCAGAATTACTTGAAAAACTAAGCTTTTATGAAAAAATTGAAGATCAAAAACAAAGGAAATACAATCAGTATAATTTTCTAACCATGATAATCAGTTTATTCATAGTTTTGTCGATTATAATACTCCTTGTATATTAGAGTTAGGGTTTTAACCTTCCGGTTTTGATTGGATAACCCTATGAACCATCGTTATTTAAATTTGGTATTAACTCATTCATTTTGAGATAATATATTTATTGGATTGAGAGGCTATGCCGTTTACTCCTTGAGTTTTTGAAGCTCGTAATCGAAAGACTGGCACCTCTCTCTGATAAGTGGATCACGTATGAGTTAGATGTTGAAAGTTTTTGCTTTACTCCGTATCTCGTACAAGGTAGTGACGCTTTTCAGTTGAGTGGATTTCAATCCAAAATATTTTTTTAGAAAGGTCAAATGCATGTACTTCTTAGGAATTGATATCGGCAAGCGAACCCACGTAGCTTCTTTAATGAGTAAAGAAGGTAAGGTAATATTAAAAGGTTTTTCTTTCCCTAACACTACTGAAGGAGCTGACTCACTGATTGAGCGGATTTCAAAATATTCAGAGACTCCCGCTGACTTTGTTGTCGGAATGGAGGCTACAGGGCATTATTGGCTCTCTATCTTTTCATACCTCCACGAATCAGACTTTTTGATTCACGTTGTGAATCCTCTTCAAACCGATGGCTGGCGCAAAGGAACAGAAATCAGAAAACGAAAAAATGATATTATTGATTCTGTTTTGATTGCAGACTTAATGCGTTATGGTTCCTTTGTAGAAACAGTATTGTCTGATGAAAATGTTTTTTCGTTAAAACAACTTTCACGTTACCGAACCTATTTAGTAGGTACCGTAAGCGACTTCAAACGAAAAATCATAACTATACTAGATCAAGTGTTTCCTGAATATACATCAATTTTTACCAAACAAAGTATTTTCGGAAAAGCGTCTAAAGAGTTATTGCTTGAGTTTAGTTCTCCTGTAGAGCTAGAAGAAATTTCGGCAGAAACGTTGGCTCAATATTTAGCTGAGTTAAGCAGAAACCGAATAAAGCCAGAGAAAGCAGATCAATTGAAGCAAGCAGCTTCTAACTCCTTTGGAGTAAAATTTGCTCAAGAAGCTTTTACATTTCAATTACGCTCCATGATTGAACAATTGAAATTCATCGAAAGCCAAGTAAAGGAGACTGAAAAAGAAATTAAGCGCATAATGAGCGATTTAGACTCCGTTATTCTCACAATCCCTGGAATCGGTCCCATAAATGGCGCGACTATTCTTGGTGAAATTGGAGACATTCACAAATTTTCTAATCCGAAAAAACTGGTTGCTTATGCTGGCATAGACGCTTCTGTGTCCCAATCGGGGCAATATGAAGCAACACATAATGTTATGAGCAAGCGTGGATCTCCTTACTTACGAAAAGCCCTGTTTTCAGCTGCTCTGGTTGCTTCTCAATGTGATCCTGTTTTTCGCGCGTTTTATCAGAAAAAAATTTCTGAAGGTAAGCATCATCTGACGGCCTTAGGTGCTGTTTCTCGTAAGCTTTGTTATGTAATCCATGCTATTTTGACTAAAAATGAACCTTATAAGATTGTTTCCGATTAGCTATTGAACAATCAAAAAAAATCTAATAGTGGAAGGTCTATTTGTTGCACTCATTTTTAGACTTAATTGTTATAAAATATTTTTTTTATTTAGCTATTTTTCACTTGACTCTATATAGTTAGTCTTTCAAATAAAATCATATACACAAAAAATCAAGTTCAACAATTACAGGAAGAAATTCACACATTAAAAGTAGAACAAAAGCAGCTTATTTCCAAAATGCCGGTTAAGCAGTATCCAGAAGAAGGACTTGAATTAAACAAATTGGAATGGGCAAAAATTTTTGACCAAGAGGGGTCAAGTAAAACGCAAATGAAACTTGAGACAGAAGTAGCTGCTAAGATGGGCCCATATTTTGGTATATCAAGAGTATTGACTAATGTAGAAAAGTCACCTAAATCATTGTCAATCTCTTTGATAGGAAATACTCAGGAGGAAGAAAACAAGAAATTGATTGAAAGGAATATTGAGTGCTTTGTGCAAGAAGTAGAAATGATTCCTCAATTAATGAAAATTCATATAAAAGTAATGAATACAGAAGGTAAGAAAAATAAAATTCTAATTAATAAAACATACTCACGGCAAAAGTCAGACGATGCATTTACTATCCAAAAAAAATAGAAATAGTAGAGGCAAAATATTGGAAAGGAATACCGTAATTTATGCCAAATGTCCGATCACGTCAAGCAAAAAAAGCAGAGAATCCTTATAAACGTTCAGTAACTAAGAGTCTTGTTCTAACTATATTGACCCTTTTCTTGTTAGTTGTCATGTTTATCTCGGGACAGTTTGTAAGAAAAACATACAGCCTTCATCCTATTTCTGGCACTTCGATGGCGCCAACGCTGACAGAAAAAAACATGGTACTAGTAAAAAAGAAAGCGAAAATCATGCGTTATGATGTGATCGCCTTTTCAGTTGATGGTGAAAAAGAAAAATTTGTTAAACGAGTGATTGGAATTCCAGGAGATAAACTGTTTATTCGAAATGATCGAATTGTTTTGAGTATTGATGACTTTGAGACAACTTATACTTTTCAATTGTCACCTTCAATTTCAGAAGAGTTTAAAGACTTAACAACTGTTCCTAATGATATGTACTTTGCTATTGGAGATCATGTCGATGTTTCTAAGGATAGCCGAGCATTTGGTTTTGTTTCTAAGGAATCAATTGAAGGGACAGTTCAGTTTGATTTTCCAACATTAAAATAAAAAAGGCTAGAAATAAAGTGAAAAGAGGAGAAAAGTGGTGATTGTAAATTGGGTTAGCGTAGGAGTGCTCATTGCAGTGTTCATAATAGCTTGTCGACGGATAGCCATCAAATGGCAAATAGAAAGACTGAGGCTACCTCGAAACTTACCGTTATCTTTTCAAAGAAAGCTTGATTATGTGAAGCAAATCGAACAAAGCAAACACGTGTCAGCGCTATTATTTTTGACTCTATTTTTAGGAGTGGCATTATCTCTTAGCACGTTTAGTTCATTTCAATTGAACAAGCAATTGTATGCCTTGGAAGAAAAAAACAATGCACTTGGAGATAGGCTATACAAAGTAGAGAAAGAACAAAAACAGATGAACACTAAATTACCTATTAAGGCATATCCGCAAAAGGGGATTGGATTAAAAGACTATTCTTGGGAACAAATATTTGCTGATGAAAATCGAGAGAAACAATATGAAATTGAGAATGACATTTCAGAAAAAGTTGCTCCCTACTTTGGTCTGTCAACGACACTGATTGTTTTAGATATTCCCACTCAAACACTAAATATTGCTTTGGCTGGGAACTCTGGAAGTGAGGAAAATAAAAAACAAATAAAAGATAATATAAAAAACTTTGCTAAAGAAGCAAAAGATATTGAAAAGTTAACTCAGATTACTTTTCAGATGAATTTGTTGAACGACAATAATAAAAAAAATATGTATAGTTGTACATTCTCACGTGAAAATGCAACTGAGAATTTTGTATTAATCCAAGAGGATGAATGATGAAAGAGGGAGAACAATGAACGCACAACAAAAGAAAAATGGCTGGTTCTTTAATAAGAACATTATTGATGAAATTAATTCTGTCCCAGAGGATGTAATGGTGAACACTCCTGTGATGCCAACTATTGATACAAAAAATGATGAGGTTGCAGAATTGAAGCAACGATTAGCAGAAAAAGAAGAAGCTTTTGAACAGTATAAGAATGACATAAAAGAAGAGAAACGACGTCTCATTAGAGAAAATGAAAGTTATAAACAAACGATTCTAAAAAATGGAGAAGAAAAAACGCAAAATCGGCATCAAATTCAAAATTTAGAAGCTGAAATCCGTCAAAATCGTAAAGAAATTCAAAGCTTACAGGAAAATCAAAAGTCTGGTGATTTGAAAGAAAAATTAGATAAAGCTGAGAATAGGATAATGGAACTAAATGCATCATTGGAGCATTATCAAACTGTCGAAAATGAATTGAACAGGTATAAAGAAAAGTATCATGAAATTGAAATGCAACAGAAGTTTGTAGACTCACAGCATCAAAATGCCGTTCAGAAAATAGAGAAACAGCTTCTAGAAGCCCAAAAAACAATTCAGGAAAAGGAAGAAACGATTCATCAAATTGAGAGAGGTTTCAATGAAAGAGAACAATCTATTCAAGAAAAAGAAGCGTTGATTCAACGATTACTCGAGGAACAGCGAGATTCTTCTATTGAGGGTGAAGTAGTATCTGATCTGCAGCGTCAAATTATGGTTATTCAAAAAGAAAATGACAAACTAAAGCAGGAAGCACAATATTCTCAACATGAGATTGGAGAAGTCTTGGTAGCCGCACGCAAGCAAGCGAATCGAATGGTAGAGAAAGCCAAATTGGATGCTCAACGAATTATCCAGCATTCTGAAGAGGAAATTCAAACGATTCAAGAACGAGCAAAAGAAATTTCATTTGAAGTCGACGAATCTCGACAGGCAATAATGGTCATTTATGACGAGCTAAAAACGCGTGTTGATCAGTTAGCTAAGAATGAAGTTGTCTTAGCAGAAGAAGCATCAAAATTTGATTATTTTGATTATTCTAAGTTATCTGCATCCTCTAAATAAGTATCTTGATGAGAAAAACGAGAACAAAGAACTTCAGAATAAAAGATTCTTTGTTCTCTAGAGCTGTACATAACATATAAGTTTTCTCATTAGAGTAATTATTGTAAATCATGTAGGAGGGGGCAATGAGAGTGATTACATTAGGGTGTTTGTTTATCATGGGAATCATTTCTCTTTTCTTAATGTATCGTATGCTGGTTCATTTTCGATTGAATAGGGTCTCAGTCAATAAGAGTTCGCGTTTGTTTAAATTGAAACTGACACAATTCAAACAGAAGGAGTTACGAAAGAGTCTCATTTATTTATTGGTTGGGTCGTCAGCATCAATTATAGTATCCATTGTTACAATTTATCGCTTAGAGATAACTATGAAAGATATAACAACTAATAATCGTATGCTTCAATCTGAAGTCCGCTCGATGAAACAGAAGGGAACTCCAAGCGCGCTACTTGAAGAATATCCAACGTCAGGCATAGGGTTAAAAAAAAATTTAGTCAGTAATAATCAAACGATTGAACATAAAGAAAAAGTAGAACATTCTATATCCAACCAACTTCACCCATATATTGATAAAGCTAATTTTGTTTTTTCATCAGGTAGCGAGTCCGATACATTTTCTATTCTATTGACAGGATCTGTAGAATCTAGAAATGCTAATCTAGTCATTCTTGGTCAAAATATTTCTGCATTTATAAGGGAAATCTCAGAGATCAAAAATATTTCTGAAATACAGATTAATATTAATGACCAAAATGGAAATGATTTATATAAAGGAAGCTATATAAGAGATGATGAAGGACAGTTTAGATTTCAATCGGAATTGAGGAAAGGAAAAGGTTGATGGCTAAAAACAATTGGTTTTTCAATAAAAATTTGATTGATGAAATAAAAGAGTTTACTAATGATGAGATAGAGCAGGAACAGTTAGAACTTGAGGATCAAGTAAAGGAAAATGAACATTTAAAAGAACAACTCAACTTAACAATACAGCGACAAGAAGATTATTTATCTGATAATCGTCGTTTGTCTAAGGAACTGGAAGAGCTGAAAGAAGCTCATAAGAAGATACTTCAATCAAAAAAAATCCAAGAAACGACTTATAAAGAAAGGATCGAACAGCAGGAACAAAGAAATACTCAATTAACAGAGGAAATTACAAGCTATGAGGAAAAACAAAAAGAATTTGGACAATTCAAGGATAACTATGAAAAAAACAAAGTAGAACTTCTTAAAGCAAACGAAATAATAGAAAAACAAGAAAAAGAAATTTCAACCCTCAACGAACGATTTGAACAATTAAATCTAGAAAGAACAGAACCCCAAAAAGCGTACGAGCAATTAAATGAGTATTGTGAGAAGCAAAAAGCATTGCTTTTGGATTCTGAAAATCAACTAAAGAAGGCGAAAAAACAACACTTTGAGAGTGTTCAAAGATATACGAGCATTATTCAGCAGGTCAATCGATTAGAAGAAGAACGCGGAGAATTGAGAGGTCAATTGAAGCAACATATCGTCAAAAATAAGCAATTGGAGGAGCGACTAGTCAATATGGAGGGTAATATAAAGGAACTTAATAAGGAAAAGCAACATTTAGAAGAACAACTTAGCGAAGAAAAAGAAGAGTTGAATGAAGCTTTACATCAAGCTCAAGAGAGAATCACTTTGATGGGAGCAGAGCTTGCTGACAGGAAAGAGAATGCCGATTTAGACGAAAAAAATAAAGAGTTGAGAATAGACTTAACAAAAAAAGAAGATGAAATCCTTCAATTAAAAAAACAAATAGAAGTCATGCAAGAAGGACAATCGATTACTGATAACGCCGATCTTATAAATGAATTGAACGAAAAAGTGGAAGAGTTAGAAAATAATTGTGAGGCGATACATTTTGAGAAAGCGGAACTATCTAGACGTTTAAAAACTACAGAAGAAGTCATCCAACAAAAAAATCAACAATTAAAGCAGTTTGAAGAGTTACTTGTCAAACAATCAGAGGAAGTATCTTTTTCTCCAGAAGAATTAGCACAAGCAAAGAAGCAAATCGAGGAACTGACAAAAGAAAATGAACAATTAAAAGTTGAATCTACAAAAATTCAATTAGAGATTGGCGAAGTATTGTTTTCTGCAAAAAAACAGGCAAATCGTACGATTGAAGAAGCACAATCCGAGGCAAAACATCTAATTGATGAAGCTGAGTTAGAAGTGGAAACAATCGGTAATCGCGCAAGAAAAATTTTGTTAGAGGTTTCTGAGTCGAAAGATACGGTATTAGATATATATACAGACTTGGAACAAAAAGTTGAACGGCTTGCTAAAGGAGCGCTATTAAATAATAAGCAAAATTAACTACTTTTATGAGAAAAGATTGGATGGGTTTGTATATGGATAGGATTTTGATTTTAACAAAGAATATTTTAATCGAACAAGAGCTTCAACATAAACTACAATTGTTAAATTATGAAGTGTATTGTTCAGTAAGACTTTTTGATGAATTGATACATCAAGAAACTACTTCAATTTTTTTAAATGTTTTTCAATATGTAATCATTAGTGAAAGTATTTGTGAATCAGAAGTAGCAAGATTATCGTCAGCACTGAATGATTCGTCTTTCAAGATTATTAGAAAAGTTGAAAAAAAAGTCACTGAAGTTGATCAGCATTTTTTAGAAACAGGTCTATTAAATGCCATTATTTCAACCAAGGATTCTCTTGATGAATTGAGAGAATGTTTATCAGTATTGAATTCTCTAACTGAGAAAAATGTTGAGCGTCTCAGTGAAAAAAAACTCTCTCAATTTTCTAGAAGTGCCTCATTACTTAAAGCACCTTCATTACAAATATCAGAAAATAACATTGATGATACGGCAGCTTATCATGATGTTATGTTGCATTTATCTCATACAGAATCTAGACTCGTATCGATTCTAGTAAAAGCTGGAAACAAGATAGTATCCAGAGAAGCAATCTGCCAAGAGCTTTGGAAAGAAGGACCAACCAAGTCCCATTTAGCTTCTCTTTCAAGCACGATTACACGCGTAAAAATAAAGTTCAAAAAAACACCATTAAAGGGAACTGCAATCCATACCATTTGGGGTAAAGGGTATCGTGTTGATCAGGAATTGTTAAGAATAGTTGAATCAGGTGATATCCTAATCAATTAAAAATTTGGTTGCTGAAGTATTCGCCATAATAAATTCTATAAAGAAAGGAGAATTATCTAATAAGAACAGAGTTTGTGGTGTATCAAAGTAGGGTAAAGCCAGTTGGATTATTATTCCTAATTCTTTTTTTATTCTTTACGGTGCTCTTGTCATTAGACATGTCACATGAACGAAATAGATATCTCTTATCAACATTGTTTTTATTAGGCATTTCCATTTTTTTACTTTCCAAAGTATCAATTGTTGAACTGTTCAAAAGGAAGAAGTTGGTTCTTCTAAATGATCAAGGCTTTTATTATTATTTGTCTCACTTCGATACTTACCCCATTTTAATCCCATGGACTAAAGTAAAAAAAATCAAGGAAAAACAAATAAAAGGGCAAGTAGTTGTTTCAGTCTATTTGGTTGATAACAAATTTCTCTTAGCGAAATCCTTCAAAATTCAACAAGAAGTAATTCAAATGAATAGAGCAATGGGATTAGGACAAATAAATATTAGTCTTCAATCAGCTAAGAATTGTACAAGTAAAGAATTAGTAGAAAAAATGAATGAATTTAGAGTGAATAGACATGCAAACCAAAGAATCAATGAAAAAGATTATGAGAATGAATAGCTTATTTGGCCTTTTTGACTAATAACGCAGTAACAGTTTAACAAGTATAAAAAGAGACATACAAGTGTATAAGATAATAAAAATTAGGGGAAGTAGTTAGAAGTGATAATTTTTTAATAGGAGGGAAGTTCACCATATTCTTTAGACAGCACTCGTCACTTCTATACTTTTTAAATATATATAAATAAGGAGATACTTATGAAAAATAGATTAAGGGTTTTAGGAATTACATTATTATGCGGACCATTTCTACTATCAGCTCCATTGTCATTTGCAAATGCGGAGTCAGTAGAAACAAAATCAAGCACATCAGTAGTAGTACCAGCTGCAGAAACCGAATCAAGCACGTCAATAGCAGCACCAGTACCAGCAACTGAATCAAGTACAACACCATCATTAGCAGTAAATGAAAACAATACATCTACGTCAGTGCAAGTGGATGAAACAACACCAAGCGTAACGAATGATGATGCAACTTTACGAGCAGAATTACAAAATTTAGTTAATCAGGGAAATAATGCTATTGCGAATGCGCACCTATACACCGAAGCTTCAATTGCTAAGCTACAGACCGCTGTGTCTAATGCTCAAGCGTGTCTAGATTATAATTTGGATTACTCAGTTTATATTAGTTCAATGAACTATGCGCTTAACTCGTTAGTGTTAATAACAACGGAACCAAGTACAACAGAGCCGAGTACAACGGAACCAAGTACAACAGAGCCGAGTACAACGGAACCAAGTACAACAGAGCCAAGTACGACAGAGCCGAGTACAACGGAACCAAGTACAACAGAGCCAAGTACGACAGAGCCGAGTACAACGGAACCAAGTACAACAGAACCAAGTACAACGAAACCAATCGTAACCAAAAAACCGTCTATTCAAGTATCCGATAAAACAATGTATGTGGGAGATAAATTAACGGAAAATGATATTTTATCCTGGGCAAAATTTGAGAATACAGAAGGGTTGAATTTTGGTTACGAAATTGTTGGAAGTCCTATCAAAGTGACAGTTCTAGGAAATACCTTAGTAAGAGCTGGCACTCATAAAATTAGATTCTATATTGAAGGTACTGATTTAAATGGAGAAAAAATCAATGTAGAAAAGATCATTACTCTGACAATTTTGGAGACAAAACAAAATATCGACAATAATGAAAGTAAAGAAAACCCTTTGGACATAGAAGATTCGAGAGCGGAAATAACAGATCCTGTGGAAACAGTGGTAGAGAAACCAAAAGCTATTTCCACCGCTACTAAATATGTAGAATCAGTAAGTTCAGAAAAAAGTAAACTTCCTGAAACTGGAGAAAGTAGTTCAAGCTCTTTGGTAGTGCTAGGAATTGCTTTATTAGGAATCAGTTTATACGTAGGAACAAAAAGTAGGAAAAAATTTATTTAACAATATCTATGATAGAAAATGATTAACTGAAAACTGTGAGTAATTCATGAAAGAAATAGAATTACTCATGGTTTTTCTTATTTTAAAGCAGTCAATAGTTTAACTTTCAAACATACAAACAAATTATTTCATTAATCTATATTAGGGGCTCAAGATAAGAACTGAAGAGACCTTATTATATTGTAAGCAAAAATCTTATAGAAAAGACCGACAATTTACATCAGATTGTCGGTCTTTACTGGCAGCTATTGGATTTGTGACCTATCAAAACAATGGCTAGTTTGTTTCAAATATCTGAGGAACAATCATATCAATTTTAAGTACTTCATCCTCTGACAAAACTTTCCCATCTTTTCTCCAAATAGAGATTTTGCGTTTTTCCTTTTCAAGGGCATAATTTTCCGCCACATATTTTGCTCGCTGATTATTCAAAAAGGTCTTAATGAAAATGGCACGTAATTGATTGAGGCTCAAGCCATTTTCTCCTTGTTTTAGGAATGGTGATTCGTAAATATACACACGTTTATCGTTTGAAATAGTTCCTCTCATTTTTAACTCCTTTGATACATTTAATAGCTTCATTCTAGCAATAAAGCTTTAGAAATAATAGCTTATTCAACTATTTAATTCAGAAAATGAAGGAATCAGAACACATAAAATTATTTAGAAGAATACTCAAGCCAGAAAGGATAAAACTACGAGAAATAATTGTATGATATTTTTATATTTGATGGTGAAGAGAACTTTAAAATGAAGGATACTTATGTTTTAATTTATCGATAATCGATTGATCGTTATATTATATAAATAATTATTTGTTGTTCGGTTAGGATAAATCCTTTAAATATTGAATGTTATGCTGATTTTTCATATAAGCTATTATGTTGACAGTTGTTATCTAAAAAAGATATGATCAAACTGAAAGTTATTCAATATTCATCATATTTAAGAGAAAGGCGGATAAAAATGGAACCCCGTATTCAGGAAATTATTACGTATATGGAAAAATTCGCTTGTGAAGGCTTGAAGGTAGAAAAGGTTGCCGAGCATTTTGGCTATAGCAAATTTCATTTTAGCAGAGAATTCAAAAGGATCACCGGTATTTCACCAAACGAGTATCTTTCTTCGCTCAAAATTGAAAACGGTATCGAATCTTTAGTTAATGGAGAATCCGTCATCAATTCTCAGCTGGATGCAGGCTATTCAAGTCCTGGGACCTTTACAACGACTTTTACTAAAAATACTGGACTGTCACCTAAAACCTATGCAAAGCAAGTAAATCATTTATTTGAACTAGTGAAGCAGCAAGAAGCTGTCGATGAAGACAATGACTCCTTATTCTACAGAAATCCCAACTTTCCAATCATCGTTAGTCCTTACAAATTGACCGTACATATCGAAGTACCTAAGGATTTTAAGGGAATCGTGTTTAGCGGATTATTTCTTAAGCCAAACCCCAATCATCAACCAATTATGGGGAGATGTCGGGTAAAGAGATTTGAGTATGATTTTTACCATCTGCCTCCTGGGACCTATTATCCGTTGGCTTGCGGAGTTAGGAGAAGTAAGAATCCTTTCCGATATTTTCAATTAAGCAAAGCCATGAGGGCCTGCGATGGGCAATCAGTGACTTTCCCATTGGAAAAGAACGAAGAATTGACTATCCAATTAAGAGAGCGGAAGATTAGCGATCCGCCACTGATCATTAATCTGCCCAATATTCTAGCAAACGGGATTAAACAGCAGTTGGCGAGAAATAGACGAAAAGTAAAGAATCGTTTTTTACAAAAGACAGCAAAGTAGAAGAAGTTTCCTCTTCACTGAACTGATAAGATTGGTTTATCAAAAACAAAGGAGCGATTGATGATGGAAAGAATGGATTATTTGCAGGCGGTTATTGACTCACAGAAAACACCGATCGAAGTATTTATGGGAATTCAAGAAAACAAGGATGCGTTTGAGGTGGTGGATGTACGTATCGGCGAACCAGAATTTTTGAAGGAAAAAATTGTGGGTGCGAAACAAATTCCACTCATGGCATTAGAAAGTCGGTTAAGCGAACTTGATAAGTCCAAACTAATTTATGTAGTAACATGGAATGCTGCATGTACTTTAGCGAAACAAGCAAGTATTCTTCTGTTAAATCACGGTTATCAAGTATTAGAGATTGGCGGCGGAAATGAAGCTTGGAAGGCAATGGGATTACCGATGCAGGAAATCTGATTAAAACAAGATAGAAATGTCTTATCAAGTCAACTTTTCCTTATCGAGCAACGATGAATGAAGAGTTGTGATGTTTGAAATTCGTATGAATAGGAAAATAATAAACCAATCGAAATGTATATCATTTGCACGAAAGAGGCTCTGGACAATCCGAGTCTCTTTTGTTGTGGTTATTGAAGAAGTTTCATAGTCAAACTTGATTATTTATGGGGGACTATACATCCTAGAAAAGCAATCTAATTTAGAGTGATATAAAAATATTGAGATGACAAAACTGTTCGTTTAACTTAATCTTTTCAAATGGTGCCATTTAAAGAAAAGCTCTAATCTACCTTGTTGTAAGAAGGCAAATTTTTTGAAGAAATTCAATTTGATTAGCAAGAATTAAGCAAGAGATTAAAAACATGAATGTTTTGAGCGTTTTATTATACGTTTATTATAGTTGTTGTCTATTCTTATATTAGTTTAAATTGAAACAGCTTCTAAAGGGGATGGGTATTTTGATGGAAAAAAATAAAGAAAAATTAGGGGAGCATGCAATAAGAAGAAAGAGCGTGGAAACGTTCATTTACAGTTTTATGACTTTTTTAATCCTGTTAAATTCATTGACGCCTTTGGTCTCAATTGCGGAAACAGTGGCACCACCTGCATTAACCTTAAAAAGTATCGAAAAAGGAAATGCAGATAATCAATTGGATGTTAAGTTTTCAGCATTAAATGAAAAGCAAGTTGCTAAGCTTGAAACCTCTCAGCCAATTATTGAGCGAGCTCAATTAGAGAAAGATGGGCATTCAGTAGATTTGAATATTGAAAAAAATCAAGTTATTGAAGTACAAACTGATTTTAGCGGAGAAGGAATGATCCATTTAACATTGGAGCAGGATTCTTTCAAGCAAATGCGTCAATTTGATATTCAGTATCAAGGGCAGAGTCTAGTGTATCAACATCCAGATTCCTTGGAACAGACTTCCACTGAAGCCTCGAGTTCAACAGCAATAGATGATATAAAGAGCAGCGTGGTTGCAAATACTACAATTAGCAGCTCTGAAATCATAGGAAGCTCAGAGGAAGATAGTAAAGAATTTAAAAGTCAAGAATCGCCGAAAAAAGATAGTGTTGTTACTCGAGCGGAAGAGCCAACCGATATTCGGACCTATTTTCCTAATGGTGATGGGACGATTCTAACTGGCTCTAACTTAGTGTATTTAGATGATAAAGGAAATGTTGTTGAACCTCCGGTCGGTCCGAATACGAATGTTCGTATTTATTATAGTTGGAGTATTCCAGAAGAGGTAAGAAAACAAATTAAACCCGGAGATTATTTTGATTTTCAATTGCCAGATGAATTGATACCTAAAAATTCTGCCAGCGGAGAGTTGAAAAATGAAGATGGCGAAGTATACGCGACATACACTGTTGATAAAAATGGAAACGTTCGATTTACGTTTACTGAGGAAGTTCAGAATCAAAGTGATATCAATGGACAATTTTATTTTGACACATTTTTCAATAAAGAACATATTGATGGACCAGGTGATATTACGATTCACTATCCAGTAGAAGATAATTTGCCTCCTGTGGATATTGAAATACATCCAGATACAGAAAAGTCAATTGACAAAAAAGGCCATTTTGATCGAACGCCCAATCCTTCTAGTGTCGAGTGGACCGTGGATATCAACCAATCAATGAATCACTTAACCGATCCCACGGTTAGTGAAAGTTGGCCGGATGGCATTACCTACAAATCAGTCAAAGTGTCTGAACTAGTCATGAATCTAGACGGATCAGTTAAAGAGGTTGGTCGAGAATTGAGTCCAGATGAATACACCGTAGATTCTAATGGAAATGTGACAATTCTAGGAGATACAAACAAAGCCTACCGAATTGTTTACCAAACAGACATAGATGATTCAATAAAACCAACTGATGGTGGCAAGGTAAGTTTTACAAACAAAGCCTCCTTAACCGATAAAAATGATCCAGATGGATTTGATGCGAAGGCGACAGTAACTACCAATTATGGGAAAACAATTGAAAAAAATATGACGAATTATGATGCTGATAATCAGCAGTTCAATTGGGAAATAAACTACAATTACAACGAAAAAAATATACCAAAAGATCAGGCGACCATTATTGATACTATCAGTAATAATATGGACCTAGTAGATGATTCAATGAAACTCTATCCAATCACCTTTGATAATAAGGGCAATGAGATCAAGGGAACCCCTTTAGTTGAAGGAAAAGATTACATCTTAGAACCGAATCCAGACGGCAAAGGCTTTGTTGTGAAGTTTTTGCATGATATGGATCAAGCAGTGAAAGTAGAATATCAAACAAAAGTTGATGGTATAGTAACCGATCCAACACAGGTAAATAATTCTGTTTCGATTGGTACGGGGCAAACAGACGGCGACAAAGGTACTGCTCAGCAACAAAATGTGATCAAAAAATTGACTAACGTAGATTATTCTACTCATAAAGCTCAATGGACAATCAGTGTCAATAAAAATCATTATTATATGAAGGACTTAGAATTAACGGATACGTATTCACCAATTCCAGGACTATCAATGGCGATAAATCCAGATTTGACCCCTGATTTTGAAATACGCGATGTTACAACAAATAAAGTTTTGACGCCTGGATCGGATTACGAACTACAACTATTAAAAGACGCTAATGGAAATGAAACAGGATTTAAGGTGGTCTTTAAAGGAGATTACAATCCCACAGAAGATGAGTTCAAATTAACCTACAAAACAAATTTTGATGTGACTTTGTTAGATCCTAATAAACCAGAATTGGATCACTTTAAAAATAGTATTTCCGCTGATTGGAAAGATAAATTTGGTGATAGTCACCATTCTGAGGACAATCAAAATTTTAAACCCAATGATCCCTATCAATTAAATGCACAGAAAAGCGGTCAATACAATGCACAAACAAAAGAAATCACGTGGACAATCGCGGTCAATTTAAGTGGAAATGTTCTTACAAATGCTCAATTAAAAGATACCATCAAAGAAAACCAAGACTACGTTTCTGAATCACTGAAAATTTATGAAGCAGAAGTAGAGAAGGATGGCACAGTAGTAAAGAAACAACCTGAGACCGTTGTTAATAACCAAATGAGAAAAGTCGAAGAACCCTCAGAGAGTAACGATCAATCCATTTTGATTGATTTCCCTAATCAAGTAGATACAACCTACTTGATTGAATTTAAGACATCTGTCGAAGAGAAGATTATTGCAGGGTCTAATCAGTATGAAAATGTTGCACACTATGAAAATGCTGGCGACGACCGTGATGTGATTGGTGAAGTAGGAATTAAAAACGGCGGGAAATTTGTTCAAAAAACTGGTGAACAAGACGAACAGGACCCAGACTATGTGAACTGGCATGCGGTCATTAATCCTTCTCAATCCACTTTAGAAAATGTAGTTATCACAGATGAACCTACTGAAAATCAAGTGATCGATAAAGAATCAATCAAACTTTACGAAACTACAGTAGATGCAGATGGAACAATCACTCCTAATCTGGATAAACCTTTGACTTTGGATAAAGATTACACTATTGAGTTGATAACTAACAATGAGACTGGAAAACAACAACTAACAATCAAGTTGCTTCATAAGATAGATACTGCGTATCAGTTAGAGTATCGAAGTTATATTACTTCTTCCGCAAGTGGAAATACGGATACCGTTTCAAATAAACTATCCGTTACAGGAGATAATGAGCAAATAGTTTCTGGTGGTGATGGACAAGATGTGGTCGTCGAGATTAACCATAGCGGAGGTTCTGCAAACGGTAAAAAGGGAAAATTGACAATTCAGAAAACAGAAGCTGATGGAAAGACTCATTTAACTGGAGCGCACTTCCAGCTGTGGAATACAATGAAGACCCAGCTGCTTAGAGAAGGCGATGTAGACAGTAATGGTCAACTTACATTTGGAAGTCTTCCATATGGAGAATACCTATTGTTTGAAACGAAGGCACCAGATGGATTCACCATTTCTGATGATTTAGTTGCTGGTCGTCGTATAACGATTAATGAAAATACCTCTGCAAGCGATGCCGCACCATCAATCATTCGGAATGAACGGAACAAAGTGATTTTTCAAAAAACAGATGAAAATGGAAATCCAATAAAATTAGATAATGGTGTAACCAAAGGGGCACGATTTAAGTTAGAAAAAATTGGTCCATTAGCCCTCGAAACGGACTTATGGACAGAAGTACCGTTGAGTCCGGATACAACAAATAGTGAAGGATTTCTTGAAGTTGACAGTTTGCCTTTAGGAGTTTATCGATTGACTGAGATAGAAGCGCCGACAGGCTATGTTTTAGATCCACGGCCAACCTATTTCGTAGTTTATCGAAACAGTCATTATCAAGTGCCAACCGTGCATGTTTCGCATAAAAATTACCAAGGAAGTGCTGTTCTTGTTAAAAAAGACAGTCAAGGAAATCCGCTATCTGGAGCTGCCTTTGATGTAATCAACAGCCAAGGAGAAAAAGTCAATAAGCAGCCATTGATTTCTCAAAATGATGGTCGAGTGATAGTTACTGGATTGGCTCCAGGAAACTATAAATTTGTAGAAACGAAAGCACCTAACAACTTTATTCAAAATACACAAGAAGTTCCATTTACTATTTCAGATAAAGCAAATGGAAAACCGACTGCAGTCACTACCCAACCCGATGGCGCGCCACTAGAATTAACCAATTATCAAGGTTCTATTGAATTTTTGAAAAAAGATGAGAAAGGAAATACACTCAAAGGAGCAGAATTCAATATACTTGATTTCAATGGAGATGTGGTCAATCAAGAACCGCTCATTTCCGATGAAAATGGAAAGGTGAAAATGGAATCTCTAGCACCAGGAGAGTATGTGCTTGAGGAAATAAAAGCTCCAGATGGTTACATGTTAAACAAAGAAACGATTCAATTTACGATAAAAGCTTCCCAAAATGGAAAAGTTTCTGTAGTCAAGCTTCATGATTTTATCAATTATCAAGGGGCGTTTGAACTAACGAAACGTAATACAGATGGTGATGGATTAAAAGGTGCTGAGTTTACACTATTCAAGGAAGATAAAACAACTGTGGTTAAAAAGGCCACAAGTAATTCGGACGGAAACGTTCTATTTGAAGAGTTATCTCCTGGAACGTACTATTATCAAGAGACTAAGGCACCAGAAGTTTCAGAAGGTAGTGATTACGTCATTAATCCTTCTCTGATAAAAATTGAAATTCCTGAAGAATCAAACGGGAAACCACAAGTAGTTAATGTAGGCGATTTCCAAAACTTCCGTGGAAAGGCACAGGTTACTAAAGTAGGTGATGGAGGTTCGATTGCTGGGGCAGAATTTGAGTTGTATCATATCGTCGATGGTGAGCAATATTTTGTTAAGAAGATTGTTACTCCTAAAGACGGTGTCTTGGATATATCTGAATTAGGTGCAGGAGACTACAAACTCATTGAAACAAAGCCTGCACCAGGCTACATCATTAATAATCAACCTATCTATTTTGTTGTTCAAGAAAATGATAATCAGAATCCAAATATTGATAATCTTGATTTCGAGAATTACCAAGTGGAAGTTGTTGGTCATAAGATGAATGAACGAAAAGAATCCTTGGCAGGAGCTGAGTATCAAATATTTGATATCTCGGATAGAGAGAAGCCAGTTACTGTAATCAATCAAGCTGGTGAAAATACGGATACTATTATTTCTGATGAGAAGGGCAAGATTTACTTCAAAGGGATCAACGAAGGAAACTATGTATTGAAAGAAACGAAGGCTCCAAAAGGATATATCTTGGATAAAACAGCTCATCCATTTGAGATCACCAAACAAACTGGAAAACCTGAGACGATTAATCTAGGTGATTTTGTTAATTATCAAGGTTCTGTTCAACTCCTTAAGAAAAATGAAGCAGGCAAAACTCTTCAAGGAGCAGAATTCGAAATTCAGAATAGTCAAGGAGAAGCTCAAACGGTACTTAACTCTACAGGAAAAGAAAGCAAAACATTGATTTCTGATAAAAATGGTAAAATTTTTGCGACAGGGTTAGCTCCTGGTGAGTACCAATTAGTCGAAACAAAAGCACCAACTGGCTATCTACTCAATACTGAAAAGACCAACTTTGTGATTGCTAAAAGTACAACTGGCAAGCCTGCGACGATAGCTCTTGGAGATTTCATTAATTATCAGGGGTCTGTTCGAATGAAAAAAGTGACAGAATCAGAAAAAGGATTAGCTGGGGCTGTTTTTGAAGTTCGCAAAGAGAACGGCACGCTTGTCGGAAAGTATACTTCTGATAATAAAGGGATAATAACTGCTGAACAGTTACAGCCCGGTAAGTACTATTTTGATGAGATAAAGGCACCGAACGGCTATAGTATCAATCATGAGAGACGTAAATTCCAAATCTCGGCGGCTAACAAAAATAAACCCGAGACAGTTGATGTCGGTCAGTTCGTAAATAAAAGAGTCCCTGCTACACCAAAAGATACGAAGAATTCATATAGGAATGCTCAGTCATCTAGTTCAAATTATCCTAAAACAAATGATACGCGGAGCACATTGCTGCTAGTAGTAGGGATAATAATTATTGCTATTGTTGGGGGTATTTACTTTAAAAGAAAAAATTAAGTAGTAAGAGGTCTGCAAGTATATAGTGCGAACTTAGGAAAATACAACGAGGGTGAGCTAGTTGGTGCATGGCTCACCCATCCCATTGACTACGAAGATATGCAAGAACTTATTGGTCTAGATGGTGAATACGAAGAATACGCCATTCATGATTATGAATGGCCTTTTGAGGTGGACGAGTACACACCTATTTCTGAACTCCATCGCTTGTGTGAAATGGTAATGGAATATTTATGATGAATTGAAAGAAATTCAAGGGATGTGGTTTAGCTCTTTAGAAGAGTTATTGGAACATCAAGATGATATCATTTGTTAATCAGATTGTGATTCTATGGAAGATGTGGCTTATGATTGGATAGAACAAGGAGCGTTTGGAGATTTTCCAGAGCGAATGCAGATGTACCTTGATTATTCTACCATTGGTAGGGATTTAGAAATTAATTGGAATTTCCTTGTCACCTCTCACGGTGTGTTTGAATATTGTAGCTAAACTATATGGTATAATATTTTAAATACAAGGAGGTCAAAGTCATGAAAATGAAAATAGCGTTACAGTTCGTCAAGGCAATTAACCAGCATGATGTTAAAGGTATATCTCAATTAATGAGTAACGACCATCAATTTATTGACACATGGGACAATATAGCTAGTAAAGAAGAAATGAGTAGTGGCTGGGCTGGATATTTTAATTGGTTTCCAAATTATCATATTGAAGTTACAGAAGCTTTTGAAAATGAAAACTCTATAGGTCTTTTGGGTTATGCCAGTGGAAGTTACAAAGGAAACACAAAGCAAACTTGGAGATTACCTGCTTTTTGGAAAGTTGTTATTGGCGATGAAAAAGTAAAAATATGGCAAGTCATATGTGATGCAAAAATCCCATTTGACATTATGAATGAATCAGATAAAGAAGATGTTGAAAAACTAAAAACAAATAATTAAGGGCAATCCCTCTAAAAGGCTTGCTCTTTTTCTATACTCAAACACAGAAAGGACGTGATGTAATGAAAAAAAATTAGAAGTTATACCAGTATCTGGTCGGTGGAAAAGTTATCTATATTATCATTGAAAAATTAATTATTATTAAAAAAATCAGTTAGGATTCACTGAGTTAATATCAGATAAATGTTGTAATTAATGATCTATATTAATTGACTGACGTAGCTAATAATCAATAAGCTTAGTTTCTGTCTTGACACATGTTAAAATAACTTATATTATTTTATGCGTAAGCGATTACAAATGGAAGGAGGAACTTTTATGAAAAGACGATTGTTATTCAGCATTATTTTCCTTTCTGGTTTGGCGCTTTTTTTTATAACAAATGAGGCGGAGGCAAGTTCTCAGACACTATACCGGGTTTACAATCCCAACAGCGGTGAACATTTCTATACGAAGAATTCAAGTGAAAGAAACACATTGATTAGAGTTGGCTGGCACGATGAAGGAATAGCTTGGGAAACACCTAGCAGTGGAAAAACTGTCTATCGATTATACAATCCTAATGCAGGAGATCACCATTTCACAATGGATACGAAAGAGTACAATTATTTAGGAAAGGTTGGTTGGCGAAAAGAAGGAGAAGCGTTTAAATCAGTAGATATCAATAGCAAGGATAAGCCTATCGGTATTCCGGTCTACCGCGCATACAATCCTAATGCTAAGGCTGGAACACACAATTTCACAATCAATCAGAATGAACAGAAATACTTAATAAAGGTTGGTTGGCGGGACGAGAAAGTAGCATTTTATGCGAATCATGAATCTAATGATTATTTCAAAGTGACGGTTGTTCATAAAAGTGGAACCAAAGTTCTAAAAGAGTTTAGCATTAAAATTAAGGAAGGCGTTAATTATATTGCAAGGGCAGAAAAATTCTCTGGATATGATCTTGTTGGAGCTGATACTGTAGAAATTAAGAAGATTGCTTCTAATAAAAAGGTCGTCTTTACCTACAATAAGGTGAATAAAGATAAACTTCAAAGTACATTGCAAACTGTAGGTCAGCTAAAAGAGGATGATTATACACCGATATCGTGGGAAAAATTAATGAGAGAAAAAGAAGCAGCAAAGGCTACCATGGATCAAAAAGAAGCGACTCAAAAGGAAGTGGATAACCGTTTGAGTAGTTTGAACGAAGCTGTAAAGGAATTAGTTAAGCGTGCAGAAACCCAGGCCTTACAAAACCTCTATCAGAAAGCAACGGGAATGGGTCCACAACATTTTGCTGATTATGAAACATATATCAAGTTTCATAATGCTTATAGCGATGCGTATAATAAATTGTCTGACCTGAATATCACTCAGAAAGCAGTCAATGATGCATTAAATGAATTGCAACAGATGGTAGACTTAGCAAAAGCAGATGCCCCTCAAGAGTTGCTCAATCAATTAAACACATTATATGAAACTGGTCTGACAAAAAATAAAGAGGATTATACACCAAGTACATGGAATGAATTAAGTAAATATCTAGATGAAGCCAAAAATATTTTGGCAGGTGAACGTCCAATCGAAGAAACTGCTAAAGCTGCATTGGATCATTTACAAGGTGCATTGGACAATTTGATCGCTAAAGCAGATAAAACGGATTTGACAGCATTATATGAGAGCTCAAAGGATCTTGGTACAGCAGATTTTTCTTCTTATGATGATTATCTAGCTTACCATGCTGCAATAACTGACGCTTGGAATATTCTTCCAGATGAAGATGTTTCTCAACAGCGCGTAAACGAGTGCTACGCGGTTCTTCAAACAGCATTAAGCAAACGAACAACTTAATTTTTGCAAATTTGGCTTAATGCTGCTGATAAAGATATTATAATGGGTCGTTCAGGGGATGAGTTTTGGAAAATGGACCGATATACTGGAAAAAGAGCGATAAAATAATAGGAAAGAGGTTCGGAATTTTCCGAGCCTCCTTCTTTGTCATTATTGATAGTATGCTTGCATTTGGGAAAGATAATCGATTAAATTATGTCGTACCTCTGGTGGTGCTAGACATTCACAATCAAGACCGAAACCAATCAAGTAGCGATATCCAATTACGTCATTTGATATAGAGATATTAGCAATCCAACTATTCTCGCTTTCTTGAGTTATCTGCTCTTCGCCGAAAAGATCAACTAGTTGTTCACGAACACGCTCATTTACACGAAGCGTCACTTCAACAGTATTTGTATCTTTGAAATGCGGCTGCAGGGAGGGTCCAGGATGAAATTCACGTGGTTCGAAATGTTCCTCTGAAATGTTAATTTCTGTCATACGAGAAAGTTTGAAAACACGGAAGGACTGACGATCCAAACAGTAGCCCTCCACATACCAATAACGTTCTTTCAAAATGACTCTATAAGGTTCAATGATGCGCTTGCTTTTTTGTTGAAGTCGATCACTATAGGCAAAGTGGAGAAGAAGATTATCATTAATCGCTAACTGAATGCTATTTAGTTTTTCTTGATGTGAAGGATTTCCGACCCAACTGGACAGATCAATCGTCAATTGATTAGCTTTTGCTTCAATCTCTTTCCGCTTTTCTTCTGGAATGACACCTTTTACTTTAGCGAGAGCATTCACGACCTCGTCACCAGAAATAGAGGAACGGATGCTTCCTAAGCTCATGAGCAAGGTTGTGATATCTGCAGTTGAAAACAAACGCTTTTCAAGCTTATAGTTCTTTAAAATACTAATCCCGCCACCCACACCTGGATAGGAAACGATTGGGATTCCAGCCAAATTGATGACATCCAAGTCACGCTGGATAGTTCGAGGAGTAACTTCACATATTTCCGCTAATTCACCAATACTAACGCGTTCGCGCTCTAATAAAATCATCGTAATTGAAAGAATACGATCCATTTTCATAAAAAATACCTCCATAGATAGTTTAAGTATATCACTAAACCACGACAGCTAGTTGTCGTGGTTTGTTTGCTAGAATGAAACTAACTTAATGAAGGAGGAGTTTTCTATGAGTATTTATTACATGGGGAGTTTAGCAGATTTACCTCAAGAATTTACGGAGGAAGTAAACAATTTTGTTCAAAAGGGCATTCCGGTATTTACTGAAACAGGTGTGGAGAGCCATACGGTGATGTTAGGTACTAAACAGGATCAGCATGTAAGGCTAAGTGTGATTAACCTACTGCAAGATTCTAAACTGTGTGGAATCTATATGCAGACCAATCGAAATAGTCAAAAAGTGAAAAATCTACTAGCTTGTAATACTGCAGAAATCGCGATTACAAATGGCTTTGGTTATGTGGTATTGGAATGTTCAGGAGAAGTAATAGAAGATGATCAGCGAAAGAAAGAAAAATGGGAGGAATGGATGACAGAATTTCATCCTGAGGGTCCGCTCTCTGCCGATTATGTTTTGCTGCATTTCAAACCGCATGCAATTCGAGCGATGTTATAGGAGGAGAGTATGGTGAAGATAGGTATATTGGGTACAGGATTTGGTGTCGTTCATGTAGAAACATTTGTCAATCATCCACTAGTTAGTGAAATTGTCGTCTTTAGCCGTAAACAAGAATCACTAGATCCGATTATTAAACAATTTGGAGTGATTAGTACGACAAAGTTAGAAGACATTTTAACTGATCCAGACATAAAAATAGTTACGATCGCATTGCCGCCAAAATTACAAGTTGAATTTGCTATTAAAGCTATGGAGCATGGGAAGGATGTCATTTGTGAGATTCCAGTTTCACCCATTTTAGCAGATATAGAAACGCTAACAGCAGTATCTCATCAAACTGGGAAACGAGTGCTTGTTGATTTATTTGATCGTTTCACCACACCTGCAAAAATAGCTCATGAAATGATCAATTCCGGAGAATATGGAAGAGTTTGTCATGTCTCAATGACGAATGCCGCCGGACCAGTTTGGGGCAATCATCCATTACCATTGAATGCTCTACCCATGGAAATGAGTTACAGCGATTTTGATTTTTTATCCTGGTGTCTTGGTGACCTACAAGTAAAATCAGTCGCAGCAGTAGAACGTGATGAACACTCTTCAGCAGCATCGACTCTATTAGAAGGTTTGAATGGACTCCCCATTGTACTGACTAATTCCGCATTACCAACTAAAGTCTATGCAGTTCAAAGTTGCTGGCAAATTTTCTTTGAAGAAGCGACACTTAGTTATTATGAAAAGTCTTGGAGTACTGCAGGTGACAATAAGGCAGAAATGCTCCTATACAGCGATGACGAAGTTCAAAGTATTGACTTACCAAAGCACAATCATTACTTTGCTTCATTGGATTACTCATTGCGAAAAATCGTCAGTGGTGAAAAGGGTTTGACAGATTTAGAACAATCTATTCCAGTATTAAAACTAGTGATGGAACTGGAGCAGCAATTAAAGAGTTAACTAAATAAACATTCTAGAAAAAGCATATTCTAAATGAATATGCTTTTTCTAAGCACAAAAATTCTGTAATTTTTTTCTTTTTTAAATAAGTTATTCTTATGAAAAATATGACTCATTAATAGATCAATGAGTCTTTTAGCCTTATTCAATGAGAAGAAGATAATATTGCTCTTTCGAATAAAACTATTTTTTATTTTTATAGTTATATTATGGATTGGAAAGCCTCATTTTTTGTTGCAATATTTCTAGTCCAAAACATCTTGATTATCGTTATTCTAATAAGTATGATGAAGTAACAACAGTGTATTTTAAAGGGAAGGTGTTTTATTTGGATGTACCTAATAATTTAAGTGTTCAGCAGATTGATCATCAAAAAAGTTATTGTAAAAAAATATCGACACGTTACGAGGATTATTCTGAGGAAGCCTTGCAATTTGTTTTTAGTCCCTTTTTCCAACCAGAAGTTTGGGAGGATGCCAGTAAAGTATTCAAAACGCTCCTTCTTGATTATCTTCCACTAGATCAAAAGGAAATTCCTGTTCTCTTTGTAGGAGGACGTGCACAAAATAAAATCACACGAAAAAATCAGGCTGTAGGCTTTTTATTGACTGATCATATGATTTATGTGAGAGAAATGAGTGTATTTACTGACTATCTTCCTAAGGTTTATCCTTATCCATCTTCTAAGGTTGAAGCAATTGAGGTTTTGGGAAAGGCTGCGTCTGCATTTGAGTGGGAGTTTTTCGAAACGATTTTGTCAGATGAGGTAAAAAAAGAGTTGATGCAGTTAATGATTGAGGCAATCACCGACATTCTGACTACTAAGGAAACACTTGAGATTAGTCATGTTGAATCCCTCAAATCTAATGACTTATCTGGTCGAATCACTGAACTTGGACTTCTTAATAATTCCTGTGTGAAAATGGGTAGTGATGAAAAGCATTCGAAGCACTTTAGAAAGGTCATTAAGAAATTTTCTATTCCTCTAGACGAAACGATTGAGCTTGCAATCACAGATTCTACTTTGATGGGGCCATATGGTTTAGTCGTAACAGACCGTTCTATCTATTCAAAAGACTTAATGGAGTCACCGGTATGTACAAGCAGAGAAGAAATCGAAGCAAACTATCCAGTAAAAATTATCGAGGACAGTATCATTCTAGGCACTAATATTGCCCATATGATGCCAAATTCGTTAAATCAAGGTGAAAAGGAGTCTGTTAAAACGATTTTGGTAGAGTATTTAAGTGGGGAGATTGCTTTACATATTTAATGAATCTAAATCACGTCTTTAGAAAGACAGCAAAGTAGAAGAAGTTTCTGTTTGTGAATCTTGTTAGGATGTACTTAACAAAAGAAAAGGAAGTGCATGACAATGACAAGAAAAGAATATTTACAAGCAGTGATTGATTCACAAAGAAGTCCGATCGAGGTATTTATGGGGATTCAGGAAAAGCCAGAAGCATTTGAAGTGGTTGATGTTCGGATAGGAGATCCAGCTTTTCTCAAAGAAAAGATTGTGAATGCTAAACAAATTCCATTGATTGAATTAAATGAGCGTTTGACTGAATTAGATAAAACGAAGCTGATTTATGTAGCCACTTGGAGCGGAGCCTGTACTTTGGCAAAGCAAGCAAGCTTGATCCTTTTAGAAAATGGTTATAATGTATTGGAAATTGCAGGCGGCAATGAGGCTTGGGCTGCTACCGAACTTCCAATGGAACCAGTTTAAAAGGTGAGGGGGTTGTTTAAATGACAGCAGGATTTTACTATGCAGCAATAGCTGGAACGATTCTATCGTTTTTGGCTGGATGTTTATGGTATACATTATTAACTGGAAAAATTTGGCAACAGGAAATGGGCTTTTCAGATGCACGGATTAAAGAGATATTTACACCAGGAAGAATGTTTCTTGCCTTTGTAACGGAATGGATCGCAGCATTCTGTACAATTGGGTTATTTCACAATTTGCCTGTCGCGTTGACTTATAAGGTATTGATGATTTTAGGTGTATTGATCTTTCAAGGAATAAAATTATCGATATTTGATGGGAAATCCTTTAAAACAATTTTGATCAATGAAGGTTATCGTATCATCAGTATTTTGATCTTGGCAGCGACGTATTCGATTTTTATGTAAAAATTGAGCTTCTCTAATTGCAGAGAGGCTTATTTATATTCTCCAGAAAATACTTAAAGTAACTCAATATTTTTTAAACAAAAAAGGATCTATTATTAACAAAAGTTATTATTTTTAACAAAAGGAGTTGACACCCAAAGGTAACACGTGTTACCTTTGGGTGGAAGGAGGGATACCTTGGTAAATAATATTATTATTGATAAAGAAAAAATTGATGAGGTTGCGTTTGAAATGGTGCGTGCAGAAGGGATGGATGTACTATCTGCCAGAAATATAGCAAAAAGACTTGGCTGTTCTACTAAGCCTATTTATCGTATATATAAAAATATGGATGATCTTAAAAAAGTAGTGATGCAATCCGCATTACAATACATGCAGCATTTTGTTTATATGTACAAAAAGACTAATAACGCTCTTTTAGATTCTGGATTATCCTATATCAATTTCGCTAAAACTGAGAAAGAACTGTTCAAATTAATCAGTATGCCAAAAGGAAATGGAAGTTTAGATAATCAAAACGCTTCTTCTGTGCAGACGGATAAGGAATTGCATAAGTTAGTTTCTTTAGAATTATCAGAAAAGAATTACTCCGAAAAAAGATTAAATCAGATTACTGAACACTTAACGATTTATACTTATGGATTAGCCATCATCTGTTTCTTGGGTATACAGAATTTTTCGGAAGATGATTTGGCAGAGAAACTAAAAGGATTTTTTGAAGAAATATCAAATTAGTAGGAGGGAAATAACATGAAAAAGATAGTCATCAAATATCCACTAACTTTATTTTATCCACTAACAATTTTGATTACAATACTCATCGGTGCACCGCAAATAATGCTGTTTCCGGACTCGTTAAAAACGGGTCTAATGACTGCGCAATGGGGACCTGCTCTAGGAGCTTTTGTTGTCGCTTTTTCTCTCGATAGAAAGATCGGGATTACTAGATTATTAAAGAAAATCACCATAAGGAATACATCTTTTAAGTACTTAATCATTGCTATTGTTCTCCCTATGATTTTATGTATATTCAGCTATTTTGCACTTACATTTGTAGTTAATAGTAAGTGGGTTAATCCAGATATGATTCGTTCTTTTCCAAGTTATGTTATTTGTATGATCGCTACTATATTTAGCGTGACAGGTGAGGAGATTGGTTGGCGAGGATTTATGTTGCCAAAGATGCTAGAAAAATATTCTTTATTTACTAGTAGTTTGATCATAGGTATATTATGGGGAGTCTGGCATTTCAGGTTTCAATCAATTAGTTTAGCTTTGCTTTATATATTGGCGGTTACTGAATTCTCATTTATCTCATCTTGGTTATATATTAAAACTAACAATAACATCGTTGCGTCGATTCTTTTTCATACTTCAATAAACATGGGATCAACGGTTCTATTTGAAAAAATAATGTTAATTTCCAATCCAGAAGCTAATCTTCAAATGAATACATTGCTATATGGTATCTATTCAGTATTTTTTGCTATTCCTACTCTTTATATAATCATACAGTTTATGAGAAAAAGACAGCTTAGTTCCGTACCTCGATGATGTAACTTCTAGCGATTATGAATGGACGATGAAGAATATCAGAAGGGGAAAGAAGGCTTAATAATTAACAAGGTAGCTTAGCATAATAGAGCTGGGCTACTTTTTTGTTTTTTGAGATTAACAGGGTTTAACAAAAATGAAAGAGCTGATTTTCTATGAGTCATCAACTCTAAACATTGGAATATAAACTAATCTAATCTCCCATACAACTCTTCCACTAGCCCAATAGTCTCATCCTTCTTAACGGATAAATCATCAAACGTGTTCATCAATGGCAGGCCTTCAATAATAGTGATCAGATCTCTGTAACCTTTGATTATTTCTTGGAACTCAAAGATTTTGTGCTGAAAGAATTGTCTTGATTTGTCAGCAGCTTCCTGACATTGCAGATTGTCTGTAAAGTTCGTTGAAATGAGCTTGATCTCATCGATTGAAAAGTGATAGTGGCGCATTAAGAGAATCAGTTTCATGGAAAGAATGTCTTCATCTGAATAGTAGCGGTAGCCATTTTCTCCTCTGTGAGGATGAATGAGACGACGTTTTTCATAGTAGTGTAATGTTGAAATTGACGTATTTAAAAGTTTTGCGGCTTCTTTGACTTTATACATGCTGGAGATCCCTCCCTATTTTTCTTCATTTTATCATATTGACTCTCAACTTGGGTTGAGTGTTAAGCTGAAAAAAATGTGAGGTGAGGAAATGAAAAATATGATCTTTTATTTTTCGGGAACAGGAAATAGTCTTCATGCAGCAAGGAAGATAGGAAAATCTCTAACAGCTTGTTCGATTCAGTCGATGACCAGCATAGTATCGCCGCAGCTTCAGGGACATTATGAAAGTATCGGCTTTATTTATCCTACGTACTTTCAAGGAGTGCCCATTGCAGTAGAAACCTTTATTCAGAAGTTGGATTTTTCATCTGTTGAATGCGATTATTTTTATGGTTTGACGACTTATGGTGCACTACAGGGGAATGCTTTGCCACAATTAGATCGTCTATTGCGGGGAAAGGGAGAAAAGCTGCATTACGGTGGGGCAATAAAAATGTATTCGAACTATGTTGTTATGTATGAACTAAGCAAAAAGGTGGGCCAGAAAACAGAAAAAGCTGAGCAAGCAATAGACAGGGTTATAGTGGATTTAACTGAAAAAAAGGTACGCGCAGCTAGAAGACCAGTACCATTCTTAGATTATTACTATCGTTGGCGAGTGGAGCAGGCAAAAACATTGGATCAACATTATCAGGTGAGTGATGACTGTATTTCCTGTAATCTCTGTCAGAAAGTTTGTCCAGTCAATAATATCGAGATGGTTGAGGGACAGCCAACATTCTTAAATCATTGTGAGCAATGTGTTGCCTGCGTGCAATATTGTCCGAAAAAAGCAATTAACTTTAAGTCAAAAACACAACAAAGAAGGCGGTATAATCATCCTGAGATATCATCAAAAACGCTAATAAGACATAATAGGAAAATAGCAGACACTTATCGTTGAGAGATAGACTAAAGGTAGGTAAGAACTGGGGCATATCATTGAAGCGTTCTAGCTTCGATAACTTTTTTCGATAATCGATTCCTTTTCAGGGAATCGATTTATTTTTCGTTTGAAAGTAAAGTACTTCCATTCCTCCAAATTATTTATTTTCAGATCGAGTTAATAGAAATTCATTTAAAATAAAAATAATTTTAAATAACTCTAATAATTTATTGTGAAATAATATAGAATAAATGTACAGTTTATTTTTTGGAGGAAAAAGAAATGATATATATTTATGAAACTGCTCACTTATATCATGTTGAGAACTTTCTGTTCTTTATAATTAATTTAATTGTATTTCAATTAATGATGTATATTCCTCTAAGAAAATTCTTTAAGGAAAGAATTACTCTGCACTTTGTTCTCATTTCTTCGGTCTTCTTTTTCATTTATTTTTTAATGTTTGCTGATTTTTTAGAGCGACTTTTTTATGGAATGATCATCGTCGATGGCTATTTGGTCATTTTTGGCATTGTTTTAGTCTTTACTCTCTTCAATTTCTTTATTTATGGAAAAGACAGTCGGTTTCAGGGCTTTCTATTTCTAGAAGGGCTTTTCATGTTTTGCTGGTTTTTTTGTTGTCAATTTTTGACCGTTCATCTGTTTGAACGTTACCATTTTGGTTCCTTTGTTTCTTTTTTTGGGATGCTGTTGGCTGGGATTCCAGTCTTTATTAAATTTTATTCGCTTGTCGAATATCGTTTGACGCGACATTCATCAATAAGAAATGTTTTGGGAGTGTTATTTTTAGGAATCCATCTTTTCTTAAATAGTATCAACATTATGCTTTTTACATTTCGCGGACCAAGAATGCGAATTATTATTTCCAACGAGTTCATTGGAAAATCCCTTTTTGATTCGTTTGGTCAACACGTAAAGCTTTCCTTTTTAGATTTAGATAATCAACTGTCTAAGATTTTTTTCTTTGGTATTATAGCTAGTGCACCAATCATCAGCATTTTTCAGTTAGTCATAAAGAAGCAATTAGACCAAGATCTTATCCAGCTTCAAACAAAACGTGAAGAGGAGCTTAAAAAATATATCCAAATGATCGAGTCAATCAACCAAGAGACAAGGCAGCTGCAGCATGATATTGGGAATGTTCTTAGTTCATTAGGAATGCATGTTTATCAGGAGAAGCCTGATATTTTGGCTTTGAGAGAATATTACAAGCAAGTCAATCAGGATTTTGGGTTACGAAGAATCACCAAAATCCCAAATGGTAAATTAACTCATCTAAAAAATCCTGAAATTCTTGGTCTAGTCTTGGAGAGGCTGATGAAGGCGAAAGAGTTCGATATTCATTTGAATCTAGAAATAGATGAGCCGATTCAATTTCCTGCAAAAGGATTAGTCCCAATCGTTAGGATTCTGGCAATATTAGTAGATAATGCCTTGGAGGAGAGTCACAAGCTTCCAGGTTCCGTTGTGCGACTTGCCTTTGTAGCTATCAATGAGGAACAAATCTTGACAATGATTGAAAATCATACATATAACCAGAAGTTTATGGAGCAATATTTATCTAGCACCATTAAGAGTGATAAAGGTGTTGGGCGAGGACAGGGCTTAGAAATAATGACTAAATTAGTAAAGGAAAATAGACAGCTGCATTTGGATTGTAAACAAGACGATCAAACGGTCTTGTTTTCATTCTTAGTGGAGGGGAAAAGGTAGGATCGGGGCTATAAAGATAATCAGAAGTATCTGACGGAAACCAAATGCTATGTAGGACATTTTGTGCTTCTTTTCTGACTGAAATAGGCAAATCGCAGTAGCTTCGGTGTTTCAAAAGGAGTATTTTCGCTGCCAACGAATCTATGTCATCAAACAAAAGAAGATTCTACAAATAGAAGCTGATGACTCTGAGGTAAGAATGGTGAATCAGTGAAATATTTCAGGCGCTTATCGAAAGTGTATCTGTTTATGGGAACGTTATTAAAAAGCTGCTTCTCAAGTTATACAACCTTGAGGAGCAGCTTTTAACTTTATACGTGGAAGAAAAATCTAGCTGAGTAGTTTCATCTGGAATACTTCTGGACACAAAATCAGTTTTGTTCCCGCCATAATTTTTCAACTTCTTCCGTTGACAATTTAGTAGCTTTTGCTACTTGCTCTATGCTAACTCCGATTTTTAAGAATTCGATTGCTAATGCTTGTTTCTCTTCCAGTCGTCCCTTTTCGAGCCCTTTTTTATGCCCTTCTTCCATAGCAGTCACAAATACAGCGTCAGAAATAGCTTTGGATTTTTCGATGTTCATGATCATTTCTTTCTCCTCGCTTTCTAATGTTAAGAAATCAATTTTTCTTTTTGCTTCTTTGATGTAGTCGGGAGCTTCCGGCTCAACTTCTCCGGTTTTTAGAAAATATTGCCAATGATAGGCGGCCTTTTGTTTTTCAATCGTTTGATTTTTTAGACTGAGGAAACAGAGAATCAATAATTCCTTGTTCTCTTCATTGAAAAAAGGCTGATGTGTTTCTTCATTTAATAAGCGGAACAGCTGTAAGGCATTGTCTTTTCGATCGAACAAATGGAAATCCACAATATTGATTCCATAAGCAGGTCGCAAGCTAGAAAAGTTGTTCTTTTTCCCTGCTTCTTTTTTGTCGCTAGACCCAAAAGGTGAGCGGAAGGCTTCAGCCAGATAAAAGAGTGAACGCTCATGGAAATAGCTATGCGGCTGGATTTGGCATTCGATAGTGGCATGGCTGCCATCTTCTCCAATGGCTAAGATATCTACTTCTGTTCGCAGGATCTCTGTTTGTACATGATCGATTTCGTTGAATTTTTTCTTATAGCTGTCGATATGATAGGTTTCTTTTGGCATAAGTGACTGGAATTCGATACCTAGCAGGTCTTTGACAAAGGCTTTTAGAATATACAGGGAATCTTCAGAGGTTAGCAGTTTACGAAATAACAGGTCGTTCGTTGGTAAATACTTTTGCATTTCTTCACACCTTTCAGCTGGTAGACGCCATGCTGAGAGGCTTTTCTCGCCCCAATTATAGCATGGTTCATCAGCAGCCTTCAAAATTTATTTACTTTAAGATACGCAAAGAGTGAAGAAATGCTCTTATCAGAGAGAAGAAATGAATTATTTAATGATCACTAATTATATTTTCTAAATATGGAGAAGCTATTGGCAATAGACTTGAGTTTATTAAAAAGCGAAGAAAAAGACGGACTTCTCAACCATAGAAAGTGATGAAAAGGAAATCATCATGATTATTGAAAAATCGAAAGCTACAGGAGTGAGACTTGAGTTTGTTAAGAAATTGTATGAAAAACAAGATGAATAGCTTCTACCGGAGTTAAATAGTATTAACCAACACCTGCGATTTTTGATCGCAGGTGTATTTATCTTCCAGTCGTCATGGATCACGCCCGCTCAACCAGTGGTTGACGAGGGCGATGGTCAGCCCCACAAAGAGTGGAGCGAGGACATATCGTATCAGCTCACTCAAAGCATCACCTCCTCTCATGTGGGAGGCTGACGACGTGAGCACCATACCTACGCAAAAGGTATTCAATTGTGAAAGGGCAGAAGTTGATTCGGTTATTCTAGTTTATGCGGATGGCTGTCCGGATCATCTTTATTCCGATTTTTCTTTCGTCGAAGCAAGGCAAGGAAACTTTTTCGTGTACTCAGTCGTTCTTTTTCTTCAGGCTGCGATCGTATCGAAGTCGTGAGGGAACTAGCAGAAGGTTCATTCTCATCGATTGTGTGCTTTAATCCACTTGTTTGTTTTTTTAGTATTAATGAAGGGTGATTACTTCTCGTTTCTGCTGGTTGCTCTAACGTATTTTCAATCGCATTCTTTGAAGAGTTGTACAAAAAGTCATAGCTTCTTACTGATTTGATCGGGAGAGCTGCTGTTGAATTCTCCGTCTCCTCATTTTCAACCTGCGCTTCTTCATCCATTTGATCAGAGGGAGCGGTTGGTTCGCTCGTCTCATCAAAAATCTCTGTTTCGTACGTAGTCACGATCTTTGCCGTGACCACTGTATCAAAGAGTTTTACGCCGCTTTTTTCAAAGATGTCTAGTTGAGTGAGGAGCTCACAGGCATCTTTGATCTGTTCCACAGGTAAGTCCGCATTCACATTTTTATAGGTCCAGTCGTGTTCTTTGCCTAGACTATTGGTAAAGGTCGTGACTAAATCATGGGTCATTGTTCTGCTATCCTTTCATTTTTTCTCTGCGTAGGTAAAAATCTATCAAGGTTCGTTGGTTTCGTTAGGACGGACTTTTGCAATTAAGGAACGGACAAGTGAGATGGCCTTTTCGCCAAAGTTACGGACAGGAAATACTTTTGCAGCTAATGAGCGCCATTCGGGAGCCATGAAGTAATCTTGAAAGTAATAAAAGAAGCGCTTCATGGTGCGAGTGGCTTTGGTATTCATAAAAATCTCACGGACAAGATCCTTCAGAATGAAGGCAAACTCCTCCGCACCGAGTTGGAAACGTACGCGTAACGTCAAAATATATTTGATTGTTAAGCTGCTATTTTGAGTTTGGTAATAAAACTCGGTAATTCGTTTTTCTAATGTTTTTGGCGTTAAATTGAACAACTGTCGGCAAGATAATGTTTGTTCATTCATGGATCGTGTCCTCCTTTAATGGAGGAGAGCGGCGAAATCACCGCTGCTCCTCAAATTTTTATGGTTAGAAAATAATCGTTTCAACGGTTTCAACATACTTTGCGCTGACCACTTGGTTGTAAAGCTTTTCGTCATCCTTCTTGAATAGGGATAACAGGGTGATTCTTTCCAAGAGTCCTCGAATTTCCTCGGGCGCTTTTCCTTCGCCGGGCGTTGGGAAGCTCCAGGTCTGCGAACGTCCGCCGCTAGTTTTAAAAATCGCTACTAATTTTTTCAATTTTTATATCCTCCTTCTCTACTTCTTTGTTACACGTGATTGACTAGTGATGATTACGCCATCCAGTAGTGTATCTTCTTGATCGAGGGTCTTCATGATTTCACCCAGCTCAAGGATATCTGCTTCAGCAGGATCATCTACGACATTTGGGAACGTGACTTTCTTTAGTTTCTCTACACCAGGTACAGCGAGCTGCACTTGTAATTTAGTACTCAGTTTCTGAATCATTTTGGGTTCCTCCGTGTGTTTGAATTTTTTGTACCGGCCGGTGACTAAAAGATAGCTGATTTCAAAAAATCTGACAAATCGCAAAATAGCCACTTCACCCCTCAATTTAACCAATTCGAAGGCTAGAACCCGCATTCCTTGGTTTGAAAGGGGTTATTTTAGGGGGGATAGTGGTCATTTTGCGATTTGATTCAAAAATCGATTCGTATTATACTAAAAGATTCAATTAAAAAAGGGTTCAGGATGAAAAAGGCCCCAGAGAGATACATATAGAATAAGATTGGCTATTTGTAGATAAAATAATTAGTAGGAAACTAAAGTTCTATTTGCTTCGACAGAAAAAAAGAATGAGGTCTTTAGAAAATCTAGATAAATGTTTAGGAATTGAAATTTTTCGATTCCTTTTTTTGTATGTTTTGAGAATAGACCGTTACATATTAACAGTGGCATTGATGAATACGTGTTTATCACGTATAATGAATATGCGAGAGGTCAGGAATGAAAACAAGAGACCTAGTAAAACTATTCAAGAAAAATGGATGGTGGTTCTTGAAACATGGAAGTAATCACGATATTTACACCGATGGTAAGGAAACGGAAGAAATCGTTAGACATCGTGAAACAAACGAAAGGCTAGCAAAAGCAATTATTAGGAAACACGGGCTGAAATAATCTTCCTGCTTCACTGTCAGCATAGAATAGATTAATGAAAGGAAAATGTATTATGGAAAATAAATTTGTATATCCCGCCATCTTGAGTTATGAGAAGGATGATTCTGGTTATGACTATTTTGTATCAATCCCTGATTTTGAAGGATTTACGCAAGGCAAAGACGTGTCCGATGCCATCGCTATGGCTAGAGATTACATCGGGAATATGTTGATGGAATATGAAAAAGAAGGCAAAGCTTTCCCTCAATCAAATTCAACTAAATATGATGTGTCAGAAAACGACATAGAAACGTTAGTAGATATTGATTTGATTCGATTCAAAGCTCAAACAAGAAATGTTGTGGTGAAGAAAACCCTATCCATTCCTAAATATTTAAATGAATTAGGAAATGAGGCGGGCATAAACTTTTCGCAAACTCTAACTGAAGCATTAAGAGAAAAACTAGGCGTGTAACCTGCACACAATCGTTTAAACTAGCACATAGAACGTAATACGAGGAATGCTTTCAGGTGATGGATGTGTGTGTGTTTACGAATCCACATTTTTTGAACAAGGAGAAAATGACTTGTCGATCAGTCAGTTACGATCGATCTTTATAAAAAATTTTGTCTGTGAAGAGGACAGCGATAGTAGGTAAAACTATGTGCCTTTATCTAAATAGTATAACGAAGAAATCGCCCAATAATCAGCTGGAACATAAATGTAGCTCCATAAAAAACTAGGCGGTAGAGAAAATCCATGATCTTCTCTACCGCCTATTCATTTTCTCTAGAAGCGAATTGTTTAAATATTACTCGTAAACCCATTTTTTTGTGTTTAATCTTTTTCCCCCATAACTTCTTCCGGAGTAAGCTATTTTTGAGTTGAAATTTCAAAAGGAATTTTTTGTTTGCGTACAACTTGTCTAAAATATAGGTTAATCGCTGTTGTAAAATCAAGACCTAGTATTTCTAAGAAATTCTGATCGGCGCCAATCCAACAGATATAAAGCTGAGTTAGAAAAAAGGACAGAAACAATTGACAATACATAGACGTTCATCTATATTTATACATAGATAAACATCTATGTAAAGGGGGAACGAATATGAATTATGAAGAGATGTCAGTAATGCTCAAAGCTCTCGCTGATCCTAAACGATTAAAAATCATTGATTTGCTATCTTGCGGCAGTCTGTGTGCATGTGATATTTTGGACCATTTCGATTTTACCCAGCCAACGCTGTCCCATCATATGAAAGTGTTGGAAAAGGTTGGCATTGTGCTGGTTACTAAAGATGGTACTTGGCATAGATATCAATTAACAGAAAGCTTTATTGATCAATTCATGGGTTCAATGATGCAGCTATTTTCTAATGATGAAAATTGCATTTGTAATACACTAAACTGTACATGTAAAGGAGAAAAGGAAGATGAAAAAATTAGAACTATTTGAACCAGCTATGTGTTGCTCGACTGGAGTATGTGGACCATCTGTTGATGAAGAATTGCTTATGGTGACTTCTGTTTTTGAGACCTTTGAAGGGATAGAATCAGTTGAGGCATCACGTCATAATTTGACGAGTGATCCAGATGCTTTTGTGAACCATCCAACAATTTTAAAGCTATTACAAGAAAAAGGAAATGATATTTTACCAATTACTTTGGTTGATGGCGAAGTTGTTAAAGAAGGGTCATATCCTACATTGGAAGAATTTGGAAAATATAGTGACATTCACTTTGTTATGCAGTCAGCGAATAGTTCTGAGGGCTGTTGTGGTGGAAATAGTGGAAGCGAAGGTTGTTGCTAACAGCCTTCTTCCTAGTAAAATGAGGAGGGAAATACATGCTTCAATATATACCCCAGAAGATGAGTTTAACGAAATATCTATTTTTCACTGGTAAAGGCGGTGTCGGAAAGACAACCACTGCTTGTGCAACCGCTGCTTCTTTGACACAAGATGGAAAAAAAGTCATGCTTGTTAGTACAGATCCCGCATCAAATCTACAAGATGTTTTTCAAATAACGTTAACTAATAAGCCGACTCCCATAGAGGGGATCGATCACTTAATGGTCGCAAATTTTGATCCTATCACGGCTGCTGAAGAATACAAGGAAAGTATTGTTGGACCTTATCGCGGGGTTCTTCCCGATAGTGCATTAATAAATATGGAAGAACAGCTATCTGGATCGTGTACAGTGGAGATTGCCGCGTTCAATGAATTTGCAAATTTTCTAACCGATCCAGAAGTTGCAGAAGAATTTGATTATGTGATCTTTGATACGGCTCCGACAGGCCATACATTAAGAATGCTGCAGCTGCCTTCTGCCTGGAATAACTTTCTAGACGAGAATACGACAGGTGTTTCTTGTTTAGGCCAACTCTCAGGATTAGGCGATAAAAAGGATATGTATGAAAAAGCAGTTGCAACATTAGCTGATAAGCAACAGACAACGTTGATTTTAGTTACACGAGCACAAAAAGCTCCCTTAATTGAAGCAGAGAGAGCCTCTGAGGAATTGATAAAAATAGGGATCGAAAATCAGAAATTAGTCGTGAATGGTTTACTTGAAACTTATGATGATACCATTTCAGAAGAAATCTATAACGAGCAGCAAAATGACTTAAACCAAATGCCAGAATCATTAGCTAAATTTGAAACATACTATATTCCCCTACGACCTTACAATGTTACAGGGATAGATAAGCTTCAGATTCTACTAAACGATCAACAGCCTGTGATTGAAGAACAGGAACAAGAAAGTGTTGATTTTCCAAATTTAGATTCAATCGTCAGTGAGTTTATTCGTACAAATAAGAAAATCATTTTTACAATGGGTAAAGGCGGAGTTGGTAAAACAACTGTTGCTATCAAAATTGCTGAAAAACTTGCACAATCTGGTAAAAAAGTCCATTTGGCCACGACCGATCCTGCTGATCATTTAAATCTGTTTCTTTCAAAAGACTTGCCAATTTCAATGAGTCATATTGATGAAGAAAAGGAATTAGAAGCATACAAAGAAGAAGTTCTTTCAAAAGCTCGAGAAACGATGAATGCTGATGATGTTGCTTATGTTGAAGAGGATCTTCGCTCTCCTTGTACCCAAGAAATAGCAGTCTTTCGGGCATTTGCGGAAATTGTAGACAAATCAGAAAATGAAATTGTTGTGATTGATACAGCCCCAACAGGCCATACATTACTCCTTCTAGAGTCTACTCAAAGCTATGCCAAAGAAGTAGAGAGAAGTTCTGGTGAAGTTCCTGTTTCCATTCAGAAATTATTACCTCGGCTTCAGAATGAACAAGAAACAGAAGTGTTGATGGTTACATTACCAGAGACAACTCCAGTCTATGAATCAATGAGATTAGATGAAGACTTAGATCGTGCAAAAATCGCCCATACCTGGTGGTTGGTAAATCAAAGTATGTTAGCGGCTGATACTCAGAATAAGGTATTAAAAGCGCGCTCCTTCAATGAATTAGAATGGATTGAAAAAGTATCTGAACTTTCAAATGGTAAATTTGCTGTTGAAGAATGGCAGCCGAACTTTAGCCCTTTAGGGGTATAATTTTTTTTCAATACATAGATGTATATCTATGTATTGATTTCTCAATGATGGAGGATTCAAATGGAGAAGAAAGAAAGCCAACAAGGGTTAGGAATCTTTGAAAAATATCTAACTCTATGGGTAATTATTTGTATGGCACTAGGCATTTTTATTGGAAAATTTCTACCGACAGTACCTGACACTTTGAGTCAATTTGAGTATTACAATGTTTCTATACCGACGGCCATTTTAATTTGGTTAATGATCTTTCCGATGATGCTTAAAATTGATTTTGGAAGTATCATGAATGTGTCAAAAAAACCGAAAGGTCTAATTGTCACATGCGTCACAAATTGGCTGATTAAGCCTTTTACAATGTATGCTATCGCAGCCTTCTTCTTTTATGTTGTGTTTAAGAGCTGGATACCATTAGATTTGGCCAAAGAATATGTAGCTGGTGCCGTAATACTTGGTGCAGCTCCATGTACAGCTATGGTATTTGTCTGGAGTCATCTAACGAAAGGAGATGCTGCATACACACTGGTTCAAGTCGCGGTAAACGATCTAATTATCCTACTATTATTTGCGCCAATCGTAGCGCTTCTCTTAGGAGTAGATAACGTGGTTGTACCGATGGCTACTTTGATACTCTCAACTGTTCTTTTTGTAGTTGTACCTTTACTCTTAGGAGTGATTACTCGTGTACTAATTATTAAAAACAAAGGGTTAGACTACTTTGAAAATATCTTCTTAAAGAAGTTCGATTCTGTAACAATCGTAGGATTACTACTAACACTGATCATCATTTTTTCTTTCCAGGGAGAAAGAATTCTTGCTAACCCTCTGCATATCCTATTGATAGCAGTACCATTAACGCTACAAACCATACTAATCTTTACAATAGCTTATACATGGGCAAGACTTTGGAAATTGCCTCATAATATTGCTTCACCAGCAGGGATGATCGGCGCTAGTAACTTTTTTGAATTAGCCGTCGCTGTTGCGATTTCTTTATTTGGCTTGCAATCAGGAGCCACATTAGCTACTGTTGTTGGTGTTTTAGTCGAAGTTCCTGTAATGCTGCTATTAGTTAAAGTATCTAATAATACAAGAGGATGGTTTGAGCCAAATCCGACTGAATTGCTTCATTTTGGAGGTAAGTAGTAATGAAAAAAATATATTTTCTATGTACCGGTAATTCTTGCCGTAGTCAAATGGCTGAAGGCTATGCTCATAGCCTCCTACCAAAAGCAGATTTTGAAATTAGAAGTGCAGGCATTGAAACACATGGGTTGAATCCTAGAGCAGTAAAGGTCATGGCTGAAGATGGCATTGATATTTCTAATCAAACATCTGACTTAATTGATATGGAGTATTTTAAAAATGCTGACTTGATCATTACTCTTTGTGGAGACGCCAAGGATAAATGTCCTACCATTCCCATAGGAATTACTCATATACATTGGGAATTAAAAGATCCTGCTCAAGCTACAGGATCTGAAGAAGAGATATTATCAGAATTTCGAAACACTAGAGATTTGATCAAAGATAAAGTTCATGAAATAGTTTAAATATTCTAAGTGTACAGAAAGCCACTTTTCTGTACGCTTTTTCGTGTTCATAAACTTGCATCAAAATTGATGCTCCAACAATCCATCCAGATAAAGTGAGACTAGAGTGAATGACACAAAAAGCAAAAGAGAGGTGGTTTGTGACTCGTTTAAAATTATGCCATTCTTTCTTCTTCAAAGAGCATTAATTGTTTAAATTAGTTTTCCAGCTTCGTAGAATTTTCCTCCGTAAGCATTCGGATATATTGCCCTTGTTTCTCTCTCTCAATAATGAACAGTGGATAGCAGGGTATCGAATAGTATGATTATGGAGCAGTCGATGCTAATTGTACGCAGTTTGATATAGATAGTAGAAAATTCAGTTATCTCAAAATCAAAACCACCCGTGAAACGGGTGGTTTGCTCTTCGGCTGAAAGCCTCTATTACCGGCCTTGGCCTGAAAGGCCATCTGAAGGCTTCCTCCCGCACCACATCTACTCGCTGATTCTAAAAGAATCTCACTTTATCTCTTCTTGTTTTTTTCTCCTGTAAATGGATCTACTTCTTCAAACAATGTTAACTGGTCCGCTACATGATCTTCTTTGAGTTGTTTACGAATGTATTCTGCTATCTGTTCCTTATTTCGACCAACCGTATCCACATAGTATCCGCGACACCAAAATTTACGATTCCCATATCGATATTTCAACTCCGCATGTCGATCGAATATCATTAAGCTGCTTTTTCCTTTTAAATATCCCATAAATTGAGCCACACTTAGCTTTGGTGGAATGCTGACAAGGAGATGAACGTGGTCCTTACAAGCATTTGCTTCATGAATTTCTACCCCTTTTCTTTCGCAAAGCTTACGGATGATTGCTCCGATACTTTCTCTATATTTCCCATAAATGATTTGTCTACGATATTTTGGTGCAAATACAATATGATACTTACATCTCCATTTTGAGTGTGCTAAACTTTCTTTATCCTTCATCATAAGGATACCTCCTAAATTTGATTGTGATGCGGTCGGGAAACCATCATCAGTTTATCAATTTTGGGAGGCTTTTTTAATACCACGCTGGAAGCTCTCTGGAACCATAGGCATAGCCTATGGTTTTCAAAACATACAAAAAATAGACCACTGTCGGGTTAACAGTGGTCAGGAGTTTGATGAAAAAGTTTCAAAAGATTTGCTTGATAAAATATACTATAAAAACATGTCTAAAACAAAGAAAAAATAATGTACTTCATTAACAGATATAAAAAAGACCACTACTGGAGTAAGTGGTCAGATGGAAATAACAAACATTTAAAAGATTCTTTCATAAATATTGTAACATTCCATCATTTTTAAATCAATATGATTTGTGAGAAGAATTATTTTTGCAAAAAAATAGTTAGTGGTATTTGAGATCCGGAAGCAATCACGATATGAAAACATGTTGAAGACACGATTGTAATTATTTTCAAGACTATTCATTTCATTTAGGCGATGCTATAGTTTAATAAATTCGTCATTAAAAGAGGTGGGAAGGTTATGTTTAATGAAATATGCTTATATGAAGCGAAAATTGATAAGCAGAGTGAAATCGAAGAGCTAATGAAAGAAGTAGCAGAATTTTATAAAAAGCAAGAGGGCGTAATTGATGTACGGTATATAAAAAGAACACATAGACAGAAAGATTTTAATGCTGTTAAGAAAGGCGAAAATCCTATTAGGCTAACTAGAAACATCGGCAAGGTTACCTATGTTCTCTATTGGGTAGTAGATAATGAAGAAACACATGCAAGAGTTTCTAAAATCGGAATTGAAAAATTTTACAAACGTTGGACTCGCTGCTTGATAACAATGCCGAAGATAATATTGGGTGAAAACATCGTTTAATATTCGTTTAAATGAACCAAAGGAGAATGCAATATGAGGAGCACCTTTAAGTGATGGACGTATGTATTTTTACGAGTTCATATCTTTTAAACAAAGAGAACCTGGCTTGGCAATCAGTCAATTACGATCGACGTTTATAAAAAATTTTTTGAATAATCAGCTAGCTAGGTATGTTTCAGAAAACTATTCGCTTAAAAAAGACCAATGACGCATCAGCATTTTTAGGAAAGATGACAAGTACCTTATAGAGGATGAGCTATTAAAGCTGGATGTTGTTATTGTTCCTCAGTTACTTGAGATGTATTGACTACTACTGAAGTCCGTCATTACGACTGGCTTTTTTGGTATAGAGCCCTATAATAATGAATTTAAGTTTGTAAGTCTAACAGTTATGTCAATAATAATACCATATCCAGAAAATCTCATTTGTCCCATTTCAAAGAGCATGGATTGTTTAAATATTTTTGCCAGCTCTGTAGAATTTTCCTTCGAAAGCAATCGGATATATTGCCCTCGTTGTCTTTTCTCAATGATGATCGTTGGATAGCCGTAGGACATCGCTAAGAAAATATTTAGCAGCCTGCCTGTGTGTCCGTTACCACCGCTGAAAGGAATATTTTTTTAATAATAGTATGTCCGGTAATTGTTGTAATTACCGTAATTACATGGTGCAATTTGGGAGTGGAAACGATGAAGGGAGTGGCGAATAAAATGGATACAGTAAAAACACGCAAACAGGGAAATGCTGTGATGGTGACATTAGCCAGTAAATTTGAGGTTCCAGAAGGTAAGACGTACTACATTAGCAAAGAGTCTGATGGAACTGTGAATCCCGACAGTAGAATGTAAGAAAATGCCGACGAGAAAAATGGTGTTTTTCTTACATTTTTTAGTACACTGGTTTAAAAACAATCAGGAGGATTTTATGCGATCAGATGTACGTGAAGGAGTTCAAATTTATATTATGAGTGATATTAAACCTAATTTTACCCATTTAGCTAGACAGTTCGAATGTGATCCACGCACTGTCAAACGTTATTACGAAAACAATCTATCTAAAAAGAAAGCTGCACCGAAAAAACGGCCAAGCAAATTAGATCCTTTTCGGTCAATTATTCAAGAGAAAGTTGAACTAGGCTGTTCTGCTTCAGCGATTTATCGTTTTATCAAGAAGAAAGGTTACGAAGGGAAGGATTCTATTCTAAGAGATTACTGCAGCCAATTGCGAAAAACACACATTCAGAAAGCGACGATCCGAATTGAAACCCAACCAGGTTTGTCTGCACAAGTTGACTGGAAAGAAGATCTTGTCCTTTACAATCGTTCGGGTCAACGGTTTCAAATCAATTTATTTTTATATGTTCTAGGCTTTTCACGTTGGAAGTATATCGAGTTAACGCTAGACAGAAAACAAGATACATTACTTCGTTGTTTGAACAATGCCTTTCTTTCTTCAGAAGGAATTCCTCATGAAATTTGGTTTGATAATATGCGTACTGTTGTTGATCAAAGTAGAACGCAGTTTAGAAAGGTCACTTGGAACCAAAGGTTCTATGAATACAGTAAAGACGCAGGATTTAAACCAATTGCCTGTCGACCTTATCGTCCGCAAACAAAAGGGAAAGTGGAAGCCTTAGCTCGAACGGTCGAGCAACTAAAAGTATACAATGGCGAATTTGATACATTGGAGGATTTGATTGATCTTGTTTTTGAATTCAATGAAGAGCTTAACAAAGAAACTTCTCAAGCAATTGAGGGTCCACCAATACTGAAATTTACTGCACACGAAAAAGAGCACTTATTGCCCTTTGATTCGAAATTACTAACGACCTACACACAAGATATCCTCTCTCGTAAGGTATCCAAAGAATCGCTCGTGATTTATCAAAAGAATAAGTACTCTGTACCCGTTCGCTATATCGGCAAGACAGTTTCTCTCCAAGCTGTTGCCGGCGAACTTACTATTCATTATAACGGCGAATGTATTCAAAGACACCTTTTAAGTCAAAAAAAATTTAATTATCATTCAGATGATATGCAGGAAATTTTAAAGTCCGACATTTATCGGTCAAAATCGGATGAAGAAATTGCACACTATGTTCAAGAAAATTTGAAACTCTACGACGAGTTCTATTAGGAGGCACCATGTCACAATACCAAGAGTTACTAGATAATCTAACAACGTTAAAGCTAGATCAGATCAAAGAATATCTCCCTCATTTTTTAGAATCTGAAAAAACAAAAGAACTGTCCACAATCGATATTCTTTATTCATTAACGGAACGGGAATTAGCGTTTAGGAAACAACGGGCGGAAAAAATGAATATCAAAACGTCCCACTTCCCCTATGAAAAACGGATGTCCGATTTTGACTTTGACTATCAGCCGAGTGTAAACAAACGGCAACTGCTGGACTTATCCAGCCTGCATTTTATGGAACGGCAAGAGAACATTTTATTTATCGGCAGCAGCGGTGTTGGCAAAACACATTTAGCAACGGCGATAGGTATGGAAGCTTGTCGCCAACGAATCAGCACCTATTTTATTACGTGTAATGAGTTGATTCAGCGATTGACAAAAGCCTATCAAGAAAACCGGCATGAAGCATTAATAAAAAATTACTGCCGATATAAACTACTCATTATCGACGAAATTGGTTATTTACCGATTTCAGAGGTTGGTGCAAATCTTTTTTTCCAGTTAATCACCAGGAGATATGAAACGAAATCGACGATTATTACAACGAATATCCCATTATCAAAATGGGGAGCAGTATTCTCAGACCCAACATTAGCAAATGCCATATTGGACCGATTGGTCCATCACTCTCAACTAATCAAAATTACTGGGAGATCTTATCGCATGAAAGACTACTTGCTTGATAAGGATGTTCTTCAGGCACCTACAGATGAGAAAGGGAAGAAAATCGGTAAAAACTAGCATATTTTCACCGGCAAAAAATTACATTTGAAAATCGGGATTGACAGGAACGATCACATTGATTCCCAAGATTGAGGATTATTTTGTTAATGCAAAGGAAAATGAGTTTATAGATAAAGAAGATGAACAAGTGAGGGGCTTTGAGGTAGAGAGCAGGTTGCTCGATGAATAGTATCAAACAAGGGAGGCTTATTTACATTGATTCTGAACCATCAAAGGGTAGTGAGATTAATAAGAGAAGACTGCTGTAGTCATAAGTAGAGACGAATACAGCTTATCCTCTAATTTAATTATCGTATGTCCAATAACTAGTTCGAATAAGAACCGGCCTTATTTTGTTGAAATCGTTAATAATGCTCTAAAATCAGGAAGCAAGGTGAATACAAAACAAGTATACACGATGGATTTTACAGCTAGAGGTGGAAGGAACGTGGAGATCATTGGTGAGGTCTCTAAAAAGGACTTTTTGAACATTGCTCAGCACGTCCAGATGAATTTCAACTTTCAGCTTTGAAAAATCGGCAATATGAGTATTATTATCAACTTCAGGATAGCAGGTAAAAAAGCTTGCTATCCCTTTTTTTGCAATTTGGACTATTATACAAAACCGAAAAATGGACTTATTTCTAGCTCTAGAAACCAGTGCGATCTACACTAGGCGGTAAAACAACTTTGGTCAATAAAACAAGTATATCAGAACAAAAGGCGGATTCTATTCAAAAGAAGAGACTCCGCCCTTTGTTTTATTTTGAAATCATTTCTAATTCATTTGCTAGAATATAAGACGCATTTCAATAGGTGAGAGGTTAGTAAATTTCCCGCCGATGTCCAACTTCTAGTGTTAGAACGATGAGTTCGTTGTCGTTGATATTGACAATTACACGATAATTACCAATACGGTAGCGCCATTGTCCTGTTCTATTGGCAGACAAACCTTTACTTTTTGATTTGTTTCTGAGCAAAAGAATCAATTCTTTAAATTGTAAAATGTGGTATGAGTTGCAAAGTGTATTTTTGCTTTTAAGTCATTTAATCCAATCTAGGAAATTAACGAATCCCATGACAATTGTTCTCCACCAGTGGCCAAATAAGCTTCATATTCTTCTAACGCTGCGTCAGCTACGCGGGCATCATACTTTTCTTCAAGACTGGCGAGGGTCTGTGTACGAATTAGTTCAGATAAGGAAACATTTTCAAATTTTGCCATTGCTTGTAGAAATGCTTTATCTTCATTAGGAATCCTTATAGTAATTACAGCCATGTAAACCACCTCTCCTTTTGTAATACCTTTGTTCTATAATGATATCCTCTTAAAAAAAAGTCAACAATGAGTGTTGTGAGAGCAAATGTTTGATCTATAATACTCACAATTTGAGCTGTTTTCTTTATTGAAAATTATTATTTATCGTCTCGACATAATGACTTTAATAGCACCGAGAATTTCTAAACCCATGATATAACGTGTATCATTTTATAATGAAAGTCTTCCTGAAAAAGGTTTCGTAGCGCGTAAAAAGAAGCTAAACATCTTATAAAGTGGCGAACTTCTGTGTTTTGGTATATAGACAAAGGTTTCAGAGAAGATATTTTATGGTTTGACAAAGTATCGTGATTGATTCCGTTTTTAAACAGAATACAATTCTCTAAAATAGCTGTTTTCAATTTTAGAGAATTACTCATTCATACGAAGACCAGCGCTATGATGAGTCTTTCTTATTTATCGTTATAAAAAGAACTAATTACGAAAATTCGCATAAAAAATTACCGTACAGGGTCTAAAATCAACCTTTTAGGGTATTTGATGTTATTTTATTTTCCAATATGATATCCTTAGTTAACTAATAACAATGATTACAAGGAGGAACATTATATGGCAGGAGCAATTACCGTCACACCCGAACAGCTGAAATCACAGGCGAAGGTTTACCAACAGGCCTCCGCGCAAATTGAGGATGCGATCCGCAAGGTCAATTCCATGAACCAAACGATCTCACAACAGTGGCAAGGGGAAGCATTCCGTGCCTACTTGGAACAATATAACCAGTTAGAAGGCAACGTGAAACAAATGGAAGAATTGCTGGAAAGCATCCACGGACAATTGAACAAATATGCGGACACTGTGGCAGAACGTGACCGCCAAGATGCTGGATCATTCGGCTTAAACTAATAGAAAAACAGAGCATCAGTACATCGTGTGCTGGTGCTTTTTTCAAAATGAGAAAATAAGGAAATGGCAGTAAAAAGTAATCTAGGCGTGGCGCAACAACGAGCGAGCGCGCTAAAAAGTGCGGCAGACAGCCTGACCTCTGGCGGTGTACCGACAAGTGATTCGCAAACAACCGTCGCAGGAAATACATCGGCCCAAAATGCGGTGAAGTCAACCATCAATGGCGTAAAAAAGGTGATGGCAGCGGTCAACAGCGCTTCAAGCAATATTAACAGCGTGGCGAAGAACTTTGAAGCGATCGACCAAGCAGGAAAAGAACTATTTACAAGGAAGAAAATCTAATGAGTGAACAACGCTTAGACGAAATTAAACGTGAACAAAAAAGCCTCACAAAAAAGCAAGAAGAGCTGTATGAACGCCAACGGTCAGTAGATCGCTTGAACGACGGGATTGGCAGCTATTTTCGGCAAACCCAACAGCTATTACAAAAGACAAGAGAAACGTTTCGAAAGAACGATGGCGGTCGTGATTTCGATGAATTGTATTCCTTCTTTTCCCGTGATGCTGGAAAAACAATGGAAGCACTAGGAGAAGAAAAACGAGAAATCAAACGGACGCAACAATTGCTGGAAGAGCAAGAACAAACATTAATCAAAGAGAAAAAGATGATCCATAGCAAGGAGAAACCCAATGAGCATTGATATGTATGTCAGCAGTTCGCGAGCACAGGCGAGCAGTGTAAAAGCGATGTGTCAAAAACAAATCCAAGGCTACCGACAGCTGCAACAGGCGATTAATCAATTTGTCATGAGCAGTGGTGAATTGCAGGGGAAAACATATGATTCAGCGAAGCAATATTTCTCAGCTGTCTTATCCCCATTAGCCAAAGGCGGGATGCTTTTAGCGGAGGCAACCGCAAAAGCGTGTCAGAAGTTTCCAGATGACTACCAATCGCAAGTCGATAGTGGGGACTTGAAATCATCCGAGTTAGAAGAACAGATTCAACAGTATCAAAAAGGGATTGATACAGCGAATTCCATTATGAGAGATATTTCAAGCAGTTCTTTGCCAGAGCCCGCGAAAAAAATAGTATTGAAGTCAATCAAGAACGTCAAAGATGGGCAAGAAAAAGCAAAGAAGAAATTAGACAAGAAATTGAAAAAACTGAAAGCATTTCATGCTTCTTCACCATCAATCTTTTCAGAGATCTCTGCACTAGAATCAGCAGTGAATACGGGAGCAGCCCAAGCAGCTACTTGTTGGAATGGGAGTAGCGGAACGTTTAGTATGCCTAAGGATATGTCATGGACTGAAACGATTGAGAATAAGGCATTCGAAAAAAAATACGCAATAGAACGCCCGAAGGAAATGTCAGATAAAGAATATCAAGTCTATCTAACGAAACTACGCGCTCAAGAAAAAGATTTACGAGTAGAAGACGGTTGGGATAAGTCAGCGATCAAGGAGTACTTCAAGGCAGCAAATCAACAAACAAGAAACCTAACCGCAGCAGAAGCAATGAAAAAGGTAGTGGAGTTGTATGGTCAGACACGACTTGCGGGTTCTGATCTATTTATCAAGATGTGGAATGCTTGGGATAGTGGAACAAGTCAAATTGATGCCGAGCGAAAATTAAACGTACTTTTGAAAATAGTACAAGTAACTACTACTTTACCGAATGATCCAAAGGCAGTAGCAGATTTGTTAAGTCGATTTGATAAAAACTTAGCCCCCGATAATGCTTTCTGGCGAGATTTGGCAAATGAAGTACAAAAAGCTTTCCCAGAGCCTAGTTTATTGACAGGAGATTTCGGAAAACAAATCAATAATCTGCGATATGTTGTTTCCGCTCAACAAGCACAATATGTGCGTGATAACTTTAAAGGGGCTACCGATCAAGAGAAACTAGCTCAATTTTTAAGTGGATGTAAAGACTATAATTTATGGGAGTCGGATAGGCTACATCACAAAAAAGCTAATGAAGGTCAAGGTGATTGGCCTGATGGATATGAAGAAGGAAACATAAAAGTTGTGGTTGATTTTAACACTGAGTTCATATTGAATGGAAAAGGTAGATTTCAAAATATCATTGATCCAGAAGGATCTAGCCAAAACGGCATTGTGAATGGCGCGAGTTTTAATTATGCAAATAGAAATGATTATGATTCTAAGAACAAGAATGATCCAAAATCGGTCCATGGTAGACTTGATGTAAATATTGGAAAAGTAGACCCTGACTGGAGGAAGCAAACTGTTGAAAATGGAGGACTCAAATATTTAGCACCAGATAAAAATCAATTCAAAGATTCCTCAAATGATGATTCTTCAACAGATAAAAAATCAGTTGAAGAACTCAGTAATGATAGGAAGAAAAAATTTGAAGATGAAATTAGAATATTGAAGAGGGAACAGTATTCTGGAGGGAAATAATTGAAGAGAAAAAGCGGGATGTTTCCAATTTTGCTAATAACTATCGTAGCACTGGCTTCTATTACTTTTTGGTATTTCTTAGTGACAAAAAAAGAAAATAAAAAAAATGAAATTATGAACAGAGAAATTACTGAAATTGTATATGGGGAAGTTTATACTTTCTCAGAAGAAGGAAACAAATCAGGATATATTAAGTTCATTGATGGAGAGAATTATTTAGCAATGCCTAGTACAAAATCACCTGAAGACAGTTTTGGTGATGGGGAAACTTACGATATCATTTTCATCGAAGGTAAGTACTCAAAAAATAATGAAAAGTTTTATCTAGGTAAGTCAGTTATAGATACAAGAATATTTTTTGAAGATGAGGAAGGGTTGAAAAAAAATAGATATGATGAAATATATACTATTACGAAACCAAATTTGATTGATTTTGAAACAGGCAGCATTGAGAAAAAAGAGAAACAATGGATTTATCGCCGTAATTCAAGTAATGGATATGTTGAATATCCACTAGTACGATCAAAAAAGGATATTCCAAATTCTACAGAGGAATTCTTGAAGAAGTATAAGCCGGTAGATAAAGCTAGTTCATTAAGTGAGTAATGTGGATATAGCTTGGGAGTATTACAAGCAAAAATGTTCAACAGCAAAAGCTCAGAAGGATTCTAAAAACCAGATCATATGAGAATCGGGATAAGGTGGATATTGAAGGCGATGACTACTCAGAAAAAGGTAAGTAGAAAAAGTTATATTCATATCATACTCCTCGTTATATTGTTATCCTTAGTAGGGTGCTATAGCTCAAAAGAACAATTGAGGGAAGACGATTTTCGCATTGTTAAATATGGAATGGAAAAACAGGAAGTAGAAATGAGGCTTGGAAAACCGGATAAGGTAATCAGAGACTCAGAAGAAGTTATAGAGGCTCAACAATGCGATGCGGATACTTCAACGGATCGATGGGATATTGAATTTCCTAACTTATATGAGAATTTTTATGGATCGGAAAAGGTGATGGAAGATTCATTCAAATTATTAGAAAAAGGAACAGGTATTGATTGCTATGTCTATTATTATCAAAGGGATAACAATTCTAAAAAGCAACGTATCTGGCATTTGTATTTTTATGACGGAAAGATTATAGGCATGTTTTTCCCATAATTCTTTGGAATATTCAAAGATGTACGTTAATGAACTAATGCTACTTAAATCCTTATTATCGATTGAAATCACAACCTATCTTTCTGCAATGAAATGTAGTCTGGTGAACGATCTTGAGATTCGATATTTATTAAAAGACGCATTAACTGTTAAAGTGGATGATCAAGAGATTTTTATGAAAGGTATATGGAATATAGAGTTGAGGAGTTATAGTTAAATTAATATTTTTATTCATGTATGAATATTTTTAATAATACTGACTTCGAGTATATTAGATCCGATTTTAAGATAGCATGAAAATATAAGTTGTACTTGAAATATGTCAATTGTATAATAATTAGTAAATAACAAAATTTATTAAAATAGGAGAAAAGAATGGAAAGTATAAGTTTGGGAACAAGAAGTTTTGATAATGTTCGAGTTGATGAGTATTGGAATTTTGGTGAAAAGAAAGAAGATAAAATGCATCAAATTCACACCTATCCTGCAAAATTTCCTTCATTCATAACGACTAAAGCAATTGAATATGCTCAGGAAAAAAATATCCATATTGAAACTGTAGGCGATCTTTTCTGTGGTTGTGGGACTGTAGCCTATGAATCTGCTAAATATGGGTTTGATTTCTGGGGATGTGATGTGAACCCTGTTGCAGCTTTAATCGCTCGAGTGAAAAGTAAGAAATTGAGTTCAGAAAAACTTATTAAGTATTACGAAAGGATACTTGTTCTATATGAAGATAGTTCAAATTGTTCACTTAATGAAAATAGTGTTAACGACAGAATAATGTATTGGTTTGAACCTGAGAGAGTTTGTGAGTTGTATAGAATGCTATCAGCTATTGAGAAAGTATGTAAAAATGATAAAGACTATGAAGATTTTTTCTTATGCGCCTTTTCTAATATCTTAAAGGCTACATCTAGGTGGTTAACTAAATCTATAAAACCAACTATCGACAAGAGCAAGATTACCAAAAGCGTATTGTACTATTTTAAAAAACAATTTACTAAGATGTATAGTGCAAATCATGATTCTAAAATTAACGCCAGAGCTAGTGTAAAAATTGAAGTATTGGACTCATTAAAGATTGATCAAGTAGAAAAAGTCGATTTATTAGTAACAAGTCCTCCATATGTAACATCATATGAATATGCAGATCTTCATCAATTATCATTATTATGGCTGAAATTTACGGATGACTATCGTGTTTATAGAAAAGATACAATTGGAAGTGTTTATGAGAAAAAAATTGATGAAAAAGGCAGTTTAAATATAATAGGCGAAGAGATACTGAGCCAACTGAAATACAATAAAGATTCCAAATCTAGAACTAAAGCAATAAAAAAATATTATTCTGATATGGAGAAAATAGTAGAGAAGGCTTTTAATCTGATTAAAAATGATGGAATGGCTCTTTTTGTTATTGGCAACACTGAATATAGAGGGGTTAGGATTAAAAACGCTGAACATCTTGCTCTAGCAATGCAGGAGAACGGATTTAGAGAGATAAATGTAACAAGAAGGAAAATTTCTAATAAAATTTTGACGCCATATCGTGATAAGAACGGGAAATTTAGTAAGGATAAAAATGGGAAAAAAGTTTACTCTGAGGAGTTTATTGTTGTTGGGAGGAAATAGGAATGACGGAAACTTTGAATATAGCTCCAGAATTAAGATTACTAAAGATGTTAGGTGAAGATTTAATAAAAGATGAGAAAACTGCACTTATTGAATTAGTAAAAAATTCTTATGATGCTGATGCCACCACAGTGAAAGTTTTCTTTGAGAATTTCGGAAATAAGTATGAATTTGATGAAAAATCTGAAATTTATATAATTGATAACGGAGAAGGAATGACTAAAGATGAAATAATTAATAATTGGTTGAGCCCAGGAACTGCAAATAAGAAAAGAAAAAAAATTTCTGGAAATAAAACTAAATTGGGGAGAGTTTACCAAGGAGAAAAAGGAATCGGCAGGTATGCTATGCTTAAGTTAGCACGTTCTGTTGAACTTTTTACAAAAACTGAATCAGAAGATAACTGGAATTATGCTAATTTGGACTTATCTAAATATGATGATGATTATCTGAATACTGACACTGGATCCAACTTGCTTTCTGATTTACAAATTGTATACGAAGAGAAATCCTGTGATACTGAAAATATTCAACAGTATTTGAACAATAAAAATGGAACCATCTTAAAGCTTTCCAATTTGAATGGGAAATGGGGAACAAGGAAAGTAAACGATATATATGATGACCTTGCGAGATTAGAACCAATTTCTAGTATTATTCATGATTGGAAGGCAAGTAGGGATGTTTCACACTATTTTGAGAAGTTCGGAGTTTCATTCTATCTCAATGGAAAAGAGACGAATCATCAAAATATATTCAAAGATGATTTAGAAAAATTCTTAGATTTATGTGATAAAAAGTGCCTATTATCTGTTACCAATGGTACATTCAACGATAAAACTGGAACTTTCAATTTTTATGTAAACGGTTTATCGCATACAGTGAATATTGAAAGTAAAGAGTTTAATTCAAAAACATATAGAAGGTATTTCAAAGAAGAAATCGAGGGATTTGAGGTAGAAGACTTAACATGTGGACCGTTTGAGTATGAATTTTATATCTTCACTTTTTATAAAAGACCATATCTGGAAGAATTTCGTTTGACAACTGAAGAAAAAAACTTGGTTGATAAACATAGAATATATCTGTATAGAGATAATGCGAGGGTTTATCCTTATGGAGAACCTAAAAATGATTGGTTAGGAATTGATGCATTAAGAGGGGTAAATCGTATAGGTGAGTTTCTTTCTAATGATCAAACTGTTGGGTTCATTTCAATTACTCACGATAAAAACCCTCATTTGAGAGATAAAACTAACAGAGAGGGCTTGATTGAGGACGGAGAGGCGACCTTTGAATTTGTTGCTTTATTTCAAAGTTTTCTGAATTATTTAAAAAACAATATTTATGATTGTATATTAGAAAACCTTAAAAACGAGAGTGAGAAAAAAGCAAGAGAGGAAGAGATAAAGAGAAGAAAAGAAGAAGAAGAAGAAAAGAGATTGAGAGAAATTGAGAGGAGAAAAAAGGAACAGGAAGAAGAAAAAAGACTAAACGCTGAAAATGAAAAAAGAGCATTGATAGAAAAGAAAAGAATGGAAGAGATAAAAAAGAAGGAAGAAGATTTAAAATCTAGAGAAAATGAGATTAGCAAGGAAGAAAAAAGACTGGAAAAGCAAAAGAAAGAAATAGCGGATGCTTATATTGATATGACATCTGGAAAAACAGAATTCTTTAGACATTCTAGCATTCTCAATTTGTCAGCTAACGAAAAAATCACCATTAATTATAATGAATTAATTAAGCAAGTAACTAGCCTAAAGTATGAAAATCATTATTTGATTTATGTAATGGCTTTACGGACAATTCTAGAAGATCAAACTAAATGTTATATAGTAAGTAGAAAGCTTTTATTAGGTGGAGGACTTGGTGAAAATGTTAAGATTATGATTGATGATTTAAAAAAATTAATTAATCGAAAAGACACTACTCTTTCTCTTAATGAGAAAAATGAATTAGAGTCCCTTTTAGGGGGAGCCAAATCTTTCAATAGCCAGCTCGATGTAATAAAAAGTGAATTCCACGACGGTGCCAAGCAACAGGTTCTTGCTACTAAACTGAATACCTTCACGCATAGCCCTAGGAGAATTCCTAAGGAGGAAGCTTTGGATATAACAAATGATAAAATTTTACCTTTGATAGTTATATCACAACGAGCTATGTCTTTAGTTAATAAAACAAATAAAAATAATTAACGTTTCGAATATACCAAATTCTGAAAGCCTCATATAGTGGACTATTCAGGGATCAATCTATCAATTTTTAGCGTATTTAATCATTTTTAGCAGCTCGAAAACGTTGATTTAATGCTATTTTAAGTTAAAATGAACTGGTTTAGTCCAACTCAAAATCAAGTGCCCTCACGGTTGTGCCGATTCGATCTCGACCGCCGACATAAAAAACTAAGATGTTATTTCATCTTAGTTTTTTGTTTGAAATTAAATAGCACCATGGCGATCGTGGGAAGGTGGTTGATTCACCGGATTGTGGCTCCGGCGCTCGGGGGGGGATTCCCATCGTTCGCCCTACATTAGGCTCAGCAGGAAATGCCGAGTCTTTTTATACAAAACTATCGGCAGAAAATCATTTCTGAATTATAATACAGGTAAGGTTTTTTTTTGCTTTTTCTGTTGTTTGTTTCATTAAAAAAAGCAAGCCCAAAAAGCTTGCTTTTTTGCTACACTCAAACCTCAAAAACCCTCATTACTAAGCGCCCCCAACCTTATATCCAATCAATGCGTTGATGGATAAAATATTAACAAGAATCTTTATATTAATCATGTATGATGATTTTAACTTTTCTCTACATCAATTTTAACCGCGAGTAGAAAGTCTAAAAGCGTGATATAATTGTCCCATTAAGCATTCTAAAAGGAGTTGACAATAAATGTCTGATTATAAATACTCGGTGAAAAATACAACGAAAATCGAGCGTGAAAAGCTTCGTAATGTTGCTTTGAGTTATTCAACTTTAGATGCTGCAGAACCTTCGAATGATACGATGAAGTTAGTTGAAGAATACGTGGCAGGGAACATGGAAATTGCAGATGCTTTAGAAACGGTTATTGAAAAATATCGTGCAATGAGTTTGAAAAATGCTTGATCCATACTTAATTACACTTAACCTATCAAAATATATTTTGATCTCTAATCTAAAAGAAAAATGTTAAAATCAGAAACTGGTTTTAATAAGTCCTAATTGTAGAAATAGCATAAACCAACACCTGCGATCGAAAATCGCAGGTGTTTTTATCTTTCAGTCGTCATGGATCACGCGTACTCAATTAAGGCGCTATACCCCAACCTCATATCCAATCAATCCGATGAATCTCCTGCGCATCATAAATCAACGGTTCGCAGTGGTGGAGGGAGTACGTGATTTGATAAAGCCGATTGATTTGACCAATGGCTGTTCGGAACGATTGTAGACAGGTTCGATTACTCAGGGTTTTCGCGAAAGGTGTGGCAGGAAGGTATAAGAAATCGACTGGCGTTTCTCCTTGAAGAACATAATGAAACACACCGCGACGAATGGTGGCTAAGATCAAACAAGCCATCTCCGCTCGCTTCAGCACAGGACGGCGACCGATCGGCATCAGCAGGCATAGCCCATTACTCATTTGGGCATAGGTATTTTCACTATCATCTACGAGTTTAGAAATTTTGAGCGGATTGATCCAGATCGATTTATCTTTTTTGGTAAGGGGAAAGAGGGTAAAGAATGGGCAGACCCATGGCATTTTATACTTGCCGAACTGACCGAGCTGCTTTAGCGAGCTGGCTAGTACGTGATAATCGGAAAATGAATGGAAAGAAGAGAAATGATACAGGGTTTTTAGAGCAGTGGTAGGACTAAAATAGATGTTACTTTCTGCAAAGACTAAGACACCCGTTCGTCCAGGCAGCGGCAGGATGCAGCTGATTTCGTGAATCGTCGATGGTTCGAAAAGTGTCGCTCGGCTTAAAAAGTGTTCCCATAAAGGTGACCATTGTTTATCATCTAGATACTCAGTTGGCGTTTGCTTCTCCATAAAAAAACTCCTCCTCAATTGTCAAAAAAAATAGAATCAATTTAAAAATAGAATGATTGTAAAAACTAGTATAGCATAAGAAAATATGAGTGTGAGTGTTATAAATAATAAAAAACATAACGGAAATGTCCTATAACTGAGTGGAACTATGATATGGGATCGATAGAAAAACAATTATTTTTTTATTTTGATCGAAAAATAATTAACGTGGAAACGACGGCATTAATTTCGTTCCGTTTTTTACTATATGTTGAGGTATATAGGATTTTCATAAGTTTTTCTGGTGCTTAAAGTAGATTTTTAACGTTTAAATTATATGAAAATAAAATAAATATAAAATAACTCTAATCATTTATCTTCAGATGTTATAGAATTGATAGAGATAAATGGTGTTAGGAGAAAAATCTTTGATATTTATTAGTGGAAATAATTTTGTTTATCATCTGACTAATTTTATTTTTTTAGTCGTTAATCTTCTTGTATTACAGCTAATGATTTATCTTCCAATGGCGTATTTTTATAAAGAAAAGCTCAATTGGAAATTTATCGCCAGCATGTTTGCCTTTTTCTTAATCTATTTCCTTTTGTATATGGATTTTCTAGATCGTTTGTTTAGTTCGATGAGGATTGTGAATTGCGTGCTGATCCTGTTTATGACCATATGCGTCCATGCCATCTTTGATTACTATACCAATGGCAGAGAAATGGCGTTTCAATTCTTTCTGCTTTTTTTAGGTTTCTTCATGATGGTCTGGTTTGAATTCGTTCAATATATGTCTTTTCTCGTATATGAATGGTTCTCTGTTGGCTCATTCATTTTATTCTATGGATTTTTACTTTTGGGTATCCTGTTGTTTAAAATGATCTATCCATTTTTTAGAGATAGAATTCCGCAAAGCTGGAGACTATTCTATCTAATAGGCGGTGTGTATCTTTCATATCATCTTTTCTTGAATGTGAAAGATATTTTGATCTTCTCTTTTAAACCTGAAGGATTAAAAATTGTTCTAGCCAAAGGACATCTTGCCACAAACTTTATGGACAGTCTATCGAGCAAAGTGCATTTACTATATTGGAATATGGATTATAAGGTAATGTACATAGTTTTATTCGTTTTGATTACCTTTATTCCCATGTTCATTGTCATACAGCTGATTGTCAAGAAGCATCAAGACCATGAAATTATTCGATTACAAAACAGTCGTGAAGCAGAGATGAAAAAGTATGTGGAGACGATTGAATCCGTCAATAAGGAAACACGGCAACTAAGGCACGATATCGGAAATGTACTGACTTCTTTAGGGATCTATATCTATCAAGAGGACATTGATCAGCAATCACTTCAAAAATACTATCAGGAAATCAGCAAAGAGTTTGATATGCGCCAAATCACCAATATTCCGAATGGTAAATTGACACATCTAAAGAATCCAGAGATTTTAGGATTAGTGTTGGACAAGATCATGCGAGCGAAGGAATTTGATGTTCGATTTCATTTAGAAATCAATGAATCCATTGATTATCCAAAGAAACGATTGATTTCGATCATCAGAATTTTAGGAATACTATTGGACAATGCCTTAGAAGAAAGTAAAAAGTATCCTCAATCGAAGGTTCGCTTAGCATTCATTCAGGTTGGCGATCATCAGATTTTGAGCTTAATTGAAATTGAGACACAAAATACGCAATTTCTAGAACACTATCATGCTGGATCACTCAAAAGTGATAAAGGAGCAGGGCATGGCAATGGACTGAATATCGTCAAATCATTAATCAAGGAAAATCGAGGGTTTAATTTAGACTGTAAACAAACAGAGAACACGGTTTTATTTAGTTTTTCATCGATGGGAGAAGGAGGATAAACTTGGTACGAATCTATATTTGTGAAGATAATCAGCAGCATTTAACAGAGATCAAACGTCATGTGAGTTACTTCATGTCTTTTTCTAAATGGCATATGCAGCTAGCAGCGGCATCAGTATTTCCTGAGGATATCTTGAATCAGCTGGTGGTAGATGAGGAACCGAATATCTATTTATTTGATGTTGATTTAAAAGATACGAGCCCTATGAATGGCTTTCAATTGGGGCAGAAGGTTCGGGAGAAAGACCCGAACGGTTATTTGATTTATTTAACCAGTCATCTTGAACTATCCTATTTATCCTTTCAATACCATGTGAAAGCGATCGACTATATTGAGAAGAATGGTCCAGGGGATTGGCGTACGCGTTTAACGGATTGCTTAAAGGCAGTCGAGAAGCAGCTAACCACTGATCAAAATAATCGAGAGAAGCAGGTCATTGAATTATTTACCTTCTCTGGACTCACGAATTTCTTTGTGGATGAACTGATTGCCTTTGAAGCAATACCGGATCATAAGCTGATTCTTTATTCCCATAATGAAAAAACGACGATTTTACAAAAGACATTGGATCAATTAGAACGAGAACTACCCCAAGCATTCTTTCGCCCCCATCGAAGCTTTCTTATCAATTGCGATAGAATCGATAGGATCGAAACGAATTTTTCAACAGTTTATATGCAGAATCAATTAGCCATACCTGTTGCCCATCGAAAGCGAAAAGTCTTACGCGAGAAAAAAGGAACAGCCTAAATTAGCAACAAATCAAAAGATCGCTCTTAAGTTCAACTTGAGAGCGATCTTTTTTGTACGCTCAGGAATCCTGAACGTTAAACATTATTAAAAAAAATGACTTCAGGAAAACATTTCATACATTGGGGAAAAAACCAAAAATTGAGATAAAAATAACTGTATATTCTAGTTAAGGAAAGACAAAAAAAGTTCCTATTCCTTTATAGAATAGGAAACAGTAATCAATTATTTACAAAATAAAAATACAAATTGACGATTACATGTTTATTTTAGTTTAGAGCGACTATAATTGTCAATCCTTTAATCAAAAACTTTTATTTTTTTAATCATAAAGGATAGTTCTCCTTAACAGAAAAATAAATTTGTACGATTTCATTCGAAAATATCAAATTTTCGTCTCAAATCCCTCTTTTCTGAAAAACGTCAGAAAAGCCGTCAATTTGTAAGCAGTAGGAGGATGTATATGAGCCGAACGGGAGAAAATATTTATCGACGAAAAGATGGTCGATGGGAAGGTCGCTATATAAAAGGGCGTCAGAGTAACGGAAAGCTTCACTATGGATACATATATAGTAAAAGCTTTCATGAAGTAAAAGAAAAACTCTTTCTATACAAAATGCACTATAAAGAAAATTATCTAAATCGTCGAAAGAGCAATAGCCAATCGATTACCTTAGAAGGTTGGGCATTAGGGTGGCTATCATTACAAGAAAAAAGAGTAAAACCCAACACCTATATTAGTTATGAAAGCAAAATGAAGAATCATCTATTACCCATAATAGGAGACATTCCTCTAAAAGAACTAACGACCAAAGAACTACAACAAGCCGTTAACGAGTTAGCGAATAAATTAAGCCCATCTTCTTTAAAAGCAGTATTTCGAGTGCTAAGAACTTGTTTGAATGATGCGGTGAATAAGGAAATTATTATAAGTAATCCATTAAGACTGGTCATATTTCCATCCGAAAATAAACCCCAATTAAAGGCGTTTACTGCCGAAGAGCAAGAACGAATCATTCAGGCAGTCAATGACGAAAAAGACCTGCCAATTCTATTCGCCCTTCGAACAGGACTAAGGATCGGAGAAATAGCAGGTCTCCAATGGTCAGACATTGACTGGAACAGGAAGATCTTATACGTGAGACACAATGCGCAAAGGATAAAAATGAAGAATCAAGAAAAGCAATCCAGAATCGTTATCGTACCACCAAAAACAGACCTCTCCCATCGAGTAGTTCCATTGAGTGAGGAGCTGGTGGAGCAATTATTAGAATTACAGACAAAAAGCTGCTCTGAATTCGTCTTTTCGAGTAAAGAAGGACCAGCTGATCCACGAACCATTAGAAATCATTTTAAACGAATAAAAAGGATAGCACAGGTTTCTGATTTACCATTCCATGCTTTACGTCATACTTTTGCGACTCGTTGCATTGAAAAAGATGTTCCTGTAACGACAGTCAGTTCATTGTTAGGTCATAAATCAGTAAAGATGACCTTAGATATCTATACAGATAGTTTCATTCGAGACAAGCGAGAAGCGATCTCAAAAATAGGGTAAATAAAATCCCATTTTTTCTGAGACTAGTCGATGAATCGTCAATTGAAGCAAAAAAGCCTCAATACCAAGGCAGTGAGGAGGTTTCCTATTCTATAAAGGAATAGGAAAAAATAGACTTATTTACAATAAAAAACTATAACACAGACATATTATTTTACCAAGGTATCACCCTGAGTAATCAGGTTAGATATAAATAAAAACAAACAAAAAAGGAGAGAGAAAGAAATGAGTAAAAAGAAATTGGTTGCTGGCTTATTGGCTAGTGCAAGTGTATTAGGCATTTGTTTATCTGGAGGAACAGCGTTAGCAGCAGAAGTTCAAAAGGAAGATACAACAGTAGGGATTGGATTTGGTGAACACGTGAACCCTCCTGGTGGGGAATTACAAATTGCATGGTTGCCTAAATCATTTGATTTTGGTAGTGGACACACGCCAGATGCTGTAAATGCAGTTGATTATACTGCAAAAGGTGCTGCAAAAAAATATGTTGTTGTTAGTGACGCCCGTGCAGAGAGTAACGCAGACAAATGGATACTTACTGCAAAATTAAGTGATCTGAAAGATGGAGCAAATACTTTATCAGGTGCAACACTGAAATTCAATACTACTTTAATGGGATATTCTGGAGATAAAGCTCCTGAAGACCCTACTTCGGTTATTCCAGCTGGTACTCGTACAGCGGTTGTACCAGCAACAGCTTCATTGACTCCTGGAGCAGCAGCAACAACAGTAATGAATGATGATGGTGCGGGAACTACTTCTTTCAAAGGAAAATCAGCTGTTGAAATGTCAGATATTAAGCTGAATGTTTTAGGTGGAAAAGCCTTGGATAATAAGACTTACACAGGTACTGTTACTTGGTCATTAGATGACACACTTTAATCAATAGAAATCATTTAAAGGGAGCGGGAGTGAGTCTCCTCGCTCCCTTTATAGTAGGAGGACGCCATGGCAAAACGATATGACAAACTCATCAGAAAAATTATGCTACTGACCATCATTGGATGTTTCTTATTCCCACAATACAGCTTTGCGGCGGATTCTAAGGAAAAGGAAAATGGTCAAAGTCCTGCTGGTTTTACGGTGGAAAGTGTTCGACCAGACAATCAGGTGGATACGACCAAGACTTACTTCTACTTAAATATTGAGCCAAACAAACCGCAAACGATTCAAGTCAAGGTTCGAAGTATACAGAAAGATCCTGTCACTGTTAAGATCGCCGTCCATGATGCCGTCAGCAGCTCTGTTGGAGCGATTGACTATGCGCAAAGTGAACCAAAGCTGGATAAGAGTCTCAAAAATCCCATCACGAGTTTTGTAAAAGTGAAGGATGATATGAAAGAGATTACTGTCGCCAATAAAGAGGAAAAAATCGTGGAGTTTGAAATCACTCCGCCGAATGATCCTTTTACCGGTGTAAAGCTTGGCTCTGTCCGCTTTGTCAAAAAAGAAGACAAAGCAGATAAGAAGAAAGAGGGCTTGGTTTCTGAATATGCGTACGTGATTGCATTGATGTTAACCGAAGATGACGAGGAAGAGTTCAATCACGGAGCGGATCTTCACTTGAAAAAAGTTCGTCTAGACTTATCCAATGGACGCAAGGTGATTGCGGCTCGGATTCAGAACGATCAACCAAAAGTGCTTCAGGAAATGGTGATCAAAGGACACATCACTCGAAAAGGTGAGACGACAGTTCTTGATGAACACAAACAGGAAAATTTCTCTGTGGCACCGAATTCGAATTTTGATTTTAATATTCCACTAGGAATGGAGAATTTTAAAGCGGGTACCTACGTCTTTCATGGAGTAGCGAAGGGCGATGGGAAAACATGGCGATGGGATGAAGAATTTACGATCGGAAGAGAAACGGTCGATAAGATCAATGATAAGTCAGTGTATAAGATCCGTGTTCCTGAATGGGTACTATGGGCAGCGTTAGCTTTAATAGCGGCACTGATTGCTCTGGTTGGGTATCTTGTCTATCGTCAGCGCCGTTGGCAGCAACCAGAAAGGAAGTGAGGGATGTGAACCGAATAAAAGGGGTGGTGATCGTGGTTTTATTAAGCCTTTGTTTTTCTTCCGTTGCTATGGCGAGTGAAGAAACAGATGTTGGTATCAGCTTCGGCAGTAGTCCGACAGAACCCGTAAAGCCGCGCCCTGAACCGGACAATGTTCTTCCTTTAACAAGTACAAAAAGCTACGAACCTACAGGAAGATTGCCGCAAACAGGGGAGAAAGGCCAATCGAAGTTTATGCAGCTGATTGGTGTGCTCTGTTTAGTCGGAGTGTTCTGGATGTTTCTATTTATTAGATTTAAAGATGAAGACGAGGAGGATGAGGGGTATGAATATCAATAGAATAGGTAAAACAACCGCTCTCCTTCTCTTGCTGGGAAGTCTAACAGCACCTGCTTCATTGGTTCAAGCGAAGACGTATGAAGACGTACCAACAGCAGAATCATCGATACTTTCCCGAACCGCCGATCCAATCCGAGTCTCACAAGAACGATTAAAACAAGCAGAAACAGAAGACAGTGAAGAGAAAACCGAAGAAACCACCGAAGAGTTAATAAAAGAAACAGAGACCACCGAAAGCAGTGAAGAGAAAGAAAAAGAATCAACTAATGGAAGTACAAAGGAATCAAGTACTGATTCTTCAATAGAAACAACGGATTCAAGTAAAGAAAAAGAGAAGAAGAAACAGCCAAGAGCTACTTTTTTAATAGAAGGAGCCTATGGATCAGATGATCCAAATACCTATGAAATAGACAAGACTTTTTCTCAAAAGTTAAGAACTAGCGTAAATGGAGGAGTTAATCCACCAGGCGGAGCTTCATTGACTACACAATTTTTTACAAATCCAGATTTTAGTGGGCGAGGGAAGAGTGAAGGAGAATTAAGTTTTGAAGATATGGAAACGCTGACCTATATAGTTCACAAGAATTATTTTCAACCTGCTTTTAAGGGGATTGAGTTCGCAACTAATCTATTTCACTTAATGATCCCCGCCCCTGCAATGATTGGAGGCCCAACCTTTTCTGGTGAAGGATTAGATTTGAGTAAAAATATAAATCTTCAATTTGTATCAACTGAATTTCAGCCATTACAAGAATTTAGAGCACCACCAAATATAGAAATTCTACTTATGAGAAATCAAAAATTAAAACATTTAGATCTAAGTAATTGTACAAAATTAAAACAGTGTACTTTATACACTGATCGAACATATGGTGTTGGAATATTGGAAGAGTTACTACTTGAAAATTGTATTTCATTAGATTATTTAATGGTTTATAATCAGAACCTTAAATCAATAGATGTTTCTGATTGTGTCAACTTGAATAATCTAGCTGCAGATGGAAATAGGATTGTTGATATCACAAGTGCAAACGGAATTTCCACAATAAAGGGTTTAGGTTTTTCATCGCAGACTATTTTAGTTCCCGTTCCAGAAATTAAAAATGGAGAGGCTGTAATAGATATACTGAAAACCACTGCTCAAAAAGGCTTATCTGCAACAAATGGAAACATTACTGGTGGACCTACATTTACAATTGATGGAGACAAGATTCTCATTAAAAATGTATCAAGGGTTGATCTGAATCAGCGCTATTTAAATTTCACTTATGATCAGAATCAACTTGTAGAAGGTGGGACTTTAGTAAGTGGAAAAAGATTTAGTGGGAAAATAGAGTTTTATATTATTAGTGATTTGAAAAATGAATTAAAAGTAGATAAGAAGAAAATAGAGTCTGGGAAAAAGACTTCATGGACATGGAATATAGAAAGCTTAACTGAAGAAACTGCAAAATCTGTTAAGCCAACATTGAGTTTGCCTACCAGATTAGCTTTAGTACCGGGAAGTATAAAAGTTGGTGGAGTATCAGTAAGTGACACTGCTCTTGACGGGGCAACTAGTTTAGGAAATCTTGCAACAGGTGATAAAAAAGAAATCACTTTTGAGACAACAGCGACTGGTAATGTTGAACAATGGCTTGAAGCTACTGGAAAACTAGATTGGGAAGATACTACCATGAGTAGTCCCCATGACAATGAAAGTAAGGATTCTATACAGATAAAAGACGGTGAGCAAACCTATACACCTAAACCTTCCGAAGAAATGGGTATCTTATCTGTTCCGGTTCGGTTTGATTATGGAATCAAGGATATGTCGAATACGACCCAATCATTTGGTTTATCTCCTGATTTGTATCAGACCAATACCAATGTGGTTACGAATGGGTTCTATACACGAGTGAAAGATGATCGTTCGACGAGTACGGGTTGGAGTCTAACGGCTCAGTTGTCTAGCTTTGTCGATGTGAATGATAATTCTCGAGGGATGCCGGATAGTCATGGAACAGCCTTGCGATTAGAGGATATGTCGATCGAAGCGATCAAGGATCGGGATACTCCAGATGAGGCGGTTGATCCAGCGCCAGCGAATCCGCCGGGTACGGTGAAGAGTAGTGAAACGATCGTCGCTGGACAGTCTGCCAAGACCTTAGTCTCCGCTCAGCCATATACGGGACAGGGAACGTGGCAATTACGAATTCCATTTAACAAGGTGTTCTTAGATTTACCAGCGAATGCAGGGAAAGAACGTTCGAACTTCCAAGCGAAACTAACTTGGTCTCTGAACGATACACCTTAGGTACAAATAATAAGTGACGAGTTTCAAAATTACCTGTAGTAAAAATGTTGAAGAAGTTGGAGGGAAGGCACATGACAATTCCAATATGGTTAGGCGTATTTATCGCTATTGCAGTCGTTAGTTTGGTTTGCTTTCTGCTCTTTTTCATTAAAGACAGTCGGCTTCGTCTCGTTGTTGAGGCAAAATCAACGGTTCTGCTGGCAGATTGTGGATTGCTCTTTATCGCTATCGTAGCAATCGTCTGCGCAATCCTGTTGTATCTAAATTGGCAGGAGCAATTGAACTATTTCAAATAAGTCGCTAAGAGGTGACTACATGCAGATGTACTCACCTCTTTACTTTTATGAGAGGAACAAAAGAGCATGGGACTTTTACAGTGGATCAAAGACACCTATATGGAAGGCTACAACGAAGCCAAAGCAGAACAAGAAGAAAAGGATGCACAGTCTTTATCAGAACAAGAGAAGTTTAAGGAAAATGTATCGTCTATTCCATTAGAGAAACGATTGCTCATTTCAGTCGCAGCGCCTTTTCGTGTCGTTACTTTTGGTGATTGGTTTACCTTGTTTAAGGAAACTGAAGAGAAGGACGAGTATCTGCCGATTCATCTTCATACCTTTGGTGAGGGCTTGGTGTTGAGTGAGGAACAGAAGAAGCGGTTGTTGGAATCCTTGAACAAGGATTTTCAGGTGGTGGATCGTGATTCCGCCCTTCGTTCATTGGAAGAAATGACGGAGACCAATTGGAACTATTTTGATGAATTAATGGATGATGCGCAATTGACAAGAGTCGATTATTTTCAACAGCCGGAAGTGGGAGCGCTCTATGCCGTATTAATTGCAGTTTCAGGGTATATGCTGACGGCTTCGGTGGATGTTGGTTTTCTATCAGAATCGGAAGCGTTGCAAGCCATGGAAGAGCTGCTCAAGGATTTTCCGATTATTTTTACTGATTGGGCAGATTATCGCAATCATTTTCTAGCTGGTAATCAGCAGACGCACCTGAATAAGGGAATCAGTCAGAAAGCCTTGAAAAAGTATACGAGTTATCTTTTAACCAAATCAGGTAGTCCTTGGCAATGGCTGTCACTTCAGGAAATCAGAGGGATGCAGATGGAATAAGTACATAGACTATTAGGCGATCAGACAGGGATTACTCGTTTTCATAATAGTCAGAGTTTTTAGAAAAGGAGGAGGGAGCCGTTCATGAAAAGTGTCTTACTGCTAACCAAATCACCCATGAGTGAACAGGCACTGGAACAGCAATTACAATGCTTGGATTGTGAAGTATACACGTCACGAAATATTCTCGATAGATACTTAAGCGGTGACGGTCATTCACGGTTCGTCAATCATTTCGACATCGTGCTATTGAGTGACACCATTAGTAAAAATGAAATGGCGCTGCTGCTTCCTGAGCTGAATGATTCTCATGCGTTCATCTTCCGGCGGGCAGATGCTTCATTGTCTGAAGAAGAGAAGAGGAGCTGGTCGAAGTACAGTAATTTCTACTGGATCAATCAGGAGAACTCGCTGGAGGAACTGCGGGAGTTGATCGATCAGACGGGCGTGCGAGGACATCGCTTGAGCTCGGGTACCAATATCGTGCCGCTGAATTGGAAGCAGGAAAAGGAGCTCAGTAAATTTGTCCTAAGCACCAATGAACGGAAGCTGCTGATCCTGCTCTATCAAGCCAATGGGACCGTCCTATCCAGAGAGCATTTAAGCCTCGCGCTCTGGAACCAGCCAAAATCAAACTCGACTATGGCACAGTTGTCGACGATCACCAATCGGCTGCGTCTGAAGCTGGCGAATCAAGGCGTTATCGGCGATACGATCGTCACGGTCTGGGGATTTGGCTATAAGCTAACCGATGGATTTTATGATCAAGTCAGTTATCGCGAGCCGGTACTGGACGAGATGTAATCATAGTGAGGCTGCTCATAGGAAAGTAAGCAGTCAAATAGGGGGAATGGAAAGATGAAAAATATTCTTATATTAACCAAATCATTAATCAGTGAACAGGAGCTAGAACAACAGCTGCAGCAGCTGGACTGTGAAGTGTATGTGAGTAAACGAGTGTTGGAGCAGTGTCTCTATGATGAAGTGAATCTGAATTTATTACGCAGCTTTGAAATTATTCTTGTCAGCGAGACCATCAGTAACAATGAACTCAGTTGGCTCCTGCCAGCGATCAAGGAAGCACATGCCTTTATCATCCGAAAAACAGACAGTGACCTGTCTGGAGAAGAGAAACGGGACTGGAAAAAGCAGGGCGTCTTTAGCTGGATCAAGACACACAATACGCTAGAGGAATTAAGAGAATCTATCGATGATGTGATGAGTCGCAAGAATAAGAAAACCCTCACGTCAAACATCGTCGCTCTTAGACGTTCCAATGAACAAAAACGATTCAGCACCCTGACCCTTACGCATAAGGAGCGCCGATTAATGACACTCCTCTTCCAAGCCAATGGGTCAACGGTTTCTCGTGAAGAGCTGAGCTATAAGTTATGGGGGAAAGCTCCTTGTAATTCCACCTTGACACAATTATCGACCTTAACCAATAAAATGAAAATCAAACTGGCGGAACAAGGTATCTATGGAGATATTATCCAAACCGTCTGGGGTGTCGGCTACAAATTAATGGATGATTTCTATGATCAAGTGATCTCAGATGAAGTGGTCGTGGAGATGTAAAGACAAAAGGAGAGACTTATGAAGAAAGCCTTAGGTAGTGCAGCGGTTATTCTGCTACTGGGAATAACCCTGCGATTAGTGACCGGTCAACAATTAAGAGCCGACGATGCGCCGCAGCAAACCACCGACACTTCCGTCACCAGCGTCGACTCACTGGCATCAAGTGAACCAGCACCAGCCGAGGAGCCACAAGAATCCACTCCTGCGGTAGATGACTCTGAGGAGATTCCGGTGATTCCTGAGAATTCAACGAGTGTTTCGATGGAAGAGTCTGTTTCTGAAGTGTCCAGCTCTTCAGAAAACACCACCGATTCTTCTTCTGAGGAATCAGTGGAATCCAGTACGAGCAGTTCGAGCAGCAGCTCAACCAGTACAACGAGTAAGACGTCAACGACGAGCGTCAGCTCTTCATCAAGCACTAGTACGTCAACAACGAAGAGCAGCTCCTCGACCGTGCCGACAAAAGTGACCTGTGATCTATCTACGGATACATCGCAGACACATTCCAGCAGTACCCAAAGCTCAACGGCGGAACCTCCGACCAGCAGTACCGATCCATCCATTCCAGAAACGGAGCCAACGGTGGTGGTGCCAACAGGTTCAGCCTATTCCGGCATCAGTGGGCTGTCTAGTACAGCAACATTGGGACTGGACAAGGCGTATCAAACCACTGACTTTGCGGATTCTGAGCTGAAGGGCTTCGAATTGCCGTTATTGTCTTCCTTTAAGGATCAGCGTCAAGCGGCCTTGATCTATGAAGCGATCAAGCAATTAAGTACAGAACAAGAAGAAACTTTAACGAATGAAGGCTTTACTTCGGCTATCTATCAGCGTGTCCTGCAACAGGATTTGACGAATCTGACGGAACTGGAACAAGGTGACGACCAGCTCGTTGCAGGCGATGTGCTTTATTTCGAAAAGGACAAAGAAAAAATCTGTGCGGGCATCTATCTTGGCGACGGCTACCTCTTGGCAGTGAAGGAAACAGCAGACGAGGAGCAGGAAGAAGACGAAGAAACCCACAAGTCCAGTGAGAAAACAGAAACGACAAGCAGTACAAAAGAAAAGAAAGCAGCAAAGAAAGCAACTAAAAAGACCACAGAGTCTAAGGAGAAAGCTTCCGAAGTAACCACAAAAGATTCCTCAGACGAGAAAGTAGCAGCTGCTGAGGACGAGAGTGAGGATGAGGAGGAAGTCGAAGAACGACTGATCGTCCAACAAACCTCTGATCGCGATGCCAAAGGAAAATGGCTAGTGCTGCGGGAAGAGACGAAGGAGCTGACCGACTATGGACAAGGACTATTGAAGGAATATCCGGCTTCTATGGACTTCACCGCAAGTGCCCAGACCCAGAAGTTTGTCGAAACAATCGGGGAGGATGCGCAAAAGCTGGGGCAGGAGTATGATGTCTTCGCTTCAGTCATGATCGCTCAAGCCATTTTGGAAAGCGGCTCAGGAACGAGTGGACTCTCGGTTGCGCCTTATTACAATCTGTTCGGGATCAAAGGCAGCTACAAGGGCAATGCCGTAAATATGTCGACGCAAGAAGATGGCGGCAGCGGCAATATGTACACGATCCAATCTGCCTTCCGCGCGTATCCAAATTATGCGGCTTCGTTAGGGGATTATGTCGAGCTGATTCGTGGAGGGATCAGTGGTTCTGAGAATTATTACCAAGATGTCTGGCGATCAAAGGCGAAGAATTACCTGCGAGCCTCAGAGAAATTAACAGGAAAATATGCGACGGATACGAGCTATCACCGCAAGCTGACTTCCTTGATCTCAGTCTATCACTTGACCCAATACGATAAGCAGCAGGTGCAGGCAGAAACACCGCTGAATGGCGGCAATGAAACAGGCATCTTCATTAAAGGCAAGGGGGAGATCCCAGAGGAATACGCCAAACTTATGAAATACGAGGACTACAACGGTGTGAACTACAATACCTCGGGTTCATATCCAGTCGGTCAATGTACGTGGTATGCCTTCAATCGTGTGGCTCAGCTAGGCAAACAGGTCGATGACTTTATGGGCAATGGCGGTGAATGGGCAATCAAAGGAAAAGCCCTCGGCTATGAAGTCAGTCAGAAGCCAAAGGTCGGTCGTCTGATCTCCTTTAGACCGGGCGTCGCCGGTTCTGATCCACGATACGGGCATGTCGCTTTTGTCGAAGCCGTCGGACCGAACGGAATTTTGATTTCAGAAGGCAATGTCTATGGCGGAACGACGATATCTTATCGAGTGATTCCGAATGACTTAGCCTTATCCAATTCGGTGGCTTATGTGACACCGAAATAGAAGAGAATGAGCAGGAATGAAAAAAATTGTCGTATGTAGTATCCCCGTTTTGTTCGTCCTGCTGGCTGTATGGATGATCGGTCATTTCAAGATTCATCCAGTCAGCGGGACATCAATGGAAGAAAAGCTTCACGACGGGGATCATGTCGTGGTCAATACACAGAGTACAATCGAACGTTATGATGTGGTGGGATTCTCCTTAGGTGGGGAGTCCGATCTTTATGTGAAGCGGGTCATCGGAATGCCGGGAGACCGGATCATCGTGGCGAACCAAACAATGATTCTTAACCTAAATGAAGCAGGAGACTTAACAACGACCTATCAGGTGAAGCTGAGTAAACAGACCGCTGACAAATTGAGGCAGCTGAAAGAAATCCCTAAGGATAATTATTTTTTATTAGGGGATCATTTGGATGTCTCCAATGATAGTCGCAGCTTTGGTTTTGTTTCCCGTTCGTTGATCGAAGGAAAGATCCAGCTTCGCTTATACCCGCTGCAACGAATCGACACGATCAGTTAAGAGAGGAAGAATGCCGTGGCAATTATTTATTTCATAGGGATTATTCTGGTGCTATTAGTGATTAATATCGCCATCATCCTGTCGAGAATCTATCTGCAGGATCAATTGAATTATGCCAAAAAGACCAATCCAGAGTCGATTTCGTTTCAACGAAAATTTTCCTATATTCAACAAAAAATCGTAGCCAAGCATTCTACTTGGCTGCTTATTATAAGTGCGAGTCTGACCGTGTGTCTGATCTTGATGGTCTTTGTCATTTTTCAGCTGTCGAGTGATAATCAGGCAGCCATGAAGCGACTAGCAAAAGCCGAAGAAGAGACGGTCAAGCTGACGCAGCAGCAGGAAGATATTATCAATCAGTCAGTCATTCAATCCTATCCGCAAAAGGGGATCGGGATTGCTGATTATAACTGGGAAGAGGTCTTCGGCGAGAAAGGCAAGGAGCAGCAAGCTTCCATAGAAGGCGAGCTTTCCCAGTCGATGGCTCCTTATTTCGGCTCAACAACGGCGTTGACAATGGTGGAGGTTTCTTCTCAGAAGCTAACGATCGCCTTTGCCAGCAACCCAGGAGCGAAGCACAATAAGAAATTGGTTCTGGACAATATCACTGCTTTGGTCAAGGAAGCAGAAGGAATCAATCAATTGACCCAAATCAATTTTCAAGCAGCCTTTAAAGAGGGCGAGGAAAAGGAAGATTATCAATGCTCGTACCAGCGAGAAAATGGGGACGCGCAATTTCAATTAATTTCAAAAGAAAATGAAGGGAACGGTGAGTAGTTCAATGGAGAAAAAGAAAAAACGCGAAGGATTTTTTAGCAAGAATATTATCGGAGATATCAATGATGTCCCTGATGCGCTAGTGGATCTCGGTGAGAAAAATGATGAAGATAAGAAACGGATCGAAGAGCTGGAAAAACAATTAAAGGTCGCTCGTGAAGAAAAAGCAGCGCTTGAAATTGTTCAGGATACGAAGGATTCAGAAATGAAGAACACCTTGGATGCACTGAAAAAGCAAAATCGAGAAATGGCATTACGAGTTGAGACGTTGGAAATGGAGAAACAAACCTTGCGAAAGGCGGCGGATCACTCGAATCAGCCTTCAGCGGAACACTTAGAAACCGTCGATGCCTTAAAACGAGAAAACAAACAGCTGATGGATCGGCTGGGAAAACTAGAAATAGAGAACGACGAACTGGAGGTCGACGTCCTGCAGCTCGAACCAGAAGTGCTGGAATTAAAAAAAAAACTTGAGCAAGTAGAAAGCGAGCGGCAGGCCATGATAGAAGCGACAGAACGATTGAAGGAAGAAAATCAAAAGGTGATCGCCTTGAATGAGGAGATCCGACAAGAAAATGAAACAGCCAAACATGAGATGCAGGCGGAAAAAGAAGCCATTGCTGAATTGAAAAGGCAAGTAGAAGCCTTGTATAACGAGAACGAAGAATTGAAGCTGCGCAACGACCAGTTGGAAGAAGAACGAACCGATGAAGAGGTCGAGATCATCCATAGTGAGAACAACCAGCTAAAACAGGAAAATAATCGACTGAAGGTTCGCATCAAAGGCTTAGAAGAATCCACCTCAAGCAAACTCGAGCTCCATGAACAGGAAATGGCCTTGAAGCAGGAACGGGAAGCCTTTGAAGCAGAAATCTTCAAGTCCCAACAGGAAATCGGTGAAGTCCTCTTGAATGCGCAAAAACAAGGGAGTCGCACGATTGAACGAGCGAAATTCGATGCGGATGAAATCCTCAAATCAGCCAACGAAGAACTACAGACGATCAAGATGCAGGTGAAGGATATCGCCTTAGAGGTGGAAGAATCCAAACAGAGTGTGGTAGGGATCTATTCGGAATTACAAACACGGATTCGTAAGATGGCAGACGGCGTGAACGACGTCAATTAAGCAAAAAGGGAGAAGAATATGAATAAAAAAGTGTGGAGTCGATTGATGGTGGTTTCTTCTTGTGGATTGGTATTATCTGGGATGCCAGTCGTACAGGCGGAAGAATTAAGTGACACTTTACCGACAGAAGAACAAGCCGTGGCAATCGAAGAACCAACGGCTGCAACGGAACAATCAAAGGAAACCAATGAACAAGTCGAAGCAGCTCCTGCCGCTACGAAAGCGACAACTGAAGTAGAAAATGCCAAGGAACAAAGCCAAAGGAACGAAAAAGTTAAAGTAGCTGTTCCCACTCTCAAAGGCGTCAAAAATCAGACGATTAAAGCAGGCACTTCCTTTGATCCCAAAGCCGGGGTGACGGCTAGTGACGTGATCGATGGTGATCTGACCAAACAGATTCAGGTGATTGGTTCTGTCGATAGTCATCAGGCGGGTACCTATTCATTGACCTATACCGTGAAAAACAGTTTTGGTGAAACAACTTCAGAAACCGTAACGATTCAAGTAGAAAAAACGGAGCAAACCGATCGGACGAGTGTTCGGCGGAGAGAATATACCTTGGAAATCGCGGACTTCGCAACTTGGCGAGGCAGCGATCTCAACGCTCAAATCATTGAGCGCCTCGTGCTAAAGGATGCCAATGGGGAGGTCGCTTCATTGGACGATGTGGACGTCTTTACGATTGATCAGCCCAAAGCGACTGATACTGTGGGTAAGAAGACTGTCAAACTGAGTGTCACCGCCAGTGATGGGACGGTCAGTGAGAAGATGATCACGGTGACAGTCGTTAACGGTTTACGCATCGAAACGAAAAATTTCAGTAATCGAGGCGATATGATTGATTTGTTCGAGGGCATTCAAGCGTTTGAAACGCTGGCGGATGGTAGTGAAGTCGAATTAGGTAGTTATGATCCGACAACCGAAACAGGGATTGAAGTGATCAAAAACATGATTGATATGAAGACGCCAGGGGAGTATGAGCTTGTTTATCGTGTTCACAGCAGTCTGGGTGAAATCGTCGATAAGCGTGTGACTGTCACTGTGGTGAAGACACTTTTTTCTCAATTGCTTGACATTGAGGTTAGTGATCAGGTGATGACGGTTGGTGATGTATTAACAAGTGAGATGATTTTAGATTGGGTAAAGGTATCGGAGGATTGTCTCGTTTCCTTTGAAGTACTGGATCGAACCATTCCAGTGGATAGCGCTCAGCGCTTAACGACTGCTGGAACGTACCGCATTCGTTACACCGCTTCACTTGAAGGCGTTCCTTCGACTGATGTTGCAGTAAGCAAAGAAATCACGTTAACCGTTCGAGAACGACCCGTTTATTCGAATCCAACGATCCAGACTCGTACACTTCGGACTTCGCCGCAATTAGGCAGCGTAAATACAGCGAAGCAATTACCAAAAACTGGCGATACATCTACTAACTGGTTGACACTGTTAACAGGTATCTCACTGGTGGCATTCGTAGCCTTTCTAAAAAGAGAACGCTTGCTTTCACCGCTTACGAAGAAAAAATAAACGGAGGGGCAGAGTATGAGTTGGGAATATGACAGGGGAACGATTCTTTTCCTAAGTGCTTTAGGAGTATTTATCCTCTTTTGTGGCATCATGGCGATTCGCTCCGCCAAAAAGCAAAAACGACTCAGCCCGGAAGAACGACAGCTGCAGCAACGAATCAGTCAAGAAATGGGTCGACGTGGAGTGATCCTCTTTTTCGCGATTCTATGGTTAGCCAGTGGGATGTTGGTCTTTAGTCTTTACGAAATGGAGTTCTTAGATCAGACATTCAAGATTCCCCGAGTTCTAAGTTTTTTTTATGATGTATTTGGTATTTCTACAGGGGCGATTGTCCAAGTGGTCCTTTCCATTTTGGTGATTCTTATCACCATAGTTTCGATGATTCGGAAACGGAGAGTATTGTTGGCAGAGTTTCATTCAAATGAGTAGGGGGAAAAGCAAAATGAAAAAGTTTTTTGCGAGTGTTAGTCTTGTTTTGGTGTTAGGTATTCTTGGCGGCTGCGGGCCAAGTCCGCAGGAACAATATAAAGAAGAGCTGAAGAGTCAGGCGAAGATGAACGATCAAACGTTCAAGATTACGATTGACAGTCTTTCGATCAACTCGAGTGAAGAGCAGAATGCCGAAGATAAAATGACCTATGATGTCGTTGAAAAGCAGCTAAAGGGATTATCGCTGAAGGGCACTATTTTAAAGGATAAGAAAACCAAAGATGTGGTGACTACACTATCGACGAATCTTTTTGGTCAAGACTTGGATTATGAAGTTTTCGCCAGCAACAAAACCAAGGATTCCTACATTAAGGCTGATGCCTATAATCAAACCATTGAGTTCATCAAACAGTTCACCACGGAATTGCCAGTGGATGTGATTGATTCCAAAGTGATTCAAGGAAAATATATTTTATTGACCAAAGAGGAACTTGATGAGTCACTGGATGAAGCCAATGAAGTGAGAAGCATTTCTAGTAAGCAATACTCAGACTTCTATGATTCCTTGGACAAGGATTCATTCAAAAAGGAGGGGGATAAAATCACGCATCAATTCACCAAGAAGGAACTGGAATCTTTCGTAGACAGTCTTTCTGAGAAAAAGGACAAAGAATTACGAACATCGATTGAGGAACGTTTAGAAGAATTAAAAAAATTAACCATAGATTTAACCGTAGATACTAAGAAGAAAACCAAAAAAGCGAAGATTGTCGTGACTTCAAAACCGATAGACGGGACGAGCTACACCATAAAGCTAAGTATCGACCAACGTGCCCAAGACAGTGAGAAGCGTGTCAAGCTGCCAAGCAACGAAGAAAGCCTATCTCTTACGGAGTTCGCAAGAGAAGCAGCCAATCTCACTAATGTTGAAGTCAGTGAAGAAGACATGCAGACATTACTTGAGAAGATACGTCAAAATAGCGAGTCTGTCGATGCAGAGACAGCAGAAAGATTTAAAGAAACCTATAAACATCTTTTGAGTGACGAGCAATTTAAGGAGCTTAGTAAGGTCTTGGATGAAATCGTTGCTGAGAATAGTCAGGTATAGAATTTGACTGAAGAACTACTGTATTTTGAATGCATGAAACTAAAAAAATCTTAGTTTCATGCATTTTTTTATCAAAAAAGAGGAGTGTTGTTATGAAACGAGAACGATTTAAGCGGGCACAAAATTTTGAAGATTCAAATATTATCCGAATCACATCCCAAGTACTTCCCATTTGGAAGGTGTTGCTTTCTTGGATAGGGATGCTTGCAGTATTTTTCCTTTACCTGCAAATTACTCATTGGCTATTAGGCCCTGTTATTTTTACTGTCGGAATGGTAGGGATTTTAGGGTATCAATACGGTTTCTCTTCATTACGAAAATTTTTCGGACCCATGAAATCAGGGACTAAGCGTTGGATAGGAGGATATCTGGTATTGAGTTTTGTCTTTTCACTAGTCATCGTATTCGTATTTATGCCGTCTGTTTCTTCCCATACATCAATGGATGCGATAAACAAGCTTCCTTTTCTCGACTTTTTGTTGGTGATGGGAGGCATGACATTTAGTCTCATTGGAGAAGAGGTACTTGTAGCAATCTTAGCCTTCCCTGTGTTTGGTTATTTGAATCAGTTGTCGTCTTTGAAAAAAAGTGCCTTTTTCCTTTCCAGTGTGTTTAGCAGTTTGATTTTTGGGTTGGCTCATTTACAGGTTTATGATTGGGATTGGTTTCAATGTCTAGTTGTGACTGGTTTAGGAAGAATTTTTTTCAATTATGCTTGGCGAAAATCTGATAGTTTGTGGGCAGGTTTTTGGGTGCATACGATCAATAATTGGATTTCGTTTGGCATTTCCTATATGGATATTAGCAAATTACACTGACTAATTCATAATTAATGACTTAAAAATCTACTATTGATTTAAAAAAAATTAATCAGTGATATGGGGGAAAGGGAATGCTAGTTTTATGGGCTGTCGTTGGTTTTATGACATTGTGTCTGCTGATTTATTTGATGGTAAAAGATGGAAGGAAGGATGAAGGAAACAGTTGGGCGCAAAAAATAATAACCGGACTTAGTGGTAGAAAATATAACCTTTTTCTTCCTAAGCAATGGGAAATCTCAGAACCGACTTATGTTTCAAACACCTCCTATGATTTTATGGTGGAGAATGCCAACGGAACAGCATATATCGGATGCATTGTTGAAGACAAACGTGATTTTGTCAGTCTGGACGTTTATAAGGAAATAACAGAACGTTCGCTATGGGAAGATGAACAAAAAGAAATTTATTTTGAATCTGTCGAACGGAGTAACGAGAGATTCTGGGAAGTAGACTATACAACAACATTTGGAGGAATGAATCATCATATTTTGTATCAAGTAAAAGAAAGTGAAACACAATATGTTCAATTAGTCGCATGGACATCAATCAGTCGATTTGATGATTTGAAACCACCATTAGAGACAATCATGAACAGTTTTTCGGAGGTTACACCACTCTCTTTGAAGAATACTGAAAAGGAGCAATAAAAATGAAATTATTTAACAAAAATCAGTCGAAGAAAATAGCTGATCACCAGTTAAAAAACCAGCTTGAAGCATTTGATCAAATCCGTTCAGCAATTTTTCCAATGCCGCGCTCTAGTGACGTTGTTACTGTTCAGTTCAATGATGAAGGGAAAGAAATGTCGAAAGTTCATAAGCATTATATAGGGGATATCACAATCTTTTATCAAGTGGATCGTGGGACCTTTTGGGAAGTATTGTTGAAAGAAAATCTCCCGCCGACGATTTCTTTGGAGGAAATCGATCACTTAGCCTATCAAAATCTTACGAACAATTTTCGATGCGAAATCATCCTATCTTCCCGCTTTCTTGGTTATGAAATCTACTCCAGCGAGGAAATGACAGCATGCTCCTTGTTATTACCTAATCTTTGGGGAAATCTTTCGAATCGATTAGAGGATGATTTAGTCGTTTCTTTTCCAGCAAGGGACAGCGTGCTAATAGTGGAGGCAAGTAAAAAAGCAGAAGTTCAAGAGCTCAAACAGTTGACTGAAACTATTTATCAAGAAAACGAAAAACCTGTAAGCCGCTTGATTTATCAATTTAGTAGAGAAACTCATCAATTTTCACTATTGAATGAGCAACAACATTCCTACTGATTAATGAAAGAGGAAAAGAAATGAAGAAAAGTATCGTTACTACGACCTTTTTTACACTCTTTTGTCTGTTACTGTCTGGATGCAGTCAGATTCCTACTACGTCAAGTAATAGTCAGAGTGAGCAAACAACAGCTACGAGTCGTCAGAACATCTTTAGCAGTTCTGCCAGTTCAGAGGCTATTTTCTTGAAGAAAAATATTACGGGCATCAGCGGCAGTGTGTATCAGCTCACTTTTCCTTCTGATTGGATAGAAGAAGTTGATCCACTCAGTCAAAACAAGGATTTGGAATTTATGATCTATGACAAACAGGAAAGAGAGTTTGTCGCATGTATTTCAGAGAATAAGGAAGATTTTACTACGCTGGATGCGTATGCAGAACTGGTCTCGCAAAGATTGACTCGTACGAACAACACGCAAATTCAGTTCAATGATGAGCTGATGAATGGGGAAAAAATAAAAGTGTGTGAGTTTGTTTCAGATGTTCAAGGACTAAAACTAAGCTATATTTATCAGATTATCGAAACAAAGAATCATTATGTTCAATTATATGGTTGGACCTTTACGCGGTTGTTCGAAACTTCTCGGGATCGGTTGAGGAACATCATGAGTAGTTTTGATGAAATGTAAAGAGTGCACTTCGCAATGGAGAACGGCGCTATTAAGCGGATTAAGCACTTTTTTTAGATAGATATTAAATGATATAGAAGGAAGGAAAGAAAACAAATGAAGAAATTTATTATTGGTATCGGGGTAGTAGTTATTTTGGGAGTGGGGTATTTTCTATTACAAGGTCCGCCACCAGAGGAAGCAGAAGGAACCTCAGTGGAAATGTTTGAGGTGAAGCAGCAAACGCCGCTCCATCTGAAGGGACAGGTGAAGTCGACGAAGAAGCAAACGGTTCTAATAGATTCTGATAAAGGACCGATCCGGACGATTCATGTGAATGAAGGGGATCATGTCGCAAAGAATACCATCTTGCTTACTTATCGCTGGGGAGAAGTTGTTCGGGCGGATAATGATTCGTTAGTGACCATGCTAAATGAAGATGCGAAGAATGATTCCCAGCAGCAGCTAATGGTGTTAAAAAGTGAGGAATCCTCTATAAAAGGAACCGTTACCGAATACGATCGATCGAAAATTGTGTTAAATGAACCGATTGAGATTAAGTACGCCAATAGCGAGAAGACGGTTAGTGGAAAAATCATTTCTTTGGCTGAGATGAATAATGAAGCGGAGAAAGAAGACAAGGACAGCTTAGTGACCTATAACTTTACCGCAGTTCCTGACGAAGCGATTCCCGTGGGCTATTCGGTTGAACTTTTGATTCCACGTAATGAGATCCATTTGCCATTGAAGAGTGTCGTAGAAAAGGATGGGCAAACGTTTGTTTATACTGTTTCAAATAAAAAAGCAAAAAAACAACCTGTAACCATTGAAAAGGGGAATGGCTACTACCTCTTACATGAAGGGCTCAATGAATCACAGAAAATCATTAAGGACGCATCATCGATAAAAGATGGAATGGATGTGAACGTAAAATGATTGTGATGGAGAACATCAATAAATACTATACGGCGGATCAAGAACGCATCCATGTGTTGAAGGATATCCGCTTAACCATCGATGAACATGAATTTGTGGCGGTGATGGGGCCTTCCGGTTCGGGCAAATCAACATTAATCAATACGATTAGCTTCTTGGATGGGGATTTTGAAGGAACGTATCTTTTTGAGGGGAACGATGCCTATCGTTATAAAGATGAAAAACTGTCCGCCTTACGGAATAGAGCTGTTGGCTTTGTCTTTCAATCGTTTCAGCTCATTGAAAACAACACTGTTCTAGAAAATGTTGCTTTGCCTCTATTGTATGGAGGAAAGAAGCAACGCCAAACCAAACCGCTCGTCATGGAAGCATTACGAAAAGTTGGGATTGCTGATAAATACAACAAATTACCAAAACAACTTTCTGGTGGTCAGCAGCAGCGGGTGGCGATTGCACGTGCGATTGTCGGCAATCCCAAATTTATTGTGGCGGACGAACCCACAGGGGCCTTGGATAGCCATACTTCAGAGGAAATCATGGAGCTGTTTAAGCATCTGAATGAGGAAGAAAAGGTCACGATCTTAATGGTGACGCACGATCCAGAAGCGGCGGCTTATTGTCGGCGAATCATTACGGTAAAAGATGGCGAACTACTGGAAGAAGGTGTCCCTTATGCGAATTAGTGAAGTCTGGAAAACCGCTTTTAAAGCCATTGGGAAGAATAAACGCCGAAGCTTTTTAACCATGATTGGATTGATCATAGGAGTGTCTGCGGTGATCACAGTCTTTTCCATCGGTCGTGCGTTTGAAGAGTATGTTTCAGAATTTATGGGATTAAATCAAGTGGAAAATAAACTATCCTTTGATTTCAGTCCTAAAAGTGAAAACTTCACTGAAAACGGACTGAACGGGTTTACAGAGGAAGATATCAATCGAATTGAAAGTCTGCCAGGTGTCCAATCTGCAAATTATTATATCGATCAAAAATATGCTGCGCCTAATTTTAGTGACATTGAGAGTAGTGAACAGTCGGCATTTTTTAAGTTATTAAAAAAGACGGGGACGAAGACTATTTATGGTCGTTCGATCCAAGAAAGTGATTACTACAATGAGAATCCGGTGGTCGTTATTAATCAAAAAACGGCAAAAGCGATCAATAAAGAGGTTCCAGAGTCGATCATTGGCCAAAGTATCCGACTTGGCGGTCATCTGTTTGAGGTGGTTGGTATCATGAAGAATCGTGAGCATGGAACGATTCTTTCTACTCCGGAAAACAATGTAATTGCGGAGATACCTAAGAAAGCCTATGAGCATTACTTCAAGGGAACAGATTATAATTCGATTGATGTGAAGCTACGTTCAGGGGTCAAAGTGAAACGTGTGTCGCAATCAATTGAAAATAACCTTAAAAAATATGGCACCTGGAAAAAGCTTGGCAGTTATAAGAATCAGAATTCTGCGATGAAAAAAATGGTGGATCAATTACGAATGATCCTGACGGGGATTACGTTACTCGTCTCAGTCATTGGCGGAATCTCTCTATTTATCTCAGGAATTGGTGTGATGAACATGATCTATATTTCTGTCTCTGAACGAACAAAGGAAATCGGTGTTCGTCGTGCGATGGGTGGGACCAAAGGGAACATCATGATGCAGTTTTTATTAGAAGGAATCACCTTAACCCTCTTTGGTGGAATGATCGGCTTTTTGGTCTCGATCTTGTTAGGATACGTCGCATCAAGCTTTACACCATTAACTGTCCGTCCCGATTCGTTTACGATCGGCTTGGCTTTTGGTTTGTCCGTTGTCATCGGGATCGTTTTTAGCTGGCTGCCAGCTAAAAGTGCGGCGAAGAAGGATATTGTAACGTTGTTGCGATAATAGGGGTGATGGAATGAAAAAGATTGGAAAGGGAATGGCGGCTTTTGTTTGTGTAATCATTTTCGCTACTGCTGCGATGTCTGCATACGAGATCTTACCAAGCACATTGGGAAATGTAAATTCAACGGTTGCTAGTATGCTAGGAGCTGTCCTTAGTATCGTGCTTATTCTTGCCGGCTTATTACTAAGCGCAAAAATAGAAGGAAAGACCTTGGCTGATTACGGCATTTCTTGGAGCAAAAGAGAACCGAAAAAACTGCTTATTGGCTTGCTGATTGGGATTGGCGCATTTCTTATGGTGGTCATTCCACTATATTTACTGAAGGTTTATGAATTAAATACAAGTCATCATTCGTGGGAGAAAATCGTTAATCAATTATTCTTATTCATCGCGGTTGGTTTCCTAGAAGAGTATTTATGTCGTGGGTTCATCCAGCATCATCTTCTACGATTTGGTCCTTACACGGCATTAATGCTTACTTCTATTCTTTTCAGTTTGATGCATCTTGGAAATCCTGGAATCACGCCATTAGCACTGATTAATATTGCCCTAGCTGGAACATTGATGGGCAGTGTCATGTACGCCTTAAACAGTATTCATGCGGCGGTAGGTGTTCATATTACATGGAATTGGATTCAAGGAGCGATTTTCGGAATTCCAGTGAGTGGGACAACGCCGTCAGGTTATTTTTCCACCACTATTTTGAGTAATAACCAGCTGTTCACTGGTGGTAATTTTGGTGCAGAAGGGTCGGTCGCATGCACAATCATCACGTTTCTTTTGACTGTCAATTTTTTGATTATTGCGCTTAAAAATCGAAACTGGGGGAAGTTTGCTGAGAAGTGGGATAAGTAGGTCATTTATTATTAAAAGAAATTCAGCAGCAACAGAAAAGAGGCGTGGTCATGAAAAAAAGTGATCGGTGCATTATTACTCTTTTCTTCTAAAATAATACAAGCATTTCTTCACTCTTTGCGTATTTTAAAGTAAATAAATTTTGAAGGCTGCTGAGAAACCATGCTATAATTGGGGCGAGAAATGCCTCTCAGCATGGCGTCTACCAGCTGAAAGGTGTGGAAAAAATGCAAAAGTATTTACCAACGAATGACCTGTTATTTCGCAAACTGCTAACCTCTGAAGACTCCCTGTATATCCTGAAAGCCTTTGTCAAAGACCTGCTAGGCATCGAATTCCAGTCCCTTATGCCAAAAGAAACCTATCATATCGACAGCTATAAGAAAAAGTTCAACGAAATCGATCACATGCAAACGGAGATCCTGCGAACAGAAGTGGATATCTTAGCCATTGGAGAAGATGGCAGCCATGCCACTATCGAATGCCAAATCCAGCCGCATAGCTATTTCCATGAGCGTTCACTCTTTTATCTGGCCGAGGCCTTCCGCTCACCTTTTGGGTCTAGCGACAAAAAAGAAGCAGGGAAAAAGAACAACTTTTCTAGTTTGCGACCTGCTTATGGAATCAATATTGTGGATTTCCATTTATTTGATCGAAAAGACAATGCCTTACAGCTGTTCCGCTTATTAAATGAAGAAACACATCAGCCTTTTTTCAATGAAGAGAACAAGGAATTATTGATTCTCTGTTTCCTCAGTCTAAAAAATCAAACGATTGAAAAACAAAAGGCCGCCTATCATTGGCAATATTTTCTAAAAACCGGAGAAGTTGAGTCGGAAGCTCCCGACTATATCAAAGAAGCAAAAAGAAAAATTGATTTCTTAACATTGGAAAGCGAGGAAAAAGAAATGATCATGAACATCGAAAAATCCAAAGCTATTTCTGACGCTGTATTTGTGACTGCTATGGAAGAAGGACATAAAGAAGGGCATAAAAAAGGGCTTGAAAAGGGGCTCGAAAAAGGGCGACAGGAAGAGAAACAGTAAAATATACCCTATAAAGTAGACAGATTTAGAAAGAGGGTTCCCTTAAAGTAGACACTTAGACAAAGGGGTGTTCCCACTAAAGTGGACACAGAAAATATTGAATCGGCTACACTAGACTAGACAGAAAAAATAAGGTGTGTAGAATAGAAAAAAACACACTGGAGGATTTTTCATGTCAAGACGTCAACGAAGAACCTATTCAAAAGAATTCAAACAACAAGTAGTCGATCTCTACCTTGCAGGCAAGTCACGCGCCGAAATCATTCGAGAGTATGAGCTCACGCCTTCTACCTTTGATAAATGGGTGAAGCAGGCTCAAGCGACAGGGTCGTTCAAGGAAAAAGACAACTTGACGCCAGAACAAGCTGAACTGATCGCACTACGGAAGAGAAACAAGCAGCTTGAAATGGAGAACGATATTTTAAAGCAAGCGGCGCTGATATTCGGACGAAAAGACAAGTAATTGATGACAACAAGCAAAAATACTCGATATCAGCGATGTGTAAAATTCTAAATATTTCTCGTCAAACCTATTATTACCAACCCCAGCCGATCCAAAATGAATCCGAATTAGAAGAGATCGTCCAGGACGAGTTCATCCGAAACCGAAAAGCTTACGGTACCCGAAAATTGAAGAAATGTTTAGTAAAGCGTGACCTTCAACTCAGTCGGCGCCGAATCGGTCGGATCATGAAACGTCGCGGGTTGACATCTACCTATACGATCGCTCATTTTAAAGGCCACCGAACAGCTTGTAATGAAGCAAAAACAGCGAATGTATTGAATCGAACCTTTACCCAAGAGCAACCATTGGAAGCCATCGTCACGGATCTTACTTATGTTCGCGTAGGGAAAAAGTGGCATTATATCTGCTTGATTCTTGATTTATTTAATCGAGAAATTATTGGTTATTCCTGTGGTGAGAAAAAAGATGCCGCATTGGTAAAAGAGGCTTTTGGCCAGATTCCCTATCCTTTAACAGACGTCAAACTTTTTCATACAGATCGTGGAAAGGAATTTGATAACCAAACCATTAATGAGATTCTGAATGGTTTTGGGATCACTCGTTCGTTGAGTAAGAAGGGCTGTCCATATGATAACGCCGTTGCGGAATCAACCTATAAATCTGTCAAAGTAGAGTTCGTGCATCAATACCAATTTGAGACACTGGCACAGCTACGCCTAGAATTGTTTGATTATGTGCATTGGTGGAACTACCTGCGATTGCATGGCACATTGGGGTATGAAACACCGATCCAATTTCGACAACAGAGATTGGCGAAGCGAACCCTTGATAATGAGCTTGGATCTGATACCTCTGGAGAGGCAGCGTAATTGAATGATTGTGCTTCTGCCGGAGAGAATCAGATCCGAGGAGGCTCATTGTCAAGGGCAATCGGAGCCATAACATCCCGGCATTCACAACACCTTATAATTTTTGTCAAAAAAAGTGTTGCCATTCCATATCTTCGGGAAGATGTTAATATATAACAAAGCATCTAGTAGGAGAGAAGAAATGAGAGAGTATACCAAGAAGCAAATAAAAGAACTAGAGTCTAATGAATACACTTTAAAGGTCACCTCAAAAAAAATGTACTTTACTGCAAAATTTAAAAAAGATTTCTGGATTAGTTATCAAGCTGGAAATGCACCGAGAAAAATTATTAGCGATTTTGGATACGATGTATCCATGTTTCCTCAAAAACGAATTGATAGTCTTGTTCAAAGAATAAAACATCAAGCAATGTCAGGAGAAGGTTTTAAAGAAGGTGAAGATCACAGTAAACGAGTAGCTATTAAAAAAATTCAATTACAAGAAGATCTTTCACCACAATCATTAAAACAAATACAACACGAACTTTTATACTTGCGCCAAGAAGTCGAATTTCTAAAAAAAATTACAAAAATCAACAATTCAAAATGAATCGACAAAACATGAGTGAATCTAGCCGTAAGTTTGAGGTTATCCATGAGATGTTGACTCAAGAAGACAATGTATTGTCCGTCGTTATGCTTTGCGAAATTGCAGGGGTATCACGCTCTGGTTATTATCGCTGGGTAGAAAATGCACCTAAGCGCAAAGAAAAAGAGGATAATGATAAAGCCGATTTTGAAAAAATTTTAAAAGCCTATAATTGCCGAGGGTATGCCAAAGGTGCACGTAGTATACATATGAATTTATTACATCAAACACCGCCAATAGTGATGAATGTTAAAAAAATAAGGCGCTTAATGAAAAAGTATGGATTAATTTGCCCTGTACGCAAGGCAAATCCATATCGAAGAATGGCTAAGGCATTAAAAACAAGCAATGTAGCAGAAAATCTATTAAACCGGGAATTCACAGCGCACGGTGCAAGAGCTGTGCTTCTAACAGATATTACATATATTCCGTATAATGAGGGATTCTGTTATCTATCAACGATCCTGGATGCTTATACCAAGCAAGTACTAGCATATGTTCTCAGTAAATCGCTGGAAGTGGATTTTGTTTTAGAAACAATTGATCAAATGATGGAAAATCACGGTGAAACTTTGACGATGGAAACTTTAATTCACAGTGATCAGGGGTTTCACTATACGAGCTGTAGCTTTATTCAACTAGTAAAAGACAAAAACATGAGACAATCAATGTCGCGTCGAGGGAATTGTTGGGATAATGCTCCTCAAGAGAGTTTCTATGGTCATATGAAAGACGAAATAGATATTAGTCAATATACAGGGTTTGATGAAGTAAAAGCAATTATAGATAATTGGATGACCTATTATAATAATGAACGCTATCAATGGCAATTAGCTAAGTTATCCCCTAATGAATACTATCAATACATAACAACGGGAAAGTATCCATTAAAAGGAATCACACCACCTAAAAATAGTTAAGTAGCTATAGCAATATCTACCTGAAAAGTTATCTCCCTTTTTCTTAAAGTGTCCTTGACATAGGGTACGTTTCAGAAAAGACGAAACAAGCATTAGCAATCGAATTCTTAAAAATCGGAGTTAGCATAGAGCAAGTAGCAAAAGCCACTAAATTAACCACCGAAGAGATTGAAAAATTGAAGCAGGAGCATAGCTGATTTTCCATAAACTGTTCTAGTTGTAAAAAGTGGATTCCGTCAAGGACCTAATGGAGCGTTTGAATAAGGCCGCCTATCACTGGCAATTTTCAAAAAAACGGAAAAGTTGAACAGGAAGCTCCTGATTATATTAAAGCAGACGTAACTAGAGATAAATCAATTATTTAAAAAGGTCCTTATACAACTCTTGATGGGGTGTATAAGGACCTTTTTACTGGTTCATTATTTTTCTTTAAAATAGCCGAATAATAAGTTTAGCTCAAAAGAATAAATGTAGGTGAATATGAGCCCTAGAATGACTGATTGAATGCCATAAATAAACAGTCCAAATCCAAGAATAAAGAAGTTCAGGAATCTGATTAATTTAGCTAATGAGATTTTTTGGTTATATTTGAAGATAATAAGAGCTATTACATCCATACCTACAGTTGACGCATTGGAGGACAAACAGCAAAAATAGCCAAAGGCGATTAGCAAGCTAGCGATCAGTAACGAAGGTACCGCCGATAAATGAATAATAAGTGGTAGATTGATAAAAAAAGTGAAAAATATAGAATAGGTGATACTGCTGACAATCGATTTAATCAGTAGCTCTCTTCCTAGAAAAAGGGTGGTCAAAACTAAGAGACCAAGCAGTAAAAGAGTATTGATAAGATCAATTCGAACGAGGATAAACTTGGTGACAATCATAGAAAGACTGGTTACACCACCGTTAATAATCTTATGAGGTACCATGAATTTTGCATAAGCAAAACTCATGACAAAATTTCCAAGAGAAATCATCCCCACGTCATGAATATGTTTTCGAGAATTTATTTCCATCAGTCTAACACCTGTGAACTTTCATAATAGTAGAATACATAGAGAATCACTATCTGATTATGATAGGACAAAGATTTCATCATTAGTTTATCATATTTTTAGTGATAAAATAATACGAAATATTTTAATGTGGATGAAAATGCAAAAAAGAGTGATTTCATTTTTCAAAAGTGCATATCAAATGATTTTTCAATTTTTGCTTTATGTTTAATAGATCAGATTTTTCGATAGTAAAATCTAATAATTTGTTGAAACTTCCTGTTACTTACAGCATCGAAGGTATCATTATCTATTGTTAGGAATTAATTGGATTATAAGATTTGATTGGCTTGCGATTGATAAATGGTTAGAAGTGCGAGTATAATGAATTTATGTCAGTCTTGACATGCAATTAAATGAGGGATGGAATCATTCTCGTTTTAAAAACTAAACGTAGTAGGGACTAAAAAACACCTTCCATCCATAGATGAAAAGTGTCATAAACGCTACTATAATAATAATGCGCCCTGAGGGAATCGAACCCCCGTCTCAAGAACCGGAATCTTACGTGATATCCACTACACTAAGGGCGCAAGCACGTTTATTAGTTTAGCATATAATTTTAAAAAAACAAGGGGAAAGTATATGAAGTTTCAACAAGGTTATTCGCAAAAGCAGCAGCAAACCCAAAAATTAGCGATGACGCAGGAATTGCAGCAATCGATTCAAATTTTACAATTTAATACTGAAGAGCTGCAGGATTACGTTGAAACGGTCTCTTTAGAGAATCCGCTATTTGAAGTTGTCGCGCCAAAAATTCAAAGTGACCTGATGCAGATGCACAGTGGAGCAGTCAAGGAAGAGTCATTTATCCAAATTGCTGATCATCCAGTCTCTTTGTTTGAACATTTGATTAATCAGGTTCATCTGAATTATAGAGATACCTTTATTCGAGAAATCATGCTGGTTCTAGTTGAGTATGTCGATGTAAATGGGTATTTGAAGGTTGAAGAAGAAAAGATCAAAGAAGAGCTAAATGCTACGGATATTCAATATCTGGATGCGTTGACACTGTTGCAGCAGCTCGATCCACCGGGTGTAGGTGCAAGAAATTTACAGGAGTGCCTGATGCTGCAAACGGAGCAGGATGATTATGCGCCGGAGTTGGCTTATCTTCTATTAGAAGAATCATTTGATGCCATTGCAAAGAGGAAGTTTGAACAAATCGCCAAGGAATATCAAATCAGTTTGGCGCAAGTTCAGCAAATATTAGATTACATCCGAACGTTGAACCCCTTCCCAGGAGCAAGTTTTGGAGGCCAAGACTCGAATTTCATCATTCCTGATCTGACATTAGTGAGAAGAGATGGGGAATTGGTTGTTTTATCAAACAAACGCGGACAATTGCGTTTGAATTTTCAAGAAAATTATTTTAATCGGCTGAAGCAACAGGCCGATGAAGAGACGAAAATTTACTTAAAGGAAAAGCTTCAGCAATTTGAGTGGTTGAATAAGACCCTCGGTCAAAGAAAAGATACGATTTTAGAGGTTGGAAAAATCATCGTTCAACATCAAGCGCATTTCTTTGAAGACAAACAAGGGGCGTTAAAACCGTTGATGTTAAAAGATGTTGCGAAGCAATTAGAGGTTCATGAGTCAACAATCAGTCGAGCAGTGAACGGCAAGTACATCGAGACTGATTTCGGAGTCTTCGAATTACGCGGCTTTTTCGTTAATAAGGTGAATGATGAAGATACCTCTGCTGACGAAGTGAAACAACTGATTGCTTCATTAGTAGAGCAAGAAGATAAACGCAAGCCATTATCCGACCAAAAAATTGTCGAGCTGCTCGCTGAAAAGGACCAGAAAATCTCTCGACGAACAGTAGCGAAGTATCGAGATGCACTAAATATTCCCAGCTCTTCTAAAAGAAAACGTTTTGATTAAGCTGAGTTGAAAAAACTTGGCTTTTTCCTTGCGTAGAAGACTCAAAACTGTTACACTTTGTCATGTAAGAAATTAGCAAATTTCAAATGAATGATTTGGCTTTCTTGCATTTTTTTTAAAATTCATGGGTCGCTAAAAGTCTATGAGGGACTACTTAAGTCCAACGGAGGAATTCCTTTGTTAAGTGAATTAAGAGTACTTGAAGCAATCGCCCCTGATGTGTTAGAGGTTGTAAAAAAAAGATACCGCATTATGCAGAATATTTTTTGGATGCAGCCGATCGGTCGAAGAAACTTAGCTGATTCATTGGGTCTCACTGAACGTGTGTTACGCAGCGAGACAGATTATCTTAGAGATCAGCGTTTGATAGATGTAACAAAGAGCGGTATGTTGTTAACTGAAAAAGGCGAAGGGCTATTGCAGCATCTCGAATTATTGATGGAGCAATTCACCGGCATGGATCAGTTAGAAAAACAGCTTGCCTCACTTTTTAATATTGAACGTTGCTTGATCGTCTCTGGTAACAGTGATGAGCAGGAGAAGGTAATCGGTGAATTTGGCGAGTTGGTTGATGAAGCATTGCAGCGTCAACTACCAGATGGCCGAAACATTATCGCAGTGATGGGCGGGACGACAATGGCCGAAGTTGCCAGACATGTCAGCCCGTTAGAGACAGTGAAACGTCATAATCTTTTTGTTCCAGCTAGAGGCGGTATCGGAGAAGCAGTATCGATCCAAGCCAACTCAGTCAGTGCATTAATGGCTGCAAATGCTCACGGTGAGCATCGTGCCCTATATGTACCGGAACAGCTGAGCGAAGAAGCGTATCACACACTGTTGAAAGAACCTTCGATCAGAAGTGTTTTGGCGATGATCAAAGAGGCAAATTGTGTGGTTCACAGTATCGGTAGAGCTGTGCACATGGCAGCTAGACGGAAAATGTCGGAAGAAGAGATTGTTCGTCTAAAACAGAAAAATGCTGTTGCTGAATCGTTTGGTTACTTTTTTGACGAATTCGGAGCGATCGTTCATAAAGTACCGCGTATTGGATTATCATTAGAAGATATCCAAAAAATGCCGACGGTTTTAGCAGTCGCTGGTGGCAAGAGTAAAGTCAAAGCCATTACAGCGTATATGAAAAATGCTCCAAAGCAAACGTGGCTCATCACAGATGAAGCTGCTGCAAATGAGATTTTAAAAGGGAAATCCCCTTTAAAATAAATATATTTTTTGATTCCATAAGGAGGAAATCTTAAATGACAGTAAAAGTTGGAATTAACGGATTTGGACGTATCGGACGCTTAGCATTCCGCCGTATCCAAGATGTAGAAGGATTGGAAGTTGTAGCTATCAACGACTTAACAGACGCTAAAATGTTGGCTCACTTGTTAAAATATGATACAACTCAAGGTCGCTTTAACGGAACTGTTGAAGTTCATGAAGGTTCATTCAACGTGAACGGCAAAGAAGTAAAAGTTCTTGCTAACCGCAACCCTGAAGAATTACCATGGGGAGACCTAGGAGTAGATATCGTATTAGAATGTACTGGATTCTTCACTTCTAAAGCAGCTGCTGAAAAACATTTAACTGCTGGTGCTAAACGTGTTGTTATCTCAGCTCCTGGTGGTAACGATGTTCCAACAATCGTTTACAACACTAACCACGAAACTTTAACTGGTGACGAAACAGTTATCTCTGGTGCTTCATGTACTACTAACTGTTTAGCTCCTATGGCTAAAACTTTAAATGATTCATTTGGCGTTGTTGAAGGATTAATGACAACTATCCACGCTTACACTGGTGACCAAATGACTCTTGATGGACCTCATCCTAAAGGTGACTTCCGTCGTGCACGTGCTGCTGCAGCAAACATCGTGCCTAACTCAACTGGTGCTGCTAAAGCAATCGGTTTAGTTATCCCTGAATTGAACGGTAAATTAGACGGAGCTGCTCAACGTGTTCCTGTTGCAACTGGTTCATTAACTGAATTAGTTACTGTTCTTAACAAAAAAGTTACTGTTGATGAAGTAAATGCAGCTATGAAAGCAGCTGAAACTGAATCATTCGGTTACAACACTGACGAAATCGTTTCTTCAGATATCGTAGGTATGACTTACGGTTCATTATTTGACGAAACTCAAACTAAAGTTATGACTGTTGGCGAACAACAATTAGTTAAAACTGTTGCTTGGTACGACAACGAAATGTCTTACACTGCACAATTAGTTCGTACTTTAGAATACTTCGCTAAACTTTAAGATTTATTCTAAACGAAAACAAATTGTCTGAAAAAAGGCGGGGAAGCAACGCGCTTCTCCGTTTTTTTCGTAAGTTTATCATTGGCTCTTTTATTGGAAAGAGTTGTATAATAGAAAAGATTTAAAAAAATTATTTGGAGGTTTTCTTTCATGGCAAAAATGACAGTTAAAGATCTTGACTTGAAAGACAAGAAAGTTTTAGTTCGTGTGGACTTCAACGTTCCTGTTAAAGATGGCGTGATTACTGATGACACTCGTATCAAAGCGGCGTTACCAACAATCAACTACATTTTAGAACAAGGCGGAAAAGCAATTTTGTTCTCTCACTTAGGTCGTGTGAAAACAGAAGAAGATAAAGCAGGCAAATCATTAAAACCTGTAGCTGTTCGCTTGAGCGAATTATTAGGTAAAGATGTAACATTTGTACCTGAAACTCGTGGTTCTGAATTAGAGGCAGCAATCGCAGACATGAAAGACGGCGACGTAGTTGTTTTTGAAAACACTCGTTATGAAGATATCGACGGCAAAAAAGAAAGCGGCAATGACGCTGAACTTGGTAAATACTGGGCTTCATTAGGCGACGTTTTCGTTAATGATGCATTCGGTACTGCTCACCGTGCTCACGCTTCAAACGTAGGGATCGCTTCTACTGGAATTCCGACTGTTGCTGGATTCTTAATGGAAAAAGAAATCAAATTCATCGGCGAAGCTGTTGAAGAACCTAAACGTCCGATGATCGCAATCTTAGGCGGCGCAAAAGTTTCTGACAAAATCGGCGTAATCAAAAACTTGATTCCTAAAGCTGACAAAATCTTGATCGGCGGCGGAATGACTTATACATTCTACAAAGCTAAAGGCATGGAAATCGGCAACTCATTGGTAGAAGCTGATAAAGTTGACTTAGCAAAAGAATTGATCGAAGCAGCTGGCGACAAATTAGTTTTACCAGTTGATTCAATCACAGCGGCTGAATTCTCAAATGATGTTCCAACTGAAGAACATACTGGTGATGTTCCTGCAGGACAAATGGGACTTGATATTGGACCAGAATCAATCGCTTTATTCGCTCAAACATTAGAAGGTGCGAAAACAGTTGTATGGAACGGACCTATGGGTGTGTTCGAAATGAGCAACTTTGCAAATGGTACAATCGGTGTTTGTGAAGCTATCGCAAATCTTAAAGACGCTACGACAATCATCGGTGGTGGGGATTCTGCAGCAGCAGCTGAACAACTTGGCTTTGCTGACAAATTCACTCACATTTCAACTGGTGGCGGCGCAAGTCTTGAATTATTAGAAGGTAAAGAATTACCTGGACTAGCAGCAATCAACGACAAATAAGAAAAGTTTTTTTAGCTCGTTCAGTACCCAAGCAATAAGTCCAGAATTTTAATAAACTGTTTCTCAAGTTTCTTGAAATTCTTGCTCATTGTCGTAGGGAGCTAGCTCAAAAAACTAGACAATTAAAAAGGAGTTTATTTAAATGCGTAAACCAATTATTGCTGGTAACTGGAAAATGAACTTAACTGCTTCAGAAGCAAAAGACTTTGCAGAAGCAGTAAAAACAAAAATTCCTGCAAATGATAAAGTAGATTCAGTGATCGGATCACCTGCTTTATTCTTACAAGAATTAGTTGAAGCAGCAAAAGGCACTGAATTAAAAATCTCTGCTCAAAACTGCTACTGGGAAAATGCTGGAGCCTTCACTGGTGAAACTTCACCTGCTGCTTTAGCTGATCTTGGTGTAGACTATGTAATCATCGGCCATTCAGAACGCCGTGAATACTTCCACGAAACAGACGAAGAAATCAACAAAAAAGCCAAAGCAATCTTTGCTAACGGTATGTTGCCAATCCTTTGCTGTGGTGAGTCTTTAGAAACTTATGAAGCAGGCAAAACTGCTGAGTGGATCGAAGGACAAATCAAAGCTGGTTTAGCTGATCTTTCTGCTGAGCAAGTATCAAGCATGGTTATTGCTTATGAACCAATCTGGGCTATCGGTACTGGTAAATCTGCTGACGCGCAAATCGCTGACGAAATCTGTGGCGTTGTTCGTTCAACAGTCGAAGGTATCTACGGCAAAGAAGTTTCTGAAGCTGTTCGTATCCAATACGGCGGTTCAGTGAAGCCTGAAAACATTGCTGAATATATGGCTAAAGAAAACGTTGATGGTGCTTTAGTCGGCGGAGCTAGCTTAAAAGCTGATTCATTCTTAGCTTTATTAGAAGGCGCAAAATAATTTTTTAGAAAATTACGGTTTTTGTTTGCAACTACCGACGATTTTCACTACTATTGGTTATAAGGGTTTTTAATAACCCCTATTTACAAAAACAAATTTAAAGGAGAGACAAAACATGTCAATTATCTCAGACGTATACGCACGCGAAGTCCTAGACTCACGTGGTAACCCAACAATCGAAGTAGAAGTTTATACAGAAGACGGCGCATTCGGCCGCGGTATGGTTCCTTCAGGTGCTTCAACAGGTGAATACGAAGCCGTTGAATTACGTGATGGCGACAAAGCTCGTTACGGCGGTAAAGGTGTTACTAAAGCAGTTGATAATGTAAACAACATTATTGCTGAAGCAATCATCGGCTACGACGTACGCGACCAAGCTGCTATCGATGCTGCAATGATCGAATTAGATGGCACTCCTAACAAAGGTAAATTAGGTGCGAACGCTATTCTTGGTGTTTCTATCGCTGTTGCTCGTGCAGCTGCTGACTTCTTAGAAATCCCATTGTACAACTACCTTGGCGGATTCAACACAAAAGTTTTGCCTACTCCTATGATGAATATCATCAACGGTGGATCACATGCTGATAACTCTATTGACTTCCAAGAATTTATGATCATGCCTGTTGGCGCTCCTACTTTCAAAGAAGCTTTACGTTATGGTGCAGAAGTATTCCACGCTTTGGCTTCTATCTTAAAAGCTAAAGGCTTAGCTACTTCAGTTGGTGACGAAGGCGGATTCGCTCCTAACCTTGGTTCTAACGAAGAAGGTTTCGAAGTTATCATCGAAGCTATCGAAAAAGCTGGCTATGTACCTGGTAAAGACATCGTTCTTGCTATGGACGCTGCTTCTTCAGAATTCTACGACAAAGAAAAAGGTGTTTACGTTTTAGCTGACTCAGGCGAAGGCGAAAAAACAACTGAAGAAATGATCGCATTCTACGAAGAATTATGCGCGAAATACCCAATCATCTCTATTGAAGATGGCTTAGACGAAAACGATTGGGAAGGTACTAAGAAATTAACTGAAGCTTTAGGCGATAAAGTTCAATTAGTTGGTGACGACTTGTTCGTTACAAACACTGAAAAATTAGCGAAAGCTATTGATCTAGGTGTTGCTAACTCTATCCTTATCAAAGTTAACCAAATCGGTACTTTAACTGAAACATTCAACGCTATCGAAATGGCTAAAGAAGCTGGTTACACTGCAGTTGTTTCTCACCGTTCAGGTGAAACAGAAGATTCTACAATCTCTGATATTGCTGTTGCAACTAACGCTGGCCAAATCAAAACTGGTTCTCTTTCACGTACTGACCGTATTGCTAAATACAATCAATTATTACGTATCGAAGACCAATTGGGTGATGTTGCAGAATACAAAGGAATCAAATCTTTCTACAACTTAAAAAACAACCCATTTATCGGTAAATAATAGAGACAGACTTAGTTGTCTACTCTTCTGATATGTTACCCCTGACTAGGATTTAAGGACTTTCCTTATCCTGTTCAGGGGTATTTTTTATGGAAAAGGAAAAGAACCGATTTAGCCTAGCTTAGTCATTATTGCTAAAACTTCAAATGTCGCGTAGTAAAATAAGTTACTTTGGGGGCTAGACGATGTGTCCTGTTATGTGTTTATAATAGAAGTAAGGAACAATTATCCGTCGTAAAGAGATTGGGAATCTATTTTTACGTTATATTTTTGGAGGAATTTATGAAAAAGATTGTTGGAATAGCAGTGGTATCTGCAAGTGTATTTATGTTAGCTGGTTGCAGCACAGAGAAGGAACAAAAAAGGGAAGCGACTATCTCACAGTCGTCTTCAGAGGAAAAAAAGAAACTTGAGATTATCTGCTTCAAAACGTTTGAAACAGATGAGTTGGGTAAAGCAATCATTACTGGAACAACCGAGCCGGATGCGATCGTTTCTATTGAAAATCAAAAGGAAACCGCAGATGAACATGGCTTGTTTCGCATAGAGTATCAATTATCCGAACCAAAGACTAAAGAATTGACATTGACTGCTAAAATAAAGAATGAAGAGACTGAGAAAAAGATTCAAATTGAGCCGTCAGTAAGCTATCAGCGATCTAAAGAGAGTTCCTCAACGGTTGCTGTAGCAGAAACACAGCCGTCTAGCGAAACTACTCAAGCACAAACAACCCCATCGACATCAGCTGAGCAGCCGAAGAAGGACGATCAGGTCGGACAGGTTTTAGTTACGCCAAATGGTGAAGCAGTCACGGTATTGCGTGTCCTGCCAAATGGAGAGAGAGTCGTTAGTGAGGAAACGTCTCAAGCGGATCTGAATAATGATGGTATCCTGACCTATGAAGAACTCGTTCAAGCAGAGAATGATTTAAACAAGCAAACAGAGGAAATAAGACGTAGACAACTTGAGGAACGAGAACAATAGTATTAAAAAAAGCTGTGAGAGCATTCTCACAGCTTTTTTTAAGCTAATAGTCTTGATGCAATGCTTGAAGAGCGTGTGCGACAGTAGGGTGTTGATCGGGACAATCTGTCTGTTCATCCCAAAGTTGATTGAACTGCTTTTCTACCTCTGGCTGCATGGAGGTAAAAATCAATTTTTGATTATTGATTACAGCGGTTGAGAAATAGTCAGCAAAGATATCCCTTGCAGTTAAATCAATACTTGGAACACCACGCAGAGAAAAGATGATCCCTTCTTTATCTACAGCCTTATCCAGTTCTCTTTTCAGCTGATTAGAAGACATAAAGAATAGTGGTCCAGTAATATAAATGACGACCCAATTAGAACCTACATCAGAATGTGACATTCCCATTCTCTGCCAGTCAATGCTTTCCGTAATAATGGAAATTTTCGCACTCTTGCTGATGAAGAAAACACAGCCGAAGAGGACTCCAATGACAATTGCGATACTCAAATCAAAAATAATCGTACTGAGCATGGTCACGAAAAACAAAAGAATTGCTGTTAGGTTTTTTTGCTGAATCATGGTTTTTATCGTTGTCCATTCATGCATACGCCAGCTTGTTACAAGCAACACACCAGCCAATGCAGTCATAGGAATCTGGGACATGATTGGTGCAAAAATAATCATGGATAAAAATAAAAAGAGAGCGTGAAAAATCCCGGCCAGTCGTGTTTGGGCACCGGATTTTATTGCTACACTGGTTCTAGCAATTGCAGCGGTTGCTGGAATCCCTCCAAAAAAAGGGAGGATCATATTGCCTATTCCTTGAGCAATTAATTCTTGATTGCTGTCAAGTTCTTTACCAGTCATTCTTCCTGCAGCGGCACCGCAAAGCAGGCTTTCAATCATTCCTAGCATGGCAATGCTAACAGCAGGGAACAATAATTGCTTAATTAATGGAAGATTAAGCGTTGCTAAGTGTAGTCGTTCACTGGTTAATAAGGAGGTTGGAATTTTCCCAACTTTCGCAACAGGCAGATTGAAGACAATGGTGACTAACGTGGCTAGAATAATTGCAACTAATGAAGGGGGTAAAATTTGACTCCATTTTTTTGGATAGAAAATCAATAGGAATAAAACGAATAGGCCTAATAAAAGTGTTGGAAAATCAGGCGTGAAAGCATGGCGGTAACTCATTAGCTTTGCTAACGCACTTTCTCCAGCAGAAGTCGTACCGAAAAAGTTGTCGATTTGACCTAGAGCGATAATAATAGCGATACCGGAAGTAAAGCCTGTAATAACAGGTGATGGGATAAATGAGGTAAGACCTCCAAGTTTAAATAATCCGGCAATCAATAAAATGATCCCTGCGATGAATGTAGCGACTAAGACACCAGCCAACCCCTGACTGGCGATAATACCAGTTAGAATAGCTGCCATTGCACCAGTAGGCCCCGAAATCTGATAGAAACCACCTGAAAGACTGCCAATAACGACACCTGCAATGATAGCTGTGATCATTCCGGCTGCTGCATCGGCTCCACTAGAGACGCCAAAAGCTAAGGCTAAAGGCAATGCGACTGCAGCAACAGTTAGCCCTGCCAATAAATCCTTTTGAAGTTTTCCTTTGGAGTAATGTCTAAACTCCTGTTGTAATAAACCCATGTAATGCTTGATCATAAAACACTCCTTTATAAAAAAATACGACAAAAGTCCGCAAGTAAACGGACTTTTGAATAATAATTAAAATCATCTTTTACTATAGAATAGAACGAATAAAAGTACAATGGTTTTCTAATGATTTTCATGAAACAAGTGATTTATCGCTATTTTTTTGCAGAGTTTCAGCATTTTTTTCACTCTTTTGATATACTATATTTGAATGAAACATACTTATAAGGAAGTGAAAATATGGCAAACGACGAATTGCAGCAGCATTTAGATAAAGGAAGGTACGGTTCGCCGCGGATCAATCCAGATGAGCAACGGAAATATTTAGGGACTTTTCGAGAACGCTGCTTTGTAAGTATGACAGTGCGAGAGATGAGCAGTAAACAAGACCGCGAACATTTGATTGAAGAAATCAAAAAGCATCCTGAAGGCAAGCTGTTGATTAATGGGGAAGTGAGCGAAAGTCTACAAAAGGACTTCATTGGTCTGGCTTCAAAAAATGCAACGGATTTTACTATCGTAAATGATGCAAAAGTAGAATCAGAGGACAGCATTGGCGTATTATTAGTAACAGATCATGCGGTAAATGAAGAAATCATTGATATTGAAGAAAAATATTCATCAAATCAAGCGGAGGACAATACAGAGCCAAAGAAGAAGAGAAGCTTTTTTAGCAAATTATTTGATTAAGGAAAATTAAGCAACTATTAATTACAGTTGACATTTTTCCAAAGTGTGAGTATTATACTGCTTGGGCACCCTTTTAGTAAGGGTCAAGTGTTTAGTGAATTCACAGCTCCCTATTCAAGTTGGATAGGGAGCTTTCTTTGTTTGGTTCTACGGATGATTTTTTTCGCTTATTATCAAAAAAGCTGAGAGAGTTCGTTTTGCCTTTCAAAGTGTATTTTCTAAACGTTTCCTGCAAACTAGTATGAAGGAGTTTTTTCATTTATGACAAAGTATATTTTTGTAACTGGCGGCGTAGTTTCATCAATTGGCAAAGGGATCGTGGCAGCATCATTGGGTCGTTTGCTTAAAAATCGGGGATTGAAAGTTACTATCCAAAAATTCGATCCATACATTAATGTCGATCCAGGTACGATGAGTCCTTACCAACACGGAGAAGTTTTTGTAACGGATGATGGTGCTGAAACGGACTTGGACTTGGGTCATTATGAACGTTTTATCGACATCAACTTGAATCAATACTCCAACGTAACGACAGGAAAAATCTATTCAGAGGTTATTCGTAAAGAACGTAAAGGTGAATACTTAGGCGCGACCGTTCAAGTGATTCCCCACATCACAAATGAAATCAAATCAAAAATCATGCGTGCTGCTAAGATGACTGATTCTGATGTCATTATCACAGAAGTCGGCGGAACTGTAGGGGATATTGAATCTCTACCATTTTTGGAAGCTTTACGCCAAATGAAAGCAGAGGTTGGTGCGGACAATGTGATGTATATCCATACAACGTTGATTCCTTACTTGAAAGCTGCTGGTGAAATGAAAACCAAACCAACACAGCATAGCGTGAAGGAATTACGTGGTTTGGGTATTCAGCCAAATATCTTGGTGGTTCGTACAGAGCAGCCAGTTTCTCAAGGAACCAAAAATAAATTGGCACAATTTTGTGATGTAGAACCAGAAGCAGTGATTGAATCTCGTGATGTTGAAACTCTTTACTCTATTCCACTAGCATTACAAGCACAGGGAATGGACCAAATTGTTTGTGATCATTTGAAATTAGATGTACCAAGTGCAGACATGACCGAGTGGCGTGCACTTGAAGAAAAAGTGTTGAATCTTAAAAAGAAAGTCAAGATTGCGTTAGTAGGGAAATATGTGGAATTGCCAGATGCTTACATTTCTGTAGTTGAAGCGTTGAAACATTCTGGGTTTGCATTTGATTCAGATATCGAAATTGAGTGGATTCAATCACAGGAAGTCACTCGCGAGAATGTTGCGGAAGTACTAGGCGATGCTGACGGCATCCTAGTTCCTGGCGGTTTTGGTGATCGCGGGATCGAAGGGAAGATCGAAGCGATCCGCTATGCTCGTGAAAACGATGTGCCATTCTTAGGTATTTGTTTAGGAATGCAGATGGCCTGCGTGGAGTTTGCCCGCAACGTTGCTGGACTTGAAGACGCGAATTCAGCTGAAACGGTACCAGATACAGCGAATAACATCATTGACTTGATGGCCGACCAAGAGAACGTGGAAAATTTAGGTGGTACTTTGCGTCTTGGTTTATATCCATGCAAATTGAAAAAAGGCAGCAAAACAGCGGCTGCTTACAATAACGAAGAAGTGATCCAAGAACGTCACCGTCATCGTTATGAATTCAACAATCAATACCGTCAATTGTTTGAAGAAAAAGGACTGGTCTTCTCAGGTGTTTCTCCAGATAATCGTTTAGTAGAAATCGTTGAGATTCCTGAAAACAAATTCTTTGTAGGATGTCAGTTCCATCCAGAATTGATTTCACGTCCCAACCGTCCGCAACCATTGATCAAAGGTTTTGTTGGAGCGGCATTGGAAAATAAAGAAGCATAATAATTTAAACTACTGGAAGATGCGAGCATCTTCCAGCTTTTGTGCTCTGGTATGAATAAAAGATCGAACGCTCTGTTGATTTTTTCTTCGTTTTTTGTGAAAAATGTTTCGCTTTCTGCACTAGTAGTAAAAAAAACCAAAAAAGTTGGAATGTAAAGGTTTTATCGAAAGGTTAGCAGTAGCAAAGATGGGAAAACTTTGATAGAATTAACACGTTAGTTAAGCATGGCTTAACCAAATAGTAAAACACTAGGAGGAATTTTTTATGCCAGTAGTATCAGGAGCAGAATTCTTGAAAGCAGCACGTAAAGGCGGATATGCAGTTGGTGGTTTCAACACAAACAACTTAGAATGGACGCAAGCAATTCTAAAAGCTGCAGAAGCTAAAAAAGCACCCGTTCTTATCCAAACTTCAATGGGCGCTGCAAAATACATGGGTGGATATAAAGTTGCTAAAGATATCGTCTGTAACTTAGTTGATTCAATGGGTATCACTGTACCAGTTGCAATCCACTTAGACCATGGTGACTATGAAGCTGCTTTAGAATGTATCGAAGTTGGCTACACTTCAATCATGTTTGATGGTTCTCATCTTCCTTTTGAAGAAAACTTGAAACTTGCTAAAGACGTTGTTGAAAAAGCTCACGCTAAAGGTATCTCTGTAGAATGTGAAGTTGGTTCTATCGGTGGTGAAGAAGACGGAATCATCGGTGCTGGTGAATTAGCTGACATCGACGAATGTGTTCAAATGGTTGCTACAGGTATCGACTACCTAGCATGCGGAATTGGTAACATTCACGGTGTATACCCTGAAAACTGGAAAGGTTTAGCATTTGACCACTTACAAGCAATCGCTGATGCTGTAGGTTCTGATGTTCCTTTAGTATTACACGGTGGTTCAGGTATTCCTCAAGAACAAATCCAAAAAGCAATCTCAATGGGCGTTTCTAAAGTTAACGTTAACACTGAATTCCAATTATCATTTGCTAAAGCAACTCGTGAATATATCGAAGCTGGCAAAGATAAAGAAGGAAAAGGCTTTGACCCTCGTAAATTGTTAGCACCAGGTGTTGCTGCAATCGTTAAAGATGCTGAAGAACACATTGACTGGTTCGGTTCAGCAAACAAAGCATAATTGATTTTTTAAGTCTCGGAGCGTATGCTCCGAGCTTTTTTTTGACTCAAATTTAAGATCTTTAAAAAATCCATAAATATTACAAAAAAATGAATAATTTTTACTGTTTAAGCGCATAAAACTTTGGATTTTTTCACCTACTAACCAAAAAAACTTCTAGCATGAAAAACCTGATTATTTTCTGCAATGATTTGAGAATGCTTCCTTTTTATACAAGCAATAATATGCTAGAATGGATAATGGTCTATAAACTTCAAAATAATTAATTAGGTGAAAATAAATGAGAAAAATTGAAATCCATGGCGGAAAGCCATTATCAGGTAATATTACAATCAGCGGCGCGAAAAACAGTGCAGTCGCATTGATCCCAGCAGCAATCATGGCGGATTCGCCAGTAATTTTAGAAGGTGTTCCCGATATTCAAGATGTTCACTCCTTGATCGAGATTTTGGAGATCATGGGTGCAGAAGTGTCTTTTGAAGATAATCGAATGGTGATTGATCCGAGTAAGGTTGTATCAATCCCAATGCCAAGTGGAAAAATAAATTCATTGCGCGCTTCTTACTATTTTATGGGCGCTTTATTAGGTAAGTTCGGTGAAGCAGTCGTTGGTTTGCCTGGCGGTTGTTTCTTAGGTCCACGTCCCATCGATTTGCATATCAAGGGATTTGAGAGCTTAGGTGCTGATGTTTCGAATGAACATGGCGTAATTTATTTACGTACAGAAGAAGAAGGTTTAACCGGTGATCGCATTTTCATGGATGTGGTTTCTATTGGTGCGACAATCAACGTGATGCTGGCAGCAGTTAAAGCAAAAGGCAAAACGATTATTGAAAATGCGGCTAAAGAACCAGAAATCATTGATGTAGCAACCTTATTGAATAATATGGGCGCGAAGATTCGCGGTGCAGGTACTGATGAAATTCGGATCGAAGGAGTTGAAGAATTACACGGCTGTGTTCATTCAATCATTCCTGATCGGATTGAAGCAGGGACTTATTTAGCATTGGCTGCGGCGATGGGGGAAGGTGTGACTGTTCATAATGTCATTTATGAACATATCGAAAGCTTTATCGCAAAGTTAGAGGAAATCGGTGTAGAGATGAATATCTCGGAAGATAGTATCGAAGTCTTGCCGTCAAAGAATTTGAAGGCTGTCGATGTGACGACTTCACCATATCCTGGATTCGCGACGGATTTACAACAACCATTAACACCATTATTATTAAAGGCACAAGGAACTGCTGAGATTATTGACACAATCTATTCAAAACGAGTCAATCATATCCCAGAGTTGGTACGTATGGGCGCGGATGCTCGCGTAGAAGGAAATTTAATTGTCCTAAATGGCCAAAGCAAACTGCATGGTGCTGAAGTAGTCGCTTCTGATTTACGGGCTGGGGCTTGTTTAGTTATCGCTGGATTGATGGCTGAAGGGAAAACAACGATTTTTAACGTGGAATACATTTTACGCGGATATGATCATATTATTGAAAAACTGACGACTCTTGGTGCTACTATCGAAATGATTGATGAGGAAGAGGCGGAATAATGAGCGATTATTTAACAATGGCGGAGCTTGAGAACAAGACGCTAAAAGAGATTTATGCTTATGCAAAGGATTTTAAAATACCTTATTACAGTCAAATGAATAAAAAGGAACTGTCATTAGCTGTTATTCGGGCACAGGCAGAAAAGCAAGGCTTCTTTTATATGGAAGGGGTCTTGGATATCGTTGGACAAGACGGCTACGGTTTTTTACGACCAATCAATTATGGGTCAAGTGCAGAGGATATTTATATTTCTTCTTCACAAATCCGCCGTTTTGGACTTAGAAATGGGGATAAGGTCGCTGGAAAGGCTAGACCTCCAAAAGAATCTGAGCGTTACTATGGCTTGATGCATGTGGAGAGTGTGAATGGTAAAGACCCAGAGGAAGCCAAAGAACGCCCCCATTTTCCAGCACTGACTGCTCTTTATCCTGATAAACAATTAATTTTAGAAACAACGCCTGGAAGATTATCTACACGAATGATCGATATTTTCTCACCTGTTGGTTTTGGTCAACGTGGGTTGATTGTTGCACCGCCAAAAGCCGGTAAAACAACGATTCTGAAAGAGATCGCTAATGGCATTACTGATAATCATCCCGATGTTGAATTGATTGTTCTTCTGATCGATGAACGACCAGAAGAAGTGACAGACTTAGAACGCAGCGTCAAGGGCGATGTGGTTTATTCGACATTTGATCAACAGCCGCAAAACCATACGCGGGTGTCTGAGCTGGTACTTGAACGTGCGATGCGCCTAGTCGAAGATAAGCGGGATGTCGTGATTCTAATGGATAGTATCACTCGTTTGGCTCGTGCCTATAACCTAGTCGTTCCACCAAGTGGTCGGACATTAAGTGGTGGTATTGACCCAGCCGCTCTTTACAAGCCTAAGAAGTTCTTTGGTGCGGCTCGAAATATCGAAGAAGGCGGCAGCTTGACGATTTTAGCCACAGCTTTAGTTGATACTGGCAGCCGGATGGATGATGTCATCTATGAAGAATTCAAGGGAACTGGGAACTTAGAATTACAATTATCTCGTGAATTATCCGAACGTCGGATCTTCCCAGCGATCGATATCAAGAAATCTGGCACGCGTAAAGAAGAATTACTGATGAGCCCAGATCGTCTTGAGGAAATCTTCAAACTTCGCAATAATATGACTGGCGACTCTCTAGAATATACATCACAATTCATCAATTTTTTGAGGAAGACAAAGAATAACGACGGCGTTTTCAAAGCTTTTAAAGATGTTTCCTTCGGTGGAAAAACGCCACGAAGAAATCAAAAAAGATAATTGCATTGTCGAATCATTCATGATAGTATATTCATGTTGTAAATAAATAACTCTGAACCAGCAAATGATTCAGGGCAAAGGAGCGAAAAAAACTATGAAACAAGGAATTCATCCAGAATATCATCCAGTTGTATTTATGGACTCAACTACAGGTTTCAAATTCTTGTCAGGTTCTACTAAATCTTCACAAGAAACAGTTGAATGGGAAGACGGAAATACTTACCCAGTAATCCGTGTCGAAGTTACTTCAGACTCTCATCCTTTCTATACTGGACGTCAAAAATTCACACAAGCAGACGGACGTGTCGATCGTTTCAACAAAAAATACGGTCTCAAAGATTCGAACGTTGCAGAGTAATAGAAACGTTGATATATCAGCTTTTGGCAGACTACATTACGGGTGTAGTCTGCCTTTTTTGCGTTTTGACCATACTTTTGACCATACCAGAATCGCCCTCATATTGCTCAGTATTCTTCATAAATTCCGCGAAGCGATTGGCTGTTTGTTCCGTCTGTCTCTTACTTACATGAGCATAGATGTCCATTGTTGTTTTTATATCTGTATGTCCCAATCTTGCTTGTACCTCTTTAATTGAAGCTCCTGATTCAAACAATAAGCTACAATGGGTATGTCGGAAGCCGTGAGGTGTAATATATTTTAGATCATTTTCAGTTACAATCATTTTGAGGTTGTGATTGATGAAATCTAAATAATAGGGAGCATTTTTTTCTGTAGCAAACAACAATTGATTTCCGTTAGGGATTCTTTTTATTCCAAATTTCAGAAATAATTCTTTTTGTTTCAATTGCCAACGCTTGATGATAGATAACGTGTCCACATCGAGAGAAATCGTTCGCAGACTCTTTTCTGTTTTAGGAACTTGAAATTCGAGCCGCCAATTTTCTACCGTAGCTAAGGTTTGCTTAACGGAAAGTGTCTCATTTTCAAAATCAATATCTTTCCAACGAAGCCCTAATAACTCTCCTTTTCTCAGTCCGGTAAATGCAAGAATATGAAACATAGGGTAAAGTGGATCTGGGTATTTTTTTACGACATCAAGAAACAAGAGTAACTCTTCTTTGTCGTAGTAAGGAGCTACGTAACGTTCTTCGTCAATCCTCTTTTTCCGTTTAGGTCTTATGACACCGTCCATCGGATTACTACGAATTAAACGTAAACTTATCGCGTATTTAAAGATGGATGTAGTCATTCCGATCAGATTAGAAAATTTTTTATAGTAGGAGTACCAATGGTTCACTTGTCTCTGACAATAAGGAATTGAAATTTTTGATATCCGCATATTGCCAAATAAGGGGAGTACATGTTTTTTAAGAGCAAGTCTTTGAGCAACATAGGTACTTTCTTTTACGGTATTTTTATATTGATCCAACCAATCTTTTGCCAACTCTGAAAATAATTTATTTGAATCAACTAACACATCACCTTCTTGAACTTGAAGCTGCAATCGAGTATACGCTTGTTTAGCAGCACGTAAACTTTTGAAGCCACGTTTCGTGGTATACTTCTTTTTACCGGTATTTTCGTCGATTCCAAGGTAAGCTTTAAACATATAGGCAGTATTGCCATTCTTCTTTTGATATTTTTTTATCATGTTATTCTCCTTTGATTACTCGCCAGTATATCGAAGGTCAATTTTCTCCTTTCTATCGAATAGCATAGGTAGATTCTTTCTTAAAGTCAACATGATGATTTCAACTTATTTAGAAACTCCTTTACGTCTTCTCGATCAAATCTTGTTTCCTTTCCAAAGGAGATCGTGCTCAGTCCGTGGATTATCCATGAATTTAGTCGCTCATCTCCAATGTGCAATATTTTCTTCATCTCCTTTCGTGTCGGATAGGGTGGTAAATCAATTGTCCCTTGTTGTGCCAATCCATTTGATTCAATGAGTGCGGTTTCAATTATTTGTTGTGCTATAGCGTGGATAATTTCATCATCCACTTCAATAGGTATTTCTATTTTCATAAAGGTCCTCCTGATGAAATGATTTTTCTATTTTTTTATTTTTGTATAATGAACAGGAACCTCAATAAAATCGAGTTCTCGCTCATTAGTATCTCCATGATGGAAAATGGGACGTCGTACTATGTAATCACTGCTGTAAATGACTTTTCTATTATTTATGTTATAAGGGCTGTTTGATAGTTTCTTTATAAGAGTGGGTGAGATAAGATTTTGTGATTTAAAGAATGCCTTCTTCTTATGGTTTTTTATTTCCAAGTCTTTATCAAAGTATTTGCTAATATAACGTCCGCGATTTTCAATACTGTCCACATCGATCTTGTTAATCTTAATATATCCATGTCCCCAAATCGATTCTAAACGTTTGAAAGGGATATAGGGAAAGTCAAATAGAATAAGGTGGTAATGGATGGCTCCGCGCTTTTGTAACTCCCATGTGGCTATATATTTCAATTGTGCTTTCTTTGTCTTGTATAGGTCGTAATTGAGTCGTTTGATGAATTTGTTGAACTCGTAATTTGCATAGTCAATATCTTCAACAGCTTCTTTAAAAGTGAGAGTTAAGAATTTGGTTTGTTCTCCAAAATTTGTATCCACTAACCGAGCGATTTCAAAGCGCATATTTTTATAGTATTGATTCTTTCTTTTCAAACTGTTGTACTGATCTTCTGAAGGAAGTTCATCATAAATTCTTTTTGAAGCTTCTTGCTCGTATATTCATGGAAATTTTTGTTTCTTCAAAGGATCATCCGACTTATTTTTCTTTGGGAGGATTGGTTCCGTGTATTCATAGATCTCAATATACGAGGGAGTTTCAATAATTTTTTGATTATATGGTTTCAAAAGTTATCGTTCCTTTTTTTGGCTATTCTGTTTTCAAAGGTCTGTAGTCTCTAATGCTAATTTGTTAAATTTCTCTAGATGTTGGTCTATAAATCAAGTTAAGTAGGAAGAAATGCTTCGCATTTCTTTGGTGGACTCCATCGTCTGCTTTTTTCGTTCGCAGCGGCGCCGGGCTTTTGTGCCCTACCGCTGTGAACGAAACCAGCCGCTGAAAGTTCCACCTTTATTTCGTTCATTTTCTTGCTTCAACTTTTCGATCTCCTCACGCAGTACTTCTATCGTTTGCTCCAATTGTCTCATTTTGATTAATGACTGTATGATCCTCTTCTCAAGAACTTTCCTCTCTATCAGAAATGACTCTGATACCATTGTTAACAATTCATAAGTGGTCAGGTGGTTGTAATACTCCTCTTTGTCAAATGATTGCTTCAAGGCTCGATCTCTGCCAATTTTTGGGATATAACTTGCAGCTTGATTAAAACGTTGGATATCCTCTTTTGAATAGACTCGCGTTTTTCTATGCTTGACGGAACGGCCGTGCCGATTATAAGTCATGAAAGGAAGCTGCTCATACTGGAAATGATAGTGACACTCTCTCTGAATAAAATTAGCCCACTTGTTAAGTGTCGAAACAGATTGGAGCCCCTGAACCTGAGGGAGGACTTCAGGTGCAGTGTAAGTCTTGGTTGGGCTCATTTGTTAGAGATTTCCACAAGAGCCACATCATCTGCTGTTGCTGTAAGACCATAATTAACGAAGTCCCCGTTTGCACGTCCCCAAGGGGTAATTGTGAGTCCAGTGAAACTTAGAGAGGCTAATCCTCTTTTTTTTAGCTCTTCATTTGAGATAACGGGTTGCTCATTTGAGCTTTTCACCTTTACATTTATTTTTTCAAAGCGTACTTTGGGTAAAATGCATTCATAGCTCCATCCTAGTATTTCTCCATCTTTATGCCACCGAGTGACTTGAACTACATTGAAAACCTTTTCGATATTTTCTTTAGGTAATTCCAAATCCGAAATTTTTAACATGCTGCTTCTCCTTTTTTTGATATACGATAAATTATACGATAGGTTTAAAAAAATAGCTGATCAACTACGATTTACATTATATCCGTTTTGTTATACGATGTCAACGAAAAAACGGAAAAATATATACGAAAATTTATATACATGTTATACTACCTTATATCATAGAATAGTAGCAGGAGGAATTTAAAGTGTTTGGAATCTTACAGCCAGATAAAGAAAAAGTTGGGCAACGAATAAAAATGGTCAAGGAGCGTTTGGATCTATCCTTCACGGAATTAGGAAATCGTTTGGGGTTAAAGAAGCCTACGATTAATTCTTATGTACAAGGTTATGCGTTAGCACCAATTTCAGTTATTGAACAATTAGCATCCATTACCAGTAAGCCTGCAGGATGGTTCTATTTTGGTAGTTTAGACACTTATATTTCAGACTACTTAAATATTACTGGTAACAGTAAATTAGTGGAAGAAAATCCCCAAGTGATACAGATGATTAAAGAGGATTTTTATAAGGGGGAGTCGGAAAATCCTATGTGGGAAAATGAAGTAGGCTATCCAGCAGAGGGATTTATTGATGATTGTTTTGCAGATGTGAAGTATGAGCTGTTAAAAAATTATATTCTTCAGATTATTATTGATGAAATAAATCAGTCAAATAAATTTAAAGATTCATCGATAGAAAATCAAAACGATATTTCTAGATCAATTTTAGCAAAAATATTGGACTACAACGAGGTCACAGGAGATATCCAATATGGTGAAAAGCAGAAAGTCACGAAGATAGCTAAAGAGCTATTGCAGGATTTTGAAGAAGAGGGAGCTGTAACTTTTTCAGATCAGTTTTTGGTTGGTTGCCTAATAAATATTTTAGATGATGATCGAGCAACAGAAAAATTAATTTCATTGTTGTCAGAAATATATACTGGGAAAGATTTTTCTTCTTTTTTTGGTGGGCAAGAACTGATAGAAATATTCAAATTGATGCGACCAGAACTAATTCATTTATATACCAGCAAGACGAATGAAGACTTTATAGAGTGGTTTGACAAATAAGGAGAAAGCTTTCTATAAAATACTAATTTTTCTTTGTTAAGTATCAACTGAGGTACTTTGTTCTTGATGTTAGAAACTAAAGTTAGTTTTTAACTTGATCATTGTCTTATTGTGGTATGATTTCATTTTTTTGTCGAGTTGGACTGGGTGAGTTCATAAGATGATTATTAATCTTTTACTAAAAATTTAAAGGTTTGAAGGTGTTTTTTATGGTGAAAAAGCAATTTAGTATTGTTGGATTTGGTTTAACAACTATAATGCTGGCAGCACAAATAGTGGGACCAGTGCTTACAGTTAATTTTCCATAAATTTTTCGGACCAGATTGAATCTATGATGGCTAGTTATATAGTCATCTATGTGTTAGGGGCTGGAATATTTTTAGTTTTAACAAGAAGTTTACCGAAGGAAAGAGTCGTTGAGAGGAAAAGCTAGGAATAAAGGAACTTCCATTATTAATCGTGTTTTCACATGAAGTATCAAGTTTTGTAACATTATCATTTAACTATCTGTTGATTTTACTAGGGGCTAATGGCGGGAATGCTGTGGAGCAGTAATTACTCAATTGAATTTAATTCAAAATATTTTACTTATCGTGATCTTGAGCTCGGTGCTTGAAAAGTTCTTTTTTAGAGGATTTTTATATAAATTGTTAGCTCCAATGGGAAGTATTCGCTATATCGTGTTAAGCAGTGTGGCGTTTGAATTATTTCAAGGAAATATAAGCCAGATTATTTATGTCACTGTCCTTTGGAGGATTTTGGAATATGTTATGTGGGAAATAGGAATGTCTGTATATATTTGGTGGCGGGAAACTCGCCCAGTCATCTATTGATGAGCGTGAACGGATCAGTGACAGGTAAGGTGGCGACCAGAGAGGACGTGAAACGAACGTCAGTCCATACTACAACTATCCGTGGAATTGTTATTTACGTTGGACTGGCTTACGATCTGCGGGAACACCAAACAATAATAAATTAGCAACCAATGGTTCTTGTGGACCGACAGTAATAAGGTGACTACAAGAGTATTTTAAAATGTCGGCTAGAGATGGTGTGGCCAGTCATCAATACAAGGAGAACTGAATCAATTTATCATAGCTCAGTTTGATCGTACACTTATCGGGTCACAATTGATTCGAGAAATGAAGAAGCGATTAAAAGCAAAAGGATTCTGCACGTGACCCATTGACGGTCTCTGTGGGACTGAAACAATCAAAGCGCTACAGTGAGCATTCAAAACCACTGTGGATGGATTCATTAGTCCCCAAAGTGATCTTGTGAAGGCAATGCAGCAAGCTTTAAATGCGAATAAGCTGCCGTTTTGATGTATGTAGTAGGCTAATTTCTTGCTCTACAAGTAACAAATAGCTACTATATAGAAAAAGAGAGAGACCAGATACAGCAACCTTTGACGGAGGGGCTGTGGGGAAATATCGGTCTCTCTCTTTTTTATTGTATTACTTGAAGTATTAATACACAATGTTTTATTAGAATTAGTCGATTGAGGAAAAGTTTATAATTTGTTACAATTAAATCAAGCTTACTTCGATAGGCTTATTTATCCCGTAGACTGATCGATCTAGCTTCCGGTCAGTCTATTTTTATATTGTGAGCAATATTTTTGATTAAAAATCAGTAAAGAGCTATTCTGAAAATATAAGAATGATCCACCTCTCAGACAAAAATAGTAGGGACTTTTTGTCACAAGATCATTTTTGACCATAATAACCTTAATCGCTTACTTCAGTATTTTTAAGTTGTCTACACGGTTGAGTCCCTACTTTTCAACCGTTTTTGTCAAATTGACGAAAAAAAATGTTGTGATATAATCAAAAATAGCTTATTAAAATAAGCAATGTATTCCAGAGGTTCGGTCAGCTTTCCCCAGAAGGCGTGCCGAGCCTTTTTAAATTGACACAAATTCTTTGTAAGTTATAATTAACTTGTCGACAGCTTGCTCGTTGTTGACCTCAAAATTATCTAGCAGATTGATTCAGAGATGAGTCGGTCTGCTCTTTTTTTTGCAATTTGACACAAAATATTTGTTTGATATAATAAAAAATGTTAGTGTCATTGCTAACAATTCTGGTTTCATGACTGGCGGTAACCTCCCAAACGTTTCGCCAGTCTTTTTGTACCTTTAGCTCAGCTGGTTAGAGCAGACGGCTCATAACCGTCCGGTCGTAGGTTCGAGTCCTACAAGGTACATATTAAGGCCTCTCAACCATCAAATCTATTGAGAGGTCTCTTTTTGGTTATACACCTAGTTTTTCTTTCAAAGCTTCGGTCAAAGTTTGAGAAAAGTTAATATTCTCTTTTTCGGCAATTACGTTCAACCACTCGGGGATAGACGTATTTTTTCGAATTGTCTTCGTATGATTTTCACGTCGATATTCTGCTAGATCTAATGTGATCGCTAGAATAAAGTCGCTGTCATTATCCAATGTAATGTCTTTTGGATTAGTTGTTTTTGGCGGTAGCTCCTGATCGTATATTGCTAGCCCCAATGCAGATTGGGCCATTTCAACTGCTTCATCAATTCCTTTACCAAAAGTGATTGCTTCAGGCACATCTGGAAAAGTAACATTATAGTTCTCACCTTCAGGTCTGAAAATTGCTGGATAAATAACTAAATGTTTGTTGGACATAATAAACATCTCCTTCGTTTATTGGGTTAGCAATATGCCTATGGGGAGGCAAGGGCTATTTAATCCTATTGGAATGTCTCCTTTGTGGTTAGGTACTATTGTGGTTGTTTTGGTCTTCGAATTGTAGAGTTTCATATGGCTACCACTTTGGTCAACCTTCATTATTAATTACCTAGATAATCTATTTTCGGATCAGTTGAAAAAATATTCTTTTGTAGGGCTGTTTTAAATATTGTTATTTTATTTTTGGGGGGAAGATGGGAAAATATTTTTGAAATATAGTTGAAATACTGGCGAGTATTTTTTTGACCATACTTTTGACCTTCTAGACAGAGTTTTATTAGTTTTTATCAGAATTTGAATAATGCTAAAAATGTTGATTTCATAAGGTTTCGTTCCATCTGAGTATCATCAGGTTTTCACGAAATACACAATACGGTCTCAAAGACGACAACGCTGCGGAATAATCAAAATTCTGTTCAAACAGACTTTAACGAGTTTCCTTTATTGGAAGCTCGTTTTTTTGTTCAGAAATTTCGAATGGTCGAGTTACCTCTATGTATGTTTCTTTGCTATACTATTATTGTCTTGAGAAAAATAAAAACGATTGAGTGAGGGATAGAAAATGATCATCAATCCATCGAAAAAAGCATTACCTTTATTTAATTATCTACCTAAAGTAGCTGATAAAAAGTTGGCAAGAAGCTTTTCAGATAGCAACCCACTTTTTTCTTGGCATGCGAATTACTTCAATGTAAAAAGAAAAAAAATTTTGTTATTGGTTAATGATTTGACGTATTTTCCGATTGTTTTGGTAGGAATCGATGCTAAAAACAAAAAGCAGCTGAATGAGATTATTCGGACTGCAATAAAAGAAGTATTCCAGGCCGCGAAAATTCCTCAGGAAAAAATAATTGACTATCTTGATTTGGCTGGCGAAATAGAGGTAAGCGCTGGATATAATCGCGTCATTACTGGGATCATCAATAATATGATTACTTCACTGGAGTACCATGAAAGGTTCAATTTGGATGTACTTATTGATGTTAAGCTCAGTATTGATTTAGCGGATAGTGTGTTTAAAGAAACCTTTCCTTTAGATGAATTAAGAAAAGTTTTTAAAGAGCCTCTAGTTCTCCATGATATCTCGCAGGAGGATTTAGAAGAATATGTCGTAAAAAGAGACTGGAAATCTTTAGCTGATTGTAAATCCGGTGATTTATCGGAGAAAGAAATAGAGGAAGCATTGGCAAATAATCAACGGATTTTAAAAGCTTTTCAGCAGTATCTCGAACAGCATGAAAAAGTGACTAAGAAAACGGTAAATAGACACCTATCAACTATTGAATATTATTTAAGTGGCTATCTAATTTTCTATGGTTTTAATCAGGCAATATCCACTTTTGAAATTATTAGTGATTTTTTCAGCTGGGGAGCTCGTAAAAATCTGTGGATCAGTGAAAGTGCAGTAAAGAAGGCGGGCTCTTCAATGAAAAAATTCTATCAATTTTTGATAGCAGCCGGCGAAGTGAAGGAATCGGATATGCCAGAGATTCGAGAGCAAATTGAAATGGGTGTCGATGATGGCAGCATGACACTGATGATGATGGATGATTGGTATTAATGTATAAACGAAGCATAAGGAGAAAATAAAATTTCTTCTTATGCTTATTTGTTTTGCTTTATACTAAGTGATTTAAGAGTATTTCTTTTAGATAGTTGAAACAGTTCTTCCGTCTATGAAACATATTCCAAATCATGAAACGAGTTTAGTTGTAAGCGGTATCTATTTATTTTTGTAATTGTGGCACGTATACTAATCACATCATAAACAAAGGAGATAAAAAGATGAAAGCGAAAATCATGGATAGCATGCAAAAATTTTCGAAGGCAATGTTTGTTCCTGTACTAATCTTGCCGATAGCGGGTATCTTGATCGCAATTGGTAACGTTTTTACTAATCCGCGGCTGATTGAAACGTTTGGCTTCTTGGACAATCCAATCACGATGGGCTTTGGTAGTATTTTGTCTGCGGCATTACTACCAGTCTTAACGAATTTAGGAGTTATTTTCTGTGTTGGAATTGCTTTAGGGTTAGCGAATAAGAAAAAAGCGGAAGCGGCCTTCACTGCTTTACTCGGGTATTTAGTTTTCCTATACGCAATGAACAAATTTATGGAGCTAAGAGATATGTTGGTGGCACCTGAACAACTCCAGGGGTCTGGTCAAACCTTAGTTTTAGGTGTCCAAGTATTGGATATGGGTGTTTTTCTTGGAATCATTCTTGGAATTGTTGTAGCAGTGATCCACAATCGTTTTATCGATACCACCTTTAACAATGCTTTCCAAGTATATGGTGGTGCACGTTTTGTTTTTATCGTTTTGATTCCAGTCTTAGCACTGGCAGCGATTGGCCTTTCCTTTATTTGGCCTGTTATTCAGCAGGGCATTGATGGACTAGGCGGCGTTATTCAAAAGACGGGTAATTTTGGAATATTCCTCTACGGCTCGTTGGAGCGTCTATTGATTCCGACTGGGTTGCATCATCTGATCTATACACCATTCTTATATACCTCTCTTGGTGGCGTGGCAGATGTCGGTGGGCAAGTCTTTGAAGGTGCAAGGAATATTTATTTTGCCGAAATTGCTGATCCTGCGGTCAAAGTACTTTCACAAAGTGTGATTTGGGATGCAAGGGGAATATCAAAAATGTTTGGTTTGATCGGTGCCTGTTTAGCGATGTATCAAACGGCTAAGCCAGAAAATAAATTTAAGGTAAAAGCCATCTTGATTCCAGCAGTAGTCACATCATTTATCGCTGGTGTAACTGAACCAATTGAATTTTCATTTATGTTTGTGGCGCCGGCATTATTCGTCATCCATTCAGCATTAAGCGGGTTGAGTATGGTTGCACTGAATATTTTGGGGTCGCGAGCGATTGGTCCGAATGGGTTTATCGACTTTCTGCTATATAATATTCCTCTGGGAACGGAAAAGACTCGTTGGCCGATTTATCTCTTAGTGGGCATCGCATTCTTCTTTATTTACTATTTCATTTTCCGCTTCTTGATCGTCAAGTTCAATTTTAAAACGGTTGGTCGTGAAGATAATGATCAAGAAACGAAGCTTTATTCGAAAAAAGAATACAATGAGAAGAAATCAGGCGTACCAGATGCTGGTGTCATGGCAACGCCAATCACTGATGATGAATTCTCAAAACAAATCGTTGAGGGGTTAGGCGGTGCTGAAAATATCAAGACAATCGATAATTGTTATACGCGTTTACGCTTGAAGTTGGCAAATCCAGCTTTGGTGAATGAGGGGTTGCTCAAAGATCAGACACAAGCAAAAGGTGTTATCAGTAATGGAGAAAATGTGCATGTAGTTTACGGACTGACCGTACCCCAAGTTCGAGAAAAGCTCGAAAAATATTTAGGTAGAGACAGTGGAGGAGACGAATAGTGATGAAGAAATTTTCAGTAGTAATTGCCGGTGGAGGGAGTACCTTTACTCCTGGGATCGTTATGATGATGTTGGATAATTTGGATCGTTTTCCATTAAGAACGTTAAAGCTATACGACAATGATGGGGATCGACAAGGAATTTTAGGCGAGGCCCTAGAGATTTTGTTGAAGGAACAAGCCCCTGAGATTGATTTTATCTATACGACAGACCCGGAAACGGCCTTTACGGATGTTGATTTTTGTATGGCGCATATTCGTGTAGGAAAATATGCGATGCGTGAGAAGGATGAAAAGGTTCCTTTGCGCCACGGAGTCTTTGGTCAAGAGACTTGTGGTCCTGGCGGGATCGCCTATGGTATGCGTAGTATTACGGGAATGCTGGAGATTATCGATTACATGGAAAAATATTCCCCTGAATGCTGGATGTTGAATTATTCTAATCCTGCAGCGATCGTGGCAGAGGCTTGTCGAGTATTGCGGCCAGATTCAAAAGTTTTGAATATTTGTGATATGCCTGTAGGAACCTTACGCCGCATGTCGCAGATTGTAGGAAAAACACCGGAAGAATTAGAGGTTCGCTATTTTGGCTTAAATCATTTTGGTTGGTGGACTAGTGTCAAAGATAAAGCAGGTCATGAATACATTGATCAAATTCGTAACTATGTCTCTGAACATGGCTATTTGACTCAAATCGAAGTCGATACTCAGCATACAGATCCAAGCTGGCAGGAAACACATAAGAAAGCAAAAGATATTTTAGCGGTAACGCCGGAATACTTGCCAAATACGTACTTGAAATATTACTTGTATCCGGATTATGTTTTTGAACACATGAAGGATCATCCAGAATTTACACGGGCAAATGAAGTAATGCAGGGGCGGGAAAAGAACGTTTTTGATCACGCGCGTCAAATTATTGCGAATGGTTCTGCAGAGGGCATTGCTTTTGAAATAGACGCGCATGCTACATTTATTGTTGATTTAGCGCGGGCGATCACTTTTAATACGCATGAACGCATGGTGATGATCGTCGAAAACAATGGTGCAATCGCTAATTTTCCTGACGATGCAATGGTGGAGGTTCCATGTATTGTTGGAACAGATGGCCCCGAAGCTTTAGCTCAAGGAAAAATTCCAGCTTTTCAGCAAGCGCTGATGTTCCAGCAAGTTACTGTTGAAAAATTAGTTGTCGAAGCATATGTGGAAAAAAGTTATCAAAAAATGTGGCAGGCTTTGACCTTATCTAAAACAGTGCCAAGTGCACAGGTCGCTAAGGAACTATTGGATGACTTAATTATCGAAAATGGAGATACTTGGCCAGAATTACATTAAATTTTAAAGGACATAACAGCAGCGATTCAATGAATAGGTGTTGTTATGTTCCTTTTTTCAAAAATAGTAGGAGGAATGATGATGGAGATCGCAATGATCGGTTTAGGAAAAATGGGCATGGGGATTGCTGAGAATTTATTAAGGCATCGGTATCAGGTAAAGGGCTTTGATATTGATCCTAACGTTGGTAACGCTTTATTAGAAATGGGCGGGGACTTTTATCCTGATATCGATAGCCTGTTAGCAAACAAAATGGACAGACAGATCGTCTGGCTGATGCTTCCAGCAGGAGATTTAACTAATAATACGGTCATGGATACAGCTAATAAGTTAAGTGAAGGCGATATTCTGATTGAAGCTGGAAACTCTCATTATCAAGATAGTCTAAACAACTACGAATATTGTCAGGCAAAGGGAATTCATTTCATTGATGTGGGAACATCAGGTGGTGTGGAGGGAGCTAGGCATGGTGCTTGTATGATGATAGGAGGTGAGCAGTCGATTTTTAATAATTTAAGATCGTTGTTTACTGATTTGTGTGTTGAAAATGGGTTCATTCATACTGGACCGGCAGGCAGCGGCCATTACCTTAAGATGGTTCATAATGGTATTGAATACGGGATGATGCAATCGATTGGTGAAGGTTTTAATTTATTGCATCATAGTCCTTACGACTACAAAATGGCTGAAGTGGCTCACGTTTTTAATCATGGGTCAGTGATTCGTTCTTGGCTGATGGCACTAGTGGAAAAAATCTATCAAGAACATGGCGAAATGGCTGAAGTAGCAGGGATTATCCCTTCTTCAGGTGAAGGAAAATGGACAGTTGAGGAAGCGTTGCGATTAAGAGTGAACCTACCGGTGATTACTCAATCGCTTATGACGCGCTTTGCTTCAGAGGATTGTGATAAGATAAGTGAGAAACTTGTCGCATTATTGCGCAATCAGTTCGGCGGACATGCCATTGTAAAGGATGAATGATTTTGTCAGTATTTTTAGGAATAGATGTTGGTACAACAGCGATTAAATTAGGAGTGATCCAAAAGAACGAGCTGCTTTATTCGGGTGAGTTGCCGCTGCAAACTTACGGAGATGATCAGATTAAGTATCAAAATGGGACTGAGCTTTTAACGATTTTGCAAGCAGGGATTCTAGCGATACCTGAAAAAATACGTCAGCAAGTCACATTGATTAGCTTCAGTACGGCGATGCACAGCATAATGCCTGCTGATGGCAGAAATCAACTCTTTTTATGGTCGGATCTTCAAGCCGCGGAAAGTATTGAAGGATTTAAGCAAACGGATTTAGCCTCGCATTTCTATGAAATTTCGGGTACACCGATTCATGCGATGTCGACATTTGCGAAGCTATTGTATTTTCAAGAATCAACAAGCTATCCAAAAGACATTCATTGGTATGGAATCAAAGAATTGCTGATGGAGTACTTTACTGGAAAACCGATCATTGATTATGCTACAGCTTCTGCCACTGGACTTTTTGATTTGCGAGAAAAACAGTGGAGTGGAGAAATTCTTGATTTTTTAGGCATCAAGGAAGAGCAATTAGCGGAGCTGGCTGATACCAATCAAGAGTATAGAATGCTGCCTAATAGATGTGATTTGTTTGGATTTTCCAATAATCCTCATGTCGTTATTGGTGCCAGCGATGGAACTTTGGCTGCCTATGCCAGCTATTATTCGACCGGCAGAACCGCAAGTTTGACGATTGGAACAAGTGCCGCAGTTCGTCAAACGACCAAAACTATTCAATTGGATCAGAAGAAACAAAATTTTTGTTACTATTTAAAGGAAGATCTGCTGATAAGCGGCGCACCTTCAAATAATGGGGGAGTCATTTTAGCTTGGGCAGCGAACCATTTCGCCGGAAATCCAGCGAAATTTTATGAACGAATACCAGAGCTACTGGCAGAAACTGAAGTGGGAGCCAATGGATTACGCTTTTGGCCTTATTTAAATGGAGAACGAGCACCTTATTGGAATAATGATCTAAAAGGGGGATTTTATGATTTGACACTGCAGCATACCAAAAATGATATGCTGCGAAGTGTGATTGAAGGGGTGTTGCTGAATATTCGTCAATTAGTAGAGCTGGTTGCTAAAGATCAAGAGCTTTCAGTTAGCGGGGGCTTTTTCCAAACAGCGGCGTTAGGACAACTCGCTGCAGATGTTTTTGGTGTGAAATGTTACTATGCTCAGCAAAACGAACCAATTTTTGGTTTGTACTATTTATTGGAGCAGCCGAAATTAACGATAGAAGAGAGTCAGCAAGTCTTTATTCCCGATCCAATCAAGCATGCTGCCTATAAACAGATTGCACAAGACTATTTTAACTAGTTCGTCTTAGTGAACTCTTGGACGATGTATTCCATCAGTAGTAATAATTTACCAAAAAAGCTATTGTATTTGATATTTTGACTGTCTAATGGCCGCTCATCAGTGACTTCAAAAATGATTGACGCGGCTTCTGTTGCACGTGATTGACTATTTCCAGTAAATAGAATAGTTGGTATCCCATGGTCCTTCGAAAAATGCATTTTTTCGACGACCTTTTGGGTCTCGCCAGATTTAGAAATGACAATCAGCATACTGATATTATCAATATTATTATTGATAATCCCTGATGAATCGGCCGCATTGACAAATAACGTTTTGATACCATTGACTAATAGTTTCTTATAGAGGTATTCTGCAATCATGCTCGAAAACCCGGTTGCGTAAATCGTGATAAACTTTTCTTGGTTTTTCTGATAGATTTGTTTCATAGCTTGAATAGAAGGCGCGATTTTATCTGTAGGAATTGAAATATCGACTGTTGCCTCGACGAATTGATTTTGTGGTCGGTATTGATTTTTTAAAAAGTAAAATAGCTCTAAATATCCAGAAAAATCCATTTTTTGGGCCAAGCGCACGATTGTCGCTGGAGAAGTATAGAGTGTGGCGGCGATTTTTCTAAGTGAAACGCCCTCCAATTCGTTTACATGAGCGGCTAAGTAAGTCAAGATCGTAAGGTCATTGTCGGATAATTGTTTTCCTTTAGTAACCAATTCGAGATCCATTCCCACACCTCCTAATAAAATAATGAAATCCTTACTTTCGTATTATACACTAACAGTAAAAGAAATAAGCTCATTCGTAGGATGAAGAAAAATTTTAAGACAATACAGAGAGGAGCGCAACAAATGTTTGGATTATTCAAAAGCAAAATTAACGAAATCATGACACCGGTAAATGGAATGGTAGTTGGCTTGAAAGAAGTGAACGATCCCGTTTTTAGTGGAAAAATGATGGGTGAAGGCTTCGCAGTCAAACCGTCCGATGGAAAAATCTGTGCCCCAGTAAAAGGAAGGATCAAATCTATTTTTCCAACGCTGCATGCACTGACGATGGAAACCGAAGATGGATTAGATGTATTGATCCATATTGGATTGGATACTGTAGAATTGAATGGCGGTGGCTTCAGTTCAATCATTCAAGAAGGGCAGAAAGTAAAAGCAGGTGATCCATTAGTTCAAGTAGATTTAGCATTTTTAGCAAAAAATGACAAAGATGATATTGTGATCGTGGTTTTACCAGAAATGAAAGACAAAAAGTTAGCGATCAATTTGGGAACTAGACAAGTTGGAGAAGTTGCTGCCACCCTTGAGTGATTTTTTTAGAACTCCTTTTCATAAGGAGTTTTTTTTATAATTTTTCGTCGTTGGTTTCTGTTAAGTGAAAAGACCTTCTTACTTAGAATTTCTTTGTGATAAAATAAATTGAAGATACGGTTACTTAAAATCGCAGGTTTCGGAGGAGTGATTGCCAATGGCAACGATATTGATCGCAGAAGATGAAAAACAAATCCAAACAATTCTTGCTGATTATGCTAGAAAGAACGATCATTCGGTTCTTTTAGCTGATGACGGAGTAGAGGCATTGATGGCACTAAAAAATAATGTGGTTGATCTAATGATTTTGGATATCATGATGCCAACAGTGGATGGCTACCTCGTATGTAAACAAGCTCGCGAGATCAGTGATCTGCCGATTATTTTTCTAACTGCAAAGGTTGATGAATCAGATAAGCTATACGGTTATCAATTAGGGGCGGATGATTATGTGACGAAACCATTTAGTCCAAACGTTCTGATGGCAAAGGTAAGAGCGCTATTAAATAGAACTGGACGTGGAGAAGAGACGGGAAGTTTATTTGAGGCAGGGCAAATCATCCTTGATCCTTTGGCTCGCGAGGTAAGGGTTGCAGGGCGATCGATTGAATTGACCCATACTGAATATGAGCTTTTATTGTTATTCATGCAAAATCCTAAACAGGTTTTCTCTAGGGAACAACTGCTTAATCGAGTTTGGGGATATGATTTCGAGGGGACCACCCGGACTGTAGATGTCCACGTTAAGAATCTTCGGCAAAAGCTTGGTACACAGGGACAAGCTATTGTGACATTGATTCGATCTGGCTACAAATTCGAGGTGAATAGTGATGGCTGAACAAACTAGAGGAAATAAATGGTATTCTATCTATTTAATAAATAAAAAGGTATTCTTTTTATCAAAACTAGTGATTGGCGGTTGTCTTTTGTCGTATATTATTTCCTCTGCTTTTGGCGGGTGGATGAGAGATATTATTTTTGTTGTATTACTAATTGTTTTGATAGTAAGCTGGGACGCGATATTACGTAAAGTCGTTTCGCGCCCAGTCCATGAAATAAGTGAAGCAGCTCAGCGAATGGCGGACTTAGATTTTTCACAGCCATGTAAAATCCACACGAATGATGAACTGGGAACATTAGCGAATAATTTGAATAAAACTGCTCGTAATCTAACGCACGCGCTTGAACAGCGTAAAGATTTAGCAGACACATTGTCACATGAGCTAAAGACACCACTCGGAGTGATCCGTGCCTATTCTGAAGGATTAGGCGAGGCCACGCCAGAGCAAGAGGAAAGCTACCGGCAAACAATCATTGAAGAAACAGAGAAAATGGCAGAAATGATAAATGACTTGTTAGATTTATCTGCATTAGAAGCAGGATCTACGAGTCTATCTGTTGAATCGTTTGATTTAGTAGAATTAGTAGAAGCGATTGCTGGTCGAGAATTTATCGATAGTAGGACAACCTATTTTGAACTAAGCTACTCGCTTCCGGAGCAGCCAATTTTTATCATCGCTGATCAAAAACGAATGAGACAAGTTCTCCACAATTTTATGAGTAATGCTAAAAAATTTGTGACAGATTCCGGCAAAATCCACATTGAACTGACAACCTTAAAAGGCAATGCCCATTTTTTAATTTATAATGATGGCCCGAATGTTTCTAGTGACAGTTGGAATAAATTTCAGCGCAGCAAAGGCGAGGAAAATAAGAGCGGATCAGGATTGGGACTGACTATTGCTGCGCAAATACTTACCATGCATCAAGCTGATTTTGGTTTCAATAATCGGACTGCTGGTGTGGAATTTTATTTTTCACTTCCTATAGATAATAATCAATAATTTAAGGAAAGTCGTACTTTAATCAGGTACGGCTTTTTACATTGCCTTCATCCCATCTTTACAGCAGCTTTACAAGAGAGTCGTACAGTTAGGACTATAAAAGCGATCAATCAGACTGGAGGAATTACGATGTTTCTAGGATTAGCTTGGTATTGGTGGATAATTTTTGCCGTCATCTTTTTGCTTTCACTGCCCTTAAAGATCAAGTTCATAAATTGGTGGTCAGGAAGACAAAAAAAGGGTAATCAGAATGATAGGTGGGGAGACGAATAATGATTGAAGTAAAGGAGCTGACTTTTTCGTATGGAAAAAATAAACAAACGCTTCATGGCTTGGATTTTAAAGTAGGTGAAGGAGAAATTTTTGGTTTTTTAGGCCCGAATGGTTCAGGAAAATCAACGACTCAAAAGATACTTAGCGGTATTTTGAAAAATTATGGCGGAGAGGTGTCTCTATTTAGTCAAGATATGGCCTACCGAACAAACAAGAAATTTTTCCAACGAATCGGAGTGCTTTTCGAATTTCCCTATTTATACGCTAACTTAAGTGCGTTAGATAATCTAAACTATTTTTCTTCATTTTATCCAAAGGATCAAATACAAGATATATCGGCATTGCTAGAACGTTTAGAATTCAAAAAAGACTATCTGCACAAGCCTGTCTCCTCGTACTCTAAAGGAATGCGGCAACGGGTAAGTATGGCCAGAGCGTTGATGACTAGTCCGGACCTTTTGTTTTTAGATGAACCAACGAGCGGCTTGGATCCATCTGGTGCAGTACTATTTCGAAATATTATAGAGGAGGAGCGGAAAAAAGGAACAACCGTTTTTCTTACTACCCATAATATGATGGATGCTGAGCTTCTCTGTGACCGAGTGGCTTTCGTTGTGGAGGGGAGTATCGCGGTGATAGATGCGCCAAAGCATTTGAAAGAGCATAACAGTAAACATCAGGTAACGATAGAGTATACATTGGACAAGAAAAGAAAGAGTAAAACGCTCAAAATAAATACATTAGATCAGAGTCTGAATTTTCCTCATGATCAAATCCTGAGTATTCATTCCCAAGAACCGACGATGGAAGAAATCTTTATCCAGTATACAGGAAGGCGGTTATCATGATGATCAGTTCTCTTTTCACACTGCTGAAAAAAGATTTCAAAATGATGCTATCTGGCAAATTTTTTCTATTAGCTTTGGGGTCCTTACTGTTGTATTCCTGCTATATTCAATTTGTATATGTCAACCTTGATCAAAAAGCCTATCCTGTTTTTCTTTATGATCCAAATAACAAAATTTCTGCGCCCTCTAAAAAAGTGACGGAGGTCAAAAGTTTAGAGGAGTTGAAGAAGCAAACAACTGAGGGAGAGGCAATAGGAGTGAATGCTGCAGGTTCGAAGCCTCGGCTAATAATGGATTCATCAGGCAGAGCTCGCATTGATACTATTCGAGCGGCGTATGCTTTAGCACTGCTGACTGATGAAAAGCCTCCTGCAGTACAAGAAATTGGGCGTAACAATAAAGACATGAAAAATCGGCGAGAAATAACCAGCGAGTTTCTATTTTTTGAGTTAGCTGCAGTCGGTTTTTTAGGAATTGCTTCGATCATCTTTAAGGAAAAGCATATGGGGGTCATTCGAATCCATGGCGTGATGCCAATCTCAAAAAGCTTGTTTATTTTATCTAAATTGTTCCTGTTCCTTGCAGCTGACAATCTGTTTGCTTATTTGCTGACAGTGATCAATCTTGGTCATTTGGAGGGCTTTGGAGTAATTCCAGCCGTTTTACTCCAAACAACGATTATGTCGCTAATTATGACTCTCATTGGAATTATTTGTGCGATTCGCTTACCAGACTTCAAGCAATTTTCTTTATTGTATTTAGTCCTTGCTGTTTTTGTTACGACACCTGTTTTTTTAGCCGGACAAACAGGAATGACATGGAATTGGATTCATTACCATCCGCTGTATCACTTATTTATGGCTATGAAGAATGCCTATTTTCAAGTGACTGCAGCAAGTAATATCTATTATGGCGTTTGTTTGCTTATTATAATTTTGCTGTTTCTGTTGGCTAGAAAAGTACTATCACAGGAAATGGTTAAGGAGGGGTAGAATGAAAGGGATGATTTATCAGTTAAAAAATATTCGGAGGGATAAACTGTGTCTCTTGACCTTTCTGCTGCCCATAATTTTCGGATTTGCTGTGAACCGCTTTTCAGACGTTAATTTCTCTACTGTTGGGGAGACTTCATTCGGAATTGTTGAAGGGAGTTTAACTAAGGAAATGGCAGAATGGTTAGATAAAATTGGTACTGTCACTATATATAAGGATCGCACTGCTTTAGATAAAGCAGTGAAGGATCCGGCAACTCAACTAATTGGGGTTACACTTGAAGAAGATGAAATCAAGACAATCCTTTCTGGAGATGAATGGACATTGTATAAGGATCTAGCGGCTCATTTATCACAAATGTATTCTGAGAGTAAGAATCCTGCTATCTCGACTGTCACTATTCGTCCAGCATCGGGAGACACGGAATGGATAAAATCATTATTGATCGTAATTACGATGGTGACTGCTATGTTCATGGGCTGTACCTTCAATGCGATGAGTATCATTGGAGAAAAAGAGGACGGTATCTCACAGATTAACAAAATACTACCAATAAGCAAAACTGAATATCTCAAACAAAAAATTTTCATAGGTTTCTGCGGTGCAACAGTCTCTACGATTATCACAGCGTTTATTTGCATTCGAGGTGAGGTTAAAAATATTTTACCGCTATTCGTGCTAATCGTTCTATCCGCTTTTGTCGCTGCCTTATTAGGATTATTTATCGGCCAGTTTTCAACTAATATGATGGCTGGCATTGCCTATATTAAGATAGTAATGATTTTGTTTATTGCTCCTCCGATCCTCTTCTATCTAATGACGTCAGAAAAAAGTAGTTTTAGAACTGTTTCGTATCTTATACCTTCGAGTGCGACATTTTATGGGCTAACAGATTTGATAAATGGGGAAACAAAATCGATGAGCATATATGTCGTGGTTTTGTTCTTACATTGTCTATTTGGGCTAGCGCTCTATTTGAGAATCAGCGAACGGAAAAAAGATGAAGAAGGAACGAATCTCTGAAAATCTAAAATCATGACTGGTTGGACTTCTCCGATTAATTTCAATCTCTATTGGAAGAACTAATTATTGACGCTATAGGCTAATTAGACTATAGTATGCGAAGTATTGAAATTAAGGAGAAGAATAATGAAGTCTTTTTTATTGATTGGTCAGTCGAATATGGCTGGACGTGGTTATTTAAATGATGTTCCAGCAATTTATAATGAAAATATTGAGGTTTTGCGTAATGGCCGGTGGCAGATGATGGCAGAACCACTTCATAATGACCGCGAAGTAGCAGGCATCGGCCCAGCAGCCTCTTTTGCGGCAGCCTGGGCACAGGATCATCAAGCTGAAAAGCTGGGTTTGATCCCTTGTGCTGAAGGTGGCAGCTCGATTGATGAGTGGGCAGAGGGCCAGGTGTTGGCCAGACATGCACTTAGTGAGGCAAAATTTGCGATGGAAACTAGCGAATTAATTGGAATATTATGGCATCAAGGAGAAAATGACAGTTTAAACGGGCAATATAAGGGTTACGCAGAAAAACTGAAAGCAGTTTTTGGTCATTTTCGACAAGCCCTTAGCTTACCAGAATTGCCGATCATTGTTGGTGAACTGCCAGACTTTCTTGGAAAAAGCGGCTTTGGATTAAGTGCAATAGAGTTTAAAGAGATCAATCGTGAGATCCAGACGGTTGTGAAGGAAACCAAAAATTCTTATTTGGTAAGCGCTGAAAATCTGGCTTCGAATCCAGACGGTATCCATATTAATGCTGAATCACAGAGACAGTTTGGGATTCGATACTATGAAGCATTTAAAAAAAGGATTAATGTTGCTCATGCTTTAGGAAATGAAGATGAACAGCTTAGCAGGATTTATGGTCGAGAAACAACAACAAATGAAAAAATCTATTTATTAAGTCGCAATTTTGCTCTGGGCAAGCTGGATTATCAAACGTTCATGAAAAAATTTGCTGAAATAACTAAGTAAAAGAAAAAACAGCCAAATATTGAGGAAAAACCTCTTCATTGGTCGTGTATGACAATCGCCTAAGCATGTGAATGATGAGATATACAAAACGTCATCATAAAGTCAACTTAAGATGGTTCCAAGAACGATTAGCTGAATATTGGGTGCAGCTCACAAGAACATTTTTGTGAGCTTTTTTTATGAGTTCTGCTTAACTCAAGGTAGCCGCCATAAAATTTTCCATGTATGATTGGTTAATGAATACTGGCATTAAAAGAATGATTATCGAGTTTTTCAGTTTAGAAGATTATTATATTTGCCATTTAGGACTCGACCAAAAAATAAGAGGTGACCAATGAATAAAGTAGAAGCGATGAAACAGATCAAACAAGAATATCCTGGATTAATCATCGAAGACTTGAGATATTTAGGAACTGGTTTTGACAGCGAGGCTTTTTTGCTTAATGACGCTTATGTTTTTAAGTTTCCTCGCCACATTAGAGCAGCAAAGAATCTTTATAAGGAAGCTCTCGTATTGAGAGAAATAAAAGATCAAGTCCCGTTAAAGGTTCCTGAGATTTGTTATGTTGGAAAGTCTGAGCAGCCAAATCAACTGAAATTTATAGCTCAAGAAAAAATCGAAGGGGTCCCTTTAGATGCTGAGATTTTGGCAACTCTCACGGATGATCGGAAAGAGGAAATGGCTAAAGAGCTGGCAGCATTTTTTAAAGCATTGCACAGGATTGAATGGAAGACACAAGTCAATAATCTTGAAGTAAACAAAAATACGAAAGCTGCCTATGAGTATGAGGTCATCAAAGAAGCCGCGTATCCACTTTTAAATGAGTCTGTTAAACAAGAAATAGACGAAGTTTATGACAAATTGTTAAAGCAAGAGTTTCACTACAACAAATGCCTGATCCATAATGATTTTGGAGCGAGTAATGTTTACTATGATCCAGTTTCTGATAAAATTTGTGGTCTGATCGATTTTGGTGATATCGCGCTTTATGATCGTGATATGGAGTTTGTCTGTTTGATGTATGATTATGAGGAAGGTTTTGACCAAGAGTTTGTTGGAAGAATACTGGATTATTATGGTATGGATTCAAAGGATATAGAAAATAAATTAGCTTTCACTGAATTTTACAATCAACTGGAAAATGTTTATTTAGGTAAAGAATTTGGAATGACTGATCTTTTTGAAGATAGCGTTGCTGAAATTAAGACTGGGTTGAAGGGATTTAAAGAGAATATTTTATTGGAAGATAAAACAATGTATTATCTTTAAAAAGAACTCGCAGTCACTATAATGTGACTTATATCATTGCTAAAAAAAATCAATTGACAGGTTGCTTTTTTCTAAATGCCCGATAAATTTCTGTGACATAAGAATTTATCGGGCTATTTGACTGACTAAGTATTGCTTTTATCTTTTTGTAGAATCATTTGGTTCTGTCGAGTTAATTCCTGCAAAAGATCAATTTGTAATTGTTGCAGTTCAATCAGATGCTGCCATTTTAAATCCATCAAATAATCTATTTTTTCATGAAGCAGATGAATTTCGACTTCTGATTTTATATTTACCTCATAGTCATTATCCGCCTCGACGCGATCACGCTCAGTCTGGCGATTTTGACTCATTAGTATGATTGGCGCTTGAATGGCAGCCAAACATGATAAGGCCAAGTTCAACAATATATAAGGAAACTTATCAAATGGTCCGAAAAATAAGGGAAAGGTATTTAATGTAATCCAAGCTGCCAAGACGAGGATAAAGATAATTATAAAAGTCCAGCTTCCGCCAAACTTTGCGATACCATCTGCTACTTTCTGACCAAAAGTTTCTTTCGTTTTTAATGAATCATTGACATTCTTTATGTGAACTTGTTGTGTACGAATCTTAACCTTCAATTCATGATCGAATTGCTTTGAGGTGACGATCTCATTTTTTAGCAATTCGTTGATATGTTGAGAACGAAAATCTAACAACATCATATAGGAAATAGTGGATTTTATTGTCAGGTTTGTGTCCATTCTCAAAATAAATTTCTGAAGCTCCTGATCTAGCTCAGAAATGTTGAAAACTTGCTCTGATCGCTCGTTTATCAAAAAATCACCTGCTTTTCTTTTAATCATAGCACGTTGCTGGATCTTCTGATTGAGAAATGCTTACAAAACGAAGAAAAGAAAAACTCGATCAAAACCTCTTTGAAAAAGATTTTTTCTTTTTTGATTACTTGAAGCAGCCAAAATCAATGTTTATTTAATTGATAGTTTTTTAGGCTTATAAATAATTTGTGGACGTAAGCTCAAAAAAATTGAGCTATTAGAGCAATATGATAAATAGAGGAAGCAGCTTTTTTTTACTTTGTGAGAAGTTTGCCATTTAACCTAGAAATATTTAAAGGTTGGGTTGTATTTTTTTAGTTGGCTTGTTACTATCTAATTGAAAGAAAGCGTTTCCAAATAAATCAAAAGAAAATTGCGGGAGAGTGCAATTTTATTGCCACCGAAGGTATAAATTGTAAACTTTGCTGATTTTACAATGAACATCTCAGGTAACCGGACCGTAATTGGATGATACTCTGGAGAGCAGAAATGCGCCGAAGGAGCAATCCCCTTCAAGGGGAGAATCTCTCAGGCTAGTAACAGAGGACAATGGCACAGTGTGTTGTTGTCTTCTTTTTTATGGTTTCTAAAGGCAATCATGTGAATGAAAGCACAATTGAAAAAGGCGGTTGGTGAAATGATCGTTATAACAAACAATCCAATGGTGAAGGAAAAACTAGGACAAATTGGTGTCATGCTTTTTTTAGAAGATGCGGAATATGGAGATGTGTTAAATGTAGTTAAGAAGCAAATTATCGATGATCATATTTGTCTGTTGTCACATCCATTGAGCGGCAGTATTAAACCAAATGAGACGTATTATAAAACGATCTTTGCTTCAGAGACCAATTCTCAATATATCGATATTGAGAGTTTAGAATATATTGAATCAGCGATAGCTGTCTACAAAAAATTTATCAAGAATAAGCAGCGCCCTAATTGGTCCTTAGCAGTGCTCGAAGATTTTTCTTTTGTAGATTTTTATATCGCGCAAAGTACGTTGGAGAGAATGGGGGTGGGTCAATAATATCCAGCGACTTACAAATAATCAGAACTGAGGTGAATAAATGAAACTCGAAATTGGAAACATTGAAATCAAAGAAGTTGTCCTAGGCGAAGAAGAGGGAATTGACAACGGCATACTATATCTCGATCCGAAAAAAATCAAGAAGTTGGTTTTAGCGGATGATCGGTTAGCTGATTGTCAGATTGAAATCGCCAAACCAGGGGATAGTGTTCGCATTACGCCTGTTAAAGATGTGATTGAGCCGAGATGCAAGGTTGAGTCCACAGCAGGCATTTTCCCAGGAGTTATCAATAAAGTTGATGTGGTCGGCAATGGACGTACTCATGTTTTGAAAGGGTGCGGTATCATGACCGTTGGGAAAATCGTCGGTTTTCAAGAGGGAATTGTGGACATGCAGGGACCTGGATCTGAGCTGACACCATTTTCCCAATTGATCGAAATTTGTTTAGTCCTAAAACCACAAAAAGGGTTAGATCCTCATTTGTATGAAGAGGCGGCTCGTTTCGCAGGACTAAAAACTGCGGATTACATTGGCAAGCTAGGTGAAAAAGTTAAACCTGATACAATCGAAACGTTTGAGACATTACCGTTGCTGCAACAAATTCAACAATATCCTGATTTGCCAAAAGTTGGTTATGTTTACATGCTGCAAACACAAGGATTACTGCACGATACGTATGTTTATGGAACAGACGCAAAGCATATAGTGCCAACGATTCTTTATCCAACAGAAGTTATGGACGGTGCCATAATCAGTGGAAACTGTGTATCTGCTTGCGACAAGAATACAACCTATCATCATTTAAATAATCCGGTGATTTCAGATTTGTATAAGAAGCATGGAAAAGAAATCAACTTCTTAGGTGTAGTAATAACCAATGAAACAGTTTATCTCAAGGATAAGCATCGTTCCAGTGATTTTGTCGCGAAATTGTGTGAATATCTTGGACTGGATGGGGTTATTATTTCTCAGGAAGGCTTTGGAAATCCTGATACAGATTTGATCATGAACTGTAAGAAAGTCGAAGAAAAAGGAATCAAAACAGTAATTGTAACAGATGAGTATGCTGGAAGAGACGGTGCTAGCCAGTCGTTGGCAGATGCAGATAAATTAGCAACTGCAGTTGTAACTGGTGGAAATGCAAATGAAACGATCCAATTACCTAAAATGGATCGATTGATCGGTCAATTCGATTATATCGATGTAATCGCAGGCGGCTTTGATGGCAGCTTGAAAGACGACGGCACGATTGAAGTTGAAATCCAGGCAATTACCGGTGCGACTAATGAACTAGGTTTTAACAAAATGTCTGCAAAGGGCATTTAAATAATAATAGGGAGGAAATACTAATGACTTTAAATTTAAAGAATAAAAAAGTCTTAGTGATTGGCGACCGTGACGGTATTCCAGGGCAAGCAATCGAGGCTTGTATTGAAGGTACCGGAGCTGACGTAATATTCTCATCAACAGAATGTTTCGTCTGAACGGCCGCTGGGGCAATGGACTTAGAAAACCAACGTAGAGTAAAAGAGGCAGCAGAAAACTTCGGAGCAGAGAACGTAATCGTTTTGATCGGAGCTGCTGAAGGAGAGGCGGCTGGATTAGCTGCTGAAACTGTAACAAATGGTGACCCTACGTATGCCGGTCCATTAACCAATGAACAGCTAGGCTTAGCTGTATATCACGCTGTAGAGCCAGAATTTAAAGAAGTTGTTGACCCAAATGTTTTTGAAGAGCAAATCGGTATGATGGAAATGGTTTTAGATGTTGATGACATCATTGAAGAAGTGTCGGAAATGAGGAATCAATACGCTAAATACTAATCAGTAAAGGAGCGTCTTATGACTAAGTTTAAAGTTGTTCACTACATCAACCAGTTTTATGCTGGGATTGGTGGTGAAGAAAAGGCGGATATCCAACCATTCTCAGAAGCGAAAGTAGTCGGACCAGGACTTGCTTTTATGAATTCATTTGGCGATGAAGCAGAAATCGTCGGCACGGTTGTGTGCGGCGACAGTTTCTTTAATGAGAATTTGGATAGTGCTAAAAAGGATGTATTAGAACGCATCAAACAATTTGAACCAGATATCGTTATTGCCGGACCAGCCTTTAATGCCGGTCGCTATGGAATTGCTTGTGGAGAAGTTGCTCAATCAGTTATGACTGAGCTGGACATTCCAGCTGTGACCGGAATGTATGAAGAAAACCCTGGAGTTGAAATGTATAAAAAGGGTGCTTATATCGTGCCAACTAGAAATAGTGCGGCAGGTATGAGAAAAGCAGTACCTGTTATTGCGAGTCTGGCGTTGAAATTGTTGAGAAAGGAACAAGTTTCACCAGAAGAAGACAGTTACTTTGTTCGTTATCGAAAGAATTTTCAGGATGAAAAACGCGGTTCTGCTAGAGCAGTAGATATGCTGATCCGCAAGTTGCAGGATCAAGAATTTACGACTGAGTATCCGATGCCAGAATTTGATAACGTCGCGCCAGCCACCGCGATAAGTGACTTGAGAAAAGCGAAGATTGCGCTTGTGACTTCTGGTGGGATTGTTCCTAAAGGTAATCCAGATCGAATAGAATCGAGCAGTGCCTCGAAGTACGGAACGTATTCCATTGAGAACGTTGATACTTTGACTGCAGATTTTTACGAAACGGCTCACGGTGGGTATGACCCTGTTTATGCAAACCAAGACCCAAACCGAGTATTGCCATTAGATATAGTAAGAGAACTAGAAAAAGAAGGTATGATTGGCAGTCTGCATAATTATTTTTATACGACAGTAGGAAATGGAACAGCTGTTGCGAACGCGAAAAAATATGCAGCTGAGATTGCACAGAAATTATTAGCAGATGGTGTTGACGCCGTTATTTTGACGTCCACCTGAGGCACCTGCACACGTTGCGGGGCAACGATGGTCAAAGAAATTGAAAAAACAGGTTTGCCTGTGGTTCACATTTGTACGGTAGTTCCAATCTCGCAAACAGTAGGAGCGAATAGAATTGTACCAGCTATCGCTATTCCTCATCCATTAGGAAATCCAAATACAAGCCAGATGGAAGAGCAAAAGCTTCGCCGAGAAATCGTTAAAAAAGCTTTGAAGGCGATGACAATACCTGTGGAGGAACAAACAGTATTCGAATAATTGTTAGCTGCCTGAGGGAGCATCCCTCAGGCAGCCGATTGAGATGAAAGGAGCTTGCTAAATGTATGATGTGATCATTATTGGTGGCGGTCCTGCAGGACTCACAGCAGCTTTATATAATGCGAGAGCCCGTCTTAAAGTCTTACTATTAGAAAAAACAAAGTTAGGCGGACAAATTGTATCGACACATGAAATTGCAAATTTTCCTGGTTCAATCAAATCGACTGGAGAAGAAACTTCAGGACCTGAGCTGATTAAACGCATGACAGAACAGGCACAGCAGTTTGGTGCAGAAATTCAATTGCGTAAAGAAGTGACTGATTTGGATTTTGAAGAAAGCATTAAGAAAATTACGTGCAAAGATGGCAGTATTTATAAAACTCACGCAGTTATTTGTGCAAATGGCGCTTTTCCAAGGGAAATCGGTTGTACTGGCGAACGTGAGTTGGCTGGGAAGGGTGTTTCATACTGTGCTACCTGTGACGGGGCCTTTTTTGAAGATATGGAAGTATTTGTGATTGGCGGCGGAAATTCAGCAGTAGAGGAAGCAATGTTTATCACAACGTTTGCTCGTAAAGTGACTATTATTCAAAACTTGAGTAATCTCACCGCTGATGCGATAGCTGTCGAACAGGCGAAAGACAACGAAAAAATCAAGTATATTTTCGACTCAATTGTGGAAAGTATTGAGGGTGAGGGCATCGTGGAAGCAATGACGATCCGAAATACGAAAACTGGTGAATTGACTCGCTTTGAAGCGGACGAAGATGATGGGCTATTTGGTATCTTTGTCTTTATCGGCAATGTGCCAAGCACGAAACTTTATGAAGGGAAAATCCCATTAAATGATTACGGTTATATGATCACGGATGAAGCGATGAGTACACGAGTACCAGGTGTTTTCGCAGCTGGAGATATGCGGCCGAAAGTTCTGCGTCAAGTCGTGACGGCAACTGGTGATGGTGCGATAGCAGCATTTTCAGCCCAAAAATATGTCGAGAAGATCAAAAGGGAGGCAGCAGTAACATGATTGAATTAACTATAGATAATTTTGACACAGAAGTATTGACGCAAGATACCCCAGTCTTAGTAGATTGGTGGGGAGAAACCTGTGAAAACTGTCTAGCTCTGATGCCAGATATAGAAGTTTTATATACTCAGTACGGAGACAGAATCCGTTTTACGAAATTTAATACTTCACAGAAGAAAGTTCGCCGCTTTTGTATTCAACATAAAATTCTAGGCTTACCAGTTATTTCGATTTATCAAAATGGCGAAAAAGTCGATGAAGTAGCTAAGGATGATTGTACCAAAGAAGCAATTGAAGAAATGATTCAGAAATATGTTTAAGGTGGGATGTTTATGAACTATTCGACTTTACGAGGGGCAAGTTATGTACTGATCCACACGCCTGATATGATCGAACATAACGGAACTACTCAAACAATTGAAAAGATTACGACACCAGACAGTCCATATTTAGCGAATCTTTATGACAACATTCGTCGCTACGATGAAGTAGTAAACTATGCGCCAAATCAAACGTTTATCGGAAACCTAAGCTATCAGGAGCTGAAGCAAATTCCTCAGCCATGGGTCAATCAACCATTTGAAGGGAAACGCGAAGGTAAATTTGGTGAAATTATGCCGGAGTTAGAGTTTTATGGGTTGCTTCAAATCGCTGATGTGTTTGAATTGGTTCATTTGGAAGAAAATTTTGCATTAACCGTTCGTGAGGCTTTGAACAGTCATCCCTTGTTTAAAGCCGATGTGGAAAAAATCAAAGATGGTAAAAAAATTGATTGGATTGAGAAGGATATAGCAGAAAATCATGCAGAAGGATTGTATTATGAGCGTAAATTAGTTGGTTGTGTAAGTCCGGCTCACCAGATTGATACAAATTTGAACGCTCATGTGATGTTAGAAAATTTGGTAGTGAAAGCCAGCGGAGTGCTGGCTTTGCGTCAATTGATCGATAAGCATCGGATTGATCCTAAAGAAATTGATTATGTAATTGAATGTAGTGAAGAGGCATGTGGAGATATGAATCAGCGTGGCGGAGGCAACTTTGCAAAATCAATCGCTGAACTTTGCGGATGCGATCATGCAACGGGAGCAGATATGCGTAGTTTTTGTGCAGGACCAACTCATGCATTGATCACAGCAGCATCTTTGGTGGCGGCAGGCACTCACAAAAATGTAGTAATTGTTGCAGGCGGTGCCACTGCCAAATTAGGAATGAATGGGAAGTCACATATTGGCAAAGATTTCCCAATTTTAGAAGATGTTTTAGGTGGTTTTGCGGCCTTGATCGGTGAAAATGATGGTGTTCATCCAATTTTGCGACACGATTTGACTGGCAAGCACGAGGTCGGCAGCGGATCAAGTCCACAAGCGGTGACGACGGCTTTAATCGCTAGCATTTTAGAGAAAGCGCAACTATCCATCAAAGATATCGATGTGTATTCTGTCGAAATGCAAAATCCGGATATCACAAAACCAGCAGGAGCAGGGGATGTACCGTTAGCTAATCTGAAAATGATTGGAGCCATTGGTGTATTACGCAAAGACATCGAGAAGAAAGAGCTGAAAGACTTTGTTGAGGAGAAGGCTCTTGTAGGATGGGCACCGACACAAGGACACATTCCAAGTGGAATCCCATATTTAGGTTTTGCAACAGAAGATTTAATAGCGGGTGATAAAAAGCGTGCTATGATTGTTGGAAAGGGCTCTCTATTTCTGGGCCGGATGACTAATCTATTTGATGGTGTGTCAATTTTAATTGAACGAAACAGCGGCAAAACTGCTGAAGGGAATCAGCAAGATTTAGAAGAACTGGTGAAACGTGAAGTTACGCAGGCCCTAAGAAGCTTTGCGGCCAATCTTTCAATAGAGTAGAGGTGAGGGCTATGTCTGATCAAGTGAAGCAAACGGTCAAAAAAGTTTTTGAGGATTTAGCCACTAGTTTGGAAACTGGACGAATGGAAGCAAAAATCAAGATCGGATTGACCATTGATGGTAGTGAATTAGGCCTTGATGTAATGAAGCAGGCTGCACTTGCTATTAAGCAAAAGAATCTTTTTGATTTAGTTTTGATCGGCAGTGATGTTGAGTGGGCGGCAGACTTTGAACATTTCTCAACCACAGATTGTCAAAAAGAAGCAGCTGAGTTGATGGAAGAGCTGTTAGACAGTGGTAAAATTCAAGGCTGTGTGACGTTGCATTATAATTTTCCTATCGGAGTTTCTACTGTTGGTAAAGTCATAACACCTGCGTTGGGACGTGAAATGTATATTGCGACTACAACTGGTACAGCCAGCGGTGTTCGCAATGAAGCGATGGTTTTAAACACTATCAATGGGATCATAGCCGCGAAGTCCTGTGGGATAAAACAGCCAACCGTTGGTATTTTAAATGTTGAAGGAGCAAAAATAGTTGAACGATCATTACTTGCTTTGCAGGAAAATGGTTATGAGCTTGCTTTCGGTGAAAGTAAACGAGAAGATGGTGGGAAGGTTTTACGAGGAAACGATCTATTGCTAGGCAGTGCTGATGTCGTGGTATGTGATAGTTTGACTGGCAATATTTTGATGAAGCTTTTTTCAGCCTATTCCAGTGGAGGCACCTATGAGACCTTGGGAGCTGGTTATGGTCCAGGGATCGGTCGTAATTATGCTCGCAATATTTGTATTATTTCTCGGGCTAGTGGTGCACCAGTGGTCGTAAAGGCATTGGAATACGCGTATGAACTGGCGAAGGGGAAGTTAGCGAAAATTAGTCAAACTGAGTATCAAAAAGCAGATCAAGCTGGCTTGAAACAAATTTGCGGTGAACTAGTTTCAGCACCATCAGTGAAGACGAAGGAAATTGAACCGCCCGTTAAGGAAATCGTTACGAGTGAAATTGCAGGAATCGAGATCATGGAATTAGAGGATGCGGTGAAAGCTTTGTGGGCAGTAGATATTTATGCTGAAAGCGGAATGGGATGTACCGGACCGATTATTTTAATTAATGAAAAAAATGAATCAGCTGCACAAGAGGAATTAAAGAAAGCTAATTATTTGTAAGGCAAAACCAGCTCATCAAATGGGCTGGTTTTTTCAAATTATCAATATAGAATAACATTGTTTGTAATCAAGACATGGGTTGCGGAAAAAGCAGTAGAAATGAGACGAGAGCACGTAAAATAATTCTGTCATTTTCAAAAAAAGAACAAGGAAATGTCCTATCGTTCAGTACAATCCCTTAAGAATGCAACATTTTTTAAAGAAGAGGAAGAGGTGAAAAGAAAAGTTTCATCTCTTCCTTGACTCTCCAGTTGCGGCAGACTTTAGACTGGATAGATAAGGGGGGATATACGATGAAACCATTAAGATTAATTGGTCTCACACAAAATAATTTACAGCATCTCTCACTAGAGATTCAGAAGAACCAGATCATTGTATTCACGGGGGTGTCAGGTTCAGGAAAGTCCAGCTTGGTTTTTGATACGATCGCTGCGGAAGCACAGCGACAAATGAATGCGAACTACTCTGCATTCGTAAGAAATCGGATGCCTAAATTCCTCCAGCCTAAAGCGGAACGAATTGAAAATCTTAACCCAGCAATCGTCATTGATCAAACACCACTCGGTGGGAATCAACGGTCTACGGTTGGAACCATCACTGAGATTTATTCATTGTTGCGCCTATTATATTCAAGGATAGGAAAACCACATATTGGTTCTGCTAGTCAATTTTCCTTCAATCATCCTCAGGGAATGTGTCAGAAGTGCTCCGGACTAGGACGTGTTAATCAGATCAACATTGATAAATTGATTGATCAGGAGAAATCATGGAATCAGGGAGCCGTCTTGGATACTAGATATGCGGTTGGTAATTGGTATTGGAAGCAATATGCTGCAGCAGATTTCTTTGATAATGATAAGCCATTGAAGGAATTGACCACTGCCCAGTGGAATCAATTGATTTATGGGCATCCTGAAAAAGAGGTAACACCTATCAATCCGAAACTAGAAGGAATTTGTCGAAATTATGAACGAATCATTTTAAAACGGGACTTATCTGGACATAGTAAAATGTACGAGGAAAAATTAAAAGAACTATTGTATGAAGCGCCGTGTCCTGATTGTGAAGGTCGTCGATTAAACCAACAAACGTTATCAGTAAAAATCAATAATCATTCTATTGCTGATTGTGTAGCGCTGGATATGAATGAGCTACTTGAGTTCTTGAATCGATTAGCTTATCCCGAAGTACATGAAGTCATCTATGAAATCAAGGACCAGGTTCAACATCTAATTGATATTGGGTTAGATTATTTACAGTTGGACCGAAAGACACCAACCTTATCGGGTGGAGAGGCACAACGTGTAAAGTTGGTAAAGCATATGGGAAGTGCATTGAATGGCATGTTTTATATTTTTGATGAACCAAGTACGGGCATGCACGCGCGTGATGTTTCGCGAATCAATCAACTTCTGCAAGATTTACGAGATAAAGAAAATACGGTCTTTGTTGTGGAACATGACCCAGATGTGATTGCGATCGCTGATGAAGTGATCGATATTGGACCGCTAGCAGGGAAACAAGGCGGTGAAATTATTTTTCGTGGAACTTATCCAGAACTTCTTCAATCAGATAGTATTACAGGAAAGGAAATTTGTCAGACGCTGCCGATCAATACACAACCGCGCAGGTGGCATGAAAAGATGACAATTAAGAATGCAAGCTTGCATAATCTAAAAAATGTGACGGTGGAAATACCTAAACATATTCTAACTGTCGTTACTGGTGTAGCAGGTTCAGGTAAATCAACTTTGATTACTAAAGTTCTACCGGAACAATTTCCAAATGAACTATCGATCATCAACCAATCTCCGATCAAAGCAACCAATCGTGCGACTCCAGCAACGTACCTCGGGATCTATGATGAGATTCGCCGCAGTTTTTCTAAGGCGAATAACGTCCCAGTGGGGATGTTCAGCTTCAACTCAACGGGAGCCTGTCCAACTTGTCATGGGAAAGGAGAAACAACTGTCGAGTTAGTTTTTATGGATCCGATCGTAAATGAATGTGAGGATTGCGGAGGACATCGTTTTTCAGCTGAAGCGTTGAGTTATCGATTGAAGGGATGTACGATTCTGGATGTATTAAATATGACGCCGAAAGAGCTGCAGCACTTTTATCAAAATATCGGCAGCAAAAAAATGAATGAGAAACTGCAAGCGATGATTGATACAGGATTGACTTATCTACCGGTTGGACGAAACTTGGCTACACTTTCAGGAGGTGAACGTCAGCGGTTAAAACTGACTAAAGCTATCACACAAAAGGAATCTGTCTTTGTGCTTGATGAACCAACGACAGGATTACATCTATCAGATATTAAAAAACTGAATGAGCTATTTCAACGGATGGTAGATAAAGGAAATACTTTAATAATCATCGAACACCACAGCGAAATCATCAAACAAGCTGATTGGATAATTGATATCGGACCGGACGGCGGCGTGAAGGGCGGCACCGTTGTGTTCAAAGGTATACCTGAAGACTTATTAGAAAGCGGCACGATTACTGGAGAGTATTTAAAGAAAAGTAGTCAAGTACTCGAAAACTCGATCTACAATTGATTCAGCAGTCGCTTTTCACATTGCTCATGTGACAAATATCCAAAAATGGAAATAAGGCAGACTTGATTTGTCTCCAAAAAAATGGTTTAGCGAGGGATTAGAGACTTAACGGAGAGTACTATAATTAAACAAAAGACTTTTTCGAGAAACACTTAACAAGAGTAAAGCGAACGTTCATATTTCTTTCGATTACGATAGTATATGAACGTTCGACTTGGGTTTGTCAACTAAACTGTGGAAATTAATTAGTTAAGTTTTCTAGCGAATAAACTTTCACAGTATTTTTAAGCAGCTAGGAGAAAATAATTTGAACGCACAGTTAAATAGACCTAGCCTTACGGAAGGTAGATCGCATATTTTTCAATTCTAGAAGAGAAGGTTTCGTTGACCATTAACTGATTGAGCACCATAGCCCAGTTTTAGATACGACCGCCAGCCCACTTCGTGTGTAATGTCAATCCCGATTTTCAAATGTAATTTTTTGCCGGTGAAAATATGCTAGTTTTTACCGATTTTCTTCCCTTTCTCATCTGTAGGTGCCTGAAGAACATCCTTATCAAGCAAGTAGTCTTTCATGCGATAAGATCTCCCAGTAATTTTGATTAGTTGAGAGTGATGGACCAATCGGTCCAATATGGCATTTGCTAATGTTGGGTCTGAGAATACTGCTCCCCATTTTGATAATGGGATATTCGTTGTAATAATCGTCGATTTCGTTTCATATCTCCTGGTGATTAACTGGAAAAAAAGATTTGCACCAACCTCTGAAATCGGTAAATAACCAATTTCGTCGATAATGAGTAGTTTATATCGGCAGTAATTTTTTATTAATGCTTCATGCCGGTTTTCTTGATAGGCTTTTGTCAATCGCTGAATCAACTCATTACACGTAATAAAATAGGTGCTGATTCGTTGGCGACAAGCTTCCATACCTATCGCCGTTGCTAAATGTGTTTTGCCAACACCGCTGCTGCCGATAAATAAAATGTTCTCTTGCCGTTCCATAAAATGCAGGCTGGATAAGTCCAGCAGTTGCCGTTTGTTTACACTCGGCTGATAGTCAAAGTCAAAATCGGACATCCGTTTTTCATAGGGGAAGTGGGACGTTTTGATATTCATTTTTTCCGCCCGTTGTTTCCTAAACGCTAATTCCCGTTCCGTTAATGAATAAAGAATATCGATTGTGGACAGTTCTTTTGTTTTTTCAGATTCTAAAAAATGAGGGAGATATTCTTTGATCTGATCTAGCTTTAACGTTGTTAGATTATCTAGTAACTCTTGGTATTGTGACATGGTGCCTCCTAATAGAACTCGTCGTAGAGTTTCAAATTTTCTTGAACATAGTGTGCAATTTCTTCATCCGATTTTGACCGATAAATGTCGGACTTTAAAATTTCCTGCATATCATCTGAATGATAATTAAATTTTTTTTGACTTAAAAGGTGTCTTTGAATACATTCGCCGTTATAATGAATAGTAAGTTCGCCGGCAACAGCTTGGAGAGAAACTGTCTTGCCGATATAGCGAACGGGTACAGAGTACTTATTCTTTTGATAAATCACGAGCGATTCTTTGGATACCTTACGAGAGAGGATATCTTGTGTGTAGGTCGTTAGTAATTTCGAATCAAAGGGCAATAAGTGCTCTTTTTCGTGTGCAGTAAATTTCAGTATTGGTGGACCCTCAATTGCTTGAGAAGTTTCTTTGTTAAGCTCTTCATTGAATTCAAAAACAAGATCAATCAAATCCTCCAATGTATCAAATTCGCCATTGTATACTTTTAGTTGCTCGACCGTTCGAGCTAAGGCTTCCACTTTCCCTTTTGTTTGCGGACGATAAGGTCGACAGGCAATTGGTTTAAATCCTGCGTCTTTACTGTATTCATAGAACCTTTGGTTCCAAGTGACCTTTCTAAACTGCGTTCTACTTTGATCAACAACAGTACGCATATTATCAAACCAAATTTCATGAGGAATTCCTTCTGAAGAAAGAAAGGCATTGTTCAAACAACGAAGTAATGTATCTTGTTTTCTGTCTAGCGTTAACTCGATATACTTCCAACGTGAAAAGCCTAGAACATATAAAAATAAATTGATTTGAAACCGTTGACCCGAACGATTGTAAAGGACAAGATCTTCTTTCCAGTCAACTTGTGCAGACAAACCTGGTTGGGTTTCAATTCGGATCGTCGCTTTCTGAATGTGTGTTTTTCGCAATTGGCTGCAGTAATCTCTTAGAATAGAATCCTTCCCTTCGTAACCTTTCTTCTTGATAAAACGATAAATCGCTGAAGCAGAACAGCCTAGTTCAACTTTCTCTTGAATAATTGACCGAAAAGGATCTAATTTGCTTGGCCGTTTTTTCGGTGCAGCTTTCTTTTTAGATAGATTGTTTTCGTAATAACGTTTGACAGTGCGTGGATCACATTCGAACTGTCTAGCTAAATGGGTAAAATTAGGTTTAATATCACTCATAATATAAATTTGAACTCCTTCACGTACATCTGATCGCATAAAATCCTCCTGATTGTTTTTAAACCAGTGTACTAAAAAATGTAAGAAAAACACCATTTTTCTCGTCGGCATTTTCTTACATTCTACTGTCGGGATTCACATGTAACTCTTTTGTACGTAAATAAAGTAACTTAAGGAGCGCATTCTCATTGGAGAACGCTCCTTTTTTGGTGACTTTTCTAAAGCTGGAATGGACACTCTCCACGGCGTTCGTCGTGTACATGATTTTTCGAATGGCACTGCCGTAATCAAACAATTGTTCAACGTGGGAGAAGTTCCGTTTCCATACGTCTACTGCTCCAGAATAGTGAGACCATCGATTTTGAAAGCTGTCGAAGGCGGCATGTGAGGCATTGAGAGAAGATGCCCCATAAAACTTTTTCATATCTCTGCAGACTTCCTTGTAATCTTTACTCGGAATGTATCGCAGCGCATTTCGAACAAGGTGAACAATACAACGTTGAACAATGACCGACGGGAAGATCGCTTTAGCCCCTTCTTCGAGACCAGAGACACCATCCATGGAAATAAAAAAAACATCTTCTACACCACGTGATTTCAATTCATCAAATACTTGCATCCAGCGATTTTTGGATTCCGTTTGGTTGAGCCATAACCCTAAGATTTCTTTGTTTCCTTTAAGGTCATATCCAAGAATCGTATACACTGCATATTCTTTGGCTTCGTAGTTTTCGCGTAAAGTAACATACATACAGTCAACAAATAAGAAGGCATAGCATTTCGCTAATGGGCGTGCTTGCCATTCTTCTAATTCGGGAAGTACAGCGTCTGTGATATCTGAAATCATTTCATGAGAGATATCAAAGCCATAGATATCTTCGATCGTTGCGGCAATATCTCGCTGGCTCATTCCACGAGCATACATCGAAAGAACTTTGCCTTCGATGTCGGAGACATCTCGCTTTCTCTTAGGAATCAATTCAGGATCAAAAGAGGCATCTCTATCTCTAGGAACGTCAATATCTACTTCCCCAAAACTTGTTTTAAGCGTTTTGTTTCCGTAGCCATTTCGTCGATTCTTATGTTCTTTTGGTTCTTTCGAATGAGGGTCATAACCTAAATGGTTATTCAATTCTCCCTGCAACATTTTTTCAAATAAGGGACCAAACACATCTTTTAAGGCTTCTTGCATGTCCTCTACAGATTCAGGTTGATAAGCGTTTAGAATGGTTTCAGCTAGCTTTTCAGCATCAGGATTTCTTTTCTTTCTAGCCATAATAAAATCACCTCTTAGCTTCATTTTAGAAAAATAAAAACTGTGAAGCAACCACCTGCCTAGGATTAGTGGTTACTTACACAGTTAATATTACACTCTCTTCGACTTTTTATTTTTAAAGCTTCATCCAAAAAAGTAGTTAGTCTTTTTGGACGACTAATCGACTTTTAAAAATGATCATCATTACTCACGATCTCATATTTGATTCCATCTGGATCATTAAAGAAAAGCGCATAATAATTTGGCCCATGCTGTGGAAAGATTTTTGGTTCATCCAAAATTTTGGCTCCAAGTTCCATCACTGTTTTATAGATTCGATCTACTTCATTTCTAGATGAAGCTCTAAATGCAATATGGTGAACAGCACCAGGCTTTCTTCGATGGATTGTTTCTTCTTCATATTGTTTTAATGCGGAACAGATGCCAAAATCATAAGATTTATCGAGATATTCGATGACATCCATATCCATCTCTTCCAAATAGACTTTGATTTTCTTATTTAAATCAAAACCTAGAGCTTCCATCAGCCCATCATAAAAAGATTCCACTTCATTGATATCCTTCACCGTAACTTGCAAATGATCTATTTTCATTGGCAATCCCATTCAATCGCTCCTTTCAAAAAACTATATCTTCCAATACATTGTTCCATCCACCGTACGACCCAAAATGCCATACTCAATGAGGTAGCGCCTGATCGTCACATAATCTTCGAACATCTTCGAAATAATCGTGTTGACTTCTTTTTCCGTATATTGTTTTTCAGATGTAAAGTTTTCAGCTAACTTTTGGAGCAGAATGATTCGCTTTTTTTCCTTTGTCGGAATTTGGTTCGCTTTTCCGTTTTTATCAAGGAAGACATCAAAGACTTTCTCGCGCTCTTTTTTAGTAGAGACAAACCGTTCATCTGAATCAATTAATGAGTTTGCGATAAGTTCACTATGCTCCTTTTCATCAATCGACTCTAACAATGCCAGAAGGATTTTCGCCTGACGTTTCTTTTCTTTAAATTTGAAGCGATGATTTCTCACTGCGGAAGTCGTGATACCTAGCTGATTTGCTATTTCTTGATCGTTAATTCCTGTAGAAAATAGCAATAAAAATTTTTTTTGTGTATCACTCAAACCAGTTTGATTTTTATCGAGATTTAACAAAGCGTTAAAAGAGCCATTGTGCTCATGTTTCATATGGTAGATCATAGCTCCTTCTGCTCGAGCGAACTGATTGTTTGAGTCACTGATCGGATAAACGAAACGATCATCAAACGTTTGATCACAATACAAGCAGTGAAAGAGAAATTCTCCATTTTTTGAATATCCCTTTCTTATTTCTTCAATAGTCAATTCGTGTTCCATAATATCACCTCTTGCGATAATGCTAACATAAAATAAAATCGTTTGCAAATACGATTGCATGAATGGTTTTTCAGAGGATATCCATTTTTATTGACCTTCACGCAACGTCAAGCATTATGATAAGAAGTAAGGAGGGATCTAAATGAGTGAGTTTAAAGTTACGATTATTGATTCATTGTCTTTTTATGATAAATGTCTGCAGGAGACTGTTGATGAACAGGCATTTCGCTATGAAATAATGAAGCCATTCGAAGGAATGTGGCACTATCTGAATGTACCACTTGTTTCTAAAAAGCCCGGGGACTATGATGTGCTGATGGCTTCAGAAATGTTAGGTATTTGGACGCCGCGAAAAAGTGTCGATTTAATTAAATCAAGGTTAGAGCAGCTGAAGGAATCCAATATTTTTAATGAGTGTACTCAAGTCATTGCGGAAAGTACTCAACTTTTCAATGAAATTGGCTACCAGATTCCATTCGAAGAATTGATCGTGAATATTCTACTGGGCGATCCGGAGAATGGTATATTGATGGCTAGTGAGGGTTACAGTGGATTCGGTGGAATACCGGGATATATTTTTTTGATTGTCGTGCCAAACGACTTTAATCAGGTACGACTGAAGTCGGCTTTGGCGCATGAGTTTAATCACAATATTCGTTTCACTTATGAACCATTTAATCATGGCGATGTGAGTGTTGAGGATTATTTGGTGATTGAAGGTTTAGCAGAGGTTTTCGCTGAAAAGCTTTACGGTGTCGAGTATCGCGGCCCATGGGTGAAGGAGTATGATAAAGAAGAATTGGAATATACGATTGAAGTGATGAAGGATGGTCGTGATGTTCGCGGATTTGATCAAGTCTGCGCTTACATGTACGGTGATGAAGTTGCAAGAGAGCAGGGATATCAACCTATAGGGCTTTCAAGAAATGCCGGTTATACAATTGGCTATCATTTAATAAAAGATTATCTAAAAAATACTGGAAAGACAATCGCAGAGGCTACTCTGACCCCTAGCTCGACGATCGTAGAAGAATCGAGAATATTTGATTAATTATTGAATAGAGTAAAATTGTAATCGTTTTTCTCAAAAAGGTATGCTATACTTTTAACAATCGAATGACACTAGGGGTGCTTTTACAGCTGAGATTATACCCATTGAACCTGAAACAGTTAGGACTGGCGCAGGGAATGTGCGATATTTTGGAAATTTGTACCCGACCTTTTTTTGGTCGGGTTTTCTTGAGTGTACCTTTCAAGCATAGAAGCCTCCTTTTCATTCTTACGTGAATAAAGGAGGTTTTTTATGTCGAATTAAGGAAGTATTGCAGTTTGTATTTTTGATCAAATGTACACCATTATTTACAGAAAAGGAGAAACGAATGACTTTTACAGAGTTAGCAAGAAAAGAGGCTGCCTCATTTTGGCAAGGAAGTTTTGAGCATCCGTTTATTCAATCACTAGCATCAGGAGATTTAGCTCCAGAAGTTTTTCGCTACTATTTGCTGCAAGATCGCTATTATCTTGAACATTTTAGCAAATTATATGATTATATTGCCGAGCAAACAGATGATGAAGAGGTACAGGCTCAGCTAAAAGAAAATGCTGAAAATCTTAAACTAGGCGAGTTGGCTATACGTGAAGAATTTTTTACTGAATTAGCTATTACTGAGGAAGAGATAGTAGAGACGCCGATTGCACCGACTGCTTACAATTATGTTTCTCATATGTATCGTCAACTAATTGATGGGACACCAAAGACGGCCTATGCAGGAATGCTGCCATGTGCGTGGCTGTATCAAGAAATTGGTGTTCGTCTGATTGAGAGTGGCTCTCCCCATCCTTTATACCAACGTTGGATTGAAACCTATGCGGGTGAAGACGCGGCCAAAGAAATAAAAAAAGAGCGTGCACTTTTAGATCGTCTTTACGAAGATAGTACAGAGGAAGAGCGACATCAAATGATTGAGGCTTTCGTAATCAGCAGTAAAATGGAGTATGCATTTTGGGACATGGCTACAAATTTAGAAAAATGGTAATTCAAAAGGACCGTTCACTTGTGGACGATCCTTTTCTTTTGAAAACGGTTGACAGCGAACATCATACTTGTGTTAAAATGCAAGTTAACACTTGCATAATTAGGAGGCGGTTAAAATGATTTCGGGAGCTGAATTGGTTGTAAAAGCATTAGTTAAAGAGAAAGTTGAAGTTTGTTTTGCTTATCCGGGAGGTCAAGCGATTGATTTGTTTGATGCTCTTTATCAGAAAGAGGGATTTCGAATTGTCCTGCCACGCCATGAACAAGGATTGATTCATGCGGCAGACGGCTATGCTCGTTCTACAGGGAAAGTCGGTGTTTGTTTGGTTACTAGCGGTCCAGGGGCAACTAATTTAATTACTGGTATCGCTACAGCAGGTTATGATTCTTCTCCATTAGTGTGTATTACAGGACAAGTTTCAACACATTTGATTGGAAAGGACGCTTTTCAAGAAGTTGATATGGTAGGAATTAGTCGGTCAATAGCAAAATATGCGGTAACAGTCAAAAAAAGAGAAGAACTGGGAACGATCATGAAGAAGGCATTTATGATCGCGCAAACAGGAAAGCCAGGTGTTGTAGTAGTAGACATTCCTAAAAACATTCAACAAGAACTTGGTTCTGATAATTATCCAGAAACTGTATCGATTCGTGGCGGAGAAAAAAGACAAGTTCCACCAATTAAAAAAATAAATGAAACAGCTAAGGCTTTGAACAATGCAGAAAAACCAATTTTATTAATTGGTGGAGGCGTTCATCGAGGGAACGCGCATAAAGAATTACTTGATTTTGTTGAAAAAACAAATATTCCTGTTGTTTCAACTATTATGGGAAAAGGTGCGTTGCCAAGTAATCACAGGAACTATATTGGCAATGTAGGCATTCATGGCAGCTATGCGGCGAATCAAACGCTCATAAACAGCGATGTGATTTTTGCAATAGGGACACGTTTGAATGATCGAGTAACAGGAAATGCAACAGCGTTCTGCCCACTTGCTAAGTTGATTCATTTAGATATTGATCCTGCAATAATCAATAAAAATATTGATACTTATTTAGGACTTATTGGAGAGGTTAAAGAAATTTTGCCTAAGGTTACAAGTTTAGTTAGTCCGAAGCTCCAGTGTGAACGGCTTCAAGCAATAAAAAAAATGGATACTGCTTTCCCAATTCATATGACAGAAGTTGGATTAACTCCAGAAGCTATCATAAAAAAAATCAATAAACATTTTACCAACGCAATTGTCGTTACTGATGTGGGACAAAATCAACTTTGGACGACTCAATTTCTTGAAGTTACAAAGGAAAGGCAATTACTGACATCAGGTGGTTTGGGCACAATGGGCTTTGGTTTTCCTGCCTCAATCGGTGCAAAATTGGGAAACCCAGATAAGGATGTTTTAACAATCACCGGAGATGGCGGGTTTCAAATGAATCTGCAGGAACTCGCTACAGTAATGCTAGAAAAAATTCCGATCATCATTTGCATTTTCAATAATGGCTGCCTAGGTAACGTCCGGCAGTGGCAGGAAATGTTTTATGAAGAGCGCTATTCTCATACGATTCTAAAAGAAAAAAACACACCATACATTCCTGATTTTTTAGCATTGGCACGCAGTTATGGGATTGACGGTATGAGAATAACGACTGAGGAAGAAATAGATGAAGCATTTAAACATGTGAGACAACTTCCCAACGAGACATTTGTACTCGAATTTATACTAGAAGCAGAGCAAAAAGTTATGCCGATTGTTGCACCAGGTCAAAGTTTAAAGGAAATGATCGTTTATGAATAAAACAGAGCAAAAATGGCTAAGTGTTTATGTTGAGAATGAAGCAGGGGTATTGGCGAAGGTATCTGGCTTATTTTCAGGAAAATTATATAATTTAAATAGTTTGACGGTCGGAGAAACCGAGACTGTGGACACTTCACGAATGACAATCAGTCTCTACAGTGATGATCGTACTTTTGAACAGATAAAACATCAATTAAGCAATATGGTTGAAGTGATTCAAGTGATTGACTACAGCAATATTTCGATTCATGCAAAAGAAGTCATGTATGTAAAACTGAAGTATAATAAAGAGATGGATCAGTTATTAGTAAATCTGAAGGAGCGGCTAGTGTTCGAAGTGATTGATCGGACAGAAAATGAGCTGCTGATTGAAAGCATCAACTGTGAGAAGAAAAATAATGAGCTTGTTGACTCTCTACGTCAATCCGTTGTTATAGAGGAAATGGAAGTAATTCGCGGAGGAAGCGTAGCCATCTCAAGTCTTTCAAAGGAGTAAAGGAAAGTAAAATGAAAAAAACTCGAGCCAATATTATGGCGGCAACAAAACAACTGATCATTAAAAAGGGCTACAGTGATATGACTACGAAAGATATTGCAAGAGAAGCGCAAGTGAATGAGGCGACAGTATTTCGTCAATTTGGTACTAAAAAAAAGTTGTTGTTTGCAACATTGGAAGAAGCGGATTGGATTCCCTCAGTGAACAATGATAGTTTCAAACAGTTTCAATGGAACATTACGAAGGATTTGCGCCTGATCATGGAAAATTATTTTGAGCAAGTAACACCAGAAATTGTGCGTTTTTCATTGGGACTTAGGTCACAAGAAATTTATCAAGAAACACTGCCATATATCCAAAAAATTCCAAGCGCCTTTACAGAGCTGATACAAGATTATTTAAATAAAATGAAGGAAAGAGGAGAGCTGAAAATTGGAAATCCGAAAGAATCGGCGGAAGTCATCTTTTCTAGTATGATCGGTTTTGCTTTTTTACACGCATATTCTAGTGAGGATCAGTACAAAATAGATAAAGACGCTTTTGTATCTCATGCAATCAACTGTTTTGTGAAGGGATTAAACTAAAAACTTGGAGACACTTTTCGATTTACAGAAAGTGTCTCCAAGTTTTTTTTATTCAAGAGGTTTCTAATTTACATCAACCGATTGTCTTCATTTTGCTTAGAAGGACGTAATAAAGCTTTCTTTTGTTCCAAGCGAAAATAAATGAAGTGTGAAAGGACACCAAAAAATACTGGGCCTAAAAGTAGTGTAGAAAAGTTCAAGTAATTTCCTAATTTCAGTGGTTCATAGATTTGAAAAGCAATTGCGATAAAAATACAAATACATACACTGAGAGATAAAAAGTAATTTAAGAAATTATTTTTAATAATCAATGAGTCTTTTAAAATGATCCTTTTCCTCAAAGAAAATGGGAAGCTAGCAGCAACGATGAAGTAAGGAATCGCTCTAGAAACATTTGTCATATAAGTCAACTGGTTAAACAGTTCGGATAGGAAGGTGTTACTGAAAGCGAGCAGCCCAATAAATAACGAGATAAGGAATGATTGGATCCAAAGTGCATTCTCTGGCATTTGATTCTTATTAAGCGTTGAAAACTTCGGCCAAAATATTTTCGGGGTACTTTTAATCAAACTTTTTAAAGGTCCATAACTAATAGAACTAAGTAGACTTAAGTAAGCAAGCCCCATAGTCAAAGCAGTATAGCGGATAAAAAGCTGAGTTAATAAATAACTATGTGAAGCAGATAAGTTGAAGCAAACAGCTAAATTCTTAGCTAATTGTTCCATTACACCATACATTAAATTGCCGAGATGAAGAGAGGTCGCATTTCTCAGCTCCTCAATATTGTTGGCGCAACTCCAAAGAATGATCCCACTGATATATAGCAGCAACACAACAAATGAACTGATGATCACTGATCGAGGAAACCTCGTTCGACTATTCTTTGTTTTATCTGCAAGGCTTGCAATGGTGTCCAATCCCCCAAATGCTGTGATTGAGAAAATAAAAAAAGGTAATTGGGAAAGTAAACGATTAGATGATTCTTGAAAAAAACTTGATACTGTAATGCTATGAGTGATGTTTTCTGCTACCTGATCTGGATTTTTTATGATCAGCAATAAATTTCCAATAATTGAAATAATTAGCAAGCCGACCATCGCATACCCGCTAATATGCAGAAACCTAAAAATAACTTGAAAACCACGTTTATTCATCCAAGTGATAAACAAAACCGCCAAAATTGAAAAAAGAGCTAGCCAAATCTGTGGAGAAAGTCCAAACCAATCAATTGAAGCAGTGATATCCTTGCCGAAAATAAGAACAGATAGAGGGATTAGGATTTTCATAAATAGACTGATCATCCAAATAAAATAACTGCTATACCAAAGGAAAACAGTAGTGAAGGCGGCTTTGGGTGAAAGAGACTCCTTTAACCAATCATAGATCGCTCCTGAGCGATGGGCATATTTTTTGGTATATTGAGCGACGATCAACGCATAAGGAATGAAGTAAAAAAAAGCACTGATAAAAAACCAAATAAGTGATTGACTTCCTAGCATAAAGAAAGCTGAAACCATGCTAGAAAATGAATACACTGTGGTAGTGATAATCAAGATCAAATTTTGAGAAGATTTCATTTTATCCATCGTTTGCTCCCGGTAGTCTTTTTCTATATCTTATTTTCTTTCAAAAAAAAAGACAAGATAGATTATTATCCCAAAAGAATAAAATAGTTTTGCAAAAGCGAAGTAGATGATTGGTAAATCAACACTTCTAAGTACGCAAGTAGGAGCAATAACAATATATTGCTTTGTTTTCGCAAGAAATAACAAATTTTGGCTGAACTGTTCGGATTGAATAGTCTTTTAGTGATTTGTAAATTACCATTTAAGAAAGCGGATTCAATAAAATTACAGTTAGCGAGCATCTATAATAGCTTAACTTTGCTGTACAAATAGCTGGAATCTAGATTGTTATTGGTCAGCATAGTAATATTTTGTCCTCTCGTTTGAAAAATAGCATAATGTGGCTGAGTTATAGGAAAAAGATCAGTCGTAGTGTAAACGTTTGCTATAATGAGAATGAAAATTGAATATTTAATAACTAAACAAGGGAATGAGGTGAGAATCCTCAACAGCCCCTTTCTACTGTATATGCGGATGAAATCTCAACAGCCACTTTTCGGGAAGGCGAGAAAGTAAAATGATGCGAAGTCAGGATACCTTGTGTAGGGATTAAAAAATAATTGGATTGGGAAGATTATTTTGCTGAGTGTCTATTCATGAGTTTAGACAAATTAAAATACGGCGAGCCCATCTTATTTGGACTCGTCGTATTTATTTTTAAGGAGGGAATTATTATGAAATATTCAACAAAAAAATTAGCAACACTGGCAATTTTATTGGCTCTTTGCGTGATAGGTGCGAATATCAAAATCTTGGGTTCAATCGCACTAGATTCTTTTCCAGCGTTCATTGGTGCAATCATACTCGGACCTGCCGCAGGTGCATTTTTAGGGTTTTTTGGACATATGATCTCTGCATTACTGTCTGGCTTTCCTAATACTTTACCGATCCACTTGGTTATTGCAGTTTTGATGGCTGCTTGCATGTTCTTTTATAGTTGGACACGCAGAAAGTTTTCAAAAAATAAGATTGCTGCTTCTGTTGTCTCAATGTTAGTTGCCTACACAATCAATGTACCGCTTGATTTACTTTTACTCTACCCAGTGATGGGACCAGTTGTTTTTATGCTTTTTGTACCTTTGACACTCGCAACTGTAGTCAATTTATGTTTGTCCGAGGTTGTAATTTTAGGTATTCCTCAAAAATATAAAGAAGCAGTCTTTTTAAAATAATCAAAAATCGGAGTCGTTGCTATGACAGCTAAGCATGGAGGAAACATTCAAGAAATTAGTGAAATATATCAAAAGAATAAGCGTCAGTTAATTGATTTTAGCGCAAATATCAATCCTCTAGGTATTCCAGAGGAAATCAAGAAAATTCTAACAGACAATATCGAGATGTTGATTCATTATCCGGATATTCGTTACCATTCACTGATTCAAGCTATCGCAAATTTCCATAAAATTCCACAGAGATATGTATACCCTTCAAACGGTGCAGCCGAGGCAATCTTCATGTTGGGACGTACACTAAGTGTAAAGAAATTGATGTTGCTTGCACCAACTTTTATGGAATATGAGGAGGCCTTTGGTCAGCAAGATACAGAATTTTGTTATTTCTACTTAGAGCAGTCGAATTTTCAATGGTCGATTTCACAGTTAAAACAGGCTGCGAAAAAGCAAAAGGTTACAGGAATTTGTCTTTGTAATCCAAATAACCCAACAGGACAGTTATTAAATCAGTCAGAACTCGACGATCTGTTAGCTTTTTGTCGCGAAAATAAAATGGTGCTAATCGTAGATGAAGCATTTGTCGATTTCACAGAAGAAGAGCATTCGCTTATCCCGTCGATTAAGGATTATTCAAATTTATTCATTTTCCGTTCATTAACGAAAATGTTTGCGATTCCAGGATTACGATTAGGCTATTTACTAACAAGTAATTTATCAATCTTAGCAGAAATTAATGAGAAAACTATTCCTTGGCATATCAATACATTTGCTGAATTAGCGGGGCAACAAGCATTGAAAGAAACTCAGTTTATTGAGGAAAGTAAGCAGTACATTATAAGCGAACGACTTTTTTTAGAAGCAGAATTATCAAAATACAAGGAGCTGGAGTTATTCCCCAGCCAAACCAATTTTCTTTTTTTTCGCTATTCAGGGAGCGGTTGCTTACAAGAAAAAATGATCCATAAAAATATTTTGATTCGAAATTGTAATAGCTTTAATGGATTGACTAAAAGGTATTATCGAATAGCTGTTAAATCAAGAGTCGAAAATCAAAAATTACTTGAGGCATTGGAGGCAATACTATGAGGGTGACAGCATCCTGCCCAGGTTCCTGTGGAGAGCTGATTCAGGGGTGGTATGGAGATTCACAAAAACTAGTCAGTTATGGTATTGATCGCTTTTCTAGAGTCACCATTCAAGCTGGGCATTCCTTTGAATCTACACACTCTAAATCTAAAGAGGCCTTAAAAAGGACTTTTGATCACTTCAATCTTCGAAACGAGGATAGTAAAAATTTTGAGCTATCGATTGTTTCAGATTTACCTTTAGCCAAAGGAATGGCCAGCAGCACTGCAGATATAGCCGCCACCTGTCGGGCTGCCGCGGCTTATCTTGGGAAAACAATATCGACAAATGAGATTATAGACATCTGCTTAACGATCGAACGAACTGACAGCATACTTTTCCCAACACTCACCTTCTTTGAACAAAAGAATGGCACGGTTAGAAAAGAAAGTGGGTGGGCTCCTCATTTTTATGTAATTGTTCTAGAACCAGAGGAGACACTCACAACTGAAGGATTTCATACAATTGAAACAGATCGGCTTTTTTATCAGCAACGTGAGCAATTTTCTAAGATCTACCATCGTTATCAAACTGCCGTATCGGAGCGTTCAATAAAGCGGCTTGGAGAAGTAGCCATTCAAAGTGCTTTATTAAATCAAAAGATTTTACCCAAACCATATTTTTCTGAGCTATTAAAACTTCAAAAGCAGTATGACTGGCTTGGTGTTAACGTTGCACATAGTGGATCAGTAGTAGGAATAATGATCGAATCAGTAAAAGAAATCGATCAAGTTTTGAACGTCATTCAACGATCGAAACTTAGCAGCTATTATTCAAAAGTAAGTGTACATCAAAGCTGCTATCGTGGCGTACAACTGATAGAAGTGAGGAGAAATGATGAAAAAGTTGATGATCGCAGCAGTATCCAGCGGTTCAGGCAAAACGACAATTACGCTTGGTTTAATGAAGCTTTTACAAAATCACGGATATCGAATTCAGCCTTATAAGGTTGGACCAGATTATGTTGATACGCAATACCATACACGAATTACTGGAAAACCTTCACGAAACTTAGATATGTTTTTAGTACAAGATGACGAGAGATTGCAAACTCTATTTGAGAAAGAGGCCCAGCAAGTAGATATTTGTGTGATTGAAGGAGTAATGGGGCTTTTTGATGGATTGGGAGTGAACAAGGATTTTTGTTCTAGTGCGGGTGTGGCCAAACAATTGAATTGTCCAGTGCTGTTAGTAGTCAATGGACAATCAGCTTCAACATCTGTTGCAGCTGTTGTAAAGGGCTTTTCTGATTTTGATCCTGCGGTCATGATTTGTGGCGTAATTATTAATAAGGTTGCGTCTGATACGCATTACCAATTAATAAAAAAAGCAGTAGAAACCTATACAAAAGTTCCTGTTTTTGGCTATCTGAAGCGTGAAGAGGGAGTGGCACTCCCTTCTAGACAACTCGGTTTAGTACCAGATAGAGAAATTAATGATGTAGATGAAAAAATAGAACAAGTAGCAGCTTCGTTAGAAAAGACCTTTGATTTCAATGGTTTATTAGAAAAGCTGCCAGAAGAGAAAATATCGTATAGGGCACCAAATTATCCTCAATACTCAGAGCTTAAAGTGGCTTATGCACTCGATGAGGCATTCCACTTTTATTATCAAGATAATCTCGAGTTATTAACCTCATATGGGGTGGAACTTAGTACTTTTAGTCCAATGAAGGATCAACAACTTCCTGAAGCTGATTTGTATTACTTCGGGGGAGGGTATCCTGAAGAATTTGCCCAACAACTCGCTGAAAATCACTCGATGCGTAAAAGTATCAAAGACAAGCATGAGCAAGGAGCTTTTATATTGGCAGAATGTGGGGGCCTGATGTATTTAGGATCATTTTTCAAAGAAGACGATCAACGTTATCCAATGGTAGGGATTTTTGATGGAATCAGTGAAATGACCTCTGGTTTGAGAAAGTTTGGCTACTGTTATGGAGAAATTGAACGAGATACATTAATTGGAAAAAAAGGCTCAACTCTCGTTGGACATGAATTTCATCATTCAATTTTCAATACTCAAGAAAAGACAGTGTTGAAAATGACCAAGAAAAGAGATGAAGAGGTGGTAAAGCGTTGGACTGGCGGTTATCAAAAGAAGAATACATTTGGAAGTTATCTTCATCTTCATTTCTATCAAAGTGAGAACTTCTTACAGACATTATTGGAGCAAGTGAGGTCTGGACTATGACAGGGTTGGTTATTATAGCATTTTTGCTGGATTTGCTTGTCGGTGATCCATACAGCTGGCCGCATCCCATTAAAATAATTGGAAATTTTATCGACTGGTTTCGAAAGAGTTTTACTCAAACAAAAAATGAGAAAGAAAGATATCGTTGGGGCATTGTTTTATGGTTTGTAACAGTTTTAGGATCGGGTGCAGTTACTTACCTTATTCTAAGATTGGGATTTTTAGTACATCCGTTTTTAGGAAACTTGTGTTATATCTATTTGGCTTATACTACTCTGGCTATTAAAAGTTTGTCGTCAGAAGGGCAAAAAGTTTATCAGAAATTAGTAAATGAAAGTTTGAAGAGTGCTCGTCAGCAAGTCGCAATGATTGTAGGCAGAGATACGAATGAGTTAACAAAGGAAGAGATCACCAAAGCAACGATCGAAACTATTGCCGAAAACACCAGTGATGGAGTGATTGCACCACTATTATGCTTATTCATTGGCGGACCCACTTTGGCAATGATGTACAAAGCTGTTAACACGCTTGACTCAATGGTAGGTTATGTGACGCCAAAATACCGAGCAATTGGCTGGTTCTCGGCAAAAATGGATGATCTTTGGAATTTCCTGCCTGCTCGTATGACTTGGCTATACTTATTAGTTGCTACTAAATTCTTGCAACTTAATACATCTAATGCTTTGCGTGTTGGAAAAAGAGATTGTCGTAATCATAAAAGTCCTAATAGCGGCTATCCTGAAGCGGTAGTTGCAGGAGCATTAGGAATTCAACTAGGTGGGACCCATCTCTATCATGGTGTTGAAATCTATAAGCCGACTATCGGCGTACCACTTCGCTCACCCCAGCCCAAAGACATTCTAACTACGAATGCGTTGTTGTATACAACGGCCGTTTTAAGTCTGATTGTATTCAGTGTTCTATCAATTGTAATTAATAATTATCTTTTGTGAAAAGAGGGAATAACGTGGACTATATAAAAAATCCTCAAATGATTGAAACAGAAAGCTTTAATATTATTCAAGGAATTATTGAACAAGAATTTCCTAATTATTTTTTTTCATGTCCGAAAGAAGAAAAAATTATCAAAAGAGTAATTCATACAAGTGCTGATTTTGATTATCTTAAAAATCTCGTATTCACCAACGATGTAATTGCGACGTTGGAGGATTTTTTCTTAGCCGGCAACGGCACTATTTTTACGGACACTACTATGGCCCTTAGTGGGATTAATAAAAGAATTTTAGATAAATTGACTATTCGCTATGAATGCTATATTGCTGTTCCAGAAGTTGCGGAACAAGCAAAAGCTAAAGGAATGACGCGCTCGATGGCGGGGATAGAGCGAGCAGCAACAATTGATGGGCCAAAGCTTTTTGTTATTGGAAATGCACCAACTGCGATTTTCAAACTGTTAGAGCTTGTTGAAAGAAAGGACTTGGAGACAATAGCCGTAATTGGCGCACCTGTTGGCTTTGTAGGTGCAGAAGAATCAAAAGAAGCCTTATTTGAGAGTGATGTTCCAGCTATTGTTGCTAGGGGACGTAAAGGGGGAAGTAATGTTGCGGCTGCAATAATCAATGCATTGCTATATCAGTTAGTAGAAAGGGAAAACTGATGGAAGAATTCATTTTTTTCAATGGTAAAAAGTTGCGTAAGGGATATACAACCGGTTCTTGTGCAACCGCAGCAGCAACTGCAGCAGCAGGTCTGCTTTTCAACAATGAAGCGCATGAAAATATTCAAATTGAGTTACCAAATACTGAAAAGCTAACCATTCCTATTGCTTCGTTGGAAATGAAGGAAGATACATGCGAAGCCTTTGTTGTGAAAGACGGTGGTGATGACGTTGATGCAACAGATGGTATGCTGATTGGAGCAAAGCTTAGTAAAAACGCAACAAAACAAATTATTATTGATGGTGGTACTGGAATTGGGCGGGTGACAGAGGTCGGCTTACAGATTCCTGTAGGAGAGGCGGCAATCAACCCAGTTCCAAGAGGTATGATTGAAGAGGCTGTTCGGAAAATTATTGGTCCTGAACAAGGAGCAAAAGTCGTGATATTCGCGCCAGAAGGAGCAAGTATTGCAAACCAAACGATGAATCGCCGCTTAGGAATTATTGGCGGAATATCAATTTTAGGAACAACGGGTATTGTTACTCCAATGTCTGAAGAAGGGTGGAAAAAGTCTATCTCCTTAGAATTGGAAATGAAAAAGAGTCAAGGATATCGATCAGTGATTCTATGTCCAGGAAATTATGGAGAAGATTTTGTTCTAAAAACATTGAAATTCGGTGAGGATAAGATTGTTTCTATGAGTAATTTTGTCGGGTATGTTTTAAAAGAGGTTCAGCGCTTGGAATTTGAAAAAGTTCTGATGGTCGGCCATTTAGGTAAGCTAATCAAAGTATCTGCTGGTATTTTTTCTACACATAGTAAAGATGCTGATGCGCGAGCAGAAATTTTAATTGCCAATTTAGCTTTACTTGGTATGTCTGTGGAGCAATTAAAGAAAATTCAAGGATGCCTGACAACTGAAGCAGCAGGGGATATTATTGCGGATGCAGGATATGAGAAAGTCTATCCAATTATAGCTAAAAAAATAAAGTATCGCTCTGAAAGTCTTCTAAAATATCGTAAGCATCAACCAATTATTGAGGTAGTTTTATTCTCCTCTCAAAGAGGTTACTTGGCTTCAACTAAACCGATTGAAGTACTGAAGGAGGAATGGAAATGATCACCATTGTTGGAATTGGACCTGGAGGAACACAGGATTATTTGTTTGATAAAGCTAAAGAGGTAATTGATAGTGCTGACTTAATTATTGGAAGTGAGCGTCAATTAAAGATAGTTCCTTTGAGCAAGAAAGGAAGTTGTCATCGTTTGCCGCATAAATTAGATGATCTGACTATGTTTTTAACAGAACATCAAGAAGCTGACATCGTTCTTTTAGCTTCTGGTGATCCATTAACTTATGGCATTGGGAAATGGCTAATTAGACAGTTTCCACCAGAAAAATTGACCATCTTGCCTGGAATTAGTTCGCTGCATTATCTGTTCAATCGTTTAAATATTCCTATAGAAGACTGTTTTATTACAAGCAGCCACGGCAGAAAACCTGATTTTTCTTTATTATTTAAATTGCCGAAAGTAGGAATTGTTACAGATAAAGCGAATGGACCTTATCAATTAGCTCAGGAAGCATTACGTCAAGGTAGTGTTGCAACTTTCTATATTGGGGAGAATCTTAGTTATTCTGATGAAAGGATCAGATGTTATAGAGCATCGGAAGTTCCCGATGAAAACTATCAAATGAATGCAGTGGTGATAATTAATGAAGGATAATTGTTTTATTCGCGGTAATGTTCCAATGACAAAGGAAGAAATCCGAACACTCAGTTTGGCTAAGCTGCAGCTGCGTGAAGCTGAGAACTTTTTAGATATAGGAACAGGAACGGGAAGTATGGCGATTGAAGCGGCATATATGTACCCTAATTTAATGGTGACAACGATTGATTCGAATCAAGAAGCACTTAATGTTTTAGAGAAAAATCAAACTAAATTCCAATTGACCAATATAAAAAGTATCTTAGGGAAAGCGCCTATCATATTGAGTGATAATTTTGATGCCATTTTTGTAGGTGGATCAGGTGGGAATTTGTCAGAAATATTAGAGTGGAGCTTTCAATTGTTAAAACCCGGGGGCTGCTTAGTTCTAAATTTCATTCTCCTAGAAAATGCCATTGAGGCCATCGAATGGTTAAAAACTGAATGTTATTCTTTTCAGGCAATTCAGTTACAAGTAGGGCACTATACAAAATTAGGGCAAGGGCATTATTTTAAACCGCAAAATCCAGTAATGATTATTGAAATGAGAAAAGAGGAGTAATTCTATGACAAAGGTACATTTTGTTGGTGCAGGTCCGGGAGATCCGGAGCTTATTACGTTTAAGGGTTATCAACTGTTGCAAGCTGCTGATATTGTCATTTATGCAGGCTCGCTCGTCAATCCAGAGCTTCTAAGCTATTGTTCAAAGGACTGTAAGATACTTAACAGTGCATCAATGAATCTAACAGAGATTATTGATGAAATGGAACAGGGGGTTCGAGCTAATAAAGAAGTGGTTCGATTGCAAACAGGTGATTTTTCTATCTATGGTTCGATTCGGGAGCAAATTGAAGAATTAAAAAAGCGTTCAATTGATTTTACTTGCACACCTGGTGTCAGCTCCTTTTTAGGTGCTGCTTCTAGTTTAGGGGTAGAGTACACCGTTCCAGAGATATCACAAAGCGTGATCATTACACGGATGGCTGGGCGAACCCCAGTTCCAGAAAAAGAAAGTTTACGCTCTTTTGCTCAGCATCAAACGTCAATGGTGATTTTTCTATCAATTCAAGGAATAGGACAAGTTGTGGAAGAGTTGGTTGCTGGAGGGTACCAATTAACAACACCGGTAGCAGTCATCTATAAGGCTACTTGGCCAGAGGAAAAGAAAATTATTAGTACATTAGAAAATATTACTGAAAAAATTGCAGAAGCAGACATTACTAAAACAGCTTTGATTATGGTTGGGGAGTTTCTAGGGGATGAATTTAATTACTCTAAGCTTTATGATGCCAACTTTAAACACGAATATCGAGATGTGATAAGTAATGAGTAAGGTCGCGATTTTAGCTTTAACTTCTACAGGAATAAAACTTGCTAAGGAAATTCGGCAAATTTGGAATAAGGATGCTCAAATTTTTGTTTCTAAAGACAAAGTAGAAGAGGGATTAAGCATTTTTCCGACTGGAAAATTTACAACGAGCATTCAGTTGTTGTTCAAACAATATGATACACTGGTTTGCATTATGGCAACTGGAATTGTAGTCCGTAGTATTGCAGATGTGTTGGAAGATAAACAAAAGGATCCGGCAGTAATTGTACTAGATGAAAAGGGACGGCATACGATCAGTCTGTTATCAGGGCATATTGGCGGAGGAAATCAGTTAACGCTGGAAATTGCAGCAAAATTGAATAGTTGTCCCGTAATAACTACTGCAACAGATATTCAGGAAGTTACAGCACTAGATATATTGAGTAAAACAATAGATGGATGGTATTCCGATTTTAAAGAAACAACAAAAAAAGTAAATAGTCTTTTAGCTAACCATAAAAAAGTTGGGCTGATTCAACATGAACAGTGGGTAAAGGATACTAGAGGATTAACCGTCATCAAAGAAAATGATGCTATCGATTTATTTGATGCTGTCTTACTTATTTCTGATAAATATGAAGAAAAGCTATCTAAAAAAATTATTCAGGTTGTTCCTAGGAGATATGTGTTGGGAATTGGAGCAAAAAAAGATTGTGATTTTTCGATTATCCAAAAGGAATACTTGAGTTTTTGTAAATCAGTAAATGTTCATTATCGAAGTATTAAAAAAATGGTCAGTATAGATTTAAAAAAAGAAGAGCCTGGGATTGTCCGATTTTCTGAATGGCTCGATGTTTCGTTCGAGACATATTCAGCTGAGGAATTATCAACTGTATCGGGTAAATATCCAGAGTCCTCTTTTGTAAAGCAAGTAACCGGCGTTGGGAATGTAAGTTTATCAGCCGCAGATTTAGCAAGTAATGGGCAAGTGGTGACAGGTCGTTATGCAAGTCATGGAGTCACCTTTGCATTGGGAAAGGATGAAGACGACGCATGTTGTATGTTGTGGGATTAGGACCGGGCGAAAAGAAAAAGATGTCGCTTGAAGCTATTGAGGTTATAAAAAAGGTCGATGTGATCGTTGGATATACGACTTATATCCGTTTGATTAAAGAATTAGTTGATGGGAAAGAACTGATAAGTACAGGAATGAAAAAAGAAATTGATAGGTGTAAAAAGGCCATCGATATAGCAAAGGATGGGAAAGATGTCGCTGTTATTTCGAGTGGAGATGCTGGGGTCTATGGGATGGCAGGATTGATTCTAGAGCTTACAAGTCAAATGGCTGAGGAAATTGCTGTTCAAGTTATTCCTGGCATTACAGCCAGTATTGCTGGGGCCGCATTACTAGGAGCTCCATTAATGAATGATTTTTGTCACATCAGTTTGAGTGATCTGATGACACCTTGGGAAATGATTGAAAAGCGACTCACTGCAGCTGCCAGTGCTGATTTTGTGATTTGTCTATATAATCCCAGAAGTAAAGGCAGACCTAATCACTTAGCTAGAGCGCTAGAGATTATTCAACAGTATAAATCAGAAGACACTATCGTTGGAATAGCTAAGGATGTTGGAAGAAAAGAGGAAAAAGTAATTCTTACTTCGATCGCTGATTTAGATGAGACGGTGGTAGATATGACCACGATTGTATTAGTCGGTAATAAAGAAACCTATATTTCTGATAATTGGATGATTACTCCAAGAGGCTACAAGCTATGATTTTACTACTTGGAGGCACCTCTGAAAGTTTGAAAATCGCTGAAGCACTCAATGAGTGTGACATCAGATTCTATTTATCAGTGGTTACAGACTATGGAGAGAATTTAGCAAGATCTGTAGCTGAGCATATTATAAAGGGGCGGCTGACTAGAACGGAAATGATTTCATTCATTTTGAATCATAAAATTGATTTAGTAATTGATGCAACACATCCGTATGCAGTTGAGGTATCAAAAAATGCAATAGCCGCTTGTTTTGATACAGAAATTAACTATTATCGTTTTGAAAGACCATCATATCATGCTGAGGAGATGGTTTCAGTTGACTCAATAAAGGCAGCTTGTCAAAAGGCACTTGAAAACTCTGGGAATATCTATTTAACCACCGGTAGCAAAACTTTAGGGGAGTTTCTAAAATACTTACCTAAAGAACGTATTATTGCTCGGGTATTGCCAACGGCTGAGGTGTTAATGACAATAGAAAAATTTGGATTATCAACTGCGCAAATTGAGGCAATAAAAGGACCGTTTTCTAAATCATTAAATCGAGAACTACTGATCCATAACCGGGCAGGCGTAATGATTACAAAAGAAAGTGGTCAAGAAGGCGGATTTTTAGAAAAAGTTCAGGCCTGTAATGAATTAAACATTCCCTGTATTGTATTAGAACGTGAGCAGATCGAATATCCGAATAAGTTCTCATCTATTGAAGAGCTGATTGATCGAATAAAGGGGTGATGGAATGATTGGAAAAATTGCATTAGTTGGTGCAGGACTGGGTGATCCAGAATTATTGACAATTAAAGGACTAAGAAAAATTGAACAAGCAGACGTGGTTGTTTACGATCGCTTGATTAATCCGGCTATTTTAAATGCCTGTAAAGCAGACTGTGAAAAAATTTATGTGGGTAAAAAACCTAATTACCATCCAGTTCCGCAAGATAAAATCGAAGAAATTATGATTGAAAAAGCGCGCCAAGGACTTAATATAGTCCGTCTTAAAAGTGGAGATCCTTATGTTTTTGGCCGAGGTGGAGAGGAAGGATCGGCTTTAAAAGAAGCAGGGATAGCTTTTGAAGTCATTCCTGGAATCACTTCGTCCATCGGGGGATTGACCTATGCTGGAATACCTATTACACATAGGAACTTGTCTGCCAGTTTTCATGTCTACACAGGACATTTAAATGATTCTAGTCAAGCTATAGATTGGTCAATTGCTGCTAGAACAGAGGGAACTTTAGTATTTTTGATGGGAATGTCCGGCTTACAGGAAATTACAAAAAAACTAATGAGTAATGGGAAAGACAAGAATACTCCAGTGGCAATAATTCAATGGGCCAGTCGTAAACAGCAAAAAACAGTCGTAGGAACGTTGGAAACAATTTTCAAACAGGCACAGGCTGCTGAACTAGAACCACCCAGTCTGATTGTGATTGGGCAGGTTGTAAAGTGCAGAGAAGAGTTAAATTTTTTTGAAGAACGACCTTTTTTTTCAACGAGTATTACAATTCCATTTACGAAAAAGAAAGGTATAGCTAGTCGCTTAACAGATTTAGGAGCAGAAATTATTGAACTACCACCTAGCTGTAAACAAATTTCTGAGGGAATAATTGATTTTAGTAAGGCTCAACAGGTAGTTTTCACTGATCAACTAAGCATTGAAATGTTTGTACGCTTGATGAAACAAAATAAAATCGATTGGCGAAACTTAAGTGATTGGCGATTTATTACAGTGGGACATCATACAGGTTCTACTTTGGAAAAGAAAGGTATTCTAGCAGATCATAACTATTTAGATTTAACTGTTTGCTTACAGGAGTTGGAGATTACTTCAACTACCCTATTTTTAGGTGATTCTTCAACAATTGATATTTTAAAAGAAGAAAAAATTGCAGGTACCAAGTTAATTAGTCATGAAGAAAAAATTGTTGTTGAGATTCCTAGATTATGGCAAAAAACGGATCTCATGTACTTCCCCAATTCAAAATCAGCCCGGTTATTCTTGACGGCTCTAAATAATAAAGAGTTAGAGATTGTTAAGCAGAAAAAAATTATAGTTATGGGACAAAAAACAAAGGATGTTTTTAATTACTATAAAATTCCTGTGATTCTGACAGATGAACCTAGCTATGAAAGTGTTGTAGAAAAAATCAAAGAGGAGATGGAGTGATGAAGCCTGCATTAATAGTAGTCAGCTTCGGTACAAGTTATGTTGAAACGAGAAAAAAAACGATTGACGTCGTAGAGAAAAAAATAGCTCAAGCGTATCCCGAATTTGATACTTTTCGTGCTTTTACTTCCAATAAAGTCATAAAGAAAATCAAAGAACAGGAAAAAATGACAGTTTTGACAGTAGATCAGCAAATGAAAAAACTAGTTGCTGATGGTTATGAAGAAATCTATGTTCAACCGCTGCATATTATTCCTGGAAGTGAGTACTCAAAAGCATTACATCAGGCGATGAGATACAAGGATCAATTAAAACTGGTAAAAATCGGAAAACCTTTGTTAAGTGATGTGGGAGATTATCAGAAGATCGTTGGATGGTTAGAATTGCTGTCAGAAGGATTTGCCGAAGATGAAGCTCTAGTGTTAATGGGGCACGGCAGTCAACATTCAGCATTTACAGTTTATGCGTGTTTAGATCACATGTTAATGGAAAAACCAATTTTTGTTTGTGCGGTTGAAAGTTATCCAGAAATTTCTTTACTAATCAGTCGACTTCAAAAGAGCCACTACAAGAAAATAAAATTATATCCATTGATGCTAGTGGCGGGAGATCATGCGGTAAATGATATGGCATCAGATGAAGAAGATTCTTGGAAATCTCAATTAGAAAAAGCTGGGTTTTACGTGGAAACCATTCTTAAGGGAATGGGAGAGGCTCCGGAAATTCAACAGCAATTTATTGACCATGTAGGAGCGATGATAGAAGGGATGACGAATGGCTAAATTTTATGGAGTAGGTACTGGACCAGGTGCATCAGATTTACTAACAATTCGTGGGAAAGAAATCATAGAAATGGTTGATTGTCTCTATACACCTGAATCTAAAAAGGGTGGAAAAAGTCTTGCATTGCAGATTGTTGATCCTTATTTACGTACGGATTTAACAATAAAACAACGGCATTTCCCGATGGTAAATGATTGGGAACAGAAGCGAAGTGCTTGGAACGAAATTGCAGAGGAAATTGTTGCTGATGTAAAAAATGGGTTGAATGTTGCCTTTATCACATTAGGCGACCCGATGGTTTATAGCACTTACAGTTACTTATTAGAACGATTATCAAACAAGATTGAGACTGAAACAGTGTCCGGAATATCCTCTTTCTGCCAGATTTCTAATAATTTACAGATTCCTTTGGTCATCGATGAAGAGAGCTATGCTGTTTTGCCAGCAACAGCTGATGAATCAACTATCCGTACTGCATTGGAACAAATATCAACGATAATTTTGATGAAGGTTTCAACCGCATTGCCTAAGATTCTAAAAATTTTAACAGAGTTAGAATTATTGGACCATACGATATTAGTCAGTGATTCTTCAATGGATTCTGAGAAAGTAATGATTGGTTTAAATGAGTTAAATGAGGCGGATCAACTATCGTATTTCAGTACCATGATTGTCTACAAGAATAGAGAGTTGAAAGGAAGTTAAAAATGATGAAGCCTAAAGTGAAAACAATACGAAAAATCTTTTTAGTATTACTTCTTTTGGTTCTAGTTGTACCACAAAAAGCCCATGCTATGCACATCATGGAAGGCTTTTTACCATTAGGCTGGTGTTTGTTTTGGTATGCAGCATTTATTCCATTCTTTATTTATGGTCTGATAAGTATTAGAAGAGCTGTTGCAGACAATCCCCACAATAAGATTCTTTTAGCATTCAGCGGAGCCTTTATCTTCATTTTGTCGGCGTTAAAAATCCCGTCGGTTACTGGTTCTACTTCTCATCCAACAGGTGTCGGGATTGGTACTGTTCTCTTTGGACCGGGAGTCATCAGTGTGCTAGGAACGATTTGTTTGCTTTTCCAGGCTCTACTGCTAGCTCATGGGGGGATTACAACCTTAGGTGCTAATGCTTTTTCAATGGCTGTAGTTGGACCTTTCATCGGATATGGTGTGTATTTTCTTTTGAAAAAGACAAATGCACCAACCTCCGTTTGTTTATTCCTATGCGCATTCATAGCAGATCTAGCAACATATTTTACAACCGCACTTCAATTAGGTCTTGTTTTTCCAGACTCTTCAACAGGGATCATGGGAGCAATTGCGAAATTTGTTGGAGTCTTTATGCTAACTCAAATTCCAATTGCCATTGCAGAAGGACTATTAACGGTTGTTGCTTATAATTTAATTTCTGCGAATTTTCCTTTTAAGGAAGGAGGCATTTTGAATAATGGAAAGAAATAAATCAAAAACGACGTTAAACATTATTCTTTTATTAGCAGTAATAGGATTGATAGCTGGTGCCCTATTGGTTAATCAAAATGGGGAATTCAGCGGTTCGGACGGTGAAGCAGAGAAAGTTATTACTGAGATTGCACCAAACTATCAACCTTGGTTTGATTCATTGCTAGAACCTAAAAGTGGAGAAATTGAAAGTTTATTATTCACTCTTCAAGGAAGTCTAGGGGTTGGGATCATTACCTATATTTTAGGATATTATAGAGGGAAGAAGAAAAATGCTGCTCATTGATAAGATTGCCTATGAGAATCGATTGATTGAACTTTCTCCCAAAATAAAAAGTGCTTTTTATCTTTTTCTATTAATAATATGTTTTTTAACTACACCAATGATTCAAGGGATAATAAGCTTAATCATAGGTTTTGCAACAATTTATGTTACTAAAGTGAAAGTTACGAGATACTTCAAATGGCTCTTGATCCCTGCCCCTTTTTTAGCAATAAGTATTTTAACTATTTTGTTTTCAATAAGTTCGCAATCAAGTGCGTTTATTTTTAAGATCCCCGTATTTAACAATTATTTAGGAATAACAAGTACTTCGCTAACAATAGGTACAAAGTTATTTTTCCGCTCTTTTAGTTGTTTGATCTGTACGTATTTCTTTATTTTAACGGTGCCTTTTCATCAAATATTAGTAGTGATGAAACAAGCTCGTTTCCCAATATTATTAATTGAACTGACAATGCTAATGTATCGTTTCATATTCATTTTTGCAGATGAATTTTTGATAATTAAAAGAGCACAAGAAATGCGTTTTGGATACAGAGGATTGAAAAATAGTTATCATTCTTTAGGTTTAATGATCAAAATACTGTTTTTCCAATCATTTGATCGATTTAATAAGATGATTCTTTCTCTTGAAATAAAATTTTTTGATGGTGATTTTCCACTGTAACAATTAAATGAAGGAAGGAATCAAAATGTTTAAAGTAGCAGATTTATGTATTAGTTACGAAAATCAAGCAGATGTGCTGCATCATCTGTCTTTGGATTTTAGTGATCATAAGGCTGTCGGTATTTTAGGAGCAAATGGTTCAGGAAAGTCCACTCTGTTTGCGGCAATCGTGGGGTTACTGCGCCCTAATCAGGGCAAGATTATCTATGAAAATCAACCACTAGAGTATAAAAAGGCAGCACTCTATAGATATAGACAAGAAGTGGGCATTGTTTTTCAGGAGCCGGAACACCAAATATTCTATTCAATTGTTGAAGACGATGTTGCGTTTGCTCTAAAAAATCTTGGGATTGACTCTTCTCAGATTAAACTCCGAATGAATGAAGTGTTTTCTTTACTTAAAATTGATGATTTGAAGAAAAAACCAGTACAATATTTGAGTTACGGACAAAAAAAGAAAGTAGCGATCGCGAGTGTTCTAATGCTCAAGACTAAATGGCTGCTTTTGGATGAACCGACTGCGGGATTGGACCCTTCTGGAAAACAACAAATGATAGAGATTATTTCTCAACTAATCCAACAGGGGACTAAAATTATATTATCAAGTCACGATATGGATCTAATGTATGAAATCTGTGAGTACTTATATGTACTAGACAAAGGAACAATCATTAAGGAGGGAAGTTCTGACGAGGTGTTTCTAGACAAAAAAGTATTAGAATCAGCGGGCTTAGAGCAACCTTGGTTAGTTAAGATACATCAGCAATTAGGATTCCCGCTTGTCAAAAATCAACAGGAATTTATGCGAACAAAGTTAAACGTGAGGTGAAACAAATGGGGAAAAGTTTGATGATTCAAGGAACTGCATCGGATTCAGGCAAGAGTATCCTAGTCGCTGGTTTATGTAGAATTTTTTATCAGGATGGTTTGAAAGCGTTACCTTTCAAATCGCAAAATATGGCTCTTAATTCTTACATTACTATGAAAGGTCAAGAGATGGGACGTGCCCAAGTTTTCCAAGCAGAAGCTGCCGGGATCGAACCAGATGTACGCATGAATCCTGTTCTATTAAAACCAACTTCTGACAGAAAATCACAGGTTATATTTAACGGTGAGGTTCTCTGTGACATGGATGCGGTAGAATATCATGAGTTCAAGCCGCAATTGATTGAGAAAATAACTGGCTTATATCAAGAACTGGTGCAGGAAAATGATGTGATTGTACTTGAAGGTGCGGGAAGCCCGGCGGAAATAAACTTAAATAGTCGAGATATCGCTAATATGGGGATGGCTAAAATTGCTGATGCTCCGGTAATTTTAGTAGCGGACATTGACAAGGGAGGTGTCTTTGCCTCAATTTATGGAACAATTCATTTACTTGAACCGGCTGAAAGAGCACGGATCAAGGGAATTATTATTAATAAATTTCGTGGTGATATTGCCTTGTTAGATCCCGGATTGAAGATGATTGAGGATTTGACGGAGGTTCCCGTAATTGGGGTGATACCATATGCTCAATTAAATATCGAAGATGAGGATAGTGTGGCTTTAACAAAGGTGAATCGATCGTATAATCCGCAAAAAGATTTGGATATTGCAGTGATTGGATTATCCAAAATATCCAACTTTACTGATTTTAAAAGTTTGGAGAGTGAACCGGATGTATCTATTCGATATGTATTTCCTGATGATCAGTTAGGAAGTCCTGACATTCTTATTTTACCTGGCAGTAAAAATACTTTAGAGGATTGCCTGTACTTGAAAGATTCGGGGATGGCTAAAGAGATTCAAAGAGTTCGGAATGAAGGAAAAATGATTTTTGGAATTTGTGGTGGATTTCAGTTGCTTGGAAAAATGCTGCATGATCCTCACCAAGTCGAATCTACCCATGGTAGTCTCAAAGGATTAGCTCTATTGAACATAGAAACTTATTTTGAAGCCGAAAAAACAACTACTAGAGTTGAAGCAAAAATTGGTGAAGAAACAATTCACGGCTATGAAATCCATATGGGAAGATCAGAAAACTATGAGAAGCAATACTTTGCAGAGCTCGTTACTGCTAACGGTAAAAAAATTTCGAGAAAAGATGGTGCTGTAAGTTCAGATAAACTGGTAATTGGGACTTACCTTCATGGTGTTTTTGATAATAGTGATTGGCGAAGAAAACTATTGAATCAGGTTCGAGAAGCAAAAGGGCTCTCTTTAATTAAAGAGGTAGCTATACCTTATACAGAATATAAAAATCAACAATATGACAAATTAGCAGATTTGATCCGCAAAAATGTTGATTTAGAAAAAATTTATCAAATTATGAATCAGGAGGAGATAAACGTATGAGTATCTATACGCGCTATGGTGATCAAGGATACACTAAATTAGTTGGGGGCGGAAGGGCTAAAAAGAGCGCTCCCCGGGTCCAGGCGTATGGATCTATTGATACATTAAATGCCCAGTTGGGTTTAACTGTGGCTTCATTAAAGGAACAAGAGAATTATTTGTATGCGGAACTAGTTCAATTACAGCAATGGATATTTGACTGCGGCAGCGATTTCGCAACCCCTGATGAAAAGCGTCCATATAAAGTTGAGCCGCAAATGATTGTGTGGCTTGAAGAAAAAATTGATTTTTATTGGTCTAAATCTCCAACGATTGATCGTTTTGTTTTGCCAGCAGGAACTGTCAGCTCTGCAAATTTACATCTTTGTAGATGTTTTACACGCGAAGCTGAGCGAAACGCTGTAAGCTTACTGGAGTACGATGAAGCAGTCAATGAAGAAGCATTGAGGTTTTTAAATCGTTTATCTGACTATTTTTTTGTTTTGGCACGTTGGGTTAATAGTCAGGCCGGACAACCAGAGATTTTTTATGAAAACAGTATTTCAGTTTTTAATAGAAAAAAGAATAAAAAAGAGCTTTTCTAGTGAAAGAAGGAAGAAAATGAAAAAACTGAAAGTTGGTACACGAGGCAGCAAGCTCGCTACTACACAAACAAAGCAAGCTTTAGCAGTTTTTCAAAGCTATTTTCCAGATGTAGAAGTTGAACTTATAAAAATCAAGACCAAAGGAGATCACTTGGCTACACATAACTTACAGTCGATTGGTGGACAAGGCTGTTTTGTTAGAGAACTAGAGTATCAACTTCGCGCGGGTAATATTGATTTCGCAATACACAGTTTGAAAGATATCCCTACTGATATCCATGAGGACTTGACGCTTGCTTGTGTTATGGAGCGTCATTCACCAACGGATGCCCTGGTCATTAGGGAACATAGAAGTTTGGCAAATTTACCTAAAAATGCTGTCGTTGGAACCAGCAGTCTCCGTAGAAAAGCACAGCTTTTGAATGCTCGGCCTGATTTTGATATTCAGCCGATCAGAGGAAACATTGATACTAGAATCAGGAAAATGAATGAAGGTCAGTATGATGCAATTGTTTTAGCTTTAGCAGGACTGGAACGCTTGAGTCTTGATCAAACGGTTTATCATCAAGAGCTTTCACCAGAAATCATGTTGCCTGCCATAGGACAAGGCGCACTGGCTTTAGAGTGTCGAAAAGATAATAAAGAAGTGTTGCACATGTTAAAAAAAATGGAGCATCTGCCAACAGCAATTGCTGTAAATGCTGAGCGTGCCTTTTTAAATAGTTTGGATGGTAGTTGTACGTTTCCTGTAGGGGCGTATTGTTTCCCCAAGGATGGGACTTATGAACTGACCGGAATGATTGGTAGTGAAAACGGACAAATTATTTTAAAGGAAACAATGCAAGGTAATGATCCAGTGATTTTAGGAAAATCTGTAGCTGCTAAAATGATCCAGCAAGGAGCAATTATGTTGATTGAGGAGTGCAGAAACGATCAAAAAGAAACTTTTATACACTAGAGAAATAGCCATGCCAGAGAATATTTATTATACCTTTGCGGAAAAAAATATTGAAGTAATTACAATTCCTTTGAATCGAACAGTGATTCAACCATATCAGAAAATGGAGCAGGACTATGATTGGATTTTTTTTACTAGTGCAAATGCTGTAAAGTATTTTGATTTTAACTTTTTAAACAAGCAAGCCAAAATACTTGCTATCGGTAATCAAACAGTAAAAGTATTGAAAAATCTAGGTTTTGATGTTGATTTCCAGCCAAAAGAAGCTTTTTCAGAAGGATTAGTGAAAGAATGGTTAACTTTTGCAGATGGAAAGCAACGGGTTTTTTGGCCGCATTCATTTCAAGCTAGACGTGTGATATATAATGCGTTAACAAATCAAGGGCATGATGTGTTGGAACAGGTGATATACAGAAATGAGTTTTATCTTGAGGACCAAGAAAAATTGAGACATTTTTTGCTTAATGAAGTTCTGGATTATGTGCTTTTTGCAAGCCCTTCTGCTTGGATGTCCTTTTCCAAAGTAACGGAGCCTCTCCAACAACTGCCTGCTGATTTTTGGTCTCGACTGAAAATAGCCGCAATTGGACCTGTTACGGCGAAAGCGATTAAAAAGAAACAATCGGTTGTGATTCAGCCAAAAATTTATGATATGCCGCATTTATATGAATGTTTGTTACAGGATATAGAACAAGAGGAGTGAGTATGCCGTGCCTATGACAAAAGAATATCGTGATCTTTCTATCTTACCTTTTTCTAATGAAAGTTCTTTAGTGATTGCATGCGATTCAAGTGCTGGAATTGGTAAGAAGGAACAAGACGTTGTTACTATTGATCCAGCAATAACAGCTGCATTTTGCTTACGTGTTCCTTTAATGGAATTATTTTGTTATGGAGCAGTTCCAATTGCGGTTGTTGATTTAATAGGTAATGAATATAATCCGACTGGAAAGCAAATGTTAGATGGAATAAAAGCAGAGTTGGCTAAAGCAGGACTATCTCATCTACCATTAAATGGCAGTACGGAAGAAAACATGCTGACAAAGACAACCAGTTTAGGAATCACAGTGATTGCTCAGGCTTCAGCAAAAAAAGAAAGCTTTAAAATGCAAGAAGACTGTAGTCTCTTACAATTAGGGCACCCTTATGTTGGAGAAATGGTTGTTAAGAATCAAAAAAATATTTTTTCCTATTCTTTAGTAAAGGATATAAAAAAAGAGTCAGGTGTTTTAGATATGCTTCCTGTTGGCTCGAAAGGAATTCGTTATGAGGCACAATTAATGGCAAAAAATTCTGAATACCATGTGATTTTTAGTGAAGAGGATGGCATCGATTGTTCTGCCGGACCTGCCACAGTCATTCTTTTAGCAGTAAAAAAGAAAGCAGAAGCGGATATTTTAGCTCGCTATGCTGAAATAAAAAAAATTGGTGAGTTTAAAAAGGAGTGATTAAATTTGGGAGAAATCATCTTAGTTACTGGTGGTGCGCGCAGCGGAAAATCTGCTTTTGCAGAAGGACTTCTTGATCGAAAAGCAAAAATTAGTTATATTGCAACGAATTGTACAGCTCAAGATGAGGAAATGAAAAATCGTGTATTTCTCCATCAAAAAAGACGATCCAACTATTGGCAAACCAATGAAACTTTTTTAAATGTAGCAGATTTGATTGACCAATCTCATGCTTCTGCACACTTATTGGATTGTGCGACCATGTTAACAACAAATTATTTTTTTTATTTAATGAAAAAACGATTCGGAGACGATTTTCAACTAATCGATAAAAAAATCGCGGAGCTGTCTGAAGAAGAAAAAGCAGAGATTGAAGATAAAATTCTTGCGGAATGGCATAAAATTTTTATGGTAACTCAAAAGAGTTCTGTGAAATTAGTTGTTGTCTCAAATGAAGTTGGATTGGGGATTGTCCCAGAAAATCCTTTTTCTCGTTGGTTTAGAGATGTCTTGGGACGTGTAAATCAAGCGCTAGGAAAGGAAGCGAATACCGCATTTTTAGTGATAGCCGGTATTCCTATGAAAATAAAATGATTGATAGTATAATTCTGTATTTTCAATTTTTTACTCGAATACCGATTCCCGTAGCAATCACTGAACCAGAAAAGAAAATGCGTTCTGGCGTTCGTTTCTTTTCATTATTTGGTCTGATGATAGGATTCATAGAAGCTATTGTGTATTGGTTTCTACAAGTTTTATTTACTCCGAGTATTGCGTGGATACTTGTATTATTTTTTGATGTCCTATTGACAGGCGGGTTTCATTTAGATGCTTTATCCGATATGGCTGATGGGCTTTTTTCGTCGCGTAAAAGAGAACGGATGCTTGAAATCATGAAAGATAGCAGAGTAGGTAGCAATGGGGTGTTAGCTATCGTTTTTTATTATCTTCTCATAACATTTAGCTTTTTTTCATTACTGCCTCAAATAACTAGTAAATTACAAGTTATTATTGTTTTGCTGTTAAATCTTATTGGGAAAAATGGAATCAGTCTACTGTTTTATCAAATGAAATATGCTGGAAATAATGCAGAAGGATTAGGTACAACTTTTTTAGATGTAAAAAAATATGATATAGGATTCTGTCAGCTCCTGTCCTTTTTAACAATGTTTCTTTTTTTAGGAAAGGCGGGGATTGTGTGCTTTATTATAAGTGATCTTGTCATAATGATTTATCGTAAAATGGTTATAAATAAAGTAGGCGGTTTTAATGGGGATACATTGGGAGCCTGTTCACCAATTTCACAGGCGGTTTTTTTACTGACACTAGTTATTATGCGGGGATTCTTATGAAAATATATTTGATTCGTCATGGTGAAACAGAATATAATCGCCGCCGCTTATTCTATGGAAAAAGTGATATTTCGTTAAATGAAACAGGAATTGAGCAAGCGAATTGGTTGGCAGAAAAGTTTAAAGAAGGAAAGATTGATACGGTTATTTATACCAGTTCATTAAGGCGTACGATTGAAACAGCGAAGTTAATCTTTCCAAACCAACCAATAATTTCACTGGAAGATTTAGATGAAAAAGATTTTGGTTTGTGGGAAGGAATGAGCGCAGATCAGATTAATACAAAGTATCCGGTGGAATGGGAAAAATGGCTGCTATCTCCCTTTGAATATACTCCCAAAAATGCAGAAAAGTTTTCAGTTTTTCAAAATCGTGTATTAAGCTGTTTTAACGATTTGCTCCAAAAGAAAGAAGATTTTGTGCTTGTAGGTCATCTAGGTGTATTGCGTACTATCTTAAAGACCTATTTTTCTGAGCTCAATTTTTGGGAGATTGATCTAGAACAAGGAAACTATACAGTGATGGAATCAGAGAATTCGAGATTTAAAATTATCAAGTGGAATAGTTAAAATCTATTATGATTTATTGTATTGATTACGAGCCGTCTCTTAGCAGCCGGCTTTTTTCTTATATATATCTTTAATCAATCTACTAATTGCCGTAAATAAGTAAGCGTCAGATAGTAAGGTGTATTAAAAGCCCATCAATCCTCCTGTATACTTAAGGATGATTGATGGGCGTGCTTTTTTTATTAATAGTTAGCTTGGCACTTTCTTTGAACTTCCTGATTCCAAGGCAAATAAGCTGCCAGCGCAGGTTTTGTTAAACTTGGCAGGTTGGGGATATTTTCAAATAAATAGATCAGATATTTTCTTGGATCTAAGCCATTTTCTACAGCTGTCCGTAGAATGCTCAGAATGATTCCTGTTGCTTGCGCCCCTTTTTCGCTTTTTGAGAACAACCAGTTTTTTCGACCGATCACCAATTCTTTGATGGCTCGTTCCGCGCGATTGTTCGTGGTTTCTAACCGTCCATCCTCTAAGAAAGTACACAATCCTTCCTTGTACTTTAGCAGATATGCAACGGCTTCTCCCAGTTTTGATCTTGGGAGAACACATAGATTAGATGCCCAAGAAAAGAATTCATCCACGATGGGTTTGATCCATTGACTGCGCTGTTTTTGACGATCCGTTGGATCTAGATGGCGTAGTTTCTTCTCTTCTTTGAAAAGAAGGTCGCAATAGCGCTCGCCTAATAAGGCGGTGCTATATTTTTTGGGCTGTGAGCCGATCGCTTCATGAAATTTCCGACGAACATGTGCCCAGCAGTAAACATTCTTGATGCCAGCCATTTTTCCATAAGCTGCGTAAGCATCACTATGTAGATAGCCAGTAAAGTGTGTAAGAAAATTCTGAGGGATTTCATATTTGCGCGATAATTCATGTTGGTAAAGAACAATGGGATAGCTTTCTGCTTTTCCAGAAGTATACAGCCAATAATAGGTCGTGGCTTTTGGAACGTCTAAGACATTGTAGTGCGTCTCATCCGCATGAATGACTTCTTGGTTCTGTAAGGTATCTTTTAATAGTTGATACAGCGGCGACAAGACGTAGTCTGTCGCCAGAAGATGCCAATGTGTAATTTTCTGGCGATCCAATGGAAAGCCAAAGGTTTTCCATTCGTTCTCTTGCCGATAGGCAGGCACTTTCTTGATATATTTTTCAACGATTGTCTGAGCTACCATCGTAGGACTGCCAAAACTATTATTGATCAGAGGTTTTGGTACACGAGCTTTCTTAATTGATGTTGTTCCATTGTCTTTTTCACATGTGCAACACTTGTACGCATGCTGGTGAAATAAATTTTTTTCAATATGAGCAGGAATAAATAGAGGTTCTTCACGGACGACGGTGGAGCCAATTTCAGTCATGTGAGTACCACAGGCATCACAAAGACAGTCTTCACCCTCCAAATAATAGTGAAGATGGTTTGCGGGTAAGTGGGCAAGCGACAAGGCTTTTTTTCCTTTTGTCTTTTTCCGTCTAAAGCTCTTTACCTCAATCAATTCCTGGCTTTCCTGACCAGTCTGCTCTGGTTCCTTAAAAGGGTCTGTATCAAATAAATTTGTTTGCCCATCGACAGATGGCGTATCTTCTTTTTTTCGTCCATACATCTGACGCTGCATCGCGAATAGCTGTTCTTGAAGGTACTGATTTTGTTCAAGGACGAGTTCAAATTGTTCAGTCATTTCTTGGAGACGCTTCTCCAGTTTCTTGTTATCCAAAAGAAGCTGATTTCCCTTTTTAGTCAATCATTTACACCTCCACGCTTGATATCACCTGTTATTATTATACCATTTCTGACGACAAAAAAGTAGTAGAAATCGCATAAAACCAACGTTTCTACTACTTCAATAGAAGGCACCCTTGGTGCTGGAATGAATGGTTTTCTTCTCTTCGATCGAAAAGCCTATAAGCAGTCGCTTCAATTGCCGAACATCTAATTTCTTCATTTCTGAAGAGTTTTTCGGCCATTGAAGCCGACCATTTTCAAATCGTTTGTACAATAATAAAAAGCCATCACCTTCCCAGTAAAGTGCCTTGAAGCGGTCTGGTTTTGAGCCACAAAACAGAAAGAGCGAGTGATCGAAAACATCGAGTTGATATGTTTCTGTGACAAAGGCCGCAAGTCCATCGATTCCTTTTCGAAGATCGGTTTTCCCACAAACGATAAAGATATTAGGTACGTGAGTGAAGTCGAGAAGCATGGATGCTCAGCTCCTTCATGATTGTAGCTAAAATATATTTATCCGTTCCATTGTAAATATAGGCTTCGGCTTGGCCTAATTTTACACGAGCAGCGAGTTTCGATTTTGCGGGAGCAGTGGGTGCCATTGGTGGATTTCGATCCACGATCTGAATGGGCACAATCTCTTTTTTCTCCATTTGGAACACCTCCTGTAGTTGATATAGTAAGTTTAGCAGTCGGCGAAGGAGAAAACGAGACGCCTTATTATCTGACGCTTACGTAAATAATGATTATTGTGGTAGAATACCTGTTATTACTATTTATATAGAAGAAAGAGGAACAACATGGCAGAATCAACTTCAGCGTACATCCATATACCGTTTTGTGAGCACATCTGTTACTACTGCGACTTCAATAAAGTTTTTCTTGAGGGTCAACCCGTAGATGAATATATTGAAGCGGTGCTTAAAGAAGCACGATTGGCTTTAATTCAAAATCCAGTTAATAAAATGGAGACGCTCTATATTGGAGGAGGCACACCAACATCGTTGAATGCAAGACAACTTGACAGCTTGCTAAGCGGCCTGCGTGAAATTTTACCTTATAAAGAGGGCGAGTTCACGGTTGAGGCAAATCCAGGCGATCTCACGGGAGATAAATTGAATGTTATGAAAAACTATGGTGTCAATCGTCTATCGATGGGTGTTCAAACGTTTGATGATCGATTATTGAAAAAAATTGGTCGTAAACATACTGCAAAAGATGTTTACGAAACGATTCGTTTATTAGAGGAAAAAGATTTTCAGAATGTAACGATTGACTTGATTTATGCTTTGCCAGGGCAGACTTTGGAGAGTTTCCGAGATACCGTGACGCGAGCGTTGACATTAGATTTACCCCACTATGCGCTATATTCATTAATATTGGAAAATCAAACGATGTTCATGAATTGGGTTCGTCGAGGTAAGATGCAGTTGCCAGAGCAGGACTTAGAAGCGCAGATGTATGCAGAAACGATTGAAACGATGGAAAAAAATGGACGTATGCAATATGAAATTAGTAATTTTGCCAAACCTGGTTTTGAAAGTCAACATAACCTCGTTTATTGGGACAATCGGAATTATTTTGGACTTGGTGCGGGAGCGAGCGGTTATATTGGAAATCGGCGGTATAAAAATCGTGGTCCTATTCAGCATTATTTAAAAGCATTGAGTGAAGGAAATTTACCAACGCTCGAAGAAGAATTATTAACTCAAAAAGAACAAATTGAGGAAGAGATGTTTTTAGGCTTAAGAAAAATTTTAGGAGTAGAAAAGGCGAAATTCATGAAACGATTTGGTCGAAGCTTAACGGATGTCTATGGAGAAGTTATTACTGACTTGAAAGAGCAAAACCTTTTAGCAGAGACAGATTCGCGAGTCTTTTTAACAAAAGATGGATTATTTCGAGGAAATGATGTTTTCGAAAAATTTTTATTGCAGAAGAACGATTAGCACTCTTGGTACGAGAGTGCTAATTTTTTGTATTTTTCCCTTGACTTATAAGACAGATGTGGTATATTAATAATCGAGTTAGCACTTAAAAAGAAAGAGTGCTAACTAAAGGATGAGAAGAATGTTAACGGAAAGACAAAAACTGATTCTCAGCTTAATCATCCAAGACTTTACCAACACAGGACAGCCAGTTGGATCAAAAAGTTTAATGGAAGAAGGCGTAAAAGCAAGTTCCGCAACTATTCGTAATGACATGAAAGCTTTAGAAGAGGTAGGTCTGCTAGAGAAGACCCATTCTTCATCAGGAAGGATTCCTTCGGCTTTAGGTTATCGTTATTTTGTGGACCACCTATTAACGCCAGCAAAGGTGAGTAATCAAGAAGTAGATCAGATACGCAGATCGTTAAAGAAAGATATCCATGAAATTGATGATATCATTCAGCAATCTGCAAAAATACTTTCACAAGTTACTAGCTATACGGCGTTTTCGCTAGGTCCTGAAATGAAAGATCGGACATTGACTGGTTTTCGGATTGTTCCATTAAACGATCGTCAAATTTTGGCGATCATTGTTACAGACAAGGGAAACGTTGAGAGCCAAGTTTTTCGTATACCTGAAAATGTTGACAGTCAGGATTTGGAAAAAATGGTTCGTATCATCAATGATCGTTTGGTAGGGCAGCCGTTAATTAATGTCTACCAAAAATTGAGAACGGAAATTCCAATGATCTTACATCGCTATTTTCAAACGACCGAAGGAATTAGTCATTTGTTTGATGTCATTTTGAATGACGCCTTTGAGGACAAGGTTTTTGTAAGCGGACGAATGAATATATTGAATTTCAATCCGGATCAAGATGTTAATCATGTCAAATCTATGTACTCATTGATGCAAAATTCCGGTGAACTGACGCAGTTGCTGTTGCCATCTGATAATAGCATTCACGTTAGAATTGGAACGGAGATGGGGAATGATTTGTTTGATCAATTAAGTATGATTCAGGCGAATTATGAAATTCGTGGACACGGACGAGGCACCATTGCATTACTGGGTCCAACATCAATGCCGTATTCAAAAATTTTTGGCCTATTGGAAGTTTTTCGATATGAGTTAACAAATGCATTGGATGATTATTATCGTTCTTTGGATTTGTATCACTAGAAACGATTCCTAAAAAGAAAGGAAGTACGCGTAGTGGCAGAAGAGAAGAAGCAAGAAGAAGTAGAAAAAACTAAAGCTGAGGACAATGAAACAACAGATAAAGTTGTAGAAAACGAATCAGCAGAAATTGAAGCGGAAGAAATCGACATCCCAGAAATTTCAGAGGTAGAAGAATTGACCAAAAAGTTCAATGAAATGGAAGATAAGTTCTTGCGAGCTCGTGCTGAGATCGCGAATATGTCTAACCGCAACAAAAATGAACGAGAACAATTAGTTCGTTACCGTTCACAAGATCTTGGAAAGAAATTATTGACCTCGATCGACAACTTAGAAAGAGCCTTGGCGACCGAAGTAACAGACGATCAAGGTGCCAGCCTGAAAAAAGGTGTTGAAATGGTTCTTGAGAGTTTGACGGTTGCCTTGAAAGAAGAAGGAATTACAGAAATCAAGGCTGAAGGCGAAAGCTTTGATCCTAATCTGCATCAAGCAGTTCAAACTGTACCAGCAGATAATGATCATAAAGCTGATACAATCGTCAATGTATTACAAAAAGGGTACCAACTTCACGATCGCGTGTTGCGTCCAGCAATGGTGATCGTAGCTCAATAATAAACATCTAATTAAACTAAACATATATGAAAAAGGAGATTTTCAACTATGAGTAAAATTATCGGTATTGACTTAGGTACAACTAACTCAGCAGTCGCTGTCTTAGAAGGCGGAGAAGCTAAAATTATTACAAATCCAGAAGGAAATCGTACAACACCATCTGTTGTTTCATTTAAAAATGGCGAAATCCAAGTCGGTGAAGTAGCAAAACGTCAAGCAGTTACAAACCCACATACGATTTCATCAATCAAACGTCACATGGGTGAAGCTGGATATAAAGTAGAAGCAGACGGCAAAAACTATACACCGCAAGAAATTTCTGCGATGGTATTACAATACATCAAAGGTTTCGCTGAAGATTACTTAGGGGAAAAAGTTGAAAAAGCAGTTATCACTGTGCCTGCTTACTTCAATGACTCACAACGTCAAGCAACAAAAGACGCTGGTAAAATCGCTGGTTTAGAAGTTGAACGGATCGTCAATGAACCAACTGCTGCAGCTTTAGCTTACGGCTTAGATAAAACAGATAAAGATGAAAAAATCTTAGTATTTGACCTTGGTGGTGGTACTTTCGACGTTTCTATTCTTGAATTAGGAGACGGGGTCTTCGATGTATTATCGACTGCAGGAGATAACAGCCTAGGTGGAGATGACTTTGATAATAAGATCATTGATTACTTAGTTGCTGATTTCAAACAAGCAAACGGCATTGATTTATCTAAAGATAAAATGGCTATGCAACGTTTGAAAGACGCTGCTGAAAAAGCGAAAAAGGACTTATCCGGTGTTAGCTCAACTCAAATTAGCTTGCCATTTATCACTGCAGGCGATGCTGGTCCATTGCATTTAGAAACAACACTTTCTCGTGCGAAATTCGATGAGATCACTGCTGACTTAGTTGAACGTACTAAAGCTCCGGTCCGTCAAGCGTTGAAAGATGCCGGCTTATCTCAATCTGATATCGACGAAGTTATTTTAGTCGGTGGTTCTACTCGTATTCCGGCAGTTGTTGAAGCTGTACGTAAAGAAACTGGCAAAGAACCTAACAAATCGGTTAACCCAGATGAAGTAGTTGCTATGGGAGCTGCAATTCAGGGTGGCGTTATCACTGGGGATGTTAAAGATGTTGTCTTACTAGACGTAACTCCATTATCATTAGGTATTGAAACAATGGGTGGCGTGTTCACTAAACTGATTGATCGCAACACAACGATCCCTACAAGCAAATCACAAGTATTCTCAACAGCTGCTGATAACCAACCTGCTGTAGACATTCACGTGTTACAAGGTGAACGTCCAATGGCTGCTGACAATAAAACATTAGGTCGTTTCCAATTAACCGATATTCCAGCTGCACCTCGTGGAATCCCTCAAATCGAAGTTACATTTGATATCGACAAAAACGGTATCGTAAATGTATCTGCGAAAGACCTAGGAACACAGAAAGAGCAAAAAATCACGATCAAGTCTTCATCTGGTTTATCAGACGATGAAATCGAACGTATGGTGAAAGATGCTGAAGCAAATGCGGATGCTGATAAAGCTCGTAAAGAAGAAGTAGACCTACGTAATGACGTTGACGCTCTATTGTTCTCTGTTGATAAAACATTGAAAGAATTAGAAGGAAAAGTTGACGCTGATGAAGTTAAGAAGGCTGAAGATGCTAGAGATGAACTAAAAACAGCGGTTGAAGCAAACGATATTGAACAAATGAAAGAAAAACGTGATGCTTTGAATGAAATCGTACAAAACTTAACGGTTAAACTTTATGAACAAGCAGCACAACAACAAGCAGAGGCTGATCCAAACGCAGCTCAAGGCGGCGCGGATGATGTCGTGGATGCTGATTTTGAAGAAGTTAACGATGACGACAAATAATTGATTCGTTGATAAAGGCCAAAGTCATCACTTTGGCCTTTTTTCTTTCGAAAATGATTGCTAACTTTATAAATGCTTTTCGAACTTGTTTAGCTTTTGAGTGAAAAAGGGAAACTTCTGATTATCACTAAAAAACTTGTTTGTGAGGCCGGCATCACAGAAAAAATCTAAGAAAAGTATCGTATCTAATACGATTGTGATACAATACTAACGATTCTATGAAATTATGGAGGGAAGCCAATGGCTACAAAACGGGATTATTACGAAGTCCTTGGGGTACAAAAAGGCGCTTCGGATGATGAAATTAAAAAAGCATACCGCAAGCTTTCCAAACAGTACCATCCGGATATTAATAAAGAAGCCGATGCTGAAGAGAAGTTTAAAGAAATTTCGGAGGCTTATGAAATTTTAAGCGATCCACAGAAACGAGCAGCTTATGATCAGTATGGACATGCTGGCACGGATCCGAATTTTGGTGCTGGTGGCGCAGGCGGTTTCGGAGGCGCTGGTGGCTTTGGCGGAGCAGGCGGTTTTGGATTTGAAGATATCTTTGAATCGTTTTTTGGAGGCGGAGGTGCGCGTCAAGCGGACCCTAAGGCACCTAGACAAGGTTCTGATCTACAATATTCAATCAATCTGGAATTCGAAGAAGCTATTTTTGGTGTGGAGAAGGACATCAAATATAATCGTGAAGAAACATGTCATACATGTAACGGAAACGGAGCAAAACCTGGCACGCAACCAGAAGTTTGTCATAAATGTCATGGCTCTGGATCAATCAATGTAGAGCATCAAACACCGCTTGGCCGTGTAATGAGCCGCCAAACATGTGATGTTTGTCATGGTACTGGGAAAGAAATCAAAGACCCTTGTCCAACATGTCATGGTTCTGGACACGAAAAACGACCACACACAGTTAAAGTAAAGGTGCCTGCTGGCGTTGAAGACGGACAACAAATGCGTCTAGCAGATCAAGGGGAAGCGGGAATTAACGGTGGACCTTATGGTGATCTTTATGTGGTCTTCAAGGTGAAACAGAGCGATATCTTTGATCGTGATGGCGCGGAGATTTATTACACATTGCCGTTGAGCTTTGTGCAAGCGGCTTTAGGCGATGAGATCAATGTACCGACCGTTCATGGAGATGTGAAACTAAAAGTCCCAGCTGGAACACAAACGGGAGCTAAATTTAGACTTCGCGGCAAAGGTGCTCCGAGACTTCGTGGAAATACGAATGGCGATCAACAAGTAACAGTGAAAATTATTACACCTAAAAACTTAAATGATAAGCAACGTGAAGCTTTGCGCGCATTTGCGGAAGCTGGCGGACAAGTTGTTAGTGAACAAAAGGAAGAAGGTTTTTTTGGTAAAGTAAAAGATGCCTTCGGTGGAAAAAAATAAACTCAGGGGTTCAGTCAATTCAGTATTGATTGAATCCCTTTTTTCTTTTACTATTATTAAGAAGAGAATTTGTGTTGAAGGAGGTTCGCATGGATAAGTTGGACAAATTGTTTGATCGGATGACCAGAGATATGATGCATTACTTTATTGCTGGAGGACTCGCTGAACCAGATGGCCTTGTTCGCACAGTAGAATTTTTCTTGAGCTTTATCGATAAGGGAAAGCTGAGCAACAAATTATTGGATGAAGCAGTTGTTAAGGATGCTTTGATTCATCATATACCAAAGCATATGCCGCTATTTATTGATGAGAGTTTTTATGCTTATCAAATTTTACTTGATCTTTATAGTGCTCTATATCACGAAAAAATAATAACTGAAGAACAATGCAAAGACATGCAATATTTTATTTACCTCAATAAGACAGCTTTTCTTACTCGTATGAGTAATCCCAATTATTGGTCGAAGACGAAGTTGGCCATTATGGATGAGTGGCGTGAGGGGAATTTCGAAGTAGAAGATCCTTATAATGTTGAACACTACAATCTTGAAGAGCCACCACAAAAGAATATCCCTAATAATATTTTAAAGTTTCCTGGGCAAAAAAATAAAAACGAAGTAACAAGCTACTTTGTTCGAGTAGATTTAAAAGGATACAAACCCCCAATTTGGCGAAGACTGCAGATTCCTTCAGGTATAACGTATGAACGTTTACACAGGATTTTGCAAATTGCATTTGGGTGGGAAGACAGGCATCTTCATAGTTTCTTTGTAGATCGTACGAAAATGATTGGTCCGGATGATTTAGAAATGCCGCAATTTTCAGAAGAGCAGCGATTGATTGATGAAGATTTCCAAAAAGGTGTAAAAATTGAATACATTTACGATTTCGGTTGTGATTGGACCCATCGGATTGTCGTTGAAAAAGTCGTTTTGGATGATTTAGTACGACTTGGATATGCTGTCTGTGTCAAGGCAAAAGGGGATACTCCGCTTGAAGACTCCCGAGGAGAGGAAGTCTGGAAAGAATTTATCTTATCTGAAACGAACGAACTATTGCAACAAGAGTGATACCTTTTGTTTTGTTATACACGCTTTGAAAGGGAGTCTAGGATTTTTTATCCTAGACTCTTTATTTTTTAGGAAATTGAATGGGACTTGAAGAGTGAGAGTGCTCGACTGTTTATTACTTGTTTTTCGGATCGTAAACACATCTTTTTTCCTATAGGAAGATTAGAGGGCAATGAATCAAGTATTTCTTTGTAATTCAATTGGTGATCATAAATACGAGCTTTTTTTCTTAACTCGCACCGACATTTACTATCTTGTGAAAGTCCTAAATTAAGTAAAAAAGTCTGTATGGAAATTAGTTCTTCTTGAGATACTATAGCACTTATATTCGTGTCGATTATAACACCATCAAGTTGAGTCGTTACCAGTTGCAAGTGTCTTGCTGCTACGTTTAATAAGCAGGCTTGTTTTTGTTTAGCGATTGTAAGCTGACTGAACAAAGTAGTTGGTATCTGAATTAACGAGACCCCCCCGTGGTAGGTCGCAGAAACATAGCCGCTTAATTGGCAAACTGCTTCATTACCCAAACCAATTATTCCATCTGCTTTGGTCATCTTTTGATTGGTTAAGAAACTGTAAACTAGATTTGCGGTATTTGTTGTATAGAGAACCTCATTTAAAATCAATGAATGTACTTCGAAATCAAAGATTGTTAGGTATTGAAGTATTTGTGTGCCGTAAGTATCGAAGGATTCTTTATCGCTGATCAAGACAATTTTTTTCTTTTTCCACAGTGACGCAGCGTAACTGCCGATTGCTTTAAGACCATCTGATTGAATCATAATTTTTGGTACAGTATTCATAAAAATTCCTCCAATTTTTTTGTATTTGCTAACCGAGATAATAGAAAAAGCCCATTATAGATTTGAAAATCTACAATGGGCTCCGTGATACGAAAATAAAAAGCCACAATAGATTCTCATCTACGTGGCAAAAAGTCAGCTTTAATCGCTTTAGCCATCATAGATACAAACTCAAGTGTTTGTATCCACGAAATATGAATACAAACTTATCTAAAATAGCTAAAGTAAAAATTATTCAGTTGTCCAGAGATTAATTGATTCATAATAAAAACGCTCCAAACTGATTAGTTTTATATTGTGGTTTATTTTAGAGGGATTGTTTGGTCTTGTCAAGAATAAATTGGTTCATAATTGGAGATTTTCTAGTCCCTGAAAATAAAACGACGAAAACCTTGATATTTTTTTTCACCTTGGATTGGTGCATTATCAGTAATTAGTAAAGCAATCATAACATAGCCGATCCAGCTGTCACGCGAGTATAAAACATATTCAGGAACCCATTCATTCGCATATTTATCCTTATATTCTTTTAGTCCCCCAAATGAATAAAAGCGTGAACCAAAATTATAAACTAAGTATGCGATTCGTTCTTGGGTAAAACTTTTACGAGAGGTTCCAACGTTGGCTAAGGGAGCCATTCCTAGATCAAAGTATTCAATTCCCATTTCATCACGCATATATTGAAAAAGGTTGATAAAAAGAAAATCCATCGTTCCACTGGGGGCTTTTTCAGGACTATGACGCATCAAATCGATCGTTCCAACATTATCAGTATAAGTTGGCATAAAATTGGCGAATGCTACGATTTCTTGCTGTTGATTTTTAATAATTGCGATTGGTGCACGTTGCAGATACTCTTCTGAGAAAAAAACAAGAGAAAAGCCTTTTTCTTTACGTCCGTTTAACCACTCATCAGATACGGCCTTCAACGCTTTCATGGTATTGAAAGAAAATGGCGGCTTGATAACATCGAATTGATAGCCTTCTTTAATCACCTTATTGAAACTTGCTCGTTGCCCCTTCATCCTCTTTCCACTTAACGTAAAATCCGGTAAATGAACGTGTGCTCGTTCGCCGAATTTAATAAAGTCATAACCGAACTCATGAAGAATCATGACCATTTCTTCGCTGTTTTCATAAAAGACTGGTAAATAATTGTATCGATCAACCTCATTAATCAATGCTTCTGTAGCAGCTTCAAAATCATCCTTTTTCCCAGAAGGATCTCCCATTATCAAAATCTTATTGTTGAAGGTGGATAATTGGAAGAAGACCGTATCTTCCTCTCCGCTATTATAATAGAAGACCTTCTTATCCTTGAGAAAAACTAGTTGACTATCAGAATTACCACCATAAGTCTCTAATATGTGTTGAATCCGTTGCTCATCCAAGTCATCGCCAACTTGGACCCGTCTATTTTTCAAGAAACGGATCAATAAGAGGATGATGAAAGAAACAATCAAAATCGCCACAAAACCAACAATCCAAATTTGTTCACTGGGAAACAAGAAAAACTCAGGTAAACGATGGCGATGATGGATTTTTGGACTATTATATACACCAATAATAATGTATAAAACTGCTAAACCGCCCATAATAATTCCATCAATTGTCAACCATTCTGCAGAATAAACAAGTTGCTCTCTAAATAGTTCGTTTTTTGAAAAAATAACAAATAGCAATAATAGAGCAAGGAAAATCCCAGTGGAAATACGGAAGCCAGCTAGTAAAGAATAGAGGAAGGTAAACGTTACGATAATGATCGTAGGAATATACGCTCGCTTAACTCGTGCTGAGATTCCTCTGCCAGAAACAATCAATAAAAAACCTAATAAGATTGCTGGAAAAACAACGATTACACGGGAATGAATCGGATTCAAACGCTGCAGGAATGGCAGGCGTATAAATGCTTCAGGAATAGTCGCGGACAATACTAACATGATGCCCGTAAAATAGAGCAGAAGACCTTCAAGTTTATGAGCCAGCTCCTTCAAAAGGCTGACTGGAATACCTTTGTAGCGTGTGTTGATCGTTGTACCAAGGTTTTTGAAAAATAAAATCAAACCAATAGCAAAGGGAATTACATAATAAAAAAGCCTAAATAATAACAACCATGCGACTACCGTTTCTCTTGGAGTGCCTAATGCGGACAAACCAATGATCATCATTAGGTCAAAACTGCCAAGTTCTCCTGGGATCATTGAGGCTATTCCAATAACTGTAGCTGCAATAAATAACGGAACAACTTCGCGGATATTGACATCGATTCCCATTAAAAGACCAGTAGAGAGGAAGCTTATCAGTACTCCTGTCCATTCTAGCAAGGATGTTCCAATCAATTCTAGGCGATGTGATCCCTTTAAATCACCAAGGTATTCACCTTTGCCAAACAAGCTAAGGCAAAAAACGATTGGAAAGTACAAGCCGCCTCCGATTAACCAAATCCAATATTGACGCAAATACTGATTATGGTCATCAAACATTACTAAGAGAAAAGAAATCAATGCATAAATAGATAAGCCGGACATAGTAAACACTAAAATTTTTGACAAGGCTTGGACGACTTTTTTTCCAGAAGACTGTTTTCCATAGAATTCAGAACGCAATCCTGCGCTAATAAAACCACCAAAACCAGCAATATTATTCAATGTGTTAACTAACCAGCTAGTCTCAAAAATATATCTTTTTTTGGGTTTTTGTTCCAAGATACGATTTAAAGTAAAATCATAGCCAATCATTGGTGTAACCGAAATCAGTCCAATCAATGCCATCAATAGGATATTCCAACTATTGATCTTGCTAAAAATGGTTGATAGCTGATCGAAAGAGATTGTTTTTGCAATACTTGATAGTTCAAATATGACGATAATAATAACTGAAATTAAAAAAATTGTTTTGAACTTATTTATGTGTGCTTTAAACCATGCTGCTAGCTTAACCATCAAATCACTCCTCGTTGATTAGAAATTGTAGCACCTCTTGGTTGAAGCGTTTTGGATTTCTTCGTGCAAACATATGACCTTGCCCTGAAACAATTGCAAAACTTGCATTTGGAATCGAGCGGGCAAGATACATGGAATGTTGCGTTTTAATAGAATCGTGTTTTCCGACAATAACCAGAGTGGGTGCTTGAATTTGATTTAAATCTTCCGTTGAAAGACCAATATCTCGGAACAGCAAACGTAGAATCGGCAGAAAATTGCGCATACCTGTATCGACAAACGCTCCTATCCACACGATGGCGTATTGCACATAGCTTAAAAGATGCGGAATGGTTCGCACTCCGCTAGGCACCGTATTTCCAGCATTTAAAATCAAATGTACAACTTTCTCAGGGTAAAGACGTGCAAAAACCATTGCTAAGTTGGCACCGTCGCTAAAGCCCAGAAGGTCGGCATGGTCGATGTTTTCCAACACCATAATTGCAGCAAGGTCGTTAGCCATCAATTGAAAACTTGTTTCTTTTTGCGTATTGGTCGAACGTCCATGTCCGCGACTATCCACGACATAAACACTAAAATGTTTACTGAAACTATTTAGCTGTTTCGAAAAGTATCTTCCGCTGCCGCCGTTACCGTGAAGTAAAAAAAGTGCGGGACCTTGTCCGTATTTCTCATAATAAATTTCTGAACCATCACTCATTTGAGCAATTTTCTTTTCATTTTTCACAACATCACCTACCAGACATAAGTATAACGATTTTTTTAAGTCTTGCACATTAATTTAATTATACGATGAAATGAAAACTTTAGAATGATTAATTAAATATAAAGCTATCGATTTATGCTTTTAAAAGTTTAGTAGATTCTTGTAGTATGGATAAAGAAAAAAGAAGATAGATGGGCAGATTTTATGTTGAAAATGATCGGGAAATTTTTTAAAATAATTATTACATTTGTAATTCTTGCATTTCTCTTAGCAGGAGGAATTTTTGCAGTTCGAACATATAAATATACAAAAACAGTAAATAGTTACCGCGGCGAAGTACAGACTTTAGCAGATCAAGCAGGTGTCGGGGATCATACAGATGTTATTTTAGCCATTATGTATACTGAATCAAAAGGCAAGGGGACTGACTTAATGCAAAGTTCCGAGAGTGTTTACGGTAGCCGCGGAAAAATTATTAGTCAAAAAGAAAGCCTTGAAAACGGGGTTAAACACTTTGCAGAAAGCTACAGACAGGCTAAAGCTGCCGGATGCGATCTTAATACAGCCATTCAGGCGTATAATTTTGGGACGAAGTATATTCAATATGTCCACGATCACGGTGGTCAAAACAATGTAGAGCTAGCTGAGGAATATTCTCGAGATATATTGTCGCCAGGATACGGCAATGATCAACAACGTACGTATCGTTACATGCAGATGCAATCAGTATTTTATAACGGCGGGTATTTGTATCAAAATGGGGGGAATATGTTTTATGCTGAAATTGTCCAAATGAATAAACGCTATATTACATTATTCCAAAGGTTTCAAAATAGTTAATTTAATGAGCAGAAAGCTTGTAATAATAAAGAAATATGCTAAAATGATACTTGTATAAGTTTGTCAAAAAAATCGCGCTGATCGAAAGATGAATTAGGGCGATTTTTTAAGGCTGTTATCATATTTTTAGGAACTGGGGTGAAGTTTTTGGCGCAAAGAATTCCCCAACAAGTTATTGATGAGGTTCGTGAAAAAACCAATATTGTAGAAGTTATCGGACAATACGTTCAATTAAAAAAGTCTGGTAAAAATTATTTAGGACTATGTCCATTTCACGAAGAGAAAACTCCGTCATTTTCGGTCGCTGAAGATAAGCAGATATTCCATTGTTTTGGTTGTGGCAAAGGAGGCAATGTATACACCTTTTTACAAGAGCTGGAAGGAATCAGTTTTCCAGAAGCAGTAAAAAAAGTTGCTGATATAGAGCAAATTCCTTTAAGTATCGAATTTTCTAGTGAACCTGCTAGTCAGGCAACTACGGGACAACAGCAATTAATTGCTTTGCATGAACGTACACGTGATTTGTACCATCATCTGTTGATGAATACCAAAGTAGGTGAAACTGCGTTGGAGTATCTTCATGAACGTGGATTGAGCGATGAATTAATCAATGAGTTCAAAATTGGTTTTGCACCAAGTCAAAGAGACTTTTTAGTTCAAGTTGCACAGCAAGATAAGGTGAGCAGTGATTTGATGGAACGTAGCGGATTGTTTATTCGCCGTGAGGATGGCAGTTTTAGTGATCGCTTTTATCATCGAGTCATGTTTCCTTTAAATGATTTTCGGGGAAAGCCAATTGGTTTTTCGGGCCGTTTATTAAAAACAAAAGATTTTCCTGGAGATGACCAGCCAAAATATCTGAATTCTCCAGAAACAGAGCTATTTAACAAGCGGCAGGTTCTATTCAATTTTGACAAAGCGCGAAATGAAATCCGTAAGCAAGGCGAAGCGATCCTATTTGAAGGGTTTATGGATGTACTGGCTGCTTGGCAAGCGGACATCAAGATTGGGTTAGCTTCAATGGGAACTAGTTTGACCGAACAACAGATTGCTGCGATTGAACGTGTCACTGGTCAAGTGGTGATTGCATACGATGGAGATGACCCTGGACAAGCTGCGACAGATCGAGCATTAACGATCTTAGATGCGCATAGTCGTTTAAATCTTGTAACTGTTACTGTACCAGAGAAGCTTGATCCGGATGAGTATTTGCGGAAATATGGCGTCGCTGAACTACAAAATTTATTGCAGCATGGTCGTCAAACACCTTTTGCTTTTAAGATGCAGTATCGCAAAGAAGGATTGAACTTAGAGAATGAAGCCGATCGGTTGAACTATTTAGATGTTGTGATGCAGGATTTGGCAAAGGTCCAGTCCCCCGTTGAACAAGACATGTATTTAGGTCAGTTAGCAAACGATTTTCATTTAACAAGAGAAAGCTTAAAGCAACAGCTGCAGATGGTTCGTCAAACGCTTCGCACTGAGAGACGGCAAAAGCAATCGTCAGTTTCTCAAATACCGATGCAACCAGTAAAAAAAGTACTGACCAAAGAAGAGAAGGCTGAACGTATGTTATTGTATCGCAGCATGAATGAAGCCTCGATTCGTGAACAATTAGTTCAAACAGATTTTCAATTTATTCATGATCAGTATCAAGAATTGCTTCTTTACTTAGATAGTTATATGATGGTTCATGGAAATTTTGTTTTAGCCGACTTCCTGAACTATTTAAAAGAGAATGAGATGAAACAGTTAGCCATCGACATCTCTATGATATCCATGTCAGAAGATAGTAATGAACGAGAAATCTATGATTTGATGCGGGTAATCTCCCAATCTGGCATTGCTGAAGAAATAAAACAACGACAAAAAGAGCAGCTTGAGGCCAGAAAAAGTGGAAACCAGCAAAGGGAATTAGAATTGACCGTTCAGATTATCGAATTGACGAAACGGTTAAAACAAGCCTAGAAGTGAAAGGGGCATTTATTTTATGGCAGATGTAAAAAATAAAAAAGAGTATGAAAAAGCTGTAGCGGCCTTCATTAAGGAAAAGAAACCAATGGGACAAGCGGTGTATGACGAGCTAACGAATCGATTGGCCACTCCTTATGAATTAGGTGCAGAAGCAATGGATGAGTTGATCCAAAAAGTCGAGGATGCTGGTGTCAGTGTTGTAGATGAAAATGGTGAACCTTCTAAAGCTAGTTTGAAACAGAATGAAGAAACTGCAAAAGCCGCGCAAAAGGAAGATTTATCGGCCCCAACTGGTGTCAAGATCAATGACCCGGTTCGTATGTATTTAAAAGAAATTGGACGCGTTTCATTACTGACTGCTGAAGAAGAAGTTGAACTTGCTTTGCTGATCGAACAAGGAGATCAAGAAGCTAAGCAACGTTTAGCAGAAGCAAACTTACGTTTAGTTGTAAGTATTGCGAAACGTTATGTTGGGCGTGGAATGCAATTTTTAGATTTGATCCAAGAAGGAAACATGGGATTGATGAAGGCTGTTGAAAAATTTGATTACCGCAAAGGATTTAAATTTTCAACGTACGCGACTTGGTGGATTCGCCAAGCAATCACACGTGCGATTGCTGACCAAGCTCGGACAATTCGGATTCCTGTCCATATGGTGGAAACGATCAATAAATTAATTCGTGTACAACGTCAGTTATTGCAAGACTTAGGGCGCGAACCAACACCAGAAGAAATTGGTGCTGAAATGGACTTACCTACAGAAAAAGTTCGTGAGATTTTGAAAATCGCTCAAGAACCTGTTTCTTTGGAGACGCCGATTGGTGAAGAAGATGATTCACATTTAGGTGATTTTATCGAAGATCAAGAAGCAACCAGTCCTGCTGAGCATGCGGCTTCTGAAATGTTGAAAGAACAATTAGAAGATGTTTTAGATACATTGACTGATCGGGAAGAAAATGTGTTGCGTTTACGTTTTGGGTTAGATGACGGCAGAACACGTACTTTGGAAGAGGTCGGACGAGTCTTCGGAGTTACCCGTGAACGAATTCGTCAGATAGAAGCGAAAGCATTGCGCAAATTACGTCACCCATCACGTTCAAAACAATTAAAAGATTTTCTAGAATAGTTTTTTGCAATCCTCGAGATATTTCTCGGGGATTTTTTCTCTATTTCTAGAGTAAGTAGAATAATGTTTATGTAGGTAGAGAGCAGGTATTTTTTAGTTGAAAGAAGTACTAACTAATGAAAGCATTTGAAAATCTAAGGGATTTTTATGTCTCAAAAGCCAAATAGAATTTATTATTTTTGATTAATTCACTCGAAAATTGCTTGGAACATCCCTAAACATATGATAGATTAAAGCATATGATTGAAAAAAGGAGCCGATTTCATTGCAAAAATGCCCTAACTGTGGTTTTGAACCAGTCAAAGGATGCACGACTTGTCCGAAGTGTGGCTTTTCATTACAGTTAAACGATCGAGAACACATTGAAAAGAATAATGAAAAAAATGATACGATAGAATGGTCAGAATTAGCTGATATGCCTATTGAATCTGTGCAAAAAATGTTTAAGGATAATGAAGATAAGATGAAAGAAGAAAATTCAAAAGAAACTACTGAAGAAACTCCTGAGATGAATCCGATTTTGGCACAATATATTCGCGAGCATAAAGATGATCAGGAAAAATCAGTTAATGATGAAGATGAAACTAAAAATGAATCTGAGAATGCAAGTGAAGCAGACTCTGTTAACGATGAGATTGAGGAAACAAAGGCAGATAATCTTTCAGAAGCAAAAGATCAAAATCGTGTTGAAGATTCAACAGTTCCAGAAGAAGAGCTAGAGGATCCTGCAGATAAAAATATCCCTGAAGCAGAAGAATCAGTAGCAGCTGAAGAAGAGACTTTATCAGAAACTACCGAACCAGTGTCACCTGAACTTTCAAAAGAGAGTGAGGCTGCGAATACGGATGTAGAAGAAACAGTCGAGCATTCTGGTGAGGAAAATATTTCGCTAGATGATTCTGATAAGCCTCAAGAGCCGCGCAAAAAAAATCGCAAGAAACTTTACATTACTTTGACAGCAATTGCGGTTTTAGGTTTAGGCGGTGGTTATTATTATCATCATGAAAAGGAAGTTGAAGCTCAACGTATAGCAACTGTGAAGAAAGAAAATGAAGCGCTTGACTCAATTGAAGATAGTATTGCGAGCTATTACACGGATGATAAGCAAATTTTTCTTGCCAGTGATAAAGTCGCTCTCAACACTAGCAAAATTGATGAAGAATTGTCTCGATATAAAGACAACAAACGTTATGATGAGTTGAAAAAAGAATATAATGAGCTAGTAGAAAAACAAAAGGCTGAGCAGTCAGTCAATCAATTATTTACAAGCGTTGCGATTAATGGAGATAAAATCACAGAAAAGCCACTATTAAGCACTGCTGAACCAGTGGAACTATCAATTAATACTGGTGATAAAGAGTTTGATGATTTGATGAATCAGGCTGTTAACAATGCCAAGGAACAATATACGAAGATTGAAACTGCTAAAAAGGCTGTTGAAGGTTTATTGAAAGATGGAAATGTAGTTGATTCAGTAAATCGTGACCAATACAATACAGCGAATAATGCTGTTAAGGCAGTTGCAAATCAAACATTGGTTCAGTCACAAAGAGATGATTTAAGCAAAGTTGATCAAACGCTGAAGGACAAAGAGAAAAAAGCTGCCGAGGAAAAGGCAGCTGCAGAGAAGGCTGCTCGAGAGAAAGAAGAGCAAGAAAGAGCTGCACAGGAAGCGCAAAATAAGGCTTCTTCGACTGGTAATAATAATCAAGTCGGTGACACAAGCAGCAGTGCGTATGCTTGGGCTCCAGGAGTTAAGGAAAAGGTTATTCAAACCTGTATTTCGCGTGGTTATATTGTTGAAGGTGGTTATAGTTTAGAACCAGTAAAAGTTGAAAATGGTGAAGGATACTATAATCTGTATGCTACTTCAAATCAAGCTTCCTTAACAAAAGGATATTCAGACTCAGACTTGCCGATGTACTTGGTAACAATCAACTGTAAAACAGGTTGGTTTAAAGGTGATGGACCAAATTAAATTAACATATAGAGGCTGGGGAGATACTGTCTTCCCAGCTTTAATAATGATGTAAGACAATTTTTTATAAGGAGTAATGATTATGAATGAACTATTAGGACAAGTTTTTACCGGACTAATTATCGATGAAAACGAAAAAATGTATTTGGTACAAAAGAATGGTGTTACGTTTCAATTATTAAAAGATGAAGGCGAAACACATGAAGTAGGTGAATCAGTTGAAGGATTTGCCTATGTGAATCAAAAAAGAGACGCTATTTTCACGACAAAAATCCCACAAGTTCGAATCGGGCACTATGCTTTTGGCGAAGTTACGGATGTTCGTCGCGATTTAGGTGTGTTCGTGAATATTGGATTAGCTGATAAGGATATGGTAGTTTCGTTAGACGAGATGCCTAGTATGAAGGAGCTATGGCCAAAAAAAGGCGATCAATTAATGATTAGTTTACGCGTTGATGAAAAAGATAGAATGTGGGGCGTATTAGCAGATGAAGCTATCTTTCATTCATTGAGTCGTATTGGAAATGCGGAAATGCAAAATGAAAACAAAAAAGGAACAATTTATCGATTGAAAGTTGTAGGTTCTTATTTAATTACAGACGATTTTTATATTGGTTTTATTCATCCTTCAGAACGGTACCAAGAGCCTAGACTAGGCGAAATTGTAGAAGCACGTGTTATTGGAGTCCGACCAGACGGGGTCTTAAATATGTCATTAAAACCTCGAAGCCATGAAATGATTAACGATGACGCCGCAATGATTTTAACAATGCTGCAGAGAAGTGACGAGCATAAGTTGCCATATTGGGATAAATCTGCACCTGATGAAATCAAAGAAGCTTTTGGCATAAGCAAGGGGCAGTTCAAGCGTGCAATTGGCCATTTATTGAAGGAAAAATTGATCGAACAAATTGAAGGTGAGATTCATTTGAAGAGCTAATTGAGAATGTTCTTGCATAAATAAAGGTGATAAACTATAATAATTCTAAGAAAAACGGCAGTGTTTTTGTCCGTTAATTACAATTATTCTAAAATAGATAGAGGAGGGTTCTCTTGAACGCAATCCTAGCCTTACAAAAAACTAAAAAGCAACTTCATGATTCTGGATTCAAGTTGACACCTCAGCGTGAAGCAACCGTTCTCGTTTTATTGGAAAATGAAAAAGATCATTTATCAGCTGAAGAAATTTATTTTCTAGTGAAAAAGAAAAGTCCTGAGATTGGCCTAGCGACGGTATATCGTACCTTAGAAATATTGACTGAGCTGCATATTGTAAACAAAATCAGTTTTGATGATGGATTGGCTCGATACGATCTGCGCAAAGAAGGTGCAGAGCATTTTCATCATCACCTTTTGTGTCTTGAATGTGGAAATATTGAGGAAATTGAAGAAGATCTTTTAGGAGATGTGGAACGAGTGGTAGAGTCTCGCTACCATTTTTTAGTGAAGGATCATCGTTTGACATTCCACGGTATTTGTCAAACATGTCAAGAAAAAAAGAATGCGTGAGTTTTCTAGTTAAAAATGTATTAATTTATATAGTCCCTTGCAAAGATACGTGCTATCATTTCAAGGGACTTTTTGTTATGATAAAGCGAAAGTGGTGAGGACATGGATGAACAGATAACAGAATATTTGCATTATTTATCGATTGAACGCGGCCTTTCGGAAAATACACGGATCAGCTATCAAAGAGACCTGCAACAATACTTGTCTTTTTTGAATGATCAAAATGTGGCTGAATGGCAAGCAGTTGATCGATACATAGTCGTGGCCTTTTTGACAAGTCTGACTGAAGCTGGTAAAGCGTCTACTACAATTACACGAATGATTTCTAGCCTACGTCGTTTTCATCAATTCTTGCGTCAAGAACGTTATACGGATCACGACCCAATGCAGCATATTGATAGCCCCAAAAAGGCTCAAAAGCTTCCCCAAACACTTTCTTTATCGGAAGTAGAACGTTTAATTGCGGCACCAGATACCACTACTGATTTAGGAATTCGTGACCGGGCAATATTAGAAGTGATGTATGCGACGGGGTTGAGGGTAAGTGAGCTGATTGGATTAAAGCTTGGCGATATCCATTTAGAAATGGGTCTCTTGCAAACTGTCGGTAAAGGGGATAAAGAGCGAATTGTTCCGTTGGGAGATTACGCAATCCATTGGTTAGAACGTTATCTTGCAGAGGTTAGACCTTTATTGACTAAGAAAACACCGAATGACATTTTCTTATTCGTTAATAATCATGGTCATGGAATGAGCCGCCAAGGTATATGGAAGAATCTAAAGCAATATGTTATCAAGGCAGAAATCATGAAAGATGTTACCCCTCACACTTTAAGACATAGTTTTGCGACGCATTTACTTGAAAATGGGGCAGATTTACGAACTGTCCAAGAACTTTTAGGTCATGCCGATATATCTACAACACAAATTTATACTCACATCACTAAACGAAGAATGACAGAAGTGTATAAAGAGTTTTTCCCGCGTGCTTAACAGGAGGAGAAAGAATGCTTACTCAATATCGAAAAAACCAACGAAAAATTGCAATGGGGCTTTTAAGCTTTCACGAAAGTTTGAAGGATCAACAGCATTTGCTAAAAGAGATTGATACATATGAAGGAGACGATCGTTATCAACTTTATTGTTATTACAATGAAAAATCTGATAACGTACAAGGAGTAATTGGTGTAAGCCAGTTGGAAGATCAAGAAATTGTCCTTCATGATATCAGCTTGAATCCTTCTTACCGAGGCGAAGGGATCAGCTATGCTATGATGGATGAATTACAAGCAATCTATCCTAATCAAAAAATTATAGGAACGCCAGCAACCTCTGCTTTTTTAGCAAAATGGCAAGAGCATAAGCGAGGGTAAAAATGGAAGCAATTAGTTTAAAGTTAGATGTATTTGAAGGACCGTTGGATTTGCTGCTTCATTTGATCCAACAGCTGGAAATTGATATATATGATATTCCCATAGCAGCGGTAACTGAGCAGTATATGAACTTTATTCATGCTATGAAAACTTTAGAATTGGAAGTGGCTGGTGAGTACTTAGTTATGGCCGCAACACTTATGTCGATTAAAAGTCAAATGCTACTGCCAAAACCAGAACTAGAATTTGACTATGACGATGAAGAAGGGGAGGATCCCCGAGAAGCCTTAGTCCAACAATTACTAGAATATCGTAAGTATAAATATGCGGCATCTGTCTTGTCGGAGAAAGAGGAAGAAAGAAGTTTGTTTTATACTAAGGCGCCCATGGATCTTTCTGAATATGAAGATGAGCTTCTGCCTTTACCAAAAAATCAATTAAATACGATTGATCTTTTTTTAGCACTGCATGATGTTTTACAACGAAAGAAACGGAATAAGCCGATAGAAACGACAGTTACTACTGAAACAATCACTGTTGATCAAAAGGTAAGTGAAATTGGTCAACGATTGGCAGAATTATCTGAGTCTGAAGGATTACCATTAGAGTCTTTTTTTATTAAGTATACAAAAGACGAAATGATTACGACTTTCATGGCTCTCTTAGAGTTAATGAAAAAGGGACAGGCTTCGGCGACTCAAGAGGAAACTTATGCACCAATCTTAATATTTAAAGGAGCTGTCGTATGAACCAATTAAGTCAAGTTGAAGCGATGCTTTTCGTAGTGGGTGAAGAAGGAATAAGCCTAGAAGAAATGGCCTTTACTTTGAAAAGGCCAATGCCAGAAATATATCAAAATATTACTGATTTAAAGGATTCTTATGAGAGCAATGAAACTTCCGCGCTTACTCTTTTAGAGGTGGGGAATCATTTTGTTTTAAGTACAAAAAAAGAATTTGCTCCGTTGCTAAAAGAATTCGCTCGATCTCCAATAGCTAATCGTTTAAGTCAGGCAGCCTTAGAGACACTTTCGATTATTGCCTATAAACAGCCTGTAACACGTTCAGAAATTGACGAGCTTAGAGGTGTTCAATCAAGTGGAGCTGTCCAAACGCTAGTAGCACGGCAATTGATTGAGGAAAAGGGACGTGTGGATGGCCCAGGTCGGGCGATCTTATATGGAACAAGTGCCTATTTCATGGACTATTTTGGTTTAAAAGATATGGAAGAATTACCAGATGTTCAAAAAATGGAAGAAGATTTAGCGGATGAGGATGAACCTTTGGATCTATTCTATGACCGCTTTAAAGAAGAGGATGAACAATAATGGAGAGATTGCAAAAAGTTATCGCGCACGCGGGAATTGCGTCACGACGTAAAGCTGAGGATTATATCACCGTTGGGCGGGTTAAGGTAAATGGCGAAGTTGTCAAGGAACTGGGAACAAAGGTTGGTAAGAAAGATATTGTGGAAGTTGATGGTGTACCAATCTATCAAGAGGACCATGTCTACTATTTATTTTACAAACCTCGTGGGGTTATCTCTGCTGTTGCTGATGATAAAAATCGAAAAGTTGTAACGGATTATTTTTCTGCTGTATCTGAAAGAATTTATCCAGTAGGACGATTAGATTACGATACATCTGGCATTTTACTTTTAACCAATGATGGAGATTTTTCACAAAAATTAGCTCATCCCAAACATCAAATTGATAAGGTTTATGTAGCGAAGGTAAAGGGTTATGCAGAGAAAAGAACTTTATTACCTTTAACAAAGGGAATACGAATTGAAGGCAAGAAAACAGCACCAGCTCGTTTTGAAATTCTGTCAACGGATAAAAAAGCTGAGACGAGTATTGTGGAGTTAACGATTCATGAAGGTAGAAATCACCAAGTCAAAAATATGTTAGCAGCAGTTGGTTTACCTGTTCAAAAGCTAAAGCGTGAACGTTATGGTGATTTAACTTTGCAAGGCTTGCGTCCAGGAGAGTATCGCAGATTAAATAGTAAGGAAATCAATACTTTGATGAACCAGGCAAGGTAACCAAGTCAATTACTTGTTTTTTGATAGTAAAATTGTTATAGTGAATTTACAATAAAAAAATAATTTAAGGTTCGTCTTCAGGGGCAGGGTGAAAATCCCGACCGGCGGTAATAGTCCGCGAACTGCGTAAGCAGCCGAATCGGTTTGATTCCGATACCGACAGTACAGTCTGGATAAAGAAGATAGAGCTTATTTGAGTGAGTCTGAATTCAAGTAACTCTATGCTTTTTCTGAAGCATAGAGTTTTTTTGTGGAAAATAACGCTCAAATAGTTCGATGAAGATGATTCCGAAACGGAGGATTTCAGATGAAGAACTTAAGGTTACAAAAAATGACAGCAGTGGCAGTAGCAGCAGCAATGGGACTAATTTTACAGTTTATCGCATTTCCAATTGTTCCAATGTTTCCCTTTCTAAAGTTAGACTTTAGTGACATTCCAGTCCTAATTAATATGTTTATCTTTGGACCATTAACAGGAGTCGTTACTGCGTTTATTCGGTCATTACTACATTTAACTATGAGCGGTTTTTCCATTGATAATATGATTGGAGATTTCGCCAGCTTCTTTGCATCAACGTTGTATACATTACCGATATTCTTAATGTTCAGAAAAAAAACATCTTCGAAACGAGTATTGGGTCTTGGATTAGGGATTTTAGCAATGACGATTTTTATGAGCATTGCAAATTATTTTGTGATCACGCCACTCTATTTAAAGGCCTTTGGACTTTCTGCAGGTCAAATGCTAGGGATGGGATTAGGTCGCTATATTTTAGTAGGTATCGTTCCATTTAACATTTTGAAGGGAATAATCGTCAGTGTGGCCTTCTTAGTATTACATGCAAAATTATTGCCTTGGCTATCGAAAAAAACATTAACTTCACAACATCATTCAGCATAAATGTGCTTAAAAAAATCTCAGACCAAGCGTCTGAGATTTTTTTTGATGATATGTGTTATTATTATTTCTGATATAGTATAGCATGCGACGGGCAGCGCTTGGCAGCTTCAATGACTGTAGCCTGCTGGTCTTTAGGGATAAATTCATGAGTTGCTCCAGGCTCGCCGACAAAAAGAACGAGACCATCATCTGTGTAATCAAAAATTTCTGAAGCGATTGTTTGGCATAAACCACAAGCAATACAACGTTCGGGAATGATTTCGCATTTCATTTTTTCACCTTCCAGAGGAGATTTTACTATGACTTTTTTTATTTTAACGTTATTTCAGACTGGCTACAAGTTAAGAACCTCCACTTTATATCATTTATTAGTGGGAAAAAGAACTAGCTCAGTATTGCTCCATGGTTTTTTTTATAAGAATTTGGCTTATTTAGGGGCACTGCCAAATTTAAAAGAAGAAACATTTCAAAAAGAACTTCAACAATTGATAAATCAGAAGTTGATTGTAGTTGATGACGGTTTTGGAAGGATGACAAAAGAAGGAGAAAAGCTATTAACAAGTGATTTTTTTGATTTGAGCGGACTGAATAATTTACGCTATGGTCGAATGCGAGAGAATTCGTGGCAAATGATTCTCTTCGCGGTACAAGTTGTCAGTAATTTATCCTTTAATGAAAATGATTACCTTCCGATTGAAAATAGACCGTATTACTTGCAGCAAATAAAAAAATGGTTGGCAACTTCACAACCTAATTTAATAAGAAAATTCTATCAGGAATTAACAAGTATTTTAAAAGAATTGCCACAGGTAGAGGCGGATTTTTTAGCCAATCAATTTTCAGGCTATGGGTTTCAAGGTAAAACTGCTTTTCAATTGTTTCCTGATAAATGGCAAGAGTTTCCTTGGAATATCCTTTATCGCCAGCGTGCGATTGATCTTTTTTTTGCACAGATCGAAGACGGTGAAATATCAAGATTATTGTTACGGTTAGACCAGCAAAATATCAATCAAAGCATGTTAAAGACAAAAGAGTTCTTTCTAGCAGGGAAAACAATGAATGAAATTTTGGAGTTGCGTCATTTGAAACAAGGGACTATCAATGACCATTTTATCGAATGGGGTTTAATGGATAAAGATTTTCCATATGAACGATTTGAGAGAGTCGATTTTAGCGCTCTTAACGAGGAACAAGTAATCCATGCTCATTATCAAGATTATGAGGTGCCTTACTTAACTTTCCGCTTGTCGCAACTCTATTATTTGAGGAGAAAACAATGGAGCTGATAGAGTTACTAAAGACAAAATTTAATTATGATCATTTTCGACCGGGGCAGCAGGAGATCATTGAGTCTCTTCTATCTGGTAATTCTGTCCTTGGAATGCTACCAACAGGAACGGGGAAGTCCTTATGTTATCAATTACCGGGATATTTACTTGAGGGTACTGTAATCATTATTTCGCCTTTGATATCTTTAATGGAAGACCAGGTAACTCAATTGCAAAGGCTTGGGGAAAAGCGTGCGGTCGCTTTGAATAGCGTACTATCATCTTGGGAAAAACAATTGGTCTTAAGTGAAGCGCAGAAGTATAAGTTTATTTTTATGAGCCCGGAAATGTTTTTGACAGCTAACGTTCAAAAAACTTTACAAGCGATGAAATTGTCCTTGGTTGTGGTTGATGAGGCTCATTGTATTTCACAGTGGGGAATTGATTTTCGACCAGAATATCTAAAACTAGCAGATGGTATAAAGAAGATTAACGTATCATTAGTTCTGGCGCTGACAGCTACAGCCACCAGATCTGTACGCCAGGATATCCAGCGCTTACTATTTAATGACGAAGCACAGGAGTTTATATATTCAGTTGATCGACCGAATATTAGTTTTTTTGTTTATCAAGGGGATAAATTGAAGAAATTACAAGAGTTAGTTGAGTCATTAGCGGGTTCAGGAATTGTTTATTGTGCCACACGAAAAAAAGTGGAGGAACTGTATAAGTTACTTAAGCAAACTCATGCTGTTGCTTACTATCATGGAGGACTCAGCGGTCAAGAACGGCGAATGTTGCAACAGCAATTTCTAGCTGGAGATTTACAGTTGTTAATTGCAACAAATGCTTTTGGAATGGGGATTAACAAAGACAATATTCGGTTTGTTATTCACTATGATTTACCGGATTCACCTGAGAATTATTTGCAAGAAGTAGGTCGAGCTGGTAGAGATGGCCAACCTAGTCAAGCCATTCTACTTTATGAAGAAGGCGATGAACATATTCATCATTTTCTACAAGAACAAACGAATCAATCAAAAAAATTATTTGAAATCAAACAAAAAATAACAGATCTCGTTTTTGAAGATCCTCTGATTAAAAAATGGGAGCAATTTTTTCCTAATCAAGAATCACGCTTGCTAGATTTATTAAGTAAGAGAGGAGTAACAAAAAAAGTACAATTAAAAAAAATGTTAGATTATATTTCAACTGCAAACTGTCGTCGCAAATTTTTAGTATCCTATTTTGACGAGACGCTTCATAAGAAAAATTCAAATTGCTGTGATAACGATGGGGCCACTTTAGCAATAAAAATAAGTAAAGAAATACCGTCCGAAACACCATTTACTTGGCAAAAAATAGTTCAAAAAATTTTTAAAAATGCTAAGAAAGATTGAAAAGTAACGCCACTTTTTCAAGAGCTATGGTATAATACATGGCGATAGCATTTAGGAGGTTAGAGAAATTGAGTAGAAAAGATCGCTATAACGATACGAACAATGAACCGTGGGATCAACATATTTACGAATCTGATAGTGAAGAAGAAACATATTCACGTAGCCAGTCTCGTCGTAGTGGTGGTAACAAAGGTGGCGGAAATACGAAATTCTTGACAATTCTGGTCGCATTATTGTTAGCCCTTATTTTGATTCCCGCGGGTGCCTTTTTCTGGATTACTCGTGGAGATGATAAACCAGCGGCCTCTCCTGAGAGCACAACGCAGGTATCAAAGGTATCTTCAACAGAGAAATCCAGTACTGAAGAAAGTAGCGCCGAAGAAAGTAGTTCAACAACAGAGTCTGAAGCAAATCAGCAGTCACAACAACAAGCGGCTGAACAGCAAGCGGCAGAACAACAAGCAGCAGCACAGCAACAAGCGCAACAACAGGCACAGCAACAACAACAAACTCAGCAAAATCAAGACAATACACAAAATGATGCAAATGCTCAGTATGGAACAGTTCAGGCAGGCGAAGGTCCAAAACAAATTGCTGGACGTTATGGGTTGAGTGTTGATGAATTTTTGAAACTTAATGGTATGACTTTGGATAGTTTTTACTTTGATCCAGGCCAACAAGTGCGTGTTAAATAATTTGAATATCTTGCCGTAATCGTTAGCGATTACGGTTTATTTATTGAAAAGAGGCAGAACATGGAAAAAATTTCAATTGCAATTGATGGTCCGGCATCTTCAGGAAAGAGTACAGTAGCTAAGATTCTAGCAAGAGACTTTGATTTTATTTATGTTGATACTGGTGCGATGTATCGTGCTATTACTTTCTTAGCAATCAAATATCAGGTCGCATTTTCAGACGAGTCAGCTTTAGCTGAACTGACAAAAAAATATCCAATTACTTTCAAACAATCTGTTCATGGACAGTTAGTATTTGCGAATGGTGAAGAGATTACTCAGGCGATTCGTCAGCCCGATGTAACTGCAGCTGTATCAGAAGTTTCCGCTCATGCTAAAGTTAGAAACGAATTGGTGGAAGCACAGCGGCAGTTGGCTGAAGCAGGCGGAATTGTAATGGACGGACGAGATATTGGTACAACAGTCTTACCAGAAGCGGAAGTAAAAATTTTCTTAGTAGCAAGTGTCGAAGAACGAGCACAACGCCGATACAAAGAAAATCAAGAAAAGGGAATCGATATGGACTTTGAAGCAATTAAAGAAGCTATTGCAAAGCGTGATTATTTAGATTCGCATCGCAGTGTTTCTCCGCTTGTACAGGCTGCAGATGCTCAATTGGTGGATACGACGGGAATGTCGATCGATCAGGTAGTAACGAAGATTAAAGAGGTTATATGTTCAAAAGGTTTCTAAATTTTGGATAAAATCGATAAATAAAGCGAATTTCTTTCGATTTTTTAGAAAAAAAGAAGAAATCGCTTTATTTTTCATGTGGATTACTCTAAAATAGAATATGTAGTGTATTTTACGTAGAATTGTTGGTAAGGAGGACAAACGACATGACAGAATTAGAACAAAATTCGATGGACAACGAAAATGTTTCCATGGAAGCAGCAATGGAAAGTGTGCATGAAGTTCAAGTTGGCGATATTGTTAAAGGTGAGGTGCTCGCCTTAGAAGATAAACAAGTTATCGTTGGTATTGAAGGTGCAGGGGTAGAAGGTGTAGTTCCTGCTAAAGAGCTTTCAACATTACCTGTTGAAGATATCAATGAAGAAGTCAAGGTTGGCGATATTCTTGATTTAGTCGTTATCTCTTCTATCGGAAAAGACAAAGAAAATGGTAGTTATCTCCTTTCTAAACGTCGCTTGGATGCGAAGAAAGTTTGGGAGGACATCGAAAAGGATTTCCAAGATGGAAAAATTATCGAAGCACCGGTAACTAGCAGTGTTAAAGGTGGTTTAGTCGTTGACGTGGGGGTACGTGGTTTTGTGCCAGCATCAATGATTGATGATCATTTTGTTGATGATTTTTCAGCTTATACTGGAAAGACATTGAAATTCAAAATTATTGAAATCGAACCTTCTGAGAATCGTTTGATTCTATCCCATAAAGCAGTTGTTGAAGCTGAAAAAGCAGAGAAGAAAAAAGAAATTTTAGCAGATTTATACGAAGGCCAAGTAATTAAAGGCCAAGTTGCTCGTTTAACAGACTTCGGTGCCTTTATTGATCTTGGTGGTATTGACGGTTTGGTTCACGTATCAGAAATTTCTCATAGTCATGTGGCGAAACCATCAGATGTTTTGACTGTTGGCGATGAAGTAGAAGTTCAAGTCCTTTCTGTTGATCCGGAAAAGGAACGTATCTCATTATCAATCAAGGCGAATCTCCCTGGACCTTGGACAGATATCGAGGAAAAAGCAGCACCAGGTTCTATACTCGAAGGAACTGTGAAGCGATTGACTAGTTTTGGTGCTTTCGTTGAGATTTTTCCTGGAGTAGAAGGTTTAGTTCACATTTCTCAAATTTCTCATAAACATATTGCTACACCACACGAAGTTTTGCATGAAGGGGATCAAGTAAAAGTAAAAGTATTAGAAGTTCATCCTGAAGATCATCGTGTGGCACTTTCAATCAAGGTGTTGGAAGAGAAACCTGAGGAAACTAAATCAGAACCTGTGGAAGAAGAATCCTATGAATTGCCTGAAGAAAATACTGGTTTTACTATGGGCGACATCTTGGGTGACGCTTTAAGTGATGAATCAGAAGAAGAGTAATTTTCCATTAAAGACGTGCGTGAGCACGTCTTTTTTTGCCTAAATCGAAGGAGAAATTTGCGTTATTTACTGGAACGGTGAACTGACTAAAGCCACAAAGTGTAATTTTATTATTATTTACTAGATGAAAATGGCTCCTTCTCTTGCAAGAAGAAGTTTTCTTAGTTAAACTAAGGAGAATTTGAAAAAAGAATGCAGCCGTTAGTTCTACCTTCTGCTTTTGAAAAAAATAGTAGAAGAGTATGTAATTGAATCTAAATAGATTTTGTGGAGATTTATTAAAATAATTTGAAATTATCCTGGTTTTACAGTTTGTTTTAACAGATGACGGGAGTTTTGTTACTGATCTTCTAAGGAACGTACTAAATATTAGGATAGATACTGTGAGCATCGGGCTCAATTTTTTTGAAAAAATTTAATACATTAATTAGAAACGGGGAGTTAAGTTATGTCAAATCCTACAATTGCGATTGTTGGTCGACCAAATGTCGGAAAATCAACATTGTTTAACCGAATTGCTGGCGAACGTATATCGATCGTAGAAGATACACCAGGGGTAACTCGCGATCGGATCTATGCAAAGGGTGAATGGTTGGACCATGAATTTTCAATCATTGATACTGGTGGAATTGATGTTGGTGACGAGCCTTTTATGGAACAAATCAAACAACAAGCTCAAATTGCGATTGATGAAGCAGATGTTATTTTGCTTGTTGCAAGTGGAAAAGAAGGTGTAACTGACGCAGATGAAGCAGTTGCTAAGATTTTATACAGAAGTAAAAAACCAATAATCTTAATGGTGAATAAAGTAGATAATCCCGAAATGCGCAATGATATTTATGAGTTTTATTCTTTAGGATTAGGAGAACCATATCCTGTTTCAGGCAGTCATGGATTAGGTCTGGGGGATGTTCTAGACGAAGCAGTCAAACATTTTCCTACAGATAATGGGGAAGATGAAGATGAATCAATCAAGTTTAGTTTGATTGGTCGTCCGAATGTGGGAAAATCATCATTGATAAATGCAATTTTAGGGGAAGATCGGGTAATTGTATCAGATATCGAAGGAACTACACGGGATGCGATTGATACAAAGTTTGTTGGTGATAATGGCCAAGAATTTACGATGATTGATACGGCTGGAATGCGAAAACGCGGTAAGGTTTATGAAAATACAGAGAAATATTCTGTAATGCGTGCTATGCGTGCAATTGATCGATCTGACGTTGTTTTGGTCGTGTTAAACGGCGAGGAAGGGATTCGTGAACAAGACAAGCGAATTGCTGGTTATGCTCATGAGGCTGGACGAGGCGTAATCATAGTGGTCAACAAATGGGATTTAGTCAAAAAAGATACCAATACAATGAAAGAATTTGAAGAAGAAATTCGCGATGAATTTTCTTATTTAGATTACGCACCAATCGTATTTGTCTCGGCAATGACTAAACAACGGTTGAATAAAATTCCAATAATGATTGAAGAAGTCAGCATGAATCAAAATTTAAGAATCCCTTCTTCTGTTTTGAACGATATTATCATGGATGCAGTTGCGATTAATCCAACACCTACTGATAAAGGAAAAAGGCTGAAGATTTTTTATGCGACTCAAGTTGCTGTAAAACCACCGACATTTGTAGTATTTGTTAACGAAGAAGAGCTAATGCATTTTTCTTATGCACGATTTTTAGAAAATCAAATTCGCAAAGCTTTTGAGTTTGAAGGTACGCCGATAAAAATAATCGCCCGTAGGAGAAAATAAGGTATTTTATCATACTTTTATTTTGGTGACAACAGATTTCTCTGAATGATAAAACAACCATGAATTTTATGCCATTAATTGCTAAAAACCTTGCTAACACAAGGTTCTTATGCTATCGTTATAACAGAATATTGACCAAATCAATATTTCTTAGCTGATGACTGGACCACTCAGTTATCAGTCGATGTTTACACATCATTACTCATTTCTCAGGAGGTGAATTCATTCATGGCAAACAAAGCAGAATTGATCGAAAAAGTTGCAGCAGCTACTGACTTAACTAAGAAAGACGCTACAGCTGCTGTCGATGCTGTATTTTCAACTATCCAAGACGCATTAGCTGAAGGTGAAAAAGTTCAGTTGATCGGCTTCGGTAACTTTGAAGTACGTGAACGTGCGGCCCGTAAAGGACGTAACCCACAAACTGGTGAAGAAATCGAAATTCCAGCAAGCAAAGTACCTGCATTTAAACCAGGTAAAGCGCTAAAAGACGCAGTTAAATAATTTTTGCTGCTAAAACCGTTATGACTTTATAGTCATAACGGTTTTTTGTCTGAAAAATAGAAATAGATATTTCTGATGTTTATTTCTACGTTCGTTGGCTATTTCATCTAAATTATAACTTAATTTTTATTTTACGAAAGGCTTTACATACGATAAAATGGAGTAGAGCATTTTACTTTTTTGTTTTATCTGCATAGTGAACTTATAGAAAATGGTATACTGATTAATATAAAAATTTTTAGAAAGAAGAAGGAAGGTGAAGCGATGTCAAAGGAACGACTTTTCTACGCAAAGAAAAATGATTCTTGGCATTCATATGATTTTCTTAGGCAAAGACAAAATGATCCTAAGTGGCGACAGGCCTTTTTAGAAGCAGATGCATTGCTAGAGCAGGAAGATAAAAAAAGGAAACGTCGCAACTTTATAATATTACTGGTATCAGTTCCGTTGTTATTGATCATCGTATTGGTTGGGTTGTATTTTTATGGATCTTCAGATGAAGAGATTATTCCAAAGCGAGAAGTAAGTTTGAATAACTCTACTTCAATCTCTTCTACGATAACAGATGCCTCCGAAACAATTGATACATCAAGTGTTGGGCAGGTATTGACAACGCCGTGGGGAGAGCAGGTGACTGTTTTGCGAGTCTTGTCAAACGGAGAACGGGTTATTAAAGAAGGATATTCGCCTTCAGATTTGAATGGTGACGGTTTACTGACTTTTGAAGAGTTATCAAAAGTAGAAGAGCAGGCGAACCAAGGAAATCAACAACAATATCAACAACAAACGCCGCAGCAAGGTCAGAACTATCAGCAAGAACAATATAATCAACAACAAACACCACAGCAGAGCCAAAATAATCAACAACAGACACCTCAGGAAAATCAACAGCAGGGTGTGCCAAATCAATCTAATTTGCAGCAAGCTCCTTCAAATCATGATGGAGAATCAACTCATAATCAACAAAATGCTCCGCAAAGCCACTAAATGAACAGAACTAAATTAGTATTGAATTTGCAACTAATTAATTTTAAAATCCGGATTCTTTTTTTATTCTTATAATAATGAAAGAGAAATGTCTTACAGCCTTTCGCAGATTTGTTGCGAGAGGTTTTTTTGTAGTATAAAATAAAGAAAACGGGGTGACTGTGATGGAAGTAGTGTATCGAAATAAGCAAAATGAGACCTTGATTATTTATGGGGAAACTGTCGCTTCAATGATGCGCAAAAAGAATTTGCAAAATAAACAAATTCTTTTTTGTGGAAATCAGCGTTATTATGATTTATTCGCAGAAAAACTGCGTCAATTTATTCCGAAAACTAGTTCTCATGATTGGTTTATTACACCTAATAATCGCTACTGCAATACGATGGAAAATTTTCAAGAATTGATTCGCTTTCTTGATCGGTTCAGTCGACAAAAAGAAACGATTTTTCTTGGAATTGGAAATGAGGGGGCTCTTGAACTGCTAGGATTCACTCATCATGTATCGAATTTTCAAGCAGAATTGTGTTTTTTGCCCGTTTCATTACGATCATTCGCCCAGAGTTTATCATTTGTTGATCAGATTGTCTCAGATAAAAATTTAATGACAGTAATGGAAATTGAAGAAGTACCACGAAATATTTTGTTTGATCATACTTTGGCGGATCAGCAAAAAACTGGGAAAATGGTTGATCTTTTAACATTGATTAATTGTGGGATCGTTTGTGACTATACATTTCTGCAAAATTTGTATGTGAATTTTCCAACGCGTGATGCTTTATTGCAACATTCTTTTTCGGCTTTTAGTGAAACACTTATTAATTTTTATCAGGAAAATAGTAGACAGCTTCGTCGCTTTGGAAAAACCTTTGAGAAAGCTTTCTTTCAAACAGAGAATGGTTCACTATTGTCAAGCAGTATGAAGACGATGTTTGGCCTGCTTTTTGAACTAGCTTGGAATGTAATAGCAAGCGATCTTCATTTCAATTTCAAAAATTTTATGATATGGTTGGTGCGATTAGGGTTTCCTATTACGATGCCTGAAGGAATCTCATTAGCTGATTATGGTCAGCAAGTGATTGCTTTAGCAAAGGAAAAACCTTTAGATGGGCTAATCCAAATCGGCGTGGTTGGTACAAGTAAAATACCGACTCAAAAAGAGTTACTTCGAACGTTTGAAATGTATCAAAAAATAGTAACAGAGATCAGGGGAGAATAGATGTCAAGTTATAGTGAAAAAATGCTTTCAGCATTGAGGAACGAGAATTTAACAGAAGCAAATCGGATGTTGGAAGAGGCATTAAGGAAGGATGAACCGGAAATCTTAGCTAGTTTGGCTGAAGAGTTGCAAAGCTTAGGGTTTCTAGAAGAAGCAAAGCGTATTTTGGAAAAACTATTGAAAGATTTTCCTGAAGAAGATATCTTTTATCTTTCATTAGCCGAAATTGCTATTGAAAATGACGATATTGATGGTGCCTTTGAGTACTTAGAAAGAATCCAGCCTGAAAGTGAAAATTATTTAGAGAGTCTATTAGTAATAGCTGATCTGTATCAAGTTTTAGGGATTCCAGAAGTCAGTGAAGCAAAACTGTTACAAGCAAAAACCATTGCCCCGGAGGAGCCGCTGATTACTTTTGCTTTGGCGGAATTACATTTTTCTGCTAACCAGTTAGGGGAAGCAATCAACGATTACAGTCTGCTTCAGAAGCAAGGGCTAGAGGAAATCGCCAATATTTCCATCGATGAAAGAATCGGAGCGGCCTATAGCATGATGGGGGGCTTTGAAGAAGCAATCCCATTCTTGGAACGGGCGTTAGAAAAGGAACGTACCGCTGATCGTTTATTCCAAATAGGTTTTATTTATTACCAATTACACGATCATCAGAAAGCCATCAATTATTTACAAGAATTGATTACTCTTGACCCGCAATATCAAAGTGGCTATTACTATCTTGCCGATAGTTTGAAAGAAGAGGAGCTACTTGAGGAGGCATTGGTTGCTGCTGAGGAAGGAATCAAAGAGAATCCCTATCAAGTGGAATTGTTGCACTTAGCCTCCGAAATTGCGTATCGACTTCGTGATAGCAAAAAGGCAGAGGAACTGTTAGTACAAGCACTTGATTCCGGGGATAAAACTGATGAAACTTTGTTGACGTTAAGCAATCTCTACCTCAATGAAGAGCAGCCAGACAAAGCTATCGAAATGATTAGTCAGATGGATGAAGAAGATAATCCTTATGCTTCATGGAATTTGGCACAAGCCTATAATGAATTAGAAGATTTCAATGCTGCCCGTACTTTTTATAAGCAGGCCTACGAAGATTTGGCTCATGAACCGGATTTTTTAAAGTCTTATGGTCTATTTTTGCGCGAGGATGGTCAATTAGAGTCTGCAAGAGCTATTCTTACGAGTTATTTACAACTAGAACCTAGTGATTTAGAAGTACAGTCATTATTAGAAGAATAGAGAGGTGAGAAAAATGATCGATGTAGGTGAAAAACGTGAATTTCTCGTATGGTTGATCAATAATGTAAGCTTTCAACGCCGCGAAGTGATTTGGATTTTGAATTACTTAATTAATCATGAAGCAATTTTACGAAATGTCCATATTGTAGAGCAAGCCTTGGAAACAAAGAGAGGATTGGTTTTTCGGGATATTACTCAGCGTGAAGAGCCGATGATGTTCTCAATCGAAGGGCATCAATTTTCCAACAGTGACCAAATTTTTCATGAAATTCGTCTGCATTGGCAACAACCCTTATATTTGGAATGTATTTTTCCGAACTCTTGGCAAAACGCTCAATATTTATCGGTACTCGAAGACAATCCTGCACTCTCTTGGAATGATAACGTCAGTGAAGAGATTGTGACAGAGGTTGAAAACTATTTGAAGTTTCAGGAACAAGAAGCACAAGTTGATTTATTGAAAAAACAAATTGATATGGCTTTAGAAGACGGCGACAAAGAAGCATTTCTAATTTTGTCAGATGAATTAAACAGGCTAAAATTAACGTTACATGAATAAAAAATACCGCAGACAATGGTTTATTTTTGTCTGCGGTATTTTTTTAATTGCTTCGCTTTAAAGTAAACCTACGACGTTGCGGCCTCAAATAGGTAAAACCTTCACCTTCAACGTCATGTACATTACTGATTAATATGAAGGCTTTTTCGTCCACAGAGTGGATGATTTTTTTAACTTCATTAATTTCCTGTTGAGAAACTACGATATATACAATGCGTTTTAGCTCTGAAGAGAAGCCTCCCTCTCCATGAAGATAGGTAACTCCACGTTCTAAATGTGCCATCAATAACTCTGCGATTACATTGCTCTCATTAGAGATGATCATCACACCCTTAGCTGCATATCCTCCAGATGAAAGCATATCAACTACTTTACTAAATACAAAAGATACGATCAACGTATACATCATTCGTTTCAAATCTAAATAGGTCAGCGAGCAAATCAAAACGATAATATCAAAAACCAGTAATGATTTTCCCATTGTAAAACCTATCTTTTGCTCTAAAATTCGAGCGATAACATCTGCTCCACCTGTCGTTCCGCCATTCCGATAAACCAAACCGCTTCCAAATCCAGCAAATAAACCAGCTAGAATAGACACGATAAACAAATCATGATCAAGGTTGATTTGTAGAGGAATTCTCTGCCAGATCCATAAAAAGACAGATAAGCAAACGGTTCCTAAAATTGTGTAGTAGAATGATCGTTTACCCAAAATTTTTCCACCAATTAAAATCAATGGAATATTAATAATCAATGTTGTATAAGCAGGATCAATGCCAAAAAGAGCTCGAATGATCAAGGTAATACCAGTGACCCCACCTTCAGCTAAGTGATTCGCAATATTCAAATAAACAAGACCAAATGCATAAATGGCTGTTCCTACCACAATAAAAAGAATTTCCTTGATCCGTGTAGACATAGTCGTTTCCATACGACACCTCCTGAGATTTATTGGATAAAACAAACTTAGTCAAGAAACTGATCAGACCTTCATCACAATCAAATTTAATCCTCAATCAACATAGCATGAATTTAAGATAGTTACAACAACATGATAGGAAACAAATCTGTTTTTTGATAAGATAGGTTTGAGGTGGTTTGATGAATGAAAAGACAATGAAAATCATGCAAAAAGAAGTTGATGATTATATACAACAATTCAAAACCGGTTATTTTTCTCCATTGGGTCAAATGGCTCGATTAACCGAGGAAGTAGGAGAACTGGCTCGTGAAGTAAATCATCATTATGGCGAAAAGAAGAAGAAAGATTCTGAGAAACCAAAAACAGTTGAAGAAGAGCTTGGCGATGTACTATTTGTTACAATTATTATGGCAAATTCTATGGGCATCGATTTAACAGAAGCTTTTGAACGGAATATGGAAAAATTCAATCAACGTGACCGCTTTCGTTTTGAACGGAAGGATGGTCTGACTGAAGGTGATATTGAATGAGACTCGAAGCCTTTCCTTTAGAATTTCAAGGAGCAATGCCGATTTTACGCAAATTACAAAGTGCCGGCTATGAAGCTTATTACGTTGGTGGCAGTGTTCGTGACATTCTTCTAAATAAGCCGATTCATGATGTAGATATCGCAACTAGTGCTTTTCCGGCAGAAGTGAAGGAGTTGTTCCACCGGACAATCGATGTGGGGATTGATCATGGCACTGTAATGGTAATTACAAAAGAAACAACATATGAAGTCACAACTTTTCGGACAGAGTCAACTTATCAAGACTACCGTCGTCCGGATCATGTGGAGTTTGTTCGGTCATTGAAGGAAGACTTGAAACGACGAGATTTTACGATTAATGCTTTAGCTGTGGGTATCGACGGGACCATAATCGATCTTTTTGACGGATTAGATGATTTAAGAAACAAAGTTTTACGTGCAGTAGGAAATCCTTATGAACGTTTTCACGAAGATGCTTTACGAATGATGCGTGCATTACGTTTTGTCAGTCATTTGGGATTTACTTTAGAGCCCAACACATTTGAAGCCATCCAAGAATATCACTCTTTATTAGCTAAAATTTCGACTGAACGAATCAATGTTGAATTTGTAAAACTGATGATGGGCTCCTTTCGAGAAGCAGGCTTGCGTTCTTTTGTAGAATCGGAATGTTACATCTATTGTCCCGGGTTACGTTCTTATGGCGAGGCACTCTTAAATTTTTCTGAACTTCGGGGTCCAGCGATCCCGACGGAGCGTCAAGCTTGGACATTATTGATGGCGATGCTTGATATGAATATCACGGATATTCGTCACTTTATGAAAGAATGGAAATGTTCGAATCAATTGATTCGAGAAGTGACTCAAATGGTCCCTGCACTGCAGTTTCGATTGAAATATGAGTGGGATAATTGGACACTGTATCAATTAGGTAGAGAACTGGCGTTATCAGTAGAATACCTTCTATACTATTTCGAACGCGAACCCAATTTAGAAAAAATTCGCTTGCTTTATCAATATTTGCCTATTTATTCACTAAAAGATTTAGCATTAAAGGGAAATGAAGTAATGGAATATTTTGATTATCCGCGCGGTCCATGGATCAGTATGATCTTGAATGTTTTAGAGCAAGAAGTAATCGAAGGAAATCTAAAAAATCAAAAGGAAGATTTACTGAATTATGCGGAAGGATATTTAAAAAAGGAGATGTCATGAAAAAACTAACTAAACAGTATCGAGTATTAGAAAATCAGACAGCCTTAGCAATGGGATCGGGAGATCTTGAAGTTTTGGCTACACCGGCATTAGTAGCATTGATGGAAAATTGCGCAAAGGAATTACTGTCTCCTCAACTTTCAGATTTTCAAACAAGTGTTGGGGTCAAGGTGGAATTAAAACATCTGGCTCCAACAGCTGTAGGTGCGAATGTGGAAGTTGAAGCAGAAATGCATGAATCTAATACTAGTAAAATTTCTTTTTCTATAAAAGCCTTTGATGGGGAACAATTAGTCGGGGAAGCAAAGCATCAAAGAGTGATTGTTGAAACTTCAACTTTCCTAAAAAAAATGAAGTCTAAGCACAACATGTGACCGTTTACTCAAGGTGTGCTAAACTTGGTTTTAGATTAGTAGTGAGGAGAATGTAGAAATGGCAAGAGAAATGACAGCGTTAAAATTCTATTTCCGTAATGGTGAAACATGGACGATTGATCGTCGTTACATTGGTGATTTATGGATCAAACAAATTACGACTAGTTTTGGAAGAATTCATGGTAGCGAGTTCGTAGAAATTCATCCTTGTGCCGGATTTAAGATTGAAATTTATCAAGAAGGGGACCATGTTCAGACAACAGACATTAATTTGGGTGGTTTAGAATTAGGAATGTTTGAACGTGCTCGCAAGTTCGAAGATATTGAACGAATGGAAATCATTTATCGTGCAGGTCACCCTGATTCAGTTTATTTTCCTTATAAGGACAAAGACAATGAAGGTCTCGATAACGTTTACCAGTCAACAAAAGTTTCTGAAAAAACAAAAAGTCTATATATTGTTATTGATCCAACAAAAACTGTTGATGAAGTTTATGGTGAGCAATTCTAAAAAAGAAGCGACAAGTTTCCGATAAGGAAGCTTGTCTTTTTTATCCATTAAATGAGGTAGCAAGTAAATTATTTAACTGTCTGCAGAAAAAAATCGAATGAGTGATTAAAAATTATCTCGTTGTTGTAGCAAAGTGAATGATTGATCTAATAACTATGAATTACAAATATACGGCACATTAGACAACTATAAAACAAAAAAACTATTTGCATATTATAGCGGCGAAGTTTCACTTCTCTTGCGTTTTTTGTTACAATAACGAAGAGAAATTTGAGGATGGTTCGAGATGAAAGAATTGAAAGTTGTAGAATTATACAAAACATTTGGTGATAAAACTTTATTTGACCGTATTTCCTTTTTAATTCATGAAAAGGATCGAATCGGATTGATCGGAGTTAATGGTACAGGTAAATCAAGTTTATTAACCATTTTAGCCGGTAAGGATAGTGGCGATGGGGATATTTCGGCGATTGATAAGGCCAGTGATTATCGAATCGGTTACTTAGCACAAGGTCAAAATTTTTCCAATGATTTATTAGTTTTAGACGCTGTTTTTCAAGGTAATAATCCATTGATGCAAACGGTACGTGAATACGAGAAGGCTTTGTTGGAATTGTCGAACGCTAATAATAGTGAAACACAACGAAAGTTTACGTTGGCTGAAGAAGCGATGAACAAGCAAGACGCTTGGACAGCAGATAGTGAAGCGAAAGCGATACTGAATAAATTAGGCATAGATACCTTGGATAAAAAAATTGGAGAGCTTTCAGGAGGGCAAATAAAACGGGTGGCATTAGCGCAAGTTTTAATTGATGCACCAGACTTATTGTTATTAGATGAGCCCACAAATCATTTGGATTATGATGCGATCCAATGGTTAGAAAACTATTTGAAAAATTATACTGGCGCACTTTTGATGGTTACCCACGATCGTTATTTTTTAGACCGCGTAACAAATCGAATTTTTGAGTTGTCTTTTGGTAACCTCTATGAATATCAAGGAAATTATGAAGCTTATTTAGTAGAGAAGGCAGAACGTGATCGGATCGCAATTGAGCAAGAGGGCAAAAGAAAACAATTATATAAGCAAGAGTTGGCTTGGATGCGTGCAGGTGCAAAAGCGCGGACAACTAAACAGCAGGCGCGGATTAATCGATTTGAGGATTTAAAAGACAACTTGCATCAAGTGAATAATGATGATCAACTTGAGATGAATATCGCCACGACACGTTTAGGAAAAAAAGTTCTGGAATTAAAACAAGCTTCTTATTCTATTAACGGAAAAACGATTCTAGATCATTTTGATCTTTTGATCCAAACAAAAGAGCGCTTGGGAATAACCGGAAAAAATGGAGCTGGGAAATCTACTTTGTTAAATATTTTGGCTGAACGAGTCCCATTAAATGACGGTTTGATTGAGATTGGAGAGACTGTTCGCCTAGCATACTATACTCAGCAAAACGAAACATTGGATCCTAACAAGCGAATGATTGCCTATTTACAAGAAGCTGCCGAAGAAGTGACGCAGCGAGATGGTTCACATATTAGTGTAGCAGAAATATTAGAACGTTTTCTGTTCCCACGGTTTATGCATGGAACGTTGATTGGTAAATTATCTGGCGGAGAAAAAAGGCGTCTTTATTTGCTGAAGCTGTTGATTCAACAGCCGAATGTTTTATTGTTAGATGAACCGACCAACGATTTAGATATCGCTACTTTAACAGTTTTGGAAGATTATCTGCGCGACTTTTCTGGAGCAGTAATTACAGTTTCACATGATCGCTATTTTTTAGACAAAGTTGCTGAAAAATTGTTAATCTTTGAAGGTAACGGTTTAATTATTTCTTATTTTGGTTCTGTTGTTGATTACTTGGACCAACAAACGTTAGTTAAGGATGACAAAATTATTAAGACAAAACCTCAACCAAAAGAACGGAAGAAAAAGCTTTCCTATAATGAACAAAAAGAATGGGAGACAATAGAAGATGACATTGCTTTTTTAGAAGACAAAATAGTTGAATTAACAGAAGCGATGAATCATCAAGGGGATGACTTTACTAAATTGCAAGCTCTTCAAAAAGAAATAGATCAGAGTGAACAGCTATTAGAAGAAAAGATGATGCGTTGGGAGTATCTAAGTGAAATTGTTGAAGACAGCTAATTGGATTTATAAGGTAACCATTGGTTAAAATTTAAAAACTGAGTTCATGACTATGTAAATGGAGGAGTATTATGCTGATCGCTATTTGGGCACAAGATAAGAATGGTTTGATTGGTAAGAATAATCACTTACCATGGCATCTGCCAAATGATCTACGCTTTTTTAAAGAAACCACGCTCAGTCACACTTTGGTGATGGGACGTAAAACATTTGAAGGAATGGGAGGGCGACCATTGCCTGACCGAAAAACGATCGTATTAACTCGAGATATGGATTATCATGCCGAAAATGTAATAGTTATGCATTCATTAGGTGAAGTTCTTGCCTATGATAGAGACAATAAAGGAAAAACTTTTATTGCGGGAGGCTCTGCCATCTATACAGAATTCTTACCTTATTGTGAAAAAGTCTACCGAACTTTTATTGAAGCTAGCTTTGAGGGTGATGCCTATTTTCCAACGGTACTTTGGAATAAATGGCAGCTATTAGAACGAAAACAAGGTAAAAGAGATGAAAAAAATCCTTATCGTTATTATTTCGAGACATATGGAAGAACCGGAGCTTTTTAACATGTTTTTTCAGGATTTGTAAAGAAATAGTTTCAAGAATGATTTATTTCATGAGGTTTGATATACTGAAATTAATTTGAAACTAGGTATGGAAAGAAGGATCATAATGCCAAATGTTAAAATTGTAACCGACTCATCTTGTACGATTGAAAAAGCAGTTCGAGATGAATTAAATATTACTGTAATCCCATTATCAGTGATGATGGATGATGTAGTTTATCCAGATGATGATGATTTAACTGGAGAGCGCTTTATGGAAATGATGGCACGGGCCAAAAATCTACCGAAAACTAGTCAACCACCGATCGGCTATTTTGCGGAATTGTATGATGAACTAGGAAAAGATGGGAGTTCTATTGTCTCCATTCATATGTCTCATACATTGAGTGGCACTGCAGAAGCGGCACGTCAAGCGACCTTTTTAAGCAGCAGTAATGTAACTGTAATTGATTGTGGTTTTATCGACCAGTCTCAAGCGTTTCAAGTAATAGAAGCAGCTAAATTGGCTCAATCGGGAGCAAGCCTTGATGAAGTATTATCGGGAGTAGAGCGGGTGAAGGACCATAGCAAACTATTCATTGGAATATCTTCGCTTGACAACCTTGTAAAAGGTGGTCGTATCAGCCGAGTAGCCGGGGTAATATCAAGTGTACTTAATATGCGTGTAGTCATGGAGCTTGAAGATGGTGAATTGTTGCCAATAACAAAAGGCCGAGGTAAGAAGACATTCAGTAAGTGGTTTGGAACATTTATGGATGAGTTAACAAAAGTAAATGTGAAACAAATTGGTATTTCTTATGCCGGTAAGCTAGACTTTATTGATGAAGCTAAGCAAGCATTGCAGGAAATGTTCCCAGATATGCACATTCCAGTTTTGCACACGAATCCGATTGTTGCTACACATACGGGACCAGGTGCTTTTGCTATCATGTATTATACAGATTAGTTGAACCTGCCTCTAGCAATAGAGGCGTTTTTTTACGAAGGAGCAGGATGAATGAAACGTTTTGCAACATTACTAATTCCACTAGCGGCTGCTGTGGTTACTTTACTTGTTCTCTTTTTAACTATACCTAAAGCTGAGCCTCGAATTCACGTGGTAAGAAATGAAAATCAAAATTATAAGAAGTCTGTCCATCTGGTTGCAGTTGGGGACTCATTGACTGAAGGTGTCGGTGATGAAACAAAGCGTGGAGGATATGTCCCATTGGTCGCAGATGCTTTACAGCAGAAATATGAACTATCTTCTGTTGAAAAAGACAACTATGGTGTTTCTGGTGAACGTAGCGATCAAATCTTAAAACGGGTGAAAAAAGATTCTGATTTACAGAATAGTCTAGCTAGTGCAGATATTATTACTATGACAGTTGGAGGAAATGATCTCTTTCAGGCATTTCAAAAAAATCTTAACGCAAAAACTGCTAAGCAATTTGATCGGTCAATAAAAAAATATGGCAAGCAGGTTAGTGAAATTTTAGCCGAAATGCGAGAGCTAAATCCAAAAGCACCAATTTATGTTGTGGGTATTTATAATCCTTACTATTTAAATTTTCCAGAGATCAAAGCGATGCAGACAGTTGTAGATAATTGGAATGATGAAACTGAAAAATTGACAAAAGAAACAACAAATTGCTTCTTTATTCCAGTAAATGATCTATTATATAAAGGAATCGCAAACAAGGATACAAAGTCGACGAGTGAAAGTTCAAGTTCTGAGGTTAAGAATAATGCACTTTATGATGAGGATAATTTTCATCCGAATAATTTGGGTTATCAATTGATGGCGACGGCTATTCGAGATAAAATAGTGGACACGAAAGATTTATGGCTAATAAAGGAGAGCAATTAATGGAAGATACGAAGAAAAAAATCAACGGTTGGAAAATTGCTTTTCTTGTTTTAATTGGTATCATTTTGGGTGGGATCATTTTTTCTACTGTAAGAATATTTACCGCAAGGGAAACGAACCTACCGCCAAGCAGTGAAACGACTGTACCTAAAGGATCACCTGTTTTATCAATGAATACCAATAAGAAAAAGCTAAATACCGTGATGGAATACTTTTTAAACGATTTACAAAAAGGTTCAGATGTTAAGTATGAATTTTACTTAGAAAATCAAGCTATGTTAAAAGGCGAGTTTAAAATTTTAGGTGCAAAAGTTGACTTTTATCTTTATTTTGATCCATATGTTATGGATAATGGCAATGTTCAACTGAAGGCACGGGATTTGTCGATTGGCTCTTTAAATTTGCCGGTGAGTCAAGTGATGGCGACAGTCAAACGCGGATACAAATTTCCTAAATGGGTATCCATTGATCCTGAAGAACAAACGATTGTTTTGAAATTGAATGAGTTCAAATTAAATAACGGTTTGTTTATCAGAGCAAACCATATTGATCTTGTAGGTGATGATATTCAATTCAGTTTATATTTACCAAAACAAAAGAAAACAAACAATTGATCATTAGTAATCATCGAGGTGAAAAAAATGAGAAGAAGCTTTTATCACTATATTCTGACTCAACGGGGCCACAATCTCCATGATCCTGTCGAAGCTTTTGCCGGAGCAGTAGCAAAAGATATCACATTTCCAAAACACTCCGAGGATTATCATGAGATTACAGACTATTTAGAATTAAGTGTCGATTATTTAGACTCGATGGATCTTTTTGATCAAGTTTGGGATAAATATCTAGAAAACAATAAATAATTAAGAAGGAAAAGTTGTAGAAGGCTTTTCCTTTTTTTTCTAGCATGCTATCATGAAAAAAAGGGTGAAAGGAAAATGCGCCTTGCAGAAAAAAACGCTACCTGTATCGATTTTTTTAATATCGATCGTATGTACTATTGTTATAACGGCAATAGTAACTCATTTTATTGAACAGAAACAAGCAATGGATAATGATTCAGTTGTTAAAATTAAACGAAGCGATTTAGATGATGTGCAAGATTTGTATGATTTAATCAGTACGAATTATGTTGATAAAGTTGATAAGGAACGGCTAATTCAGGGAGCCCTGAACGGAATGACTGAGTCCTTGCAAGATCCCGAATCTGAATTCTTAACAGCAAAGGAAACCCAAGAATTAAATGCAAAAGTAGCAGGAAGCTTTGAAGGAATTGGAGCAAACTTACAACTTGAAAATCGATTGCCTGTAATTGACCGAGTACCTGTTAAAAACTCTCCAGCTGAAAAGGCAAAATTAAAAGCTAAAGATATCATTCTTGAAGTAGACGGAAAAAAGACTCAGGATAAATCTCTGGATCAAGTATCTAGCATGATTCGCGGGAAAAAGGGCACGCAAGTCAAATTGTTGATCCAACGGGGCAACGAGGAGTTTGAAGTGTCGCTCGAGAGAGATGTTGTACCTGAAGATACAGTTAAAGGAGAACTTGATAAGAAAGACCCAACGATTGGATCAATTCAAATCGATAACTTTCGCGAAACAACAGCGCTAGAATTTCGTACAATTATCGAACGCTTGCGTAAAGAAGGTGCTAAGTCATTTGTTATCGATTTACGACAGAATTCTGGCGGATTAATGGCAGAAGCTGAACGTATTGCGAGTTATTTTTTGGACAATGGGGACACTATTGCTCAATTTTCAAATAACAAGAAAGTTATTTCAATCGACAAAGCTGGTAAAAAGATTGATCAAGGATTCAAGGTTAAAGAGCCTACTGTTTTTTTAGTTGATCAAGAAAGTTCTTATGGAGCTGAGTTATTAGCTGCGGCAGTCAAAAATAAAAATTATCCGATAATTGGCGTAAATACCTTTGGAAAAGGCAGCGTACAGAGTCTCACTCAGATTGGAAAGAATAATTATGTTCAGTTAACGATCATGAAATGGTTTGCTCCAGATGGGACCTCAGTGGAAGGAAAAGGTGTTGCGCCGACTATCGAAGCTGACTATCCAGAATATGCCAAGCTTCCTCCTATTTCGAAGCAATCAAATTGGCGTATTGGAGATTCTGGTGATGCAGTAAAAAATATTAATACTATGCTTAAAGCGTTAGGCTATCCGACAGAAGGTAATTTATTCAACGAAGCTACAAGAGATGCTGTAGCAGAAATCCAGACGGAGAATAACTTGTCTGCTACGGGGGCATTGGATGATAAGACAATCGATGTTTTACAAGAAAAAGTATTTGAACTTGTTAAATCTAATGATGTCGCCTATGCTAAAGCTGTAGAAACTCTGAAAAAGTAAGCAATGGAGCTTAATTAACTGCTTTTAGTTACAGGGAGGGGACTAATTGAAAAATTTCTTTACAAGAAACCATTTATGGTTGGGTGTCAAATATTTCTTAATCTCTCTCTTTATTGGAGTAGTAGTTCGCGGGTTCTTATTGATTCCTGTTCCCGTAACGGGAAATTCGATGGATCAGACCCTGAAACAGGGAGATATGGTCTTAATGGAGAAGTTCAGCAAAGTTCAGCGTTTTGATGTAATTGTTTTTCAACAACCAGATGGGACAATTTATATAAAACGCGCAATTGGTTTGCCAGGTGACGAAATTCGATATGAAAAAGATCAACTTTATATTAATGGCGAAAAGGTTTCAGAGTCTTTTTTAACTAACAATCGAAATCATGATCATCAAGTTTCTCCTTATACGACGGATTTTCAATTGGATGAACTTTTAGGAGAGCATCAGTTGCCCAAAAATGAGTATTTTGTATTAGGAGATAATCGGAGAATCTCTAAAGATAGTCGCTCATTTGGTACAGTTCGAAGCAAAGATATTTTAGGTAAAGCCCAGGCTGTATATTATCCATTGACACATATAAAATTTATTTCGTAAAAGATGGGTGCCCCCATCTTTTTTGTTTGTATAAAAATTGAAAAAAGTTCTCATTTTTTTTAATTGAAGTTAAATTTTTATTACGTTACTCTTGATGTAGGAAGTCGACTCCTAATTAACTGAGAAGGAGATAATGTCATGTATCATGCACGATTCAAAGGAACTCACTATGAAATAGGAAGAAAATGGGGAGAGTTGCTGAGAAAGAATAATAAATACTTGCTGGATAATATTCCTTTTGAAATCACTAAAGAGATGGAAGCATTCTCAAAAGAATGTTTGCCCTATTATAAAGATTTTTTTCCAGGAGTCATTGAAGAAATTAATGGAATAGCTAAAGGTCAGCTAATAGATCCAAATTTGTTGTATGCTATACTTTTTTCAATGTATGGACTTGTTCGGGCAACAAACTGTTCAAGCTTTATTGTAAAAAATGAACGAACCTACTTGCTTGGTAGAAACAGCGATTTTTTGACGGCTATAGAAAAAATGTATATGAACTGTTTATACACATTTAAAGGACCTGATTCCTATTCATTTTCGGGAAATACGACAGCATTTGTAGAAATGGAGGATGGGATAAATCAGTGTGGATTGGCAATTGCTCTTACATCAGTTTTTCCTGATAGTATCAAACCAGGAATGAATGTTGGAATGATTTTGCGGATGATTCTGGAAAAGTGTCAGAATGTTGAACAAGCATTGGAATTACTGAAGAGAATTCCGCGATGTACCGCTGGAACATTAGTAATGGCAGACTTATCTGGTGAAGCTTGTTTGGTTGAATTTACAAATGATCGATTGGTTCATTGTTCTTTAAATGAAAAAGGCTTTCTTTGTGCTACGAATAGTTTTCACTTGCCAGAAATGCAAGCATTTAAAATATCATTGGACGATGATTGGTTTGCAGAAAAACGCTACCGAACATTGGAACAATATTTAGCCGAACATGGTCAAACCATGAGTATACCTGAAGCAAAAAAATTATTGGGTGGGGATTTTGGTTTTCTCTGTCAATATGATCGTAAAACGGGAAAGGATACGGTTTGGTCTTCTATCTATGATTTAAAAAATAATCAATTTTTTCGATGTGAGGGCAATCCATCACGAAAACAATTTAAAGAAGATTCACGATTTATTTTCTAAACAAATTAATGAATGCAAAGAAGGAGTGATAAAAATTTGTCACTCTTTTTCTATTGTGTGCCAGGCATGGCAATTATCTAGCTGGTGAAAGTCCAGTCGCGGGTAGTTACCGCCAAGCGTAGTGAACCACAAGCCGAAATCAGTGATGATGGGGTGAAGGAAGTGGTGTAGCAAATCTTACGAGCCTACGAACAGAAACTTGATGAGGCCAAATGGTGGATAAGGTTGCAATGCAAACCAAAGTCTAAAAGGTAAACGTAAAACCAAGACGGTAAATCAAGAGGTTGTGGAGAGAAAGATAAGTGTCTTACCCTGGGAGATCTTGTGGACGCCTAAGCACGAGAGGCTTTAAAATCAGTAATCGTTAATGACGGTCGAAAAAGGTTCACCACAAGAAGTCAGCTGAGGTCATAGTAGTTGCTAAACCGAAGGCAATGAAGGACTTAATGACTGTATAGTGTGACTCGCTATGTGAAAATGCCCAGAGAATCCGAAAATGAGGATACCCCAGCCCAATGCAACGTAACGATTGATGGGAAAAGTAGCGGGGATGCTTCTGGGATCATCTACGAATAGAAGAGGAACAGCGAATGCGCAATCGTGAACCATACAGATGTAGCGCCGTATACGAGATCCGTACGTACGGTGCAATGGGAGGGGCGGAATTTATTTTCCCTCTACCCTATTATAATTGAGTATTCCAAAAATTGTATTGACATTTGAGCAAACTGAATAAAAATAGTTGAAAAGTATGTTCAAGTAAAAAAATGGAGGAGAGAGAGCGCAAAAAAAGATAGTTATGATACAATAGCGTGTGGAAATAAAAGCTCTCAAACTATAATTGAAAAGCGAGTCAACTTAAAGGTGGCATGAGAGTTCATTGAATCTAATGGATTTTACAAAATTTAAAATGCTTACGGGATGTATACTTTAATGAAACAGAAAACTAAGGCTAATATTACTATTTCAAGGAGGAATTTACTATGACTATTCAATGGTTTCCTGGACATATGGCTAAAGCCAGACGGGAAGTTGCTGAAAAGCTAAAATTTGTCGATATCGTGTATGAATTAATCGATGCTCGTTTACCATTATCTTCACGCAATCCGATGTTAGACCAAATTGTACAGCAAAAGCCGCGATTGATTTTGTTAAATAAATCTGATTTAGCAGATCCTAATCAAACAAATTTATGGTTAAACTATTTTCGAGATCAAGGACATCACATACTTGCACTGACCGCTAAAGATGACAGAAGTGTCAAACAAATTGTACCCGCTAGTAAAAAAGTTTTGGCAGAAAAAATGGCCCGTGATAAAGGAAGAGGATTGAAACCTCGTGCTATTCGTGCAATGGTTTTAGGTATTCCTAATGTAGGAAAATCCACCTTATTAAACCATTTAGCAGGAAAGAAAATCGCTAGCACGGGTAACCGTCCAGGCGTCACTAAAGGACAACAGTGGTTGCGTTTTGGCTCTCAACTAGAGTTACTGGATACACCTGGAATTTTGTGGCCTAAATTTGAAGATCCTGCTGTTGGAAAAAAATTAGCATTGACGGGAGCAATTAAGGATGATCTTTTGCATCTGGATGATTTAGCACTTTATGAATTAGAGATTTTTTGCCGCTTCTATCCAGAGCAATTAAAGATACGCTATAAATTAACAGACGATGATTTATTTATGTCGTTACCAGAATTATTATTATTAATTTCTGAGAAACGTGGGTTTAAGGATGACTATGAACGAGCAAGCGAGATGCTAATCCTTGAGCTGCGCCAGGGTAAGCTAGGACGTTATACATTAGATCGATTTGAGGAGCTGAGTGAATGATAGAAAAATTATCAATCAGTGCAATAAAGACTGAAATCAATAAAATTATTTCGACAGATGACCCTCGTTTGGCGGAATTTCAGCAGGATTCACGCAAAGGTGTGCAGCAAGCTCTAGCTCAATGGCAAAGACGGCAAGAAAAAAAAGCTGCTTTAGTTCAAAAATATCAGGATATGTCAGTTTTTGAGGATGAAAAAAAAGCCCTGGGTTTTCAAGCGATTTGCGGTATTGATGAGGTTGGCCGTGGACCACTAGCTGGTCCTGTAGTTGCAGCAGCGGTTATCTTGAATGATGAGCATGAAATCTTAGGGTTAAACGATTCAAAACAGCTTTCAGCACACAAACGTGAAGAGCTTGTTGCTGAAATTAAAAGGAATGCACGAGCTATTGGTATTAGTGAAGCAACAGCTGATGAAATCGATCAACTAAATATTTATCAAGCGACTAAAGTTGCTATGCAGCGAGCAATCGATCAGTTGGAGCTTGCTCCAGATTGTTTATTGATAGATGCGATGGTTTTGGATAATGGGTTGCCACAAGAAAAAATTATTAAGGGTGATGCGCGTTCCGTATCCATCGCTGCTGCAAGTATCATCGCAAAAGTTTATCGAGATGAGTGGATGGCAAATTATGGAAAAGATTTTCCAGCGTATGGATTTGCAAAAAATGCTGGATATGGAACGAAAGAGCATTTAAAAGCCATTGAAAATGAAGGGATTTTACCAATTCATCGAAAAACTTTTGCACCAATTAAAAATTTATAAAATGAAATCCTTCTTTTTTTAGTATCTTTTTGTTAAAGAGCTGAAAAGAGGGATTTTTTTGAAAAATAAGTTTTTGTTACGTTTAAGTTTAACTAAAGGAATCGGTACATTCGGGAAACAGCAAATTTACAGATTTGCTAAGAGACATCAATGGTGGCAGTTTGATGAGCTAGAAATACGTTTATTAGCACAAACTACTAAGCCAAACAATTGGAACGAATGGACTGAAGACCGATTAAAAGAAATCGAAAGTACACACCAGTTTATTACTATCGAAGATGAAGCATATCCAGAGTCATTACGGCAGGTTCCAACTCCACCGCTGGTATTATTTTATAAAGGCAATTTGAACTTATTAAAAAGAGATATGCTGGCAATCGTAGGTGCTCGTAAAGCCACGAATTATGGTTATCAGGTTTTAAAAGAATTGATGCCAGACATTACTAAACGGGGATTTTCGATAGTCAGCGGATTGGCTAAAGGGATTGATAGTTTTGCTCATCAATTCGCTATTAGTAATCAAGGAAAAACAATTGGCGTGGTTGGAACTGGCTTAGATATTTGTTATCCTAAAACTAGCGGAAACTTACAAATTGAAATGAGTCAGAATCATTTAGTTTTAAGTGAATATCCTAATGGGACAATGCCGGCAAAATTTCACTTTCCTATGCGCAATCGAATCATCGCTGGATTAAGCAGTGGTGTTTTGGTAATAGAAGCAAAAAGAAGAAGCGGCTCGTTGATCACAGCACAACAAGCTTTAGATTATGGCAAGGATGTATTTGTAGTACCAGGTTCAATATTAGATGGGCGATCTAGCGGTTGTCATCAGTTGATTCAGGATGGGGCCATTTGTGTAGAAAAAACACAAGATATTTTTGATTCTTATGATTTGTGGAATAAAATTCACTAGACCTGACTTGACAAACAAAATTTGAATAGCGTATTATAGGCTACGATTTGTCAGTAGTTACCGATATATAATAGTAGAAAAAATTGAGGAGGCAAAAGCATTTGGCCTATAAATACCTAGTTATCGTGGAATCACCAGCAAAAGCAAAAACCATTGAAAAATATTTAGGAAGAAATTACAAAGTGGTAGCAAGTGTTGGACATGTTCGCGACTTGCCAAAAAGTAAAATGGGGATCGATGTTGAAAATAATTATGAACCTCATTATATCTCTATTCGCGGCAAAGGCGATGTTATCAAAAGTTTGAAGCAGGCAGCTAAAAAAGCACAAAAAGTTTATCTCGCAAGTGACCCGGATAGAGAAGGGGAAGCTATTGCCTGGCATCTCGCTTATTTATTAGGATTAGACTTAAAAGATAAAAATCGTGTAGTATTTAATGAAATTACAAAAGATGCAGTAAAAGCAGCTTTTAAGGAACCTCGTTCAATTGATGTCTCTTTAGTAGATGCGCAGCAGGCACGTCGAGCATTGGATCGGCTAGTTGGTTATTCTATTTCACCAATTCTTTGGAAAAAAATCAAAAAAGGGTTAAGTGCTGGACGTGTTCAATCGATTGCGCTGAAGATGATCATTGATCGGGAACAAGAAATCCGTGATTTTGTACCAGAAGAATATTGGAGTATTGATGGAAACTTCAAGAAAAAAGCAAAAAAATTTAAGGCTAATTTCTGGGGCGTTGATGGGAAAAAGAAAAAACTTCCTAACGCTGAAGCTGTGAAAGAAATTACCTCAAGAATTGATGGCAAGGACTATGAAGTTACCAAAGTTGAGAAAAAGGAACGAAAACGGAATCCGGCATTGCCTTTTACCACAAGTAACATGCAGCAGGAATCTGCACGCAAACTAAATTTCCGTACTAGAAAAACTATGATGGTTGCTCAACAATTGTATGAAGGAATCGCTTTAGGAAAACAAGGGACTGTTGGTTTAATCACGTATATGCGTACGGACTCGACTCGTATCTCAGATACAGCAAAGACCGAGGCAGCAGAATTCATTGAAAAGACCTATGGCAAAGAATATTCACAGCATCATGCTCGTAAAGCAAAAAATCCACAAGGCTCTCAAGATGCTCACGAAGCGATTAGGCCTACTAGTGTTCAACGAACACCTGATGAGATGAAGCAATATTTAGATAAAGATCAGTTAAAACTTTACACATTGATTTGGTCACGTTTTGTCGCTAGTCAAATGACCGCGGCAATTCTTGATACGATGAAAGTGACATTAGAACAAAACGGTGTGATTTTTATTGCCAATGGTTCTAAAATCAAATTCAAAGGATTTATGCAGGTCTATATCGAGGGGCGTGATGATGGCAAAGAGGATAAAGAAAATATCTTGCCTGAACTTGAGACAGGCGATGTTGTTCAATCTGTCAATATTGAACCGAAGCAACATTTTACTCAACCGCCGGCTCGCTTTAGTGAAGCCACATTGATCAAAACGCTTGAAGAAAATGGCGTTGGTCGACCTTCAACTTATGCACCGACGCTAGACACGATCCAACGTCGCTATTATGTGAAATTGACACAAAGACGTTTTGAGCCAACAGAGCTTGGTGAAATCGTCAATACTTTAATTGTTGATTTCTTCCCACAAATAGTAGATGTCAACTTTACTGCTGAGATGGAAAATGATCTGGATAAGGTTGAAGAAGGTAAGGAAGAATGGACAAGAGTGGTGGACCGTTTTTACAAACCGTTCGCAGTAGAGCTTGAAAAGGCCGAAGAAGGTATTGAAAAAATACAAATTAAAGATGAACCAGCTGGTTTTGATTGCGACGTTTGTGGTCATCCAATGGTGATTAAGTTGGGACGTTATGGGAAATTTTATGCATGCAGCAATTTTCCAGACTGTCGGAACACCAAACCAATCATTAAGGAAATTGGTGTTGAATGTCCAGTTTGTCATAAAGGACAAGTGGTAGAACGAAAATCAAAGAAAAATCGTTTGTTTTATGGATGTTCTCGCTATCCAGATTGTGACTTTACTTCTTGGGATAAACCAGTCGGCCGTAGCTGTCCAAAATGTGATGGATACTTAGTTGAAAAAAAAGTCAAAGGTGGCAAACAAGTTGTTTGTATTAACGGTGATTATGAAGAAGCAGTACAAAAATAATTTTGAATAAGTGAGGAATAGATGGTAAAAACAGTTAATGTTATCGGTGCTGGTTTAGCGGGGAGCGAAGCTGCATGGCAGTTAGCAGAAGCAGGTGTACCTGTTAATTTATATGAAATGCGGCCAGTAAAATCTACCCCCGCACATCATACTGAAAATTTCGCGGAGCTTGTGTGCAGCAATTCCTTACGCGGCAATGGCCTGACGAATGCAGTCGGCGTGTTAAAAGAAGAAATGCGGCGGTTAAATTCTGTGGTGATTACCTCTGCAGATGAGACAGCAGTACCTGCAGGTGGTGCTCTTGCCGTTGATCGTAATGATTTCTCCGCATTAATTACAAAAAAAATTAAAGAACATCCAATGATTACAGTCATCTCTGAAGAAGTAACTAATATCCCTGAAGGCATTACTATTATTGCTACAGGACCGTTAACTTCTGAAGCCCTTGCAGAGGAGATTGCGGAATATAATGGTTCACATGGATTTTACTTCTACGATGCGGCAGCACCGATTCTTGATGGAGCTACTATAGATCGCGAGAAAGTTTATTTGAAATCTCGGTATGATAAAGGGGAAGCTGCATATCTGAACTGTCCAATGACTGAAGAAGAATTCATGGTTTTTTATGAAGCCTTGATTGGAGCAGAAGTAGCTCCGCAAAAGGAGTTTGAGAAAGAAAAATTTTTTGAGGGCTGCATGCCAATTGAGGTTCTAGCAAAACGAGGTATCAAAACAATGCTGTTTGGACCAATGAAGCCGGTTGGTTTAGAAGATCCAAAGACTGGTAAACGCCCGTATGCGGTCATTCAGTTGAGACAAGATAATGCAGCAGCCTCTATGTACAACATTGTGGGCTTTCAAACTCATTTAAAATGGGGAGAACAGAAACGTGTCTTCCGTCTGATTCCTGGATTAGAAAATGTCGAGTTTTTACGCTATGGGGTTATGCATCGCAATAGCTTCATGAACTCACCAGAACTTCTTAAGCCTACCTATCAAAGTAAAAAGCGAGAAAATTTATTTTTTGCTGGACAAATGACTGGTGTTGAAGGATATGTAGAAAGTGCTGGTAGTGGATTGGTGGCTGGATTGAATGCTGCTAGATTAGCGAAAGATGAAGCACTGATCGAGTTTCCTCGTGAAACTGCGCTTGGTTCGATGGCTTACTACATCACCCATGCGGAAGGTAAACATTTTCAACCGATGAATGCAAATTTCGGCTTATTTCCTGATTTGCCAGAACGAATACGTGATAAGAAGCTACGCTACGAAACATTGGCAACTAGAGCGTTAAATGCGTTAGCTGAAATGAATGGTTAAAAAATTTCATTGCTTAGGCAATGAAATTTTTTTATTTGGACAAAATAAATCGATTTCATTTTTGATTTGAAAGCAATTATGAAATATCTGTAAAGAATTGTTAGTATATTCGTGAAAAGTCAATAAATTCTGACAATTCAATTGTATTTAAAAAGCTCTTATGCTACATTTGTGATATGTTTGTGAGGTGAGAAAAAGTTTGCAGAATGAAGAGATAATGGAAGAGTTTATGAGCTATTTAATAACTGAACGTGGCTATTCTAATAAAACAAAAGAGGCGTATCAGCGTGACTTGGATAACTTTTGTGATTTTTTGAGAGACTCAGGTGAACCCTTGTTGATTTCAGTAAATCATCTGGATGTCCGTGTCTATCTAGCCTTTTTAAATGATCGAAAATATAGTCGGAATACGATTAGTCGGAAAATCGCTAGTTTACGTTCATTTTATCAATATCTCTTAAAGCATGAAAAAATTAAAGAAAATCCTTTTTCTTACGTTCATCTAAAAAAGAAACAGGCACGATTACCGCGTTTCTTTTATGAAAAAGAAATCGAATCCTTATTTGATAGTGTAAATGGCGTGAAGCCTTTAGATCAAAGAAATCGTGCATTATTAGAAGTACTTTATGGTTCAGGCCTGCGTGTCAGCGAGTGTGCCAATCTTAAATTATCTATTATTGATTTTGATAATAACGTCCTGTTGATTCATGGAAAAGGAAACAAAGATCGATATGTTCCATTAGGCTCTTATGCAGCAGATGCAATTCTAGAATTTATTCGTGATGGGCGCAAGAGGTTGATGGATCATTTTGGTAAAGACCATGACTATCTGTTTATCAATCATCGTGGAGAAAAAATCACATCAGCTGGAATTGAATACGTGCTTAATCAAATCATAAAAAAAAGCAGCTTAGCTAGTGATATTCATCCTCATATGTTACGTCATACGTTTGCTACACATTTATTAAATAATGGTGCTGACTTACGTACTGTGCAGGAATTGTTAGGACATGCTAATTTATCTACTACTCAAATTTATACTCATGTAACAAAGGAAAGTTTACAAAAAAATTATCGCTCATTTCATCCAAGAGCCTAAAGTTTATTTAAACAAAGGAGAGAACAAAATGTCAGAATCACAATTTCATTCAACCACAATTTGCGCGATCGAAAAAGATGGGAAATTAGCGATGGCTGGTGATGGTCAAGTAACAATGGGAGAACAAGTTATTATGAAAGGGACCGCCCGTAAAGTTCGTCGTATCTATAATGGAAAAGTTGTTGTAGGCTTTGCGGGAAGTGTAGCAGACGCGTTCACTCTAGAAGAAAAATTTGAAGGCAAACTGAACGAGTACAACGGAAATCTTCAAAGAGCGGCCGTGGAGCTAGCTCAAGAATGGCGGACACAACAGGCTATGAAAAATTTGGAGGCTTTATTGATTGTGATGAACGAAGACGAGATGCTGTTAGTCTCTGGTAATGGCGAAGTAATCGCACCAGACGATGGCATTTTAGCGATCGGTTCAGGTGGGAATTATGCGTTAGCAGCAGCTCGGGCCATGAAAAAGCATAACTCTGAAATGAGTGCAAAAGAAATGGCAGAAAGCGCCTTAAATATTGCTGCAGATATTTGTGTCTTCACAAATCATAATATTGTCGTTGAAGAAATGTAGTTTAATAGAATTCGGTTTGTTAGAAAAAATTGTATATTTGTATCGGTGAGGAGAATCAAAATGACTGAAATTAATAAAACACCAAAAGAAATCGTTAGCGATTTAGATCAATACATCATTGGGCAAGATGAAGCAAAGCGTTCAGTAGCGATCGCTTTACGGAATCGTTATCGTCGGATGCAGTTAGAAGAGTCGATGCAACAGGAAGTTACACCTAAGAATATTTTAATGATTGGACCAACTGGTGTTGGGAAAACGGAAATTGCTCGGCGCCTAGCGAGGATCGTTAAAGCACCATTTGTTAAAGTTGAAGCCACTAAATTTACAGAAGTTGGTTATGTTGGTCGTGATGTAGAATCAATGGTTCGTGATTTGGTTGAGAACGCAATCACAATTGTTGAAAAAGAGCAATATTCAAAGGTTTATTCTCAAGCGTTAAAAAGAGCCAACAAGCGCTTAGTCAAAGTACTAGTTCCAGGTATAAAAAAAGAGCAGAAACAAAGTAATAATCCATACGAACAAATGATGAATATTTTCAGTCAAGGGCAGACTGAGCCAAAAGAAGAAGTAACTGAGGATATCAAAGTCAATCGTCAAACTGTACTTGAACAGTTAGAAAAAGGATTATTAGATCAAAGAGAAGTAACGATCGAGTTAGCGGAACCCAAAAAGGCTATGCCGATGAATAATGGATTAGAGCAAATGGGAATTGATCTTTCTGATACCCTTGGCGCACTAACACCAGAGAAAAAAGTTCAGCGTACAGTTACGGTTAAAGATGCCCAAGAGCTTTTAGTGAAAGAGGAACAGGCTCAACTGGTCAATGAAGGAGATATTTCTACGGCAGCGATCAAGCTAGCAGAAAGCTCTGGAATTATCTTTATCGACGAAATCGATAAAATTACCTCTAAATCACAACAAAATTCCGGAGAAGTATCTCGTGAAGGAGTGCAGCGTGATATTCTGCCGATTGTTGAAGGTTCCCAAGTGAACACTAAATATGGTGCAATTCAAACAGATCATATTCTATTTATTGCCAGTGGAGCGTTCAGCTTTTCAAAACCTAGCGATTTGATTCCTGAATTGCAAGGACGTTTTCCTATCCGAGTTGAGTTAAGTGATCTATCAGCAGAAGATTTTGTTAGAATTTTAACAGAGCCAAACAATGCGTTGATTAAACAATATATCGCTCTTGTTGGTACTGAAAATGTCGAAGTTATCTTTACGCAAGAAGCGATCGAACGCATTGCACAAATCGCCTTTGATGTAAATCGGGAGACTGACAATATTGGAGCACGTCGTTTACACACGATTTTAGAAAAATTATTGGAAGACTTATTGTTTGAAGCGCCAGATATGCAAATGGGTGAGATTAAGATTACTGAAGCATATGTGGACGAGAAATTAGTATCCATCGCTCAAAATAAAGATTTAAGTCGTTATATTCTTTAATAAATGGAGGGGAAAAAGTGGAAACATTATTAGAAAAAACACGCCAAATTAATAAGTTAATGCAACAGAAAAATGCCTTTGAACCAACTGCAGAATTACCTTATAACAATATGGCGCGGATTTTGGGGGACATTCTAGGCTCATTGACCTACATCATTGGAGCTGAAGGGAAATTGTTGGGACTTAACGAAAAAATTGATATCAATACGGATCGTGTTCGTTCCTTTCTTGTTGATCGCCAGTTTCCAGACAGTTATGTATCGGAAATGAAGGAAGTCTTCAAAACGGAGGCCAACATACCAGTAGCCAATGAGTTGACTGCCTTCCCTACTGAACGGGCAGAGCTTTACCCGAATGGATTGACAACAGTTATTCCAATCTTTGGATCAGGAGAACGTTTAGGCACAATCGTATTGGCTCGAACAGAAGGGGCCTTTAATGATGATGACTTAGTTTTAGCAGAATATGGAGCAACAGTTATTGGGATGGAAGTTTTATATCAGCAGTTTTTGAATGTTGAAGAAAAAATCCGAAGTCAAACAGCTGTACAGATGGCAATCAGTACGCTTTCTTACAGTGAGTTAAAAGCTGTAAAGGCAATTTTTGATGCATTAGAAGGAGATGAGGGACGCCTAACCGCTTCGAATATTGCAGATAAGATTGGTATCACGCGTTCAGTCATTGTGAATGCTTTGCGAAAGCTCGAATCTGCTGGGATTATTGAATCTCGTTCTCTAGGGATGAAAGGAACATATTTAAAAGTTCTGAATCCATTATTTAAGGATGAGTTAGTACGTCATAAGTAAAGACATTAGTCTAACTTCTTTATGTCACATGATTTCTGAAAAATTTTATCACTTTAATCAATGAACTTGAAAATATCTAGATAGTTAAAAATACGATATGAGTAATTATAATTAGCAGAAGCAAGGAGTGGGTACCCATGGCAGTGACGATCAGCAATGATTTTTTGCAAGCAACGATAGACGAAAAAGGCGCAGAGCTTATTAGCTTACGTGCTAATGAGATCGAATATATTTGGCAAGCAGATCCAAAATACTGGAACCGACATGCACCGTTTCTATTTCCATTTGTGGGCCGTCTAAAAGATAATCAATATACGTATAAAGGTAAAACTTATGCGATGGGCCAACACGGCTTTGCTCGAGACAAGGAATTTAGAATCGTAGAGCAAACAAAGGATAAAGCAACTTTTTTGCTAGAAAGTAATGATGAAACAAGAAAGATTTATCCGTTTGATTTTACTTTAATGATCAGTTATGAAATATGGGGTGAGGGTGTTCGGATTCGTTTTAATGTTGAAAATACGGGAACAGAGGAAATGATTTTTGCTCTTGGAGGTCATCCTGCTTTCAATATTCCACTAACCAATGATTTAAAATTTGAGGATTACTTCATTGCTTTTTCTCCACAAAAATCACGAGTGAAAATACCTTTGGAGGGACCTTACGCAAATTTGGATCAAAAAACAATTGGACAAACCAATACGAATATTCAGTTGAGTCATGAGTTATTCAAAGAAGATGCTTTAATTTATGAAACACGCGGGTTAAACGCCTATACTTTAGGTAGTGAAGAGTCTCCGCACAGTGTCACATTAGCCTATAACAATATTCCTTATGTAGGACTGTGGTCTCCATATCCGACTGCGGCACCATTTGTTTGTATCGAACCTTGGTGGGGATTCGCAGATACTGTAGATAGTAATGGACGACTCGAAGATAAAGAAGGCATGAATCGATTAGCTGTAAATGATACCTTTAAAACTGAATTTTCTATTACTGTTAGCTAAGAATGTTGCCAATTAAAAAGCCAATCCTAAATTTTTTAGGATTGGCTTTTTAATTGCATAGACAATTTTAATCGAATGGTACATTCCATTGTGTATCTTTATGAGCTTTAAAACATAGATCAATTTGATTTTTCGTATTTTTCGCTTCAGACAACTGAGGCAAAGAGTCCTTATCAAACCAATCATACTGGATTGTTTCAATGTTTTCGATAAATTTGCCACTTAATAGGCGGCACTCAACAAAAATTTTACAAACGCTATAGGCGTAGCGAGGAAGATTATGCTTATTGCGATCTTGAATAGTGACAATTTTTAGAGGTTCGACGGTTAAACCTGTTTCCTCTAGTGTTTCCTTAATAGTATTCTCTTTGATGGATTGATTGAACTCGACCCAACCGCCAGGCAAGGACCAACGCTTATCCTTTTCTTGTACCAATAAAATTTTTTCGTTTTCAAATATCGCTGCTCGTGTATCTAATTTTGGAGTAGGATATCCCGATTCGTCAGCAAATAGTTTCCGTAGCTTTGGAACTGGAACTGGTGACTGTACCGCTAGTATCTCTGTAGCAATGGTGCGAATACGTTCGAATCGTTCGTGATCGAAAGGATCCTGAGTATAGGTTAGTCCAGTCTGGGCTAAAGCCTGAAGCTCGATTGCCCAATCTAAAAGTTGCTCCTCCATCTATTTCTCCTTTTTATTCAGGCCAAAAGAAACGCGATTTTCAGTCCCAGCTTTAATTCGCTGAATATTTTCTCTATGGCGGTAGATAATATAGCAAGTTAGAAGAAAGCAGATCAATGTCAATAACCAATTATACGTCGGCAAGATCGTCGGCCAAACATAAGGTAAAATAATTGAAGACAAGGTGACGAAAATAGCCGAAGCAATACTCGCCGCACTAACCATGCTAGTGATATAAAGAACGACCAGAAAGAAAACCAAAGAATAAAAAAAGAATAAAGGCGCAAATGCTAATAGCATCCCGGCGCTAGTTGCAACTGCTTTACCGCCTTTGAAACCAGCAAAAATAGGTAATGTATGCCCAATGACTGCAATTAAACCAAACAACAAAGGATTAATGTCTACATGGAAAAAAATTGGCAGAGCAGTCGCTAGAGAACCTTTTAATAAATCCATAGCAAAAACAACAAACCCTGCAGTTCTTCCTAGCACACGAAAGGTATTAGTAGTTCCTGAATTACCACTACCATATTCACGAATGTCTTTTTTAAAAAAAAGTTTTCCAATCCAGATACCAGATGGAATAGAGCCCAGAAGATAAGCAAGGACTAAAAGTATGGCGGTTTTCATATGAATCCTCATTTCTTTATTAGTAAGGCTATTTTATCAGATTTCAAAAGAGTGAACAAATTCTAATCTCATGATATACTAAACGTTGTGAATAATTAAAAATTAAACTGAGTGAGGGGATTCGGATGGGCTTTCAAAATCCTAGTCAAGAAAAAATTTATCAGTATTTAGAGGATGCAAAGGTAATAGCTGTTGTTGGGTTGAGCGACAAACCAGAAAAAACGAGCTATCAAATTGCTGACATTTTAAAATCCTATGGCTACAAACTATACGGCGTGAACCCAAAACTAGCTGGACAAACGATCAATGAGATTCCAGTAGTGGATGAACTGACTACAATACCGGAAACAATTGATATTGTTGATATTTTTAGACGCAGTGAATTTTTACCATCTGTAGCCAAAGAATTTTTAAAGACAGATGCAAAGGTGTTCTGGGCACAGCTTGGACTAAGTAGTGAAGAAGCGGCCAAAATATTGCAGGATCAAGGACGCAACGATATTGTCATGGATCGCTGCGTGAAGATTGAGCTAAACAAAAAAGCGTAATGCGTGAGTTGATTTTATTAAAAAAAAAGCTTAAAATGCCTTTTCAGAAACAGGATAGGCTTTTTTTTTGAGCTTTTTTAGCGTATCATACAAATGATGTACTTTAGAAAAGGAAACCAACCCATTTTTATCGTTTGATGAATCACAATGAAACCTTTTTTCAAACAGTGCGGTGGTATCCAGTACGAACAAACAAATTATTTTTCTTTTGAGAAAATCATTACGTTAAAGTAGAAGTAAGGAGTTGTAGGCTTGGTTAAGATGAACAACGAGTATAATGACGCTTCGATCCAGGTATTAGAGGGATTAGAAGCGGTTAGAAAAAGACCAGGGATGTATATTGGTTCGACTGATAGTCGCGGCTTGCATCATTTGGTTTATGAGATTGTTGACAATGCGGTCGATGAAGCCTTGTCAGGCTATGGTAACGAGATCGAAATAACGCTTCATCCAGATAATAGTGTAGAAGTAAGCGATAAAGGAAGGGGGATGCCAGTAGGGATGCATGCATCCGGTATCCCAACCGTAGAAGTAATCTTCACGATCCTTCATGCTGGCGGAAAATTTGGGCAGGGCGGCTATAAGACTTCTGGCGGCTTGCACGGAGTTGGTGCAAGTGTTGTAAATGCTTTATCAGAATGGTTAAATGTAACGATTGTTCGAGATGGCGTTGAATATCTTGAAGAGTTCAAGGATGGTGGAAAACCTCAGGGAACCCTTAAGAAAATTGGTAAAACCCGCAAACCAAATGGGACTACTGTACATTTTTTGCCGGATGCTCAAATTTTTTCAACGTTGAGTTTTTCTTATGAAACTTTATCAGAGCGTTTGCGAGAATCAGCTTTCTTGTTGCGTGGAGTGAAGATCACGTTGACAGATATGCGTGGTGAAGAAAAAGTTACGGAAGTTTTTCATTTTGAAGAAGGAATCAAAGAGTTCGTAGAATACTTGAATGAAGATAAGGACACACTCACTCCTGTCGTTTATTTTTCTGGTGAACGTGAAGGGATTGAAGTTGAATTTTCTTATCAATATAATGACGGCTATTCGGAAAACCTTCTTTCCTTCGTTAACAATGTGCGAACCAAAGATGGCGGTACCCATGAGTCTGGAATGAAAACTTCTATGACTAAGGCATTTAATGAATATGCTCGTAAGTCAGGTTTATTAAAGGAAAAAGATAAAAATTTAGAAGGATCAGATTTCCGTGAAGGTCTTTCAGCAGTTTTGTCTGTTCGAATTCCAGAAAATCTTTTGCAGTTTGAAGGACAAACAAAAGAAAAATTAGGTACCCCTGCTGCTCGTGGAGCGGTGGACAGTGTCATTGGTGAACAAATGGGCTTCTATTTGCAAGAGAATAGTGAAAACAGCCAAATGCTTGTTCGTAAAGCAATCAAAGCTCGTGAAGCTCGTGAAGCTGCCCGTAAAGCCCGTGAAGAAAGTCGAAATGGCAAGAAGCGCAAAAAAGGCGAATCATTGCTTTCAGGTAAACTTACTCCAGCACAGTCTCGAAATGCTGCTAAAAACGAACTATTTTTAGTCGAAGGAGATTCTGCTGGTGGTTCAGCCAAACAAGGTCGTGATCGGAAATTTCAAGCAATTTTGCCATTAAGAGGTAAAGTTATCAATACCGAGAAAGCTAAGATGCAAGATATCCTTAAAAACGAAGAGATTAATACGATGATCTATACAATAGGCTCTGGAGTTGGTCCAGAATTTTCAATTGAGGACTGTAACTATGATAAGGTGATTATTATGACCGATGCGGATACCGATGGTGCGCATATTCAAGTCTTACTATTAACATTTTTCTATCGCTACATGAAACCGTTAATTGAGGCTGGAAAAGTGTATATCGCTTTACCACCGTTATACAAAGTTTCAAAAGGTGCTGGACGCAAACAAGTCATTGAATACGCTTGGACAGATGACGAGCTGCAAGATGCAACGAAAAAAATTGGTAAGGGTTATATGCTTCAACGCTACAAGGGTCTTGGTGAGATGAACGCAGATCAATTGTGGGAGACAACGATGGATCCCGAGCATCGTACCCTTGTCCGTGTCCGAATTGATGATGCTGCTCAAGCTGAGCGGCGTGTTACGACTTTAATGGGAGATAAAGTAGAACCTCGTCGTAAATGGATCGAAAAACATGTGCAATTTACTTTAGAAGAAGAAGGTAGTTTACTGGATAACAAAGAAGAAACATCTGTAGTTCCAGTATCCGAACAACAAGAAACGGAAGAAACAACTGATGAAGTTAAAATAATCAGTCTGTTTGATGAGTAGGAGGTGGTCAGCTAATGGAAACGAAACATTCAATTCAAGAATTAACATTGGAAGAAGTAATGGGTGACCGTTTTGGCCGCTATTCAAAATATATTATTCAAGAACGTGCATTACCAGATATTCGTGATGGTTTAAAACCAGTTCAACGTCGAATTCTATTTGCTATGAATAAAGATGGAAATACCTATGATAAGGGGTTTCGAAAGTCAGCTAAATCAGTCGGAAATATTATGGGTAATTACCATCCTCACGGAGATAGTTCAATCTATGAAGCGATGGTTAGAATGAGTCAAGACTGGAAATTGCGTCAAGTCTTGATCGAAATGCACGGGAACAATGGATCAATGGATGGTGATCCGCCTGCAGCAATGCGTTATACTGAGGCTCGGTTATCTCAATTAAGTGGCGAGATGCTGAAAGACATAGAAAAAGAAACGGTCGATTTTGTATGGAACTTTGACGACACGGAAAAAGAGCCAACTGTATTGCCTGCTGCTTACCCTAACCTACTAGTCAATGGCTCAACTGGTATTTCTGCTGGGTATGCGACGGAGATTCCAACGCATAATTTGACTGAAGTAATTGATGGAGCAATTTATCTAATTGATCACCCGAATGCTTCATTAGAAAAAATTATGGAGTATATTCCAGGTCCTGATTTTCCAACAGGTGGCATCCTACAAGGAAAGGCCGAGATCAAAAAGGCTTATGAAACTGGTAAAGGTAAAGTAATTCTTCGATCAAAAACATCGATTGAACCTCTAAAAGGCGGTAAGCAGCAAATCGTTATTCATGAGATTCCTTATGAAGTGAACAAAGCTGTTTTAGTCAAAAAAATGGATGAGATTCGTCTAAATAAAAAAATCGATGGCATTGCTGAAGTTCGAGATGAATCAGATCGAACTGGATTACAAGTAGTAGTAGAGCTTAAAAAAGATGCGAATGCAGAAGGCATTTTAAATTACTTGTTTAAAAATACTGATCTGCAGATCAACTACAATTTTAATATGGTTGCTATCGATAATATGACACCACAGCAAGTTGGTTTGAAGCACATTTTAGAAAGTTACATTGATCATCGCAAATCTGTAATAACTAAACGCAGTCAATACGAACTTACTAAAGCAGAGAAGCGCCAACATATTGTTGAGGGATTGATGAAAGCTTTATCGATTCTTGACGAAGTGATTGAAACAATTCGTGGCAGTAAAGATAAAAAAGATGCTAAGAATAATCTAGTCGAGCGTTTCGAGTTCAGTGAAGAGCAAGCAGAAGCGATTGTGACTTTGCAGTTATATCGTTTAACCAATACAGATATCACTCAATTGGAAAAAGAAGCAGCTGAGCTAGCCGGAGAAATCAAAGAATTACATTTGATTTTAAATAGCGAAAAAGAATTGCATAAAGTCATGAAACAAGAGCTGCGTCAAATCAAAAAGAATTATGGAAATGATCGTTTGACAAAGATTGAGGATGAGATTAGTGAAATCAAGATTGAAACAGAGGTGCTTATTGCTCAAGAGGACGTTATTGTCACATTAACAAAAGAAGGATATCTAAAGCGCAGCAGCTTGCGTTCGTATAATGCTTCACGTCCAGATGAGCACGGCATGAAAGATGGAGATTCAATCATTTTTATCGATAAGCTGAATACACTCGATCACTTGCTGATTCTGACAAATCATGGAAATATGATTTATCGACCAGTTCATGAAATTACTGAGTTGAAGTGGAAGGATGTCGGTGAGCATATTTCTCAGACGATTACTAATTTATCTATGAGTGAAGAAATAATTGCGGCTTTTCCATATAAAGAAATTGATGCCAATAAACTCTTTATCTTCATGAGTAAAGAAGGCATGATCAAACAAACGCGTATGACAGAGTTTTCTCCTTGGCGTACGTATCGCAGCCGGCCAACGACTGCTATGAAAATGAAAAGTGACACGGATCAAATTGTATCGGTCTTTTTGACCGATGAAATTCGCAATGTAGATGTGTTTATTGCTTCACATCGTGCTTTTGGCTTGCGATATCCATTAGATGAAGTTCCGGTAGTAGGATCAAAAGCGGCTGGTGTTAAAGCTATTAATCTTAAGGATGGCGATTTTGTAGTAGCAGGTGCTTTAGTACCTTCTGAGGGAGATTCGCCAATTCTGTTGCTAAGTCAACGTGGTGCCGCTAAGCGAATGCTAGTACAAGAGTTACCACAGTTAGGTCGAGCAAAACGTGGTTTGCTAATTTTCCGCGAACTGAAAAAGAATCCACACCGACTTTCTTATATGACAACGGAAACAGAAGGGAAACTTGTTTTAACAACTAGCAAAGGAATCGTGAAGGAACTTGAAATTTCTGATGTTGCTATTAGTGATCGAATTTCAAACGGAACATTTGCAGTTGATGAGAAGAAAGAAGGAGAACTTTTTTCAGTTGTTCATACACAGGAATTAGTTACTGACTGACCTTCTGTATTATATAATAATGTTACAGTTGGGCATCTGTATTAAAACAGATGCCCGTTTTTTTTATCACAAAGTATCAGTGAGACACAGTATTCAGCAAGAAAAATCAAACTATAAAATGTCTTATAAACCTATAAAAATAAAGCTTTGCTACCGATTACATTCTTATTTCATTTTCTAATTAATCTTTCACAAGGAAAGGCTTGCATAAAAGAATTTATGTGTTATACTTTGTTCGTAAAGCTGTAGTAATTAAGTTTTTATTATTCTAAGGGGGTCCTTTTGAATGGGAACTGCAACAAATGAACTGGAAAAAAAGAAAAACACTGAGAAGTCTGCATGGGAAGGTTTCAAGGGGCATTTATGGAAAAGCGAAATCAACACACGTGATTTTATTCAAGCCAACTACACTCCGTATGAAGGCACTGCTGATTTTTTAGCTGAACCAACAGGGGCAACAAATTCATTATGGGCGAAACTGCAAGAACTTCAAAAACAAGAACGTGAAAATGGCGGCGTATTAGATATGGAAGCAGATATTGTATCTGCGGCTAATGCTTACGGTGCCGGCTATATCGATGAAAACATGAAAGATAAAGAAACTATCGTTGGTATTCAAACAGACAAGCCGTTAAAACGTGCTTTCATGCCTTACGGAGGTATTCGTATGGCAGAAGAATCTCTTGAGCGCTACGGCTATACACCAAATCCTAAATATACTGAAATCTTTAATGATTATCATAAAACTCATAACCAAGCAGTTTTCGATGTATACACACCTGAAATTCGTGCGGCTCGTCGTGCAAAGATCATCACTGGTCTTCCAGATACTTACGGACGTGGACGTATTGTTGGTGATTATCGCCGTGTAGCTTTATACGGAATCGATTATTTGATGCAAGAGAAATTAAAGGACCATGCAAACTGTGGACACGGACAATTCACTGAAGAAGATATTCGCTTACGTGAAGAAATCAGTGATCAATACAAAGCATTGAAACGTATTAAAGAAATGGCCGAAGCATACGGCTTTGATATTTCTCGTCCAGCTGAAAATGCTAAAGAAGCAGTTCAATGGACATACTTTGGTTACTTAGCAGCAATTAAAGAGCAAAATGGTGCAGCTATGTCAATCGGCCGTGTATCTACTTTCTTAGATATCTATATTCAAAGAGACATTGAAAAGGGTATTTTAACTGAAGAACAAGCACAAGAATTGATTGACCACTTAGTAATGAAATTACGTATGGTCAAATTTGCTCGTATTCCTTCTTATAATGAATTATTCTCAGGCGATCCAGTTTGGGCAACTTTATCAATTGCTGGGATGGGTATGGATGGACGTACATTAGTCACTAAAAACGACTTCCGCTTCTTACACACATTAGAAAACATGGGACCATCTCCAGAACCAAACTTGACTGTACTGTATTCTTCACGCTTGCCAGAAGGATTCAAAGACTATGCAGCGAAAATTTCTATTGATACTTCTTCGATTCAATACGAAAATGACGACGTGATGCGTCCGGTATGGCTAGACGACTACGCAATCTGTTGCTGTGTTTCTGCTACACAAACAGGTAAAGAAATGCAATTCTTTGGCGCTCGTGCAAACTTGGCAAAAGCCTTGTTATATGCGATCAACGGTGGAGTTGACGAAAAATCTAAAGCACAAGTAGGACCTGATTTCCGTCCAATTGAATCGGATGATGCTCTAGATTTCGATTCTGTCATGGCTAAGTATGACGATATGTTGGAATGGTTAGCTGGAATGTATGTAAATACCTTGAATGCGATTCATTTCATGCATGATAAATATTACTATGAAGCTGCTGAATTAGCTTTGATGGATACTGATTTGAAGCGTACTTTCGCGACAGGTATCGCTGGCTTCTCACACGTAGTTGATTCATTAGCAGCCATTAAATATGCAAAAGTTTTCCCAATTCGTGATGAAGATGGTATTGTTACTGACTTTAAGATAGATGGCGAGTTCCCTAAATATGGTAATGATGATGAACGTGCAGATGACATCGCTGTATGGTTGTTGAAAACATTTATGGAAAAACTTGAACACTATCATACTTATCGTAATTCAGAACCAACTACATCAATCTTAACGATTACTTCTAACGTAGTTTATGGTAAAGCAACTGGTACACTACCTGACGGACGTAAAGCAGGTGAACCATTAGCTCCAGGTGCAAACCCATCTTATGGAGCTGAGCAAAATGGATTATTGGCTTCGCTTAACTCGCTGACAAAATTACCATATGAATATGCATTGGATGGGATTTCAAATACTCAAAGTATTAATCCAGATGCATTGGGTCATGATGAAGAAGAACGTATTGAAAACTTAACGAATGTTTTAGATGGTTACTTCGATCAAGGAGCACATCATTTGAATGTGAATGTTTTTGGTAAAGAAAAATTGATTGATGCCATGGAACATCCAGAAAAAGAAGAGTATGCAAACTTCACAATTCGTGTTTCTGGTTATGCGGTTAAGTTTATCGATTTGACTCGTGAACAACAAGAGGATGTAATCAGCCGTACATTCCATGCTAAAATGTAAGCATTGAGTAGAAACGAATACTGAACTAGGGCGGATGGACGGTAGTCTATTCGCCTTACTTTTTAACAGTGATTATTAGTGATTTGTGTCAAAAATTTCATAGGAAATTTTACATATAGAAGAGGGGGACTGTTTATGTCTACTGTGACTGAACAACCTATTGTCGGAAATGTCCATTCAATTGAAAGCTTCGGATCTGTTGACGGGCCCGGCGTACGATTTATCGTCTTCATGCAAGGGTGTCGGATGCGTTGTCAATTTTGCCATAATCCGGATACTTGGAAAATAAACGATCCTAAAGCTAAGAAACGAACTGCTGATGATATTTTAAAAGAAGCATTAAACTATAAAAGTTATTGGGGTAAAAAAGGAGGAATCACTGTTAGTGGTGGTGAACCCTTGCTTCAAATCGATTTCTTGATCGATTTATTCAAAAAGGCAAAGTCAATGGGAATCAATACGACATTAGACAGTTGTGGCAAACCATTTACTTTTGAAGAACCATTTTTTTCTAAATTTAAAGAATTGATGCAATATACCGATTTAATTTTATTTGATATTAAACAAATTGATAACCAAAAGCATAAAGAATTAACTGGACATAGCAACGATAATATTTTGGAGATGGCGAAGTATCTTTCAGATATTAATAAACCCGTTTGGGTGCGTCATGTGTTAGTACCTTTCAGAAGTGACTATGACGAATTTTTAATTCGATTAGATAAATTTATAAAGAGCCTAAATAATGTCGATAAAGTTGAGATTTTACCTTATCATACGATGGGGAAATATAAATGGGAAGAAATGGGAATGAAATATCCATTAGAAGGAATTGAACCTCCTACAGATGATCGAGTTGAGAATGCAAAAAAAATATTGCATACAGAAGATTATAAGGGCTATTTAAAACGTAAAATTTAAAAAAGAACATTTAATCGGGTGGAGTATCCTTTACCCGATTTTTTGTGTAACCTTTTACGATAGCACCCTTAATACAAAAAAATATTGAGAAAAATAGTTGAAAAAAGCTACTGATTGTTGCTCTTTTACTTTTTTTTGATATGATAAAGAGGAACTAATTTAAAGGAGCGAATTAACTATGGCAAAAGTTTTAATTTTTGGACATCAGAATCCTGATACAGATGCAATCGGGGCAGCAATTGCCTTTGCTAACCTGCAAAAGGAATTAGGTGTTGATGCAGAAGCAGTTGCACTTGGAACACCAAATGAAGAGACACAATTTGCATTGGACCATTTTGGGTTAACAGCTCCACGTACTCTCGAAAAAATGGCGACTGAAACGAATGATGTAATGTTAGTTGATCACAATGAATTTCAACAAAGTGCGGCGGATATTGAAGATTTAAATATCCTAGCAGTAGTCGATCATCATCGAATCGCGAACTTCCAAACAGCAAACCCGCTTTACTATCGCGCAGAACCGGTTGGATGCACATCAACGATCGTATTAAAACTATATAAAGAAAATAATGTAGCTGTTCCAGCGAAAATCGCAGGTATGATGGTCTCAGCGATTATTTCAGATACCTTATTATTCAAGTCACCAACTTGTACACAAGAGGATATTGATGCTGCGAATGAATTAGCCAAGATTGCTGATATTGGCTTAGAAAATTACGGTTTGGAGCTATTGAAGGCTGGAACAAACTTAGGAGACAAATCTGAAGCAGATTTATTAGATTTGGATGCCAAATCATTTCCTATGGCTGACAAAACTGTTCGAATCGCACAGGTCAATACAGTGGATTTAGATGAAGTTTTTGCTCGCCAAGATGCTTTGCGTGATGCGATGTTAACTGAAAATGCTAAAAATGGTTACGACCTATTTTTATTACTTGTTACAAATGTCTTGGATTCTGATTCAGAATTATTAGTAGCGGGTGAACCACGTGAAATGGTTGCAGAAGCGTTCAAAGTCCAACTTGAGAATGATCGTGCTTTCTTGCCAGGCGTAGTATCTCGTAAGAAGCAAGTTGTGCCTCAATTGACTGAAGTATTTGAGAAGTAATTTGATTATTTTAAAAAGTGGACTGTCAAAAGTCCATTTTTTTGTGGATTTTTTTTATTAGGATTATAATGCGAACGGAGATAGAGTTTGTTAGTCTACTAAAATCAGTATTGTATAGAGATGTATAAAACAATAATCTCTATTAAAACTACGTAGATAAATGACTCTAATAGGAGAGGGATTTTGCATGCAAATTTACACTTACAACAAAAAACTTCAGCAATCTTTAATGTGTCCGGAAATTCGGAAATTAGTAAACTATTTATTTAAACTAGAAGAGCCAGTAATCTTGCGTGAAATTCGAAGTAATTTTCCGGATTATCGTCATTTAGATAGAGATTTGGATCTTTTGATTGAAAATGAAATCATTTCTCGCCAAAACCGCCGCTACGATTTCTCACTATCTGTATTGAAGGAATATCCGACGGGTGAATTAGTCAAAGCATTTATTCAGCAGGTAAATGATCAATATTCAAATGAAGAACTATTGGTATGGTTAGCAGATGAATTGTGGAGTGATAAATTGGATAATACTATCGCAATAGATTTTGCTTTACCGACAATTAGTCGATTGGAAAATGAGGACTTTCAATTGGTTACAATTAATCGTGGAGGAAAATTATCGGAAACTTTAGCTAACTATTTTGAGAATAGTGAACAACCAAATTTGTTTCCAACTTTATCGGTTCTCATTGGGGACGTTAATCCAGAATTTTTCAGTAATCAATTAAGCTTGATCCTTGACCAAGTGCTGTTGGGCAAGAAACCAAAGCGAGAATCTATTTTTTTAGATAGTTTATTAGCTACTCACATAGTCACGTCGCGACCTGAGTGGCAATTGGCTATACCGATTTATACTGAAAATATTTCATGCAATGTTGTTCAAGAAATGAATAATGAAACACGATTCTTTTTTGTGCGTCAATTAGCAAAGGAATTATTAGGGAAACGAGAAAGTTTTTCTTATTTAATAAAAAAGAAGGCATGAGCAAATGCAACGAATAGTAAAGGGAATTGTTTTGGTTGTCAGTTTTTTTGTAGTTTTTTTTGGGATTTATTATGCAAAGGTACGCTACTTCAGTCCAGGGACGCTGGCGGAGCAAAAGAATATACACTATTCAAATGTACCGACAGTTTTTATTCATGGCTATGAAGGAAATTCCTTTTCGTTTGGACCGCTTTTGCGAAGATTTGAAAGGAAGAATATCGCTAAGCGTGAAATGACAATCGTAGTGCAAGCGAATGGTCAGCTATCTGTGGAAGGGAAACTGAGAAACAGAAATGATAATCCAACAATTATGGTTCTTTTTGCAAAAGATGTGACCGATGAAATTACTCAAAGTAAATGGATCGATAAGGTTATGCACTATTTATATCAGCAAAAGGTTCGCCGCGTCAATTTAGTTAGCCATTCTATGGGAGGTGTTTCATCACTGCGCTATTTACTCGAGTATGCGGGAGAGAATACACCGGTTACTGAGCATTTCGTTGCGATTGCTGCACCATTTAATGATTTAGAAATTGCTGAAGATACTGAGGAAATTTTTTCCTATGAGTTAACAGATAAAGGTCCAAGTGGTGAAACGCCAATTTATCAGTATTTTGACAAAGCGATGAGTCGTTTGCCGACGAATATTGATGTGCTTGATGTAGCTGGGGACTTAAAGGATGGGTCAGAAAGTGACGGTTCGGTTTCTACTCATAGTGCATTTGCCCTCCGTTTATTGTTTCAGAAACATGCGAAAACCTACCGAGAATTAACGATCACAGGCAAAATTGGTGGGCATTCGGCAATAACTAAAAGTCCAGAGTTAGAGGAACAATTGATTCAATTTATCTGGAAAAAAACAGCTTGAGCTATGGCTTCAAGCTGTTTTTTTGGCGTTTACGAACTTTTTTTGTCCAAAAGCCGCCGGAAATATATTTTGGTTCATAGGAGATAATAAAAGCGCGCTCTTCTATTTCCTTGATCAAAGTATAAAGCAGACGTTCTGTTTTACGTGGAGATAAAATTTCTAGAACCATTCGTTCTCCTTCTAGTCCCTCTCCGTAGGATTGTGTAACTCCATAGCCATTTTCCCTTAAAACACGAGGAAGGCTTGCTTCTTGATTCGTATTTGTCGGTAAAATGACAGTGACCATGATATAGCCTAACGCTAGTTTGTCTTCAATTTTTATTCCAACACTAATGCCAATTGCATAGCCTAATGCATAGGTCAGCAGATTGATAGGATTATCTAAACGATCCAAGACCATCGAAAGTCCGAGAATATAGATGGTAATCTCAACCATACTCATTAAGGGAGCCAGAACACGATAGCCTTTTATCGTCAGCATAAAACGCAGTGTGTTGAGAGTTACATAGAAAAAATTGATAAAAAAGATCATCGCCAGCATTTTTATATCAATCATTATTGAACCTCCCGTTATACATGATTTTTCTTACTGTGCAGTATGTTTATTTGCCCTTTTTACTGTATACCTATTAGCCTAACGATTATTTTGTCAAAAGGCAAATAGAAGGAAATAACCAGCAAAAAAAGTCTCTATTATTTGTCAAAAAAACAGATTTATCAAATAATAAATGTTATTTTTTGAAGAAAATTCGATTTATTTTAAAGATTTAAAAATTTTTTCTTCTATTTTAAATCTTATTATAATATAATGTTAGTAGGGACTTTTAATAATGCGGAGAGGGATTGGTAAAACGCTTGATACGTTATTTTATTAAGGTTTGTGTCATTATAATAAAACATTCGGCGTTCTTATTATTAAGCTTTGCACATTAAAATGCAATATAAGAACGGATTATCGTTCACTCAAAAAGGTGGTTCTCATGGAAAATACAAAACAAAATAAAAAACAACAAATGGATGACGCTAAGAGAACATTTTTGTCGGGAGAAAATTTTTATGCACAACATTTATTAGGTGTTCATCTAGAGAATGATGGGTATATCTTTAGAGCGTGGGCACCAAATGCGTTAGCTGTGTCCCTCGTTGGTGATTTCAATGATTGGCAAGATTTGCCCATGGAAAAGGATGAATCAAGCGGAATCTGGCAGATATTTACTAATAAAGCAAATGAAGGTGATCTCTACAAATTTAAAGTGAAACAAGCAGAGGGCCGAGAAATTTTAAAAATAGACCCCTTTGCTGTCCGATTTGAGAGAAGACCTGGAAATGCAGCAGAGATCTATCATTTCCCTGAAAAGAAATGGAAGGATGGATTATGGCGCGGACGCAATAAACGTATGAACGCTTTTAAGAGACCGCTGAATATATATGAACTGCATGCTAGCTCATGGCGACATCATGAGGATGGGACACCTTACAGCTTTGCCGATTTAACGAAGGAGCTGGTCCCTTATTTAGTTGAAATGAATTATACTCATGTGGAATTTATGCCGTTAATGGAGCATCCATTAGGGCGTTCTTGGGGATATCAATTGATTGGCTATTTTGCCTTGAGTTCTTATTATGGTACACCAGCAGAATTTCAAGATTTTGTTGAGGCTTGTCATTTGAATAATATTGGAGTGCTAGTTGACTGGGTACCTGGCCATTACTGTATTAATGAAGACACGCTACCTTATTATGACGGTACGCCACAATTTGAATACACTGACCCGGATCGTGCTAAAAATAATCGTTGGGGATCAATTAATTTTGATCTTGGGAAACCACAAGTTCAAAGTTTTCTGATTTCTAGTGCGATGTATTGGATTGAGATGTTCCATATTGATGGCATAAGAGTTGATGCTGTTTCAAGTATAATTTATCGTGACTATGATGATGGCCCATGGACGCCCAATCATGAAGGTGGAAATCGTAATTTTGAAGGATATTACTTTTTACAAAAGCTAAATGCTGTCATCAAATTAGCGCATCCAAATGTTTTAATGATTGCGGAGGAAAGTTCTTCTGAGACTCCTGTGACTGGGATGATTGAAAGTGGTTCGTTAGGTTTTGATTTTAAATGGAACATGGGTTGGATGAACGATGTTTTACGTTTTTATGAGATGGATCCGATATATCGAAAAGATAATTTTAACTTGATTACATTTTCTTTCATGTACATGATGCAAGAGAATTTCATTTTACCATTGTCGCATGATGAAGTTGTTCATGGTAAGAAGAGTTTGATGCACAAAATGTGGGGTGATCGCTATAAGCAATTTGCACAGTTACGGAATCTATATACTTATTTTATGACTCATCCAGGTAAAAAATTACTATTTATGGGAAGTGAATGGGGTCAATTTTTAGAGTGGAAGTTTGATAAAGGACTTGAATGGAATGATTTGTCGGATTCATTGAATCATTCTATGCAGCATTTTACTGCAAAACTGAACGACTTCTATAGAAATCAAACTGCTTTATGGGAATTAGAAGATTCTTATGACACGATTGAAATTATTGATGCCGATAATACTGAAGAGTCTGTCTTAACCTTTATGAGAAAAGGAAAACGCAAGAAGGATTTCTTGATTGTCGTTTTGAATATGACTCCGATTGAACGGCAAGATTTCCATATTGGTGTGCCATATTCAGGAACGTATAAAGAAATTTGGAACACTGAAATGAAAGAATTCGGTGGAACTTGGACGAAGCATAATGAGGATCGTCAAAGTGAACCTATTAATTTTAAAGAGTACGCTCAGTTGATCAAAACGACTGTGCCAGCTTTAGGAGCTATCATTTTAAAACCAGAATCAATCAATACACGTAAGAAATAGAAGGGAGGTCGATGGAGGAAAGTCCTTCATCAAAATAAAATGAAAACAGAAATTTTAGCAATGATTTTAGCCGGCGGGAAGGGATCTCGCCTCGGTAAACTAACACAAAAAATTGCAAAACCTGCTGTCCCTTTTGGCGGTCGTTATCGAATTATTGATTTTACTTTGAGTAATTGTATTAATTCAGGAATTAACAACGTTGGGGTGGTCACCCAATACCAACCTTTAGCGTTAAATAATCATATTGGAAATGGTTCCAGTTGGGGCTTTGATGGGTTAAACTCAGGTGTTACGATCTTACAGCCGTATTCTAGTAATGATGGAAGCAAGTGGTTTGAGGGAACAGCACACGCAATTTATCAAAATATGGATTATATTGATCAGATGGATCCACAGTATGTTTTGGTATTGTCGGGTGATCACATCTATAAAATGGATTACGAAGCGATGTTAGAGGATCATAAGGCGAATAATGCTGCACTAACAGTTGCGGTAATTGAAGTGCCAATTGAAGAAGCTTCTCGATTTGGAATCATGAACACTGATGAGAATGATCGAATTATTGAATTTGAAGAAAAACCAGAAGAACCGAAAAGCAACTTGGCTTCAATGGGAATTTATATTTTTAACTGGAGTCGTTTACGCAGCGTATTATTGAATAGCTATAAAAAAGATGATCAAATGCTAGACTTTGGTAAGCACGTGATACCAGCATACTTAGAAAGTGGCGAGAATGTTTTTGCCTATCGATTTGACGGCTACTGGAAAGATGTAGGTACGATTGACTCTCTCTGGGAAGCTAGCATGGAATTCATCGATCCAGATCATAGTTTAAATATTCGAGATAAAAACTGGCGTGTTTTAGCAAAAAATACTATTTCGCCACCTCACTTCTTGACTGAAAATGCTGATGTAAAGAATTCATTGGTAGTAGATGGCTGCTATGTCGCTGGATATGTGGAACACAGTATTTTATCTGATGATGTTCAAGTCAAAGAAGGAGCTAAAGTAGTCGATAGTGTTGTTATGCCAGGTGCGACAATTGGAAAAAATGTACAAATCACAAAAGCAATTATTGGTGAGAATGCAATCATTGGTGATGATGCTGTTGTGGATGGTTCGGACGAAATTGCAGTTGTTGGATATTCAGAAGTGATTGGAGTGTTGACAAGTGAGAGCGAATAAAATGTGTGCCATTCTGGGAAATGTATATGAATGTCCAGAATTATTACCATTAACTGAAAAAAGACCATTGGCTACATTACCTTTCGATTGTAAATATCGGTTGATTGACTTCAATTTGTCGAATGCAATTAATGCCAATATCAAATCTGTCTATATGGTTTTCAATCAAGGAATGACAAAATCCGTATTTGATCATATCGGTGGCGGACGCGAGTGGCATCTAGATAGTGTCGATAGTCGTTACTTTATCCACTTTTACCAAGACTTTTTGAAAAAGAAAGCAGAAGGCCGTCCCTATTTTGAATCAATAATCGATTATTTGAATAAATCAAAATCAGAATATACTGTCTTTATGGGGAACCGCATGCTATGCAATATTGATTTAGAGGCAGTTTTAAAAATTCACCTACAGAGTGATAGTGTTATGACTGTCGTCTACAAGAAAATGCCGAAGGAACAAATTTATCGCCAAGATGAAATTTTAGAAGTGGATGAACACGGTATAATAAACGGACATCATAACTTCTTAGAAGATAAAACCGATGATGAAATACTCAATCTTAGTATGAAAATCTTTATTTGCCGTACAGATTGGCTGATCAATGCTTTACACGAAGGGCAGAGTTTGGGTGGTCCCGTAGCATTAGTTGATTTCTTGACTTTAGCAATGAATCAAGTAAAAACAAATGCCTATGAGTATACTGGTTTTCTGAGTAATATTTTTGATATTAAGTCTTATTATGATGCGAATATGGCAATGTTAGATCCAAAAAAATTCACATCTTTATTGTATTCTAAGCAAAAGATATATACAAAATTAAAAAATGAAGTGGCTACGTATTATTCTCCAACTTCGGAAGTTAAAAATAGTCAATTCGCAACGGGTTGCCTTGTTGATGGCAAGGCCCACGGCTCTCTTTTCTCAAGAAGTGTTGTAATCGAAAAAGGTGCTGAGGTCGTAGATTCAATCATAATGGCAAGCTGTAGTATTCATGAAAATGCGTATATTAAACATGCGATTTTAGATAAAAATGTTGTCGTTGAGCCAGGAATAAAAATTATTGGTTCGGCAGAGCAGCCAGTTGTGATCAAGAAAAATACACATGTGCTAAGCGACGTTTACGGAGGCGAGTAAAAACGTGAAGACATTATTTGTAGCAGCGGAATGTGCACCCTTTTTTAAAACAGGAGGATTGGGTGATGTTGCGGGGGCTTTACCGAAAGCGTTGAAGGAAAAAGGCACGGATATAAAAGTTGTTTTACCATATTTTACAAAAATGCCGGATCGCTATAAAGAGCAACTGGAGGATCTATTTTCTTATGATGTCTATGTTGGTTGGCGCAAGCAGTATTGCGGTGTTAAATACTTGCGAATGAATGACATTGACTATTATTTCTTAGATAATCTCTATTACTTCAATCGGCCGGAATTGTACGGTTATTATGACGACGGGGAACGCTTTGCTTTTTATCAGCAAGCAGTCATCGAGTTGATGGAGAAAATTGAGTTTATTCCTGATGTGATGCATTTGAACGACTATCATACATCCTTTATACCGTTTTTACTAAAAGAAAAATATCGGTGGATTCAAAAATTCAATCAAATACGTACCGTTCTTACTATTCACAACATTGAATTTCAAGGGCAATACGATCGAGAAGTGCTGCATGATTTATTTGGTATAGGGAGTGAGCGGTATGATGATGGAACTATTCGCTTTAATGATTGTGTGAACTTTATGAAAGCTGGTATTCTTTATGCAGATCGTGTAACTACAGTGAGTCCATCTTATGCTGAAGAAATCAAAACGGCTGAGTTTGGAGCGGGCTTAGATGTTATTTTACGAATGGAAAGCGGGAAGCTGCATGGAATATTAAATGGTATTGATTACGATTCCTTTGATCCAGCAAAAGATCCAGCGATTTTTGCAAATTATGATGCAAAACAGCTTAATAAAAAAACGGAAAACAAGGTTCAACTGCAAAAATTATTAGATTTGCCGGTTCGTCCGGATGTGCCTTTGATTGGGATTGTTAGCCGATTAACTTATCAAAAAGGTTTTCATTTGCTCTTGCAAGAGATGGAGAATTTGATGCAATTTGATGTACAACTGGTTTTAATTGGAACTGGTGATCCTAATTTTGAAAACCAATTCGAATATTTTGGAGAAAAATTCTCGCATAAGACAAGTATTCATATTGCATTCGATGTAACTCTGGCACAAAAGGTTTACGCAGGGGCGGATATGTTTTTGATGCCCTCAGCTTTTGAGCCTTGTGGTTTATCGCAAATGATTTCTATGCGGTATGGTACGTTACCGATTGTGCATGAAATTGGTGGTCTAAGAGATACTGTCCAACCGTACAATCCGATTACAAACGAAGGAACAGGCTTTGGATTTAATATTTTTGAACCATTCTATTTAATGAACACGTTAAAACAAGCAATCGAGCTTTATCACGACCACCAAAACATTTGGCAAAAGATGATGAACGAAGCGATGTCGCGTGATTTTAGTTGGGATGGGTCTAGTCGTCAATATTTAGAACTATACAAACAAATGTAGGATTCGAAAAGCCAGAATCTAAGCCTCGAGCTATGGATTTTGGCTTTTTCTATCATAAATTTTGCTATAACAATAATTAAATCTTATTTATAAAAAGTGTAGGTTGGAGATGAAAAAAATGAACAAAACAGAATTTAAGCAATCATTCAGTCGCCGTTTGGCTGAAAAATTTGCGATGGGTGTCACAGATGCTTCGCCAAACGAACTTTATCAAACGTTGGGTTCATTAATGACTTCGGCATATTCACAAAATTGGCAGCAGACATGGAAAGACTATCGCGAAGCAGAGCAAAAGCAAGCTTATTATTTTTCTATTGAATTTTTGCCGGGAAAAATGTTAAAGAGTAATCTATTGAATATGGGCTGGCTAGATATGGTAACAGAGGGCTTAAGAGAGTTAGGCATCAATTTAGATGATTTGGCAGAAGTTGAACCTGATATGGCTCTAGGAAACGGCGGATTAGGTCGATTAGCCTCTTGCTTTATGGATTCGATTGCTTCAATGGGATTGCCAGGAAATGGTAATGGTATCCGATATAAATATGGACTTTTTAAGCAGCGTTTTGTTGATAATTATCAGGTAGAATTGCCGGATGAATGGCTTCAAAATGGAAATCTTTGGGAGGTACGCAAGGAAAGTAAAGCGGTGGACGTACGCATTGGCGGAGATGTATACATGAGCCATGATGAATTTGGTAATTTAAAGCCGAACTATCATGGCGGAATGATCTTACGAGCTGTTCCATACGATACAGGGATGGTTGGCTATCAGAATGGTACCGTTAATACAATGCGACTGTGGTCAGTAGAGATCTCACCAGAGGAAGAAGAGCGTTATCGTAGTATTGAAGATCGACGAGCAGTAGAAGATTTGACTTCAGTACTTTATCCTGATGATTCTAATGAAGCGGGAAGAAAACTACGTCTATCACAAGAATACTTTTTCGTTTCAGCAGGTGTACAGAGTATATTACGCTATTATAAGCAACTCAATAAGCCCATCGATGATATCAATCAATATATCGCAATTCATATCAACGATACGCACCCGTCGATGTGTGTTGCCGAATTCATGCGTCTTCTAGTTGATGAACAGGAATTAGGATGGGAACGGGCTTGGAATTTAACTCAGGAAGTGATGAGTTATACCAACCATACAATCATGGCTGAGGCCTTAGAAAAATGGTCGATTAACATGATGAAGAGTGTCTGTCCTAGAATCTATCAAATTATAGAAGAAATTGATAGGCGTTTTGTCGAGGAGATGACCGGTGTTCATGATTTTGATTTAATTCAAAGAACAAGAATTATTCAGAACAACCAGGTGCATATGGCCCATCTTGCGATTATTGGCTCTCATTCGACAAATGGTGTAGCCAAGTTACATTCGGATCTCTTAAAATCAGTTGTTCTGCACGATTTTTACCTGATTTATCCAGCACGTTTCAATAATAAAACAAATGGTATCGCGATGCGCCGTTGGACACAGTTAGCCAATCCTGCATTGAGTAAAGTACTTGATAAAACCATTGGAAACTCTTGGAGGAAAAAGCCAAGCGATCTACGTTTATTATTGAATTATGAGGAAGACGATCAAGTACTTGATATGTTGGACCAGGCAAAATTAGAGAATAAAGCACGTCTGGCTAACTATATTCAAGAGCATTATGGAATCAAAGTAAATACACATGCTATTTTTGATGTTCAAATCAAACGATTGCATGCCTATAAACGTCAATTATTAAATCTATTGCATATAATCAAATTGTACTTAGATTTAAAAGAAAATCCTGAATTACCAATTGAACCGCGAGTGTTCATTTTTGGAGCAAAGGCTGCGCCAAGTTATCATTACGCAAAATCCATTATCAAAGTGATAAATGAGACTGCACGTTTGATTAATCAAGACACGACGATAAACGATAAACTGAAAGTTGTATTTTTAGAAAATTATAATGTAAGTTTGGCGGAACGGATTATTCCAGCAGCAGATGTTAGTGAACAAATTTCTTTAGCATCAAAAGAAGCTTCAGGGACATCTAATATGAAGTTAATGTTGAATGGAGCGGTGACGATAGCGACTTTGGATGGTGCGAACGTTGAAATTCGAGATGCTGTTGGTGATGAGAATATTGCTATTTTTGGTTTGACTGAGTCTGAAGTTTATCAATATTATGAGAACAAAAATTATTCTTCCGCAGAAATTTATCGAGAGAATGCTGTCATACACAAAGTAGTTAAAACACTAATCGACGGAACTATTCCCAATATTTTTGCGGAAGGTCAAGAGATCTTTGATTCGCTGATCAAATATAATGATGAATTTTTTGTCTTACGTGATTTTGAAGATTACTGTTCAGCACAAGAATCAGTGAATCAAGCTTATCAAGAGAAACGTCGTTGGCTGCAAATAAGCTTACGTAACATTGCTAATGCAGGACGCTTTTCTTCAGACAATACGGTTCAACGCTATGCAGACGATATTTGGCAAATAGAGCCTGTATTTGCCCACGAAGACGATCGAGGTGTAACGCAACATGACTCATATTTACTTTAATCCATGGATAGAACGCTATAAGCAACCATTTGGAGCTGTTCAAGAAGGAACGATGGTCAAAATCTGGCTATCAGTTCCTGAGCAGCAAAAAACAAAAGTCTTTTTGATTGTACGAAAAGAAGGAAGTTCAGTGGGACAGAAAATATTTCCAATGGAACCTGCTTCAGAAGATCGCTTTCATTTTCAAACGATCATGGATCAAGAATGGGGACTATATTTTTATTATTTTAAAGTGGTACACGAATCGGAAGATTACGAAACGATCCAATACTATGGCTTCAATGATCAAGGCGGCGAAGGAAGAATCTACAGTTCGGAACAAGAAGTGGTGCCTTATCAGTTAACCTGCTATCAAAAACCAGAGATCGCTCCTAAATGGTATCGGAATGCTGTTTTTTATCAAATTTTCCCTGATCGATTTGCAAATGGAAATCCTGATCGAACAATCAATCAGCCAAAAAAGAATTCTTTCATTTATGCGACTGAAGAAGATGAACCGTTTTATATTAAAAATCAGAAGAATGAGATTGCTCGCTGGGACTTTTTTGGAGGGAACTTTAAAGGAATTCAAGAGAAAATTCCTTATTTACAAGAACTGGGAATTACTGCTTTATATTTGAATCCGATTTTTGAGGCTACTTCTAATCATCGTTATGATACGAATGACTATTTCAAGGTAGATGGTGTTTTAGGTACTGAAGAAGATTTTCGTAGTTTAATAGCTGCTTTGCATACAGCTGGGATTGCTGTAGTGTTAGATGGAGTGTTTTCTCACGTAGGTAAAGATAGCCGTTATTTTAATATCTCTGGTCTTTACGGCGAAAATACTGGAGCTGCGCGTGATCCGCAAAGTAAATATCACGATTGGTTTACGTTTAATCATTATCCTAATGACTATAAGTCTTGGTGGGGAGTGGCCGATCTACCAGAAGTACGCAAAGAAAACCCTAATTATCAGGAATTCATTTATGGTGATTTGGACAGTGTTTTGTCCAAATGGACCTCGATGGGGGTTGATGGCTGGCGTTTAGATGTTGCTGATGAATTGACAGATGATTTTATCGCTGGTATTCGAAAAAACCTTTTATCCTATCAAGAAAAAATTTTGATTGGCGAGGTATGGGAAGATGCATCAAATAAGATTGCATACGATACACGACGAAAATATGTTTTTGGAGATCACTTACAAGGAGTAATGAACTACCCATTACGTCAACAAATTTTAGATATCTTAAAACGAACACGCTCATTAAAGAATATCTGTGAGGAAATGATTCGATATCAAGAAAACTATCCAGCAGATTTCTATTATAATCAATTAAATAATATTGGGACTCATGACACTGAGCGCATTTTAACTATGCTCAATGGTTCTGTTGAGGCATTGGATCAGGCATGGGGACTAATGTTCATGATGCCTGGGATTCCTTGTGTGTATTATGGAGATGAAGCTGGATTGACGGGTGGTAAAGATCCTGATAATCGAAAATTTTTTCCTTGGCAATCCATTGATCATCGTTTATTTAAAAATTGTCAAAAGTGGATTAACCGGAGAAAAAAACACGATGTGCTAAAGCATGGACATTTTTTCCCTTTTTATTCTCAAAAGCAACAAATTTTCGGAATCATTCGCTATACCGAAGAAGCCTATGTAATCTATGCACTCAATTTATCAGATGAAGAGCAAAATTTAAATGTAGGAGAATTATCAAGCCCGCGTGCTTATCAAGGAGATTATGAAGTACTAGCGCGTATTTTGGATGGTGAAGTATTGGCTCCAAGAGGTAGCTTATTTGTGCATGATGCCGATTAATTCTGATGATTTTCTCTAGTTCTCCTGTTACTTAGGAATTTAAAAGCATTTTTTCAGCATTTATGCTAAACTATGCTATATCAGAACGATAAGGATGATATTATGCAAACTTACAGCAGAAAAAAGAGCCGTTTTCCTGCTTTTGATGATGAAGCAGGGGTTAAATTAGTACAAACCAATCAGCGTGTCTTATTTGATGGACAAGATGACTTAATTACAAGTTATCGTTTGGAAGCAAAAGATATTTTTGAGCGACCAATGCCAAAAGCTAAACGGACACGTCGTGTTAGCTTAGACGAGGAACCACGTAGAGAGCTAGATCATCATAAAGCAAACTTACCAATGTATCAGGGAGAGCGAAAAGAATCAAAAAAGGTAAAACTATTTGAGGAGCGTAAACCCAAAGAGGCGACTACGTCCAAGACAACGTTTAATACGCGAAATGGTCGCAGTGCAACACCTTTCTCACCAAAATTTGTTCCTTCTTCTTTGATTCCAGATGAACCAGCTGATGCTATTTCACCAAAAGAACTAATGCAGCGAATGGAAAAATCGCGGCAATCTTATATTTTGTTTGCGCCTGAAAATGAGCAGAAGCAACCGGCGATCGAAAGAAAAAATTCTCGTCAACGTTTAGATCGCTCATTACGAGGGATTATGCAAGAGGAAAGCTCTAGTATCGAAAATAGTAAATATTTTCATGAGTAAAGCAGAAGGTGCCGACAGGTATCCTTCTGTTGTTTTACGATGATAGGAGAGAAAAAAGAACATGAATCCATTTGAGGAAAAAATTGGCCAATTACGGGCGGGAGATATTGAGAAAATAGAAGTAACACGTGATGAATTTTTCTTGTTTCGAGAGGCGTGGATTAAACAAGAAGACAAAAAGTTTTTTCGTGGTATTGCAGGGTTAAAGGGAAATATCACGTACGTCTATGATACAACGATCGTGTAAACTATTGACTTTTTCATTTTAGCCCGCTATCATGAGAAAAGATTCTGCGGTGATGTTGGAATTGGCAGACAAGCATGACTAAGGATCATGTGAGAGCGATCTCGTGTGGGTTCGAGTCCCATTCGCCGCACTTGGATGTACCGATTATGGTGCATCTTTTTTTTTGAGGAATAAAACAGCAGAAATACGTTTGCATTTTATCTTTCGGCTGAAAACCTTTTGTGTATTTAGATCGCAAGAGTTGCTTGTCAACTAGTCATCAGATAAAATTAACTTATTAAAATGTGAATTCGCATATTTTGGAGGAAGTGGCAATGGAAGCGATTGGTCAAGTCTTAAAAGAGTTCAGAAAAGAACACGGCATGACACAAAAGGATCTTTCTGAAGGGATTTGTTCTCAAAGTGTCTTGAGTCGAATTGAAAATAATGAAGAGATTCCTAATATTATCGTGATTCAGCAATTATGTCATCGGCTGGGGATTACGATTGATCAATTGATGCTGGATTTCTTACCGGAAGAATTGTTCCTGCGTAAGTATTTCAATAAAATGTTTATGTATTTGCGTATCGGAAAGTATCTAGAGATTCGAACGACATTGGATTATCTAGATGAACGACAAATTACTCACTTAGATAAAGATCGCCAGTTAGCCTACTTTTTTAAAGGTGTTTGTGCTTATTTTATCGATGAGGCTCCAGAAAAAGCATTAGAGCAAATTGTTCAGGGGCTTTCAATCTGTGTATCAAAAAAATATACTGGCTATTTTGACAGTAAAATTTTGCTTTTAAGTTTTGCTGGAAAAATGAATTCTGTGCTTGGGCGAGTGAATGAAGCACAAAGCTACTACAACCAAAGTTTTGAACTATTTCAAACGATGATGGCTGATTATTCAGAGCGAAGTGAATTGAGTAATCTTTTTGTAAATTATGGTACTTTTTTGGTTAAGCAAGAGCGTTTGGATTTGGCTGAGAAAGTTGTTGATATGGGATTGAAGTGGAATCGTCAACAATGCAGTTATTATAAATTAAGAGAACTTTTAGAATTAAAAATACGGATGTTAGAAGCTCGAGATGAGCTTCATACAGTGATCAACTATCGAAAAATGCTGCGAGCGATTGAAAAAATAAAAGATTTATAGAATGGTCTACACCATTCTTGACTTATTATGAATTCAGGAGTAACTTTAAAGTACTAAGACAAAAAGGGAGAGCTCACAATGAAAACATTTATTTATGCTGACAAATTCTTTTTAAACTCTGGTGTTAAAGGTGCAGGTTATTTAGATGTCACTGCTGGCATTTTTGGGACATATACGAAAGAAAAACCAGAAGGAGCAGAAATAATCGACCAATCTGGAAAATGGATTGCTCCTGGTTTAGTTGATACTCACATACATGGCTATAAGAATCACGATGTAATGGACAATGATGCTGAAGGAATTAAAGTTATGTCTGAAGGTCTGCTGTCATGTGGTGTTACTAGTTTTCTACCCACAACTTTGACATCTTCAAAAGAACATTTGAAAGATGTTGCTGAAACAATCGGTAAGGTTTATCAAGAGGTTGATGGGGCAAAAATTCAAGGGATTTATTTCGAAGGACCATTCTTTACTGAAGAGCATAAAGGTGCACAAAATCCTAGTTATTTTGGTGATCCAGATTTGGATACTTTCCATGAATGGCAAGAAGCATCAGGTGGTTTAATTAAAAAAATTGCTTTGGCTCCTGAACGTAAAGGGGTAAGAGAATTTGTTAAAACTGTGACTGATGAAGGTGTTGTTGTTTCGCTTGGACATTCTAACGCTACAATAGAAGAAGCCCAAGAGGCGGTGGAAGCTGGTGCAAGCGTCTTTGTACATGCTTATAATGGTATGCGCGGATTTAATCATCGTGAACCTGGCATGGTTGGTGCTTTGTTAACTTTACAGCATGTGTTTTCTGAATTGATTTGCGATGGTCATCATGTACATCCACAGGCTGCTGAAGTATTGATGGAAAAAGCGGGTCATGATCATGTTGCGTTGATTACTGATTGCATGATGGCAGGCGGTATGCCAGAAGGAAATTACAATTTAGGGGAATTTCCAGTAGTTGTGAAGGAAGGAACTGCACGACTTGAATCGGGGAACTTGGCTGGAAGTATTTTAAAACTAAAAGAAGCAATCAAAAATGTTGTTGAATGGGAGATTGCAACGCCAGAGCAAGCAATTATGATGGCATCATATGTACCAGCTGTCAGCTGTAATATTGATGATAAATGTGGTATGATCGCTGAAGGCCGCGCAGCTGATTTTATCGTCTTGGATTCTAATATGGATTTAGTTGCCACGTACCTTGATGGTGTTGAACGTTATCACGCTTAATTATTTTAATAAACTCGGTCTAGTTGGCCGAGTTTTTTGTTTTATACTAGTTTATTATGGTTAAATTTTTTTGAAAAATGTATAAAGGAAAGGAGAAAGTACGTGAAGTCAAATTCTGAACACAACTCGATAACAAGTAAAGACAGTTTTCTTAGGATTATTGATCTATTGAACGAGCTCGATATTCGTTATTGGATAGAAGGAGGCTGGGGTATTGACGTTCTCGTCGGAAAACAAACGAGACCTCATCGAGATATCGATATTGATTTTGATGCTGAAGAGGAGCAGTTGCTGCTTAATAAGTTGATCGAAATGGGCTACAAAATAATTACCGATCAACGGCCAACACGTGCAGAACTGTATCATCCTAATTATGGATACATTGATATCCATCCATTTATCATTAGTGATGCAGGTATAATGCAGCAAGCAAACCCCGAGGGTGGGTATTATGAACTGAATGCGGAGTGGTTTTCCAAAAGAATATTTGAGGGGCGGCAAATACCTTGTGTTTCTGTGGAAGGGCAAAGAATTTTTCATAGCGGCTATGACCTAAGAGCAGTAGACCATGCTGATTTAAAAGCTTTAAAAAGAGCCTTCCCGCAGGAGTTTGAATGCTAGCATGTGACATCTAAAAAATTATCATCGAAAGTAATTAATCACCGCTATTATTTAAATAAGCTTGTACTTCTTGATGACTGAGTTTTCTTACTTCTGTTTTAGAAAACTCTTCAAAGTATACGTGGCGATAGAGAGCGTAATGTTTTTTGGCATATTTTTTCTTGTTGTTTGCTAAGTATTCTGTAAAATCATCGTCATTAAGAAAAATCTTATAGGATTTTCGATTTGATTCACTGATGATTTCGTAAATTCCGCAGGGCATGTGGTATAAGTAATCGGCGGCTCGTAGATATAATTGTGCGATTTCTAAACTTTTAAATGGGAAATCAATTCTGCGCAGTTGGCGATTACTATCTTTTTGGATGCAGATACATCTGCCACAAGTACCGCAAATGTACTGGTCATGATTTTCTAAACACTCTCGTTTGCCAAGTAGTGGGGTTGCGCGATTGCTTACTGCGTAGCATTCGATACATACTTTCATAAAGCACCTCCTTATCTCTATTATCATTTCAAAAACTGGTATTTTCAATCACTTAATAGAAAAATCATCGTAATTTTTTTAAGCTGATGACATCTGTCGTTGGCTTTTTTTTAAGCTATGTTAAACTAAAAAGAGCATGAACAGTTTTTGAAAATGGGGGATATGGAATGGCTTATATTGACGTGATCGATGAAAGCAAACATTATAAAATGGGTGAAACGGTCATTAAAGCAAATGAAAAGATTAACTTTTCGATTGAGAAAGGTGAAGTTGCGGTAATCCTTGGACCAAGCGGAGCAGGAAAATCGACTGTGTTAAATATTTTAGGTGGAATGGATAGTTGTGATGAAGGGAAAATAATAGTGGATGGCACAGATATTGCTGCTTTCAATGACAAGGAACTAACTACATATCGGCGCAATGACGTCGGCTTTGTTTTCCAATTTTATAATTTAGTTCCTAACTTAACTGCGAAGGAGAATGTTGAGCTGGCTTCTCAAATCGTCACAGATGCCATGGAACCCGAAGAAGTATTACATTCTGTCGGATTAGGAGAACGGATGGATAATTTTCCTGCCCAATTATCTGGTGGAGAACAGCAGCGGGTTACGATTGCTCGTGCCTTGGCGAAAAGACCAAAGTTGTTATTGTGTGATGAGCCTACAGGTGCTCTGGATTTTGAGACGGGAAAACAGATTTTGAAAATATTGCAAGAGACAGCTAGAAAAAATGGAACAACCGTTGTAATCATCACACATAATTCAGCGATTGCGCCCATGGCTGATCGAGTGATTCGAATCAATGATGCTCGAGTACGTAGTGAAGAGTTGAATGAAAATCCTCAGTCAATTGAAGATATTCAATGGTAAGAGGTGATTAAAATGAGAAAAGCGATGCGACGTTCCAATTGGCGTGAAATTCGGCAATCAAAAACACGTTTTTTTTCAATTCTAGGCATTATTTTTTTGGGTGTCGCTTTTTATGTTGGCTTACGTGCTACAGGACCAGACATGCTGAAGACGGCCGCAAGCTATTACAAAAAGCAGAATTTAGCTGATATGCGTGTTGTTTCTTCCTTAGGAATTTCTGATAAGGACATTGGTATTATCCAAGAAATTGAAGGTGTAAAGGCGGAAGGCCGCTATTTTAAAGATATTAATCTTAGTAAAAAAAATCAGATTTTTCGAATATTCAGTTATGACACAAAACAATCAATGAACCGAGCAGTTGTTACGCAAGGACGACTACCTAGAAAACCGAACGAGATTGTTTTGGATGAGTTTGCCAGAAAAAAAGGCTATAAATTGAATCAAAACTTTGAATTTACAGCTGACGATCCTGATAAAGCATTTAACCGACAAAATTTTAAAATTGTCGGTTTTGTTAAAAGTCCGGAATTTATTGAAAATATCTCTCGTGGGAATACGATGATCGGAAAAGGCTCAATTGATTGCTTTGCTTTTGTTCTGCCAGATAATTTCACTCAGGCAGTGTATTCAGAGGCTTTAGTAGAATTTAGAAATTTGAAAAACAGTGAAGCCTATTCAAATCAGTATGAAAGAAAATTAAAGCAAAATAAAATGAAGTTGAAAAATCAATTAAAACAGAAAGCTACTGAGAGCTTGGCAGAAAGAAAAATAGAGCAGCAAGTGTTGCTTGATCAGGAGAAAGAAAAATTTCAGAAGCAAACAGCGCTAAATTTCAGTGGACTTTCCTCAGAGCAATTTTCAGAGCTAGCTGTGAGCCATCCTGAACTAGCAAAACAGCTGGGGACTATAGAGAAGCAACAGGAAAAAATCGATTCTCTAGCTGCTCCTCAGTATCATCTTTTTATCAGATCAGAGAACCCAGGCTATAGCGAATATGAGGATAATGCAAAACGGATTTCCTCGTTAGCCTCGGTTTTTCCGTGGATATTCTTTTTGATCGCTGCTTTAGTGACCTTGACCACGATGACTAGAATGGTCGAGGAAAAACGAAATGAACTTGGGACATTTAAGGCTTTAGGCTATCGCAATGGAGAAATTGCTGAAAAGTTTTTACTCTATGCTACATTGGCAGGTGGACTTGGAACATTGCTAGGTCTTGCAGTCGGTTTTTATTTACTGCCAATAATCATCTTTAATGCTTACGGACAGTTGTATAATATAGAAAACGTTGTGACACCGTGGTATTTAAATTATGCTTTAATTGCTTTGGCAGTATCATTAGTGTGTTCTGTGGGTTCGGCTTGGATTGTCTTGCGTTACGACTTACAAACAACACCGGCTATTTTAATGCAGCCCAGAGCGCCTAAAAATGGTAAACGAATCTTTTTAGAACGACTGACTTTTATATGGGGCCGACTTTCTTTTAGTCAAAAAGTTACATTGCGTAATTTATTTCGTTACAAACAACGGATGTTGATGACTGTGATTGGAATCGCTGGCTGCATGTCGATGATTATTACTGGATTTGGTCTGCGCGATTCGATTGGCGAGATTGTTACGCTGCAATTTGACAAGCTCTGGCACTATCAAGGCACAACTGTTTTTAAAGCAGTCCCTTCGGCTAAAGAAGAAGAGACGTACGTAAGTGAATTAAACACTTTTTCGAATTATCAGGATCACTTGTTTGTTTCTATAGAAGCTTTTACCGCCCAAAAAGCAGATGTTTCAAAACAAGAAATTAGTCTTTCTGTACCTAAAGAAATTAATCGGCTGGATACGTTCTTATCATTTAGAAATCGTAAAACGGGGAAAATTTATTCGTTGGATGATAAAGGCGTTATCATAAACGAAAAATTGGCTAAGCTATTTGATTTAAGAAAAGGAAGTAATTTAGAAATCAAATCGGTTTCAGGAAATACGTATTCGGTAAAAGTTGCTTCAATCGCAGAGAACTACGTAGGTCATTTTATTTATATGACACCAACTTATTATCAAAAAATTTTTAATAACCAACCAAAATACAACACCGATCTCTTGCTTTTCAGCAATGAACCGAGTAAGCGTATTGAAGATCAGATGGCAAAGCAACTAATGGAGAATCCAGATATTTCTAATGTAAGCTTTATGTCGAAGTCAAAAAATGCATTGAAGGATACTGTCAAGAGTCTCAATATCATTATGTGGGTGCTAATTGTATCAGCGGGATTATTGGCTTTTATTGTGTTGTACAATTTGACTAATATCAATATTTCAGAACGAATTAGAGAATTGTCTACGATTAAGGTACTGGGCTTTTATGATAATGAAGTGATTCGCTATGTTTATCGTGAAAATATTTTGTTAACTTTGATGGGAATTCTCTTGGGCCTATTTCTTGGGAAAATCGAACATAGATACATTTTACAGACGGTTGAGTTAGATATGACGATGTTTTCACCAGATATTCAGCCGCTTAGCTATATTTACGCGAGTATGATCACTTTGTTTTTTACGCTGATTGTCGGTATCATCATGTATTTCCGATTAAAGAAAATAGATATGATTGAAGCATTGAAGGCGAATGATTAAAAGAACAAAAAGGAGCAATCTCATTTTTGATGAGACTGCTCCTTTATTTGTTTACGTACATCGTATAACATTTTATTTAAATCTGCTTCTTTTTTGCGCAACTCAACTAGATCCTCTTTGATCTGCTTTTCTTTTTCATCTGTCTGAGGAGAAATGACTCCATTCAACGAGATGCCAATGATTGTTCCAATAAACGTATCCAATACTCGATTCAATGCGTAAAGAAAGGATTCGCCTTGTGGAATACTCAAGGCAATCAAAAGCATGGTAGCAATTGCTGAAATAATTCCAGAATTATTATTAAGTCCATCAGAAATTACGATTACTAAAATTACAAATAAAGGCAACACGAATAGTTCTACGAAAAAATCATTTTTGAAAAATGCTTGGACATAGTAAAAAATTAACGCCAGCAACCCGCCTAGCGAGTTTCCTAATACTCGTGAACGGCCAAAGGAAATACTAGTCGTCAAATCCTGCCGCAAAGAAAAGACGGCAGCTAATGCAGCGATTAAAGGTGATCCACGGTCGGTCACATGGAATAATAAAATGCACAGCAGCACGGCCAGTGCAGTTTTCATCGTTCGCATGCCCAGACGAAAACGACCAATTTGCAATTTTTCTCCCTCTTTCTTTTCTTTATATATAATAGTTTAGCGGAAGTTTGACAAAAAAACAAAAGGCATTACTTAAGTAACACCTCTTGTCAAAAATTTTCTATTGTTGGTACCAAATTTTCTGCATTTGATCTAGAATCTCAATCACGTCTTTCGTATAGAAGAGCGATTTATTAGGGAGAGTCCCCTTAATCATTTTCACCATATTTTCGATTTCATAATTCATAGCATTTCCTGTGAAGCCAGATTCAATCAATTCTTTAGTTCCATCATTGAAGAGTAATTCGGCTTTATCTGCTCTAGGATAGTCATCGATGGTTAAATAACCATTTTCAAAAGCGACGATACCTTTTTTCGGCATTTTTGCTTGAAAAGTCAGACTAACAGCAGCCAGTTCATTCCTTTGATTTTGTAAAATTGTTACTGATTGCTCATCGACTCCAGTTGCAAAAGGAACCATTTTTGAAGCAACAACTTCTGGTTGCTCAGACAAGAACCAGCGAGCAAAAGACACTGCGTAGGTTCCGATATCAAGCAAAGCTCCTCCGGCCAGTTCAGGATTAAAGAAACGGTTTGTTGGATCAGGATCTTTATAGCTACCAAAGGGGGCTTGGATCATTTTCAACTTTCCTAGTCGACCGCTATCCATTAAAGCATGGAGTTCTTGGTATAAAGGCATATTAAAAATCGTCATAGCTTCAGCTACTACTAATTGTTTTTGTTCAGCTAGTTCGATGACTTCCTGCAACTCTGATAAATTCATGGTGATTGCTTTTTCGCACAGAACATGTTTGCCGGCTTGTAACGCTAGCATGATATGTTCATGATGCTGGCGATTTGGGACAGCGATATATATAATTGAAACATCATCATCAGCCAATAACTCATCGTAGCTGCCATATGCCTTTGGTAGATTATATAGTTTCGCAAAATCCTCCGCCTTTTGTTGGCTGCGTGAAGCACAGGCGGTTAAATTGCTTGTTGTTTGGTCAAAATTTTTCGCAAAATCATGAGCGATTCCCCCCAGCCCAACAATTCCCCATTGTAAGTCTGTCATAACGTTCCTCCTTAATTTGAAGTTCAAACATTTATTTTTCGGCTTAATCAATCACTATGAATAAGAGATCAAGTAGAAGCTTCATTGAAAGTATAGCAGTAAATATTAAAATATTTCAATCGATTTGCCAAAGGACTGTATTTTTTCTAAAAATTCAGTAGAATAAGAGAGGAGGGATTTTTTCGTGAATAAAATATATTTAGATTTAGTAATGAGCGCAATTTTTGAACAATTTCATACAGAACAAGATTTTTATCAAGATTATTTAGGCGTCAATGAAATTCAATGGCAACAGTGGAAGGCCGGTCAAAATAATTTAACTCCTGAAGCCAATCAAAAGATTAAGAATCTATTTAGCGATTATGAATGGATGTTGAGTCAAAAAGTTATTCGTCAAACCTTTTTGTTCCCGGAAAAGCGTCCAACAGCGGTTGCAGAATATCGTGAGATGAAAACGATCGTTGCTCAGAAATGGATCGCCAGCGGCTTAGCTCAAGTTGAGATGATTCCTTTTAAGAATAAAAATGAAGAGGAAAACCACGACTATATCGACCTGCGAGTAACCATTGATTACAATAATTGGGGATATAGTGATATACTAAGTTTTCGTTTGCCGGCCCATATCCAAAATCAAATTGCCAGCGCACATAAAAAGACCGCGTTACTTGATTGGGTAAACGAAAATCTTACAGAGACATATACGTCATTGGACGATTAATGAGAGGATTTTTAATTTGAAGAAAACTGTAGGACTACTTTCAGTCATTATCATGTTTGGAATGACCGCCTATTCGCTTTTTTATAGTGCACCTGCAGAATCAGATGCGAAGAAAGCAACAGCAACTACCTATTCATTCGAAAATAACAAGACAACTGCAAAAAAGAAGAATGCTGTACAAAAGGCGTTGCCTGATTCTAATGCAAAAGATTGGAATCTTGTTTTAGTCGGACCAAAAAATAAAATTGAAAATGAAGTTGCTGAAAGCCAGTTAACTACGCTGTCAGATAACAGCCATCAGGTCGACAGTCGAATAGCCGCAGACTACGAGGCATTTTCGGAAGCAGCAACGAAAGCTGGATTCCCTTTAGTAATCATTTCAGCTTTCCGCTCGGTCGATTCGCAAAAGGAAGTTTTTAATACAAATGTGAATGGATTGGTCAGCGGAAATGGGATGACCGAACAAGATGCGATTTCAAAAACGAAAGAGACTATTACAGAACCTGGATATAGCGAACACCATACTGGACTTGCTGTTGATATCGTGGATCAAGATTGGTATAACACTTATTCGACACAAGTATTGGATGCTTCTTACGGTGGTCAGCCTGGAGCAAACTGGATTGAAGAAAATGCGCCAAAATATGGGTTTATCATTCGCTACCCCAAAGATCGGCAGGATATAACTGGTATAACTTATGAGCCATGGCATATCCGGTACGTTGGTAAGGAAAATGCTGAATATATTACCAAACATGATCTGACGCTAGAAGAGTTTTTGAAACAGTTGTCAGCTAAGTAAGGAGTTACTATGCCTAAAAAAACATATAAAAAACGAAAGACCAAAATTTCGATCCCGCTTATTTTCGCGGGAATCTTAGTGATTGGGTTAGCTTTCGTTTTTTCTTTACATACATTATCTGATTTTGGAGTTGAAAATGAACAAGGAGAGGAAACACTTTCCCGTCAAGAGTTTATTGACAAACTTGCTCCACACGCGAAGGAATTGCAACAAGGATACGGCGTTTTACCTAGTATTATTCTCGGACAAGCCATCTTGGAATCTAATTGGGGACAATCACAGCTTGCCAGCCAATATAAAAACCTTTTTGGCATCAAAGCTTCGGGAAATCAGCCTAAAGTCAGCCTCGAGACAAAGGAGTATATGAATGAGCAATGGATTACTATCCAAGGGGAGTTCAAAGTATACAATTCTTGGAATGAATCTTTAGACGATCATACGATGCTTTTTGTCAATGGGACGAATTGGGATCCTAAGCTTTATGCAGGGGTCTTAACGGCTACTGATTATCGCCAGGCAGCACAAGCTCTGCAAACAGCGGGATATGCCACGGACCCTGATTATGCGAACAAAATCATAAGTGTCATTGAAACATATAATTTGGAACAGTACGATCATTCATAGTAAACTCAACATAGGAAGTTGATAGGGAGATGAATTTGAATGGCAGATAATTACGTACCTGAAATTATGACTGAATTGCGACAAGATATTGTTCGTGTACCAAAAGTCATCCAAAACGCAACAGGAATCAGTATTTTTGGTAAAAGGATTCGTTCGATAATTTTTACGACGGACATCGCAATTATTCGAAATACAGATGCAGATGCAGTGATTGCTGTATATCCATTTACTCCGCACCCGGCAATTACTAAAAGTATTATTGAAGCAGCTGACATTCCAGTATTTTCAGGTGTCGCCGGAGGACTAACACACGGATCACGTTCAGCATATATGGGAATGTTTGCAGAATCTCAGGGAAGTCTAGGTGTTGTAGTAAACGGACCAACTCCAGTAGAGACGATCCAGGCTATTTATGATGTGGTTGATGTGCCTGTGATTGCGACAGTTACATCAAAGTACTCGAAGATTGAAGAAAAGCTGGCCGCTGGTGTTGATATAATCAACATAAGTGCTGGAAAAGACACTGTTCAAGCTGTGAAATACTTTAGAGAAGCATATCCAGAACTTCCGATCATTGCTACTGGCGGTCCAGATGAAGAAACGATCGAAGCGACGATTGCAGCAGGGGCTAATGCGATAACCTATACACCGCCCTCAAATGGTGTATTGTTTAGCAAGAAGATGGAAAAATATCGTAAAATGGAATACGATGAGGAACATCAATAGAAAAGACGCTGAAAACTACTCTGGTTTTCAGCGTCTTTTTAGCTTCATTTAAGTTAGGATTGAGACACTCACCTTAATATAAGCTAGTAAATGAGGTGAAAAAAATCAAACGCTTAGTAAAATGGATACTCACAATTATCATACTTTTTGGTAGCAGTATTATCTTTTTTTCTCAAAATAAACGATTGCACGCAGATAGTAGCGAAGTGAATAAGGAGGAGCAGACAGAAATTTTAACGGTTGATAATGAAAACACGAAAACAAAGCTCATAGATGTTCCGATCGAAAATCAAAATTCAGGGATATTCCCTTTAGAAAATGGCTGTGAAATCACCGCGCTATCAATGTTGCTAAATTATTATGATTATGGAACCAATAAAAATGATTTAGCGGAATTGTTGAACTATGTACCTGTTTATGAAAATGAAGCGGAAGAAATTCGAGGGAATCCTCACGAAGGATTTGTTGGAAATATTTACACGGGCTATGAGGCAATGGGCGTAGCTGTGGAACCAATTGCCGAGGTTGCAGAAAAAATAGTTTCAAAAAAGCAAAGTGTTGTTGCTAGCAGCAACACTGAATTTACTGATTTAGAAACTTTAATTCGAAAGGGGACTCCCGTCTGGGTTATTACAACAGTAGACTTTAAAATTCCAACGGCCAAAGATTTTAGGACATGGGAAACAACTAGCGGTGATGTAACTGTTTCACCACTTTGCCATTCAGTCGTCATTGTTGGAGTAGACGATCAAAATGTTTATGTAAATGATCCCTATGGTTATAAAAATCGAATCGTTGATAAAGAAGATTTCGAAAACGTTTTTGATAAAATGGGAAGACAATCACTTTATTTAAAATAAGTTAAAAAAGGCACGGGAGTTACTCCGTGCCGCTATTTATGCAAAAATATGTTGGAAAGTTGGTAATAATTGATCGAAAGAAGTTAATTCAATATCGTGAATTTGTGATGTTCCTTTTGGTAATTGCCGATTACGATGGTTCAACCAAAGTGATTGCCAGCCAGCTCGTTTTGAACCGATTACATCGTTATTAAAGTTGTCACCAACGTATAAAGAACACTCAGGATTTAGATCAAACTGTTTTTTACCAAGGTCAAAAATCTCAACATCAGGTTTTTCATAACCTGTTGCTTGTGAAATAATAATATTGTCTTCGTTGACCCAATTCAATAACCCCAATTGTAAAATTTTTTTGTATTGGTGATCGGTTGGTCCGTTTGTGATGATGCTGATGGGCACTTTTTTGTCTTTTAAAAAATCTAGTGTTTTTTCAACTTCTTGGTGCATAGTGATAGCATCTAGTTCATCCTCATAAACATCTTGGAACATTAATGCCTCATTATCGGTGATGTGGGGATAATCCAAATCCTTCAAAGATTGGCTGATCCGATGGGATCGCATGAATTCTAATGTCCATTCTTGTGTAATGACCTTGTTAAAGTTTGCATCACTATGAACACGGAAACGAGTATAAAGCGGAAGCATATCTTCTTCACTTACTAAAGGAAATAAATTTTGAACAGCCTTGCGAAATGGTTCTTGTTGATCGTAAATAGTATCATCGATATCAAATACGACAGTTTCAATCAAAATAGACACGCCTTTCATTTTCAGCAAATTTTCAAATAATTACAGTAGCTATTTTAGTACAAAAAATCACACAAAAAAAGAGGTAAATCCTTGATTAGAAAAGGTTTTTAATACTAAAAAAGACAAACCGCAGTCTATCAATTTTCAGTTTTTTTAACTAAAAAAAGATTTCTTTTTGAATTCTAATCTATTATGATTAGAAGAAAGGATTGGAAGGATGGGGGAAGAAGAATGCGCAGAAAAAAAAGACAAGTAACGGATTTAGATTTAATCAAAAACTTTGTGAAAAAGACACAAGTTGTACGAATTGCATTAAATGGTGAGGAGTATCCTTATGTTGTACCAGTAAATTTTGGTTATGAATGGGCTGAGGAGAAACTAATACTTTTTGTTCATGGGGCAAATGATGGAAAAAAAGTATCGATGCTCCAAGAAAATCCTAAGGTTGCCATTGAGATGGATGGAAATCATAAATTAATAGAAGGCACGATGAATGCAGCCACTTATTCCTATGCATATCAAAGTTTAATTGGGTTTGGAAGAGCCGAATTAGTAGATGAGTTAGAGGAGAAGAGACGAGCTTTGCATCTTTTGATGGCACATGCAGCTGAAGACGCTCAATTTGACGAAATACCTGAAGGAATGTTAAAACGAACTGGTATTATCAAAATAACTTTAGCTTCGTATACAATGAAAGAAAACCTTCACCCAGAAAACAAATAAAAAAAGATTCAAAACCGATAAAAATTTCGGTTTTGAATCTTTTTTTATTTGTTACTTTTCTTTAGTCGATACTCCTCAAAATAGGCAGCATTGCCGTGACTTTGAATTTTGGCATAAATTCCCATCACTATCGCGCCGATTGTATTGGTTAAAAGATCTCCCATCGTATCCATCAAAGCAGCCCGTCCTACTAATAACTTGCCTGCTGACGTAGCATATCTTTGAAGGTTCATATCGGCAGCTGAATCGCAGAGAAACTCCCAAAATTCCCAGAAGACACCACACACACCAGCAAATGCAAAACCAAAAAGTAGAAACAGCCATGGTGATGATTTACTGATATCTGCCTCTTTCATAAAGAAGCCAATCAAGCCATAACCTAATGCAGTTAGGACCATTGGGCTAACAGTATGCAAAATTTTGTCCCAAAAAGAAATAATCGAGATCATGTGCAAGGAAGTTCCTAAAAAGACGGAGATAATTAAAAAGAACCAATAAAAATAAATCACTTTTTCGGGTAAAATGATCTTGAACAATTTTTCAATTAGTTCTGGTAAAAATATCAACATAATACCAGCTAAACATTCGATTACAAAAATTATCCCTTGTTTTGTTGAATATTTGCCAATCGAAAATTCAAAAATATTATAGACCAGGCAAAGGGCCCCAAACACCAACAACGCAATCCGATATTTTTTATAAGTCACGGAAATCACTACCTTCTAAAAAAGATTTGATTTTTTGCAAAAGAGCCTCTTCATTACTGACGATAGTACCATTCAATTTGATCAGACCAACTGTATACAAATTAAGATAATGAAATTGATTTTCTGCAGGCGTCTGAAGTGCATCGATCTTTTGCTGATTATCTGCACCTTGTTGACGGGAATCGGTGTACAGAGCAATGATAGGAATTCCTTTTGCATAAGCGACACCGATTTCTGATGCAACACCTGCATCAATTGTCAGACCATCTAATAGAGCGATCATCAAATCACTCTTTAAAACTTCCTCGGTATCCGCAAGAGCAATCATCTTACTGTCAGCGTAGGCAGTTTTATCATTGATGCCTTCATTTTCCTGTGGTAGGTAAATTGTCAGGTCTGCATCAAGTTCACGGATTTTTTTTACTAAATATTGATTATAAAATAAGTCACTTTGTGCAAATAACGGTGCGGCAAAATAAATATGTTTAGAAGTAGTCACTAAAATAAGCCTCCATATCTGGTATTGTTGTTTCTAATAATTCAATTGCTTTTTTGTCAGCATCCAGCCGTTCGATACGAGCAAGATAAGCAGGACGACGGTAATTCATCAACATACAGGTCAATGTTTGAATGTTCAGTCGGATTCTTTTGCCATTAGGTTGATCGCTAATCTTCAATTTGCCAGTATCATCCCAATTAAGTGCGAATAGTCCATTATTCCACTCAGCAATAGGATCATCGACTTCAAAATAAAAGGGTTCTACAGATTTTTCAAAGGGATACTCTAATAGGAACTCTTTCACATCAACAATTCGTGCCATAAAAAAAGGAGCAATGGTTTCTGTGATCTCGCTGTCATCAAGTAAGAAGGAGAGCGGTTCGTTTTTGAAAATATCTCCTTTGACCCAATATACCATTGAGAAGTGAGCACTAATAAAATTCCATAAACCGTTTCGTGCCTCTTGATTTAAATAAAACATTTCCTTAATATGAAAAATTTCATCTGATATCCAGTAAAAAAGCACGCCTGTCGGCTTCTTGTTGACATCATAGTAAATGGCTGCGATTCGCTCTTCCTCGTTTTCGAAACGCCAGTATTCTTCCCAGTTCAATTCTTTGCGAATCATTGCTCCATGATTATTTAAAGCAAATTCGTGATACACTTGGTAAACATCAGGATCATCGACTTCCTTACGTTCAACAACGCCTGGAAGATCAACTTGCTTAGGCAATTGTGTATCCTTGATTTTGAAGCTGAGCTTATCCGACATGATTTCCCAGCCTTTGCGACGATAATATGGGATGTTGTAAGGGGACAAGTAGGAAATCCATTGACGGTCTTCACGCATCTGGATCAAGGCCTTCTCAATCAAGTCCTTCATTAGTCCATGGTTGGCATATTCAGGATAAGTCCCAACCCCAGTTACACCTCCCATTTGAAAAAGCTTCCCGTGAATATTTACTTCACAAGGGTAAATGGCAATCTGAGAAATCAAATTTTCATCGTGGAACCAACCAAAAACCTTAGATTGCTCCAGTACAGGTTTCTTCGCTCGAACCATTTCCCGCTTACTTTCGTATCCGCTGTTTTCGATATCACTTTCTGTTACTTGAAACACATAGCTGAGCAATTCGTCATATTGCGCTAAATGTTCCTCACCAACTGGCTTCAAGACTAATTGTTTCTTAAAGTCACTGTCCATTCTTTCATCTCCTGATTCTTGCTGTGAAATTATTGATCTTAGAAAAAATAAATCGGATTCTATTCTAATGGGCATTCGACAAAATATATTCTTATAAGACTACTCTTCATTTAAGAAAGTTTTTTTGGAAATGCACTTAATCATCAATACGCCCCCGTTTTACAAACGTGCTTGAGCAAGAGCAAAGTTGGCGGATTGAGCCCCGATTTTAGTTTACATCTTAAGTATAGCAAAAGCAGGATTATATTTCTCTTACCGACTTTGGGAAATAGGGGAAAAGACTTTTTTTCTATTAGAAACGTTGGTATAATTGACAGTGCTGATTAAAAGAAATGAGGAACTTTGATGAATATAGAAGAAATGAAGAAACGCCAAGGGATGATTCGAAATTTTTCGATCATTGCACATATCGATCACGGAAAATCTACGCTAGCTGACCGGATCTTAGAACAGACAAATACTGTAAGTTCCCGTGAAATGCAGGAACAGTTACTAGATTCAATGGATCTTGAACGTGAACGTGGAATCACAATTAAGCTAAATGCGGTAGAACTGCATTATACAGCCAATGATGGTCAAACTTATATTTTTCATTTGATTGACACACCAGGACATGTCGACTTTACTTATGAAGTTTCACGAAGCTTAGCTGCCTGTGAAGGTGCAGTATTAGTCGTTGATGCAGCTCAAGGAATAGAAGCACAAACATTAGCAAATGTCTATTTAGCTTTAGATAACGATTTAGAAATTTTGCCGGTTATCAATAAAATTGATTTGCCAGCTGCTGATCCAGAGCGAGTACGTAAGGAAATTGAAGACGTGATCGGTATTGATGCTGAAGATGCTGTTCTAGCAAGTGCAAAAACGGGTATTGGTATCAGCGAAATCTTAGAACAAATTGTAACAAATGTCCCAGCGCCAAGTGGAAAATTGGAAGCTCCGTTGAAGGCATTGATCTTCGACTCAGTTTATGATAGCTACCGAGGAGTCGTACTGAATGTTCGTATCACTGATGGTATTGTTCGCCCTGGTGACAAGATTCAATTAATGAGTAATGGTAAAACCTTCGATGTGACAGAAGTTGGAGTCTTTTCACCAAAAGCGGTACAGCGAGATTACTTGATGGTGGGGGACGTTGGATATATAACGGCTAGTATAAAGTCTGTCCAAGATACTCGTGTTGGGGATACTGTAACTCTTGCCAATAATCCAGCTGAAGAAGCGTTGGCCGGCTATCGTAAAATGAATCCAATGGTGTTCTGTGGATTGTATCCAATTGATACTTCTCGTTACAATGATTTGCGTGAAGCATTGGAAAAATTACAATTAAACGATGCGGCTTTACAGTTTGAACCGGAAACTTCTCAAGCTTTAGGCTTTGGTTTCCGTTGCGGATTTTTAGGGCTCCTGCACATGGATGTTGTGCAAGAACGTTTAGAACGTGAGTTCAATTTGGAGTTAATCACAACGGCACCGTCAGTTATCTATCATGTGAACTTAACTGATGGAACGCAATTAATTGTTGATAATCCGTCTGATTTCCCTGATCCATCAAAAATTCAGAACGTTGAAGAACCGTTTGTAAAAGCCAATATTATGGTTCCAAATGATTACGTTGGTGCCGTAATGGAGCTCTCACAACGCAAACGTGGTGAATTCATCACGATGGACTACTTAGATGATTACCGTGTGAATGTTGTTTACAATATCCCATTATCAGAAATTGTGTTTGATTTCTTTGATAAACTAAAATCTAGCACAAAGGGTTACGCATCATTGGATTATGAAATGGCTGATTACCGAGAAAGCCGTCTTGTTAAAATGGATATTCTGTTAAATGCTGAAAAAGTCGATGCATTAAGCTTTATTGTTCACCGTGAGTTTGCTCAAGAGCGCGGTCGTGCAATCGTTGATAAATTGAAAACCTTGATTCCGCGTCAACAATTCGAAGTGCCGATCCAGGCAACAATCGGTACTAAAATTGTTGCTCGTACTGATATCAAAGCTTTACGTAAAAATGTGTTGGCAAAATGTTACGGCGGGGATGTTTCTCGTAAGCGTAAGTTGCTGGAGAAACAAAAAGAAGGTAAGAAACGAATGAAACAAATTGGTTCAGTAGAGGTACCTCAAGAAGCCTTTATGGCCGTGTTGAAAATGGACGAGGACGAACCTAAGAAGAAATAGGCACGAATTATGCTTATTGTTTTGAGGCGTTGGATGAGAATGTCCTTCGCCTCATTTTTTTGAATGATCAAAAATTTATTTTTAAGGACCAACTAATAAGAAAGGATCTAATTATGGATCGAATAAAAGCATTATTAGCAGAAAAATTTGGCTATACGCAATTTAGAAGCGGACAGGAAGAAATTATCCAAAAAGTTCTGCAGCATCAAAATGTCTTAGGGATCATGCCAACTGGTGGCGGGAAATCGATTTGTTATCAATTGCCGGCACTAGTACTTGATGGCTTGACGCTGGTAATTTCTCCTTTGATCTCCCTAATGAAGGACCAAGTAGACAGCTTGAATGAGATAGGAATCCCAGCAGCTTTTATCAATAGTACATTATCCAATTTAGAAATGAACGAACGGCTGAAGCAAGCGGCTCGAGGAGAGATCAAGCTGCTATATGTTGCTCCTGAGCGTCTAGAATCAGTGGATTTTCGCGAATTATTACGATATGTTCCTATCGAGCTTTTAGCGGTTGATGAAGCTCATTGTATTTCACAATGGGGGCATGACTTTCGACCGAGTTATCTAAAATTGGCAGAAACAATTGAGAACTTTGATCAACAGCCGACGATTATTGCGTTAACCGCTACAGCAACACCACAGGTAGCAGATGATATTTCTAGTTTGTTACATATTTCGAAAGAGAATGAAGTGAAGACAGGTTTCGCACGTGAAAATCTAGCTTTTCAAGTTGTAAAAGAACAAAAGGATCTTTATTTACTAGAATACTTAAAACTCAATAGAGGGCAGTCTGGAATCATTTATGCTTCAACACGAAAAGAAGTCGATCGTTTATATCATTTGTTGAAGCATCATGATTTCGCTGTAGGGAAGTATCATGGAGGTTTGAATGCGGACGATCGCTTGAAAAATCAAGAGGACTTTCTTTTTGATCGAATTGAGGTGATGATTGCAACGAATGCTTTTGGTATGGGAATTAATAAAAGCAATGTTCGTTTTGTGATCCATGCACAGATTCCAGGAAATCTGGAATCTTATTACCAAGAGGCCGGTCGTGCCGGAAGGGATGGATTGCCGAGTGAAGCAGTATTGCTCTATGCACCTCATGATATTCAGATTCAACACTTTTTCATTGAACAATCTCAATCGGAAATAAATTATCAACAAAATGAATACACGAAATTACGAGAAATGAATCAATATGCACACACACAAATGTGTTTGCAACGCTATATCTTGAAATATTTTGGCGAAGATCAGGCAGATTGTGGAAGATGTAGTAACTGCTTAGATGAGCGAGAACAAGTTGATATTACAGTTGATACACAAAAAGTATTGTCTTGTGTGAAGCGTATGGGAGAAAAATTTGGAAAAGCACTCGTCGCGAAAGTCTTGACGGGATCGAACGATCAAAAAATAAATCAGTGGAAGTTCCAACAGCTGCCTACATATGGGCTAATGAAAGATCATTCGCAAAAAGAGGTTGCTAACTTGATTGATTATCTTACAGCAGAACGCTATTTGATTCCTTCCGAAGGTCAATACCCTGTGTTGACAGTTTCTGAACAAGGGATTTCTGTTCTTTTGGGCAAACAAGAAGTATATCGCAAACAGGCACCAGTGAAACAATTGGTGGCAGATAATGAACTTTTTGAAAAAATGAGAACTTTGCGCTCTCAGCTCGCTCAAGAAAAAAATTTACCGCCATATGTCATTTTCTCGGACAAAACATTAACAGAATTTGCCGAAAAGCAACCTCAAACATCGTTAGAATTCTTACAAATTAAAGGAGTAGGAAAAAGTAAACTAGACAATTATGGCGATCAATTCTTGGCGCTTCTAAAAAAGGAAAACTAATTATTGCAGATCGAGTTTCTTCATCTTGAGGAAAAACGATCTGTTTTTTAGTTGAGGAATAAGATAAAAAGCTATTGCACTGAGCTGTGAGCACAATGCAATAGCTTTTTATTGAGGAAAAAAATCTCGGTAAAACTGTTTGAACAGAAAAATCGTTTTGAATGAGGGTAAAGATCAAATTATTTCAAATATTTGTGGAACGACTGTATCAATTCTAAGCAATTCATCTTCCGAAAGAATTTTTCCATCTTTACGCCAAATATTCAATCGACGTTGTTCCTTTTCAAGTGCATAATTTTCTGTAACATATTTAGCTCGGGGATTATTCAAAAATTTTTTAATAAACTGCGCGCGTAATTGGTTAAGTGACAACCCATTTTCTCCTTGTTTTAAGAAGGGGGACTCATAATGGTAAACACGTTGATCAGTTGAAATCGTTCCTCGCATAGTAATCTCCTTTAGTCATTTTAGTGAACCTATTCTAGCAGTAATTTTCGTTAAAAAAATAGAGTTATGGAAGTTCGTTAACTAATTGAAGCAATGAATTAGTGTAACTTAATCAAAGATACGCTAAGCAAGTTTGTTTTCTTTAAAAATAAAGAAGAATGTCTATATAGAGTCCAAATGGGTTGACCATGATTTAACAACAGTAGGTCCAACTCGTTCATTTAGAAATTATGGCTGATTATCTTTGATAGTTGTGATTTTGAAGATAAATGCCTGAGAGAAATCTTGAAATTTTGTCATAATTTTTTTTTCATTATGGATGATAGAAAGATGTAGTGTTTGAAAATATTTTTTAATTTTACTATTTTTATAAAATTGTATTCGAACAAGATCCATCAACAGAACGGTAATCCCTCCAGCAAATCCACAGTTATACAGGTTGATTCCTGCTGTCAGATACTGTGTATTTCTGGTAACTAATGAAAAAAAGCCGCCAGAAAATGTACCTGTAACTAAACCATATTTTCGAGTCATCGGTGCAAGAGTGCTGGCAAAAAGGATGATGACAATATTGTTCGTTGTTGCAAGATCCTGATAGAAAAGCAATGCGGTTAGAAATACTCCAAGCGCTGGGAAAAAGAAGTAACGAAATTTAAAATTATACATACTAAAACCAGCGAAAGTTAAAATGGCACCGACCAAAATTCCGCTCAAGGGAACTTTCAATACGAGCGTGAGAATCACTGCGAGATATCCATATAAGGAAAAACGAGCAATTTTCTTTAAGTCTGAGAGCAGATACTTTGAACGAGTGATATTTTTTTTATAGAAATAAAGAAAGACGAGGAGAGGGACAGTGAAAAGAGCAACAAGAAAATAAAACAAAGAGCGGTGATGCTCAAAAGAAAGAGCATGCGGAACAATTTTTATAGCTAAGACATTTCGAGTAGTCAAATTTCCGATGACACCGATAAAACCAGCAGAAAATCCCATATTATATAAATTTAATTCTTTTGTGTGAACTTTTAGAAACTCAAAGATTGGTAAGATCATGTATCCAATCAATAGCCCCGCAATTAAAGCAATCATTGTATTAGGAATAATGAAATGATCCGGCGCACTATAAATGGTACTGACAATTGGTGAGAGACAAGTACTTAACAATCCCATAACTAATAGATCTTGTCTGCCAGAGTGATGAATTCGCAGATAAAGCAAACATCCAAAAATAATTGGAGCTGAGTTTACAATATTTTTTCCGAAAAAAGAAAAACCAGAGAGCATCATGATCCCTGAAACAGTAAGTGAACAAAAATGATGTTTATGTTTACGTAAAAGAAACAGACTACTTAAGGTTAGAATCCCGCTATTTAGAAAAGCAGGTCCAACACCAGCAATATGCACATAATCCGTTACCAAATTACTCGGTGAACTGATAATGTGCTGCATTCCTATAATTAACTTTTGAGGACTGGCTAAGAAAAAGGCAGTCAATGTAATAGTTAAACCATATGAAATTAAAAAGACAAATATAAGATTTGTAGAAAGCAACGCTTGATTGGAACTTTTCAAAGAACCACACTCCTTTAAGTGACTTGAACGACAGTTACCCCCATATTTTGAAACTCCTCTAAAACTGTATCTGAACTAAATTTATCTGTGATTAAGTAATCAAAAGAGGAAACATCAGCTATTTTAAATTTAGATGTTATTCCGATTTTTCGGTGATCCGCTACTAAAATTTTACATCGGGTTGTTTTTTTAACCATCATTTCGTTAATAGCAGCCTCATTGATGAATTTGGTAGTGACCCCATTCTCTAAATCAACCCCATTACAGCCAATAATACATACATCTGCATTAACAGCAGATATAGTATTGATTGCGACATCTCCCACTAAGGACTCCTTTGGATAGCGCATCTCACCACCTGTCAAAACATAATTATAGTTGGCATTTTGCAATGAATAATTGATTTTCAAATTATTTGTTATGATTGTTAAATGCTCAGCATGCATAAAGTCGACGATCTTTAAAGCAGTCGAACTGGAATTAATAAAAATCGTGTCATCATCATGTATATATTTGTTTGCTTCTTGAGCAATGGCCTGCTTTATTCGAACAGGACCAGAATGATCATTATCAAGCTTGTTATCAAAATTAAAAATACAATAGCCAAATTTACGAATAATATCATTTTTTTCCTCTAACAAGTGAAGGTCACGACGAATCGTACTAAGCGATACATCTAAAGCCTCAGCTAACTCTAAAGTGGTCATGTGTTCATTCTTTTCTAAAATATCTAAAATGTCTTTATGTCGTTTATCAATATTAATGATCGAATTTTTCAATTTTCTTCCCCTTGCATAAAATAGTGATACAAATAATATAGTCTGTACAAAAAATGAAACCGTTTTATATGATTTTATTATACATTTTTAGATAGATAATTTATATAGAAAATCTTAAAAAAATCAAAAATTCGTATAAACAGCTATTTATATGATTTTTTTAAATAAGACTTTAGCCCTATATCATTTAGTGCTGAAGCTATGTAAAATATAAGTAACAAGTTACCTAATTTGGCTGTTAGGAGATATGATTATGAGTGTAAAGAATTTAACAGAAGCATTTAAAAGTGGTCGAGATAAACAACAACGAGCGATTTTTGCTAGTTTATTTATTTTAAGCAATCGATTACAGACATCGTTCGATAAAGTAGATCCATTTATAACTATGAAGCAATTTATGGTTTTAGTGATGATCAAGCAAGCTCCTGATAAAACACTAGACTTGACTAGTTGTGGCGAGCTATTGGGATGCTCCAGGCAAAATATCAAAAAATTAGCAATAGTATTAGAATCGAAAAAGTTAATCATGATCTCTCGAAATAGTAATGACCGAAGAAGAACAAACTTAGCTCTAACAGCAAAAGGAGAAGAATATTTCCAATCAGTAGCTCAGCTGCACAGTAAGGCGCTCGGTATTATTTTTGAAGAATATACAGACCAGGAGTTAGAACTATTTTTTTCTATTTTTATGAAATTGTATGATGGGACAGAAAAGCTAGAAGCAACAGAAAATAAAATACTCAAGGAGGAAATAGAATGACCAGTATCGTGATTTACGCAACAAAAAAAGGAAGTACTGAGCTTTATGCAAAAACCTTTGCTGAAAAAAGAGATTATCAGATTTTTGAATATACACAAGCCCCTCCAGAGGAACTGGCAAGTGCGGAAAAGATTTTCTATTTTGGCAGTGTTTATGCTGGAAATGTACTAGGTTTGGATGAACTGAAGAAAAAAATTTCTACTAGCCAGCTAATTACTATTATCTCAGTTGGACTAACTTCAAAAAATGATCAAGAAAAACTAGATGAAATCCATAATGGGATTATGAAAATATTTCCAGAAGCGAAGATGTTTCATTTAAGGGGACGACTTGAAAAAGAACAACTGAAATTACCAGAAAAGCTTATAGTTAAAATGATTAGTAAAGCTAGTAAGAAAAAAGCAGCTCACGAGAAACTTAACATTGAGGAAGCTATTGAAAAAGTTGCTGATGTCGGTAGTGTAGATTATATCAATTTGGAGGAATTAGAGATCATTAAGTAGTAAAAAAGGGGGGACAAACAAATGAAAAAGCTGATTACTATTTTTCTGGTCATAGTGGTCCTTATTTTGTGTGTGAAAATCGGTGCGAGTATTTTAACAAAAAATACTTTAAGGAAAGTGAAAATCAATGAGATTGATTTATCACGAGTAACAGATGGTGAGTATGAAGGAGCTGCAACGATTAAACCAGTATCTGTAAAGGTAAATGTATTAGTAGAAGACGGCAAAATCGCTACTATTAGAATGGTTGATCATGTGACAGGTTTAGGAAAAAATGGCGAGAAAATCGTCGATAAGATTATAGGCGAGCAAAGTTTAGATGTGGATGCTATAAGTGGGGCTACTCAAAGCAGTGTTACGATCATGAAAGCGGTCGAGGATGCTTTGTCAAAGAATAATTAGGATTTCATGTATGTGTTGCCTTTAGCTATATGGCTAGATATAATTAAACTATCAAAGAGGAAAGTAGTCGATTGATATGTTCTATATCATTTACAATAAGGTATGCATTGGAATTCGCTCCGTACAATTGAATGTACTAAAACATTGTTCGGGGCCCAATCGTTATAAATCATCAGTTTTACCGTTTTGATCAGAAACTTCAAAATTTCTGATTTATTCAGTATGTCTGACTATTTATGTGACCATTGACGATGTTTATTGTCAGTGGTCTTTTTTTGCATATTTTTAAGTGTAAAAGAGAAGTTCAGCAGAATCCTCTTTTTTACCGATATAAAGGAATGAGAACATGGAAAATTTAACTACAGGAAGTGTGACCAAGCAACTGCTCTATTTTACAATTCCGCTATTTTTAGCGAATCTGCTTCAATCTCTTTATAATATTGTTGACATGCTAGTAGTCGGAAGAATCGTTGGAAGTACTGGGGTGGCGGCTATCAGCAATGCCTCGACAATTGTCTTTATCATCAATGCAATTTGTATGGGCATCGCTACGGGTGGGACAGTCCTAATCGCACAATATCGTGGTGCAAAAAATCAACTGGCACAAAGCCAGGTGGTTGGTACAATTTACACATTAACAACAGTCATCGCTATAGTAGTCACCATCATTGGTTTTTTTATGTATAAGAATATCCTCACCTGGATGAATATTCCTAAAGGAGCTTACCAAGAAGCCTGTGAATACATGCGAGTTATATTTATCGGAACAATTTTTGTTTTTGGTTATAATGCGAGCTGTTCGATTTTAAGAGGTTTTGGTGATTCTAAACGTCCCTTGTACTTTGTGATGCTCGCGACTGTTATCAATGTTTTCTTAGACTATTTGTTAGTAGGACATTTAGAATTGGGGACAGTCGGCGCGGCTTATGCAACGATTATTGCTCAAGCCATTTCATTTGGGATTTCGGTCATCTATTTAAAAGGTCAAAATACAATTTTCAATTGTCAATTGTCGAGCTTTAAAGTTGATGGCGCAACTTTACTAAAGATACTAAAAGTTAGCCTTCCTACAGCGATTCAAATGACGGTAGTAAATATTTCCTACTTGATTATTACTATGATGATCAATGAGTATGGAGTCATTGCTACGGCTGCGGCTGGGATCGGATTAAAAATAAACACCTTCGCTGGAATGCCCTGCTGGGCGATCGGCCAGGCCGTGACCACAATGGTCGGACAGAGCATGGGAGCCGGGCTGATTGAAAGAACGAAAAAAGTTACTAAAATAGGTTTGATTGGAAGTCTGCTTGTATCATTGGTAGCTATCATTTTTATTCAACTGTGTGCGGAACCGTTGATTCAGTTGTTTGATCCATCAAATAAAGCCGTTTTAGCAGCAGGTATGAGCTATTTGAGGATATGTTGTTTCTGGAATAGTTTTTTTTATGCGACGATGTACAATTTTGATTCCTTTGCAGTCGGCATAGGATTTGCAAATTTAGGAATGGTGAATGCATTCTTAGATGCGATGATCATTCGATTACCACTATGCTGGTTTTTGGCCACCTTCCTGAAATTTGGGGTAGAAGGGATCTATTGGGCGCAAGCACTTTCGCCGATTATTCCGGCCTGCATTGGTCTGATTTATTTCTATAGTAAACGATGGCAAAGGCGAACGTTAATCTAAGAAAAAAAGTACTTTTTTCTTTAAATGTAGTGACTAATGTCAATCCCGATTTTCAAATGTAATTTTTTGCCGGTGAAAATATGCTAGTTTTTACCGATTTTCTTCCCTTTCTCATCTGTAGGTGCCTGAAGAACATCCTTATCAAGCAAGTAGTCTTTCATGCGATAAGATCTCCCAGTAATTTTGATTAGTTGAGAGTGATGGACCAATCGGTCCAATATGGCATTTGCTAATGTTGGGTCTGAGAATACTGCTCCCCATTTTGATAATGGGATATTCGTTGTAATAATCGTCGATTTCGTTTCATATCTCCTGGTGATTAACTGGAAAAAAAGATTTGCACCAACCTCTGAAATCGGTAAATAACCAATTTCGTCGATAATGAGTAGTTTATATCGGCAGTAATTTTTTATTAATGCTTCATGCCGGTTTTCTTGATAGGCTTTTGTCAATCGCTGAATCAACTCATTACACGTAATAAAATAGGTGCTGATTCGTTGGCGACAAGCTTCCATACCTATCGCCGTTGCTAAATGTGTTTTGCCAACACCGCTGCTGCCGATAAATAAAATGTTCTCTTGCCGTTCCATAAAATGCAGGCTGGATAAGTCCAGCAGTTGCCGTTTGTTTACACTCGGCTGATAGTCAAAGTCAAAATCGGACATCCGTTTTTCATAGGGGAAGTGGGACGTTTTGATATTCATTTTTTCCGCCCGTTGTTTCCTAAACGCTAATTCCCGTTCCGTTAATGAATAAAGAATATCGATTGTGGACAGTTCTTTTGTTTTTTCAGATTCTAAAAAATGAGGGAGATATTCTTTGATCTGATCTAGCTTTAACGTTGTTAGATTATCTAGTAACTCTTGGTATTGTGACATGGTGCCTCCTAATAGAACTCGTTGTTTGTGGCAGAATAGTCGTACAGATGATTGCAGCGTAAAAGTACATAGCTCCGCAGGAGCTGAAGATAGAAAAAAGGCCCTTGCTAACCACCCATAAAACCTCTAATGTTTAAGTCTCGAGCTTGAACAGGAGGTAGAAAGGTATGCTAACAATGACCGATATTAATACTATCAAAAATTTACGGAATAATCACGATAAATCGATCAATCACATAAGTAAAGAATTGAATATTAACTGGCGAACAGCCAAAAAATACGCGGATGAAGATCAACTTCCAACTGAAAAAATTTATAAGAGAACTGGAATGATGTATCAAGATGGTTGGGGAGAATACGTTTGTCTTTGGTTGTCTGAGGATTCTCGCTTGGCCAAGAAAAAGCGGCGGTCAAATCTCCGATATTTCGTTGAACTTCAAGAACTTGGCTTTAAAGGATCGTATCGTACGGTCTGTCAATTTATTAAAGATTGGAGAAGCACACATACGGAACTTCAATATGATTTGGGATTTGAACGTTTGGAACATCCACCAGGAGAAGCTCAACTAGATTTTGGCACTATGGAAGTTGAACATGAAGGAGCTTTCAAAGATATTAAAGTATTGGTTCTCACTGCTCCGTACAGTAATGCTGGTTTTGCTGTGGCGCTTCCTGCAGAAAACCAAGAATGTTTACTTGAAGGAATGAAGATGCTCTTTACTCAAATGGGCGGTATTCCCAGGACAATTCGTATTGACAATATGACAACTGCTGTTAAAGAATCTAAGACAAAATTTGAAGATGCTCAGTTGAATGATATCTTTCTCCGGTTTGCTACTCACTATGGATTTGATGTTCAAGTATGCAATCCACGTAGTGGAAATGAAAAGGGATCCGTAGAAAACAAGGTTGGTTATGTCAGGTACAATTTTTTCCCTGCTGCCCCTAAAATGGTTTCATTTGAACAACTTAATCAAGAACTGGCAAAACAACTTCGAAAAGATATGGATCGACTTCACTATGATAAAAATTGCTTGATCGAAGAATTATGGATTGAAGAACAAAGGGAACTACTCGCTCTACCAGATGTTGAATATCCTGTATTTAAAGATATTGCGGTCAAGGCAAATAAGTACAATGAAATAAAACTGGATAATACAAGAATCCATATTCCAAGAAGCCGAAACCATACTGAGTTATATGCACGTCTGACATGGAGCCATTTCAAAATTGTATCTTTAAACGGCGAGATCCTCTGTAAAGAGTTACGACCATACATGAACAAGTCGCGGCCGATTCCTTGGACCAATATCTTTGTGGATTGGAAACGAAGTTTATCTAAAATTAGTTATTCTCGTTACTGGAAATACTTGCCTCATCGAATCCAATATTTCTTGAATATTGATAATAAACGCTTGATTTATGAACGTTTAGACATGATGATTAGGCTTTTAGTAACACATGAAATGAGTTACATCAATGAACATTTCTATGAGTTCACAGAGACTATTGAAAATGCAGATTTCGGTGTTGAATGGTCCGAATATGATTCCCTTACTTCCAAGAAAAAGGGGGCTGCGTAATTGGTTGATCGATTTGATGAAATATGTAAAACACTTCATTTAGCTCACGTTCCATCTATCGTAGAGCACCGTGCTGACCCACAAACAGTTCATTTGCTTTCTGAAATATTTCAAGAAGAACTAGACAAGCGGGAACTCTCAAAGAAATTGCGATTCACCAAACTTGCAAAGTTTCCTTCGGAAAAGCGATTAGAAGAATACGAATGGCATAGAAATATTCAACTTCCAAGTTCCTCGACAAGAGAAGAACTGATTTCACTAGATTTTATAAGAAACAATGAGAATGCCGTCTTTGTTGGTGCACCAGGAACTGGAAAAACACATTTGGCTACTGCTCTTGGTATTAAAGCATGCGAAGAAGGTTACGAAACAAGATTTTGGCGCGTTTCTGAACTTGTATCAGAACTTGAAAAGTCTTGGAAGAAGCAACAGATTCATTCATTAAAAAAGAAATTTGACAAGGCACGTTTAATCATATTAGACGAAATGGGCTATGTTCCTTTTACAAAAGAAGGATCTGAACTATTATTCCAATTGATCAGTGAATGGTATGAAACAAAAAGTGTCATCATTACCTCTAACCTTGAATTTAGTAGTTGGAACAAGGTATTCATTGATCCTCGCCTTACGGCGGCCTTAGTAGACAGGCTAATTCATCACGCGCATATTTTAAGTTTCACTGGTGAAAGCTACAGACTTAAAAATGCATTATCAAAAACATAAAAATAATCGAAGATTATGTGTGGCAAAGTTATGTAATTTTCTTTGCAATCTTATGTGGAATGTTCTTGCAAAACACACTCGTCGTAGAGTTTCAAATTTTCTTGAACATAGTGTGCAATTTCTTCATCCGATTTTGACCGATAAATGTCGGACTTTAAAATTTCCTGCATATCATCTGAATGATAATTAAATTTTTTTTGACTTAAAAGGTGTCTTTGAATACATTCGCCGTTATAATGAATAGTAAGTTCGCCGGCAACAGCTTGGAGAGAAACTGTCTTGCCGATATAGCGAACGGGTACAGAGTACTTATTCTTTTGATAAATCACGAGCGATTCTTTGGATACCTTACGAGAGAGGATATCTTGTGTGTAGGTCGTTAGTAATTTCGAATCAAAGGGCAATAAGTGCTCTTTTTCGTGTGCAGTAAATTTCAGTATTGGTGGACCCTCAATTGCTTGAGAAGTTTCTTTGTTAAGCTCTTCATTGAATTCAAAAACAAGATCAATCAAATCCTCCAATGTATCAAATTCGCCATTGTATACTTTTAGTTGCTCGACCGTTCGAGCTAAGGCTTCCACTTTCCCTTTTGTTTGCGGACGATAAGGTCGACAGGCAATTGGTTTAAATCCTGCGTCTTTACTGTATTCATAGAACCTTTGGTTCCAAGTGACCTTTCTAAACTGCGTTCTACTTTGATCAACAACAGTACGCATATTATCAAACCAAATTTCATGAGGAATTCCTTCTGAAGAAAGAAAGGCATTGTTCAAACAACGAAGTAATGTATCTTGTTTTCTGTCTAGCGTTAACTCGATATACTTCCAACGTGAAAAGCCTAGAACATATAAAAATAAATTGATTTGAAACCGTTGACCCGAACGATTGTAAAGGACAAGATCTTCTTTCCAGTCAACTTGTGCAGACAAACCTGGTTGGGTTTCAATTCGGATCGTCGCTTTCTGAATGTGTGTTTTTCGCAATTGGCTGCAGTAATCTCTTAGAATAGAATCCTTCCCTTCGTAACCTTTCTTCTTGATAAAACGATAAATCGCTGAAGCAGAACAGCCTAGTTCAACTTTCTCTTGAATAATTGACCGAAAAGGATCTAATTTGCTTGGCCGTTTTTTCGGTGCAGCTTTCTTTTTAGATAGATTGTTTTCGTAATAACGTTTGACAGTGCGTGGATCACATTCGAACTGTCTAGCTAAATGGGTAAAATTAGGTTTAATATCACTCATAATATAAATTTGAACTCCTTCACGTACATCTGATCGCATAAAATCCTCCTGATTGTTTTTAAACCAGTGTACTAAAAAATGTAAGAAAAACACCATTTTTCTCGTCGGCATTTTCTTACATTCTACTGTCGGGATTCACAACTAAAAAGAGTTAGATTTTTTCGGAGTGGAGAAGTCCACTCCATTTTTCTTTGCTTTTTTTGAAGATTCCATTGTAGGCAGTTTTCAAAACCGTTTCTCTAAATTACACCGAACTATGTTAGTTTTCCCTTCATACGTAATTAGCCATAATTCCTATATTTTTCTCTTACTTTATGAATTTTCTCGATCGAATCGTTTTTACAAACACATAAAGGCCAATTTAGGAATTTTTAAGATTTCAAGAGACTCAATCTTGAATCGAACAGAATAACTTTATTTTTGACGCTTGCGTAAGAGCAGGTCATCTCTAAATTCTCGCTAAGCATTAATCCAGTCTTTCACTTGTCTATCTGACTTTATTGCGCGATTCATTGATAACTAAGGCGCTTCTCGTTTCCCATCAAGATACTCTAGAACGCTCATTTAGTTGAGTTTAAAACCACATTTAGCTATAAAAAATGCCCCCCAGAAGTTTGACTTTTGGTCTAACTTTTTTTGGGGGAGCTCATAAACAAAAAGAGTATCTCTTTTATCACTATAAATAATACTTAAATAAATCTGGTAGATCAACACGAACAAGTTCTTCTGAAGCTAAAACTAGCTGATTTTTTGAATTATAAACAGTCCCTAAGTGGTGGATCACGGAGAGTCCGCTTTGTACATTGAATAGCTTAGACTGCTGATCGGTTAATTGATTGATTGATACTTGATTCATGCCCTTATATTTTGGATCGATATTAAAAGTATCTAGGAGTTGATAAAGTGAGCCTGATAAATCATTTTCAAATAAGAAAGTATATTCTAGCGGAAAATAGTTTTTTTCAAGCATAATCGGTACGCCATCAATTTTACGAATACGTTCGACAGTTATAACGTTATCGGAACTAAATAATCGATCAAAATCAACGGGAGCAGGAAGCTCCTGAATAGAGCGAACCTCAGAAGTTAGTTTTTTTCCCTGATCTTGACAAACTTGAGTTAATGACAAGCTTCTTTGTTGAGTCTTACTGTGTTTTTTTACGAAGGTGCCTTTTCCTTGGAGACGAAACAAATAGCCTTCTTCCACTAATTCGTCAATTGCCTTGCGAACAGTAATTCTACTTACATTAAAGCTTCTTTGAAATTGTGCTTCAGAAAGCAGTTTGTCGCCAGCTTTGAGTTCTTCTTGTTTGATTTGTTGAAGAATGGCTTCTTTGATCTGTAAATAGAGAGGTTTATTCTTATCAACAATTTCTTGAACCATCATCACACCGCCTTTTCTTTATTATAAGCAAAGTAATCTGATAGTTCAACTATAGTACAAGTTTAATTTATTGCCATCAACTCGTATTGAAATAATCTCCAACATGTATTATACTTGTATTGCAAAAGGCAGAAATTACTAAAAAGAAAGTGAGGAGTTACAATGGAACTAAGAAGTATCATCGAGAAAATAAACAAGGAGCAGCAGGCAGTTGGCGGGATTAAAAATGTGGTGTGGTTAGCAGCAGGTGGAAGTTATGGCGGTTTTTATTCAGGGGACTATTTTTTAAATCAAGAGGCGTCAGAAATTCGATCTAGAAATATCACTAGTAATGAGTTTGTTAAAGCACCACCGGCTTTTGTTGGAAAAAATACATTGGCAGTTATTTGTTCAATGCGAGGAACTCCTGAAACGATCGAAGCAGCTAAGCTTGCCAAAAAACTTGGCGCAGCAACCATTGCCTTATATGTAGATGAATCAGAATTAACGGAAATCTGCGATTACCAAATTGGTTATGATTCTGTTGCAGTAGACAGCAGCGATTTTTCTAAAACCAACTCTGCTTACGGATTAAAAATTGCAATGCTAGTAATGGATGTCGTTGAGGGATACGAGCATATTGAGCTTGCACTGGAAAATTTTAAAGCGGTTAACAACATTTATAATCAAGCAGTTACAAAGATTCGAACCAAAGCGATTAAATGGGCGATTCAAAATCGTGAATCAACATCCATTCATGTCATGGCGAGTGGGGCAACATTTGGAGCGGCCTATGTTTTCTCGATTTGTAATATCATGGAAATGCTGCAAATTGATTCTCCAACTGTTAATTGCTGTGATTTCTTTCATGGACCTTTTGAAGTAATCGATGAAGAGACTTCAGTCTTCCTTCTTATTGGTGAGGGCAACAATCGATCAAATGATGAACGAGCGGATCGCTTTTTGAAGGAGTTTGGTGGAAAGAAAGTTTTTCGGCTGGATGCACAAGATATTGGTATAAACAAGTTTGATCCAAAAGTTAGTGAACACTTCAATCACTTGATTTTCTCTCCAATTTTAAACAATGTCTTTATGCGTGAACTGGCTTACCAAATCAAAAAGGATTATATGACACGGACTTACATGTGGAAGGCACAATATAATTAATCAATCCTATCACTCAGCAACTAAGTTTCTGCTGAGTGATTTTTTGCATGATAGTATAAAAGAAAAAAGGTTTGATTTTGGACATTTCTAAAAAACAGCAATCGCCTCGTTCAATTTTCCTTCAACACTTTCTCCACACAATTTTTCCATCACTCTTCGAAGTGTTGAAAGCGTTTGTTTTTTTCCTTGGTACTAGTAGTTTTAAAGCTTCTAACAGAAGTTGGCACGGTAGTTGCTTAATATAAAAGCGAGAAGAGTTATAAGGAGGATAGGGAATGAACAAGATTATTTTAGCAAGCCATGGAGAATTTTCACAAGGATTAAAACAGACGGCATCAATGATTATTGGCGATGAAGGAAATATTTTCGCGCTATCTGCATTTCGCGACGAAGATGAGCCTATCAAAAGTCAGGTGGAACATCTACTAGAAGAAATAGGTCACGATGATGTTTACATTTTGACGGATATTTTTGGCGGGAGCGTCAACAATGATTTGTTAATGATTCAAAAGGAACATCAGGAAGTCCATTTACTCGCCGGGATGAATTTACCATTGGTGATTTCTATTGCCACCCAGACTGAAAAAATAAAATCAGATCAGTTGACAACAATTATTGAAGAGAGTCGCCAAGGAATAATTGATTGCAAACAGTTATTAGTGACAGAGATTAATATTGGAGGAGACGATTTATGATTAAACTAGTAAGAATTGATTACCGATTGTTACACGGACAAGTAGTTTTTTCCTGGACTAAGTCGCAAGGAATCAATCGCATCATCGTAATCAATAAAGAAGCTGCCACAGATGAATTCAAAAAAATGTCTTTGAATCTAGCTAAACCGACAGGAGTAAAGTTGAATATCTTTACTGTCGAAGAGGCATTATCAAAAATGGTAAAAGTAGAAACATTAAAAGAAAATATTATGTTGATTTTCGGAAATACAAAAGAAACTTTAGCTTTTTGTGAAGCATATCCAAAAATCAAAGAAATCAACTACGGCGGAATACCAAAGACGAACAACGGGAAGCAATTTGGTAGTGCGATTTTCTTAAATGAAGAGGAACAGGTAGAAGCAAAAAAATTGAAGGAGATGGGAATAAAGCAATATATGCAGCAGATACCAACCTCTAAATCAGAAGATTTAAATAAATTAATTTAAAAGGAGGGCTTTAAATGTTGGTTCAATCAATAGTTTTAGGATTGATTGGTGTATTTGTCATGTTAGACTCTCGGCTGTTAGGACGATTAAATTTTGAACGTCCGCTGATTGTTGGGACCCTTGTAGGTTTAGCTTTGGGGGACCTGGAAAAGGGATTGCTGGTGGGAGCATCGATTGAATTGATCTCACTAGGAGTTGTTCAAGTTGGAGCAGCCGTACCAGCGGATATGACATTAGGCGCAGTTATCGCAACAGCATTTGCAATTTTATCTGGTTCAAACGCCGAAACAGCTTTAACAATTGCGATTCCGATCGCGATTTTAGGACAGCTTTTGGGGATTTTGATGCGGACTGTTTTAGCCAGTTTGACACATCGAGCCGATTCTTTAATTGAGGAAGGGAAATTTAAAAGCGCACAGCACATTCACATAGTCTGGGGAACGATTTTGTATTCAGTGATGTATTTTGTACCAATCTTCTTAGCTATTTATTTTGGTACAGACTTAGTTAAGACGATCGTTGATGCGATTCCTGAATGGATTACTGATGGGTTGAGTTTAGCAAGTAAGCTTCTGCCAGCATATGGGTTTGCTTTATTGCTGCAAACGATGCTGTCTAAAAAAATGATGCCATTTTTAGTTTTAGGTTTCTTGATCACTGCTTATTCAGGATTAGGAATTACAGGAGTCGCTTTATTTGCCGGAATTGTCGCTTTTGTCATGTATCAAATTGAAGCAAATAAATCTGGTGGAAACGGTGGTAATGGTGCAGCAGAAGAGCCTGATGCATTAGATGATCTATAAAAGGAGGTTAACAAAATGGCAAAAGAAAAAGATCAAAATGGTCGTAAATACTGGCAATTCTTTTGGCGCTCATGGGCTATTCAGGATTCTTGGAACTATGAACGTGCTATGAATATGGGTTTCTTATACGGAATCGCTCCAACATTGGACCGTATTTACAAGGATCCTAAAGATGAAGAGTTGAAAAAAGAAGCCTATCAACGTCATATGCTTTATTACAACTGCACCCCACAAACAAGTGCTTTTGTATTAGGATTAGCAGCTTCGATGGAAGAACAATATTATGAAGACCAAGAAGGGTTTAACCCAGATACAATCAACTCAGTAAAAACGTCATTGATGGGACCATTGTCTGGTATCGGTGATTCCTTCTTCCAAGGAACTGTTCGTGTTTTGGCGTTTGGATTAGGGATTAATTTAGCACAGCAGGGAAGTATTTTAGGGCCGATTTTAGCCATGATTATTTCCTTTGTTCCATCTTATCTAGTGACTTATTATGGTGGGAAATTTGGTTATAACATGGGGAACAAATATTTGGCTAAACTTTATGAAGGCGGTTTGATGGACCGGGTGATGTATGTCTGCTCGATTATCGGTTTGATGGTTATTGGTGCAATGATCGCCAGCATGATTGGAATTACGACACCCATCAAATTCGGTAAAACATTTGTATTGCAAGATGTTTTGGATAGTATCATGCCTCAAATGTTACCGTTTGCCTTAACGATGTTTATGTATTGGTTGCTGCAAAAGAAAGTAAATACAAGCATCATGCTTTTAATTTGTATTATTGGCGGCTTGATTTTGAGTGCTCTAGGGATTTTTGTTTAATTCTGGTAGTTGAAGCAGACTCGTGATGTGGTGCAAACATCACTGTTTCGTTTCTCTAAATAAAAAAGAAAACTGAGGAGGAATTCAGAAAGATGAATTCAACGATGGAACCAAAAGAAATTATTAAAGAGATTGTCGGAAAGCAAGAAGTGAAACACGTTGTTTTCGTTGGCTGTGGCGCGTCAAAAGCAGATTTGTATCCAGCAAAATACTTTTTAGATCAAAATGCGAAGCAATTACGCATTAGCCACTACACAGCCAACGAATTCAACTTTGCTACACCAACTTCGGTCGATGAGAACACAGTTGTGATCTCAGCTTCACTTGGAGGTGCAACTCCAGAAACAGTAGAAGCCAATGCCGTTGCCAAAGATAAAGGTGCTACAGTGATAAGTTTAACACGAATAATCGACGCGCCGTTAACAAAAGATGCAGATTATGTGATTTATCATGGATTTGCTGAAAACTATGCAACCAAACTTGAAAAAACAGGCTATTGTCTGCTTTTAGCAGTAGAACTACTAAACCAAGTGGAAGGCTATGAGCATTATGATAAGATGATGAATGCTTTTGCTAAAATTTATGACTTGGCACAAGAAAGTGCAGAATCGGCCCGCAAAGCAGCGAAACAATTTGCACAACGTTTTAAAGACGAAAAAGTTATTTATATCATGAGTAGCGGTGCTACGCATGAAGTAGCCTACTCATCATCTGTTTGCCTGATGATGGAGATGCAATGGATCAATTCGGGAACTTTCCATGCTGGCGAATTTTTCCATGGACCATTTGAAATCGTCGATAAGGATGTACCATTTATCTTGTTGATGAACGATGGAAAAACACGAGCGATTGACTCACGAGCGTTAGCCTTCTTGGATCGCTTTGATGCAAAAACCGAAGTGGTCGACGCTTTAGATTATGGATTATCTGCTCACGTAGATAAAGAAGTTTTAGACTACTTCAATCCATTTGTTATTACCGCAGTCTTCAGAGTATATGCGGAAGAGCTATCTTATGCTAGAGAACATCCACTTACAAAACGTCGTTACATGTGGAAACTTACTTACTAATCATAAAATTATGGCGAAAAAACTGAGATATGTCTTCTCGGTTTTTTCGCACTATTAAAAATTTTAGTCTCGTAGGCGAAAAGAAATGCTATACAATAGAAGTGAAGGTACATCAAATCGATTAAAAGCAGGTGACGAAATGAAAAAGGAATTGGATGAATATTTATATGAATTAACAATGAATCTGAAAGAAGGATCTGAGGAGCGTTTCTCAGCTTATAAGATCGCTGAGTCACTGCAATTAAATCGAAGTACCATTAGCAGTTACTTGAATCAAGCATTTCGTGAAGGAGAACTAGTAAAAATCAAGAGTTATCCTGTTTTATTTTTACATAAAAAAGCTTTAGAGGATGCTTTGATTGAAGTGAGTAAATTAGAGTACGATTCGCTAAAAGAATTATTTGCGCAAGATAGTGGAAATGCGATCGAAGAAATCATTGGAGCCAACGGTAGCTTAAAAGAAGCGATTGATCAAATCAAAACAGCTGTTTTATATCCGCATAACGGCTTGCCGATTTTGCTGATGGGCGTAAGCGGCTCAGGAAAGACCTTTTTAGCAGAAAAAATCCATGAATATGCTAAAGAACAGCAGGTAATTGATCAAAAAGCGCCGTTTATCGCCTATAATTGCGCTCAATATTTCAATAATCCTGAGTTATTATCATCTGCACTATTCGGACATACTAAAGGCGCCTTCACTGGAGCAGATCAAGAACATAACGGACTGATTGAAAAGGCGGATGGAGGTATTTTATTTTTAGATGAGGTTCATCGACTGTCAGAAGAAGGTCAGGAAAAATTATTTACCTTTATGGATACTGGAGAATTTTCACCGATGGGAGACACGAGTATTCGACGAAAGGCTAACGTCCGTTTAATTTTTGCTACCACTGAAAATGTCTATTCGGCTTTCTTGCCCACTTTTTTAAGACGGCTGCCGGTAATTGTTACCTTGCCTAAATTTCAAAACCGACCGCAGTCTGAGCGTCTACGATTGATTGATTCCTTTTTTATTGCAGAAAGCAGTATTTTAGACAAAGAGCTGCAAGTTTCCTACCAAATGGTTGATTTTCTATTGAATAGTGATCTAGAAGGAAATGTAGGGAAAATCAAAAATATTATTAAGTATGCTTGTGGTAATGCCTATGTTCATCAAAATAATAAGGAGACTATCGCGGTTCGTTTAAAAGATTTGCCGTTGGAATATAACCTGAAGTTCAAGGAACAGTTTAGCAAGCCGAAAAAGCGGATGTCTAACCGAACCTATTTACCGAATACAAAGCAACAAATCCATTTGGAGAGTAAAGAAACACAGCTTCTTCGTAGTTTTTTTGCCGAACTGGTATCAGAGTTCAAAAAGGTCCAACAAAAAGAAAGCTTAGCACAAAAATTTATTGAAGATAATGTCAATCGTGTTACGCAAATGATGGACGAATTTATTTTCCAAGGAACTTACGAGAAAGAAGAATCCCTTTATTCGGTCTTAACTTATCATATTCGCCAAACTTTGGATATGATGTATGAAAATTATGGATTCGAGCAAGATGGCAATCGAGTAGTTTCTTTAGCTAGTTATCTTTATCTGAAGGATAATACTGATATCCTAAGCAGCGATTATGAGTGGCAGGAACTAAAAAATGGGCTGATAGAATTTTTAGCTTCTTTCTTAGAAACGCCATTTTGGTATGCAAAAAAATTATTGACCTACTTGTCACAGCAATTAGACCAGCAAATCTTAGAAGAAGACATTGTTTTTGTTACATTTTACTTTTACAGCTTACAAATCAATGATTTAAGAAACGACGTGAAATGTATCGTATTAGCGCATGGCTACTCGACAGCCAGTAGTCTAGCTAACGTGGTGAATCGTATGTTAGAAAAAAATGTTTTTCAAGCATATGATATGCCCATCAACATCACTCTTGATAAAGTAGAAAGTCAGATTATTCGTTATATTAATGATTACCGAACAGATTCTGGTTTGATTTTATTAGTAGATATGGGCTCTTTCAACCAATTGGGCGAGCGGTTGTCAAATCATATCAAGAGTCCGTTAGTTATTATTGATAACGTGAGTACACCGCTTGTCTTAGAGGTTGGACAGCATATTGTAAACGGCGATAGCGTGACCGAAGTGTATAAGGCAATAAACGTGGAAAATCGAATTCAAAAGCAATTGATTATTCCAGAAATCAATAAGAAAAAGGCAATCATCACCTGTTGCTATACTGGCATGGGAAGCGCTACACAAATTCAGGAGATATTACAAAAATGCTTAGGTGATTCAGCTAAAGAATTGACAATCCTCCCTTATGATTATAAAAAATTAGCGGAAAACAAAATGTATGAGACACCTTTTCAGTTGTACGATGTTCTCATGATCGTGGGTACAGAAAATCCTAAGATCAATCAAGTCCCTTACATTGGATTAGATCAGCTGATCAATGGGGAAGCTGTTTCTGAATTTGCGACATTGCTGCAGGCACAGGTTGACATTAATAGCGAAGCCTTTAAGAATCAATTAATTTTCAATTTTTCGATTAATAAAATTGTAGAAAATTTGACAATTTTAGACGCGACGAAGGTTCTCCAGCTGGTTCAAAAGGCAGTTAAGGAACTAGAAAAACTAATGGAAATTGAATTTTCAAATAATCAGTTGTTCTTACTATATATGCATTGCTGTACCATGATCGAACGAATTTTACGCAAAGAAAGTGTAGATGAACAAGAGGACATCGAAGAATATGTACAAAAGGAAGGTCATAATATGGAATTGATCCATCAGGCGTTCCAAGAAGTCGAAAAGGAATATACGATCGAGATCCCTTTGCTAGAGCTTCGATTATTAAACGATATTGTAAAGGACTAGGTGAAAAATGAAAAAAGCAGTAATTTTTGATATGGATGGTGTGTTGATAGACAGTGAGCCGTTCTATTTCGAAAGACGGATGGACTATTTTAAAGAAAAAGGTATCCGACCTGGATCAAATAAGTTTGAAGATTATGTTGGCAATTCTGAAAAACAGACTTGGGAGATACTGGTTCCAAAAGATGAAACTAAAAGGAAACAACTTCAACGGGATTACCTTCATTATAAAAAGCAAAATCAAATCGATTTTTCAAAAGCATTAAGAAGTTCTGTTTCTAAGGTATTAGATGAATTATTAGAAGCTGGTTTTTCTTTGAGTTTGGCATCGTCTTCCCCCCGTAGTGAAATCGATCAAATGTTATCTGATTGCAAGCTGATGGACTACTTTTCTTATACGATCAGCGGTGAAGAGGTAAAGGAAAGTAAGCCAAATCCTGAAATCTATTTGGTTAGCCAAGAAGTATTAAAATGCGACGACTATCTAGCCATTGAAGACTCACCTCTAGGAATTGCTGCTGCGAAAGCGGCTGGAATCTACACGGTTGCTTTGCAGCAAGATTTTTTGTTGGATCAAAAAGCAGCAGATAGTATCATTAGTGACCTGAAAGAAATTCTGGCACTGCCGCAATTAACACGTTAATAACAGCGAGAACTTCTTATCAAAATCGATAAGGAGTTTTTTTGATAAATTACTTTATTGCAAATCTACTTTTTTTGTATTAGAATTACGTCAATCAATAATCATGCATTGAAGAGAAGAGTAGTTGACTGGGAAACGATTAAAGAGACCCTCGGCAGGTGAAAAGAGGGATTGTGGAGAATCAATGAAGATGAGCTCTGAGCCTTTAGTTTGTTCACGCAAGCTGGACGGGAAGCGACCGTTACATCGCCGGGTATGTCTGTACCGTTGAGGTATTGTCTGTGAAGGCAATACAAATAAGGGTGGTAACGCGAAAATATTCGTCCCTTTATTTATCAGTAATCTGGTAGATAAAGGGATGGATATTTTTTTATTTGTCAAAAAAAAATTGGGAGAGTGTTTGTATGAAAAAATTTGGGTTTGTTCTATTGATCTTAAGTTGTATGCCCCTCTTAGCTGCCTGCGGTTCCGGTTCAGCTGAGAAAACAAATAAAATAAAAATCGGGGCCTCGCCAACTCCTCATGCTGAAATTCTGGAACATATCAAACCAGAACTAAAAGAAAAAGGCATTGACTTGGAGATTGTAAAATTTGACGATTATGTTTTGCCGAACAAGGCGTTGGAAAATGGAGATATAGATGCAAATTATTTTTCAACAGTTCCATACTTTAATTTGCAGAAGAAAGAGAACGGCTATAAATTCTCAAATGTTGGAGCAATTCATCTTGAACCGATGGGAATATACTCTCGAAAGATAAAAAAAGTTAATGAAATACCAAATGGAGCAAAAGTCATTGTTTCTAATGTACCTTCTGAATGGGGAAGGGTACTAAATGTCTTTGTAAAAAACAATTTGATAAAAATAAAAGCAGACATAGCAATTGATAAGGCAACTTTTGATGATATAACAGAGAATCCTAAGAATTTAGTATTTGAGCATAGTGTTGATCCGACCTTGCTCACCTCGGCTTACGAAAATAATGAAGGAGACTTAGTAGCTATTAATTCAAATTTTGCCTATGAAAAGGGGCTGAATCCTGTAAAAGATTCATTGATGATCGAACAAAATGATTCTCCGTATGTAAATATTGTAGCAACAAGAACAGAAGACAAAAGCAGTAAAGAAATCAAGATCATCGTGGAAGCTTTACATGAACCAAAAATCCAAAAATGGATAGAGAAAAAATGGGGCGGTTCAATTGTGCCCGTCAATAATTAATCAAGAGAAAGAGTTGGTGAATATAATGGAACGAGCAATTTTTGCAGGTGGCTGTTTTTGGTGTATGGTAAAACCCTTTGATACTCTATCAGGAATCGAATCAGTGATTTCTGGTTATACTGGCGGTGAGAAAGAAAATCCAACATACTTGGAGGTGAAGAGCGGCACGACGGGTCACACAGAGGCGGTTGAGATCATTTATAATCCTGAATTAATCTCCTATGAAGAACTGGTAGAAATTTATTGGCAGCAAACCGATCCAACAGATGACTTTGGTCAGTTTGAAGATCGTGGGAGCAGTTATCGTCCGGTTATCTATTATTTTAACGAGCAACAAAGAAGAATCGCGAAAAAAAGTCGAGATGCACTGCAAAATAGTGGGCGATTTAATCAGCCGATCGTAACGCAGATTGAAGCAGCGAGAACTTTTTATCCTGCCGAAGTTGAGCACCAAGATTACTACCAAAGAAATCCAGAAAATTATCAAAAAAATGCAGAGCGAAGAAAAAAATTTATTCGTGAATTCTGGTAAGTTCAGCAACCGTGAATGCTCTTATTTCAAAAAAGTATGAAAACTGAGAGGAGTTTATTAGACTCAGCAACGCATGAGTTAAAGGAGATGACTAACTAATGATAACTTCACGAATTGACACAATTTTCAATACCAATATAGAAAAGGTCTGGCAGATCGTGACAAATGCAAAATGGAGGAGTGATCTCAATAAAATTGAAATGATTGAAGATTAGAAGATTTTCATTGAGTGTACGAATCAAAATTATTCTACAAAATTTATGATCACTGATTTTTACTTACTGGAGTTATTCTCATTCAGGATGGAGAATGGCTAGGTGAATTTTAGCGTTGGACAAGAAAAAGACAAAAATTGTCTTTGCTGAAGAAGTGAATGTAAAAAAAATTTTATGAGACCTTTTATCAAAAGTTTAAAAAAAGAAGAAAACCTGTGTTGACGATCTGACTAGTTTTTCAGGATAGTAACTTTATAGTGACTATTATATGGAAAACAACCATCCGCTTCCTTATAAATGAAGCGGATGGTTTCTATTCTAATAATTCTTTTTGAAATACGCAGCTTCAGAGGAGCGTTGTTTTAATTGCTCTATATTAATAATCTGAAATCTTCGTTTTTCACGTTTCAAAATACCAGAATCGCATAATTTGTTCAATAAACGCAGTAAATGACGATAACTAACTCCAATAGTAGCAGCTACATCAGTCAAATTATCAAAAAAATAATACTTATAAGAACCTTGAAGTATATAGGTGCATAAGCGTTGTTCTCCTGAGTATAGTGCATTAGAAGTGTAATTATGGGAGCTATTAATCAGATTCTCCGAAAGTCCTTTAGCTAACGTCGTCATAAAAGTGAGATTTTTGAAAATTGTATCTTGATCATCTTGAAACGGAACGATGATAACTTCAAAGGGCGAAAGAGTAATGACCGAAGCTGTAGCGTAAACTGTATTGGACATCAATTCAACGTCACCAATCAAACCACTTGATAGATAATAAGCTAGAACTAAATCCTTACCACTAGGGGCACTTGTACAAACTTTGGCCTTGCCTGAGACAACGATCATAATGTATTTATACTCAACACCTTGAGAAAAAATCGTTTCTCCCGATTTGAAACGACGAACCTCACAAACCAATTGATGGTCTAATAAACCATACTTACTGAGCAAATCAAGATGATGTTTATCTAAATTACCTGTCATAGGATGTCCCTCATTTCTGCTATTACTTCATTAAATATTGAAAATGGTCTTTATATGCATTTTACTATTAATTTGATTTGAATGCTCACAATCGATCGAAACAATTATGTCGAGTTCTTAAAAAATAGAAATTTAAAATGAAAACAAAATATTTTCAAAATAAAATTCAAATTAATATTACGTTGTAATGATTCGTCATTTTTATGTTACCAGTCTTTTTAATGATGTGATAATCCTATAATTTCAACCAAATATTTAAAAGAGAGTGTTGTTTTTTTAGAACGTAATTCTTGTGGCAAGATGTTTATGCTTTTTTCAAAGTTATTTTAAATGATTTGTATTTTTGTAAAAATCTTATGTGAAGTATGCTACAATTATTCTGTATTGAAAACGATTGCAAATAAAGGAGGATAATTGTATGACAAAAACTGTAATAGTAGGTACAAATCATGCTGGCATTGCTGCAGCCAATACGCTTTTGGACAATTTTGAAGATCAAGAAGTGGTGATGATTGATCGAAATAACAATCTCAGCTACTTAGGGTGTGGAACTGCACTATGGGTAGGAAGACAAATCGACTCTTATGAAGGTCTGTTTTATACTAAGCGGGAAGATTTTGAAGCAAAAGGTGCTAAAATTTTTATGGAAACAACTGTTGAGAGCATCGATTATGATCAGAAAGAGGTTCGCTGTTTATCAAAAAATGGGGATTCCTTTGTTGAAACATATGATAAATTGATTTTAGCTACTGGTTCTGTTCCGATTTCACCAAAAGTTCCAGGGCGTGATTTGGGAAATATTCATTTTTTGAAGCGATTCCAAGATGGGCAGGCAGTTGATGAGCTTTTAAATACTGATGATGTTGCTAACGTTGCAGTTATTGGCGCCGGATACATTGGTGTCGAAATTGCTGAAGCAGCAAAACGTCGTGGCAAAAACGTCCTATTATTCGATGCGATGGAACGTTCTCTACCAAGCTATTATGATAAATGGTTTACTGATGATATGGATGCTGTTTTGAAGGAGCATGAAATCGACTTACATTTTGGTGAATTAGCTATGGAATATAAAGGAAGCGGTAAAGTTGAATCAATTGTGACTGATAAAGGTGAATATAAAGTTGATTTAGTTATTAATGCGATTGGATTTTTACCAAATAATGATTTAGCAAAGGATCATTTGGAACTATTTAAGAATGGTGCCTATCTCGTTGATCGTCACCAGCAAACAAGTGATCCAGACGTTTATGCTGTAGGAGATTGTGCGACGATTTATTCAAATGCACTTCAAGATACGACTTATATCGCGTTAGCAACTAACGCGGTACGTTCTGGAATCGTTGCCGGATACAATGTTGGTGGAGTAGGGCTAGAGTCAACTGGGGTACAAGGATCAAATGGTATCTCAATTTTTGGACTGCATATGGTTTCGACTGGCTTATCAGTAGAAGCAGCAGGAAAACATGGAGTTGCTGTCAAGTATACTGACTTTGAGGATTTACAGCGACCAGGATTTATGAAGAAAAATGCCAATGTAAAAATCCGAATCGTGTACGAAGAGGATACTCGCCGAGTAGTCGGTGCTCAATTATCATCTACTGAGGATATTTCTGGTGTGATTCATATGTTCTCACTAGCAATTGAAGAGCAAGTAACGATCGATAAATTGAAACTCTTGGATATTTTCTTCTTACCTCATTTCAATCAGCCATACAATTATATTACGATGGCTGCTTTAAGCGCAGAATAATTAGTAAAACGGAGCTGTTGCATTTTTGCGACAACTCCGTTTTCTGTTTACTCGGCTATAGTTAAAATATCTAGAATTTTTTGATAGTTTTGATCTTGAAAGATTTGATAATTCAAATTTTTATATAATTTAACAGCATGGTGACTCCAGGTTTGCGTATTTAGATAAAGATCTTGGTCAGGATAATTCTCGTGAAGAATTTGAGTGACGCGAATCGCTAGAGCTTTTGCTAATCCTTTCCTTTGCTCTTCCGGAATAACACCTAACCAGTGAAGACGGGGATAATCATCTTTTGTCCACCATGCAGTAAAGGTAGCAACTTTTTCGCCTAAAGGATTTTCGACGAAAAGCATTCTCTTTTTCAACTCATTTTGAAAAGGGGTGAAGGATTTTTTGAAATAATCTGCTGCGTCCTTTTCTGTATCAAATTCTAAGACAGCTGTTTCGATACGACACCAATCCTTTTCATCACCTAGTTGATAGAAAACTATCTGATACCCTTCAGGTAGTTGAATTTCTGGTAACGAAGGAGCATTTGACGGGCGGAACATTGTGAATGGAATAAAAGGAACTGATTTATCCAACATAACAAGACCTCCATTTTTCATCTTAACAAAATCGTATCACGCTAGAAATACAAAAGCTAGTCAGTATCTTATTATTTCAATAAAAATACTTGTTCCCTAGAAAAATATCTATTATTAAAAAAATGGAGCCATTGCGTGAGATAGGTATTATATAATGGATAGAGAATTCAGAATTGTTCGGGCTTGTCAAGGGATCTCCGCAATTTTACAGCCAGAGATTTATTGCAGCTTATGAATAATGAAAAAGTTTAGGAGGCAATTTTATGGTGAGAAGAGTATTTTTTAGTTTTTATTATGAGAATGATTTATCAAGAGCAATGGTGATTAAAAATAATTGGGCTTTAAAAGAAAATGAAGAGTCTGGTTTTATTAACAAGGCTGAGTTTGAACGAATCAAACGTGATGGCGAGGAGAGTATTAAACGATGGATAGATAAGCAATTATCTGGCACTTCAGTAACAGTCGTATTAATTGGGAGTGAAACATTAGATTCCAAATATGTTCAATACGAAATTGAGCAAAGTCATGAAAGAGGCAACGCAATTATTGCGTTAAAAATCGGAAAAGTCAAAAATTTAAGTCAGAAAACATCTATCAGTCAGTCGGTAGTAAAGATCATTGGAAAGAAGAAAAACGGCGAGCTGCTTTGGTTTGATGAGATTATAGACAGAGAATATGATTACATCAAAAATGATGGATTCAACAATCTTGAGAAATGGATTGAAAATGTTGATAAAGTGAAAGAGAAATAAAAATTTCTTTTCCGATTATCTATTTATCTATGTGGATTTCTAGAGAAGGTTACTGACTATTTTTAAAGGAGAGAATGAAGATAATAAAGGGGAAAAAGGATACAGGCTTTCTGAGAGAGAGAAAAAGGACAAGCAATTGAACGAATAAGTTCATTTCTTGTCCTTTTCAACTATTTTGATAATGCCAAAGCCAGTGCTTTTTGCACGGCTACGATATTTTTATCTTTTCTAAATTGAATCGTTTCTGCAGGTAGTTCGGCACTAGAAATCCAAATTTTTAATTCCGCATCTAAATCGAAATGTCCGCTGGTCTCTACTGAAAAGCGTGAGATTGAGCGATATGGAATTGATTTATACTCAACCTTCTTGCCTGTCATGCCCTGCTTATCAACTAAAATTAAGCGAAAGTCAGTAAATACGATCAAATCGCGAACTAGTTTAAAGGCCAAGGAAACAGTTTCACCTGTTATTAGTACATCTTCTAATTTTTTTTCAACAGTCAGATTATTATGCTGACTGGCATTTCCCATTAATCCATCAAAAATACTCATAAAGGCACCTCTTCTTATTATTAGATAAAGTAATTCTAGCTGATAATTCATAGAAAAACCACTCCTAACAAATGGAATAAGCTTGAAATAAAAGCCATTGTTTTCACAATGAAACTTTTTGTTTTTTTAAATAAAATGTTCTTGCTTATCGAATAGGGTTTCGTTATACTCGGAAGGGAAAAGAGCCCGGTTTCGAAATTGGGAGGTAGGAGGTGTTCTCATGCTTAAAAACTATCAACGGTGACTGTGAAACCAATCATTACTTAGAGTTTCTAAGCAAGTAGAACAAATGACTTTCCTCCGACTCACTTTTTTTGCAACCAGCTAAAAAGGCTATTCAGTGTGCAGAAAAATAATAACATGGAGGAACATACTTAATAAGTATGTTTTTTTGTTGTGTATAAATGAAGTCTTTGTGGCTACTGAAAACGTTTCAAGTGAAAATACAAACTTTAAAGGAGCAGAAAGATGAAAAAATTCTTAGCAGTAATTAGCTGTTTGTTATTAACAGCAGTAGTTGTTTATTCAAAAACTGAAGAGGTTCATGCAGCAGATAAATCTGTAAAAGTGCAACGCTTGGTGAAGAGCAAAGATATTAAGTCAGATGATTTCTTTGTTGATGCTAAATGGTTAAAGAATAAAATGAAAGATGACGATAAAACGGTTGTGATCGAAGCTTCCTATGGCGAAGGAAAAGACTACAAAAAAGCTCATATTCCAGGAGCGTTTCATATGGATACTATGGAAATTGAAACCGAAGAAAGCACTTGGAATATCCTAGATGCTGAAACGTGTAAAGAAGTTTTCCTAAAACGCGGCGTAACAAAAACAACTCCTGTAGTAGTATATTCCAGTGATATTAATGCTGCTGCCCGCATTGCTTTTGTAGCTTATTGGTTAGGTGTTGACGACGTGAAGATTTTAGACGGCGGTTTAAAGGCTTGGGAAAAAGCAGATTATAAGGTTGAAAAAGGCAATGAAGAGGCTAAAGCAGCAAAAGACTTTGGAGCTGATGTTCCTGGACGTCCTGAAAGCTTAATCTCAACATCAGATGATTTGCTAGCAGCTAAAGATAAAAATCCTGATTTAGTTCTTGCAAGCATTCGTTCATGGAAAGAATTTACAGGAAAGACAAGCGGCTATGATTATATTGAAAATGCGGGTGAACCCGAAGGCGCAGTTTACGCGAAATCGAGTAAAAGTAGCGCGGACGTGGCTCAATTAATGAATAATGATGGTACAGTCAAAGAACCGACCAAGATTTTTGCTGCTTGGGAAAAATGGGGAATTACTCCAGATAAAGAAGTTGCTTTTTATTGTGGAACGGGTTGGCGTGCAGCAACTGCCTTCTTTATTACTAAGCAAGAAGGTTGGAAAGATGTTAAATTGTTTGATGGTGGATGGTATGACTGGGATATCGCTCATCAAAAGGATCCTAGTAAGTACCCAGTTCAAGTTGGCGACCCAAGAGATAAAGACAAAGTGAAAATATTAAACTAATGAAAGTCTTAAAGTATTTGCTTCACCTATTACAACTAGGATTGATTTACCTTGTCTATTTAATGGATGATCTTTATAAAAATCATTTGGGTTTTATGCGAAATGTTTCTTTTTATTCGCATAAAGTAGATTCCAGCGCGTTCGGCAGCAAGTTGTTTTTGTTGCCGCTCGTGCTGGTGTTAATTGCATTGCTATTAGCCATTAGAAAAAGAGGACTTGAAAGTAGTATTTTGCTTATTTTAGGAGCAATTTTTCTGATTTGGCAAACAATTTTTAGATTAGAAACAACACCGATTTACTATTTAGTCAGCAGTATTTTGTGTTTAGGATTTCTATTACAATTACTGATTGTTTCATTGAAAAGGAGCTAATCGAACCGATGGATTACTCAGAGAAAACAATTGAAATGGCACAAATAATCGCGGAAAATTGTACAAGTTGTAAACGGTGCATGAAAGATTGTTTGTTCCTGCAAACATATTGCGAAGATCCGCAAAAAATGTTTCACCGATTTCTTGAAGAAGGACTTGAACCAATTATTCCATATTCTTGTATGTTATGCGGTCGCTGCACTGTAGTATGTCCGTTGAAATTAAAATTAGATGAAGCTTTTTTAGCGATGCGACAAGATTTAATCAAAGAAGGACTACCCTTAAAACAGTTAAAAAGTGTTGAGATGCATCAGAAACTTTCAACGAGCAAAGTATTTTCAGCAGTGAATCGAGGGGATATGAAATGAAATATGGTTTTATGGCAGGATGTGCACTAAGTTCAAGCAATCCAAAGCAAATTGGCCTAATTATCGAGTACCTAAAAAAATATTATCCTGATTTAGCGATTATTCAAGGATGTTGCGGGAAACCAACACGAATGATCGGACAAGAGCAATTGTTTCAAAAACGCTTCAGCCGCTTAACTGAACAAGTTCAGTTGGCAAATATCGACGAATTGATTGTAGCATGTCAAGGTTGTATCAAAACAATGACAATTCAGGACCAGTTTCCTACCTCATCATTGTGGGTGAAGATGGCTGAACTGGGATTGCCGCAAGAACTAATTGGCAAAGCAGAGAGAAGTGATGTTGTTTTTTCAGTTCAAGATTCTTGTCCCACCAAAGAAATAACGGAAATTCATCAGGCCGTTCGCTATTTATTAGAGCAATTAGGGTATCAAGTCGCTAAAAATCGGTTAACCGGGAAAAATACGTTGTGTTGCGGCATGGGTGGAATGTGTGGTGTTTCAAATCCAGAATTGGCAAAGGATTTTGCTGAGAAGCGTGTTCAGGATTTTAAAACAGATCACATCGTTACTTATTGTGCCAGCTGTACTTCGGCGATGATACTAGGTGGTGGACAAGCTTGGCATCTATTGGATTTAATATTTGGTGAGGTCATACATAAGAGTGATAAAACTCCAACGCACCCATTAGACAATCCATTACGAGCATGGAAAAATCGTTATCAATCGAAAAGAATAGTAACAAAAGCATAGGAGAGTATGATGAAAAAATGGTTTATTCGTTTGTTGGCAGTAGGAATGCTTTTCTCATTAACTGCCTGCAAAACTAATCAGACAAAGGAAAGTAAAACAGAACAGTCAATTAGCAGCTTCTCTGATGCTGTGAAAAAAAGTAAAGGGGAAACGGTGACTTTTTACGGGTTTGGCGGTGACGAAAAAGCGAATGCGTGGGTGGACGAGATCGTGACACCTGCAATGAAGAAAAAATATGATATTACAGTCAAACGTGTTCCAATGGATATCGATCAAATTTTGAATAAACTGACAACCGAAAAGGAAGCGGGAACTAAAGAAGGAGATATTGATGTTATTTGGATTAATGGCGAGAATTTCTACACTGCTAAACAAGCCAAGTTGCTTTATGGCCCCATTACTAAAAAGGTTGAAAGTTTTGATAAGTTAATGGCTGTTGACGGACATAATTCAAGGTATGATTTTGGAGTTGAAATTGATGGCTATGAAGTACCATACGGTAGTGCACAATTAACTTTTGCTGGGAATAGAGAGAAATTTAAGGATGGTTTCCCCAAAAATACACAGGCTTTAATGGAATATGCTAAAGCAAATCCTGGGAAAATCACTTATACTGCACCACCAGAGTTTACTGGCAGTGCATTTGTTCGCAATGTTATTTGTGATATTGTAGGCTATGATAAAGTTGAGGCAGCAAAGGCGAATAAAGAAGAGCTTTATAAGGTTATCAAACCCGGGCTAGACTACTTAAATGAAATCAAACCATACCTATGGCAAGAGGGAAAAACATATCCGACAACAACAGCAGAGCTAGATGAGATGTTTTCAGCCGGACAAATAGATATGAGCTACAGCTATTCTCAAATGCATGTAGCGAAAAAAAGAAATGATAATGAGTTCAAGCAAACATCTGAATCATTCTTATTTGATAAGGGGACGATTGCGAATCAAAGCTATTTAGCAATTGCCAGAACTTCAAAAGTTAAAGCAGGTGCGTTAGTCTTAATTAATGAGATGACTAGTGAATCTGCTCAACTAAAAAAAGCAGAAGCAAAGTATGGGTATAGCATACCTCCATTTGATCCAGAAAAATTAACTAAAGAGTCTGAACAAAAATTGACAGATCTATATAAAAATCAAGGAGTTCTTTCATTAGAAGAAATGCAGGAAAAACAAATCCCTGAAATTCAAGCGAAAAAAATTCCGATGATCGAAGCCTTATGGAAAGAGTATGTTTTACATGAGTAAAAAAAAATTATTAATCCTTCCTTTTTTATTAATAAATGGTGTTGTCATTTTTGCAGCGCTGTTTAAAGGGATACAAATTAGTTTAGGATACTATCCTCTGATTGGACTAAATCAGATTAGTTTGACAAATTACCAGCAAGTCTTGAATGATCCTTTTTTTCGAAAGTCGCTAGGTTACAGTTGCTACTTAGCACTGACCGCGACTTTTTTGTCATTATTGTTAGGAGTTGTTTTGTCTTTTCTACTATTGAAGGCGAAAACTCCTTGGCTGCATAAAATTATCGGTCTGCCCATTTCCTTACCACATATTATTGTTGCATTAATGATTATGCAACTGATTGGACAGACGGGGATAATTTCGAGGATTTTTTTTCAGTTAGGCTTGATTCAAGAGGTCGGCCAGTTTCCCTTATTTATTCATGATCCTGGAGGCGTTGGAATCATCTTGGTGTTTTTATATAAAGAGGTCCCTTATGTTGCAATAACAACTTTAGCAATTTTGCGGCAGTTGCAGTTAGGCTACGTAGAGGTAGCTAGAAATTTAGGAGCTTCGACTATTCGTATTTTTTTCTCAATAATCTTACCAATGATTCAAAAAACCTTAATGACCCTATTTATTATTTTATTCTGTTTCACATTTGCCTCCTTTGAAGTTCCTTATTTATTGGGTAATCCGAGTAATCAGACAGTGGCACTGACTGCCTATGATTTGTTTACCCAAGCAGATTTAACAACTCGACCTCAAGCTTTTGCATTGAATTTCGTGATGTCTGGCATTTGTTTAGTGGTTGCAACAATCGCTTTGATCATTAGCCGGATTTTACCGGGAGGGAGAAAAGCAGCATGAAGATATTATTTAAAAGGGGCTATTTTTCTTTATTTTTTTCAGTGATACTTGTGCTCTTTCCTTTAATTCTTTTATTTTTATGGTCATTCAGCACAAAGTGGATGTATCCTGCTGTTTATCCACAAGAATTTGCTATAAAAGTTTATAAACAAATGATAAGTGAACCAAATTTTTGGACAGCAGTAATTAACAGCGTAGTAATTGCCTTGGCTACAACAGGAATAAGCGTTGCCATAGCTTTGCCAGCCGCAAGGTACTTTGCTTTTCAAAAAAAAATAGCGCATCGCTTTATCGAGATCGTGATATATCTACCATTGATTTTGCCTGCAATTGCAATTATTACATCTAGTCAAGTTTTATTTCTGCAGCTTCGTTTGACGGGGACTTTTTTAGGAATAATTCTGCTTCATACATATTTATGTTTACCTTATGCAATGCAAATTTTATTGGAAAGTTATCGTCAGCTGGGAGAGGGATATAGTTTGACTGCTCAGTCTTTGGGCGCTAACTCATGGACGATTTTTCGACAGATTACTTGGCCGTTATTACGACCGGGAATAACGACCTCTGCGATCTTTGTTTTCATTGTCTCTTGTAGTCAGTATTTACCAACTTTCTTTATTGGAGGCGGAAAGATTATTACCTTGCCGTTATTGTTACTTCCTTATGCAAATAATGGTCGCTTCGGATTGGCTTCATCATATAGTTTGGTCTTTTTAGGAGTTACAATGCTTGGGGGTTATATCTTAAAAATAGTTATAGGAGGAGCGCAACGTGGGTCTAAGCATTAGTGAGCTTCAATTAAATTATGGTAAAAATAAAATATTAAAGGACATCTCTTTTAATGTGGTAGAAGATGAGATCATTGCACTTTTTGGACCATCGGGTGTTGGAAAGACCAGTCTTCTTAAAATGATTGCAGGTATTCAGCAAGTCGATAAGGGAACGATTACTTTTACTAATGGGTTTTCCCAAGAAACGACTGTATTAGTTTTTCAGGATTTTTGGCTCTTTCCTCATATGACTGTAGTTGAGAACATCGCCTTTGGATTGAAAGCACGTAAATTTTCTAAAGAAACTATTATTCAGAAAATCAATAAAATCATTAATGTTTTTAATCTTGACGGGCTTGAAAACCATTTTCCAGATCAATTATCAGGGGGACAAAAACAGCGAGTAGCGTTGGCACGAGCCATTGTTCTAGAACCTAAATTGTTGCTACTTGATGAACCTTTTGCTAATTTGGACAGTCATTTGAAAGATTCGATGCGAGATTATATCCGCCGTTTACAAAGAGAATACAGCTTTAGTGTTATCTTGGTTACCCATGACAGGGAAGAAGCATTTCAATTGGCTGATCGGATGATTATTTTGTTGGATGGTAAAATTCAACAAATCGGCAAACCAAAGGATATTTATTTCTATCCGGCCAATCAAAAGGTAGCCGAAACTATCGGAGAAAGTAATTTAATTCCTGGAATTATTCATGAGAATATTTTTCGAATAAATGGTACTGAATTAGTGGTGAAAAATCCAGAAAAAATTCGTGGCGAAGCCTCGCTCTTTGTTCCTTTTGGCACAGAGATTCAAATTAGTGGAGATGGGCTGCCGGCAATGGTTGAATGTATCGAGTGGTCGCCAAAGGGGCAACGTGTTCAAGTAAAAATCGGCGAAACATATTGTACGTTCACTAATATCACACAAAAAATGATTAGTGAAGAACAAATATTTTTAACATTTAATGAGAAGCTACAGGTGATTCCACGATGATATCGATTATTATTCCGGTTTTAAATGAAGAGAAGCATATTGAACGTTTATTGCAGCAATTAAGTGAGTTAGAAACAAGTATCTCCTATGAAATAATCGTTGTCGACGGAGGAAGTCAGGATCAAACAGTAATGATTGCTAGAAAATCAGCTCAAGTGTATCAATTAAAGGATACCAATCGCGGTGCACAGCTAAAATATGGGGTCGAAAAAAGTTCTGGTGAATTTTTATGGTTTTTGCATGGTGATAGTCGACTAGGTAGCACTCGAAATCTATTAGAACAAATTCAATCGGCTTTGGGAGATGATGGTTGTTATAGTGCCGGCTTTTTTGAATTATCATTTGATTCATCAGATTTTTTCTACCGTTATTTAGCTATCACTTCAAATTTACGAGCACGTTATCTTGGTTTAATATTTGGTGATCAGGGGATGTTTACCAAGCGAAGTTGTTATGAAAAGATTGGCGGATTTGAGCCTATCCCGTTAATGGAGGATTGGCGGTTGAGTCGAAGATTAAAACAGCTAGGAAATTTTTATCAATTACCTGTACGAATCATCACATCAAGTCGTCGTTTTCACAAAGGCAAACTGCGAACACACTTAAAAATGCATAAGATCAAGCTATTTTATTTGATGGGGATGTCACCTGATAAGCTGATGCACCGATATTACAAATAAGAAGGAGTCATCCATGATAGAAAAGATTCGAGAGTATTTGAAAGAGAGAATGCTAATTGATGAGTTGCGGTTGGAAGAGCCGTTTACAGTAGAGTTTCTAGCGCAGGGAGAATATAACCAAAATTTTCTGATTTCAGACAGCAAAAGGAAATATGTTTTTCGTTTAAATTATGGCAGCCAATTGCATTTAAAGAATCAAATTCGATATGAGTATCAAGCCTTGAAGTGGCTGGAACGAACAAATAGAACGCCAAAAGTTTATTATGTGGACGATAGTTGCCAAAGCTTTCCTCAAGGGCTATTGATTATGGAATTTTTATTTGGGTCGCCGTTAAATTATCAAAGTGATTTGAAAGAGGCTGCGTTGATTTTTGGGAAAATCCATCAGCAACCAATTGATGAATCAGCAGAGAATTTTTTTATAAAAGAAAAAGCAGGAATTTTGTCTGCTCGTGTGTTGGAATGCCAGCATTTGTTAGAGTCAGTTTTAACAAGTAGTTTCGTTCCACTTCAAGCGCAGCGACAATTAGCAGCTGCTTTAGAACGATGTGACAAAAATATAGGCCAGCAACGTTTTTTTAACGATCTTGATCAATGGTGCATCAATAATACAGAGGTGAACTCTCATAATTTTATTATTGGGAAAAAAGGGTTTTTGATTGATTGGGAAAAGCCAGTGATTAGCCACCCTGTTCAAGATATTTCGCAGTTTTTAGCTTCGACTACAACTCTTTGGCGCAGCAACGTGATCTTATCACAAGCTGAAAAGCACACTTTTCTTACTAGCTATCTGCAAATAACCGGCTTTGAACGTAAAGCTTTCTGGGAGGCTTTGAAAATCTATCATCCCTACTTGATGCTGCGTGCTTTATCTTGGTCGGCGATGGCTTACGACAGTTATCAAAGTGATACAAAAGAATTAAGGAATCAAGAAATTTTTGAAAAGGTTACTAGCTATTTAGATGAAACATTTTTATGTCAAGCCTTAGGAGAACGAATTATTGAATAAACACGCTTATATTTTATTTACACGAGTTCCTGTACCTAACAAAGTTAAAACTCGTCTACAAAGTTTATTAAGCGGCGAGGAGGCTTGTCAGGTTCAACTCAAGCTGTTACAGGATAGTTTTTCAAAATTTAGAAGTTTAAATGAATCTGGTATTGATCTTTACCTTGCATACTCTAATGAAGGGGATCCATCAGATTTACTTTCGATTCTGCCAAATAGCTTCACTGCTTTTCCACAAAAGGGGGAAACAATCGGTCAACGAATGAATCATGCAATGAAACATCTTTTTGGTAAGGGGTATGAAAAAGTGGTGTTAACCGGCAGCGACATTCCCAATTTAAATGCAGAAATAGTCTTTGATGCCTTTACTCAGATGCAAGAAGTTGTACTAGGACCTTCACCTGATGGCGGTTATTACTTAATCGGCTGTTATCAAGAAATTGATTTAACTCCAATTTTTGAGACAGATATTGATTGGGGAGAAAGTGAAGTACTGAATGAAACCCTGACTCGACTGCCAGGAATTGATGTGACACTATTATCACCGCTACAAGATATTGATTATCCTATAGATTTAAAAAAAATTCGCTATGGATTGAAAGAAGAGAATCATCATTTTAAACACTGGCTGCAAGAAAATAGAGGACTATTAGAATGAGAAAAATTATTTTTGATTGTGACAATACATTCGGTCTATTGAATCGGGATATAGATGATGGCTTAACCTTACTCTATTTGTTAGGAGCGCCAATAGTTGATTTACTAGGTGTAACCTTGACATTTGGAAATGCACGTTTAACAGAAGTGGCTAAAATAACTCAGGAAATGAAAAAGCGTTTTGAATTAGCTTTTGACTTTTATCCTGCGGGTATGTCTGATCGCTCTGCGGCTAATTTTCTGGTAGAACAAGTCAATCGTTATCCGAATGAAATTACGATTTTAGCAACGGGGGCTCTAACCAATTTGGCTGATGCTCAGGAAATTGATCCAGCTTTTTTTTCAAAAGTTCATGAGATTGTATTGATGGGCGGTACTATTGAGCCACTGCTAGTAAATCAACAGAAAGTTGCAGAGTTGAACTTTTCGTCTGATCCTATTGCGGCTAAAGCTGTCTTACTAAGTCAAGCAAGAATAACTGTTATGAACGGTCATATGACAGCAGAAGCATTCTTTTCGAAAAAGGAAATGCACGAGTTTTTACTCTCAACAACAAATGTGATTACATCAGAAGCTCAAAGCTGGCTTAGTGAAACTTTGGAAAACTGGATAAAATGGAACGAAAAAGTTTTCAATTTCAGTGGTTTTTGTAATTGGGATGTGACAACAGCTGTGTATTTAGAGCGGCCAGAGTTATTCAGTGATGAATACTATTTTTTATCAAATGAACAGCCGGAACTATCTAAAGGGCAGATGAGTCTATCTGATGAATCAAAATATATTGTGAAGATGCCTAAAAAACTTTTGAATATTTCTGTTTTTAATCAATTGGTTATTAAACGAATGACAGCCGGACTGAAAAGTAACTGATTTATCTTGGTTTTGAAATGAGAGAGGTATTTGGTTGAAAAAAATTATTTCATTTATTTTATTTGTGCTATTGGTAATTTTTCTAGCCTATCAATTTGGGCTAGTTGATTTCTTGACTGATATTGCCGCACTAAGAGCTTATTTAGAAAATCTTGGTTGGCGGGGCTATTTGATTTTTATTCTATTATCTGTGTTAGTAGCTGTCTTTTTATTGCCTGGGCAATTCTTAGCAATTGTGGGCGGCTTGGCTTATGGTGGATTTGTGGGAGGAGCATTGACAATTATTGGTGCTTCTCTTGGGGCAAGTATTTCTTTCGTTCTTGGGAAGTACGTGGCGCGGGACTATATTTTACAACGTTTTGGTAATGATTTGACCTTTCAAAAAATTGAAAAGGGTGTTAGAGAAAATGGCATTTCTTTTTTAATCTTTACTCGATTGGTTCCGATTTTCCCTTATGCAATTCAGAGCTATGCGTATGCAATGACGCCAATGAGTATAAAAAAATTTAGTATCATTTCTTTTGTAACGATGATGCCTGCTAGTTTCATTTATGCGTTCATGGCCTCTGAGATAGCTTCCAAAGGAGTTTCAATGACCTTATTGCTGGAATTTGCAGGTGCAGGGCTTCTTTTAGCTCTATTAGCTTATCTTCCAAAAAAAATCAGCAAGAAAATCAATCAGCTCAATTCAGAGTATAAAAATGATTAATCCATTCTTCAGAACGACTAGAGTAAACACCTCTGGTCGTTTTTTGTTTCTTGTTAGTTGATTATTGTGCGTTAAAGTTAACAATTACTCGATTGTTTTCTCTTAGTAGACATTCTAAAATAGATATGAGGGGGGAGATACAGATGGAAATGAATATAGGACCAATCATCATGGAAAAGCGCAAAGAAAAGCAAGTAACTCAGCAGGAGCTAGCGAATTTTGTTGGAGTATCGAAGGCTTCTGTATCAAAATGGGAAACAGGACAGACCTATCCAGATATTACTTTATTGCCGCTATTGGCGGCGTATTTTGATATAACAATTGATTCATTGCTAACTTACGAACCACAATTAGACAATCATGAGATTCAACGGATTTATGGAATGTTAAAGAATTCATTAGTTACGCAATCACCCGAAGAAGTTTTAGCGACGATTCGCAGCTTTGTTCGGCGATACTACTCATGCTACCCATTTGTGCTGCAAATGGGCTTGTTTCTTCTTAATCATGCGGACTTATTACCTGGTGAGGAAAGCATCCAGACGTATACAAAAGAAGCTCAAGAGCTATTTGTTCATGTCAGAACACAGTCAAAAAGTCCTGAGCTGATCACGCAGGCATTGAAGTATGAAGCATATACTTCATTGACTTTAAATGAGTTTGATCAAGTATTGGCTATTTTAGGAGATCAGGTGCCTACTTTATTTCCGATTGAAAGCTTGATCGCAGCGGCCCAGCAACAAAAAGGTGAGAACAGTCAAGCGGTCATCACTTTGCAGAGTGCAATATATCAATATACGACTGTCTTTCTTAGCTTTTTGGGAAATTACTTACAAGTATTGCTTAATGATCAAAAAAAGTTTTCTGAAACGGTCTCTCGAGGACTCGAATTTACAAATATTTTTAATTTTAAACAACTTCATCCAATTGCCTTAATGAATTTCCAATTGTCTGCGATTTCTGGCTATGCTCAAATGCAAAATGAGGCAGCGGTTTTTCCAATACTCAATGATTTTCTTGATGTATTAAAGCAAACAGATTTTCCAGTGGACCTTCATGGGGATGACTATTTTGATCAAGTGGATGAATGGTTGGGACAATTAGAAATTGGTCATCAATTGCCTAGAGATTCAATAAAAGTTAAAGAAAGCTTGATTAATTTTGTGATTGACAATCCAGCTTTTAACAATTTCGAAGATCAAGAACAATTGCAGACTATTTATACTGAACTGCGAATACTTAAAAGGGAGATGTCTAAGAATGAATAATTTTACATTTTTAAAAGATAATCTGCCAATTTTTTTACCATTGATTATTTTAGAGCTGATTTTAATGATTACGGCGGTCAGACATGTGCTGACACATCCTCAATATCGTTTTGGAAATAAGTCTATGTGGCTGTTTGTCGTTGTGCTTCTTCAAATTATTGGTCCAGTTATTTACTTTGCTTTTGGAAGAGGAGAAGACTGATGAACATTTTGGAGGTGAAGCAAGTTTCAAAAAAATTTGGAATGAAAAAAATTCTGAATAATTTAAGTTTAACGGTGCCAACTGGCTCGATTTTTGGTTTTGTTGGAGAAAATGGTGCGGGAAAAACTACCACAATGAAGATAATCTTAGGCTTAGAAGAAAAAAATAGTGGTGAAATCTTAATTAAAAAAATACCAGTTCACTTTGGAGACAATCAAACAAATCATTTAACGGGTTATTTACCTGATGTACCTGAATTTTATAATTACATGTCTGCTAAAGAGTACTTGAAATTTTGCGGTGAAATCACTGGACTTTCCAAAGAACAGCTGAAGAATAAGATCCCTGAGATTATGTCATTAGTAGGTTTAACTGATGATAAAAAGAAAATTAAAGGATATTCACGAGGAATGAAGCAGCGCTTAGGAATTGCACAGGCTTTATTAAATGATCCAGAGCTATTGATCTGTGATGAACCAACTTCTGCTTTAGATCCTAGCGGACGCAACGATTTTCTCGAGATGTTAGCAACGTTGCGAGGAAGAACAACCATTCTATTTTCTACACACATTTTAAGCGATGTGGAACGAATATGTGATTATGTAGGTATCTTAAATAAAGGTGAACTGGTTGTGAGTGGTAAAATAAATGAACTGAAAAGACAATTTGCGAAAGATCAAATTGAAATTGAATTCTCTAATAAGGATGGAATTAATCGTTTTTCTAGGGAATTAGACAAATTAAACGATCAACAGGTAATCAAAGATTATTCATTTCTATCAAAAAAAAATTCATTCATTTTAAACTATTCGCAAGGGTACGACGCGGTTGCACTAAGACTTTTTCAACTGTTCGAGAACTGTGAGTTGTATCCAAAATCAATCAAAAAAATTGATCCCTCTTTAGAATCCATCTTTTTGGAGGTGATTCAGTGAGGAATTTATACTATTTTACGAAAAAGGAACTATTTGAAAGTTGGCGTACGTACCGCCTTTTACTTTTAGTAATAATATTTTTGATTTTTGGCTTAATGAACCCTTTGTTGGCAAAGCTGACACCGGAAATCGTCAAAATGGCGATCAGCGAAGAAATGGCAAAAACAATTCCTAAACCAACTTCATTAGATTCTTGGACGCAATTTTATAAGAATCTCAATCAAATAGGGCTGATCGTTTTGGCCTTAATGTTTAGCGGAACTGTTAGCAATGAGATCAGTAAAGGGACATTGATCAACTTGGTTACAAAAGGACTCCGACGTTGGACGATCATCATTGGGAAAACAATCAGTTTGATGCTCCAATGGAGTTTTTGTTTGTTAGTGACTTTCTTAGTAACTTGGGGATACACGGCTTACTATTTTCCTGATAATAAAAGTCCATATCTATTCCATGCCGTTTTTCCTTTGTGGCTTTTCGGCCTATTGCTATTGAGTGTGATTCTATTTACTTCAACAATTGCTAGAAATAATTATGAAGGATTATTGATGAGTGGCGGCATGGTGACTTTGTTAGCACTGTTGAATATGTTTGATAAAGTAAAACGGTTTAATCCGATATCACTCACATCTCAAAACATGATCATTCTTCAAAATAGTTCAACGTTTAAAAGCTATGTTCCAGCAATGATACTCAGCATACTTCTCTTTTTTGTAGGTCTTTTTTTGAGTGTTCTGGTTTTTAATAGAAAAAAATTATGAGAGGAGAGCCCAAATTAATCAGGGCTCTTTTTCATCTATTCTAAAATAAATGATGAATGCTTTTCTAGATTTAAAAACTAACCAGTTATATACGTATACCCTTTTAAAAGAGAATGCTTATAATCAAATTTTGACAATTCACGATCCTTTAGAAGTTTATTCTTTACAAAAAAGTGTTGAACGAGAATCGTTTGAAAGTGGATGATGTCGATAATTATATGACTTCAGAAAGATTAGATGAGAGAGAGTTATAGACTTAACAAGTAGCAAAAAGGCTCCGTAAACTTACAAGGGTAATTCGCTAAGCTAGGCATGGATAACACCACTATTCTTAAGCAAGCTTTTTTACCGTAAAAAAACATCGACAAGCGTCGATGTTTTTGCTAGCTAAATAAAGATGTAAATAACGGAATAGATATAGTAAGACAATAAAAGTAATGCAACAATACACGAGAGTTTAGCCAAGAAACCTCCACGCGCTGGTTTGGTAGAACGACGTGATTGTCTGCGAGTCATTTCTTCTGGTGCAATATTTGGTATCTCAGGTTTGGATGGACGTAAAAGTACCACAGCCAATAGATCGATAAAAAGCATTCCTTGTAAAACAATGCTAACGATGAAAGTAATTTGATCTCCTCTAACCATCCTGAATAAGAATAAAACAATCATCAGAAGATCAAATAATAGTGTCAATAAAAGCGCCATAACAAAGCTCCTTCAAATAGGTTAGAATAGACAAGCTTTATTATAGCATACAACTAATAAAAAGAATTACGAATTATTTGTGAAAGATTGAAATGGAAGAATCAATTTTTCCGATTCCAGAAGGAGTAAACTATCCAATATAGCATAAAGCTTACTAGTGAAATCAACATTAAAAGAGCCAATGTCCAAGCTCCTTCAACTGGTTGGGTATGGGGGTAATTCATAAGAAGATAAATGCACAAAAAAGTCGGGATTAAGGAAAAGTATAGATGAATCAAAGCACGATCTTTTTTGAAAAGATAAAAGTAAATGATTGTCATGAAAAAAAATATTAAGTAAATTACGCATGAAACAACATTGCCAATATCCATAAAGACCCCTCCCTCGTAGGTCATTATATCAGATCGATAAGATACACTAAATAACAATAGAATGAGAATTTACTGACTATGCGAGTCATAAATCAACATTTTGAGCGACTCACACGCTTACTTACATATAATTAAATTTTTCTATTAAAACTCGAAATTTCTTTAATTTAACAAAATCGGAAATAATTGAGAAACAGGTGCTATCATCGCTTTTCTTATATTCAAAGTTAAAGAAAAAAATTTTACTTTGTGATTAATTTTTGTTACTTTATATAGAGAGAGCTAAGATAAAAAGCATTAATTATAACCGTTGTTTAATGGTTGCTAGAGGGGGATGACATGAAGTATAAAAAACTGCTATGTAGCGCTATGTTGTTGGGAAGTTTGGGAAGTTCAACACTTGTTGCATTTGGAGAAGAGACAATTGATTCTACTAGTATAGAGGAAAGCACGGCAATATCAGAAACTTCTAGTTCTGTGAAAGCTGTAACCAATGCGCCAGCTACGTCAGAATTAACAATTGAGGAAACTCAGGCATCAACCGCAGCTTCGAGTGAACCGACTGAAGAAGCGACAGGTGTGGATGAAGAAGAATATGATGCGCAGGGAAATCTGCTTTTTCATCATCCGATTCCATTTGAAGAATTTACGATTGAGCCACCTGCTTTTAGAGCTGCGCGAGCAAGTATGACTACACAACAAGCATTTATTAATCAAATCGCTCCCTCCGCAAAGACATTGGCTAGCGCCAATGATTTGTATGCTTCAGTAATGATTGCCCAAGCAATCGTTGAAAGCGGTTGGGGCGGAAGCACACTATCAAAAGCACCGAATTATAACCTATTTGGTATTAAAGGTGAATATAACGGACAATCCGTTACGATGAAAACACAAGAGTGGAGTGAAAAAGAGGGCTGGCACTACGTCAATGCGAAATTCAGAAAATATCCTTCTTATAAGGAATCCTTAGGTGATAATGTTACCGTTCTGAAAAAGACTTCTTTCTCACCAGGAAACTATTATTATTCTGGTGCATGGAAAAGCAACACAAAATCGTATAAAGACGCAACCGCTTTTTTAACAGGAAGGTATGCAACAGCACCAACCTATGGATCGACGTTAAACAATGTCATTGAGACATATAAACTAACGCAATATGATTCCACTGGCGGCGGTTCAAACCCGGCGCCGATTCAGACAAATGCAATGTATCGCTTGTATAATCCCAATAGCGGAGAACACTTTTACACAGCAAATGCGGCCGAACGCGATAAAGTTAAGAAGGCTGGCTGGCGCTATGAAGGTGTTGGTTGGCAAGCACCTAGAAGTGGGACACCAGTCTATCGGCTGTACAATCCAAACGCAGGAGACCATCATTATACACCGCATGTATCAGAAAAAAATCACCTAGTAAAAGTTGGTTGGCGCTATGAGGGGGTTAGCTGGTATTCTGGAGGAAGCAAGCCGCTTTATCGTTTGTATAATCCCAATGCTAAATCAGGAGCCCATCATTATACACTATTGCAAAGTGAGCGGAACAACTTAATCAAGCACGGTTGGCGCAATGAGGGTATCGGTTGGTACGGGCAATAATAAAAAAGGGGCTGGGACATAAATCCAGCTCCATAAAAATAGGCATCAGAGAAAATCGATGATTTTCTCTGATGCCTATTTATTTGTATGTTTTGAAAACCATAGGCTATGCCTATGGTTCCAGAGAGCTTCCAGCGTGGTATTAAAAAAGCCTCCCAAAATTGATAAACTGATGATGGTTTCCCGACCGCATCACAATCAAATTTAGGAGGTATCCTTATGATGAAGGATAAAGAAAGTTTAGCACACTCAAAATGGAGATGTAAGTATCATATTGTATTTGCACCAAAATATCGTAGACAAATCATTTATGGGAAATATAGAGAAAGTATCGGAGCAATCATCCGTAAGCTTTGCGAAAGAAAAGGGGTAGAAATTCATGAAGCAAATGCTTGTAAGGATCACGTTCATCTTCTTGTCAGCATTCCACCAAAGCTAAGTGTGGCTCAATTTATGGGATATTTAAAAGGAAAAAGCAGCTTAATGATATTCGATCGACATGCGGAGTTGAAATATCGATATGGGAATCGTAAATTTTGGTGTCGCGGATACTATGTGGATACGGTTGGTCGAAATAAGGAACAGATAGCAGAATACATTCGTAAACAACTCAAAGAAGATCATGTAGCGGACCAGTTAACGTTGTTTGAAGAAGTAGATCCATTTACAGGAGAAAAAAACAAGAAGAAATAAAGAGAGATTCTTTTAGAATCAGCGAGTAGATGTGGTGCGGGAGGAAGCCTTCAGATGGCCTTTCAGGCCAAGGCCGGTAATAGAGGCTTTCAGCCGAAGAGCAAACCACCCGTTTCACGGGTGGTTTTGATTTTCCCTACAAAGAAAGAGAACTCTCTGATAAACTTAAAGCGTCGAAACAAAAAGTCTGGAGGGTTCTCTTATGTTTAAAAATTATAACACAAATCAGGTCGTTTTACCGCTAGATTTTACACTTGTCATTCCGGAAAATGATATTGCTAGACTCATCGATTCTTTTATTGAGAGCATCCCAGATTCAGAATTTGAGGCTTTCAAACACGATCGCGGGGCGAGCTCTTTTCACCCGCGCATGATGTTGAAGATAATTTTGTGTGCCTATACGCAATCCGTCACCTCTGGTCGTAAGATTGATGAGTTGATGAAAGATAGTATTCGAATGATGTGGCTCGCACAAGGGCACGAACCTAGTTATCGCACAATCAATCGGTTCAGAGTCGATCCCCGAGTGTTGCCCCTGATTCAGACTTGTTTTGTTCAACTGCGTTCGCACTTGGTAGAAACGAATCAAATAACCGAAGAAGCTATTTTTATTGATGGCACAAAAATTGAAGCTGCGGCCAATAAATACACCTTTGTTTGGAAAACTGCCCTAGAGAAAAACCACAAAAATTTAGAAAAAAAATCCTTAGAAGCTTATCAAACGCTCGTCGAACAGGAAATCATCCCAGCACTTGAACGGGAATCTGATGGTGAATTGTCAAAAGAGGAAATTCATGCGCTCGCTACTCGTTTGACTGAAACAGTCGAGCAATACGACGAAGCAATTGAACAAGAACCTATCGGTTCTGTTCGTAAGTCGCTTCGCTCCAAACGCAAACTGCCAAAGGCTCAGCTCAAACATTTCCGCTCCCATCAAGAGCGTGTTCAAAAATATGAGCACCAGTATCGTATTTTAGGTGACCGCAAAAGCTATTCCAAGACAGATACAGATGCGACATTCATGCGAATGAAAGAGGACCACATGCGTAATGGGCAATTGAAAGCTGGCTATAACCTTCAAATCGCTACGAACAATCAATATGTACTAGGGTATGATCTTTTTGCGAACCCTACAGATACTCGAACCCTTCAACCCTTTTTAGAAACGTTGCAGGTGCAATTTCTGCCTTTACCACCTTACATTGTAGCGGATGCAGGCTATGGTTCAGAAAGTAATTATCGCTTCTTTGAGGATGAACTTCCTCAACAGACGCCGTTGATTCCTTATAGCACAATGATCAAGGAACAGAGTAAGAAGTGGCGAACCGACGAAAAGAAAGTCATGAACTGGGACTATTTTGAAACGGATGATTACTACATTGATCCTAAAGGTGTTCGCTTCAACTTCAACACTTATCGTACAGAAATAGACGACTACGGATTTGAACGAGATTTCAAAGAATATGTGGCCGAAACAAAGGATGCGAATCAGAAGAACCTACCCGAGGCATTCACACCAGGCGGCTATCGAAGAAAAATCAAAGTCAATCCGTCATTAGAATATTTCAAAGCGCAACAACGAGACTTGCTTTCAGCACCAGAAACCAGTGCAATCTATGCCCAACGTAAGATTGACGTGGAATCAACTTTTGGTCATCTGAAGGCTTGTTTGAATTGGACGCGATTTTCCGTTCGAGGAAAAGACAAAGTAAAAAATGAAGTAGGGATCGCCTTAATGGCAGTCAATATGAAGAAATTGATGCTTAATAGGCAACATGAGAACAATACGGGGAAATCAAATCATAAAAAAACAGGGATCAAAATCGCTTTTTCGATTTTGATCCCTGTTTTTTAGTTGAGCTTAGGCTTTATGTCCCAGCCTCTTTTTTAACTGACATCAGATATTTCTGAAATAACAAAAAAACTATGAAGACTATCCGTCGGGTACTCATATTTTTTCCCTATTTCAGATAGAATCTTTTGATCTGATTCCAAAATAGGTTCGTTCCCATCATACAAAGTGTCCGTTGGAAGATGGATTTCGAAAGGTTTTTTTTCCTCAAGCACTAAAGGTTTTTGAAAGAAATATCCAGCGATCTTTTTCATGAGAATTACTCCTTTTTCTATTATTTTGTTATATATTACATCAGAGATGTATGTAAAACCAGAAATAAGCTCTATAACAAATGTAATTTAAAACAGCCGTAAGAGAGCAATTCCAAATACACCTGTTAAAACGATTTTCATTAGATCGTTTGTACGAATTCCAACGATCAAAGCCGGTATGCATGCGAAAAATTCTGGTAAACGTAATGTTGGAAAATATCCTGTTTGAAAATTTAGGAGACTTTGCAATAACAAAGCTGTCAAAATCGTCATTGGCAGGTAACTTAAAAATTTTTCGAAAGTCGGCGGCAAGCTTACAGCCTTTGTCAAAACAAAGGGTAATACACGAGGAATCCAGGTAACTAATGCACAACCAAAAAGGGTTAACAAATAATAGTAGTTACTCATCCTTACTTAACACCCCCGTTAGGCATCCTAGTAAAGTTGCTAAAATGACTGAAAGCTCTGCAGAAGTAAAACGCATCAACACAAAAAGACTAATTACCGTAACTGTCAAAATCTTAATGGTTTTTGCGCGCTGTTTTTTTAATGGTAGCTGTACTTGAAAAAGAAACAACCCAAGGAACATCGCTGTTAATGCAAAATCAAAGCCGAATACAGTTGGGTCGGGAATAAAATTCCCTAGTAAGGCGCCAAGCACAGTTGAAATAATCCATACAAGGTATGCCGTTATATTTAAACCATGCATCCAATTACTGGTTACTTTCTTTTCTTGAGCAAGCGTCGTCATCAAGACACCATAGGATTCGTCTGTTAGTAATGTTCCGATAGCTATACCGTTCAATAAAGAATCCTCTTTGAAATAATGAGCTACGGAAAGACTCATGAGCAGATGCCGTAAATTAACGAGAAAAACTGTAAAAATGATTGACAGAATTGGCGCACTTAGCAGTAGTAATCCGCATAAAATAAATTGGGCACTTCCTGCATATACCAGTGTAGACATTAGAAATATTTGCCAAATCGCGAGGTGGGCAGACTTTCCAACAATTCCCATTGCGATCCCAATGCCTAAATACCCCATGATCGTAGGTAAACAGGCTTTAACTCCGTCAGAAAAACTAGCAGTCTGTATCAAACGATTATCCATATATCCACCCTCTCATTTTGTTCTAATCATATTAGACCAAAACTAATAAAAAAACAAGCGGATAAGTAGTTAAAAAAAGAGCAACAATTCCAATGGCAAAACATACCAATTGGCGGGGAAGATGTTGCTCAATTTATTTTATCATAAAAACATTTTGGTAAATACTAAAAAAAATATTTTTGTTAGGTAAATAATTTGAAATTATCCGATTCAATGAGAGCCGCCTTTAATTTTAAAGAAAGAAGTAGTTGATGTATAATAAAGTCAAGGGAGGCGTTTTCAATGAAAGAAAGCTATAAAAAAATACTCGTTGCAGTGGATGGCTCACCCACATCAACAGATGCATTTTATGAAGCGTTAAATATTGCGGAACGTAACGAGGCTAAACTCTTTATTCTCACTGTAGTCGACTATAAATTTTCAATCGGTGATCCGGCATTTATTAATGATGCACTAAAATTTCATCTAAATAATGCGGAGATTGAACTAGAGCAATTGATCGCCAATTCGAACGTGAGTCAATTTGACTATGAAACTAAAATTGATTCAGGAAATCCTAAGCGCAAGATTATTGATTATGCATTGGAAAATCAAGTGGATCTGATCATACTTGGGGCAACTGGAAGAGGTGCTGTAGAGCAGGCGTTAGTGGGATCAACGACAGCTTATGTAGTAAATCATGCTAACTCTAATGTGATGGTAGTAAAATCCTAATTCATTATGACAAGTAGATCTCTAAAAAAGGGTCTTGCCCCAAAATGGGACAAAACCCTTTTTATTATTGGGATAGCAGGGCTCGAACCTGCACTTACCTGATTCAGAGTCAGGCGCCTTACCAGTTTGGCCATATCCCACTAAGAACAGAAAGAATTATAACGCTAGTTTTTCTATTCTTCAAATAAAATGTCTCGATTATTTTTTTCCTGCTTGCTTTAAAGCAGCCAAAACTAAGTTTCCATCAGCAAAACCTAAGTTAATATTGACGGTCTCAGTATCAAAAACTAAAGATAGACGAATGCCGTTTAGTTTCTTTTTGCCGCTAATTTCTTTACATTGATAAAGATTGTACTTGTATGACCTTTGCTTACTTAAGGCATATAATATGTTTCCAGAGACTCCATATGCCGTAAGACCTTCTTGATTCTTTAAACCTTCATATTTATGAAAGCCAATGAATGAAAAGGAGAAATTAGTTTTGGCAAATACTTGGACAAAACGATTGAACAAAAGAACTCCCTTATTTTCATTCGTATTATAATTAATGCCGTATTTTTGAGTAAAATGATAAAGTTCGATTGCTGTGTTCATAATGACCTCGCTTTTTTCTGTATATTCAGCATAAATGTTTCTTATATATAGAAGCTTTTTTTATTGACTAAAGCGTCGAGTATTAATAAATTCTGAAATAGCCATAGTGACCAACAGAAAACCAAAAATTTGGAATAAGACCATTAAACTGCTGAATGGATTGAATAAAAGGAAAAAACTGGCAAGAATCATCAGTGCACTATAAATAAGTTGTCCCGTGACTGGAAAACCGTTTCTTCTTGCAGTCCAGCTTTGTACGAATTGGCCAATTGCAAAAATTAGAATAATAAAACCTAAGAACATTGGTAAGATACTAATAATTCCTTTTGAAAACCAAAGAACAACAAAGGCGATGATGACTCTCATGATTCCACTAGTTGTCTCAAAACCGACATTCCCTGTATATTTTTTTGTTCTTAAGCCGCGAATAATTTGTAAAATACCAAAAATTAATAAATAGAAGAAGATGATGTAGACCATCCCTTTAAAAACACTTCGTGGTGAAAACAGGATAGCGATACCAAAGATTAGGTAGCAAGCACTTCTTAAATATCCATATTTCTTGATTGAATCGATAAAATTTGACATAAAATATCACTCCTCATAAATAATTTTACCTGATTTGGTGTCTTTTTGCTAATGAAGTGAAAATTTCGATTGTAAACCATTCCAGACTTAGGTATAATTGCGAATAACATTGATCCAAAAGCTAGACGAACAAATGAATGTCGATACTGGAGGGCTTACTTATGAATGAAGAAGAAATTGAACTTGGTAGAAATTATCGCTGCCATCCGATTGGTTTCGAAGAATGCGTGGAAGGCGAAGTAATTTCGAAGATGACAAATTGCGCTGTTGTTCGTATTAATCAATGCGAAGAAGTTGATCAAGAGCAGCGAGATGATAAATCTAACATGGTCGTGGTAAAATATTCTAATTTCATTCCAAGTTAGAAGGCGGTTCTTTTTGAATATATTTACACTGTTATTGGGAATTTTCACTATTGTTCTTTACGTTTTTTTATTATTGGCACGAAGAGACATCGTTATTCCGATTTTTAAACGACGTAAACAATACCCATTCTATATTTTTTTAACAATGTTGATTCTTTGGACTGGTTTTACTAGTTGGCAAGATTTCAACGGGCGAGCACAGACGATTTTAGCTGCCTTAGTAATGCTGAGTTTTTTATTGGATAAAAAGGGATTTACTGAAGATAGTCTGATTCTTTTTAGTTTAGATAACCGGGGGATTCCGCTCAATGAAATTGAACGAGTAGTCTTGTTTCAAGAAGAAAGCGGCTTGATTAAGTTAAACTATTTCCGGAAAGAGCGTCGCGGCCCCATTTTGACCTTTGATTATTCTTTGACTGAATTCGTTGTTTTTCTTTCGACGCATCTCAGTGAAGGGAGTACCTTAGAAATTTTGACCAAAGACGATAAAGATAAAGACGGGAAATAAGATGGCAGGGATGTCATCTTTTTTTGCAAAACATAAACTTGCTTATAAAAAACAAGCGGTGCTGGAAAATCAGCATCGCTCGTTTTGATTTTAAACTATATTAATGGAAAACACGGAAACGTTCGTCGTCAGCTAAGTATTCTTTTTCGTTAGCTTCGCCTTCTTTAGAACCGAAAACTAATTGAGAGCGTAATTGCCAATTAGCAGGAATGTTCCATTCTTCAGCAACAGCATCATCGATCACTGGGTTGTAATGTTGTAGGTTTGCTCCAAGACCAGCGGCTGTTAAAGCTGTCCAAGTATTTGCTGTAGCAATACCATTTGATTGTTCAGCCCAGTCTGGGAAGTTATCAGCGTATAATGCAAATTGTTCTTGTAAATTTTTTACTGTATCCGTTTCTTTAAAGAACATTACAGTACCATAGGCATTACGGAAGCTAGCAATTTTAGCCTGTGTATTTGGAAAGACTTCTGCTGGAGTTAGTGGTTTTAGAGCTTCTTCAACGATGTTCCATAATTTCTCATGAGCCTCTCCGAAAAGAATAACTGCACGAGGTGATTGTGCGTTAAACGCAGTTGGACTGCTTTTAACCGTGTCTTTGATTAATTCAGTAATTTCTTCTTCAGATAATTTTACATCGCGGCCTAGTGTGTAAAATGAACGGCGATCTTTTAATGATTCTAAAAATTGAGACATAATAATTTCCACCTTTTCTTTTTTTGTTCTTGTTGACAAAGCTTACTTTACCATCTTACAAAAAGTAAGAAAAGAAATATGCTCGCAGAATGGTAATTTTTTTTAAAGGGGAGATGAAACCTTTTTAATAATTACTTGAGAATATGATAAACTAGAAGTATGAACTGTAAGATGGAGGCTCTTAGATGAATATAAAAGAAATAGGAAAATCAATTATTTGGTTTTTAATTTTGGCGGTGATCTTGGTTGGTTTGCGCCATTTTGTTTTTACTCCTGTAGTGGTCAAGGGAGATTCAATGGACCCAACATTGATAGATGGTGAACGGGTTATTGCTTTGAAAAACACTGATATTAAGCGGTTTGACATCGTAACTTTTCCAGCACCGGATGATGAGGGGAAAAACTATATCAAACGTGTTGTTGGATTACCAGGCGATACTGTTGAATATAAGAATGATGAACTTTACATCAACGGAAAAAAATATGACGAGCCATATTTGGATGAGTTCAAAGGCCAATTAACTGACAATCAGCCATTAACTTATGATTTTAATTTGAAAGAGTTATCTGGCTCTGAGAAAGTTCCTGAAGGAGAACTATTTGTTTTGGGAGACAATCGTCGAATCTCAAAAGATAGTCGAATCATTGGAATGATTAAAGAGAAGGATATCATGGCAGATGTGAAATTTGTTTTCTGGCCGTTAAATCGGTTTGGTACAGTAGACTAGCAATTTTGCTAGTCTTTTTTTACGGAATGCTTTTGTATTATCTTTCATTATGCGACTTTTTAGCTGAACTGCTATAATAAGCACGTAACATAATTTGAAGAATCGAGGGGAAACGATGTCATTACAATTTTTGCTAGGTACTGGACAGAATGATGCGACAGAGCGAATGATTCAAACAGCACAAGCTTGGTTAAAGCAAAATCCTGAGAATCGTGTCTTTTTCTTAGTCCCCAATTACAATAAATTTGAACAAGAGATTAACCTTTTATCTGCTATGAGGCACGATGAGGGAGCGACAGAATTTAGTACGATTCGTACACAGGTTTTTAGTTTTCAGCGATTGGCTTGGTACTTTTTACAGCGGGATGGTCAGGTGCCCGGAAATATTTTATCTGAAGCCGGCAATGCAATGATTTTAAGAAAGATTTTGCATGAACAACGTGAGGAGTTAACGATTTTTCGCGGTGAAGTCAATAAAACAGGATTTATTCAACAATTAGTCAGTTTTTACCAAGAAATGCAGATTGGAAATATAACCGTTGAAGATTTAGCAGAAAACGGCACTGGCCAAGATCAAGTTTTGAAGCTGCAGGACCTGCGGAGAGTATATGCAGCTTACGAAGAGGCTTTGTTGAATTATCAAGTGGCCAATGAAGATCCTTTATTGTTGCTGCAAGAATATCTCAGCAATAAAAATCTAACGAATAGCCTTTTTATTGTAAGCGGCTTTACCCGATTTAACGCTCGGGAGTTGAGCGTTTTAACTACTTTAATGCATTGTGGAGAATTACATGTTTCCTTGGAGTTAGATCGATCTTATCCAACGGAGGAACCTAGTCCCTTAAACTTATTTGCCGATCCAGGTAAAACTTATTTTCAATTAAAGCGTAGTGCAGATGAGAAACAGGTCCCAGTACGTCCTGATCAATTCTCACATACTAAGCAAACAGTTTTTAATCAAGTAGGAGAATATTGGGCAAATCAAAAAAAGACTGATTTATCTCAAACAGATCAGCTTCAGCTTACAAAATTTGGTACAGTAGCGGAGGAGATCCGTAAGATCGGTGAAGAAATAAGACGCCTAGTAAAAGATGAAGGGTATCGATATAAAGATATTCAGGTTTTACTACGCAAACCTGAAGTTTATAACAGTGTGTTACCGGATATTTTCAATAAGCTGGATATTCCATTCTATCTTGATGAAACGCAAGAAATGGCTGCCCATCCGTTGATAGAGTTTTTACAAGCATTGTTTCTAGTTGATAATTATAATTATCGTATCAATGACGTTTTTCGGATGCTTCGAACGGAACTTTTTGCTCCTTTTGAGTGGAAAGCAGATACATGGTTTGCCCAGCAACAACAATATAGAGAAAAAATTGATCAAACTGAAAATGTTTGTCTGGCTTATAATTTCAGGGGGAATGCATGGACAAAAACAGCGGATTGGGAATTTGTAGATTATGATTTTGAAGCAGATGTTTTTAATGATGCGAAAGATTTAGAAACAACGACCAATGACGTGCGGCGTTCAGTCCAAAAAGTACTGCCAGAATTTTTCAAAAAAATGAAACAGGCAGATAATGGGCTAGAGGCGGCTACACTCTTCTTTCACTTTTTAGAAGACAGCGGTGTGAAGCGGCAACTACTATTCTGGCGCGACCAGGAAGTCGAAAAGGGGAATTTAGAAAAGGCTCGTAATCATGAACAAACATGGCAGGCATTGCTTGATCTTTTAGATGAGTATGTATTGATTTATGGAAATGATACTTTTGATTGGGTGAATTTCCAAGAAATATTTTTAGCTGGTTTGATGAACTTAAACTACGGAAAAATACCAACAGCGATAGATCAGGTGCGGGTTAACGATTTAGAGTTAGCGCGCGTAGATCAAATGAAAGTTACTTTTGCAATTGGTTTGAACAATATTGATTTCCCAGCTCGTTTTGATGACAAGGGGTTACTATCGGTTGAAGAACGTTCGGCCTTCAATCAAAATTTGCCAGATGGAAAATTTTTGCCTGAAAGCAATAGTTCAAAAGTAAATCGTGAACCATTTTTAGCATACTCGGTTTTTCTTTCTGCTAGTGAAAAGCTCTATATGAGCGTTGCAACAACAGTTGAAGGCGAGAAAAAGCTAGAGATTTCTTCCTTTTTGAGACAATTGAGTCAAGGTTTGCAATTGCCGATTAAAGAAAATGAATCATTGAACTTAATGAGCAGTCCAGAGGATTATTTAGGTACTATGCGAACACTTTTATCTGATTTGATTGCGTTAAATCGTTTCGCCCAGGATGAAAACCGAGCGTTTCTACCAGCGTGGCGAGAACTGCAAAAGTTCATTCAAAATAGTTCATTTGCTTCGATGGCACAACGAGTTTTCAGAAGTTTGCAGGATCTTAACGTCCCTCGTGAGTTATTGCCTGAGACAGCAGAACGATTATATGGGAAGAATCTGTATGTTTCAGTCTCAAGAATCGAGAATTTTTACAACTGCCAATATAAATATTTCGCCAATTTTGGTCTTGGGTTAAAAGAACGAACGGTATATGGATTAACACCTGCGGCGGCTGGTGATTTTTACCATGAAGCGCTAGATTACTTTTTCCGCTTATTAAAAGAACAGGGTTTGCGTTTAGCGGAATTAGAAGAAGCCGAACGAAATCAATTAGCAGATCAAGTATTGAAAGAAATTTTTGGCGAACTGAAATTTGCTATTCTATCCAGTTCAGCGCGAATGAATTATATTCGTTACCAATTGTCGCGAACTATTCAAAGAGTCAGTTGGGGGTTGGTACAGCAGGGTGCCCGTACTAAATTGGAGCCGCAGCAAACCGAAATTATTTTTGGCTCTATCGGCGGACAAAAAGGGATTCCAGGAATCAACTTGCCTTTATCGAACGGTGGAGAAGTCGCGATTCGTGGTAAAATTGATCGCTTGGATCAATTACAGAGTGCTGAAAATGATTGGTTAAGTGTAATTGATTATAAATCTAGTCCCCATAGTTTTAATGTGGCGGACGCGTACTATGGAATTGCATTGCAATTAATCACTTATTTAGATGTTGCAGTGACTGACTTCAATCAAGGAAGCGGAAAAGTGATCAAACCAGCGGGAGCTTATTATTTGCATGTCCATAATCCGGTTTTGAAAGAGCCTAAGAGCATTGAAAGGGATATGTTGAAGGCTTATCAATATGATGGTCTCTTTGCAAAAGAGCCAGAGCTTTACGATCAATTGGATCAGAGCTTAAATGAAAAGGAAAACTCGCTTTTATTTCCAATCAAAAAAGATAAAAATGGGCAGACAGTGGTCGTCCCGCAATCCAAAGATAAATTTTATGAGCTATCAGAGATTGATCTATTGCGACAATACAATCGAGAGAAAATTCAAAAGGCAGGCAATCAAATCGTTTCTGGTGAAATCAAATTGAATCCAACCTACAAAGATAATCAACGGATTGCCTGTCAATACTGTCCTTTCCGTAGTGTTTGCAAGTTCGATGCGATGTTGAAGGAAAATAATTATCACCGCTTAGAAAAACTATCTAAGGAAGAAGTCTTAAAACGAATGGAGGAAGAACTACATGACAACTAACTTCTCTATCCCTCCAAAAGCGCCGAATGAAATGTATACAGATTCCCAGTGGCAGGCAATCTATGATCAAGGGGCTAATCTTTTGGTTTCAGCTTCAGCAGGATCAGGAAAAACAGCGGTACTTGTTCGGCGTGTAATCGAAAAGATTAAGCGACAGCAGCTCTCGGTCGATCAGTTATTAGTCGTGACTTTTACTGAGGCGGCAGCTAGTGAAATGAAGGAACGAGTTCAATCAGCACTGCAGGAAGCAATTAATGAAGAAACGGATCAAAAATTAAAAAATCATTTTACACGTCAATTGACACTGCTGCCAATGGCGAATATATCGACACTGCATTCGTTTTGTTCTAAAGTTATTCAACGCTTTTTCTACTTGATCGATCTAGATCCAAGTTATCGCATGTTGACGGATGACACGGAGACGATTTTATTGAAAGAGGATGTTTGGGATGATCTTAGAGAAACTTTTTATGAAGAAAATCAAGAAATCTTTTATCGTTTAACCGAGAACTTCTCTAATGATCGCAGTGACAGTGGTTTGGAAGATTTACTTCTCTCAATGTATGAATTTGCCCGAGCAAATCCTGAACCGTTCAAGTGGTTAGATGGATTAGTCGAGAATTATCGAGTAGGAAATTTAGTGGATTCAGATTTATATCGTGAGTTAATCCGTCCGCAAGTTTTGACTAATTTACAAGAGGCCAGTCAAACTTATCAGTGGATGCTCTCTGCCAGTCAAGGGATTGATGACTTGCAAAAGATTGCAGATGTTGCCCAAAACGAACAGAGTATTGTCCAGCAAATTGAAAAAGCCTTAGTAGAGGACGATTTATCGACGGTCTATACTTTTTTTGAGAATCTCAAATTTCCAGTGTATCCTTCTCCAAGAAAAAAAGATGTCAAAGAACTTTATGGCGATATAATCACGGAATGTAAGAATTATCGAGACCAGGCAAAGCAGAGTTTGACGAAGATCAAAGAAATGTACTTTTTAGTTTCACCAGAGGAGCAAGTGGAACGTTTGCAGGAAGCATTACCGATTGTGGAAGAATTGGTTCGTGTTGAAAAACGATTTATCGAAGAGTATTCCGCAAAAAAACGTGAAAAAGGGATGCTGGATTTCAATGATTTGGAACATTTTACTTTGCAAATTTTGCAAGCAGAGATTGATGGCACAAGACCTGCCGAAGATTATTATCGCAGTCGATTTACCGAGGTTTTAGTAGATGAGTATCAGGATATCAATCAGTTACAGGAAACTATTTTGCGTCAGCTTAGTAATGAGGAGCCGGGAAATCTCTTTATGGTAGGTGATGTCAAGCAATCGATTTATGGGTTTCGTTTAGCCGACCCAACTTTGTTTATCCAAAAATATCATGATTTTGCTAATGAAAATGGAGGGCGCAGAATCATTTTGGCAGAAAACTTCCGTTCTCGCAAAGAAGTTTTAGACTTCACCAATTTGATTTTCACTCAATTAATGGATCAAACAGTTGGACAGATTGAATATGATAAACAAGCAGAATTGATTAATGGCTTCACGGCGTTTCCTGAAACGGAGACATTTAGTCCAGAGTTACTAATCTATCAAAAAAACGGGGAGACTCCTGATTGGATAGAAGATAAATCCATGGGTGAAATATTTATGACTGCCGTCAAGATTCGTGAATTAGTTGATCAAGGATTTGAAGTCTATGATAAAAAACAAAAAGCGATGCGGTCAATACGTTATGAAGATATCGTACTTTTAACACCAACTAGAAGCAATAATTTAACGATTCTGGAAGTGTTTAAACAATTGGGAATTCCGTTATCTATCAATGATACACAAAATTATTTTCAATCAACAGAGCTGCGAGTAATGATTTCTCTCTTACAGATTATTGATAATCCGTATCAGGATATTCCTTTGGCCGCAGTTTTACGATCACCGATAGTTGGCTTGCAGGAAGAAGAGTTGGCACAGGTCCGCCTAGCATTGCCGCAAAAAGAGTATTACCAGGCAGTAAAAAAATATGTTCAAATGAATGATGATATCACTGTCCAAAAATTGACAGTCTTCTTATCTCAATTGGGTGATTGGCGTGAGTATGCTCGGCGCGAATCGTTGGCCAGCTTATTAGTGAAAATCTATAATGAAACAGCCTACTTGGATTATGTTTTAGGAATGCCTGCTGGACAGCAGCGCCATGCAAATCTACTAGCATTAATTGAACGAGCAAAGGATTATGAACGCAGTAGTTTCCGCGGCTTGTACCAGTTTATTCGCTTTATTGAAAAAATGCAGGAAAAAGATAAGGACTTAGGCGAGCCTCCTACTGAAGAAATTTCAGACGCTGTGAGAGTAATGACGATCCATGGAAGTAAAGGGTTAGAATTTCCGATAGTCTTTTTAATGGATATGAGCAAAAGCTTTAACGTTCAGGATACACGAAGAAATTATGTATTTGATGAGCGATTAGGACTTGGCGTGAAGTTATTGACGCCGGATACCCGAGTAAGGAAAGACACATTACTCTTTCAAACCGTCAAGCAGAAGAATTTGAATAAGCTGCTATCAGAAGAAATGCGGAAACTGTATGTTGCTTTAACTCGAGCAGAGCAAAAATTATTCTTGGTGGGTTCTTATGATGATGAAGCTGCAGCATATAAGACGTGGAGCAAAGGCTCTTTGAACGAAAATTTAGTTTTAGATGCAGGTCTTAGGAATGGTCAAAATGATAGCTTCTTTGATTGGATTGGCTTGAGTTTATTTAGACATCCGCTGATGGAAAATTATCAGAACGAGTATATTGTCAATCAGCCTGCTGTTTTGAAGCACCACCCGGCCACATTCAAACTGAATTTTACGGATCCGCAAATGATTGTCGAGAAAGTTCAGGGATATCTTCCAGAGATTAAAACACTAGAAATCCCCCAAGGAACGATCAATATCCAACCGTTGAAAAAAAGTTTGCTGTTTAAATATCCTTATCCGGAAGCGACGAAAACAACGAGCTATCAATCGGTATCAGAACTGAAACGACTTTATGATGATCCAGATAATCGATTAGCGCTGGAGCTTGATTCTTCTCGTGCACAAACACACTATCGATTTACTGAAAGCGACTTAGGAGAACCTAAATTTTTAAGTACGAAAAAGGAACTGTCCGCTGCTGAAATCGGGACGGCTACTCACTTAGTGATGCAGCTATTACCATTACAGAAGGATCCTAAGCGAGAAATGGTCGAAGCCTTGATTGAGGAGCTAGTTTCACGACAAACATTAACACAGGAAATTGCAGAGAAGGTTTCTGTTGATAGTATTATGCATTTCCTCGATACTAATATTGGTCGTTTTGTAATCCAACATGCGGACCGGTTGTATCGTGAAGAACCATTTGCGATGTTGATGCCTGCAGATCAATTATTTAATGATTATCAAAACCAAGATGAGATTTTAATTCATGGAATAATCGACGGTTATTTAGAGTTTGATGATAGAATTATTTTGTACGATTTAAAGACGGATTATTATACTCCTGAAAGGGAACAAACGCTGATTAACCGCTATCGCGGACAATTGCATCTCTATAAGGATGCTTTAGAAAAGGCGAAACAAAAGCCTGTTGAAGCGGCTTATCTAATCTTTTTACAAGGAAATCATGCAGTTGATTTGTTAAAAACTCCTTAGGTACAGGCAAGATGTACTTATAAAAGGTAAGTGATGTGCTATACTCTCTCTATCGAGGTGAGAATTATGGAACAAGTAGAAGTAATGGATTTTTCACTCTGTCCAAAATTTGAGAAGGGTTTTCAGATTTTAGGCAAAAAATGGAACGGTTTGATTATTGATGTATTGTTGGAAGGCGGACCGCAAAGATTTGTCGATATTGCTGCGATGATTCCAGATGTTAGCGATCGAGTTTTAACCGAACGACTAAAAGAATTAGAAGTAGAAGGTATTGTAGGTCGTGTGATTGCTTGTGGAAGCCAAAAACGGATGGATTATTGTCTGACAAATAAGGGCGAAGCATTGAAAAATGTAATGAATGAGATTCATCAATGGGGCGATACTTGGATCACGGATGAAGAATGTAGTTGATAAATTTTTTGATTTCTTGTAGTATTGGGATAGTCAATTAAATAGTTCAAAAAACGTTGATGGAAAAGAGTAATCTTTTTATATCTTAAAAGGGAATGTCTGTCGCTGACTGAAAGCAGACTAAGAGAAGAAAAGATGAAGTTCACTTCTGGAGTTTGTCGAAAGACCGGCATAGTCGTTAAAAAGCAAGAGCGCCAATTTATTCGGTTGGCGAATTAGGATGGTAACGCGAGACCTCGTTCCTTTGTGGAACGAGGTCTTTTTGCGATTTCTAGAAATAATCGCGTTTTTGCTCATTTTACATGAAGTTGGATAATGGAATGAGGGCCTTGACACATCTTGTTAAAGAATATGAATATGCTGGCCACTTTACAAATGGAAAGATTATTGCTTTTTTTCTTTATCAAACAGAGTAAAAATCAGAATTGACTTAATATTATGCAAGTTTTTTGAGGATCAGTTTGAAGAGTAGTAAACGATTCCTCACAATCATCCAACAGTCGAAAATTCGATAGGGCTTCATTTTCAATTTGAAGTTTCTATCTTTTTAAAGCAAATGGGAAAGGAAGAAAACAATGAGTTTACAAGAGCAATTAGAAGAGTTAAAAAGTCAGACGTTAGCAAAGATTGACGCAGCTGATGAGCTTTCTGCCGTTGAAACGATCCGAGTAGAAACTCTTGGGAAAAAGGGACCAATCACTGAAGTATTACGGGGAATGCGGGATCTTTCAGCAGAAGAGCGTCCTGTAGTAGGTGCTTTTGCCAATGAGATTCGCGATCTTTTAACCAAAGCAATCGAAGAGCGCAAAGCAGCCTTAGCGGAGTTGGCTTTAGAAAAGCAATTATCAGCAGAAACTTTAGACGTCACTTTACCAGGAAAACAAGTTTCCCATGGTACACGACATGTTTTGACTCAAATCATGGAAGAAATTGAAGATACTTTTGTTGGAATGGGCTACCAAGTTGTCGAAGGGACGGAGATCGAATCTGATCATTACAATTTTGAACGGATGAACTTGCCAAAAGATCACCCTGCACGAGATATGCAAGATACTTTTTACATTTCTGATGAGCTATTATTACGTACACATACATCCCCAGTTCAGGCACGTACTATGGAAAAACACGATTTTTCAAAAGGTGCGTTGCGGATGATTTCACCAGGTAAAGTATTTCGTCGTGATACAGATGACGCGACGCACAGTCATCAATTTCATCAAATTGAAGGCTTAGTCGTTGATAAAGGAATAACGATGGGTGACTTAAAGGGAACGTTAGAAGTACTACTAAAGGAGTTATTTGGTGCAGAGCGCAAGATTCGTTTACGTCCGAGCTATTTTCCATTTACCGAACCGTCTGTAGAAGTTGATGTCAGCTGTTTCAAATGCGGCGGTAAAGGCTGTAATGTTTGCAAGCATACTGGTTGGATCGAAATCCTCGGTGCAGGAATGGTTCATCCTGATGTATTAGAAATGTCGGGTATTGATCCAAAAGAATATTCTGGCTTTGCTTTTGGCTTGGGACCGGATCGGATTGCAATGCTGCGTTATGGAGTCAATGATATTCGAAATTTCTATTTAAACGATGTTCGTTTCTTGGAACAATTCAAGGGGGAGTAGGAAGCAATGTTAGTTTCATATAAATGGTTAAATGAATATGTCGACGTTAAAGATGTCGCACCGAAGGACTTAGCAGATCGTCTTTCATTGACAGGGATCGAAGTTGAAGGATTGGAATCGCCAGAAGATGGTTTGAAGAAAATCGTCGTTGGTGATGTAAAAGAATGTATCCCGCATCCTGATTCAGATCACTTATCGATCTGTCAAGTGGATGTAGGCGCGGAAGAATTGTCGCAAATTGTTTGCGGGGCGCCCAATATCAAAGCTGGAATTAAAGTGATTGTTGCATTACCCGGCTCTCGCATTGCTGGCAATGTAAAAATCAAAAAAGGGAAAATGCGCGGTCAAGTTTCAAATGGCATGATCTGTTCATTACAAGAGCTTGGCTTTAGCGATTCCGTGATCCCTAAAGAATATTCTGAAGGAATTTATTATTTACCAGAAGAAGCACTTGTTGGCGATCCTGTATTTCCATATTTAGAAATGGATGATACGATAATTGACCTATCAATTACACCGAACCGTGCGGATGCACTAAGTATTCGCGGTGTTGCACATGAAGTAGCAGCAATTTATAAAAAAGAAGTCCATTTTCCTGCTGTCGAACTAAGGGAGTCAGAGGAGAAAGCCAGCGATAAAATCAAAGTGTCTGTGACTGATAAAAACGATGCGCCGCATTATGAAATTCGAATCATTAAAGACGTGAAAATCGGACCTAGTCCACAATGGCTGCAAAATCGGTTAATGAATGAAGGGATTCGTCCGATCAGCAATGTAGTAGATGTTACGAATTATATTTTATTATTATTCGGCCAGCCGTTGCATGCATTTGACTACGATAAATTAGGCAGCAAGGAAATCATGGTTCGTCGAGCAAAAGAAAATGAACCATTTACAACATTGGACAGTGTAGAACGGACATTGAATCCAGAAAATATCGTAATCACTAATGGTGAAATCCCTGTTGCACTGGCAGGGGTGATGGGTGGATTAGATTCAGAAATTTCTGATGAGACAACGACTGTCGCATTAGAGATGGCTATGTTTGACCATACATTGGTTCGCCGCACTTCACAAAGCTATAACCTGCGCAGTGAAGCGTCGATGCGCTTTGAAAAAGGGATCAATCAGGGAGAAATCAGTTTAGCTGGAGAAGTAGCAGCTGCGATGATCGCTGAGCTAGCCGGTGGTAAAGTGTTACAAGGGGCTGTCAAGGGAAGTGAAGTGCATCCTGAAAATGTTGATGTAAGTACGACTCTTCAAAAGGTCAATCGTTTCTTAGGAACGGAATTGTCACAAGAACAAGTCAACGATATTTTTAAAGCACTTGGATTTGCGTCCGAAGTTAAAGAAGGTGTAACAACCGTCAGTGTACCTCCGCGTCGTTGGGACATCACGATTGAAGCTGATTTAATGGAAGAAATTGCGCGAATTTATGGCTACAATAATTTACCTTCGACACTACCGGAAGGACAAACAGTTGCAGGCTTCTTGACTGAAACACAAAAGACGACCAGAAAAGTACGGAATCTGTTAGAAGGTGCCGGATTATCAGAAGCGATTAGCTATGCCTTGACGACTGAAGAAAAGGCCCAACAATTCTTGTTGAAAGAAAGCAAGGTGACTCGGGTAGCTTGGCCAATGAGTGAAGAACGCTCAACAATGCGATTGAACTTAATTAGCGGTCTGCTGGAGGACTTGTCGTACAATGTTGCGCGCAAAAATAATGATGTAGCATTTTATGAAATCGGCCATGTCTTTTATCAAAACAATGATCCAAAAAAAGATTTACCGATCGAACAAAATCATGTCGCAATTGCTGTGACAGGTAATGTTGTTAACAAATCTTGGACAGGAAAAGCAGAAGACTGCGATTATTACACAATTAAAGGAATGGTCGAAGCATTGATTGAAGGTTTAGGTCTTACTGAGGAAATTTCTTACCAAGCAACCCAAATGTCTGAGATGCATCCTGGACAAACAGCTGGTATTTATTTGGGAGAAGAGCTGATTGGTTTTGTCGGTCAAGTCCATCCTAAAATGGCTGTGAGTTATGAACTAAAATCAGCCTATGTGGCTGAAATGAATCTAGACGCATTGATTGGTAAAGAAAAAACACCATTAGTCTTTGAGGCTGTTTCAAAATATCCTGCAGTAAGTCGTGATATTGCGATGTTAGTGAATGAGACAAGTACTAATTCAGACATCACGGAAGTTATCAGCGACGCTGCCGGAAAATTCTTGACTGAGCTGCAGCTTTTTGATGTCTATCAAGGTAAAAATATTGAAGAAGGCAAAAAGTCATTGGCTTATAATTTGACCTTTGTAAATCCTGATGCGACGTTAACTGATGAAGAGATTAATCGTATCATGGCTAAAGTTACTAAAAATTTAGAAGAAAAATTAGAAGCGGTTATCCGTTAAGTAATAAACAGCCCTCAAATGTTTTTTGAGGGCTGTTTTATATAGTAGGAAGTGTATTTTTAGCTAATCTGAACATCACTTGTCACGATAACGTCGACACCGGTCTCTAAAAGATTTTTTACAGCAATATCGCCGATTTTTACTGGCGCCTTTAATGCGACTTTATTTATTTCCTTCATCGCTTCTAGTACTGCCTTTTTAGGAATGCCGTCAGCTGTTTTAACAGAACAGAGGTGCGTCTTGCCACCACTGACTCTAACAGTGGACGTGACTACTCGTATAGGATTAGTTGCTTCGGCTTTTCCATATTTTACTCCTTTATTGCAACTGTAACCACTTACTTGATAATCATTATTTTCATCAACCGATAGGTGACAGCCTTTTGGGCACATTATACAGATAAAGTTTTTCATCCTTTCGATACCTCCTCGACACAAATTTCCAATTCTCCGTTCGTGACTTTTTCCAAAACCTTTTTAGATAGTTTAATTTTTTCCATCTCGCCCGGTACGATGTATGCTTTCTTCTGTTTGGCTAAGATTTCTCCTTGCGATTTTATCAATATTTGACTCTCATCAAAAACTTTATTAACACGGAAGAAAAGTTCAGTCCGACGATCAATATTTTCATCTCGAATTTTTTGTGGAACAACATAAGTAACATGGGCGCCATTCTTGATAGTAAGACAATTTGTCGGCTCACTAGTTTGGGCTAAAATGTATGAAGCGGCAGAAGTGCCTGCCTTTATACTCTCAGCAGTTACAAAGTCAACTAAATCATGGACGTGAACGACATTGCCGCAAGCAAAGATACCCGGAATTGACGTTTCCATATTTTCGAAAACAAATGGTCCGTTCGTTTTTGAATCTAAGTCAAGATTTGCATCACGACTCAGTTCATTTTCTGGGATCAATCCAACTGATAGTAAAATGGTATCGCAATCAAAAATTTGTTCTGTTCCAGCAACCGGCTGGCGGTTTTCATCCACCTCTGAAACGACTACTTGATTTACCCGGCTTTTTCCTCGAATTTCAGTAATTGTATGGGAAAGGAGCAGGGGGATCTCATAATCATCTAAGCATTGAACGATATTTCGAGTTAACCCGCCGGAATAAGGCATTACTTCAACGCAGGCTAAAACTTCTGCACCCTCAAGAGTCATACGTCGAGCCATGATTAAACCAATATCTCCAGATCCTAAAATAATTACTTTTTTTCCAACCATATAGCCTTCCATATTGACATATCTTTGCGCAGTACCCGCGGTGAATACACCAGCTGGACGACTGCCAGCAATACCGATAGCCCCACGGGTCCGCTCACGGCAGCCCATAGCAAAAACTAAGGCCTTAGATTTTAAGATTTGATACCCTTGCTCTTTATTGACAATGTGCACTTCCTTATCTTCTGTTACTTCCAAAACCATGGTATCCAATAACACCTTAATAGTTGTTTTTTCAATCATTTCGATGAATCGAGCTGCATATTCAGGACCTGTTAGTTCTTCCTTAAAATAGTGCAGTCCAAAACCGTTATGAATACATTGATTTAAAATGCCTCCGAGCTTTTGATCACGTTCAATAATCAAGATATCTCTGACGCCTTTTTCGTAAGCTGCTATAGCTGCGGCCAAACCGGCTGGGCCTCCGCCAATGACGATTAACTCATGCATATTAACGACCTCCTTTGGTTTCATCAACTAAAATATAGCTGTCTTGACGATCCTGCAGAATATCTAGCGGCGATTTGTGTAGTTCATCAGCTAAGATCTCAACGACACGCGGTCCACAGAATCCTCCTTGGCAACGACCCATTCCAGCATTGCATCTTCGTTTGACAGCATCTACAGAAGCTGGTGGAATAGGGGATTGTGCTGCTGCGCGAATTTCACCTTCAGTAATTGTTTCGCATCGACAAATAACTCTGCCATAAGTGTCATTCGTAGAAATAACTCTATTTTTTTCTTCAATACTGAGTTCCTCAAAGATAATTTTTTCTCGTGAATCAACATACTCGTCTTTTCGAACAAAATTTTCTCCAGTAGATTTCTTTAATAATTCAATACCATATAAAGCAATTGCAGGAGCAGAAGTAAGGCCGGGTGATTTAATACCTGCCAGATCAATAAAACCGACAGCAGCCTCTTGAAGAACAAAATCTCCTGCACTATTATTTGCACGCACGCCAGAAAAATTTCTGATAGAATTTCGCAGGTTAAGCTCAGGAAGTGATTTCTTTGCTAAAGTTGCTACAGTGTTAAGTCCCGCAGCAGTATTTCCTGTATCTTTTCCACTGTCTAGGTCATTTCTCTGAACAGCCTCTGAATTTGGTCCGACAATTAAATTTCCGTGAACAGTTGGACTAACTAAAACGCCTTTTCCGATTTTAGAAGGGCATTGGAATATCACATGATTAACCACGCTTCCTTCTGATTTATCCAATAAAAAATATTCGCCGCGCTTTGGAGTGATCTTAAAATTAGGTTCCGCAATCAAGTTATGGATATCATCTGAATGAACGCCTGCTGCATTAAAGATATAGTGAGTCCGATAGCTAGACTGATTCGTTATAATTTCATAGCCACCTTCAATTTTCTTGATATCGATTACTCGATTGTTCAAAGCAATTTCTACATCGTTTTTTACGGCTGTTTCCGCCAAAGCAAGGCAGAATTCCCAAGGATTTACGATCGCTGCGGTGGGGGCGTAAAGCGCCCCCAAACTTTCGGCGGAAAGGTTGGGCTCCATCTTATGAAGGCTAGTTTGATCCAGAAGTTCCAAATCCTTCACACCGTTTTTGACTCCGCGTTCATAAAGCGTTTGAATCAATTCAAGCTCTTCTTCTGAAAAAGCAACTACCAAAGAGCCAATTTGATCGTAGTGAACAGAGAGTTTTTGACAGAGCTCTTTTGCATGCTCTGCGCCTTCAACGTTGAGTTTTGCCATTAAACTGCCAGGTTCGGGATCAAAACCAGCGTGCAAAATGGCGCTGTTGGCTCTAGTAGCTCCAAGGCTAACATCGTTTTCCGCTTCTAAAACCAGAGTCTTCAGTTGAAATTTGCTTAGTTCATAGGCAGTTGCGGCACCAACGATTCCGCAACCGATTACAATTACATCATACATAGATAGTTCCTCCCGTTTATTTAAGTTTCTACTTACTCAGTAGTTGCATCCTGGAATGCAGCAAAAAAGAGTATAGGTAAACAAACGTCAATGTTTGTTGACGTTTGCCGCTATACTCTTTTTATCTCTAGCCGATATTCAATTAACTGTATTATAACACCTTTATAAAAAATCAACAATCGTTAAATTGACCAAATCAAACCTTCTGTGGTTGATACAGCAAGACTTCCGGCACCCAAGGCACCCATGATGTCCTCTTTGTCGCGAATCAAACCGCCAACAATCAATGGTTTTTTAGAATGATTGACGAGTTCCTTAATGATTTTTGGTGAAACACTAGGTAACACCTCAACTAAATCAGCTTCCGTATATTTTAGTTGACGTACAACATTTTCTAAAGCGGAAGAATCTAATAGAAAGAAGCGCTGAATTGCTAGCAGTCCATGTTTTTTAGCGTGACGGATGATTGCTGGTTTGGTGGAGATAATTCCATCAAAGCAAGTAGACTGTTTGATATAATCAACGGCCTTCTCATCAGAAGAGAGGCCTTTAACTAAATCCGCATGTAAAATTGCTGTTTTCTTATTTGTTTTGATTTTTTTGGACAGCTCCGCCAGTTCCATTAAGTGTGATTGGAGAACAAAGATGACTTCACATTCTGATTGAATCGCGGCCTCCAGCTCGAACTCGTTTTTTGTAGCAGCGATTACAGGAGAGAGCTCTAATTTTTGATATAGTTCATGAGTATTCATCTAACATTGCTCCTTACATGTTTTCAGTTTTATTTTACCATGTAAAAAATGGAAGAAGAAGTACTGTTTACAATGATTGTGAAAAGAAAAAACAAAACCCAAGCGTATTTTTTAGAAAAGCCACGTTTTGGGTTTTGTATAATCAATGTCAGTGATATCAATAAGAACGTTCCAACAGCTGAATCGCAACCGTATTAAGAATTTCTTTACTCTTGCCTTCGGGTAATTCTTGAATTTCATTTAAAGCCTTTTGTGTTAATTTTTCTGCAAACTCAAGAGCACCAGCGATACCATCAAAACGGTCAACATAATAAGCTAATTGAATTAAATCCTGTCTTGATAAGGTTTCTGGTCGTTCTAAGTAAGGACGAATGATTTCAGGCTGATTGTCGCGTGCAATTAATAAAGGTAAGGTGAAAATTCCTTGTTGGACATCAGTTAAAATCGGTTTTTGTTCATCCCCAAGCTCTAAAGAAAAATTCAAGATATCATCATATACCTGAAAGGCTAGACCAATTGCCGAGCCAATTCGCTTGGCACGAGCCTGTAGTTTTTCATCTGAGCCCCCAAAATAAGCACCTTCGTGGCAGCTGAGCCGAATTAATTCAGCTGTTTTTCCATTAATATTACGTAAATAGTCGAAGATTGTTTGATCGGGATTAAAAGTGCAAGACATTTGTGTCAGTTCGCCTTGCAATACTTTTTTCATCGCTTGTGCATTTTTTAATAGAAAAGGAGTAGCGCTCATACATTCTGCCAGTAATTCAAAATAACTAGTATACATAAAATCTCCAGTGTAAACTGCGATGTCCTTGCCAAACCGAGATTGAATTGAGGGCAACCCACGTCGAGTAGGAGAATCATCAATGATATCATCATGGATAAGCGTAGCAGAGTGCAATAACTCAAGGGAAGCTGCTATTTTTACTAATTGTTCCTGTTCTTTTTCCTCTCCAAAATCAGCGAAAAGAAAAAAGAGTGCCGGACGAATCATTTTTCCTCCTGTAGAAGAAAATTTTGTGATGGCCTCTTCAATCGATTTATTATTAATAACAAGCCTTTGCGAGATCAATTTCTTAACTTGAATTAGATTTTTCTGTATTTTAGGGTATTCGTTCCAATAGTCTAACATGAGAGCTCCTTCTTACAACGTTTTCACCTCCATTCTATCCTATGCTCACCAGAAAAACTACTAGAATGCTTAATTAGTGTTTCGTGAGAGAAGGCACATGAAAGACAAGCAAATCCTTTGAAGAAAAAGTATAAAAATAGCATAATGAATATGAAAAAGAAAATTGAGAAAGTTGGGTGAGATGAGTTTAACCGTTTTCTTGGAACTCGTGGAATTTAAAGCGAAAACCGCGAGCGTCCTGCCTTTTTTTATTGGGATTTGTTTTAGCCTGTATAATTTTCACAAACTTCATTTAGGTCTAGTCCTGTTATACTTTGTCGCGATGGTCATTTTTAACATGGCCGTGGATATATTAGACAACTATAACGACTATCACCATGCGACGGAAATACACGACTATCGAGAAAAAACCAATATCATCGGGAGAGAGAATTTAGATTTGAAATTGGTTTTCCGAATGATGATCGGAATGATTGTTGTTTCGGCACTGATTGGGATCGGATTGTCCTTCGTAGTCGGGTGGCCTTTTTTATTGATGGGGTTATTTTGTTATGGTGTTGGAATTTTTTATTCCTCTGGCCCGAGGCCACTATCCAGCTTGCCTTTAGGAGAAATCTTTTCAGGAGTAACGATGGGATTTATGATTACTCTCTTGTGTGTCTACCTAAACACGTATGAGGTTTTCCAGTGGGATTTTACTAATATTGGTGGGATTTTACTGATTTCGTTGCCGAATACGCTGTGGATAGCAAATCTTATGCTAGCAAACAATATCTGTGATTTAGAAGAAGACGAAAAAAACAATCGCTTTACTTTGGTTCATTATTTAGGAAAGTCGCGAGCAATCCGTTTATTTGAAGGAATGAATATCGCTGCTTTTCTTGCTATCTTGCTTTCGGTGATCATAGGCATTGCCCCGTGGTCCGTGCTTGGAACATTCTTAGCCGTACCATTCATTTACAAGCAAGTGCAACGATTTCGCGTCAAACAGGTCAAACGTGAAACGTTCATTTGCGCGGTCAGAATTTTAGCGGTAGGGGCCGTCGCGCAAGTTATCAGTTTTGCATTGACGTTCTTATTTTAAAGGAGGAAATAGAAATGAAGGAAATTGTCATTTTAGGTGCAGGTTATGCAGGATTGCGTGCTTTGCATGTACTGCAAAAATCAGGAGCAGATATTCATATCAGTTTAGTGGATAGGAATGACTACCATTATGAGTCGACTAGTTTGCATGAAGTGGCAGCCGGCACACAGCCAGATGAAAAAATTTGTTATGCAATAAAGGATGTTGTAAATCCTAAAAAAACTACTTTTATCAAAGATACAGTTGAAAAAATTGATCCTGATCAAAAGGAAGTATACTTGGAAAACCAAACATTGAAATACGATTATTTGATTGTTGCTTTAGGTTTTCAATCTGAATCGTTTGGCATTCCTGGTGTGAAAGAAAATTCTTTAGAGATGGTCGATGTAAGAACTGCTGATCAAGTCCATAAACATATCCTCGAACAAATGAAACAATATAAAGAAACTAAAAATGAGGAATATTTACGGATTGTTGTCTGTGGTGCTGGCTTTACCGGAATAGAGCTAGTAGGTGCTTTGGTTGAAGGAAGTAAAGCATTTGCTGAAGTGGCAGGTGTAAAACCTGAAGATATCCAAATTTATTGTGTAGAAGCTGTCGACAAAATTTTACCAATGTTTAGTGATAAATTAGGACAATATTGTATTGATCACCTGAACAAATGGGATGTTAAGCTTCTGACTGGAAAACCGATAAAAAAAGTTGAGCCAGGTGCTGTTATTTATCAAAATTCAAAAGATGATGAAAATGACCTAGTAGCTCTTAAAGCCAAAACAATCGTTTGGACTACTGGCGTCAGCGGGAGCAAAGTAATTGGTGAGTCTGGTTTTGAAGAACGACGTGGTCGTGTAATGGTGAAACCTAACTTGACCGATCCAAATCATGATGATATCTATCTGCTAGGTGATGTTTCAGCTGTCATGGATCCTTCAAGCAATCGTCCATATCCAACAACCGCACAAATTGCACTTAAGATGGGCTCTTATGCAGGGAAAGATATCCTGAATCAAATGAAGGGGCAGCCAAGTAAACCGTTCTCGTTCAAATCTCTTGGCTCAGTGGCATCAATCGGAAATACTCATGCCTTTGGTGTTGTAGGCAAAACGGAAGTAACAGCTTATCCAGCCTCCTTTATTAAGAAAGCGATCATGGATCGTTCGTTGTATGAAACAGGCGGAGTAAAAGAAGTAATGGCGAAAGGCCGTTTCGACTTTTATCATTAAGCCGAAATTATTTTTTGCGGCAGTATAGTTTCAATAGAGGAAAAAACAAAAACACTCGATTTTTTTCGAGTGTTTTTGCTATCTGTATTTAATAGTTTAGAGATGTTCAGGCTATGCGAAATAATTAATTCCCATGGCTTGCTTCACTTCAGCTAAAGTTTCTGCAGCAACTGCTCGAGCCTGTTCACTGCCTTCTTTCAGCATTTGCATGATCGCATTCGGGTCTTTTGCATACTCCTCACGGCGAGCGCGAATAGGCCCAAATTCAGCTTCTAAAACATCGATTAAGTAGCGTTTGATTTTCACGTCACCAAGTCCGCCGCGGCGATAATGTTCTTTTAGCTCAGCGATTTTTTCTTTATCAGTGCCAAAAACGTCTAGATAGGTGAACACCATATTTCCTTCAACTTGACCAGGGTCTTCCACGTGGATGTGATTTGGATCAGTGTACATACTCATAACTTTTTTAGCTAAAATGTCTGCAGAATCAGCGAGATAAATTCCATTGCCTAGTGATTTGCTCATTTTCCCGTTGCCATCAATGCCAGGCAGACGACCTTGTCCTTTTTCAGGAAAAACTCCTTTTGGTTCTACGAGAATTTCACCATAGGTATGATTAAAGCTTTGTACAATTTCCTGTGTTTGCTCCAGCATCGGTTTTTGATCTTCGCCAACAGGAACAAGATTGGCTTTAAATGCTGTAATATCTGATGCCTGAGAAACAGGATAGATAAAGAAACCAGCAGGAACGCTTTCTCCAAAGTTCTTTTGTTGAATTTCTGACTTTACAGTTGGATTGCGTCGAACACGTCCGACACTAACCAAGTTCAAATAATACATTGTTAATTCAGCTAGTTCAGGGATTTGCGACTGAATAAACAGTGTTGAACGTTTGGGATCCAAACCAATCGCCAAATAATCTAGAGCAACTTGCAAAACATTTGATGAAACTTTTTCAGGATTCTTTGCATTATCAGTTAAGGCCTGCATATCAGCTATCATAATAAATAAATTATTATCAGGATCTTGTTGCATAAGCACGCGATTCCTCAATGAACCGACATAGTGGCCTAAATGTAGCTGTCCAGTAGGACGATCTCCAGTTAAAATGATATTTTTCATTAACTCACCTTTTCATAAAAATTCTTTCAATAGTCTCTTCAAATACTACCTTTTTTTTTCAAACATGACAACTCTTATCGGTATTTTTATCGAAAGTCCAAACATATCTCGTGTTAAGAAACGTTACATCGCGATAGGAGTTATTGAAACATTTTTTTCTGCCAATGAGTTTTTTTCTTTACAAAGTAAAAAAATTTAGCTTATAATTAGACTCACATTGGAAAAATTAGAAAACGCTAAGGGAAAATGAGGTGGTTAAGCATGCCAATGGTTGAATTTAAGCATGTAGAAAAATACTATGGAAAGTTTCATGCCTTGAAAAATATTGACTTGGCCTTTGAGAAGGGTGAGGTGGTCGTTGTTATCGGACCATCTGGTTCAGGGAAGAGTACGATGTTACGTTGCATTAATGGATTAGAGGACATCACTTCCGGAGAGTTGCTAGTAAATGAAAAGAATTTACATAGTAAAGAAGTCAAATTGAAAGACATTCGTAAGAATATTGGAATGGTTTTTCAACATTTTAATCTTTATCCAAATAAGACTGCGATAGAAAATATCACTCTTGCTCCAATTAAAGTTTTGAAAAAGTCTTCTGAAGAAGCGACCAAGACTGCTGAAAAATTATTAAATCGAGTAGACATGCTGGATAAGAAGGACTCCTATCCTTCCATGTTATCTGGGGGACAGCAACAACGGATTGCCATCGCTCGTGGTTTAGCGATGAATCCTGACTTGCTGCTTTTTGATGAGCCGACATCAGCGCTTGATCCAGAAATGATCGGGGATGTCTTGAATGTCATGAAGAAAATTGCTCGTGATGGTATGTCAATGATCGTCGTGACACATGAGATGGGATTTGCGAAAGAAGTAGCAGATCGAATCATCTTTATGGCTGATGGTGAAGTATTAGAAGACACACGCGATGTCAAAGGATTCTTCGAAAGACCGCAGGATGAACGCGCACAACAATTTGTCAGCAAAGTTATCAATCATTAGGAGGGCGGCTTATGTCGAAGATAAAAAAATTAGTCTCCTTTTTATTTCTTCCGATGCTGCTTGCAATAGTGCTGTCAGGATGCAAAGGAGAAAGTGTCGCAAATAAAAACATTGCGAAACGGATCAAAGAGGAACCAACCATCACATGGGGAGTAAAGTATGATACACGCTTATTCGGAATGATGGATATAAAGACACGTAAGGTCGAAGGATTTGATATTGATATTGCTAAGGCCATAACAAAAGAAATTCTTGGTAAGGATGGTCAGGCAGAATTTGTTGAAGTGACGTCAAAGACACGAATTCCATTACTTAAAAACGGTAATATCGATGCAATTATCGCGACGATGACGATTACTGAAGATCGTAAGAAGGAAGTTGATTTTTCAGATATTTATTTTGATGCTGGACAATCTTTATTAGTGAAAAAGGGAAGTCATATCAAAAATATTAAGGATCTGACTGCTGCTGATACGGTTTTAGCAGTTAAAGGTTCCACTTCGACTATCAACATTCGCAAACATGCACCAGATGCAAAAATCCTCGAATTGGAAAATTATGCTGAGGCGTTCACTGCGTTGCAATCCGGACAGGGACAAGCGATGACAACTGATAACGCAATTTTATTAGGGATGGCATCAGAAAACGATAATTATGGATTGACAGGCGGCACTTTTACAAATGAACCCTATGGGATTGCCATTAACAAAGGTCAAGATGATTTCTTAAAAGAAGTTAACACCGCTTTGCATAAAATGCATGACAATGGTACCTATAATAAAATATTTGAAAAATGGTTCCCTGAAGATGCAGATGGCCGGGCGAAGAAGGGGGCGCAATTTTAATGGCACAATTATTTCAGACTTTTTCTGCTGATTTTGTCAGCGGCTTTAAATTTACGATTTATGCGAGCTTGTTGGCACTAGTATTCAGTTTGATTATCGGAACACTGATGGCAATATTGCAACTATCTCATAATCGAATAGTTCGAAGCTTGGCTAAAGCTTATGTGGCGTTCTTCAGAAATATCCCGTTATTGATTATTGTGATGTTCTTTTACGTAGTAGCTCCGATGTATTTCTATAGCTTTGATGGGTTTCAAGCAGGGACGATTGGTTTGACCATTTATACTTCTGCGTTTATAGCGGAAACTGTTCGTTCAGGCATTCAAACAGTGCCTAAAGGTCAGATGGAGGCAGGTCTATCCTCTGGTTTTTCTTATGCTGAAACAATGCGATATATCGTATTACCTCAAGCATTCAAAATCGTGGTGCCGCCATTAGGAAATCAATTTATCAACTTGATCAAAAATTCATCGATCTTAGCGATGGTTGCTGGATTAGACTTGATGTACCAAGGAGATTTGATTGCCAGTACTACGTTTAACACCTTCGACACATATATCATCGTCGGATTATTTTACTTGATTTTAACGCTGCCTTTGTCTTATCTGATGAACTACTTAGATAAGCATTGGTCAAATGCCTAGAAAGGGAGGGTAAAAGAATATGAGTGATGCTTTTTCATGGATCAATTTGCGTTTCCTTTTAGATGGGCTGTGGGTAACGATTCAAGTTTCAGTTGTATCGATTGTTTTTAGTATGATTCTTGGTGGTATCGCAGGTACTGTTCGTTATAGTAACGTTCCTGTTCTTTCAAGGATTGTGGGCATTATCGTTGATATTATCCGAAACCTGCCGTTGCTGTTGATTATTTTCTTCACCTATTTTGCTTTGCCGCAAATTGGGATCAAATTGAATATTTTTTGGGCAGCAGTTGCCGCCTTAACGATTTTCGAATCAGCGATGTTGTCGGAAATTTTCCGAGCCGGATTGAATGCTGTACCAAGTGGACAAACGGAAGCTGGAATGTCTTCTGGTTTAACATATGTTCAAACGCTGACAATGATTGTATTACCGCAGGCATTTAAATCAATGCTGCCAGCAATTTTGAGCCAATTGATTTCTTTGATTAAGGATACATCCTTGGCGGTAATAATTTCGTTACCCGAACTGACTCACAACGCAAAGATTATTTATGGTCAGAATACAAATTACGTTATCCCGATGTTTATCGCGATGACTGCCATGTATTTTGTTGTTTGTTATGTATTGTCACTGATCTCCAATTTATTAGAGACCAGTAAATACAACTATTAAAAAAAAAGCGAAAATCTCTTCTGTGATGAGGAGATTTTCGCTTTTTTGCATAGCAGTAAAAAGTATCGCTAACAATCAAAAGCTGTTCTTGCCATTTAGTTGATAACGGTTGCGTTGCTTATTCTTTATCTTTTTCAGTTTTACGTTCAGTTTCCTTCATCGCTGGATCTTCATAGACGGCACCGGCTTGTGTTTTGCCAAGCTTTTCTAGCAACCCTGGTTCAAGCGGCTCATCTTTTGGATCCTTCTTTCGTTTCTCTGCTTCTTTTTCAGTGGCTTTGATTGCAGGGTCTTGGTTACGATCGCCAGCAGAAACTTTCCCTAAGTTTTCGGTTAGTTCTTTTTTATCCATTTTCATCCACCTCTCTCATAATTAGTTTAGCACTGATCATTATTCATTCAAAAGAAAACGCTTTTTATCTTGTAAGATTCTAGGGCTTGAAATATTTCAACAAAAAGTGGAAAATAAGGTGATACTTGGAACTAGATAGGATGAGCGTTTTGTCAAATGAAAGACCAATTGGATTTATTGACTCTGGCGTAGGCGGTTTGACTGTGGTCAAAGAAGCGATGCGTCAGCTGCCAAATGAAGAAATTTTATATCTCGGGGATACGGCACGCTGTCCGTATGGTCCTCGACCAGCTGAGCAAGTCATTGAGTTTACATGGCAGATGACTCGTTTTTTATTGAAGAAAAATATTAAAATGCTTGTAATTGCTTGTAATACAGCAACGGCAGTCGCTTTAGATGAAATCAAAAAAAATGTTGATATTCCTGTGATCGGCGTTATCCAACCAGGTTCACGCGCAGCATTGAAGGCGAGTGATACAGGACGAGTAGGAATCATAGGAACGATCGGAACAGTCAAAAGTGGTTCTTATAAGCATGAACTGCAGGAGAAGGCACCTGACACCCATGTATCTAGTCTAGCCTGCCCTAAATTTGTACCAATAGTTGAAAGTAATCAGTTCAATAGTTCTGTGGCGAAAAAAATCGTTTCACAAACATTAGCACCATTAAAGAAAGAAAGACTGGATACTTTAATTTTGGGATGTACCCATTATCCATTGCTGCGTTCAATCATTCAAAATGTAATCGGACAACAGGTAACATTGATTGATTCAGGAGCTGAGACAGTCAATGATGTCAGTACGTTATTAGATTATTTCAATCTAAACAATTATGAACTGACTGATACTAAGGCGAGAAATTTCTATACCACTGGTTCCCCTAAAATGTTTAAGGATATTGCCAGTGAATGGTTGAATATCACGAATTTAAATGTAGAACACATAGAACTAGGAGGAAAATAATTTGCGACATGATGGAAGAGCGGTCCAGCAATTGCGGCCGATTAAAATTGAAACGAATGTTTTTAAACATCCGGAAGGGTCAGTTGTTATTACTTTTGGCAATACTAAGGTGATTTGTTCGGCGACTCTAGAAGAATCTGTTCCTCCATTTCTACGAGGGAGTGGAAACGGATGGGTAACTGCCGAATACAGTATGCTTCCAAGAGCTACCAATACCCGTAATCGCCGCGAGAGTGCCAAAGGAAAGCTAACCGGACGTACGATGGAAATTCAGCGATTGATTGGCCGCTCATTGCGAGCTGTTGTAGATCTAGAAAAGCTAGGCGAACGCAGCATCATTGTAGATTGTGATGTGATTCAAGCTGACGGTGGTACAAGAACAGCGAGTATCACTGGCGGGTTCGTCGCTTTGCGTTTAGCAGTCAATAAATTGTTAGCTAACGGAGAATTAGCTGAAGATCCAATCAATGAACATTTAGCTGCTATTAGTGTCGGCATATTACCTGATGGCACTGTTGTGACTGATTTGGACTATCAAGAAGATTCGTCGGCATCTGTGGATATGAATTTGGTAATGACGGAAGCAGGCCGTTTTGTAGAAATTCAAGGGACTGGTGAAGAAGCGACATTTGATGACAACGAACTGAATGCCTTAATTTTACATGCTAAGGCGGCAATTGAAGAATTGATTGCTTATCAGAAAGAAGCTCTTTTCAACGAAGTGAAGACGGAAGAGAAAACTATTGTGATTGCAACTCGCAATCCAGGAAAAGCGAATGAATTTGCGGCATTATTTGCAAAGGAAGGGTATCAAACCAAAACACTGTTGGATTATCCTGACTTACCTGATGTGGAAGAAACAGGCACGACTTTTGAGGAAAATGCTCGTTTAAAGGCAGAAACAATTGCTCAACTATTACAACAGCCAGTATTAGCTGATGATTCAGGTTTAGTCGTAGATGCACTGAACGGAATGCCAGGAATTTTTTCAGCTCGCTTTGCTGGGGAACGTAAAAGTGATGCGGCAAATAACGCTAAATTACTACATGAGTTGACGGATGTATCCGATGAAAAAAGAACTGCGCATTTCCATTGTACGCTGGTTTTTGCTGCTCCACAAAAAGATAGTTTAGTTGTTGAAGCAGATTGGGAAGGACGGATCGGCCGAATTCCTCAAGGAGACAACGGTTTTGGATATGATCCATTATTTATTGTACCGGGATATGAAAAAACTTCTGCTGAATTAACAAGTGAAGAGAAAAATGAAATCAGCCATCGAGGGATGGCGGTTAAAGAACTAGAAAGAGTATGGAAGAACTGGTTGGAGGAGAATAAATGAAATATTTAGTTGTTAGTGATAACCATGGGGACCGCAATATTTTAGTGGAAATTGTCAATCGCTATATCGGCCTAGTGGATCACATGTTCCATTGCGGCGACTCAGAGTTGAAAGCCAATGACGAATTATGGGAACATTTTACGGTTGTTACCGGCAATTGTGATTATGATCCTGGCTATAAAAAAGAACAGATTTTTTCTATAGGTGATGATGTTATCTATATGACACACGGTCATTTGTCAAATGTTCGTTTCGGTCTTACGATGCTTTCACTGCAAGCTCAAGAAGCAGGAGCAAACATTGCTTTGTTTGGACACATCCATCAAGCTGTTGCGGAGTTTGATAAGAATATTTTATTTGTCAATCCAGGAAGTATCTCTCAACCTCGAGGACCTGTACAAATTCCTAGTTACGCAATCATTGATAGTGAAAACGACGGGTATCATGTGGAATTTTACAATCGAGCACATCAGCCGATAGAGGAATTAGCTGCTGATTTTGAACATTAGTTCCTAATTTTTATTAAATATTTGGATAAACAACGCTTTCTTTTTAGCTGTAAGGTAAAATAAAGTGAAGATATTAGAACGGAGGCGTCACATGATCAGTCCTGCGATTGAACAACTAATGAAGGAACATGAAGAAACCATGGTGATTCCAGCAGAAAATGTTGCTAATGTAATGAAGGAACATCCACTAGAGCATGCTTTATTACTATTATCTCAAGCTGGTTATTCTACGATTCCGGTTTTGGATAAAGAGGATCATTTTGTCGGTTTATTGAGCTTAAATGATATTGTTAAAAAAATGTTGGGTATCGATGGTATCGATACATCCAATTTAGAAGAACTTACAGTAGCAGATGTCATGAAGACAGATGTATCTGTTATGCGTCCAGATGCGGAATTAGAGGATGTTTTACACCTATTAGTAGATGCTTCTTTCCTGCCTGTTTTGGATCATGACCGGGTATTTTGCGGCATTGTAACTCGCAGAGAGATTTTAAAAGCGGTAAACTATACTTTTCACGCATTTGAGCGAAAAAAGCCAGAAGCCAAAGTAATGCTCCATGCAAACTTATAAAATGACGAAAAATGGTTGAAGCAAAAGTCTTTTAAAAAAATATACAGCAAATATAAAAGTGACTCCTCATATTTCTATCAATTCCGATAGTATGTGAGGATTCGCTTTTTTAGTTAGTTTTCGTATCATTTTGTCCGCTCAATTCAATCAAAGCTAGGCCTGCTTTTTTGAGCGAAAGGTCAAAAGGCTCTGAATCAGATATAAAAGTAAAACTAAAATACAGATAAATTGACTTTATAAGGCAGACATGCTATTTTTTCATAGTGTTTAAATAGGAACCATTACGGTTAAGCTCGATTAATTAAAATATAGGAGAGTAAATAAATGGCGAAAAAATCTAAAGTTGTAAAGATGTACAAGCAGCAGGCTTTGATCGAACAATATGCAGAACAACGCTTCGCATTAAAAGCGGCCGGAGATTATGAAGGACTGGCAAAATTACCACGAGACTCAAATCCTAACCGTTTAAAGCACCGCGATTTGATTGATGGCAGACCAAGAGGATATATGAGAAAATTTGGTATGTCGCGAATAAAATTCCGTGAACTGGCCCACCAAGGTCAAATACCAGGTGTTAAAAAAGCGAGTTGGTAAAAAAACGATAAACTAACGGAATCTATGAGCTTTCCCTTTTCATTTTTGTTAAACTGAGGGTAATCAATAAAACGGAGGGGAGAGATAGTATGAAAACTGCATTATTTGTTTTACTGGATCAATATGCTGACTGGGAAGGTGCTTACCTGTTGAGTCTGCTAAATCAGAGAAACGATTGGCAAATAAAAACTGCTTCAAATTTACCGCAGGTAGAATCAATCGGCGGATTGCAGACAGTGGTTGATTTGAAATTTTCCGAAATCAATCAGAGAATCGATTTGCTGGTTTTGATTGGCGGCAATTCTTGGAATATTCATAGCCAAGAACTTTATCGTATAATTGAAAAACAACTATTGCACGAAATGCCTGTTGCTGCAATTTGCGGGGCGGTGGATTATTTGGCTAAACACGGTTTTTTAGAAGAGTATAAGCATACTGGAAATGCTCGTGCCGTTTTGCAAGCTTTTCCAAACTATCGAACTCCAGAAAATTTTTATGAAAGACAGGCTGTTAGTGATCGAAACCTCGTCACTGCCAATGGCACAGCTGCATTAGAATTTACTGAATTTGCTTTGCAATTAATCGGTGATAGTTTAATTCAGGCAAAAAAAGAAGTTGATTTGTATCGATTGGGTTACTATGGGTATCGTGAAAAATATAGCGATACATTTTCTTAATAAAAAACGATCCATGAGAATTATTGATATGCTACCCCTAACTAGGACAAAGAAACAATTAAATCTTAGTTAGGGGTTTTTAGTATGGGAAAAAGAAAGATGTCAGGGACTCCAGTAGAACGAGTGGCTATTGTTGAACAGTGTTTAAATGGAGAGATTAGTAGAAGCCAAGCTGCTCAGAAAGCTCAAGTAAGCATTAGAACGATTCGCAGGTGGTGTATTCTCTATGAAAATGAAGGACCAACTGGATTGCTCGCTACCAAGAAAAATAAGCATTATTCTAAAGATCTAAAATTGACAGCTGTTCGGGATTACTTAGATGGTAACAGAGGCCTTGATCAAGTTGCTCAAAAATATGGTTTAAGAAGTGAAAGGCAACTTCGAGACTGGATTAGGATATATAATACTCATGGAGACTTCAAATCAGAAAGTGGTGGAAGTAAAGTGAGACAAACAAAAAAATTCAGTCTAGATGAACGAATCGAAATGGTCCTCTATTGTATTGCCAATGAGTATGATTATAGCGGGACAGCTGTTAAGTACCAAGTGAACTATGCCAATTTATACCAATGGGTCAAACGATATGAAGAAAAAGGCAAAGCTGGTTTAGAAGATCGGCGAGGGCGACGCAAAGCCAAGCAAGTTAGCCGAACGCCTGAAGAAGAAGCGCAGATCAAAATCGCCCAACTGGAAGAACAAGTAAAGGACCAACAGATGGAGATTGATTTATTAAAAAAAGTCAGGGAATTAGAAAGGAGGGATCACTAGGACAAGTCCGAAAAATCGTGTCTTACGAAGCAATCAAAGAGCTTCACGAGGAAAAAGGCTATGCCATTCTCCCAATGTGTAAACTTTTACAGGTTACCCGTTCTGCTTATCTTCGTTGGATCAAACATCCGTATAGCGAACGAACAGTGGAAAATATGGAATTAGCCAAAGTAATCCGAACGATTCATGACGACCATCCAGAAAAAGGCTATCGCAGTATAAATAATACACTGAATCGAGAACATGATATCCATGTAAATGACAAACGCGTCTTGCGGATCTGCCGACACGAAGGCATTCAGTCAACGATTAAACATTCAGCCAACAGTATCACGAAACGTGCGAACCAACCCTATCATGTTGCCGAGAATATCCTAGATCGGAAGTTTACTGCTGAAGCGCCGAATCAAAAATGGCTGACCGATGTCACGGAGTTCAAATATTATGTGGGACCTGAAGTGAAGAAACTTTATCTAAGCGCCATTTTAGATTTGTATGATCGTCGTATCGTCTCTTACGTGATTCGGGATACGAATGACTTGAACCTTGTTTTTGATACCTTCGATCAAGCAGTTGCCCTTGAACCAGACGCTCATCCGCTCTTTCATAGTGATCGCGGCTTTCAATATACCCATGTGAATTTTTACAAGAAAATCGTTAAAGCAGAAATGACGCAAAGCATGTCTCGAGTAGGAAAATGTATTGATAACGGACCAATGGAAGGCTTTTGGGGGATTCTCAAACGCGAACAGTATTACGGCAGAAAATTTATCAGTCGCGACGAATTGATGACAATGATCGATTCTTATATCGACTACTATAACAATGGTCGCTATCAACGAAAACTGCACATCTTAACACCGATGGAATACCACAACCAATACTACGAAGCAGCTTAATGATTGTTTAGACGCTTCTTCAAATAGAAAAAAGCTGCCTTTCGCTAACCGAAAAGCAGCTCATAAACTCTTTAAATATTTCATTGTCCTATTGACGGGGTGCCCACCATATTCATGGATCGCTTTTTATTTCCCAATAGAAATTGGATTATTCGGAATCGTAAAGCCGTTTTTAGTTAAGATTTTTACATAGGCAGATAAAAATTCTTCCTGCAGCTTGTATTGTTTGCCGTTTGTGACGTATAGAATTGTTCGAATAGCATAGTTGCTATTGCCTAGATCAACCATTCCAAAAAGCGTCGGTCCATCAAATATTTCGTCATTAAATTCTTCTGCAAGCTTTTGATTTGCTTCATCAATTAGCCGACTAATCTTATCATAGCCTTCGTCTGGTTGGATACGAATATCTACCTTGACTTGCATATGAGCACGAGAAAGATTACTGATTGTTGTGATGTTTCGATTAGGAATAAAGTGAACAGTTCCATCCGTTGATTTCATTTGCAGCATCCGAATGCCAACAGAAGTGACAGTTCCTTCCACACTCAGATCCGTTAGTCGAATGTAGTCGCCGACGTCAATCTGCTGCTCCATAATAATGAAAAAACCAGTGATAATGTCATTTGTAAAACCCTGCGCGCCTAAACCAATGGCGATTCCGGCAATTCCAGCACCGGCTAAAAGAGAACCGACAGGTATACCGAGTGTATCTAAAATGGAATAAAGGAAAAAGAAAAAGAGCGTATAGGAAAAAATATTGATTGATAAGGCATGAATTGTTTCAATTCTAGTAGCATTATCAGTCATTTTTTTCTTTTGTCGTTCAAATGATTGATTAATCAAGAAACTACCGATTTTTCTGATTAAATAAAACAGCAGTAATACGGCTAAAATCGTTAAACCTTTTTGGATCAAAATGGAAAATACCCGATCCCAATTGATTGCCTGCCAGTATTTTTGCCAAGCGGATAATTGTTCCGTTGCTTGGTCAACGACATTTGTGCTACTGGAGTCCACTGTTTGCGTCGTAAATAAAAACATAAGCCACCTCGATAAATTAATAAAAATAGTGTAACAATCTTTCGCATTTCTGTCGACCGCTTACCTGTCCAATCATAATTTTCTTATAATCAAAAAAAATCATGACAATGGTGTGAGAAAATGATAGACTAACATTTAAATAAGAAGGAGATGATAGAATGGTGAATATAAAATGGGAAGAGTTAGGGTTTGACTATATTAAAACACCTTTCCGCTATATTTCTCATTGGAAAAATGGACAGTGGGATGAAGGCGTATTGACAGAGGATAATACGATCACCATCAATGAAGGCTCAACATGTCTCCACTATGGACAAGAATGTTTTGAAGGACTAAAGGCTTATCGACGCAAGGACGGAAAAATCAATTTGTTTCGACCAGATGAAAATTCGAAACGCTTGAATAGAAGTGCCGAACGTTTACAGATGCCCGCTGTTCCAGAAGATAAATTTATTGATGCTGTTAAGCAAGTAGTGCGTGCTAACGAAGAGTATGTTCCTCCCTACGGAACGGGAGCGACTTTGTATCTCCGTCCTTATTTGATTGGAGTAGGGCCGAATATCGGAATTGTACCAGCACCGGAATACTTATTCGGCGTTTTTTGTATGCCAGTCGGTCCTTACTTCAAAGGCGGATTGACACCGAGTAATTTTATTGTGTCGGAGTATGATCGAGCAGCCCCGTTTGGAACTGGCGCTGCTAAAGTGGGTGGAAATTATGCTGCGAGTTTATTACCAGGAAAAATCGCTCATGATCGTGATTTTTCTGATTGCATTTATTTAGATCCAGCAACTCATACAAAGATTGAAGAAGTGGGCTCTGCGAACTTTTTTGGAATTACTCATGAGAATCAATTTATTACTCCTAAATCACCTTCAATTTTACCAAGTATTACGAAGTATTCATTGCTGCACTTAGCAAAAGAGCGATTTGGTATGGATGCCGTAGAAGGCGATGTTCATCTGGATGAATTGGATAAATTTGCAGAAGCTGGTGCCTGCGGGACTGCTGCAATTATCTCGCCAATTGCTGGGATCCAAAATGGGGATGATTTCCATGTCTTCTATAGTGAAACGGAAACAGGGCCAATGACAAGAAAATTATACGACGAGCTTGTCGGAATTCAATTTGGTGATGTTGATGCACCAGAAGGTTGGATTTTCGAGGTGTAGTTGCTCTTTGAAGAGATTAAGGGGAAAAGATGGATATAATTTGGGTTGTTTTAGGTGTGTTAGTCTTACTGTTTTTGATTCTTTGGTACTGTCTTGCACATATCCATTACATGAAAAGTACGATTAAGTCACCAGTAAGGCGTTTCTTTTTTGCGATGCTGATGGGGATATTAGAAATATTTTGAATTTGTAAAAAGGCTGCTTATTGAAAGCGGCCTTTTTATTTGCAGCTAGTAATCATTACCCAGAAAAATGTTAACTAGTTCAATACAAAAAAACACGCCAAGATGACGTGTTTTAAAATAATTAACTTAAGTGAACGCCTTTATCGACATAAATAATGTCCCCGATGATTCCTGTCGCTAATGGACTAAGTAAGAAGGCGCAAGAATTTCCCACCTCTTCAATCGTTACAGCAACTTTATCTGGTGTACGCTCCTCCGAAAGACTCAATAATGATTGATAGTCCTTCACGCCAGTTACCGCTAACGTTTTAATAGCTCCAGCCGAAATCGCGTTAACTCGAATGTTTTTTGGAGCCAACTCAGTTGCTAAGTAACGAACCTCTGCCTCTAGAGCGGCCTTGGCAATTCCCATCATGTTGTAGTTAGGGATCGAACGCTCAGAGCCCATATACGTCATTGTTACGATGCTGCCGCCATCAGTCATCAATGGAGCAGCATATTTTGAAACTGCTAGCAAAGAGTAGGCACTGATGTCTTGCGCCAATTGGAACCCATCACGAGTGATCTCAGTTACATTGCCAGACAATTCTTCTTTGTTGGCAAAAGCGATAGAATGGACCAATCCATCAATTGAACCAAAGGCTTCTCTAATCGACTCAAATGCCGCTGCGATTTTTTCATCACTAGCAACATCAAGCTCAAACATGTTGGCATCCTCACCAACTAATTTTACTAGATTTTTTTTCATTCGGTCATTTTGATAGGTGTAAATGATTTCGGCGCCTTGATCGGCGATTGCTTTGGCACATCCCCAAGCGATACTTTTTTTATTGGCTACGCCAGTTACGATTATTTTCTTTCCAGATAAAATAGACATTAAATGACACACTCCTAAATAATATAAAAAATAATATGCTCTCATTATGTTGGAAAAAGCTTTGATTGTCAAACTATTTTTTTGATTGTTCCAATACAACTTGATTAAACCGTTAGAATATGATAGTTTGATAATCAAATAAAATATTCATAGAGGTGCAAAATGGAAAAAATTATGAATGTCGAAGAAATAATGGCTGCGATCCCAAATCGCTTTCCCATTTATTATTTAGATGCAGTCACAGAATTCGAGGATGAAAAGCATATTACCGCAGTTAAAAATTTAACAATGAATGAGGACTTTTTCCAAGGTTATTTTCCTGGGGAACCAATTATGCCAGGAACATTAATCGTTGAGGCACTAGCTCAAGCTGGATCATTATTGATTTTGAAATCAGCTGCGTTTGAAGGAAAGACTGCTTATATCGGCGGTATCAATAAAGCTAATTTCTTAGAGTTTGTGCGACCTGGAGACACACTGTTTTTGAACTTTGATATCCAGAAAGTTAAAGGTCCAGTTGGAACGGCGAAAGCATGGGCTACCGTAGAAGAGAAGGTCGTTACAGAATGTGAGTTCACTTTCATCGTAGGGGATAAGGAACAAAAAAAATAATTCTATGCAAACAAAGAACCAAAATCCCGTTCACACAGGATTTTGGTTCTTTTCTTTTACTATTTTTTCGGTTCTTGCAGAACTTTTACTTCATTGACTTTCACGGGTTCAACGGGTGTTGATTTCTCACCTGAACCACTGTCTTTGACCTCACCACCAGCAATTTTGTCGACTACATCCATGCCTTCAGTGACTTGTCCAAAGACGGTATACTCTCCATCAAGTTGAGGGGCGCCGCCTTTTTTATATTGTTCGATAATTTTTTCTGGATAATATTGAATCGCCAAACCATCACTAACATCTTCTTTGTTTGTTACGATGAAGAATTGGCTGCCATTGCTGCTGCGAGATTCTGATCGAGCCATGGAAAGGGCACCGCGAATATTATAAAGCTGTTTCGAGTCTTCAGTTTTAAAACCTTTTTTCCAAATGCTCTCACCACCAGTGCCATCACCTTTAGGATCTCCGCCTTGAATCATAAAATCTTTGATCACACGATGGAAGGGAGTATCTTTGTAGTAGCCATCCTTAGCATGTTTTACAAAATTCTCTACTGCTTTAGGTGCTTGTTCTGGGAAAAGCTTGATTTTAACATTTCCTTCAGTTGTTACAAGTTCAACTAAATATTCGTCGTCTGTAACTTTGTCATTAAGCTGAGGCAGAGTCAATTTATTTAAATCCACACTAGATTCAGTTGATTTCGTAGCACTTTCTTTTGTTTCCTTTGTTCCGCCATCGTTGCCGCAGGCCGCGAATAAACCGATCGACAACACTAAGCTTGCGCCGATCATCATTTTTTTGAATTGCATAACATTCTCCTTTTAAAGTTATTATCATTCTTATGATAACAAACTTTTAATGGACTTCCTATGAAAAAACGGTGACTTTTGCTTCAAAAATTTTATTAAATGAGTGCAATAAAAAAAGGAGATCAAAGTGACCTCCTTTAAAACGCATTCTAGCTCTTATAAGTTAGCAAACTTTTCTAGTAAACGAATCATTTGGCAAGTAAAACCGTATTCGTTATCATACCAAGCGACTGTTTTAACTAATTGGTAGTCCCCAGCTGAAGTTACTTCTGTTTGAGTTGGGTCGAAGATTGAACCTTGAGTTGTACCAATTACATCGCCAGAAACGATTTCGCGATCGTCATAACCAAATGATGGGTTATCAACGGTATGTTTTTTGATTGCTTCGTTTACTTGGTCAGCAGTTACTTTAGTTTTAAGTACTGAAACCAATTCAGTCAATGAACCGTCAACTACGGGAACACGTTGTGCATGTCCTTGTAATTTTCCGTTTAATTCTGGAATAACTAAGCCAATTGCTTTAGCAGCTCCGGTTGAATGTGGAATAGTATTGTCAGCAGCTGAACGTGCAGCACGTAAGTTACCGCCTTTAACTGGTCCATCTAACAACATTTGTGTTGAAGTATAAGCATGAACAGTTGTCATTGTACCAACTTCAATGCCGAATTCTTCATTTAAGAAGTAGGCCATTGGAGCTAAGCAGTTTGTCGTACAAGAGCCAGCTGAGATGATCTTGTCGTTTGAATCTAAAGTGTCATCATTTACGTTGTAAACAATAGTTTTCATTTGACCAGCAGGAGCTGAGATAACGACGCGTTTTACACCAGCGTCTAAATGAGCTTGTGCTTTTTCTTCAGATGTATAGAAACCAGTACATTCAAGTACGATGTCAACACCGTTTTCTTTTACCCAAGGAATTTTGCTAGCATCTGGTTCTGCATATACACGAGTTTTTTCGCCGTCAACAACGATTGAATCTTCTGTAGCAGTAACTGTTCCAGGGTATGTGCCATGTGTTGAATCAAATTGTAATAATTGTGCCAACATTGTAGGACTTGTTAGATCGTTAATTGCAACTACTTCAATATCATCAGATACTTCTTTGATACGACGGAATGCTAAACGACCGATACGTCCAAATCCATTAATACCTACTTTTACTGTCATAACCAAAAGTTCCTCCTTTTTTATATCAAGCAAAGCTTGACGCCTTACATTTTTTATTGTGCAACGCATCAATTTTTTTGTCAAAAGATATTACCTGAGAGAAAATATCTAAGCAAATCCAACAAAATTTTTAAGCTTCTACCAATAAGAATGGACTTTTTCGCTTAATCTAGCTACAATATACAAGACTTTGTTTAGTGTGGAAATTCAGTAGTCAATATATAAAGAGATAAGGAGGACACCAACATGTCCATGTTTTTAGATCAAGTAACGATCGATGTCAAAGCTGGTAAAGGCGGCGATGGGATGGTAGCCTTTCGTCGGGAAAAGTACGTACCAGACGGTGGTCCAGCTGGAGGAGATGGCGGTCGCGGAGGCGATGTCATTTTAGTAGTTGATGAAGGATTGCGTACGTTGATGGATTTTCGTTACAATCGTCATTTTAGAGCTACACCAGGAGAAAACGGAATGAGTAAAGGAATGCACGGTCGTGGAGCAGAAGATACTTACGTGAGCGTTCCGCCGGGTACGACAGTACGTGATGCCGATTCTGGAGCATTAATCGGGGATTTAATTGAGAACGGTCAAGAATTAATCGTCGCTCACGGCGGTCGCGGCGGTCGCGGAAACACACGCTTTGCTTCTCCGAGAAATCCTGCTCCTGAGTTAGCTGAAAATGGTGAGCCGGGACAAGAACGGAATATTGAGTTAGAACTGAAAGTTTTAGCCGATGTCGGTTTAGTCGGTTTTCCATCTGTCGGAAAGTCAACCATTCTTTCAGTAATTTCATCCGCTTGTCCTAAAATCGGTGCCTATCACTTCACCACGTTAGTTCCTAATTTAGGTATGGTTACAACTAGTGATGGTCGCAGTTTTGCGGCAGCTGACTTGCCTGGTTTGATTGAAGGCGCGTCGCAAGGCGTTGGTTTAGGTACGCAATTTTTACGTCACATTGAACGTACGCGGGTCATTTTGCACGTAATCGATATGAGCGGAATGGAAGGCAGAGAGCCTTATGAAGATTATCAAGCCATTAACAACGAATTAGGTTCCCACAACTTGCGTTTATTGGAACGTCCTCAGATCATCGTTGCCAATAAAATGGATATGCCAAACGCAGAAGAGAACCTGAAAAAATTCAAGGAACAATTAAGAAAAGATAAGGAAGACGAGTTTGCTGATGATATTCCGGTTTTTGCGATCTCAGCGGTCACAAAACAAGGATTGGATAATTTATTGAATGCAACGGCTGACTTACTTGAAGTCACACCAGAGTTCCTGTTGTACGATGAAGAGGTGGAAGAAGATACCGTTAATTACGGATTCCAATCAGATGAACCAGAGTTTACAATTACTCGTGAACCTGATGCTACTTGGGTTCTCAGCGGTGAAAAACTAGAAAAACTCTTTAAAATGACTAATTTCGATCACGATGAAACAGTCATGCATTTTGCACGTCAACTTCGATCAATGGGTGTAGATGAAGCTTTGCGAGCTAGAGGAGCCAAGGATGGAGACCTTGTTCGCATTGATAAGTTTGAGTTCGAATTTGTTGATTAAGTATGTAGAATAAGTATTATTCATTTTTTAAAGCACAGCAAATCATTTTGCAGTGCTTTTTTGTGTATTGAAAGTACTTTTACAGGTCAACAATTTGAGGATTTTTCAGAAATAGCTACAAAAGATAGTGTCGATTATTAATTTATTTTAAAGAGAAATTTTTGATTGAAGAATTTTGATTATTTAAAAAAACAGAATTGCGATTTAACAAGAAATTAATGGTGTTATTTTTGTCGTTATTTATAGTCGCTTTTAATTTAGCCTAGAATAGTATCTTAAATTCAATATTCTTTTTTTGCATAAGAGAAAAATTATTAAAATATCTAATGCTATAATTAATCACATAGAAAACAAAAGCTGTTTATACAGTGTTAGAAACGATTATATCGGAAGAAAAGAATGGATTTTGTTAATAAGACGGATCGCAAAAAAATACGGCTGTTATATGTTCTAAATTTTTATGAATGATTGAGGAAAGTGTTGTTTAAAAATGACAATTGAATTATTTTATCTAAGAAAAGTTTTTTTAACCCAAAAATTTTATCAATAATTCTAATTGTGATTAATGAATTATAAACTTTTTGGTAGCGTTGGAGAGAATGGCGGTGTAAACTTACCTTGTAAGAAGTAATAATTATATTGTTAATTAATAAAACTTTCCTTACGCAATTTGTCGGAAACTTATTTTTAATAATAAAAAAGGGGAATAATGTGATGCAAGTATTAATTTTAACACACAATATCTTAGTTGAGAGACCTTTAGTTGAGAAGCTGCAGCGCTTAAACATTGAAGTGTTAAGCTCGGCAAAATTACTAACGATGCTTCAAGCGAAACGAGTGCCATTAGATGTTCTAAACTTTTTTGATGTCTTGATCGTTAGCGAAACGATCTCTGATCAAGAATTAGCGATTATTCTTAATGAGGTTGGCGGGAAGTTTACAATCATTAGAGAAACAGATCGGATACCTCAAAAAGATGAAAAAGCTGATTGGGAGTCAAGAGGTGTTGATGAATGGCTGCTTGAAGATGAAACACTTAGCGGGTTAAGAGAGAAGCTTGCTGAGAAGACGTTGAAAGAATCCGTTTATTCAATTGGTTTTGGTATGAGAGCTCAGCAAGAGGAAAATCAATATGAAAAACGACCTATCCCACTTTGGAATCTAACTCGTTCAGAACGCGAAATGTTGAGTACGCTAATTTCAACTAAAGACGCACCGATCAGTCGGAGTGATTTAGCTGTAAAAATTTGGGGTGATAGTGATTCTGCAAGCCATATGACTCGGTTATCTACTATTATTAAACACCTGCGCAACAAGTTGAAAATCGATGGCGTTGAATACGACGTTATTCGCACGAATTGGGGCGAAGGTTATCAATTATCAAAAGTTTTCTTTGATCATTATATTGTTGATGATCGTATTATGGAAGAGATAAAAACTGGAAATTAAGTCTCAGACAGACTGTAATCAAAACCTAAGTGGGTTTTGACTACAGTCTGTTTTTGCGAAAAAACTCGTTCTATTTTCCAAAACCTCTATTTATTGCTAAACTAGCATTATAAGCATAAAGGAGCGATTTTAAATGGAAAAACGAGTGATAATCATGAATTTTGACGTAGAATCCAAAGCGTATGAGGCCTTTTCTAAAGCTAAACGTCTTCATATGAATAAAGCATTTAAAGGCGAACAGATGGCAGTTGTTCATCATTCTGATGATGGAGAGCACAAATTTGAAATTGAGGATTTTTTAGACTTTACTGGCAGCAATAAAAGCTCTACAGGCGGTCTGATAGGTATGATGGTCGGTATTCTTGGAGGCCCAATCGGTATTTTATTGGGTTGGTTCACCGGTGGAATGATTGGAGCGACACAAGATGCGAAAGAAGTTCGCGATGCGACTGGTGTTTTTGAATTTTTAGTTGATAAAATCGGCGAAGGAGATACTGCATTACTGTTGATTGCCGAAGAAGATGACAATCGTCCGCTAAATCAATTAATCATGATGGAACTGGGTGGAGAAATCACTCGTTTGGACTATGCAGATGTTGAAGCTGACGTGAAGAAGACACAAGAAATCGCTAAACATTCAAAAGAAGAAGCTGAACAGAAGAGCGATTCAGAGAAGTAACAGGAGAAATTTTACATTGTTTGGATTGCGTAAAGCAGGACTTTCTTCTAGAATGATAGTAATTTGATAGAAAGTCAGGAGAATTATGGAATTAGAATTTTTAGGAACAGGTGCTGGCGTGCCGGCAAAGCATCGAAACGTCAGCGGTCTTGCGTTGAAGCTACTAGATGAACGCAATGCGATTTGGCTGTTTGACTGTGGCGAAGGCACTCAGATGCAAATTTTACGAACAAATATAAAACCACGTAAAATAGAAAAGATTTTTATCTCACATTTGCATGGAGATCATATTTTCGGTCTGCCTGGACTGTTAAGCAGTCGGTCTTTTCAAGGTGGAGAGGAACCGATTACTATTTACGGACCAATAGGTTTGGAAAATTATGTTCGGACTTCGCTGCAAGTAACAAAGACGCACCTCGCCTATCCGCTGCAATTTGTTGAGCTTAACGAAGGGATCGTCTTTGAAGATAAGCAATTTACTGTTGAGTGCATGCTGTTAGATCATGGTATTGAAAGCTATGGATTTCGAGTAACGGAAGCAAATCATGAGGGGATGCTGCAAGTTGAAAAACTGGCTGAATTAGGTATACCAGCGGGGCCGATTTATGGAAAATTAAAGCAAGGCCAAACCGTCACATTGGCCGATGGACAAGTGGTTGACGGGAAAGATTTTGTTGGTGAAGCTAAAAAAGGACGAATTGTGACGATTTTTGGCGATACTCGCTTCACTGACAGGTCCAGTCAATTTGCTAGAAATAGTGATGTGATTGTCCATGAAAGTACTTTTAATAAAAATGAAGCAAAACTCGCACGGGCCTACTTCCATTCCACGACACAGCAGGCTGCAATGATTGCGAAAGAGGCTCAAGCAGAAAAACTAATATTGACACATATTTCTGCTAGGTATCTTGCGAAAGAAGCAAAAGAATTAGAAGAGGAAGCGAAGGAAATTTTTCCGAATACTCAAATTGCGAAAGATTTGGATATTATCGATATTCCATTTTCATAAATGAATCAAATAACCTTTACAGAAAGAAGGGAACACAATGGATTTAACAGATAAAATCGTTGTCGTGACGGGCGGATCCGCCGGCTTAGGCGAACAAATCTGCTATGAGGCTGCGAAACGAGGAGCAATCGTTGTAACTTGTGCTCGCCGAATTAATTTGATTGGGCAAGTAAAGGAGCGTTGCAGCGAACTAAGCGGCAAAGAAGCGTTTGCTTTCCAATTAGATATTGCGGATCCTGATAATGTAGAATCAGTAATAGAACGAATCGAAAACGAAGTTGGTACAGTGGATGTGTTAGTAAATAATGCTGGTTTTGGATTGTTTGATAATTTTGTCGATTTTGATTTGGAAGCTGCCAAAAATATGTTCAACGTCAACGTTTTAGGTATGATGTACTTCACGCAGAAAATCGCGATCTCGATGGTCAACAATAAAAAAGGACATATATTTAATGTAGCATCCATGGCTGGTAAAATGGCAACGCCAAAATCAACCGTTTATTCTGCCACAAAATTTGCAGTACTAGGTTTTTCAAACGCTCTGCGGCTAGAGTTGCGTCCTGCTAATGTCTATGTGACTACAATTAATCCAGGACCGATCGCCACTGAATTTTTCGATAAGGCCGATCCAAGCGGCAGTTATTTGGAAAACTTAGGCGGTATCGTTTTAGATCCTCATAAGCTAGCCAAAACAATTGTTAATAAGATGGGGAAAGCAACACGCGAAATCAATCGCCCGTTCATTATGGAAGGCGCGAGTCATTTTTATGGGTTATTCCCGCATATTGGAGATTTTTTAGCAGGCGGATTATTCAATAGGAAGTAGGAAAGCAAATGAAGAAGCAATGGAAAGTTTTTTTAGGATTTATTTTGGTTTTGCTGATCGTGATTTTTGCGCTTTCCAATAGTCAAGAAGTTCCAGTCAATTTCTTGATCAAAAAAATCTATTTATCGCTTGTTCTTGTTATCATAGGGTCTGCTTTGATAGGAGCATTGGTCGTTTTTCTAACTTCTGGAGCAACGCTTTTACAACAGCGCAAAGAGATCAAGCAGTTAAAGGAAACGATTCAAGGCTATGAAACTAACAATGAACAAAAATTGGCAGAAGAAAAAGCAGCTTTTCAGCGTGAACAAGAAAATGAAATTGCTATGTTAAAAGCAAATTATGAGAGCCTGTTAAAAGATAAGGATCAGGCGTTAGCAGCGAAGGAAAATTCGCAGGCAGATAAAAAAGACAGTCAACCAATTGATTATTATGATTAGAAAGAGGACTTTAGTTGAAAAACTAAGGTCTTCTTCTCTTTCTTGTCTGATTTATTTTTGCTATACTGATACGGTTGGGAAGTGATAGAGTGAAAAAATCAACCTTCGATTGGCAGTTCGCAGACGCTGCACCGATTGATTCGACATTTAAAGAAGAATTGATGAGTCAGGGATACAGTGAAACTTTTGCTGAGCTTGTCTGGAATCGAAATATACATACGTTAGAAGAGTTTTCACAATTAATGAAGGCGAACATTGATGATTTACATGATCCATTTTTAATGCATGATATGGATAAAGCGGTAGAACGAATTCAAGCTGCAATTATGGAAGGGCAGCCAATTCTAGTTTATGGTGATTACGATGCAGATGGAATCACTAGTACTTCGATCATGCTGGAGACCTTAGAAATGATTGGTGCAGATGTTCATTATGTACTGCCGAATCGTTTTATTCATGGCTATGGTCCGAACAAGGAGTTATTTGCCGAGAAAATCAATGAAGGCATTCAATTAATTATTACTGTTGATAATGGAGTTGCTGGGAATGAAGCAATTGATTTTGCCAATTCTCAGGGTGTCGATGTGATCGTTACGGATCATCATGAGATGCCGCCTATTTTACCAGATGCTTACTGTATTATTCATCCTCGTCATCCTGAGGGACATTATCCCTTTGGTGAGTTGGCTGGGGCCGGCGTTGCCTTCAAATTGGCGACAGCATTACTAGAAGAAGTTCCGTTAGAAATGTTGGATCTAGTAACCATTGGGACTGTAGCAGATTTAGTTTCTATGACTGGTGAAAACCGTAATCTAGTTAAGCTGGGGCTGCAAGCAATCAAGCAAACGCAGCGTTTAGGTCTGTTAGAATTACTGAAGGTCAGTTCTGTTGACCTGCAAAAAGTTGATGAAACGAGTATTGGGTTTAGTTTAGGGCCGCGCTTAAACGCTATTGGACGTTTGGGTGATCCGAATCCTGCTGTAGAACTGATGACGACTTTTGATGATGAAGTTGCACGTGGCTTGGCTGAAAAACTTAACAAGATTAATGATGAACGCAAGCAAATAGTTCAAGAAACCACTGCTCAGGCAGCAGCGTTGATCAATCCTGAAGATGGGGTTCATTTGATTGCATCACAGGGGTGGAATCCAGGGGTCTTAGGAATCGTTGCTGGAAATATTCTTAAACAAACAGGACATCCAACGATTATTTTGTCTATTGATGAAAATGGTGTAGCAAAGGGGTCCGGTCGAAGTGTCGAAGCATTAGACCTATTCGGAATGCTGAACACTATGCGGTCTGAGTTTACTCATTTTGGCGGGCACGCGGCAGCTGTCGGATTGACAATGCCGTCGGAGAATATTCAGAATCTGAGAAGGATGATGAATGATTATATCGAGGCAGAACAGATTGATCTGACTAAAGGATCGACCCTGATGATAGATGAGTCGTTAAAGCTATCTGAAATTAAGTTGAAATTCGTTGAAGAATTGAAAAAACTCGCTCCATTTGGAACAGATAATCCTGCACCTCTTTTTTTGGTGGATGGAGAGATCAGCTTTTTCAAACGAATCGGCAGTGAACAACAGCATGTCAAATTTTCGTTAAAAGGTGAAGACGGCCAGTTGGATGCGATTGGTTTTGGTTTTGGTGAAGACGGTGAGAAAATCCAGCAGCCGGATACACAATTCGTAGGAGATTTAGAGATCAATGAATGGAACGGACAAAAGAAAGTTCAATTGCGCCTGATTGATTTTTCTTCGAACGGACTTCAAGTGATTGACCGCAGAGCCAAATATACTTGGTATGAAAAAATCGAAAACGGCAAAGTGCTGTATCTGGCTTTTCAACCAAATAGTCAAAAGTTTTTTGTGAACGAGCTGCAACAGCCGATCACCTTATATGATAAAACTATTGACTGGTCTGAGTATGACCAATTAGTCGTGTTGGATTGCCCAGATCAGAAAGAGCTGCTTAAAGAAATCTCACACAAGGGACAGTTTGAACGTATTTATCTTTATCTATATAGTCCAGATGAGGCTTATCTCAACGGGTTACCAGATCGTGAACAGTTCAAAGCGCTTTATAAATTCTTTGTAAAGCAGCCGCGAGTTGATATACGCTTCAAACTAAAAAATGTTTCGAATTATTTAAGAATTCCAGAAAAATTATTAGTATTCATGATTCACGTGTTTTCTGAGTTAAAATTTGTTACAATAGACGACGGTGTTTTACAAATGGTCGAATCTCCTCAAACTCGAGCTTTTGAAGAGAGCGAGATTTATCAAAAACGCATAGCTCGGATTGATAGCGAAGAGTTTTTATTAATGAATGATATTCAAACTATTAGAAATTGGCTGAAAGGCTAGGAGGAACAACCGAAATGAATTTGAAAGATTATATTGCCAGTATCCCAGACTATCCGAAAGAGGGAATAGTATTTCGTGATATCTCACCGTTAATGGCTGATGGCGAAGCTTACCGTGAAGCGACTAAGCAAATTGTCAATTACGCAAAAGAAAAACAAATTGATATGGTCGTAGGACCAGAAGCTCGCGGCTTTATCGTGGGCTGTCCCGTTGCTTTTGAATTGGGCTTAGGTTTTGCACCAGTTCGCAAGCCGGGTAAATTGCCACGTGAAGTAATTGAAGTTGAATATGAAAAAGAATATGGTACGGATACTTTGACGATCCACAGTGATGCCATCAAACCTGGTCAACGAGTGTTGATCACTGATGATTTATTGGCTACTGGCGGAACGATTAAAGCAACGATCGAATTAGTTGAAAAACTTGGTGGCGTTGTTGTAGGTTGTGCCTTCTTGATTGAGTTAGAGGAATTGCACGGGCGTGATAAAATCCAAGGGTACGATATTTTAACTTTAATGGACTACTAAGAGAAAGCTGGAGAGATATTCCAGCTTTTTTATTTTGCCCTTTGAATTGATTAGGACAGACAATCAAAACCACCCGTGAAACGGGTGGTTTGCTCTTCGGCTGAAAGCCTCTATTACCGGCCTTGGCCTGAAAGGCCATCTGAAGGCTTCCTCCCGCACCACATCTACTCACTGATTCTAAAAGAATCTCTCTTTATCTCTTCTTGTTTTTTTCTCCTGTAAATGGATCTACTTCTTCAAACAATGTTAACTGGTCCGCTACATGATCTTCCTTGAGTTGTTTACGAATATATTCTGCTATCTGTTCCTTATTTCGACCAACCGTATCCACATAGTATCCGCGACACCAAAATTTACGATTCCCATATCGATACTTCAACTCCGCATGTCGATCGAATATCATTAAGCTGCTTTTTCCTTTTAAATATCCCATAAATTGAGCCACACTTAGCTTTGGTGGAATGCTGACAAGGAGGTGAACGTGGTCCTTACAAGCATTTGCTTCATGAATTTCTACCCCTTTTCTTTCACAAAGCTTACGGATGATTGCTCCGATACTTTCTCTATATTTCCCATAAATGATTTGTCTACGATATTTTGGTGCAAATACAATATGATACTTACATCTCCATTTTGAGTGTGCTAAACTTTCTTTATCCTTCATCATAAGGATACCTCCTAAATTTGATTGTGATGCGGTCGGGAAACCATCATCAGTTTATCAATTTTGGGAGGCTTTTTTAATACCACGCTGGAAGCTCTCCGGAACCATAGGCATAGCCTATGGTTTTCAAAACATACAAAAAAAGCTGTTAGAAAAAAATCTAACAGCTTGGGGATTAATTTTTAAGCAGATTTATGATAGTGCTGATCACAAGTCACATAATAAAAATCTTCGGCCGGTTCTTTATAATAGTGTTCTTCTTCGATATCATCTTCATCATATTGACGTTCAGCATAATGCTGTGCATACTTCCGTTCATCCCACAACATAAACCAAACAAGGAACAAGCCAGAAAAAATGACGATCGTAGCTAAAGAACCTAACTTACCAATCAATAAACCTAGTAACAATACAGCGATAATCAAACCAAATCTTCTTACTGCTTTCATCAATAATCACTCCTAATTCGTATTAATGAACTCATTTTTACTAAAGTCAAAAATGAGGTTTATTCTCACCACGTAGATCATTCCGCTAAACTTGTTCTAATTTTTAGACTGTAAATCTAGTTTTAATTATTTATCGGGAAAAGCGGAACAGACATCCTACTATCATGCGAACATGTGTTTGTATATTCATTATACGAATGTTTGTTCGTTTTGTAAAGAAAAAAATAATCGGAAGTAAATTCCGATTAATAAATATGGTTGCGGTACAATCCAACGACCTTCCCAAGAATAGAAACATTGTCGAAAATAAGTGGTGCCAACTCATCATTTTCAGGTTGTAAACGAATATGATTCGATTCGCGATAAAATCTCTTACACGTAGCTTCGTTCTCGTCAGTCATAGCAATGACGATCTCACCATTTGTTGCTGTCGATTGCTTTCTAACGATGACATGATCACCATCATAGATACCAGCGTTAATCATACTTTCGCCGCGAATCGTTAACATGAATAGGCTGCCTTCTTCACTCGACAAATCTGGAGGAACAGGGAAGAAGTCCGATGCTTCCTCTACAGCTAAGATCGGTTCACCGGCTGTGACAACACCTAGCATAGGGATCACTTGCGGAGTAGCTCCTATTTTTTCTAAACCTGTAATGGTCAATTCAATTGCTCTTGGCTTTGTGGGGTCGCGTAGTATCCAACCTTTTTTCTCTAATCTGGATAAGTGTCCGTGGACTGTGGAAGTAGATGAAAGACTCACAGCTTCTCCAATTTCTCTTACAGTGGGTGGGTAACCTTTATCTTCAACGCGTTCATGAATGAAACGTAGAACTTCTAATTGTTTTGTTTCCGTTCTTTTTGCCAATGCCCGCACCTTCTTTCGTTTTTTTTAGTGTAGCATAGTTATCTGAACAAATCAAACAAGCGTTCGCATTTGTTTGTACTTTCAACTTATTTTTTTTTATGTATAATTAGAAAGGGAAAAGAGGTGCTCAAGATGATTAATGATGAAACAATTGCACGTATCAACGAATTAGCTAAGAAAAAAAAGACAGTCGGCTTAACAGATGCGGAAGCGCATGAACAGAAGGTTTTACGGGAAGAGTATATCGCTTCCTTCCGCAGTGGAATGCGCCATCACATCGAAGGGATGAAGGTCGTTGATCCAGAAGGCAACGATGTTACACCAGAGAAATTAAAAGAGATTCAAAAGAAAAAAGGATTACACAACAGAAAGTAAATCTTTTGTTGGTAAGTGATTGAAAAGTCAAAATAAATCGGTTACAATGAATCTGTAATTAAAGTATTTATGACCAAAAAGGAGGAAGTAATTTGTTCGACAAAATCGATCAACTAGGTGTAAACACAATCAGAACGTTAAGTATTGAGGCAATTCAAAAAGCAAACTCAGGTCATCCGGGGTTACCAATGGGTGCGGCGCCAATGGCTTATGCTTTATGGACCAAACATTTAAATGTTAATCCAGCTACTTCATTAAACTGGCCAAACCGCGACCGTTTCATTTTATCTGCAGGTCATGGTTCTGCAATGTTGTACAGCTTATTACATCTTGCAGGCTATCAAGTAACGATTGATGATTTGAAAAATTTCCGTCAATGGGAAAGTAAAACACCAGGACACCCTGAATTCCAACATACAGATGGTGTTGAAGCAACTTCAGGTCCTTTAGGTCAAGGTATTTCGACTTCTGTTGGGATGGCAATGGCTGAAGCCCATTTAGCGGCGACTTATAACCGTGACAGCTTTAATGTCATGGATCACTATACGTATGCACTATGTGGAGATGGCGACTTAATGGAAGGTGTTTCCGGGGAAGCTAGCTCTATGGCAGGTCATATGAAGCTTGGAAAATTGATCGTATTGTACGATTCAAACGACATTTCATTAGATGGACCTACTTCAAAAGCCTTCACTGAAGATGTTGGTGCTCGCTATGAAGCTTATGGCTGGCAGCATATTTTGGTCAAAGATGGCAACGACTTAGAAGCAATTTCTAAAGCAATTGATGAAGCAAAAGCGGAAACGGACAAACCTTCATTGATCGAGATCAAAACAGTTATTGGTTTCGGTGCTCCTAAAGAAGGGACTTCAGCTGTTCACGGTGCACCAATCGGTCAAGACGGTATTGATGCTGCTAAAGCTGTATATGGTTGGGAATATCCTGACTTTACAGTACCAGAAGAAGTAGCAAAACGTTTTAAAGAAGAAATCAATGATAAAGGGGCAAAAGCAGAAACTGACTGGGATGCGATGTTCGCTAACTACGAAAAGGCGCATCCTGAATTGGCGAAACAGTTCAAGCTGGCCTTCGCTGGCGAGTTACCAGAAAACTGGGAAGAGTCTTTGCCTGTTTATGAGGAAGGCACTGCGCAAGCAAGCCGTGTATCAAGTAAAGATGCGATCCAAGCAATCACCAAGGCAGTTCCTAATGTATGGGGCGGTTCAGCTGATTTGTCTGGTTCTAACAATACAACAATCGCTGATGAACCAGAATTCCAGCCTGGCTCTTATGAAGGCCGCAACATCTGGTTTGGTGTTCGTGAATTCGCGATGGCAAGTGCAATGAATGGTATCCATCTGCATGGCGGAACTCGTGTTTATGGCGGGACATTCTTCGTATTTACTGACTACCTGCGTCCAGCTGTTCGTATGTCTGCGATCCAAGGATTGCCAGTCGTTTATGTATTAACCCACGATTCAGTGGCTGTCGGAGAAGATGGACCAACTCATGAGCCAATTGAACAATTAGCTAGTGTACGCTGCATGCCGAATGTACAAGTGATTCGTCCAGCTGATGGCAATGAAACATCTGCTGCATGGATTCAAGCGTTGGAAACGAAAAACAAACCGACGATTTTAGTATTAAGTCGCCAAAACTTGCCAGTGCTGCCAAACAGCAAAGACATGGCCAAAGAAGGCGTAGCTAAAGGCGGGTACGTGATCTCTAAAGCAGAATCAGATACACCAGATGGCATCTTAATCGCAACGGGTTCTGAAGTGAATCTAGCGGTTCAAGCACAAAAAGAATTAAAAGCACAAGGAAAAGACGTTTCTGTTGTTTCTCTTCCAAGCTTTGATTTATTTGAAGCACAGGATGAAGCATACAAAGAATCTGTTTTACCAAAATCCGTAACAAAACGTATAGCGATCGAAGCCGCATCTCCATTTGGTTGGGAACGTTATATCGGATCAGAAGGTAAAATGATTGGCATTGATCATTTTGGCGCTTCAGCCCCTGGAGATTACGTTTTAGAACAATTTGGTTTCACAGTAAGCAATGTTGTAAATACATTTAACGAGTTATAATTGTAATAGGTAAAGTTGAGGAGAGATGTCTTCTCAACTTTTTTTGTCCTATATTAGGTATTTGAAACAGAGATTAATAGTTACGACTTGCTATCATTAGTTTACATAATATTTTACTGTGACACTTCTTTTTAACTGTGCTTACATATTTTCTTTGTAAAAAATAAAAATGTTTATTCGTGAGCAAATTTATTTAGACAGAATTTAAATTCTGTTATACTATCCTTGTGCAAAAGATTGCAAACAAAAAAACGATTAAACGAAAGAGGGACGACAATGAAAGTAGTAGTAGTAGGATGTACGCATGCCGGTACCGCAGCCGTTAAAAATATTTTAGCAAACCACCCAGATGCTGAGGTGACAGTCTTTGAGCGAAATGACAACATTTCTTTCTTATCTTGTGGAATCGCTTTATATGTAGGGGGCGTTGTTAAGGATCCAGCAGGTTTATTCTATTCTAATCCTGAGGAACTTACTTCTCTAGGTGCAAAAGTGAACATGGAACACGATGTAACAAACATTGATACAGAAGCGAAGAAAGTAACAGCAAAAGACCTTAAAACCAATGAAGAAAAAATTGTCGATTATGATAAATTAGTGGTAACTACCGGTTCTTGGCCAATCATTCCGCCAATTAAGGGAATCGAATCAAAAAATGTTTTATTATGTAAAAACTATAACCAAGCAAATGTCATCATTGAACAAGCCAAAGATGCAAAAAAAGTCGTTGTTGTTGGTGGCGGATATATTGGGATCGAATTAGTTGAAGCGTTTGCTGAATCTGGCAAGCAAGTGACTTTGATCGATGGCCTATCAAGAATTTTGAATAAATACCTAGATGAGCCTTTCACGAATCTTTTAGAGAAAGAATTAGTTGATCGGGGCGTAACATTAGCTTTAGGCGAAAATGTGAATGAATTTGTGGCGGATGATTCTGGTACTGTAACGAAAGTGGTAACAGCCAGCCAAGAGTTTGATGCGGACATGGTGATCCTATGTGTTGGTTTCCGTCCTAATACAGATTTGTTGAAGGGGAAAGTAGATATGCTTCCAAGCGGAGCGATCAAAGTGAACGAATATATGCAATCAAGCAATCCAGATATCTTCTCTGCTGGTGATTCCACAGTTGTTCATTACAACCCAACAGGTCAGGATCAATACATCCCATTAGCAACAAATGCCGTACGCCAAGGGATGCTGGTTGGTCAAAACTTAGTTGAACAAAAAATGAAATACCGTGGAACACAAGGAACCTCAGGGCTATACTTATTTGGTTGGACAATCGGTTCTACAGGGCTTACTAAAGAAAGCGCGGCACTAAATGGTATCGACGTAAATGTAACAGTGATTGAAGACAATTACCGGCCAGAATTTATGCCGACAACAGAAAATGTATTGATGGAGATCGTTTCGGAAAAGGGAACGAATAAGATTCTAGGTGCACAGTTCCTTTCAAAATACGATATTACTCAATCTGCGAATACATTATCAGTAGCAATCCAAAACGGGATGACGTTAGAGGATTTAGCCTTACAGGACTTCTTCTTCCAGCCACACTTTGACCGTCCATGGAACTATCTGAATATTTTAGCTCAAGCTGCCTTGGCAGAAGCTGAATAAAGAAAGAAGGAGGGGCTCCCCTCCTTTTTTTGTGTTGTTTTAAACATTTTCCAGGATTGGACTTCCTGTTTTTTTAGTGTAAACTAAATGGGAACGGAGGATTCAAAATGATTTCACTAAAAGAATATCTAACTGGCGGAGAGACTACAATCTCAAATCTGTTATTACAAAACTATACAAAGCTTGGCTTGAATACAAATGAATTTATGCTGTGGTTGCAGCTTTATGCAGCGCATCAAGGGGGAGAGGACTTCCCTGATTTGGCAGCTATCGCTAAAAATATGGGGAGCACAACAGAAAACATATACAGTGTGCTGAATGCCTTAGTTGAAAAAGAGTTTGTCACTCTTGAAACAACTCCGGACGAAAACGGAAGACAAAGTGACCGCTATAATTTGCTTCCCGCTTTCGAAAAATTGAACATATTGAAGGAACAAGAACGCTTTGAAGCAGAAGAAAAGAATGATTTAGCGGCACAAAAGAAGATGCTGCGATCTTTTGAGCAGGAGTTTGGGCGTCCCTTATCACCAATCGAGTATCAGAAAATTGGCTACTGGTTGAACGATGACCAATATTCACCGGCTTTGATTGAACTGGCGCTACAAGAAGCTGTGCTGAATCAAGCGTACAATTTTAAATATATCGAGACTGTCTTGCAAAGCTGGGAAAAGAAAAACATCCGTTCAAAGGCTCAGGTAGAAGAGGAGCAACGCCGCAGGAAGCAGATTCTATTGCAAAAAGATGAACAAAATCACTCTGAAGAACTTCCGAAGGTCTCTTTATATAATTGGTTAGAGAGGAAAGATCCAGATGCTTAGTAAAGAAAAAACGATGGAAGCTATGTCACGAATGTACCAAATGTTTCCAGACGCGGTGGGAGAGCTGCATTCAGAATCGCCTTTTCAGCTATTGATTGCAGTGATTTTGAGTGCCCAAGCTACAGATGTTTCAGTGAATAAAGCTACCCCTGCACTTTTTTCAGCTTATCCGACTCCAGAAGAATTGGCTCAGGCACCTATGGATGATATCATCGCCAAGATCAAAACGATTGGACTCTATCGCAATAAAGCAAAAAATATCAAGGCTTGTGCACAAATGCTGTTAGACGATTACGGCGGGATCGTTCCAGACTCCCGCGAGGAGCTAATCAAACTGCCAGGCGTTGGACGCAAGACCGCCAATGTCGTGCTAGGAGATGCCTTCGGAGAGCCGGCAATTGCCGTCGATACTCATGTCGAGCGAGTTACTAAACGTTTGCGAATCTGTAAATTGAATGCTTCTGTAACTGAGGTCGAAGCCACTTTGATGCGTAAAATCCCCAAGGAGTTGTGGGTCAAAAGTCATCACACCTTAATTTTCTTTGGTCGCTATCACTGTACGGCGCGTTCTCCTAAATGTGAAATATGCCCATTGTTAGACATGTGCCAAGATGGCAAAGATCGTTTAAAAGCCGCTCGAAAATAATTTTCGAGCGGCTTTTTCTAATTATTATTTACAGCAGATTGAATATTTTGCTGTGCAGGTGTCGGCGCAGGGTCTGGTTGACTGGCGCTTGACGATGGTTGAGAAGGCTGCGGTTCAACAGATGACGATGGCGTCGGAGTCGATGAAGGAGCCTCACTGCTGACAGGTGGAGCAACAGTCGATGATTCCGATACACTTGTCTCTGAGCCTAGGCCACTGCTTGAACCAGTTGTACTGAAGTAGTTGTTGTAATACGAGCTTTGAACAGAGTAACTTGGTTGCATCGGAACTGATGTTGCCCCTTTAACATAGAGCTCATTTCCGATTCTCAGTACATCATCTGGCATAACCCAGTCTTCGTTTGAAACATTTTCTGAAGCATAGCTCATCATTTCGCGATAAACATCTTGAGCAATATATTCAGATTGACTAGTAATTGGCTTCATTCGGTCATCATAGCCTGCCCAAATGGACAATGAGAAATGAGGCGTAAAGCCAGTGAACATTACATCCGGTGAAATTGTCCCATAATGAGGGATTTTGGCCAATTCATCGGTTGTATAATTAGAGGTCCCCGTTTTACCAGCTTGGAACAGGTTAGGTATTTGCGCTTTGAAGCCCGTTCCTTTTGTAATCACATCTTTTAAGATATCGGTTATCATATAGGCGGTATAGGGCTCCATGGCTTTCTTGCCTTTATTTTCAAAGGTTTGTTCAGAGCCGTCTTGATATTTAATCTTGTTAATGTAAAGCGGCTCGTTATAGGTTCCGCCATTGGCAAAGGCCGCATAAGCGATAGCCATTTTCTCGGTAGAAATACCATATTTCGTTCCGTCTTGGGTTTCTGTATTACTGGAAATAGCGTTGGCTTGCAGAATATCTTTGTATTGAATATTCAATTTCTTCAAGAACTTCGATACATTTTCAGGTCCTACTTCATTAAATAATTTCACCGCAGGCACGTTCCGTGAATCGTACAAAGCCTGGCGAAGGGAAATATTTCCCTGATAGCTGTTGTCCCAGTTTTTAACTTCTGTTTTCGTTCCCTCATAATAGTACGGTTTATCATCAATTCGATCGGCGGTTGATTTTTGCAAATACTCAAAGGCTGGACCGTAATCAGTGATTGGTTTAACAGTGGAACCAAAGTCTCGATTGGTGTTTACTGCACGGTTCATTCCTAAGTAAACATCATCAGCAATATTCCGACCGCCGATTTGTGCCGTGACTTTCCCTGTTTTGCTGTCAACTAATGTTGCGGCAATCTGTAATTCTTCGTCAGGGTATTGGACGTATTCATCGCCATTTACAATCGAATAAAGTCGATTTTGGGCATCAGTATCCAGATTCGTGTAGATGTCCAATCCATCTGTATAGACATTTTTACCCGTTTTTTCTTCCACCTGAGCAATTACTTCTTTTACGTAATTATCAGCAACTTTTCTTTCTTCGTTATCCGTTTCTAGTGGTAACAGCCCTTGATCGATCGGTTCATTTGTCGCTTTATCATACTCGTCTTGAGTAATTTTTTTATTGTTCAACATTGTATAAAGCACGGTATCCCGGCGATCCTTTGCAGCTTCTGGATGCTTATAGGGGTCGTAGGAATTAGGCGCTTGCGGCATACCAGCTAATAACGCGGTTTGCGCGATAGTCAGGTGCTGCAATTCTTTGCCATAGTAAGTTTCAGCGGCAGTTTCCATGCCGTAAAGTCCATTTGCCATATATACCTTGTTAATATAGTAGGTTAAAATCTCTTGTTTGGAATGTTTCTTCTCAAGCTGAATTGCCAACCAAGCTTCCTGCGCTTTTCTTCGCAAGGTTTGATCAGAAGCCTTTGTCGAGAAGAAAGATAGCTTAACCAGCTGCTGCGTTAAGGTACTTCCGCCTTGGAGACCGCCCTTATTTGAAATATTGTGGATCAGCGAACCCATGATTCGAACCGGATCTACACCATTGTGTTTAAAGAATCGACGATCTTCCACAGAGACGATCGCGTCATCTAATTCTTGAGGGATCTTAGTAGCGCTGACCTTTTCGCGTTTCTCAGCTCCTAGATCTTCAAAGATATTTCCGTCACTGTCATAGAGCTTAGAGGATACAGTCGCATCCAGTTTCTTTTCGCTTAAGGCTGGTGCATCTTTAACATAGAAGAAAAAGATTCCTATACCAGTAAGTAATACTGCACAAAGAAAGCCTACAATTGCAATCGCTATTTTCAACCCGATATGGCGATTTCCTTTCTTTTTTTGTGCAGGTTTAGGTTTCTTTCCTTGGGAAGCTCGCATTTTTTTCTGCGAACGTGAGGGATTAGCCATTTGATTAACTCCTTTTTTCAAGATATTGTTCCACCGCTGCCAAGTAAGGGATTCTCGGCGCAATTTGCGGTGTGATCTCGATACCAACAGTTTCGATTAATGCAAGTGGTATTGATTTTTTACCATTTTCCTGTTCATTCCAATAGTTTACCAGTTCTTGGGCAGAAAGAAAAAAGCAACGATTTAAGCTTGAAAACCACAGTAAAACAAAACAAATCGCATCTTGTCTCAAGCATTGCTGCATATGAGTGATTTGATGCTGATGGAAATTTTTCAATGGGAAAGAAGTTTTGTTTTTTGTTTCCTTTGCTTCAAAATCTAGATAGTATCCACGATAAACCCCATTATAATCAGTAGTAGAAGGTTGTCTAAAATACGCTTCCTTAATCACTGCTGCGCTGCGTTTGGGGTAATCGACTTTAACAATCTGAAGCGGCGTTGGCTTTTTATGGATAACTGCCTTATCATGAGTTAAGTAGTATTCGTTGCTTTGATTGATTGCTTCTTCAAAGCGCATCCCGCGATTAGCAAACGTCGTCTCTTTTTTTAATGAGCGTTCTCGTGGATTCTTTTGTGAAAATAGCTGACCATTAGGGTAGTGAAAGGTCATTTTCATCACACTCCTGCTAGCTATTATAGCAAATTTTTTCGAAAGATATTTTATTTTTAAGTGAAAGTAAGGAAAATGCAATGAATGAAACAATACAGCGATTATACGTAACCGGATATCAAAGCTATGAGCTGGGAATATTCAACGAGAAAGATCCTCGTGTGAAAGTCATTAAGAATGTTTTAAAAAGAGAATTGACTGCACTGATCGAAAATGGATTGGAGTGGGTTATGATCAGCGGAAGTCTTGGAACGGAAATTTGGACTGGTCAAATAGTCAATGAATTGAAACAGGACTATCCAGAGATAAAGTTAGCCATTATTTTTCCCTTTGAAGGTTTCGGAAGTAACTGGAAAGAACACAATCAATTATATTTGAGTGAGCTGGTCCAAACCGCAGATTATGTGGATTCTGTCAGCCATCAGCCTTATCAGAATCCTGGACAGTTTAAAAATCATGTAAATTTTTTGCTGCAGCATACAGATGCAGCATTGATCGTTTATGATACTGAGTATCCTGGTAAAAGCAAATTTTTCTTAGCAGATGTGGAAAAATATCAAGAAAGAAATTCTTATGAATTACTTACGATCACTATGGATGATTTAGAAAATTCCTCAGACTTTGGGGATAGTGTTTGATTTCCTTTGATATATCAGCTAGAATATATAGGAAAGTAAATTAAGATTAGAGCTAATGAGGTGGAAAAATGGCGAATGTAATCTATACTCCTAATGATATTTTGGAGCAAGAATTTAAAACAAAAATGCGTGGCTACGATCCAATCGAAGTCGATGAATTTTTGGACAATGTAATTAAAGATTATGAAGCTTATAACAAAGAATTATTAACATTGAGAGAAGAAAACGATCGATTGAAAGCCAAAGTCGAACAACTGTCAAAAGCTCAGCCAGCACCTTCACGTGTGAAAGAAGCGGCGCCTAAGAGTTCAGCTGTTACGAACTTTGATATCTTGAAACGTTTATCAAATCTTGAAAGAGAAGTTTTCGGCAAGAAACTAGATCAGCAAGCATCTGCTCAAACTTCTTCAGACTTCGGTCAAAGCTATACTCAAGATGAGAGTGATATCGAAAAAACTCGTCAATTTTAAATTTGAATGATGCAATTTTTGGGTGATCGCGGTCTGCTTTGCGCAGGCTGAGGAAAGTCCATGCTCGCACAGACTGAGATGTCTGTAGTGTTCGTGCTTAGCGAAACCATAAGCTAAGGTACTTCTTTTGGAGTAACGGCAGAAAAAAGGGCTAAGGAGTAATCTATGCCTGAGTATTCTTGAAAGTGCCACAGTGACGAAGCATTTTGAGAAATCAAAATGGTGGAACGCGGTAAACCCCTCGAGCGAGCAACCCAAACGATGGTAGGGGCGCTCTTTCTAAGGAAATGAACGATGGAAGAGACGGCATTTATGCCGGAGATAGATGATTACCACGACGATCACACTTCCCTGAGTTGATCGCCGTACAAAACATGGCTTACAGAAAATTGCAGCAATTCAGGGTGTGCCTTCCAACTTTGTGTTGTGAAGGTTTTTTTCAGTTCTGCTTTCTACGAACAAGTATAGATCACTGATTCTGTTGTTTAACAGGATGAACGAACTTGCTCGTCGATTGTTAATTACTGTTTAACAGAGAATCAACTATTATGGAAAAGAAATAAAAAGGAGTTCTTATGGAAAAACAATATAATTTAATTGCAACGGCAGCCGCTGGTATTGAGGCATTAGTAGGAAAAGAACTAAGAGAATTAGGAATCGATTGTCAGGTCGAGAATGGCCGTGCGCGGTTCAAAGGGGATTTAGAAACGATTGCTACAGCAAATCTATGGCTGCGTACGGCAGATCGAATAAAAATCATTGTTGATGAGTTCGATGCGTTTACCTTTGATGAACTATTTGAAAAGGTCAAGGCGATCCCTTGGGAAGATTTTTTACCGCTGGATGCTGAGTTTCCTGTGGCCGGACGTTCGATCAAATCAAAGCTTTATAGCGTTCCTGACTGTCAATCCATTACTAAAAAGGCGATAGTTGAACGTCTGCGTGAAGTCTATCATCGTCCAGCGCGAGTACCGTTGCCTGAGACTGGCGCATTATTTCAACTTGAGGTTGCTTTGCTGAAAGATCATGTGGTCTTGACTCTAGATACAACCGGACCAAGCCTATTCAAACGAGGTTATCGCTTGGAAAAGGGCGGGGCACCTTTGAAGGAAAATATGGCTGCTGCATTAGTCATGTTGACAAACTGGCGCAAAGATCGGCCATTCTATGATCCGGTTTGCGGTTCAGGAACTTTGTGTATCGAAGCTGCATTGATCGGTCATAACATCGCGCCGGGCTTTAACCGCGAGTTTGCTTGTGAAGCATGGGATTGGTTTGACGCTGCTGCTTTTGATAAAGTACGTACCGCGGCCGATGAAGCAGCGGATTATGATATCGAGTTGGATATCGCCGGTTCTGATATCAATGGTCGTATGATCGAAATTGCTCGTGCCAATGCAGAAGAAATCGGCTTAGGAGATTCAATTCAATTCAAGCAGCAGGCAGTTAAGGATTTTAATACTCAAAAGGATTATGGGGTGATCGTAGCGAACCCGCCTTATGGAGAACGGTTAGGAGAAGAAGAACAGGTTCGGGTACTGTACCGTGAGATGGGAGATGTTTTCCGTCCATTAAAAACATGGAGCAAATATATCCTGACGAGCGATTTGGCTTTTGAAGAGTTTTATGGAGCTAAAGCAACTAAGAAGAGAAAGTTATACAATGGAGCCATCCGTACAGATTTATTCCAATATTGGGGTGAACGACCACCGAGAAAGCCGCGTACAGATGCAGAATAGTAAAATAGCAGCTATCCGTAATTATGCGCAAGATAAGCTGAGCAGCGATCGCAGCGGACATGATTTTTACCATGTGGAACGGGTGGCGAAAATAGCGGTGAAACTAGCCCGGCAAGAGCACGTCGCAGATACATTAATCATAGAAGCAGCTAGTTATCTTCATGATGTGATTGATGATAAGGTCGTTGCAGATGTTGAAGCTGAAAGAGAAAGCCTTAAAAAGTTTTTAAAAGAACTTGATTTTTCTAAGGAAAACACAAAGGAAGTTTTTCATATTATTGAGAATATATCTTTTTCAAGGGAAATTGAAGAAGGGAAGGTGGAGTTGACTCCAGCCGGGCAAATCGTTCAGGATGCGGATCGGATTGATGCCTTGGGTGCCATTGGGATTTTGCGGACCGCTTATTACGGCGGACATACGCAAAGCCCTTTATACGATCCAAATATTTTACCACAGGACTTTAAAAGCAAACAGGAATATCGTCAAAAAAGTACCGTGATCAATCATTTTTATGAGAAGCTTTTCAAATTGCCAGCAACGATGAATACGGAAGCTGGAAAAAAGGAAGCCCAACGCAGAGTGGAATTTATGGAAGACTTTTTAGAAACTTTTTATTCTGAATGGAATTTATCATAAAAGTGAAGGGAAAATGATCGGTTAAAAATAAAAAAATCCTTGGGACAAGACATATTATTTCCAGTGGACCTGATTTTCTCCTATAATGTCTTATGGTTAGGAGGAACTCTGAATGCTGCATCGTGAATTCTTGAGTCCCGAAGAAGTTTTAGACAAAATGCCAAGATTGTCTGAAGGATTGTTTGCTATTCGCTGTAAACTTAAATATAAAACCTATCAGGTAATTTTATATAAATATCAAGAGGACTATTTCTTAGTGGAAAATCCCGCATTGATCAGTGTTTTGCTTGAAAAAGATCAAAGCTTTTTTGGAACGCCTGAACAACTATTGAATGAGATCGAAATATCGTTTGAGGAGAATAATTATCAGCCTGCTTCAAAAGAGTGGGTCAATTTAGACTTGAACACGTTGAAATTATTGAATCATGTAGAAATCAAATTCTTTGATTTGGAAGAATAACAGGTTGACCTGTTATTCTTTTTTTCTAAATTGCCGGAATAAATAGTAGACGTTGATGACTGTAAGGATTGCTCCTAAAGCAAATGGAACGATCAAACGCCCTTGACTGTAGCCAAAGTTTTTTTGAAAACTTTCTGCTGAAGTAAGCGAGATGACTGTTCGACTATAGTTATAGACTTGATAACTGAAAGTTGTTAGGAAAACAGCAATCAAGGTCAAAGCAAAACGTCGATAATCACTATTTTTCATTCGTTTCGCAAAATAGAAAATCATATAGGCGACTAATAAAGCCGCGGGAACGCCAAATGCAAAAAGCGGATTAAGCATCTGAGATTTACCTCCTTAAAAAAATGGATTTGTTTTTATTTTACCACAATACTAAAAAAAGCCTTGCTGATTCGAATGGTCAGTAGCAGATTCTATCAATGAGGGAGTTTTATGAACAGCTATATTTTTCCAATCAAAGCGGCGATGATCACTTTTCCGTTTTTAGCGCTGCTTATTACCGCACCGTTTTTAATCTATTACTACCGTAAATATGGACAATTAGGAAAGCTGAGAAGTGTCATTTTATATTCCTTTGTTTTCTACTTGCTCTGCGCGTATTACTTGGTAATCTTGCCTTTGCCCAGTATAACCACGGTGTCACAAATGACTGGTCCGCGATACGAGCTTCATTTGTTTCAATCATGGCAGAACTTCGCGAATCAAACTGTCTTGCAGCTGAATAATCCCAGTACATATTTAGCTGCAATGAAGCAGAGTGTCTTTCTTGAGCCTGTTTTCAATATTTTTCTACTATTTCCATTTGGACTATATTGCCGCTATTATTTCAAATTTACACTAGCTAAAACGATTGTGGCAGGCTTTTGCTTATCTTTATTCTTTGAGCTGACACAATTAAGCGGTCTGTATTTCATTTATCCGCGGCCCTACCGATTGTTTGATGTGAATGATTTACTGCACAACACACTGGGCAGTATTGTAGGCTTTGCCTGCGCGCCTTTATTTACCTTCTTCCTGCCAACGAGAAGCGAGCTTGATTCAGAGTCATTAATTAAGGGGCAACAGGTTTCATTGTTGAGGCGTTTCGTGGCCATGATCATCGATTGGTTGGCTATCGGTTTTTTCAGTACTCTGCTAAGTTTTTTCAGCCAGGTATTTCCTGCAAGTATTCGAGAATTTTTAAGTGTCCCACCATCAGTTTCACCTTGGAGGTCGTGCTTTATTTTATGCTCCTTATGTATGTGTGGAACGGTCAGACCTTTGGGAAAAAAATCGTTCGTATCAAGGTTGTAGAGAAAAACAGAGCACGTATTCGATTGTGGAGTCTCGTTAAACGCTACAGTGCATTTTATTTACTGCTTAACGGATTGCTGCAGATTTTTACTTTTACGATGTCCCATTTGCCAACCAATAATCACTCGATTTTTATTGCTTATGTCACATTCGGTTTTATGAGTTTAGGAATTTTACTTTTATTTCTATTCAACTTATTGTATGCTCTCATAAGAAGAAAAAACCGCCTATTCCATGATAAAGCGAGTCGAACGTATACGATTAGTACGTTAAAGAAAGAGGTATAACATGCGAACTTTTGAATCATTCAATCTCCAGCCATTTATTCTTGATGCTATCAAGGATAAGGGTTTTACTGAGCCGACTGCGGTTCAAGAAAAATTAATCCCCTTAATCAAAAAAGGGAAAAATGTGGTCGGACAATCACAAACCGGATCGGGGAAAACCCACACATTCTTACTCCCTTTAATGAACAATATTGATGCCGCAAAGGATGAGGTACAGATCGTCATTACAGCACCTAGTCGTGAGTTGGCAACTCAGATTTATCAAGCAGCGATTCAAATCGCACAGTTTGCGCCTGCTGAAATTCGTGTAACGAATTTTGTCGGCGGAACGGATAAGCAGCGTCAAATTGATAAACTGGGAGCACACCAGCCCCATGTCGCTATCGGAACACCCGGTCGAATCCTAGACATGATGAATGAACAAGCTTTGAAAGTTCATACAGCAAACTATTTCGTTGTTGATGAAGCGGACATGACCTTAGATATGGGCTTCCTGACCGAAGTCGATCAAATCGCCGGTCGTTTACCAAAGCATTTGCAGATGCTGGTCTTTTCTGCAACAATCCCAGAAAAACTACGTCCTTTCTTATTAAAATATATGGAAAATCCGGTGATCGAAGAAATCCGATCAAAAGCGGTGATTTCTGATACGATTGAAAATTGGCTGATCTCGACAAAGGGCCAGGATAAAAATCGATTGATCTATCAATTGCTGACGATCGGACATCCATATTTAGCGATCGTTTTTGCCAATACGAAGCAGCATGTTGATCAAATCAGCGATTATTTGAAATCTCAAGGTCTAAAAGTTGCGAAGATCCATGGTGATATTTCCCCGCGTGAACGAAAGCGCGTCATGCGTCAGGTTCAAAACCTAGAATATCAATATGTAGTCGCAACAGATCTAGCTGCCCGCGGTATCGATATCGAAGGTGTCTCTCACGTCATCAATGCCGAAGTTCCGCAAGACTTAGACTTCTTTATTCATCGTGTCGGCAGAACAGGGCGTAATGGGTTATCAGGAACAGCCATTACACTGTATGGACCGAGTGATGAAAATGATATCAGCTTGATCGAAAAAATCGGTGTGACATTCCAACCGAAGGAAATCAAAAACGGTGAGATCGTTGATACGTATGACCGTAATCGCCGAAAAAAACGTGAAAAATCAAAGGATGAGCTAGACCCGACATTAATTGGTTTAGTGAAGAAATCTAAGAAGAAAATCAAACCAGGCTACAAGAAAAAAATCGATCGGGCAATTTCAGAGTCGAATAAGCAGAAACGTCGTCAAGCACGACGTCAAGATGAACGGACCGTTCGAAAAAATAAAAAACGCTCAAATTCTTAAAGAAAAGAACTTGTATCCAATTAATCGGATACAAGTTCTTTTTGCATTTTGACACAGGGGATACCGTCTTCTTCGAAAACAGCTGAAATCACTTGATACCCTCGTCTTTCGTAGAATGATTGCGCACTAAGCTCGGCTGAAAGAATTGAAAAGCGGCAGCCTTTGATATGCTACCCCTAACTAGGACAAAGAAACAATTAAATCTTAGTTAGGGGTTTTTAGTATGGGAAAAAGAAAGATGTCAGGGACTCCAGTAGAACGAGTGGCTATTGTTGAACAGTGTTTAAATGGAGAGATTAGTAGAAGCCAAGCTGCTCAGAAAGCTCAAGTAAGCATTAGAACGATTCGCAGGTGGTGTATTCTCTATGAAAATGAAGGACCAACTGGATTGCTCGCTACCAAGAAAAATAAGCATTATTCTAAAGATCTAAAATTGACAGCTGTTCGGGATTACTTAGATGGTAACAGAGGCCTTGATCAAGTTGCTCAAAAATATGGTTTAAGAAGTGAAAGGCAACTTCGAGACTGGATTAGGATATATAATACTCATGGAGACTTCAAATCAGAAAGTGGTGGAAGTAAAGTGAGACAAACAAAAAAATTCAGTCTAGATGAACGAATCGAAATGGTCCTCTATTGTATTGCCAATGAGTATGATTATAGCGGGACAGCTGTTAAGTACCAAGTGAACTATGCCAATTTATACCAATGGGTCAAACGATATGAAGAAAAAGGCAAAGCTGGTTTAGAAGATCGGCGAGGGCGACGCAAAGCCAAGCAAGTTAGCCGAACGCCTGAAGAAGAAGCGCAGATCAAAATCGCCCAACTGGAAGAACAAGTAAAGGACCAACAGATGGAGATTGATTTATTAAAAAAAGTCAGGGAATTAGAAAGGAGGGATCACTAGGACAAGTCCGAAAAATCGTGTCTTACGAAGCAATCAAAGAGCTTCACGAGGAAAAAGGCTATGCCATTCTCCCAATGTGTAAACTTTTACAGGTTACCCGTTCTGCTTATCTTCGTTGGATCAAACATCCGTATAGCGAACGAACAGTGGAAAATATGGAATTAGCCAAAGTAATCCGAACGATTCATGACGACCATCCAGAAAAAGGCTATCGCAGTATAAATAATACACTGAATCGAGAACATGATATCCATGTAAATGACAAACGCGTCTTGCGGATCTGCCGACACGAAGGCATTCAGTCAACGATTAAACATTCAGCCAACAGTATCACGAAACGTGCGAACCAACCCTATCATGTTGCCGAGAATATCCTAGATCGGAAGTTTACTGCTGAAGCGCCGAATCAAAAATGGCTGACCGATGTCACGGAGTTCAAATATTATGTGGGACCTGAAGTGAAGAAACTTTATCTAAGCGCCATTTTAGATTTGTATGATCGTCGTATCGTCTCTTACGTGATTCGGGATACGAATGACTTGAACCTTGTTTTTGATACCTTCGATCAAGCAGTTGCCCTTGAACCAGACGCTCATCCGCTCTTTCATAGTGATCGCGGCTTTCAATATACCCATGTGAATTTTTACAAGAAAATCGTTAAAGCAGAAATGACGCAAAGCATGTCTCGAGTAGGAAAATGTATTGATAACGGACCAATGGAAGGCTTTTGGGGGATTCTCAAACGCGAACAGTATTACGGCAGAAAATTTATCAGTCGCGACGAATTGATGACAATGATCGATTCTTATATCGACTACTATAACAATGGTCGCTATCAACGAAAACTACACATCTTAACACCGATGGAATACCACAACCAATACTACGAAGCAGCTTAATGATTGTTTAGACGCTTCTTCAAATAGAAAAAAGCTGCCTTTCGCTAACCGAAAAGCAGCTCATAAACTCTTTAAATATTTCATTGTCCTATTGACGGGGTGCCCACCACTTCGCGGATTGCTCGTCTCTCGATTTGATCCAGCAGCTTAGTTCCTAGACCTTGATCGCGATAGTCAGAATCCACACACAAGCGATCAGGATTTAACGTCTGCTGATCCAGCTTTTGATAACGGACTGTCGCAACAGGCAGCTCTTCATCAAAGAAAACGAGATATTGCCGCTCTGGTGTATCCAGCTGATCAAACTCCAATCCCGGTGAAATATTTTGTTCTAAAACAAAAACTTGATAGCGCAAATAAAAGGCGGCAGCCTGCAGTTCTGGCGAAGCGCCAAAATATTCCTTCATCTTTTTCCTCATTTCTTTATGATAATGGTATAATTCTAGCATATGAGTGTTGGAGGAGGCAGAAAGATTTATGAATTTATTAGATCAATTAGACTGGTCCTATTGGAAGCGACTGAATCCTAAGGAGAAGCGTACATTATTAAGCCAGTTGTTGCTTCATTTTGTAAATCCATTGATGAAAATCTCAGATATTGAATTGAAGGATTTTGATTTATACGGCATTAAGTGTCAGACCTTTCAGTTGCTAATCGATGAAGAGGAATTTGTTTTTATTCCTGGAAACAAAGATGCGATTTTAGGCTGGAATTTAGGTACAAAGGGCCTATCTTTATTAGAAACAGCACCAAACTCTCAAGAAATTACGATTCCTCAGGATTTGCGCGGACAATATAACTTTTTTGACGTGGATTCACTGGGGGAATTGATCAATGATAAAACGACCAGCTTGCGGAAAGTCAAAATTCCGCCGATGTTCGTCCAACGTTATGCGTTACCAGCTGGAACGAATTATTTAGGAATTTATGACTCTGTGACAGGCAGCTTTTCAGGCGAAGCCGATCAATTTTCAACTTATGAAGAAGAAATCAAAGAGGTGTTATCGCCTAATCTAACACCGGAAGAAAGCATGACTTGGTCATTTCCAAAAAATGTCCTGAAGGAGGATCGCTGGTATATCGAGATGGTTCCTCATTCGGACAGTTATCATGTTTTTAGTCACGAAAAGCATACCTATACCAGCCTGCGGAAAAAAATTCGGAAGAAAAATTTTGATCTATTGACTGAAGATCAGTGGGAATACGTGAATGGCGCAGGCAGTCGCCGATTGTTCCGATGGGGGAATGATCTAAACGTTGCCGATCCCTATCGCGGAAAAAAGGTGCGTAAAATGATGGAGCAGGCGAATATGTTTGGCTTATTTTTTGATACATCGATGGAACGCTTCGAAATTACCGAAGATCCAGGTGTTCTCAAATTGACGAATAAGAAAAATCACGTAGGAATTCCAATCGTTGATTTTCTACCGTTATCAAGTTATTTCAGCAATACTACTGCGATGCTCCATGAAGAGGTCTTATCACCTAGCGAGTATCTATACCGCAAGGCGATTTTAATCAAGATCTAGTTTGACTTTTGACAGACTTTTTTCTATACTCTTAAAAGGATATGGTTTATTCCTTACGCTTCTACAGAAAGTGCACGATTGTTGAAAGCTGCACGTTGCGAAGAATAAATTGCTCCCGATAATTTTGATTGAAAAATCAACGCTGCTCAGCGTTAGCGAGCTGAAGAGGTAATGATCAAACTATCATTGCAATCAAGGTGGTACCGCGAGTTTTCGTCCTTGACTGCAGTGGTAGTTTTTTATTTTTTTGAGAAAAGAGGAGAACAGATGAAAAAATTATCAAGCGCTGAAGTGCGCCAAATGTTTTTAGATTTCTTTAAAACGAAGAACCATATGATTGAACCAAGTGCATCTTTGGTGCCGGTTAACGATCCAACATTGCTATGGATCAACTCAGGTGTAGCAACGATGAAAAAATATTTTGATGGGAGTGTTGTACCTGAAAATCCGAGGATCGCTAATGCGCAAAAATCAATCCGTACGAATGATATTGAAAATGTTGGGAAGACAGCTCGCCATCATACGATGTTCGAAATGCTGGGGAATTTCTCGATCGGCGACTATTTCAAAGTGGAGGCGATCGAATGGGCATGGGAATTCTTGACATCACCGGATTGGATCGGCTTTGATCCAGATAAATTATATGTAACTGTGTATCCAGAAGACAAGGAAGCAAAACGCATCTGGTTAGAAGAAGTCGGCATTCCGGCTGATCATGTAGTTGAAATTGAAGATAACTTCTGGGACCTTGGTGCTGGTCCGAGCGGTCCTGATTCAGAAATCTTTTATGACCGGGGAGAATCGTTTAACGATTTGGCGGAAGATGATCCTGAAAACTATCCTGGTGGCGAAAATGAACGCTATCTGGAAATCTGGAACTTAGTGTTCTCCGAGTTCAATCATACGCCGCAAGATACGTATGAACCACTGCCTCATCAAAACATTGATACGGGCATGGGACTGGAACGGATGGTTTCAATCATACAGGATGCTCCTACCAACTTTGAGACAGACCTGTTCTTGCCGATCATCGGTAAGGTTGAAGAATTGAGCGGAAAAACATATGGTTCTGATAAGCAGCTGGATATTTCGTTCAAGGTGATCGCTGACCATATTCGTTCGTTAGCGTTCGCAATCGGTGATGGTGCACTTCCTTCCAATGAAGGTCGCGGATATGTATTGCGTCGTTTATTACGTCGTGCCGTTATGCACGGCAAGAAATTAGGAATCGACGAAGCTTTCCTATACAAGCTTGTCCCCGTTGTCGGTGAAATCATGGTGAGCTATTATCCCGAAGTGAAGCAGCAAGAAGCATTTATCGAAAAAGTTGTCCGCACAGAAGAAGAACGTTTCCATGAGACGATCAATGACGGCTTGACGATGCTGAATGGTGTATTAGCAGAATTAAAAGCCAAAAATGAAACTACTTTAGATGGTAAAGTGATTTTCAAGCTTTATGATACATTTGGATTCCCAGTGGAACTGACTGAAGAAGTTGCTGAGGATGAAGGCTTGAAGGTGGATCACGAGGGCTTTGAAGTAGAGATGCAGGCTCAAAAGGAACGGGCACGTGCAGCACGTACGACAGAAAAATCTATGGGTGTACAAACAGCATTACTAGGTGATATCAAGGTCGAAAGCCAATTCGTCGGCTATGATCAGTTAGAAGCCGAAAGTGAATTACTTGTCATCTTACAAGACAATGTGATGGTCTCTGCTGTGAATGACGGCGAGGCTCGATTGATTTTTGCTGAAACACCTTTTTACGCTGAAATGGGTGGACAGATCGCAGACAAGGGAGTCCTTGTTGATCACGAGGGCAAGATTATTGCCAATGTAACCGATGTGCAAAAAGCACCGAATGGACAGGCTCTTCATACTGTGGAGGTTCTCGCTTCGTTAAAAGAAGGAGAAAGCTATTTCCTACAAGTAAATGCGGCATTCCGTAATAAGGTAATCAAGAACCATACTGCAACACACGTCTTGCACAAAGCATTGAAGGAAGTTCTGGGGGATCATGCAAATCAAGCAGGGTCATTAGTCACAGATACGCATTTACGATTTGACTTCACACACTTTGGGCAAGTAACCGCGAATGAGCTGAAGGACATGGAAAAAATCGTCAATCAAAAAATCTGGGAGGCAATTCCAGTCGTAACAATCGAAACAGATATCGATACCGCGAAAAATATGGGTGCGATGGCGTTATTCGGCGAAAAATACGGCCATGATGTTCGTGTCGTAAACATTGGCGACTGGTCGATCGAACTATGCGGCGGAACACATGTGATCAACACTGAAGATATCGGCTTATTCAAGATCGTTTCTGAATCAGGTATCGGTGCCGGGGTTCGTCGCATCGAAGCTTTAACAGGGAAAGAGGCCTATGAAGCATTCCGCGAGGAAGAAGAGCAATTGATGCAAGTGGCCCAAATTGTGAAATCTCCGCAAATCAAAGAAGTGGTTAGCAAAACAGAGCAGCTGCAGCAGCAATTGCGGGAACTGCAAAAGGAAAATGAGCAATTGGCAACAAAATTGGCCAATCAACAGGCGGGCGATGTCTTCAAAGAGGTGAAAGAGGTCAACGGTACGACAGTGATTACTGCACAGGTTAATGTAAAAGACATGAATCAGCTGCGTCAGTTAGCGGATCAATGGAAGCAAAAGGCTTTGTCTGACGTTTTAGTCCTTGGAACGGTACAGGGAGAGAAAGTAAATCTGCTTGCAGCAATGAGCCCAGCAGCAAATGAAAAAGGCTTGAAGGCGGGCGATCTGATCAAAGCGATTGCACCAAAAGTTGGCGGCGGCGGCGGCGGTCGTCCCGACATGGCGCAAGCTGGCGGAAAGAATCCAGCCGGGTTAACCGATGCATTAACAGAAGCTGTTAACTGGTTAGCATAATGTAAGATAAGTTTGGCAGACAGCATCTATAAGGTGCTGTCTTTTTATGAGAAAACAACTATTCATCAGCGTGTTTCTTTTATTACGAGGGCGAATTCGGTATAATTCAAATGAGAGAATTTATTTTTTTGAAAAGAGGGGACCATTTGGGAATTGTTGAACAAATTATTTTTTTAATTTTTATTGTCAATGCCGCAGGTGCGATTATTACTGTTTTTCGTAAGCCGCGGAATATTACAACGATCTGGGCCTGGTTATTGACCCTGATTTTTTTACCTGTGATCGGATTTTTGATCTATGCTTTCTGCGGTCGAGGGATCGATGGCGAAACTATGTATCGGTTTGAACAAGAGGATGAGCAGCGAGTGAAAGAGATCAATGAAATCATCCAAGAGGACAACCGCCATGTTGAGCATAATGAGCCGGATCAACTGTACCCAGCTGCAAAATCCTTGGTGAAGTACTTCCAGAACTTAGATGAATCACCAGTAGCAGTTCGCAATGATTTGACGTTTTTCTTAGATGGAACGGATAAATTTGAGCGTTTGTTTGAGGATCTCAGGAATGCGCAAAGCACGATTCATGTAGAATACTATGCGTTTTTTAATGATCGCATCGGGAATCGTTTTATGCGGATTTTAGAAGAAAAGGCTGCCCAGAATGTAGAAGTTAAAATGATCTATGATCCATGGGGCTCGCCTAAAACAAACAAAAGGTTTTTTGAAACGCTGATCAAAAGTGGCGGAAAGGTTACTCCTTTTATTACATCGAAAAATATTTTGGCGAAAACCCGCTTGAATTATCACTTGCACCGTAAAATCGTAGTAATCGATGGGCAGATCAGCTGGACTGGCGGCTTCAATGTTGGGGATCAATACCTTGGCGAATCGAAGCGTTTCGGCCGATGGCGTGATACTCACGGTCGGATCGAAGGGACTGCGAGCTTTACTCTGCAGGAGATTTTTATTCGCGACTGGAATGCTTCAGTAGCCAATAAAGCAGATCGCATGAGCTATTTGCCAGAATACTTTGTTTTGCCGCAGAAAGAAATTGAAAAAGGTGTCGCGATGCAAATCGTGGCAGACGGACCAGACTCCAGTGAACAAATCATCAAGGATGGCTTTGTCCGTTTGATCTTAGCTGCGGAAAAGAGCGTTTGGATTCAAAGCCCTTATCTTGTGCCAGATGAAACGATGATCTCAGCTATCCTGATTGCAGTACGCTCCGGAATCGATGTTCGAATTATGATCCCGAATATGCCTGATCATCCATTCATTTATCGGGCAACGCAATATTACGCTAATTATTTGCATCAACGCGGAGTAAAAATTTATCACTATGCCGACGGCTTTATTCATTCTAAAACGATCGTGGTGGATGATGAGCTGGCTACCTTTGGTTCGACCAATCAGGATATTCGCAGCTACGAGCTGAACTTCGAAGTCAGCAGCTTCATCTATGACCCGGAGATCGCACAAGTATTCCGTAAGATTTTTGAAGATGACATGAAGGAATGTATTGAATTAACTGATGAAATGATCGCGAATCAATCACACTGGTTGAACTTCAAACAGCGTTTTTCTCGCTTGTTATCACCAGTATTATAAATTTTTTCGCAAACCTTGGCGGGCAAGATTGTCCGCTCCTTTATTTTTAGCTTCTGGAATCCATTGCAGCACTAAAAGCGGAAACTGCGGAGCTAATTCATTAAACTCTGATAAATATGGCTGGAAGAGCTTGTTTTTTGTTTGGCCTTGGTCTAAAATTTTTATTGCGGTTTTACTATCGGAATAAAGCAAAACAGTGTGATCATTTAGCTTATGATCGATCAAATAGCGCAGAGCATAGAGAATCACAGCCAGCTCTGCTTGATGATTGTTGTTTTCTGCTATTGGAATTGAAAGCTGCTGCTGCTCTTCAGAAATAATTAAGATGCCGCCGCCGCTTTTTTCCAGGTTTGTTGCGGCATCAGTATAAACTTTTAACATAATGACCATCCTTTTTAGAGTAGGAGTATACGAATGAAGAAAAAACGCTATTTTTGGCAGCCAGAGTTATCGATCAGTATTATTTACTGGTCACTGACTTTTATTGTCCTTTTTTATGGCTTAATTTTGACCTTGGAAAAAACGCATCCGTATTTTCAAGGGAATCTCATTATCGGAATATCGATCGTGTTTGCTGTCGTTGGCCTTCATCGGTATCTTATTTTGGAGGACGCAGGAATAAAGGTGCGTTACGCTCGACTTTCGAGACGTGAGACGCTTCTTCGCGAGCATATTGACTATTTGGCCCTTTGCAAAGATGGGGTTATTATCCAGCGAAAAGGGCTAAGCGGAGCAACCTTTCATTTTGCTATGCGGCGAAAAAGAAAAGAAACCTTTGTAAAAGATTTTGCTGCCTTTTATCCTGAAATTGAAATCAAAGAAAACGAAAAGATCAGCCGTGACTGATCTTTTCGTTTTTTACGAGTCCAACACCTCAGCGGATTCACCAAGGAAGAAAGCTTTAGCTGGATCGTATGCCTAACGATAAGCTAAACTATTTTTACGTTTTTCTAGCTGGCAGCCAGCTTTTTCACATGAGCTGCCTGCATGCCGCGGGCACCTTCAACAATTACAAACTCAACCTCGTCACCAGGATCTAAAGTTTTGAATCCATCATTCTCAATAGCGGTGAAATGTACAAAAACCTCTTGATTTTCTTCATAGGTAATAAAGCCATACCCTTTTTTCTCATCAAACCATTTAACAATGCCACTATTCATCACGCAACACCCCTTTGCAATTGCTGGTTTTATTATACGTGAAGGAAACAAAAATTGCGAATCAATAAGATTACCGAATCTAAGTGGTGTTTTTCTCAAGATAATTCGTTATAATAGGTAGGAACGAATAAAAAAGTGTGTTTTTCTGAATAACGTTCGGGAAAGGGAGTTTTTATGAAAACTGATATCGAAATATCTCAAGCGGCGACTTTAGCACCAATTACAGAAGTTGCAGAAAAAATCAACTTAACTTTTGACGATCTGGAATTACATGGGAAATATAAAGCAAAGATCGAATTTGATGCTTTAGAAAAAATGAAAAAGAATCCAGAAGGAAAATTGATTCTGGTAACGTCTATCAATCCAACTCCGGCAGGCGAAGGAAAATCAACCGTAACGATTGGTTTAGGCGACGCCTTAAATAAAATCGGCAAGAAGACAGTGATCGCTTTGCGTGAGCCTTCATTAGGACCAGTGATGGGCATTAAAGGCGGCGCAACTGGCGGCGGATTCGCACAAGTGTTACCGATGGAGGACATCAATCTGCATTTTACTGGAGATATGCATGCGATCACAACAGCGAATAATGCGCTATCGGCTCTGCTGGATAATCATCTTCATCAAGGAAACGAGCTGAAGATCGATGCTCGTCGAGTTATCTGGAAACGAGTGGTGGATTTGAACGACCGCGAGCTTCGTCACATTACCGTTGGATTGGGCGGGCCAATCAATGGCGTCCCACGTGAAGACGGCTTTGATATTACAGTCGCTAGTGAAATTATGGCAATCTTGTGTCTGGCGACAGACATCGAGGACTTAAAACGCCGTCTGTCGAATATCGTTGTAGCCTATACCTTTGATCGCGAGCCGGTAACGGTTGGTGATTTGAGAGTAGAGGGAGCATTAGCGCTTGTTCTTAAGGATGCGATTAAGCCGAATCTGGTTCAAACGATTTATCAAACACCGGCCTTTGTTCACGGTGGACCGTTTGCGAACATCGCTCACGGCTGCAACAGTATTTTAGCTACGCGAGCTGCTTTGCATTGCGGCGATTACGTAGTGACTGAGGCGGGCTTCGGAGCTGATCTTGGCGGTGAAAAGTTCCTAGATATCAAAGTACCAAGTCTAGGAAAAGCACCAGATGCAGTCGTGATCGTTGCAACGATTCGCGCGTTGAAGATGCATGGCGGTGTTGCGAAGACTGATTTGAGCGCTGAAAATCTTGATGCTTTAAAGGAAGGCTTTAGTAATTTGGCAAAACATATTCGAAATATGCGTAAGTATGGATTGCCAGTCGTTGTCGCTATCAATGAATTTATCAGCGATACGGAAAAAGAAATTACCTTGTTGAAAGAGCTTTGCCAGCAAGAAGATGTAAAGGTTGAATTGGCCAGCGTTTGGGAAAAAGGACCAGACGGTGGAATCGACTTGGCAAAAACGCTGGTTGAGACGATCGCAGACGAAGAAGCGAGTTTCCATTCGATCTTCAATCGCGACCATGACGATCTAACGGAGAAGGTTGAAACGATTGTCCGTGAAATTTATGGCGGCAATGAAGTCATATATAGTAAAAAGGCACAGCAGCAGCTAGCTAGCTTTAAGAAATACGGTTGGGACCGCCTGCCTGTTTGTATGGCGAAAACCCAGTACTCCTTATCAGATGATCCAAGTAAACTAGGGGCACCGATTGATTTTGATGTAACGATTCGAGAATTTGTACCAAAAATCGGAGCTGGGTTTGTCGTGGCACTGACAGGTGACGTAATGACTATGCCGGGCTTGCCTAAAAAGCCGGCAGCTTTAAACATGAATGTCGACGAAAAGGGCAACGCGATCGGTTTATTCTAAAATGCGCAAAAAGAGGAAACACTCCTTCAATCGAGTGTTTCCTCTTTTTTTTGAATATTCTAAGCCGATTTCTGCATATTTTATCGAAAATATACAGAAATATTTATAAAAAACCATTGACTTGTATAAACACTCCACGTATAATCATCAGAAATAGTACCGTTCTAATCGTATTATTATTCAAATCCAAGGAGGGGTTAATATGAAAGTTTCGATTATCGGAGTGACGGGATACAGCGGGATTGAGCTAGTTCGACTCTTACTGCAGCATCCAAAAACAGAGATCGTCTCAATCCACAGTCATTCTCAAAACGGCAAGGAGATCGCTGAATACCTGCCGCATCTAAAGCAATTATTAGACCTTCCTTTAGAGCCGATCAACCCAGATGAAATCATGAAGCGAGCAGAGCTAGTCTTTTTTGCGACCCCTTCAGGAATATCTAAGGAGATCGCAACGGCTTTTGTGAAGGCAGATTTTCCAATTATCGACTTATCAGGTGATTTTCGATTAAAAGCGGATGGTCAATACGAAAAATGGTATAAAAATTCAAGTGCTCCTTTTGACTTTCTCCAGCATGCTCATTATGGACTAGCTGATTTTTATTCAAAGCCTGACTCAAAGCTGATCGCGAATCCCGGCTGTTACGCAACGGGCACCCTATTATCGCTGGCACCTTTAGTTGAGGAAGGGTTGATTGAGACAGATTCAATCATTGTCGACGCGAAATCAGGCTTATCGGGAGCAGGTAAAAACTTGTCTGAATCTAGTCATTTCGTGAATTGCAACGAAAATATGACGCTTTACAAGATGAATAGTCACCAGCATATTCCTGAGATTATGCAGCAATTGCAAAAATGGGATAAGACGATTCCGGCGATTCAATTTTCTACTTCATTGATTCCGGTCACACGAGGAATTTTTATCACAACTTATGCCAGAAGCAAAGAAAAGCTGACCCAAAAACAGATTTGGGATACCTATAGTCAATTTTATCGAGAAAAACCCTTTGTCCGAGTTCAGGATCAGCATGTGTATCCTAACCTGCGGCAAATCGTCGGTTCAAACTACTGTGATATCGGCGTGGCTTACAATGAAGTGACCAATATTATCACAGTGGTAACCGTGTTAGATAATTTGGTGAAGGGGGCAGCCGGGCAAGCGGTCCATAATTTGAATCATTTAGCGGGATGGCCGGAAACGACTGGCTTGAACCTTGTACCTATTTACCCATAAAAAATGTCGGAGTGTGAAACGTATGCAAATCATCGAAGGAACGATCGCCAGTCCCAAAGGCTTTTACGCCGCTGGCTTACATGCAGGTTTAAAGAAAGAAAAGAAAGATCTAGGAGTTATCTATTCAGAGGTGCCGGCTAATGCCGCAGCGGTTTATACGACCAATCAAGTAAAGGCAGCACCGATTTATGTCACGAAAGAAGCGATGACGGATCAGAAGCTTCAAGCAGTAGTAGTCAATTCTGGTGTAGCAAACGCTTGTACTGGAAAAATCGGGTTAGAAAACGCCAAAAAAATGCAGGCTCTCACAGGGGCACATTTGAAGATCGATAAAATGAGTGTAGCGGTCGCTTCTACTGGTGTCATCGGAAAACAACTGCCGATGGAAACAATCGAGGCTGGGATTAGTCAAATTGATCTGCAAAATCAATCCTCCTATGCATTTCATGAAGCGATCTTAACGACTGATACAGCAACCAAAGAAATCATAGTGACAGAAGAAATTAACGGACAAACAGTAACTATGGCTGGTGTTGCAAAGGGTTCTGGTATGATTCATCCCAACATGGCGACCATGCTGGCCTTTGTCACGACCGATGCGCAGATATCAGAGGAACTGCTGCAGGAGATTTTAGCTGACAAAACAGAAACGACGTACAATCAAATCACAGTCGATGGAGATACCTCAACCAATGACATGGTCTTAGTTCTTGCGAACGGCCTGGCGGAAAATCCGGTGATTGAGAAAAATACAGAGGCTTATGGAAAATTTGTTGCAATGTTCCAGTTAGTCAGTGAAACATTGGCAAAAATGATCGCAAAAGATGGCGAAGGCGCGACTAAGCTAATTGAAGTTCAGGTTGTCGGCGCACTCAATGAAACAGAAGCACGGTTGGTGGCGAAAAAGGTCGTTGGTTCCAGTTTGGTGAAAACGGCGATGTTCGGTGAAGATCCTAATTGGGGACGGATTATTTGTGCGGTAGGTTACGCCGGCTCACATACTGATCCAGAAAAAATCGATATGTGGATCGGCGATCAGCAATTGCTGAAGCATAGTCAGCCGCAGGAATTTGATGAGATCGCGATGAAGCAGACACTGGAAAAAGAAAAAATCTGTATCACCGTTGATTTGAATATCGGGACACAAAGCGGAAAAGCTTGGGGATGCGATCTAACGTACAAATACGTCGAAGTGAACGCCTTGTATCATACTTGATGACTAGAAATATAACCAGAAATGAAGGAGCAATGGATTATGGGGAAAATTGTTGTAAAAATCGGCGGAGTAGCGAGTGATAATCTAACAAAGAAATTTTTTGAACAGATCGAATCATGGCAAGCCTATGGTCATGAGATCATTATCGTCCACGGCGGCGGTTACTATATCACTGAAATGATGGAGCAGTTGAACATTCCGGTGACAATAAAAGAGGGCTTGCGTGTAACGACCGAACAGGCGTTGAAAATCACTCAAATGGTGTTGATCGGTCAGGTTCAGCCAGCTATTACCACCTTATTCCAGCAGCAGGGATTTGCAACGATTGGACTCAACGCTTCCAGCGACAATATGATTCAAGGAGAATTTATTGATCAGGAGAAATTAGGCTATGTCGGCGAAATCACAGAAATCAATCCTGCAGCTATCGAAAGCGTCCTGCATAAAAACTATATTCCGATCATCGCTCCGTTAGGCATGACTAGTTCGGGACAATGGTTAAACGTAAATGCAGATGACACAGCCTGCAAGATTGCCGAAGAGCTTGGTGCAGAGGCGTTGTACCTATTGACAGATGTACCAGGTGTGAAGCAAGCTGGTGAGTGGCTTGAAACTATCTCAATCGCTGAAGTAGCGCAGCTAAAAGCTGAAAAAGTGATCACAGGCGGGATGCTTCCTAAATTAGATAGTGCCATCAATGCTTTGGAAAACGGTGTCTCAGAGGTTCATATCACAAATTGCATTGAAAAGACAGGTACCGTTATAACAAAGGAGGGGGTCCTTGTATGAGCCATTTATTTCCGAATTATGCACGAGATGAAATCGATTTGGTTGACGGCTCAGGAAGCTATGTTTTCGATCAAAATGGAACAAAGTATTTGGATTTTATGAGCGGGATCGCAGTCAGCAATCTTGGGCATCACAATCCTCAAGTAATGCAGGCTTTAGCTGAACAAGCGAGCAAGATTTGGCACAGCTCTAATTTATATACGAACAATCTTCAAGAACTTGTAGCTGAAAAATTGATCATGGGCAAAGACTATCTGGCCTTTTTCTGTAATAGCGGGACCGAAGCCAATGAAGCGGCCATCAAATTAGCCCGAAAAGCAACCGGCCGCTCAAAAATATTGAGCTTCGAGCATTCCTTTCACGGCCGGACCTATGGCGCGCTGAGCGCGACAGGACAGCCAGCCTTGCAAGCCGGATTCTTTCCCATTGTCGCGGGCTTTGAGTACCTGCCATACAATCAGCTTGAGCCTTTAAAGCAGCAGCTGGATGAAAATGTCGCGGCAGTAATGCTGGAAGTGATTCAGGGAGAAGGCGGAATCATCCCGGCAGACAAAAAATGGCTTCAGGCAGTCGCAAAATTATGCAAAGAAAATGGCAGCCTGTTGATTATTGATGAGATTCAAACTGGAATGGGAAGAACAGGAACCTTTTTCGCCTTTGAAGCTTATCAAATCGAGCCAGATATCATCACACTTGCTAAAGCACTGGCTAATGGCATTCCAGTTGGTGCTATGCTGGGAAAAAAGGAATTGGCTGATGCTTTTGGACCAGGTTCCCACGGCACGACCTTCGGAGGAAACAATCTAGCAATGAGCGTAGCTGATACGGTAGTGAGTGAAATCAATCAGCCGGAATTTTTGGCAGCAGTCACGGAAAAAGGCAATTATTTGATGGAAGAATTAACAAAGGTGACAGAGGCTTCAGAAAAAGCAGTGGCTATTCGCGGCAAGGGGCTTATGCTGGGAATCGAACTGGATTCGGCTGAGACTCTGCAGCAAACGATTCAAGACTTGAAGGCAGAAAAATTATTAGCGATCAAGGCTGGGAGAAATGTCCTCAGGTTATTGCCGCCTTTGACGATCAGCCAAGAAGAACTAGCAGCTGGTGCTGAAATTATTCGATCGGTCCTGCTTGCATAGATTAAATTAATAGGATTTCGAATCAAAATACGTAAAAAATTCTTACTGTTTTTAAAAATAGTGAGGATTTTTTGCGTATTTTATTAAGAAAACCCAATAGTTCAAATAAAAGAAGAAATTATTTTGCTATTTTAAACCTTAATACCCCTTGCTAAATCAACGTTTCACCTACTACCGATCATTATATTTAATAACAAATTAACTTTTAGGGATGAAAGCGATTCAAAAAAGAGATATGGTTTATTCGTAACCATTATGTACGAATCATTATCAAGTAAGAAAATCAACGACAACAGTGGGATGCTGTTTGTCTTCAACGGCAACGCGCGCAGCAGTTGAAGATAAAGAGCGGATACTTTAACATATAGCCTATTTTATTAACTATGAAAGGAGGAAAAATGATGAACGAGCATTTATTGAATGAACGCCAGCTGTTTTGCCTAAAGCGTAAAACAATCGAAAAACGGGTCAATGAATACTTTCAATTAACAGGAGATATCAAGGAAGTTCTAGAAATTCTGCTTGTGCTGCAGGTACGAGAAGAGCTGACAGAAGACGACTTTTCACTCATGCTGAAGGGTCTTGTTCGGCATATTTTCTTGAAGATGAAGAGCAGCCGCCTTTTGCGCCGCTTCTATATTTTCTTTGAGGAATACTTTGACTCAAAGGAATGGAAATTACTGTCATTGAAATTATTTACCATAAAAACATTTGTTGCTGGAAAGCTGAAAAAACTGCAAAAGCTATTCAGCAGAATATCTTTGGAAGGATTAGTGGGCTCATGAAGCTGATTGGCGGCAGTATCTTTGAGCTAAAAATTTCCAATAAACAGGAAGAAAGGAGGAGGGCTTATTAAGAAGCTTAAAAAAACCAGATTGGCGTTAAAATTTGAAAAGAGCAACGGAAAGCTCCATCGCTTCAGCATAAGAAATCTAAATCAAGAACTTTCACCAGAGGCGATCAAAGCAGCCTTGGAAAAGCTAGCGATCGTTGACCTATTTGAAAAAGACGGTGTCGGTTCCTTCAAGAAAGCAGTTGGGGCAAAGCTGATCGAAACGACCGATACTATGTTCTACGATGAAAATGACGAGGAGCTAAATACTGCGGCCTTGCAAAGAGCTGCTGCTTTGAATCATGGAGCTGAAAAAAAGGAAGTCCTGATTCGAATACCGGAAGACCTTATCATTACAGCAGAAAGTCCGGAACCCGGGATCTTGATTCGGAAAATCGAGCTGCCGGCAGGAATCGATCCGCAAGATTTAGATGATGAGCAAACAGCTTCTTTGCTGAGCGCTTGCTTGCCTGAGAATCCGCAAATAGAAGACGCTTGGCTTGAGGATAATGTCTTTACGCTGATTGAAAGAATCGACCGTTAGATAATGATCGTCAGCGCACATTTTTTTAGAAGCAAAAGCAATTATTTAATCGAATAGCTGCTGATTCATAAATCCAATGTTGGTAGTCAGCAGGTATTCAGCAATAACTGGCCAGTTTATTGCGATTATTTTAATAGTGGTAATTTTTAAGCCTGCTGATTCAGCGGGCTATTTGGCATGAGGTCTTTTCAATAAGACATTCTTTTACATTCGACTCCCTGCGAACACCTACTTTTGCTTTTTCCTGTAGCTAAGACTTTCCTTGCTGCTTTTTTTCACTTATACTGGAGCTATCGCATTGGAATCTTTCTGTTTGTTTATGCGAAACGGAGATTTTCAAAGAAATCTTTTAGAAGGAGCAGCTGAATGGGAGAAAGGGCAGACATTTTTTTAAGCACATTTAATCGAATCGAAAAGGAATTGAAGCGTCAGTTGGGCAATCCTGTCAATATGAGCTTTAGCGAAGCGGTTCGCCGGCTGTCAAAGCGTCGCGACAACTTGATCGGTGAGAGTGAAAATGATTTGCTGCAGCTGGCACAGCTGAGAAATGCCATCGTTCATGATCAGGTGGCCGATGATTTTGTGATCGCGGAACCAAATGAGTGGGCGGTTGAGCGGATCAAACAGATTGAAGAAAATTTATTACGGCCAGAAAAAGTTCTGCCGCGTTTCGGGAAAAACGTGACCGGCTTTGAACGAGATCTGCCATTAGTCGAGCTCATGAAGATTATTACGGAAAAGCGCTTTTCTCAATTTCCGGTATATGACTCGGGAAAGTTCATGGGGCTGATCACTTTACGCACGATTGGTTTTTATTTTGCCCAGGCTAGTCTAAGCGGTTCAGTGAGTCTGAAAGGCCGGATCGCGGAGGATTTACTGCTGGCAAATGGAAAACGAGCCAATTTTAAATTTATTTCGAAGGATACGAAGGTTTCTGAAGTTGAAAAGATGTTCCAGACAGAAGCTGTCCTAGAAGCAATCCTAATCACCAAAGAGGGTAATTCAGACGGTAATCTGCTGGGGATCATCCGGCCGAGGGATATTTATAGTCAAGAAGGGGAGCAGTAAGCTTGTTAGTCATTTATTTATTACTAAGCGCAGGAATCATCGCGCTGGATCAGTGGTTCAAATGGTGGATCGTCAGCCAATACAATTTTGGCGACAGTCAGACGATCATTCCTAATATTTTATCATTGACGCATATTCGAAATACTGGCGGAGCCTTCAGTCTGTTTGAAGGTCAGCAGATCTTTTTTATTGTAATTACAATCGTAGCAGTCGTTGCGGTGATCTATTATTTAGTCAAACATTTACATGAGAGCAAGTGGCTGACCATCGGACTGAGTTTCTTTTTGGCTGGAGCTATCGGCAACTTTATCGATCGTTTTCGCTTAGGCTATGTGGTGGATATGTTTCGATTAGATTTTATCAATTTTCCAATTTTTAATATTGCGGATATGGCGCTGGTAGCTGGCGTAATCATGATTTTTATTTACATTCTATTAGATGAGAGAGACAAGAAAAATGGATAATCAAATTGAAATTATTATAAAAGCTGAAACAGGACGGATCGACAAGGCTTTGAACGAACGCTTGGCCGACTATTCTCGTTCACAAATTCAGCAATGGATCAAAGAACAATGTGTTTCAATCGACGGAAAGGTCGTTAAAGCGAATTACAAAGTCAGTGCTGGGGACAAGATTCTGATCGTGATCCCTGAACCAGAGGAATTAGATCTTGTACCGGAAAATCTGGAGCTGGACATTGTTTATGAAGATGAGGATGTAGTTGTAGTAAACAAACCTCAAGGAATGGTGGTGCATCCTTCCGCTGGGCATCCTAAGGGAACCTTGGTCAACGGTCTGCTGCATCAAATCAAAAATCTTTCCACGATCAATGACGTGGTTCGCCCTGGGATCGTGCATCGGATCGACAAGGACACATCCGGCCTTTTGATGGTAGCGAAAAATGACCGTGCCCATGAAGCATTAGCTAAACAGCTCAAAGACAAGACCTCTTTGAGAAAATATGTAGCGCTGGTTCATGGTGAGATACCTCATGAGAAGGGGCGAATCGAAGCACCGATCGGCCGTTCAAAGGTCAATCGTAAGATGCAGGCAGTTATTGAAAGCGGCAAAGAAGCTGTGACTCATTTTGAGGTATTGCAGCGCTTTGAAGACTATACCTTGATCGAACTGCAATTGGAAACCGGGCGGACGCATCAGATCAGAGTCCACATGCAATACATTGGCTACCCAGTAGCAGGCGACCCATTATATGGACCGAAGAAAACGTTAAAAGGCAACGGTCAGTTTCTGCATGCAAAATTATTAGGCTTTGAACATCCGACAACAGGCGAGATGATGGTCTTTGAAGCCCCGCTCCCAGAAATTTTCAAAAAAACTTTGCAGCAGTTAAAAGAAAAAGATTGATTTCTTAAATAAGGAATAGTATAGTGTCTTTAGTAAGAAATAAATAACTTAATAGTGATCCTTTAAGAGTAGTCCCGTGAGGCTAAGAAGGAAGTAGATAGTGATTTGGACTAGGTGCGCCTAGGTGAACACTATCGTTTTGACGAAGTCGATAACATTCCTCCTACCTGATTGCGGGTAGGAGTTTTTTTATTGCAAACATTTAAGGAGGAGACAGGATGTATAAAAAAGAAGTTGTAGATGAGGTAACAATGAAGCGAGCATTGACTCGAATTACGTATGAGATCATCGAACGGAATAAAGGGGTTCAGGACATTGTTTTGATTGGGATAAAGACCCGCGGAATTTTTATCGCTCAACGAATTGCCGAGCGTCTGAAACAATTGGAGCACATCGACGTGCCGGTTGGAGAGCTGGATATCACCTTATACCGCGATGACGTGAAGGTATCAGAAGCAGAACCGGAACTACATTCTTCAGACATTCCTTTCTCGATTGAGGGCAAAGAAGTGATCTTAGTCGACGACGTATTGTTCACCGGCAGAACGATCCGCGCAGCTCTGGATGCTGTGATCGACTTGGGACGGCCAAATCGTATTTCATTAGCAGTGTTAGTCGACCGCGGGCATCGTGAATTACCAATCCGCGCAGATTATGTAGGGAAAAATATTCCAACTGCCCTAACTGAAGAAATTGTCGTTGAAATGGAAGAAAACGATGGACAAGATCGCATCTTGATCCAAAAGGAAGAAAAATAAAAATTACTGTTTAGATACTAGAAAGAGGAAGTTCCATGGAAGAGTTTCACAATGATGACGTTGTTTTAGATATTCACGACCGCCCAAGTGCAGGGCACTGGATAGGCTTAAGTATTCAACATTTATTTACGATGTTTGGCGCGACAGTCTTAGTACCGATCTTAGTGGGCATCAACCCCAGTATCGCGTTGGTCAGTTCTGGACTAGGGACCATCGTCTATCTGACGGTAACTAAAGGAAAAATTCCTGCTTACCTTGGCAGCAGCTTCGCGTTTATCGCGGCGATGAAATTACTGATGAAAAGTGACGGCTATCCGGCAGTCGCGCAGGGGGCTTTGACCTGCGGCCTGGTCTATCTGATCGTTTCCTTCATTATTCGAAAAATCGGCTCCGGCTGGCTGGATAAGATTTTACCGCCGATCGTAGTCGGACCAGTCGTAATGGTCATCGGTCTAGGCTTAGCCAGCAATGCAGCTCAAAATGCGATGTATAACAACGGTGTTTACAGCTTCAAATATGTTTTAGTAGCGCTGATCACCTTGGGTCTGACGATATTCTTCAACATGTTTTTCACCGGCTTCTTAGGCCTGATCCCGATCCTATTAGGAATCGTGGGCGGGTATGTCACAGCAATGATTTTTGGCATCATCGACTATCAACCGATCATCGATGCAAAATGGTTGGCGATGCCAGCTTTCAGTGTGCCTTTTGTCAGCTACCAGCCAAAGCTGTATATCAATGCAATAACGACCATGGCACCCATTGCTTTTGTCACAATGACTGAACACATTGGACACTTGATGGTACTGAATAAATTAACGAAACGCAATTTCTTCGACGATCCAGGTCTGGATCGCACATTGATGGGTGACGGTCTCGCTCAAATCGTCGCAGGTTTCGTCGGCGGACCTCCAGTAACAAGTTATGGTGAGAACATCGGCGTACTTGCGATCACACGTGTGCATAGCGTATTCGTTATCGGTGGTGCAGCGATCTTTGCAGTCTTGCTAGGCTTTGTCGGGAAATTGAGCGCATTGATTTTAAGTATTCCGGGACCAGTCATCTCAGGAATCAGCTTTATCTTATTCGGAGTAATCGCAGCCAGCGGATTGAAGATTTTAATCGAAAACAAGATTGACTTTGACCGCAAAAAGAATTTATTAATCGCGTCAACGATTTTAGTTATCGGTATCGGCGGCCTAGTTTTTGAGGCAGGAACCTTCACCTTGTCAGCGATGGCTTTAGCAACCGTCTTAGGAATCATTTTAAATCTGATTTTACCGGATCAAGCACGCAGCGAAAAATAAAAGTGAATGTAAGCAATGATAGTTAAATGAAAAGTAAACTCATTTTTGTCAAAAAATGACGACATTTGAAAGAACGAGGAGGAATTTTCATGATCATCCAGTCTGAGGAAATCAGCCTAAAACATTTGTTGACGGTGGAGGCTTTAACCGATCAAGAAGTCATGGGACTGATTCGCCGTGCGCAGCAATTCAAACAAGGTGCGCGATGGACGCCGCATAAGGACCAATACTTTGTTTCCAATCTTTTCTTTGAAAATAGTACACGGACCCATAAAAGCTTTGAAGTCGCTGAAAAAAAACTTGGACTAGATGTGATTGATTTTGACGCCAAAACGAGCTCTGTCCAAAAGGGCGAGACTTTATACGACACTGTTCTGACTATGTCGGCCTTAGGTGTAGATGTCGCAGTTATCCGCCACGGGGATGAGAACTACTATGATGAATTGATCCAAAGCAAGACTATCCAATGCTCGATCGTCAACGGCGGTGATGGCAGCGGTCAGCATCCAACACAATGTTTGCTGGATCTAATGACGATTTATCAAGAATTTGGCCGCTTTTCCGGTTTAAAGGTCGCTATTGTCGGGGATATTACTCATTCCCGTGTAGCAAAGTCCAACATGCAAATGCTAAAACGACTTGGCGCAGAAGTGTTTTTCTCTGGTCCGGAAGAATGGTATGACGAAAGCTTTGATGTATACGGCACTTACCGCCCATTGGATGAACTTGTACCAGAAGTTGATGTCATGATGCTTTTACGCGTACAGCACGAACGGCACGATGGTCAAGAAAGTTTTTCAAAGGAAGAATATCACCAGAAATACGGCTTAACGATCGAACGTGGAACGCAATTGAAAAAACGAGCGATCATCATGCATCCGGCACCGGTGAATCGCGATGTTGAAATCGCAGACAGTTTAGTTGAAAGCTTACAGTCACGCATCGTTCCGCAAATGACAAATGGTGTCTATATTCGGATGGCTATTTTGGAAGCAGTACTTAGAGGAAAATCGTAAAGGGGCAGATAAAATGAAAACATTAATTAAAAATGGAAAGATCGTAACAAAAGACAATCAAACAATCACGTGCGACCTTTGGCTGGAAGAGGGCATCATCGCCGGTATTGGCAAAGATTTCTCAGACATTACGTTTGATCAAGAGTACGACGCAAACAATCAATTAGTCACACCAGGTTTAGTTGATGTTCATGTTCATTTACGAGAACCAGGCTTTACCTACAAAGAAACCATCAAAGATGGATCGAAGGCGGCAGCTCGCGGCGGCTACACAACTGTCTGTGCCATGCCAAACCTTGATCCTGTCCCAGATACAGTCGAAAAGTTCAATGACGTCAAAGCGATCATTGAAAAAGACGCGGTAGTCAAGGTGCATCAATACGCGCCGATCACGGAAGAGCTTCGCAGCGAGACCTTAACTGATCAAAAAGGCTTGAAGGCCGCTGGCGCCTTCGCCTTTACCAACGACGGAGTAGGGGTGCAAACAGCTGGCACGATGTACTTAGCAATGAAGGAAGCCGCAGAAAACAATATGGCGCTAGTTGCTCATACGGAGGATGAATCCTTATTATTCGGCGGTGTCATGCACAAAGGAGTAATCAGTGAAAAATTGGACCTTCCGGGAATTCTAAGCGCCACCGAATCCTCACAAATTGCTAGAGATTTGATCTTAGCTGAGGAAACTGGTGTGCACTACCATGTGTGCCACGTATCGACAAAAGAAAGTGTTCGAGTAATTCGCGATGCAAAGAAAGCCGGAGTCCATGTTACGGCGGAGGTTTCGCCTCATCACTTGATCTTGATCGATGAGAATATCCCAGAGGACCATGGCTACTGGAAGATGAATCCGCCATTACGCGGAGTAGAAGATCGCGAAGCGTTGATTGATGGCCTGCTTGACGGCACGATCGATTGTATCGCCACTGACCATGCACCGCATGGCTTTGAGGAAAAGAACCAAAGCTTCTTGAAATCACCATTCGGGATCGTCGGCAGCGAGACAGCTTTCCAATTGATTTATACGCACTTTGTTGAAACAGGACGCTTTACATTAGAACAAGTGATCGATTGGATGGCCGTTAAGCCAGCGGAAATCTTTGGATTGACGGTTGGAACCTTAACCATTGGTCAGCCGGCGGACATCGCGGTATTTGATCTAAGTCACGAAGAAAAAATCGATGACAAAAAATTTGCATCACTAGGAGTGAACACACCTTTTACTGGCTGGCCAGTCAAGGGTGGCACACTGATGACCTTCGTGGATGGTCAGTTGGTATACAACAAGGAGGACTAAGACGTTGAAAAGACTTTTAATTTTAGAAGATGGCACAGTATTTGAAGGTGAAGGATTCGGCGCAGAAGCAACTGTTGTCGGTGAGGTCGTCTTCACAACTAGTATGACGGGCTATCAAGAAACAATCACCGACCAAAGTTTCAATGGGCAGATCATTACATTCACTTATCCAATGGTAGGAAATTACGGCGTGAACCGTGATGATTACGAATCGATCGCACCAACCTGCAAGGGCGTGATTGTAAAAGAGCATGCGCGATTAGCCAGCAACTGGCGGAACCAAATGACACTAGATGAATTTTTGAAACGCAAAGGGATTCCCGGCATCGCAGGAATCGATACACGAGCATTAACTAAAAAATTGCGCAGCGTTGGAACTATGAAAGGCAGCATCGTTGATCCGGCCGATCAGTTTGAACACTCGTTTGATCAACTAAAAGCAACAGTCTTACCAACCAATCAAGTCGCTCAGGTTTCTACAGTCACTCCTTATCCAAGTCCTGGTGTGGGACGCAATGTAGTGGTCATCGACTTTGGCTTGAAGCATAGTATTTTACGTGAATTGTCTCGCCGCGAATGCAACTTGACGGTGATGCCGTATAACACCGACGCTCAAACGATCCTGGATCTTTGTCCCGACGGAGTAATGCTGACAAATGGCCCTGGTGACCCGAAGGACGTACCAGAAGCAATCGAAATGATCAAACAGATTCAAGGAAAAGTGCCGATTTTTGGCATCTGCCTTGGACACCAATTGTTCTCATTAGCTAATGGCGCGGATACCTACAAAATGAAATTCGGTCATCGCGGATTGAACCATCCAGTACGTGAGATCGCTACTGGACGAATCGACTTCACATCACAGAATCATGGCTTTGCAGTGGATGAAAAAACAATCGACCCAGATCAATTGATGGTCACTCATGTAGAGGTGAATGACGGCACGATCGAAGGCGTCCGCCATCGTAATTATCCAGCGTTCAGCGTTCAGTATCATCCCGATGCTGCGCCGGGCCCGCATGATGGCGTACATTTGTTTGATGAATTTATGGAAATGATGGATGCATGGAAGGAGCAAGCATAAATGCCAAAACGTACAGATATTAAAAAGATCATGGTGATCGGTTCTGGACCAATCGTGATCGGACAAGCCGCGGAATTTGATTACGCCGGCACACAAGCTTGCTTAGCGTTGAAAGAAGAAGGGTATGAAGTTGTCCTCGTGAACTCAAACCCAGCGACAATCATGACTGATCAGGAAATCGCGGATACTGTTTATATCGAGCCAATCACCCTTGAATTTGTTTCTCGCATCTTGCGCAAAGAGCTGCCAGATGCGATCCTGCCGACACTTGGCGGACAAACGGGTTTGAACATGGCGATGGAATTAGCCGATTCAGGCATTTTAGATGAGCTGAAGATTGAATTGCTGGGAACGAAATTGTCAGCGATTGACCAAGCGGAAGACCGTGATCTGTTCAAACAGCTGATGGAAGAATTGAACCAGCCGATCCCTGAATCTGAGATCGTCAATACAGTGGAAGAGGCTGTCGCTTTTGCCAACACAATCGGTTATCCGATCATTGTGCGCCCGGCCTTTACCTTAGGCGGAACCGGCGGCGGAATGTGCGACAACGAAGAAGAGCTTCGCACAGTCGCTGAAAACGGCCTGAAGCTGTCGCCTGCTACACAATGTTTGATTGAAAAATCAATCGCCGGCTTCAAGGAAATCGAATACGAAGTGATGCGCGACTCAGCCGACAACGCGATCGTTGTATGTAACATGGAAAACTTCGATCCAGTCGGTATCCATACTGGAGATTCGATCGTTTTCGCTCCAAGTCAAACACTATCTGATTATGAATATCAAATGCTGCGGGATGCATCCTTATCAATTATTCGCGCATTAAAAATCGAAGGCGGCTGTAATGTTCAGCTGGCTCTTGACCCACATAGCTTCAACTACTATGTGATTGAGGTGAATCCGCGAGTTTCTCGCTCATCAGCCTTAGCAAGTAAAGCGACCGGTTATCCAATCGCTAAATTAGCCGCTAAAATCGCGGTGGGTCTAACGTTGGATGAAATGAAGAATCCGGTAACTGAAACGACTTATGCTGAGTTCGAACCGGCTTTAGACTATGTTGTTGCGAAGATTCCACGCTGGCCGTTCGATAAATTTGAAAGCGGCGAACGGGTGCTTGGCACGCAGATGAAGGCCACTGGCGAAGTCATGGCGATCGGACGAAACATTGAAGAATCCTTGTTGAAAGCCGTTCGTTCCTTAGAAATCGGAACATATCATGCAGAGCTTCCTGAATTAAGCGAAGTCACCGATGATGAACTTACAGAAAAAATGGTCAAGGCACAGGATGATCGCTTGTTCTATCTAACTGAAGCGATCCGCCGCGATTATTCGATCGAGGAAATCAATGAACTGACAAAAGTCGATCTGTTTTTCTTAGATAAATTGCTGCACGTCGTTGAATTGGAAAACGCATTGGCACAGAATAAAAAAGACATTGATCTACTGAAACAGGCGAAGCAAAACGGCTTCGCCGATGTGAAGATCGCGCAGCTGTGGGAAATGACTGCTAATGAGGTTCGGGAATTCCGTACGGCTGAAAAGATCGTGCCAGTTTATAAAATGGTGGATACTTGTGCAGCGGAGTTTGAATCACAAACCCCCTACTTCTACAGCACCTATGAGTTTGAAAACGAGAGTGTACGCTCCGCTAAGGAATCTGTCCTTGTCTTAGGTTCAGGACCAATTCGGATCGGGCAAGGTGTGGAGTTTGATTACGCGACAGTTCACTCAGTAAAAGCGATCCAAGCGGCCGGTTATGAAGCAATCATCATGAACAGCAATCCAGAAACGGTCTCAACTGACTTCTCCGTCTCAGATAAGCTGTACTTCGAACCGTTGACTCTAGAAGATGTCATGAATGTCGTTGAGTTAGAGCAACCAATCGGCGTGATCGTTCAATTCGGCGGACAAACCGCGATTAATTTAGCGGAACCTCTGGTAAACAACGGAGTGAAAATTTTAGGTACAACGATCGAAGATTTGGACCGCGCAGAAGATCGTGATCAATTCGAGCAAGTACTCCAAAGCCTGTCGATCCCGCAACCGCCGGGTGATACAGCAACAAGCGCCGAAGAAGCGGTTAAGATCGCTGAAAGAATCGGCTATCCAGTCTTGGTACGTCCAAGCTACGTTTTAGGCGGCCGAGCAATGGAGATCGTTGAGAACCAATCAGACTTAGAGGATTACATGGCAAATGCCGTAAAAGCTTCGCCAGAACATCCTGTTCTAGTCGATCGCTACCTGATCGGTAAAGAATGTGAGGTAGATGCAATCTGTGATGGCGAAACAGTCCTGATACCAGGAATCATGGAGCATATCGAACGCGCCGGGGTTCACTCAGGAGATTCAATGGCGGTTTATCCGCCACAAACCTTCTCAGAGGAGCTGAAGGCAACGATCGAGGAGTATACGCGCCGACTTGCTCACGGAATGAATTGTATTGGTATGATGAACATCCAGTTCGTCATCCATAACGACGAAGTCTTCGTGATCGAAGTGAATCCGCGGGCCAGCCGTACAGTTCCATTCTTGAGTAAAATCACCAATATTCCCATGGCACAGATCGCGACTAAAGCGATTCTTGGTCAAAGCTTGAAAGAGCTGGGCTACCAAGATGGGCTGTATCCTGAAAGCAGCATGGTCCATGTTAAAGCACCCGTCTTCAGCTTTACAAAACTGCAAAAGGTCGATACCTACTTAGGGCCTGAAATGAAATCGACTGGTGAAGTAATGGGAACCGATCGCAGCCTAGCCAAAGCACTATATAAGGCTTTCGCGGCATCTGGTCTGCATTTGCCTGATTTCGGCGCAGTCCTGTTCACTGTCGCAGACGAGAACAAAGATGAAGCTCTGGCCTTAGCCAAACGCTTCAAGGATGTCGGCTATAGCCTGATCGCAACCGCCGGAACAGCTAAATTCTTAGAAGAAAACGGCTTGAACGCGAAAACAATCGCGAAAATTTCCGAGTCAGACGATAATAACGTGATCGATTTAATTCGCAGCGGCGAAGCACAAGTCGTAATCAACACGATGGACAAAAATCGACAAAACTCGTCAGAAGACGGCTTTATTATCCGCCGGGAAGCAGTTGAGCATGGGGTGCCGTTGTTCACATCTTTAGATACAGCCGATGCCATCTTACGAGTAATGGAATCACGGGCATTTTCAATCCAAGAAATTTAATTTTTGCAGAGTGGAGCATGCTTCACTCTGTCGATGTATAGGGAGGCCGTTATGAAGCAGGAAATGATGACGATCGTTCGTCAAAGAGAGTTAGCACCGAGAATCTATGAGCTGGTTTTAGCTGGCGAATTAGTCAAAGAAATGACGATGCCGGGACAATTTTTGCATATCCGAGTGCCAAGAAGTGACTTATTATTGCGGCGCCCGATCAGTATCAATCAATACGATCCAGCAGAAGGAACCTGCACCATCATCTATCGAATCGAAGGAGATGGAACAAAGTATTTTGCGGAAATGTCGACTGGAGATCAGCTAGATGTCATGGGGCCATTAGGTCACGGTTTTGAGATCGAGGGATTGTCCACCGGTGATACTGCCTTTATCGTTGGCGGAGGAATCGGTGTACCGCCTTTGTATCAGCTTTCCAAAGAGTTGAAAGCAAAAGGAGTGAAGGTGATTCATTTTCTTGGCTTTGGTTCACAGGAAGTGGTCTATTATGCTGATGAGTTTCAGGCATTAGGTGAAACACGCTTTTCAACAGATGACGGAACCTACGGAATTCAAGGAAATGTCGGTAATTTATTGATGGCGGCGTCCGAACAGCCTGACGCAGTCTTTGCCTGCGGAAATAACGGTCTATTAAAAACCGTGGAGCAATTATACACTGAAGTAGACAATGTTCAGCTTTCGCTGGAATCCCGTATGGCTTGCGGGATGGGGGCTTGTTATGCCTGTGTCTGCCATGTACCTGAGGATGAAAACAAAAGTGTCAAAGTATGTGAAGACGGGCCCGTTTTCCAAGCAGGGGAGGTCATTTTTTAATGAGTATCACAGTCAAATTACCTGGTTTAGACTTAAAAAATCCGATCATGCCGGCAAGCGGCTGCTTCGGATTCGGTAAAGAATACGCGGATTATTATGATTTGAATCAATTAGGCGCCATTATGATCAAGGCGACAACGCCAAAAGAACGGTATGGCAATGCGACGCCGCGAGTAGCAGAAACACCCAGCGGCATGCTGAACGCGATCGGACTGCAAAATCCCGGCATGGAGGTAGTATTGACAGACATTTTGCCAAGCCTGGAAAAATATCAAGAGCTGCCGATCATCGCTAATGTAGCAGGGGCATGCGAGGAAGACTATGTCGAGGTCTGCGGCAAAATCGGCGACGCGCCCAATGTCAAAGCCATCGAATTGAATATCTCATGTCCTAATGTAAAACACGGCGGAATCGCTTTTGGAACAGATCCTGAAGTTGCTTATCGTCTAACAAAAGCAGTCAAAGAGGTTGCAAATGTGCCGGTATATGTCAAGCTAAGTCCAAATGTCACAGATATCGTGCCCATCGCTAAAGCAATTGAAAAAGGTGGTGCAGACGGCTTTACAATGATCAATACCTTATTAGGCATGCGCATCGATTTGAAAACACGTCAGCCGATTTTGGCTAATCGGACAGGTGGATTATCTGGACCAGCTATCAAGCCAGTTGCAATCCGTTTAATCAATCAAGTCGCTGCTGTCAGTGAATTACCGATCATCGGCATGGGCGGAGTTCAAACGGTTGATGACGTGCTGGAAATGTTTATGGCAGGTGCCAGTGCAGTCGCAGTCGGAACGGCGAATTTCACCGATCCATATATTTGTCCTAAGCTGATTGAAGAGCTGCCAATTCGCATGGCAGAGTTAGGCATTGAATCTTTGGAACAATTACGCCAAGAAGTAAGAGCTGCCAATCCAATTTCCCGTGGTTAAAATGCTCGTCCTTTACTTAAACTGACTAAATCGAAAAAGGAGTCGTTCGAATGGAAAAACGACCAATTATCGCTTTTGACTTTGCTTCAAAGCAAGAGATCGAAAAATTTTTGACCCATTTCCCAATCAATGAGAAATTATTTGTGAAGATCGGAATGGAGCTCTTTTATCAAGAGGGCCCAGCGATCGTCAATTTTTTACGTGCACAAGGCCACGATATTTTCCTTGATTTAAAGCTGCACGATATCCCCAATACTGTTCAAAAAGCAATGCGTGGAATCGCCAAAATGGGGGTCAAGATCACAAACGTCCATGCAGCAGGTGGAGTAGAAATGATGCAAGCAGCTAAGCAGGGCTTGATTGAGGGCACACCTGAAAAGCAAGCCGTTCCTGAACTGATCGCCGTCACGCAATTAACGTCGACTAGCGAAGAACAAATGCAGGAAGATCAGCTGATCAAGGTCAGCCTGCAAGAAAGTGTGCTGCATTACGCACAATGCACAGAAAAAGCAGGATTAGACGGTGTTGTCTGTTCTGCTCATGAGGTGGAAAAAATCCATCAAGCAACGAGTACAGACTTTATCTGCCTGACACCAGGCATCCGTCCGCAGGGCGCCAGTGTCGGCGACCAAAAACGTGTGATGACACCCGCAAAAGCTCGTGAGATCGGATCAAATTATATCGTTGTCGGAAGACCCATCACACAAGCAGACGAGCCTTATCAAAGCTATTTACAAATCAAAAAAGAATGGAACGGTGAAGTATAAATGATCGCAGAACAAATCGCCAAAGATTTATTATCAATCGAAGCAGTTTCATTAAGTCCCGATGCGCCTTTTACTTGGGCCAGCGGATTAAAATCGCCAATTTATTGTGACAACCGCGTAACCATGAGCTATCCAGAAGTTCGCCGCGCGATCGCACAAGGTTTGGCAGCAAAAATCAAAGAAACATTCCCAAATGTTGAAGTCATTGCCGGAACTGCAACAGCAGGTATTCCACATGCTGCTTGGGTGGCAGAGATTCTAGATTTACCGATGGTTTATATTCGCAGCAAAGCCAAGGACCACGGTCGCGGCAACCAAATCGAAGGCCGAATCAAGGAAGGCCAAAAAATGGTCGTAATTGAAGATTTGATCTCAACTGGAGGCAGCGTGTTAGAAGCTGCTGCTGCCGCAAAAAGAGAAGGGGCCGATGTTTTAGGCGTTGCAGCAATCTTCACTTATGAATTGGCAAAAGGGAAGAATAATTTTGAAGCAGCCGATATGCCCCTTGCAACTTTGACTAATTATTCAACACTGATTGAAAGTGCCTTGCAGGAAAACTACATCAATCAGGAACAGCTTGATTTGCTAAAAAAATGGCGCAAAGATCCAGAGAACTGGTTAAGCTAAAGCCCACCTCTGTGTTTATTTAAATCGTTGAGTCGCATACGTGCGATTCAGCGATTTTTTTGTGTTAAAAAAATACGATAGGTATATTAGGAGCTGAAAAAGCAGTTTAATGGTATATTATTTTCAGTAGTTTTTTGCATGAATTTCAAGCTTTATCGCTCACCGATAGCTAGCAAAAACAATTGATTAATAGGAATAAGAGGGTATCCATTATGTATGAAAAATTTCTAAACAACACCCGCCTGCGACGCTTCACTGTCCTTGCATTAGTAATCTTTGTTCTATTTTTAGTGAGAGATTTTATGACACCGATCTTACTGACCTTTATTTTTACATTGATCTCAGTTAAGATCGTCAAATTTATCCAGCGTTATCTCAAAGCACCGACTTTTTTGATTGCGACGATTCTTTATCTGTTGGAGCTGTGGCTGCTGTATCTTCTGGTCTCCAGATATTCAACGATTCTGATCGATCAAGTGACTTCAACGTACAATTCTATCGTTCATTTTTATCAGCATAAAAAGTTCGGTTCAGACGTGGTGACGAATTTCATTTCCAATTATTTTAAAAATCATAATTGGCAGGACAAGGTAGAAAGCGGGGCTGGCATCCTCTTGGAACAGCTGCAAAATGTTGGCCGCTTGGCTATTTCCTTTATCATGTCCTTTATTCTGAGTTTTTTCTTTATGGTGGAAAAAGAGAAGACCATTCTCTTTTCAAGAAACTTCCTGAGCAGCGAGTATGCTTGGTTTTTCCAAGATATCTATTATTTTGCCAAGGTTTTCGTTGAGACCTTTGGTGTGGTGGTAGAGGTACAGCTGTTGATCGCGATCGTAAATACAGTGATCACAACAGTTGGACTGGGGCTGATTGGCTTCACGCAATTGCCGACATTAGCGATTATGATTTTCTTCTTAAGTTTAATACCTGTAGCCGGAGTGATTTTTTCTTGTATCCCGTTGACTCTGATTGCTTATTCAACAGGAGGGATTCAGACTGTCATTTACGTATTGATTTTGATTGTGGTCGTTCATTGTGTCGAAGCTTACATCTTGAATCCAAAGTTTATGTCGAGCCGGACCAAGCTGCCGATCTTTTATACTTTCGTTATTTTATTAGTTAGTGAAAAATTCCTCGGTGTCTGGGGATTGATCGTCGGTATTCCCATTTTCAACTTCTTCTTAGAAATCTTAGGAGTTAAAATCCGTACGAAATTGACGAAAGACTAATTCAACGAAAAAATGGAGCAGCCATACTAGGCTGTTCCATTTTTTCGTAATTGCTCAATCACCGATTCTTCTGGTGTCACAAACAATGTTTTCTGATTCTCATAAATCACAAATCCAGGCTTAGCACCGTTAGGCTTATGAACATGCTTGACCGCTACATAATCCACCGGAACTTGCGCCGATTGTCGAAATTTCGAGAAGTAGGCAGCTAGCTCAGCTGCTTCTAATAACGTTTCCTCGCTAGGATCATCGCTTTTTACAATGACGTGGGAGCCGGGGATATTCTTCGCATGAAGCCAAATGTCCGTCTTGCGTGCTTGCTTCAGGGTCAACTGGTCATTTTGCAAGTTATTTTTACCGACTAGGATCGTTGTTCCGTCACTGGCGATAAAGCGCTCGGGCTTGGAAGGCGCATGATTTCGATTCTTCTTGCTGCGTTTTTTCTTCAAGTAGCCGCTGGCGACCAGCTCTTCCTTGATAACCTCGATATCCATCGGACCCGCAATCTCTAACTGGGCAAGAACAGATTCGAGATAAGCAATTTCATCCTTTGCTTCTGCGATTTGATCATAGACCAATTTGACTGCATTTTTCAGCTTCTGATACTTTTGAAAGTATTTTTGTGCATTTTGATTAGGTGTCAACGCTGGATTCAACTTGATTGTGATCGGGGCATTGTCTTCATAATAATTTTGCAGCTCCACACGATCGACGCCGCGCGGGACTTGAGCCATAAATGTCGTCAGCAATTCACCATCGCGTCGATATTCTTCGGCATTTTCAGAATCCTGCAAGGTTTTTTGTCGCTTCGCAAGCTTGGTTTGATTCCGCTTGATTTCATTTTCTACCTTGCGAATCAATTCATTTCCCAGCTGTTTAACCCGATCCTTTTCGGCTTTTTCACCATAAAAAGCATCAAGTAACGCACTTAAGCTATCATACGTTTCGGTCTTATCAAGAGTCTCGAAAGGAACCGGAGTAAAGAATTCTTTGTTATTTTTTGTTCCCAAGGTGGGGGCCAGCTCTTCCTGAATACTTGCCCAAAAGCTATCCCAAACAGCCATTTTCTCATTTGGTCTTTTGGAAAAACGGAAGGCCAGTTCCTCTGCCGTATCTCGTCCCAAGCCTTGGAAATTTTGCTGCAGATACCGACCATCAAGTGTTTCAGCAGTGGAAAGAAGCGTAAATACCTGCTCCTTTGTCGCATGGAATGGATTCACCTGCTCTTGCTTTGGCGGCTCGATGTATTCGCTGCCTGGCAGGATCGATCGATAAGTGTTTTGCGAGTGGCCGATATGCTTGATGGCATCTAAAATCTTTCCAGTTTGCTTATTCAGCAAGACGATTGTTGAATGCCGTCCCATCAGCTCCACGATCAGAACAATATTTTGCAGATCGCCCAGTTCATCCCGCTTGCTGAAGGTAAAATGAACCACCCGATCGTTTTCCACCTGATGGATATTTTCTAATATCGCGCCTTCAAGATGCTTACGCAACATCATCACGAAATTTGGCGGATTATCAGGATTGGTATAAGCAATCTCTGTCAGCTGGATACGAGCATAGCTAGGATGCGCCGAAAGCAGCAGGCGTTGATTCTTTCCTCGAGCACGTATAACCAGTACGACTTCATTTTCATAAGGCTGATGTATCTTAGATATTCTTCCGGAAACGAGCTGATCCTTCAATTCTCGTACCATTGCATGGGTAAAAACTCCGTCAAAGGACATGTTTTATCCCTCATTTCTATTCATAATACGTCTATTATAAACAAAAAAGCTCCAATGACCAAATAAGTCATTGGAGAAGCAGGTCATCTGTTAAACACTAATCGATTCCTTAAAACTATGCAGCTCATCAAGCAGCTGAAGCAGCAGCTGTTCGGCTTCATTCGGCAATCGATCGTAGCCGCCTTGATAGGTTTTGCGCGATTGGACAAAGGCAAGCCTTGTCTCAAGTCGCGTCATCAGGTGAAGCAGGTAATGATGGCTGTTGAAATCCGGCTCGTGTTTTTTAACCGGCAGATAGCTAATCTTCTTCAGCGGACCAAAAGGCTTGAATTTCGCCGTTCCGTCAACGATTTTTTCAATACTGCTGAGGGTTTCATCCGGTGTGACCTTGCGTCCCTTGAAATCACCGGTATTTAAAATGAAGCAGGCTGTTTTTTGTTTTTGGAACAAGTCTTTGAAGTCTTGATAATCCTCCTGCAGCGGATAGCAGCGGAAGGGGTTGGCAAAGGGCTCGATAACTAATTGATCGGTCACCTCACCAACAACATTCTCCGCAGTCGATCGCTTCGTCGCCAACGTCGCACCAAAAACAGCAGCAAGGGAAGGATCCTCAATTTTGATCAATGGCGGCAGGCTGTCATCCTTCATGATCCAAAAAAGGCCATCAACTTTTTCATCAATATGATCGACGCGATTCGGTGTAGCGTAACGACTCTTAATGCTCCGGCCATTCCCGTTGCGGATATCCTCTGTAACCAAGACCTTCTTATTTTCCTCGTCCAAGGTCACCCCAACATTCTGTGCAGTCACAATATATTTTATCTCCTCACTGCTCATAGGGTAGTCTTGGGTTTTATCAAAATAGGCAGGCTCTAATGCTGTAGTTGAGCCTTTCTTTTTGGAAATAACAAACGCATCATCATGGAGAACGTGAACCTCTCCTTTATTTTTAGGCTTTGCTAGGGTGATCGTCGATTTTCCAGAGCCTGACAGACCAAATGCTGCCATCGTGTATTTTTTGTCCTCCAGCAAATATTGCTTCATCCCGCCATGGCACGCAATAAAGCCGTTACGATGTGCTGTGGCCCAAGCTAGGGTCAGTGTAGCCTTCTTCAATTCGCCAAAATAGCGCAGCCCTAAAATCCCGGCACAATTATGAAGCGGATCAATCACCACCACACCATCAGGAAAGTCAGGATGCTCCCAATCCGGGTCAGCAAAAATGAAGATATCGCCAGTATGGATCTCATCTGATTGCTGATAAAACAAGTGCTTCGCGTCACCGATTTGAAAGTTCAATAAATAAGAGTAGAGGTTGGGGCTGTAGTCTGCCGGTATCATCAAATGAGATTTGACAGTAAATTCTTCATCTAATCCCACAATGACTTCGCCGGAATAAAACTTTTTCGACCGAGCATTGAAAACAGCTTCTCTCAGCAGCTCACTGTAAAAAGCGCTGTCGATCCCTTGCTGACCAATAATACGCCGCGCTGCCGCTGTTCGGCCGACGATTTTCCCATCATTCGTCACTAGGACCTTCGCATCGGTGGGAAGCTGCAATCTGCTCGTATGCGCGACATCCAGATCGGTAGTGATCGTTCCAGGACTGGACTTCGCCAAGGCATAGGCATCCGTAAGATGGCGGATACGCGTGACGTTATTTCCATAAAATGCTGTTTCGATCACACTGCGAATACTGGAGAAAAGCCGATTACTTTTAGTGATTTCCTTACGTGAAAAATGTTCAATACTGCTCATCATAAAACCTCCTCAAAATAAGTTGTCATCATTATAATATCATTAAAAGAAAACGCTAACAATCAAATATAAAACACGCTGACTGGATGAGCTACGCAAATAAAACGAAATTTCTTCTTGCTGGTAGCGCTTTTAAGATAAAAATAATATAATGATAAGCAAGGAGGGATGATTATGGAGAGATATTTAGCAATCGTTAAAGAAAAAACACTTAATTTTTGGCAAAAATTCATAATTATTGTGTCGGAAAATGAACGTCGCTCCTTAATGATCGCTGCCAGTCTAGTTATCTTTGCGATCCTTTTTTCCGCTTCGGCAGCATTTGCTCAAAAGACGATCCGACAAGATCAATTAGATGAATTAGTCTTTGATTCTTTAAAATCAGACCATCTGATTCCTCTGAACTATCGGACCGTTGATCAAAAGATCAAAGAAACAAAGGCGATTTCGATCATGTTCAGCCAACCAAACGGGACGTCCTTTGATAATGTCATGACGATTCTAGACGATCCAAACCAGCAAACGATGCTGAACCGCAAATTTTATTATTATCCGATTGTTTATGACAGCGAGACGATCGCTCAAACCTATCAGCTTGATCCTCGCCAGGTCACGTTCATTTTCTTCCATAACGGCAAGGAAAAGAATCGCTTTGTTGTAGAAGGCTTGAAGGATTTGAACAATGAGTTCATTCCTGAGTTGAATCGCTTACCCATGTGGGACCTAAAAAAATAAAAATGAGAATTCGGATAAAATAAATGAGCTTTTTTTAATAAAAAGAGTTGACAGTCGATTTTTTTTCCGCTAAACTAACCTCAACATAAAAAAAAAGAAGGAGTGACATTCATGAAACAAGCAAACTTATCTAATCAATTAAATAGCTGGCAAAACTGGCGTAGATAAGTTGTATTTATGAATTCACTCATAGATACAACATTTAGGCAACTTCTAAATTTTGTATCTATGCTGGATATTTTTTCGTGCTTATTCCCGCATAGAGACCATCTATGCGGTTTTTGTTTTCTTTGAGACAACTACCGTTGCATTTTGGGTAGTTGTCTTTTTTTGCGAATTTCACTTCGTATACGCAGTGGGAAGTAAATTCATCAGAATGAGCCATTTTCAAAAAAACAAAAATTAAAAATCGGGGGAAATATTCATGAAAAACAAAGGGATTATCGGATCAATCATCGCATTAGCAGTCGTATTAATTGGTGTTTTTGCTTATCAAATGGGGTCGCGTCAAACAAATGCGACCGAAAAAAAGGAAGAAATGAAAACCGTGGGTATCCTGCAATTCATCAGTCATCCATCGTTAGACCAAATCAAAGACGGTGTAATCGAAGGATTGAAAAAAGAAGGATACGAAGATGGCAAAAATATCAAAATTGAATTTTTAAACGGCCAAGGCGATCAAAGCAAATTAAACAGTATGAGCCAGCAGCTCTTAGAAAAAGATTCTGATGTTTTAGTGGGTATCGCCACACCAGCAGCGAAAGCATTAGCCAACGCAACAAGTGATAAGCCGATCATCATGGGGGCTATCAGCGATCCAATCGGTGCCGGTTTAGTAAAAGATTTGAAAAAGCCAGGGAGCAACATCACCGGCGTAAATAATCTTACACCAGTTGATCAGCAGTTAGATATGGCAAAAGAAATGTTTCCAAATGCAAAAACAGTCGGTATGATCTATTCTTCTTCGGAGGAAAATTCTAAGTCACAAATTGAACGAGCAGAAAAACGTGCCACAAAAGACGGCTTAACCGTTAAAAAATACGCGATCAGTTCTAGTAATGACATTGCTCAAATTACGCAACAAGCTTGTCAGGAAACAGACTACCTATATATTCCGCAAGACAACACGATCGCCAGTGCGTTCCAAACGTTGATCAATGAATCCGACAAAGCCAAAAAACCAGTGTTTGTTTCAGTAGACAACATGGCCAAAAAAGGCGGCATCGCAACTGTTGGACAAAACCAATTTGATTTAGGGGTTGAAACTGGAAAAATGGCGGCAGATGTCTTAAGCGGCAAAGCCAAACCAGCAGATACACCAGTAAATGTCATTGATTATGGCGACATGATCATCAATGAAGAAAAAGCGAAAGAGTTAGGCATCACGATTCCAGAAAAAATCAAAGAAAAAGCAGAAGTAGTTAAAGGGGAGTAGACAAATGGTAATTTCAGCAATTGGGCAAGGATTTTTATGGGGGATCTTAGGATTGGGAATATTCATGACTTATCGAATCTTAAATTTTCCTGATATGACAACTGAAGGGTCCTTTCCCTTGGGCGGGGCAGTCTGTGTGACGGCGATCACTAATGGGGTTTCTCCAGTCTTAGCAACACTTTTGGGAATCGTTGCAGGGATGTGTGCAGGCTTCGTTACCGGCATGCTGTATACAAAAGGAAAAATCCCGGTCATCTTAGCTGGAATTCTAGTTATGTCGGGATTGAACTCGGTGATGCTGTTCATTATGCAGACACCCAACCTTTCTTTATTAAAGCAACCTAAAATCCAAGATTTCTTTACAAATTTAAACCTGCCAGACCATTTTGATATCGTTTTGTTAGGTTTGATCGCGATCATCATTATCGTAGCTCTACTACTGTTTTTCTTTTTCACTGATTTTGGCCAAGCCTATATTGCGACAGGTGACAATGAAAACATGGCACGTTCGATCGGTATCAATACCGATCGCATGAAGGTAATCGGATTAACCTTATCAAATGGTGTGATCGCATTGTCTGGAGCTTTGATTGCACAAAATGACGGCTATGCAGATATTGGCAAGGGCGTGGGCGTAATCGTTATTGGGTTGGCTTCTATTATTATCGGCGAAGTATTGTATGGCGAAGTTACCTTCGTTGAGAGATTGGTTGCGATCGTTTTGGGCAGCATCATCTATCAGCTGCTGATTTTGATCATCATCAAGGCGGGCTTAGATACCACCTATTTGAAGATTTTCTCGTCAATCATTTTGGCATTGTGCCTGATGATCCCTCGCTTAAAAGAAGCATTAAACTTAAAGACTGGACTGGAAAAGGAGGAGTGATCGTATGAATGCATTAGAGGTTAAAAAAGCAAGTAAAACAATCAGCAACGGAGTGAATGATCAGCGTAAAATCCTGAATAATGTCGATTTGACGATTGCCCCTGGCGAGTTCGTTACAGTCTTAGGCGGCAACGGCGCAGGAAAAAGTACACTTTTCAACAGCATCTCCGGGACGCTGCAATTAGATAGCGGGACTGTTTCAGTAATGGGCAAGGATTTGACCAAATTATCAGAAGAGCAACGGGCGACAGCTATCTCACGTGTGTTTCAGGACCCGAAAATGGGAACAGCTCCACGACTGACTGTCGCTGAAAACTTAGGTTTAGCAGAAAAAAGAGGCGAAAAACGGCGATTGCGTCAGCGTCAGTTGAACCAAAAGAAAGAAATGTATCGTGAGCTTTGCAAACTAGTGGGGAATGGTTTGGAAAATCATCTCGATACCCCAACAGGATTTCTTTCCGGCGGACAGCGTCAGGCCTTGAGCTTGCTGATGGCGACAATTACAAAGCCGGATTTATTATTACTAGATGAACACACAGCTGCACTCGATCCTAAAACAGCAAAGCAGTTAATGCTTTTAACGGATCAACGGATCAAAGAAGAGAATCTAACCTGTTTGATGGTCACCCATAAGATGGAGGATGCTTTAAATTATGGCGATCGCGTGATCGTGATGGAAAAAGGAGCGATCATCAAAGATATTCGTGGTGAAGAGAAAAAGCAGATGACCCTTGCGGACTTATTCCTGCTTTTTGAAGAGAACGAGAGTGTAGCTGAAGTAATGTAAATAAAGTTTTTTTACAGAAAATTAGAATAATGGGTTGACTTATGAGAAAAACAACTCTATACTAAGTTCAATCTTAAATCAGTTTGGAGCGATTTTTATGAATAAGAATAAGAGTACGCACACACAACTGAATAATTATTACTTTAGCTATTTTAGATAGGTTTGTATTCATGATTCATGGATGCAAACGACACAAGTTTGTATCTATGATGGCTAAGGATTTTAAGTTTGACTTAATGCCACATAGATGAAAATCTATAGTGGCTTTTTCTTTGGTATCTTTTCATGGGAGACTAGGCTCACTGTAGATTTTCTACGGTGGGCCTTTTTGCTGGTTTCGCTGCAATTCAGCAAACATTGACGAAAAGGGAATAAGTTCATTTTTCCGGCTTTGGGAAAATGAGTCCAAAGATTCCGAAGCAGCTGGTTTCTATAGGACAAATAAAAAATGAAGAGGAGTGAGGAAAGATGGAAAATCAAATTTCAGGAAGAACGCGGTTGGCTGGGTTATATGCGTTGCCGGCAAGGCACAGCTTTTCACCCATGATGCACACAACAGCGTTCCAAGCGACGGGGGTTGATGCAGTCTATTTAAGCTTTGACGTTCAGCCAGAAAGACTTGGTGAAAGTATTCAAGCGATTCGTGATCTTGAAATGTTAGGAATCAATTTATCGATGCCTCACAAGATGGAAGCAGTCAAATACGTCGATGAGCTTAGTCAAGCAGCTCGCCTGATCGGAGCAATCAATACCATCGTGAATCAGGATGGAAAATTGATTGGACATATCACCGACGGCATTGGCTGCATGGAAAGCTTAAAGCAAAATGGGATAACGATCATCGGTAAGAGAATGACGATTCTTGGAGCCGGTGGCGCAGCAACTGCAATTATTACGCAGGCCGCGATTGACGGAGTAGAGGCGATTGATGTATTTAACATCAAGGATGATTTCTATCAAAAAATCGAGCCAAAACTTGCGATGATCGCTGAAGAGACCAACTGTCAAATTCAATTGCATGACTTAGCAGATGAAAAACAATTGACCGAATCTTTAGGAGCAAGCAGTCTATTAATCAACGCGACAAATATCGGGATGGCACCCAACACAGATCAGCTGCCATTGCCGAATGTATCATTATTAAGAAAAGACCTGCCAGTCTTTGATGTCATCTATCATCCAGGTGAAACCAAATTATTAAAAGCGGCCAAAGCAGCTGGCGCAAAAACAGTCAACGGCTTAGGCATGCTGCTTTATCAAGGAGCAGCGGCTTTCAAATTATGGACAGGCCAGGAAATGCCTGTTGAACAAATCCAACCGTTATTGGAAGAAGCAATCAAAAAATAAAAAGCGAAGGAAGTTATTACTATGATCTTAATTATAAAAAAAGGCATTCAAGAATCTGAATTATCACCTATTTTATCCCGTATTAAAGAAGAGGGATTGGGAGTCCAAATCAATCATGGCAAGGATCGCTTAGTCTTAGGTCTCTTAGGAGATCCGAAAATCATTCAAAATGTACCGTTTCAAGCCTACAGTGTTGTTGAACGAGCAGTAGCTATCTCAAACACCTACAAGCTAACCTCAAGAGAATTTCATCCGCAGGATACAGTCGTGGATGTAGACGGCGTAAAAATCGGCGACGGCAGTTTTGTAACAATGGCTGGTCCTTGTTCAGTCGAAGGCGAAGAACAAATCATGGAAACCGCTCGTATGGCAAAAGCCGGCGGAGCGAAAATCTTACGTGGCGGAGCTTACAAACCACGGACTTCCCCATACGCTTTCCAAGGCTTAGGTGAAGAAGGCTTGAGGATCATGCACAAAGCAGCTGACGCTCATGGATTAAAAGTAATCACTGAAGTAATGGATGAAGCTCATATTGATGTCGTTTGTCAATACACAGATATTATTCAAATCGGTGCGCGGAACATGCAAAACTTCCGTCTGCTAGAAGCTGTCGGAAAGACAGGCAAACCGATTGGCTTGAAGCGCGGAATTTCCGGGACAATCCAAGAGTGGTTGAATGCTGCTGAATACATTGCGGTTCAAGGCAACTCAAAAATCATCTTCATTGAGCGAGGCATTCGAACTTACGAAACAGCTACACGAAATACCTTTGACTTAAGTGCTGTCCCACTGATCAAAAAATTGAGCCACTTCCCGATCATCGTTGATCCAAGTCACGGGACAGGCGTTTGGGATTTAGTCGCACCAATGGCTCGTGCCGGTGTCGCTAGCGGGGCAGACGGTATGATCGTTGAGATTCATCCTGATCCATTACACGCTTGGTCTGACGGCGAACAATCATTGAATGAGAAGAATTACCTGCAAATGATGAGTGAAGTCGAGATCATGGTAGAAGCGATGCAAAAGGTCAAGGAACTGACAAAAGAGCCTTCACTTATTTAAGGGCCGCTCTTTACTGTACTAGGAGGAACGCTTCATGGAAATTGTTTTACCAGACAAAAGCTACGAGATTATCGTAAAGCGCCACGCCATTGATTCTGTCGGTGAATGGATCGCTTCACTTTGGCAAAATAAGAAAATCGCGATCATCAGTGACGAACACGTCTTCCCACTTTACGGCGATAGGATTCAACAACAGCTGACCGACTATGAGGTTTGTCATTATACCGTTCCTGCGGGCGAAAGCAGCAAATCATTAGAGATGGCCAATAGGCTATATGATTTTTTAGCGGAACAGCAGTTTACCCGCAGCGACGCAATTATCGCGTTAGGCGGAGGCGTTGTTGGAGACCTAGCCAGCTTCGTTGCTTCAACATATATGCGGGGCCTCGCTTTTGTTCAAATTCCCACCTCGCTGCTTGCTCAAGTCGATTCAAGTATCGGCGGAAAAACAGCAGTGAACTCAAGTAAAGCGAAAAATATGATCGGTACCTTTGCCCAGCCAGATGGCGTATTGATTGATCCAGAAACATTGACTACTTTACCAGAACTTCGCGTTCCGGAGGGCATTGCCGAAATTATCAAATGCGGCGCAATCAGTGATGCTTCACTGTGGAAGGACCTTGAGAAACTAACAGGAATCCAAGATCTTTTAGCTCATAGTGAAGCCATCATTCTAAAAGCCTTGCAAGTAAAGAAAACCGTTGTAGAAGAAGATGAATTCGATAATGGTTCGCGATTATTGTTGAATTTCGGTCACACGATCGGTCATGCGATCGAAAACACGGCTGGATATGGAACCATTAGTCACGGCGAAGCAGTCGCGATCGGAATGGTGAAAATTTCCCAATCAGCTGAAGAAAAAAAGCTTTCTCCAGCAGGGATCACTGAGAAAATCAGTGCCATGAATCAAAAATATCAATTACCCACCAGGTACCAACCTTGGGAAGCTGAAAAATTTTATAACGCTATCACTCATGATAAAAAGGCGCGAGGAAACAGCCTGAATATTGTCCTGTTAAAAGAAATAGGTCAGGCCTACATTCAAAAAATCAAATTGACAGAAATAAAAGACTTTTTAATAGAAGGGAAGTAGTTTATGCGTTACTTAACAGCTGGAGAATCTCATGGACCAGAATTAACTACAATTATCGAAGGTGTTCCAGCAGGACTAGCACTTTCCGTTGAAGCAATCAATCAAGAATTAAGCAGGAGGCAAGGCGGCTACGGTCGCGGCGGTCGAATGAAGATCGAAAAGGACCAGGTACGGATCACTTCTGGCGTCCGTCATGGCAAGACATTAGGATCTCCAATCACCATGATCGTCGAAAACCGCGATTGGAAAAATTGGCAGAAGGTCATGTCAGTCGAAGCGGTGGCTGAAAAGGATGAGAAATTACGTCGGGTTTCAAAACCGCGACCAGGGCACGCTGATTTAGTTGGCGGTATGAAATACCATCATAATGATCTTCGTAATGTGCTTGAGCGTTCATCTGCTCGTGAAACTACGATGCGGGTAGCAATCGGGGCTCTTGCTAAACAAATCTTAGCAGCAGTCGATATTGAAATCGCCAGTCACGTTGCCGTTTTAGGGGGAATCGATGCGAATGTCCCAGAAAAGCTAAGTGTTGAGGATATCAAAGCAAAAACTGCTGTCTCTGAAGTCAATATGGTCGACGAAACAGTGGAAGAAGCCGTGAAAGAACTGATCGACCAAACTAAAAAGGCAGGAGATACCATTGGCGGTGTCGTAGAGGTACGAACAGACAACGTGCCTGCCGGATTAGGCAGCTATGTTCAATGGGATCGCAAGTTAGACGGTAAAATCGCTCAAATCATGATGAGTATCAATGCCTTCAAAGGAGTTGAATTCGGGATTGGTTTTGAGGCAGCACGACGACCGGGTTCAAAGGTAATGGATGAGATCGTTTGGCAGCAGGGCTACAGCCGGACAAGTAATCACCTTGGCGGCTTCGAAGGCGGAATGACCAATGGTGAACAGATTATCGTTCGCGGAGTAATGAAGCCGATCCCGACTTTGTACAAACCGCTGATGAGTGTCGATATCGATACAAAAGAGCCATACAAAGCAAGCGTTGAACGCTCAGACAGCACGGCAGTTCCTGCGGCCTCGGTTGTAGCAGAGCATGTCGTTGCTACAGTATTAGCAGAAGAGATTTTAGAGAAATTTTCATCAGATACAATTGATGAACTACAGCAAGCGGTTGCTGAATACCGTGAAGCCATTAAAAACTTTTAGGAGAGAGGGTACGTCTATGAGAAAAAAAGTGTTCGTCTTAGGACTCGGTCTAATCGGCGCTTCACTTTGCAGGGCAATCAAAAATCCAACAATCGAGCTGTTTGGCTGGGATTATTCGCAAGAAACTCGTGAAATCGCTGAGGAAGTTGGATTAGTTGATCAAATTGCTTCTATTAAAAGAGCACCTGAGATGGATATCATTATTCTAGCCGTACCCGTTTTATCGACACTGCATTATTTGCATGAACTGTCACGTCTGCCGTTAAAAGAATCTGTCATTGTTACGGACACCGGCAGTACAAAAAATGAGGTCATGAAATTAGCTAAAACGCTGCCCTTTACATTTATTGGCGGACATCCGATGGCAGGCTCTCACAAATCGGGAGTCAAAGCAGGAAACCCCAATCTTTTTGAAGAGGCCTACTACATTTTGACACCGTCTGAAGGAACGAATGTTGAGCCATTAATGGCATTATTAGAGCCGACTCGCGCGAAATTTGTTGTGATTGAACCTGAATCTCATGATGAGATCGTAGGGGTCTTGAGCCACTTGCCTCACATCGTGGCATCAGGTTTGGTAAGGATGAGTGATCAGCTAGCAGAAGCTCATCCTCGTGCAACACAACTCGCTGCTGGTGGTTTTCGCGATATCACACGAATTGCTTCATCAGATCCGCAAATGTGGACCGATATCTTGCTGACTAATCGTTCGATTTTACTAGATTTGATCAGCGGCTGGCAAAATGAAATGACTAAAATTCGTGAAAGCTTAATAAGGGAAGATCAGCCAGCAATCTATGACTTCTTTAGTCAGGCAAAGCATTCACGTGACCAGCTACCAACTAAAGATCGTGGAGTGATTCCAGCATTTTATGATCTTTATATCGATATTCCGGATATCGCAGGGGCAATCGCCAAAGTCATGACGATTATAAGCGAGGCAGACATCTCAATTATTAACTTGAAAATTCAGGAAACGCGGGAAGATATTTTCGGTGTTTTAGAACTTTCATTTAAGAATCAAACGGACCTGGAAAAAGGACAATTACTAATTGAAGAAGCGGATTTTCGTTGTCGCAGAAGGAGTTGAACAAATGAAACTATTAAATACTAAAACAGGGCTAAACGGTGAACTGACCGTACCAGCAGATAAATCCATTTCACATCGCAGTATCATGTTCGGTGCGATTAGTCATGGGAAGACGACCGTACACAACTTTTTAAGAGCAGAGGATTGTTTGAGCACTATTGCTCTTTTTAAAGCATTAGGTGTGACGATTAATGATGACGGCAAAGAAATAACCGTTGAAGGAAAAGGGATAGAGCATTTGCAAGCCCCCAAAGACCTGCTAGATGCCGGAAATTCTGGTACGACGATGCGTTTGGTGTTAGGTATTTTGGCAGGGCGGCCGTTCCACTCAGAAATCGCTGGTGATGCTTCATTAAATCGCCGCCCGATGGAACGTGTTATGGGACCACTAAGAGCAATGGGGGGAGACCTGCAGGGCAAAGAAGGAAGTGAATTTCCTCCTATTAAAATTGACGGCAAACAATTATCAGCGATCACCTATGAAATGCCGATCGCCAGTGCTCAAGTCAAATCGGCGATTCTTTTTGCCGCACTACAGGCAGATGGTTTAACTACTATTATTGAAAAAGAAAAATCACGCAATCATACGGAAGAAATGATCAAACAATTCGGTGGAAAGATTTCCGTCGAGGATAAAACTATTACTGTAGTCGGAGGACAGCAGCTGATTGGACAAGAAGTGACCGTTCCTGGAGATATTTCCTCTGCCGCCTTTTATCTTGTAGCAGCTAGTTTGCTGCCAGAAAGCAATCTTTGCTTAAAGCATGTTGGTATGAATCCAACGCGTACTGGTATTTTGGATGTACTGCAAGAAATGGGCGCAAATATCCAAGAAGCGGCTCTTGATCAGCAAAATCAGGCCGCAGATCTTTTGATCAAGTCCGCAGCATTAAAAGCTGTTGAAATCGGCGGAGAAATCATTCCGCGCTTAATCGATGAGCTTCCCGTCATTGCTTTAGCGGCAACACAAGCGAACGGGACAACGATCATTCGCGATGCCCAAGAGTTAAAAGTTAAGGAAACCAATCGAATCGACGCAACAGCCCTAGAGTTGAATAAATTAGGCGCAGATATTGAAACGACTGATGATGGAATGATCATTCATGGTCCAACCCCGTTACACGGCGGAATTGTTGACAGCCATGGTGACCATCGAATCGGAATGATGCTGCAGATCGCAGCTTTGCTGACAGAAGAAGCCGTCGAACTCAATAATCCTGAAGCCATCAATATTTCTTATCCGAACTTTTTCACTGACTTAAGCTCAATAATAAAGGAGAATGTCTAATGGAATCAATTGTCTTAATCGGCTTTATGGGAGCCGGAAAAACCACTATTAGTAAAGAACTTGCCGCTACACTGAATGCCCGTGTAGTAGATATGGATGATGTATTAGTTGAGCGGATCGGCCAGCCGATCAGTGATTATTTTGAAGAACATGGGGAAGCCTCTTTCCGTGAGCATGAATCGAATCTGTTAAAAGAAGCATTGAATCAAGAATCCGTTATCGCAACCGGCGGGGGAGTCATCTTGCAAAAAGAAAATCAAAAGGTGTTATCAGATAAATTGGTGGTCTATCTAAAGGCCGATGCTAATGTACTCGTAAAACGAATTCGCGAGGACAAAGTAAACATTCGTCCATTAGCGATCAAAAATGATGATGGCGACTTAAAACGTTTATTCTTTTCACGGGAGAAGCTCTATGAAAAATTGGCGAAAATCACTGTAGATACCTCAGAAAAATTGCCAAAAGACATCGTGGAAGAAATCATTCAACAAGTCGAGGTCGCTTCGTAATGAAAGTTGGTTATTTGGGACCAAGAGGGTCATTCACATACAGTGCTGCAGCGAACTTTTTTAAAGAAGAGTCACTTTTGCCCTATGATTCCTTAACCGCATTGCTGGAAGAACAGCGAAAGGGCGCGTTGGACTATTGTGTTGTTCCTATCGAAAATACGATCGAGGGCTCTGTACTGCCGACGCTAGATTTGATTTTTCAAACATTGCCGACGATTCAGGCAGAAATTGTATTGCCGATCCAGCAGCAATTAATGGTCCATCCAGCTCATGCCCAATCGTGGAGAGAAACTGAATTGATCTGCAGCCATCAACAGGCACTGGCACAATCACAAGTCTTTCTGATGAATCATTTTCCGACAGTCGATATCGAGCAGATCGGTTCAACCGCTCAAGGCGCGCAAAAAGTCGCTGATAATCCTGATAAGCGGTATGCAGCGATCGGTTCGCGTGCTGCGGCCAAACAATTTGGGTTAACAATCGTACAGGAAAATATCCAGTCAATCACTGAGAATGAGACACGCTTCTGGGTCTTGGGTGCACAGCCGGTTGCGGGGAACATGCCACATGGAAAAAATAAGGCGACGATTTTATTCGATTTGGCGTCTGACCATCCCGGAGCGCTTTATCAGTGCTTAGCGATCTTTGCAGGAGAGAACATCAACCTGACCAAGATCGAATCTCGCACACAAAAAACAAAATTAGGTGAATATTTCTTTATTATTGATTTGGAAACACCAGAAGAAGGGACGCTCAGCAGCGTACTCGATCAGTTAAAGGAACAGAACTTTACCGTCACATTGATCGGTGATTATCCAACATATCTTCCACAGGTTAGAAAATCTTAGTAGTTAAGGTTTTCTAATTTTTTTTGATAAAAATAAGACAAAGTCCGAATGATTTGCTATTTTAATAATAATAGTATTGAGATGAAGAGGTGCACTATGAGCCGAATGGACAAATATAAGAAGGTTCACGAGGAAAGTCAAAAGGAGGAGAAGAAACCTTTTGGCTTTCGACGTGAAATGAAGAAGGATGGAAGAACAGAGAATACTAGGTATGAAGAGCCTAGATATGAAGAACCGCAAGAAACTTATCGAGAGCCTGAAAAAGAGTTTTATTACGAAGATCACTACCAAGAGCCGAAGAAAAAACGTTTCAGCTTCAAACTGCCAACAGTCAAAAATCCATTTAAGCGAAAACCGAAAAATCCTTACGTGCAAAAGCCGAAGAAAAAAAGAGGCTGGCGCAGAATTTTAGTCATGATCCTAATCGCCATTTTAGGATATTCCGTGATTTCCTTCGGTATTGGGAATTTTGTTGCAAAGCAGGATTCCTCTATGCCTAAGATCGAGACACAAGAATTTAATGGGGCGACCTCAGAAAATGGAAAAAGGAATATTTTGCTTTTAGGCAGCGACACACGTGACAATATCAGCGGCCGCTCTGATTCTATGATGGTTCTGCAAGTTGATGGATGGGGAAAGCCTAAGCTTGTTTCCTTTATGCGAGATATGTATGTCGATATCCCTGGAGTAGGGCAGAATAAATTAAATGCTGCTTACGCTTACGGCGGGGCTGATCTTGTGCGCCAGACACTGAAGGAAAATTTCGGGATCGACTGCCGCTATTATGCGATGGTTGATTTTCAGACCTTTGAAAAGGGGGTAGACGCGCTGTTCCCTCGAGGTGTCAAGATGGATGCTGAAAAGGATATGAGTGCTTATATCGATGAACCAATCACAAAAGGAACACAGCGAATGAATGGTCACACCTTGTTGAACTATGCTCGCTTCCGGATGGATGAAGAAGGAGACTTCGGTCGGGTACGTCGCCAGCAGCAGGTCATGCAGTCGGTTTTTGGTCAATTGATCAATCCGCTAGTATTACTGCGGGGACCTTATGCTGCCGGAAAAATATGGGGATATCTATCAACAGATATGCCGAATAGTTATGTGCTGACTCATCTCTTCAATTTTGGGAAAGCAGTCGGAGGCCTCAACCGATTGACATTACCGGTCGATGGCTCATGGTCCTATATCGACACTGCCAATGCCGGGAGTGCGTTAGCCGTTGACACAAATCAAAATGCACAAGCTGCCCAAGAGTTTTTAGGGAAGTAACCGGATTTTGATTCCCATCATTCTATGAGTGTGCTATATTATAATTATTGTAAATTTTGATTGAAACGAGGAAACGACTATGAAACTAGCGATCGTGACAGATAGTACTGCTTATCTGAATGAACGCGTGCGCAATCATAAAGATTTGTTCATCATTCCGATCCCCGTCATTATTGACGGAAATCCTTTCGAAGAAGGGGTAGACATCGGTTACGAAGAATTTTATCAAAAATTGAAGAACAGTAAGGATTTCCCAAAAACCTCTCAACCCGTTTTAGGTGAAGTCTACGAACTTTATCGTTCGATTAAAGAACAAGGCTATGACACAGTTATCAGCATCCACTTATCAGAAGGGATCTCGGGTTTTGTTCGTACACTGACAGCAATCAAAGATGACATCGATGGGCTGCACATCATTCCTTATGATTCCAAGATTACCAGTGTTCCTATGGGGTATATGGTGGAAAGAGCCTTGGAATTGAGCGATGAAGGGAAATCGTTAGAAGAAGTGCTGCAGGCGATCGACCAGATTCGTGATACTACCAATGCCTATATTATTGTTGACGATTTGGATAACTTGGTTCGAGGCGGACGTTTGACCAATAGTGCTGCGATCATCGGCGGTTTGTTGAAAATCAAGCCGATCCTAACCTTTGAAGAAGGGAAAATCGTTTTAGCAGAAAAAATTCGTTCATTGAAGAAAGCCTTGCAGCGGACGGAAGAAATTATCGAAGAACGTCGTCAGGAAAATAGCGATGAATTGCGAATTTACGTCATCCATGGAAATAACCCTGAGCTAGCACAGCAGGAATATGATAAGCTCCGTCAAAAATATCCAGATGCAACGATTGATATCGGCACATTCGGGCCAGTCATCGGTACTCATTTAGGAGACAAAGCAATTGCTCTTGGCGTCGCGAAATAAGCATTGACTCACTAACTTGTTTAGTGAGTTTTTTTGCGGATTCAAAAAGTCCTTCCTTTCCTATCAGCTGATAGGAGTTAGTTGCAAAATCCATTCGAATTGCGTATTCTAACTTCATTAGTAGTTTAGTAATTTAGTAAATTACTAAACCTATTTTGTAGAACATTATCGCTTATGTGGTAAGGCTTGACTAAAATAAAATGAAGCAGCTAGGAGGATTTCTAATGAAGATACCAACAAACTTAAAACATAAACCCGTTTTTTTAGTGGAAAATTACGATAAAATCGATGGCCATCATGCTTGGGATAGCGACGCCAAAGGTCTGACATTAGGTTTAGCTCAATGGAATGACCGTGGTCGAGTAGATATTTCTGGAAAGGTTTGGCGCCATACTGGAGAAAAATGGTCACGTCAATCAGAGGAACTACCGATCACTCGAATTTTGGATTTGGCGATCTTAGTGGCACAATCAAGTATTTACTTGCAAGATGCCTATCGCTACGAAAAGTTTTATGATCCTGAAAATCCTAAAGTAGAGATTCTCGGCCTGCAAGGCGGACGCATGGAAGTCAAAGTAGATACTGAAAATCCTAAAATCGACGAAGACATCATCCTGTTCAACGATACGATGAATAAGGATGGAGACTTGATTGCTCAACGCTACCGCACACTGAAACGTCTTTTAGATGAATTAGGCTATTAGAAATTAATTACGAGGTGAATAGGATGGAAAAATCTTTTGTCGTGACTGAAGGGCGAAAGTTTACCAAAGTAGAGGAACAAATGATTTGGCGTAAACCAACCAGTCATAAGACCAGCAGAGAAGAACTAAGAATTGCCTCAGAGATCAAGAGTAACTGGCTTGATCCTGAGATGAAAATCATGAACGTTTTGCTAGAAGGAGACGCTGGTTCAGGTAAAACGCAGCTGGCTCGTGCTCTTTCTGACGATCTGCAGCTGCCATATACAAAGGTGACTTGTTTTGCCGACATGGATAAAACAGATGTTTTTGGCGCCTTATTGCCTGTTGTCAGTTCAGATGATGAAGATGATCAAGAATTACTGGAAGCAATTTATCAAACGGATTCTCTTCAAGAGGTGCTGGCAATCATCCAGCGTCATTTTCAAATTGATGCGGATCAGGCAAAGAAACGCTTGAGTAACTTAATTGAGCGAATTGATCAAGATGAAATGACGACAAGCGTCGAATATAAATTCTATCCTTCAGAAATCGTTCGCGCCATGCAGAAGGGGTATCTGCTGGAAATCCAAGAGCCTACAGTGATTCGAGATGCTTCTGTTTTGGTCGCTTTGAATTCAGCGCTAGAACCAAACGGCTTATTGAATATCCCAACGGGAATCATTCGTAGACATCCTGATTGTGTCGTTATAATTACAACGAACCGAAATTATCAAGGAAATCGTCCGCTAAACGAATCATTGCGAGACCGCGTACAGCATGCAGAGAAAATGGATCTGCCATCGATTGAAGTCATGATCGATCGTGCCATTGCCAAAACCAATTTTACGGACCATGATTATTTAGAAATCATGGCAGAAATCATTCGATTGTTGGATGAAACAGCCAAGGCAAATGCTATCAAAGGTGTTGCTGGAATGCGTTCCTATTTCTTCTGGGTCAACAGCTTGAAGCAGGGACAAGATCCTCTAGAAAGTATTTTTCCCAAGGTTTTATACAAATTGACTACGGACGAAACAGAATTGAAAATCCTGCAAGAGGCTTTGGAACAAAGTAAATTGCTAACAGAGCTTCAGCAGGTAAAGAACCAGCAAAAAATGAAGCAGGGCAGAAAAATCAGTCAGGCAGAAGCCGAGCAGCGGAATATTTTAGAGGAAGCAGAAGAAGCAACGCTGAAAGGCGAAGCCGAAACTGGCGAACTCTCAACAGAAAAGGAAGAAGCAGAACCAACAATTGCTGAAAAAGAAAAGCAACCAGAAAAAGCGTCGATTGCCGATGATGCAGAAAGAGGGGATGCGGAAGCAGAAAGCTCCTCAGCTTCAATCGACGAAGAAGATAAAATCGGTTCAGCGATGTCATTAGATGAAATGGCGGAGCTAGATAAAACAAAACGAAAAGAACGGAACCGTGAGATACGAGAAAGTTTAAAGGAAACAATCCATGCAAAAGAAGGAACGATTCTCCATCGACCAGCTATCAACGAGACTGCCATCAAAAACGGGCACGAGCTGACTAAAAGCGTCTTACCAGAGGTAGAAAGTTTAAGTCGCGTCATCAATGACCTGTTGAATAAAGAGGTTAGTAATGATTACGCAAGCGGGAAATACTATGGCGCGAGATTTAATCCAAGCCACGTAGCCTACGGCGATTTAAGAAATTTCGATAAGAAAAATCCACCAAGTGAACAGCCTTCATTAGCATTGGCAGTGAGGGTCGATGAATCTGGTTCGATGCTGCGAGACGATCGTATTCAAAATGCTAAATTGGCTGCAATCGCATTGAGTCTCTTTGCTGAGAAGACTGAAATTCCGCTGATGCTGTATGGTGATTCGGCAGATCTTAGCCAACGAGAAAAAACGTCAATCTATTCGTATAAAGAATTTGACGATAACTTTGATTATATCGCAGCAAAGATTTCGACAATGAAGCCACGACAAAACAATCGTGATGGTGTTCCGTTGAGATTACTAGCTGAAAAATTGAGTCAGCAGGCCGCCGATACGAAAGTCCTACTATCTATCAGTGACGGTCAGCCGAAAGCACTCCCAGATTATACTGGAGAAAAAGCCAAACAAGATATTCAATCCGTTCTCGCTGATTATGAACGCAAGGGGATCCTGTTCATTGCTTGCGCCATCGGTGAAGATAAGGAGCAATTGCGGGAACTATATGGTGAAAATAACTTTGTCGATATTTCTGATATTTCAACACTGCCGCAGCAGCTTCTACAATTAATTGCACGGTTTATCTAAAAGAAAAATTTCTGCGTAAAAAGACCGGTCCCCAAGAGCTAGATCAAAAATCTAACTTCTGGAGACCGGTTTAAAATTTGCGGGGATTTTTTTGTTTAATACGTTGCTCGAGGACCGCCGATATATTTTGGACGGCTGCGTAGAGCAGTTACATGAGCACCGCCTAATTCCTTAATTGATGGACGAACAGGCACCTGTACATATTTTACATGCATCCCAATCGATGTATCGCCGATATCGATTCCGGCTTGAGCGACAATGTGTTCAACCTCAACCGGATCACTGAATTGTTCAAAAGCTGCGACCGAGCAGGAACCGCCAGCATGCAATGCTGGTTTAACCGAGACAATTTCCCAGTCTTTTTTTTCAGCAAGTGTTCGCTCGACAACGACAGCGCGATTGATGTGTTCGCAACCTTGCACAGCTAAATAGATTTGTTTGGGATCAAGAATGGATTTCAATGTTTCAATGACCCATTGGCCAACCTCTTCACTAGAATTTTTTCCGATCGTGCCGCCAACGATTTCACTCGTAGTACACCCTAGTACAAAAGTATCTCCTGCCTTGAGCTCAGCTGCCTCTAGGACATCGTTAGTGATTGTTGTTAGTTGTTGCTGTAATTTTTCTTTCTCCATTTTTACAAACTTCCTTCTATTAACTATTTATATTGAGGGTGGCGCAGAACCTTTTGCAATGCATGAAAAAGTGGAACTGTCACCGCGATACCAAATATATTTTGAATACAATTGCCGGGCAGCGAAGCCAATCCAGCAGGCCAGCCAAATAATAAGGCTGTTGCCAAGGCGTAGCCGATGATCATGAATAAGCTTGCAAACAGAAAGCCTAAGCCAAGACCTTTTTTATTGGGGAACTTATGATAGAGATAACCTAAGATAAAACCTTGAATACCATGAATGATAATCGAAAAGACTGCCCATTCGGGATAACCGGAAATCATGTCAATCAAGCCGCCGCTTAAGGCACCGACCAAGAACCCGCCGCCTGGTCCAAAAAGCAGAGCAGAGGCATAAATTCCTACTTCACAAAGCGTCACAAAACCTTTTGTCGCAGGAATCGGGATGATAAATAAAATGGACAGCGTAACGGTTAACGCCACCATCATCGCCAATTTGGTCAACTCCTTTGTTTTCATGTCATCACCTCCGTCTGAACGCTATCACCGAACCAAACATTTCCTTCACCATTTTTCAACGTGATTCCATTCTTGATTCCTTGATAAACATACTCTTTACTTTTACTGATCGCTGGAATCAGCTCTTTACCCAGAACCAAATTCGAAGTGATCGCAGAAGCAAAGCTGCAACCAGCACCGTTAATTGCCGCTTGAGTTAATTTGGGCTTTGAGAAGAATTCTGATTGTTCGCCATCATAGAACAAATCCGAAGCCAACTCGCCAGAAAGACGTTCACCGCCTTTTATTACGACAGAACGCGCACCAAGCGCCAAGATTTTTCGAGCAGCCAGAGCCATCTCATCCAAATTAGTGATTGGTTGCTGGGCAAGAATCTCAGCCTCTTTTAAGTTCGGCGTAATAATTGTCGCAAAAGGAAACAGTTCAATTAGTTTCTCACGATAGGTATCACCATAGACACGATCTGTTTCCTTAAAGGCCATTACCGGATCTAAAACGATTGGTCCAACAAATCCACGCAAAAAAGATTTAACTATTTCCAAAGATTCTAGCTGATGTATCAGTCCAATCTTTATTCCATCTACATTCAGATGATCCTTGATCGTAGTCAGCTGCTCCTGCAAAAGACTAGGCGACAGATCATTTATCTCAAACTGATGATTATTGACGACGGCTACGCAAGTAATCGCCGTTAAACCAAATAACTGATGATTCTCAAAAACTTTTATATCTGATTGCAGTCCGCCTCCAGCTAAAGTATCTGAACCTGCAATTGTCAGCACTGTTTTTGTCATAGATAAACTCCTCATATCCTATATCAATTTTTCATAGACATTTAAACTGGTCACATTAATGATTCCTATTATAAAGTGCTGAAATAAAAAATAAACAGCCAATTGGTTGTTTTGCAGCTCATCCAATTCCAGGTGAAAATATTTGTTCCAAAAGGAAAATTGCGTTAGCATAGGGATTGAGAAAGGGGATCATGTGTATGAAACTATTTATTGCTGGTGCAACAGGGCGAGTAGGCGAAGAATTGATCAAGAATTTAGTAGAAAATGGGCACTATGTTTACGCAGGTGCTCGTCACGATGAAACCATCGAAGCAAAAGAGGCAGTGAAACCCGTTCATTTGGATTTGCACGGCTCTATCGCTGAAATTGCTGACACGTTAGCAGATGCCGAAGCCGTTTATTTTGTCGCTGGTTCACGCGGAAAAGATCTGCTGCAAACAGACCTGTATGGAGCAGTGAAATTGATGCAGGCTGCCGAACAAAAAGGAATCAAACGTTACATCCATTTAAGTTCATTATTTGCTCTTCAACCAGAAAAGTGGAGCAGCACCTTAACTGATTACAATATCTCAAAATTCTTTTCAGATCGCTGGTTGATTGATAAGACGAATTTGGATTATACGATTTTGCAGCCTGGCAGCTTGATGGAAACTCCGGGAAGTGGAAAAATAACCACTGATATTACTGGGAAATCAGAAAACTCGATAGAAAACGTTGCAGCTGTTTTAGCGGAAATGCTTGAACAGGATAACACCATTAAGAAAGTCGTTTTAATGGGAGACGGAGAAATACCAATCGAAGAAGCAATAAAAAATATATAAAAAAAGGGTCCACTCAGTGCAAAAGCTTATCTGAGTGGATTTCTCTTTTATGAATTCAGACAAGCCGAAAAATATTAAATAATTTCTTAGTCTTTCGACTAACTTAATGATAAAATAGAGATTGCTGAAAAGAGAATTCCGTAATCAAGGAGAGACCTTATGAATCTTCATAATATTCATGATCCTAGAATCGAAGAGGGGGTTCAAATGATCCGAAAAAGGAAAATCGCAAAATACTATATGAAAGTCCAGGGCTTTGCTAAGAAAGAGGCCCATGAAACGGCAAAGAATACACAGCCTGAGTTTGCGGAAGCACGCCGCCTTTATCTCGCTTTGTTTTATGAGGCGAAGCCGGTATTTGCTGATCGCAACGAGAAAGAAAAAGCGTTGAGAGTTTATCAAGTATTCAGCTTTTTGGCTTTGATTTGTTTTGTTGCCTGGCTATTTAGTAATGGGTATCTAAACGGCTCCAGCGTAACCGACAATTTTCTTTTGATAGCTTTGGTGATTAATTTTGCCGTTACCAGCTATTTCGATGAAAAGGTCACTGAACGAATCCACGAACGAAAGACTAGAGAGCTCTTACGTCATAAACCTGAAGCGCTAAACAAATTAGTACAAGTAGAGGAAATCAAGCGGAATATTTTTCGTGCAGAGCATCGCGGCATCAAATTAGTGGAAGAACAAAAAGAAGAGGCCGAAAAGCAACCGGATGCTCAAGAGAAGATCATTACGTTAGAAAAAATAAAAGCGCTGCGTGATAAAATCAAAAAATAGCCAACTACGTTAAGTTAAAAACGTGGTTGGCTATTTTTGTCTAATAATCTGATTTGCTTTTTACGAAAGGGTTTGCAATAATTCGAATTAGAAAGAGTAGGAGGTCAGTGTGAATGCTCAGAGCAATTATTTTTGATATGGACGGCGTGATTGTCGATACTGAATTTCAAGATTTTAGAATTCAACAGGAATTTATTAAAAAAGAAAATCCGACAATCGACCAGAAGAAGACGAATTTCAATGAATTGATTGGTCAATCTTATGACATGCTTTATGAAACATTAAGAAAATTTATTGGCAGCAATGATTCATTAAATGAAATCAAGGAGCGCTTTGAAAGATTTAATGAAGCCGCTTATGAAACAATAGACTACCTGCAACTGTTTAGAACAGACATTCTTTCCATTTTAAAATGGGCAAAGAAAAATGAGATTTTATTGGCAGTCGCATCCTCATCCACACATGACCACATCCTTGAAGTCCTGACAGCTTGCGGTATCAAAGAATACTTTGACGTGATCTATAGCGGAGAGTTTGTTAAAGAAAGCAAACCAAATCCCGAAATTTATTTAAATACGTTACAGCAATTGACTATCGAACCTGAGCAGGCAATCGCTATTGAAGACTCTTACTATGGAATTACTGCGGCGAAAACCGCGGGTATTACAACGATCGCCTATAAAGAAACGAGAGCTGCGATCGATCAAACCTCCGCAGATTATTTAGCTGCAGATATGATTGAGATTTATAAAATCATCCAATCACTAAAATAGGAGAGAAAGGGTGTAGTAAATAATTTAGCTCGACATCTAGTTTAGCCGTTAAAAATCATAATTTAATTTTCGAATATCAGAAATAGGTAAAACACTCTGCAATTCTCTGTTGAGTGTTTTCGTTATTTCAAGAATTAAATTACCCGCTATAATAAACCATAGCGTATCTTTATGTTGATAAAATGTAATCAAGTGATTACTATATAGAATGTAACTGATTGATTACATTTAGGAAAGAGTTGCATACATGATAAAAAATCGAATTAAAGTATTAAGAGCGGAACGTGATTGGACTCAAGCCGATCTAGCGGATTATGTCGGTATTTCTAGGCAAGCAGTAATTTCTATAGAAAAATATAAATATACACCTTCATTAGATTTAGCCTTTTCTATTGCCAAAGCTTTTGATGTTGATATTAATGAAGTATTCAAACAGGAGGATGATATGAATGAGTAAGCTACTTATTCTCTTAGGATTATTGATTCTATTTCTTTTTATCCTTTTAAAGGATTCGTACAGTAAGAAAAGAGAAGTTGAGTACAAGAATGATGAACGGTGGCAACAAATTAAGTTGAAATCCAGTGTCATTGTATTGAAATTTTATGACATGATCATTGTTTTAAATTGTCTTGCCTTCTTTTTTACTGATTTGTTTAATAATCATTTTGCTTCAATCACTCTCGTAAAAGCTTTTCTTTACGCATTCTACATCATGTTGGTTCGCTATCCCGTTGAATATTTTGCTTTAAGATATTACGATCAAAGGTTATGATGACATATCTAAATGAAGATTAGTTAAAAACTAAGAATAATTGTAAAGATAGAAGAGCCTGCGAGTTACTAATAAATCCTTTGTTGCATTTAAAGTAACCATCTCAGTAAGAATAAAATACAACCATTAAGACGAATGGATCGAATTACAAGGACAATTATCGTTAAGGAACTTGTAGCTAACTAGAAACCTTGATGCCAACAATCAAATGTTTAGGTAGGATATATTTATGTGAAAATAATCACATTTGATCATGGAAATAATTTTTTTATTTCATTAGAAATGAAACTCACAATGGATTACTAAGAAAATAATTTTCAAAGGCATTTATCAAAACTAAAATCGAATAATCTGATACAAAGCATGTATTTATGATCATTAAAGCTTCTTAGGTGAAATTATGTTACGAAGAATTTCATCTAAGAAGCTTTTGGAAATTTTTAAAACGATTCTTATATTGATAAAAAGAATAAAATAAACAATAGTCTTATTATATGGATAAATCAGAACATAATACTATGGATTAAGTTACGAACGATTGCCAGTTTAAAACTGAATGTTTTAGACTGACATTATTCCAATGTAACTTGGTATAATGTATATTATGTAAACTAGAATAAAAAAATTTATCTTCATTTAATAACAATTTATCTATCTCAGGTTCAGACATTCCTTGTTCCTTTAAATAACAGTAATGTTGCTTTATTAAAGCATCTTTCTCAAAAGTAATGACTTCCGAGCGTTTTAAACCTCTTGAACATAAATAGCTTTTACGACCGATTAAACGTTTATCTTGCATATCTTTAGTCATGTACTTAGATATATACGCACCGACATTATCAACATGCTCAATCGATTTAAGATCAACAAAACCTTGTTTCCAATAGTGATTTTTAAAATATACTTCACTTTTTCTGATTTCAGTTTCAGAAAAGCCTTTGATAAATGGATAATTTATTAACAAGTGATAATGAATTGCACCACGTTTTTGAAATTCTCTAACTCCAACGTAATGCAATTTACCGTAGTCCTTTCGAAGTTTTCGAATGAACTGCTTTACTTTTTCATCATAGTAATCAATATCGTCCGAATTCTTTGCAACGGTTAACGTAACAAACGTGCTTTTGTTATTCGGGAAGTTATTGATTGCAAGCCTTCTGAGCGTGTTTCTAGCGTCTCTTAATGTCTGAGCCAACCGCGCTTCTTTTCTGTCGTATTCTGATATACCTTGCTGTAATCTTTCAATTTCTCTTTTTTCCTTGTTAAGAGCTGGGTCAAGGTCTAGCAATTCTTCAATAAACATCTGAGCAAGCTCATTTTGTCCATTTGCCATGAAATTGCAGACCGAATCAAAAAGTTCTCGCCTTTTTTCAGTCAAACGTTCATAAGGATTAATAGGTGTGTTGTCCATTTCATAGACTTCTAAAACGTCACCAGAACGGATAATTTTATAATACATATAAAACCCCATTCCCAAGCGTCTAATTCCACTTTTTTACTCTAACTCCGTGCTACAATCAAGTTAGAAGAAAAATCCTAAAAACTCCAAGTAGCACCCTTAATAACACCTAAGAAAACAAGTAGCATAGCAACTATAATAAGAATTGCTGCTAGGTATAAACTAAACTTACTTTTGCCCTTTTTTGAAAAAGGATCTTTCCTTATCCTGCCACTTGTAACGATAAACTGTAAAATTAAAATCAGTGTAATTAATAAAATAGCTTCTAACGCAAAACCAACCTTAAGTAAATCACTTTCCACAATCGTCATTATTGACCTCCAAAAATTTTCCGAATTTTCATATCATTTCTAACTAATTCATCAATAATGGTGGCAATATATACTTTACCGTTAACCTGTTTTTCTTGTTCTTTTGCACGCTTTCCAAGATATTCATAGACTTCAGGATCAAATGTTACAGTTTTTCTTACTTTATCTTTTGCAATAGTCAACTTCTCACCTCCTAGTACAACACCACTATAGGTAAGAGTGTAGCACCTAGAAAAATCAAACACAAGACATTAATGACTATTTTTATTAATTATAGATTATATAGGTTATTTTCAAACCGAGGTTTGAACGCCCCACCTCGGCGTCTCCGGTAGATGATTCATAAAAATAAGGATAAGCCCCTCCTTATTTTGACAAATCATGAATTTATCGTTTTTCATAGATTGCTACGCCTGCGATCACCATAATCATTACAACCGTCCAATAGCAACAAAATTCATAAAATTGCATTACTTAACCCTCCTAAAAGCGAACGAATCCTATTACCTGGATTAAATTTTGTTCGTATTATTAATAATTTAACCAGTTGAAAGAAAGAAGATCTCACAAGGTTTACTGTGAAATTTCCGAACGATTGAAAAAGGCTTGTATTACCTTTTCATCTTCTTCTACACGGGTATCTAAAGAATCGATCACAGCATAACTATCATATGATTCTCGAATTTCATCGGTTTGAATAAAATTCTTTTTTCTCCAGCAAATCATTTTATTTTTCTTATCAGGATTAGCAATAAAATACTCATACTCAATTGGGTCATAGTATCTTTCAAAAGTCCAACGTCCCCAAACTGTTTTACAGGATACAACTTCAAACGTTTGCTCCCTAATAGCTTTTGCAACCCTCGTGAAAACTTGGCTAGTTGCTAGTATTTTTATTCCTTGTTTACGCTGTTGCGTAATCGTTCGTAAAATTGTGATCGGGAATGATCTCGTTTGATTATCAAAATCGTTTTGAATTTCATCCCATCCGATCACTACACCACAATACCCATTTTCACGAGCTATTTTGGCGATCGTAGGCAATTCAGCTAAGCTAGTTAATGCAAAATCTTCGTCTTTATATCCAAAATTTGTAGCAATCAATAGCTTCGAATATTGTTCTCTATAATTAATCAAATCTTTAACCATTGACATAGTTTTCCCAGACCCTTGTACGCCAGAATACAGCCTTAATCCATACTCGTTGAAAGGCTTTTTTCCTTCTTTTAGTAATTGATAATATCTATATAGATCAATGAACTTCCATTTAATGAATTTTAGTAATTTCATCGAATAATACCTCCCTTAAAAAACTTTTTTTGGCAGAGTTTAAATATACTTTTAAATAAGCGAGCTGACACTCGCGCGTACGCGAGCCTCAGCTCCTGCTTAATTTATAAAGGGAATTTTTTTAACTATCGCCATAAAAATATTTTTTAAGAATACGAAATTATCTCGAATGACAACTACTGAAATTATCATTAAAATCACTTTTACGTCGATCAAAATATCTATATATCTGAAAAATTTCCCTAACTCGCCAATGTAACCAAGATTAAAATCGAAATCGAATGACGGTATCAATCCTATAATGAAATCAATGACACCGAAAAGTAGATCAAACAATAACTCTATTATCATTCGATCACCTCGCCCCTAGAATGAAACCAATGATACATGTCAATTAAGAAGCCTAGTAAGACAAATCCAGTGACAAAACCTCTTATATAAGGTGCAAAATCGTTTAACTTTGAAAAAGGCAATTTTACTTCTCCTTCAAACATGCCGTTTAAATCAAAGTTTTGGTCTTCAACTTTTGCTTGACCACCAAACAAACTCTTAAAACTATCAATCCAACCAAAAATAAATGGAAATTTTGATTTTATAGTTTCTCCTGTTGAATCAAACTTTTTTTGCATGAAATCTAAATTTTCAGGAACTATCAAATGAATTATTTTGTCTAATAAATTATCAAGGAAAGATAAGACTTCCTTCAAAGCCCTAGTAACTTCATTGATTGCAGTTTCCAAAACACTTCCTAAAGTTTTAATTGCCGTTTCAAGAATGCTGCCAATAGTTTGAATTAATTCCCTAATCCAACCACTGCTATCTTCAGTTCCAATCTTTTCATAGATATCAGCTAACCATGAGATAATAAATTGGGCATACAGTTCAACTGTTTTAAAATGTTCTTCCTGCAAAGCTAGATATCTAATAATTGTGCTCAAATTTGTATTAATCACATTTTGTGACGACAAGAGATAAACTAGATCATTGTGAATAGTATCTAATTGTCCATGTTGCATTTGCAACCAATCGGAAACTACTTTCAATAGCTTATTTGTCGTATTTTGGCTTTCTAAGAAGATTACAAACCATTCAGTCATTAACTCCTTAGTTTCTTCAAACCCAGCCACAATTGAATATCTGAGACGATAAATAGCACTCTCTTTATCGTTCATATCAAAATAATGTTTCATGATTAAAGCAAAATGCGATCTTGACTCTTGAAATTGATTTTTAAACAGTCTTACTGCTTTTCCGTCTTTCTCGCTAATTGAACCACCGTCATAGTGTTCAGCGTCCCATAAGCCGACATTATCGCTACTAGCTTTCACTATCGCAGCGACCACTCCTAAAAGTTCTGCTTTTAACTTATCAATAGATTCCTGTTGGGCATTATGAAGCTGATATAGCTGTAAAATACTAGCTGAATGACCTGTTAATAATGCAGAATGAGAATCAAGCGAATCCTGTTGGGTATTGTGAAGCTGATATAACTGGGAAATTTGAGCCTGATTTGTATTCAATTTTTCAGTGTGACTATTTATAAGTTTAGAATGCGAATCAAGTGATCCTTGTTGCAAATTATGGAGTTGATACAATTCACTTATTTTTGAACCAGCAGAATTTAATGATTCCGAATGACGTTCCAGAATTGCTTGGTGTTCATTTCTTAATTGATACAGTTGATTAATCGAATTAGTATGTTTGCCAAGTACAACGCCCTGATCATCATTCAAACGGTACAATTCACTAATTTTTAGACCAGCAGAATTTAATGATTCCGAATGACGTTCCAGAATTGCTTGGTGTTCATTTCTTAATTGATACAGTTGATTGATTGAATTAGTATGTCTGCCAAGCACAGCGCCCTGATCATTTATTAAACCGTATATCTGTTTTATATTTGCACTGTGACTATCAAGAGAAGTCTGTTGTGTATTATGCAATCGATATAATTCATTTGTCCGTTCTAATACTAAATTCTGAATTATTTCAGTGGTACTTAAACGTGAATTAATCCGATCAATTCGATCATTCGCATGGTTAATCCCATCTGTCGCTGATCTCTTGTTAGCATCAACCTTTAAAATCAGTAAATTAAAATCAGACTTCAATAGATTTAATTTTGATTCCAGATTGGTTAAACGATCGTTTACAGTATCAGCAAATGCTACTATTCCGATTGAGTCTTTTTCTTCATTTGTGGTATCTTGTTTTTCAGGAACTGAATCGTTGGTATCTTGATCTTTTTCCCTGTTATCACTTGAATTAGCAACTTGATTATCGCTAGAAACGCTAATAGAATCGCTAAATCTATCAGAACCGCTGTCATTGATTGTAGTGATACCATCAGCAGAGCTAGAATCGGCGTAAACACGTAGACTAGAACTGCTAAGATAAAGAATAAAAAAACTGTACCGATTACTTTAATGACTTTTTTTATTGTCATATCTTTCCTTCCTTTCATAAAAAAAGACTAGGCTATGATAAGCCTAGCCTTTAACATTTAACCTTTTACAGCTTTTTTCGCAAATCTTCGAACGAAGAAAATTGCCCCACCAAACGCGGCAATAACTACACCCGCCACAATAATCGCTCCAGCATTACTAGACATAATTCCTGTTACTCCATTAACAAACCAATTAATTTGATCACTCAAATCAATCGTTGGAAATGCTGGCATTGTAGAACCAACAACGAGATAATTCATTGAAAATCCTCCTCTATTTTTTATCTGAATATTTTATTTGTTATCTTGGAACTTATAAAGCGGCCAAATATTAACAATGCATAGGCGCCAATGCACAAGATAAATCCAGCGAACGCTAGCGTTCCAAGCGAAAAAGAGTTTTCTTGAAACAATACAGTATCGTCTTGATATCCAATCATAGTCTGAAGGTTTTCATTTACAGATTTAATCTCTGTTAAAACATCTTCCTCTGATTCCGACGTTTCTAACTTCGTTACTGCTTCATTGGTCTTTTTCAACTCTTTGACCAATTCTTCATGTCTTTGCTTCTCAAGAAGCTTATCCGCTTCCTGTTGAGCTCGATTTTCTTCTAGGGACTCAGCCGTTTTAACAGCCTGCTCGGAATCTAAGGTGACTTGCTCGGAATCTTTTGTGGCTTGTGCTTCTTTATCCTTTAAACGATCATCTTCACGAGCTTTAATTAAGGAAAATAATTCATATGCATTTTTGTTCAAGGTTTTTAGCTCATTTAGAATCTCGTTGTCTAGGCTTTCTGAGGTTGCTGATGTTTCGCTTCCGTCCATTTGTGTACCCCCATGAGCTGTGGAACATTGTTAAAACCACGTTTTGTCATTTGTAAGGTAATTACTACTTTTTCATTTACCTCTAGCGGTGGTAATTGGATACCGTCACCAATAAAATACTCAAAATTCTCATATTTTGCAGGATCAGCAACAATTAATACTTGGTAGGGGTGTCCTGCTTTACTCATTCCTTGACGAACTCCTAAATAGATTAAATCTGTGTCATTTGTAAACATTCTCATTCATCCTCTTTTCTCTTGATTTGTTTAATGATCGGAACTGCTTTTCTGCCACGCATTGTAAGGTGAATCTCCAAAATAATTTTTTCATATTTTCTAAATTTAGGAATTTCAATAAAACGATTAATAACAAAGGTTAGTTCTCTCTTTGTCTCACAATCTTGAACCGTAATCATTCGATATATACGATCATGCATATTTCTTTCAATCAAACTCAAGAACTTAAATTCAGAAACAGAAATAAACATAGATTATCTCCTTTTGATCATCTGAAAATAAACACGCGCATGGTTATTTCGTAATCAGGATAACAAAAAAAGCCTGCCGTAGCAAGCTTATAAAAACGCGCATAATTAAATTTAAGAATCTTTTTTTTCGATTTCAGACAATTTTTGAATGATTGCCTTTTCTAATAGTTGACTTAAGTTTATATTGAACCGTTTTGCTTCTTCTTTTAAATCTTGTCTAATAGTAACGTTTGTATTCATACGTTTTATCTCCAGTTTTTTTCTACCCATAAATAACATGCCCCCTTAAAAATAAAATACGTTTTTGATTAAGACATATTATAACACAGGCTAAAAAGTCGTGGGCGAGTCGACTTTACAAACACCAAACATTTTTATATAATCCTATTGTCTAGATAGGTTATATTCTTTGTAGGATATTTTCCCTAGGTATTCGGATTCGTAAGAATTTTCGAATACCTTTTTTGTGTTGCTTGACAGGTCTAAACCATTGATTGCATGTATATTATGTAAACTAAAATAAAAAATTTATTTTCATTTAGAAACATTTTATCTATCTCAGATTCAGACATTCTTTGTCTCATAAATAACTGCAATACTACTTAATTAGAGCATCTTTCCCAAAATTAATGACTTCCGAGCGTTTTTAAACCTCTTAAACAACGGAGACGATTTTCGGTCTCCGTTGTTTATTTTTTAACTTACAGTGTTTGTCGTTTACGATTGGTTTTCTTGCAGCATCTTAGAAATATTTGTATATCCAAGTTCATCTGCGTAATCTTTCGCTGTTTTACCATAATTATCTATAATATTAGGATCAGCGCCATGCTTCAATAGTTCTGCGACAATATTTTGATAAACTTGTGAACCATCTCTTAACGCAACTGCTTCGATCAACGCTGTATAACCATAATCATTCTGGTGATTGATGTTTGTATGTCCATCATTTAATAGCAGCTTTACATTATCCAGATGGCCTTTTTCAGCTGCTGGTATCAATGCATTTCCGCCAAAGCGATTAGTTATCGACTGATCTGGCATGCTATGAGCCAACATGTATGTTAAGATTTCTGTCCTGCCTTCTGCACCCGCGTATAAATATGGACTATCCTCGATATTGTCTTGTTGATTGACATTTGCTCCAGCGTTGATCAATTTCTTAGCTATTTCAATTTGGTTATCGTGAACTGCAATCAATAGTGGTGTTTCGCCCTTTTCGTTCACTTCATCGATCGAATATGTTTTTGCTTTCAGAATTTCAGTTACTTTTGCTGAATCATTTGATGAAACTGCTTGGATTAAAGCGCCTGGAGCAATAGTTCTATTTTTATTCTCCTGTGTTTGTTTTGTGCTAGACGCTTCTGTGCTGGCGCTGGATCCAATTGAAACTTCAGTAAGCGTTCTTTTTTCAGAGTTTTTTGACGGATTGGCCGCTTTATTAGTCACCGGCTTTGATTGACAACCGCCCAAAATAAATAAGAAAAATAATACAGCAATTATTTTTTTCATGTTTACCCTCCTCTATATTTATAGCTCGATTTCCACTAGAACCATCTCTTGTACTCAGTATTATTTCTGCACATTATACCATCAAGGACAGATTTCATTGTCTTAAGTGCTTCTGATTTAAATACGCGTAGCTGTCTGTTTATTAAGAATTATTAATATTCGGATTAAAATCTTATCTAGATATTGGTATATCAGCATTTTTACTTTATGTCAGTTTGACCTTCATCTAAAAAACCGATAAACTATTGAAGGATATGGAAAATAAATCTAAGGAGCATGAAAATGTCTCATTTAAAAAAATATAGTAGTTTTATCAAAACACGAATTGGTTTTTTCAGTCTGCTGATTGCTTTGCTTTGGCTGAAAAATATGTTTGCATATATTGTTGACTTTCATTTAGGCATCCAAAGTCCTATGCAATTATTTATTTTAATCATTAATCCTTTAAGCGTTTCAATGCTGCTGCTTAGCATTGGTCTATTCATCAAACGCTCCAAAGCTGCTTATGGAACATTATTTATTATTTATGCGTTATTGACGATTTGGCTCTTTTCAAATGCCGTCTATTATCGCGAGTTTACTGATTTTATTACGATCAACACGATGCTTGGAGCTGGCCAGGTTTCAACTGGATTAGGCGAAAGCGCAGTAAGATTATTTCGCTGGTATGATGTTTTTTATATTGTCGACCTGTTTCTTTTGCCTGCTTTATTATTCAAAAAGAAAATTGCTGTTGATAAGAAGTATCCCCGCTTTCGTCAAGCTGCCGCCTTGTCTGCTCTATCACTTTTGATCGGCAGCGGAAATATTTTTTTGGCGGAGATTGATCGTTCCGGCTTATTGAGCCGGCAATTTTCCCGTGAGTATCTAGTGAAATATTTAGGGGTAAACGCCTTTACATTATATGATAGTTACCAAACCTATCAAAATAACCAAATTCGAGCGGAAGCAAGTCCGAATGATCTAAAAGAAGTGGAAAGTTACGTTAAAGATCATTATGCGCAGCCAAACGATTCCATGTTTGGCATTGCCAAAGGAAAAAATGTTGTCTATATTCATTTAGAAAGCTTCCAGCAATTTTTGATCGATTACCAATTAACTGATGAGAATGGTGTGAACCATACCGTAACTCCATTTCTAAATGACTTGTATCACGGAGAAAGTACCTATAGCTTTGATAACTTCTTCCATCAGGTAAAAGCTGGTAAAACTTCTGATGCTGAAACATTGATGGAAAATTCCCTGTTTGGCTTGAACCAAGGGGCGCTGTTTACTCAGATGGGCGATAAAAATACCTTTGAAGCCGCACCAAATATTTTGAAGCAAAAAGCTGGCTATACATCCGCCGTGTTCCATGGTCATTCAGCTTCGTTCTGGAATCGGGATAAAACATATAAACATCTAGGTTTTGAATATTTCTTTGATTCGTCTTATTATGACATTAATGATGATAACTCGTTTCAATATGGGATGCATGACAAACCATTCCTAAATCAATCTGTCCAATACTTGGAACATCTGCAGCAGCCTTTTTATGCGAAGTTCATTACTGTATCGAACCATTATCCTTATTCTCGTTTTAAAAATGAAGAGGATGGATTCCCAGTGGCAAATACAAAGGATGAAACAATTAACGGTTACTTTGCGACAGCCAATTATTTAGATACTGCATTAAAAGAATTTTTTGATTATATGAAAGCTAGCGGTCTTTATGACAACTCCGTCTTTGTACTATACGGCGATCACTACGGCATCTCTAACACACGTAATAAGGAGTTAGCCCCATTGCTGGGTAAGGATTCCGACTCTTGGACTGATTATGACAATGCTCAATTACAGCGGGTTCCTTTCATGATTCATGTCCCTGGTGCAACAAACGGCGGAATCAACCATACCTACGGCGGACAAGTCGACGCCCTTCCTACTCTATTACATTTGTTAGGTATCGATTCAAAGAAATATTTGCAGCTTGGACAAGATTTGTTCTCATCGGAACATAAACAGGTTGTTGCTTTTCGAGATGGCGATTTTGTTACTCCGCAATATACTTTCTATGGCGGTAAAATGTATGATAATCTGACAGCTCAAGTTATCAGCGAGCCAACACCTGAACAGGAGCAATTCTTCATTGAATTAAATCAAGAGGTCGACCAGCAATTGATCACTTCTGACAAAATTACGAATGGGGACCTCCTCAGATACTATCAGGATAGTGGATTAGACACGATCAACCCAAGCTCCTTTGACTATCGTGATCAAAAGGCTCGACTAGAAGAAATTGAACGACAAAAAGGATCACAGTCTTCAAGTTTATATAGCGAGAATAATCAAAAATCAACCGTTGGATTATATAAGACAAAGACCTATCAGCAATATGAATAAAACGAAACCTCCCCCAGTTTTTCTGACTGGAGGAGTTTTTTTAATCTTGTCTTCTTTGCATTGCTTCTTTTCTTAGCTTACGTTGTGCCTTTTTTGAACCGCGATCAATGTCTCTACGTTCTTTACGTGTGTGGAAGTCTTCAAATAGATTGTCCAAGTCATAATCGGCTGGATAAAGCTCAGTTGCTCGATATTCAAGCTTGATTCGACGTTTAGGAACCTCAAGAAAGGCATCCTCAAGGAAAACAGTCACCTTGTCGCTGAAGGGAATTTCTTGATAGATCAGCGCAGACTTTTGCTGCTCAAGCAAAAAGACTTTGTCCCCTTTGTAATAGGTCATTTCAACAGCTGCTGTGGTAGGCTTTGGTACTCTCTTCTTAAAAATTTTCTTCTCAACGCTATAGTTGCGATCCGTGAAATAATTTTGCGCTTTGGCAATAATTTGATCCGAAATCGCCATTTTCTTCGCAATCCACAGCGCATTGCTTTCACCAGTTTGCCCGATCATTAACCGATATTTTGGCGTTAGATGTTCTGCATCAAAGTCCATTGCTGCAGTAATGAAATCCGGATGCTGTTCTGCAAATCGTTTGATTTCGCCATAATGCGTCGTAGTAATCAAAATACTGCCTTTTTGATAAAACTCTTCCATAATCGCAATCGCTAAGGCTGCTCCTTCATTTGGTTCAGTCCCGCTGCCTAATTCATCTAATAAAATCAAACTGTTCTTATGCGTTTGTCGAAGAATCTCAGAGATATTTTGCATATGACCAGAAAAAGTACTTAAAGCATTTTCGATACTTTGAGCATCCCCGATATCCACAAAAATCTGGTCAAAGATCGCAATTTCAGTTCCCTCTTTAGCAGGAATCTGTAAACCGATCATTGTCATTAAACTCATAAGTGCAACAGTTTTTAATACAACGGTCTTTCCGCCAGCGTTTGGTCCAGTGATAGTTAATCCACGATAGGCTTCACCAACGGTTAAATCCAATGGCACTGCATTGTTGATCAGTGGATGAGTCGCTGATACCAGATGGATATAGCCATCTGCATTTATTTTCGGCGTGACTCCCTTTAGCTCGCGGCTGAATTTTCCACGTGCAAAGATATGATCAAATTCCGCAATGATCTCAATATTTTGTTGGATCAACGGCAAGGCTTCTGCTAATAGTCCTGTCAACGTCGCTAAAATTTGATAAACTTCTGATTCCTCAACCATTTTGTGGTAAGTCAATTGCTCATTCCAACGACTCACGCTGCTAGGTTCAATGTAAGCGGTCGTTCCTTTACTGGAAAGCTCAACGATCGTCCCTTTAATCTGCTTCTTATAAGCTGATTTAATCGGTACAGTAAAAATATCATTGCGTTTTGTTATGATCGCCTCTTGCAATTTTTCTTTATTTTGTCTAATAAATTTTTTCAGTAATTCTTGGATCTTGTCTTGTGTTTCTGCGATATCCCGCCGCGCTCGTCGTAGTTCTCGACTGGCATCATCAATAATTCTTCCATTGCGAACAACCTGATAGATTTCCTCTTCAATTTCATTGAAGTCGTTTAATCCTTGTCCATAACGATTCAATAAAGGAGCATTACTTTGGTTTTTCTCAAAAAATTGTCGAATTAGACGTAGGCTGCGTAAAAAGTCCGCATATTCTAAAAGCTCCTGTGGAGTCAATACAAATCCTTTTTCCAATTGATTGGTTATATGTTCGATACTTTGCAGCCCCATAAACGGAACGTGAAGATTGCTATCAAGCAGGTGCTTCGCCTCAGTCGTCTCAGTCAGTCTTTTTTCTACTACTGATAATTTTGAATGCGGCTGAGTATTGGCGATAAGCTTTTTACCAAAACTGCTGATTGCATAGCTGCTAAGTTGTTGTTTAATTTCATTAAATTGTGTTTTTGTAAATGTTTCGTTATTCATGGTCTCTTCCTTTCGTTATGAAAAGATACCTATCGAGGCCGGGGGAACTTAACAAAAATATCGTGATCGCAGTTGCTTCAACTATACTAAGACTACGAAAAATTTAACCGACAAAAAAAGCTGTGAAGATTCCTTCTTCACAGCTTGAATGATCATTTCATCAGCTTTGATAGGCATCTAATTTGGCATGCGAAATAAACCTGTACAAACAGTCATTTTTTTCGCTATCAAGTTACTCCAAATTAAATAACTACACTCACCAAGACACCTCATAAATTTTGTTAAGTTTCCTTGTTATTAGTCTAACGTGACATTTAACGTTTGTCAAATCTGTCAAACAACTTATGCAATCGCAGCAGGTACCGGTTTGATTCCATCATTGATGAAATACACTTGATACCAAGTTAAGAAAGTATAAATCGTCCAGATTTTCCGACGACCATCTGCTGTTCCGGCAAAGTTATCATCCAGTAGCTTCACGATTTTCTCTTGATCGAAGAATTCTTTAACAAATTCCTGTGTGAACACTTCGCGAACGATGTGGTAGTACTTTTCTTCACGCAACCAATCCTTGATCGGCACTGGGAAACCAAGTTTTTCTCGATTATACCATTCCTCTGGTAAATGACGAGCCGCTGCTTGGCGGAACGCGAATTTTGTATTTTCTGCGTTGATCAAATATTTTGTTGGTACGATTTCAGAGACCTTCATCATCTCTTTGTCTAGTAATGGTACACGAACTTCTAATGAATTAGCCATAGCCAATTTATCGGCTTTCAATAAGATATCTTTAGGCATCCATTGATGCATATCTAAATATTGCATTTTTTTGATTTCAGACATATCCTGAACTTTTTCATAATGAACATCAACAATATCTTTGATTGTTGGACTTTGTTGGTATTCAGGCTGTAAATAATCGACAGCTTCATCCTCTTCAAAGACTTTTGCTTGGCCAATAAAGAATTCTTCAGCCGGAGCTAATGACGTATACAAATGCAAAGCACCCTTGAATGATTTTCCCTTCAATCCTTTTGCGATTGAGTAACGCATATTTTTAGGCAATTTCTTCAAGCCTTCCGCTACAACTTTGACGGCTTTTGATTTCGTATTCATACCATATGCTTGGTAACCAGCAAATAATTCGTCAGCACCTTCTCCACTCAATGCGACCCTTACATCACGGCTAGCAAGTTCTGTTAAGAAATATAATGGCACACAAGAAGGGTTAGAATCAGGTTCATCTAAATGATATTGAATCAGCGGAAAATATTCGAATGCTTCATCACCTGTAACCACACGAGAGGTATTATTAAGATCGATTAAATCGGCTAATTTCTTTGCTTCGATTGATTCATTGTAAGTCTTGTCACCAAACCCAATCGAATAAGAATGCTCCGGACGTAAAACAGCTGTTACATAACTTGAATCCACACCAGAAGACAAGAATGAACCAACTTCAACATCGGCGATTCGGTGAGCTTCTACAGATTTCAAAACCGTGTCATCAATCAAATCAACCGTTTCTTCTAAAGTCATCGTTGTTTCTTGTTCTTTGACATCCCAGTATTGCTGGATATCTAAATTCCCATCTTTGTAAATGAAATAATGCCCCTCTTTGATTCGGTAAACATTTTTAAAGAAGGTTTCATCTAACGCTGAATATTGGAAAGTCATATAAGGCTTCAAGGCTTCCTTGTTCAATTCTTTCACAAAATTAGGATGTTGCAGGAAGCTTTTAATCTCTGAACCGTACATAAAAGTACCATTCATTATCGTATAATATAGCGGTTTGATCCCAAAATGATCACGTGCACCGAATAATTCTTGTTTTTCCGTATCCCAAATCACAAAGGCAAACATCCCGCGAATTTTTTGCAATAGCTCAATGCCATACTCTTCATAGCCATGCAATAAAACTTCGGTATCGGCATGAGTCGTAAAAATATGTCCTTTTGCAATCAAATCTTCACGAATACTTTGATAATTATAAATTTCTCCATTAAAGGTAATGATTTTTGTTCCATCTTCGTTTTTGATAGGCTGCGTCCCGCCTTCAAGGTCAATGATACTTAATCGGCGAAATCCTAATGCAGCACCTTCATCAATAAATTGTCCCGCACTGTTTGGTCCGCGATGAACAATCGTATCCATCATATTTTTAACAATTTGTTCTTTTTGCGTTGTATTTGAACGATCAATAAATCCTACAATTCCACACACACTATCTACCCTCTTTCAAACATGGTAAATGATACTCTTTCATATCAACTTTCAAAGTATATCATAGGATTTGCGGACTTTCACGAGTGAACGTGATTTCCTATGAAAAAAGCCTAAAAATTTAATTTTTTTCAAAGGGATATTCGTAATAATCGGCAAAATAATTGGAGAAAAAACCATTTACAAAAACAAGCGTTGCATCTTAATTGATGCAACGCTTGTTGTTTCATTCTTACTCATCAGTAATTGTCAACGGAACTAAGAAAGGATAGCTGCCGAAGAACTCGATTAATGATTTGTTTTTGCGATCTGTATTCAATTTCAAGCTGCTCGTTTGATCCTTAAGATTTTGATTGATCGTTACCGTTTGATTACCATCTAATGCTACCAGATAGCTATTTTCATCAACCTTTTTAAAATCATAATTATCATTATCCATCGCAGTGATGAAAATCTTATCTAATACTTCTACTGGTGTTTTGTGATGAAGGTCTATCGCTAGATCAAGCGGTTGACTATTATCCAAAAGATTTTCATCAAAATCAAAGCCCAAATCCTTCATATGAGCCATGACGTCATTCATTTCACGGCTAAACATTGAATTCTGTCCGCTCGTATAAATGTGTTTGTTGTAGCAATCCTTCAATAAGGTTAAGACTGCATCGTTTAAGACCGTCACCTTCATTGTTTCAGGATAAACTTCCATCAGTTTGATTTTCTCACTGCGAAATTTACCATCAGAGGTCGGCATCATAAAGCTGAAATTGATTTCATTTGTACTAGTCAATCGATAGGAAAGATTAAAGTGTTTACTTTCCCAAGTCGAAAATTCATTGGTTGAAAGGTGCAGATCATGATTTTGTAATGGTTTGATCAACTCAAAAGTAAAATATTCTAATAGCGCACCCTTGGCAATCGCTGAGGCCGACATTTCCTCTTTAAAAAATATCTTCTTGAAGTAATCCAACAATGTTGGAAAATCAGATTCCATCAAGACTTTTCTAAATTTCAGATCAGCGATTTCTTTTTCCGCATCATCAATTAAACTCAATAAATCTTGATAGTTCTCTTCACGGTTATCATAGTAATTTAAAGAGGAGTCGCTGACAGGCTTCGTTTGAGGTACAGACTTAAAGGCTTCATTCGACTCTTCTGTTGATTCATCGGGGTGAAGAATCTCTTTTTCACGAATATTCAATCCTGGTTCTTCTGAATCGACCAAAGTATCATAAATTTGATTGATCTTATTCTTTTCTTCAGTCATTATTCCGCCCCCCTAGTTAGAAAATCCTTGATAAAAATCTCAAGCGCGGTATCCATTTCTTCCAAACCGCCAAAACGCTTGTTGATTAATCGAAGCTCTTTTGTGGCAATCGCTTGCTCTAACGAGAGACTGGCAATTCGATTTGCTAATTCAATTTTTTGCGATTCGCCAGATAATTGATCGCCAACAAAAGGTGTCCACTGACTCCGCTGCTGCTTCAACTCTTTTAGCTTACTATCGATCACTTCGATCTCTTCTTCGACTTTTTTACGGTTCATAAAGCTTTTCGTTTCTTCCAACTCAGCTTTAAGTTTTTCTTGATGAGCAATTTTTCCATTGAGCTCCCGTAATTCAGACTGAGCAGCAATTGTCTTCGCATCAAAGTCATCCTGTTGATTTTGAAGCTCTGCTAACTGTTCCTTATACCCATCCTTCAGAGCCTTTTCCCATTGCTCACGAATTTCAGGTAATATTTTTATCGTCGGTTGTGTTGCATCAACCTGTAAGACCGCGCGGTCCCTATAATAACTGCCGATCTGATAATTTATCAAAATTGGTGAAACAACATCACGCATGATCATAAATGGGAACGTCCTCTGTATTTCTTGATCCAACTTACTTGTCAAGAAATTATCGATCTCATGATTCGCATTGCTGGATTGTTGGATCGAGGCCGGCAATTCATTCCAGTAGATTTGGTAAACATCGCCCATTCGCTCTGCTTTCATTGCCTCTTCTAACCGTCTGATCTGCCCCATCAACCCACCTAACACATCGGAAGCAGATTCTTTCACTGAATCAAATGATGTTTCAGTTTGAAGTTCTTCCTGTTTTTCTGGAGTCTCCATCTAAGACCCTCCTTTATTTTTTTGATTAATTATATAATAAATATTACCATAATTATTCTTGAACCAATTCAAACAAGCAAATAATCTAATTTTATCCTTTAGAATTGGAACCCACTTCTCTATTTTACCCTAGCAGGCTCGTAATGATAAGCATAAACTGTTAAGGATACTAAAAAAAGATTGTGTCAAACTTAAAAAATGACACAATCTTTTTAATTATTTTGCTGCTCCGCCAAAGAAATCTTTGATTTGCTGCCATAGATTTGCGAAGAAACCTTGATTGTCTTCTAATGTTCCTTTGAGAGAATCGCCGAATTTACCGAGCTGATCAGAAACTTTATTAACTGTTCCTTTGAAATCGTTGCTGATCTTGTCTAACTGCTCAATGGATTCTTTATCCAGCACACCATCTGTTGTTTGATACTTTTGCCCCAAAGCCACTAATTTATTGATATCGTCTTTCGTAACATATTGTGATAAATTATTCTTTTCTAGTGCATCATTAACGATTTTTTCCACATCTTCTTTAGTAGCCAGCTCTCCTTGCTTTTCCTTCAGCTCAGCCAACTCTTTCTTAATATCAACCAATGTTTGATTCAATTGCGCTTTATAGGCCTCATCTGCCTTTTCTTTTTCACTGTCAGATAGATTTTGGTTTTGACTTTGCTCATTAGCTTTATTTACGACCGATTGAGACACATCTGAGGTAGTGTCTAGTTCTGTTTGTGCCAATTGCGCCCGTTGAGGATCAACAGTTTCACCATTAGATTCAAAAGCCTTGTATACACCAGTCAAAGCGCTCTCGCCTGTTACTTTCACCACACTAGCAACCTTAACCGTTGCATCAGTGATACCAGCTGTAACTAAAGGATTCTTGTATTGATCTGCGGTAATCTGGGTGATGTTTTGAGGAGTCAATATTTTTACATTGATTCCCTTTCCTTGATCTTCCCGATTCACGACGACCGAGCTCAACATAACACTGTCATCTCCACTGCCATACCCTAAATACTTTACAAGATCAGCCCCAGTCGCTTGCTCCATTTTCACGCTATCCTGGTTGATTCCCAATTTATCCATCGTTTCATTTAATTGCTGCTGATTCAATCCAGCTCCAGCGACAAATGTAGGCTTCCCCCAACGTTCATTGATTGCTCCATCATCAGAATCTGCATGGACCTTCGTTTGATTAATCAGTCCAGTACCTATAGAAAGGCCTAAACCTGCTAATAATATATACTTATGAAGTTTCATCTTATTGCCTCCTGTACATTGATATATACATTTTAGCTGATTTATCTTTTTTTGCTTACTAAGATCCCTCTTCTTTAAACAATTATTTACTAAGCTAAGAATCTCTTAACCTTTTTCTCAGTCTTAAGTAGGTGGCAAAGTTTGATATGCTATGCCTTTTACAAAAAAAGACCTCCCAGCATATTTCGCTGAGAAGCCTATTAAGAATTACTTTTCCTTTGTTGTAAAATGAATCTTATCTTGGTCATCACGTTCCAAGTAAGTCGTTTCCTTTAAATAATTAAAATGTAATTCCTTGATACTGGAATCCTCCAGCATTTTTTCGTAGCCTTCAAAAATTGCTCGAATATATTGCTTATAAGCCTGCTTTTTTCGTTGTCGCTTGTTCATAAGACACCGTCCTTCTTGGATATCTTACCAAGCATCAGCTTTTCAGACAAGTGTTTTATTGATACGTCTGGTTTAAGTAAGTCAGCAACTCTTTTGAAAGCTCCGTTGCTGAGGTGCCTTCCGCCTTATCCTCTAAAAATTCTACGACTGAGTAATTTTGTTTTTCTGAGTCAAAAGCATATAAAAAGCTGTTTTCTTGCCCTTTTTCGTCCTGCTTCTGCTTGATTTCAGCTGTTCCAGTTTTAGCAGCCAGCGGAATATTCAGTGCTGCTAAACTATGAGCCGTACCGTTTTCATCACTAACAACTGCTTGCATATCACCATTAATAATGTCTGCGGAGCTAGCTTTGATAACATCTTTTTTGTCCGTCGTGTCCTTATCAGCGATTAGTTTAGGGTAGACCATTGTTCCTTTGTTAGGAAAGACAGAATAAGCAGTTATTTGTTGAATTGGATTCATCAATAATTGTCCTTGTCCATAGCCTGTATCTGCTAATAATATCTCAGAATCAAAGCTGTCTTTGCTGGATATTTGGGCTTTATCCATTGCAATCGGTAAATCCAAGTCCTTTCCAAAGACAAATTTATTTAATCCTGTTCGGAAAGTTTTTTCTCCCATTTTCAGTGTCTCTTGTGCCATATAAATATTGTCTGAATAGACTAGAGCCGTTCTTAAATTAACCGGACTTACATCGGAAACACGAGTTACCTGATAAGATCCCCATGAACTATCTTTCTGCCACTTCAGGCCGTTGATCGCAAGTTCTTCATTTGGATTCAGAGTTCCCGCATCTAAACCAATGGCTGCGGTAATAGTCTTAAAGGTAGAGCCTGGTGCATAGCCAGTGGCAAAACGGCTCATAAATGGTTGATTCTTGTCGTTGCTGTACGCATCATACTCAGTTTGACTAATACCGTTCGTCATTTTATTCGGATCAAAACTTGGTGAACTAGCTGCAACTAATAAATCCCCAGTTTTTGGAGCCATTACAACACTTGAACCTGCTTGACCATTTAATCCATTATAAGCGATTTGCTGAGCGCGGCTATCAATTGTTAACTTAACATTTTCGCCGTCCTTTTTATCAACTGTTTGTAAAACCTTTTTCTCATTGCCTTTACTATCCAAAATGGCTAATGAACCGCCATCTTTTCCACGGAGCTGCTTATCTAAAGCCCTCTCCAGCCCGCTGCGTCCGATTAAGCTATCACTAGCAAGATCATTATTTTTTTTCATATCTTCAGCCGTTACTTTGCCGACATATCCAATTAGTTGCGCAGCAGCTTCTTTTAACGGATAGGTTCGACCTGTTGTTTCCTTAACTTCTAATCCTTCAGGTGTTTCTTTTGGAGCCTCTGCAGTTGTTTTTAAAGGAACAAAAAAATCATCCTGTACCCAAGCCTGTGATAATGCGGCTTCAACGTCTTTAACAGTCATGCCTACGCTTTTTGCAATGGCTTCGATCCTTGTCGTTCGTTCATCTCCGCTGCCAAGATTTTTCGGAACAATACCTGATTGATAGACAGTTCCGTTTGTTGCAAGTCCCTGACCACTGCGATCTACTATCTCGCCACGTATCGCTGGATCAACAGAATAATTAATCTTGTCCTTCCCAGACATACCTGGAAAAATCAAATTCGGCTTCCAATTAATCTCTTTGCCTCCGTCGGTCAACGTACCAGAATATTTTTGGTTCTTTAATTGTCCAAATCCGGTATTTATTGATAGAGCATAAGAAAAATGAAAATCATCTCCCTGTTTATCCACCGTCAAATTTTTCAGCTTGATGTTTGAAGCGCTGATACCGGAAAAGATTGATTGGTATTTCTCCACAACTTGTTTTTTTGAATACCCGCTATTCTTCATGGAGTCAGCGTTTAAGCTTTTAGGAAGCTCTTGATAGTTGCCCTTTTGTAAATGCTTCACAAAGGCTTGGATCGTCTCTTCCCCTTGCTTTTTAACTTGACTTGTTTGGTAAGCTCGTACACCGAAAAAGCCGGCGATGAGCACTACAATGATACCGATAAGAATAATCGGCCCTTTATTCATTTCTTTTTTATTACGTGTAGTTCTATCCATAATAAGATTCCCTCCCTAGCATCTTTCATCCTCTTTCTTTATACTGTAAAAAAAGGACGTGTTAATTATGAATCACTGTTACCTATTTATTGGACCAAGCGGCTCAGGAAAAACCAGCTTGGCTGAAAAAGCCTTCGCTCCTGAACAAAAGATTGTATCCTATACGACGCGTGCTCCGCGTAAAGATGAAATACACGGGCGTGATTATTATTTTGTTTCTAAAAAAGAGTTTAAGCAAATGGTGAATCACGATCAATTTGCCGAATACGATGTTTATGATGAACACTTTTATGGTATTGCTAAAGAAACTCTGCGCGAAGCATTGGCTGCTGGCGATTGCTATGATCCAATCACTACGACCGGCTTTATTAACCTGCAGCGTCTCTTTGGCGATCAAATGGTCCCCATTTGGATCAACATCTCCAAAGAAACAATGATTGGTAGACTTGAAAAACGCGCATCTGCAGAAGATCTAAACCGGCGTTTGGCTATTTTTCAAGAAGACCAAGAAAGCTTCGTTCATTTAAAAAAATATTCAAATCTGATCGAGATCGATGGTGAAGCTTCTTTAGATGAAATGCTTCTTCAATTACGCAAGGCTCTGAAATAATTGGAAAGCCTTGCGTTCCCCATGCTCAAACGGAAAATGAATCATGCCACAATAGGTGAAGCCGCATTTTTCGATTAGAGCCAGCATCGGCTGGTTGGCAGGATACGTATCAATTCGGATATCTTCATATCCCAAAGCTTGTGCTTTTTTGATTGCTAAGGTTAATAAGTGCTTCCCCAAACCAATTCCCCGATGCTTTTGACTGACTGCCACATGATGCAATGAAACATAAGGCCCTTCGCCTCGCCACTCACCCTCAATCGCTTCATAGACTGGATCTTTTCCAGCGATCAGAGCCGCTGTACCAACAATCTCGCCCCCTAAAGTCAATACATAACTCGCTTTTTTACGTATGTCCTCCCGAATTACTGCCTCATGAGGTTCATGTCCATCTTGCCACTGAGGAGAGCCTTGTTCCTTTAGATATTGCTTGGCTTCATCGATAATAAGTCCGATTGCCGGCAAATCTGACAGAGTACTTGGTCGAAAATCAACTACTTGTTCATTGGATTCGCTTATTGCTGCTTTATCGCCAAATGAAAGGATTGCCTCTGCATCTTTTTTGCCGAGTATGCCACCTAAAAGCTCACCCATTTGTTTCGCCTGTCTGACAATAAAATCTTCATCTTCATATCCCACTTTACTTCCATCCTCTCTGCCAATGATCGCCTTGCTCGAGAAAAGCTCCAATCAGTTCTAAGTGGTGTGCCAAGGACCACTTCTTGATCGTCCCTAATCCTGGAAATTTTTTCGTTTCTTGATATTTTAACAGTTCCTCTAGTCCAAGCGTCAATAATAATTGATCTTGATTACGTGAATACCATTCTGTTAGCTTGTCTAATGCTTCGAAAAACTTCCCTACTTGATTCTGCGCATTCTCATTACTATCAGACACAAAGTGCTTGATTCTTATATTAAAATATGCATCAAAATAGCTAATATGAATCGCAAGTGCGCGACTTGGACCACCTTTATCAAAATAACGACTACCTTCAATCGTGTAATCACTGAACCCGATTGAATCAGAAGCAAAGTACAGATGCTCATCACTAAAAAAATCATCTGCTTTTTCAGCGTAATCAGCAATATTTTTTCTCGAATGGAAGGCTTCTCTGAGTAAAATTTTATTTGGGATATCTAAAATTCTAAATCTTCCTTGATCTGGAATAACCGTAAGTTCATTACTCTCAATAGCAAACATTCCTGTTTTACGGGGAGAATGAGCATTGAATAAATACAGCTCCGCGTCAAAAGGATTCTCTTTAGTTACGATCTCTGCTTTTTTTACACTAGTAGAATCACTTAAATTCCAGTCAAACCGCTTTTCTTCAAAAAGCTTGGCGGTTCCGACTTGCGGATTCATTATTAAATAACAAATAATATCGTTTTCGTCAAATAATTCGATCGTTTTCTTTAAGGTCGCCGAATCACGAACGGGTTCAATAATAGGACGAATAGATCCTGACCAGCGTTGTTCTTTGATTAAGGTGGTGACTGCTAAAAGATCGAACTGTTTACCTCGTAAATATGGATAGTACATTAAAAATCACTCCAAGGGTTCAGTCGGCCGGCGTCGCACCTGTCTTTGTTGACGTAAAAATTCGTAATCCTGCTCTAATGCTCGAAGCTCCTCTTCTAAACTTTCAGTGCGAGCAGATTGGACGTCTTCAATAAACCGCTGATAATAATTATTTTCCTGTAAACTGTCTTTTTCATCTAGACGCCGGCGCAACTCATTGTATAGCTGCTCCGTCGAGAAAAAGCTCGTGCCGTAGGACATTCGTTTAGCTTTTTGTACTTCACGAAATAGCGACGCTGTAAATCGTTGCGTCAATGCAAGATCATCCACCAGTAAGTCTCTTCTCAAAGGCTTTTTAGCTATGAAAAAGGTTCCGTTTGCCGGCAAATCCTCTGACTTTGTATATGGACGATACACTAAAACACCAATCTCATTTGGAATGTCTTCTTGCACCTTTTTAAAAAGTTCCTCTGTCAAAACAAAATAATTGTAGTGTCCAATAAAAGAAAGCTTCGCCTTTGAATAAAAATCAGCCTTGGTGACTTTTAATTCATAGCAGCGCCATTCAGTCATATTTGGCTTAAAGAAGCAGGCCAGTGTATCAACGATCCCGTTCTCGTCAGGCATCGTTACCTCCTCGACAACGATCCCTCCCAATTCAATGCAATAATAATATAAAGCCTTTTCGATTTCTTGTGTTAATGTCGTTTTCATAATCTCACCATGGGAACGTATTTTCGTAAACTTTAGCATATTTGTATTAAAAAAAACAGAGGATATCCTCTGTTTTAAATAAAATATGAAAGATCACTAGCAGGACTAGGATAAGCGAAAATTAATTTCTCAATTTCCTCATGAGTCATTTTCTTCGTCAAAACCAGTAGAAAATAATTGATTATTTCATCCGCCAATTGACTTAAGCAAGTAATCGCGACCACTCTATTTTCTTCATCATAGACAAATTTTATTTTAGCCCCTTGATCATTGATTCGTTGATAGGTGTACCAACTAGATAAATCTGTTGTCTCAGAATGATATTTCTCTGAATGAGCAGCAAGCTCTTTTTCACTTAAACCGATTCTAGCCAAGCGTTGATCCCCAAAGACAATTGTCGGAATCAATGGGTACTCAATCGCTTCGACATCCTTACTCATGGCATTCACAACATAGCTTGCTTCGAAACCAGCGACGGGGGTAAGTTTTGGCGCTTTTTTTGCTACAACGTCTCCACAGGCAAAAATATTCTGTTGAGATGTACGCAAATGATCATCGACCTTGATCCCCTTTTTATCATATTCGACCCCAGCTTTTTCTAAATTCAAGCCTTCGACATTTGGGATTCGGCCGGTAGCTCCAATAACCATATCAGCTGTCAACTCAAAGTTTTCGCCAGTAATTTGATAAGCTGGATACATTAACTTTACAGCTTTTGTGTCTACGCTAAAGTGAAACTGAATACCCGCTGACTTCATGTGATCTACTAGTCCCAGCACCATCTCCTGATCGAATTCCTTCAAGGGCCGATCATTGTGGTGGATAATATGAACTTCAGCACCTGCGGCATTAGCAATCACTGCTAACTCAAATGCGATATAGCCTGCACCAATAAAAGCGATTTTATTTGGTAAATGCTCCAAAGCTAAGAAATCCGTACTGCTTTGCAGCAAATCTTGTCCTTCAATCGGCAATACCGCTGGCCGTTGTCCGGTTGCGATCAAAAATTGCTCCGCAGCAAGTGTTTGATCATCAACGATAATTTGGTTAGCATTAATAAAACTTGCCTGTCCTTTATACCGATCAATCTCCGCAGCATCCAAACCAGCTATCGTATTTTTTGGAACATCGTCTGTGTAGCTTCTTTTGAAAGCCATCAAGTCTTCCCAAACAATTTTAGGCGTCTGTTCAAATCCTTTTCCGATCATTGTTTCAATCCGCTTTTGTGCTTCAACGCCACTCATCAGCATTTTTTTTGGGTCACATCCACGATTTGGGCAAGTCCCGCCCCATAAATCTGACTCAATGATCGCGACAGATTTTCCTTGTTCCTTTAAGGCATAAGCGGCAGAATTTCCAGCTGGTCCGCTGCCGATTACTATTGCATCATATTTTTCCATTCTTAACCCTCCTGGCTCAAAAAACGAAAGACATCGCTACGATTAATCAAGCCGATTGGTTTTCCATCACGTTCGATAATAAACGCTTCTTTTTCGGCTAATAAATCAAAGACTTCACTTAGGCTGGTATCCATAGTTAAACTTTGCAAATTAGAATCCGTTACTGTTCTTTGGTAAAAACCGCCATTATACAAGACTTCCAATGTTTGCGTGTAGACTTCGTCAATCGTTTCATCAAAAAATTCTTCAACAAACCGATTTGCAGGATTCTTTTGGATTTCTTCAGGCGTGTCACATTGAATCAACTTGCCTTCATGCATTACAGCAATACGACTGCCGATTTTCATTGCTTCCTTCATGTTATGTGTCACAAAAATAATCGTATTGCCTAATTTTTGATGCAGCTCTAATACAAGGTCCTGTAAACTCGCTCGTGAAATCGGATCAAGCGCACTAAAGGGCTCGTCCATTAAAACAATATCTGGTTCTGAGGCAAGTGCACGGATAATACCAATTCGCTGCTGCTGTCCGCCAGATAGTTCACTAGGCATCCGATCTCGAAACTGTTCAGGCTCCATATCGACTTCATTCAGCAACTCATCTACCCGCTTATTACGGCGTTCCTTGTCCCATCCAAGCATGTCTGGAATAACTTCGATGTTTTCTTTCACACTCATCGTAGGGAATAAAGCGATTTGCTGGAGAACATAGCCAATCTGCCAACGAAGCTTCTGAATATTGTAATCCTTAATTCGTTTATTTTTAAAATAGAGATTGCCGTCAGTCGGTTCGATCAATCCGTTGATCATTTTTAAAGAAGTTGTTTTCCCGCTTCCTGAAGGACCAACCAAGACGAATATTTCTCCTTTTTTAACTGAGAAATTCAAATCCTTTAAAACGACATTCCCTTCAAATTCTTTACTAACGTCTTTAAATTCAATTATCGATTCCATCTATTTATCCTCCCCAATGATGTTTTCTTTCACTAAGAAGTCATGGGCAACTTTCGCTGGCTGCTCTTTCTTCACGTTGACCCGGTAGTTCATTTCGATCATTTGATCTTCTGTGATCTTACCAGCTAATCGGTTCAAGGCTTTAACAACTTTTGGATGCTTATCCGCAAATTCTTTCTTCATTAAAGGTGCGCCTTGATATGGCGGGAAAAGATGTTGATCGTCTTCGAGAGTTATTAACGCATATTGCTTAATCTCGCTATCAGTAGAGTAAGCATCGATAACATCGACGTCACCAGTATTGATCGCTTGATAGCGTAGTGCAGGCTCCATACTTTGGACAGAGCTCAATTTCACACCATATTTGTCTTGGATTCCACGATAGCCGTCTTGGCGATCAATGAACTCTAATGTGAAGCCTGCTTTTAATTGATCCTGTTGTGCTTGGAGCTGAGAAATCTTGGTGATACCGCGCTTCTCTGCTTCGTCTTTCTTCATGGCCAAGGCGTACGTATTTTCGTAATCCATCGGTTTCAATAAACGCATGTCAAACTGCGAATCTAATAATTTATTCGCCCCTTGATACGTTTTTTCTGGTGATAAATTATCAGGTGTATTTTTCGGAACTTTTACCAAACTTTCTAGAACCGTTCCAGTAAACTCAGGATAAATATCAATTTGATCACTTTTTACCGCGCTGAATAAGAAACTCGTTTTTCCAAAATTCGGCTTCAATTCTACATTGATTGAAGCATCTTCATCCTTGATCACTTCTTTGTACATATTGATTAAAATATCTGGTTCTGAGCCCAGTTTTCCGGCAATCGTCACCGTCTCTGTTCCAATCGGATTATTTTGTGCAAAGAAGATTCCGCCAATACTTAAACAGATTACCCCTAGTGCAATGAGAGTCGCTTTACCGCTGCGATTCTGTAAAAAGCGAATCAATGTACTAAAAATAATTGCGAGTAAAGCTGAACTGATAGCCCCTATTAACGTTAAGTTGGGATCGTTTCGGTCGATACCAAGTAAAATAAATGTCCCTAATCCGCCAGCTCCGATCAACGCGGCCAATGTGGCAGTTCCAATAATTAGAACCAATGCTGTACGAACGCCGGAAATAATTACCGGCATCGCCATAGGCAGTTCAACACGCATCAATTTTCGCATCCGAGACATCCCAAATGCGTCAGCTGCTTCTTCAATTGACGGATCAATCTCAGCTAAGCCAATATAAGTGTTTTGGAAAATCGGCAACAATGCATAGACAACTAACGCAATCAACGCAGGAACAGTGCCGATACCAACAAATGGAATCAGTAATCCTAACAATGCCAAAGAAGGAATCGTCTGCAAAATACTGGTTATTTGCAAGACAACCTCCGCCATTTTTTTCCGCTGGCTTAGTAAGATTGCCAACGGTATTGCAATGACGACTGCGATCAATAAGGCACTCAAAGAAATCGCTAAATGTTGAAAGATCGCCGATAAAAGCTCGTCCTTTCTTTCACTAAAAGTATTCATTAATTCATTCATAAAATATCCTTTCAAAATTATGACCTATTTTCAGTATAACTTAATCAAAAAGGGAGGCAAAAAGATTGGCTCGAGTAAAAAGTAGTATAATAGCGATGAACACCAAGTAAAGAAAGCAGGAAAAAGATGAAAACAATCGAAGAATTAAAGAAAATCAAACTAATTAAACAGGATAAGTCCTATTCATATTTGAATTCTCATCATTATAATTGGTTCAAAGCTATTGATTTAAATTTATTGAACAGTGATGGCTTCACTAACTATTTTTTACGAATCAAACAAAATGAGCCCGCCATTTTTGATGCATTGCAAGAGAATGTCTTGAATGCGACGGTTATTGGTTTTCAGAAAGCATTATCTGATGCAGACAGCTTCATTTTAGCAACTGCCGCGTGGGCCTCTGGTTTCGTTCCCGAAAACTCAATAAGAGCAATGCAGGATTTCGATCATTACTTAACAAATTACACAATACAAAAAGAACCATTAATTGGAATCAATCAAATGAACGCTGATTTCAATCGAGTCTTGATGCAGCATTTGCCAAAAGTACGCCGCCAAGACCTACGTTTAATTTATCGACTGCTCCTGTTGAGGGAAGCTTCTGCAAATCAGATTTCCGAAGAGTTGAGTATGCTGAACGAACCTACGAGAATACGGACCGAAGAAATGTTGGAACTTTTTCGATCGATCTAACGAAAAAAGGAACGACTATTTTTGTGAGTCGTTCCTTTTTCACTACTCATCCGCTGCTACTAGTACATGCCACTGTTTTAGCTCGTAACGGTAAAGTCCACTTTTAATTACAGGATCTGCCTCAGAAATTGCAACCGCTTCTGTCAGGTTCTCCGCTTCAAAAATCACCATCGCACCGTCGATTATCTCAGTGGACATATCCCCAAATACTCCTGCTGTCAGATATCGTTCTTCCGATAGCTGTTTCAAATATTGGGCAGAATCCATTGCTACTTGGTCCGTAACCTCGTCCTCTCCAATTTTATAATCCGTCCTAACAAATAGCATACTTTCCTTTTTCATTTTTTTCTCCTTTCCTATAACAAATAATTGTTTTCTTTATTTGCAACTTGTAAGCGATGAAGCTCGTAAGTAGCATATCCAGCAGCGACTAAGGGCTCTTGCTGACAAATGGCCTCTGCCTCCTCGTAGCTTTTGGTTTTGAGGATGAACATCCCTGCCATCCCAGGATACCCTTTGAAGGCCCCCGCCAATTCAATATTCCCCTCAATATCTAAATTGCGTAAATTTTCTACATGAGCGGTCACTCCAGCTTTGTTTAATTTACGATACTCTTTCGTTTTTTTGATCATCATGACATACAACCATTCTTCCATGCTTTTTCCTCCTAGTTATATTTTTCTGCGATTTTCATCGCACGCTTTTTCACTTCTTTTTGCGCCTCTACCGGTTCGATAATTTCCATATAATGACCAAATGAAAGCAGCCGATGATAAGTCCACTCATTTAATGGATATTGGACAGTTACTAAAAAACTGCCGTCTGAGCATCGCTTAACCTGATCCTCATGAAACTCATCGAACAAACGATAAGCCATTTCAGGTGAAAAGTGTAATTTGAATAATGTATAATCCGCGCCATACGCAGAATTAGTTAATGATAAACCCTCAGGCAACACGCGTTCAAAAGTCTCAACTGTAACATGGATTCTTTTCATACGCGATAATCGGAATACTCGAAAGGCTTGATTATCATGGCAGTAGCCGACGATATACCAAGCGTGCGATTTGAAAATCAAACGCAGGGGATCAACTTTTCTTTCAGAGCGCTGTAGTTCGGAATTAAAATACTCGAAGGTCAACACGTACTTTTTGGTGATGGCTCTCCGCAGTTCTGCGATTGTAATTTTCTCTTCATCGCTGCTTCCCCAATAACTAAAGTCAATTTCAAGCCATTCGTCTGATAGTGGCTGATCAAACAGCGCACCGATTTTATTCAGCGCTTGCTCAGCATCTGGATAATTTGCTGCTTGTAGGATTTGCAATCCCTGATACACCTGAATTTGTTCTTCCGTCGTCAAAAAGGATTTGTTCAAGGCATACCCATCCATCAATGAGATTCCCCCGCCAGCTCCTTTTTTTGACAAAATTGGAATACCAGACAACGTCAACGTTGTAATATCGCGATAAATCGTTCGTGTTGAAACATTGAAGTACTCTCCCAACTCTTTTGCAGTAACTTGTTTATGGCTGACAATATAAAAAATCATTCTCACCAACCGTTCGATCTGCATAAAACTCCGTCCTTTCAGTAAAACTATACCAACAATAATGCGACAACAAGCTGTCATATTAGAAAAAGAAAAAAAGATAAAACATTTTTTACCATGTTCTATCTTTGTTTTTCTTACGACAGTTCATTAATTTCTCGATCGATTAATGCGAGGGAAAGCTTCAATGCTTTGACGCGTTCCCTTGATAACGTAATCTGAGCCTTCATATTTCGGCCAACTGACTGTTTTTCTTCTAGTGATAGAATTGCTTGCTCAATTTTATGCAGCGTTGAAGTTAATGATTTTTTTGCAGCTAAATAATCTGATAATTCATAGTCATTCAAAATACGTCACCTCTTTAAGTAATTATAACAAAAAAGCCTCCCCTTAAATAAAGAGGAGACAAACTTTCTTGATAAATTAGCGAATACCCAAAGCAATCCGCGCATAACGGCTCATTTTATCGGTGGTCCATGCTGGATACCAAACAAGCTTCACTTCTACATTCGTTACTTCTGGAATTTCAGCTAAAGCTGATTGGATACTATCGGTCAGCACATCTGCTAACGGACATCCCATAGTAGTCAAAGTCATTTTGATCACAGTATTCCCAGTTTGTTCAAAATCAACTTCATAAATCAAACCAAGATTGACAATATCAATCCCTAACTCTGGGTCAATGACTGATTCTAAAGCGGTCAAAATAGTCTCTTTAATTTCAGCAACTTCTGTATCGGTCCATTTTTGTGTGTTTTCTTCCACCTGCTCCACTCCCTTTCGAGTTTCAAGAGTATTTTACTCTATCCAGCGACTTTTGTAAATGAGAATTGAAACCTGTTCATTCTCAATTGACAATCATTATTTGCTCACCTGGGATTTTTTTAACAGATTTTGTTCATCTTGTGTCAAGAATGTTCCTACAACAGAATCCGTTGCGACGATGTTAGTAAATGAGTTTGGATCAACATCTGCTACCACTTGTTTTAGTGTGTATAATTCATAACGAGTAAAAACAATCATGATTACTTCTCGTTCGCTGGAGCTAAAACCGCCGCGAGCTGGTATAACGGTCAAACCACGAAGCAGCTCACGACTCAAAGCCGCGCACATTTCCGAACTTTTGCTAGTGTTAACAAAAGCAGTCATCTTCTGGTGACTTGTGTGGACATAATCAACAACTGTACTCATAGTAAAAATTGTGATGATCGTATACAGCGCGCTTTCCCAAGTAAAGAAAAAACCTGCAACAACGACGATGACACCATTTAATAGCATCATGTAGTTTCCGACTGTCCGTCCAGTTGTTTTTGATAACAAAAGCGAAATAATATCTAGACCGCCAGTCGTAAAACCAAATTTCAATGAAAGCCCCGCACCGATCCCCAGCAATACACCACCAGTAATCGCATTCATTAATACATTATCAGTGACTTGCCCAACAGGTACGAATGTTGTGAAGATGGACATCGAGATCACGTTGGCAAAACTCAAGATCATCGCAGACTTTCCTAATTTAATAAAACCTAAAATGAATACCGGAACATTCAAAAGAAAAATCAAAATTCCAGTGTCAATCGATAGTCCTGCATTTGAAAGCAAGTGCTCTGCAATCTGAGCAATCCCAGTCATACCAGCTGAGAAAACATTTGCTGGAATCAAGAAATAATTCAAGCCGACCGCCCCGGTCAAACCAGTAAATAGAATGACAAGGATTTTTTTTGCTAAATCCTTGGATGTATAATTGATAACCTTCTGCATCCGATATTCCCCCTTCAATTCAAACCTATAATAGAGTAACAGGTTCTCTCATTATTAATCAATCGTTTTCAATGACTTATTGGAGAATAATCATGGCTTTCTTAGCAATTTTTGATAAACTAAAAGAAAAGAATTAGGATATCACTTTCACTCTTCAAAATTTATTAAAAAAATCACTCATACAACAAGTTTGAAGGACTTTTCAATACGAGAATTTTGTTGAATGATTAGTGATGCTCTAACCAAATAAGGAGGCTGTCTATGGCTAAAGATGCAAGTTTTGATATCGTTTCAGAATTGAACAAAGAGGAGGTAAAAAATGGCGTCCAAATTGCCTTGAAAGAGTTAAAGAATCGGTTTGACTTCAAGGGGAGTTTGTTCGACATCAACCTAGAAGGCAATCAGCTGGTTATCAAGGCTGAGGATGAATATAAGGTGGAACAGGTCAAAGACGTATTGTTCAGTAAGCTGATCAAACGCGGTGTTCCTCTAAAGAATATCCAATTCTCTGCTTCGGAGCATGCTCTGGGCGGAAATGCACGACAAGCGGCTGAGCTCGTTAATGGAATCGATAAGGAAAGTGCAAAGAAAATCACGACAGCAATAAAAAACAGTAAAATGAAAGTAAAGGCTCAAATTCAAGATGACCGTTTACGCGTAACAGGGAAAAATCGTGATGATTTGCAACAAGTCATTGCATTAGTAAAAGAAATCGAATTACCGATTGATGTCCAATTCATCAATTATCGTTAAAAGCCGACAATTGTCGGCTTTTTTCTTTCAGTTATTAATTTCTTTCGCCTTTTTTATAACCTTATTTAAAGTATTCGCATTCCTAATTGTCATGTATGGGTAGGCATCATTTTTAAGGAGTTTGGCATATTGACTGCGATAATATAGTTTTCGTTCCTTAAAAGCTGAAGACCAGAATAAGGTGTTTTCAATAAGTATCGCTTGTTCGATAGTTCTATCTAAATGATCAACGATTGGCTGCAATCGGCTAGCATTGTATTCTTCTAAAAAGAAAATCGTATTGTGCCGCCAATCGTCTCTCTGGTTCCACCAATCAGGTAATCGAGCTACTAACTTTTCTAGTTCATTAAGCTGCATCAAGACAAGCTGAATTCTTATCCCGATTACTTCTGTCAACTGATTGGCTAATTCCTCATCCTTGATGAGCTGTTCAGTATTGAAAATAATAATTCCAGTATTACCCACTGTTGTGATTTTTTGATAACCAAAGGTCTCAATCGCTGTCCGTAAATCAAGCATATTTACTTTATTTTTACCACCAACATTCAATCCTCGAAGAAACCCAACATAAGTCGTCAACACCTTCTCCCCCTTTTTTTAACAGAACTGTTATTGGCTATTGTTGCTTTCAAGCGGCACTTAATTACTTTATTTTTTGCCAAAAGTCAGTCGCTGCGCGCTCAACTTCTGCAGGCCCACAAACAACTCTGCGATCTGACCAACTGGTTGGTAATAAATTTTGATAGTGGGGATTAGTATAGCGTTGATCCAATAGTAAGATGATTCCTTGATCTTCCATTGTTCGAATGACTCGACCAGCTGCTTGGATAACTTTATTCATTCCAGGTAATTGGTAAGCATAGCTAAAGCCTTGATTCCTTTTTTCATCATAATATTCCTTGATCAATTCTTGTTCATGATTGACCTGCGGCAAGCCAACGCCAACTACGACTGTTCCAATCAAACGTTCACCCGCCAAATCAATTCCTTCTGAGAATATTCCTCCTAACACACAAAATCCAATCAATGTTTCTTCAGGACGATCAACAAAAGCAGCTAAAAATTCCTCCCGCTCAGCTTCGTTCAATTTTGAGCCCTGGATTTGGATCATGTATTCTGGGTAAACATCATGAAAATAATCTGCGACTTGATCCAAATATTGAAATGACGGAAAGAAAACCAAGTAATTTCCAGTTTTAGTTTTAACTAAACGCTCGATTGCTGCCGCAATTTGTGGAATACTTTGAGTCCTTTTTTGATACGTAGTCTGAACACTTGCATCTACCATAACTAGACGATTCTCTCTTGGAAATGGGCTAGGTAAGCGATAAGTCAATCCGTTCTCACCCCCACCTAAAACCTCTTGATAATAATCCAAAGGTGAAAAGCTGGCAGAGAATAGAATACTGCTGCCGACTTTTTCCATTGTTTGTTCTAAAAACCATGAAGGATCAATACAATACTCTTTAACAATCAAATCATAACTCTTGTGTTCGACAGTAGTCTGATAATGGTCGTCATAAAACTCGCTCATGCGGGTAAAACGAAGGATTTCAAAATAAACCGGCAGCATTTTCTGCTGGACTGGATGGTCAGGATTTTCTGCTAACCATTCCTTGATTTGTTCCTGAAGTTTGAATAGGCTGTTAATCAAGTTTTCCGGCGCGGCTTGTTGATGATGATAGGCTTCTCCGTCCAAAGATTGATGAATTAATTCGAACTCATTATCAACTCTTATAAAGGCTTTGTTTAGTTTTTTAAAGGATTTATCCAAATCCTTTTGTATTTGAGCTATGTTTTCTCTAGAAATACTTGCTGAATACATTTCTTTTGAGCGATTGACCAAATTGTGGGCTTCATCGACTAACACTAAATTCGTTTTATTTTCTTCTTCGAAAAAACGGCGCAAATAAACTGTTGGATCAAACAGATAATTGTAATCTCCTACCACTAAATCACAAAAGCGACTGACATCCAATGAAAGTTCAAAAGGACAAAGCTCATGTTTTCTAGCATAGTCTTCAATAACCGGACGAGTGTATTGATCCTCGTTATTCAGCATATCCCACAAGCCGTCATTCACGCGATCGTAGTAGCCCTTGGCAAAAGGGCAATGCTCGGGCGTGCAATTTCTCTCAGTCAAAAAGCAGATCTTATCTTTGGCGGTCAACGTAACACTTTTTACGCGTGCATCCTTTTTTGTAATTTTAGTAACTGTCTCTTCAGCTACTTGTCGTGTAATTGTCTTCGCCGTCAGATAAAATATCCGTTCTCCCAGCTCTTCACCCATCGCTTTAAACGCTGGAAAAAGCGTCGACATTGTTTTGCCCGTTCCAGTAGGTGCTTCAACAAAAAGCTTTTGCTGAGCGTGAATCGTTTTATAGACTGCGGCGGCCAGTTCTCTTTGACCTTCACGATAAGTATCAAACGGAAAGGTCAGAGATTTCAAAGAACTGTTGCGAGTTTCTCGCCACTCCATTTGAAACACCAGCCAGCTTTCATAACGCTTGACCAGGTCATTGAAAAAATCAGTCAGTTCTTCAAAAGTAAATGTTCGAATCTGGCGTGTGATCTTTTCTTCTGTCGTTTGAAAATATGTTAAACGTGTACTGATTTCTGCTAACCCCTCCTGCTCACTATAGATATAGGCATAAACCATCGCTTGATAAAAATACAAATCAATGATGCCAGTCTCTAGCTCTTCAATTGGTGTTTCTGATGTTTTTATTTCATCGATAAATACACGATCTTCTTCTATATAAATGCCGTCTGCTCGGCCTTCGATTTGAACAGCAGTTTCAGCGATCTCAACGAGTTTCTTTAACCAAACCTCTTTTTGGTATCCTGAGCCGCCCTCTTTTTGCAATTGGCGATGAATCCGTGCGCCTTCTTGAGGTGTATGATTGCTGCTTTTTCCTTCGTCAATGCTTCCACTGCGCAGGATGAACTCAACGAGCTCACGAATCGCAATTTTTTTGACTGCCACATTGTCACCTCATTCTTTGTCCCATCTTAAATGGTTCGTTAAAATCTTTTTGCTGTTTCACCATAGAAGATTTTTATGTACTCGTCAAGTCTTATTCTTTTAGACAGTTTCTACTAAAAATAACTTCCTTCCTTTCTTTATGGCTTATCATTGTCATCATTCATTTGATTTATCAAAATCGTACAGGGAAGCCACAATTTTTTTACTTTTAAGGTATAATGAAGAAGGTATTTGTGATATTGAGTTTTGTTACTGGCAAAAAAAATTTTATCCGGCCAGTAGAATGAATCAAACCAAAGAAAATTACTTTACGTTTCAGGGAGGAAAATAATGATTCAAATCGAGGGTTTTGTTACCGGAATCGCGCAAGAAAATTGCTATTTGATTCATAATGAGAAAAATTTATTGGTCGTTGATCCAGGTTCAGAAGGCGATCGCTTGATACAAGAGATTGAGCAGATTGGAAAAACACCACAGGCGATTCTCTTGACCCATACTCACTATGACCACATTGGTGCAGTGGAACAGATCCGAAATAAATATGGTATTCCTGTTTATGTGAATCCGCTGGAACAGAAATGGTTAGGTGATCCAATCTTAAATCTTTCTGGTTTAGGTCGCCATGATAATATGCCCGACTTAATCGTGCAGCCGGCAGAGTATGAATTTGAAATGAAAGAATACACGGTTGGGGGCATGACTTTCCAAGTCGTTCCAACGCCAGGCCATTCGATTGGCAGTGTCAGCTTCATCTTTGATGATTTTGTCGTTGTAGGTGACGCATTGTTTAGAGGCAGTATTGGGCGCACTGATTTATATACTGGGGACATGCAGCAATTGCTTTACAGCATCAAAACTTATTTGTTCACCCTTCCTCATGAGCTTGCGGCTTATCCAGGTCACGGTGAAGCAACAACGATCGGTCGCGAGATCGATACAAATCCATTCTTTAATTAATCAACTTTTTGGAGGTTTTAAATATGGCAGAAACAAATCTTTATATTGTTCGACATGGTAAAACGATGTTCAATACGTTGGCACGGGTACAAGGCTGGTGTGATACACCACTGACCAAGAGTGGTCGTGAAGGTATCCATTATGTAGGTTTAGGTTTGCAAGATACGAAATTTGAAGAAGCCTATTCAAGTGATTCTGGCAGAGCTATTGAAACAATGCGCATCCTTTTAAGTGAGCATCCTGAGGGAAAAGATATTCCTTATCACGTGGATCCACGCATTCGTGAATGGTGTTTTGGTTCATTAGAAGGTGCGTATGATGCGGAAATGTGGGGTGTTTTACCACGCGTATTGAATTTCAAAACAGAAGATGATTTATTTGCAACTGATGTCAGTTTCGAGGAGATTGCCAACGCTATTGAAGGTGCGGACACAGCAAACTGGGCTGAATCTTATTCACAATTGCGTGACCGTGTTTGGAGCGGCTTTGAAGATATCGCACAAAATCGCGAAAAGCAAGGTGGAGGAAATGTACTGATTGTTTCTCACGGTCTGACCATCGCATTCTTACTGAGTTTGATCGATTCAAAACAACCGGTTCGTGCAAATTTATTAAACGGTAGTATCAACCGTCTCCGCTATGAAAATGGCGAATTTTCTATTCGTGCAATCAATGATATCAGTTATATGGAACGTGGGAAAACAATCTCAGATCACACAGATGCATAGAACTTCAACTGTCAGCTTTTGCTGGCAGTTTTTTTTCTTAAAAAAAGCTTAGCTTTTTTTCGATGGTCTTTTCAAAGGTGAAACGGTATACTGATTATTGTTATTAACTTGAAAGGACGTATACTTAATGCTTATTGCCAATATTTTTAAAGCAATTATTCTTGGGATTGTTGAAGGAATAACCGAGTGGCTTCCGATTTCTTCTACTGGTCATTTGATCTTAGCTGATGAATTCATCAAACTAAACATGTCCCCTGCCTTTATTGAAATGTTTAATGTCGTGATTCAGTTAGGTGCGATTTTAGCAGTCGTGGTTTTATATTTTACTAAATTGAATCCCTTCGCTCCCAGTAAAACTCACGAAGAAAAGCAGGATACTTGGACATTATGGTTCAAGGTAATCATTGCTTGTCTGCCAGCAGCTGTGATCGGACTTCCATTAGATGATTTTTTAGAAGCTCATTTTCACAAGTTCTTGCCAGTAGCGATCATGTTGATCGTTTATGGGATTGCGTTTATCGTTGTTGAACGGCACAATAAAACGAAGGCGCCAAAATGTACAAGCCTAAACGATTTTACTTATAAAGCTGCCTTGATCGTTGGAGCGTTCCAGCTGCTCTCGTTAATTCCTGGGACATCACGTTCAGGAGCTACGATTCTAGGTGCGATCATTATCGGCTGTTCACGCTATGTAGCGACAGAATTCTCGTTTTTCCTTGGGATACCAGTAATGTTTGGTGCCAGTGGCCTGAAAATCGTTAAATTTTTACTGAAGGGCAATTCCTTTGGAGGCGCTGAAATCGTTGTTCTGCTCGTTGGGATGGTCACAGCCTTTGTGGTTTCGATCATCGCAATTAAATTCTTATTGGATTACATCAAACGAAATGATTTTACCGCTTTTGGCTGGTACCGAATCGTTTTGGGAATCATCTTGATCGGCTATTGGCTGATTGCTATGTAAGGTCTGCATCTTTTGCAGATCTTTTTTTATTGCCTAAATTTAACAATACTAATTATAAATTGAAATACTGATAAGCATTCGTGATTCTCCTTAATTTATTGCCTTTCTCTCTTGTAAATACTAATGATAGTCATTCTCAACACTAATTGATAATCACTTTCGTTCTCAATTAGACGAATTGATTATCAATTACATGCATAAATGTGATACTATGATAGTGAAAGGACGACACTTTCATTTTGCAAGTCCTAATTACCCATGAGCAATGAAAAAAGGAGCCCTTATAATTAAGAAAGGAGGAAAAGTGATGAGTAAGAAAGAACGTAATGCTTTTCTCTCTACCCTTTTCTGTTTATTGTTTTTAGTTATTGGTAAAATTCTAATCGGGCTTTCCCAGCCCATCTATCCCGTATTTTTCGTTTTAGCGATCATTAGCGGCGGTTGGAAACAGACTTATGAAGGTATCAATGAATTAGTCCATGACCATACGTTGAATGTCGACTTGCTGATGGCCTTAGCGGCGATTGGCGCATGTTTAATTGGAAATTGGTTTGAAGGTGCAATGCTGACGTTTATCTTTTGTTTAAGCGGTGCTTTAGAGGAATACGCTACTAATAAAAGTACCAAAGAAATTACTGCTTTGATGAATGTGGCGCCAAATGAAGCATTAAAAATTATTGATGGTGAACATGTCACTGTTCCTGTTGAAGAGTTGAAATTGGGAGATTTTGTTTTTGTACCCAAAGGAAAAGCGGTCCCGATTGATGGTCGGATGCTTAGTGCTTCCTCGATTGATGAGTCGGCAATCTCCGGTGAATCTGTACCAGTGGAAAAAGCAGTCAATGACGAAGCTTTCGGAGGAACAATCAACTTAGGACAAGCTTTTACTCTAGAAGTAACCAAAAACAGCAGCGATACTTTATTCGCGCAAATTTTACGACTAGTTGAGAACGCGCAAAATGAACAAAGTGCCACTGCAACGTTCATTGAAAAAATTGAGAATGTCTATGTGAAAATTGTTTTACTAGCAGTCCCTTTGATGATTTTATTAACACACTTTTTATTAGGCTGGAGCTTTACTGAGAGTTTTTACCGCGGAATGGTCTTACTAGTCGTTGCCTCCCCTTGTGCCTTAGTAGCTTCTGCTACACCTGCTACTTTAGCGGCAATCTCCAATGGTGCCAAGAAAGGTATTTTATTCAAATCCGGGAAAACGTTAGAAAAACTTGCTGATCTGCGGGCAATCTCTTTTGATAAGACTGGAACGTTGACCCAAGGAAAACCACGAGTAACTGAATATAAAACTTTTTCTAATGATCCATTGATCCCGCAATTGTTCTACTCGATGGAACGTCAGTCCACACATCCATTGGCTGTAGCAATTACTAACTTTTTCAAAGACGAAGAAGCCTTAGAGCTTCAAGTAGAGGAACGCGCCGGATTTGGTTTAGAAACAACTTATCAGGATCAGCTTTGGCAGCTTGGTAAACCGACGAAAGCGCAATGCCACCCCTTAATCGAACAATGGCATGAGGAAGGGAAAACGGTTGTTGTCCTTAGTAAAAATGAACAAATTATTGCATTACTAGCTTTGATGGACCTGCCAAAACCTCATACCAAAGAAGTTATCGGTTATTTCCAAGCTCAAAATGTGGAAACAGTCATGCTTACGGGTGATAATCCTGGTGCTGCCAAATATGTCGCTCAGCAATTAGGACTGAATGACTTTCACGGAGGCTGTCTTCCTGCGGATAAAACAGACTTAGTGAAGCAACAGCAAAAAGGCTATAGTATCAATGCGATGGTTGGAGATGGTATCAACGATGCTCCCGCTTTAGCAACTGCTAGCATTGGCATCGCCATGGGTGAAGGAACGGATGTCGCGATGGAAGTCTCTGATATGGTTTTAATGAAAAACGATCTAACTAAGTTGATGTACAGTCATCGCTTAGCAAAGAAAATGAAACGGATCGTTCGGCAAAACATTGTATTTTCTTTAAGTGTGATCGTTTTGCTGATTGCAAGCAACTTCTTGCAGTTTCTGACACTTCCACTGGGTGTAGTCGGCCATGAAGGCAGTACTATTCTCGTAATTTTGAATGGCTTACGAATGCTGATTCCGTTAAAAGAGCTCATAAAGCTTGATGAAACAAAATGCACGACCTGCCCGCTCTATAAAGCAGCCCAGTAAAAAGTCTGGTCACCACAAAGTCTGAATAATTATTGTGGTGATTTCTTTTGATTCGATTTACTCTTTAATCACTTGTTTTTCAACTTATTTTCTGTTAAGGAAAAAAACTTGTCACGATTTTATTGCATTGAAAAGCGGCTTTATGTATAATGAGTAATGTTGAATTGTACGGCAAAAACCGTATAAGACTGAATTCGGAGGTGAAATCCATGCCAAACATTGAATCTGCAATCAAACGTGTTCGCACTAGCGAAGCTGCTAACGCTAAAAACTCATCACAAATGAGCGCAATGCGTACTACTGTTAAAAAATTTGAAGAGGCTGCTGCTGCTGGCGCTGAAAATATGAACGACCTTTACAAAGAAGCTGCTAAAGCAATCGATATGGCTGAATCAAAAGGTTTGATTCACAAAAACAAAGCAAACCGTGATAAAGCGCGTCTTGCAAAAAAATTAGCTAAATAATAAAAACCGATCTTTTGATCGGTTTTTTTATTTGTTCAAATTGATGGCTGCCTTTTCGAGTAAGGAGTTAAGACAATAAAAAATAGCGTCGATACAATTTTGTATCAACGCTATTTGTCGTTCCTACTTATTTGTTAATTCTGTATAACTTTTCACACGCTCTTCCATATCTTCAACTGTTTGATTCAGCATTTCTTCTACTAACTCATCATCTTTTTTAATATTATGCAAAGCAGAGAAACGAGTCTGTCCTTCAAGGAAGGCATTCATCTTGCTGAAATCAGTTTTCTTAAAGTCGATACGCATTGGATCTTTTCCTTTTTGTGCACGAACAGGATCATAGCGATAAAGCGGCCAGTAACCAGATTCTACCGCTTTCTTCGACTCTTCAATTGATTGGCTCATACCGCCACGAATCCCGTGGTTGATACAAGGAGTATAACCGATAATCAATGAAGGCCCTGGGTAAGCTTCTGCCTCTTGGATAGCTTTCAACGCTTGAGTAGGATTGGCTTCAATCGCCACTTGTGCTACATAAACATCACGATAAGTCATCGCGATCATGCCAAGATCCTTTTTCTTCGTCTTCTTACCGCCGGCTGCAAATTTCGCAATAGCAGCTGATGGTGTTGCTTTCGACATTTGACCACCCGTATTGGCATACACTTCGTTATCCATAACGAGGATATTCACATCTTCACCAGAAGCCAGCACATGATCGATACCGCTAAAGCCGATATCGTAGGCCCAGCCGTCCCCGCCGATGATCCATTGACTTGGTTTCGCAAACATTTCATTGTCGGCTAAGATTGCCTGCAATTCTTCATTAGCTTCTTCAGTTAAAGTAGCGCGTAGTTTAGCCGCACGTTGCTGGCTGCCTTCGCCTTCAGTCATATGGTCCAACCAATCCTGCAATTGAGCTTTTGTATCTTCAGAACCAATGCCCTTTTCCAAAGCCGTCAGTACTTTATTGGCCAGACGGTTTCGTTTTGTCAGATTTGCCATATGCATTCCTAAACCATATTCTGCATTATCTTCAAACAGAGAATTACTCCAGGCAGGTCCTCTGCCATCTTTGTTGACAGTATATGGCGTTGCTGGTGCTGATCCGCCCCAGATAGAAGAACAACCGGTAGTGTTGGCAATCATCATTCGATCACCAAACAGCTGAGTTAATAGCTTCACATAAGGAGTTTCTCCACAACCTGCACAAGCGCCAGAGAACTCAAGCAATGGTTGCTCAAATTGTGAACCCTTCACCGAGAATTTCTTCGCTGGATTCTCTTTTTGACGCAGAGTCATTGCAAACGCCCAGTTTACAGCTTGTTCTTTTTGATCTTCGTAAGACTTCATAACTAGCGCCTTTTCTTTCGCCGGACATGCTTCTACGCAGAGACCGCAGCCCGTGCAATCTTCCAATGAAACTTGAATGCGATAGTTAAAGCCATCTTTTCCGCGCATATCACGAGTGATAAAGCCTTCAGGTGCTGCCTCCATCTCTTCTTCATCCGCCAGAAATGGTCGAATTGCCGCATGAGGACAAACAAAGGCACACTCATTACACATCGTACATGCTTCAGGAATCCATTCAGGAACCTCCAAAGCAATTCCACGCTTTTCATAAGCTGCAGTGCCAGAAGGCATTACTCCACCTAACATGCCGTTTTCAATCAAATCATTGACTGAAAGCTGATTTCCTTCTTGACGATTGATTGGGTCAAGAATATTTCGAATGTACGCTGGTTTATTTGAATCATCCGCATTTACAAGCGGCTTCACTTCTATCGCTGCCCACTCAGCTGGTATCTCAATTTTCTTCAACTCAGCTACAGTCGCATCGATCGCTTGCCAGTTACGTTCAACTATTGTTCTAGATTTCTTACCATAGGCCGCATCGACCTCTGCTTTTAACAGTGGCAAGTAGGTTTCGTGATCCATAATATCCGTTAGCTCAAAGAAAGCTGTTGACATCACTTGGTTAATCCGACCACCTAGACCTGTTTTTTGTGCAATCTCCATCGCATTGATAATATAGAAATTGATATTATGTTCAGCTAAATAACGCTTGATCCGATTCGGCAGTAATTTTTTGACTCTCTCTTCGTCCCAAACAGTATTCAGCAGGAAGGTTCCGCCGTCTTTCAAGCCTTTCACCAAATCATATTGATGAATGTATGCACTATTATGACAGCCGACAAAATCTGCCGCTTCAACATTATAGGTAGAAAGTATCGGCTCTTTACCAAAACGTAAGTGAGAATTCGTCAAGCCGCCCGATTTCTTGGAATCATAGGAGAAATAAGCTTGAGCATAATAATCTGTATTATTCCCAATAATCTTAATCGCCTGTTTGTTTGCTCCTACAGTACCATCTGAACCCAACCCCCAGAATTTTGCTTGGAAGGTGGATTTTGGTGTTAGGTCCAAAACATCGCTCATAGGTAAAGATAGATTCGTTACGTCATCTTTGATTCCGACAGTGAAACGTTGCTTCATTTCAGTTGCGGGTAAGAGCATCTGATCGAAAACAGCAACGATCTGATCTGGTGTCACGTCTTTTGATGCAATTCCATAACGGCCGCCAATAACGATTGGACGGTTTGTATGTCGATAAAGAACACTTTGAACATCTAATAATAGAGGTTCACCATCTGATCCAGGTTCTTTTGTTCGGTCAAGTACTGCTACTTTTTCCACTGTTGTCGGTAATTTCGCCAATAGATTTTCGGCTGGGAATGGACGGTATAAATGAATGTCGATAAAACCGACTTTACGGCCATTGGCATTTAGATAGTCCACTGTTTGCTGAATTGTTGGTGAAGCAGAGCCCATCGCGATTATCACTTCTGTCGCCTCTGGATCACCGTAATAATTGGTCAAATCATAATCTGTACCACGCAGCTCATTGATTTTCCCCATGTACTTCTGAACGATTGCAGGCATTTCGTCATAATAGCGGTTGACTGTTTCCCTTTGTTGAAAATGAATGTCTGGGTTTTGCGCTGTACCTGATACGTTAGGTCGATTCGGATTCATACCCAATCTTCTAAATTCAGCTAATGCCTCCCAGTTCATCATTGCTTTCAAGTCTTCATAATCAATGACTTCAATTTTTTGCAGTTCATGACTTGTTCTAAATCCATCAAAGAAATTCATGAATGGCAATTTGCCTTCGATACTCGCTAAATGAGCAACAGCTGACAAATCCATAACTTCCTGAACGCCACCTTCTGCCAACATACAAAAACCTGTTTGGCGAGCAGCCATTACATCACTATGATCCCCGAAAATACTCAAGGCGTTAGTAGACACTGCTCGAGCAGCTACATGAAACACAGTCGGTAGTAGTTCACCAGCAATTTTAAACATATTAGGAATCATTAACAATAATCCTTGTGAAGCTGTATAAGTCGTAGTTAAAACGCCTGTTTTCAAAGAACCGTGAACCGTTCCTGCAGCACCTGCTTCTGATTGCATTTCGACTACTTTAACTGTCTCATTAAAAATGTTTTTGCGACCCTGCTCTGCCCACTCGTCAACGACCTCTGCCATTGTTGAACTAGGCGTGATCGGATAGATTCCGGCAACTTCAGTAAATGCATAAGAGATATGCGCCGCTGCGGTGTTTCCATCCATTGTTTTCATTGTTTTCATCATTTGCACCTCGCTTAGACCAATTGCTCCTGCCTTGTCTTTTGAATGTATTGATCAATTTCATTTGCTGCAATTTTTCCGGCGCCCATTGCCAAAATGACCGTCGCGGCACCTGTTACGATATCGCCACCGGCAAACACACCAGGAATCGAAGTCGCGCTTGTCTCTTCATCTGCATCAATATAGCCCCATTTATTCAGTGCTAACTCTGGGAACGTATCTAATAATACTTTATTAGCCCCTTGACCAATTGCCTCGATTGCCGTGTCAGCTTCGATGATGAATTCACTGCCGGGAATCACGATCGGTCGACGACGCCCTGACTCATCTGGTTCGCCTAACTCCATCTGAACACATTTAACAGCTTTCAAACGTCCCTCGCCATCATCTATGTATTCAATCGGATTGCTCAACCAATGGTATTCGATCCCCTCTTCTACAGAATGGTGATACTCTTCCTCACGAGCTGGCAACTCCTCTAACGAGCGACGATAGACAATCGACACCTTGTCCGCTCCTAAACGTTTAGCCGAACGTGCCGCATCCATCGCGACGTTTCCGCCTCCGATGACAACTACATTTTTAGATTTTTGAACTGGTGTATCATATTCCGGAAATTGATAGCCGTGCATTAGGTTGACCCGAGTTAAATACTCACTAGATGAATAAACACCATTTAATGACGTTCCTTTGATTCCTTGAAATCTTGGCGCTCCTGCTCCAACTGACAAGTAGCAAGCATCAAAATCAGTGATGATTTCATCCATTGTGATTGTCTTTCCGACAACTACATTCGTTTCGATTTTCACGCCTTGAGCGACGATGCGGTCAATCTCTTTTTTGACAATGCGCTTTGGTAAGCGGAATTCAGGAATACCGTAGGTTAATACTCCGCCTGGCGCATGCAGCGCTTCATAGACTGTCACATCATAACCTAACTTCACAAGGTCACCAGCTGCCGTTAAGCCAGAAGGTCCTGAACCAATTACTGCTACTCGACCTTTGTCACCAGTTACCTCTTTGTAATCAATCGGCTGTTCTAGAGCCCAGTCCGCAACAAGTCGTTCTAGTTTTCCGATTGCCACAGGTTCAAATTTTTTCGAGCGGCCTAAACGGCAAACCATCTCACATTGTTTTTCCTGAGGGCATACTCGACCACATATTGCCGGTAAATTAGTATATCGGCTTAAAATTTCATAGGCTAGGGGCATATCCCCCTCCTCAATTGCCTTGATGAACCCCGGAATATCGATCATTACAGGACAATTTGTAATACAAGGAGCATTTTTACACTGTAAACAGCGACTTGCTTCTAACTGTCCCTCTTCCAAGCTATAACCTAAAGCAACTTCATCAAAGTTCTGATTTCGAATCTCAGGCGATTGTTCTCTCATGGGTGTTTTTGTATAACTGCGTTTAGCCATTTGAACTCACCTGCTTTTCATATCTTTCATTAGCCGTCAATTCTTCTGGACGATACTGCTGCATTCGATTAACAAACTCATCCCAGTCGACTTCCTCACCTAAAAATTCTGGACCGTCAACACAGGCAAATTTAATAGAATCAGCCACCGTCACACGACAGCCTCCGCACATTCCTGTTCCATCAATCATAATTGGATTTAAGGAAACATAAATCGATACATCATGTTTTTGCGCAGTGATTGTACAAAACTTCATCATAATGCTCGGTCCAATTGCCCAAGCCATCGAGATTTCCTCGCGTTTAAAAACATCCTCCATTGCTTGAGTAACTAGCCCTTTTTGTCCAACCGAACCGTCATCAGTCATTAAAATCAGTTCGTCAGAATATTTGGCACATTCTTCCTGAAGAATCAATAAATCTTTATTTTTTGCTCCAAGAATAGTGATTACATGATTGCCCGCTTCTTTCAGTCCTTTGACGATCGGGAACAGCGCGGCGATACCCACGCCGCCACCTACCAAGAGAACGGTACCATAATTTTCAATGTCAGTTGCTTTACCAAGAGGACCAACAATATCCATCAGGGCTTCGCCGGCCATAACAGTAGCGAGCTGGGCAGTCGATTTGCCGATCACTTGAAAGATTAAGCGTACCCAACCCGCTTCTTTGTCTGTATCCACGACTGTCAGCGGAATCCGCTCACCCTGTTCGTCGATTCGCAAGATCACAAACTGCCCTGGTTGTGCCTTTTTGGCAATTCGTGGCGCATCAACCAGAATCTCATATTCCGTTGGCGCCAGTTCCTTACGTTCTAATACTTTAAACAAAATCTCACTCCATTCTTCCAATGTGACTCTTATTCCGCTGCTTCTACTAAAGCTTTCACAAATGCTTTCAATACTTCTTCATCCTCATCATCAGCTTCATTTTCAATTTTCACTGTTTCTGCTGCTTTTTTTGCACCTGTTTTTGCAAAGGCTTCATCAAAAGCAATCGCAGCTTGACAGAAATAATCAGGATATAATTCGCTATCTCCGCTTCCAACTACACCATAAATTTTTCCTGATAAATCTACATCTGGCAGCTCTTCGTGTAAATCTTCCAAATCAAACGGTAGTTCACCATCTCCATCAGTATAAGTAGCTAGAACACAGATATCCGCATCTTCATAAAAATCTGCCTCTGCATCATCTGCTTCAACGCGTTCTACGTCAACGCCGATTTCTTCAAAAGCATCCTCCAGAATTTCAGAGATTCCTTCTGTGTTTCCTGTGTTAGTTGCATAAACGATTTTTGCTAATGTCATTTCTTTCATCCTTTCTTTTATAGGTTTATACATTTGTGGTGCATATATAAAGCCAGAACAAGCTGACTATTATCGTTTTGGAATAAAATTTTGAACAATTAATGACTAAATGGCTCTCATAAATTCCGACCTGCTAATTGAGATTAATTCTCACTAAATCCCTTCTGGCACATCGCTTTAGGTATTTGTCACCTTTGTATTATCATACCTTAAAAATGTGAATTATTAAACATTGCTGAGAGATTTTTATTCTAATTTTTCGATAAACCACTCCTTCAACGTGTTTTTTTAATTTCCCTACATATCACAAGCAGATTAGTTGTAATTTTGATGAAAAAAAGCATTGTATTGCTCAACTATAAATAAAAAAGCTGACAGGACAAAAATATTTTGTCTGTCGGCTTTTCATAAAAGGAAATTATTGTGGCTACAATTCTATTTTTTTATTTTTTCGGTCGTCTTCAAAATGAATAACTGAAAATTTAGTTCTTTTTCGGCCTGACCAGTCTTCACCTCATAATCATTCTCTACTAACTCATCATACATAGATACTAATAATTCTAGAGGAAATTTGGCTACTTGCTGCATCGCTAACTTCACACGATAAGGATGGATACTTAGTGTCTCAGCAATGTTAGCCTGTTGATAGCCAGTTTTTTGCAAGATTTTTGTTTGCAGTAATAATCGAATTTGACTAATCAAAATCGCAGTCAGTTTGATTGTTTCCTCACCCTGTAAATGTAACTCTTCATATGTTTGATAAGCCTTTGCCGTATCCCCCTTAAGAATTTGTTCCGTTAACTCAAAAATATTATGTTCAAGCGTTTTCGGTACTAAATCCTCTACTAGTCGAAGCGTGATAGTGCCACCCTCACCTGCCAGTAACAGTAATTTTTCGATCTCATTCATCGCTTTAGACAGATCAAAATCAGTCAGACGCAAAAAAAGATCAAATGCTTCTTTTGATATTTTCACATTTGCGTTGCTGATATAACGCTGCAAAAAGCTGCGTAAGTCCCGCTCCTGTAAAGGTGCTGCATCAACAACAGTTGTTTTCTTCAAAGCCTTGGTAATTTTTTTGCGAGCATCGAGTTTGGGATATGTCGCCCAAAAGACAACTATCGATGTATCTAACGGGTGTTTCAAATAATCTATCAAGCCATCGACATCCTGATCAGGTACATTACTTTTCTTTTCTCCCGTTAAAAAATAAGGTTTTTCCACAAAAATCAAGCGATAATCACCGAAAAAAGGAAGCGTTTCTGCTTCATCAATGACTGCTCCTAGGCCGCTTTCCTCCATATCAAATGACATAAAGTTCAACTCCTCTAAGTCATCCTTCTTCATTCGGTCTAAGAACGCCTGTCGAATCTCCTGAATCAAAAAATCTTCTGTCCCCGTGACTAGATAGACTGATTTTAATGGTGCATTCCTGATTTGCTGAAGGGCTTCCTGTGTATTCATGTGATTGCTCCTAACTCATAAAAATTCTAAAAACAGCTTTATATACTTGCTTATTCTTGTTAAACCTGACTCTCCATGCTACCACGATTACTCAATAAAATCTATCAGCACTTTGATTTTTCCACGTTTAGTTATCTCAGACCATTGGTAATAGACCATTCCCTGCTGATCCGTTCGAAAAATCTTAATCTGGTATTTATTTAATTTTTCCAGAGTTTCATCAGTAGGATGTCCGTAACGGTTCTTTTTGCCTACGGAAATAATACCATATTTAGGTTTGGTTTTTTCTAATAACTCTTCACCGGTTGAGGTATTACTGCCATGATGGCCGATCTTTAAAAAATCTGTTCTCAGTTGCGGATAATTTTTCATCAGTTCTTCTTCGCCAGTAGTCTCTAGATCCCCAGTCAATAAGAAACGCTGTTGATTCAATTGGAAATAAGTAACCAGTGAATCATCATTTTCACCTTCACTCTTCTCAGGGGAAAGTACTCGCAGTTTTAAGTATCGGCCAATGGTATCGCCTCGTTTTACCAAATGAACTTTAGTTCCTCGTACTTTCCTCAGCAAGTTGCGCAGTTCCATTTGCGAACCATCAGCTAAATAAAGATTTCTCACATTTACCTTTCTCATGACATTTTTTAATTCTCCCATGTGATCTGCATCATTATGAGTCACGAGCAAATGGTCGATCTTGTGGCACCCTAGTGATTTCATTAAAGGCAATAAATTATAGTCAGATATCCGCTTTGTCTGTCTAACTTGCCATTTGTCTTGTTTAAAGTTCAAGCGTCCTCCAGTATCGATCAAAAAAGTCTCCTGTTTAAAAGGTAATTTGATAAAAATACTGTCTCCCTGTCCGACGTCTACAAAAGCAATCAGGCCGTTGGCTGAAAGAGAAATTGAAACAATCAAAAAGAAGGCTATCCCTAACAGAAAAAAAATCCTCTGGCGATACTTTAAACGATCAATAATCAAAAGAACTATTAACAGAAGAAATAGAAATATTAGAAATCCGGGCTTACCAATTGTTAAGTTCGGAAAAGCAGCGAATGTCAGAAATTTTTCCAGTAGTATAAAGAGGCACTCCATCAAATATTCAATTAACTGCGGGATAGGTAAAAAACAACCAAAGAAAAGCAGTAGACAGCCTGGAAGAATTATCCATTCAAAAATGGGAAACAGCAATAATGTAAATAGTCCTCCAATTATAGTCCATTCGCTAAAACTGAAGATTAGCAAGGGTAACGATAAAATAGAAAAAAGAATAGTCTGCTGCCAAACGTTGATTCTTAAATCATTCAAGTACAATAATAATAAAGCAAAATACAGACTCAATTGAGCACCTACCGACCATAGGGCCAACGGATAACATATAATTAATAGCAGCAGCATTAAACTCCATTGGTCAAGCTTTGAAAATAAGATATCAAAGGTCAAACATACAAAACCGATCAGAAAGCTTAGAACTGCCCGAATCGTACTAAAACCACCGCCAGTCAAGTAAATCAGCAAAAAACCAATTATACTCAACAGAATCAACCGTGTTTCTCTAGTCAAAGCGAGCCTTTTCAGCAATAGATGAATACCGCCCAAATAAAACTGAATATGTAATCCGGATAAAGTAAATAAATGGAGCAGTCCCGTCATTTTATATGCAGCTGAATATTCTGCGAACTCGGCATCTTTATAACCGATCACTAGCGCTTTAATGTAACTAGCCAAACGTTTCGAGTAATGCCTATCGATAGACCAAATCAAGCGCTGCCGAAAACCACTAAGTCCCGACCTCTTCCGCTGAAATGAACTAAATCTCTGAGCTTGGAGGATTCGACTGATTCCTAGACTGTGATAATACTTCTTTGCATCAAAACCATTCAAGTTTCTAGCTGGATCAAACGTCTCTGTTTCTCCACTAATAATCGCACTATTTGGTATACTCTTTTGACTCCAAAAATCTTTTTCTTCCGATGATTTCAATGAGTAATAAACTAAATACTTCTTACCATTGACTTTTCCTGTTAGTTTTAACAAGTTTCCATCAAGTTTAACTGAGTCTGATTGGATCGTTATAGTTTGATTAGTTATCGTTTCAGGAACAGCTCTAATATAGTTTACATAATAATAAGTCCGTAAACCAATAAAAAGGCTGCATAAAAAAGCCAGCAATAAAATCTTGCGGCTTTTCATGCAGCAGGTTCGAATCAATAGAACACTCAGCAGCAACGTCAGCCAAAAATTGACTTGATAAATCAACGTTGCAAATAGAATCGCCGTCAGGATCGGCAATATCAAGTAATTACGAACAGAAGCTATCTTTCTGGCAATGTGGCAGCATCTTCTCCTAATTGAAGTTTGGTGAAGTATTTGCTCTCTAAATGAACCTGGTGAGCGCTAGCCCCCACTTGATTAATCAACTCGATTGCATATGGGTCATTACGATAATCCTTAAGATAATGTATTTTTTTAATCCCAGCCTGCAGCAATGCTTTGGTACATTGTAAACAAGGGAAATGAGTTACGTACACTTCTGCTTGGTCTGTAGCGATACCTAACTTGGCACATTGCAAAAGAGCATTCATTTCTGCGTGGATTGTTCGCAGGCAGTGTCCGTCAACAACATAACAGCCGTCATCCACGCAATGAACATCACCACTGACAGAACCGTTATAACCTCCAGCGATAATTCGTTTGTCCCGTACGATCGTTGCTCCCACTTCTAAGCGTGTACATGTGCTCCTTAATGATAATAAAACGGCTTGCGCCATGAAATATTGATCCCAAGGTATTCTTTCAGTAGTCAAATTCTTCGCCTCTCTTTCGATCTTTCTTATATTGTAATCGAGTCTTTCAAATTTTCAAGCGCCTTTTCACCGATTCTTGATACTTTAATTAGATTTCCTACCGTGCGAAAACTGCCATTTTCTTCACAGTATTTGATAGTATCCGGTACTGTTTCTCGCCATTTCCTGATAATTAGAATAAATTCTGCTGCAATAAATTTGGGGTTTAAACTAAATTACGCATAGTAAAAGAATTGCTTTATTTAAAACCAAAATTTTTCTCTATGTTGGTTTATAAAAAGAATAAAAGAAAGATGACTTGCCTTTTCAAGTGACAACTCTTCTTTCCTTTATAATTCGTTTATCTTATTCTCAACAACTATTTTCACTAAAAAGAACTTCTATTTTGTATAACCCTGACTGTTCTTATTCATCAAATTCATTGCTTCTTTGACAATTCGTTCCACTGTAAAATCATATGCTTCTAAAAGCTCATTTGCTGAACTGGATTTACCAAATTGTTCTACGCCGATGGACTTTCCTTTCGCACCTATATATTTGGACCAGCCTAAGGTAGTACCAAGCTCTAATGATAATTTATTCTCAACTGACGGCGGTAAAACGGAATCTTTATACTCATCAGTTTGTGAATCGAACAACTCCCAGCTAGGAAGTGATACGACATTTACCTCGTATTGATTCAACTGTTCTTTTGCTTTTAAGGCCATTTCTACCTCAGAACCAGTAGCGATCAGAATAATATCCGGAGTTTCTGAATCACTCGAAAGGACATACCCGCCCTTTTCAGCATTTTTAGCATCTACATCTGGAATAACAGGAACATCATGCCGTCCTAAAGCAATGACGAATGGTGTATTTTTTGATTCAGTTGCCAGTTTCCAAGCAACAATGGTTTCATTTGCTTCTGCTGGGCGATAGACGATCAAGTTAGGCACAGCTCTTAATGATACCAGATGTTCGACAGGCTGGTGTGTCGGTCCATCTTGCCCTACCTGTAGACTATCATGGGTCAAAATATAGGTTACTGGAACACCCATTAACGCTGAATGACGAATAGCTGAGCGCATATAATCAGAGAAAACTAAAAATGTTCCGCAATACCCCCTTAATCCCCCATGCAGCGTGATTCCATTACAGATTGAAGCCATTGCAAATTCTCTTACACCAAAATGAATATTCGGTCCTTCATGATGCTCTTCATCCATGAAAGGATACTCTTCAATCGTTGTCTTGTTTGAAGAAGCTAAGTCAGCTGAGCCGCCTACAAAAAATGGCAAATCTTTATATATACGATTTAGCATCTTTCCACTGGCTGTACGTGTTGCCATATTGTCTTCATTATTGAAGGGTTGAGTAGCCTCTATACTAAGTTGAAATTTCCCTTCAATTGCTCTTTCAAGTTCAGCAGCTTTAGCTGGATAATTTTTTTTATAATCTGTAAAAAGTTGGTTCCAGCTTTTCTCTTCTAATTCTCCTTCAGAGATAATAGAATCAAAATTCACTTTCACATCTTCTGGAATAAAAAACTCACCATGTTCCCATCCAATAGTCGCTTTGATATTTTGTGCCTCTTCTACGCCAACTGGATTGCTATGGATTTTCTCTGAGCCTTGTAAACTGGAACCAAATCCAATAATATTTTTAACTTCAATCAAAGTTGGCCTATCTGTTTCATATTGTGCTTGTTTGATAGCTTCAGAAATTTCAGTAGTATTATTTCCATCTTTTACTAATAGTGTTTGCCAATTCATTGCTTCAAATTTTTTGTGAACATTCTCGTGAGATGAGCAACTCAAAGGTCCGTCAGAGGTGATATCATTTGAATCATATAATACAATCAATTTGCCTAATCCTAATTTTCCGGCAATAGCCGCTGATTCTAAGGCAACGCCTTCTTGCAAATCGCCATCTCCACAAATCGTATAAGTAAAATGATCGATAATTTGATACTCCTCTTGATTGAAACGATCCCTCAGGTGCGCCTCGGCAATTGCCAAACCAACTGTCATAGAAAATCCTTGACCCAATGGTCCTGTAGTAGCTTCAACTCCCGGCGTATGAAATACTTCCGGATGTCCTGGAGTTTTACTATTCAGCTTACGAAATTGTTTCATATCTTCCATAGATAAATCATAACCTGATAGATGTAGTAAAGAATACAGCAGTATCGAGCCATGGCCTGATGTTAAAACAAAACGATCTCTGTTAAACCAGTTTGGATTTTTAGGATTATGTTTTAAATGATACCTGAACAACTCATATCCCATAGGAGCAGCACCTAAAGGAGCTCCCATATGTCCATGCTTCGCATTTTCTACACTATCTACAACTAAATTCCGAATTGCTGCAATTGATTTTTTATCAATCTCATTCATTTATATTTCCTCCAATAATTTATTCGTCAATTAAAATATACTTTGTAATAATTGTCCGATATAATAGATGAGTAGTCCTACAATATTAAAGTCTGTTTCTGGGAACGATGTTCCAGTTAGACCGATATTTTCCATGATTGGGTAGATTAATGCTGGTCCAACAGCAATTAATATGCCTACAACAAAGGAGCCTGCCACACAACCTTTCCAACCGCCGGTAGCGTTACCAAACACGCCTGCGGTTGCACCAATAAAGAAGTATGGTACCGCTACTGGAATGATTACAATCGCTCCTAGTAGTCCCATAATAATCATGGTAACCAATCCACCAACATAAGCTGCTAGAAAGCCAATTACAGTAGCTGTTGGAGCAAATGGAAAAACCACCGGACAATCTAAAGCTGGTCGTGCGTTAGGGATTAATTTTTCTGAGATACCAACAAACGCACTGACAATTTCTCCCAGAAACAGTCGTACTCCTGTAATAATTACATACAGTGCCGCAGAGAATCCCAATCCTTGAAATAACGGATAAACTAACCAATTTACCCCACCAGATAATTCTTCTACTGCCCCTTTCCCTGCAGCAATCGCCGCAATGTAGAAAAAAATAATCATTGTGATTGATACACCTACGACATAGTCTTTAAACATCGTTAACCAACCAGGTAAATTCAGATTTTCAGTACTGTCTTCAGGATTACCAACTTTTGATCCGATCCACCCTGAAATAGCATATCCAACAGTCACATAATGTCCCATTGCAAGCTCATCATCACCTGTAACTTTTCTCATATAAGGTTGAGCAATCGCTGGAAATAGTCCAGCACAAATTCCTAGAATCATTCCTCCAAAACCGATAGTCAATGAATTATTCATACCTAAAGCTTTGAACATGATCGTAAGCAGAGCTGCTAGATAGAGATTATGCTGTCCTGTCAGAAAGATGTACTTTAATGGTGTAAACTTTGCTACTAGCAAGTTACATAAAAAACCAATTAACATGACTAAAGAAACTGTCGTACCAAACTTATCTTGAGCTAGTGCGGTCACTGCCTCTGCTAGTGGCAGCACTCCCTTCAAGCCGAATCCCTCTGCAAATAATGCTTGGAAGCTATCCAGCGATGTTACTGCGGCTGCCGATCCGACACCAAAAACTAAGAATCCCACAATTGTTTTTAATGTACCCGAGATCACTTTATCGGCAGGCTGCTTTTGCAGCAACAATCCTGTTAAAGCAATGATACCAACTAAAATAGGTGCTGAAGACAGTAAGTCAAACACCACTACCTTTAATACCCCCATTATCTCTCCTCCTCGTATTAATCTTGACCGTCAAAAAATGTCTGCAATTTTGTTTCAATTTCTTTTTTATCCATCAAATTATTAATTCCAATAATATACGGTACTTGCCCCTTTAACTCCTCTGCAACGTCTGCCATCGTAATCAACAAATCACCATTAAAACTTTTGACATCATCCAATGTGCTATGCTGTACCTCTAACGGAAACTGACACGCTCGTACTACCTGATCAACTTTAATTTTTAACATCATGCTTGAACCCATTCCTGTTCGACAGGCAATCAATGCTTTCTTCTTCATCTCTGCATCCTCTCTTTCTCAAAGCTTGTGATAAAATCAATAATTTCTTCTGGTTTTTGGGCATTGTCCAACACTTGATAAAATGCTTTATGATCTAATAATTCTGCCAACTCTGACATAGCCGTTAAATGAGTTTGATTATCCAAAGCACTTAAACCGAATATATACTTTACAGGATCATTTTCTTTGTTGCCGAATACTACTGGTCTTTTTAGTGTAGCAATACTAATGCCGATCTTTTCCGCCCCAGTTTCAGGACGCGCATGCGGTAATGCAACATGTTTTGTAATAACAATATAAGGACCAGTTTCTTTTGTAGCTTGAATCATCCCATCTATATAACTAGGTTTAGCAATCCCTGTATTAACTAAGACATCTGTAGAATTACGAATGGCGTCTTCCCAATTATCAGCCTCCACTTGTAATTTCACCAAGTCTATATTGGTAATTTCGCTTAACAACGGATACTCACCTCCTTCTTCAATAACAATTCTAGAATGATTGCTATCTGCTTGGATAAGCAGCTCATTTTCAATTTTTTCATATTGTTCATAGGTTACATGCTTCTTTACGATTTTTAGAATATCAACCAGTCTTGGATCTAATAACGCTTCATCATTCAATAAATCATACACTCGACCGATTAGCTCGAATTTTTCTTTAGACGTCATGATAGGATTAACAACAATAAATGACGAATCTATACTTAAGATGCTAGGTGTGATTGTGGTTGTAAAAACAATATCAAAACAATTAGGTTCAAATTTTTTTTGATAGTCTTGTACGATAAAATCAATACTGGGAAATAGTGATTCCAGTTCTTTTTGCAGAATTATGGAAGTCCCGATACCATTAGGGCATAGAATTAATCCCCGATTTCTTTTAATCTGCTCCTCTTGTTCCTCAAAAGTTGATGCTGCAAAATGAACCGTTAAAAAAGCAATCTCATCTACTGGAAGTTCGCTACTGAATAACGGTTGTAACGGACGAATTGCTTCACTCACAAGTGCATACATTTCACCATATTCTTTTTTTATTTTTGCTGCTAATGGATTAACAATCGGCAAATGATAAAGCAACCGATAATAGCTAGGGCGAAAATGCTCGTATAATCTACGTGTTACAGCATCTTTGTTTAAGAAACGTATTCCTGATAAACTCTCAAATCTCGCAATCAAACGTTGGATAATCTTTTTTATCGTTGATCTATCTGAAGTAGCCTTATCAATATTTCCAGCTGACAACCCTAAAACCCATGCAGCTATATAGTAAATATTCTCTGAAAGATCGATCTTAAAAAAATGACAGATACTGAGACTAAATTGATACTCATTGGAGTGATAATCAATAAAATCATTGTTAGCATGATTGATCTTTTCATTCTTGAAACGCTGACTTAATAAAATGAAGCAATAGGTAAACTCCTTTAGTTTATTCTCAAAAAATGAAATTTTATGTTTTTGACTAGCACTAAGAATGTAATCTTCAACTTTCGAGTACTCGATGTTCAACTGTTTCTTTAAATAGCTTTCAAGGAAGAGTTCTCCGTTATCCTGATAAAAAAATGTAATCACTGTCTTCATTACTAAATAACGAATATCTGCCTCGTTACCAGTTAGAAAGTATCCCTTCACTCGTGTGTATTCAACTTTTATATTATTTTTTATAAGTTTTCTTTTCACCTCCTTCAAATCACTGACAACTGTTGAACGACTACTGTCTAACATAAAGATCAAATGGTCTAAAGACAAATATTCTAATGAGCAGGATAGAGTCAATAGAATCATCAGCTGCCGATTTTCTTTTGAATGATAAACATCTGAAAAGAACTCCATTTTTAACAAGTAAGTCTGCAACTCTTTTTCAGCCTCACTGTCCAGCTTCAGTTCATTACTGCACACTGTAATCAGATCATTATTACCATTGGAAAGCACATCGTTAATTTTCCGTATTGAATAAGTAATTTGCCTTCTTGTTAATAGAAATTTACTTTCCAAATCTTCTGTGTCTCTTTGATTTCTAAAAGCAATTTCATGAAGTATCGCTAAATCTTGACTATCAATCATTTCCCTCAGCTCCTAATCAAAATATAATAGTTGCGCATTCAACCTTCAATCTTAATTCAATTCATCTTTTGTTTTATCAATCAACAAATAGTAAACAGTTAAGAAAAAAATAGATTGATCAACTCCTTTTCAAATAAAAAAAGCATACAAATATCTGTATGCTGTTCAGTAAAAAAATCCACGAATTTCTGAACCATAAAAAGTATTCAAATTAATATAACTCCACTTTGTCCATAATCTTTGAAAATTTTTTACCTAGATTGTAATAGAATCCTTCAAGTTTTCAAGCGTCTTTTCACCGATTCCTGATACTTTAGTCAACTCTTCTACTGAGTGAAAACTGCCATTTTCTTCACGGTATTTGATAATGTCCGCTGCCTTTTTTTCACCAATTCCTGATAACTCTTGTAACTCATTCACATCTGCCGTGTTAATATTGATTTTTTTACTATCAGAATCCGTTGTTCCGGCGACCTGCTGGAAGTTTTCGTTAATCGTCGGAATTTCTTCACCATTTTTTGGTACATAGATAATTTCCTGATCGGTCAGTAATTTGGAAAAATTAACTTGGTTTTGATCCGCTTCCTCTGTAAACCCGCCAGCTAAATCAATTGCATCCATTAGCCTCATGCCCTGTGTGATTCGATACATACCTGCTCTTTTGACCGCACCTTTTACATCAACGTACCAATCTTGATTACTGCTTGATTCATTCGTTTCTTTTGTGGTGTTAGTTGTTGAGAAAAGTACCGGATCCATCTCTTGTTCTTCCGGCTCTCTAGTTAAAAAAAAGAATCCAACGATGGCCAAGACTATTGGCAGTACGATCAAATATGGATATTTCTTCAAATACGCTTTCATAAAATCCTCCTTTTCATTAAGATACGCAGCTATCCCTGAAACGCGGCTATGCTTTCTCAAAAAAGGATATAAAAAGAGTGCTAGACATTGCTGACTAGCACTCTTAAGTGAACTTATTTCATTTTTCCCAAGTAATCCAGCGCATCCTTAACAGTTCTCACTGGAACAATTTCCATGTCTGTCTTTAGCTTTTTAGCTGCTGCCTTGGCCTCTTGATAGTTTGATTTAATTCCTGGTTGTGCTTCCTTCATTTCCTTTGTAATCTCATCATCTGGAGCAAAGAATACTTTGTTGTTGTCAGCAGCTGCACTGGCTACTTTTTTGTCGATACCACCGATTCTTCCCACCTCGCCATCAGAACCGATCGTACCAGTGCCCGCAATTTTTTCGCCATGACGCAAATCTTTATCCACTAGTTGTTCATAAATTTCCAAGGTAAACATCAAGCCGGCCGATGGACCACCGATATCACCAGCATCTATTTTGACCTTGTCCTGAGAGTCAATCTCTGTATGATCGGTCAGTGATATACCAATTCCCGGCTTTTTATCTGTTGGAAGTTTAATCAGTTTTTCAGTAGCTTCTTTCGTTTTGCCATCATGAATATAGGTCACTTTCATCTTTTGTCCGACCTTTTGTGATTTCACATACTTCATGAAATCCTCACTGCTGGTAAAGGTTTTCCCATCTGCCTTGGTTACAGTATCGCCGACACTGATTTTCCCAGCAAAATTTGATTTCTTTTCTACCCCCAAGACATACACACCTTTGTATTCCATTTTATAGGGTTTATTCGCCAATTTTAAAGCCTGCTCGATCGCAAAGTTTTGGGAAGTTTCCATGTTGAACTTTTGGATTTGCATGTATTCATCATCGCTGGCACCACCAGTTAACTCATTCACAGAAATGATTTCATGGAAAGGCTCGACCTTCGCTTTCAAAGCCATTAAAACTGTTGCCCTTCGAATACCAACCGAAGTTAAACTGAATGATCCTTTATTCTCATCCTTTTTATCATTAACTGTGATCAATTCTTTCAAATTGATCGTCTCTCCAGGTTCTTCGATGTAATATGGGATAGGCACTATCACGCAAGCTATTGCAGCTAGAGCTATAAATACAAGTAGTAATCGTTTGACAAGTTTGTTATTTTTCACTATTCTCACGCTTCTCTTCCAACGCCCGATAGACTGCTTCGGGCAGATATTCTTTGACATCACCATTAAAAGTCCAAACTTCCTTCAAAATCGAGGAACTAATATGACTATATTTCGGTTCAGCTAATAAAAAGACTGTCTCCAAATCACGATCTAAGTGCCGATTCATTAGAGCAATTTCTTTTTCGTACTCATAATCTTTGATACTGCGAATACCTCTCAATAAGAACTTTGCTCCCAGCTTCTCTGCGACCGTTACCGTCAATTCATTTTCTTGAGTGATCACACGTACATTCGGGATATGAGCAACAGATTTCTTTACGATAGCCATCTTTTCATCTGAGGTAAAGTAGCTTTTCTTATTCGTGTTGACGAAAACGCCAATAATTAACTCGTCAAACAGTTTCGCTCCACGCTCGATTGTATCTAAATGTCCCATAGTCAATGGATCAAAACTGCCAGGAAAAAGCGCAATTTTTTTCATCTTAATCCTCCCAATCGTAAATCGTTACGGCAGTAATCCCATAGTCGTTACGCTTACGTTCTTTTAATTTACCAATCGACTCTGGTAGTACGACTTCTTTGACAGTTTCACATACCACAATTGCAGTGTTCGTCAGCAAATTATTCTGCAAAAGCATTTCAATCTGCTTTACGATTTCCTGCTTTGCATAAGGCGGGTCTAGCAATACCAAGTCAAATTGTCTTTTACTGCTAGCCAACTGCTGAATCGCCTGGTTTGCAGGCATTTTCATTAATTGAAATGCTTCTTCATTTTTAGTCACAGCGACATTGTCACGAATAACCTCCATTGCACGAAAGTTCTTTTCAACTAGTATAGCTTGGTCCATCCCACGTGAAACAGCCTCAATTCCTAAAGAGCCGCTGCCAGAAAATAGATCCAAGACAGCACCTCCATCAAAATACGGACCAATCATATTGAAAATAGCTCCTTTTACCTTATCAGTCGTAGGCCGTGTATTATTTCCAGTTAATGTTTTTAATCTGCGACCGCCAAATTCACCTGCAACCACTCGCATGCTGCCCATGCCCCTCTCATTACTAATCATGTTAGCTAAATACCTTATGTTCTATTTATTATGTAACACTTCTGGCTTTCAAATTTCGTAAAATAAACATAGCTGATCTGACTTCTTTATTATCAAAGAAAAAGATGAAAAATGTTTGAACAAATCAGACATTTTTCACCTTACTTAGACTGTTTCAGCTAATCGAATCTTTGTATTGGCTTCTACGACATCCAACTCATCGTCATCTTTTACTTGATAAGCGGCCTTCGTTCCGATCCGATCCGCAAAATTCATCTCAATATCTGGTCGATAGGATCGCTCTACTTGACGTACAAAATGCAATCCTTGCAGCTTTTCTTCTGTTTCATCTACGACCTCTTCATTTACATATAAAACAACATACTTCATTTTTCTTGAAACAAAGTGAATCAAACCAAATCGTTTCAAGGTCTTTAATTGCTTCAAAGAATAGACCCAAACGATTATCCCTCGTCTTTTTTGCATTACAAACTCAGTATTATCCATGACAATTCCCCTTACAACTATGATTCCCTGTTTCAAAAAAAGGATTTCCTGCATCGACCTTAATCTCTGATGAGATCACTTGTGCCAAACGGATGCCGATTTCATCCAACAACTGTTGAAAATCGGTTTCAGCTAGCCGAAAAGCAGCAACTTTTTCATTCAAATCAAGCGCACGCTTACTTATGCGAACTTTACGCTGCTGCTGGCGATAATCAGGCGCATACTCTCCATATGCCGCGATTCGTTCGAATTTGTCTTTTTCGGTCTGAAACGTTTTTTTCAGCTTCGCTACTTCTAAACAATCATTCATTTGTTTCCTTGCCAGCAGATAGTTTTTGTAGCTTTTACTCGCTAAAATTTCTTGAATCAACAGTTGATTTTGATCCTCTAACTGAAAGAAAGCATCATTTATAATCAACCTATTCACTATCCTTTGTTTTTTCTGGTTCTTGTAACAAGACTAGCACACTTTCTTGATCAATTGCAACGCCAAGCTCTGTCTCTGTTGCCATAATCGCTTCATTCAAATGCTCGTGACTGACCCAATCAAAAAGATTAAATAATGGATCGATCATCGGTGAATAGAAAAAGCCGTTTTCATAATCAATTTTGGAATTTTTGGCCAAGTCTTTAAATTCGGTTGAAGAAAGCTCAAAAGATAAGTTGCTTAAATGTGCTCCTTGCCCCGTTTGCCACTCTTCTAAACGCTCATTGTCCAGCACTTTTTTAGGAGCTGTTAAAAAACTTTTTAACAGCCTCTTACTGTCATTCATCGAAGAATCAGTAGTGGGGATTTTTTCCAATTTACGTAATCCCCGATAAAAATTAATTACATTAATCGCACGTTCTTGCTTTTGTTGGTTTAAGATATTCCAATCAAGATTACTTTCTTGTACACGATTGGCTAAAGGATTACCGCTGTTGATTTGATATGGCATCAATCGTAATAAATTTTCCATATCCAAATAAACAGCGCCAATCATTTTCTCATTACTTCCGTTAAAAAAGAGCATTGCAAACGTGTCATTATCAAAAGCGATCAATGGACGAAATCGCATGTCATTTTCGCTTAGCTCGATCTGTACTGGTTCCTCATCATAACTTAAAGCAAAATCCGCAGACAAATTGATTTGATCCGCTAGTTGTTTGCTAGTCATACTGAATTTAAAAGGCTGAATATCCGCCTTTTTCGCCATTACTTTTATTGTACTGACCTTTCCAGCCTCTACATTCACTTCCAATATTCCTTGATCTAACGCATAGTCACGAGTTTGAAAGAAAAATCCGCTGTCTTCAATTTTCGTCGGTCGTCCAAATTTCTGCTCAAAAGCTTCAATTGGCTGTGTAACGTAGTCCGCAAACCCTTCCGATTTGATTGTTTGATGCTTTAAGGCTTTGTGTCGAACCACTTGATTTGTTGATGTAACTGGAGCTTTCCCTTGTGTCGGTGGAAAGAGGACTGGTTGCAAATAGTAACCAATCAAAACTAAAAATAGAATACTAAGAAAACCAATCACTCTCTTCACACAACAACGCTCCTAAATCATACTAATAAAATTTTTTTCAAGTAAATGATACAAAGGCCCCAACAAAAAAATCCAGCTTTACTAAAAGTAAACAGACAATTTTCTAATATTACTCCCCTAATATTTTGACTCAAAATTAGAGTTTTAAGGATCCCTGATTCAGGCCTATACTTGGCATATCTAAGAAATATATTTCTATTTTTCTTTTACTTCAATCAATAAATCGCCAGAAGAAATACTTTCACCTTCTTCAACGTATAGATGAGAAACTTTTCCAGCAAAACGAGCATCAATGGATGTTTCCATCTTCATCGCCTCAGTAATCAGTAGCGGTTGACCTTTTTCAACATGATCGCCTTTTTCGACTAGGACTTTCAATACCGAACCAGTCATTGTTGCTCCGATTTGTTCACGATTTGTTGGTTCAACCTTGCGCTTAGTTTGAACGGCACTCTTGATAGAAGCGTCTTTTACAACGACTTCACGACGTTGCCCATTCAAGTTGAAGAATAATGTCCGGTTTCCTTCGACATCAGCTTCACCAATCTCATCCAATCGAATAATCAAAGTCTTACCTTTTTCAATTTGGACGTTAATTGTTTCACCAAGACGCATACCACTAAAGAAGGTTGGCGTATCTAACAACGTAACATCTGCAAACTGACCATATGATTTTTGATAATCCAAGAATACTTGCGGATACATCAAATAGCTTAAAACATCTGTTTTACTTGGTTCAAAGCCAATCAATTCCTGCAATTCTTCCTTTACCTTTTCAAATTTAACAGGCTCAGCAAATTTGCCTGGGCGCTCTTGCATGGCCGGACGTCCTTGTAAGATAATCTGTTGCAGTTTTTCTGGGAATCCGCCAACTGGCTGGCCTAACTCACCTTGGAAAAAGCTGATGACAGAATCAGGAAAGCTTAATTCATTCCCATGATCATAGATATCTTCTTCAGTTAATTCATTTTGCACCATGAACAGTGCCATATCTCCTACCACTTTAGAAGATGGTGTAACCTTTACGATATCTCCAAACATCAGATTGACAGTTTGATACATTTCCTTAATTTCATCCCATTTTTCACCCAATCCAACAGCTTTGGCCTGTTGCTGCAGATTTGAATACTGTCCTCCAGGCATCTCGTGTTTATAAACCTCTGTTTGAGCTGCCATGATACCATTCTCAAAGCTTGAATAATATGGTCGAACATCTTCCCAATAATGGTTTAACTGACGAACATTCTTCAAATTCAAATCAGGCGCGCGATCGCCGTATTGAAGAGCATAGTACAAGCTACTCATGCTCGGTTGACTCGTCGCACCACTCATTGCACTCGTTGCGACGTCTACAATGTCGACACCTGCTTTAACAGCAGCAGACAGAGTAATAATCCCATTTCCAGCAGTATCATGTGTATGCAAATGAATCGGAAGATCTGTTGTTTCTTTCAACTCACTGATTAAATGGAAGGCAGCTTGAGGTTTCAAAAGCCCAGCCATATCCTTGATCGCTATCACATGGGCTCCCAGAGCTTCCAATTCTTTCGCCATATCTTTATAGTATTGAACATTATATTTAGTCCGGCTTGAATCTAAGATATCACCTGTATAGCAAATCGCTGCTTCAGCAACCTTTCCTGCGTCGCGAACATACTGAATACTTTTTTCCATTTGTGGCAGCCAGTTCAGACTGTCAAAAATTCTAAAGACGTCGATACCATGGTAAGCCGCTTCCTTAATAAACTCTTCCAATACATTATCTGGATAATTTGAATAGCCAACTGCGTTCGAACCGCGGAAAAGCATTTGCAATAAAGTGTTTGGCATGGCTTTTCGTATTAATTTTAGTCGTTTCCATGGATCTTCAGTCAAGAAACGGTATGCCACATCAAATGTAGCACCGCCCCACATCTCGCTTGAGAATAATTCAGGAATTCCTTCACCTGTTGCTTGGGCAACATTTAACAAATCATGTGTCCTAACTCGTGTAGCCAATAAGCTTTGATGAGCATCACGGAAGGTCGTGTCAGTTAATAGAACTGAATCTTGTTTTTTAATCCACTCTGTTACTGCTTCAGGGCCTTCTTTATCCAAAATATTTTTAGCTGTAACTAATTCTCTTTTTTCGATTTTTGGTGCTCGAGGTGTTTCAAAATAACGTTTCTCTTGTTTTTCTATTCCAGGAAAGCCATTTACAGTAATCTCTGAAATGTAGCGCATAGTTTTATTACCGCGATCCCTAACACGTGGGAATTCAAACAGCTCAGGTGTATTATCAATAAATGTCGTTTTTGCTTCTCCACTTTGAAAAACAGGATGACTGATTACATTATGCATGAAAGGAATATTGGTTTTAACACCGCGAATACGGAATTCAATCAGGCAACGTTGCATTTTTTCAATTGCTTGATCAAAATTCAACGCATGAGTACATACCTTTACTAGTAATGAGTCGAAATATGGTGTAACAGTCGCACCAGCATAAGCATTTCCTACATCTAAACGTACACCAAAACCACCTGGTGAACGGTACGTGTCGATTTTCCCTGTATCCGGCATAAAACCATTCAACGGATCTTCTGTTGTCACCCGACATTGAATAGCTGCTCCTGACATTTGAACGTCTTCTTGCTTTGGCAACCCGATTTCTTTATGCAAATCTTTTCCTTGTGCAATCATTAATTGTGAAGTAACGATATCCACACCAGTAATCAGCTCAGTAATCGTATGTTCTACTTGAACTCGAGGATTAACTTCGATGAAATAAAAATTATCTCCTTCAACTAAGAATTCCACTGTTCCAGCATTAACATAACCAACATGTTTCATTAGCTGAACAGCCGCTTGGCAGATTTTTTCTCGCTGTTCATCATTTAAGGAAATACACGGCGCCACTTCCACAACTTTTTGATGACGACGTTGAACAGAACAGTCGCGTTCATAGAGATGCAGCACGTTTCCATGACTATCTCCCAAAATTTGAACTTCAATGTGCTTTGGATTGGCAACATATTTTTCAACATAGATTTCGTCATTACCAAAGGCGGCTTTCGCTTCACTCTTGGCACGCTCATAACCTTCACGTGCTTCTTTTTCATCATGAGCAACACGCATACCACGACCGCCGCCACCTAAAGCCGCTTTAATCATGATAGGATAACCGTGCGATTCAGCAAAAGCCAAAACACCTTCGATTGTATCAACTGGACCATCTGAACCAGGGATTGACGGAATCCCAGCTTCTAAGGCGGCTGTTTTGGCTTTGATCTTATCGCCGAAAATATCTAAGTGATGCAATTCAGGACCAACAAAAATAAGCCCTTCCTCACGACAGCGTTTCGCGAATTCTAAATTTTCAGAAAGGAAGCCATAGCCTGGATGAATCGCATCCACCTTTGCTTCTTTCGCCACGCGGATAATGTCTTCAATATCTAGATACGCATCGATCGGTTTTTTCCCTTTTCCGACTAAATACGCTTCATCTGATTTAAAGCGATGAACCGAATATTGATCTTCCTCCGCGAAGATCGCCACTGTTTTAATGTTTAACTCACTACACGCGCGAAACACCCGTGTTGCAATTTCACCTCTATTTGCTACCAATACCTTTTTCATGCACTTCACTCCTGACTTTTTAAGTATTCATACTCGATCGCAAGTTTCGTCCGCTTTTCATCTGCACTGATATTCAGCGCAAATGCAACACCCACTGACAATACAAGTAAGCTGTTTCCTCCTTGACTCAAAAATGGGAACGTGATCCCAGTCAATGGAATAATTCCTAAAATACCACCAAGATTAATAAAAACTTGTAATAACAACAAACTTCCAATTCCGATACAAATTAATGAATTGAAAGGCTTCTTCGAACGAATCCCAACCAAGTAGATTCGTGCGATTAAAAAAATTAAAATTGCTAATATAACCAAAGCACCGATCAAACCGACTTCTTCTATTACAATAGAAAAAATAAAGTCCGTATGAGCTTCACTTAAAAAACCTTTTTTTTCGATACTGTTCCCTAATCCGCGCCCAAACCAGCCGCCGTTGAACATTGCATAATAGCCATTGACCATTTGATGTCCCGTGTCTAATTCATATTTAAATGGATCTTTAAAGCTCTCAAATCGACTGAAAATATATGCTAACTTCTTTGGGAAAATAGCTTTACCAAAATGTGTCAAGAATTCAATAACAAGAAAACTTCCGACAACACCGATACCTCCAACGATTAAACTGTAAATCCAGTTAACTCCGCTAGCCAATAGCAAAATCAATGCTAATAATGTAATAATCGCCGCATTCCCCATATCAGGTTGTACCGCTACTAAAAAAATCATAGCAAAAACTAGCATTAATGGACGTTTCATGTCGGTAACAAAATTATCTTGGATCGTCTCTTGACGTTTTGATAGTATATAGGACAAGTACCAAACAACCATGATTTTTAAATATTCTGCTGGCTGCATCGTAAAACCAGCAATATCGATCCACCCTTTAGCACCATTACGTTCAGTACCAAAAAACAATACAATAATCAATAGAATAAAAATCACATATGTCACAAAAATGATCAGCTGCTGGCTTTTTAAGACATCTGTCTTCATTTTATACATCAAACTAATTACGATCAAACTTAAAACCCAAAAGACCCCTTGGTTCATTACTAAGCCTGTTGGGTTCGCATTATTTGTGATCAATAAATAGGAAGTTGAACTGTATACAAATATCAAACCAATCACAGTCAAAATCAAATATGGAATCAAAATACTATAATCTAAAAAATGACGTTTCTTTATTTTCGTGGGCAAGGTTAAGCCTCCCAGCCGGCATCCGTCATATCCTGACGAGTTTCGTACAATTCCGTATATAAACGATTTAACTCAGCTTCCAAATCACTAAGCATTTGCTGTCCTTCTCCTCGCTTCAAGATACCTACCTTTTCAGCAAAGAACACTTGGCGTGAGAAGCCATACATTTGTGTATCAACGACTTCCTCAAAAGCTTTGCATTGAGAGATACATAAACTATTCGTTTGATTGCGAATCAACAGCTTGATCCGATCTGCATCTTCTTGCAACACTTTAATGGCAAAATCAGAAGAAATATTTTCCATTTTGCTTCCCTCCTATCTTGATTTCAACATTATAACATAGAAAAAATTTAAAAAGGGAAAAAATCCGTGAGACTAAGCTTTTTCTAAACTCTTTGTTCGGATTTTGACTTTTACACAGCTTGGAGAATATTACAAAGAGATTACAATGCAAAAACTTTATATAAAAACGCGAAAAATCAATTCTTTTTACAATTCTCGTCGTGAAACAAATGCATAATATGAAACATAATGGTTTTCGGCACCGTCATACAAGACATCGGAAAAATCAGCGATTAAAGGCTGTTTGAAATGGATAAACTCTAGCCTTTATCTCATTAGCCGCACATTTTGTCCACAACAAATAGCCTGCGGATCCAGCAGGCTAAAAATTTGATTCAGTTTGTTTAATCCAGCAATACAGTGAATATCTGTCTCATACCAACGTTGGATTTATCGATGAGACAAAAACAGCTGCTTACTCTCGTTTCCGGATACGATCGAGTAATCGTTTTCGTTTCCTTTTAACATTTTCTGGCGGTGATTGGACAATCACCGGAGGAGACTCTTCTTCGTCGATTCTCTCGGTCAAAACCAGTTTTGCCGGACTTGTCTTATTCTCGATCCGTATATCTTCTAGTCGAGCATCAGCCGGCATACAGGCGCTAATAATTATCATTGCCTGACTTTCCGTTAATTCACTTGGATTAATCCCCTCTGGCAATCCAATCGTTTGGATCAGAATACCCGGTTCCGGTTTTTCTTCTATGATCACTAGATCCTCTGGTATATTGATCTTATTTAATTCCTCCGCAGTTGTTTCTACTTGCAATAGTGCTTCTTCTTTGCTTAGTTGAGCATCTAATACTGGTGCTTCTTCATCAGCTTCTATATCAAAGATTGGACTTTCGATTTCTTCGATAATTGTTGCATGCTTCAATTTCTTATATAAATCTACGCCATCTTTTTCAAATAGATTCAACAGCGTGAATTTCTCTAAAGTTGCTTTAAGTTCTGTGGCAGATTTACGCATACTAAAATTCTTCAAGCGCAAATGCTGCTCTTTTCCATTACTATTCTCAAATTCTACGTCTAATACTGTTGTCATTTTTTTAATCCCTTCGTTTAATTTTCTTCCTGCTCTTTATTTTTCCTTATTCATGAACCGACTAATCCTGCTAGAGGTTCTTTGATAAATTGCGTAAATAATGTTTTCAGCTTTTCAGCGATATACGTTTTCGCCGGAAATAATTTGATTAGCAGCACACGCCACTCCTTCTTATCAAAATACTCCTCAAAGAATATATAAAAGCGGCGCAGGGTCGCATTGGATTTGGTTTTCATAAAAATATAATGCACTAAATCGGCTAACATAAATGAAAAATCTGCCAAGTCTAGTTCTTCTCTTACTTGAAGCGCTACCAAAAGTCTGATCGCGCTGTCGCTGTCATTCGTTTCGTTATAGAAATTGCTAATGCGTTTTTCTAATGTTTTACGCTTTAACGAAAAAATCTGCTTACAGCTTAAGCCATATTCATCCATTAAAACTCCTCCTTTTCCATTTGATTCTATTTATTCAAAGTGCATGTTATCAGTCACAAAAAACAGCAGTCTTATCCTCAATCACCCAATCAAGCACCGATCCCTCATCAACCCAAATCAAACATAAACGATAATTCTCAAAAATTCTAATCCAAATTTTTAAAAATAATTTTAAAATAAGAGTTGTTCTTTGCTAATAACAGCTAATTAAAGATAAAATAATTATTTCACCTTGTTATAAGCAATTTGGTGGTTGACAAAATTTTTCCATAAAAAGAGACCGCATAGATTCATGCGATCTCTTAAATAGTCTTTATTCAGCAGCAACTTTGCGTTTCTTCGCTGCTTTTTCACGTTCTGCTTTGTTTAGAATTTGTTTACGTAGACGAATGCTTTCTGGTGTTACTTCACAGTATTCATCGTCATTCAGGAATTCTAATGATTCTTCTAGCGTTAAGATACGTGGCTTTTTGATGACTGACGTTTGGTCTTTGTTAGCTGAACGAACGTTTGTCATTTGCTTAGCTTTGGTAATGTTAACACCTAGGTCTTTGTCACGGCTGTTTTCGCCGACGATCATTCCTTCGTAAACTTCAGTAGTTGGTTCAACAAAGACAGTTCCCCGTTCCTCAACACTCATAATGGAGTACATAGTTGCTTTTCCAGTATCAACAGAAACTAATGCCCCGTTACGACGTCCGCCGATCACACCTTGGATCATTGGTAAATATTGATCGAAGGTGTGGTTCATAATTCCATAACCTCGAGTCATTGACAAGAATTCAGTTGTGAATCCGATCAAACCACGCGCTGGTGCTAAGAAAACCAGACGTATTTGTCCGTTACCAGAGTGAATCATGTCTTGCATTTCGGCTTTACGTTGACCTAATGCTTCGATCACGCTACCCATATATTCTTCTGGAGTATCGATTTGTACACGTTCGAATGGTTCGCATTTCACACCATCAACAACACGTTCGATAACTTCTGGGCGAGAAACTTGTAATTCGTAACCTTCACGACGCATGTTTTCAATCAAAATCGATAAATGTAATTCCCCACGACCAGAAACCGTCCAAGCGTCAGGTGAATCTGTGTTTTCAACGCGTAATGACACATCTGTGTGCAATTCTGACATCAAACGTTCTTCAATCTTACGTGAAGTCACGTATTTACCTTCGCGACCAGCAAATGGTGAATTATTCACTAGGAACGTCATTTGCAGAGTAGGTTCGTCGATGTGCAGGATCGGTAGAGCTTCTTGATGGTCCACTGGTGTAACAGTTTCCCCAACAAAGATATCCTCCATCCCAGAAACAGCGATCAAATCACCTGCTTTTGCTTCTTCAACTTCTAAGCGTTGTAAGCCAAAGAATCCAAAGATTTTTGTTACACGGAAATTTTTAATCGAACCGTCAAGCTTCATTAAAGATACTTGGTCGCCGACCTTCATTTTTCCGCGGAAGATACGGCCGATACCAATACGCCCTACGTAGTCATTGTAATCCAATAAAGAAACTTGGAATTGCAAAGGCTCGTCGCTATTATCAACAGGAGCTGGAATTTTTTCAATAATCGTATCAAAAACAGGAGCCATTGTCGGTTGTTGTTCTGCTGGATCATCTGATAAGCTAGATGTTCCATTAATTGCTGACGCATATATCACTGGGAAGTCCAACTGATCGTCATCTGCACCTAATTCAATAAAGAGTTCTAAAACTTCATCTACGACTTCTTCTGGACGTGCAGAAGGTTTGTCGATTTTATTTACGACTACGATCGGTGTTAAATGTTGTTCTAACGCTTTCTTCAATACGAAACGCGTTTGTGGCATCGTACCTTCATAAGCATCTACGACTAACAATACACCATCAACCATTTTCATGATTCGTTCCACTTCACCACCAAAATCGGCGTGTCCTGGAGTGTCCATGATGTTGATTTTGTAGTCTTTATAGTTAACAGCGGTATTTTTCGCTAAGATCGTGATTCCACGTTCTTTTTCAATTGCATTTGAATCCATCGCACGCTCTTGCAGGCTTACGTGGCTGTCAAGGGTATCGGATTGTTTCAGCATTTCATCAACTAGTGTTGTTTTACCATGGTCGACGTGGGCAATAATGGCCACGTTGCGGATATCTTCTCTGTAATTCAATTTTAATTGCTCCTTTTCTTGTAACGCGAGACTCACTCGATTGACAATTATAACAGAAAATCAGTAAGAGTGTTAGTAAAACATTTTCATTTTTTCAGAAAAAGTAGTTTCTTAAAGATTCTCTTTATCAAACGCTTGAATATCAGCCATCGCAGCCTGCGTTGCACCAATGAAAAACTCCCGTCCTCGGAAGCTTAACGGCTGCTGATTTTTGCCGATAACAGTCATTCCTAACTGTTCCATCATAATCATGCCGGCAGCGTAATCCCATGGACTCAGCATACTGACATAGCCAATTTGCGTCCCCTTGATGATAGCGATAAAATCCAGTCCGGCACAGCCTAATACCCGGATACCCATCGATGTCTGACCAATTTCTTGAGCATGATACAAATTTTTGCGATAAAGGGCAGCGTTCATACCAATTAAGCCTTCACTTAACGATTGATTTGCAGGAGCCGCAAGTTCTTCCTTGTTAAGGAAGACTTTTCCGACTTTAGGTCCGCCCCAGAAAAGCTCATCTTGCATCACATCATAAATAAACCCTAGTTGGCCTACGCCCTCTTCATAGACAGCGATCATGATACAAAAATTTTCTTGCTGCATTACAAAATTCAACGTCCCGTCAATCGGATCAATGACAAAAACACGCCCTTTATCGATTGGAGTCTGGTCCTGACCATTTTCTTCGCCTAAAATCAATGCATCTGGATCATAAGCATTGATTTTTCCGACGATAAAGTCTTGGACCTCTTTGTCCACGTTCGTCACTAAATCCGTCCGTCCGTTTTTCTGATCGACCTTCAGCGCATCTCCTAGTCCTGATTTGATTTTCTCAGCCGCCTCATAGATCCAGCCAATAATTTCTTTTTCCATCCTAATCTCTCCTAATAAGTCTGATTCTTCTTACCAATAGCTAATAAATTTACATTTTAAAACGTTTCGTTGTCGTTGCTTTAGCTTTTTGTACCGTGCGATAGATTGAATAATCGCTGACCGCTTCAAATTCTCGACCGATTCGTTTTTCTTCTCCGATACTTTTGACTATTGTCTTAAATTTTTTATATCCGATTAAAAAAGCTTCTTTATCTACACCATTTTCGTTCGCTTCCTCGACTAAATTGAAGAAATTGATAACGGTCGTGATCTCCTCATGTGTCCAATCCTCATCGATTGGGTAACCATAATTTGCCATTGATCCACACTCCATTCGAAATTAGTTTACCATAGAATTATACATGCGCTGGTGAAAACCACTTTTAAGTTAACGTACGTTTAGATTGATAACCCGTTTTGTCTTGTTCAGTGATCTCTCTTAACACACGACAAGGATTTCCGACTGCGATTACATTGGCCGGGATATTTTTGGTTACCACGCTGCCAGAACCAATGATTGTATTTTTTCCAATCGTCACGCCTTGATTGATGGTAACGTTGGCACCTACCCAAACATTATCTTCTATCACGACATTTTTCGAATAACAGCCACCTGCCACTCGTTCTTCAGGATCAGTCGCGTGGTTCGTTGTAAAAATCCCTACCCGTGGACCAAATAATACATCATTGCCAATCCTGATTTCTCCGCCATCTAACAAGATGCAGTCAAAATTAGCAAAAAAACGATCCCCAAGATGGATATTTTTTCCAAATTCACAACGAAAATCCGGTTCGAAGAAGGGGGAATCGCCCACTGAGCCTAGAAGTTTTCGCAAGATCGCTTCTCTCTTCTGCTCATCCTTTCCATACAGGGCATTGTATTCAGTCGTCGCCTTCACTGCTTGCTTCCGCATTTCGCTAAATACAGGCGAAAGGTCATCATACATTTCACCTGATCTTGATGCTTCAAAACCTAAAATTTCATTCATATATCTGCTCCTCGCTTATTACGACTGCTTAGCTTGCGCTAAAGTTGATTGATAAACAATATTCAGTCGATTGCCATAGTTTAAATAACCGCAATCCTCTACAAATATTTCAATGACTCGCTCGCATTGTCGTGCTCCTTTTGGATCATTCTTTTTGATCAAAAGCAGCCCATAGACAAATTTAGCGTACAGGTCATGATGAAGATATTTCAAATCACGATTCGGTGTCAAGTTTTTTAAATATGCTAACATTATTTTTTCTGCCGAAGCCAATTGATTCTCGTCAATTAAATAACGTACAAGATGCAGGACAGCATCGAAGCGCCACTTTCGAGCTTCAAAGCTGCCATGCTGTTGTGTTACTAACTGATTGGCGTAAAAAAAAGCTTCTTCCGGCTCGAAAAGATCACTATTATAAGTGACCAAGAAAAATTCAAACTTCCCCCACGTCTCCGTCTCTCTTAAATAATTGGTGATCGGCGATAAATCAACTGTATAGCTTGGTAAAAATATATAATTATAGAAGCGTTTGCCGATAAGCCCCGCAAACAGGAAGCGTTCCTCCTTTGTTTGCTGATAGAGTTTTTCTTGTTTTTGCACAAATTTCTTCAGAGAAAATGAATTTCCGGCATGATAGGCTTGATCAATTTCTTCTTCGATTTCATATAACCAAATATCCAAGCTTTCTTCAATCTCAAAGATGAACTCGTCGATGGTAGTATTCAGTCGATTTAATAACTGGACTAAATTCGAAAAACGAATATCACCATTTTCCCGTTCGTATTTTCTTAAAAACTGAGGTGTTACGATCCCCTCAGACGTATTCATGATTGATTGGTTTTTCTTTTCTCTGATTTCTTGGAAAAATTTCCCAGTCATTGGATTCATCTCCTTGTCGCTTTTTTCAATTAATTATTCTCTTGCTGGCAGATTGAGCTAGTAAAAAAGGAAACTTTTGTTTCTGCATTCTTAGGATACCATGAAAAAAAAGCGAAAAAATCAGAATTTTGAAAATATTGTTTCGAAAAACTAGATATTTTCACTCCTAGCTTATACTTGGATCAAAAGAATAAAGGAGCAAAACGATGAAAAATTTAAGTTTATCACAACAATACCTGCTCTTCACCATGAATCGAAATGGAAAGATTTCTTCTATTAATTATTATGTTGGCATGTGCCTAGTTATGGCAGGACTGCTTGATTTGCAAGAAGCACAGGTAATCGAGCTTGATCAAAAGGAAATTATCATTTTAACGGATCAACTGCCGGAGGAACTAGAATATCTGAAATGCTTATTTGATAAGATCACCCAGCTAAAAAAGAAACGCATCGACAAATTAGCAGTTGCATACGGTACAACCTTTTTCGAAAAAGACTTGAAGTTGTTGGTCGCTCAAACTCGCAACTCATTAATTGACCTTAGAGAAATTACTGTCGAAACAGATGGAAATACGCTTTCTTATTTAGCAAAGGAAAAAACCATTGCGCAATTAGTGGCTCGTCTAGAGAATTTAAATTGCTTAGATTATGATGGACTAAAATTAGTAATCCTGTTAAAGAAATCCTCTTACTTGAAAAAATACATTGAAAAGCCAGAACGAAAAATGCTGGAAGCGAAAATAAAGGAAGTAAAAGGTGATCCTGTAGCCAAACAAACGCAAGTAATGATCTCGCAGGTAGATTGGCTAATGGGGGCACTGGTGGCAATCACGGTGGTTTAAAGGATAGTTTGCTGAAAGTGTTAAGTATTTGACCATAAAAAAAGCCAAAATCCCTGTTAAGTGGATTTTGGCTTTTGGCTTTAAATATGGATCGGCATCCCTAATGCTAACTCAGAAGCATCCATTACGATCTCACCTAACGATGGATGTGGATGAATCGTTAGAGCGATATCTTCCGCATTCATGCCTGATTCGATAGCTAAGGCTAATTCAGAAATCATGTCGCTGGCACCAACACCTGCGATTTGACCGCCGATGATAACATTGTCTTCAACCGTTGTTACCAACCGAATAAAGCCTTCTGTTTTGCCTAATGATAGTGCACGACCATTACCAGAGAATGGGAATTTGAAGGCTTTCGCTTCCAATCCGGCTTCCTTCGCATCTTTGATTGTCATTCCGACAGTTGCCAATTCTGGATCAGTAAAGGCAACTGCTGGCATAGCTTTATAGTCAACGGCAACTTTCTTGCCAGAGATCGCTTCAGCAGCGATTTTAGCTTCGTAGCTGGCTTTATGAGCTAAAGCAGCACCAGGAACGATATCACCGATTGCGTAGATGCTAGGTACGTTTGTACGTCCTTGTTTATCAACTGTAATCAGACCGCGGTCTGTCATTTCAACACCAGCTTGCTCCAAGCCCATGTCGTTTGTGTTTGGACGACGCCCAACTGTTACCATTACGTAATCTGCATCGATTGTTTCTTCTTTTCCGTCAACTTCGTAACGAACGGTCACGTTATCGCCATTATCAACAGCTTCACGGGCCATCGCAGAGGTAACGACTTTAATGCCTTTTTGTTTGAAGTCTTTTTCTACAAGTTGCACCATGTCTTTTTCGTAAGTCGGTAAAATTTGTGGTGTTCCTTCAAGAATCGTTACTTCAGCACCTAGGTTGGCATATGCACCGCCTAATTCAGCACCGATAACGCCTCCGCCAATAATTACAAGTTTTTCCGGAACAGCTTCTAACGCTAATCCGCCTGTAGAATCTAACACACGTCCGCCAAATTTGAAGCCAGGAATCTCTATTGGACGAGAACCTGTTGCGACGATCGCATTATTGAAAGAATAAGTTTGAGCAGAATCAGGATGAATTACACGTAAGTTTTTGTCATCTACGAAGAAAGCTTCTCCTTCAATGATTTCTACTTTGTGTTTCTTCAACAGGAATTTAACTCCAGTCGTTAATTTATTAACGACTTCGTTTTCTTTCCACTCTTGGGTTTTAGCAAAGTCTAGCTTTACATTTTCACTAGTTACACCAAACATCGATGAATCAAGCGAATCTTGATAATGATGTCCAGCAGAAATCAACGCTTTTGACGGAACACAGCCGACGTTTAAACAAACACCGCCGATATATTCTCGTTCAATGATCGCTACTTTCTGTCCCATTTCAGCGGCGCGGATGGCGGCAACATAGCCGCCGGGTCCAGCACCGATTACAACTGTATCTAATTCAATGGCAAAATCTCCAACTACCATGATTTTATCATCCTTCCATTAATAATAATTCTGGATCAGCCAACAAACGCTTGATATTGTTCATGGCTTTTTGCGCTGTCGCGCCATCAACGATTCGATGGTCGAAGCTTAATGAAAGTTTCATCACACGGCCAACCGCTAATTCGCCTTCATCGTTCACGATTGGTTGTTGCGCAATCGTTCCGACACCAAGGATCGCAACTTCAGGGTAGTTGATAACTGGAGTGAACCAGCCGCCGCCTACTGAACCGATATTTGAGATCGTGATCGTGCCGTTACGCATATCATCAGCAGCTAATTTGCCGTCATGTGCCAACGCTGCTTTTTCATTGATTTCGTCTGCGATCTTGAACATGCCTTTAGTATCAGCATTTTTAACGTTCGGTACATACAATCCATGATCAGTATCTGTTGCAATACCGATGTTGTAATAATTTTTATAAACAATTTCTTGTGCGGCATCATCAATGGACGCATTCAAGACTGGGTATTTCTTCACTGTCGCAGTCAAAGCTTTCACTACGTATGGTAAGAAGGTCAATTTCGTGCCATTATCCAAAGCCACTTGCTTGAATTTCTTACGGTGATCCCAAAGCTTAGAAACCTCTACTTCATCATGTAAGGTTACATGCGGAGCAGTATGTTTGCTGTTGACCATCGCTTTAGCGATTGCTTTACGTGTTGGTGTCAGCTTCTCACGGGTTTCCATTTCGCCCATGTTAGAAGTAAATGGTTGAGCTGGTTTTTCTGCTTTAGCAGGAGCTGCGCTTGAAGTTGCTGCTGTGCCCGCTGATTTTTCCTCTGTCTTCGCTGCTGGTGCTGCTTGACCACCGCCAGATACAAAAGCGTCAATATCTTCTTTTACGATACGTCCACCTTTACCTGTTGCTGTTACTTGTGTGATATCCACATCTTTTTCACGTGCATATTGACGGACAGACGGCATCGCTAACACACGTTTGTCTGGATTGCTTGCTTCAACCACTGAAGAGCTGCCTTTTGCATCAGCTTTTGGTGCTTCCGCTGGTGCTGCTGACTCTGTTGAAGAAGAAGCGCTGGAATCATTATGACTCGGTGCATCGATTTCTACTAAAACATCTCCGACATTGGCAACCGTTCCTTCGTCTACAAGGACTTTCTTGATCGTCCCGGTTACTGGAGACGGAATTTCTTCTACTGATTTATCATTTTGAACTTCTAGTAACGTATCATCTTCTTCAATCTTGTCGCCGGCTTTCACGAACCATTTAACGATCTCGCCTTCTGCAATCCCTTCACCAATATCTGGTAATTTGAATTGGAAAACGCCGCCAGCATTCGAACTGCCGCTTTCAGCAGTTGGTTCAGCTGCTGGAGCCGCTGGTGTCTGCGATTCCGCAGCAACTCCTGAATCACCTTCGTTGTCTTCATGTCCTGGTGCGTCGATTTCTACCAAAACATCTCCGACATTGGCAACCGTTCCTTCGTCTACAAGGACTTTTTTAATCGTTCCTGTTACTGGAGATGGAATTTCTTCCACTGATTTGTCATTTTGTACTTCTAATAATGTATCATCTTCATTAATGGTATCGCCCACTTTAACGAACCACTTGACGATTTCGCCTTCTGCGATGCCTTCACCGATATCTGGCAATTTAAATTGGTAAGCCATTAGTTTTCGCTCCTTTTTCTTACTGATTAAAATTCTACGATTTCTTTTACTTTTGCTTCAATATCTGCTGCGTTTGGCAACCAGATACCTTCCGCTTGTCCAAATGGGAAAATCGTATCTGGAGCAGAAACACGGCCAATTGGTGCTTCCAATGAAAGAACCGCCCGTTCAGAAATTTCTGAAACGACTTGTGCACCGACTCCGGCTTGTTTTTGCGCTTCCTGAACAACAACGACACGGCCTGTTTTTTCAACTGATTTTATGATCGTTTCTACATCCAGTGGCGCTACCGTACGCAAATCAATAATTTCTGCATTGATGTTTTCTTTAGCTAAATTGTCTGCCGCTTTGATCGCTTCGCGAACCATTGCTCCATATGTGATGATTGAAACATCAGACCCTTCTTTAGTAACTGCTGCTTTGTCCAAGGGTACTTCATAAATTCCTTCTGGAACTTCCTCACGGAAGGAACGGTAAAGCTTCATGTGTTCTAAGAAAACGACTGGATCATTGTTGCGGATTGATGCAATCAGCAGACCTTTTGCATCATAAGGATTTGAAGGAATCACGACACGTAAACCAGGTGATTGCGCCATCAAACCTTCTAAGTTATCTGAGTGTAATTCTGGAGTATGAACACCGCCACCAAATGGTGCACGGACAGTGATCGGTAAATTACGTGTACCGCCCATGCGGTAACGTGTACGAGCCATTTGACCGACGATTTCGTCCATTGCTTCAAACACAAAACCAAAGAACTGAATTTCTGGAACTGGACGGAAGCCTTGTAAAGCAAGACCAAAGCCAAGTCCGGCGATACCAGATTCAGCTAGCGGTGTATCGAACACCTGATCTTCACCGAATTTTTCCTGAAGACCTTCAGTCGCACGGAAAACCCCGCCGTTTTTACCAACGTCTTCACCGAAAACTAAAACTTCTTTGTCTTTTTCAAGCATCAGAGCTAAGGCATCTGTAATTGCTTGGATCATTGTTTTTTGTGCCATGATTATTTCGACTCCTTCGCTTCATAGAATTCAATTTGTTCTTTGATATTTTGTGGTTGAACTTCGTACATGTTTTTCAAGAAATCAGAAACCTTTTGTTTTGGTACGCGATCAGCATCTGTAATTGCTTGTTTGATTTCTTCTTTTGTTGCTTCGATTACTTTTTCTTCTTGTTCTTCTGACCATAAACCTTTTTCTGTCAAGTACTTGCGGAAACGAACCAATGGATCTTTCTTCGTCCATTCATCATCCATTTCTTTAGAACGATAACGAGTAGGGTCATCGCCTGATAATGTATGTGGACCATACCGATAAGTTAATGTTTCAATCAATACTGGGCCATTGCCGTTTGCTGCCCATTCACGTGCTTTCTTAGATACATAATAAACCGCTAGTGGATCCATACCATCTACTTGGATACCAGGAATTCCAGCAGCAACCGATTTTTGCGCTAGTGTTTTAGCAGCTGATTGTTTTTCACGAGGTGTTGAAATTGCAAAGCCATTGTTCTGAATATAAAATACAGCGTTTGCATGATATGCCCCAGCAAAATTGATTGCTTCATAAAAATCACCTTGGGACGAGCCGCCGTCACCTGTATATGTGAAAACAACGTTCTTACTGTTACGTTTCTTTAAGCCTAAAGCCACGCCGGCTGCTTGCACATATTGAGCTCCGATAATGATTTGTGGCGGCAAAGCTTGTAAATCAGCAGGATAGTTATTTCCAGCAACGTGCCCGCGAGACCATAAGAACGCTTCCGCTAAGGGTAAGCCATGTTTAATCAATTGTGGAACATCACGATAGCCAGGTAATAATACATCTTCCTTTTCGAATGCAAAATGGCTGGCTAATTGACTAGCTTCTTGTCCAGCAGTTGGTGCAAAAAATCCTAAACGACCTTGACGGTTCAATGCTGTTGAACGTTGGTCTAACACACGTGACCAAACCATTGAAGTCATCAACTCCACAAGTTCTTCATCAGATAAGTCTGGAACCAAATTTTCATTTATAATTTTTCCGTTCTCATCCAACGCTTGGTACACGGGGAAATCCGCGTTTACATCTTTTAGTAAGGCTTCAAAATCAATCGTTAACTCTTTTTCTGCCATGGTGTCACACTTTCCTCTCTTAGGTTAATTAAGTCTTGTTATCAGTGCAACAGCAAGTCAATCTGTATTATTGCTATTGCCCCTTCTTCTCTAAATTAGCATTTTTATATTCAATTGACAACAAACTTGCTCACCAATTCTGAACGAAATAAAGCGTTTCACTTTTTTCACTTGTGAAAACACTCGCAGCACAAGCCTTGTAAGCGATTTTTACTAGTCAAATTGAGAAGAATAATTATCTTCAAAATTAGCAATCTTTCAATTATTTCGCCTAATTTATGACAAAATCAAGAAAAAAGATTCGTTGTGCAACTGTTCAATCTAAAAAATTGTTACGGCTTTTCACAAAAAAAGAAACAGAATGGCAACACAGGCCATTCTGTTATAGTTCAGATCCATTCCTTTGCTATTTTTATATATAACACTTTCCCTAATTGCGTTGCCAACATATAGGAAACGACAATCCCAACATACCAGAACCAATAAGTGTTTGGTAGATGAACAAACTCAAATTGTTCCGCAAGTGGGGTCAGAACGACTAAAGCACCTGCTGCTACGGCTAACAGTAAGCTGATAAAAACCTGTGGTGCTGGTCTACTTTGAAAGAAAGGAACTTTCTTTGTTCGAACCATTAAAACAACTAGAGCTTGTGTCGTCAAGCCAATCATAAACCAGCCCGTTTGGAATAGGCTCTGTGCTCCAACAGTATTAGCACCGAAGACAAACCACATTACTAAGAACGTCACAATATCAAAAATGGAACTGATTGGTCCGATGCATACGGTAAATTTAAGTAGACCTTTTGTTTCCCATTTAGTAGGTACTTGTAATTCTTCATCGTCTACATTGTCCCATGGAATCGTCAACTGGGCGATATCATAGATTAAATTTTGTAAAAGCAACTGAAGCGACAGCATCGGTAGAAATGGCAAAAAGGCACTAGCAACCAAAATCGAGAACACATTTCCAAAATTGGAGCTGATAGTGATTTTGATATATTTCATCATGTTACTAAATACACGGCGACCTTCAATTACCCCGTTCTCCAAAACGCTCAAGCTTTTTTCCAATAAGATAATCGAACTGGCATCTTTTGTGATATCTGCTGCAGTATCTACTGATATTCCCACGTCTGCTTTGCGTAGAGCTGGCGCATCATTGATTCCATCTCCCATGAAACCTACCGTATGTCCTTTGATTTGCAGAGATTCAATGATTCGAGATTTCTGCATAGGATTCAACTTTGCAAATAAATTGATTTTTTCAGCTGTTTGATACAGCTCGTCATCAGTCATTCTATCTATTTGATTCCCTAAAACATAATCGTCTGCAGGGATTCCTACATCTTGGCAAACCTTTTGAGCGACAATAGCATTGTCACCCGTTAAAACTTTCACTGATACACCATGTTGCTGCAGCGATTTAATCGCTGGTTTAGCCGAAGCTTTCGCAGGATCGAGAAATCCCATGAAGCCAATCAATGTCATATCTTTTTCATCCTCAGTCGAATATATCGCTTCATCATGGGCATCACGACGAACAGCTACAGTAATAACTCGCATCCCTTGCCGATTCATTTTTTCATTGACTGTTTGCAATTGTTGACGGATTTCTGGTGTTAGCTCTAAAATTTCTCCATCAATTTCAACGTATTTGCAAATTGCTGCCATCTCTTCGACGGCCCCTTTTGTAATCATCAATTGATGCTCATCGGTTTTCATTACGACAGTCAGACGACGCCGAGAAAAATCAAACGGGATTTCATCAATTTTTTGAACCGTTTGAAAAGGTAATCTGCGATCTTGTTCTTCGAAATAATTAATTACGGCAATATCCATCAGATTTTTCCAACCAGTTTGATATGACGAGTTCATGAAAGCCAAATCTAGGACCTGTTCATTTTCGTGCCCTAACGGATCTAGATGTTGTACTAACACAACTCGATCCTCCGTGATTGTCCCGGTCTTATCTGTACACAAAACATCCATACTGCCTAAATTCTGGATCGAAGCCAGCTCTTTTACGATGACTTTATGTTTTGAAAGAGTCAAAGCTCCTTTAGCTAAATTAGAACTCACGATCATCGGCAGCATTTCAGGGGTCAATCCAACCGCTACTGCAATAGCAAAGAAAAAGGCGCTACTCCAATCCCCTTTCGTCAAACCGTTAATCAAAAATACAAGTGGAAACAATACCATTACCATTCTTAACAATAATTTACTGACTTTGGCCAAACCAATATCAAAGGACGTTTTTCCACGCTTCGATGTCGCATTTTTCGCGATATCACCAAAAAAAGTTTGCTGTCCTGTCTTTAATATAATTGCTTTTCCCTGACCACTTAATACATCCGTTCCCATAAATACGAGGTTAGTTAAGTCCAATGCCGTCATATCTTCGGTCAGCTTTACCTCTTTCGCAAGATACTTTTCGACAGGCATCGATTCTCCCGTTAGCGATGATTGGTTGACAAAAAGGTCCTTCGTCCAAATCAAAACCGCATCTGCCGGAATCATATCGCCAGTCGCTAACGTCAAAATGTCACCAGGCACGACCTCATCCATCGGAATTTCCTTTGTTTCTCCATTACGAGTGATCGCTGATGTATTTTCAATCATTTCTTTTAACTCAATACTGGCTTTTTGTGATCGATATTCTTGGATAAAAGTAATTAGAACACTGGCTAAAATCATGATCGTCATTACAATTGCTGCCTCAAGATCATTTGTCAACAATGAAACAATTGCTAAAAGTGCTAAAACATAGACAAATGGATCATTGAATGCTTGTAAAAACAATAGAATTCCAGGTGTTGGCTTTTGAGCAGAAACTTCATTCGGACCATACTCCTCCAAACGACTTTGTGCATCCTCTTCCGATAACCCATGCAAAGAAGTTCGCAAATTTAGGAAAAGATCGCGATCAGATAAAATCGCCAATTTTTTTAGTTCTTGATCTTTGTTGATTTTGCGAGCAAGAAGGTTTTTTTTGTTCATCATAGTTGTTCCTCCTAAAATTCAAGACAACCATCGTCGTCCCGTTATATTTATTTTTCGGTCGACTATCCTCATGATCCATCTTCCTCACATCCTCTCACTGGTTTGTTGCGGTCACTGTTGGGCTGGCTTTACGACTAGCAGCTAATCTCTCATTGAGAAAACATTTCTAAAAGATTGCGAAAAATAAATTTGATTTTCACCAGACAAATCATTTTTCTACTTGCTGAAACCAGAAAAAAAGCGCGCACTCGAAAATGAGCACGCGCGAAAATCCATTCATGTCCATCGTCGAGCTTTAGCACTATAGGGCGTAGACAAAATCTGTCAGCTACGTTATGAATCACCTTCACGATGATCCCTGTTCTACCCATTGGCGTCTCTCGACATTTTTGGGCAGCAGCCTGTGTCCATATAGGAGCCTCACCTAACAATTATTCTTATTTACATCCATACTATATGTTACTTACCTTTCAGTGTCAAACATTTACTTGAAAAATTTATTCATTTTCAGAAATTTATCAACTTCTTGATTTGGTCTATTACTAAAATAATCCGCGAATTTTTTACTCCAAATTTTTGTTTCACGAGCTTCTGCAAATTTTTCCATCGTATCATCATAATCTGCAATTAACTGATAATCATAATCTTGATATGTGTCATAATGAATGACCGCCATTTCAGGCAAGCGTGGTTTAACTCTCATTTCTACAGTAGGTTTTCCGATACTTAATCCAGCAATTGGCAACACCTGTTCAGGCAGGTTCAAAAGTTTACTGACTTCCACAATATCCTTTCTAATTGAACCAACTACTACAGAACCTAATCCTAACGCTTCTGTTGCAATCACTGCATTTTCCAAAGCCAAAGCAGCATCTGTCACAGCTGTAATCAATGGATCGGTCCCTTCGCTGATAGGATAATCTACACCATAATGTTCGGCAATCTTTTGTGTTCGTCTCAAATCCGCCACAAAAACTAGAAAAACTGAACTATGCAGCATATGAGGATTTCCAGGATTTAAAGACACGAGCTTTTCACGTATCTCACGATCTTTTATCACAATAATACTGTACATTTGTCCATTCATCCAACTCGGCGCTTGCCGACTAGCTTGCAAAATTTTTTTCAGCTCACCATCAGATAACTGATAATTTTCATCAAAATTCCGATAAGTTCGATGCTTCTTCATAACCTCTAACGCTTCCATCTAGCTCCTCCTTAGTTCCTTTGAAATAGCCTGCAGCTTTGCAAAAAAATGTTTTCGTGTTTGTTCTGTTAACCGAGTATAATTCACTCTCATTGCCATTGTATCATTACTAAACAAAAATGCGGGGGCTATCAATAATTTTTCTCTCAGAAAAATTTCCCAGTCTTTTCTAGTCAATTTTTGATGACGCCAAGTGAAATAAGCATAGATTCCTCCATCAATTTCAGATATCTGCCAATCTTCGGCAACAGTTTGTGCAGCAACATTGAATGCTGCTGCCCTTTGTTTCAATGCAAGGACTAACTCTTTTTGATTTTCTTCAAAAAGCGGATCAGTCAAAGCCGTATGGGCAATAACCTGAGGAAAAACACTAATAGAAAAATCCATCATCTGTTTAGCTTCAGACAATCGTTGAATCAAATTTCGATCTGCGACAATCCAACCAATTTTGATCGACGAACCAAAGATTTTCGATAATGATCCCAAATGAATCACTTGATGCGGAGCAAGCTCTTTCAATGAAGACGGATTTTCACTAAAATTCATTTCACTAAACACTTCATCTTCTACGATCGGCAACTGATATTTTCGGCTAAGTTCGATCAATTCATTTCTGCGTTTAGTTGACATTGTTGATCCTGTCGGATTTTGAAAAGTGGGATTAAGAATAATCAACTTGATTTTTTTCGTTAGAATTAACTGCTCAAGCTTATCAATCCGCATCCCTTCCTTATCCATTTTCACACCATAAAGTTTGATACCAGCAGTCGCAAAAATTGGTAAAGAGTATAAAAATGATGGATCTTCGATTGCTACACTATCTCCGCTTTGCAGCATAACCTGAAGTAGCAAAAACATCGCTTGTTGAGCACCAGACGTAATCAAAACTTGGTCGGACGAAATATCAATTTTTTGTTCTGCTTTGACTCGCTGACAAATCACCTGTTGCAACGGCCGATAACCTAAAGGACTTTGCTTTCGCTCCTCCAGTAATAATTCTTCCCATGTATAGGAAGGAAAACGAAAATCAGGTATCAAGTTTAGCGGTAATTCTCCAGAATAAAGATCTAGAGACTCTGATGCATTTAATAATTCTTGAACTCTCTCTAAGAAAGGTTCTTTAGGATGTGTTTCTTGCGTGAATAGACTGCGCCAGTCAACTCGAGGTATCGTACTTCTTCCCCAGTTTCCCTCATTTACGATTGTTCCGCTTCCTTGCCTTCGCAATACCCATCCGAGACTAACTAATTCATCTAAAGAATGGACCACTGTAGAACGATTCACCCTATAGTACTGAGCTAATTTCCGTTCAGCTGGCAATCTATCCCCAGGTTGTAACGTTCCATCTTGGATATAGGTAATAATTTGCTCCATGATCTGCTGATAAATTGGTGTCGTTTTTGTATCTGATAGCTCCCACATAATATCCCCTCATTTTATTATTGGATGGCTCAACGCTAACCCAATTATTTTTGTCTGTCAACCATGGCTGCAAATCATCTTTCTAAGTTCGAAAAAACTCATTCCAAAAATTGGAATGAGTTTTAAAAGTTTTCTAAAAATCTTTAAATCGTGTCTCCGTTAAAAATTGAATTCTTAACAACCACGTAATCAACTTTTTGGAGGGCTTCTAAATCATTTCCCCCGGCGTAAGAAATTGATGACTGTAAATCTTGCTGCATCTCAACTAAAGTGTCTTTTAAAGAACCTTTATAAGGAATCCAGATTTTCTTTCCTTCAACATTTTTCTTTTCGCCTTTTTGAAACTCAGAGGCACTGCCGAAGTATTCCTTATACACAACACCATCTTCTACCATCGTTTCTCCTGGCGATTCCTCATGGCCTGCAAACAAAGACCCAATCATAACCATTGTTGCACCGAAACGAATCGATTTTGCAACATCACCATGCGTGCGGATTCCACCGTCGGCAATGATTGGTTTGCGTGCAGCTTTTGCACACCAGCTTAATGCAGCTAACTGCCAGCCGCCAGTTCCAAAACCAGTTTTGATTTTTGTAATACACACTTTTCCAGGTCCAATTCCAAGTTTTGTCGCATCTGCTCCGGCATTTTCTAATTCCCGTACTGCCTCGGGAGTACCAACATTTCCCGCAATGACAAACGTATCAGGCAAGTATTTTTTGATATGCTTAATCATATTAATAACTGGGTCTGAATGTCCATGGGCGATATCGATTGTAATAAAATCAGGCTTCAAATTTTCATCTGACAATCGTTTTACAAAATCATATTCATAACCTTTTACGCCGACACTGATCGATGTGAACAAACCTCGAGACTGCATTTTCTTTATGAAAGGAATTCGTTCTTCTTCATAAAAACGATGCATAATATAGAAGTAACCATTTTCCGCCAAAAACTCTGCAATATTTTCATCAATGATTGTTTGCATATTGGCTGGTACCACTGGCATCCTGAAACTAAATTTCCCTAATCGGACAGTCGTATCACACTCTGATCGACTGTTCACAATACATTTGTTCGGAATTAACTGAATATCTTCATAATCAAATACTTTCATAATGGCCTCCAATGAATAAGATAGCTATCTCATTTTAATATGATCATTTTTCAAAAAAGTAGAAGAATGACTTTATTCTTGTCACATATGCTGTCAGGTTGAACTAGGCCGACAATTTTTTCTTTGTACTGCTCAAACTAAGAAAAATGTGACTAATAAAAAACATAGGGCACTATCGCCCTATGTAATTTACAACATATTTACTTAAAAAGCAAGCTGATTTTGAATTTTGTGGTAAAAAACACGAACATTTTCTTTTTACACTAACGCGTTCCTTAATTTTTTCGCTTGAAGACTGACTAAAAAGATAACATCTTCCATTTCCTCTTCATTCGTCACCTTCATTTCAATCTGTTGAGTATTCTTTGAAACATCTTCAAATTTTTCCTTAAATTCAGTTGACATCACTTTGACCATTGGAGTCAAATAACTCATTCCAAAATCTGGAAAGGGCGTAACTACTGAAAAATAATTCTTATGAATCTTGATGCGGCAAAGCAATCCATCATATTGCTCAATAACTAGCTGCCATCCTATTTGCTTTTGGAAAATATATTTGATTTTAGGATCATAATGTCTCATGATTTGGGCCAATAAAATTTTTAAATACTGAGAATTCGGTAATCCAGACAAGATTGTCTGCAATTCGTGTTTCTCACCATCAGCTTTGGATCGTTTCCTTTCCATGGTCCTCGCCTCTTTCAATACACTTTGAAACGAAAAATAATTCTAACTAATGCAATTGCCTGTATGAGTTAAATTCCTTTTATTTTTCTTCGAATTCATATGTTTTTTTAACGCTATTTTCATATTTAGTTTACCACTTTTAATCAAAGCTGTCATTTTTAAAATCTCGCGTATTTTGAACAAAAAAAAACGACCTCAGAGTCGTTTTTTTTTGCTTATTTTATTGCTTTTGCACCAATATCTTTTCTGTAGAAGTATCCTTCAGTAGCAGCACCCTCTAAAGCTCGGTAAACTTTTGCTTGAGCATCTTCAATCGTATCAGCCTCGGCTTCAACTAAAAGCACTCTTCCACCTGATGCTACTGTCATTCCTTGATCATCCGCTACTCCAGCATAATAGACTGTTACTTGATCATCAAAAGATGGAATTGACATCCCTTTTTGATAATCATTAGGATAGCCTTCTGCAGCTAGAACAACACCAACTGCTGCTTGTTCACTCCAAATCAAATCAGGTTCATAACCATTCAACAGATCATCAACAATCTGTGCCAAATCACTTACCAATCGTGGTAAAACGACCTGTGTTTCTGGATCTCCGAAGCGAGCATTGAACTCAATAACTTTTGCCCCTGAATCAGTTGCAATCAAGCCAGCATATAAAATGCCTGTAAATGGTGTATCATTGTTCATCATACCCTTAGCAGCCCGTTTCAAGATATTTTCTACTGCCGCATCGACTATTTCTGTTGAAATCTGGGGAACTGGTGAATAAGCACCCATGCCGCCGGTATTTGGCCCTTGATCCTTGTCGTAAGCGCGCTTGTGATCTTGAGAAATTACCATTGGATACACTTTTTCATTTTTAACAAAAGCAAGAAGTGAGAATTCTTCACCAGCTAAAAATTCTTCTACAACAACTTTATCCCCACTTTCACCAAAGCGATGATCTGTCATCATTTCTTTCAAAGCATGCAGTGCCTCTTCTAAAGTCATAGCAACTGTCACACCTTTACCTGCAGCCAAGCCATCTGCTTTAATAACAATCGGTGCACCTTTTTCTTTTACATAATCGCAAGCCTTCTGATAATCAGTGAAAGCTTCATAGTCAGCTGTCGGGATGTCATTGTCTACCATGATTTTCTTAGCAAATTCTTTCGAGCCCTCAATCATAGCAGCTGCTTTGTTTGGTCCAAAAATCTTAAGTCCTGCAGCTTCAAAATCATCTACAATACCATTCAGCAAAGGAATCTCAGGACCAACAAATGTCCAATCGATTCCCCTCTCCTTAACAAAAGAAATTAAATCTATATGATTGTCTTCAGCGATATCCACTAGTTGGATTCCGTCGTTTTTCATCCCAGGATTTCCTTTGGCGCAAAAAACATCTGTCACTTGCGGACTAGTCAACATTTTCTTCGCGATCGCATGTTCACGTCCGCCGCTCCCAATAATTAATACCTTCATTGCGTCCTCCTCAAATTAGTGTCTGAAATGACGAATGCTCGTAAAGACCATTGCCACACCGTATTTATTCGCCATAGCAATTGAATCCTTATCTCTAATGCTTCCGCCTGGTTGAACGATCGCCTTAATACCGTGCTGAGCAGCATATTCCACACTGTCATCCATCGGGAAATATGCATCACTAGCTAAAACAGCTCCATCCATTCGACCTTTTGCTTCTTCTAAAGCGATTTTGACCGAACCAACACGATTCATCTGTCCTGCACCAACTCCCACAGTTTGATGTTCATTTGCTACAACAATTGCATTGGATTTTACGTGTTTTACTGCTTTCCAAGCAAATGCTAGAGCTTTTAGTTCGTCTGCTGACGGTTTCCGATCTGTTACAACTTCCCATTCTTCAGGTATTTCTTCAACGACATCTTGATCCTGAACTAGTAACCCCCCAAGTACAGAAACAACTTCTGGCTGATTACTTGCTTGGTCACTAAAATCTAAAGTCATCAAGCGTAAGTTTTTCTTATCAGATAACACATCAAACGCCTCTTTACTGAAGCTTGGTGCGATGATGATTTCTAAGAATAATTTATGCATTTCTTCCGCTGTTTCCAGATCAATTTCACGGTTCGCAACTAAAATCCCACCAAAAATCGATGTTGGATCTGCTTCATAGGCAAACTGGTAGGCTTCCGAAATCGTGCGTCCACTTCCAATCCCGCATGGATTCATATGCTTCAGTGCCACGACTGTTGGTTCAGTAAATTCACGAGCGATACGAATCGCTGCATCCGCATCCTTGATATTATTGTATGACAGTTCTTTTCCATGAAGTTGATGAGCACTCGCAATCGAATAAGACACAGGCAAAGCATTTTGGTAAAACGCTGCTGTTTGATGACTATTTTCACCGTAGCGCAAGGTCTGTTTCAAATCATAAGTTAATGTTAATTTTTCTGGTTCGACCTCACAAACGCTCTTTGTTAAATAATCCGCGATCAACGCGTCATATGCTGCTGTATGACGAAATACTTTTGCAGCTAAGCGTTTGCGTGTTTCCAAAGAGGTCGCTTGATTTTCCTTTACTTCTGCTAAAACAAGTGCGTAATCTTCAGGGTCTACTATTACAGTTACCGAGCTGAAGTTTTTAGCAGCAGAGCGCAGCATACTAGGTCCGCCGATATCAATATTCTCAATTGCATCTTCCTCAGTCACTTCTGGTTTGGAAATCGTTTCTTTGAAAGGATATAAATTCACACAGACGAAATCGATTGGCTGTATATTGTGTTCGTTCATCGCATCCATGTGGGCTGTTAAGTCACGTCGACCCAATAACCCACCATGAATTTTCGGGTGTAGAGTTTTAACTCGACCATCCATCATTTCAGGGAAACCTGTTACCTCATCGATACTTAATGTTGGAATGCCTGCTTCATCCAAGACTTTTTTAGTTCCGCCAGTAGAAATGATCTCGATTCCCACCTGAACTAACCCTTTAGTAAATTCTACAACTCCTGTTTTATCTGAAACACTGATTAATGCTCTTGTCATCCTGACACTCCTATCTCGTTCTTCACTATTTACTTCTTCAAAAATCGAAAAAATAAGTTTGATGCTCGCCGTGTGTATCATCCAATCGAACATAACTCTTCTAAATTTGCACTATCTATTGCTTTATTCAAGCTTTAATAAACTGTGAAAGAATGGTCTACATGCCTATTCTTGGCAATAGATTAATTCTCTAGTATTCTTTTCACTACAACAATCTATAAAGAGTAGTTGGTAAAGTTGGACAAAATAATATTTTTAGACTTCTGAATTAACTTCTCTTACGATTTCCGCAAGAACCTTTGGATAAAGCTCATGCTCCACCTGATGGATCTTGGTTTCCAAATCGCTTAGACTATCATCCTTTGACACCTGTACTCTGCCTTGTGCAATAATCGGACCAGTATCTACACCACTATCAACATAATGAATCGTAACACCTGTTTCCTCAACACCAGCTTCGTATGCATCCTTGATTCCATGCAACCCTGGGAAATTCGGCAGCAGTGCAGGATGAATATTGACAATACGATTAGGAAATGCCGCTAGCAAATCTTTCCCAATAATCCGCATATAGCCCGCTAAAACGACAAGTTCCACCTCATATTTTTTTAATAGGGATAGTAACGCAGTTTCATAATTTTTCTTGTTTGTAAATTCTTTCAACTCAAAACTTTCGCAGGTTATCTCAAATTTTTCTGCCCGTTTCAGTGCATAGGCATCACGATGATCTGAAAACAATAGTACTAATTCTGCATCGATCTTTTTGTCTTTAACCGCCTGAGCGATCACTTCAAAGTTTGACCCATTGCCTGAAGCTAAAACCGCAATCCTCATGCGTTTGCCCCATTGAAAACAATTGGCGATTCTTGCTTATCAATCACTTTTCCAATAATGTATGAGGCTTCATTCCGTTCGTTCAAATCAGCTTGCAAATCTGCCAATTTTTCTGGTGATACTGCTAAAACCATACCAATCCCCATATTGAAAATCTCATACATCTCCATTTCTGGAATTTCGCCATACTTAGCTAATGCATCAAAGATCGGTAAGATTGGCCACGTACCCAAGTCGATCTCACAAGCTAAACCTTCTGGCAGCATCCGTGGTAAATTTTCAACAAAACCTCCACCGGTCACATGAGCAATTCCATTAACTAGTTCCTTTTTAATCAATGGCATTAAAGCGTCGACATAAATCTTTGTTGGAGTCAAAATCTCATCACTAAGTTTTCCTGCTAACTCAGGTAACTGTTCATCATTCGAAAAATTATTTGTTTCGAAAAATATTTTACGAACTAGAGAATAACCGTTCGAATGGATTCCTGATGAAGGTAACCCAACCAGTACGTCACCAGCTTTGATTTTCTCTCCAGTGATTATCTGACTTTTTTCAGCGATCCCAACTGTAAAGCCAGCTAAATCATAGTCATCAACACCATACATACCGGGCATTTCCGCTGTCTCTCCACCGATCAGAGCAGCTCCTGCTTGGACACAGCCTTCAGCAACTCCTGCGACTACTTGCTCTAGACGCGCTGGTACATTTTTACCTGTTGCAATATAGTCTAAAAAGTAAAGCGGTTCTGCTCCTTGCGCTACAATGTCATTTACACACATTGCGACACAATCGATTCCAATCGTATCGTGCTTATCCGCTTGGATCGCAACCATTAATTTGGTTCCTACGCCGTCAGTTCCAGAAACCAAAACAGGCTCTTTCAATTGAAATTGACTCAGATCAAAACAGCCGCCAAATCCCCCGATTGCTCCCATAACACCCAAACGTTCGGTTCTTTTCACATGTTTTTTAATGCGTTCAACTACTTCATAACCGGCCTCTACATCGACGCCAGCTTTGGAATATGCATTTCCCACTCGATTCGTTCCTCATTCCTATTGATTTATTAAGTCTCATGCTATACATTATTCTGTTAAAACACAGCTTGTGCTATTATTCTACCTTCTAATAAAATGAAGTTTTTTCTTTTAGTGTTGCCTGATAATGCGCCTCGTAATCATACAGCGGTGTTGGATAATCGCCATTAAAATAAGCCATGCACAATCCTGAATACGGTGCATCAAAGTCTAATCCAATTGCATTGATCAATCCATCTTCACTCAAAAAGGACAACGAATCTGCTCCAATCATCTCACGAATCTCTTCGATTGAATGGTTAGCTGCAATCAATTCTTTACGCGTTTGAATGTCGATACCATAAAAACATGGATAACGCAAAGGAGGTGAAGCTATCCGGACATGAACTTCTTTTGCTCCAGCTTCTTTTAATAGATTTACGATTCGGCGGCTTGTTGTCCCCCGCACGATTGAATCATCTACCATAATGACACGTTTTCCTTCAACTACTCCACGAACTGCAGAAAGCTTCATACGTACACCTTGTTCGCGTAGTTCTTGCGTCGGTTGAATAAAGGTTCTCGCAACATATTGGTTTTTTACTAATCCCATTTCATAGGGGATACCAGATTCCTCGGCATAACCACTAGCGGCTGAAAGCGAAGAATTAGGAACACCCACGACCATGTCTGCTTCAATTGACGCTTCTTGTGATAAAATACGCCCCATATTTTTACGCGCACTATGCACATTTACTCCTGCGATATTAGAATCTGGCCGTGCAAAATAGATATATTCCATTGAACAAATCGCATGCTGTGTCTCTTCAGTAAAATGCTCGACCTTTAATCTTTCATCATTGATAGTAATGATTTCCCCAGGATTTACATCTTGAATAAATTTTGCGCCAACAACCTCTAGCGCACACGTCTCTGAAGCTACTACATAAGCACCATTGACCATTTGACCAATTGATAATGGCCGGAACCCATTCGGATCAAGAGCCGCTACCATTGATTCTTCTGTCAGCATAAGATAAGCAAATCCACCTTTGACAGTGTTCAACGCTTCTTTCATTCGATCACATAGCGTTTCTTTTTGGCTGCGACGAATCAGATGCATCAAAATCTCTGTATCAGAGTTGGAATGGAAAATAGCTCCATCAATCTCTAGCTCTCTACGTAAACTTTTAGCGTTCGTCAAATTTCCGTTATGTGCTAAAGCAAAATCGCCATCGTAAAAATTGAACAAAAAAGGCTGGATGTTATCAACGCTGCTGGTTCCAGCTGTAGCATAACGAACGTGACCAATCGCTGCTTGACCGGTCAATTGATTTAATTGTCGTTCGTTCTTGAAGACCTCCGATAATAAACCTAAGCCTCGAGTACTGAACAATTTTCCGCCGTCATTACTGACGATCCCAGCTCCTTCTTGCCCCCGATGTTGCAAGCTATGCAAGCCAAAATAAGTGACGCGAGCAGCATCCGGGTGTCCCCAGATGCCAAATACGCCACATTCTTCATTTAAACTTTTTACTTCATTAGACATGGAATGGCTTCCTCCCATAATTCTTCTGCCTTTTTAGTTGCAACTATAATCTCACCGCCAGTAGCAGTTAATTTAATTTCTCCAGTGTTCGTCGTTTTCCCGATTCTCACTACTTTTTCGCCAGCTAAAGCTTCGAAAGCAGCTTGATTTTCAGGTGTAATAGATAGTACAAAACGAGATTGTGTCTCAGCAAATAGATTTTCAATCGGCATCTCTATATTAATCTCAACGCCTAGTTGATTATTGAATGCTGATTCTGCAATAGCGACAGCTAGTCCACCTTCTGCGCAGTCGTGAGCACTGGTCACTAACCCTGCCTTAATTGCTGAAAGAACCAAATCTTGATTCTCCTTTTCAACGGTTAAATCGAAATTCATCAGTTTTCCTTCAATCAAACCTTTTTGCATTTTTTGAATCTCAGAACCATTGAAGTCAGCATGCGTTTTTCCGACTACATAAATTAAATCACCAGCTTGCTTGAACTCTTGTGTCGTAATATGAGTCAAGTCTTCGATCAGACCCACCATCCCGATCATTGGTGTTGGGTAGATCGCTTTACCATTTGTTTCGTTATACATTGAAACATTTCCAGAAATAACTGGTGTATTTAGCGTACGACAGGCCTCAGAAATACCATCTGCTGAAGTCCACAATTCCCAGAATCCCTCTGGTTTTTCAGGCGAACCATAATTTAAACAATCCGTGATCGCTAAAGGCTGGCCTCCTGATGCAACAATGTTTCGTGCTGCTTCTGCCACTGCGATTTGTCCGCCGATCTCTGGATTCAAATAGAGATAACGAGCATTACAGTCAGTTGTCATTGCCAATGCCTTATTCGTTCCACGAACACGCATCACCGCTGCATCACTTCCCGGTCGGACGACAGTGTTTGTACGAACTTGTGAATCATAGGTTTCGTAAATCATTCTTTTTGAAGCGATTGTTGGTTGTTGCAATAATGCTAGTAAGGTCTCAGATGCATCCTTTATTTCAGGCGTAAAATCTGACATAGCCGCAAATTCTTGGATACGGGCTGGTTCCTTCTTCTCATTTTCATATACTGGAGCATCTTCAGCGAGTGCATCAACTGGTAAATTCGCTACCTCTTCTCCATGATGGTACAAACGATACATACCATCGTCCGTAACTTCACCGATAGTCACCGCATCTAATTCATAGCGTTTGAACAACTCAACTACTTCGGCTTCATGCCCTTGTTCAACACAAATCAACATACGCTCTTGTGATTCTGATAACATCATTTCATAAGGAGTCATGTTCGTTTCACGTTGAGGAACATCATCCAAATATAGCTTCAAACCAGATCCAGCTTTAGAAGCCATCTCCGAACTAGACGAAACCAAGCCAGCTGCTCCCATATCTTGAATACCCACCAAAATATCAGAATGATCCAGAATCAATTCAAGACAAGCTTCTAACAATAATTTTTCCATGAATGGGTCGCCCACTTGAACGGCAGAACGCTGTTGTTCTTCTCCTTCAACGAACTCTTCAGAAGCAAAGGTCGCACCATGAATCCCGTCACGACCAGTTTTTGCACCAACATACATAATGGAGTTTCCAACACCCTTAGCCTGACCCTTTTGAATGTCCTTGTGGTCCATCAAGCCGACACACATAGCATTGACTAAAGGATTTCCTTCATAACACGGGTCAAATGCTACTTCACCACCAACTGTCGGGATCCCGATACAATTTCCGTAACCGCTGATTCCCGCTACGATTTCTTCTAATAAATACTTAGTTCTGGGAGTATTCAACTCGCCAAAACGTAAAGAGTCTAAAACAGCAATCGGGCGTGCTCCCATACTAAAAATATCGCGAATGATTCCGCCAACTCCTGTAGCCGCTCCTTCATAAGGTTCTACAGCTGAAGGGTGATTATGACTTTCTGCCTTGAAAACGACTGCTTGGCCATCACCGATATCAACGATTCCAGCGCCTTCACCAGGACCTTGTAAAACTTGTGGCCCATCCGTTGGGAATTTGCGTAATACTGGTTTTGAATTTTTGTATGAACAATGTTCACTCCACATTACTGAGAAAAGTCCTGTTTCTGTATAATTTGGCAGGCGACCAAGAATGTCTTCTGAAATCAAACGATATTCTTCATCGGTCAAACCCCATCCAGCGTAAACACGCTGATCTTTGATTTCTTGAGCCGTTGGTTCTACTTTCATCATTAGTTTGCAGTCACCTTTCCAAAATTATTTAAGATAGAAGCGAAAAACTTTTTGCCATCATCAGACCCTAACAATTTTTCCATTGCTCGTTCCGGATGAGGCATCATTCCTAAAACATTTCCTGCTTTATTTGTAATACCCGCAATGCCTTCCACGCTGCCGTTAATATTTTCACCTTCATAAGTAAAAACGATCTGATTATTAGCTTTTAAATCAGCTAGTGTTTCATCATCACAATAATAATTTCCTTCACCGTGAGCGACAGGAATTTGAATTACCTCATTCAACGTATATTCAGAAGTAAATTTTGTTTGATTATTCACAACTTTTAGCGGTGTGATTTTACTGATAAATTTTAATGACTCATTCCGACGTAATGCCCCCGGTAATAATCCGGCTTCCGTCAAAATCTGAAATCCATTACATGTGCCAAAAACTGGCTTCCCCTCTTCAGCAAAACGAATGACTTCGGACATGATATTGGCAAAGCGCGCAATTGCTCCACAACGTAAATAATCACCATAAGAAAATCCGCCAGGCAGTAACACCCCGTCAAAACCATCTAGACTGTCTGCGTCGTATCGAACATATTCACAATCAGCTCCCATGATTTCTTTCATCGCCCAGTACATATCTAAATCACAATTTGAGCCAGGAAACACAATGACCGCAAATTTCATGTTAAACTTCCTCCGATGTTAAAATTTCGTAACGATAGGTTTCCATATTGACGTTGGCTAATAATTTGTCACAAACCTCTTCAATCATTTCCTCAACTGGACGATCGCTATTAGCCACCTTAATTTCAAAATATTTTCCGATGCGAACATTCTCGATTTCATCATAGCCTAAACGGTGAACAGCACCTTTCACTGCTTCTCCTTGCGGGTCCAATACAGAATCCTTATACGTTACATAAACTTTTACAAAATACATGCTTATTCTCCTCGCTTTTCTAATCTATTTAAAACTTCTTGATACACCGGAATAATGTCGCCCAGATCACGACGGTAAATATCTTTATCTAAATGCTCATTGGTTTTTTTGTCCCATAAACGGCAAGTATCTGGCGAAACTTCGTCTGCCAATAAAATCGTACCGTCCTTTTGACGGCCAAATTCCAACTTAAAATCAACTAGTCTGATATCAATTGAATCAAACAATTCGATCAACGCATCATCTACTTCCAAGGCCATTTGACGTAATTGAGTAATTTCATCTGTCGTTGCAAGCTCTAATGTTCGGATATGATCATCAACAACCATTGGATCATCCAGTTCATCCTTCTTATAATAAAACTCAACAATGGGTGTTTTCAAAGGGGTCCCTTCTGGAATGGCTAAACGTTTTGAAAAACTGCCTGCAGCGATATTTCGCACCACTACCTCTAAAGGAATAATATCGACTGTTTGGATCAGCTGTTCATTTGTGGAAAGCTGTTTGATAAAATGATTGCTAATTCCTTTACTTTCTAAGAAATCAAAAATCAATCCTGTGATTTGATTGTTAAGTTCGCCTTTACCGCTAATTTGATCTTTCTTTGCACCATTTAGAGCAGTCGCTTGATTCAAATATTCCACCCAAATAACTTCTGGATCATCTGTCTGGAATAATTGTTTTGCTTTCCCCTCATACAATAAAGTTCCTTTTTCCACGTCATAACGCTCCTTTTTAATGAACATTCTAAAAAATACTTCAAAAATCGTTCGTTTTTCAAATTCACCTTCAGTGTAACAACAGAAAAAAAATATTTCAACATTTTATCGGATATTATAATGAAAGACTCTCTCTAATGTTCGTGTTTATTGTAATTGTCATTTGTATTAAAATCTACGCCGCTAAAGACAGCGTTTACATTTTATAGAAATGGTGCTATATTTAATTCGAACGAAATATATGGGGGAATTGATTATGTTAGAAGCATCGGCAGCAGCTCAAAATTTTCTAAATTCAATGAATGAAACCGATAGACAACGTTTACTAAATGCCTTATTAGGATTAGATACAACCCACAATCTTAACCGCGACACAAGTTTTTACTCCTATCGTAATTTAAAAAAACTGCTACATCCGAAACAGTCTCAGGCAATGCAATCATTGCGTTTTTCTAATACGGCTCAAGATGATCTAATTATTCGTCAGCTGAAAGAGCATTCTTTTCTGAAAAATTCTTATCGAATCGAAATTCTGTTAAATTCACAGAGCTACGATTATCGATTGATTAATTGCTTACTGGAGCAGCTTACTGAAAGTTGTTTCGTGGATGTTTATTCTTACGCATAAGAAAAAACCTCTTGCCTTCTGGCAAGAGGTTTTTCTATTTGATACCAACACGTTCAAAAACGTTATCAACATTTTTCAAATGATAGTTATAGTCAAATGCGTCATCCAAGTCAGCTGATGACAAAACGCTAGTGATTCTTTCGTCTTCTTCAAGCAAAGGTCGAAATTGTGTTTGGTTATCCCAAGCATAAGCTGTTTTAGGCTGTACCAAATCATAGGCTTCTTCGCGAGTCATACCTTTATTGATCAACTTTAACATTACACGTTGACTGTATATCAACCCAAAGGTCGCTTGCATATTGCGCTTCATATTTTCTGGGAAGACTGTCAAATTCTTAACAATGTTGCTGAAACGATGCAGCATATAATCCACTAAAATTGTAGTATCGGGGGTAATGATCCGTTCAGCGGATGAATGAGAAATATCACGTTCATGCCACAAAGCTACATCTTCAAAAGCGGTAATCAAGTGACCGCGTACCACACGAGCTAATCCCGTCATATTCTCGGAACCAATTGGATTGCGTTTGTGAGGCATTGCAGAGGATCCTTTTTGACCTTTAGCGAAATATTCCTCAACTTCACGAGTTTCTGATTTTTGCAACCCTCGAATTTCTGTAGCAAAACGTTCGACCGAAGTTGCAATCAAAGCCAGACTTGAAAAATATTCTGCATGTAGATCTCTAGGCAACACTTGTGTAGAAACTTCTTGCGGACGAATCCCCAGTTTTTCACAAACGTATTCTTCAACAAAAGGAGGGATGTTAGCAAATGTGCCAACTGCTCCTGAGATTTTGCCTGCTTCTACTCCTTTAGCAGCATGTTCAAAACGTTGAATATTCCGTTTCATCTCTGAATACCAAGTGGCCAGTTTCAAACCAAACGTTGTCGGCTCTGCATGAACACCATGAGTTCGTCCCATCATCACTGTATTTTTATGTTCTTTGGCCTTTTCACCGATAATCACTAGAAAATCTTGCAAGTCTTGACGCAAAATATCATTCGCTTGTTTATACAAGTAGCCATAGGCAGTATCTACCACATCGGTACTAGTCAGTCCATAATGGACCCATTTTCTTTCTTCTCCTAAAGTTTCAGAAACAGCTCTGGTGAAGGCCACCACGTCATGTTTCGTTGATTGTTCGATCTCTAAAATACGATCCATATCAAATCCAGCGTTCGCACGAATCTTTTCCACGTCAGCTTTAGGAATCTCACCTAATTCTGCCCAAGCTTCATCTGCTAAGATTTCAACTTCTAACCATGCTTTATAACGATTTTCATCGCTCCAAATATTGCCCATTTCAGCTCTTGTATATCGAGGTATCATCGTATTCTCCTTTAATATAGAAATTTTGAAAAAGAAAAATTTCTTTTATATATCAGTACAATTTTTTCGCCATTCAACAGGAAAAGCGAGCTTGACATTTTTCGCTAATCCCAAGTTTCGGTTTTCTTGACGTCGTCTAACGTTCGTTGGATGCTTTCTGTCAAAATAGTCACGTGGCCCATCTTTCGACCCTTTTTTGGCATTGCTTTTCCGTAATAGTGGAAATGCCAGTCTGGCCATAAATCAATCAATTCGTACGTCTTCAAAAGATTTTCACCTAAGACATTGATCATTACAGCATTTGACAATAATTTGGGCTCACTCAACGGCCACCCGCAAATTCCGCGAATATGCGCATCAAATTGACTCATATTACAAGCTTCAATCGTATAATGTCCTGAGTTGTGCGGACGTGGAGCAATTTCATTCACATACAATGCACCTGCTTTTGTTAAGAAAAATTCTACACAAAGTGTTCCAACTAAATCGACTCCTTGAGCGATTACCTTCGCGATACGAGCTGCTTCTTTTGCTACTGCAGCATCGATTCCTGCTGGAGCAATTGTCTCATGAAGGATATTATTGCGATGAATGTTTTCCACTACTGGAAATGTTACGTAATCTCCAATATTATTGCCGGCCACTTGAACAGACAATTCTTTTTCAAAAGGAATCCACGCCTCTAAAACACACGTTCCTTGACGCAGTAAATTCATAGAAGGCGCTAAATCCGCTGTGCTTTTCAAGACATATTGTCCATGACCATCGTACCCTCCACGGGTTGTTTTCAATACACATGGATAGCCGATACCTTCGATTGCATCTTGAATATCCGTTGGGCTGATAATCGTCGCGTAAGGAGCGATTACGATATTGTTGTTTTCTAAAAAAGATTTTTCCATCAATCGATCTTGACTGATGGCCAACAAGTCGGTGCCTTGAGGTATGTTCGCGATATGCTGGATATGGTTGATCGTATCAACATCAACATTTTCAAACTCATAAGTAATTACTTGTGATCTGCGGGCCATTTCTTCCAAAGCCATTTGATCATCGTAATCAGCCACAATGTGCCAATCCGAAACTTGCGCAGCTGGACAATCTTCTGTCGGATCGATCACTCCCGTACGAAAACCCATTTCCTTAGCGCTGATAGCCATCATACGGCCCAATTGTCCTCCGCCTACGATACCAATCGTAGAGCCTGGTTTTAACGATTTAACCAAGTTGCTCACTACTTTCCAATACAGATTGTGTCATTTGCTGGCGCTTTTCTTCTAAGCGTTCAGCTACTTTTTTATCATACATGGAAAGCATCTGTGCCGCAAGTAATCCTGCGTTAGTTGCACCAGCTTTTCCGATTGCTGTGGTAGCCACTGGAACTCCTCCGGGCATTTGTACAATAGATAATAAAGAATCCAGTCCATTCAATGCCTTGGATTGAACAGGAACTCCAATTACTGGCAGAGTAGTTTTTGCTGCTACCATTCCTGGCAAGTGTGCTGCACCGCCAGCTCCTGCAATAATGACTTTGATTCCTCTTCCGCGAGCCTTTTCAGCAAAGTCGAACATTAGGTCTGGTGTTCGATGGGCCGAAACGACTCGTTTTTCATAAGCAACACCCAATTCATCAAGACTTTGACATGCATGTTTCATTGTTTCCCAATCGGAAGTACTCCCCATGATAATTGCTACTTCTGGATTCATAAAATGCTCCCTTCTTCTATAAAAGACTTAATTTTTTTAATCAAGCCAATCGTTAATCTGTATACCCTTAATCAAACTTATTTTAGCAAGCCGACTCTGCTAAGTCAAAGCATAATTCGAATATTAACAGATAATTCTAACTTAACGTTCGTGTTTATTGCAATGAAAAAAGCGCGGCTAACCAAGCCGCACTTCCTTTTTTATTTTAGTTCTTTTTTATATCCATGAAACAAAAGATTCAGGATAATAGCTGACAAACTGCTCATTACAATACCATTTCCAGTAAACATCTGAAGTGTTTCTGGCAACTTGGCAAACAGCGTTGGCATTGCGTTAAAACCAAGGCCAAAGCCGATTGAAATTGCAATAATCAACAGATTTTTTTCATCATTAAAATCAACTTTTGACAACATCTTCATTCCTTGCACAGCCACCATGCCGAACATTACCAGCATGCCTCCGCCCAAAACAGGTTCAGGAATAATTTGAGCCAAGGCACCTACTTTTGGAAATAGCCCTAGAATAATCAAAAAAATTGCTGAAAAATAGATTGGTCGACGCGTTTTTATTCCCGATAATTGTACAAGACCCACGTTTTGTGAAAAGCCGGTATATGGAAACGTGTTAAATATCCCACCCAAAATCACAGCTAAACCTTCTGCACGATAGCCTCGCTTCAAATCGTCTTCTTTTACTTTCTTACCCACAATATCGCCTAATGCAAAATAAACACCAGTCGATTCTACCATGCTCACGATAGAAATAATGATCATTAACAAAATAGAGAATGGTTCAAATTTGGGTGTTCCGAAATAAAACGGTTGAGGGACATGGAACAACGGCGCGTGTCCAATCGCAGCTAAGTCAACTTTTCCTAAAATAGCTGCAAGAACAGTTCCGCCAACTAATCCAACCAAAACTGCGATTGAGCGAACAAACCCTCGGCCAAATACTTGAACGGCTAAGATTAAAAAGATTGTTACAAAAGCTAATAATAAATTCGTAGTATCTCCAAAGGTTTTAGCAGCTGCATCGCCTCCACCCATTTTTGTGGTAGCAACTGGAATCAGTGTCAATCCAATTGTAGTGATTACTGTCCCCGTAACAATCGGCGGAAATAATTTTTCTACCTTAGAAAAGAAGCCTGAAATTAAAACAACAAATATTCCTGCGGCAATAATTGATCCATACACAGTTCCAACCCCTTGAGTTTGTCCAATCAAGATCAGAGGAGCCACTGCTTGAATGGCGCAACCCAAAACAACCGGCAAGCCAATTCCGAAGAATTTATTGACTGTCAATTGCAAGAGTGTTGCAATACCGCACATAAAAATATCGATGGAAATCAAATACGTCATTTGGGTCTCGTTGAATCCCAAGCCTGTTCCAATCAATAATGGTACTGCTACTGCGCCTGCATACATTGCTAAAAGATGCTGCAAACCTAATACTGCTGATTTTCCATTTCCTGTCTCACTTGTCACTCTATGCGTCCTCCTCGATAAATGTCACTTTACCGTCATGTAAGGAAGAGATTCTTGCTAGGGAAACGACTGGAATGTCCATGTCTTCAATCAGCTGACGTCCATCTTGGAAAGATTTTTCAATTAAGATTCCAATCCCGGCAACATTAGCACCAGCTTGTTGACATAGTTCAATCAATCCCTTTGCGGCTTGACCGTTTGCTAAAAAGTCATCGACTAATAAGACATTATCTTCTGCAGAAAGGAATTTACGAGAAATAGAAATAGTACTTGTCACCTGTTTAGTAAAGGAATAGACAGAAGCCGTCAATAATTCTTCATCCATTGTAAGACTTTTGGACTTACGAGCAAAGATCATAGGCACCTTTAAAGCTTGCGCTGCGTAAACTGCAGGTGCGATTCCTGAAGCTTCGATAGTCACTACTTTAGTAATATTTTTGTCGGCAAACACTTCTGCTAGACGCTTACCCATAATGTCCATCAGATCAGGATCTACTTGGTGTGTGATAAATTCATCAACTTTTAGTACACCTTCACCTAAAACACGGCCATTATCCTTGATACGATCTGTCAATTCTTTCATTATACTCTTCTCCTTTTTATTTCTTGTCGTTTTTTGATTAATACAAAAAACGCACCTTATCTGCAAAGCAAAAAAGATACGTAACCGTACGATTTTTACTTATAGTCCTGCGTTTACGGCACAAGGTAGAAACTGTCATCCATATTATGACGATATATAAGTTTACTTCCAATGAAAATTTTCATTAGAGTTTATGAAATATGAAGCCTATTATATCAGATAGAAATTGTCTGTAAACTAGAATTATTCCAAATGAGAAGAATTATAGCTGAATTAAATGATTGTCTCACTTTCAGTGAACCTTTGCTTACTATATAGACAAGACTTCCTTTTTCACAAATTTCATGATTCAAAAAATTTGGCAATTACTTGCCTATTTGAGATGATTGTATATATTACTACGTGAAGATAAGGAGGTTCTTGTCGTTGATTGAATTCTTTTCTATTTCAAATGAAGGTGTACAAAACAGGAATCATAGCGGAATTTGGGTATCCGTTTCCAATCCTACTGCGGATGAAAAGGAGCAGTTGCATCAATCCTATGAATTGCCTGAAAATTTCTTTTCTTTAGGGGAAAAATACTCCAATGTTTCTTTTTTTAAGAGATATCAAATAGAAAATGAAAAAACGCTTTGTCTAATGCTCTTTATCAATATCCAATCTATTGATGAGCCAGAATCATTATCGTCAGCCGTCACCGTTTTTCTAACAGAAGATGTGTTAATCACTGTCAGTAAAGGACAGTTGATGGATGAAGTCTTAGACAATTACAAATCTGAAATTTTTACTAAAGCAGGCTTGATTCTGCACACTTTGCAAATCATTAACGAGCATTATCTAATTTTTTTGAAAAAGCAGCGTAAAACGATTGAAGAAATCAGTCAGGTGACATCAACTGGCTCAAACAAGTCTATTTTAGAGAAAACCACAAATACTGAAAAAAATTTAGTGTACATCGATAATCTTTTAAAAGAACAGCGCAAAACGATTACGCAGCTTCTAGATTCTAGCCTAGTCGCATCTGACCGTGATTTGGCTATCGAGATCGAACTGCAAACCAAACAGGCTACAACATCTGTTCAGATTTATCGTGAAATGCTAAGCTCCATCAGTGGATTAATTGACAGTATGATGGACAATCGTTTGAATCAGCTGATGAAATTTCTCAATACAGCCTCACTTTTGCTTGCATTGCCAACTTTGATTTTCAGCCTTTGGGGGATCAATACGGGTGGATTATTATGGCGTGACTCTGAGATTGGTTCGATTATGGTTGTTCTATTGGCTTTAATCGTCTCTATAGTTAGCGGTGTTTATCTATTCAAAAAGGATTACGACGCCTAACGTTTATTGAACATTCAGCTCTCGAGCTACAATCAAATAAGAATGCTCACTCAAAAAAGAAATTACATTAATCGAAAGAAACAATGAAATGGGATAAATAAAAATTGAACGCTCATATACTATCGTGATTGATGGTAATACGAGCGTTCGCTTTCTTTTTATTAAGTATTTTTCAAAAAGACTTTCGAATCATTATTTTTTTGTCAATCTATTTTAATTCATTTGCAACTGAAAAATGACCAATGACATCAGTAATACGATTTAAGTCAACATTTCCGCCAGATACAACAGCGACGACTTTTTTACCATTAACATATTGGTTCACTTTACCTGAAAGAATCGCTGCCGTCGCTAAAGCGCCAGCTCCCTCAACCACGATTTTTGTCCGTTGAATCAGATCCTTCATGGCAAGCTCGATTTCTTGTTCAGAGACAGTTACCATGTCGTCTACCAAATTTTCTACAACTTCGAAAGTAAGATTTCCAGGAAATTCTACCGCACAACCATCTGCAATCGTCGCAGCTTTTTTATAGCCCACTTTATGTCCAGCGCGAAATGATGCTGTCATTCCATGGATGTTATCTGCTTGAACACCAATAATATTGATATTTGGATTGAATGTCTTCATTGCCACGGCGATTCCAGCGATCAATCCACCGCCGCCAACGGGTACGATAACAGTATCGACATCCCAGATTGAATCTAAGATTTCCAAACCAATCGTTCCTTGCCCGGCCATTACAAATTCGTCATCGTATGGAGGAATATAGGTCACGCCAGTTTCTTCAACGATCTTCTCACAATAAGCTTTTGCGTCATCAAACCCAGCTCCATGCAGAATTACTTTTGAACCATAACCTTCAGTTGCTTCTACTTTAGCCTTTGGCGCAGTTTCCGGCATTACGATCGTACTTTGAATTCCTAATAATTTTGATGTTAACGCCACTCCCTGAGCATGGTTGCCGGCTGAAACAGCGATGACGCCTTTATCTTTTTCTGCTTGAGTTAAATGGGCGATTTTGTTAAAGGCTCCTCGAAATTTGAATGAACCTGTTAATTGCATATTCTCCAATTTCAAAAATACTTGTCCACCCGTTTTAGCAGTTAGAAACATCGATTGAATCAATGGAGTTACACGACCATATTGTTTGACAACATTTTTAGCTTCATGGATATCTTCAATGGATACAGGTAACTTTGTCATTGTATCGGTCATTAGAGAACATCTCCTATTTCAGTAAATTCAACATCGATTGAATCTGCTAATGCTTTAGAAACGACCTTTCCATTATAAACGCTTAAACCAGATAATAATGACTTGTCAGATCTCAACGCATCCTCTAGTCCTTTTACACTGACGTCTTTAAGAAATGAAATATTTCCTTTTGCCAACGCAATCGTCGCTGTTCTTGGTGTAGCTCCCGGCATATTAGGAACAGCATAATGAATGACATCATGTTTGATAAATACAGGATCTGCATGATTGGTTGGTTTATCAATCGTTTCAACTGTCCCACCTTGGTCGATGGCAATGTCAACAATCACAGATCCAGGCTTCATTGATTCAACCATGTATTCCTTGACCAATTTCGGTGGTTTAGCCCCCGGAATTAAAACGGTGGAAATGAAAACATCTGCTTCTTTGATTTTTTTCTCTAAGTTTTCAGTATTTGAAATAAGCACATCAACGTTATGCTCTTTGTAGCGATCCTGAAGTTGTTTGATTCGATTTTCATTTACTTCAAGAATGATTACGTGACAGCCAATACCAACTGCCATATCTGCTGCATTTTCAGCTGCATTTCCGCCCCCTAAGATAACGACTGTCCCGGCTTCGACACCAGCGATTCCTGGAAGTAAGATTCCTTCGCCGCCATGTTGTTTTTCTAAATAATACTGACCCAAGTTTACTGCACGGCGTCCAGCGATAGCACTCATTGGTTTTAATAGTTCTAAGACACCATTGATGGAAATATTTTCACCTGACAAAGCTGTTACGCCGACTTCCATCATTTTTTCCACACACGCTTTATTCGCTGCCAAATGTAAAAAGCCCCAAATAATTTGTCCTTTTTTGAAATAGTGATATTCGCTTTCCATTGGTTCTTTCACTTTCACGATCAGATCGGCAGTCCATGCAGTATCTGTATCAACAATTTTACCGCCTGCTTCTATATATTGATCATTAGTAAAACCAGAACCAGCCCCAGCATTGTTATCAACTAGTACTTCATTTCCTGCCTCTACTAAGATTTTAACATTTTCAGGTGTCATGCCTACACGTGCCTCACCTTGTTTTGGATCTTTAATTACGCCAATTTTCACAGTAAATCACTCCTATAAAATTATTATCAAAGTTCTTTAACTTCGGAACAAGTTTAATATATCACAATGCTTTTTATAAGCAACGAACACGCTCTAAGTGTTATTGATATCTCATTTATCTTGATAGTCTCTTCATTTAATTGAAAAAAAATATCTGATAACACTGTCATAACAGCATTATCAGATAAGAGTATTTTCATTTTATATTTTTTGCTTCTCTTAAAAAAGTTCTTTTAATAAAAAAATGAGCAAACGCTGCCACAAAATTATGTGATCATTCTCATTAATAAAAATATACTTTTTGTTATGTTAAATGAAAAAGGCCGAGGAATTATTCCTCAGCCTTTTTTTGACAATCAGGACACAAGCCATACACCTCTAAGCGATGCTTATTAATCTGATAACCTGTCAATTTGCTTGATGCCATTTCAACATCTTCCAGTCCGGGATAGAAAAAGTCAACGATTTTTCCACACTCCGTACAAATTGCATGATAATGCTGCTGATTCGTGAAATCGAATCGACTTGCCGCATCGCCATAGTTCATTTCTTGCACGATACCAATCTCAACGAATTTCCTCAAATTGTTGTACACGGTAGCCACACTCATATTTGGGAAGCGGCTTTCTAGTGAACGAAAAATTTCATCAGCTGTTGGATGATTACGGTACTGGATCAAATACTCTAAAATGGCATAACGTTGTGGCGTAATTCGGACTCCACCGGCCTTCAATTCTTTGACCGCTCGATCGACTGCCTCATTTACCATATAAGCCCCTCCTAATTGGATTCTATATTAAAATGATACTATTATCTGAGGGGAAATACTAGTTGGATTCAAAAATTAAAATTTTTCATAAACTTATTGGTTAAATTGAAATAACTCAGTGGATAAGTAGCGCTCCCCATTATCAGGCAATAAAACCAATACCTTTTGATCTGGACCCATCTTTTTTGCTACCTCCATCGCTGCAAATAAGGCAGCACCTGAAGATACTCCTACTAGAATCCCTTCTTTTTTTGCAATTTCTCTAGCAGTTTCCATTGCATCGCTGCTGTTTACCGGTAAAACCTGATCATATACCTCAGTATTTAGAATGCTTGGCACAAATCCCGCGCCAATTCCTTGGATCTTATGCGGCCCCGGTTGACCGCCTTCTAAGACAGGTGATTCCTCTGGTTCTACCGCATAAATCTTGATGTCCGAATACATGCGCTTCAATTCATTTCCGACACCTGTGATAGTACCGCCAGTACCTACCCCAGCCACAAAAGCATCTAACCCATTCTTTTCAAATGCGTTTACGATTTCTTTGGCTGTCGTCTTTTCATGAACTTTCGGATTAATCGGGTTATCAAATTGCGATGGTATGAACCCATTCTTTTCTTCTGCTAGTTCCTTTGCTTTCGCAATAGCGCCCTTCATTCCCTCTGCTCCAGGCGTTAAAACAAGATTGGCACCATAAGCCTGCATTAACTTACGACGCTCGATACTCATAGTTTCTGGCATTACTAAAGTCACAGAGTAGCCTTTTGCTGCTCCAACCATTGCTAGACCAATTCCTGTATTTCCAGACGTTGGTTCAATAATCATCATCCCAGCTTTTAACTTGCCGTTTTTTTCTGCATCCTCAATCATCGCTAATGCAATTCGATCCTTTACACTGCTGCCAGGATTAAATGATTCCACCTTAACATACACTTGTGCCATATCATCTGTTGTTATACGTCCTAGTTTTACGATGGGTGTTTCGCCAATTGTATCCAAAATTGAATTGTAGATTTTTGTCATTTTACCTCGCTCCATTCCTTACCTTATGTAAGTTATATTAACGAATAATGAGAAAAGATGCGAGAATTTCGACTTTAAAAATGGATAGATAGCCATTTCTTAAGTTTTTCTTCTTCCATCTAGAGTGAAGCGTAGTTCTTATTATACCAATTAATATAAAAAGCTGACAGCCGCTCTTGTATCTGCGAAAAATTGCATCAACAAAAAGACGGAGCAAATCGCTCCATCTTTAAGAAGTTAAATGACAATCGTATCGCCTGGCATGATTGTTGAATCTGAGCTCCAACCGTTATCCGCTAGTAATTGATCGACACTGATACCGAATTTCTCGGCGATGCCCCAGATCGAATCACCGGATTGAACAGTGTAAGATTGGCCGCTCGCTTGAGCTGTTTGCTGCACAGTTGTAGTTTGTTCAGAAACAGTTTGAGTCTCCTCAGTCGATTGAACTGCTGTACCTGCTCCTGGTGTATCAAAACGAGACAGGTTATAGTTTTGGATTAATGAGATTAATTTACTGGCATATCCAGGGTCTGTAGCATAACGACCCGTTAGATAAACCGCTGCGTCTTGATAACTATTTGTGTGACTTTTCCACGCGCCCGCATAATAAGAGCTAGCTAACAAACTAGCATGAGCCTGAAATGATTCCGCATAACTGCTGTAAACGGCAAATGGTTCGTTCATTGTTACCCATTGTCCATTTAGATACTCCTGTGTACTCATAGTTACTGATGGTCCGCCACTATATTCTTTTACACCAAATAAATTATAATAAGGTGCTGCTGATAATTGAGAGGTACCAAAACCAGTTTCAACTAAAGCCTGAGCGACCATGATTGATGCATAAAGATCACTTGACGCTGAAACCTGCATTGCAGAAGCGCCTAATTGTTCGATAAATGCAGATTGATTTTGAACCTGAGCAGTTTCAGCCGCACTGGCTCTTACTGTATTCATAGTCAAAACAGCTGGCGAAAGAATCATCGCCGTTCCTAACAAAGGGACAGTTTTTTTAGCCGTCTTTATTCGTTTTTCCTTTTGCTGCGTTTTTAAATAATTGTATTTTTCGATGCGGGTCTTAAATTGGTTCATTATATACCTCCAAGAAACCTCTACAGAGCTCTTCATTTTTACTTACTTTAAAAGTATAATCCATTAACAATTAACAAACAATTTAAACACCACAAATTCACTAATTTGTCATTACTTCGTAACATGCGTAATGAAAAAGTTGTTATGTTTCACTTTAAAAAGACTTGATTTTTTCTCGAAGGTTTATTTTCTTGAGAATTTCAAAAAGAGTGAAACAACCAGAAAAATATTTCTGTCATTCCACTCTTGATTTTAGATTATATTTTATTTACATAATTAATTTATTCATTAATTGGCTGATTCTGAAAAACCAATTGATCATCTAGTAATTCGATAGAAACGCTGGTTTTCGGCATTACTCGTCCAGCAATAATTTCTTTTGCTAGAGGTGTTTCCACTTCCCGTGTAATGAATCGTTTCAGTGGACGCGCACCATATTGTGGTTCATAGGCTTTTTCAGCAATCCAACTTTTAGCATCCTCTGTAATCTCTAATTGAATTTCTTGTTCCTCTAAACGATGAGACAAGTGTTGCACAATTTTCTCGACAATGCCTTTTACATTATCCAAACTCAACGGTGTAAATAAGATGGTATCATCAATTCGGTTCAAAAATTCCGGCTTGAAATGACCTCGCAACATACTTAACACCTGTTCTTTTGTTGTCTCAGGAATTTTCCCATCAACTGTTACACCATCCAGTAATACTTGTGACCCGATATTACTAGTCATGATCAATACTGTATTCTTGAAATCAACTAAACGACCTTTAGAATCTGTCAAGCGTCCATCATCCAACACTTGCAGTAAAATATTGAAAACATCCGGATGCGCTTTTTCAATTTCATCAAGTAAGATAATCGTATATGGATTTCTTCGAACGGCTTCTGTCAGTTGTCCGCCTTCCTCATAGCCAACATAGCCTGGAGGTGCCCCAACAAGTCGTGATACTGAGTGCTTCTCCATATACTCACTCATGTCGATGCGTACCATGTGATCTTCGGAATCAAATAGATTTTCTGCTAATGCTTTAGCGAGTTCGGTTTTTCCAACACCCGTCGGTCCTAAGAATAAGAATGATCCTAAGGGACGATTAGGATCCTGCAGACCTGCACGTGACCGTAAGACCGCATCACTTACAGCGTCCACTGCTTCATCCTGACCAATCACACGTTTGTGCAAGGTGCTGTTCAAACTCAATAACTTTTCTCGTTCACCTTCTACCAATTTGGTTACCGGAATTCCGGTTAATCTGCCGACTACTTGCGCAATTTCATTTTCAGTTACCGCTTCCTGAACCATTTTGATGTCATTTTTTTGATTTTTTTCTTCAAGCTCAGCTAACTCTTTCTCCAAATTTGGAATCGTGCCATGACGCAGTACAGCTGCTTGTTCGAGGTCATAATTGTTTTCTGCATCCTCTAACTCGTGTTTAGCTTGATCGATTTCCGCTCGTTTATTGGAAACGACATTGACTTCTTCTTTTTCAGTTTCCCATTGTAATTTCATTGCATTAGTTTCTTCGCGAAGATCAGCCAGTTCTTCTTGCAGGTTTTCTAAACGTTTTTTGCTTGCATCATCGCTCTCTTTTTTTAAAGCGGCTTCTTCAATTTCTAATTGCATCAACCGGCGAGTTACTTGATCAAGTTCTGTTGGCATCGAGTTCATTTCCACTCGAATACTGGCACTAGCTTCATCAACTAAATCGATCGCCTTATCAGGTAAGAAACGATCTGTAATGTAACGATCTGATAACGTCGCTGCAGCTACTAAAGCATTGTCATGGATATTTACACCATGGTGGATCTCAAATCGCTCCTTCAACCCACGTAAAATGCTGATCGTATCTTCGACCGTCGGTTCTTTCACTAAAACCTTTTGGAATCGACGTTCCAGTGCTTTGTCTTTTTCCATATATTGACGGTATTCATCTAAAGTCGTAGCGCCAATCAAATGCAACTCGCCACGAGCCAACATTGGTTTAAGGATATTTCCGGCATCCATGCTGCCTTCTGTTTTTCCAGCGCCAACAATGTTATGAATTTCATCGATAAACAATAAAATTCTGCCGTCTGATTTTTTGACTTCTTTTAAAACTGCCTTTAAACGTTCTTCAAACTCACCTCGAAATTTTGCTCCAGCAATCAATGATCCCATATCCAAAGAAAAAACAGTTTTATCCTTTAGATTTTCAGGAACATCTTTGCGTACAATCCGTTGTGCCAATCCCTCCACAATGGCAGTTTTACCAACACCCGGCTCACCAATTAACACTGGATTATTTTTTGTTTTTCGAGAAAGAATTCGGATAACATCACGAATTTCTTCATCACGACCAATAATCGGATCCTGCTTGCCATTTTTAACTTGCTGAACTAAATCAACGCCGTATTTCTCCAATGCTTTATAAGTTTCTTCTTGATTTTGTGAGGTCACTCGATCCCCTCCTCGCATTTCTTCAATATTTTTCTGTAGTTGTTTTTCACTCAACCCTTGCTGAATCAAATACTTCGTCAATGAATAATTTTTTAATTTCATCAACGCTAAAATGACAATTTCTGTAGATAAAAAATCATCCTGAAATTTTTCTCGTAATTTGTCTGCTTCACTCAAAAGGTTAAATAGATTTTGGCTAAGATTTTGACCATATTGAACATTACCGCCACTAACAGTGGGATACTCATCTAATACCCTATCCACTTCTCGCTCAAACTGTTCAACGTCAATTCCCACGTCGGTATAAAAATTTCGGCCAAAATGATTTGGCTGTAAAAAAATTTTCCATAAGTGAGCAATATCAATTTCTTGATGATGTCTTGTAACCGCAATTTGCTGAGCTTCAGCAACCGCTTCTTGTAAAGTTGTCGTCATTTTTTCGATATTCATAAACATACCTCCGACATAATTAATTTTTACAAGTATCAGTATATAACATTGGTCAGTAAAGGTCAAACATTAAACTCAGCAAATTCGACGTTTATTATTATGAAGAAATTCGAAATAATGCTACAATTCTCTCATTACTAATAAGGTACTAGTTAGCCTATTAGCTTTTCATCTGACTCTTTTTAATGAGCCAAATGCTGACTAGAAAATGATAAGACGTGAAAATCAAGCTCATCTTTCACCAAGAAAATGAGTGATTTAGTATGGACAAGGAGAGTGATTTGATGATTTCTCGCGTGATCGGATTTGAAAAGGGGTTTCCACTTTCGGAAGGAAACCATTTTGAAACATATGAAGTGATGCTTCCAAAATTAAATAAATTTGATTTAGTCATTAAAAATTTGGCTGTCTCAATCAATCCAGTAGACACAAAACTAAGACAAAGCGGCAAAGGGACTCCTCAACCGCATATCTTAGGATTTGATAGCGTCGGTATTGTTACTCAGCTAGGCAGTGAAGTGAAAAATATGGAGATTGGTGATCGAGTCTTTTTTGCTGGTACAACGAAAAGATTTGGAAGTTACAGTGAGAACCAAATCGTTGATTCTCGAATCGTTGCAAAATTACCAAACGGAATTTCAACTGATGAAGCGGCTGCAATGCCTTTAACTTTTATTACTGCTTATGAAATGTTGTTTGAAAAAATGAGATTGATCCCTGAAGAAAAGCAAAATGAAGGAACGATTTTGATTATCAATGGGGCTGGCGGTGTCGGTTCAGTAGCCACTCAATTAGCTAAATGGGCTGGCCTAACTGTAATTACGACTGCTTCACGTAAAGAAAGCAAAGAATGGTCTGAGAAAATGGGGGCTGATCATATCATCGATCACCATAAGGATTTGACTAAACAACTTAAAAAAATCGGCTATAAATCATTACCTTACATTTTGATTCTTCATTCTACAGACCGCTACTTCGAAGAGATGAGCGATCTGCTTGAACCCTTTGGTCATCTTGGTTCAATAGTCGGATCAAGTAAAGATTTGAATTTGGCCAAATTGAAAAATAAATCCGGAAGCTTTGATTGGGAGTATATGTTCGCTAAGACGGACTTTGACTATAATGTTGCCTCACAAGGAGTAATATTAGAATTGCTCGTTCAATTGCTGTTGGAAAAAAAGATTAAAAGCACTTTGACCAAAATTATTCCTGGCTTTTCCCCAGAGGTCTTTTATCAAGCGCATCAGTTTATCGAAGAAAATAAAATGATCGGAAAGCTGGTTGTACATTATTAAAAAAGGAAGTTAACGAAATCAGTCGTTAACTTCCTTTTTAGCCTCTTTAATTTCATGGTTTATTTGACGCTGCTTGTTAAATAGAACATAGATCATTCCAATCAAAAATGGCAATAGATACGTCGCATAGCGGTAAAGAAGCAGGGATGATACGGCATCGACTTTTCCTACAACATGTCGAAACAATAGTACATAGACAAATTCAAACCCGCCGATTCCTCCTGGTGCCGGTAAAACTCCCCCAAGAATCACCGTAAAGCTAATCAATGCAACCGTTAACCAAAGATCGATTTCAGGGTAATCTTTTATCAAAATAAAAAACGGCAACGAATACCACACAACCAATTTTGCCATATTGGAGCAGAAAACACGGATAACCGCATTACGATCCCGAATGAACGTTTTGATCGCTCCCCGCAAAGAGTAGACCTGATTGTTCACCTGATCAACAATATCTCGCAGCTTTTGTCTTTTGAACAGCCGATTACAAATAATCACCAGTAAAACCTGAGCATTGATATTCAAGCTTAGGACCAATAAAGTCGAAATGATCAGCAAGGTCACGAGTATTCCTGCGAGAACTAAAAAGATACCATTAGCGATATGTTCTTGGATCGCATTGCCTTTTACGATCAAAAAAAACAATGCCCAAATCATCAATGCTATTTTATACGTGACCATTCGCAAAGCGCTGGTGCCTGTTCCTTCTGAGTATCTCAGATCTTTCTTATGATAGTAGATCACCTCAGATACGATTGAGCCTGTTCCAAAAGTAATTACTCGATAAAAGGTCGCATATGCCGAAGCAAAAAAGCCATCTCGTACAGTAAATTTGGGATTAAACTCCCCGGCAATATTTTTTATGGTATATCCCTCAATAATCTGACTGATTACGCCTAATCCTGTAACCCCTAAGAGTACTGGCAAGGAGGTTCTCCCAAGCTCAGTAAAAATATCACTTAACGAGTCGCGGATGACAAAGATAATCACACCGATCATTACTATAAACAACAAGATATTTAGAATCAATTTACGATTGATCGAAAGGTTCATTTTTTTTTAACTCCTAGTTCATTGTACTCATTTTCCACATCTTAAATAAACTGGGGAAAACGGAACTGATATTGTCTATAGACTCATTTTTTCTTTATTGCTATAGCCTACCACATGCGAATGAGCAAAAAAAGAAAAAGCTTCAAGTTTCCTCAAAGCTTTTTCAGAAAAAAACTATTTAGCATTGTTTTCAATAATTTTCACGATTACATCAACGGCTTTTTCCATTGTTTGCAATGAAACAAATTCAAAGCGTCCATGCATATTTTCTGCTCCAGCAAAAATATTTGGCGTTGGAATACCCATGAATGAGATTTTAGATCCGTCAGTACCTCCGCGGATTGGCTCGATAATTGGTGTTACACCAACTTCTTCCATCGCACCTTTGGCTAGATCGATGACACTCATGTCCTTTTCAATAATCTCACCCATATTGTAGTATTGATCATACATGTTGATTTCCACACGCTCTTGATCAAATTGACTGTTCATTTTTGCTTGAAGCTCAGTAATCATTTGTTTGCGTTCTTCAAATTTAGCGCGGTCATGATCTCGAATAATGTAAGTCATTTTCGCTTCTTCGACATTTCCATTTAGAGCTAATAAATGGAAGAACCCTTCACGGCCGTCTGTTTTCTCTGGCCGATCAGCCTCTGGTAATTGATTATGGAAATCGATTGCCATTTGTAAAGCATTGATCATCGTATTTTTGGCTGTACCTGGATGAACATTCTTACCGTGCATCGTAATTTCGGCTTGAGCTGCGCTGAATGTTTCGTATTGTAGTTCACCGATCGGTCCGCCATCCATTGTGTATGCAAAATCTGTATTGAATTGCTTCACATCAAACTTATCCGCACCGATTCCGATTTCCTCATCGGGACCAAAGCCGACACGCACTTCACCATGCTTGATTTCGGGATGCTTGATCAAGTATTCCATCGCTGTCATAATTTCAGCAATCCCAGATTTATCATCAGAGCCTAGTAGTGTCGAACCGTCCGTTGTAATCAATGTTTGACCAGCATAATTCTTTAAGTTAGGAAAATCTTTTACGTTTAATGTATATTTCCCAGCTTCATCCAATTTAATCGTTGATTCACCATCATAATTTTCAACGATTTGAGGATTGACCCCTGTCGCATTGAAATCTGCAGTATCCATGTGAGAGATGAATCCGATAGTCCGCGCTTCTTTGTCAAGGTTGCTTGGCAAAGTTGCAATCACGTAGCCATTTTTTTCATTATAAGAAATATCTTTCATGCCGATTTGTTCTAATTCTTTCATCAGCTCATGAGCAAATGCTACCTGTGTTTGAGTTGTGGGGGTTGTGGTGCTTGTCGCATCAGAACGAGTTTCTGTCTTAACATAGTCTAAAAAACGCGGTAATAAATTTTCGTACATCTTACTCTCTCCTTTAATGCTATTTATTTAAATGAGAAAGGGTTCGTGGAAGTCTCAGACACAAAGAAATCAACATTCCAGCCTTCTTCATTTTTCCATTGGTTAAAAAGAGTCACCATTTTTTCTTTGCACAATGACTCAATATAGTGTCCCGGGTCAATGACTAACATGCCTGTTTCCTGCATATCATGAGCAGTATGATAATAGACATCTCCGGTAATATAAACATCAGCATTTGCGGCTAAAGCCTCGCGATAAAACTTCTCTCCGCTTCCTCCACAAATTGCCACACGCTTAATATTTTCCTTTACAATATGAGGGTAAACGACCCGCAAACCTTCCAAATCGAAAGTTTTTTTCACTTTTACTATAAATTCTTCAGTCGTCATTGCTTCTTTCAACTCGCCGACACGGCCAATTCCATAATTTTCAGCTAGATTATCAAGCGGGTAAATGTCATATGCCGGCTCTTCATACGGATGAGCTGCTAGCATCGCCGCAACAACAGCTGCCTGCTTCGTTTCTGGGAAAATCATCTCAACCTTGCTTTCCTGAACCTGTTCTGGTCTATTCAACGATCCAATGGTTGGATTTGCTTCACCATTCGGTGTGAATCGGCCGGTACCATTTACAGTGAAAGAAGTAGCAGTATAATTTCCTTGCTCTCCTGCACCTGCTTCAGCTAATGCATTACGCATTTTTTTCGCATCATTTTGCGGCACATAAACAGCTATTTTTTTCATTTTGATGGTATGGGTATGAATTAGGTAATCTGTATCAAAAACATCTAATTCTTCACAAAACCAATCATTCAATCCGTTGTGGATAATATCCATATTAGTATGAGCAGCATAGACCGCAATGTCGTGCTTGATTAAATCAGCATACATTTTCGTTTGAACATCGTCGGTCGTTAATCGTGAAACTGGTCGAAATATTGGTGGATGCTTAACGATCAATAAATCAATCTTTTTAGCAATCGCTTCTTCTACAACTGCCGGTCGAACATCTAAACTCATCATTATTCGATCGACCTTCTTGTTCAAAGTTCCGATATGAAGCCCAACTGGATCGCCCTCTTCAGCTAACCATTCAGGACAATATTGTTTAAAGCGTTGGATAAATTCATTTCCCTGCATCTGCAAGTACCTCCTTGATCCATTCGATTTCTAGTGCGACTTCTTGAATTTTTTCTGTGACATCTTGATCACTTTGATGCAGACTAGTTAGTATTTTTTTACTCTTATTTAACTTATGCTGCCATTTTTCAATAAAGACAGGGCTTTTTTCAATCAATAAGTGTGGGCCAAACAAGAGCTCTTTAGCAGAATAATCAAGCACCTCTGAATACTTGTCAGCTACAATGATTTCATAGATCTTATTGTTTTCTTCAATGATTGCTTCATCAGTGATGGTATACTTCTCGTTAACCAACCATTGGCGTAATTGGCGTTCACCAACATTCGGCTGCAGGATCAGGCGCTCTTTGCCTGATAACCGATTTTTTTCTTTGCCTCGTTGTAAAATATCACGAATCAACACGCCGCCCATACCGCAAATAGTAATGGCTGACACCTCATCTGCTAACTCCACAGCTTCAAGTCCATCAGCTAAACGAACATCGATTTTATTTTCTAAGCCATTTTTAGCAACTTGTTTCTTGGCAGATTTATAGGGACCTTCCACGACTTCACCAGCAATCCCATAAGAAATTCTGTTTTGCAATATCAGAGCCACCGGCAAATACGCATGGTCAGAGCCAATATCAGCTAGACGAGCGTCCTGCGGTACAAACTCCGCAGCTTTTTGTAGACGAAGCGATAAATCTTTGGCGTTCATTTTTTCACATCCTAAAATTGATTATAACACTCCTTAAAAAAAGCGCCCCTAAAAAAGAGCTAAATGATAGCGCTTTTTAATAGGGCGTTTTCCTTTTTCTAAGAAACTTTTCGTTTTTTAACCATTTCGGCGATTTTCACCAATCACCCAAATTTCTTTACTCAAGTAACGGACACGTTCCATGATCCGTTTGGCTTTCAATGGTTCCTCGTCACCACGTTGTGTAACGGATAAATGCTGTTCCAGTTGATCCATATTGAAATTAGAAGAAAAGAATGTCGGTAATTGTTCCTGCATCCGATGCTGCAAGATCACGCCTAGAACCTCATCACGAATCCAAGCACTCATAGAGTCAGCTCCGATATCATCAATCATCAAAATCGGTGCACGTTTGACCTCATCCAGTTTAGGTCCAACCTTGTCATTCGATATCGCTTGTTTCATTTCTCCAGCAAAGGTTGGAAAATGCAACAGCGTCGTTTCAAATCCCTTAACAGCTAGCTCATGCGCAACAGCACCTAATAAATAAGTTTTCCCAACACCGAAATCGCCAACAAGAAACAAGGCCTTATGAAACATTTTTGGACTTGCTTCATATTGATTGATAAAATCCAACGATGCCTCTAATGCTTCGCTGCGACCAGAAGTTACTTCAAAAGTCCTAATAGAAGCTTTCCGAATATCCTTAGGCATGTCTAAAGAATTCACGCGATTGCGAATCTCTTCTTCACGCTTCAATCGCAATAGCTCGTCCGTTGGAACATAAGTTACATCGATAAAATGAAAATTCAAACTCAATTGCGGCTCGTAACCAGGTGCGATCATGGTAGGATCTGAGGCTAAATATTTTTTCTTCTCTTGAACAAACTCATACAACTTTGCAAAAGATTTCTCGATATCTTCTTGCGTTAACTTTGCTTTGTGCTCTTCAATAAATTGCCGAACATCTGGGTCAGCCAAAATCTCTTCCATCATTTGGCGGTAACGACCATCGACCCCGCGGCTCTTAATGATGCGATTCAATTCTTTTCCTACATCTTCCATCAATCGTCACCTTCTTTATTTAAATATTCTGCTAACTTACGGTTCAGTTCTGCCTCTTTTTCTGGTGTAAGTTTCATTTCTTTTGGCGGTTGTTTGATATGTTCAGGCAAAGCTTCTTTACGTCCAGTCCCTCGTTTTTGATAATTGGGACGAGATGCTTGAGGCTTGCGTACTAATTTTTGATTGTTTTCTCGCACATGAGTGATTGCCGCTTCTGGTGTGCTGATTTTCTTTTGCGCCCAGTCATTGGCAATAGCATTTAAATAGTTCGCGTTGATTACAGCTTGGTTTTGGATCACCAAAATATAATTGATGATAATATTGATCACGCTTTTTGGCAATAGATTTCGACCGATCAGCTCTTCTAATAAGCGAACTTCTGTATTTGTCTCGAAACCGCCCTTTTCCCGTTTAATCGCACGTAAAAAAGTGACTGGTGCAATTTTTTTACTCTGTGCGATAATTTCTAACTCCTGAGGTGAAAAATTGCTGGCGTTTGAAGGGTTTTCTGTCAACGCTTGTTTTGGGGCCGCAGAAACCTTTGGTCGTTTTTCTTTATTGATCAGCTGACGCAAATAATTGAAGTTTAACCCTGCTCTTTCGCCAGCACTGGCTTTAGCCACGAATTCTGCTAGATCTAACTCATTTAAGCCATATAGGGTCTGAAATGTTTGCAGCTTCTCACGTTCCTCAAAGGTCAAAACCAGACTGAATCGTTTTAACTGTTGAGTAAATAATGACCAATCAAAATCTGATCTGTCGGCAAACTCTTCCTGTGTTTGTTCTAAAGCCTCACTATAGCTGGTAAACGCAGTTTCATCCAATCGATAAACATCCCGAAAACGTTTTGTGATTTTTTTTATTGATTCTCTGTCAAAATTCTTTGGCTTATAGCGTTCAACCAATCGCTCATACCGACGTTTCCCGACTTTATCCATCAGCAGGTAAGCCATCAATGGATCTTGAAAGAATTTTTCTGGTCCAAGCGGCAGACGTAATTGATAAATCAAGCTCATGCCGATTTCATCATCTGTCTTCTCATAAGTTTCCAGCAATCCAATCCCTTCAAGATGCTCACGTGCTTTTACTAAATTCATCAGTCCTGTATCAACTGCTGCTAACAAATCTGTGTGCATCAGACTGGGACTTTTGCCTTCCAATGTGATATCACTTACTAAGGTTAGATATAAGCTTAGTGCAACACTTCCAACGATCGGCTGATATAGGTACAGTAAAGCATTTTGTTTACTTTGATCAAGCTGTGGCTCACCATAGACCGTATAAAAGGTACTGGGTTTTAGCTCTTCTGCCACTAAAATGCCTCCTACTCTTCATCCGTTGACTTTGCTTTGTCAACGATCTCCTGTAATTCCTTTAAAAATACTGACATGTCCTTGAACTGTCGATATACGCTGGCAAAACGAATATAGGCAATCTCATCGACCTCCATCAAGTCCTCCATGACAAATTCTCCGATTTGACTGGTCGGGATTTCATTTTCTCCCATACTACGTACACGATTTTCAACATGATCCACGATTTGCTCCATCTGCTCCATTGCTACTGGACGCTTTTCTGCAGATCGAATCAAGCCACGTAAAATTTTATCACGACTAAATTCTTCACGATCACCGTTTCGCTTAACAACTAATAAAGGAGCAGCTTCGATACGTTCAAAGGTCGTAAATCGGAAACCACAGCTCTCACACTCTCTTCTACGGCGAATCGCTCGCCCATCGTCTGTTTGTCGACTATCAATTACTCGAGAATTATTATGATTACATCTTGGACAACGCATAATTTCACCCACACTTTCTTAATATTAACTAAATTCACCTATTAAACGTGAAATCTATTTTGTTATATAGAATAACTTTTTTTAAATAAAAGCTGGCAGAAACAAAAGGTATATTTGTTTATATAACATGAGTTTACCATAACCAGCTGGCTAAAAAAAGCGTCGTAATGCTACGACGCAGAAATCTTTAAGAAACAAATTTATTTTTTTGCAACCAATCAAGAACCTGCTGGCGCGTTTTTTCTTGAGAATGGCAATTATCAATAATAATATCTGCCCGTTCTTTCTTTTTTTTCAAAGAAAGCTGGCTTTTGATGCGCTCCATCGCTTCCTCTTCATTCAAGTGATTTCTTGCCATCAAACGATTTAGTTGAATTTCTGGCGTGACATAAACAACCGCTACCTTATCCATCATCGTCTCATAATTTCCTTCATACAAGAGAGGAATATCTACGATTACCAAATCACTTGATAGTTTTGCTTCTTCTGTTTGACGTTGGATTTCACCTCGAATAAATGGATCAAGTGTTTTATTTAGCAATGCTCTTTTTTTCTCATCATGAAAAATGATACTGCCTAGTTTTTTTCGATTTAATTGACCATTTTCATCAATGATGGTCTGACCAAAAGTATTTTTCAATGCCATTAATCCTTCTGTCTCAGGCTCCACCACTTTACGTGCCACAATGTCACCGTCAACGATCGGAAACCCTTTTGCTTTGAAAAAATCTACAACTGTTGATTTTCCACTGGCAATACCTCCAGTAACACCTAAAACAAAACTCATTCTTACACCTTCTTTAATTTTTGGCAATGAGGACAAAGATGCGTCCCTCTTTGGGCGACTTTGATTTTTATGATAGGAGTTCCGCAGCGTGAGCAAGGAATGCCCGTTTGACCATATACATGCAGCTCTTGTTGAAAATGGCCGGCCTCTCCTAATGCATTTAAGTACGTTCGGATCGTCGTTCCCCCAGCTTCTTTAGCCTTAGCAATCACTTCAATGATTGCTACTCGAAGGCGACGAACTGTTTGCGCACTCAACGTATCAGCAGGCTGCTCCGGATGAATTTTTGCTAACCATAAAACTTCATCGACATAAATATTTCCTAAACCTGCCACAATTTTTTGATTCAATAATAATGGCTTAATCATCGTTGAAGATTTTTTTAACTGTTGTTTGAAATTCAACAAATCAAAATCTTCATCGATTGGTTCAGGACCCAATTGCAATAAACCCTTATACTCTTTCGCCATACCTTTTTTTAATAAGGCCATACGTCCAAATTTTCGCACATCGTGATAAATTAGCTCTGTTCCATCTGTAAAAATGAAGCGCACATGACTATGTTTATCCAATGGTCTTGGTTGATCAAAATATTCATATTTCCCTTCCATTCGTAAGTGTGAAACCATTTCATAATGAGTAAAATGAAAAATCAAATATTTCCCGCGTCGATCAACAGTTTCAATGGTCTCACCAATCAATTGCTGCTGAAAAATTTCGATTTCAGGAAACTCAATAATTCGCGGCCAATATACATCTACTTTGGCGATCGTTTTCCCCTTAACCAAAGATATCAAGCCTTTTCTGACTGTCTCAACTTCTGGCAATTCTGGCATCTCTATCATCCTAACTCTTATTAATTATTTCCTAAATACAACAAATTACCAACGACTTCATTCAAAAACAGAACAAATGTGAGGTGATAACTAGTTTATGTTAACAGTATTTTGAATGTCTTCAGTCTGGCAGGTACACTTGCAAAAAAGCTGGAATCTCTTCCAGCCTTTACTTTATTTTGCTTCGTACCAAGTTTTTCCCCAATTACTATCCGTCAATAATGGAACGTCTAGTTGGACTGTGTTTTCCATTACTTCTTTAACTAATTGATCTAATTGTTCTAACTCACTCTCCGGGACCTCAAAGACAAGTTCATCATGAACTTGCAGCAGCATAGTCGCTTGAAGCTTCTCCTCCTTCAAGCGTTTTGCCATTTCAATCATCGCTAATTTCAAAATGTCTGCCGCACTTCCTTGAATCGGTGTATTAATAGCAGTTCGTTCCGCAAATGAACGTAGATTGAAATTGCGAGCATTGATATCTGGCAGGTAGCGGCGACGATTGTATAAGGTAGCAGAGTAACCCTTATCCTTTGCCTCACGTACGCTTTCTTCCATATATCGTTTCACATCTGGATAATTTTCAAAATAAGTGTCAATATACTCTTGTGCCGCTTTACGTGTGATTCCTAAGTTTTGCGAAAGTCCATAATCAGAGATACCATAAACGATCCCAAAATTAACAGCCTTGGCATTCCGGCGCATATTCGGCGTTACCTCATCTTCTGAAACATTAAAAACACGCATAGCAGTACTTGTATGGATATCCATTCCATCACGGAACGCCTGTTTCAAATGCTCATCTCCCGATATATGTGCCAAAACACGCAACTCGATTTGAGAGTAATCTGAAGAATAGATCAACCAGTTCTCATCTCGTGGAACAAAAGCTTGTCGAATTTTGCGCCCTTCTTCCAAACGAATAGGAATATTTTGCAAGTTAGGATCAACAGAACTCAAACGACCTGTTTGTGTCAATGTTTGGATATACCGCGTATGAATTTTATTATCGCTTTGAATAACCTTCAATAATCCTTCTACATATGTTGATTGAATTTTAGCGATTTGTCGATAATTCAAAATGTGGTCCACGATTGGTGCTTGCTCTCGTAATTGCTCTAAAACATCCACAGCAGTTGAATAACCCGTCTTTGTTTTTTTAATTACTGGCAACTGCATTTTTTCAAATAAAATCACACCTAGCTGCTTAGGTGAGTTGATGTTGAACTCCTCGCCAGCTTCCTGATAGATTTTTTTCTCGATATCCTGCAGACGTTTTGAAAACTCTCCACGCATCGCTTGTAACCGCGTGGCATCTACAGTGATTCCAGCAATCTCCATTTCCGCCAGGATGCGTGACAACGGTAGTTCCATCTGGTAGAACAGCTTGTCCTGTTTCTTTTCCTCTAGTTCATTTACTAATTTGTCATTCAAGAAATGAATCGCTTTGATTTTACGAGCTAAATGTCCAAAGAAAACATCGTCATCCTCTGGCAGACCTTTTTTAACCCCTTTTCCATAAACCTGTTCGTCTGTTTGAATTTCAGAATAACCATAGTATTGTGCCACACCAGCGATATCGTTGCTATTATCATTAGTATCTAACAGATAAGCGGCCAATAAGACATCAAAGTTAATCCCTTCGGTTCTGGTAATATAGCGATTTAATGCAACATACGTACGTTTCGCATCATAGACTTTTTTTCCGTTCGCTGACTCTAGCCATTTTTTGAAATCAATACTTTCAAATAAAGCTAATTCATTTGTTACATAGATTTTATCTTTTGTTCCCCATGCGACACCTACAATATCAGAAAAATGATAATTATCTTCTAACATCTCAACGTATAAAGCTGAATCGGCATCAAACATTTCTTTCCTGAAGTCTGTAACTACTTCAAACTTGATATCTTCCAATTCGACTTCCTCTTCTTCAACATTCAGTTTGCTTAAGAAGCCTTTGAAATCCATTTCTTTAAAAAAGGGAATCAGCTTATCTAAATCTTTTCCACTATAAACTAGCTCATCAATCGAAAGATCGACAGGTGCATCTAACTTGATGGTTGCCAGTTCTTTTGAAAGAAAAGCTTGATCCTTGTCATTGATTAAGTTTTCTTTCATTTTACTTTTCTTCAGCTCATCAATATTTTCATAAACGCCCTCGACGCTGCCAAATTGCTTCAATAATTTGATTGCTGTTTTTTCGCCAACTTTTGTGACACCCGGATAGTTATCGGATGTATCCCCAGCAAGTCCTTTCATATCAATGATCTGATTTGGCGTCAATCCATCATATTTCTCAGCCACATGTTCAGGTGTGTATGATTCAATTTCACTAACACCTTTTACTGTGATATCTACTTTTATTTTATCTGTTGCTAATTGTGTCAAGTCGCGATCACCAGATAATACGACAACCTCAAAACCTTCTTCAGCCGCACGATGCGCCAATGTACCAATGATATCATCCGCTTCATAGTTGTCTAGTTCGTAGTGTTTCACACCCAAGCCAACTAATAATTCACGTAAATAGGGCATCTGTTCGCGGAATTCGCCTGGTGTTTTAGAACGGCCGCCCTTATATTCAGAATACATCGCAGTCCGAAAAGTGGTATTTCCTGCATCGAAAGCTACTAAGACATGGGTTGGCTTTTCCCGGTCCATTACATTTTCAAACATATTGTTAAAAGCATAAATCGCATTTGTGTGTAAGCCATTCTTATTTTTAAAACGCTCTAAAGAATTATGCAGGGCAAAAAAGGCACGAAAAGCCACACTATTTCCGTCTACTAATAATAATTTATTCTCACTCATGTCTTCGACTCCTAATTCCTATTAATGTATTTATTTCTCATCGTGTTAACAGTCTGCTTGATTACTAAAAAAACAAACAAAGGTACTATCTACTGATCACGCTTCCCCGCTTCATTTTAACAAACTATGAAGTGAAATGAAAAGAATGGAGCTGATTTTCCCAGTATTCTTGTTCTAAAGACAGAACAGAAAAAATAGAGGCGAGTATCCGCCTCTATTTGCTGTTTCCAAAAATTCGTAAGAATGAAATGAACAGGTTGATGAAGTCTAGATAAAGTTGTAGTGCCATGAAGACAGCAACACCATTTCCAACCTCTCCATTTGATCCAAGATAGATCTTCCGAATCATTTGGTTATCATAGGCTGTAATTCCTGACATAATTACTACCATTAAAATGGAAATAAAAAAATCAACTGCACTACTGTGTAGCACGAAAACATTCAACAGCATCGCGATGATAATTCCCAACAAACAGCTTAGTGCTGCGCGCCCGATTCCAGATAAATCGCGTTTAGTAAATGATCCCACAAGCGACATTACTAAAAATGTTGCCGACGCAGTGACAAATGCTTGAGTAATTGTTCCCAAATCATATATAGCTAAAGTAACAGCTAAGGTTAAGCCATTTAGTGCAGAGTATACAATAAATCCACCGATTGCCAACGTTGGATTCTTTTGGGCTTTCACACCTAGAAAAACCACTAGTGCGATTTCTGCAATCCAGATTCCCCAAAAGCCTAGCGGGAAATTATTAATAAAGTTAGCGACTTGATAGCTCCAAGCATTTAAAGACAGGTAAGAAATTACTGCACTGATTCCGATACCTAAAGCGAGAAAAGCATAAATCTTACCATAAAAGCGATTCAAGCCATATACACGTGTTTCTTGATTATTCATCTAAATCATCTCCTATTTGCGTCTGTGGCGGTTTGACCATTACCACAGCATCCAAGATGCGCTTTTCTTCGTTATCAGTAGCTTCTACTGCTTCAACAGAGATAGTAACGACATCCTTCATTTTATCCACTTTAATTACTTCAAACTCAAAGGTCAATGTTTCATAGTGAAAAACCGGATCAATAAAATTGATCGAGAAGTTCACAACGTGAGAACCCGGTCCTGGTAAATGTTTAGAAATCGCACTTGTTATGATACCCATCAACATAATAGATGGCACAAGTGGTTGTTCATACTCAGTTTCTTTCGCATAATCATGCTGAATGTACAAAGGATTGGCATCATTTGTCAAACCTAAATATAAAAGAATCTGATTATCTTCGATCGATTCCGTTAACGATAACGAGTCACCTTCCTCAATTTCGTCAATCGTTTTGCCTATTTTCCGAGCCTTCATATTATACAAAGTCATTCCCTCCGTAATGTGTTCTACTCATTATTTTATCAGAAAGCAAGTAAAACACAAGTTTGTACATACTTTCTGATAAAGATTTCTAAATCAATGTTTGAGTCCCAGAACCTTAGTAATCATTCATTAAAGAAGGGTTCGGACATTTTTGTCAGAACCCTTCTTTTCTTATCTATAATACGTTGCGTGTAGTATTGCTTAGGAGATTTTCGTAAGCACGTTCGAATTTTTGAACATCACCAGCGCCCATAAAGATCACTACTGCATTTTCGTGGTCTAATAATGGCGACATGTTTTCTTCTTTAATCACTTGTCCGCCTTTTTGAATTTTATCTCCTAGATCTTCAATTTTTACATCGCCAGCTGTCTCACGAGCCGACGAGAAAATATCACAAAGATAAACTTTGTCAGCGCGATCTAAAGCCTCAGCAAACTCATCCATCAAAGCAATCGTCCGAGTAAAGGTATGAGGTTGGAAGACCGCAATCAGTTCCTTCTCAGGATATTTTTGCCGGGCAGCATCAATTGTCGCTTTGATTTCAGCCGGATGATGCGCATAATCATCAACGATGATCATGTCAGCAACCTTCTTTTCAGTAAAGCGTCGTTTTACTCCAGAGAACGTCAACATCTCTTCTTTGACCATATCCATATCTAATCCTTCAAAATAAGCGACTGCGATTACTGATAACGCATTTAAGATATTGTGTTTACCAAATGAAGGAACAGCAAATCGGCCGATGAATTTCTCATTATGATACACATCAAAAGCGGAACCATTCGTAGTACGAACGATGTTACGGGCTTGGATATCATCATTTTCAGATAGCCCATAATAATAAATCGGCACATCAGCTTTTAACTTACGCAAATATTCATCATCGCCATAAGCGAAGATGCCCTTTTTAACTTGTGAAGCCAACGTTTGAAATGCTTCGAATACATCATCAATACTCTTGAAATAGTCTGGGTGGTCAAAGTCGATGTTCGTCATGATTGAATAATCTGGCGCATAAGCTAAAAAGTGACGCTGATACTCACACGCTTCAAATGCGAAGAACTTCGCATCAGGAACACCATGGCCTGTACCATCTCCAATTAAATAACTGGTTGGTGCTAATCCATTTAAAACATGGGCCAGTAATCCTGTGGTACTTGTCTTGCCATGTGATCCCGTCACAGCAATACTGGTATAAGGCTGGATAAACTGACCAATGAAATCATGGTAACGTATAATTTCTAAGCCTAATTCCTTCGCCCGAGCAATTTCTTCATGAGTATCAGGAAAAGCATTCCCTTGAATGATTGTCATGCCCTCTTTAATATTATCTTCGCTAAACGGCAAAATCGTAATGCCGGCTTTTTCTAGGTCTCGTTGTGTAAAAAAATATTTTTCGACGTCAGAACCTTGTACATCATAGCCCTTTTCATGTAAAACCAAAGCTAACGAGCTCATTCCAGAGCCCTTGATTCCAACAAAATGATAAAGTGTATCCTTATTATTCATTTAATCCTCTTCCTTGTATGTACATAATTGTTTGCGGTTCACATTATCATATAAATCCACAAAAATAGCAATCTTTTATTCTCCATACTACTCGGTTCTGCTTAGGATTCAATCGTCTTCAAAAATTTTAGTTTTCCTTGACAGTTTCCGCACACGTAACGTTTCGTATCGATTTTTCGCCGCCGACTGACTTCTTGATGACATTTTTGGCATTGATAAACTTGATAAGTTGCTGTTGCTAATGGCGGTGTGTAACGAGAACCCCCAGTTTTTTTCAATAGCTGCTTAAATTCTAAATCTTTATGCTGGTAGCCACGGCCTGCCAAGTGCAAGTGATAGTGACACAACTCATGCTTGATCACTTTGATCAGTTCATCCTTGCCATATTTTTCAAATACTAGCTGATTAAAATCTAGATCATGGCTTTTCAAATGGTATCTACCGCCAGTTGTTCTAAGACGGTTGTTAAAGGTAGCTCTATGACAAAACGGCTGTCGAAAAGATTCCTGAGAAACCTTTTCGACTAAAGCCTGTAACTCTTGATTAGTCATTTCTTTCACTTTGAATCATGGTCAGACTGATACGGCCTTTTTTCACATCAACAGCTTCTACCCAAACCGTTACTACATCTCCAACAGATACGGCATCAGTTGGATGTTTGACAAATTTTTTACTCAATTTGGAAATATGAACCAAGCCATCTTGTTTTACACCAATATCAACAAAAGCACCAAAATCGATCACATTTCGAACAGTTCCCTGCAATTCCATGCCTGGTTTTAAATCCTCCATCGTTAGCACATCTTGTCTTAATAATGGAGCAGACATTTCATCACGCATATCACGACCAGGCTGAAGCAATGCTTGCAAGATGTCCTCGATCGTTTCTTTACCGACCTCAAGCTCTCTTTGTAATTGATCCAGTTGTAATGCTTTGATTTTTTCTGTCGCTTCCGAAGAGCCTAATGACTTCAAGTCAACGCCAGCTAATGCCAAGATTTCTTTTGCGCTACCGTAACTTTCTGGGTGAATCGCAGTTGTATCTAGAATATTTTTAGCTCCTGGAATTCGCAAGAAGCCAATCGCTTGTTCATAAGCTTTTGGTCCTAAGCGCGGAACTTTTTTTAACTGCGGACGTGAAGAAAATGCACCGTTCTCTTCACGATAATTCACGATATTTTGTGCTGTTGTTTTGTTTAGACCAGATGCATATTGTAATAATTGTGGACTTGCAGTATTAACATTTACGCCAACTTGGTTAACTGCTGTTTCCACTACAAAATCTAATCTCTCAGACAAACGCTTTTGTGAGACATCATGTTGATACTGACCAACCCCAACAGCTTTTGGATCAATTTTTACCAGTTCTGATAATGGATCCTGTAGTCGTCTGGCGATGCTCACCGCACTCCGTTCTTCAACTTGCAAATCAGGAAATTCTGTCCGGGCGATATCACTGGCTGAATAGACTGAGGCTCCAGCTTCATTGACAATCACATAGAAGACTTCTTGTTGAACCTGCTTTAATTGTTCTGCCACAAACAATTCAGATTCACGGCTGGCTGTTCCATTTCCAATTGCTACCATTTCAACACCGTATTTTTTAATCAATGCCTGTAATGCAGGTCCGGAAGCTTGCCGTTTTGCCTGTGGAGCCGGCTTATGGGGATAGATCACTTCAATGGCCAACACTTTACCGGTTTCATCAACCACAGCCAATTTGCATCCTGTTCGATATGCAGGATCAAAGCCTAACACGACTTTTCCCTTCAAAGGAGGTTGCAATAACAAATTCCGCAAATTTTCACCAAAAATGTTAATAGCTTGTTCATCCGCATTTTCCGTCAATTCATTGCGGATTTCTCTTTCGATCGCAGGACCTATAAAACGCTTATAGCTATCCTTGTATGCTTCCCGTACAAATTCAACTGTGATTGAACGATTGTTTACTACCAGTTGGCGTTCTAAGTAATCAAAAATTTTATTTTCTTCAACAACGATTGTTACCTTTAAGACGTCTTCTTTTTCCCCGCGATTAGACGCTAAAACACGGTGAGAAACCATCTTATTAATCGGCTCAGAAAACTCATAATACATTTCATAAACGCCTTTTTCATCTTTATCCGCGTCTTTTACCCTACTTTGGTAAACACCCTTATTCTTAGTAAACGTTCGAATCCATGTTCTAAAATCTGGATTGTCACTGATTTGTTCAGCTACGATTTCATGGGCTCCCAGTAATGCCTCTTCTGCACTCATAATATTTTCAGTAATAAACTCTGCAGCTTTCGCGTAAACATCTCCTGATTGTGGAAAGCTCATTAAATATTCTGCCAATGGCTCTAAACCATTTTCCTTAGCGATTGTTGCTTTCGTCCGACGTTTTTGTTTATAAGGTCGATATAAATCTTCAACCTTTTGTACTTTAACTGCTTGTTGGATTTTTTGTGCCAGCTCTTCAGTCAATTTCCCTTGCTCATCAATTAGACGCAAAACTTCTTGCTTGCGCTTCTCCAAATTTTCCAAGTAGTTGTAACGTTCTTCAATCTCACGAATTTGTACTTCGTCTAAAGTCCCAGTCATTTCTTTACGATAGCGAGCAATAAACGGTACGGTATTGCCTTCATTAAGCAAATTCAAAACGACTTTGATCTGTTGTGGACGATAATCCGTTAATTCCTTATTCAATAGTTGAATGATTTCTTGGTTTAATCCTTCTGCCATTTCATTCCCTCATTTCATCCAAAATCCTATCTATTCTATCATACTTCTACAAAGATTGCTTCTGCTGTTCATTTGAAACAAATCACGTCAATGAGCAATCAGGTTCTCCTATTGCCTTAATTTTTTTCTTTGCCGTAAAAAATTAGGCAACTCCGACAGAACCAAACCAGCTAATGTCAGCAATATTCCGAAAATGGTCTTGATCGTCAGTGTTTCACCTAGGATCATTACTGAAGCTATAGTAGTCAGCATCGGTATTGAATAGATGTACACAGCTGCACGGACTGCTCCGAGATTTTTTACCGAAAAATTCCATGTAACAAAGCAAAGCGCCGATGCACCGACACCTAAAAAAAGCAAATTCCCAACATTTTCAGCTATCATAAAGCGTGAAAAGTCAAAAGTTTCTACTGAAAAAAATAGAACTGGAATCATAAACATTAAGCCATAGAAAAAAAGTCGTTGTGTCGTGACGATCATACTGTAACCAAATCCACTGATTTTATTCACTAATAAAGAATACGAGGCCCAACAAACAGTGGCAATCAATGCTAAGCCATCTCCAATAGGATTGACGTTCAGCGTACCAGAAAGACTAATCAAAGATACCCCTAGCATTGAACATATAAATCCGAAAACAAAGACTCGTGGAATTTTCCCCTGTTTTAAAATAAATCGACTAATTAACGCCGTCATAAATGGACTAACTGAACCAATAATCCCAACATTCATTGCCAGAGTAAATGTCAAAGCGACATTTTCCAAATAATAATATAGAAAAACACCAAATAGACCAGCAATGATATAATAGCCTTCTTCCCGCCAACCTCTGAACGTCATCAATTTTCTTGAGGCAAGTGTTAAAACAAAAAAGCCAATTAGAAAACGAATAAATAAAATCTCAATTGGTAAAAAATCCTTTAACAGTATTTTAGTGGAAATAAAAGTCAATGCCCAAATCATAACCGTTAAGCTCGCGGACAAATGTCCCTTTACAATATCTGACATAGCTGCCACCTTTCAGTATCTTATTAAATTATTACTTAAATAAACTCAAATCCTTTTTCATACTATGCCACTATGTGAATGTTTGTGCAAGAAGAATAAAAAAAAGAGATTCAATATGAATCTCTTTCCTTATTAAAAATCCGGCTGCCAAGGACCATTAAGATTTGGTATCTCGTAATCGTGGACGACCCCTTCTTTGTCAAAGACAACACCATGCAAAGTACCTCCAAAAACTGCTCCTCCATCAATTCCAATTTTCCCATCAGATCTCCATAGAGCGGTGGTTTGCATGTCACCATACAGCATAGGAGTTATGGTGTGACCAAAAACGATCGTTTTACCGGTCTTATTTTCTCCTTCATGGAAGGCTTCACGAATCCATAAAAAATCTTGCAATGAGGACTTTTGCCAATCCTTAGTCAAATTTACGCCCGCATGGACAAAAAGATACTTACCCCATTCGTAATAGAATGGGCGTTCATGTAAAAACTCTAGCAACTTCTTGTACCGACTCCTAATCATCATCACAATTTCAGTTGGTGAATATTCATCTGTAGCTCCTTTATGCAGCAAACTTTCGATAGTTTCTTTTCCACCATTATATAGATAGCTAGGAAACCAGTCTTCAGGATTGTCAATGAAATCTAAAAAGTATTGTTCATGATTCCCACGTAAATAAACTGCTTGATACTTATCTACTACCTCCATACCTAATAACCAGCAATCCTTACTTTTAAGACCACGATCATTCAGGTCCCCAATCAATATCAACTGTTGCTTTTCAGGCTGAAACTTCTGTAAAATTTCTCGGAACATATCTATTTCCCCATGAATATCACCAATCACAAAAACCTGCTCCATCTCTTTTCATCCCTTTCAATAAGGACTTTGCCTACTTACCTGAAACCACAAAGTAATTTCCATCAGTATCAACGAAATTAAATACATACTCTTCACCGATCTGCGCCAAATCTCCCAACTGGACATCAACTTTTTGCAGTTTTTTGTACAAAGCTACGACGTCATCGCTTCCAAAAATTAAAGCTGGTGAAGGTTCAGTAGCTTCATCATCATTTTGTTCAATAAACTCGCGGTCATAAATTACTAAATGTGTCGTACTATTCTTACTCATGGCAACCTCTGCAACCTGTGAACCATCTACTTCTTCAAAACTGAGTACCTCAAAACCTAAACTTTGCCAAAATAAACTAGCTTTTTTCACATCATTTGCATACAAAATTACTTTTACTTGTTCGTTAAACAACTTATTCTCTCCTTATTTCTGTTAGGGATTTTAAAAAATTGGCAACATGTACATTAGCTATTACTCTGCCTCTTCCTTAATAATATCAGAAAAAGTGTATCAAAAAAGACTTGGTCGCGCTAGCCAAGCCTTTCAAATAATTAAGAATTCACTTCGATCGAAGCATTTTCATCATGTAGGATATCACGATTCAGTTCATGGATCCGCTCGCTGGTTACTACACCAGCTACCATACTGCCGCTAACATTCACAGCTGTACGAGCCATGTCGATCATTGGCTCAACGGAAATAACTAAACCAACAATTGCTACCGGTAAGTTCATCGCACCAAGCACGATTAATGAAGCGAAAGTCGCTCCTCCTCCTACACCAGCGACACCAAATGAACTAATTGTTACAATAGCAATTAACATAACAATAAATTTCAAATCAAATACATTGATTCCTACCGTTGGTGCCACAATCGTTGCCAGCATCGCTGGATACACACCGGCACAACCGTTTTGCCCAATCGAAATACCGAAACTCCCGGCAAAATTCGCAGTAGCTTCATCAACCCCTAATGCTTTCGTCTGTGTTTCAATATTCATTGGCAAAGTTCCTGCACTTGAACGTGAAGTAAACGCAAAGCTTAAGGCTGGAAATGCCTTTTTAAAGAAATTGATTGGATTTACCTTGACTCCTAAAAGAATCAGAGAATGTACTAAGAGCACAACAATCAATGCACTATAAGAAGCTAAAATGAACTTACCTAAGTTAACAATTGCTTCAAAATCACTTGTCGCCAATACATTTGTCATCAAAGCGAAAACACCATACGGCGTCAAACGCAATACTAAAGTTACGATGCGCATGACAATTTTATACAAGCTTTCAATTAGATTCGCAAAAAATTCTGCTTCTTTCGGTGCCTTACGACGTACTCCTAAATAGGCGATGCCTACAAAAGCCGCAAAAATAACCACCCCAATTGTACTTGTCGGACGTGTTCCAGCAAAGTCAGCAAAAACATTTGTGGGAATGAATGACAGAATTTGTTGCGGAATTGAGAAATTCTGAACCATTGTTTGACGATCTGCTAATTCTTTGATTCGAGCCGTTTCAGCTGCTCCCTTAGTAAAGGTTGCACCATCCAACCCAAAGACCATTACGGCTAAAATCCCGATTAAAGCAGCAATTGCCGTTGTAGCTAATAATGTAACTAAAACATTCGCACTAATTTTCCCAAGCTTCTTGCTCGATTTCATTTTGGTAAAAGCACCCACGATTGAAATAAATACTAAAGGCATAACGAGCATTTGTAATAAAGAAATATAACCATTACCAACGATCCCGATCCATTCCATTGCTTGAGAAATGACTTTACTACCGTTACCTAAAAGTAATTGTAAAATTCCGCCAAAAATAATTCCGGCACCTAATCCCGCAAAAACACGGTTAGAAAATTTCACATGCTTTTTTTGCATTTGGTAAAAAGCCACAAGCAATCCAACGAATACTAAGATCACTAATACAGTGAACAGAGTTGTCATTGTATTCCTCCTTAAAATAACTTTCTATAATGACAAGTCTGTCAAAGGAAGTAAAGGTTCCCGGTATTCACTCTTCAGTAAAATACCCTAAAATATAGCTGCGCGATTCCTAAATTTTAGTGACCTGTAAATTATAACGCAGATAAAATAATCTGTCTTATAATTTGCATTGTTACATAGAAACTTTCATGAATGGATACAAAAAACCTCTATATCGAACAGCCGCTAATTTCGTGAATTATACGTCCTTCAAAATAGAGGTAACTTATTATTTTAAATAGTATTAGAAGAAAAATTAATCTTTACTCCAGGTTTATCTAATGCAATCTCTGTAATCTCATAAACCATTCGTTCAATCAATCTCAAAATCGGACGAATCATCTCATTCGCCTCAGCCTCTGTTAAATCATTTTGCTGTTTAACTTGTCGGCCGATCACATGAATAACTTGTGACAATACACCGCCGATAATAAACTCTTCAAAAGGGAGTACGAACTCAATCCGCACACCCATGATACTATTTTCAGCTGGATATCCCGGATCCACTGCTTCCAACGGACTGAAATTGATCAACAATTTCTGTTTTACTACTTGGTCTTTCGGAGGAAGTCCATAATTGAATGATTCTACGACTTCCTGATCGCGTTGTAATTCCATTTCGCACCTCCTTATTTAAAATAATTAATCATATAGTAAAATATTTGCTTAATTTTTAGCTATTCGACTAACTATACCCTTACCTCAATTATAGCTTTCTGCTCAAAAAATTTGTACCATTTCTTTTAAATTATTTATAAAATAAGTTGCCTTAATATCTTGCTTAAAATAATCTACATCAAAGAAAACGGTTTGAACGCCAGCGTTGTTTCCTGCTTCAATATCTAACTTACGATCTCCAATCATCACAGTTTTTTGTGGGTCCAAGTGATACTCCTCAATAAAATAATTAATCGCAGATGGGTCTGGTTTCCTTGGATAATTTGAATCACTTCCAATAATACTTACGATTAAAGAGTCAAGAGCATCTCTTTTTAGCAAATTCCAAGTAGAGTCTACTGTTTGATGAGTTAGAATAAAGTGCTGTCCGTCTTTTTCTTGCAGTTTTTTTAGAGTCTCCTTGGCCTCTTCAAAAGGATAAGAGGCTTTGTTATCTATCAACTCATGTGCATGATAATGGTTGTCAAAATCCGGCACAGGTAACTGCCAATCAATAATCATTTGCCGAATCGACTCTTCTTTTATTTTTCTATAAACTGTTGCTTCATTTTTTTTAATGCCAAACTCTTTAAATGTTTTCATTAAAGCCTTTAGCATAATTGGATAAGTATCATACAATGTTCCATCAAAATCCCAAATATAATTCATGTTGAACCTTTCTGAAGTAAACATAATAATTTTATAAAACCTCTTTTTGAACAATTTCTAACTGCGAATTAAATGTATAAATCATCGGCGTCGCATTAGGAATATCAATTTTATCAACCTGCTGTGTTGGAACCCCCTCAAGAAATTGAACCAAAGCACGCAGACTATTTCCGTGACCACAAACTAATACTGTTTTTCCATCCCTCATATTTGGTACCAGCTCATCCTGCCATAGAGGAATAACACGCTGCGAGGTCATATGCAGGCTTTCCCCTCTAGGTATCAATGAGGAATCAAACAAATCATACCGACGATCTAGATGGTTCGCTTTTACTAATGGCGGCACCTCATCAAAGCTTCTTCGCCATTTTTTAACTTGATCAGCTCCAAAGTCCTGTGCAATCACATCTTTATTTTTTCCAACTAAAGCACCGTAATGTCGTTCATTTAAGCGCCAAGTTTTATATTCAGGAACAAAACTTGCCTCTGCTTCCTGCAAAATAATTTTTGCCGTTTTAATTGAACGCTTCAGAACAGACTCATAAGCAACATCCAATAATAAACCAGCAGCTTTTATTTTTTTACCGGCATTTTTAGCCTGTTCAATTCCTTTTTCTGTTAAATCTACATCTAGCCATCCAGTCCAGTAATTCTGAAAATTAGCTTCACTCTCACCATGACGTACTAAAATTAGCTTCATCTTCTCACCTTCTAATTGTAAGAATATCAGAAAAAGCCTAGTTTTAAAAACTAGACCTTTTTCACGAATTGTGTATGACAATTTTTACAAGTCACTCTAATCTTTCCTCGTCCCTTTGGCGCTCGCATCTTTTGCTTACACTCAGGACATTTGAAATAACGATACGTCCCCTGTTTTCCCTTAAAAAAGTTCTTCACTTGAGCAATCCATTGAATAAATCGTTGATTTTCATTACTTCGCGGATATATCTTCTTCGAACAAAAACGATAAAGTACTAGTGCAAAAGCTGCCAATGCTAAAATGTTACCGATATAAAACGGAAGAAAACGATCAAAAATCATCATCACTGCCCATACAATCAGTAACGCCTTATTGATGTGATCCGCTCTACCATAGCGTCCGCGCATCGAATACGTATATTTTTGATAAAATTTAGTTAGCCGTTGCATCCAAATACTTCTCAATTAGATTGCTCCTCTCTAAATTCTATTTATTAAAAATCTTTGGACCTTTTCGCATGTTCTTACGATCATTTTTGGGCGTCTCCATTTTTTTTGAACGTCCACCACTTTGCTTCTTCTTGATTAATTCTAACATCTTCTCTTTTTGATTCATTCTTACACCGCCTTTATCAGTAAAGTCACTGATTCAACATGATAGGTTTGCGGAAACAGATCCACTGGCTGAACCTTCACAGCGTGATATCCAAGATCTTCATATCTTCTCAGATCTCTGGCTAATGTGGCTGGGTTACATGAAATATAAATGATTTTATTAGGATTTACAGCAACAGAAGCTTCAATAAATTTTTCATCCAGCCCTTTTCTTGGCGGATCAACAAAAATCACACTAGGTTCAATTCCTTCACGAGCCCAACGAGACATAATTTTTTCTGCTTTTCCGATTTCGTAATTGGCATTCTCAACATTATTTGTTTTGGCATTTACTTTGGCATCCTCAATTGCTTGTGGTACTATTTCAACTCCATAAACATGCTTAACTTTTTCTGCAAATGACAATCCAATCGTCCCAATTCCGCAATAAGCATCGACAACAACATCTTCTTTACTCAACTCAGCAAATTCGATAGCAGTCTGATACAATCGTTCAGTCTGCTCAGTATTAACTTGATAAAATGACTGAGACGAGATCTGATAGGTCTTACCTAACAATGTATCGTTGATGGTCGGTTTCCCATATAATATTTTTTCTTCTCTACCCATGATGACATTAGTCTGTTCTGGATTGATATTTTGGATTACCGAGACTACTTCTGGTAATTCGGCTTTGATTATCTCAGCGATTTCAATTCCTTTAAAGAATCGTTCAGTTCTAGTCACCAGAATCACCATCATCTCATGACTGTAATGTCCACGACGAATTATGATATGTCGGATAAAGCCTGTGTTTTCGCGTTCATTGTAGGCTTTAACATTAAATCGCTGCAAGATATCTCTAACTGCGATGATTGCTTGATCAATTTTAGGATCCTGAATTAAATAATTTTCAATTGGTAATAAATTATGCGAATTTTTACGATAAAAACCTGTCATCAATTGATTATCAACTTTTTGAACTGGAATCTGAGCTTTATTTCGATACTCAATAGGATTTTTCATTCCTAAAGTTGGTAATACTGGTAATTCCGGCAATTTCGCAATCGTTTTCAGGACCTTTTCAACTTGCTGTTGCTTAAAACGTAATTGATAATCATAGGTCATATGGCTTAAAGGTGCAATCCCACTTCTTAAAAGATCTAGATCCGCCACTTCCTGACGTTCAGGATTTCTATTGAAACGTTCAATCACTTTTCCATATCCAAATTTCTTTCCGATTTTAACTGCTTTGACCGATACTTCTTCTGTTGGCAAAGCATTTTCAATAAACAGCGGATACCCCTCAATATGAGCGACTCCTAATCCTTCATGTGATAAATCATCGATCATAACGGTATAAGTTTGATTTTTTTCTACTGTGGTCATTTCATTCTCCTTCAAGGCTGATTTACTTATTCTAATGAATTCTAATAGAAAAAGCAAGACTGCACAAAGGCTTTAGCCTTAAGACTTCCGTAAGAATCAATACTGATAAATTCATTTGCCTTCATTCCACTAAAAAACGTTTCTGTCTTGTGACAGAAACGTTCCAATGTTTACTCTTCTGAATCTTCGTCTTGAATTTTTTCATATTCCTTAACAAGTTCGATTCCAGCTTCGCGTTTTTGATCATCCGGACCTAAAATAGCATCATCATTGATTTCATCAGTATTCGCATAAAATTCAATATGCTGGTGCAGATTTTCAAAGCGCATCGGTGCATCGCCGCCGTATTCACCATCTAAATTAATCATCATTTTTTTATCTGTATCTAGTAGGCTAGCATCCAAAAAGCTTGTCTTAATATACAAAACTTTTGAATCATTGACATGCTTTCCACCATTCAATACTAGCGTTATCAAACGAACAATTTCAAAAAGATTCGCAGTTTTGACAACAATCAATGAAAATTTCCCATCATCTAATTTAGCATCAGGAGCAATGGTCTCAAAGCCGCCAATGGAATTTGTTAGGCCTAAGAAAAACATTGATGCATTGCCCTCATACTCGCCGCCTTCATAAACCAAACGCATTTTAGTCGGCTTTATCCGAGGAAGCATTTCTGCACCTTTAGCTAGATAAGCCAAGTAACCAAAAATGCTTTTTAACTCAGAAGGTACCTCGTAAGTCAATTCGGTCAATGATCCGCCAGCAGCAATATTTATAAAATAGGTATCTGCTGCTTTTCCGATATCCATTTTGACAGTCTGCTGCTTTTGAATAACCTCAGCAGCTGCTTTAACATTATTACGCGGAACTTTCAATGCACGAGCATAATCGTTTGTCGTACCTGCTGGAATAATCGCCATTTTAGGCCGGTCTGTTAGCCCAGCGATACCGTTAACAACTTCATTGATTGTTCCATCCCCGCCAGCGGCAACAACTAGATCAAAACCGGCCTTAGCCGCGCGGGTCGCTTCATTTTTTGCTGAATCAGGTTCAGGAGTCGTAGCAAATGCACTTGCTTCATAACCTGCTCTTTCAATGGCATCTAAAATATCTGCCAAATTATTACGCATGATCTCTTTTCCAGATACTGGATTATAAATCAGTCGTGCTTTTCTCATGGTCGAGCTCCTTGTTCATATTAAGGTACTAATTTTCTCACGAAAAAAAGTCTTATTTCACGTTATGTGTCATTCCTTCAATCGAGTGAAAGCTCATATTGGAATCGATATTCTTATCGTTTCGCTAATTCCTCTTGAAGTAACTTATTTACTACTCCAGGATTCGCTTTCCCTTTAGTTGCTTTCATAATTTGTCCAACTAAAAAGCCTACTGCCCGTTCTTTACCATTTTTGAAATCTTCAACAGATTGATCATTGTTATCAAGTACTTCATTGATCATCGGCAGCAATTGAGCTGGATCAGATAATTGAACTAATCCTTTCGCTTCAACGACCGTTTTCGCATCTCCGCCGTTTTGGATCAATTCGCGGAAGACCTTCTTAGCGATCTTAGAACTGATCGTACCGTCAGCGATCAATTTGATCATGCCAGCTAAATTGTTAGGTGTTAATTTAGTTTCTGCTAGTTCTAATTTCTCACTGTTTAAGTAGGCTGATACTTCACCCATCAGCCAGTTCGATGCTTGTTTTGCGTCTGCACCTTCTTTTAAGGTTTCTTCAAAGAAGTCAGACATTTCAAGACTCATAGTCAAGACCATTGCATCATATTCTGGTAACCCAAGCTCATTCACGTAGCGTTCGCGGCGTGAAGCAGGCATTTCAGGCAGTGATTCACGAACCTTTTCGATCCATGGTTCATCGATTTCAAAACGAGGGATATCTGGCTCTGGGAAGTAACGGTAGTCACTTGAACCTTCTTTAACACGCATCAAGATTGTTTTGTTTGTCCCTTCGTCGTAACGACGGGTTTCTTGTTGGATCGTTCCGCCAGACAAAAGAACCTTCGTTTGACGTTGAACTTCAAAGGCCAAACCTTTTTTAACGAAACTGATAGAGTTCAAGTTTTTCAATTCGGTTTTCGTCCCAAATTCTTCTTGTCCATAAGGGCGCAAAGAGATATTAGCATCACAACGCATCGAGCCTTCCTCCATCTTCACGTCACTAACACCTGTGAACTGGATAATTGAACGCAGTGCTTCTAGATAGGCATTGGCTTCTTCAGGGGAACGCATATCGGCTTCCGATACGATTTCGATCAATGGGGTCCCTTGACGGTTCAAGTCGACATATGAATAGCCGCCGATACCGTGCATGTTCTTACCGGCATCTTCTTCTAAGTGAACACGTTCAATTCGAATTTTTTTCTTTTTACCATTGACATCAATTTCGATCCAGCCATCGTGTCCGATTGGTTCATCAAATTGTGAAATTTGATAGGCTTTCGGATTATCCGGATAAAAATAATTTTTACGGTCAAAGTGCATGTTTTTTGAGACCTCACAGTTCAAGGCCAATGCTGCTTTCATCCCAAATTCAATCGCTGCTTTATTCATAACTGGCAATACCCCTGGATAACCCCAGTCGATAATGTTTGTATTGGTATTGGCTTCCGCACCGAAGTGAGCGGGCGCAGGTGAAAAGATTTTAGAGTTTGTTTTCAGCTCCACATGGACTTCAAGTCCGATGACAGTTTCTAAGTTCATTATTTGTCCCCCCCTAAAATCACAGGTTTTTGCTTGTGGAAATCAGTTGCTTGTTCAAAAGCATAAGCTGCTTTATACATGGTTGATTCATCAAAATGTTTTCCAATGATTTGCAAGCCGACTGGAAGTCCTTCCGAAAATCCTGCAGGAACAGACATACCTGGTAAACCAGCTAAGTTTACAGGAATCGTTAAAATATCATTTAAATACATTGTGATAGGATCATCGATATTTTCTCCAATACCAAAAGCAACAGTTGGTGATGTTGGTCCAATAATCAAATCGTAATCAGCAAAAACTTTATCAAAATCTCGTTTAATCAGTGTACGAACTTGTCCTGCTTTCTTGAAATAAGCGTCGTAGTACCCTGCAGAAAGTGAAAACGTTCCTAACATAATCCGACGTTTTACTTCATCGCCAAATCCTTCTGTACGAGTATTTACATAAACATCTTCTAGATTTTGTACATCTTCTGAACGGAAACCATAGCGAATCCCATCGAAACGCTGTAAGTTTGAACTTGCTTCAGATGAAGCGATAATGTAATACACTTCAACACCATATTTTGAATGCGGCAAGCTGACTTCTTCAACTGTTGCACCTAAAGCTTTGAATGTTTCGACCGCTTTAACAATTGCCGCTTTGACTCCAGGTTCAATTCCTTCAGCCATAAACTCTTTCGGCAAAGCAATCCTCATGCCTTTGATATCACCAGTTAAACCAGCCGCAAAATCTGGTACAGAAACACCTGCTGAGGTACCATCCTTTGGATCGTAGCCGCTGATAGCATTCAAAGCTAATGCATTGTCCTTAACCGTACGAGTAAAAGGTCCAATTTGGTCCAGCGATGAAGCGAACGCAATTAAACCAAAGCGTGAGACACGACCATAAGTTGGTTTTAGCCCTACAACGCCATTGAATGCTGCAGGCTGGCGAATACTTCCGCCCGTATCGCTACCTAAAGAAATTGGAACTTCACCAGCAGCAACAGCCGCTGCAGAGCCGCCTGAAGAACCGCCAGGAACCTTCGTTTGATCCCAAGCATTTTTAGTTTTCTTGAAATAGGAAGTTTCACTTGAACTTCCCATTGCAAATTCGTCCATATTTAACTTACCTACTGGAATTAAATCTGAACTATAGACTTTTTCCATAACTGTCGCATCATAGATCGGCTCGAAATTCGATAAAATTTTAGATGCTGCCGTCGTTAAAATTCCTTGTGTTACAATGTTGTCTTTTATCCCGATTGGAATTCCAGCCAACGCATTTTCTTCATTGATTCCTTTTGCATCGATAGCTTTCGCGCTCTTTAATGCTTTTTCTTCGTTTAAAGTAATAAAAGCATCAACTTCTTTTTCAGTTTCTTTGATGCGGTCAAAAGTAGCTGCTGTTAAATCCGTCGCCGTAATTTCTCTTGATACTAGCAGACCGTGTAATTCTTCAATCGATTTATCATATAACTTTTCCATTATGCACCAGCCTCTCCATTGTCAATGATTGCCGGAACTTTAATAAAGCCATCTTCGCTTTCCGGAACGTTTTTCATTAACTCGTCGCGTGACCAGCCCTCATCGGCTACATCCTCACGCATGACATTGATTGTTTCTAATACATTGGAAGTAAATGGCACACCTTCTGTATCAACTTCTCCAAGTTGCTCGACCATGTCGATTATTTTGCCTAATTGATCAGTAAACCCGGTCAATTCATCATCAGAAAAAGAAAGCTTCGCAAGTTTCGCGACATGTTTCACTTGTTCTTCATTGATTGCCATAATATCCCTCTTTCTTTTGTCAATTTTCAATCATTTTATCATATCTCTGTTAGAATTCACGTTTTTTTCTTGAAATTTTTTGAAAAATTGTTCTATTCAAACAAATTTAAAATGGACCTATTCTAATAGACCTGACGCCTATTTATAATACTCGTTCGTTAATAGAACCGTCAACAGTCATCTAGACAAAATACCTCACTCTGTATGACTTTCTTCTATTGCTCGAATCATTTGCTTTTCGTCCCAGACTTCAACTCCTAAACTTTGTGCTTTAGCCAGTTTACTTCCAGCCTCCTCGCCAGCAACCACAATATCCGTCTTTTTGGAAACACTGCCGGTTACTTTTCCACCGAGATTTTGGATTTTTTCCTTAGCTTCCTCACGAGTATAATCGACTAGCTTACCAGTCAGCACGACAGTTTTATCTTTAAAGGGAGAGACAACTTCTGCTAATTGATTCGCACGAATTCCCTTATACTCAAGATTTACTCCTCGTTCGGCTAATTCCTGCATCAGTTCATGTACTTCTTCATTTTCAAAATAGGTCACGACACTGTCAGCAATCGTTTCTCCAATAGTATTTAGATCAACAATTTCCTCTTTAGTCCCCTTACTCATCGCTTCCAGACTGCCAAAATGCTCTGCTAAAATCCCTGCAGCTTTCGCCCCGACATGTCTAATACCTAATCCAAAAATCAGTCGTTCAACCGAATTATCACGACTGGCATCAATTGCTTGTAAAATATTTTCGGCTGATTTGTCTTTTATCTTATCCAAAGTCAATAATTGATCTTTATCTAACGCATAAAGATCAGCCACATCTGAAACTAACCCTTTATCAAACATCTGAGCTAATACACGTGGTCCTAACCCTTCAATGTTCATTGCATTACGAGAAACAAAATGACTAAGACCTTCTTTAATTTGCGCAGGACACTTTGGGTTGATACAACGTAACGCGACTTCTTCATCCAAATGAACCAATTCACTGTCGCAGATTGGGCAGTGTGTAGGGATCGGGTATGGTTGACTATCTGCTGGACGTTTTTCTAGAATTACTTGTGCGACTTCTGGAATAATATCTCCTGCTTTATATACTAATATCGTATCCTTCAGGCGGATATCTTTTTTCTCAATATAGTCACTATTGTGAAGACTTGCTCGCCCAACTGTTGTACCAGCTAAACGAACTGGTTCCATGATTGCAGTTGGTGTCAATACCCCGGTACGGCCGATTGTCCAATCAATATCTAATAAAGTTGTTTGAGCTTCCTCCGGAGGAAATTTGTAAGCTGTTGCCCAGCGCGGTGCCTTCACGGTAAAACCTAAATCATCCTGCAATTTAAACTCATTCACTTTAATTACAATACCGTCAATCTCATAGTCAAGCTGATCTCTCATTTCGTGGAAGTGTTCAATGTATTCCCAAACTTCATCGATCGTATCGCATACACGATGTTCAGGGTTGGTCCGGAAGCCTAGACGAGACATTTCATTTAAAGCATGATCTTGGGTTGTTGATTCCAGCGGACCAAAATCAGCCAACGTATATAAAAAAGTACTCAAGTTCCGTTGCGCAGCAACACGAGTGTCCAATTGTCGTAAACTTCCAGCTGCCGCATTTCGAGGATTGGCAAAAACTTCTTTGCCTTCTTCCTCTCGTTGTTGATTCAATTTGACAAAGGAGGCCTTTGGCATATAACACTCACCACGAACTTCAATTGACAATGGTTCCTTTAACCGCAAGGGAATTGATTTGACTGTTTTTAAATTCTCTGTAATATTCTCGCCAACTGTTCCATCACCCCGAGTCGCTCCTTGTATGAAAAGTCCGTCTTCATATTTTAAAGAGATTGATAACCCGTCGATTTTTAATTCGCAGCAATACGAAACAGAATACCCTAAAGCTTTTTTTACTCGTTCATCAAAAGCAATTAGTTCCTCTTTGCTGAAAACATCGTTCAAACTATATAAAGGAATATCGTGCACAACTTTTTCAAAACCTTCTAATACCTTCCCTCCTACTCTTTGAGTGGGCGATTCAGGCGTGATTAGATCAGGGTATTCCGTCTCAATTTCAACTAATTCTTGATACTTTTTATCGTAAACAAAATCTTCCACTGAGGGTTGATCTTGCACATAATATTCATAGGCATATTGATTCAGTTCTTCGCGGAGTTCTGCAGAACGTTTTTCCGCTGTTTGAAAGGTCATTGGTTCCAAGAAAATCCCTCCTAATTATTTTGTATACACAGCTTTAGATTTTTTCGATTGGAGCAAAAGCTGCGAGTAATCGTTTAACACCTTGTTGTGGAAATGCAATATCCAATTCGACATCCTTGGCACTGCCGCTGACTTTCACGACTGTCCCAACTCCCCATTTCTTATGTTGAACTTTGTCACCGGGATTCCAGCTTTCATTTTCACCGCCAGAAGCCGTTTTGTTCATCAATGGTTCACGAGTAGCATGCTGATATTTTGGTTTCATCGAGTTATTATTAAATGGATTATTAAAAGCAGCCGCTTTTGGTTGTGGCTGGATCCCAACAGGATTCAGCAAACTGTCATCGATTTCAGCTACAAAGCGAGAAGGCTGGTTGTATTGTGTTTTCCCATAAAGCGTTCGAGAAAATGCATTCGTCAAATACAAGTTTTCCTCGGCACGAGTAATCCCAACATATGCTAAGCGACGCTCTTCTTCCAATTCTGACTCTTCCATTAGTGAACGTGAAAGTGGGAAAATTTTTTCTTCCATACCAATTAGGAAAACAATTGGAAATTCTAGTCCCTTTGCAGCATGCAGAGTCATCAAAGTCACTTGTGCACTTTCTTCTTGATAATCATCTAGATCGGATACTAAGGCCAAGTCATTTAAAAATATTGACAACTTTTCTTCTGGTACATCTGCTTCATCTTGCGCCTCATTGCGCTTATCGAATTCTTGCGTAACTGTTCGAAACTCCTCTAAATTTTCCAAACGAGATTCTGCTTCTAACGTTCGTTGATTTTTCAATTCATCTAAGTAGCCCGTTCGCTCTAATACTTGATCAACTAAATCAGTAATCGGCAGATATGCAACCATCTCCTGGAACTGAGCGATCATTATTCCGAACTCACCGATCATGCGACCTGCTTTACCAGAAATATTCGCCAAATCGATATTTTGAGCGGCTTCTACCATCGACCAATCATGTAATGCAGCAAAGTTCCTTAGTTTTTCAACAGAAGCGGCACCAATTCCACGTTTTGGAGTATTGATTATCCGCTCAAAACTAACACCATCTCTTGGATTATTGATGATATTCAAATAGGCAATAATATCTTTGATTTCCTTACGGTCGTAGAATTTATGACCTCCTACCATCGTATAAGGAACGTTTGATTTTACCAATGTATCTTCTATTACACGTGATTGGGCATTAGTTCGATACAGTACAGCAAAATCATTATAGCTGCGATTATCACTTTGAATTTTCTCTTTGATCTTGCTGACGATAAACTGCGCTTCATCTCGTTCACTATCAGCACGATAATAGGTGATTTGTTCACCCGCTTGATTATCTGTCCATAGATTTTTATCTCGCCGATTGCTGTTATTTTTAATTACCTGATTTGCCGCATCCAAAATACTTTTCGTTGAGCGATAGTTTTGTTCTAATAAAATGACTGTTGCATCATTATAATCTTTTTCAAAATCTAAAATATTCTGCATATCGGCACCACGCCAACCATAAATACTTTGATCAGCATCTCCAACGACACATAAATTACGAAACCGTGCTGCCAACATATTTACCAAAGTATATTGAGCATGGTTCGTATCTTGATATTCATCTACGTGCAAGTAATGAAACTTATTTTGATAATAGGTCAATACTTCCTCATTTTCTTCGAACAAGCGAATCGTATTCATGATCAAATCATCAAAGTCCATACTCTGATTGTTCCGTAAAGCTTTTTGATAGGCATCATAGCAATGCGCTACTATTTCTTCAAAGAAGGAGCCTTGTCGTTCAGCATATGTTTCGGGCGTCAGCAGTTCATTTTTTGCGTTGCTGATTGATCCTAAAATCGAACGTGGATCATATTTTTTGGGGTCAATATTTAAATCCTTTAAAATTCGTTTCATCAATGTTAGTTGATCGGAACCGTCTAAAATCGTAAAATTCCGGTCATAGCCAATCGCATCTACATCACGACGCAAAATTCGCACACACATTGAGTGAAAGGTCGAGACCCATACACTCTCGCCTCCTTGACCTAGAATCGCATTGACTCGTTCTTTCATTTCACGTGCTGCTTTATTTGTAAAAGTGATCGCTAATATATTCCATGGATTCACATTTTTTTCTTCTATTAAATAAGCAATACGGTGTGTTAAAACTCGTGTCTTTCCACTTCCTGCTCCCGCCATAATCAATAATGGGCCTTCGGTATGGAGCACTGCTTCTTTTTGCTTAGGGTTTAGTCCTGCTAACAACTCCTGTTTGTTTGGCATGCAAAACGTCCTTTCTTTATTCAATCTTTTTTATTATAGCATCTCAGAAACTTTCGCGACACTAGCAACATTTTAAAAAAACGAATTCATGGATTCAACCTTGTTTTTCTCGCAAATTCGCGCTAAATTTAATAATGGTATGGAGGGAAAACATGAAAAACGAACACGAAATCAAACGTCTAGATGGCACGAAAGTTATTTTTATTTTGAAAGGTGTCTTAATCGGAGCGATTGCGGGTATTATCGTCAGCCTCTTCCGTTTACTGATTGAAGAAATGTCAGAACATATAGTAACCCTTTATTTATGGTTCCGAGAGAATCCTTTTTGGTTAATACCATGGGGCTTGATAATGTTGACAACGGCTTTTGTCGTTGGGGCATTAATCAAATCAGAGCCAGATATTAAAGGCAGTGGAATACCGCAGGTTGAAGGGGCCTTACAAGGCGAAATCAGGCTCAATTGGTTCTCCATTCTTTGGAAAAAGTTCATCGGTGGGATAATGTCAGTCGGTTCAGGATTATTTCTAGGTCGAGAAGGGCCATCTATTCAATTAGGAGCGATGGTGGGACAAGGCTTCAGTGAATATACTAGTGCCTCTACCTCTGAAAAGAAAATTTTCATTTCTAGCGGTGCAGCGGCTGGACTAGGCGCAGCCTTCAATGCGCCAATTGCTGGTTTGCTATTTGTAATCGAAGAAGTACATCATCATTTTTCTCCTTTAATTTGGCTGACTTCTCTAACCTCGGCACTAACTGCTAACTTGGTTTCATTAAATTTTTTTGGACTAAAGCCTGTTTTATTTATTGCAAATGTTCCTTCGCTACCCTTGAAATATTATGGTTTACTCGTTTTGCTAGGAATTATTTTGGGCTTTCTAGGTTATATATATCAGATTGTTCTTCTGTCACTACCGATAATTTATAAAAAAACTCATTTACCAGACCATCTTTATGGGATTATTCCATTTCTTTTGATTATCCCAATTGCTTTCTTTTTCCCGTTTTATTTGGGCGGGGGAAACCAAATCGTTTTGGCCATTGGTGAAAATAGCTTTCCCTTAACAGTATTGATTTTTTTATTTATCTTACGCTTTGTCTTTTCGATGGTATCTTATGGTGCAAATCTTCCAGGTGGAATCTTTTTGCCAATTCTAACTTTAGGTGCATTGATCGGTGGAATTTATGGAACCATTTTACATCAATGGTTTGGTTTAGATTCTGTATTGATTCGGGATTTTGCGATTTTTGCGATGGCTGGTTATTTCACGGCTATTGGAAAAGCGCCTTTGACTGCCATTATTTTAGTAACTGAAATGGTCGGTAATATTACTCATTTAATGCCGCTAGCAGTTTGTTCTTTAACAGCATATGTCATTAACGATTTGTTAGGCGGAAATCCCATATATGAATCATTACTGGAACGCTTGCTCAAGGGACATATTCCCAATATAACAGGAAATAAGACCATCATCGAATTTCCTGTTACAGCAGAAAGTACGTTGGACGGCACAATGGTTCGGGATTTCAATTGGCCGAAAGAGATGCTGCTAATTTCAATTCGACGTGGATCTGCAGAGATACTGACTCATGGAGACACAATAATGAAGGTCGGTGATCTACTAATGATTTTGACAGATGAAGGCTACACACAAAAAATCAAGGTACAGATTCGTGAACGTTCTGATGCTGCAATCGCAAAAAAACAAGACAAAGCAATAAAAGACTGATAAAAATATACTAAAGAAGACCTTAATTGATTAAAGAAAAAAAAAGATACAAAAGAATAAGTAGAAAGTAAAACGATCAAATGACCATCGCAATTGATAGTCATTTGATCGTTTGCTTTCATTTTGTTAAGTTTTTTTCAAAAAGACTTTTAGGTCAATTACGTATTCTTTCCACTAATTTTTCATTTATGTAGACCGATACTTGTCCATCATTCACCGGAAATACACCTTGACCATTTTCATCCAAAATTATTTTTGCTTCATTATTTCCAAGTATGTCAATAAACGTCTCTCCCTCATGAACCGCGCTTACAGTCATTTCTTTCGTTCCGCCTTTAGCATTGGTCATAATGATCGCTGCTCCAGACTCATCATCGTCAAAATCGCCAGTCAATGTCCAGCCGATCACATCTGAATCGTCAAAATAATCTGCTTGACTGCCAAAGTTTAGCTCTTCTCGTAATTTGATCAGAGCAAGCAGCCCGTCTCCGACTGCTTCAGCATTTTCTGTCCCATAGAGGTCTCCCCAGAAAACAACTGGTGTTCCCTCATTTCTCAATAAGATTAGACTATATGCATGCAATTTAAACCAGCCTTCTATCCATGACTCTAAACTTTGTCCATGTTGTGTATCATGATTATCGACAAAGGTTACAGCCCAATCAGGGCGAGTTTCAATCAAGGTACCAGAAAAAATCTCTCGCATATCATAGTTTCCCATTGTCGAAGCTGCTTGGAATAGATTAAAATGCAAAGGCACATCAAAGAGCGAAATCAAATTACCTGATGAATCCAAATATTCCTGCAGCTTTTGCAGCTCATCGGTCCAATACTCACCGACAACAAAAAGTTCTTCGCCTTTTTCCTCACGACGATGAAGCAACCAATCTACAAACAAATCAAATCGTATGTGCTTCACCGCATCCAAGCGATATCCGTCAACATCCGTCAATTCTTGATACCATCTTCCCCATTTGTCTAATTGTTCAATTGTTTCAGGGTTCTCCATATCCAGATTACAGCCCATTAAATAGTCAAAGTTTCCATTTTCATCATCAACCTTCGGCTCCCATCCTTTGTCAGCAAAGTTAAAAATCGCATGATCCTTTTCGCGAGCGTCGTAGTCAACCCCAGAGAAATTTTTCCAATTCCATTGATAATCGTTATATTTTCCCTTTCGACCAGGAAAAGTAAACTTTGTCCAAGCTTCGATTTCCTCTTCACCTGAACTCGGTTTAGTACGATCATCAAATTGGTAGGACACCGCTGAAACAACCTCTGTTTCGTCAGCTCCCATAAAATGATCAAAAACAATATCCGCATAAATCTTTAAGCCAGCGTTTTTCAATGCAGCAATACTGGCTAAGTACTCCTCTTTTGTTCCATACTTCGTGGCCAAACTCCCTTTTTGATCGAATTCACCAAGATCGTAAAGATCATAAGTTCCGTAACCTACATCATTCACACCTTCTGAACCTTTGTAGGCTGGCGGCATCCAAATAGCATTCAGTCCAAACTGATGTAATTCTTCCGCTTTTTCTGCTAATGTTTTCCAATGATTCCTGTCAGCAGGTAGATACCATTCGAATCCCTGTAAAATTGTTTGTTTTTTCATTACCTTCACCTCTATGTTTATCATACATAAAATGAGAGAACCTTCATAATAAGACGAATCATTTTTTAATTTATAAATGTTTTTGACTGTTTATGAATGTTTTTGATTGAACGGGTGACAAACTTGTGGTATTATTTCAGATGAAGGAGGATTGAAAATGCTTACAGAAGAACGACATAGAAAAATTATCGACTGGTTGGAACGTGACGGCTTAGTAAAGTCTCAAGATTTAATTCAATGGTTAGACTCCTCGGAATCAACAGTTCGCAGAGATTTGCAGGAGTTAGAAGATTTAGGAATATTGGAACGTGTTCATGGTGGTGCTAAACGCCCTCAACATTTAGAGCAAGAGCTTGCAATGTTTGAAAAATCATCCAAAAACGTTCAACAAAAGAAATTAATTGCAAAATATGCGTCCGATTATATCAATGATGGCGATGTAATTTATTTAGATGCGGGTACAACAACTTCTGAGATGATTCCCTTTTTGAAAAATCGCGCAGTTACAATAGTAACCAATTCTGTTGGCCTTGCCGCTCACCTAGTAGAAGCGCAGATTGCCACAATCGTATTAGGTGGTCGTATAAAACTGACTACTGATGCAGTTGTCGGTTCGCAAGCTTTGGAACAGTTAAAACAATATCGTTTTAATAAAGCCTTTATGGGAATGAATGGCGTACACATAGACAGCGGCTATTCTACTCCTGACCCAGAAGAAGCTATTTTAAAAAGAGCAGCTATTCAACAATCTGAACAAGCTTTTGTACTTGTGGATCACAGTAAGTTTAATCAGACTAGCTTTGTCAGTGTCGCTTCGCTATCAGCTGCTTCAATCCTCACAGATACCTGTCCTTTGGTTATTCATGATCAAATCACAGAACAAACTACCCTGAAGGAGGTTTCTGTATGATTTATACAGTTACACTAAACCCATCGATCGATTATATTGTTCAGATCGATCAACTAACAATTGGCGATGTCAATCGAATGAAGGGCGATTTAAAATTGCCTGGCGGAAAAGGAATTAATGTCTCTCGGATTTTAAAGCGAATCAATACTGATTCAACTGCTCTAGGTTTCCTCGGTGGTTTTACCGGAAGCTTCATTAATAATTGGCTGGAACGTGAAGATATAAAAACGAATTTTACTTCTGTTGAGGATGACACACGAATCAATATCAAATTGAAAGCTAGTGAAGAGACTGAAATCAACGGCCAAGGTCCTATAGTTACAGCTAACGAAATGGATACATTGAAAGAGGCTCTAGGTCATTTAGCAACGGACGATATCGTTGTCTTATCCGGCAGCAAGCCTGCCAGCGTTCCAACTGGCTTTTACCAAGAATTAATTGAGATCATCAAAGCTCAAGGCGCATCATTTGTCATCGATACTACAGGAGCTGACTTAATGGATGCATTGGAGAAAGGCCCCTTATTAGTTAAACCTAATAATCATGAACTAGCTGATTTGTACCAGACAACTTTCAACTCGATTGAAGACATTTATCCATTTGGTCAACGTTTATTAGATGAAGGGGCACAACATGCATTAGTATCTATGGCAGGTGACGGTGCATTACTATTTACCCAAGAAGGAGTATATCGCTCAAACGTCTTAAAGCACCAAGTTAAAAACTCAGTCGGAGCAGGAGATTCAATGATCGCGGGCTTTGTCGGCAGCTTTACAAAGACGCAGGATCCTGTAGAAGCATTCAAATGGGGTGTGGCCTGCGGGAGTGCAACGACTTTTTCAGATGATTTAGCAACAGCAGATTTTATTCAAGAATTACTGCCAGAAGTTAAGATCACAAAAGTAAAATAATTATGGTCTTCTCTTCTGCTGAAAAGTAGGAATTAATTTAGAATTTGGAGGAATTATGATGGATATTAAAGATTTATTGATCAAAGATGCCATGATCATGGATTTGCAGGCTACGACAAAAAAAGCCGCAATCGATGAGATGGTTCAAAAAATGTATGATGCTGGCCGCATTTCAACTATCGATACTTATAAAGAAGGTATCTTAAAACGTGAAGCGCAAACCTCAACTGGTTTAGGTGACGGGATCGCAATGCCCCACGCTAAAAACAGTGCCGTTAAAGAAGCTACCGTTCTATTCGCTAAAAGTAAAAATGGAGTAGATTATGAATCATTAGACGGTCAACCTACTTATCTATTCTTTATGATTGCTGCTCCTGAAGGTGCAAATGACACACATCTTCAAGCCTTAGCTGCTTTATCAAGACTTTTGATCGATCCTGACTTTGTTGCAAAATTAAAAGCTGCGGAAACTCCAGATCAAGTTCAAGCAACGTTTGATGCAGCTGAAAAGGCCAAAGAAGCGGAAGAAAAAGCAGAAGCTCAAGCCGAGGAAAAAATAAAAGACACTAATCGCCGCTATATTGTAGCTGTAACAGCTTGTCCTACAGGAATTGCACATACCTATATGGCAGAAGATGCTTTAAAGAAAAAGGCCAAAGAAATGGGTGTGGACATTAAAGTCGAAACAAATGGTTCTGAAGGAATCAAACATCGGCTAACAGATGAAGATATTGCACGAGCGGATGGTGTTATTGTAGCCGCTGATAAAAAGGTTGAAATGAATCGATTTAATGGAAAAGAATTAGTTAATCGTCCGGTTAGCGATGGCATTCGTAAGCCAGAAGAATTAATTAATCTTGCTTTAAGCGGTGACGCTCCTGTTTATCACGGTAATAGTGAAGATACCTCTGCAAATGAAGAAAAAAGTGATAACGGAACCTTAGGTCAGCGCATTTATAAAGATTTGATGAACGGTGTTTCTCATATGCTTCCATTCGTTATCGGTGGTGGAATCATGATCGCATTATCATTTATGATCGACCAGTTCATGGGTGTACCTCAATCAGAGTTGGCTAACTTAGGAAACTACAACCAAATCGCCAGCTGGTTTAATCAAATTGGCGGTGCTGCCTTTGGCTTTATGTTGCCTGTTCTTGCCGGTTTTATTGCTTCAAGTATCGCTGATCGTCCTGGTCTGATTGCCGGATTTGCTGCTGGTGCATTAGCTAACGCTGGCGGCGCTGGCTTCTTAGGAGCATTGATCGGTGGTTTCCTTGCTGGCTATGTGATCATTTTCCTTAAAAAACTGTTTAAAAACTTGCCTAAATCACTTGAAGGAATCAAAGCTATTCTCTTCTATCCATTCTTTGGATTGATGATTACAGGTTTCTTGATGCTTTTAGTCAATGTTCCTATGAAAGCAATCAATGATGGCTTAAATGGTTTCTTAACCGGGCTTAGCGGATCAAACGCTATTTTGTTAGGTGCTTTGCTTGGCGGAATGATGGCAATTGACTTAGGAGGCCCAATCAATAAAGCAGCTTATGTTTTCGGTACTGCAACTTTAGCCTCAAGTGTTGCCCAAGGCGGATCAATCGTCATGGCTGCAGTCATGGCTGGAGGAATGGTTCCACCATTAGCCATTTTTGTCGCTACTCGTTTATTCAAAAATAAATTTGAAAAGAGTCAAGTTGATGCTGGTTTGACTAACATCGTTATGGGGCTTTCCTTCGTGACAGAAGGTGCAATTCCTTTTGCCGCAGCCGACCCAATTCGTGTTATTCCGAGTTTTGTTGTTGGTTCAGCTCTTGCTGGTGGTTTAGTCGGGGCTGTAGGCATCAAACTGCTTGCTCCTCACGGTGGAGTCTTTGTTGTTCTATTATTGAGTCACCCTCTGCTATATCTTTTGTTCATCGCTATTGGCGCAATCGTTTCTGGCGTCATCTACGGTTTAGTTAAAAAACCTGTCGTAAAATAGTCATAAAAGTCCCGCTCTCAAATAGAGAGCGGGACTTTTATTTACATCCATCGATCTTTTCTGCGAGCACGGGCTGGCTGAGGCTTAGGTTTAATCGCAAATAGGATCATACCAATAAAGAAAACTGCAATTGATAAAGGAATCTCTAGCGACGTAAGCGGCAACGCAAAAATCATTCCAACGATCAGTAAACAACTACCCATAATCTTGATATATCTTTGATCCATAGCAAACCTCTCCTTTTAATATATTAAACAAATAATTTTAAGATAGTATACCACTGCATCAATCTTTTGGACCTTAATATGCTCAACAGTGACCCTAATACTTACTCTAAAAACGAAATAACCCAGCTTTTTAAATTTCAAGTATATCTAATTGATTCTTCGAAGACACCTTTTTTTGATCTATAAACGAAACAATCAAGTGTTTTGCTTCCTTCTCCAAAGAAAAAGTGAGTGAATCATTTTTGCGGCTAACTTGGTGAATCGTTATATCTTTTAATGCCGACTTTAATTCTTCTAAAGGAAAATCTAAGAATGCCTTTTTTGGAATAAACAATTGTAAAACAGCTGTATATTCTTTATAGCGCATATCTTGAATCTCAAATTCAATTGAATCTCGAATATAGTACTCAAACGCTGCCAGTCCTTTATCTAAGGTTAGCTCCGGATACAAAATGTGATAATTCATCATCCGCTCACTATCATCATCAATCCAAGGAAAATAAGCTAAGGCGTTTAATCCGCCCTTCATCCGATTGACTCGATATTGATTCGTCAAAAAATTGTACGTGCGCGTTACGAAATATGAGGCATCGCTTTTTTTGGTGGGCTGAAATTGATCATTTTGATATTGAACCGTTTGGATGACCGTATCCTCAAAGGCAAACTCAATATAAGGCTGCTTCAACAATCCCACGCCATTTGTATAAGATAATTGAGAGATTCCTAACTGGTCTCTAAATAGCTGCTGAAATCGTAAGTTCGCCTCTTCCTTCCATTGAAAAGGATCCTTATACAGCTCGAAAAATACACCAGAGCCAAGTTCAGCAACTTCTTCTACTTGCTGAATCTCTAACAATAGCTGCTTAGCAAAAAGTTTTTTATAAGGAGCTCCTAAGAATAACCACCAGCAAGCAGTCAAACAGACACCTTTATAAAATACATCATAGCCAGGAAAGGCATTGCAATCTACTATAACATCACCATTAAGCCCTCTCATTTTTGGTAATGCACTTGTTTCCTCCGCCACTTCAAAAGAACGACGCTTAGATAACTCGCTTGTATTATGATATAAATATTCTTCATAGGAACGAATGTATGCAAAAAAACCATGTTCGATCAATCGTGATTTTAAGTAATCTAAGTAAACGGTCTCCCAATAATAAAAATTTTTCTCTTTGAGAATACTTTTTTCAAAGATTGTATCCCCTAGTAAGTGAACAGTCATTTCCTCTTCTTCATTCTTTAATTGAATCCAATAATCCTCTTTCATACCAAATTCATCTATTATCTGTTCTAAATAACTAGAATCAAATATCTGCTCTTTTCCGTTGATCAACATCCTGTCTGGTTCCAGCAATAGACGACTCATGATTAACCAGTCTCTGGTTTTCAACTGAATATCGGCTTGCTTTAAATCGAAAAGCTGACTGACACTGTATATTTTCTGATTATTCCCCATTGCCTTCCCCTTTCTCATTGTTCTACTATAATTATATCTTAAAGATTTAAAAAACCCTATGAAATTGATTACTAAGTCAAAAAAAATTGTATACTATAATAAATTGTGTTAAAACTAAAATGGAGGTGTTCAAATGGGGTTAAAATTTGAAAAAACCGATGATTTAGACAAATTATTTGAATCATTTGTCGTTGATCCTGAAAAAAACGTGCAAAAAGACGAAGACATTCAAAAGTTCTTAAAACCAAAAACTGAACAAAATGACAAAAAAAAGGATCAGGTTTAGACCTGATCCTTTTCGATTGCTGTCTCAATTGCCTGCCATGCTTCTTCTTTTCCTTTTTTTGTCTCAGAAGAGAAAAGAATGAACGTATCATTTGGATCAAAATCCAACTTTTTCTTAATGGCACTTGTATGTTTATTCCATTTTCCACGAGGTATTTTATCTGCCTTAGTGGCAACGACAATCACAGGAATTCCATAATACTTCAAAAATTCATACATTTGAATATCTTCTTTACTAGGGTCATGGCGCACGTCAACTAACGACACCACCGCTCTTAATTGCTTTCGGCTAGTAATGTAAGTCTCAATCATTTCGCCCCATTTTGCTCGTTCAGTCTTGGAAACTTTCGCATAACCATATCCAGGCACATCAACAAAATGCAATGAATTCTCAATCAAGTAAAAATTCAACGTTTGGGTCTTTCCCGGTTTTCCAGAAGTACGCGCCAAATTTTTACGATCAATCAATGTATTGATGAACGATGATTTGCCAACATTTGAGCGCCCTGCCAAAGCAATCTCTGGTAAATCCGTCTCAGGATACTGTTTAGGTGAAACCGCACTGATCACGATCTCTGCATTATGCACTTTCATTCTTTCACGCCTTTCAAAAAGGGTTCACAAATTACTTTGCGAACCCTCACTTACTAACCTGCTTTTTTCTTGTTGTTATGATACTCAATAATTGGCTTTCCAGAGCCTTCAACAGAATCCTTCGTTACGATCACTTTTTCAATTGACTCGTCAGAAGGAATATCAAACATAACATCCATCATAACATCCTCAATAATTGATCTTAATCCACGAGCTCCTGTATTACGTGCAATCGCTTTGTCCGCAATTGCATTTAATGCATCTGCATCGAATGCCAAATCAGTATCATCATAAGAAAGTAACTTTTGATACTGTTTAACTAACGCATTTTTAGGTTCTGTCAAAATTCGTACCAAATCTTCTGTCGTTAATTTTTCTAATGCAGTAGTAACTGGCAAACGACCGATAAATTCAGGAATCAAACCAAATTTCAATAAATCTTCCGGAATAATCTGCTGCATGATACTCTCATCTTCATTGACTTTTTTATTGTTTTTGCCGAATCCAATCGTTTTTTCACCTAAACGATTTTTAACGATTGTTTCGATTCCATCGAACGCTCCCCCGACAATAAACAAAATATTTGTTGTGTCAATTTGAATGAACTCCTGATGCGGATGCTTACGCCCTCCCTGCGGCGGTACGCTAGCAACAGTGCCTTCAAGAATTTTTAGCAATGCTTGCTGAACACCTTCACCTGAAACATCACGAGTAATTGAAACATTCTCACTTTTACGAGTAATCTTGTCAATTTCATCGATATAGATGATTCCTTTTTCCGCACGTTCAACATTGTAATCGGCTGATTGTAAAAGCTTCAACAAAATATTTTCAACATCTTCTCCAACATATCCTGCCTCAGTTAAACTAGTTGCATCTGCGATTGCGAACGGTACATTCAACGTTCTAGCCAAAGTTTGTGCTAAAAATGTTTTTCCTGATCCAGTTGGTCCAATCAAGCAAATATTACTCTTCTGTAATTCAACTTCATCAAGTCCATCATTTTCAGTATTCACTCGTTTGTAGTGATTGTACACTGCAACCGATAATGCTTTTTTCGCACGATCCTGACCAATGACGTATTGATTTAAAACATCCAATAGTTCCTTTGGTTTTGGCACATCAATAAACTCACGAATAGCTTCTTCATGGAATTCTTCATCTATAATCTCTTTACAAAGGTCGATACACTCATTACAAATGTAAACTCCCGGACCCGCAACAACTTTTTTCACTTCTTCTTGGGTCTTTCCGCAAAATGAACAGCGGACTGTTTCACCTGCGCCTGTGCTCTCATACATGGCTGTCACCTCTTGCTTCTTTCTCTACAAGTGTTTCCACGATTGCAGTCTTTATCTATAATAACATAAAGCATTAAAAAGACAAAGAAACCAAGAGCAAATAAAAAGGAATTCATAATAAAAAGCTCTCGAAAAATCGAGAGCTTTCAAATTATTTAGCGTACCAGGCCAAGCCTTCATATTTCCAGCCATGCTTAACTAAATTATTCTTTTCATTTGTGTTCAACGTATAGTGATGTGAGCCCGATTTTGCATTAGGATTATAAAGACGATGCAAAGCGTTTGGTCCACCAGAGTACCAAGAAATACCCTCATAACGCCAACCCTTTTTAACTAAATTATCCTTTTCGTAGGCATGTAATGTATAGTGATGATCTCCTGCATTTGGATTATATAAACGATAAACTGGATTACCTGACGTTGGACCATTCCAACCGATTCCTTCATATCTCCAACCTTTAGAAACTAAATTATTTTTCTCGGCAACATTCTGTGTATAAAAATGTTCCCCACTGTTCGGATTATACAAGCGATACATTTGCACACTGTTTGCTGGTGGTGTTGGTGTAGGATTACTAAATGTTGATGTATAATCCGCATTAATATCAAAGTTTCCGTTGATGCCAGGGAATGATAATTGTGAAGACCATTGCCAAGCACCATATTGAGTATAGAAATTCGTAGTTGAGAGATTGTATGGATATGCAGCTACCCAAATATTCTTATTTCCAATAGTCGCAGCATTTATACGGCCGGTAGTCAGCCAGTTCAATCCAATGTAATGACGGACATTTCCGTAACCAAGAGCTTTTAAGCGATTCTCAAAGGCTCTAGAATTATTTGTATGATTCCCTTTGCCTAGAATTTGAGGTTCTTCAATATCATTCACCATGACAGCGCCACTGCTCAAACCAAATCTTTTTGCAGCTGCAGCAAAATAATTTGCTTCTGCAGTAGCTTGTGCGTCACTAGTAAACCAACTATAGTGATATGCAGAAACCTTCATTCCAGCAGCCATCGCATTGTTAATTTGCGATTGGGCATACGGATTGGTATAGCTTGTTGCTTCTGTCAATTTGACAACCACCCCAGTAACCCCATAGCTTTTCATTTTTTGAAAATTTGCTACAGAAATATTGCCATTATGAGATGAAATATCAATAAAGCTTTTACTTGGTGTATTTGTATTCGTCGCAGACACTGATGGCAATGATGCGAACAATTGAATTGATGGGTATAAATCTGAACGCCCTCTCGGTAATGACATCGTGCCTTCAGCTGTTTCTACTTGTGTCTCAGGTACTGCTGTCTCCTCTTCTGATCCAGTACTCTCAGTGGTTTGTTCATTTTCAACGTTTTCAGTTGACTGAGTTACTTCTTGTGAAGTTTTATCGACTGAACTAACTGTCGAAGAGCTTTCGACCGTTTGTTCACTGCCTATTACTTGATTTTCATCAGCTAACACTGATGTTGTATAGCTTAAACATAGAACTGATAAAAAACATAATCCCAGAAATTTTTTCTTCATTTCGTCCTCCCTCGTGTATTAAAGCACAAATCTATTTTTATAATTAAAATGAGAAATAATCCCATTTCATTAATAATTCAATTTTACCAAATTTGGGGCTTATTTTGAAGTTATTCGTTATAATCAATCATAAAAAAAGTGGGAAACTAAGTTATTGACTTTTTTAATCTGAAATGTATCCCTCTTTATAAAAGAAAAAAAGTATGTGATACAAAATATGTACCACATACTAAAAATTATCTATTTCTCAACAGCCGTTCCAGTCACTAGTTCAACAGCTTTTTTCATTTTGATATCGTGTTCCAACATGTCTTCTGTTAACACACGACGAATTTGTTCTTCCGGCATTTGGTACATTTCAGCCAAGTCTTTAATTTCTTTAGCAATATCTTCTTCTGAAGCTTCAATTTTTTCCGCTTCAACAATAGCTTCCATTACTAAGTTTGTTTTTACTCGACCTTCTGCCTCACCTTCAAATTGGGTGTGAAGATCTTCTTCAGTAGAACCTGTTAATTGGTAGTACATTTCTGGTGAGATTCCTTGACGTTGCATATTATTTAGGAATTCATCCATTGAACGATGAACTTCATCATGAACCATTACGTGTGGAAGTTCAACGATTTCAGCATTTTCAACAGCTTGCTTGATGGCAGCCTCATCTTTTGCTTCTTTTGCAGCTTCTTCTTTTTGCTTTGTTAATTCATCGCGATATTTTGTTTTTAATTCATCCAAAGAATTAACTTCTTCATCGACATCTTTAGCAAAATCATCATCTAGTTCTGGTAATTCTTTCGCTTTTACTTCGTGAATCGTTACTTTGAAGACTGCTTCTTTACCAGCTAAATCTTCAGCTTGATAGTCTTCTGGGAAAGTAACAGTAACATCTAAGCTTTCCCCTGCTTTGTGACCAACCAGTTGTTCCTCAAAACCAGGAATGAATGAACCAGAACCTAATTCAAGAGAATAGTTTTCTCCTTTTCCGCCTTCAAATGCTTCTTCTCCAACGAAACCTTCGAAATCAATTACTGTCGTATCGCCATTTTCAGCAGCTTCGTCTTCTTTGATAACTAGTTCTGCTTGAGATTCTTGTTCAGATTTCAGGCGTGCATCTACATCTTCGTCTGAAACTTCAACATCTTGTTTTGGAACTTCTAATTCTTTGTAATCCCCTAATTTAACCTCTGGTTTTACAGTAACTTCTGCTTTGATTACCCAATCTTCGCCTTTTTCCATGCTGTCTACATCAATTTTTGGTTGAGAGACAGGATCAATCCCTGCTTCTTTTACAGCCGCTTCATAAGCAGTTGGCAGTACATCGTTCAATGCATCTTCGTATAATGCTTCTTCACCGTACATACGGTTAAATACTTGGCGAGATACTTTTCCTTTACGGAAGCCAGGTACATTAAGATTTTTTTTCACTTTGTTGAATGCATTTGTTAATCCTTTTTGAATCTCAGTTTGTTCAATCGAGAAAGTTAACACACCATCATTGGTGCCTGTTTTTTCAAAATTTGCAGTCACGTTTGTTCCCTCCGAATACTAATATACTTGCATTTTGCATACCATTAAATATTACACTACTGATTGTGAATTGTAAATATAAAGCTTTTACTCTCGGCATTTTTTAATGATAATCGAACAGCAGTTGTTTTATCCTTCCTCGGATTGCTTCAACCTCTTCATCAAGCGGCCCTGACCACTCAGAATACTCAGCTAAATAACTAGCCGTCCATGCATCAGGCTTCATAAAAGCGGTATGCAACGGATACAAAAATGCCATTTCTACCTTTACTTGCTCCAATAGGTTTGCTAACAGAATTGGATTATCATCACCCAAATAATCATTTAATCGAGTTTCGATACCCGATTGAAGAGAGTCATCAAATCCTGAATCTATTGGCGACAGTTCTGCGATTTCATCTTGAATTGTTAAGTAACGAACCTTCTCAGTCACACCTATACGAGCTAAGCTTTCAAATAAATAACTGCGAACTAAAGGGACTATCTTGGGAATCATCATAAATTTTTCAGCGATTGTCTTTAAACGCTCTTCAGGCAACTGTCTAATTTTACGCACGAATAGTAATTGGTCTACTGCTGACATTGAAGGCAGTTGATTCAACTCCGCTTCAAGCTGTTTGATTACCGCTTGTTGCTGTCTTTCATAAAAAGCCTCCTGATCATTAATACGCATCAACCAAAGATCAGTCTGTTCTTCAGTTAAGATTTTAACTTTTTGTGACCGCCATAAAAATTCACGTGCCGCAAAAAAATTCTGGGAATACACTTGAATCTGCAAAAATAAATCAATCGTTTCGGGAGTATCAAGATAGCTTTCTGACTCCTCCTCGGCATATTCTAAGGCCGCAGAAAAATCACCTTGTTCCAAAGCTAAACCTGCAATCAAGTGATTAAGTTTTGGGGTTGGATTTTCCTGATAGGCATATTTATAATTCTCTAACGCCCTTAAATAATCTCCTGCAGAAAAAGCTTCTTCCGCAAGTGCTAAATAGTAGTGATCATTATTAGGAAAATCAATTGGAGTCATTTTTCTGTACGCCCTCTCTCGCTGCTAATAGGTTTAATGTCACAACACTCGTATCAGAGAAGTAATCGCCGATGTGCTGTTTATTTGGTGTAAAAATAGTTACAAGATAGCCCAGCATAAAAAGAGAGCCGCGTAGGACAAATCGACAGGCACCTTCACGAACTAGAACTGTTTGCCAACTTAACTCTTCTTCAGTATAACAAACGACTCTAATGCCAAAAACCATCTTACCGATTGTTTGACCATGATTAATTTTCGTCATCAGAATAAAATACGCCAAATAAATCAAAAGCGTTGAAAATCCATAAATACTGAAAAGCTCAGAGCTTTTGGATAAACCAAGTAGGTTCGTCGGCACTCCCAATACAATTTTTGTGATGGCCAAGATACAAAGTAAATCTAATAAATACGCAAAAGAACGGATCCAAAAACCAGCATAAAAATAATCTGGATAATGATGAAACTGCCGTTCGTGTTTTTTCTCAAGTAACTGTGCTACTGGTCCTACTGCAGGTCTTTGACTAGCTTCATCAGTCATTATTACTCACCTCCATAAAGATACATAGCTTTGGGCGCTTGCGGAGTACCAACGCTCTCAACAATACTCTTGATTAGCTCTTCCTGTGAGGGTTTAAGCCCTTGAAGTTCAGCCAGACTATTCCCTAACCATGTATTCATGAAATTAGTTGAGCCATTTGTATATGAAACAACTTTTGCATCAGTCAAGTTCTCATCCTTCCTCAAAGCTTTCAATGCTTGATCAGGATAACCAATATCGTCTATTAAACCATTCTCAAGAGCCTGTGCCCCATCATAGATTCTTCCATCTGCCAATTTACGTACTTGCGTCTCCTCCATATTTCGTCCTTCAGCTACAGTCTTGACGAATCGACCATACATACTGTCAACAAAGGCTTGCAAAACTTCTTTGTCTTCTTTTGTTTGAGGCCGGGAAGTTGAACCGATATCTTTCAATGCGCCGCTTTTAATTGTTGCATCAGTAATACCAAGCTTTTCCATTAGTCCAGAATAATTCATACTAGACATTATAACTCCAATTGAACCAGTCATGGTATCTTCTGCAGCAAAGATTCGATCCGAATTTGCTGCAATATAATACCCTCCGCTAGCTGCTTGACTCTCCATTGAAGCATAAATTGGAATGTTTTTATCCTTTTGGATTTCCTTCAATGCCCTTGCAATCTCTGCCGTTTCATAAACAGAGCCACCAGGCGAGTTTATTTCTAACAAAATCCCCTTAACAGTTGAATCATTTTTTATTTTATTTAACTGTTTCATAAATGATTCATGATTGTATCCACCTGTAGAAAACAAGCCACTAGTACCATCATTAATGATAGCGCCCTCTACTACTAGCTTAGCAATTTTTTCTGTACTCGATCCTTCTTCTTCTGTTTTTTCTTGTGGTTCATTATTCCCATACAACAACTCATTAACTTGACTAAGCTCTTTTTTCCTGTCATTACTCCGATTGATCGTTGATGAGATTACTGAAAAGATTAATAACACAACTGCAATGCCGATTGCCACCCAACGTCTTCTATTCATTTTCTTCCTCCTAATATAAGTTGCGAATAATTAAAACTTTTTCTACTGGTCCTTCGGCATTCATTTTCTCGGCCTTTTCAAACAAAGAATAACCTCCGAAAAACTCATGTGTCAAAGGGTCTTCAATTTTGAAAGTCCTTGCATCCTCGATACTCAAAGCATCAGGATTAATTTCTTGGATACTATCCCATCCAGTATCTAAGAAAACCTTTGTTTCATCTGTGATCTTTGGATCAGATGCGAGTTTCTCCAAAAATTTACGCAGCTCTCCAATGGTTAAATTTTCTGGTTGATTCATTTAAGTTTCCCCTCTCAATTGATTCATAGAAAATAATTTCTACTATGATTAGCTTGTTCTAGAAACAACAAAATATCATCGCTAGAGACCATTCTTTAAATGGCACTTCTCTATTTTACCCTATTCTTCTGACAGATGAAACGCAGAAGCAATTTTGTTTCCCTTCCTCTTTCCTTCTTTTTCCATATATACCAATTAACTAAAAATAAAAAAATATTTGACTATACAAAAAGTTTATATTATATTAGTCATTGTTTCCGATGTTAATTAAAAAAAATCTAAAATGTACCAATTAGATAGCGCCAGACCTTTTTTATGAGGGTGACGAGGAAGAAGCTAATCGAAAATTTCGGCGGGTGGCTTCAGGGTTGCTGTACTCTACAGATCATTACAAAAACTTTATAAAAGAACAAAAAGATGGTCAGACAGCTCGGAAACATATAATGACAGGAAAGTAGGAAGACATTATGTGTGGAATCGTAGGAATTGTAGGTAATGAGCAGGCAACAAATATTTTGGTGAATGGATTAGAGAAGTTGGAGTATCGTGGTTATGACTCAGCTGGTATTTTTGTAGCGGATCAAAGTGAAGAATTCTTGATTAAATCCCAAGGTCGAATTAAAGAGTTATCAGAGAAAATTGGTTCTGAAGTTCATGGTTCTATTGGCATTGGACATACAAGGTGGGCAACTCATGGCGAACCAAGTGAAGAAAATGCACATCCTCATACTTCACAAAGCAAACGTTTTGTCCTAGTTCATAATGGTGTGATTGAAAATTACGACGATTTGAAAGAAAAATATTTATCAAGTGATATTTTCTATGGTGAAACCGATACGGAAATCGCTGTTCATTTAGTTGAATATTTCGCAGAACAGGGACTTTCAACAAAAGACGCCTTTCGTAAATCTTTAAAAGAGATTCATGGCTCTTACGCTTTTGGTTTGATCGATAAAAATGATCGTGAAACAATCTACGTTGGGAAAAATAAAAGCCCCTTATTGATTGGACTAGGCGATGGATTCAATGTGGTCTGCAGCGATGCAATGGCAATGTTGGAACAAACCAACCAATTTGTCGAGATTAATGACGGCGAGATGGTTATCGTTACAAAAGATCGTGTAGAAATTGAAGATGAGGCGGGCAATGAGATTCAACGTGCACCTTACGAAGCTAAAATCGATCTTTCGGATATGGAAAAAGGCACATATCCTTACTACATGCTAAAAGAAATTGATGAACAGCCTGCTACTATGCGTCGGATCATTAGTGAATATACTGATGAAACAGGAACCGTCGTGATAGAAAATGAACTGTTGCAAAGTTTGCTAGATAGCGACCGCATTTACATCGTCGCTTGCGGTACAAGTAACAATGCTGGGTGGGCAAGTAAGCAAATTATCGAAGGGTTAGCCAACATCCCGGTAGAAATTCATTTATCAAGTGAATTTGGCTATAACATGCCTTTGCTTTCAAAAAAACCATTTTTCATTTATTTAACCCAAAGTGGCGAAACAGCAGATAGCCGCCAAGTATTAGTCAAAACGAATACATTAGGCTACCCATCCCTAACAGTCACTAATGTAGCTGGGTCAACGTTATCTCGGGAAGCAAGTTTTACTATGCTCTTACATGCTGGTCCAGAGATTGCAGTAGCTTCTACTAAAGCCTATACAGCTCAAATTGCTGCCTTAACTGTTTTAGCAAAAGCGGTTGGTGAGGCTAAAGACATCACAGCAGCAAAAGAATTTGATTTAACAAAAGAGTTAGGCATTGCCGCCAACGCCATGGATGTAATGATTTCAGAAAAAGCTATGATTGAACAAGTTGCTGAAGAGTACCTAGCAACAACTCGCAACGCTTTCTATATTGGTCGTTCTGAAGATTATTATGTTTCTATGGAGGTAGCACTAAAACTAAAAGAAATTTCTTATATCCAAGCTGAAGGTTTTGCAGCTGGAGAGTTGAAACACGGAACGATCGCTTTAGTTGAAGATGGCACACCAGTTATCGGAATCATTACCGAAGCTGTAACTGCTCCTCATACTCGTGGAAATTTGCGTGAAGTAGAAAGTCGTGGTGCTCACACGCTAGTCATTGTCTCGGAGGAATTGAGCAAAGAAGGAGATCAAATTATTTTACCAATTGTTCATCAATTCTTGCGTCCTCTTGTCTCCGTGATTCCAGGTCAGCTTATCGCATATTATGCAACATTATTACGTGGCTATGATGTTGACAAGCCTCGTAATTTAGCAAAATCTGTTACAGTAGAATAAACAAAAAGGTTGAGATTTTTCTCAACCTTTTTGCGTAGAAAAACGTCTAAGCCCACCGGCTCAGACGTTTTTAAATTAATCTAATCCAATCTCTTTACGAACAACTGCTGCGATTTTTTCAACATAGTAATCAACTTTTTCATCAGTTGGTGCCTCTGCCATGACACGCAACAAAGGTTCTGTTCCTGATGGTCGCACCAAAATTCGTCCATCACCATTCATTTCTGTCTCGGCCTCTTCAATGGCTTGCTTGATAGCCGGTACATCCATCGCACCATATTTATCACTCACTCGAATGTTAACTAATTTTTGCGGATAGATTGTTACCTCTCCGGCTAATTCAGAAAGCTTCTTACCTGTTTGTTTCATAATGTTTAATAACTGAACCCCTGTCAGCATTCCATCACCGGTGGTATTGTAATCCAAGAATAATACATGTCCAGACTGTTCACCACCAAGATTGTAGTCATTTTTTCGCATTTCTTCAACCACATAGCGGTCACCAACTTGAGTAATCACATCTTCCAAACCAATTTCTTCAATCGCTTTATGGAAACCCAAATTACTCATTACTGTAGTAACTACAGTATCTTTCTTCAACCGTTTGCGTTCAGCTAAATATTTAGCACAAATAAACATGATACGATCGCCATCCACAATATTTCCTAACTCGTCAACTGCAATCACACGATCGCCATCACCATCAAAGGCTAAACCAGCATCTGCGCCCTTTTCTACAACCATTTTTGCTAATTCTTCTGGATGCGTGGATCCCACACCAGCATTGATATTTAAACCATTTGGTGAAGTCCCCATTGTATAAAAGTCAGTTTCTAAATCCGCAAATAAACGATTGACACTGGTAGATGTCGCTCCATTAGCGGCATCAACACAAACTGTTAGCCCTGAGAGATCACCTGAGATAGTCTGCACGAGGAATTGTGAATATTTCAAAAGACCTTCATGAAACTCATCCAGCGTTCCCAAACCTTCTGCTGATGGACGAGGAAGGTTATCTTCTTCCGCATCAATCAATGCTTCGATTTCAGCTTCTTGTTCGTCGACTAATTTAAAACCATCTCCACCGAAAAATTTAATACCGTTATCTTCTGCAGGATTATGAGAAGCAGAAATCATTACACCAGCTGAAGCCTTTTGCAATCTCGTTAAGTAGGCAACACCAGGCGTTGAGATAACACCAAGCTGGAATACTTCGATTCCTACCGATAGCAGTCCAGAAATCAAAGCTGTTTCTAACAATTCTCCTGAGATACGAGTGTCACGTCCGACCAGCACTCTTGGACGCCCTTCACTTTCATGATGCTGACTTAAAACATAACCGCCGCAACGCCCCAATTTAAATGCTAACTCAGGTGTTAGCTCCTTATTTGCGATTCCACGTACTCCATCTGTTCCAAAATATTTACCCATTAAACTATATTTCCCTTCTTCATCTAGTTAGTTGATTGATTTGTCGGTTCTTCTTGACTACTAGTCATTTTAGTGGTGCTTGCTTCAGTTTTTTTTGAAGCCCCACTTGAGCTTTCTGTAACTTTCGCTGCCGACGAACTAGAATGATTTGTACTGCTAGTTTCTGACTCTTGAGACTTCTTAAATATCGGTGTCACTTGTGCACTCACCGTTTTCGGATTCACTTGATAATTCCCAGATACTGGTATATCAATGAATTTTTTTACAGTCCCTTGTATCTGACTTACATCGACTGGAATGCCAATACTGTCTATTTGATCAATTACCGACTGTACGCCAGTAATTGTTGCCTTTGTACGATTCAAATCAATCTTGACATTTTCAACTGTCGAGGGCAGTTCACCCTCTTGAATCGGATAAAGCGAAACTTCCTTACTTGGTGTTTGAATCTCAAAGTTAACAGTTACATTTTGTGGCTCAGCTTGGATTGGCAATGCCTCCCCGCTAGCGTTCAACGCCTGAATCGGCGCTTGAATACTGTCTTGATCAACCGTTAATTTACTGCTATCGACTGACGCAACAACACGTTCAATTTCCTTCATTGTGTTTTCGCCAGTAGTGATTTCTACTTTTTCAGGCTGTGTAGACATCTCTCCAACTTTCAATTTATTGTTATCAGTTGTGCTGCTCAAAATTGGCGTTACAGCAAATTGTTTTTTCACCTTCTTCTCGATTGTTACTGAAATTTTCTCTGGTTCAATCGTTGCAAAAAGCGAACTAGATAAGTTTTTAGCTTTTAAACGTACTTCGTGAGTTCCAGAGGATAAATTTGTTAAATCCGCAACAACACTAAAATTTCGAGTATCAGGATCGATTTCTTTATTTAATTGTATCCGATTGGCTCCGCTTAGCTTAACTGAAACATTCGATGAGAATCCATGAACAAAATAATCATCCGAATCATAAAGAACATTGATTGGAACATTTTGAATAGACTCTTCATAGTTTATTTCAGAAGAAATCAAACGACTAAAATTCTGACTGTTGACATTAAAAAATAAAATCAAACTAAATACTAGCGAAATTAGCATGTAGGGAGCATTACTTTTCTTGAATTTGATTCTCATTTTTGTCCTCCTTTAGTCAAACCCTCCAAAAAGGTCTGAAGAAGACTTTTTTTACCAGCATTTTTTTCATCTGGCATTAACTCTCTGCGCATCACAGCTAGATATTCTTCTTGTGACAAGTCGTGCAGAAAATCATTATTCAACGTAATGCTGACACCGCCTGTCTCCTCAGAAACTATGAACGTTAACGCATCACTGACTTCACTGATACCTACCGCCGCACGATGTCGCGTACCAAATTCTTTTGGTATCAACATACTATCTGAAAGCGGAAGATATGCTGAAGCAACAGCGATCTTTCCATTTTTAACGATAACCGCACCATCATGCAGTGGTGTGTTTGGGATAAAAATATTGATCAATAATTCCCCAGTAATGTCCGCGTCCAGATCAATTCCAGTTTCAATATACTCCTCTAAACCTGTAAAGCGTTGAATCGTTACTAATGCACCGATTTTTCTTTTTGACATGTATTGGATCGCTTTGTCAAAAGCTAGGATCATTCGCTCATCATCACGTTCTTCTTTCTTAGATGTTTTGAAGAAAGAACTGCGTCCCAAATGTTCCAGCCCACGTCGAACCTCTGGCTGAAAAATAACGATTGCTGCTATTACACCGTACGTGATGATTTGATTCATCAACCAGGACAACGTATGCAGGCCAATTAGTTCAGCTATAATTCGAATCCCAATAAAAATCGCCACACCTTTGATCAACTGGACGGCTTTCGTTCCGCGAACAAGTTCAAACAAACGATAAATCAAAAACCAGACAACAAATATATCTAAAAGGTTGACGATGATATCCCAGGTTGAAAGATTCTCAGAAAAAAAGCTAAGCCAATATTCCGGTTTGAATAATTCAATTAGACGATTAGGCATAGATAACCTCTCTTTCTATCCAAAATTCTCTACAATTATACCACAGTGGTACAGGTCTAGCATAAAATTTAAGAAGGAAAAAGAGCCTTAGTAAATTAAGGCTCCTCCCACTAAAGAATGCTTTTACTTTGTTTTAGTAAAAATAAATTTGGCAGTTACATTTTCGTTTATTATCTATACTCGCTAAGTCTAATTTTAGCAAAAATGTTAATTCGAAGCTATTTACTCCGCTTTTCAGCACGGGCAGCTCTGCGTGCGGCACGCCGGGCTTCTGCTTCTGGATCAGTCTTACGTTCGCGTTTTACACCCGCATTCACAGGTAATTCACTAGATTCTGCTTTAGTTCCTTCCAATCTTGCCCGAATCTTTTCCTCTTGACCAGCTAAACGTGCATAGTTATAAAAACGCGTTTGCGCATCGTTAACCGTTTTTTGGTATAGTCGTTGAGCATCATCTGGCTGCACTCTTTCTAACGCTGAAAAACGTGTTTGCTGTTTCATAAATCCGATCATGTCATCAAATTTTGGTTTCTTATAATCCAGTGACATCGGATTTTTACCTTTTTCTCGTTGTGCTGGGTTGTAACGGTATAGTGACCAATACCCTGAGTTAACAGCATCTTTAGCTTCTTGCAACGTTTTGCTCATACCGCCGCGTAATCCATGATTGATGCATGGTGTATACGCGATCACTAAAGATGGTCCAGGAAATTTTTCAGCTTCCTCTAATGCCTTGATTGTTTGCATTTGGTTGGCACCAGAAGCGATTTGCGCGACATAAACATTGCCGTAGGTCATCGCCATCATACCTAGATCCTTTTTAGATTGGTACTTGCCGCCTGCAGAGAATTTTGCAATAGCCGAGGCTGGGGTAGCTTTAGATGTTTGACCACCAGTATTTGAGTATACTTCGTTATCCATTACCAAAATATTCACATCTGCACCACTAGCCAATATATGGTCGATTCCGCCAAAGCCGATATCGTAGGCCCAGCCATCGCCACCGAACATCCATTGACTAGTTTTAACAAACAGGTCCCGATTATCATAAATCTCAGCTAGTTTAGGGTCTGTCATTCCTTCACACTCTAATGCTGCTGTTAATTTTGCCGCTCTTTGCTGGGTCCCATCGGATTCAAACATGTGGTCCATCCAATCTTCCATCAGCTCCCGTAAATCATCTGAAACAACATCTAAAACATTATTGATTTTATCAGCTAACTCTTTGCGTCTTGTTTGATTGGCTAAAAACATTCCGTATCCATATTCTGCATTATCTTCAAAAAGTGAGTTCGACCAAGCTGGCCCCTGCCCTTTTTCATTCGTTGTATATGGACTAACTGGTGCTGCTGCCCCCCAAATCGAAGAACAGCCTGTTGCATTAGCAATCATCATGCGATCGCCAAACATTTGTGTCATTAATTTTACATATGGTGTCTCCCCACAACCAGCACAAGCTCCCGAAAATTCAAGCAAAGGCTGATTGAACTGTGATCCTAAAACAGAATTCGTTTTTGCTGGATTAGCTTTTTGTTTCAATGTCATTGAAAATGCCCAGTTAATCGCCTGTTCTTTCTCTTCTTGATAAGGCTTCATGACTAATGCTTTGTCTTTTGCTGGACATGCTTCCACACACAGACCACAGCCGGTACAATCTTCAACTGAGACTTGTATACGGTATTTTAACCCATCTGCACCTCGCATTTCTCGAACGATATAGCCTTCAGGTGCTTCCTCCATTTCTTCATCATTCGCAAGGAACGGACGGATTGCCGCGTGAGGACAAACAAATGAGCATTCATTACACATAGTACAGCGATCACTAATCCAATGAGGAACTTCTAAAGCTACGCCTCGTTTCTCAAATTTCGTCGTACCTGTGGGAATAGTTCCGTCAGTCATACCATTTACTACAAGGTCGTTCACAGTTAAATCATTTCCTCGTTGTGAATTAATAGGTTCAACAATTTCTTCTACATATTGAGGCACAGTAGACTCACGAACTTTTATGGGAAGGTCAACTGTCCGCCAGGTTTCAGGCACCTCCACTTGATGCAACAATTCGACCGTCTGATCAATTGCTGCGATATTTTTCTCAACAATTTCCAGCGATTTCCGTCGATAACTTTTATCTGCTTCAATCTTTAGGATATCCAGCACTTCATCAAACGGGATAATTCCTGTTAAACTGAAAAATGCTGTTTGCATGACTGTATTGATACGTGAACCAAGCCCTACTTCCATTGCTAGCTTTGCAGCATTAATAGTATAGAATTTAATCTCATTTTCAGCGATATATCGTTTCATTTTCGCAGGCAATAATTTATCCATCTGCTTATCATTCCACATGGTATTCATGAGAAAAATTCCACCTGGCTTCAAACCTTTCAATAGGTCATAGGTATGAATATAGGCTGGTGTATGACAAGCGATAAAATCAGCACTCTCAACAAGATAAGTTGAACGTATCGGTGTATCACCAAAACGCAAGTGAGAAACGGTCAAACCACCAGATTTTTTTGAGTCATAGCTAAAGTACCCCTGTGCATATTTATCTGTATGATCTCCGATGATCTTGATTGCCGATTTATTCGCACCAACTGTTCCGTCTGAGCCGAATCCCCAGAATTTTGCTTGAAAAGTATTGGGATTTGTTAAATCTATCGTTTTCTTTGTTTCTAATGACATATTGGTCACATCATCAGTGATCCCAATCGTAAAACGTTTCTTTGTGTTTACTTTGTCTTTCGCCAACTCATCATAAACAGCGATAATCTGATCTGGTGTAACATCTTTCGAGCCTAAACCGAAGCGTCCTCCAATAATTTTAGGACGAGTGTCAGCCTCATACATTACTCCTTGGATATCAAGTAAAAGGGGCTCTCCATCAGCGCCAGGTTCCTTTGAACGGTCTAATACAGCGATTGATTTTACTGTATCAGGAAGTTTTTCTAAAAAATTTTTGCTGGGAAACGGACGATATAAGTGTATGTTCAAAAAACCAACTTTACGACCCTTTGCATTTAAATAATCGACGGTTTGTTCGATTGTTTGTGCTACTGATCCCATTGCCACTATAACTTCGTCAGCATCTTCCGCACCATAATAGGTAACTAAGTCATAATTGGTTCCACGAAGTTTATTGATCTCAAACATGTATTTCTGTACGATTGCAGGCAGTTCGTCATAATAGCGATTGACTGTTTCTCGCTGTTGAAAATGCACATCTGGATTTTGATTCGTTCCACTGATCGTCGGATGATTTGGATTCATACTTCTTTTACGAAAAGCTTTCAACTTCTCTTGATTGATCAAGGGGGCTAATTCCTCATAATCTAATACTTCTACTTTTTGAATTTCATGACTAGTGCGAAAGCCGTCAAAAAAATTCATGAAGGGAAGACTGCCCTCAATAGCAGCTAAATGTGCCACTGCAGATAAATCCATTACTTCTTGAACACTGCTCTCTTGCAACATAGCAAATCCCGTTTGGCGAGCGGCCATTACATCACCATGATCACCAAAGATGTTCAACGCATTAGTTGTAACCGCACGACTAGCAACATGAAAGACGCCAGGTAGTAACTCTCCAGCGATTTTATACATGTTGGGAATCATGAGTAATAATCCTTGTGAAGCGGTATATGTTGTGGTAAGTGCTCCCGTTTTCAATGCGCCATGTACAACCCCTGCTGCTCCCGCCTCTGATTGCATTTCCGTAATTGATACAGGTTGTCCAAATATATTTTTCTTTCCTTGCGATGCCCATTGATCTACAAGTTCAGCCATGGTTGAACTTGGTGTGATGGGATAAATAGCCGCTAACTCTGTGAATGCATACGAAATATAAGCAGCAGCTGTATTGCCGTCCATCGTTTTTTTCTTACGCATGTTTTTCCTCCATTTCTAAAACAAAAAAAGTCCTTTTAGAAAGAACTTCAGATTCAGACACTTGATACCATCTTGACTAACTAGTACCCTCAGTAAAATATGAAATCACAAGTTTATAATTTCTCTAACAACGCATTCATTATAAACTAACCACAACTAATTTCAAACACGAGTTTCAGTCTTTTTAACTTATTTAAATGAAAAGAACTTGTTTTCTTAAAAAATTTTTGTACACTTGTAAGAGAAAGGACGTGTTTTCTCATGGATATCTCTGTTATAAAAGGAAAGCTTGTTAATGACTTTAATGGAATCAAAATCGGTTCAGATGCTGCTCCAAAGCGATTAATTGAATTTATAAATCTTCGATGCCCTTTCTGTAAACAATGGTTTGAAGAATCTTATGACACTTTAAATCAAGCAGTCGCCGAAGGTAAAGTTCAACGCGTTATTAAATTATTAGATAAGGATAAAATTAGTTTGCAGCGCGGCAACGTAATGCACGAATATATCGATACAGATCCTAAGAAGGCTTTGATTCAAATTCAACTGGCTTTCGAAACGCAAGAAAGTTGGCAAGACCTAGAATTAGAAGCAGTCGCTGACTATGCTGAAAAAACATTGCGTTTCAAGCAACAAGCGAACCAAAGCTTGCAAAGTGAAATTCGCAATGAAGCTGAGCAAGCCAATATTAAGTTTGTTCCCACTGTTATATTAGGTGAACATATCTTTGACGAGTCAATTGATGAAGCTACATTAAAAACTTACATTGCTGAATAAAGAAAAAAACCGTTTGAAATTCAAACGGTTTTTTTACGCAGATTATCTGCAAAGTCATTAATTTTCCGAATCCGATGATTGATTCCAGATTTAGAGATTGCGCCAGAAGGTATCATTTCTCCTAGCTCTTTTAAGCTGATTTCGGGATTTTGGATTCTTAATTCTGCAATCTCTTGTAGTTTTTCAGGCAATGATTGCAGTCCAACGGTTGATTCAATAAAATGAATATTATCAATCTGTTTTGAAGCTGCATCAATCGTTTTATTCATATTTGCTGTTTCACAATTAACCAATCGATTAACTGAATTACGCATGTCACGTACAATTCGAACATCTTCAAATTTCAACATTGAGTTGGTAGCACCGATCAGAGTTAAAAAGTCGGCAATTTTCTCTGCCCCTTTTAAATAAGTAATATAACCGTTACGTCGTTCTAATGTTCGCGCATTTAAATCAAATTGATTCAGCAAGTCACAAATATCTTGATTGTGCTCCTCATAGATTGAAGAAATCTCCAAATGGTAGCGGCTGGTTTCGGGATTATTGACAGAGCCAGAAGCCAAAAATGCGCCACGCAAATAAGCGCGTGTCTTATCATCTGATTGTTTAATTTCGTTTGAAATATGAGATTGAAACATCATGCCATCCATAATATCCAAATCCAATAAGATGTTCTGTGTTTCTTGTTTCAATCGAACAATATAAACATTGTTTTTCTTCAATTTCATTTTTCGTCTTACTAACAACTCACTGCGCACCTTATAATGCTCTTTCAGCAAAGTAAAAATCCGACGAGCGATCGCCGCATTTTCAGTCTGCACATTTAATACAAATTGATGATTGCTCAAGCTTAGCGACCCATTCATTCGTATCAAAGCGGCTAATTCAGCTTGCGCGAGATTCTTTTGGACTGCCAGACCCGTTAGCTCTTTTTTTACTTCGGCTGCAAAAGACATGACGAGCCCTCCTTCTTCATAATAAAGAACTAATTCTTTCTAAAAATTAGTTCTCACTTGACTAGTATTGTATTGATACTCTTTTTAAATTTTTGCTCCGAAAACAATTCGAAACAATTCATCAACTACTTTATCACCATCATGAAAAACACCGCCATCACGCAGTTCTAAAAAGTCGGTGGAAACTACACGGCATCCTTCATCTCTGAGACCATTAAAATCATGTGTAACCTGTACCAAATACTCATCGTAGATTTCAGGGTCCATATAACCTTCAGGAACCTTTTCTGTATTGACTAAAACAGTATCAATAAATTTACTTTCAAGATGCTTGTGCAAAACTCGAATATGATCTGCATCACTAAAATGTTCTGTCTCACCTTTTTGGGTCATGATATTGCAAATATACACGACTTCCGCATTCGTCGAACGAACAGCATCTCCTAATTCCTGAATCACTAAATTAGGAAGGATGCTTGTGAATAATGACCCTGGGCCCAGCACAACCATATCCGCTTCATGGATAGCGTTGACAACTTTCCGTGCTGCATGAACAGCTTTTTTACCACTTTTCTCTGTAACATAGACTTTTTCAATCGTTTTGCGATCAATAGCAATTTTTGACTCACCTACCGCACTTGTTCCATCATCAAAATCCGCATGTAAGACTAACGGTGTTTCTGAAGATGGATAAATATGTCCGTCTACGTGCATCATCATAGAAAGTAGCTGAATTGCTTCATACGTACTGCTACGCATTTCTGATAAAGCAGCGATCAATAGATTTCCAATTGTATGATTGGCAAGAAATTTGTCATCTTCATGAAAACGATATTGAAATAAATCTTCATATAGTTTTGGCATATCTGATAGAGCGGCTAATACGTTCCTTAAATCACCCGGCGGTGCCATATCAATTGAATCTCTTAATTCACCGCTGCTGCCTCCATCGTCAGCTACAGTTACGACTGCTGTGATATCCGCACTTTGGTTGCGCAAGCTCTTCAAAATGACTGGCAAACCAGTCCCTCCGCCAATCACGACAATTTTAGGCTTACGGATACGGTATGTTTTCATTTTCATGAACGATTCACCGTCTCTTTCCGCTTATCCTTATCACGATGTGTGATATTCACTTTATAATCGGCATCTTTAATAGCTTTGCCCACTCGTTCGGTCAAAGCAACCGAACGATGTTGACCTCCTGTACAGCCAATTGCAATCGTCAATGAACTTTTCCCTTCCTTAATATAACCTGGTAAAATATCCATGATAAGTCGTACAAAGTTCGTGTAAAAATTTTCTGTTTCTGGAAATGACATTACGTAATCATAAACAGGTTTATCTAAACCCGTTTGCGGACGCAGTTCTGGAATATAATGGGGATTTGGTAAAAAACGCACATCCATTACGATATCTGCGTCAATCGGCAAGCCATATTTAAAGCCAAAGGAAACAACTTCTACATGGAAGCCCACATCGTCTTTTTGTTTAAACGATTGATTGATTTTTTCTCGTAACTGACGAGGCGTCAAATCTGTCGTATCAATCATCAATGTCGCACGATTTTTTAAATCTTCCAAAATACCCCGTTCTTTTCGAATCCCCTCAGAAATCATCCCTTCCATCGCAAGTGGATGAGAACGACGAGTCTCTTTATAACGAGAAACCAACTCCTCATCAGAACAATCCAAAAATAAAATACTCGTATCAATAAATCCGGTATTTTCAATTTCTATCAACATTTTTTGGATGTCTTCAAAAAAAGAACGTGAACGCAAGTCAACAACTAACGCAATTTTCGTTACCTTCCCTGATTCACGAATTAACTCCCAGAATTTTGGAATCAACCCTGGAGGCATGTTATCTACGCAAAAATACCCCATATCTTCAAAACTTTGGATCGCAACGGTTTTTCCTGCCCCGCTCATACCAGTAATGACAACTAAATGTAAACTTTCAGTCATTCGTGTCACTCCTTTCTCATAATTAGGAAATCAAATGTAAAACGATTTTTATTTTATTCATACCACTTTTTTACTATACCAATAAAATGCAACAAAAAACGGTGCATTTCTTGAATACCACCTGACATAAGGCAAGCCTCCTGCCCAAATAAAAAGATACCAAAGAAACTGAACGTTAGCCTCCTTCGCTATCTTTAAAAAATTATAACATTCCAGGCGTGTCTTTGCTACTTATTTGTAATTCTTTACTCTTTCCTAAGAGTAAGAAACTTTTTAACATGACGGAAGATAAAAAAACAGATCTCCTTATTTAGAAGATCTGTTTTTCAGCGCTAATTCAATAGTGCGATCGGCTAAGATCGATTGGGCATCAATTACCGGATAAGGAACTTCCCTGGTCAGCTCTTGAACCAAAGAGAGTTCCGTGCAGCCTAGGATAGCATTTTGACAACCATATTTTTCGAAAACATCCGAAAGAATATCTAAATATAACTCACTATTGATAAAGTCATTTTCTTTCACGTCATGATAGATTAGATGGTTTACTTTGTCTTGGATGTCCTTTTCAGGAACCATGACTTCAAACCCTTTTGCCTCCAGCTCGTCTTGATATACTTTGGCAGACATTGTCCCGGCAGTCGCTAGTACGGCAATTTTTTCTCCTGGCTGATGGTGCTTTGTCACTTCAATGACTGCTTCACGTGGCATATGCAATAAAGGAATTTTTGTAGCAGCTTGAAGTTGCTTGAAAAAATAATGAGCAGTGTTACAGGTCAGCACGATAAAATCTGGCTGCAACAAATTTTGTTTCTCGATATCGTCTAATAAAAACGGTAACGGGCTTGGTGCCTTATGGTTTAAGATATACGCTGTTCGGTCAGGAACAGTCGCGTGATTGAACATCACGTAATTTAAGTATTCTTGATCATTATGAGCATGTGTCCGCTGGTTTAAGATGCGAATAAAACTTTCCGTCGCCATCGTACCCATACCGCCAAGAACACTAAAGAAATTTTCCATATTTATCCTTCTTTCTCTTTAAAGAATAAATCAAATCGTCCTTTATACTTGCTGAACATATATTTCATTAGTACCCAACGCATTAGAGACATATCTTTCTTATAGAAGACTGTTGTGCCCCAATGATTATTTTTGATCATTTCTAAGGCTTTTTCTTTGTCTGCGTTGTTACGAGCAAATTTTTCAAAAACACCTTTTGGTACACCCATCCATAACATGGATGTAGCAGACTCTGCTTTTCCATAAATCGTTTCACTGAACGGTTTTTCATACACACGATCTTCAGTCACATACTGTGCCAAATTGAACCCGTTCAACGTTACAAAGAAACTGCTGCGACCTTGACGCAAGTTGATTTCAAATAATTTGTATTCGCCATCGCGCGGATCATACTTCATATCAAAATTTGCAAATCCTGTGTAATCGATTTTTTCTAAAAAGCTCTTAATCGTCTGATAGATTTTTTCATTGTATTCTGGCATAATCGCTACATAGTTCCCGATTGCTTCCGGAGAAGGATCTTCTAATAGCGGATGTCCTAAACACATCATACGAACTTGATGGTTTTGATCAACATAAGCATTCAGAACACGCATATTGCTGTCATCACCTGGAATAAAGTCTTGAGCAATCATTTCACTAGTGTAGCCAGCTTGGTAAATGCGTTCAATGATCATATCAAACTCATCACGCGTATCTAAAATAAAGGCTTTCTTGCGGCCTTCAAAATCGATAGATAGCCATTCTACACTATTCGCAGGTTTTAAGGCAACTGGGAAATCGAATGGCAGTTCCTGCTTCAACTTGCCAGCTTCCAGCATATCTTCTGTAATAATAAATGTGTTCGGATAGGGTAAATCATATTTTTCACAAATTTCATAGAAGCTGACTTTGCTGATCAAGCTTTGTAATAAATCAAAATTAATATAAGGGCAGATAAACCATTCAGAAAGTTCGTCTTTATGTTGTGAAACTAACTCAGCATACCCGTCACCACAAGCAATCAATAAATATTTAGTATCAGGTTCGTTATAGGTACTTCTTCCTAATTCCCGCATTTGTTCAATAAACACCGGATCCTTATCAAATCCTGAAACAACATGAACATTCACGATCTTACTGTATTTTGTTGGTGCCAATTGCAGGCCAGCGTAGGCTTCTGAAACGATCCCATAGGCTTCATGAAAGGAACGGGCCATACCGTAGACATTAATATCGCTTCCCAATAAAATCGGGACAAATTTTTGTTTTTCATTCATATTCTATTACACCTTCTCATTCTAAATCCTTGATAATCATACCATAAAGAAAAATGCAAGCAAAGGAGAATCCTTCACTTGCATTAAGCTTTAGTCATTACTTATTTTTTTAGGACACGCTTTAAATAATGACCCGTATAACTTTCCGTTACATCAGCGATTTCTTCTGGCGTACCTGTCGCTAAAATAGTTCCACCGCCATCTCCGCCTTCCGGACCAAGATCAATGACATAATCGGCAGACTTGATAACGTCTAAATTATGCTCAATAACTAGAACAGTATTTCCAGCATCAACAAAACGCTCAAGTACTTTCAATAAGCGAGCAATGTCGTCTGTGTGTAATCCGGTTGTAGGCTCGTCTAAAATATAAAAATTCTTGCCGTTAGAATTCTTATGCAGTTCACTAGCAAGCTTCATCCGCTGCGCTTCACCGCCAGAAAGAGTTGTTGCTGGTTGTCCCATTGTAACGTATCCCAAACCGACATCTACGATCGTTTGCAGTTTACGATGTATTTTAGGGATGTGTTTGAAGAACTCAACAGCATCTTCCACCGTCATTTCCAAAATATCAGCAATGTTCTTTCCTTTATAATGGACTTCCAATGTTTCAGAATTGTAACGTTTGCCATGACAAACTTCACATGGCACATACACATCAGGCAAGAAATGCATCTCTATTTTAATGATCCCATCGCCCCGACAAGCTTCACAGCGTCCGCCTTTGACGTTGAAGCTGAATCGGCCTTTTTTATATCCACGAATTTTTGCTTCATTCGTCTGTGCAAATAAATCACGAATATCATCAAAAACACTCGTATAGGTTGCAGGGTTGCTTCGCGGTGTACGGCCAATTGGACTTTGATCAATATCGACTAATTTTTCAATATTATTGTAACCAGTAATTTTTTTGAACTTACCAGGTTTATTTGAGTTGCGATTTAATTTTTGTGCCAAGGCTTTTTTTAGAATTTGATTTACCAATGTTGATTTACCAGAACCTGAAACACCTGTGACTGCCACGAATTTTCCTAATGGAAATTCTGCATCAATACTCTTCAAATTATTTTCAACAGCACCAGTAACCTTGATTTTCTTTCCGTTTCCTTTACGGCGTTCTTTAGGAACAGCTATTTCTCGCTTTCCTGACAAATACTGACCTGTTAAGGATTTTGGATTCTTCTCAACCTGTTTAGGAGTTCCTGCCGCGACGATCTCGCCTCCTTGATCGCCCGCGCCAGGCCCAACATCAATTAGATAATCTGCTGCACGCATTGTATCCTCATCATGTTCTACTACAATCAAAGTGTTCCCTAAATCGCGCATGCGCTTCAAGGATTCAATCAAACGATCATTATCTCGTTGATGTAAACCAATCGAAGGTTCATCTAAAATGTAAAGAACTCCAGATAAATTTGAACCAATTTGAGTTGCCAGACGAATTCGCTGTGCCTCACCACCAGATAAGGTGCCTGAAGCGCGACTTAAAGTCAGATAATCCAAGCCAACATTTCGCAAAAAGCTTAATCGATCCTTGATTTCTTTCAAAATCGGCTTAGCAATGACTTTTTCCTGCTCACTTAAAGCCACTGTTTCAAAGAATTCCAAGGCGCTATTAATTGAATCTTCACTCACTTGCCCAATATTCACATCATTAATCTGAACTGATAATGCCTGTGGATTTAAACGGTAGCCATGGCATGTTTGACAAGTTAATTCTGTCATATATAAACGCATTTGATCTCGAGTGAAATCACTATTCGTTTCTGCATAACGCCGATTAATATTGTTGATAATTCCTTCAAAAGGAACTTCCACATCACGAACACCGCCAAAATCATTTTCGTAGTGGAAATGGAAATTATCACCATTTGAACCATTTAAGATAATATCCTGATGTTCTTTTGGTAATTCTTCAAAGGCTGTGTCCATGTCAATCCCAAAACTTATACAAGCTTGCTCCAACATTTGAGGATAATATTGTGAACTGATTGGGTTCCAAGGGACTAATGCTCCTTCTCTCAGCGTCTTGCTTTGATCTGGAATCACTAAATCCATGTCCACTTCCAATTTCACGCCTAACCCGTCACAATCTGGGCAGGCACCAAATGGAGCGTTGAATGAAAATAGTCGAGGCTCTAGTTCTCCAACTGTGAAACCGCAATAAGGACACGCATAATGCTCACTGAACAACATTTCTTTTTCGCCAATCACATCAACGATCGCGTAGCCTTCAGCTAAACGCAATGCAGCTTCAAAAGAATCAAATAAACGTGAGCGGATTCCCTCTTTCACGACAATTCGGTCAACAATAATTTCGATGTCGTGTTTTTTATTTTTTGTCAATTCGGGCGCTTCTGTCACATCGTACATTTCGCCGTCAACACGCATGCGGACATAGCCCTCGCGCTGAATCATTTCAAAAACCTTTTTATGCTGCCCTTTTTTCTTAGCAACTACTGGCGCTAAGATTTGTATTTTAGTCCGTTCTGGTAATTCCAAAACTTTATCGACCATTTGCTCAACCGATTGAGACGTGATCTCGATATGGTCATTAGGACAGATTGGATGACCAACGCGTGCGTATAACAGACGCAAGTAATCATTAATCTCAGTTACAGTCCCTACTGTCGATCGAGGATTCTTACTTGTCGTTTTTTGATCAATTGAAATTGCCGGACTCAAGCCATCAATGCTATCTACATCTGGTTTATCCATTTGCCCCAGAAATTGCCTTGCGTATGCAGATAGGCTTTCCACATAGCGTCGTTGCCCTTCTGCATAGAGCGTATCAAAAGCCAACGAGCTTTTCCCTGAACCAGATAAACCAGTAACAACCACCATTTTGTCACGAGGAATCGTAACATCAACGTTTTTTAAATTATGAGCGCGTGCTCCATGAATTACTATCTTATCATTCGCCATTTATATCTCCTATTTCAACTTTGTCGTATTCATTTTTCTAAAAAAACGAAAAATGAGTGTTATCTTCATCCGTAGATCATTCCACTAAACTTTTCTATCAGTTATCTTGAGCAGCATGTCGTCTTTTCTCCAAATGACGAGAACTGGTAAAAGTGGAATTGACATCTTATTATATATTTTGATTTATTCTGCTGCTTTTAATTCTAATATCGTATCACGCAAGGTTGCTGCAGTTTCGAAATCTAGCATCTTAGCGGCTTCACGCATTTCATCTTCAAGCTTCGCAATGAGTTCTTTGCGTTCTGATTTCGTTAGCTCTTCATAGGAAGTTGTATCGTAAGTTTCAACAGCTTCTGCAACTTTACTAATCGCGATCAAATCACGAATCTCTTTAATAATTGTTTTAGGCTCAATGCCATGTTCTTCATTATATTGCTGCTGAATGCTACGTCGACGTGAGGTTTCATCCATTGCTCGCTGCATTGAATCCGTGACTTTGTCAGCATACATAATCACTCTACCTTCCGAGTTACGAGCGGCACGTCCAATGGTTTGGACCAAAGAACGTTCGCTTCGCAGGAAGCCTTCCTTGTCTGCATCCAAGATCGCCACTAATGAAACTTCCGGTACATCCAGACCTTCTCGCAGCAAATTGATCCCAACAAGTACATCAAACTTGCCCAAACGCAGATCACGTATAATTTCAGTACGTTCAAGCGTTTTGATATCACTGTGCAGATACTTAACTTTAATCCCAAGTTCTTTGAAGTAATCTGTTAAGTCCTCTGACATTTTCTTCGTTAAAGTGGTGACAAATACCCGTTCATTCCGTTCAGAACGTTCGTTAATTTCTCCTACCAAGTCATCGATTTGTCCCATTATTGGACGCACTTCAATAACCGGATCTAATAAACCAGTTGGACGGATAATCTGCTCAACCACTGTATCTGTCTCTTCGTGCTCATAAGGCCCTGGAGTCGCTGAAACGTATACGATTTGATTAACGCGTTCTTCAAACTCCTTTAACTGTAAAGGCCGATTATCTAATGCTGACGGCAAACGAAAACCATAATCTACCAGCATCTGCTTACGTGCACGGTCGCCATTATACATTCCGCGTACCTGAGGCATCGTTACATGTGATTCGTCAACAACAAGTAAAAAGTCTTCTGGGAAAAAATCAATCAGCGTATAAGGTGGTTCTCCTTCTTTCCGACCATCCATATGTCGTGAATAGTTTTCAATACCCGAGGTATAACCCATTTCTCGCAGCATTTCAATATCATAATTCGTCCGTTGCTCCAAACGCTGAGCTTCTAGTAACTTATTATCGTTTCTTAAAACTTCCAATCGATCAGCAAGTTCTTTTTGAATGTTGCTGATGGCTACTTCCATATGTTCTTCATTTGTTAAAAAGTGAGTCGCAGGGAAAATAGCTACGTGTTCTGTTTCTCCTGTGATTTCTCCCGTCAAAGCGTCTACCTCACGTATCCGCTCAATCTCATCTCCAAAAAATTCCACGCGTAAAGCACGTTCGTCTCGTGAAGCAGGGAATATCTCCACTACATCACCACGAACGCGAAAACGACCACGTTGAAAATCAATATCGTTTCGTTCAAATTGAATATCGATCAGGTTTCGCAGCAGTTGATTTCGATCCATCTCCATTCCCACACGCAGTGAGACGACCTGCTCCAAATATTCTTTCGGCGAACCCAGACCAAAGATGCAAGAGACCGATGCTACGACAATTACATCATTTCTCTCCAGCAGAGCACTTGTCGCCGAGTGACGCAGTTTGTCAATCTCATCATTGATGCTCGAATCTTTTTCGATATACGTATCGCTAGAAGGAACATAAGCCTCGGGTTGATAATAATCGTAATAGCTGACAAAATACTCCACCGCATTGTTAGGAAAGAATTCCTTAAACTCACCGTATAATTGTCCTGCTAATGTCTTATTATGGGCAATAATCAACGTTGGTTTATTAACCTCTTTGATGACATTGGAAATCGTATAAGTTTTCCCTGTACCGGTGGCACCTAAAAGTATTTGTGCTTTTTTTCCATCGACGATTCCTTCGGCGAGCTGTTCAATGGCCTCAGGCTGATCGCCAGCAGGCTGATATTTTGAATGAAGGTCGAACGTGTTGTCCGTTACTCTTTCAATCATACAAAAATCCCCCTTTTTATATTAAATGAACAAAGATTTTCCATTCCAAAATTATAGCATACCGAACATATTTTCGCCATTTTTTATTCTTGCCGTAAGAAGTTCTTAAAAACGTCCATGTTACATTTCGTTACATCTCATGTTATAAATTTTTTGCTTTTTTTCTATCCTCCAATGAAGACTCTTGTATTTTATCCTTAAACTAACATATAATAAACAAACGATAAGTAATTAGGAGGATTATTATGAGAAAAAACAAATTAATTCCATTCGTCGTTTTCTTTATGGCAAGTATTTTCACACTAGGCTTTGCTAACAAAACAGACGCCGCGGAAAAAACATATAAAATTGGAACGGACCTAACTTTTGCTCCTTTCGAATTCCAAAACTCCGATGGCGAATACATAGGGATCGACGTGGATTTACTTAACCAAATTGCAAAGGACCAGAACTTCAAAGTGGATTTACGTCCTTTAGGCTTTGACAGTTCAATCCAAGGAGTTCAATCAGATCAGCTGGATGGCATGATCGCTGGTATGAGCATTACAGATGAACGTAAAAAAACATTTGATTTTTCAGAACCGTATTTTGATAGTGGCATCCAGATGGCCGTTAAAAATGACAACAAAAACATCAAGGATTACAAGGATCTGAAAGGAAAGACGGTTGCTGCCAAGATCGGTACCGAAAGTGCTACATTCTTAGATAAGAACAAAGATAAGTACGGTTACGAAATCAAGCAATATGAAGCTGCCGATGCTATGTATAATGCTTTGACTAACGGAAATGTTGAAGCAATTTTTGATGACTACCCGGTTCTTGGGTATGCTGTAACGAACGGTCAACCCTTCAAGTTAGTCGGTGATCCTGAAAAAGGCAGCTCTTATGGCTTCGCTGTAAAAAAAGGCGAAAACAAAGAGTTGCTAGAAAAATTCAACAAAGGGTTGAAAGCTTTAAAGAAAGACGGAAGCTACGATAAAATTGTCAGCAAATACATTTCTACTGGTTCAGGCAACAAAGAAGTCTCTGGTGAAATGAAAAAAATCGAACCGAAAAAAGATGTTTATGTCGTTGCCAGTGACTCTGCATTCGCTCCATTTGAATACAAAGACAGTGATGGAAAATACAAAGGGATCGACGTTGACTTATTAAAACGTGCAGCCGAACTCCAAGGGTTTAAATTAGATATTAAATTTATTGGCTTCTCTTCAGCGATGCAGGCATTAGAATCTGGGCAGGCAGAAGGTATGATCGCTGGTATGACAATCACAGATGAACGAAAGGCCAATTATGACTTTTCTGACCCTTACTTCCAAAGCGGGATTCAGTTAGCTGTGGCCAAAGACAATAAGGACATCAAATCCTATAAAGATTTAAAAGGAAAAACTGTCGGAGCTAAAGTCGGTACTGAAAGTGCTGATTTTCTAGAAGCTCATAAAAAGGAATATGATTACACCATTAAGAGCTTTGATGCAGCTGATCAGCTGTATGATGCGTTGAAGGTTGGCTCAATTGACGCTATGATGGATGACTACCCTGTTATCGGTTATGCGGTCAATCAAGGACAAGATTTAAAGACGCCGATTAAACGTGAAGTTGGTGGCGAGTATGGTTTCGCAGTGAAAAAAGGGCAAAATGCGGAGCTTAGAGAAATGTTCACCGAAGGCTTGAAAGAAATGAAACGTACTGGCGAATATGATGAGATCGTCAATAAGTACATCGGGTCTGATAAAGAAGAAAAGAAAGACGCTATTGATGAATCCACGATTATCGGTCTATTGAAAAATAACTATAAATCATTACTAGACGGTTTATGGAAAACCATCGTTCTAGCCTTAGTCTCATTTGCTCTTGCCTTAGTCCTAGGTGTCATTTTCGGATTATTCCGAGTTTCTCCAGTTCGTGGATTACGGACTTTAGCAGGTGTCTACATTGATATTATCCGGGGTATTCCAATGATGGTATTAGCCTTCTTCATTTTCTTTGGCTTACCAGGGATTACCGGAATCAAGATTCCCGATTTTGCCGCAGGAATCATTACTTTGACTTTAAATGCAAGTGCCTATATTGCTGAAATCGTCCGCGGCGGTATCAATGCTGTGCCAGTTGGTCAAATGGAAGCCTCTCGTAGTTTAGGTCTTTCATACAATCGCACGATGCAGAAAATTATTTTGCCGCAGGCTGTGAAGATCATGATCCCTTCTTTCATTAACCAATTCGTTATCAGCTTGAAAGATACGACGATCATCTCTGCTATCGGTGTCGTGGAATTACTCCAAACAGGTAAAATCATCGTCGCTCGTACAACCCAAAGCTCTTACGTATACTTGATCATCGCGATCATGTACTTGATCTTGATCACGATCTTGACTAAGTTAGCAAACCGTTTAGATAAGAAGGTGAAATAGATGGAAAATAGAATAGATAAAAAAATTGTCGTAAACCATTTAGTGAAGAAATTCGGTGAAAACACCGTATTGAATGACTTGAATATCACCATCAGTGAAGGTGAAGTAGTTTGTATTATCGGACCATCTGGTTCAGGTAAAAGTACCTTCTTGCGCTGTATGAACCACTTAGAAGAACCTACTTCGGGTGAAATCATTATCGATGGGCAGGATCTGACCGATAAGCATACAGACATCAATTTGGTGCGTCAGCATATTGGGATGGTATTTCAGCATTTCAACTTGTTCCCGCACTTGACTGTTTTGGAAAATATTACTTTGGCTCCGCTTGATTTAAAAGGCGAATCAAAAGAATCGGCTAATAAGCGTGGAGTGGAATTGTTAACACAGGTCGGCTTAGCTGAAAAGAAAAATGATTATCCAGATAGTCTTTCTGGCGGCCAAAAACAGCGTGTCGCAATCGCTCGTGCATTAGCAATGAACCCTGATGTCATGCTTTTCGACGAACCAACCTCTGCTCTTGACCCGGAAATGGTTGGAGATGTATTAAAGGTTATGAAAGATTTAGCGCTGCAAGGAATGACAATGGTAATCGTTACTCACGAAATGGGATTCGCTAAGGAAGTAGCTGACCGTGTGATCTTTACCGACGGTGGGAAAATTCTTGAGGACGGCACACCAGAACAAGTTTTCAATAATCCTCATAATCCAAGAACGCAAGACTTCTTGAATAAAGTATTGAATATTTAGGTTCTATAATATTTGGTGTTGTTACTCAAAAGTGAGTAGGAACACCCTTTTCTTTTTATAATACAAAAAGACACTTGGTTGTCCTATAATTAAATCGCCAAACCAAACCATAGGAGGTCAACCAAATGTCCGTAACTAAGAATATCAAACTTAAAGATGAAAATACAGATAAAGCCATCAAATTGTTGCTAAATATCAAAGATTCTCATATCTCGTTTCCTAAAGATGCGATAAATAAGGAACGCATCCGCGGTAAATCTGCGAACGTATTTACGGGGACACTGTCCTACGAACCGCCTCACTGTGAACTTTGCGGCTTTGATTCTGTGATTCGTCATGGCTGGAAAGACAGCTGGATTCAGATGCTTCCTTATCAGGAAGTACCAACGTATCTTCATTTATATAAACAACGGTTTCTCTGCAGGCATTGTTTTCATACTTTTTCTGCCAAAACGTATTATGTCGCTGAAAACTGCTATATTTCTCAAGCTCTGAAATTTGCGATCGCCGTTGATTTAAAGAGAAAAATCTCGATGAAAGATATTGCCGAACGCTATTCTGTTTCTTCGAAAACGGTTGAGCGGGTACTGGACACTTTTTTTAAGGAGCCGAAAAGAAACCCTGAGTACTTACCAAAGCATCTTTTGATCGATGAATTTAAGGGAACCAAGGACTGTGAAGGGGCTATGTGTTTTATCATCAGTGACGCGGATACCGGGAAAATCTTCGATATTCTAGATGATCGTCGGAATTTCAAGTTAAGAGCGTACTTTCAACGTTTTTCTTTCAAAGCGAGACGTCGAGTCACACACGTTGTCATGGATATGAATGCTTCTTACGGCATTGTGACGAAAGAAGTGTTTCCCAATGCACGGATTTCAATCGACCGTTTTCATGTCATTCAACAGCTGACTCGCGCTTTAAACAAACAACGCATTCAAGCGATGAACCAATTGAAAAAGAGTGATTCGCAAGCACAAAAAGACTATCGGAAACTGAAAAAGTACTGGCGCACCGTCTTGAAGAAAAATTCCAAACTAAACTATCAATCATTGAAACAATTTCCACTATTCAAACAGAAATATCTAACAGAATCGGAGGTTTTAGATTATCTGCTTTCCGTTGATCCACAGCTTCGTCAAAGTTATGACATCTACCAGAATTTGTTAGGTGCCTTTGATGCGAAAGATTTTAACAGCTTTTTTGACTTGATCGATTCCTTGCCTCAGTCATTAAACGCTGGTTTTAAAAAAGCCGTGACCTATCTTAATAAACATCGAACGGCGATCATTAATGCCTTGAAGTATCCGTATTCCAATGGCAAGTTGGAGGGGAAAAACAATCTGATCAAAGTAATTAAGCGCATTGCTTTTGGCTTCAGGACTTTCCGTCATCTCCGTAAGCGAGTGCTGATCCACCAGAATCTCTGTGACATCATTTAATAACTCAAAAAAAGGAAACGCCGAAGCGTCTCCTTAAGGTGATTTGATTGAAACAACACTATTTGACTTAGAGCCAATATTTAATCCATAAACACAAAAAGCCGTGAAATCATTTTAGATTTCACGGTTTTTTCTAAAAACTAATAAAGCTTGATAAACTTCTTCTTTGGTCACTGGTGATTGACTGCGGATTATTCCATCCTCTGGAGAAAAGGCCAAATCAGTCACTTTTTTCAGTTCTTCCGCAGATGGGAAGATCGATAAATCCTCATAAGTAGTCGGCAAATCTAAATTCTCAAATAGCCTTCGATACTGAGTCAGTTCCTCTTCTCGCCCTTCTATATGAAGATGCTGTAAAGTCGTCAGAGCGATGATTTGTCCGTGACTCCCCTTCACTTCTCTACCCCATAGGCTAATCATCGCATTGTGCAGTGCATGAGCAATACTCAAACCGCCCGATTCAAACCCAATCCCGCTTAATAGTGTGTTTGCCTCAACAACCGCTTCAAATGCCGGCGTAATTTCATGTTTCTTGTTTGCCTCCACTGCTGCTTCTGCATACTCCAACAAAACTTCACGACATTTTTCTGCTATGGCTTCTGCTGCCAAGGTGGGCAGTGTTCCAAGTGTGTTCACTCCAGAATTTTCTCGCACTGTTCTCGCTTCTATTGACGTAGACAATCCGTCAGCGATTCCGGCAGTTAGAAAATGGACTGGACTGTTGATTAAAATCGCCGTATCAACTAAAACTAAATCAGGACTTTGAGCATAGTAATCATACTTTTCAAAGTAGCCATCTTGGTATTTCACCGAAATCCGTGAAGTTGGCGCATCTGTCGAAGCTGATGTTGGAACAACGATACAGCTGCTGTTCGATTCAAATGCCAACGCTTTTCCCAAATCAATCGCTCTTCCACCGCCCAAAGCAATAACATAATTAAAACTGTTTGTACCTCTCTCGTTCTCCACAAGCCATGTGCTAATTTGGCCGCCTCGAATAGTCAGCTCTTCGATCAATTGCTTTCCGACCATTTCGTACACAAATGAATCAGTTACCAATAATCCCTTTGCACCAAAAGCTAAAATATCCTCTAAATGATTCCATAAAACATTTTTTCCCTGACGATACGTCATAGGACTGACAAAAACTTTCTCCATAGCTGCTCCTTTTGACCCTTTTAAATTATCATAGCAATCAAATAACACAGTTGCAAGATAACCCGAAGTCCAGTATCTCCATAACACAAAAAAAGCACACAGCGTTGAATAGCTGCGTGCTTAGTAAATTCTATTATGCTTCGATTTCGGTTACGATACCTGAACCAACAGTACGTCCGCCTTCACGAATAGAGAATGTTGTTCCCTTTTCTACAGCGATTGGGTGGATCAATTCAACATCGATCGTTACGTTATCGCCAGGCATTACCATTTCAGTACCTTCTGGCAATACGATGTTACCAGTAACGTCTGTTGTACGGAAGTAGAATTGAGGACGATAGTTGTTAAAGAACGGAGTATGACGTCCGCCTTCCTCTTTCGTCAATACATAAACTTCTGCACTGAATTTTGTATGTGGTGTGATTGAACCTGGTTTAGCTAATACTTGTCCACGTTCGATTTCATCACGTGTGATGCCTCGTAATAAGACCCCGACGTTATCGCCGGCTTCACCATAATCCAATGTTTTACGGAACATTTCAAGTCCAGTTACCACTGCTTTTTGAACTTCAGGTTTGATCCCGATAATTTCAATTTCATCGCCAACCTTGACTTCACCACGGTCAATACGGCCTGAAGCAACAGTCCCGCGTCCTGTGATTGAGAAGACATCTTCCACTGGTAACAAGAATGGTTTGTCTGTGTCGCGTTCTGGTGTTGGAATGTATTCGTCTACAGTATCCATCAAGTCCATAATCACTTGTTCTTGTTCAGGATCACCTTCTAAAGCTTTCAAGGCAGAACCTTTAAGAACTGGAATATCATCGCCTGGGAAACCATATTCAGAAAGCAGCTCACGTACTTCCATCTCAACTAGATCAATCAATTCTTCATCATCAACTAAGTCGACTTTATTCAAGAAAACGATCAAATATTTAACACCTACTTGACGTGATAGTAAAATATGTTCACGTGTTTGAGGCATTGGTCCGTCAGTAGCTGAAACTACTAGGATCGCACCATCCATTTGAGCGGCACCGGTAATCATATTCTTTACATAGTCCGCGTGTCCTGGGGCATCGATATGTGCATAGTGACGTTTTTCTGTTTCATACTCAACGTGAGCGGTGTTAATAGTAATTCCGCGTTCTCGTTCTTCTGGTGCAGCATCGATACTAGCATAGTCTTGAGGGTTTGCTAGACCTTTCTTGCCTAATACCGTTGTGATCGCTGCCGTTAATGTTGTTTTCCCGTGGTCGACGTGACCAATGGTACCAATGTTAACGTGTGGTTTACTTCTATCGTAATGTTCTTTTGCCATAATAAACAAACCTCCTAAAAAGTGTAAAAATTCTTACGGATACAGTGTAAAACATTTTGGGCTAAATGAAAAAGATTTACACTTTTACTTTTTGTAAGTAACTATCCGAGATCATAATACATCAGAATTGGTCAAACTCCAAATAATTTGTTTCTACTTTGAATAAAGGAGATTGATTCGAAAGCTGATCATGACTGATTATTGTTTATGTATAGACGAAAGAGTGTACAGAGAGAAGGATTATTGGTTTAATAATAGTGAGGATTCCATGATATTCCCACTCTTGTTAGAACTAATTAATGAAGGAGAAGATTAAATGAACAATTTTCAAAAACAACTAGCTCAAGTACCAGCGGAAATAAGCAAAGCGTGGAGTGTTGGGTTTGTTTTTGTCAAAGAGAAGGATCACTATTGGCATTTTCCAGCCAGACAATGGAACGAACAACAAATACAGGATTATTTCTTTGAACGGTACAAAAAAGACAGCCAATTTATTCTTTATCCTAAATTGGGTTTGAAGCAGCTGGTGATAAATGATCTGCCTGAGCTTTTTGTCATCGTGCCTTATGACTATAGAAAGGATAATAATTAACATGGCTTTATTAGAATTAAATAGTGTTAGTTACCAAGCGGAAGAACGTTTGATTTTGGATCAGATTACCTTGTCTGTTGAACAGGGAACTTTTTTGACAATTACCGGACCGTCTGGTGGCGGTAAAAGCACTTTGCTTCGAATGATTGCATCGCTGCTGTCTCCGTCCAGCGGAGAGATTCTTTTTCGCGGGAAAAATCAACATTCATATGATTACACTGAATTTCGTCAACAAGTCTCTTATTGTTTTCAGCAGCCGTCATTATTTGGCGAGACTGTCCAGGACAATTTAGAATTTCCTTATCTGATTCGACAAACTACTCCAAATCAGGAACAAATGCTGGAGCATCTTCAAATGGTCGATCTTCCAAAAAGCTACTTACCCAAAAAAATCAATGAGCTTTCTGGAGGTGAGCGTCAGCGGGTTGCATTAATAAGAAATATCTTGTTCCTGCCAGAAATTTTGTTGTTGGATGAAGTGACCTCTGGATTAGATGAACAGACAAAAACAATTATTCATCGATTGATCGACAGCATTCATCAAAACGGCTGTACTATTTTACAAGTGACTCATGATGAATCTGAAATCAAGGCTGCGAAGAAGCTGCTGTTCGTTCAAGGAGGGAAATTGAAATAATGAATCAATTAGCTGTAAACGATCTTTCATTAGTTCTCGCCTTTGCGCTAGTTCTGATTGCTGTTCTGATAAGTGCTAAAGAAAAGCTTCACTTATCGAAGGATATTTTTCTTAGTATTATCCGAGCGATCATACAATTAGTGATCGTAGGCTACTTACTGAAGTATATTTTTCAAGTGGATAATAATTTTTTAACGATCGCCATGAGTCTGTTTATTGTTTTCAACGCTGCTTGGAACGCGCATAAGCGAAATCCTAGTCTTCATAAAAAGTATATTCACTCATTAGCGGCTATTTTTATCAGCACGTATGTTACTCTGGGCCTATTGATTTTTTCTGGCGCAATCAAGTTCATTCCTTCTCAAATCGTTCCTATTACAGGTATGATAGCAAGTAATTCTATGGTAGCGATCGGTTTATGCTATAGAGCCTTGAATACACAATTTCACGATCTGAGACAGCAAGTACTGGAAAAATTGGCATTAGGAGCTTCAATCAAGCTGGCTTCTAAACCGATTCTGCAGCAAAGTATCAAGACCGCCATGCAGCCGACAATCGATTCGGCAAAAACGGTTGGACTAGTCAGTCTGCCTGGAATGATGTCAGGGCTGATATTTGCCGGACTTGATCCGGTACATGCCATCAAATATCAGATTATGGTGACCTTTATGCTGCTGTCAGCTACTAGTCTCGGCTCCATCATTGGCGGCTACTTTGCTTATAAGAACTACTTCAATTCCGATCACCAATTGACCCTCTAAAAAACAGGACCTGCAGAAGTTAAAGTCGCCAACTTCTTGCAGTTCCTGCTTTTTAAACTAATAAATTGTACAGCGTTTTGTTTTGACTCAACTCAATATACGTTGAATCAAACGTCTTCAAGCGTTTCAATAATTCTGGTAAAGTTTCAGGTTTTTTCAACAGTACACCAATCACTACGGGTCCGGTTCCGCGATTGCTCTTCTTAGTATATTCAAAGCGAGTAATGTCATCACCTTCACCTAGTACCTCTGATACAAATTCTTTCAGAGCTCCTGGCCGTTGAGGAAAGTTTACTACAAAATAGTGCTTCAAGCCTTCATAAATCAATGAACGCTCTTCAATCTCTGCCATTCGATTAATATCATTATTTCCACCACTGATGATACAAATGACGGTTTTCCCTTTGATCTTTTCTTTCATTAAATCTAGGGCAGCAACACTCAATGCACCAGCAGGTTCAACTACGATTGCTTGTTTACCGTATAAATCCAAAATTGTTGAGCAAATCAAGCCTTCGTCTACTGACATCAATTCATCGACATACTTTTTACTATGAGAGTAGGTGATTTCCCCCACACGTTGGACGGCTGCCCCATCAACGAATTTATCGATCTCGGCTAATTTGATCGGCTGTTCCTCCTCAAAGGCCGCTTGCATCGAAGCTGCTCCTTTGGGTTCGACACCAATCACTTTAGTGGTTGGTGAGGTATTTTTAACGTAGGAGGATACTCCGCTGATCAAGCCGCCTCCGCCGATTGCTGAAATGACATAATCAGGTTTGTAGCCTTCACTTTCTGCATCAGTCATCATTTCCAATGCCAATGTTCCTTGTCCAGCGATGATATTTTTATCGTTGAAAGGATCAATGAAGCTCATGCCGTTTTCTTCACAGTATTTCCTTGCGGCAGCAGCAGAAGCATCAAAGGTATCGCCGACCAAATGAATATCTGCAAATTCACCACCGAAGAATTTTACTTGAGAAACTTTTTGCTGCGGTGTAGTCGTCGGCATGAAGATCGCTGCCTTTGCTTTTAATTCATGGCAAGTATAAGCAACTCCCTGTGCATGATTTCCTGCACTCGCACAAACCACACCCTTTTTCAATTCTGCTTCTGAGAGCTTCTTGATGGCATAGTAGGCTCCGCGTAATTTAAATGAACGCACCTTCTGCAGGTCTTCTCTTTTTAGTAAAATGGTCGCCTGATACTTTTCAGATAAATAGCGATCATATTGCAACGGTGTATGATTTACAGAATTTTTCAGTAACTGATATGCACTGCGAACCTCGGTATCCTTGATCAATTCCATCGCAGCACCCCCACTAATCTTTACGACTTACAAATGGCATCATTTTTCTTAATTCGCCACCCACTTCTTCAATTTGATGTCCCGCACTTTCAGCGCGCATCTTCTTGAATTCAGGGAAGCCGTTTTTGTTATCATCAATGAACCCTTTAGCAAACTTGCCGTTTTGAATATCAGTTAAAACTTCTTTCATACCGGCTTTCGCTGTTTCAGTGATTACGCGAGGACCAGAAACATAGTCGCCGTATTCAGCTGTATTAGAGATCGAGTTACGCATTTTCGCGAAACCACCCTCATAAATCAAGTCAACGATTAATTTCATTTCATGACAAACCTCAAAATAAGCTAATTCGGGTTGGTAACCCGCTTCAACTAATGTTTCAAAGCCTGCCTCGATCATACTAGTCAAGCCGCCGCAAAGTACCGCTTGTTCACCGAATAAATCTGTTTCTGTTTCCTCTTTAAAGGTTGTTTCCAAGACACCTACTCGTGTAGCACCAATTCCTTTAGCGTAAGACAACGCTAAATCCTGAGCAGTTCCTGTTGCGTCTTGATAAACGGCAAATAAAGCAGGTACCGCGAAGCCCTCAGTAAAGGTACGGCGAACTAAATGACCGGGACCCTTAGGAGCAACTAAAAACACGTCTACATTTTTCGGCGGGTTGATTACGTCAAAATGGATATTGAAGCCATGTGCGAACACTAATGCATCGCCGTCTTTTAAGTTTGGTGCAATTTCATTCTCATAGAGAGCACCTTGGATTTCATCTGGAGCTAAAATCATGACTACTTCAGCTTTCTTAGTTGCTTCGTCTACCGGCAACACATCAAAGCCGTCTTCGCGAGCAGCCTCAGCGGATTTTCCTTCTCGGATACCGATCACAACTTGGTGTCCTGTATCTCTAAGATTTTGTGCATGAGCGTGCCCTTGTGACCCATAGCCCACCACTGCAATTGTTTTTCCTTCTAAAGCATCCTTCGCTACTGCATCATCATAATAAACTTTAACCATAATTTTTCCTCCAATTTTTTAAACTATATTAATAGCAAAACCCAAAAATAGATTTCGCGTTTAACCTCTGCTAAATCCGGTCACGCCCGTTCGTGCTAATTGTTTGATCCCATAAGGACGGAGCACATCGATACAAGCATTAACCTTTTCTGTTGATCCGGCAACCTGAACCACGATCGTTTTTAGTCCTACATCTACTACATCTGCACGAAACGGATCGATCATCGCTTGAATCTCTGAGCGGATCGCCGCTGGTGCACTTACTTTAACAAGCGCCAGTTCTCTTTCCAAATGAGGCTCATCGGTCACATCGGAAACCTTCACCACGTCGATTTGTTTATTTAACTGCTTGGTGACTTGTTCAACGTCAGCCAAAGTTTCTGCTTGAATAATGATCGTCATCCGTGACTCGCCGTCTCTTTCGGTGCGACCGACTGAAACGCTGTCCATATTAACTTGTCGGCGGTTCAGGACACTGGTAATTCGACTAAGTACCCCCGCCTGGTCGTGAACCATTGCAGTAATCATCCGTCTCATTTAATCCACCCCCAACATTTGATCATTCGGCATTCCAGCCGGAATCATTGGTAGTACATGTTCTTTGTTGCAGATCATGACTTCTATCAGCATTGGACCTGGCTCAGCGAAAGCCTCCTGCAATTCTTTTTCCAAATTCCCAGCAGCAGAGATTTTCTTACTGCCGATTCCATATGCTTCGGCCATTTTCATAAAGTCTGGCTGTTCATGGAAAACCGATTGAGACCGTCGTTCATTGAAAAATTTCTCCTGCCATTGGCGAACCATTCCCAGTGATTGATTGTTCAGCAAAACAAACTTGATATCCAAATTGTGTTGATTCAAAATCGCCAATTCTTGATTGGTCATTTGGAATCCGCCATCTCCAACGAATACAACAACTGATTCATCTCTTTTGCCGAACTTCACGCCGACTCCAGCGGGTATTCCATATCCCATTGTTCCCAGACCACCGCTGGTAATCAGCTGCTTAGGAAATTGGAATGGGTAATATTGGGCTACCCACATTTGATGCTGACCAACATCTGTTACGACATAGGACTGCCCTTTCGTGATTCGTCCTACAATCTCTATCACTTCTTGCGGCTTGATGATCTCTTCATGGCGCTCATACTTCAATGGGTATTTCTGCTTACGTTCATCACAAAGTTCACGCCATTCTTCACAATTCGGAGCATCGATCTCAATCGACAGCATTTGCTGCAAAGCAATCTTGGCATCACCAACGATTGGCACATCCGTTTTAATAATTTTACCAATTTCAACTGGATCAACATCAATATGCGCAACTTTGGCATGCGGGGCGAAGGCTTCAGGAGAACAAGCCAAACGATCGTCAAAGCGACTACCGATATTGATTAATAGATCGGCCTCCATCATCGCCATGTTTGCGGCATAGGTACCATGCATCCCACCCATTCCCAAAAAGTTCGGGTCTTCATGCGGCAGTAACCCTAAGCCTAATAATGTACTGACGGTCGGCAGTTGATATTTGTTAACAAATTGACGCAATTCCTCTGCCCCATTCGCCGCTACAACTCCGCCGCCTACTAAAAGAAGCGGCTTTTTCGCTTTTTTCAATAAGCCCATCAAACGTTCGACCTGTAATACCGATGGTGTCGTTGTAGGCTGATAGCTTTCCAAATGAACAGGCTTATCGATTTTAGGATTGGCTTTCAACGTTGTGATATCTTTTGGCAGATCGATTAGAACTGGTCCTTTTCTGCCTGTTGTTGCAATATGAAATGCTTCATTAACGATACGTGGAAGCTCTTCTATATCCCGCACCTGATAATTATTTTTAGTGATCGGTACGGTGATACCTAACATATCCGCCTCTTGAAAAGCATCCTTACCAATTCCTGGAGTCGTTACCTGACCTGTGATTACGACTAATGGAACAGAATCGATCATTGCATCCGCAATACCAGTCACGACATTGGTTGCCCCAGGTCCGCTAGTTACAATCACGACTCCCGGCTTACCGGTTGCTTTCGCGTAGCCCTCCGCCGCATGAACGGCTCCTTGCTCATGGCGTGTGAGAATATTCGGAATAGATTCATCATACAGTGAGTCATATAATGGTAAGACGGAACCTCCAGGATACCCAAAGATCAATTCAACTCCTTGATTTTCCAAACACTTGATTAACAAATCTGCGCCACTGTATAGATGTTCAGTCGCCATTTTTTGCTTCATCTCTTCCATCCCCATGCCTCCTATTCTTCAGGTAATTTCATGACACCGCCGGTATGTGCCGACGTGACCATTGCTGAGTAACGTGCCAACCAGCCTTTTTTCACTTTTGGCTGGAACTTCGCTAAGTTTTCTTGTCGTTTTGCTAATTCTTCTGCTGACACATCGACATTCAATGTCCGATTCGTCAAATCGATCGTGATTTCATCACCATCTTTGACTAATGCGATAGGCCCTCCAGCTGCTGCTTCTGGTGAAATGTGGCCAACAGCGATTCCACGGGTAGCTCCAGAAAAGCGTCCATCAGTTATCAACGCCACATCTTTTCCTAAGCCGCGACCCACAATACTGGAAGTTGGTGCCAACATCTCCGGCATACCGGGACCTCCCTTTGGTCCCTCATAGCGAATCACAACGACATGTCCCTTTGTAACCGTATGATTGTCAATTGCCTCTACTGCCTCATCATGAGAAGCAAAACAAATCGCCTTTCCTTTAAAGACCTTGATACTCGGATCAACACCGCCGACCTTGATTACACTGCCTTCAGGTGCAATGTTTCCATAAAGAATCGAAAGTCCGCCAACAGCACTGTAAGGAGCGCTTTTCGGATGAATCACTTCTTCGTTCATGATTTTGGCTGAAGCTACACTGTCACGTAAAGATTCGCCGGTAACAGTGATACGATCTGAATGAATCGCTCCATCAATGGAAACCAATTCATTGATAATTGCCGGTACACCGCCTGCTTCATGAACATCGTGCATGGAGTAACTAGAAGAAGGAGCAATTTTAGAGAGATACGGTACTCTTTTGGCGATCTCATTGATATCTGACTGATCGTACTCAATCTCCGCCTCATTGGCGATCGCTAAGGTGTGAAGAACAGTATTAGTAGAGCCACCCATTGCCATGTCTAAAGCAAATGCATCATCAATAGCTTCTTTTGTGACGATATCACGCGGCTTGATCTGTTTTTTTACTAGCTCCATCAGCTTCTTGGCTGATTCACGAACCAACTCGCGTCGCTCATCGGAAACCGCTAAGATCGTTCCATTGCCAGGTAATGCCAAACCTAAGATTTCCAATAAACAATTCATAGAGTTGGCCGTAAACATTCCTGCGCATGAACCGCAGGTTGGACAAGCATTTTGTTCCATAAATAGAAAGTCTTCTTTTGTCATCTGTCCTTCTTTAAAAGCACCGACCGCTTCAAACATTGAAGAAAGAGTCGTTTGATGACCACGAGGATCGATCCCAGCTTTCATCGGTCCGCCTGAACAAAAGATCGATGGGACGTTGGTCCTCACAGCAGCCATGATCATTCCCGGTGTAATTTTGTCACAGTTGGGAATGTAAAACACGCCGTCAAACCAGTGAGCATTAATAACTGTTTCTGCTGCATCGGCGATCAATTCACGACTTGGCAACGAATAGCGCATCCCGATGTGCCCCATCGCGATCCCATCATCTACACCAATCGTGTTGAACTCAAACGGGATACCGCCAGCTTCGCGAATCGCTTCCTTTGCCACATCTGCGAGTTCTCGTAGGTGGACGTGCCCTGGTACAATATCGATATAAGAATTACAAATAGCAATAAATGGCTTCTCCATATCCTGGATATTTTTTACTTGGCCAGTCGCATATAGTAAGCTTCTAGCTGGTGCTGCATCAATTCCTTTTTTAATCTGATCACTTCTCATAGTCACATCTCCCTACCTTCAAAAAAAGAGCATCCCATCAATAATGGGATGCTCTTGCAAGAATCCCATTTCTAACGCAAATAGGACTCAAACTAACGGTTGTTTCTTTCCCGCGTTCTAAGTCCTGGACTCAATAATTAATAAGACGATGCCATCAAAATTATTGTATTTACTCTTGCGCATAAAAATCGGCTCCTCATTTTTCTAATAATATCTTAATCATTTTTTTATACTATACAGTTCATAAGATTAAAAGTCAATGAATTTTCAGAATATTTTCTAATTTAGTATTTTTTTGGTTTCTCTACCGGAATAACCAAAGTTAGACAAGTCCATAATACTAATCCGTACCCGCTCAACAATCACAAACTTTTGATTAATCATTGCAAAAGAAGAAAGTTAATAAACAGAAAGTTTTTTTGAAAAAAACTTAACAAAATGAAAGTAAACGATCCTATTTCCTATCAATGACGATAGTATATGATCGTTTGACTTTCTCTTTAGTTTTTGAAACTTCATTCAATACAAAGTTAGCATTTGCGGATTTTTTTGATCTAGTCTTATCCAGCAAACTGGCTATTATACAGCGTTGCATAAAAGTCGCCTTTTTTCATTAGGCTCCGATGACTTCCCTGCTCGATAATCGAACCATCTTTCATTACCAGAATCAAATCAGCGTTTTTGATCGTCGATAGACGGTGTGCAATCACGAAGCTAGTCCGCTCGGCTGTCAGCTGATCCATTGCCTGCTGGATCAGCCCTTCTGTTCTCGTATCCACACTAGAAGTCGCCTCATCTAAGATTAATAATTGCGGATTCGCTAAGATTGCTCTCGCTATTGTCAACAGCTGTTGCTGTCCTTGGGATATTTGACTGCCATCTGAAGAGATGATTGTGTCATAGCCATCAGGCAGCGTGCGGATAAAATGATGGCATTGAGCATCTTTAGCGGCTTGGATAATTTCCTTTCTGCTTGCTTCAGGTCGTCCATAAGCAATATTATCCGCCACCGTTCCTTCAAACAGCCAGGTATCCTGTAAAACCATCCCAAATTTTTGTCGTATCGCTGCACGTGAAAAGTGACTGATGTTCTTTCCGTCAACCTCGATTTGACCACCTGTCATTTCATAAAAACGCATCAGTAAGTTAATCATCGTTGTCTTACCGGCGCCGGTTGGTCCGACGATGGCTACCATTTGTTTCGGCTTCACTTTAAAATTAACATCCTCCATCAAGAGACGATCCGGTGTATAGCCGAAAGCTACGTGTTTAAAGACTACTTCCCCACGAAGATCTTCTGGAACTGCAACATTCAATATCTCTTCTGTTTCCTCTTCAAGATCCAAAATCTCGAAGATTCGTTCTAGTGCCGCAAAAGCACTTTGCAAACTATTGATAACGTATGAAACCTGAGTTATTGGTTCAGAAACCTGGTTTACATATTGCAGGTAAGCTTGAACTAAGCCAATCGACAGTTGACCATTAATCACCATAATCCCGCCAACAACTGCGCTAGTAACAAACCCTAGCTGATTGATCAATCGGATTAAAGGATTGATAGCAAAGCTGACAAATTGCGCTTTTTTAAAGGCTTGAAACTGCGCTTCATTCAATTTATCCAGCTCATCCGCTGTTTCTTTTTGTCGGTTATAGGCCTTGATCAAAAGATTTCCCGAATAGTTTTCCTCTGCCTTTGTGCCTACAGCTCCCAAAGCCTCCTGGTTCTCAGAGAAATACTCCTGATTTTTATGTGCCAAACGATTCGTTAAAAGAAGACTGATTAATAGAATGACTACGATTCCCAGCGTTAACAATGGACTCAAATAGATCATCAGCCCCAGACCGATGACGATCGACAGAATCGCCGAAATCATTTGCATCAATCCGACTTGCAGAACTTCTGAGACTTTGTCTAAATCCAACGTGGTTCTAGTCAAAATGTCACCGGTTTTATAGTGATCAAACTCCCTCATCGGCAAATGATTCAGCTTCTCGGTCACCGTCTTTCTTAGACGCAAAGTCAACGTTTCAGCGACACTCGCCATTGTGTACTCCTGCAACAGCGAAAACAGCGAAATACCGCTCCATGCTAGAAAAAGCAGAAATACCGGACGCAGCAAAGCTGAAAATAAGTTTTCTAGCGCTACTTGACCTGTTTGGATCAATCGAATAATCTCATCCAGCCCCCATCCCAAAATTAGAGGTGTAAATGCCATCAAAGTGGCAAAACACACGGCTGAGGCAATAATGATGACAAAGCGCCCTTTCTGCTCTAACAGCAACTTGAATAACCGAATCCCGGTCTTTTTAAACTCTTTTGGCGTTTCTGTATCTATCTTTTTTCCATCAGCTTGCTTGATGCTCATGCTTTTTCCCCTCCATTCCTTGAGATTTAGCAAATTCTTGGTACACACTGCAGGTTTGAAGCAATTCTTCATGTGTTCCTTTACCGACTATCTTACCTTCTTCTAAGACAATAATCTGATCCGCATCCTTGATTGTCGAAAGTCGTTGGGCAACGATCACAATCGCTGCATCTGAAAGATTACTCTTCAATGCTTTACGCAGCTTAGCATCTGTTTGATAATCCAAAGCTGAGAAACTATCGTCAAAAAAATATAGCTCTGCCGGTTTGATCAATGCTCGAGCAATGCTCAAACGCTGTTTCTGGCCACCTGAAAAATTATTGCCTTTTTGTGCAACAAACGCATTGTATTGACCAGCTAGATGAGCAATGAATTCTTCGGCTTGAGCTGCTTTTGCCGCCTGTTTCATCTCCTCCTCTGTCGCCTGAGGGTTACCGAAAAGGAAGTTTTCCTTCACAGTTCCGCTAAATAGGAAGGCTTTCTGTGGAACATAACTAATTCGCTCTCTCAAAGCCTCCTGAGTAACAGTCTGAATGGGTTCGCCCAAGAAACGAATCTCTCCCTTAGTCGTGTCTCTTAGACGTAACAACGCTTTAGCAATTGTACTTTTTCCGGAGCCGGTACCACCGACGATTGCGGTCACACCTTTAGAAATTTCAAAAGTGATATCCGATAAAACAGCTTCTTCAGCACCACTGTAAGCAAAATCAACGTGATCAAAAACCACGATCGGTCTGTCTTCTCTCCACTCAAAGGAGGATTTTGCTCCATCAACAATTTCTTCTTGCTTATTCAATACTTCGCTAATTCGTTCCAATGAGGCCAACGCCTTGGGAATCATTACAATTACCATTGCAGCCATTGTCAAAAACCACAAGCTTAAAACAGTGTATTCACTGATTGCCGTCAGACTGCCAATCGGAACAGCTCCTTGAGCCACAATGACACCTCCAAAAGCTAGGACGGCAGTCATTCCTATGCCCATCACTAGATTAACAGTCGGATTCAACACAGCGAACAGCTTATTTACTCGAATCATAACCTCTGAATAATCGGTAAATGTGGCATCTGTTCGTTTCTTTTCAAAATTTGTTTTATTAAATGCACGAATAACTCGAACACCTGTATAAAACTCTCTTAGGATTTGCATCATTTTATCCATCCGCTGCTGCATCACATCTGCCAACGGAATAGCTTTTTTGATTACTAAAAGTGACACGACCGAAAATAGTGTGATCGACGCAATCGGAATCCATACAAACTGCCACGAAATCGTTCCAGTTAAAACAATGGATGCCAAACAGATCAATGGTGCAGGAATGATCATTTGAAAAAACATCATCATAATCTGCTGGATATTCGTAATATCACTAGTCGTCCGAGCAAGCAATGTGGCTGTTCCAAACTCATCCATATCAGCCATTGATAAGCGCTGTGTTTTATCAACCAGTTGTTTCCGTAAAAAATACCCGAAACGACCGGCTAAAATCGCTGAATAATAGCTTGCAATAATCGAAACAACACCCGTTAGCACCGCTATTCCCAACATGAAAATGCCGTTTTGCCAAATCGCCCCTTGATCTTGAGTGACAATTCCTTCATCAATAATTTCAGCAACATAGTAAGGAATCATCAATGTTCCAACAGCTTGCACAATCATTAAGATGAAGGTGCCTAAGAACATCCGTTGATATTCTTTGAAAAAGATTTTAAATAGTTTCATCTTTTTTACCTCCTCTTCCTATGGTAGGATAAACTGTAACGCAACGTTACAGTCAAGCAAGGAGTGAACTTTTTTATGAAGAAGTATCTGACAATCAGTGAGATGGCGAAATACGCCGGTATCAGTCGACGAACACTGATCTATTATGATCAAATCGATCTATTTAAACCAGCAAAAATTGGTGAAAACGGCTATCGTTATTATGGGATTGATCAATATTTTGAGTTGGATGTCATTTTGCTGCTGAAAAATCTTGATGTTTCCTTGGAAGATATCCATTTATTCTTGAAAAATCGAAATGTGGATTATGTACTAGAAGGTTTTATGCGGCAAAAGCAAAAGGTTGACGAGCAGATAAAGAAGCTGAATGTTATCCGCGGCTCTTTGGATAATTATATTGAACGTTATACGACGTTGAAGAATTTCGATTTGGAATCGATCACCCTCTCCTTTCGTGAATCCGAGTCCTTTGTGATTTCCGAGACGATAGAAAACTTTGACGACATTGATTCAGTACAAATCTACGGTCGCTTCTATTCCTCGGTAGACAGCAGCGATCTGTTTAGCGGCTATCCAATCGGTTTCTTAGTAGATGGTTCTGCCTTCTACCAAGAGAACTTTCACGCAGCTCCTTACCGTGCCTTAGTGAAAATTCCAGAAGACCGACTACACCTTTATGATAAACAGCGTGTTGTCAAACGGCCAGCAGGCACTTATGTCTCCGGCTTCATGAAAGATGAGATTCATCATATCAATACCTTTAACAACCGCTTTAGAAATTACCTGAAGAAAAATAACTTGGAATTGAATGGTGATATTTGGGAATTGCTGTGGCAGGATGAAACGACTTCTGAGTATCCAGAAGATCAGGTATTTGAGGTACTGATACCAGTCAAACAGAGTCAGCTGAATAACCTTGACAGTCCATCAATAGAGATGATAGGATGATAAAGAGTTTAAAGAAGGGAGAGAGTACGATGATTAAGACTAAAAAACTAAACCTAATACAATTGATTGATCTGCAGCATTCGTTTTATTTGATCAGAAAGTCTTCTTCTGCTGGCTCTCTAGATTCTTAAATAAAGCCTATTTGTTAAACTGTCAATCATATGATTGGCAGTTTTTATTTTGTGAGCAATGCTTTTCACAGTTTATTAAGTTCAAGCTGTGAACAAGATGCTTTATCTAATTTAACAGCAGCCCGTGCGAATCGACGCAAAAATGTCCTCCCTTCTGCGGAGACAGCTACCAATCATTTTTCTAAAGCGATCAATGACACTAAATTTATACAAACAAATTCCTGGAGGTGTTTCCTATGAGTGGAAAGAAAATGAAAGTAGAGACAGATACAAATTAATACGAGGAATTGGACGATTCCTCACAGAGAGGAATAGAAATGTTAACAATAAAAGGAAAATATAATACAGCAACTGTTTATGCAGACAATTTAACGGAGAGTACAGTCGGTCAAATCACGACGCTATGCAATCAATCAGTTGCAAAAAACGCAAAAATTCGGATCATGCCGGACACTCACAGCGGATCAAGCTGTGTTATCGGCACGACCATGACGGTAAACAATCAAGTAGTCCCTAACCTTGTCGGCGTGGACATAGGTTGTGGACTATATGTGGCTAAGGTTAAAAAAGGTGTTAAACTAAACTTTGATAAACTGGACCGGATCATTCGCAATCGGATTCCAAGTGGGCACCATTCTCACAATAAACCGCAGTACACTTTCCCTTTGGAGAATGTTCAAGCTCCAATCCACCGAGGCCGAGCATTACGGAGTATAGGGACATTAGGCGGTGGCAACCATTTTATCGAAGTCAATGAAGGTAGTGATGGTTTTTATCTAGTCATTCACAGCGGTAGCCGTGTCTTAGGAAAAGAAATCGCAGAGTATCATCAGGAAATCGCCTATCAGAAACTGTCGCAGCAGCGGGAAGATATAAAGCTCCTAGCAAAGAGTACAAAACATCCTGATGAAAAGGAACGTTTGCTTCAACAACGAGAACTATTAAAAATGCCTTATGAGCTGTCCTATGTTTCAGAACAAGATTTGGATAACTACTTATCAGACATGAGAATCGCTCAACAATACGCTGCCTTTAATCGCCAAAATATGGCTTTAACAATCTTAAAAGCAATGAAATGGGAAAAATCGGTGATCGAAAGCTTTGACAGCCCGCATAATTATATCGATTTAAAGCATATGATTTTACGCAAAGGGGCAGCTTCTGCTAGAAGAAACGAGAAGATGATCGTTCCTTTAAATATGAAGGACGGTTCGATTATTGGTATCGGAAAAGGCAATGAGAAATGGAATTACTCTGGGCCACACGGAGCAGGTCGAATGATGAGTCGTTCGCAAGCCAGAGCATCAATCAGTTTAGATAATTATCAGCATATGATGCGACACGTCTGGACAACCTCCGTCTCAAAAAAGACACTGGATGAAGCGCCTAAAGCGTATAAATCAAAAAAACAACTAATGAGGTATTTGCCTGAGACGATGGAAGTGAAAGAAATCATTCGTCCATTGTACAACTTCAAAAGTTAATCCATACGATTTCTCTATCGGCAGAAGATCAGAAATGATTTTCTGCCGATAGTTTTGTATAAAAAAAAGACCCAGCATTTTTTGCTGAGTCTAATTAGGGCGAACGATGGGAATCGAACCCACGAGTGCCGGAGCCACAATCCGGTGCGTTAACCACTTCGCCACGATCGCCATGGTGCTATTTAAATTCAAACAAAAAACTAAGATGAAATAACATCTTAGCTCTTTATACCGGCGGCCGGGGTCGAACCGGCACGCCCGTGAGGGCACTGGATTTTGAGTCCAGCGCGTCTGCCAATTCCGCCACGCCGGCATGTCAATAAATATTCTAGTACTAAGGCGGTAACCGGATTTGAACCGGTGATGAAGGTTTTGCAGACCTCTGCCTTACCACTTGGCTATACCGCCATTATACTATTGTTTTTTTCTTAGAACAAGTATTTTTCAAGAAAGTTTCTTGATACTTTTCTAAAAACTGGGGTAGCTGGATTCGAACCAACGCATGAGGGAGTCAAAGTCCCTTGCCTTACCGCTTGGCTATACCCCAAAAATACAAGGGCGAACGATGGGAATCGAACCCACGAGTGCCGGAGCCACAATCCGGTGCGTTAACCACTTCGCCACGATCGCCATAATAAAAGAACAGGGGCAGCAGGAATTGAACCCACACTAACGGTTTTGGAGACCGCTGTTCTACCTTTAAACTATGCCCCTGAAACAAATGGAGGAGAGTGGATTCGAACCACTGAACCCTAAGGAACGGATTTACAGTCCGTCGCGTTTAGCCACTTCGCTACTCCTCCATGGTGGCGCGGGACAGAATCGAACTGCCGACACACGGAGCTTCAATCCGTTGCTCTACCAACTGAGCTACCGCGCCATATATAATAGTTTAAAGTAATCAATTAAATAAATGGCGGTCCCGACGGGATTTGAACCCGCGATCTCCTGCGTGACAGGCAGGCATGTTAACCCCTACACCACGGAACCGAATGGAGGTTAACGGGATCGAACCGCTGACCCTCTGCTTGTAAGGCAGATGCTCTCCCAGCTGAGCTAAACCTCCATAAATTAATTGAAATGACCCGTACGGGACTCGAACCCGTG
>NZ_JBIPAM010000001.1:0-427500 GCF_050498845.1 Enterococcus sp. AZ196 | reverse complement strand
CTTACTCTGAGGCTAGCCCTAAAGCTATTTCGGAGAGAACCAGCTATCTCCAAGTTCGTTTGGAATTTCTCCGCTACCCACACCTCATCCCCGCACTTTTCAACGTACGTGGGTTCGGTCCTCCAGTGCGTTTTACCGCACCTTCAACCTGGACATGGGTAGATCACATGGTTTCGGGTCTACGACCACTTACTCATTCGCCCTATTCAGACTCGCTTTCGCTGCGGCTCCGTCTTTTCAACTTAACCTCGCAAGTAATCGTAACTCGCCGGTTCATTCTACAAAAGGCACGCTATCACCCATTAACGGGCTCTAACTTGTTGTAGGCACACGGTTTCAGGATCTATTTCACTCCCCTTCCGGGGTGCTTTTCACCTTTCCCTCACGGTACTGGTTCACTATCGGTCACTAGGGAGTATTTAGCCTTGGGAGATGGTCCTCCCGGATTCCGACGGAATTCCTCGTGTTCCGCCGTACTCAGGATCCTCCTAGGTGTCAGTCAAATTTTGTCTACGGGGCTTTTACCCTTTCCAGCAGACCTTTCCAGGTCCTTCGACTATCTCACTGAACTACCATATCGGAGTCCTACAACCCCAAGAGGCAAGCCTCTTGGTTTGGGCTTTTCCCGTTTCGCTCGCCGCTACTCAGGGAATCGATTTTTCTTTCTCTTCCTGCAGGTACTTAGATGTTTCAGTTCTCTGCGTCTACCTCTAATCAGCTATGTATTCACTGAAAAGTAACATCCTATAAAAGATGCTGGGTTTCCCCATTCGGAAATCTCCGGATCAAAGCTTACTTACAGCTCCCCGAAGCATATCGGTGTTAGTCCCGTCCTTCATCGGCTCCTAGTGCCAAGGCATCCACCGTGCGCCCTTATTCACTTAACCTTATCCTAACTTGCGTTAGGGGTTTGATTGTTTCATCTAGCGATAGACTTCCCAATCAGAAAAAAATAAGCAATTGAACGTATTAAAAAACTCATTCAACGCGGTGTTCTCGGTTTGTTTAAAATTATGTTTCTGTATCCAGTTTTCAATGAACGAATGATGACCAACGTCATCAATGGAGCCTAGCGGGATCGAACCGCTGACCTCCTGCGTGCAAAGCAGGCGCTCTCCCAGCTGAGCTAAGGCCCCGGTATTTTTTTGAAAGTAGACCTCTCAAAACTGAACGAATAAAAGCAAGCCTGTGTAGTTTCCGTAACGTTCATCTTAGATGAACTGATTCCTTAGAAAGGAGGTGATCCAGCCGCACCTTCCGATACGGCTACCTTGTTACGACTTCACCCCAATCATCTATCCCACCTTAGGCGGCTGGCTCCAAAAGGTTACCTCACCGACTTCGGGTGTTACAAACTCTCGTGGTGTGACGGGCGGTGTGTACAAGGCCCGGGAACGTATTCACCGCGGCGTGCTGATCCGCGATTACTAGCGATTCCGGCTTCATGTAGGCGAGTTGCAGCCTACAATCCGAACTGAGAGAAGCTTTAAGAGATTAGCTTAGCCTCGCGACTTCGCGACTCGTTGTACTTCCCATTGTAGCACGTGTGTAGCCCAGGTCATAAGGGGCATGATGATTTGACGTCATCCCCACCTTCCTCCGGTTTGTCACCGGCAGTCTCGCTAGAGTGCCCAACTAAATGATGGCAACTAACAATAAGGGTTGCGCTCGTTGCGGGACTTAACCCAACATCTCACGACACGAGCTGACGACAACCATGCACCACCTGTCACTTTGCCCCCGAAGGGGAAGCTCTATCTCTAGAGTGGTCAAAGGATGTCAAGACCTGGTAAGGTTCTTCGCGTTGCTTCGAATTAAACCACATGCTCCACCGCTTGTGCGGGCCCCCGTCAATTCCTTTGAGTTTCAACCTTGCGGTCGTACTCCCCAGGCGGAGTGCTTAATGCGTTAGCTGCAGCACTGAAGGGCGGAAACCCTCCAACACTTAGCACTCATCGTTTACGGCGTGGACTACCAGGGTATCTAATCCTGTTTGCTCCCCACGCTTTCGAGCCTCAGCGTCAGTTACAGACCAGAGAGCCGCCTTCGCCACTGGTGTTCCTCCATATATCTACGCATTTCACCGCTACACATGGAATTCCACTCTCCTCTTCTGCACTCAAGTTTCCCAGTTTCCAATGACCCTCCCCGGTTGAGCCGGGGGCTTTCACATCAGACTTAAGAAACCGCCTGCGCTCGCTTTACGCCCAATAAATCCGGACAACGCTTGCCACCTACGTATTACCGCGGCTGCTGGCACGTAGTTAGCCGTGGCTTTCTGGTTAGATACCGTCAAGGGATGAACATTTTACTCTCATCCTTGTTCTTCTCTAACAACAGAGTTTTACGATCCGAAAACCTTCTTCACTCACGCGGCGTTGCTCGGTCAGACTTTCGTCCATTGCCGAAGATTCCCTACTGCTGCCTCCCGTAGGAGTTTGGGCCGTGTCTCAGTCCCAATGTGGCCGTTCACCCTCTCAGGTCGGCTATGCATCGTTGCCTTGGTGAGCCGTTACCTCACCAACTAGCTAATGCACCGCGGGTCCATCCATCAGTGACGCAAAAGCGCCTTTCAAACCGAAACCATGCGGTTTCGATTGTTATACGGTATTAGCACCTGTTTCCAAGTGTTATCCCCTTCTGATGGGCAGGTTACCCACGTGTTACTCACCCGTTCGCCACTCCTTTTCTTTCGGTGGAGCAAGCTCCGGTGAAAGAAAAAGCGTTCGACTTGCATGTATTAGGCACGCCGCCAGCGTTCGTCCTGAGCCAGGATCAAACTCTCATATAAAGTGTTTGAAACAGTCGTTAAACTGTTAAGCTCAATTGTATTAATTGACTTGCTAGCATATTGCTTGCTATGTTGTTTGTTTCTATTAAATAGAAACGCCCTACACATTTGGTTTGTTTTATTCGTTCAGTTTTCAAAGGTCTACATTGTTTGTCGCTTTGTTTCAGCAACTTTTATATCATATCAGCTTTTTGTTTGAAAGTCAACAACTTTTATTTAAAAACTTTTTGATAAAAAAACAAGTTTGCTTTTCGTTTCGTTTCGGCGACTTTATAAAAATACCACAAGATTTTTCATCCGTCAACTATTATTTTTAATTTTTTTCAAGATGTTTTTATCTCTTGGGAACATTTAATAATATAGCAATCTTCAAGCAGTAATGCAACTATTTTTTGCACTTTTTTTCAATCTTTTTTATTTTTCGAACGTTCATTTGAAACTCCAAAATAACGTTCGATTTTAAAACAAAAATAACGCTATCTTAAGTGAATTTTTTTTGTAACTTTCGCATAAAAAAACAGTCGAGTTCTACTCGACTGTTTTCTCTTCCACCATCGGAATAAAAATTCTGAAAATCGTTCCTTTGCCAACAGAACTTTCCACACTGATACTTCCCTTATAACTCTCTAAAAGTTTATGAGCAATCGACAAGCCTAAGCCGTTTCCACCTTTTGTACGGGCACGAGCCTTATCTACTCTGTAAAAACGATTAAACACTTTAGCAATATCTTCGTCTGGGATCCCTTCACCGAAATCTTGGATGGCGATTTCGAACTTATTCAGCGTCGAAGAAACCGAAATGTGCACTTCTTTACGGTCTGTCGAATATTTTACGGCATTATCCAAAATGATGATCAAAATTTGTTCTAAATGATTGCGGTAGATTTTCAGCATCTTCTCACCATCTAGATCATCATCCAATGTAAAAGTAAACTCAGGGTATAACAGCTTAAAATTATTGAATACCTGGTAAGTAACTTCCTTTGCTTTTGAAGTCTCATTTCCATAATAAACATCCACCTGCTCAGCACGAGACAAGTCCAGCATTTCTTGCACTAGACTCTTCATCCGAACAAGCTCCTGCAGACTGGCTTGAATAGACTCATCCAATATTTCTGGATCATCTTTCCCCCAGCGGTTCAACATATTTAAATGACCTTCAATCACTGCTACCGGGGTTCTCAGCTCATGAGAAACATCTTCAACAAACTGTTCCTGCTGTTCAATATACATTCGAATGCGATCGATGACATCATTAAAGATAATAGCCAAGTCAGCCAGTTCATCATTGGTCGTTATTTCAGGAACATGTACCTCAGCCTGCGGATCTTGACGGATGATCTCCATCGTATCTCGCAATATCTTGACCGGCTTCAAGAAGTAAGAAGATAGCAAAAAGCCCAAGAAGCTACTCAAAAGCAGTGACACAATTTCCAAAACGATCAGCGTCAGCAGTAATTTACTCCGCATTTCATAAAAATCAGATAACTCATAAAAAACTTGAGCATAGCCGATTTTCTCTCGCGTCTTCTTAGAATAAATCGGTTCAACAGATAGAAAACCATTATTTTCATCAACGGTAACAATCGTCGGCTCTTTGTGCTTTGTCTGCACTAGCGGGCGATAGTCCTTTTGTGTTTTGAAAATCAGCTTCTTATCCAGATTATAAATATCCAAAGACAATTGCCGCTGTCCGAGCTCTGAAATAAAATCATCGATCCGCATCATATTGCCTTCTAATGTCATATTTTGATCGTATATCGCATTGTCTCGACTGTCGGACTCTGTCAATGTGCGGTACGTATTGACTAGTGTCAGCTCCTCATCTGCGTTGGCTAAACGAGAAGTGACTTCAGAGATCGTCCGCTCGACATTGTTTCTTTCCTTCGTCACAATCAAATTAACCGAAGATTTATATGTGATGACTGCAAAAATGGTAAAAACCACGAATATAAAGAAAGAACTTGTAAAGGCCCACTTGATGGTGAGTGAGGGCCCTTTCAGTTCTCTTTGTTTCTTGATAAATTTTCTCATGAGCGCATAACGTACCCAGTACCACGGACAGTTTGAATATAGCTGTCTTCACCTGGTACATCGATTTTATTACGCAAGTAACGAATATACACGTCAACAACGTTTGTTTCTACTTCTGTTTCGTAACCCCAAACCTTATTAAGTAAAACATCACGAGCTAAAACAACATTGACATTTTCCATAAGCGTCAATAGTAATTCGTATTCACGTTTTGTCAGCTCAATAATTTCATTTCCGCGGCGAACTACACGGTTTTCTTTTTCAATCGTTAAGTCACGATAAGTGATCGTTGTTTGTTTAGCAACGTTCTTATCCCCTTCGATATCGATTCGACGAAGTAATGCACGTAGACGTGCTAATAGTTCTTCGATAGCAAACGGCTTGACGATATAATCATCTGCACCATGATCTAACCCTGAAACACGGTCAATAACAGAATCTCGGGCAGTCATCATGATGATCGGCGTATTTTTAACTTGACGAACACGACGACAAACTTCTAAGCCATTTAATTCAGGAAGCATCAAATCAAGTAAGATCGCATCCCAGTCACTTTCCAAAGCGGCTTCAAGTCCTGTTCTACCATTATAATGAACTTCTGTATCATAGCCTTCGTGCTTCAATTCTAGTTCGACAAAACGAGCTAGATTTTTCTCATCCTCAATGATCAGAATATTACTCATTTTTTTAGTTCCTTTCCAAGTTGGATTTCATTAAACCTCTATCATTATAGGGCTAAACCTGTCAAAAAGCTATAGTTAGTTATCAGTAATATTATAAATAACTCTTGCTATTCTTCGTGGTACCAGCTGTAGTGATAAATTCCTTCTTTATCCGTACGTTCATACGTATGAGCGCCAAAGTAATCACGTTGTGCTTGGATCAAGTTCGCTGGCAAACGTTCTGCACGATAAGAATCGTAATAAGTGATTGCAGAGGAGAATGTTGGCACCGGCACACCTGCTTGAACAGCAATGGCGACAACTTCACGAACTGCTTGTTGATACTTGTCAGTGATTTCCTTGAAGTAATCATCCAGCATCAAGTTTGCCAAATCTGCATCTTTTTCATAGGCATCCGTGATTTTTTGCAAGAAACGAGCGCGAATAATACAGCCGGCACGCCAGATTTTCGCGATTTCACCAAATGGCAAATCCCAGCCAAACTCTTTTGATGCTGCCCGTAATTCAGAGAAGCCTTGCGCATAACTCATGATTTTACTGAAATAAAGTGCTTCACGAATTTTTTCGATTAATTCTTGTTTATCACCTTCATATTTGTAAGGCGCTGGTCCAGCAAGAACTTTGCTGGCAGCAACCCGTTCTTCCTTATATGCAGAGATGAAACGAGCGAATACAGACTCTGTAATCAACGGTAATGGTACACCTAAGTCCAGCGCACTTTGTGAAGTCCATTTACCTGTTCCTTTATTACCAGCAGCATCTTTGATCACATCAACGATAGCCTTATCTGTTCCTTCGTCGTCCTTGCGAGTCAAGATGTCCGCAGTGATCTCGATCAGGTAGCTGTCTAACTCGCCTTTATTCCACTCTGAGAACACTTCTGCCATTTCATCAACTGAAAGTCCTAGTAAGTGCTGCATCAGGTCATATGATTCAGCAATCAATTGCATATCGCCGTATTCGATTCCGTTGTGAACCATTTTTACATAGTGACCCGCACCATTAGCGCCGATGTAAGTAACACATGGTTCGCCATCTTCGGCCTTCGCAGCAATTTGTTCAAAAATAGGAGCGACTAGATCATAGGCTTCTTTTTGCCCTCCCGGCATCATTGAAGGCCCTTCTAATGCACCTTTTTCACCGCCAGAAACACCGGTACCAATGAAATTGATTCCTGAATTGGCTAATTCTTCGTTGCGACGAATCGTATCTTTAAAGAATGTATTTCCTCCATCGATCAAAATATCGCCTTTATCTAAATGTGGTAATAGTGATTGAATCGTTGCATCTGTCGCTGGTCCTGCTTGCACCATTAACATGATACGACGTGGCTTCTCGATCGAGTCAACAAACTCCTCGATTGAAAAAGTTGCTTTTAAATTGCGATCAGGATGCTCCGCTACCACCGCTTCAGTTTTTGAGCCCGTACGATTGTACAAAGCCACCGAGTAGCCGCGGCTCTCGATATTTAAAGCCAGGTTTTTTCCCATTACGGCCATACCGACGACGCCGAATTGTTGTTTTGACATAGTATACCCTCCTAATTACTCAATACGATTCTCATTATATCCTAAGAAAGTGAGAATGGAAAATGAATAGTGTTTTTAATATGAAAAGCTCTTTGAAATCTTCAAAGAAATTAATCTAAACAGACTCGCTGTTAAGACCAGAAGATATTCTCGATTGAGTGATCCTCTGCCTGTTTTAGCCAAGAAAAAAACCTCAAGACTCCATGGTTAGTCTTGAGGTTTTGACTTTCTCTATTAAAAAGTGCTTATGCTTCTTTAGACATAACATCTTTTCCATCATAGTAGCCGCAGTTGGCACATACGTGATGGCTCTTCTTCATTTCGCCACAGTTAGGACATTCGTTCAATCCTTTAATGGTCAATTTGTAGTGAGTACGACGTTTGTTCTTTTTAGCTTTTGATGTTTTTCTAGCTGGTACTGCCATTGGGTGTTACACCTCCTTATAAAATGAAGTATCATTTACTGATACATTTTATTCCAATCTTACTTATCATCTTCCGATTCGTTGAATAGTTCAGATAATTTTGCAAGACGAGGATCAATTGTTTCAGCAGATTCTTTTTTCTGCAAATACTCTTCTTCGCTCACGACTTCCCAATCGTTGCCTTTTGGTAAATCTGTCGCTTGTAATTCTTCTTCAGAAAAGACCTGCATCGGAATCGCTAATAAAATGTTATCTTCGATAGAATCGGTCAAGTCGATCGTATCACTGTCTAGGACAAGAATCTCTTCGTCTCTTTCTTCTTCCATTGAAGTCCATTGCTCCCGTGTCATGAATACTTCGTCCACCGAAAGATCAAGTGGCAGATCAACTGGTTCCAAGGAGCGGGCTGAAGGAACAGTTACAATAGTTTTCAATCGATAATGTAAAATATATTCATTTTTTCCAACAGACAAGATCCCTTCTACAGTAACCGGAGCTACTGACAAGATCTCATTATCGCGGGCTGTTAATGCGTCATTCACATCAATCGTTTCTGAAAAATTTAGTGCTTCTTCTTTATAGCGGCGCAATTCGCCAATCGACCATTTCATCATTCATCACCTCTAAGCAACAATCGATATTATACAGGTGGAAAAAACCTTTGTCAACGAAATTTTCTTGACACCCTCAAAAGCTTTCTGGGCTCGTCCAGATTTTGAGCATTAAGACTAAAACAATTCTAAATCGCTTTTCAGATTTCGAATTGTTTTCGCTTAATGTTGAAAAATCTAGCCCAGAAAGCTGGATGCCAGCTCCAATCTCGTGAAGCTCGCCCAGCTTTTGAACAATATTTTCGCTTATTGCTGAAAAAGCTAGCTTAGAAAGCTGGATGCCATGACAAATCTCGTGGAGCTCGTCCAGCTTTCCCACCCGATATTTTCATAGAAAAGGACTGTGACACATAGGTCGCAGTCCCTAAATTTCCTTTTAAAACGACAGTCTAATCGAAAGCTTAGATTGCTGTTGTTTGTCCACGGTAGACGATACCACGACGAGGGTCAACAGTGACTAATTCACCGTCAACAACTGTTGAAGTCGCATCCTTCGCACCAACTACTACAGGAATATCTTGAGCGATACCTACAACAGCAGCGTGAGAAGTCAATCCGCCGTCTTCAACGATCAAAGCAGCAGCTTTTTCAATTGCAGGCATGTAATCTTTATCAGTTGTTGGTACAACTAGAACCATACCGTCTTTCGCATTTTTGATTGCTTCTTCAGCAGTTTTAGCAACTACTGCGTGAGCAACTACTGTTGATTCGCCGATACCTTGGGCTTGCAGCAATTTAGAACCAATCATTTGAACCTTCATAACGTTCGTCGTTCCGCGTTCGCCAACTGGTACACCAGCAGTGATCAAGATCAAGTCGCCTTCTTTAGCGAAACCTAAGTCAACTGCTTTTTGTGCAGCTAAATCGAACATTTCGTCAGTTGTTGTTGGTTTTTCAGCAACTGTTGGGTATACGCCCCAGTTAACCATCAAGCTGCGTTTTGTATGTTCGTCGAAAGTCACAGCCAAGATGTCTGCATCTGGACGGTATTTAGAGATCATACGCGCAGTGTGGCCTGATTCAGTTGCAGCAACAATTGTTTTAACACCTAAGTTTTTCGCAGCGCGAGCAACAGATAAACCGATTGTTTCAGTAACGTTTGATTTATCGAATTCATTGATTTGGAATGAACCTAATTCTGACAAAGCAGATTCAGCTTCCATGTCAATACGAGCCATTGTGCCTACAGCTTCAACTGGATATTTCCCATTTGCAGATTCACCAGAAAGCATTGTAGCATCTGTTCCGTCAAATACAGCGTTGGCAACGTCAGATGCTTCCGCACGTGTTGGACGTGGGTTTTCTTGCATAGACTCTAACATTTGAGTCGCTGTAATAACTGGTTTGCCAGCCGCGTTACATTTTTTGATGATACGTTTTTGAACCATTGGTACTAGTTCAGGTGCGATTTCAACACCCATGTCTCCACGAGCGATCATGATACCATCAGAAACTTTGATGATTTCATCGATGTTATCGATACCTTCTTGTGATTCGATTTTAGGGAAGATATGAACGTGAGTCATATTTTTTTCTTCAAGGATTTCGCGAATTTCAAGAACGTCTTGTGCTTTACGTACAAAACTTGCAGCGATAAAGTTGATGTCGTTGTCTAAACCAAAACGGATATCATCTGCATCTTTTTCAGTGATACCAGGCAAGTTGATTGAGATACCAGGAGCGTTGACCCCTTTACGAGAACCCAACATACCAGCATTTTTAACCAGCATGATCAATTCGCGGTTAGCGTCATCTTTGCCCACGATCTCCATGTCAATCAAACCATCATCGAATAGGATGTGTCCGCCGATATGTGCATCGTCGAATAGACCAGGGTAAGTAACAGCGATTTTTTCTTTGGTTCCTTTATGTTCAGAATCCATTGAGATACGAGTTTCATCGCCTACGTTAAATTCGATATATCCAGCGCGGCCGTAATCTGCTTCTGTTGTGTCTTGAACAGTTGTACGGATTTCAGCGCCTTTTGTATCTAAAAGAATACCCACATCTTTACCAGTTTTTTCTACTGCTTCACGAACCATGTTCATACGTGTAAGTTGTTCTTCGTGGTCTCCGTGTGAGAAGTTGAAACGGAACACGTTAGCACCAGCTTCAATTAATTGAGAGATAGTTTCCACTGTGTTACTTGCTGGTCCTAATGTACTAACGATCTTCGTTTTTTTCATTACGTAATACGCTCCATTCTTGTTTCTTGATTGTTTATAATATATAGCTCTTCACTATTATTAACGAGATTAAAATGAGATTTGGTGGTTCAATTCATACAATGATAAATCAGGTTTGTGTTTGTTGTTTTCCAATGTTTCAACGATGTCAGAAGCGATCACTTCATTATCCTCGATACCAATGCACAATCCGCCTTTGCCCTCTAACAATAAATCAACGGCATAAGAACCGAATTTGCTGGCTAACACACGGTCGCGTGCACTTGGTGAACCACCGCGGACAACGTGTCCTAATACACTGACACGTGTATGGAAGTCGCCGTATTCAGCTAACTTATCAGCGAACTCATTTCCGCCCATAACGCCTTCCGCTAAGATGATCAAGCAATGTTTCTTCCCGCGATCACGGCCTGCTTGGATTTTCTTCGCAATTTTTTCCATGTCGAAATCATGCTCAGGAATAACGATTTCATCAGCTCCGCCGGCTACACCGGACCATAAAGCGATATCGCCTGCGTTCCGCCCCATTACTTCGATAACGAATGTACGAACATGTGACGTCGCTGTATCACGAATACGGTCAACGGATTCTAATACGGTGTTGATCGCTGTATCAAAACCAACAGTGAAGTCTGTTCCTGGAATATCATTGTCGATCGTCCCTGGAATACCGACAGCTGGATAACCATGTTTAGTCAAAGCTAAGGCGCCATGGTAAGAGCCGTCTCCGCCGATTACTACTAATCCTTCAATACCAAATTTTTTCAATTGCTCGATCCCTTTTAATTGCCCTTCTTCAGTAGCAAATTCTGGATAACGAGCTGAATATAAGAAAGTTCCGCCTCGTTGGATCTTGTCACCAACATCCGCAACATCCAAACGACGGATATCACCAGCAACTAGACCGGCAAAACCATAATTGATGCCATAAACTTCCATGCCTTCGAAAATCGCTTTACGAACGACCGCACGAACAGCAGCGTTCATTCCGGGAGCGTCTCCTCCACTTGTTAAAATTCCAATGCGTTTCATTTTCTCACCTCATAAGTATTCTCAAAAAAACATACATCGTTTAATTCATGGTACATTCTACCAAAAAACATCCCAAAAGTCTTGGGATGTCTTCGGGAAAAGCGCGTATTTTGAAAAAAGTTTTTGAAAGTTACAAGAAATCATCTTATTACGACGTTTTGTTCCCCTAATATGTCACTTAAAGCATTTAAGAGGGTGTCATTAACCCCCACCCAAAACTTTTTATCCAGCACAATCTTTCGACGACTTTTTTCATAATAGATCAAAACGGGGATTTTTCCTGGTGATAATTGAAGTCTTTCGGCAATTCCCTGTTGAATTTCTGTCGTATCATATTTTTCCTGTACACGCAGATACAATGTTTTATCACTGATATCGTCTTCTGCGATTTGAGCTGGAACCATTTCTTCGACTAATAACTGGATCGCTTGATCATAGCGGCTGCGCTCTACTTTCCCTTGAACCAAATATACCTTTTCAAGTTCAATATCTTTGCGTAATCGACGATAGGACTGCGGGAAGATCGTCAATGATACCTCTCCGCTTTGGTCATTTCCTGTCAGAAACGCCATCTGTTCTCCTTTTTTAGTTCGGATCTCGCGAACCTCTTTTAAATAGAAGAGAATCTTCCCATGACTGCCGACAGTAAGCTCAGTAATCGGCTGTAAATCCTTTTGCTTCAATAATTTAGGAAAGTTCTCCGTCGGATGTCCCGAGACATATAGCCCCAGATATTGTTCCTCGTAATTCAAGCGTTCAGCCAATGAATAATCCTCAGATGGACGTTCCTTTAGACTCATCACATCCAGCAATGACATGCTGCCGCCGCTATACTCCACATTTTGAATTTTCCCTTCCAGCCCATCAGCCAGTTCCCGCCGATTTGGGTGCAGCTCATCGAAAGCCCCTATGAAAATCAACGGTGCGATATAGTCGATTTTCAGCCAGCGAGATTCAATCCGCAAAAGAAATTGATCCAAGGATTTGAACGGACCTTCTGCCTTGCGCGTTGCCAAAATATTACCGACAAAATCGCGCCGCATTCCTTTAATGGCGTCCAAACCAAAACGAATCAATGCTTTTTCTACCAAGGTAAAGCTGTAGCTGCTGCGATTAATATCCGGCGCCAATAATTTCACCCCTGCACGATTAGCTTCGGCGATGTATTCTCTCAGCTTTTTTGGATCATTTCGAACAGACTGCATCAGCGCTGTGTAAAAGGCCCCAGGATAATGAACTTTTAAATACGCCATTTGATAGCCGACAAAGCTGTACGCTACCGAATGAGACCGATTAAATCCATAGTTGGCAAAACGTTCAATATAATCGTACACTTCTTCAGCACTCTTTTGACTATGCCCGCGACCAACAGCTCCGCTGACAAAATGACGTCTTTCTTCATCTAATAAGTCCTTTTTCTTTTTGCTGACCGCTCGCCGCAAAATATCCGCCTCACCTAAGCTGAAGCCGGCCATCTGAGCAGCCACCTGCATAATTTGCTCTTGATAAACGATAAAACCATATGTTGGCGCTAATATCTGTTGAACAGACGCATCCGGAAAGGTGACTGGCTCCTTGCCGTTTTTCCGCGCAATGAACTGATCGATAATCTGCATCGGTCCCGGACGGTACAATGCATTGACCGCTACGATATCTTCAAAAGATGTCGGATGCAGATTACGCAGCACTTTTCGGATACCAGCAGATTCGAATTGGAAAACACCACTCGTTTCGCCTCGCTGAAACAGAGCCAAGGTTGCTGGATCATCCAATGGAACATTTTTCAAATTCAGCTCTTCACGGTAAATACGACGAACGTTTTGCAACGCGTTATCAATAATAGAAAGGTTCCGCAGTCCTAAGAAGTCCATCTTCAACAGGCCAATAGTCTCCACATCTGTCATGGTGAACTGCGTCAGTAAAATATCCTCAGAACCATTCTGCAAGGGAACGACACCGAGCAAGTTCATATCACTGATTACTACACCGCCAGCATGAGTGGAGACGTGCCGCGGCAAGCCTTCTAAAGCCAAGGCGGTTTGGAACAGTAAATTACTGCGTTCGTCATTAGCAACCAGTCGTTTCAGTGGCTCAGATTTTTCATAAGCCTCTCGTAAAGTGATCTTCAATTGATTGGGGATCGCCTTTGACCAGCGGTTTGCCTCACTTTGTGATAAGCCGAAGACACGTCCGACATCCCGTAACACCATCTTTGCCGCCATTGTTCCAAATGTCGCGATTTGCGAGACATGGAAATGGCCGTACTTTTCATGGACATAGTGCAGAACCTGATTCCGCCGATTGTCGGGAATATCCAAATCGATATCGGGCATGCTGTTTCGTTCAGGATTCAAGAACCGTTCAAATAAAAGATTGTATTTGATCGGGTCAACATCGGTAATACTCAAAACATAAGCAACTAATGAACCGGCAGCTGATCCACGGCCAGCTCCAGAAACAATCTTGCTGCGATGTACATAATCCATCACATCCCAGACAATCAAGAAATAGTCATCGAACCCCATACTATGGATAATCCCCAGTTCTCGAGTCAACCGCTGACGATATTCCTCAGTCGCTTCAGGAATTCGCTCCGGTAATTTTTCCCAGCAAAGCTTTTGCAAATAAGCATCCGCTGTTTGCTGTGTCGGTACTGGATAATGCGGGAGTAATTTTTGATGCAGCGGCAATTCAAACTGACACGTTTCGACAAGCTTTTGAGCATTCATGACCGCGTCCTTATCATCAAAGCCGGCCAACAGCTCTTCCATCTCGACTAAATAGTTGTCTCCCAACTGATTGGTCAGCTCTTCTCTAGGCAGCTGACTGCCGTTTTGGATGTGTCCCATAACTTTGATCGCAAAAGCTTGGGTCGCGTCCAAATACGCTACTTCATGAATCGCGATTGTCGGGAACCCTTCTGGTAAAACCGAAGTCTTTATTTCTGGTGAAATCCCTAAATAGATTTCTCCGTTTATAGCTTCCGCAATCTTGGCAATAATTGGTTCGCGTGGTTCATTCAGTGCATCGACAGGCAAAACTGTGACCACGTTTTCTCCGTCGATTTTATATTCAGATAATGACTGCGGCTTTTCTGCCATCATGCGTGTACTAGATAAACGCATCAACTCTTGATAGCCGGCGACATTTTTGGCGTAAAATAATATTCTTTCGGTCGCCTCTTCCAAATAGAAGTCCAGCTCCAAACCAATGATGCCGATCATTTGATTTCTTTGGCAGGCTTGGAAAAACTCTACAGCCCCATACAGAACATTTTCATCAGTAATCGCGATTGCAGTATAGCCTCGAGCCTTCGCCGTTTCCACATAATCGCTGATCGTTAAAGTACTTTTCAATAATGAATAGGAAGTTTTCGTATAAAGTTGTGGTAAAATCATGCTCTCCTCCTACTTCCTTAATAATAATGTAGTTAATTGTGATTGATTATTTATCTCATGCAACTAGTAACAGCGGAACTCAAAGCACGAGACTTTTCTTTACATTTTCAAAAAAAATGCTAAACTAAATCTAGAAATTCTTGCGAAAAGAGGTGCTCTTGATGAAATATCTAGTTACATTATTTTGGGCTTTCGCAATTGGACAAGCCGTTTGTTATCTAGGTGGTGCCTTGCAAAGTGGTTCTTATAACTTCGAATTATCTACGATTATATCACTGATCGTGGGTGTTATCGCACTTGTTGCCGCACGTTTTGTTTCACCGAAAAAAGCTGAAGCATAGACAAAACCAGTTACTATATTGTAACTGGTTTTTTGTTTTTTTCATAGCTCGAAGCCAATAGGAATTGTTCTTCATTTGTAAACCTCATTCTTATCGCCTATAAAAATTTACGCGCTTCTATAATTAACATTCCTCTGCTCTGCTTGCATCCTATCTGATAGAGGTTGTTTTTATTTTATCCATTTTCCCCAAAAAAAGAGCAGAATCAAATCGCTCTGCTCTTTCAAGGTATGACATATAAATAAAACAGCTTCTCTAAAATCGTTAAACTCTTTCCCACGAAACCTATGAGCAGCCTTATTTCTCGTGAGTCTAACTCTGCCCTGCTGGATCGCTGAACTGCATTTTTTCACCGAATTTTTCCAGCCGTTGATCGCGAATTCTGTGAATAATTGCTGTAATTTCAGCATCTCCAGCATGGTATGCTCTGTGTACTTCAGCGGAAACGGTCAATAGATTCTGTTCATGATCTGTTCCATTATTCGAGACAAAAATTAAATGATGGATTGCCAACTCACCCTTGCTAGCTGGAATTCGTATGCCGTGTCGGTTATACTGCGCCAGGTCTGCTCCGCTGATTTGACAAAAGAAGCGATCACGGCACGCAATCCGATAAGGCAAGCTGGGCATATGCCGTTTCGTAAAGGTCGCCTGTGAATAATTGCGAGAACAACTATCCTTGCAAAAAGAGCGTCGACCCTTCGGCAAAGCCTGACCACACCATTTACAGCTTGATGCATCTGGACGTAAATCGCACTGATTAAAACTCAAGGCCTCTCCGAACTGCCGTTCATACTCTGCCAAGCTTAACCAATTGCGCTGGTAGCCAAACTCGTTTTGGCGTAGTTGACTTCCTTGTCCTTTGTAATAGTGCTTTTCTGGCAAGGCTTGAACAAGTGCATCTAAGGTCGCTTTTTCTTGAACAGTTGGCGGTCTTTTATTAGAAAGCTTTTGCAGCTCTTGACCATCGAACGCATAGACTGCTCGACAGCGGAAGCAAACACAGACTATTTCCTGAAAACCATCCTTCAACAAAATATCTAGCTTTCTTTGACAGGTTGGACAATTGGCACCCATCATCTTGACACGTTTATAAGTCATAAAAACTCCCTTTACAATTGATTGATTCACGCTGCCCTATCATTGTATAGCAATAACACTCAAAGCAAAAATCCTATGCAGCGGCTTTTATTATCTTAGCAGCTCTCTAGATCTTCGTCTTTGTTGCCAGCAGCTTCCGAAAATTAAAAAGACTCAAAATAATATTGCCAAAAACACATGCACTTGTTACAAGGAAAACTGCCGGATAGCCCAGCCCATGTGCAACGGTTGACCCTAGCATGGGGCCGATAACCTGTCCAAAGTTATTGAACATCTGATTATAGCTGAAAATACGACTGACGCCTTCAGGAGGACTAATTTTACTGATCAATGTATTGATAGACGGCATTAGAGCCCCTGTCGAAAAGCCTAAGAAGAAACGCAGCACGCCCAGTTGAAAAGGCGTTTTCACAAAAGCCATTGGTATAAAGCAGATCAGCGACAGCGCTAAACCAGCTAACAGCACCTTGTGATTCCCGATCCGATCCCCTATTTTCCCCAATGTCGGTGAAGAGGCAATCGCCGATACCCCAGCGATTGAAACGATAAACCCGCTGATGACCAACGCATTGCTGCTGGAACCGCTCAAATCACGAATGTATAATGTCAGAATTGGACTGATACTCGTTACTCCGACTTGGAGGATCAACGTACTGATAAACAAACCAATCAGGATCGGCATATAATTGATCCGTTTCCGTAATTCCGCCATACTGATAACGTCTGCCTTTTCGATTGGTTTGAAATCTTCCTTCACCATAAAGACAGTTAAAAAAGTACAGACAAGCAAAATCACTCCAGTAATAATAAACACATTTCGCAAACCAAACCATTGCGCCAGCATCCCGCCGATTAATGGGCCAATCAAATTTCCTGCGACACCGCCTGTTGCCAACGTTCCTAACGCCCAGCCGCTCTTTTGCTTAGGCGCTTGCGATGCGATCAAAGCCGTTGCATTCGGCATATACCCAGATAACACACCAGTCATAAAACGCATGATTAATAACCAATAGACATTTGGAACAAAAGCCAGCGACCCCATCGTAAAAGTCATCCCTGCCGCTGCACGAATCATCATCAATCTACGTCCTTTTCGATCCGCCAAGCTTCCCCATAACGGTGAAACGATCGCCGCTGAAAATGCTGTTACAGAAATCGCCAATCCAGAGAATAAATCGACCTGCGATTTAGCTGTTCCCAACTGTTCTATATAGACTGGCAAAAAGGGCATGACCAAACTGAAGCTCGCTCCAGTGAAAAAACAACCGATCCATGAAATAAACAAATTTCTGCGCCAATTGATTTTCATCTTCTTGACTCCCCTTCCTCGCCAATTTTATGTATCTACTATAGCAGAGTCTAGAAGAAAAAACTTTCCTTCTCACTCAAGGAGATTGAAATTTTTCTAATGCTTTCATACTTTTTAAAGCGCTACGGTTGCGTTTTCCAATGGATGTGCTAGACTAAAACAAATTGAACGCAAGATAATAGTTTTACTCTTTGCAGCATTTTTCGAATGCTAAGCGCGCCGAGAGTTCAACTTATTTTCCCTCAAAAATAAATCTATTAATACGAAGTAGGAGTTTTTATGAAAAAATTGATCGCAATTGATTTAGACGGTACAACACTAAATCAAGATTCAAAAATTACTGATAAAACAGCTAAAACTTTACGTCGTGCTATCCAAGACGGCCACTCTGTAGTGATTGCAACAGGTCGTCCCTACCGCATGAGTAAAAACTTTTATCAAGAATTACAGCTAACGACGCCGATGATTAATTTTAACGGCGCTCTTGTCCATCTTCCTGGCAAAAAATGGGCGGACGAACAAGAAACATCCATCAATCGAAAAATCGTGTTTGATTTGATGGCAGAAAAGAAAAATCTAAAGCTTGATTTTATCGCTGCTGAAAATCGCGAAACCTTTTTTATTGATGACTTAAATTTCTTCGATCAGCACTTCTTTGCTAGTGATGTCGCGACTGCAGATAACCTGTTGACCGTCAACACGCTACAAACAAATCCAACCTCTGTCTTGTTGCGCAGCCAACCGGAAAATGTTAGCAGTGTTTCAGAAGAATTGAAACAACAAATCGGTCATGAGGTCGAAGTCAATACATGGGGCGGACCGAATCCAATGCTAGAAGTCGTAGCCAAGGGCATTCAAAAAGCTCACGGGCTGAAGCGAGTTATAGAAAGCTTAAATATGAAGCAAGAAGACATTCTTGCGTTCGGTGACGAGCACAACGATGTAGATATGCTGAAATTCGCCGGATGGGGCGTCGCGATGGCTAATGGGACTGATCAGGTAAAATCAGTCGCTAATGACATTACTGATAAACCAAATACCGAAGATGGTATGGCCGATTATTTAACTAAATATTTGGATCTATAAAAAAGAGAGAAACGATCGAATCCGATTGTTTCTCTCTTTTTCTTATTTTCCAAATAGCTCGAATGCCTTCTCCGCAAATCGTTGTCCAAAAAGCTCAAACATTTCTTTTGAGTCTTCATAATGATTTCCCACTGCATCAAGCGCCACTGGTCCATGATGGATAAACGGTTGACCAAAAGTCGCTCCGCCTGAATATATCAGCATCCCTTTTACTAACAGCATGCCCAACATAGAAAGAATTGCGCTATCACTGCCGCCTTGTGCATAATGAGCCGTCGCAAAGCCACCGCCTAATTTTCCAGCTAAAGAGAAATTGCCGCTTTCCTTCATTAACCATTGAGTGATCCGCCAATGACTCGTCGCCATATATGTCGGTGTTCCAAAAACGATTCCTGAACATTCATTCACATAGTTCGCGTTGATGGAGTCATCTACTGAATAGACACGCACTTCGCTGCCAACATTCCGCATCCCTTGAGCAATAATCTCCGCCATCTCTTTCGTCTGTCCCGTTTTACTGTAATAAATGACCGCTAATTTCAATAAAATCGCTCCTTTAATCCTTTTCTATAATGGTACCCTTTTATAAGCGGAGTGTTCAACAAAAAAAGAGAAGCATTATAGCTTCCCCTACTTCACAATAGTATATTCATCGATTGTTTTCCCGTCTTTGTCTTTTAGAACCAGCCAGCCATTGGTTCCTGCGTAATAAAGAAAGATCCCGACCTCATTGACACTTTTTAATACGATATCCTCTGTTGTCGTAAAATCCGAAATTTGATCGGCATGATCCGACCTCAGTTTTTCTGTTAAGCGTGCACTAAATCCCACTGAACCATCTTTATTCAGCGGCATCTCTCTTGTTAGTTTCGCTCCCGCCTTCAACAGCATTTCATTCCGCTTTTGCCACACAACTTCCCCTTTAGCAGCATTGTAGTCAATATAGAATGGAATTTCACTGACCTTTTTATTCCAGCGATGCTGCGCTTTAGCTGGCTTAGCCTTGACTTTTTTATTCTCATAGCCAAAGGTAGCCAAGATTTCAAACAACTCTTTTTGATGATTGGCTACAACTGTAAAATGATTTGGAGCAATTTTTTGCGACTCAAATAAGCCGGTCGTTTTCAGCCCGTTATCTCCCCAGACAGATAACATTTGCTGCGCCAGTTCTGAGCCTTCTATGTCCCAGGGTACATTGATTGTTACTAAACTATCCGCTTCCTTCGATACTTTTTTGTCGATTTTTTGTGCATAATCGACTGCATGTGCTTCGCGCCCCTTGTAATACAGCAATAGTTCCTCACTGCTCAAATCCGGGAGTTTTTTTAGTTCGCGATAGATTGTCATCGCACCTTGTTCACCGAAATGAATTTTCGTTACCTCACCATCTATTTCAACTGCTAATTTGATCATCGCTTTTCCCTCAAATCTTTTTTCTTAAGCTTATTAAAAAAAGTTTTTTGAGTCGAATAATTTGTCTTATATCAACAAATTTACAGCGAATCCTGCAAAGAACTATTGGTCAGTCTAAATAGACTACTGATTCAGCAGATCAATTTTTCAAGTAAAGTATCTTCGCAATGAGTTGCGCTTTTTGACCACTCCCATACCAACGTTGGATTTTCTAATGGGATAGTCCTGCTAAGCTATTCTCGCCTCCGAATACGATCAATCAAACGCTTTCTTTTTTTCTTAGGTATTTCTTCTGGCGATGCTTGATCCACTAAAGGGACTGGCGTACAGCCTTCTTTGAGTCGTTCAATCAAAATCAACTTCGCAGATTCTTGACTATCGTCAATCTGAACATTTTCCAGTAAAAAATCATCCGGCAAACAGGCCGTTATCACGGCGAGTGACTGCATTTCATTTAGCTCCCACGGATTAATCTCTGGCGGAAATCCAATGGTCTGGATCATCACATCAGGTGCCGGTCGTTCGGTTACAATTGATAGATCCTCTGGGATGCGGAAATCTGTCGATACCTTTTCTATTTCTGTTTCCACAAACTCAGACACTTGTGGTGTTTCTTGTGCTGCTTGCTGCTCAACTGCTGCAGGCACCTCATTAGCAGCTTGATCAAAGATCGGGGTCTCCCTTTTCTCGATGACTTTTGCATGCAAGACTTTCTTAAATAAGCCTACTCCGTCTTTTTCAAAAAGATTCAGCTTAGTTATTTTTTCTAAGGATGTCTTTATTTCTTCTGCTGTTTTACTCGGATCAAAGTCCTTTAATCGTAGATGGTGGTGTTTGCCATTGCTTTTTTCAAATTCTGCATCTAGTGTATACATGTTCTCATTCCTCTCTTGTGTATTTTTTCAGAATCTTTTCCATTCGTCATCATGAACCAACTAGTCTTGCGAATGGAGCTTTAATAAATTGTGTATATAAGGTTTTCAGCTTTTCTGCGATATAGCTTTTAGCCGGAAATAACTTAATTAGCAGCAGACGCCACTCTTTCTTTTCAAAATACTCCGAAAAAAAAGTATAGTACCGGCGCAAAGTTGCGTTAGACCTCGTTCTTAGAAAAATATGTTGAACTAAATCGGCCAGCATCAATGAAAAATCTCCCTCGCATAGTTCATTTCTCGTTTGAAGCGCTATCAACATTTCGATTGTGCTATTTCCGTCATGAGTATCTTTATAGAAATGTTTAATTCTAGTTTCCAATGTCTTACGTTTTAAATCAAAAAGCTTGCGACAGCTTAATCCGTAATCTTTCATAAGCGTTCCTCCTTCTTCAGTTTGATTCTATTTATTTGAAAGTGTGTCTCACCGATCATGCAAAACACAACACAGCATTCTTATTACTTTTTTTCAAAACGAGTACCCGTCTCCATCTTCGCAAGCCAAACATAAACTATTTTCCCCAAAAATTCTACTTCAGCTTTTTTAAAATAATTTAAAAATAGGAGTTGTTCTTTATTGATAAGAGCAGAAGACCTATAAAATAATTTTTTAACCCTTCTAAAAAATCGTCAAAAAGAAAAAAATACTTATCTATTTTTTCATTTAATTGACGATTATTCTGCCAATGCCAAAAAAAATCCTCCGTTCAATGAACGAAGGACACTGCAACTATTCAATGATCTTTTTTACTTTAAAGGCCTCAGTCTTTTCTGAGGGTTCTTCCTGATCCGCTAGATCAAACAAGATAAGTGAATCTTGCCCTTCACCTTCTACAATCACTAATTTCCCTAATGGCTCTCGATTATCCTTGACGATTTGTGCTTCTTTGATTAATTCCTTAGGATCACGTTTTGCGGCGATCGCATTGCCTAAATTAAAGAATACTGTCTCTTCCATATTTATCCGCTCCTCAAGAATCTTTGTACTTTAGTATACCAGAAATCCAGCAAATGCTTCCAGATTTGCAACTATCCAGGTACCCAACTTACTCTGAACCTTCAAAAGATGAGGACTGGAATACGCCAATTTTTTCTGCCTGATCCAAAAAAAGGTGCATTTTGGCGATTAATTGGTCATTTGAACACTTATTTGCACTTTGCAGCGTTATATTTATTTCTCCATACCCCATCTTACTATTGGCCTTAATGGCTTTTCGTTGAAAAGAGGATACTTTTGCAAGAAATGCATCCGGATTTTTCAAATATACTGATACAAAGTCTTGGTTTACCATACTTGTACTCTCAATTGCACGAACATCAGACCAATGAATAAGCGATTTTTTTGTAGCTAGCGCACTAGAGTAATCATAAAAGCCCTCAACGGTTAATACGACAAGCTCTTTCCCCTTAAATACTTGTTTAATAATGAAAACCTCACACGCTCCAAAAAATACACAGCCGATCACCCCGACTATCATTACTAAGTACTGCTTGTCCGCTGCACCGGCTAAAAATATGAACAGACTCATCAAAAACATAAACAGTCCCAATAAAGATAAGCCAATTTGTTTTCTTTTACTTTGATACACAACAAACTCCTTTTCCATTTTTCACCTCCACGTTCAGCCTTCACCATTTTGAGTATCAAATCAATCAGAAATTTTAAAGGCTCTTCAAACTTACCAACAGGTTGTCAAAAGTTAGTCGATCACAAAAAAGAAGCTAGAAGTATTGACAGAACCGCTCTGTATCAATGCTTCTAGCCCTATTAGTAAAATAAATAAGGAAGGTACGGGACTTGAACCCGTGCACCACATTACTGCGGCTCGCCGGATTTCGAGTCCGGTGCATTACCACTCTGCCAACCTTCCGCACCATTTATCTTACCTTTTTTCGTTTAAATGTCAAGATTTTATAATGTGTCTAACACAGAAGTATCTTCTTCTTCTAAAATATTCTTGATCGTACGGTTCATTAAATGAACAATTTCGTCTTGAGTCGGCGCAATAATACCTGAAGACATTAGTGTCGCAATCCCAGTCACACAGATCCATGTTCCAACGTGTAGCGCATTGATACGTTTTTCAGACAAGTTTTTGTACTTAGGGTGCTCTACGATCAATTGATGGAAGTAATTGTAAGAAAAGTCATGCATCTTCTTGCCGCCGCCATACTCTTGAACGTATAACGCGTTATAAAGATTGCTTTGCTCTTTTGCAAAGTAAACATAGCTCAAGCCCAAATCAATAATCGTGTCACCCGTGCGAACTTCTGGGAAAATATCGTAGTACAGGTGATTGCAGATCTCATCTAGCAAGGTGTTTTTAAGATCACTCATGTTTTTGAACTCTAAATAGATCGGTTGCGTACTGATTCCCATTTTTTTGGCAATGTTCCGTGCTGTAAATCCAGAAAATCCTTCATTCTCGACAACTTCATAGGCAGCCTTTAGAATCTGGTCTTTGGTATAAACTTTTCTTCTCATTGTAATTCCTCCCAGAATGTTATTATTTTTCTTGTCATTTTATTTTAATCAAAAACTGATTAGTTTTGCAACCCTTATGTAAGATGTTATCTAAATTTACGTAACTTTTTTTGAAAAATGTATGCTAAACCTGCAACTTTTTCCTCACATAGGGGGTGGAACCGTTTTATTATTTTTGTAATTTTTAACTCATTTCATTAAAAATCAAAAGAGCCGTTATACATTTGAGGGTAGTTTTGTTTCTTTAAAGTAAAAACAGTCTCACCTTAAAAAAAAGTCGCTGTTACTTTATTATACTTTCTCTAAGCGCCAGTGACAATCCTTATTCTTTTTCTTGTTTAATTTATTTATTTTCTCTACTATAGTATAGGAATAGAAAAAGGTGGTTAACTATGGAACAGCAAAATTATGCACAGCTTGTCTTAAATACATGCTTAAAAGCCGGAAAGATTATGATGGAGTCCGGTTCTGAAGTCTATCGTGTGGAAGATACGATGAAACGGATCGCGATCAACGCGGGACTGGATGATATTCAAACCTACGTGACGGCTACTGGCCTGATCGTTGGCTTTCCCTCAGAGCAAAGCAGCCAGGTGATTCAAATCACCCCTCAGGCGATCAATCTGGAAAAAGTGACCGCAGTCAATCAAGGGTCTCGCCAATTTGCCGATGGTGAGCTTTCTTTGCCAGATTTTTACCTCTATTTGGAGGATGTCGATCATGCGACCCCGGACTTTCCTTATTTATGGAAAATCATTTCCGCTGGAATCGTCAGCAGTACTTTAATGATCATTTTAAATGGAACCTGGTTTGATTTTATCCCGACATTTGTCATCGGGATGATTGGTTTTGCTGTGCATACCTTTTTTGGGAACAACTTGCGCATGAAGTTTTTAAATGATTTTGTAGCAGCACTGGTCATTGGAAGCTTGTCCTTATTAGTTGTTTCCTGGTCGGTTGCTCGTGATGTAAACAGCTTGATCATTGGCTCGATTATGCCGCTAGTGCCCGGACTGGCTATTACCAACGCCTTTCGCGACATTATGGCGGGACATTTGATTAGCGGTGTTGCTCGCGCTACTGAGGCTTTATTTATTGCTGGAGCGATCGGCGGAGGAATCATCGTCGCTTTTAATTTCTTTTAAAATAAAACAATCATACTTGGAGGTCGCTCATGAATTTTATCGTTAATTTTTTATTCAGTATGTTTAGTACGATCGCCTTCAGTGTCATCACAAATATTCCCCGCCGTGCGTTTTTAGCCTGCGGTTTTACTGGCGCTGCGGGCTGGATGACCTTTTGGATCTTACAAACATATTTTCATCAAAACATCGGAATCGCTAATTTTTTAGGTGCACTAATCATTGGACTGATTAGTATTCTTTTCTCACGGACCATGCACATGCCGGTGATCGTTTTTAATGTACCAAGCTTGATTCCGTTGGTTCCTGGTGGTCCTGCCTACATGGCGGTGCGTCATATGATGAACCAGGAGTTTACTGAATCAATGGAAAAAGTCGTCACCGTCCTAGTCACTTCTGGTGCAATCGCGATCGGCTTTATGTTTACAAACTTGATTGAACGTGCGCTTAAAAGAACCCGTTCAAATTTTCGAATGAGGTAAACAAAGAGGAACAGGAAAGTCTCTCCTGTTCCTCTTTGTTTACAGCCCAACGTTGTAAGCGCGATCAATAAATATCTAAAAATATTTTAAGTTTCATTCGAAATTTCTAAATTACAACCTCAGACCTATGCATTTTATGAAATTATCCTATATACTTCATTTTAGAGAGACAAGAAATGTTCATTCTGCTGTTTCCGTTAAGATCATGTAACGGCGTGGAATGATCTCTATAAATAAAACTAATTTTCTTTTAGAAAAGAAATTCTTTAGGATAAAAGGAGCTGAATCAAATGAGTGTTGTTCAATCCAGAAGGCTATTAAATATAATTTCATTGATGGGTATCGCCATAACCGTTAGTTTAACTATCTACTTCTATCGTTTGGGAGTCTTTAATGATATGAATTCCCTGAGAGAACTCGTCGGACACTCGCCAATCGCTGGACCGCTCATTTTTGTTTTGATTCAAATCGTTCAGGTCGTAATACCAATTATACCAGGCGGTATCAGTCTTGCAGCTGGCGTCTTGATTTTCGGTCCATACTGGGGCTTTGTTTATAACTATATCGGAATCGTAATTGGTTCCTTGATTTTATTCATGATGGGCAGACATTACGGCAAGCCCTTGATTATGCATCTTGTTAGTGATAAGGTATACCAAAAGTACAGTCATTGGCTAGATGATCAGCCTCGCTTTGAAAAACTGTTCGCTTTAGCGATTTTCTTACCTGTCGCACCTGATGACGCCTTGTGTTTGATGGCTAGTCTTACGAACATGTCCTTTAAAAAATACAGCGCGATCATCTTCTTAGCTAAACCAGCTTCGATCTTCTTATACAGCTTGGCTTTACTACAAGGTGGCAGCATATTATCCAGTTTACTCGTCCACTAATTTTTAGTGGACTTTTCTTTTTGCAAAATTTACTTTTCAGCTGATCTGCACCATTCAAAAGGTCTGGCGAAATCATGGGACTGGAGATCTGTTTCATTAGATATTAGTGGATACAATCAAAGCTGCCTCCTAACCAAAATCTTCAATATTTTCACGTAAAAAGTTCATATATTTTTTACAACCTAACCAGATAATGGTTGATGAACTTCTATTTGCAAAATTCCATTTAATTAATCGATCGTTTTCTTCAAGAAGACTGATTTTTTATCGAATCACAGGAGGAACTATGAATCCCATACGTCAGCGTTTTACTTATTTTTTTGGCACTTTTTCTCTCTATAACTTTCTAATTCTTAGCTTTGGTCTGCCTTTCTTAACCGAAGGACTTTTTTTATTTTTCCGTCAAAGCTTTCTAAATAATCTTTACTCTCCTTTTTATCTGCTTTTATTTTTTGCCTTGATTTTTCTTTTCGGAAACCTCTTTAGCCAGGTTCAGTCAAACGAAAGAGCCTTTCAAAACTTCTCTTTGAAGGCTTCATTTGTCAGCTTCGCTTTCTGGCTGCTTTTATCGCCGCTTTTTTTCTTTCGATTTTATCAGATGTTGCTGGTTTGGCAGCCGCTTCCGACGAAGATGCTCTCGCTTCTGTTTCTTCATCGCTGGAAAATACTGCCTGTCATACTCCTGCTTTACTTAATTGTCCTTTATTTTCTTTACCGCGCAATTTTAGTACCGAAGTATCTGAAGCAAAATAGTTCCATGAAAAAAAGTATTGTACTCAGCTGGCAAAAAACGAAAAAGAGCATCCCAAAACAATTAACGCTTTTTTTCCTGATCCCTGTGATCTTTTTAACCACCAGCCTATTAATCAAAATCGGCTTCATTTGGGCCACACAGCTGTTGACTAAACAGAGTACGGCAATGCTTCTATTATTGGTGTATCGGATAATCCAAAATGTTTTATGGGCGCTCTTTTTTCTTTATTTGGCTGCGCCTGACAAAGAACCGACGAGCGTCGAGCCTAAGACCAAAGGGTCGATCATTTGGCTAAGCCTATCGGTCATCGCTTGCCTTGGTCTTTATTCTCTGCATTACACCCATGCTTTCCAAATACAACGCGCGACGAATCCAGTAACAATCTCGCATCGAGGGGTCTCTGATCATAACGGTATACAAAATTCGATCGATGCACTGAAAAGAACCAGTCAACAGCTACATCCGGACTTCATTGAGATGGATGTTCAAGAAACCGCAGATCATCAACTAGTCGTGATACATGACGAAGATTTAAAAAAATTAGCTGATAAAAATCTACGTGTTGATGAAACGACTTGGAAAGAGTTAAAAAAAGTCACCTTAAGGGAAAATGGCTATACTAGTCAGATCCCCTTGTTCAAGGATTACTTGGCTGCAGCAAATCATTTGAATCAAAAGCTGCTGATTGAACTGAAAATCACTGCGAAAACAAAAAATTCGATCACCCATAAACTGCTGCCGCTAGAATCCGAACTGGCTAATCATGAACTGCAAAGTATGGATCTTGATACGGCTAATCAAATGAAAAAAGATTTTCCGAAACTAAAGGTTGGATATATTTTGCCCCACGATCTCTTAGGCAGTCCAAAAAACTCATTAGACTTCGTCAATATCGAATCTCGGACCGCAAACGGCGACTTAATTCAGGCTCTGCATCATCGCAATCAAGCTGTCTATGCTTGGCCTGTTAACTCTGAACGTCAAGCCGCTGCCCTGCGTTTCCAGCAGCTCGATGGTATTCTGTCTGATGACATGAGTGTCTTTTCTACCAAGTCTGAAGACATAAAAGCCAAAACTGCCAGCATTCTGCAATTTGATTAACGTCAAAAGCCCGCAAACATTCTCCCTCAAGGAAGTCTGTTTACGGGCTTTTATTCATTATTATTGTTCTAAGAGACGTTCATAGGTAAAGCCTGTCATAGCGTATCTCAGCAAAAGAAGAGCAATCAGCAGCAGGAGTATCCCGATTGAAACGACGATCCAACCACCAAAAACCAAAATACCAGTAAATTGACCGACCAGCAGGAAAGCCACCGGTATAATCAAAAAGGCTGCTTTTTGCTGCGATTCTTCGATTGTCATCGATTTCGCCGATCCTTTAACGATCAATACGATAGAAATGATCGTGATCGCTGGAACAATCAGCAGCATCACCCAGAGCCAATTGATACTCAAAGGAAGTAAAATCCCTTTAAGAATGTACATCTCTACTTCGACCACAATCACTGTCAAAACAAATGAGACATAGGTGATTAAAATACCGATAAAAAATGAAGCATAGACTTTTGCCTGAAAGATTTCACGAATCGACAACGGAGAATAAAATAAGGTTTCCAGCGTGCGTTTTTCTTTCTCTCCGACGAACGAACTGGCCGCCATAACACTAGCCGTCATGATAGGTATAATTAAAAAGAAGATCGGAATGACATTGTTAACCATCAGCATCAGCAGTTCATATACTAGCTGCTCTTGATCCAGCTTTTGAAAGTCTGGTACGATCCGAGCCATATCGGTAAATGAAGAGGAATCCGTTGGGCTTAACAAAATAGACAGCAGCATAATCGTGGGGAAAACGACTGAAAATAGTAACGGAAGAATCGTTAACACTGAAAAATAGCGCTTATTATCAGTGATTCCCTTAATATCCTTGATCATAATGGCTTTTTGTCGACTATTAAACATGCGTTTTCCCTCCTTCTAACAAAGCAAAATAAATATCTTCTAATGAATAATCCAGCGGTGTAACCTGCGAGATATTTCCTCCCTGTTGGACGATTGCTTTTACTATCTGAGGAACCTCCGCCTTTTCTTGAAAGGCTAATTCATAAGTATTCTCTCCGATTTTTTTACTGTTGAGCATTTGCGGCATAACATCCGTTTCAACCAATAGCTTATAGTGACTAAAGGTTTGTTGGCGTAAGTATTCTAAGCTGCCTAATGCCAATAATTGACCATTGTCCATCAACCCATACTCATCACAGATTTCTTGTGCGTACCTTAATTGATGTGTGCAAAGAAACACCGTAGTCCCTTCTTTTTTGGAAAGTTCCAATAGAAGTTCATTCACACTTTTCGTGCTTTCTGGATCAAGCCCACTGGTAGGCTCGTCCAAAAATAGGACCCTCGGACGATGGATCAGGGTTCTTGCAAGAGACAGACGCTGCCGCATCCCAGTCGAGTAACTTTTCAGCTTCACTTCAGCTGCCTCTGACAAACCTAGCTTTTCCAGCAGCTCCATTCCTCTTGTTTCGCTTTCTGCCTTTGTCATCCCAAAAAGCTGACCAAAAAAACGAAGATTCCCAATCCCGGTCAACTGATCATACATTCCGGCATGTTCTGTTAAGACCCCTGTTGATTGATGGAGCTTCTCTGCCTGATTGACCGGATCAAGTCCCAAAACCCGAATCTCTCCTCCTGTCGGATTCAAAATACCGTTCAATAGCTTGACTGTCGTCGTCTTCCCTGCACCATTCGGTCCTAAAAAACCAAAAATTGTCCCTTCAGGAACCACTAAACTAATATCGTCTAAAGCTTTCTTTCCTTCGGTATATATTTTCTCTAATTGCTTGATCTCGATTGCATTCATCTATATCCCCTCGTTTCCACCCAGCAGCTAAAAATCCCTCAGCTTCTTATACTCTTATTGTATTTCTTATAATCTAAAGCTTCAATGGAATTGTTGTTAACTTTTGACGCTATAAATCACCTTACACGATACTCGATAATAAAAAGGCCTTCACAAACTCGTATGGCTTGTGAACACCGTGTAGGGACTATTCCACCTCAGCTGTTCAAAAATACCGCTGTGTGTCTCAGCTATAAGAATAGAAAGCTCGTTCATTAAGCCGGGTTCAGGCATCATTCAGTGTGTTTAACTGAGAAAATTGATACTTTCTAACAAAAAAACGGATCTCTTCTCAAGATCCGAATCTCTCTCTTATCAAGATAAATATTTCACATGCTTAAGTAAAGCTTTAAGCAGTACATTCGACTTCCACGCAAGCGTGAATATTCTCGTACTTCACTAATAAACGATTTTGCAGTTCAATCACAGCCGCACGATCTGCCGGTGCACAAGATACAACATTAATCAGCACCGTATTATTGTAAAGCTGCTCTACGACTCCTACAACCTCATTTTCTATACCAATTGCTTGGCATTCATAAGCAAGACCAATTTCAATAGTTTCCATAATAAATCCCCCTTTAATTCTACGTTTTTATAATAACATAAATACAATAAATTGAAAACGTTTTTTATTAGTTTTTTTGCTTTTATACCAAGGTATATATCGGAATTGTTAGAAAATTCGGAAAACACGAACATAAACAACTTAGGTTATTTTTAATCCGACGTTCATTTTTTATTTATCTTTATTTGTTTTAAACCGATTTCATTTATTCACCATTATGTTTTTTATCATTAATTTTGATTAGCTGTAAATTAATTTTACTATACCAATTAAAAAGAGCCCTCGCGACGCGAGAGCTCTTTGACTAGCTTTTACAGCCGATTATTCAAATCTTTTGCTAAATCTTCAAATCCTGGTTTTCCAAGCAAAGCGAACATGTTTTTCTTGTAAGCTTCTACACCTGGTTGGTCAAACGGATTAACCCCTAACAGGTAGCCGGAAATACCCACAGCGATTTCAAAGAAGTACATTGCATAACCTAAAGTATAAGCATCCATTGTAGGAATGTTCAATACAAAGTTAGGTACACCGCCATCTGTATGGGCTAATAATGTTCCTTGGTAAGCTTTAGAGTTAACAAAGTCTACGTCTTTACCTTCTAAGTAGCCTAAACCATCTAAATCGGATTCTTGTGAAGGGATTGACACAGATTTACGCGGTTTTTCCACTTTCACGATTGTTTCAAAGATGTTGCGGCGACCTTCTTGGATGTATTGTCCAAATGAATGCAAGTCAGTTGAGAAGTTGGCACTTGATGGGTAAATGCCCTTCAAGTCTTTTCCTTCTGATTCGCCGTATAATTGTTTCCACCATTCGTTGAAATATTGCATACCTGGTTCATAATTGACTAAGATTTCAGTCACTTTGCCTTTACGGTATAAAATATTACGAAGAGCTGCATATTGATATGCTTCGTTCTCTTCTAAGTTTTCACTTGAGTATGCTTCGCGAGCGTCTGCCGCACCTTGCATCAAGGCATCGATATCCGCACCACTTGCTGCGATTGGCAATAAACCAACTGCTGTAAGAACAGAGAAACGTCCGCCAACATCATCAGGAATAACAAAAGTTTCCCAACCTGCTGCATCTGCCTCAACCTTAACTGCTCCGCGTGCTTTATCTGTTGTTGCATAGATACGTTTGTTGGCTTCTTCTTCACCGTATTTTTTGATCAATAATTCTTTGAAGACACGGAATGCGATTGCTGGTTCAGTCGTTGTTCCTGATTTAGAAATCACATTAACTGAGAAATCACGGTCGCCAATAACTTCGATCAAGTCAGCGATGTACGTTGAGCTGATTGAGTTTCCAGCAAAGAATACTTGTGGTGCTTTGCGATCTTCTTTATCCAACACATTGAAGAAACTTTGGTGTAAGAATTCGATTGCCGCGCGAGCACCAAGATAAGAACCACCGATACCGATAACTACTAATACTTCGGAATCTGATTGGATTTTTTCAGCTGCCTTTTTGATGCGAGCAAATTCATCTTTATCATAGTTTACCGGAAGATCGATCCAGCCTAGGTAATCATTTCCTGCGCCAGTACCTTCCCGTAATTCTTTGTGAGCAAGAGCTACTTCAGATTTGATGTAGTCCATTTCATGTTCGCTCACAAATGGTGCTACTTTCGAATAATCGAATTGAATGTGTGCCATTGTTTTTCCTCCTTGAAAGTCACTTCATAACAATCTATACTTTACGTTTCTTTTAATCATTTTTCAAGCTAAAACCTTTTGAAAATTAAACTGTCCCTTGAGCCAGCATTGCGGCAGCCACTTTCGCAAAACCGGCAATGTTTGCACCAGCAGCGAAATTGTCTTTCTCAGCATACTTTTCAGCCGTATCACGACACGTTTCGTAGATATTTTTCATGATAGCATCTAATTTGCCGTCAACTTCTTCCTTCGTCCACGCTAAGCGTTGAGAGTTTTGGCTCATCTCTAATGCTGATACAGCCACGCCGCCAGCATTTGCCGCTTTTCCTGGTCCGTAAAGAACGTCGTTTTCATGATATAGCTTGATTGCTGCCATCGTGCTTGGCATATTTGCTCCTTCAGCGACAACCTTAACACCGTTTTTCACTAAAATCGCTGCTTTTTTATCATCGATCTCATTTTGTGTCGCGCATGGCAAGGCGATATCCGCAGCTTGTTCAAGCTCCCATACAGAACCTTCATGATACTCCGCTGTCGGACGTTCTTTTACGTATTCTGTTAAACGTGCACGACGAACTTCCTTGATTTCCTTCAATAGTTTAACGTCGATGCCGTCTTTATCGTAAATATAACCATTCGAATCTGAACAAGTAATGGCTGTTGCACCTAGGTCTTGCGCTTTTTCAATGGCATAGATTGCTACATTTCCGCTTCCTGAAACAAGAACTTTCTTACCATTAAAAGAATCGTTGCGATCTTCTAATAAATGTTTCACGAAGTAGACTGCTCCATACCCTGTCGCTTCTGTTCGGCCAAGACTACCATTAAAGCCTAGCGGTTTGCCTGTCAACACACCCATATCGTATTCACGCAGGCGTTTGTATTGACCGAAAAGATACCCAATCTCACGTCCGCCAACACCGATATCTCCAGCTGGTACATCTAGGTTCGGACCAATATGCTTTGATAGTTCCGTCATGAAGCTTTGGCAATAGCGCATTACTTCAGAGTCCGTTTTCCCTTTTGGATCAAAATCTGATCCGCCTTTACCGCCGCCGATTGGAAGACCTGTCAAACTATTTTTAAAGATTTGTTCAAAACCTAAAAATTTCAAGATACTTAAATTCACACTTGGGTGGAAACGTAAGCCACCTTTATACGGGCCAATCGCTGAATTAAATTGCACACGGTAGCCGCGATTAACCTGCCAATTGCCTTTATCATCTTGCCAAGGTACACGAAACTGAATCAACCGTTCAGGTTCAAGAATCATACCTAAAATATTTTTTTCAACGTATTCCGGATGTTCTTCTAGAAAAGGAATCACTGTTGGTAAAAATTCATCCACCGCTTGTAAAAATTCTGCTTGATTCGGATCTTTTGCCTCTAAGTTCTTTTGAATCTGTTCAACATACTCTCGTACTTCCATCAAATTCCTCCTCACAGTTAATACTCATAGTTTACATCATTTTCTAATGGAAGTGAAAAAAAATTCATTCTACATCGCAATTTGAAGGAAAAATGTTCGTATTTAAGGTATGATTATCCAAACAAATTGATTGGTAAATGAGGGTTTAATAAAATGAAGAAAAAATTTGATGTAATCGTGATCGGTGGTGGCCCTGCTGGTATGATGGCCGCCATTACCGCGGCGATGAACGGTGCGCAGGTCGCACTATTTGAAAAAAACAAACGCCTTGGAAAGAAATTGCTAATGACGGGCGGCGGTCGCTGCAACGTGACAAACAATCGACCGGTCGATGACTTAATCACCCATATTCCCGGCAATGGCCGCTTCCTATATAGTACGTTTTCACAATTTGACAACCAAGATGTGATGACCTTCTTCAGCGAACGCGGCGTTGCTTTAAAAGAAGAGGATCACGGACGCATCTTCCCTGTTTCAGATAAATCTGCCACGATCGTGAATACTCTGAAGGACGAACTGGAGAATCTACAGGTCGCACTTCATTTTAAAGAACCGATCGAAAAAATCATTACTGACGGGACGACTGTTCAAGGTGTTCGAACTTCTGAAGGCGATTATTCGGCCAAAAGCGTCATAGTGACAACTGGCGGCATCACCTATCCATCGACTGGTTCGCAAGGTGACGGCTATCGCTTTGCAAAAAGCCTTGGCCATCATGTGACTCCTTTGTATCCAACAGAATCACCGATTTTTCTGACGAATGCTTTTGTCGCTGAGAGAACGTTGCAGGGTCTGGCCTTGCAAGACGTGAAGCTGTCTGTCATTAACGAAAGAGGCAAGACTATCACTAGTCATGAGATGGATCTGCTTTTTACTCACTTCGGAGTTTCTGGTCCAGCTGCCTTACGCTGCTCCAGCTTTGTTAATCAATTATTGCGTACTCAAGAATCTGTCACACTAAAACTCGATTGCTTCCCAGAAAAAACAGCGGCATATTTAATGGAAGAAATCAGCAAACGTTCAGCGGCTTCCACAAAACAATTGAAAAATGCTTTGGCCGGCTTTTTACCAGAGCGTCTGCTGCTGTTCCTTTTAGAAAAAGGCGGTATCGGCGAACTTGCCTACTCACAGGCATCAAAAGAGCAATTGGAAAAATTTGTTTCCTATTGTAAAGACTGGTCCTTGAATGCAAACAAGACCTTCGGGTTGGAAAAATCCTTTGTTATCGGCGGCGGTGTTGAGCTAAAGGGAGTCAGCCCTAAAGAATTAGCCAGCAAAAAAATCCCCGGCCTGTATTTTGCCGGAGAAGTGCTCGATATTAATGGTTATACTGGCGGATATAATATCACCACCGCATTTTGTACAGGCTATGTAGCAGGAACTCATGCTGCCTATCATGCTTTTAGCTAGTGAATCAGCTCAACGAATTGCCCTTGCGTCAGCTCTACTATGGCGTTAGGGGCAATTTCCATTTGCAGCCCTCTTTTACCTGCTGAAATCGCGATCTGCTCAAAGTTCAGTGCAGAGGCATCCACAAATGTAGGAAACAATTTCTTCATACCAATCGGTGAACAGCCGCCGCGAATATACCCAGTTGTTGCTTCTAAATCTCTTAAATGCAGCATCTCAACTTTTTTATTGCCGCTAGCTTTCGCAATTTTTTTCAGATCCAATTCGTGATCGCTAGGAATTACCGCAACGACAGGACCGGTCTTGTTCCCTACTGCCACCAATGTTTTGAATATCCGTGCCGGCTCGATCCCGACTTGTTCAGACACATGCCCAGCACCTAAATCATCTTCGCCCCAGGAATATTCATGCTCTTTATAGGCGATTTTCTTTTGTTCGACTAAACGAATCGCATTGGTCTTTTGAATTTTCTTCTTAGCCAAATCTATCCCTCGCTTCATTTATTTTCTAAAGTCTAGCAAAAAAATGAAAATGAAACAAACTGGTCGTTTTATTTGGTCTTTTTTCTTAAAAGTTCTACACTGGATTTGTAATCAGAAAGGGTGTAGTCATCATGAAACGAATTTCAAGAGGTAAGTTCGAAAAGATGCAGCAACTGTCAAACGATCAAGGTGTCATTGCGGCCTTAGCAATCGATCAAAGAGGCTCTATGAAAAAGATGATGCAAGCTGCTGTTGGAGAAGAAACGTTTTCTATGGATCAAGTCTATGAATTTAAAGAAATAGTCTCACAGGAATTAACGAAACATGTCAGCGCGATTCTGCTTGATGAGCAGTACGGCTTCAAGGGAATCCAAGCCAAAGATCCAAACTGCGGTTTGATCATGTCGTATGAAAAAACTGGCTACGATGCCAACACGCCAGGTCGCTTGCCTGAGTTGTTACCAGATGAATCGTTAGATCGCTTATTAGCCAAAGGAGCAGACGCAGCAAAAGTCTTGGTCTATTATGATCCAGATGAACCAAAGGAAATTTTAGCTGTGAAGCACGCATTTCTGGAGCGCTTGGGAACAGAAGCACTTGCGGCCGATATTCCTGTATTTGTTGAACCAATTGTATATGACGGAAAAATCACGGACGATCACTCACCAGAGTTTGCGAAAATCAAACCGCAAAAAGTAATTGATACTATCAAAGAATTTACAAAGGATAAATACCATATTGATGTTTTAAAAGTAGAGGTGCCTGTTTTATTTAAATACGTTGAGGGATTTAATAAAGAGGAGGATCCGATTGTCTACACACAAGAAGAAGCGGCTGCATACTTCAAAGAAGCTGGCGAAGCGGCTACACGCCCATTCATTTACCTGAGTGCTGGTGTGCCCGCCGATATCTTCCGTAATGAATTAAAATTTGCCGGTGAGCATGGCGCAAATTACTGCGGAATTCTTGGTGGTCGTGCTACATGGCGTGATGGCGTTCAAGTTTACGCCGATCAAGGCAAAGATGGGCTGATCAAGTGGTTAGAATCGCAAGGCCGCGAAAATGTCGAGGAGTTGAACGATATTTTGGCAAAGTATGCCAAACCATGGTATGAAATTTACGGCGGTTTGGACAATCTAGAAATATTTGATGTCGATGTGATGGATTGACCTCATAACATACTTTTTTAAAGTGTTTTTGAAAAAAACTTTAAAAAAGAAAAGCCGAAGGACCATATTACTATCACTTTCGATAGTTTATGCTCGTTCGGCTTTGTTTTATTTCAATTCATTAATCATCATAACTAATTTTTCTGCCTCAATTTGGGCATCGTCATAAGACTGTCCTTCCAAACAACCATAAGTCATACAGGATCCATCTAATGATCCGCTGATTTGTGAGAATTTCCCAAGGCGTCCTAAGGATACTGAAACAACAGGTAACGTAACAAAGGTCTGTGCCTTCATTACAATCTCCATTTGGCGTAATACGTCCGCCTCGTTTTCCGGATACACAACGATCTTCGCGATATCCGCACCCCAATGTTCCATCAGGTTCAATCGGAAAAGAACCACCGCGTCCTCTGGTGTCTCCTTAAAATTATAGTAGCTCAGCATCACACGTACATCTAGTGCCTGCATCCATTTGATGAATGTTGTTGATAATTGATCAATGATCGTCACTTCCACATCCGCTAAGTCGATTGCACGAGAAGAGACTGCAAATTCATAGATGTGTCGGTACTGGCTAAGAGAAATCTCGAGCTGGCCCCCAGCTTCAGCCGTCCGCAGGTTGAAAATCAATGGGATATTTCGAATTTCATCCCGCAACGCCAACAACGTTGAATTTAACTGATCGTCATCCAAGACATCTTCATAATAATCCGCACGCCATTCAATCACTTCAGCAACTTTCTTGGCTTTGTTCGCTTGTTCAATGATTTCATCGAAAGTCTTTCCAACAATCGGCACGCAGATTTTGGGTTTTCCTGCATCAAATCGCACCTCTCTTACTTGAACATCCATCATACGTATCCCATCCCATTTTCTACTATTTTTTTATCGTATAAAATAATACCTTCAAATAATTGCTTTCTTCAAAATTGCTGGCTGGAAAATCTGCTGGCAAGCGATAGCTTTCAGTTAATTGATAATTAACATTTTTATTCCTTAAGGCCGTTTCGATCGCTTGCTTGAATTTCTTAATTGATAAATTTGCCGCATTCGTGGAAGCAATGATCATTCCTTCATCAGAAAGAATATCTACGCTGTCTTCGATCAATCGCCCATAATCCTTTGCTACCGAAAAAGTTTTCTTCTTATTTCGGGCAAAACTTGGCGGATCCAAGATAATCAAATTATAACGTAAATTCTTCCTTGCTGCATAGCGGAAATAGTCAAATGTATCCATTACAATAATTTTTTGCTGCTCCAAGGACAAGCCGTTTACTTCAAACTGTTCCTGCGTTTTGGGCAAACTACGTTGAGCCAGATCAACACTAGTCGTCTCTAAAGCCCCGCCATAGGCCGCTGCTACAGAAAAAGCTCCCGTATAGCTGAACATATTTAACACTTTTTGTCCTGCTGCAAGCCCCTCTGTTAAACGTCCTCGAACTTCTTTTTGATCTAAGAAAATGCCAGTCATATACCCTTCATCTAAGTATACGGCATATGAAACACCATTTTCCAGTACTATTAACGGTTCCTGCGGTTTTTCGCCTGCTAACCAGCGGCTTTCTGTTAAGTCGCTTTTGAACCGGATCTTTTCAACCAATCCTTTGGCATTGGGAAAAACCTTCAGCAAGCTGTCTACGATCATATTTTTAAAGTGATAGATCGTTTCGTTGTACCAAGAAATCACTAGATAGTCTGCATAATAATCAACAGTTACGCCACCAAAACCATCGCCTTCACCATTGAATATGCGAAAGGCAGTCGTCATTTCATCTGCGAAAAAAGCTTGCCGTTGATCAAACGCATATTGAAGTTTTTCCATAAAAAAGGCTTGGTCAATCGGACGTTGTGTTTGGTCAATCACCCAGCCAAAGCCTTTGTTTTGCTTCCCTAAATAACCAGTTGCGACATATTTATTCTTATTATCAACGAATTCCACCCATTCAAAGGGAATTTTTTTTATATTTTGTTTTAAATCCTCTGCTTGAATTAATGGATTTCCTTGACGGATTCGTTTAATTCCATAATTATTTAATTCTATTTTCACTCTCATCCCTGCTTTCTACTATAGTATAGCAAAAAAAATAAGTATTTTTCGCTTATAAAGTTTTCTTTAAGCATGATTGCTCTGATTTCAATAAGAATTGACTGAGTTGACGTAAGCGAGTAAACTGTTAACAAGTGAACATCTCGCATTTTTTTTGCGGCAGAAAGGAAGTTACTATTGAAAAAACTAAAAGCTCCTGCATTTTTGAATAAACGTCTCGGCTTTTATGCGTTACTGACATTCTTATTATGGGCGAAAAGTGTTTTTGCATACCTATTTGAATTTAATTTAGGGATCGAAAGTCTGACTCAGTACTTCATCCTGTTTATCAACCCAATCGCGTCGACGATGTTTCTATTGTCGATCGCTTTATATGTGCGGCGGTCAAGAGCCTCTTACATCACGATGATGGTCATCTATGCACTGGCAAGCTTCTTGCTCTTTGCCAATATTGTTTATTATCGTGAATTCACTGACTTCATTACAGTCAACACCTTCTTAGGTGCCGGCAAGGTTGCTAGCGGTTTAGGTGAGAGTGCTGTTCGGCTTTTCCGTCCATACGATGTTTTATACTTAATTGATATCGTGATCCTGCCGATTCTACTATGGAGAAAAGGGATCAAACGCGAAGAACATCCTGTTCGAGCGCGCATGGCCTTTGCGATGACTGCTCTTTCAATCATGATTTTCTCAGGAAATCTTTTCTTGGCTGAAGCAGATCGCCCAGAGTTATTGACTCGTACTTTTTCTCGCGATTATTTGATCAAATATCTTGGTGTCAATGCCTTCACTGTTTATGACGGCATTCAAACGTATAAAACCAACCAAGTCCGTGCAGAAGCAAGCCCAAATGATTTAAAAGAAGTCGAATCCTATGTGAAAGATCATTACGCTGCACCAAACAGCGACTATTATGGGATTGCCAAGGGACGTAATGTTATCACGATCCATTTAGAGAGTCTCCAACAATTTGTGATCGACTACAAGTTGAAAGATGAAAATGGTCAAGAACACGAAGTTACACCATTCTTAAATAGTATTTTCCATAGCAACAGTACATTCAGTTTTGATAATTTCTTCCATCAGGTAAAAGCTGGAAAAACGTCAGATGCTGAAACCTTGATGGAAAACTCATTGTTCGGTTTAAATCAAGGCTCATTATTCTCGCAATTAGGCGGGAAGAATACGTTCCAAGCAGCTCCAGATATCTTAAAACAGACAGAAGGCTACACTAGCGCTTCTTTCCATGGGAACTCAGGAAGCTTCTGGAACCGTTCCGAAACGTATAAAAATCTTGGTTATGATTATTTCTTCGATTCATCTTACTACGATGTAAACGATGAGAACTCATTCCAGTATGGGCTGCATGACAAACCGTTCTTCCAGCAATCTGTGAAGTATTTGGAACGTCTGCAACAGCCTTTCTACACGAAATTTATTGCAGTATCTAACCACTATCCATACAGCGAGTTCAAAAATGACGAAGCTGGATTCCCAATGGCAGATACTGGTGATGAAACCATCAACGGATACTTCGCTACAGCAAATTATTTGGATAAAGCAGTGGAAGAATTCTTTAATTACTTGAAAGCTTCCGGCCTATATGATAATTCGATTATCGTTATGTACGGCGATCACTATGGAATCTCGAATTCAAGAAACTCTGACTTAGCTCCATTGCTTGGTAAGTCAAAAGAAACATGGTCAAACTTTGACAACGCACAAATGCAGCGTGTACCATACATGGTTCACGTACCAGGACAAGAAAAAGGCGGAATCAACCACACTTATGGCGGTGAAGTTGACGCATTACCAACTCTGCTGCACCTTCTAGGTGTAGATACAAGCAAGTATATCCAATTAGGACAAGATTTGTTGTCGCAAGATCATGACCAAATCGTTGCTTTCCGCGATGGGGATTATGTAACTCCTGAATATACGTATTACAGCGGAAGCTTGTACAGCAACAGTAACGGCATGGCAATTACTGAGCCTAGCGAAAGTCTGCAACAGCAAACAGAGAAGTGGAAAGAAGCCGTTTCTACTCAGCTAAGCACCTCAGATAATATTAACAACGGAGACCTGTTGCGCTTCTACTCAGCAAGCGGCTTGAAACCTGTTGACGCTTCTCAATATGATTATAAAGACGGTCTGAATAAGATGGAGAAAATCGAGAACAAATTGGGCGACAAGTCAACCAGCCTATTTGATCAAAATGGAAAGAAATCCACTCAAGAATTATACAAGACTGAAACTTATAAGCAATATCAAGAGCAAAGCCCACAATAAATATACAACTAACACTCTTCACGAGAATGTGAAGAGTGTTTTTTTGTCCACGCTTATTTCTTCCGATAGAATTCATATTTCTTTCAAATTAGGATTTTATACTTATTAGTAAGAGGTGGAATCCATGGATATTATTACAACAACGCTTTCGACAATCAAACGACATCGCATACAATTCTCGATTTCTTGGGTGATCAGTCTGATCGCTCTGTTTATCTTGACTAGTTTGGGTACGTTAAAGCTCGTATTGAACCATCTGGATTCCTCTAACCAGATCCAGCTATTTACTGCAAAAGAAGTGCGACAATTGCAGCAATATTTTTCTGAACGCCTGAACGCCTGCGCAATTGGTCTATTTATCTTACTTCTGATATATTTCGGCATCAAAATAAAAATACAGAAAAAATCGGCCGCTTCAATGCATGAACTGATCTACTCCATCGGATTAGAATTTTTCTTAGGCTTGATGATCGCTTCGATTTGTTTAATTCTGCTGTATACTCTTTTCGAGCCGCTTTATGAGTCGATCCTACAGTCGTTCTATCATCAGGGTCTGAATCAATTTAAGGAATTGCCAAACTTTGTATTGAGTAATGGATCAAGTGGAATCGCCTATTCAATTCGTTCCTCTCTCTCTTTTGAGTTATCTTCAACGACCTTACTAGACTTGTTTTTCAATTCATTATTTAAAGCTGTTGCTTATATCTTTTTATGCTTATGTCTGTTAATTGGCGGCTCCCGCCTAATATGCTTTACTTCTGAAAAGAAGAATGTCCGTTAAACACGAACATTCTTCTTTTTGTTTGCTCTTTTGTTAAACTATTGCTTGAAAGTCGATTGTTTCTTCATTATACTTAGAAAGTATTCGGTTTTTACCGATATAATGAACTTATTCTTAAGGAGCGTTTAATCATAATGGAGAAATTCTTTAAATTAAAGGAACAAGGCACCACTATTTCTACGGAGGTAATGGCAGGGGTCACGACATTCTTCGCCATGAGCTATATTTTATTCGTTAATCCAAGTATTTTATCAGCTTCAGGGATGCCGTTTCAAGCAGTTTTCTTAGCAACCATCATCGCATCTGTTATTGGGACTCTAGTGATGGGATTGTTTGCAAACGTTCCTTATGCACAAGCACCAGGGATGGGACTGAACGCATTTTTCACTTACACAGTCGTATTCGGACTAGGCTACTCTTGGCAGCAAGCATTAGCGATGGTGTTCATTTGCGGAATCATCAATATTTTAATTACTGTCACAAAAATTCGTAAATTAATCATTCATGCAATTCCAGAAAGTATGCAGCATGCAATCGGCGGCGGGATTGGGATCTTCGTAGCTTATGTCGGGATTAAAAACGCTGGCCTGCTTTCTTTCAGCGCTGACTCTTCAGCAATTACTAGCAGTGTAGTTGAAGGCGGCAAAGCAACAAATGTTTCAATCAACAGCGGAATCGTTCCAGCTTTAGCAAACTTCAACAACGCACCAATTTTGCTTGCTGTGATCGGTTTAATCGTTACTACGATCTTAGTGGTCAAAAATGTTCGCGGTGCTATTTTAATCGGTATCGTAATCACTACATTATTAGGTATTCCTATGGGCGTTGTTCAATTAGGCTCAATCGATTGGCAAGCAAATTCACTAGGCAGCTCGATTCAAGAACTTGGTACAACATTTGGTGCAGCTTTCGGCTCTGCTGGCATGGGTTCGCTATTTTCTGATTCTTCTAAATTACCGCAAGTTTTAATGACGATTTTAGCATTCAGCTTATCTGATACATTTGATACCATCGGAACCTTTATCGGTACTGGGCGCAGAACCGGTATCTTCTCTAAAGAAGATGAAAAAGCATTAGATGATGGTTCGCGCGGTTTCAAAACAAAAATGGATAAAGCCTTATTCGCAGATGCGGTTGCTACTTCAATCGGCGCTATCTTTGGTACATCAAATACAACTACTTACGTTGAATCTGCTGCTGGAATCGGTGCAGGAGGACGGACAGGTTTAACTTCTGTTGTTGTTGCCATTCTCTTTGCTTTAAGCAGTTTATTCTCTCCATTGATTGCGATCGTACCTGCACAAGCAACGGCACCTGCTTTGATCTTAGTTGGTGTAATGATGTTAGCTTCTTTTGCAGATATTAACTGGTTAGATTTAGAAGAAGCTGTTCCAGCATTCTTCGCTAGCATCTTCATGGGACTTTGCTACAGTATCTCTTACGGGATCGCTGCCGGATTTATTTTCTACACAATCGTTAAAGTAATCAAAGGTAAAACAAAAGAAATCTCACCAGTTCTTTGGATCGTGGATCTTTTGTTCATCCTAAACTTTATTATCTTAGCAATTCTATAATCTGCTGACTAGCTCAATTCAGATATGAATACATGTAAAAAGAAGCGTAGAACCAAAATGGTTTTACGCTTCTTTTTGTTCTTCTGTACTTTCTATTTCCTCAGGCTTATCCGGGAAAACGACAGTGAAGGTCGTTCCCTCATTTAATTCACTCTCAACTTTGATAGTCCCATTATGCAGTCGCACTAATTCTTGTACGATCGATAAACCTAACCCTGATTCGCCATATTTTGTATTTTTTCTGGACGGGTCTGCTTTGTAGTAACGGTCCCAAATATTTTTCACTTGAGCCTCTGTCATACCGATACCTGTATCCGATATCCTGATTTCTACGGCATGCTCCAGCTTAGTAATCACTACATTCACTGTTCCATCAGTAGTAAACTGAATCGCATTTTGAATCAAATTCACCATGACTTGCACAAAACGGTCATAATCAGCATAAACTTCGATCGGCTCTTTCGTTTGCAGTATCAGCTGATCGTTTGACGCTTCTGCTTTGACCTGCAATTGGGCAACTAAAGTAGCGACAGCTTCAGTCGCGTTGAATTTCTGTAAAAGAATACTGATCTGATTGGTTCGGATCTTCTCATAATCCAAATTCTCATTCACTAATCGAATCAGTCGTGACGTTTCATTTTGCATCAGCTTGATCGCTTTTTCTTTTTGATTTTCTGGAATTGCGTTATACTGCATCCCTTCCAGCAATCCATTAATAGTTGTTAATGGGGTACGCATCTCGTGAGAGGCATCCGCCATAAATTGCTTTCTGCGTTCTTCCTGCCGCTCAATCTCATCCTGTGATTCCTTCAAGGAAATGGTCATCTTATTGAAGTCCTCAGCCAAGTCGTCAAATTCATCACGATTGCGGTTAGGAACAACAACATCAAAATTTCCCATCGCTACCTCTTTCGTCGCAGAGCGCATCCGGTTAATTCGCTTTACCTGCTGTGTTGCGAAGAAGTAGCTGACTATGATTGCGATAATTGACGCAATGATGAACGCTTTAAACAAGTCAGTTACGATCGAATTCACACTAGTCTCAACATTCATAGCAGGCTGACTAACGAGTAAAACACCAAAGAAAACTTCATCAGTAAAAAAGGGAACCATCGCATACGAGGTAGTTTGATTTTGTCCCATCACATTTTTTGAGCTGGTTTCCTTTTGCTGCTGTCCAGCTTTCAACGACTGCCATTGGGCATCGCTGACTAAATGCGGATTTACCTCTCCTGTTTCTTCTGGATATTGGACATTCCTGTCCTTATCAATAAAAACAAATGAAACATCCTGCTGATTTAAACTGGATTCAGTTACACGAATCGCAAATTGAAAAATCTCATTACTCGACATTCCTTCGAAGCGAATATCTCTGCTTAAAGAAATATTATTTTTCTCCATAGACTCTGCATAGCCGAATAATTCTTTGTAGTTATTATCCTCTAACGTTTTACGAGTAAATTGAGTGAAAGACAGTCCTAATGTCAACAGGATTAATAAAATCAAACCGCCAAAAGCCAGCAGCTGTTGATAAAGGTATTTCATCGACCAACCTCGGTATCGTCGAATTTATACCCGACACCCCAAACGGTTTGGATGACCTGTGAGCCAACCTTTTCAATTTTTTGACGCAATTTTTTAATATGAGCATCAACTGTACGTTCGTCACCAAAGTATTGATAATCCCATACTAGTTCTAGCAACTGTTCGCGAGTAAAGACTTGACGCGGTTTCTTTGCCATCGTATACAATAAATCAAATTCTTTCGGTGTCAAACCTTCGATTGTTTTTCCATCCAAATAGGCTTCACGTGTTTTCAAATTCATCTTGAAATGATCTGTTTGAATGTCAAAACTTTCATTGCTGGCAGTTGTCTCTTTTTGTGGTTCATACGTCAACTCGCTGCGGCGATGCAACGCTTTAATTCGTGCGATTAATGTTAATGGCGAAAAAGGCTTCGTTACATAATCATCCGCTCCCATCTCTAGACCGATCACCTGGTCACTTTCAGAATCTCTAGCCGTCAACATGATAATAGGAACTGTTTTAGAAATCTTGCGAATCTCACGCCCCACTTCCATCCCATCCATACTTGGCAGGTTCAAATCAAGCGTGATCATGTCCCATTTTTCAGGATCAGCCTTAAACGCACTCAACCCTTCCTTCCCATCGTATTTAAATTCCGCTTCCCAGCCTTCATTCAGAAAAAACATTTGCATCATTTCAGAAACGGACTCATTGTCCTCGATCATTAAAATATTCATACCTTAACCCCCTGATATCATCTGATTCTCATTCTAAGTATACTCTATTTCATTTTTTTGAACCATTACCTTACCCGTATCTTCACTAACAATTTGTTTTTTCTTCAATTTTTCGAGTTTGGAAGACTAAATCTTCAATATTCATTTACATCTTTGCATTTTTTATAACGGAATGTTATACTTTCTACTGCAACAAAAATAATTATCAAGGGGCTGTTACGGATTCGACAGGCATAGTTTGAGCCTGAATTGCGCTTCGTAGGTTACGTCTACGTTAAAACGTTACAGTTAAATATAACTGCTAAAAACAACAATAACTCTTACGCTTTAGCTGCCTAAAAACAGTTAGCGTAGATCCTCTCGGTATCGCCCATGTGCTCGAGTAAGGGTCCTATTCTAAGTGGGATACGTTTCAACTTTCCGTCTGCAAGTTGAAAAAGAGCTCATCAGACTAGCAATGTTCGCGGCCTGTCATGCGGCAGAGAACAAAGCGAAATTTAAATAGTATGACTATGAGCGTAGATTTTTAGGTGTCGATGTGTTTGGACGCGGGTTCGACTCCCGCCAGCTCCATTATAAAAAAGCCAAAACGCTGAATACTAGCGTTTTGGCTTTTTCTATTGCGGGTGCATAAAGGACTATTGCTGCTCCTGCACTTCTTTCTCTTGATCAACAAAGACAAATTTTAAGCTATCAGGATACACATAGAGAATCAATCGTTCTTTTCGGATGTCGGTTGCAACGGTTGGATAGACCTGCTCTGTCGTAACATTAGCCCGAAAAAAATCTTTTAGGGCAAATTCCAAGCCTGAATTGATAAATGGGTTCGACATTCTACTCGCTCCCTTTCACTAGCCTTTCCTCTATTATACGCGCTGTCATCTCAAATAGTGCCTTTTCTTAAAAAAATTCTGTCTTGTTAAGAAAATGAATTCTTCTTATTCTGTCGCGTTTCCTTTGAGTGTCAGAAATTACTAACCTGAATAATTCACCATTTTACTCAGCAAATTTATTCTTATGATCATAACGATCGTAATGGATATCATCGCTGATCAAGTATTGATAAATGTCGTCGACAATCTCAATCCCGTTTTCTTCATAATTCTTCTCACGCATTCTTCCTCGCTCACCAGGATAATTCACTTCCTTGAAACCTGCACTCGGAGCAACAGTCTTAAGTTCGTCTAGCATTGTTGAAATTGTTTGCTTAAAAGTATCTAAGCCGACAAAAAATTCTGGATTAATAACAATGTGCAGCTGCCCTAATTCTCTTCCTTTAGAAAGATCATGATACATTGAAGAAACGTGCTTACCAAATGGTACTCCCAGCAACACACCGGATAAAACGTCGACCATCATCATCAGTCCGTAGCCCTTCGCACCTGAGATTGGAACTAAGGCATTTACCTTTGTTGAGTCTGTTGTAGGGTTTCCCTGTTCGTCCACCGCCCAAGTATCAGGAATAGATTCTTTACGCGAACGAGCGTGCAAAATTTTCCCCCAAGCCTGAACCGTCGTTGCCATATCAAATGTAATGATTCGCTCATCATTACTCGGCGCTGCAAACGCGATTGGATTCGTTCCGAAAAACGGTTCCCTCCCCCCAAATGGCACGACCATTGGATCAGACTGACAGACAGATACTGCAACCATATCCTTTTCTGCAGCTCTTTCAACATAATAAGCCAAGGCTCCGCTGTGAGAAATATTTCTAACACCAATCACCGCTACACCAGTTTCCTTAGCAATCTCGATTGCATGATCCATCGCCTTCTCAGCCGCTACAAACCCTGAGCCATTGTCTCCTTCAAAGACGCCGCAGCTTGGACCAGTCTTTTCAAAATTAAACTTTGGTTCCTGCGTGATCCCGCCTTTTGCGATTCGCTCTGAGTAATATTCGACACGCATTGCTCCATGAGAATGAATTCCTCTGGCATCGGCAAAGGTCAAGACATCACTTACGATTCCAGCATGTTCCTTTGATAATCCAGCCTTATGGATTTTGTCTTGGATCAATTGATGCAGCTCTGCTTTTGTTACTCTCATTTTATTCACCTTTTCCTTCTTATTTTTAGTTTTCGAACAAACTTTTACATCTATAGAGTAAGATTTTTTTTGCGGCTCTACACTAGTTAAAATGCACAAAAATCAATTATGATTTGTCAGTTTCATTCACCACTAACGAAAACTTGCACGATTCTCGATAATCTCAAAGAAAATAGTTCACTAAATTAATTAGGAACTCTCATACTATTTGCAGCCTTTTTCATCTAATAAAATAAAAAAATTTGTATAATGAGCAGATGAATATGTCGGTAGAATCAATTATGGTACTGTTAGACCAAATAGAAGGGAGGGTTTACAGATGAAATACCTAGATATTATCGCGCTTATATTATTGATTGTCGGTGGAATTAATTGGTTATTGGTCGGTCTTTTTGAATATGATTTGGTTGCAGCAATATCTGGTGGAAGTACAACGATTCTTGCGAAAATCATCTACATCGTTGTCGGAATATGTGCACTTTACTGTTTAAAATTTATCCCAGGAATTGCGAATCGTGCTGATTAAATTAGTTTAATGATGTAGATTCCTTCAATATATATAAAGAAAAATGAAGCCCTCTATAAAAATAGAGCGCTTCATTTTTTAGTAAAGTAAATTATAAAAGCGTCAATCTGTCAATAAAACAGTGAGGTTCAAGTAATCATATAAATGAAATAATCTCTTCCTCCCACATGCAGGTTCTAACGCCCTATTCTAGTGCAATGACTGTGTAAAAAACGTAATGACTCAATTAGTTTGCCATACCTCAATATATTCTTGCGCAGTTTTCGTGACCGAATCATAGTCTTCCTTTGCAACACCTTTGAATAAGTTCCCCCCAACACCAACCATGATTGCTCCAGCCTTTTTCCATTCTTTCAGGTTCTCTAGATTAATTCCACCTGTCGGCATAATATTTACTTGGGGCAGCGGTGCCTTTGCTGCTTTGATTATCTGTGGTGTAAAATGATTCGCTGGAAACAGCTTTACGACATCCGCACCACTTTTCATTGCCTGCTGCATTTCTGTAATCGTCATACACCCCGGCATGTATGGTATTTGGTACAAATTACAAAGTTCGGCAGTTGTTGGGTCAAAACTGGGACTCACGATGAACTCGGCTCCAGCCATAATCGCCAAGCGCGCCGTAATAGGATCTAGAACTGTACCCGCGCCAATAGTCACACCTGTATCATTTTGATATTCCTTTTTTAAATCAGTAATAACTTGATCAGCTTGAGGAACAGAAAAGGTTACTTCAATACCTTTTATGCCTCCCTTGACGACAGCCTTGGCTGCCTCAAAAGCTTGTTTACTGGTGCTTTCTCTGACGACTGCTACTACACCGGCTTTTTCGATGCGTGTCAAAACTTCAACTTTTTTCATTAAACTCACCTACTCTACATTCACATGTTCATGAAGTGCATCTTCGTTAGAAGTTTGATCTCGTTGCGCTAATTTTAAAGTAAAGGCATCCAAAGTAATATGCACCGTTTGGTCAAACAAGCTCGATAGAAGCTGAGTAGATTTTATACCTGCTCCAGTCTTAGTCGCTCCCGGTACTACGATCACTTTATCCGCTAATTTTGCCAATGGTGAATTGACATCACTAGTCAACGCAACGATACCAAGACCCAGTTCTTTCGCTTTTTCAGTATCAGAAACAATCCCTTTAGTTGTCCCCGAACCAGAAATAGCGACCCACGTATCTCCCTTCTGGATAGAAGGTGTAATCGTTTCTCCCATAACATAATCCGTATAGCCGATATGCATTAATCGCATAGCAAATCCTTTAGCTTGAAACCCACTGCGGCCAGCCCCAATCACAAAGATTCGTTTGTCCTTTTGAAATAAGGGCATGGCTTGGTCTAATTCTCTCTCATCGACTAATTCCATGACTTGATTGATTTCTTGCATGATTGTTTTGATTGTTTTCATTTGTGAACAGCTCCCATAAATTCATTTACCGCTTTTAACGGATCTGCCGCTTTCGCAATTTTTGATCCTACGATGACGACTTCAATAATTCCTTGCTCGGCTAAAATTCGTGCCTGATCCAAATCGATTCCGCCGGCAATTGCCAACCGATTGATATTGGGGTATTTTTTGTGAAATGCGTCAACGCTTGAGGCTGCATCGAACTGATCCTTGCGATCAACTGAATGATGCAGCGCATAGATCGCTTCTGGAAAATTTTTGATCTCTTCAATTTTCTCATCCGCAACCTCTAACAAATCAATCATCATTGTCTTATTTTCTTTTTGGGCCACTTCATAACAAGCCTGCAAAGTAGCTAGGGACGCCGCTCCCATCACGGTAATGATGTCGCCGCCGTAACGGAATGCTTGATTAAATTCGTAGGCACCTTCATCGATTGTTTTGCTGTCGACGAGTAAGGTAGTTTGTGGCAGAGACTCTCTCAATTTTTCAATCGCTAAGTTGCCATAATCTTTGACTAAGGATGTCCCCATCTCTAAAATATCGGTTTTACCATCTAATTGTTTTGCTAAAGCAATTGCCTCTTCTAGCGAAACACGATCAATCGCTGTTTGTAATCTCATGCTTCCACTTCCTGTTTTTGTAAAAATTCTCCCAATTCCTCGGGTGTTGGATAGCCATCATTATCCCCAGGTGATTGAACCGCCATCGCACCAATGGCGTTCGCTCGAACTACTGCTTCCTTCAAGTTTTTTTCTTCTATTAAAGCAGTGATTAACCCAACCGCGAAGCCATCTCCAGCACCAACAGTATCGACGACCTCTGGTACCTTAAAACCTGGCACAGTAAAACTTGTACCATCCTTTTGTTTCACATAAGCACCTTCTGTCCCCAATTTAACAATCACTGTTTGAGTGGCTTCCCCATTATTTAAATAGAAATCTGCGATTGCTTCAGGATCACGACTACCCATTAAGATTTCTCCTTCGTTGATTCCCGGCAATACAATCTTAGCATGGGAGGCCAAATCATTGATGGTCGCAACCATTTCTTCTTGGCTTGCCCAAAGCTGCGGACGCAAGTTAGGATCAAAGGTAGTGGGAATCTGATTTTTCTCCAGCAAGCTGATTAGATAACGAAAAGCCTTTTGAGCTTCTGCCGAAATCGCTGGAAAAATCCCCGATAAATGTGCCATTTTCACCTCTGAGAAGTCGATCTTATCCAACACCGCTTGTTCAAAATGTGCGGCAGCTGACCCTTTACGGAAATAAAAAATACTTGGGTCGCCTTGACTGACACGATCCTTCAATTGAAAGGCGGTCCAAAAATCAGCAGTTTCTGAAATATAATCTGTTCCGATTTGATTTTCGTGTAAACGATCAATAATAAATTCACCAAATGGATCTTTCCCAACCTGTGTAATGTATTCGCTGCTATGCCCAAGGCGAGAAACACCGACAGCAACGTTAACTTCCGCTCCCGCAAGAAACTTTTGGAAGTGACAGGCGTCCTTTAAAGATTTATCAACTTCTTCTGATCCAAACAATGCAATTGGTTCTCCAATAGTTAAAAATTCACTCATAATTATTTCCTCTTTTCTTTTAAAGTAAGATATATGCAGCAATCAAATTCAGAACGGTAGCTGCCCAAGCCCATGGCATTCCTGTCAGTAAAAATGTTTTTGTATCCAGTCCGGCGTATTGGACTGACCATAAATTCCATGACTGAGTGATACAGGCTGAAACACCCATCATTGAAGGAACTACCAATAAACCATATAAGAAATATTGATCGAACATCCCTGTCCCCACTAAAATTGCAGCGGTCGCAGCACCGGCACCGTACAGCATCAATGGACCCCGGAAGTATGAAAGCGGAGCAATGATAGCAACGATGATTATTAAAACGAGTTTGCTATTGGGGATGATTTCCTGAAAGACACTTGTAAAACCAGACATCGCGTGAAGCGCAGGAACTGCATCCCATTTAGCAAAAATGCTTAATGCTACTGGTAAAACTGGCAATACATAGGTCCAAACTGGTACTTCAACAACTTCTTCTTCCTTGCTGCTTTCGACAATTTCAGGTTTTCCATTACGAATTTTCTTTGAATTGAACAGAATAAAGAGGAGCAAAATCACTAATTGCACACCCATTGCGACAAAACCAAAACGCTGATAGTGCGGCCCCCATTCTACTTTCGGAAAGAACACTTGAAATTGAACAAATAAGACATTGTTGACGTACATTGCTGAGCCAATCGCAATTGTGAAAATTGAAACTGCAATGTTTTTCGGTACACCGATTGAGAACATGATTGGAAATAGAATCACTCCGACTGCAATGGCCGAACCAACCCCATATGAACTAGTGAAAATTAAAGCGATTACAAGAGCAATTAAAATCGTTGCTAGGACAGGGCTCTTCTTCCCAACTTTTTCTGTTCTTCGACTGATGCTTCCGGCAATCCCGGTATCAACCAGGACTCGGCCAAACCAGGACCCAAAGATGATGTATGCAGCTGTTTTCCCATAATTTAAAACCGGCTCCGTGAATATCTCCTTCACTGCTGTGTTAAAAGGAACCATTCCGATGATTGTCCACAAGATTGCCATTACAAAGAAGCCGACGGTTAAGTTACCACCTTTCATGGCGTAGAGAACAAAGATGATAAAGGTGACAGCTAATAATATTCCTGTTAGTGCGCTACCCATGTTTGTCCACCTCCTAATAGTTGTTTAGTTCACTTAAGATACGTTGATATTTTGAAATTGGTTTTGCATGATCTTCAACAAAGAAGTCATTTTCCAGATGATTGAATTTTTGTATCAAATAATACCCGGTTAAATAGGCCGCCAGTGCTTCTTTAGCCGCACTCTCCATATTTTCTTTATCAATTTCGGGGCGATGAATCGTTTCCATAAAATGATAGGCAAATTTTTCTGGATCGATTTTCGTTTGTTGATCAGTCATTAGATTTCCTCCTAGTTTGTTTCAGAATCATTCTTTCTCTACTGTGAAAAAAAAGTGATATGCTTGACGTATACATGCGTTGCTTTATTTGATGATTTCACTCCGTCAGCTTCCTTCAAGTAATCCTTTTGCCTCTAAGATTTCTGCATTTGAAGCTGTCGGATATTCGATGGCAACAGGTACCTCTTGCGGTAGAATCTGCAATACTTTACGCCAAGCGATCTCTCCATGGTCAAGCCCAGCAGCCTGTGGTTTTTGGTTTTCGTAGCGAACATCCTTCACGTGGATATAATGAACATAGTCCTTTAACAATTCAGCGGCCTCTATTTCGTCTTCTCCTACAAAGCGCCAATTTCCGAGATCGTAGACATATCCTATTGCGGCTTTGGCTTTCTCCACTGCCATCATATATTTTCTAATTGCATTGATCGTACCTGAAGTTTGGGTTTGATCATTTTCAATGGAGATTTCTACCCCTTCACTAAGAAGCGCTTTCAATTGGTCTAAATGAAGCTCATCGCTAAAATCTCCAATGTTCCATTTGATGTGCTTGACCCCCATTTTCTTCGCTTCAATAAGATATTGCTCCAGTTTAGGATTGATTTTCCCTTGGATGTAGACCTCATCTGGAACACTGTAAAATAATTGCTGCTTCAAACGGGTTGCTTCAGATTGAATAACAGGAATCTCTTCATCAATCTTTTGAAAGTATTCTCTTCTGATTTCAACTTTGCTAAAACCTAAGTCTGCTGCCTCCTGTAACAAGTCCGCCTGCAGCTCTCCTTCTGCAACTCTATCTGCAAAAACTAAAAAATTCAGCACTAATCTATTATCCATCATAAACATCGTCCTTTCAATTAGTTAACCGGTTTCTATAAACACATAGTAAACCGGTTTCCAAAATATGTCAACGGTTGCATAATTAAAAAACATTTTATACATACAAAAAAATAAGCCGCATTTGGAAACCGGTTTCCAAATGCGGCTTATTCTTCATATACTTATTTTAAAAATAACATATCTAAACTGATTTCCGCCAGCGAATATCTGACGGCACAATAATTTCTTCTCTTTCTTTAGGTTCTTTTAGCAATTCTAGTAGATATTGACCAGCAATTTTTCCGATTTCTTTGGAAGGCTGCTCTATGCTTGTAATCCCTGGTCCAACTAATTCGGTTAAGCTCCAATCATCAAAGCCGGTAATACCGAGCTTTTCTGGTATCGCGATTTCTTGTTTGATCAACCATGCCAAAACATCCATCAGAACTCGGCCATTAGATGCGAAAAGCAGGCTTTTTTTCGAGTCAGCTATAATTGGTTGGAGTAATTCAGGAATCTCCCCCTCATCTGTAACCTCCACCAGCTGATACTCCTTTCCAACCTTTTGGACGGTTTCTTTAACCGTTTGAAACCGTAGTTCCCTAGTGCTCACATCTTTTATCGGTTCACTGACAATGACTACTTTTTCGTATCCCTTGCTCAAAGCCTTTTCCACTACTTCTTGTGTTGCTGCAACATTATTTGTCATTACCGAGGACCATTTTTCCGGTTCCGTTTGTCGATCGACCAATAAAAGAGGAATATTTCTTTCTGTAATAAATTCATAATTGGCTGATTGTCGCGACGATGGCTGAAGGATAATCCCCTCCACGCTTTGATCCAGTAATTTCTCTAACAATTCCTTTTCTTGTGCCACCGAATTGGCTGCATCTACAATAATCATTTGGTACCCGCTTTGCTCAAAGACTGAGCCAATTCCTTTTAAAAGCAATGAAGAATAAAGATTAGAAATATCTGCGACCACCACACCAATTAAATAGCTGTGCTTAGATTTTAATGCTTGCGCTTGTTTACTAGGCCGATAATTTAACCGCTCGATCACTCCTGCGATTTTTTCCTTCGTTTCTATAGACATATTGCCATAGTTATTGTTTAAAAATCGTGAGATCGTCGTTTTTGATACTCCTGCTTCTTCGGCGACCTCTTTGATCGTAATTTTTTTCATGTTGTTTTTCTCCAACTATATCTTTTTTATTATTGTAGCGAATTTTAGCGTGAATGGAAAGACAGCGACTTTCATACAGTCCTAAAGTTCTGTTTCTACAATTCAAGGTATCACATATATCCATCACTTCTCCAGCTTTAAATCGATCTTATACGTCTCATCAATCAGAATATAATCGCACTCATATTTTTTACACATCTCTAAATTCCTAGTGTTGTTCTCAATCATTGATTCGATGGTTAAATCAGAATCATCTAGTCTTTTCTCTATACTATTTGCGTACTGTTTAATATCAGTAAAATGCTTCTCAATATATTTCTGTGTCATGATCAGACAATAATAGTCGATATGTTCCAATAATTCTTTACTAAAGGACTCTTTCCAGTTAAAGGGAATGTAAAGCCCCTCGATGATAAGATTTTGCTCGTTTTCGATCGCAGTCTTAATAATTTCTTTCAAAATATTCCAGAGATAGGGAGTAAGCTCCTTGTCATCCTCAGGCGTCAGCTTGGTTTCGCCGCTTCGCACCAGCCCCATCTTCAGATGATCAACCGAAAGATAAGGAAAGTGATATTTCTCTAGTAGCTTTTGAGCCAGTACCGTTTTTCCTGTATGAGAAGCTCCAGTAATTAATACAATCATTTTTTCTCCTTTCATTTCATTAACCAATCCGTTTACCAGTCTGCCGTACATTATAAAGTAATTGCAAATTATTTGATGATGTTTAAAGCTTTTTCTTTTATACTTATTGTAACCGAAACCAATAGAGACAAACTATATTAAGTCAAGCGTAATATGAAAATTTTGAATAACATAGTTTGGATGTGGTTTGAAGGCATGACAAAGAAACCCTAGGCAAAGGGAATTTTTGAAAAGATCAGTTAATAATCATTTTCTGCTCCTCATAGGGTTTATTGTCTTTCAGTAGTTGATAAATGATCCGTACCAGTTTTCTTACGACATGGCTAATAGCGACATTGTAGTGTTTTCCTTCTGCTAGTTTTTTCTGGAAGTAGACACGCATAGACGGCGACCAAATAGACATGAGCCTGGCGGACTCATGCAATGCCCAGCGTAATTGCGAAGATCCGCGTTTGACCATTCGTCCAGTTTCCGTTTGATTCATTCCAGAAGTGGAGACGGAAGGTTCTGCACCTGCATAAGCAAGCAGCTGATTCGGCGAACGAAAATTCTTAATATCCCGAATTTCGGCGAGAATGACACTCCCTAATTTAAAACCAATGCCAGGGATCGTTAAAATAGGCGAATCGATTTCACTCATTAATCGAGCAACTTCCTTCTCTGCTTTGTCTCGCATAGTTGTAAGATACTGGATGGCATCAATCGTTTGAAGGAGTTCAAATTCTAATGCGGGGGACTCTTGACCAATAGAGGCTTGCGCGAGCGCTTTGAGCTTGACCGCCTGTTCTTTTCCAAAGTGGCCCTTTGAGTGCGCTGAAATAAGATTAGTCAGCTTCGTTAAATGTGCATTTCCTAGCTTTTTAGCAGAGGGATATTCTTTTAAGATTGCATATATATAGGATTGGTGTTTCGCAGAAGAAGAACCCAAAGAAGGTGCTAGTTCTGGAAAGAGAATATCTAGAATGCGTGTGTAGTTTACTTTTTTTCGAGTACAATCCTCTTTCAATCTGGCTGTATGTCGAGTTAAATACTTCAACTCAATCATTGAAGGATTAGCACTAAATGATTGTTTATCAAAATCTGTTCGTAGTTTTCGAGCGATCGTCATGGCGTCTTTTTTATCGGTTTTGGTTTTTCGCAAGCTTTGATTTTTGGCAAATTCTTTGATTAAGTACGGATTATAGCTGTAGGTTGGGTACCCCTGCGTCCGAAGGAAGCGTAGGATATTGAAGCAATAATGACCGGTATCTTCTAAGGCGATTTGGATGTCTTCACCAGTTGTTTTCTGCAGATTGGCAAGCGTCATTTGAAGTTTTGTAAATCCTTCACGGTTGTTTTCAATCTGAAGATGACGGACAAAAATCGTTCCTTCAGTATCAATGACCGCTAAATCATGTTTGTGCTTGGCAACATCTATTCCAACGTACAACATAAGTACCACTCCTGACAGATTAAATTTACGCTGTGCTCCACTTACTCTTTGCCTATGTAACCTTGTGATCAATCAAGCGTCACGAACTGATGTCATGCGCTAACAAACTTATTAACAATTTGACAAAGAGCTGTGGCTAGAGCCTCTATTAAACAGTATTCCAAAGGAATCTGGTGGTGAATATACTAGTCCACAGCATCTAACTCAATTATAGATAAAATAACAGCTAATTAAAACGGAATAGCTGATTAATTGAGTAATTTAAATATACAAGGTGAGTTTATGAATGATTATCGCGTAGCTTTTTTTGATATTGATGGAACGTTAGTGGACAATCAACTCCCACACCATTTGCCTTTTTTAGACCGAATTCCAGAATCTGCCAAACAGGCTTTAAAACAATTAAAAGAAAACAATATTGAACCAGTGATTGCCTCAGGTCGTCATCATCGAATAATTGATGAGTTTGCATCAACACTAGGTGTCGACAGCATTATCTCTTCCAATGGCAACTGTGTTCATTATCGCGGTGAGATGATCCACCAAACTAGCATGTCGCCAATTCTAGTAAAAGAGCTGCTGGATCATCTGCGTGAACGTCAGATTGAATGCTTGATCGAAACTCCGCAGAACTTATTTTGTTTCGAATCTAACAAATATATGGGGCAACAAATCGTGAAAGATAATATCCTAAAGGAGGAGGATCCTCTACCTAAAAATATTGTACAGCTGCTGGTACCTTGGAACGAGACCATTGATTATCAATTAGATCCAGATTCAATTTTAGTGGCGGAAAAGGTTGCTCCAGTTGCAGCTAGTATTCATTTAAGGACCGGAACCAAAGCTGCTGGCGTCCAAAAAATTTGTAATACGATGAATGTTTCGCTAGATCAAGCCTTGGCTTTTGGCGATGAAGAGAATGATTTTACGATGTTTGAGACCGTTGGCTTTCCCGTAGCGATGGGAAATGCGACACCCGCATTGAAGGAAAAGGCTTCGCACATAACGAGTGCTGTGTCTGATGATGGTATTTGGAAAGCTTGTATTGAATTAGGTTTAATCATTAATAAAAGGGACTGAGACATTTAGTTGTCTCGTCCCCATTTTTTTCGAATAAACCAACATTTGATAAAATTATAGAAGCATTAAGAACGATCACTGATCTCTTGATAGTCACGATCTTCTGAAACCTCCATGTAAGCTGGTCGAATTATTTTTTGTACATTGATTAATTCTTCAATGCGATGAGCAGACCATCCTACGATTCGCGCAATAGCAAACATTGGCGTGTATAGTTCTTGAGGTAAATCTAACATGTGATAAACAAAACCACTGAAGAAATCAATATTTGCACTGACACCTTTGTAAACCTTGCGTCTTTCTGAAATGATTTCTGGAGCCAAACGCTCTACCTTGCGATATAAATTGAACTCCGCTGAAGCTTCCGACCCTTTTTCCATTGCTAATTTTTCAACATAACGCTTAAATATTTCAGCCCGCGGATCAGATTCCGCATAAATGGCATGTCCCATACCATAAATCAAACCTTGTTTATCAAAGGCTTCCTTATTCAAGATTTTTTCTAAGTACTCTCGAATCTCGTTCTCGTCTTCACAATCGCTGACATTCGCCTTCAAATCTTCCATCATCTGTGTGACCTTGATGTTTGCCCCGCCATGCTTAGGTCCTTTCAAAGAGCCTAATGCTGCTGCAATAGTTGAATAAGTATCTGTACCGCTAGAAGTAACAACCCTGGTCGTGAAGGTCGAATTATTTCCTCCGCCATGCTCCATATGTAAAACTAACGCCATATCTAATGTCTGTGCTTCTTGGAAAGTATATTTTTTATCTGGGCGCAGCATCGTCAGGATTGCTTCTGCAGTACTCAAGTTTTCATCAGGGCGATGAATGTACATGCTGTCACCTTTAGTGTAATGATTGTACGCATGGTAGGAATAGACTGCGATCATTGGGAAAATAGCAATCAGGGATAAACTTTGATCTAACACATTCTCAATACTGATATCATCGGGCTTTTGATCATAACATCCCAATGTCAGGACGCTTCGAGCGATCATATTCATGATATTGTGTGATGGTGCCTTCATAATAACATCACGTACAAAGTTAGTAGGCAGCGTTCGTCTTTTACCAATCAATGTTCGAAATTCCGCTAGCTCAGCTTGGGTGGGCAAGGTACCAAACAATAACAAATAACTGACTTCTTCAAACCCTAAACGTTCTTCTGAAACAAAACCATTTACTAATTCGTTAATATCAATTCCACGATAACGCAGCTCTCCATACTTGGAAACAACCTTGTCGCCATCCATAATTTGCGGATGAATCGTAGAAATATTGGTCAAACCAGCTAAAACACCCTTGCCATCCAGATCGCGTAAACCCTTTTTCACATTATGTTTCCTATATAAAGAAGCCTCTAAATAGTCCTCTTTTCGGCATACCTCAGCCATTTGGTTCAAATCTAACATCTCTGTGTCCTCCTATCTATTTTTATTTTACAATCGGGTTAAGAAACATTATAACACCATTGGCGTAAAATGAAATAGTTTTAATAATTTCATTTACTTTCTTTTTTTTTATTCGTATAATGAACCCATCTGATTTTAAACGATAACGTATTTAGGAGGGATTTTGTATTGGACTGGAAAAAAGAGCTTTTTGTCAATGACGAACATTATACATACTTTGATCTTTCATCAATTGCCGATACGTACCAAAAAAAAATCGCTGACTATCCATTCAGCATTCGCGTACTACTGGAAAGTTTGGCGCGTCACCAAGAAATAACTGATTTAGAAAATCTGATTGCCTTTGATGCAAAGCAGCCGTCTGGCGTAGTACCCTTTCGACCATCACGGGTTGTTCTCCAAGATTTTACCGGAGTTCCAGCAGTAGTCGATCTTGCCGCTATGCGGGATGCTGTAGTAAAACTTGGTGGAGACCCTCGATTAATCAATCCTGAGATTCCCGTTACTTTAGTCGTCGATCATTCTGTTCAAGTTGATTGCGCGGGTACTAAAGAGAGTCTAGCCTACAACACCGAAAAAGAATTCGAACGAAATCACGAACGCTATCAATTTCTTAAATGGGCGCAGCAAGCCTTTGACAATTTTGAGGTCGTGCCGCCTGAAACAGGAATTATCCATCAGGTCAATCTTGAGTATTTGTCGGACGTCATCCTCAAAAATGATGAAAACCTGCTTTTCCCTGATTCATTGGAAGGAACTGATTCTCATACTACAATGATCAACGGATTAGGCGTACTTGGTTGGGGGGTCGGCGGGATTGAAGCTGAAGCTGCGATCTTAGGAGAAGCGTCCTATTTCCCTACCCCTGAAGTTATCGGCGTGGAATTGACTGGAACGTTGAGCCCAGGCGCAACGGCAACAGACTTAGCACTTTATTTGACTGAACTTTTACGCAATGAAAAAGTTGTTGGAAAATTTGTGGAATATTTTGGGACTGGCTATAAAACCTTGAGCCTTTCCGATCGTGCAACGATTGCAAATATGGCCCCTGAATATGGTGCGACTTGCGGCTTCTGTCCGATCGACGAAGAGACACTAAATTACCTTCGTTTAACAGGACGTTCTGAGGAACAGGTCAAGCTAGTCGAAGCTTATGCAAAACAAAATAAACTATTTTATGATAGCAGCGAGGCACCAACATATACACGCGTGATTAAATTGGACCTATCAACTGTACACTCATCTGTTGCTGGTCCGAAGCGTCCGCAAGATCGAATTCCATTAGCTGATGTATCAGACAATTTTGAAGCTTCTTTGACAAATCCAAGCGGACCAAAAGGCTTTGGTTTAAAACCAGAGGAGCTTGGCCGAAAAGAAACGATTCAAGGAACAGATACTTCCATTGAAACGGGTGACTTGGCTTTAGCCGCCATCACAAGCTGTACAAATACCAGTAACCCATCCGTGATGGTTGCCGCTGGTCTCTTGGCTAAAAAGGCAGTAGAAATAGGTCTAAAAGTCCCTGATACCATTAAGACTTCCTTGGCACCAGGATCAAAAATCGTGACGCAATATTTGGAAAAAGGCAATTTATTAGAACCTTTAGCGAAACTAGGCTTTGATATTGTGGGCTATGGTTGTACTACCTGTATCGGAAACTCCGGTCCATTAGAGCCAGAAATCGAAACTACCTTGAAGGAAAGCGAATTAGTCGTTTCCGCAGTTCTATCAGGTAACCGAAATTTTGAAGGCCGTATCCACCCGTTGATTAAGGCAAATTACTTGGCTTCACCGCCTTTAGTGATCGCATACGCCTTAGCTGGGACAGTCAAAAAAGATTTAACAAAAGAGGCTCTTGCAGAAATCAATGGCAAAGAAATCTATTTGTCAGACTTATGGCCTTCTCAAGAAGAAGTAAATGATTATATCAATAAATTTTTAAATCCTGAAGATTTCCGTGAGGCGTATAAAAATGTTTATCACTCCAATGAGCGATGGAACAAGATCGAAACCTCTGAAGGAGATTGCTACGATTGGGATGATGCTTCGACGTATATTGCAAACCCGCCATTCTTCACAAACCTTGGTCAAACAGGAAATGAAGAAAACCCGTTGGCAAACTTACAGGTCCTAGCTAAATTTGGTGATACTGTAACAACTGACCACATCTCCCCAGCAGGCAACATCGGACTTCAGTCGCCAGCAGGTAACTATTTAAAGGAGCGTGGGTTAGCTTATAAAGATTTCAACTCCTTTGGTTCTAGACGAGGCAATCATGAAGTGATGATGCGCGGAACTTTCGGAAATATTCGGATTCAAAACCAATTAACACCTGAAATAACCGGCGGCTATACAAAACTAGCCACTACCGGTGAAGAATTGTCGATATATGATGCCGCAATGCATTACCAAAAAGAAAATATCGGTACTATTATTCTTGCAGGAAAAGATTATGGGATGGGATCATCGCGTGACTGGGCGGCCAAAGGGACGAATCTCTTAGGTGTCAAGGCAGTCTTGGCAGAAAGCTATGAGCGGATTCATCGCAGTAATCTAGTTATGATGGGCGTTATTCCATTTGAATACTTGCCAGGTGAAACAGCTGATACGCTTGGCTTGACTGGCTTAGAGAGCTACAGCTTCAGCTTTCCTGCTGAACCAGGAATCAATGAAATCATCCATGTAACGGCTAAAGGTGAAAAAGATATCCATTTCCAAGCAAAATTGCGCTTTGATTCTGAAGCTGATATTGCCTATTGGAAAAATCAAGGAATTCTGCCTTTGGTCATCAATAAAAAAATACAAAAGGAGCACGCCTAATGACAAACACATTTAATCCAGTCATTCCCTATATTGAAGGTGATGGTATCGGCCCAGAAATCTGGCAGGCGACCAAAAAAGTGGTTGATGCGGCTGTCTCCTCAGCATATCAGAGTGAAAGAAAGATTGATTGGTTAGAAATTCTAGCTGGTGAAAAAGCCTTTAATCAAACTGGGACTTGGCTTCCCGACGAAACCCTAGAGGCGATCAGAAAGCATAAAATTGCTATCAAGGGGCCTTTGACTACACCAATTGGTGAAGGCTTTCGCTCATTGAATGTCACATTGCGTCAAGAGTTGGATCTCTATGCTTGTGTTCGACCCGTTCGTTACTTTGAAGGAGTCCCCTCTCCTCTAAAGGAACCGGAAAAAACAGATATGACCATTTTCCGCGAAAATACAGAAGATGTTTATGCTGGGATCGAATTTGCTAATGGCTCCAAGGAAGTTGCACAGCTTTTAAACTTCTTGACAGATCAGCTATCCGTCACTAAAGTACGATTCCCAGATACAAGTGCTTTGGGGATCAAGCCGATTTCTCAAGAAGGCAGTGAACGCTTGATTGCTGCAGCCATAGACTTCGCTATTGCACAAGGCAAAACACGTGTGACATTGATCCATAAAGGAAACATTATGAAATTTACTGAGGGCGGCTTCAAAAATTGGGGATATGATTATATTGAAAGTACTTACACTGAAGCCTTTACGATGAATCAATACAAGAAAATTGCCGCCGATTCAACGGTTGAAAAAGCAGATGCGGCATTAGCTGAAGCCAGAGCCGCAGGAAAAATTATCGTTGACGATGTGATTGCAGATAATTTTCTACAGCAGATTCTTCTGTACCCAGAAAAATATCAAGTCGTTGCTACAACGAATCTAAACGGCGATTATATTTCTGATGCCTTAGCAGCTCAAGTCGGTGGTATCGGTATTTCACCTGGAGCAAATATCAATTATAAAACTGGACATGCTATTTTCGAAGCGACTCATGGAACTGCTCCTGACATTGCTGGCAAGGGTTGGGCAAATCCATGTTCGTTACTCCTTTCAGCAGTCATGATGCTCGATCATCTTGGATGGTCCGAAGCTAGTCGAAAAGTTACGAAGGCTATCGAACAGGCCCTTCAAAATAATCAAGTGACTCATGATTTCGCCCAAATGCTTGATATCAAAGAACTTTCGACGGCGGGATTCGCTGATTATTTAATTGAGTCTATCCAAAAGGAACAATGAAACACAAAAATAAAGCATGGCAGAATTTGCTGTCATGCTTTATTTTTACGTTTGCTCTGTCAATTTTAGATAACGACTTCAAATAAACTATTTTTTTAATCAATCATAAAAATAAAGGCTAGGTTATTTAATAATCGCTGCTTAATACTCCTGAGTCTCCAGCCTTGCGAACCTGCAGCTAGTTTGAAGCTGGACGCAAATTAACACTACCAGCAAGAACTATATACGCTCATTAAAATCAAAACCACCCGTGAAACGGGTGGTTTGCTCTTCGGCTGAAAGCCTCTATTACCGGCCTTGGCCTGAAAGGCCATCTGAAGGCTTCCTCCCGCACCACATCTACTCGCTGATTCTAAAAGAATCTCTCTTTATCTCTTCTTGTTTTTTTCTCCTGTAAATGGATCTACTTCTTCAAACAATGTTAACTGGTCCGCTACATGATCTTCCTTGAGTTGTTTACGAATATATTCTGCTATCTGTTCCTTATTTCGACCAACCGTATCCACATAGTATCCGCGACACCAAAATTTACGATTTCCATATCGATATTTCAACTCCGCATGTCGATCGAATATCATTAAACTGCTTTTTCCTTTTAAATATCCCATAAATTGAGCCACACTTAGCTTTGGTGGAATGCTGACAAGGAGATGAACGTGGTCCTTACAAGCATTTGCTTCATGAATTTCTACCCCTTTTCTTTCGCAAAGCTTACGGATGATTGCTCCGATACTTTCTCTATATTTCCCATAAATGATTTGTCTACGATATTTTGGTGCAAATACAATATGATACTTACATCTCCATTTTGAGTGTGCTAAACTTTCTTTATCCTTCATCATAAGGATACCTCCTAAATTTGATTGTGATGCGGTCGGGAAACCATCATCAGTTTATCAATTTTGGGAGGCTTTTTTAATACCACGCTGGAAGCTCTCTGGAACCATAGGCATAGCCTATGGTTTTCAAAACATACAACAAAGATCACTCAGAAAAGAATTCTGAGTGATCTTACTAAACAGGACGGTCTTTTTAACTAAAGAAACATTCCTTAGAAATAATTCCTGCTATTTCACTATATTTGATTAAAACTTGACCATTTACCTGATCGATCTTATCCGCATCTAATCCGTAAAAACGTTCAACATTTACGATACAACCATTACTTTCTTTACGGATTACCTCTCCAATGATTGGCCGAGCAAAATCAGTTTTACGGCACTCATAGCTTTCCCCTACAATAATCGCTTCTTTATTCATTCAACCACCTCATTAATGTTTTATACTACACTTATATAGTAGCATTAAGCGAATTAAAAAACCACATTAAGAGTGTTATTTATTAAATAAGCGTGTTTTTAAGCAACATCCGTAATTTTATCCAATGTTTTCCATTAATAATGACACATATTTCTCTAAGTAGAATTGATCAATCTGATCATACATACCGATTTCTGAACTATCAAGGTCTAATACACCGATAAGCTGATCCCCTTTTTTCATAGGGACGACAATTTCTGATCGAGCAGCTGAATCACAGGCAATATAATTTTTGTGTTCCAATACATTTTCAACAATCAGTGTTTGATTTTTCTCAGCTGCTTCTCCACAAACACCTTTTCCCATCGCGATATGAACGCAGGAAACATTCCCTTGAAATGGACCCAAGATCAATTCTTCATTTTTGAAAAGATAATAGCCAGCGAACACCGTATCCTGCAAGGTTTGATTTAATAATGCCGATGAATTTGCCAAATTTGCGATTAAATCTGATTCACCTTCCAATAGTGCTTTTTGTTGCAAAAGTAATAGTTTGTATGCTTCTTCTTTAGCTTCTGGATTATTCCAACTCATAAAAACTCCTCCAATGTATACTGATATCAATAAAAGTTCATATATTTAAGTGTACTTTTCTCCTCATCTTTGGATTATGAAGAAAACCAACAACTTTTGGTTTATTCTACCCCAAGTCTGAGAATAACTCCATTGATTAAAAATAATTTTATTAAGCCAAAATCTACGCTCCATTTCAACAAAGACGCCGTTTGTCAAGTGATTAATTGCTTATTTTTGCTCTTTAAATATTTCATTATCATTACAAACTATACGGTTAGATAAAAATTCAAATACTTTACAGTTTTTATTCATCTCTTCTTATATAATTGAATCCGAAAGATGAAAAAAGCGAGGGAATCCATTGATTAAGTTGAAAAAATATACGGCACTAACTTTGTGTGCCCTAACATTGACCGCTACCCCAATAAGCGCATTGGCAGACGAGTACGATCAAAAGATTGCCGATCAAGATAAAAAAATCTCTGAATTGCAGCAAACTGAACAATCTGCAGAGGACCAAAAAGCAGAAGTGGAAGAACAAGTTGCTGCTGTAGAAAAAGAAGTAAATGATGTTTTAAAAGAGAAAACAAATGAAGAAAAGAAAATGAGCGATTTAACCGCGAAAATTGGCGTTCTTCAAGAAAAAATCAAAAAACGCGAAGAACAGATTCGTAACCAAGCTCGCGATGTGCAAACAAACCATGATTCTGCTTCTATCGTTGATGTCGTGATCAACTCTAAATCACTAGGCGAAGCTGTGAAGAAAACCATGGCTGTCTCTACTATCCTAACAGCTAGTAAAAACATCATGGAACAACAGACAAAAGATAAAGCAGAACTTGAAAAGCTTGAAAAAGAAGCGGAACAACGCTTAGCAGTCATTAACAAGAAGACTGAAGAATTAAAAGCAAAACAAGATCAATTAGTCCAAACAAAATTAGATCAACAAGTGAAGATCAATGAGATCCAAGCAAGCATTGCGACTGAAAAAGGTCAAAAAGAGAAATATGAAAAACAAAAAGAAGACGCTGAGAAAAAACGTCAAGAAGCTTTGAAAGCTCTAGAAGAGCAAAGAAAGAAAGAAGAAGAAGCTCGTTCAAAAGCGCAGGCTGAAGCTGAGAAGCAAGCGAAGAAGGCTGCTGAAGAAGCACAAAAAGCGGCTGAAGAGGCTGAAAAACAAGCGGCTGAAGCTGAAACTGCGAAGCAAAAGCAAGAAGCAGAAATCGCTCAGCTTGAAGCACAGCAACAAGAACAACAAGCAAAACAACAACAAGAGCAAGCACAAACCGTTACAGATATAAGTGCTAGTCAAGTAACAACAAACCCGACTGCTCCAGCGGCAACTGAATCAAAACCTGCTGTTAACAGCAGCGGCTGGGCTTCACCTTTATCTATCGGGTTAGTAGTGACTAGTCCATTCGGCCCTCGTCAAGATCCAACAGGTGCTTCTGGTACGCAACATGACGGTATTGATTTTGCTGGTTCAGCTGGTACGCCAATCTTGGCTTCTAAAGGCGGAAAAGTTGTTGAAGCTGGCTTCCATTGGTCAGCTGGGAACCATGTAATCATCCAGCATTCAGATGGGTACTATTCATATTATATGCACATGGTCTCTGCACCAAGTGTCGGTGTAGGTTCGGATGTCAGTGCAGGTCAAGTACTAGGCGGCATGGGGACAACTGGTAATTCAACAGGTGTTCACTTACACTTTGGTGTATCTACTGCATTGTGGTCTGGTTTCGTTAACCCTGCCCCACTATTAGGAATTTAAAAAACGACTCAAAAGAGCAAAACAGTCATCAGAATATCTGATTATTGTTTTGCTCTTTTTAAGTTGATTAAAGGAAAAGGATACTTATCATGACAATTGACGAAATTATACTTTTTTTAAAGGCGTCTTCTTCGGAAAAATTTAAAAAGAATATCATTAAGCTGGGAATTCCTGATGAATATACAATTGGCGTGCCCACCTCTGATTTAAGAAAGTTCGCCAAAAAAATTCCTCGAGAGAAAGATTTTCTAATGAGTTTGTGGAAAACCAACTATCATGAATGTAAGATACTTACTGTGTTAGCACTTAAACCCAAGGAGTGTTCGGAAGATGATATCCACTATATCATGGATGGCATTGTATCATGGGATCTCTGTGATTTATTTTGTAAAAATATTTTGATCAAGCAGGATGATTTCGATCACTTCATACAAAGATGGATTGATTCTGATAAATTATTTTATAAACGTGCGGCCTTTACTCTAATTGCCAGTACCTCAACCCATGCGGCTCTGACAACAGAGGAAATAACGGACTATTTGACGCTTATTGAGCTTCATTCAGATGATGATCAGCTCTTGGTAAAAAAGGCGGCGTCTTGGGCCTTAAGAGAACTAGGCAAAACTAATGAAGCAGCAAAGGAAGCGGCGATAAAAACTGCGAAAAGCATGCAAACACAGGAATCAAAAGCAGCGCAATGGATCGCTAAGGATGCGCTAAAGGAGCTGCCCCTTTTGGTTCAAGCGCCTGGACGCTCACGTCTTATCTCTTCCAAATCTAAAATGGGAAAAAACGTTTAAAAAGTTTTTCTCGAAAATACTTTACAAAGCAAAAGCCGAAGAGCCGTATACTTTAAAAAATGATAGTAATACGGTTCTTCGACTTAATTTATTTTTACTCAGCTTCTTCGATGTCTTTAGCAATTTCCTCTAATTTAATTTCATTTTCTAAGTAATCAGCGTTCTCAGTTGGAAAATGCTGACGAAATTCTGCTAGCTCCATTAGTTTAACTTCCCCTTCCGCTAATTCAAAGTCTAAAACATGACCGCCGAACTTGCGATCATCACTGATAAAGTGCAAATGAAAGCCTGCCGCCGCGGCCCCGTGAAATAATCCCGGGGTAAAGAAACCCACGATCGTTCCGGTAATATCATCTGCTGCAAATTCAGGCTGATTCCGAGCGATCTCCACAAAACGTGGATAAGGCTTCACTTGTTTTGGTGCTACACGCACATGCATGCGTTTGAATGTGCCTTCTATTTTAACAGCCGCAAATAAATTGTGACTGATTCTTTCTAAAATAGCTGATTTTACAGTATCATCAGAAACAGCACTTAAAGAAAACTGATCGTCTGCTTCGAAATTTGTCACTGCCGCATAAGGCGTCATTTCACTACCAGATAATTGATTGATATTTCCTTGCTCATCTGCGTGATAGATGACACCATCTAAGAAGATAACTTCTCCATTCGATCCTTCCAACGTGCCTAGTCCAAAATCACCATAATTTGATAGGGTACCGATTTTTTCTGTGCCATCCATTAAATCCTGCATTAATCCCCCAAGCGTTCCATGCTGGTAGATATAACTTCTTGTCTTCACTGTCATTAGTAGTCCCTCCTGCTTCAGTTTTATCCATAAAGCATTGGTATCATCAGCTAAAAAAGCTGGAATAACAACGTATCGATCAGATCCATCTTAATAGAATTGATCCGGTAAGATCGTCTTGCCTAGTTCTTTGTTATCCGAGTAATTGATTGGAATATCGATGATCACAGGTCCATCGGTTGCCAACCCTTCGTGAATGGCTGCTTCTAATTCACTTTTTGATGTTGCACGCAACCCTTTCGCGCCAAAGGCTTCTGCATATTTCACGAAATCAACTGGACCAAAATGAACGCCTGACGAGCGGTCATACTTCATTTCTTCTTGAAACTCAACCATGTTATAGCTGCCGTCATTCCAAATCAAGTGAATGATTTTTTGCTTCAAGCGGACAGCAGTTTCTAATTCTTGTCCTGAGAATAAAAAGCCGCCATCTCCAGAAATAGAAAAAATTTGAGTATTTGGTCTTACCAATGCCGATGAGATCGCCCACGGTAAAGCAACTCCTAGAGTTTGCATCCCATTACTAAATAATAAATGACGAGGTTCATAGCTGCGGAAGTGACGAGCCATCCAGATATAGTGGCTGCCGACATCGACAGTTACTGTCATTTCGTCTGTGACATTTTTTTGCAAAGTATCGATCACCTCTAACGGGTGTACACGTCCTTCAACCGTTTCACTTTTTTGCTTTCCATTTGTTAGTTTTTCTTGCAGTGTTGATAAATAGTGTTCCGCATCTGCTGATAATTGATACGTAACGATTTTTTCACTCAGTTTTTCAATCGTTTTAGCGATACTGCCGATCAACTCCGCTTCTGGCTGCATGTATTGATCAATTTCCATTGGCACTTCATCAATGACCACAACACGTGCATCCTTTTCAGCATTCCAGTTTCGTGCTTCATATTCAATTGGATCGTAGCCGATTGCTAAAACTAAATCACTGCGCTTCAACAGCATGTCTCCTGGTTGATTGCGGAATAAACCGACCCGACCAAAGAAATGGTTTTCTAATTCGCGAGAAATGATTCCTGCTCCCTGGAAGGTTTCTACTACAGGCAATCCTGTTTTCTCAACTAATTTGCGAATCGCAGCTGTCTCCTTTTTACCAGAAGCACGCATTCCAACTAATAATGTTGGCAATTTTGCCTCGTTGATTCGTTTTACTAGATCAGCAATATCTTCATCAGAGGCAGAGCCTAGAATCGGTGCAGATAATGGCTTGATTGCTTCGCCATTAACAGCTCCGTCAGTCACGTCTTGGGGAATCGACAAAAAGCTTGCGCCCTTTTTAGCCGTCTTAGCAATACGATAAGCATTCGCGATGCTTTCAGACAATATTTCTGGATCTTGAATTTCAGAGCTATATTTTGTGATTGGCGCGAACAACGCCGCATTATCCATGCTTTGATGGGTCAATTTGGAAAGGTCGGAACGCTTCACCTGTCCTGCTAAAGCTAAAACAGGATCTCCCTCGGCTGTTGCAGTAACTAAGCCAGTTGCCAAGTTGCTTGCTCCAGGCCCGCTCGTTGCGATCACAACGCCTGGTTCTCCAGTCAAACGACCGATAGCCTGTGCCATAAAGGCCGCATTTTGCTCGTGACGAGCCAAGATTAATTGTGGCCCGTGATCTTCTAATGTATCGAACACACCATCGATCTTAGCACCAGGAATGCCAAAGACAAACGGTACATTATGATTTTCTAAACTATTAACAATGATTTCTGAACCTTTAACGCTCACTGTATTACATCTCCTTAAAATCTGTATCACTTACATTTGATAATATAGCACCATTACGTTTATTTATCAACAATGAAACATCAACGATAATTGTTTTATCAAAAAACAAAAAAAGAAGTCTCATTTCTGAGACTTCTGCACTTATTCCGGAAAATTGAATTCAGCTCCCCAGTCAAAGCCTCCGGAGCTTTCAAAGCTTTGGGGCCAATGTGCACACCAATCAGGTCCTTTAAAGCTTTCTAATACATCAGAACTTGCTGTGTAAGGTTTAATATCTAAAATTGGACTGCCATCCTCCGCATCGAGATATTCAACGTACACTTTGTTCCCTTGGATATTGATTATTTTTGCGGCTGATAATGCGATCGGATTTGGTCTGACTGGTCCCCGCGTTGCGAAAGTCCCCAGCTCCTCTGGTCCGTTAGTATACGGTTTACTGACTGTCGTCCCGCGCAATTCAGGAATATCTAAGTGATGGAACCAATAGAGGACATAAAGATGACTGAAATCCTCCAGTCCAGTCAACCCATCTTGGTACTCAGGAAGCAGCTCCAAATAAACACCTGCATCTGTTTGTTTTACTTTACCGATTTCTTTGATTTCCATAATATCTCCTATCTCGGGATAAAACCTATCCTCAATCATATCCCCTAATTTTTTTGAGTCGCGACCTCTAATTAGAAGATAAATCCTCACGCTATGTGAGAGTCAAGGAGATTAATGGAATTTGTAATTCTGTCAGATATTCCTCTGGATTATTCGTATGCTCGGGACCTATATGACAAATTTGACGTGTGGTTTTTAACATTTGAAATTCTGGGTGTTCCTCCAGCCACTTGGCAAATGCTTGGTAGGCTTCAGGGAGCTGATGATAATTTCCCTCCACATAAAAAATTGCAGCATGGTCAATTTTTGGAAGCTGTTTCATTTGCAGCGGCTTCACTGCTTTTTTACTAGAGATAATTGCTACCTCCACATCTACGCCCTCTTCCAAGTATTCTTCATCGTGAAAAATCGTTAAACATTGATTCGAATCAGACGGAAAAGAGAGCCCTTGTTTTTTTAGCAATGACTGAAACTCTTCCCACAACAAGCCTTCATGATAAAAGCTTTTGATTTTTTTTCGCAAACTTATGACAGGAAAGGCTGGAATTTCTTTGATTTTTACCTGATAATTCCCTTTGTGCTGCATCCGTTGGATCATTTGCTGTATTTGTTGTTGGCGGAATTGATCACGCTGAATTTCTTTTTCAATTTCGCGATCTTTTTTTAGTAATGCTGCGGTAAAAATTTTGGGATCTTGCTGGATCAAGCTCTTGATTTCTTTCAAAGAAAACTTTAGCTCTCTTAGTAGAACAATTTGTGCTAAGACATCTAACTGTCTCACTGAATAGTAGCGATAGCCTGATTCTTCATCCACCAGCTTAGGATGAAGCAGATCGATCTCATCGTAGTGTCTCAGTGTGCGAATCGATACCTGTCCTAGCTGAGAAAATTCACCGATTTTGAGCAATAAAAACACCTCCATTGCCTATTATACCTATACTTTTGATTGTTATCAGTATAAATTTATGGGATAATAAATACGAACTCTCGTTCTTTTCGTTGCATTTTATTTTTGAAAAGAGGTAGACTATGCATTACAAGAAATATAAAACAATTTTGTCTGCGAAGAACGGCTTGAATCTCTTTCGTGGATGTACCCATGGCTGTATTTACTGTGATAGCCGCAGTGATTGTTATCAAATCAATCACACCTTTGAGGATATTGAAGTGAAGGCAAATGCGCTAGAGATTTTTGAACAAGAACTACAACGGCGGAGAAAACCTTGCATGATAGGGACAGGAGCAATGACTGACCCTTATATTCAATTAGAGCCACGGCTGAAGATCACGCAGGGCGCATTAGAATTGATCGATAAATACGAGTTTGGTGTGGCGGTCCAAACAAAATCATCTCGGATTTTGCGTGATCTGGATGTGCTGAAATCGATCAATCAAAAGACCAAAGCAGTTGTTGAAATGACCTTAACCACCTATGATGAAGACTTGTGTAAAATCCTGGAGCCCTATGTCTCAACGACTAGAGAACGATTTGAGACCTTGATGAAATTTAGAGAAGCAGAGGTGCCGACTGTGGTTTGGTTATCCCCAATCCTGCCATTTATCAACGACAGCGAAGAAAATTTACGCGGCATTTTAGATTATTGCATTCAGGCTGGAGTTAAGGGAATACTATGCTTTGGTTTTGGTGTGACGATGCGGGCCGGTAATCGGGAATACTTTTATCAGCAATTAGATAAATACTTTCCTGGCATGAAGAAAAAATACATGTATGCATTCGGTGAAAACTACGTCTGCAATAGCCCAAACAACGATCGATTGATGGAAATTTTTATCGAAACCTGTCAAAAGCATGGTATCCTTTGGAGGTCAGAAGAGGTGTTTCGCTACCTGCATGAATTTGAAGACAAACGCGAACAGCTATCCTTATTTTAAAAAATGAAGTAAAACGCTTGCTATGAAACTCGTTTCATAAATTATACTTCCCTTGTAAAGAAAAAAGGAGGAATTTTTTATGAATACGTATGTGAAAGTTCAGCATGATGAGACGCAAGAACATTTTCATGTTTCCCTGCATTTTTCTGAGGACCAATTGAAACTTGTACGAAGCCGCGGTTTTAAGCGGCCGATTATTCAAAATCTTCAGCTGGCTGAAATCAAGCATTTACTAATCAATGACCTGTTGGGCTGTCCCGTGGTTAGTTTCTTTTATCGTGACCGTCGATACACTTTTTACCAATTTGGACCTGCTGTTATTGAATATTTAAAAGAGCATTTAGCTGCTTAAAAAGTTTAGAAGAGGTGTCCCATGGCAAATATTCGCGATATTGCAAAAATCACTGGTTACTCGGTCTCAACCATTTCTCGTGTCATCAATCATCATCCCTACGTTGATGATACTAAACAAGCAAAGGTATTAGAGGTAATGGCTGAGCTAAACTATGTGCCCAATCGTTCCGCTCAAAATCTGAGTTATGGCAGAACCAAAAACATTGGTGTGATTCTGCCATTTGTCAATCATGACTATTACGATCAGATGCTCAGCGGAATCATGCAAGCGGCCTTTGACCATGGTTATCAAATCAGTTTATTACCGACAAACTATGATCAAGAATTAGAGAAACGCTATCTAGCTGAATTTTCTAAACGCGCATTTGACGGATTGATCGTTACGACGAAAGCAAACTCGATCAAGGTTTTTCTTGACTATCTGCAATACGGACCGATCATCTTTTGCGAAGAAATACCAAATGCCGATGTAAGCTGTGTCTATATCAATCTGAAAAAATCTATAAAAGAGGCTTTTTCCTATATGAAAGAAAAAGGCGTGAAAAATCCCGGCATGACTTTGGGACGAAGCAAGAACATTAGCCACAACTCCGAATTCTCCATCCAAAAAGCCAAGGAGGTTTATCCTGAGTTCGATGAGGGCAATATTTTTTGGGATTGCATCGTCGCAGAAGATGGTATCCAAGGCGCTGCGTTCTTTAAGAAACGAGAAGTTGATGGGATTTTGACTTTTGGTGACAGTATTGCTGCAACTATTTTGCAGCAACACAAGAGTGATAAGCCCTTAGTTATTGGCCGGGAAAATCTCTTGATCAGTGAAGTGATGGGATTTTCAACCATTGATCATCACTTAGCTGAATGTGGCAAAAAAGCTTTTGAAGCTTTCTACTACAACAAACACGAAAAAATTTGCATTCCGCATCATTTTATAAAGAGATAAGTCAAAAGCAGCTGGACTTTAAACATCCACCTGCTTTTTTGCTTGCGACTTTCCATTCGTTAAGTAAAATCAAAAAATACTTTTCTTTCTTAAAGCGACTGCCTAATCATTCACTCTTTTCGAAATCTCCGCTTATAATCTGACAACTTTATCACTGACCTTTTTTACAAAATAATCGTCATGCTCAATCAGAATCAGCGTTGGTTTCACGCGCTGCAGTAACTCCAGAATTTGCTTTTGGTTGAAGACATCAAGATAGTTTAACGGTTCGTCCCAAATATATAGATTAGCTGTTTGGGATAAAGATTTTGCCAGTTCTACTTTCTTGCGTTGCCCCATACTCATGTCTTGAATCCGATTAGCAAAGACTTGCCGCTCCATTCCTAGTTTACGCAGGTTATTCAAAAATTGAGAATAATCCAATCCCTCTTTTTCCGCAAAGGCCTCTAAAGTTCCTTGATTGCTTTCATAATTTTGGCGTATACGGCTGATAGTTAATCCGTTCACTCGTTGGATCACTCCTGTTATTTCCCCAGGAAATTCTCCTAACAGCGCTTGGATCAAAGATGTTTTGCCGCTGCCGTTTTTTCCAATAATCGTGAGACATTCACCTCGCAATAATTCAACGCTCTTCCCGCTAAATAATGTTCTATCAAAATAGCTTAAAGCTAAATCTTCTACCTGTATAATTCTCCGATGGTAATTTTCTTCATAGGAGATGGTCAAGGCGTCGACCGATTCAATATTTTTCAGCAGCTTTTCTTTCTCGCTGATTTGCCCTTCTACTCGTTGAACAATTGCTTTTGACCTTTTCATCATGCGGGCCGCATCTGCTCCTATCGCCCCAGGACTGACTCGGCGATATTCTGTATCAATAAATCCCTTGGGTTTATTTGTTTTATCCTTTTCACGAGAAAACGACCATTCTGCTTTTTCCCGTGCAGTCCTTTGTAGGCGGCTGATCTCTTTTTTCAATTTACTGTTTTGGGCCAGCTCATAAGCATCGCGCTGGGCCTTTTGTTCTTCGTAAGTTGAAAAATTTCCTTGATAAAGAATCAACTGACTTTTCTCAATTGCTAGGATATGGTCCACAGCCTGATTTAAAAAGCTTCGATCATGACTAACTAATATATACCCCTGCTGTTTTTTTCTAAGATAGTCAGCTACTAATTGTCGCCCTTTGATGTCTAAATGATTGGTCGGTTCATCGATCAGTGGAAAAGAATACTCATCCAAAAATAAGAGCGCCAAAAGAGCTTTGGTCTGTTCGCCTCCAGATAAGGTCGAAAATGGACGCCACAATATATCCAGATCACAGTTCAATAACGTCAGCTCTCGTTCTATTTTCCAAATCTCTAAATCCTCTTCTTCAGTTAGAGCAAAATAAGTTAATTGCGTAGGATCATTGATTTTTTTAGGGAAATATTTCATTTCAAGCTGGTGGACTGTCTGTCCTTGGTAAGGTAATTCTCCTCTCAGTAAATTCAGCAGTGTTGTTTTTCCGCGCCCATTGCGACCTACTAATCCAAGCTTCCAATCAGTAGCAATAGTTAGTTGGGCATCATCAAAAAGCAGTGTTCCCAGCCGATCATAACCAAACGTTAAATGATCAATTTTTATATTTGTCATAATAAACACCTCACTTTGGCTTCAAATGAAGCCAAAAAAGACCCAGTTATTTTCGAAAAACTGGGTCACAGAGCTATTTTTAGACAGTTCGACCAATAAGCAAATAAGCCGCTTCTGTATAAAAAGGAACCTCGATGATCATCCACCAATTTTTCGAAAATCTGCACACTGCTCCCTTAGTCTCCAGAGGTACAGTCTGAATGCAGCTTTTCTACTTCACTGATGAATCAATCATATGAGATCCCTCACTTTCCTTCTTCTATTTTTACGATATCACGAAAACGCTTTATCGTCAAAAAATCTTAAAAATGTCTGGTTGCTGAATAAGATTCCTGCATCTATTTCCCTCCGTGTTCCCAAATAATCCGACAAGAACACGTTGGAAATTCTTGTCTTACATCTCTCTTATTTCTTAATCGGCAGCCAGATTTCTAAGCATGCGCTATTCCCCAAGGTGAGATAGGTTTCCAGTTCTGGTCCGTCGATCTTTTGATATTCCGTTTGCGGCAGCCAAGTATTGAAAATCTGCTGCTGCAATTGGTAATACGCGTTTGAAACATTCTCTGTTTTACGATAATCGTAGGGATCGCTAACGAAAACAGCATACGTCTGTTTAGGAATTTCCAGCGTCAAATAGCTTGATGACGTCTTTAGATTCAAAACAAATCCTGTAAAATAATTCAGATAACCTGATTGTGGTTTTGCAGGATTTGCGACAGCAAAATAAGGCGCGCGTCTTAGACCAAAAAAGCTTTTTCGAGTGGCATCGCTCTCGGCAAAAGTTCTCAGCTCTTGATCCATAAAGAAGCTTTCCCAGTGCTTGCCAGTATTTCTAAAAAGATCATCCTCCAATTGATAGGCCGCCATTTTACCAACGATAGTGAAACTCGGCAGCTGCTCGATATGGTAGTTCAACATTTTCCCGCCATTTATCTGAATATCCAATCGAATCGGCGGAAAGAAATTGACGGCAGCTTCGATATCCTTGGCCTGACTAGGTGCAATGCCGTGGAATTTTGAAAACGCCCGATTAAAAGCTGAACGGTTTGCATAGCCGCACCGTTCAGATATCTCGTCAATCGGAATTCCTTTTCGCAATAATTCGACCGCTTCTGACAGACGCCGGTAACGCAAATAATTCGAAAAGGAATAACCCGTTAAATAAGTGAAGAAACGGTGGAAAGTATATTCCGAAAGCAACGCCTGCTTTGCTAATTGCTTCAGTGAAATGGCTTCAAATAAATGATTTTCTATATAAGCCAAGGTGCTTGAAAAACGCTCAAGATCTTTTGACATGAAACTCCTCCTGTAAACTCTCTTTTATAAGAATAGCATATCAAGGAGAAGCTGCTAAACTTTTCTAAACTTATGCTGAGTCGATTATTTTTTTCTTACTGGTACCCAAATTTCGATGTCATCGCCACGCCCATAAACTTCAAGATCCGGACCACCGGAAATCATCTCACCTGTCATATAGCCTTCATTTAACAATTCATATTCCGTTGACTGCGGTGCCCACTTAGACACGATCGCAAATTGCGTTTTTCCGGAAGTTTTTCGCGTACAAGGAAAAACTGCCCACATATTTGCCGGCACCTCAACTTCATATAAATCCGATGGTGTATCATTCGTAGTTGCAACAGCAATATAATAATCAAACTTTTGTGCATCTGTATCATCCACATTATAAAAACTAGCTCCAATCAATCCAAATGGTTCGTGATTGATCATTGGTAAAAGTGACTCCTGTTTGCCGGCAGAAACGATCTCATTCCAAAATGCCGGGCAGTCCTTCATCCCTTGACGATTCGCATTCGTCGATTCCTTTTTAAAACCTACTAGCTTAAAGCTCGCTAATTCAACAATCCGATGTTCCATAGTAAATCCCTCGCTTTCTTTTCTTCACTATAGCAAAACAAGCTTGATTTCCTTTTACCCTTTTTGAAGCAAAAAAAGAGAAGGACCTTGACTTGGTAAAATTTAACTTTTTTAAAATAACACTTGATTATGATTTTTAATGCACTTACTCTAAGTATAGAAGGCGCCTTCGGAAATGGAGGAACACAATGAACGAAGAGAAATTCAAACCGATTCAACAAAAAATCAAGACAGACTATCAGAATATTACTGGGATTATTGTGCAAAAAAATGATCAGCTGCTTTATGAAGAATATTTTAACAACTGCGATGCATCTAGTAAGATCCATGTCTATTCAATCACCAAAAGTATCCTGTCACTATTATTAGGAATTGCTCAAGAACAAGGCTATCTTAATGAACTGGACCGTCCGATAGTAAGTTATTTCCCAGATTATCCAACAAAAAACACGACGATCAAAAACATTACATTGGAAAATTTAATAACTATGACCGCACCCTTCAAATATAAGTCCGGCCCTCTTGCATATATCAAATATTTCATGAGCAAAGACTGGGTCAAGTTCACCTTAAAGCAACTAGGTGGAAAGCAGCAAATCGGCGAATTCAATTATACGCCATTGATAGGACCTGATCTTCTATCCGCCGTCCTTTCACGCTCCACGAATCAGAATGTCCTCGACTTTGCTCGAAGAGAATTATTCGAGCCCTTAGGTATTGATGTCGAAAAAACGATCTATTTGAAATCCGCCAAAGAGCAAATGGCCTTTAATCAATCGACTACCTCAAATGGCTGGGTCGCAGATAATACTGGATTGAATGCTGGTGGCTGGGGGTTAACGCTGACTACACGCGAACTGGTAAAAATCGGCAGGTTAATCTTGAATCAAGGCAGCTGGAACGGACAACCGATCGTTCCGAAAAGCTGGCTAACAATGATGCAGAAAAAGCACTCTTGTTGGGAACAGGAACAGCTTGATTATGGCTACTTATGGTGGATCATTGATCCTATAAAACCAATTATTGCCGCGATGGGAGACGGTGGCAATGTCATTTATATTGACCATGAACAAAAGCTAATCATCACAATTACCGCTTTATTCAAAGAAAATGTTTATGATCGTGTTGATTTTATTCAACAAGAAATTTTGCCGCTGATATAGAAAAAATCAAGCAGTTTTGCGACTGCTTGATTTTTTAATAGTGTCCCATTGTTAACAATTTGTTGACTGTATTCGCATTGCGGATAGTCACATGATTATTGACTGAAGAGCTGGCAATTTTTGACCAACGTGCCTTATTGAACGTTTTCCGAGGCGCTGACCAAAAAATAACTTCGCCATAATGAGCGATTCGCTCATACTCCATTTTTGGTTCTCCTACTGCAGCAAAAACGTCTGATACGGTTATGGGAGCGATCATAAAGATCGCATAATGAATGGTTTCTTTTTCCTGTCCCCACCAGTCAGGCGCATGCTTTACTGTCTCGACCAAATCTTCAACCGCCATGACGGCAACTGGAATCGTTAAATCGAACCTCTCAGAGATGACGGCTTCACATTTTAAAATTAGTTCTGACTTGTCTTCACTTTCGCTGGAAAATAGCACATTTCCGCTATTGATATATGTCGAAACCTCAGAGAAGCCAATTTCTTCAAACGCGTTTTTCAATACGGGCATTGCAACTTTATTTTTGCCGCTGACATTGATCCCACGCAAAAGTGCAATATATTTTTTCAATTTTCTCCCTCACACTGAAGCCAATAATTTCTTCAACACTTTTTTATTCAACATGTGGACCGTTAAGAATTTTCCTTGATGATAAACGGCCCAATTGTTGAATATTCCCGGCTGGTGTTTTGCTTTTTCAAGGCTGTCGACTGGAACCAACCTCAACGGAATGTTTGCTTCTTCGCAGTATTCCTGCGCCTCTTTTAAACCATTTGGGATAAATGGGCATTGCTGTCCATAAAAAATCGTTAGTTCTTGTTCGTCAATGGTTTGCTTTCTGGCTGTTTCCGAAAAAGCTGGTACTGTTCCGTCAAACGACAGTGCCAGGAGCTCAAAGCCGCCGGCGATTTGATCAACAACTTGAAAACCACTTTTTTCAACAAACTTTTTATCGGTTAAAAAGGGAGTCTTCTTTTTTGAACTAATCACGCATACTCCAGCTTTATTTTGTTTTTTGGCATCCTCTAAGCAATAATTCAGCAGATTTTTTCCGTGACCTTGGCCCTTGAAGCTGCCAGAAACCCACAAACAATAAATATATAAATAGTTCTCACCAACAACAGGAACCCAGGCAGTTTCTAAAGGGGCATATTCAATAAAAACCTTCCCATTCGCATCCAGCTTCCGAAATACATGCCCTTCTGTCAAACGTTCATCGAGCCAGTTTCTTTTTGTATCAACACCAGCTTGATGCTTTTTCCCTGAGATTGCGCAACACAGATGCTCATCCGCAATAGTTTCTTTTGTTAAATTCACATATTCTATCATCCAATCCCTCCTTCATCCTATTGCTTCAAGTATAGCATTAAGTCAGCTTCTCTCTTCTTCAAAAATTTTATTTTCCTACTATAGTAAAAGAGGGCCTCAAGCGAAGCACCTCTTCTTTCAAATCTGTTTATTCGTCTTTCAGCTCGTTCGAAATCAGCTCTCCTAAGATTTTAAAGCCAGCTTCAATCCTTTCCTCATCCATGCAAGAAAAGTTCAAGCGCATCGTATTGTATCTAGGGTTTTCTGCATAAAACGATTCACCGCTGACAAAGGCTACGTTTTGTTCGAGACTTTTTTGCAATAAATCAGTGGTATTGATACTCTCCGGCAACTCCAGCCAGATAAAGAGCCCTCCTTTAGGATGCGTATACTGAATATTTTTAGGGAAATATGTTTCAATCGCAGAAATTGCCGCATCCCTTCGTAAACGATATACCTGAATCAGCCTGCTGATATGCTCATCGATAGCATGATCCTGAATAAACTGAAAAATTTGCCTTTGGGCGAAGGTATTGCTTTGCAGATCTGTACTTTGTTTAATCAAAACCAGCTTCTCGATCACTTTTGAATCCGCCGCAATCCAACCGATTCGCAGACCGGGACAAAGAATTTTCGAGAAGCTTCCAGTCCGGAGCACATTCTCGGATTGAGGAAAGCTGAACATCGGTGGCGTTGCTTCCCCTGAATAACGCAATTCTTCATAGGGCGCATCTTCAATAATTGCCACGTCGTATCGATTCGCTACAGCCAAAATCTGCTTCTTCCGTTCTAAAGACCATGTTTTCCCTGAAGGATTCTGGAAGGTCGGAATTGCATAAATCAATTTTACGTTCGCAGTACTTGCCAAGAGATGTTCCAGATCACTGACAATCATACCTTCCTCATCTGTTTGAACTTCCAGAATGTGACCCTCAAATGTTTTAAAGACATTCAAGGCGGACAAATACGTGGGGCTTTCACATAAAACGACATCGTCCTTATTGATCAACAGCTTTCCTATCAAATCTAACGCTTGCTGAGAGCCATGGGTAATCAAAATATTATCCGCTGTCAGCTTCGTTCCAATTCGGCTATTTTCACGCTCGGCGATCCATTTTCTAAGAGGAGCAAAACCTTCTGTTGCAGAATATTGCAGGGCCTTTTCACCATCATTTTCCAAAACAGTCATACAAGCGGCAGCCATTTGTTCGATTGGAAAAAGCTCCGCTGCCGGTAATCCTCCCGCAAAGGAAATGATTTCCGGTCGATCCGTGACCTTCAACAATTCACGTATTTCTGAAGCATTCAATTTTCCCATTCGATCGGCATATTTCATAATTAATCTTCCTTTAATTTTCTTCTCATTCTATCGCAATTTTCATTTATAGTAAACAATAAGAAAGCAGAAGCATAAAAAATACTTCTGCTCTCAACTCTTATTCTAGTTTTTTCTTTACAAATAAAGGCTATCGCCGGATTGATTCCCCAATCCCGGGTGTTTATCAAATCTTACGACACCAACAACTGCCTTCTCTCCAACCGCTTCAACAATTTTAGCTGTTCCCAAGTGACCAAATCCGCCGCATAATTCGATTGCTTGAATACCAGCTTCAACTAGTTCTTTTGAAATTTCAACAGCTTCCTCGTAATCCACTACACCAACCGTAGTTAATTCAACTGCGGGTGTTGTCACAACTGAACGATCCTTTTTACCATCTGCACCTTCTGCTACAAAAATAAATGCTGCTTTTAACATATGAAACCTCCTTTATATTTTTAGTCCCTTTGTTAGCAGACTATTGGATTGTTTAAAGTGTGAGCACAAATTTTTTAGTATATACTTCATCATCCAGCAGCTCGATTGTAAAACCATGCTTATCAATGATTGCTTTGACGATTGCTAAACCTAATCCGCTGCCTTGAAAGTTCCGTTCGGTTTCATTCTCACTGACAAATGGGCGAAAGAGTTTTTCTCGGTCCTTTAGCGGAATCGCCGTTCCGTTATCAGCTAAGACAACTTTTGTCTGATTATTGTTTTCCGTGATTGAAATTGCCAATTTACTTTTCGGCGGATTATGCTTGCAGGCATTGATCAATAAATTATTAAACACACGCCGCATCTCCACCTTATCGATGCTCTTTATGATCGGCTCTTCCGGCAGGTCTAAAAGCAGTTCGATTTGCTGCTGCTCGATCAAGTCATAATTATCCGCGATAGCTTCTTTCAATAAATAATTCACTGCGTATTCTTGCCGCTTTAGGCTATATTCTGTGGAATTCAATTTTGTATATTGAAACATTAAATCTAACAGCTCATTAGCCGTCAACGATTTCTGATAAATAATCGAAGAGACCTCTGCTCGTTCCTCCGGCTCGACAATATCTTCACTTAAGGCTTTAGAAAAGCCTGAGATACTGGTTAAGGGGGTTTTCAGGTCGTGAGCAATATTGGCAAACAACGTATTCTGCTGCTTGGCAATTTTCTGACTTTGCTTTGCGATTTTTTTATTTAAGCTTCGATAAAACAAATAAGAAAAGCCGAAAATCGCAATGAGTTGAAATACTCCTCCGATAATCATTAAGAGCGCCTGATACTCCGATTCAAAGACAAGGATCTGCAACTGAGAAAAAAATTCCTCGATCAAGCCGCCAACGACCGAAAGTCCCAAAAAGTAGAGAATAAAAGAACGTAAAATCGCATTTCTAAGCTGTTTCATGGACAACCTCCAAACGATAGCCTAATCCTCGAATCGTTTTAATCCGCTCGTTTCCGATTTTTTCTCGCAGCTTGCTCATCATGACTCTCACGTTATTATCCCCTGCCAAAGGATCCTGCCATCCATGCTCGTAGATTTGTTCCTTAGTGAACACTCGACCCGGCTGTTCCATCAATAGCTTCAACACGCGAAATTCCACCGCTGTCAAAATGATCAGCTGTTCTTCAACATAAGCAGTACAAGCGTGAGTATCTAACGTCAAATTGCCGACTTTTAACTGATCCTGCCCTAATCCGCTGTTCACGCCTAATGAGTAATACCTCCGCAGCAGCGCCTTTACTCGAGCGATTGCTTCATGAGGGTCAAAAGGCTTTGTCAAATAATCATCGGCCCCGATCTCTAGTCCGAAAATCCGATCAGAGGCCTCGACCCGCGCCGAAATTACTAAGATTGGCAGTTTACTGGTTTTCCTGACAGTACGGATCAGTTCAAAACCGTCAACTTCCGGCATCATGATATCAACGATCAGCAGATCAATCTTCTTTTCCGCTAAAATTATCAACGCCTCACGACCATTAGCAGCCTCGTAATGGTTGATATCTTCGCTTTTTAAGTACATCTTTAGTAGTTTGATGATTTCCTTTTCATCATCCACATGCAAAATATTGTATACCATCAGTCCCCCTGCTTCCTGAGTTCGTCATCTAATTTTACCATAGTAACGTTTTCGGATTCGTACTTATTATTAGATTTCGACAGCTAAAACCTTCTCGTTGATTTTTTCTATGCGTTTCTCAAGCTTTTCATTCGTACAGTTTCCTAAATATAAGGTATCGACAATTTGACCGTCTTCCATGAACAGAACCTGCTCACTTTGCGCAGCTACCTTCACATCGTGAGTGACAATAACCACGGTCGTCCCATCTTCGTTTATTTTCAATAAGATATTCATGATTTCCTGAGCGGCTTTCGAATTCAAAGCTCCGGTTGGTTCATCGCCGAAAATAATAATCGGCTGACTCATCAACGCACGGCAGATTCCAGCTCTTTGCAGCTGCCCGCCAGATACCTGTGTGATTTTACGATCCTTCAGCTCTGCAATACCTACTTTTTCCATCAAGCCTTCTGCCCGCTTCACTTGCTCGGCGACCTGCTTTTTTCCTTTTAAGCTCGGCAAGATGATATTGTCAATAAGGGAAAGATTTTTCAGCAAGGTCGGCTGCTGGAAGACAAAACCCATTTGTTCCCTGCGGATATCAGCTAGCTGTTTTTCTGCCATTGTATCGATTTGCTGGTTATTAACGCTTATTTTTCCTGAATCAACCTTGTCCATTCCGCTAATCGCATAAAGCAGTGTAGATTTTCCTGAGCCAGAAGGACCCATGATTGCAACAAACTGCCCCATTTCAATTTGAATGTTCACGCTATTTAAAACAGTCACCTGTTCTTCTCCTTCACCAAAGCTTTTGATAATGTCTGTTCCATTTATGATTGTTTGCATTTTTTTCTCCATCCTTTTCTAGTCTTTAAAGTTTTCAGCGATTTCAATTTTCCCTGCTTGCACGGTTATCGATTTGGTGGCGAAATAAGTAACAACCAGCATCAAAATTGGACAGCCAAGATAAATCAGAGGACTTCCTGTTAATTGAATACTGACTCCGCCTAAAGCCGCCGATACTAAACCAGACATTGTTTTTCCAAGCGTCATGGCTAATAACGTTCCCGAGCCTAATCCAACGATTAAGACGGTCAGGCTTCTTGAAAGGTATTGCTTTCTAATTTCCTGGTTGGTGAAGCCCACTGCCTTCAATGTAGCGATTTCCTTTTTGTCCTTCACCAACAGCAGCTTCATGAATAAAGAAGTGATTAAGCCAGTGACCAGTAAGGCTACTAGCAAGGCCCCAATTGAAATCATCTTGACAGATTGTATCGTGGAACCAAAGGTTTGATCACGAAATTGTTCTGCATTGTTCATCTTGACAAAAGGCAGATCTTTCTTGTATTGCTTCATTTTTTGCGATACTTTATTTGAATCCTTTAGCTTGATCGAAATATCTGTCCAGATCGTCGGTGCAGTGGTATCTTCAAAAATTGCCTTGGCTGTCTTGCCGCCGTTGAATACATTCGCATAGATTCCGCAAACTATGAATGTTTCCTCGCGACCTTCTCTGACCAAAATGATCGAATCACCAATTTTTTTATTGTATTCCTCTGCATTAATCGTAGATATGGCAATTTGATTCATTTTACTCGGTGCTTTTCCCTGCAAGTAATCTACAGGAAATTTTTGATGATTTCCTAATTCAACGGACAGCACGCTGTCAGCATTGCCAGTTTCTTTGACATCAAAATTTTTCGTCGAGATTTTACTGAAAGTCTCAACATCTGGATCATTAGCCAAATAGCTTTCGATTTTATCCTGATTCTCAACGCTGTTGGTTGATTGATACAGGCTGGTGGCTATATCAACGTTATGACTGAATCCCAAGCTTTCCACGAACTTCTCAGAAGAAGAAGTATGATAGACCAATGCTGGAACGATCATAATAAAAGTCGATAGAATGAATACCAGCAGCATAGTCAAATAGATTTTTTTCCGATTCATAATATCGATGATTCCGATTCGTGTATCGGGTGATAAAAATGCTAATTTGCGGAGGTTAAAGCGTGTTTTAGTGTTAACCTTTTCGTTTGCTCCGCTGAAGCGAATCGCTTCAACCGCCGAAATCTTTTTAAAACGATTCAGCAATCTGAAAACATAAGCAATCATCAAAACCATTACTATAAATACACCTGCGATGGCCAAAACCCAGCTCAATCCTTCATTACTGCTTTCCCCCATGAATAGCTTAATATTTTTCAATAGAAGGTAACTTAATGGAATGGAAATGAGATAACCAAGCACACTGCCGATAACAGAGATCACCGCATATTTGGCCAAATAGATTTTTTTAATTTCCTTCAACTGCAGACCGATTGCCTTCATCACACCGATTTCTTTATAATCCTCCTCGATCTTTGACAACAGAGTGAAACGAATACACATAAATGTCATTAGAACCACCAGTAAGCTGATCAATAATAAAATGCCGATCATGATTCCATCTGACATAGCATTGCCCAATTTGAATAAGCGATGTGTGCCATTGGGTCCATTGACCTCTAAACCCGCTTTTTTATAGGCGGCCTCAAATTGATTCAGTTTACTTGGATCCTTCAATCGAAACTGAATGATGTACTCCAGCTTTCCTTTCGAAAAAAGCGCGTCGTAATCCTTTTGATGCAATAAAAAACGTTTTGATCCCGCCATTTGAGAGTTCATCGTTCCGTCACGTAAAAAGCCGTTGATTGTAAACGTCTTGCCAGCAATTTTTGCTTGATCTCCAATTTTGGCAAGCCCTTGCTTTTTGAAGGCTACCGGAACATACAGTTCACCCGGCTTCGGCTGAATAGGTTGATTGTCCATATCCAAAAAGTAATCAAGCTTTTTACTTTGAACCGCCAGTCCATTATCCTCCACACTGTCAGCAAAGCTATGCTCGCCAAGTTCAATATCTGATCCGTTAAGGTTTAAAAACTCAGCAATCTCATAATTTGCCACATTTCCATTCTCTTCAACAAATGTTGCCAAACGTTCTCGATCAACTGTGCCTGTGTGCATCTGCATATAGTGCGGCGATTGCGTCTTTTCCATCAAGGTGTCGATAGAACCTGCCAAATTCACACTCAAAATCGTTGCCAACGCCACTAACACAGCCGCTACCATAATAAACATGGTTGTTATTATGGTTATCAGCTTACTTTCTTTTACATCATTTTTTATAATCTTTCGATACATCATCCGTCACCCCTGCTCCTTTTTCCTTTGTCCTATCTCTACTATAAAGAAGGAGCCTTTCTCGAATGTACACGAAATATTAACCTAGTATTAAAATTTTATTTTTTAGGAAAAAAAGTTCTAAAAGACTCAATTAAAGATTATTATCGCTGGACTTAACGATCGAAAACTTTTTTTGCATTTGACTTTATAAATGACAAGTTTTTTTGAATTATTATTTAATAGAAAGAAATACCAAATTGTTTTCATTTTTTCGTTGTAAATTGGGTTCGACCTTTGCTTACTTGTTTGCTAGCATATTAATTGAAACAAGTTCATAAAAGAAATGGAGCAGCTGCCACATGGATAAAACTGATTTAGCAATTCTCGATATTCTTAAAAAGGACAGCCGACAATCAAGTAAAAAGATCAGCGAGATGGTCGATCTGTCAACTCCCGCAGTGATCGAACGACTGCGAAAGCTGGAAAACAGCGGTGTCCTCCAGCAATATACGATCAAAATGGATCGTAAGAAGCTTGGACAATCTATTCTTGCATTTATTTCAGTAAAATTAGACCGTACCGGCAATACAAATAACTTTAAAAATGTAATCACCAAGTATCCAGCTGTATTAGAATGCCATAAAGTCACTGGAGAGTACGACTATTTACTAAAAGTCGCAGCAACGGATCTTTCCCATTTGGAACACTTCCTCTTCCAAAAGTTAAAACAAGTTCGCGGAGTCGGTGAGACCCAAACGACGATCACCTTGGAAAATTTAAAAGAAGAAATCAATGGATCATTCATTGGACTTTAAGAAAGGAAACTTTTTTTTAGAATTTCTTTTCAAATCAAAAGAAAAAGGCCAAATTACTTGTAATTTGGAAAGTCCCATTGAGAAATTCCGTACAAAAATAGAGAACCGTCAAAAGGGCTAGTTGCCTCTTTGGCGGTTCTCTATTGATTCAATCCTGTGACATTACTCAGAGAGAAAAGGATCTTTTCCATCCTACTTTTAATGCTAAGCTGAATGGTTTCTTTTTTAATGGAGAACTAACATTGCAGAATCTATCGATAGATCTCCTCAAAAAAACCTGCGGAGTCAACCGCAGGCTTGCTTAAGCATTAATCATCCGTTTCACTTTCTAATACCTCTCCAGATTGGGCATTGATTTTAACTTCGGTTTCTTTATGACCATCCAAAACTTTGACTTCCCAATAAGTGGTACCCATTTCTTTGTCTAAGCTCCAGTCCGTCGCTTTCCCGCTGCCAACTTGTTTTGTGGCAATATCGGAAACTTCTTCAATACTTAACAGATTTTCTAAATCCAGCTTGTCTTCTTTTCTTTTCACGCCATCTTTGTCTTCCATGTCCAGATTTTCTTCACGCTCTTTAGAAACATCCTTCGTATCGGCATCTACTCGTACTTCATATTCCTTATTATCATCGACACCTTCAATTTTGTATAAATACTTGCCGAAAGAAGTTTCTAAATCAATAGAAGTGATATCGCTATCAGGATACGCTTCTTGATAAGACTTGATTGCATCGTCTACACTCACTTTGAAATTGGTGCTTGTCTCACTGCTCGATTGGCTTTGGCTCGTTTGACTGCTCTTTTGTGAACTGGTGCTTGAGCTATTTGAATCAGCTGGTTTTTCGCTGCAGCCAGCCAGCCCTGCTAGTAATGCAACAGATAAACCTAAAACAACTATTTTCTTCATAATGTTTTCCCCTTTTAACTTTATTTATACCATTTTATAACTTTGGATACAACTTTCCATCCGACTTTAGCCCTAAAACTTAACTAAAGCATCTCATTTCCCCTGTAATTTGTAAAACTTATAAGTTATTTCTCTGGAAACTATCAGCTTTTTTTGTCTAGTTGAGTCTACAAACCATAATATATTCTTCAGCAGTCTCAGTAATAATCTCAAAACCTACTTTTGTATACATTCTGAATGCATAATTCTCTTTTTGAACAGCTAAAGAGACCTGAGCGTACCCTTTCTCTTTTAATCGTTTCAACATCTCTCTCATCAAGGCAGTCCCAATACCATACCCTCGATATTGAGGAAGAAGGGAAATGGCAAACTCAGGGATCTGATCATCAATTGAACCAAATCCATCGATATTTCTGACCCACACCGCACCAACAACTTTCCTGTCAAATTCAGCGCAGAGGCACAAATCCTCCTGATAACTGCCAAAGTTTTTAATATAAACGTTGATAGCCGGCTCCTCGATTACATGACGCGAGATAGGATGCTCCTCGTCCTTCTGGAAAATGGCTTGATATAGAAACTCGGCCAGCAGCGGATATTCTGATGCCTCTAACTCTCGAATAAAATACTTCATCTTTTCCTCCATATCCTAAATCAAGAAACGAATCAACGCTAATACAGCTAAATGCAATGGATAAAAACCATAAAACCCCCATTTTACCCATTTTGGCGAGTATCCTCTTTCTCCGTTATAGGCAAATAGTAAAGGAATCACCAGCAACATACCTAGACCGGTAAACACTTGATAAAGCGGGATTGCTTGAGGAGCCGCCGAATGCATCATTAACAACATCACCGTCAAAAAAAATGTGGTATAAAGAATCGGCCACCAAACACCAATTTTACTGTTTTTCCATTTATAAAAGCCATAAATTAAAAACACACCGATCAACGACCAATCAGAAGTTATCGTCAGCACTGCAAAGAAAAAGGCAAGTACGTTTCTCAACAACGGTGATTTTACTCTCTCACAGCATACCATCAACAATAAACCCATCAAGAGTGTAAAAAAGATATTATTTACCAGTTCAAAAAGTCTAAAAGGATGATTACCTCCAAATAATAGATGGAAGGGATAAATAGAGAGCAGCCAGAAAAATGTCATCCTCCCTGCATATTTCTTTCTGTCATGTGTGTAATAGAAACCTTCCACTAACAGATAAGCCATGATTGGAAAAGTCAATTTGCCAATGAATTCTGTAAAGAAAAAAACAGCAGCAGACTGTTCATTAAGGCTAAAGCCGCTGCCGATATGATTTAGCAGCATCGCAATAATTGCAATCACTTTTAATTTGAATCCGTCAATTGATCGATTCATTTCACTCTTTCACTCCTTTATCATTCTTACTATGTTAAGTATGCCACAATCTCTGATTCGATTCCTGCTATGTCTGTAAAATTTATTATAAAATACTTTGCATATTAACTATCTTTATTATTTTCACTTAAGATTTTTTCCTATATACTAGGAGTATCAATCGATTGAAAGAAGGTCTACCATGAGACATGCCTTATCTTCTACCCAAAATCGTCAAATCGAATTAATCGAACTTCTCCGAACAGCCAATAACTATGTTTCTGTAAAGCAGCTGGCTGAAAAGGTCGATGCAGTACCCAAAACTATTATGAATGATTGTTTAGAAATTGAAGATCAGTGGGGCGACATCGTTCAAATTGAAAAAAACACTTCGGGAGACCTGCACCTGACTGAAAAAGATAATCATACGGTACGTGAGATTTTTTCGGATATCCTTAAAGAATCACCGACCTTCCAATTATTGGAAATTCTTTTTTTTCAACCAGGAAAATTACGGACGGACTTAGAAAAAGAATTATTTCTCAGCTCCTCAAGCTTATATCGGCGGATCGTCAAGCTCAATGAAGGCTTAGAGATGCGCGGTTTACAGGTTGATCGAAATAATTTGACCCTTGTCGGCAAAGACGAACTTCAAGTGCGATTATTTATGGCGGGATATTTTTTGGAAGTCTACGATGTTTATGGCTGGCCATTTCAACTCGATCAAAAGAAGATTCTTGGAGCAATCAATCACTTAAATGAGCAATTTAACCTGAAGCTTAATTTTCTCCAGAAAACGGAATACTCCTTCTTGATAGCTGTCAGTCTTCTACGACAAGAACAGGGCTTCCTTAACTCTAGCAAACAAAATGTCCAATCGGTAGAAAAATTGAAGCACTTTGCAGAGCCTATCAATAGGATTATGACTCATTTTTCATTACTGCTTACGAAACAGCACCAAAATGATCTGATCCAGACAATCTTTTGGTATGATCACGCTTGGGACAATGTCGAAGAAGAAATGAGAATTGAGCGTCTTTGTCATACAACCCTTTCTTTGATCACTCAAGCATTGGGAATTACCTTTTCTGAAGATAGTCGTGAACATTGCATCGCCTTATTGAAATCCGTTTATTGTTCCTATAAAGTGTACCCTTACGAAACATATATCGCCTACAACCGTGAGCTCTATAATAGTTTGACGGTTCAAAGGGACTTCGCTGTTTTTAGTAAGGTTTTAGAGAAAACCTTGAAAGATCAAGAAGCGAGAACCCGCTTCCCCTGGTATTCGATGTATTATCATTTGATTTTGTTCAAGCTGTTTATTTACTGGGACGACCTGCCAGAGCAACTGGATGCTCTGCGAAAGCCTGTTTCAACAGAAGTGTGCAGCGATTTAGGAGCAAAGCATGCCATGCTTTTAGCTTATTACTTAGACAAAAATTATCATGGGAAGCTTTTATTGAATATCCAATCAGATAAAATCTATTCTGAATCGGCTCCAAAATCCTTGATCTCCGATCTTTATGTAACCAATTTTTCGACTCCTGCGATTCCTGAAGAGCGACTATTTGTTTTAGAGGATGTTCCTTCAGCGAAAAGCTTAGCTGCTTTAGGCCGGAAAATTGAGGACTATCGAATGACTACTCTAATCAACCAGCTGACCTATTTGAACTAATAAAAGAAAAGGATTGAACGGAATGCTGTTCAATCCTTCTCTTTCATTAATGACTTCAGTCAGTTTCGCTCGTGTTAGCGAGTGAAACAAAAAAACCGCGCGTTTCTACGCGTGGACGAAAGAGCTTTAGCGTTAAAAACTCCTTTCGATATACTACTAAGTGGCTACCAACCGCTCATTTTATCGAAAGGAGTTTTTCTATGCCATCAAATGACGACAAAAGTTTATCACATACACGCTGGAATTGTAAGTACCACATCGTGTTCACACCAAAATACAGAAGAAAAGTAATTTATGGTGAGTTAAGAAAAGATATCGGAAGAATTTTGCGTAAACTTTGTGAGATGAAAGAAGTAGAAATCATCGAAGCTCATGCAATGCCAGATCATATCCACATGTTAGTAAGAGTTCCACCGAAAATAAGCATTTCTCAGTTCATGGGATTTTTAAAAGGCAGAAGTGCGACTCTGATCCATGAGCAGCATGGAAACTTAGTCTATAAATATGGGAATAAAAGTTTCTGGTCTAAAGGATATTACGTAAGTACAGTGGGGTTGAATCAAAAGACAATCGCAAAATATATAAGAGAGCAGGAATCAGATGATCGTATTCGAGATAGTATAAGTAAACGAGAATACGTTGATCCATTCAAGAGTAAGAAAAAGAAATAAAGTAGCGAGCGCCGAGCGGTTGGCGGTCTTTTGGGAAGCTCCATTTATGGAGTACGTGAGTGGGGACCTCTTCTAGAGGTGTTAAAAAGCCACCCGTTTTCACGGGTGGATGGGTTACTTTATCTTAATTGTTGATCGTTAATTCTAGTTGTTGCAGCAGTGCTCTCTCAGTTGTTGCCATTTCTGAAATTTGTTTACTTAACGGTTTCAGTATTTTTGAATCTCCTGTTTCCCCCAAGTACCATAAATCAGCAGCAAGAATATCCCATTGGTCTCCTAAATGTATGAACCCTGCTGCAAGCTCAGCGATTCCTTTATTAGGCAGAATAGCATCCACCTCTAGTAAAAATTCGCCATACATTTTACGAAAGATCCCGCCTCCAGTTCCCCCATCCTGACTGATTTGGAAATAATTCGTTATTCCGGCTATTTTCAACTTGTCCTGAGAAAAATGCTGCCATTTTAGAATTTCCTGCGAAAATTTTATTATTCCATTAATTCCAAGCAGTTTTGCGGGAGGATTCAACATACTTTTACAAGTATCCTTTATGGCAGCGATGATACTTGTCGTCAGAGGTTCTGTATAAGTCGAAAAATCAAATTCAAAGTATTTGTTTTTTGCAGGAAATGGTCTGAAACTGCTGCTTCGCGCCTGTTCAATTTCTTGATAGCTTACCAGATGATAATCACTGGCAATTTCCCCTCTAGGTGTACGAATCGGATAGTCAGAATTATCCCGATCACTCACATAAAACAAACGTTTCTCCTCATCAAATCCAAACAAGACTACAGCATGTCCACCAAAATGGCTGGACGGAGCCATTTCTAAATACTTCATGAACGGCATATCAACATAAATGAGAACTGGATGGTTTTGCTGAATCAGCTTTATCGTCTTTACGAGACAATTCTCATAGTTTTTAGGCTTACGGCATTTGGCTTTAATAGTTAGACGTTCTGCAAGCTTCTCTTCAAATTCGATAGGTTTCGTTCTGCCGGATATCATCGGTGAATTGGCTAAGTTTATATACGTAAAAGCCAACCCAGAACCAAGTCCAAACAGCATCGCCTCAGACAGCGGATGGTCATAGTAATCAAACACTTGCTTCAAAGCGTTCGTGATGCAATGTTTTCCACCTGACGGGGTGAAGTCTTCAATTATATATTCCATAAAATGACTCCTTTCAATCAAAAAGCAGTCACGTATTCGTACCACATAAATGACTGCTAGTTGAACTTGTAAAATTATTTTGAAACGACAAAACCCGATTCAGTCACCCAATTTTCAGGATTTGGATCTTCACCAGGTGAGACATGACCAATGTTGATCATTGGACCGACGATTTTATACTCGTTTGCCTCTAACCATTCAGCAATTGTTTGAGTGACTTGCGGCATTTGTTCAAAGCTGCCGCTGAAAGTTACTGAGGCCATGATAAAACCTGGTGCCTTCTTAAATGTGCTCGCAGCTGCTTCTGGGTACTCACCCACGACGCTTGTCTGGACTTCCACGTCTGCATTTTTTTCTACATATTCTACATCGTGGAAAAGGGTCATGTTTAACGGCGGTTGCTTCAGCTTCGCATTCGTCTCACTTACGCCCTGCTGCAGTTTTTGCCACAGCTCCCCTTCCAGGGTGTAATCTGCGATAACATCACGTACACTAAGAACATTTCTTTCTGGAATCTCTTTTACTACTACATTGTATTGAGTCATATTTTTTCCCTCTTTCATGTTTTGCTTAAGGAGCGAGACCATGCGCTGCTTTGTCAGCAGCTCCTCCAAATCCTCTTGCAATTTTTCCTCCTGAAGATTGTAATGCTGCTCTAAAAAATCTAAATCATTGGTATCAATAATCTCTTTGATTGTTTTCAATGGTAATCCTGTTTGCTGCAGCAATTTGATCTGGTTCAACTGGGACAGCTGATCAGCTGAGTAATAACGATAATTTGTTTGATCATCTATTTCCTTTGGTTTTAACAGCCCTAATGCGGCATAATGATCCAGTGTTCGAACAGTTGTATTTGATATTTTTGAGAATTCTCCAATTTTAAACATTTTTTAATCTCCTTTTTTTCCATCTCGCTAGCTTACTTATAGTATAGAATCACACGTAACGTGGGAGTCAATCATAAATCAAAATTTTTTAAAAAAAGAGTAATCTTGTCTTTAAAGTTTATACGCGACATTGTCAGCGCAACAAAAAAGGAGCAGATCGCTCCTATCTAACATGTAGTAAAACAGACTGTCCTCCAACTATGCCGCTGATTTACTTTATTTTCTACTTTAACGCCATTCAAAAAATACTTCGTACATGCCTCTAATGTCCTTCTCAATCAAGGCCTTGGCCTGATCGGCAAAACCTAATTTTATCGCATTTAGTGTCGCTCGATGATTTCTAGCTGATTTATCAAGGATCGGCCGCAACTGTTTTCTCCCAATTTCCCCGATCAGGCAATGACGATAGTGACGTAAACGCAGCTCCATGGTTTCGTACATGCGGGAAATATGCGGATTTTCCGCTGCCTCAATCACTATATTATGAAAAGCGTGATCACATTCCGCGTACTGCCAGCTGCCGTCTTCTAGATCAACTTGTTCGTATTCTACCGTTAATTCCTCTAAGCGCTTTATTTGCTCTGGAGTGATTTTGCTCGTTGCTAAGAATACAGCATAGCCCTCGATCGCGATCCGCGCTTCACATAATAATAGGCTTTCTGATTTACTCATACTGGCAACAGTGTAAAGCTTGCCCTTTTTTTCTACTAAAAATTCTTCCAATAATTTATCCAGTGCTTTACGAACAGGTGTCCGGCTGATTTTAAGTTCATTGGCGATTCGACTTTCATTGAGTTTTTCATTTGGTCGCAGATGCAGATGAATGATTTCTTCTTGGAGAAATAGATAGACTAAATCAGTAATTGAAAAAAATGGATGCTCTCTTTTTGACACCTCAAACTTTTCTACATTGATCAAATACCTCGCCCCATTCCTTAACATGATACACCAGTATAATTCACTGTCTTTATTTTTGCAACCGTTTTCACAATAGATAGTTTTTTACGTTTTATAGCCCTTATTGTTTCATTTAAAAACCTAAAGTTCTCCCAAAATCGGTCATCGTACTTATTTAGACACCCTTCCCACCTATTTATTAAACTAAAGGTATCAAATAAACGTTTCAGGAAGGTGATATTGATGGAAAAAGCATTTCCGATCGAAGAAGTCAGAGAATTATTTCCCGCTTTAAAACGAACTCACAATGGACAAACAGTAGCCTATTTCGATGGTCCAGGCGGATCACAATTTTTAGACAGCGCAATCACAGCGATCAGTGATTATATGCGCAATGGCGCAGCCAACCTGCATGGTAATTTTCCTACTAGTCACGAAACTGAAGCCTTGATTCAAAAAGCCAAAGAAGATATTGCTGTCTTATTCAATGCTCACTCTTCAGAGATTGCTTTTGGACCGAACGCTACTACGATGATGTTCCATACTAGTCGAGCCTTAGCAAACCAGTGGGAAGCAGGTGATGAAATTATTTTAACTGAGCTTGAGCACCATTCTAATATTGATTCCTGGCGCAGAGCTGCAGAAGATCGCGGCGTTATTGTAAAGTATATCCCATTAAATACAACTACTTTAGAACTGGAGTTGAATAAATTAGATGAATTGATTAGTCCAAAAACGAAGCTGATCGCCGTAGGGCATGCCTCAAACTGCGTCGGAACAATCACGGACATCAAGGCTGTCTCAGCAAAAGCTAGAGATGTAGGGGCCTTAGTCGCGGTGGATTCTGTACACAGCATCCCTCACATCTATGTTGATATGCAGGAGCTGGGAATCGATATGCTGTTCTCTTCTGCTTACAAATTTTTCGCCTCTCACGTCGGTATGGCGGTCATCCGTAAAGAACTGTTTGATAGTCTTGAAATTTATAAAGTAGTTCCTGCTCCCAACAATGTTCCTGACCGATTAGAAATTGGAACCCAAAATCACGAAGGTATTCCAGCAGTTTCGGAAGCAATCCACTTTATCGCTAGTTTAGGTGAAGGCGAATCCTTGAAAGAGCAATTGGTCAGCGGCTATCATGCGATTGAGCACTATGAAAACATGCTTGCTGAACAAATTCGCCAAGGCTTAGCAGAAATTCCAGGCATTAAACTTTATCAAAGCAAACAGGCAAAAACACCGACGATCGCGTTTCGCGCTGAAGGTATTTCTCCTATTGAATTTTGTACACGAATGTGCGAAGACTATGGTATTTTTATCGCAGAAGGACATTTTTACGCACTTACTCTTGTAGAGCGCTTGGGAATCGATCAAACTGGCGGCTTTATTCGAGCGGGTATTGCTCCATATAATACAATTGAAGAAGTCGAGCGATTTTTAAATGGCGTTAAGCAAATCATGGCTTAGAAAGGCGGAATAAATAATGAGTAACAATCTGTGGAAGCTGCTGGATACTATAAAATCACCTACCTATCAATGGGTTGATTTGAGTCATCCGGTCAATGAAAAAACACCGCATTATGCTGGATATAATACACTTGAAATGTCAGAAGTATTTACCTACGATGAGCATACTGTTTGCGCCAGTGAGTATAAGCTGGTCAGTCAATATGGGACCCACATTGATCCCCCATCTCATTTTGTTGAAGGTGGACGAACACTTGATCAAATCACACTGAAGGAAACCGTGCTGCCGCTTTGTGTTGTAGATCTGACAGCAAAAGTTGCAAACGATATCGATTATGCGATAACTATTGATGATCTAACCGCTTGGGAGAAAAAATATGGACAATTCCCTGACGATTGCTTCGTTGCGGTTCGAACAGACTGGTCAAAGCGTCAAGGGGAAGATTTCTTTGCACCTGATGAGACTGGCCAGCCTCACTATCCTGGATGGTCATTGGAAGCACTAAAATTTTTGAGTGAAGAACGAACAATCACCGCAATTGGCCATGAAACACCCGATACAGATCCCGCTGTTGCTAATTTAATTGTTCCTTGGCAAGGAGAGCGTTATCTGCTCGAGCAAGATAAATATCAAATTGAGATGCTTTGCAATCTTGATCAGCTGCCAGCTACTGGTGCAATCATCGCTTGCAGTTTTCCAAATGTTTCAAATGCTCCGGGCTATACCGCGCGGTGTATCGCTATATACCAAAAATAAATGAACAGCGGCCGAGTAATCGGTCGCTGCTCTGCTTTCTACCTCAACATTTTTGCCACAATTTTCGGCGACATGAACGTTTTTTCGGCAAGTTGTTCAATGGATAAGCCCGTTTCATACAGCCGCTTCATCATAACCTTCATATCCTCACCAATCTCAATAATGTGCTTATCTGGATCATAAAGACGAAGAACTCTCTGACCCCAAGGCATTTCCATTTCCTCGCCTACGCGCTCGACCTCTAATGTTGAAATTTTCTTGAGAAACCCGTCAAAGTCCTCTTCTTCAAAATACATTTCTGCGACATTGCCCTGATAAGTAAAAAAATCACTAGTACACTTTGTGAACGTTGCCCAGGAGCTTTCGGTCTGCAAAGCCAGCCCTCCTGTCAAAGTGGCATTTTCTCCAAAATCAGCAATCACCCGTACACCGATTACTTCGGTATAAAATCTCTTTGCAATTTCAATATCCTTCACGACTAGCATTGGTCCTTTGAATTTCATTCTTTTGCCTCCCTTCAACTTTTCTGGCTTTCAGTTTAGCACGAGAGGACTTGAAAATACTCGCAAAAATTGCCGTAATATGCGAGTATTCGTCCATTACTTTGTAAATCCCATTCTTTGTTTTACTTCAAATGTGTTCTCTTTACTTGTCAATTTTTCTAATAAGCGAAAGGCTACATCCAATGCTGTTTCTGGTGAAGAGGAAGTAATGATGTTTTGATCCTCCACGATCCGTTCAGTCGATAGTACTTGAACACCCAGTTGTCTCATTTGCATTTGCCGTGGATTGTTTTTGAAACGATAGGTCGTTCCAGTGCGGCCACTTAACACACCACTCTTGGCAACTGCCAGCCCAGCAACACAGATGGCCGCAATCGGTTTGTTCTGCTGATCAAATTCTCGAATGACCTCCAAAAATTCCTCACTAAATGCATCTTCATAGAAGTTTGCTTCCCCAAAACCCCCAGGAATCGCCAGCGCATCGAAATCTCCCAGCTCAATTTCCTGCAATTGATGCATAGGAATACACGAATAGCCCCAGGTGCATTCCAAAACAGAGTGCAATCCAACGGAAACCAGTTCTGTTGTTCGATCGCCTTCATAAAGATTCCAGCCAAACACGTCAGTAAACACACTCGCTTCATAGGATTCAAAACCATTAGCCAATAGCAATAAAATTTTTTTCATCTAAATTCCTCCTTCTTATTTTATTTATGATAAGGTATAGCTATTACGACCTACAGTACGGTTTTAAAGTCTTTAGAGCTATTTGCTTTAATAAATAAAGAATTTAGCCCATTTCACTTAACAAAAGAAAGGTTGATTCATAATGGACGAAACAGATAGAAAAATATTGAATCTTTTAAAGAAAAATGCGCGTGCCTCCTATAGTGAAATTGCTCAGCAAGTCTCCCTTACTTCTCCAGCCGTGAAGGAGCGGATTATTAAGATGGAAGATACAGGGATTATCGAAAAATACACCATAAATATCGATTACCAAAAAATGGGGAAAAGGATCACAGCCTTTATCATGTTTGAAACAGTCAATTGTAAAGCGTTCCGCGAATTTTGTTCGAAGCAGCCAATGGTATTAAAGTATTATCGTATTGCCGGATACTATAGCTATCTGGTCAAAGTCGTTGCTGAAGATATGGAGCTTTTAGAAGCATTCATTGATGAAACGATGCGCTTTGGCACCCCGTCCACGCATATCGTTTTTTCCTCAGCTGTAAATGATTCAATCTAAAAGAAGAAGCTGATCCCAAAAAAAATAGAGAGGCAAGGATAACCTTTTGACAAAGGGAAGAATCCGGCCTCCTTTTGCAAAACAAAAAACCGAACGACCTTGTACTATCAGTCAGGATAGCGGTAAAGTCGTTCGGCTTTTATATTCTGATTCATTGCTCAAGGGGCCTTTGAGTCAGCCTCTATTAACCAATTTTAAACGGTGGATGCTTCAATGCTTTTTCTGCTAAACTCATCAATAGCTTCTGATTATCATCAGCAGCAACACGATTAGTTTTTAATGTGCCACAATCGCGACAGCGATGAATGATTGCCCATTCGCCATCTGCCTTTGACCAAATACTGATGGGCTCCATTCGCCCTTTACACATCGAAGCACGATCTCCCGGTCGATTGTCTACATGGATACTGACTAAACAATGTGGACAGTGGTTGCGATGCTGACTTCCAGCACTTTCTGGATTCGTCGGCATTCCGCATTCTTGGCAAATAAAGCTTTCTATACACGCCGTATGTTGATACTTATTTTTTATTTGTCTAGCAAACTTGCTGATGTCTTTTAACCAAATTTCTTTTTCCTTTAAATATGCCGTTTTATCGTTGGTATATTTAGCTTCAGCATGAAGCTTCAGATAGCTTTCCCATCGTTCTGTCGATAATTCTCCATTGCGCAGCGCTTCCTTGATTGCACAATTCGGCTCGCTTTGATGACGACAATCCTTAAATCTGCATCTGCCAAAATATGCTTCTACATCTGCAAAGCTTTCCTCTAGACCTTCGCTGACATCCCACATTCCAAATTCGCGCATTCCCGGTGTGTCGATCAGCTTCCCGCCATTTTTCAATCTGAATAATTGACGGTGACTGGTTGTGTGACGGCCGCGACCATCTTTTTCACGAATCTCACGTGTTTCCATGACCTCTGTTCCTAATAAACGATTGATCAAAGTAGATTTTCCAACACCCGAGGAACCAACTAAAACAACGGTCTTATCTGGCTGCAGATAGTGAGACAACTCTTCCATACCTTCGCCTGTTTGTGCGCTTATCGCATGGACTTCTGCTCCCAATGCGATAGCTTGAGCTGCTACAAATTGATCAGAATAGTTTCCTGCCTGATCTGTTTTTGTTAATAGAACAATCGGTATCGCCCCCGATTGCCAAGCCATCGTCAAATATCGTTCTAAACGGCGCAGGTTAAAGTCATGATTTAGTGACTGTAAGATCATGACATAATCAAAATTAGCGGCAATCAGCTGCTCTTTGCCGTTAAAGGAATCCATTCGTGATAAACGTGACGTTCGCGGCAGTGTACGATAAATGATACTTTGATCTGTACCTTGCCAATCAACAGCGACATAATCGCCAGTGGCAGGATAAACGCCTTGTTTATCATCATAATGACCGCGTTTTACTCTAGCCAATCCGACTCCTTTATCAGTCATAATCTCAAATAAATCTTTATAGACAGCAGTAACTTGTGCGATTGTTTCAGTTTGGTGGTTTCCGGTATTTATTGTATTCATAAGTTTGTTTTTCTCCTGTTATCATATTCTTTCTCCTTCCTAGTGAAACCTCTATTTCCGATAGCATACATCATTCTCCTTTTTCATTTTTCTATTCAGTGATATCTGCCTCGAAAATAAATTCTCACCTAAAATTATGAAAGAATACAGTCAACGAAGCAGCAAAGATTTTGCTGAATATCATCTGACTCATTGATAATTAAGCAAACTGTATAAAGCTGGGAGGACAAAAAAAGACGATAGTCATACTATCGCCTTGAGAATACAATACTCCCATTCATTCGACAGATACCACTTCTACAAGCACACCAAATAAACCTAGGCTTATTCGGCTATTCAGCTTATTGATTAGATATCTGTGACACTCACAAAACATACTCCATTCGTTAATAGGTGGTTGATTTATTTTCAAAGACAGTATAGCAAATCAGCAGAAGATAAATCAACTTAAACTTATTTTTTATTTATACGCTAGTTCTTCCAACAGCTTCAAAATTTTTCGAGCAAGAGGATAGAGAACTGATCCGCCGCCAATTACCGTCATCTTCACTACTTCCATTACTTCTTCTCGTGTGACACCGTTTTTTTGACATTCTTCCAAATGATAAAGAATACACTCTTCGCATTTTGACATAATTGAAATGGTTAGTCCAATCAATTCCTTTTGCCGCTTATCAAGAACACTGGCTTGATATGTTTCAGTATCCAGTGCACTAAACTTCTTAAAAAAATCATCCGCTTGCGCCAGTCGCTCATTGTATTGTCTTCTTTCGCTGCTCTTTTCCATAGTTACTCCCCACCTTTCACCATCTGCTTCTTAAGCATAAAGAGATTTGCTTGCTTTTTCAAACAAAAAAATGGCAGCAGTCGCTTCTTCAACTGCTGCTTAGATATTCTAGTCGGTTGTAAGCTCAATCAAGTTCCCCTCTGGATCTTGAATGACTGCTTCATAATAACCGTCGCCTGTCGTTCTTGGCCCATTCAATAGCGGGAATCCATCAGTTAAAAATTTTTCGACATACGCATCTACATCTGCTTTAGTACCAACTGAAATCGCCAGATGAGTATAACCCAAACTATCAGCCACTCGATTAGAAAGATGCTGCTTTGAGGTCAGCTCCAAGCGGCTGCCTGAATCAAAGCTGACAAAATAAGACTTAAAACCTGTTTTTTTATTATGATAAAGTTCCGTGCTGCTGACGTTAAAGTACTTTTCATAAAACGCCTTCATCTTCTCTAAATCCTTTGTCCAAATCGCTACGTGTTCAATATGCATGTTTTTTTCTTTCCTTTCCCCTGTCTATCTTTTAATAAGCTTCGGTTCCATAGCAACATTCACTGTTGCTTGATCCGATAAAATATAATCAATCACCTTTGAACCAATTTCGTCCGGTAGAAAATCAATCGTAGAAAAGTTCAAAAGCTTGCTATAAGGTAAATTTCCTTCACCGATGATTTGATAATCCTTCTCGTGACTAAACCCTAGTTCCTGCAACCCACTAATAATACCAGCCGCCGTGTCATCGGCATTGGCGTAAATCACTTCAGGGATCGGCTGCTCTTCATAAGTTTTCTTCGCCCAAAAATACCCTCTGTCATAGCCCTCAATTCCTGTGAAGAAGTTTTCCCCTTCTATTACTTCCCCAAAAAATTTCTGATAACATTCTGCCTTATCTCTGGCACTAGTACTTTGAGAAAGTGATCGCTTGTTGGTAAAAACAACTTTAGAGACCCCTTGTTGAACAAGCTGTTTGAATAATTGATCATAAGCTTTTTTTCGATCCGGATAGATCATCGGAATTTTTGGATCAGCGACCTTTTCCGTAGAAACGATTCGTCCTCTCGATTTGAGTTTCGTCCAATCATTCAAATTCCTCGCTCGGGAAACCAAGATCAAACCATCGATCATTCTTTTTTCAAGTAATGAATAGTACTCGCTTTCCGTTTCTTCATCGTAATAAGTAGGCAAAAGCAATACTTGATACCCTTTTTCCTTGGCGTGAAACAATAGACTATTTACTAATCGATCGTAACAAGAATTATTATAAGGCAAGGTCACACCTAACGTATAATTTTTTCCGTTACTCAGCTTCACCGCATTACCATTGACCACATATCCCGTCTTTTCGATGGCCGCTTGAACTTTTTCTCGAATCTCCTCTGAAACATACTGATGATTATTAATCACTCGCGAGACGGTAGTTTTAGAGACTCCTGCTATTTTAGCGATATCGCGAATATTGGCCAATTGACTCACCTCCTATTTATAGCCTATATTAACTCTCTACTATGAATATAAACTATGGGACGCGTCCCATGTCAACACTATTCTTTAAGAATCTTCTTCGTTTTTTATTGTCTCCTTTATCACTGTAACTTCAACGTCATAAAAAAATACTTTGACCTCAAAAACTGGTGGAACCGACGAACTCCTATATTTCAAAAAGGACATGAGAAATTAGAAATCTCAAAAATCAATGTCAATATTTTCTCCATCTCAAAATATTGGCACTGATTTTGTTTTAGCTTGTCATTTTATTTAGCTATCCGCTCTTCTTTTTTTGAAAATATAAGCATACAACTAGAATGATTATTAATACAAACTAAAACGATTATCTTTTAAAAAAAACGACTCATCTTAGGTACAATAGAAGGCGCCTTTCAATGCGAATATTAAACAACATATGCAAAATTTGAACGCTTTAAATATTCGTTATTTTATCTTCGCAACATAGATTTTAGAATAACAGATTAATGCTAACTAAAACCTTGCTCCTATTATTTCAACCCATTTCCTTTATCTATACTTTTATTCTTCAAATCCACGAGAACAGTTCTCATTCTCAATTGAATAATTAATCACAAAGTTGTTTCTGTTTTTGATATACTTATTCTATATATAATATTTTTTTGCTAATGGAATAATTATAATCATTCTAAAAATTCGATTTAGTATTAGAAAGGAGGAGTTAAAATTATGAGTACCGTTGCAGCATTTGAATTTATTGAAACAGAAAGTCAGCGTCAAGAATTTCAAGCTTGTGTGGAAGAGTTAAGGGGACAACGTGGTGCACAAATGCCAGCCTTGCAAGAAGCTCAAAGGATTTATGGATATTTGCCGATCCAGATTATGAAAAGGCTTTCAAAAGAACTTGCGCTTTCCTTAGAAGAACTGTACAGCACAGCTACCTTCTATGCGCAATTCACTTTTGTGCCTAAAGGAGACTACACAATCAGTGTGTGTATGGGAACAGCTTGTTACGTCAAAGGAGCCGGAGATATTTTAGAATCATTTTCTACCGAGCTGAATATTGAATCAGGTGAAACGACTGCTAATCGCAAATTCACTTTAGAATCCTGTAGATGTATCGGAGCCTGCGGTCTGGCACCTGTATTAACTGTCAATGAAGAAGTCTACGGCCGCCTGTCTAAGAAAAAAGCAGATAAAATATTAATCACCTATCTAAATAGAAACTAGCAAAATTTCGCTCCACTATCTTCAAATAATCCGATACCTGTAAAATAGTCGTGAAAGTTTCTTAGGACATTGTTGTTGTTGAATAGAATTCTTAAGAGTCAGGAGTAAATAATATGAAAGATTGGAATGAACTAAAGGAACTTCGAGACACTTATCACCAAACAATCACGATACGCTTAGATGATGAAGATCGTAATGATTATCAATATGAAAAGGAAATACTAGTGTGTGCTGGAACAGGTTGTATTTCATCTAAGAGCAGTGAATTTGTTGAGGCTTTAAAAACAGAATTAGCTAAAAATGATTTGACGGACAAAGTAAATATCGTAAAAACTGGATGCTTTGGACTTTGTGCGCAGGGTCCAATCGTCATTATTTATCCAGAAGCTGTCTTTTATCACCAAGTTCAAGCAAAACATGCGAAAAAAATCGTTTCTGATCATTTGATTAAAGGAAAACTAGTCGAGAAATTGTTATACCACGATATTGAAACTAAAGAAATCATTAATAAATTGATGGATACCCCCTTCTATCATAAGCAAAAACGCGTAGCTTTGCGAAATTGCGGCCGCATCAATCCAGAACAAATTGGGGAATACATTGCTTTTGACGGATATCAGGCCTTAGCAAAAGTAGTAAACAGTTTTTCTCGCGAAGATGTGTTGAACATCTTAGAAACCTCTGGTCTACGCGGTCGCGGCGGTGCTGGCTTTCCTACATTTATGAAGTGGTCATTTGCTAAGGCTAGCCAAGCAGATCAAAAGTACGTTATCTGTAATGCCGATGAGGGCGATCCAGGAGCCTTCATGGACCGTTCAGTTTTGGAAGGGGATCCGCATGCCGTCATAGAAGCGATGGCTATCGCGGGCTACACAATTGGGGCTAACCAAGGATACATTTATGTTCGTGCAGAATATCCGATTGCGGTAAATCGCTTACGGATTGCAATTAAGCAGGCACGCGAGGAAGGGATTCTAGGAAAACATATCTTTGGCAGCGATTTTTCTTTTGATTTGGATTTGCGTTTAGGAGCAGGCGCTTTCGTATGCGGCGAAGAAACAGCATTATTAGAAAGTATTGAAGGACATCGCGGCGAGCCGCGCCCGCGTCCCCCTTTTCCTGCAGTCAAAGGTTTATTTGGAAAACCGACGATCGTGAATAATGTGGAAACATTGGCCAACATTCCTCAAATCATTTTAAATGGGCCAGAATGGTTTGCTAGCTTCGGATCGGAAAAATCCAAAGGAACGAAGGTTTTCGCCTTAGGAGGAAAAATTCAAAATACCGGATTAGTTGAAATACCGATGGGTACGACCTTACGGGAAATCGTTGAGGACATCGGCGGCGGTATCCCTGATGGCAAAAAATTTAAAGCGGCTCAAACTGGTGGTCCGTCTGGCGGATGTATTCCACAAGAACATTACGATATACCGATCGATTATGAGAATTTGAAGCAAATCGGTTCGATGATGGGGTCTGGCGGTCTGATCGTCATGGATGAAGACAATTGTATGGTGGATATCGCAAAGTTTTTCTTAGAATTTACTGTAGAAGAAAGCTGTGGGAAATGTGTGCCTTGCCGAGTTGGGACGAAACGTTTGTTGGAAATCCTAGACAAAATCACAATGGGCAAAGCAACGCTAGAGGACTTGGATAAGATGGAGGAGCTGTGCCACCATATTCAAGAAAATTCCTTATGCGGACTTGGACAAACTGCTCCCAATCCGGTACTCTCCACTTTCCGTTATTTCAAAGAAGAATACTTAGCTCATGTTGAAGAACGACGCTGTCCGTCTGGTGTATGTAAAAACTTGATCCAGTACCGTATTCTGCCAGAGAAGTGTACAGGTTGCCGGGCTTGTGCTAAAGGATGTCCAGTAAGTGCGATTAGTGGTGAAGTGAAACAACCTCACGAAATCGATCAGTCGATCTGTACGAAATGTGGCTTATGTATTGATACTTGTCGCTATGATGCGATCACGGTCATATAGGAGGTGGAGCAAGTGAAAGAAGTAATGATAACCATCAACGGAAAAATTTGTACTGCTCCAGAAGGAACCACGATTCTCGAAGCAGCTCGAATCAACAATATTGAAATCCCTACTCTGTGCTTTTTAAAAGAAATCAATGAGATCGGCGCCTGTCGAATGTGTGTAGTAGAGGTCAAAGGAGCCCGCAGTTTGGTAACTGCCTGCGTCTACCCAATCAGCGAAGGAATGGAAATTACCACTAACTCAAAAAAAGTGTTCAATTCCCGCAGAGTAACTTTAGAGTTGATTCTTTCAACTCATGAACGAAAATGTCTTTCATGTATTCGAAGCGGAAACTGCGAACTGCAAAAACTCTGTAAGGAGTTTAATGTGGCCGATGAAGATTATTTCAATGGCGAAAACTGCGAATATGAATTCGACGATAGTGCTGTACACATGGTTCGTAATAATAATAAGTGTATCCTCTGCCGTCGGTGTGTCGCCGCTTGTTCAAAATGGCAGGCAGTAAGTGTTATCGGGCCGAACGAACGTGGTTTTAACACCCATATTGGCAGTGCCTATGAACAAAATCTAGGTGATGTGCCATGTATTTCCTGTGGACAATGTATCGTCGTTTGTCCAACAGGAGCGATACATGAAAAAGATCAGACTCAAGAAGTTTGGGATGCTCTAGAAGATCCGACGAAGCATGTGATCGTCCAGACTGCCCCTTCTATTCGGGTCACTTTAGGCGAAGCCTTTAACATGCCGATCGGAACAAATGTAGAAGGAAAAATGGTCGCTGCCTTACGTCAGATTGGTTTCGATAAAGTTTTCGATACAAACGTCGCTGCTGACTTTACAATTATGGAAGAAGCCAATGAATTTTTAGAACGTGTTGGGAATAATGGACCGTTCCCGATGTTCACTTCTTGTTCTCCGGGCTGGGTAAAATACTGTGAACACTATCATCCCGAACTGATTCCTAACCTGTCAACCTGTAAATCACCGCAGCAAATGTTTGGCGCCTTGGCAAAAACCTGGTATGCCGAAAAAGAAGGGCTCGATCCAAAAGATATTTTTGTAGTAGGCATCATGCCGTGTACTGCGAAGAAATTTGAGGTTACTCGTGAAGATGAAGCCGCAGCTGGTTACTCCGACTGTGATGTTGCGTTGACTACTCGTGAATTAGCTAGGATGATCGACAAAGCCGGGGTTCGTTTCGTGGAGTTGGATGATGAGGTCTTTGATAATCCTCTAGGAGAAGCAACTGGTGCAGGCTATATTTTCGGTGCGACAGGAGGAGTTATGGAGGCCGCCTTGAGAACAGCTGCTGAAACTTTAGCTGGTCATTCATTGGAGCAAGTGGAATTCACAGAGGTTCGCGGAATGAAGGGCATCAAAGAAGCTACCTACGAAATGAGCGGCGCAACGATCAATATAGCTGTAGCATCAGGAATCGGTAACGCCAAGAAGCTACTCAAGCAAATCGAATCAGGTGAGAAATTCTATCACTTCGTAGAAATCATGGGCTGCCCAGGCGGCTGCATCAACGGCGGTGGACAACCCGTCCAACCAGCTTCTGTTCGTAACTTCGTTGACTTGAAGACCAAACGTGCGGCTGCTCTATATTCAGAAGATAAAGGCAAAGGATTGCGGAAATCCAATGAAAGCCCAATCGTCCAAAAAATCTACCAAGAGTTCCTAGAAAAACCAGGAAGTTTAAAAGCGCATCATATACTTCATACCAGCTATCGCGATCGTACGAAGATTAAAGTATAAAAAAAGTGCTAAATGAATACTCTATGCCTCATCAATAATTGAGTTGGCATAGAGTATTCATTCATCTATGGAATTTTTACTTTCCCAAATTGATTTGTTTTCTGATCCCAAGCATAGTTCTGAATTGTTGTATCTGGTTCTAGATAAACCGTTAGCCAATAGACCTCTTTTCCAGTACAATTTAGGTGAATATTTTGGGAGCTATCAAGCTTTGAGATATTTTGTTCATTTTCTACTTCAGTTAAGACAAACCCAAGATATTTATAGTATTGGGGTGTGATCCAATCGACCTTGATTCCCTTGAAGCCTTTTTGTAACGAAAGTAAATACTCATTATAAGAAACAATTTTATTAATATCGCCACTATTGACCACAACGTTTTTAGTCGAAAACTTCTGATCGTAATTCGGCAACTTTACATTATTTAAAGATAAGAAACCACTGCTTGGTCTCTTGATTGACGAAGTAGAATTTTGAATCACTTGTCGTGCATGTAATATGATTGATGTATAAGATTTGTAAAGAACATTTACCGTAATATCATCAACAGCTTCAGCAGCTTTAAAAGTTACCTCATTATTGTCACCAATTTCTGTCATGTTACTCACATTGATTGGAAAAGTTGTTACTGGTACGCCGTTAGTCATCTTGTACTCGATGGGCAGATATTCAATATCATCTATCAATAGCTCTGGAACCATTCGTCTATACGTAACCTTTTTTAAAACCTCCTCTGTTTCCATAGTAAAAGAGTTAAGTTTTTCTCCTTCACTATCGACACCTAAATAATGAACTTTAGCGAAAGCTTGCGCATTTTTCTCATAGTGGAAAGAATGAAGATACTTTTCGCTTACCGCTAACTCACCCTCATCAGCTTCAAGGTTATCGTTATTAGCAGCAGCTACGCCGTTAAGTGTATAAGTCTTTTCTGATGATTGTGGCGTGTAAAATTGCCATGCTTCTTTAAACAGAGGTAGCCACTCCTCCTCTACCCATTCTTCGATCCAGCTATCAATCCATGCTTTCACTTTGCTCTCAATTGCTTGCAACCAAGTCATTCCAGAAGCTTCAAAATCACTTTTTGTTTTTGTAAGAACGGCCGCCCGCTGTTGTTCGACTTGATTATCTTTGACTTCTTCTGAATCAAATAAGCTATTCCATTGCTCATCACTCAGCTTGGCTACTTTTGCTTTATCATAGCCAAAAGTTGGCGGTTTAGTTTTTGTACCAATAACTTTTCCATTCTTATCTAAAGGAAACCCAACCAATTTTTCAATCCCATCATTTGTCACCTTAGACACATTTTTGCTCGTGGGTTTGTATAGAATATTACTTGTATCCGCATGGTCAATTCCGTTATGTTCAATAGTCATTTCAGTATAATAATTGTCAAATATTTTACGACTTACTACGGCTGGTTCTGCGCCATAGTAATTGGTTTTGACTAAAACCCAAATAATACAATTGTCCGTTACTTCGATACTTTCATCTTCCAATTTGACTTCTGGTTGATCTACTCCTTGCTTGATTCCCTTCCAGCTATTTTTTTCGGCTAAATCAAGTGCAGTATATCCTAAAGAAGCAGCCTGATTATATGCTGTATTGAATTCTTCCTCTGAAGGACTGCTGATTTCTATATTGGGATCATCTGTATCATAAGGCATGATTAAATACTTCGTTTCCTTTAATTCAGGCTCCACAGTCAAATTTAACTGCGCACTATGATAGGCGCTGCCCAATCCAATCTCAATTTTTACCTTCTCTTTTACTTGTTGTGATTTGTAATGTTTTTCTCTTGGCGCTTCAATCTCAATATTTCCAGGGATTACCCTTGGCGAACCGCGCATAAACATGATTTCATAGTTGTAATAATCATACAAGCCAAATCGATCCGCAGCTCCAGTCGCAGTAATCGGAAGGTCATAGGATTTATCATAATCCCATCCCCAAGCTATGTTCCCAGAACCATTATAAGACTGTTTATAAATATTTCCTGTGGAATCCAAAATTGTCACTGACGATTCAAAAAAACTCATTTCAACAGTATAGGGAAACTCTGCATTCTGAGTCCCCGTAAAATCATTCGGCTCTCCGCCTGTAGCGATCTCAATCCAACTTTTTTCATCTTCTTGAACTTCTGGAACACTCGTCGTTTCAGTGACATGTTGTGGCAGATTAGTAGTTGAACGATTGTCCACGAACCACTCTCCGCTATACTCACTACTTGCAACGTAGTAATTGCCGCTATATCGAACAGGACTATTATTTGTTCGTCGAATTACATAAACTAGTTTCCTATCTTGATTATCTATAAAGCAAACATTTCTGTGCGCCGCTCTCATTTGTGCTCTTGACGGATTTGTACTGGTAATATTTCCCATCTCTCCAACAGTTTTGTAATATTTTTTATCGTATATTGTTGGATGCTTTGCGTCTCCATCGGCAACATTCGACCACATACCTGTATCACGATAATTGTCGATCGTTGCAGTCAAACGGTCAATTTGTGAAAATGGGATATCATGGAACACCGGTGCCTTCAGTGCTTTAGAGCTGGGGTATGCGTAGAATTCTGTATCGCCATCTCCCAGCGTTTTGGGAAGCTGTGTGGCCTTTTCCAGATATTTGTCCAGTTTTCCTTTTAATGGATCTCTAAAATCATATGGATATGCTGTTGGTGTCGTTCCATATAGTGGACCGTCCGTCAGAAAGTTATAGTACAAATTTCCTCCCCAGACCCATGTACGTCCATTTTGATCAATGAAATAGCCGTTATAATCATTGGCGTAAATTTTTTGTATTACAGGAGAATATGAAGCCGATGAAGTATCTATTTCCAATAATCTGGGCGTGGAAAAATCTCTAGGCCCGTTCATTCCTTTTCCATACAGCTTACCAAACTCATAGATTTTATTATCATTTGTCTGAACCATCGAATGATAAAATCTTGCATCAATATCTAGAATTTCTTTGTCATCAAAAAAAGTTACTTTGGTAGGTCGATTTCGTGTCGTTGTATTTCCTAGGCCTAGTTGTCCTTCAGCATTCAGTCCCCATACATAAAGATTACCTTCATTTGTCAGAACCATCACGTGTTGATACCCTACGGCAATTTTTTTTATTCCTTCAGACTGACTTAAATTGGTAAGATCGTCAATCTCTTTTGGTGTTGTATTCGTTTCTCCCAACCATGGAATAAGCGTTCTAGAGCCATATCCCCATGCATAGACTTTGCCGGATTCTGTTACTGCATATACAGCAGTCAAATGCGCTTGCCCAGTAGCAACAAACGAAACTTTCTCAGGTAAATTCACTTTTTGGGGAATCCATTGGTTTGTGGTAGAACCTATGCCCACTTTTCCATTCCTACCATCACCCCACGCATAAAGTTCTCCATCGGTAGTGATTGCATATTGGTTTACATATCCAGCTGTAATACTATCCAGTTTAATATTGTTATCAATGAAAAAGTTGACACGTCTCATTCCACCTAAATAGTCGGTCTCCGGTAAGCCTAATCCTTGAACTCCATAATGATTGTATCCCCAAGTCCAAAGAGCCCCATGACTATCAATTGCCGAACCTCCCAATTGAAAATTTGCAGTCGATACAAATTTAACTGCTGACTGCTGAGAGACATTTCTTGCGGGAGCATCAGAAGCGGCAAGATCATAAGAAAACGGCTGCTGTTTGATCAATGGAATGATTTCGTTTTCGTCATCACTTTCTGAGCTTTTTTCATCGAATGAATGACTTGATTCTATTGTTTTTTCATTAACTGTTTCCGAACTTTTTTTCTCAGATGTTGCGGCTGATTTTTCAACTGAAGAACTTGCAGAACTGCTAGCCTCCTTAGCTTTTCTACTAATTATTTCGGAGTTCTCTTCTGTTGAAGTGGTTGCAATTGTTGAATCAATGGGACTCCTTTCAGCTAAAGAAGTTGATTCTGCATAAATGCCAGAATTCCCCTCAATAGAAAGACTAACTATATAGAGTCAAGTGAAAAATAGCTAAATAAAAAAAATATTTTATAACAATTAAGTCTAAAAATGAGTGCAACAAATAGACCTTCCACTATTAGATTTTTTTTGATTGTTCAATAGCTAATCGGAAACAATCTTATAAGGTTCATTTTTAGTCAAAATAGCATGGATTACATAACAAAGCTTACGAGAAACAGCACCTAAGGCCGTCAGATGATGCTTACCTTCAGAAATTTTTTTCTGATAAAACGCGCGAAAAACAGGATCACATTGAGAAGCAACCAGAGCAGCTGAAAACAGGGCTTTTCGTAAGTAAGGAGATCCACGCTTGCTCATAACATTATGTGTTGCTTCATATTGCCCCGATTGGGACACAGAAGCGTCTATGCCAGCATAAGCAACCAGTTTTTTCGGATTAGAAAATTTGTGAATGTCTCCAATTTCACCAAGAATAGTCGCGCCATTTATGGGACCGATTCCAGGGATTGTGAGAATAACGGAGTCTAAATCGCTCATTATGCGCTTAATTTCTTTTTCAGTCTCCTTTACTTGGCTTTCGATGAATTTCAATTGTTCAATCATGGAGCGTAATTGAAATGTAAAAGCTTCTTGAGCAAATTTTACTCCAAAGGAGTTAGAAGCTGCTTGCTTCAATTGATCTGCTTTCTCTGGCTTTATTCGGTTTCTGCTTAACTCAGCTAAATATTGAGCCAACGTTTCTGCCGAAATTTCTTCTAGCTCTACAGGAGAACTAAACTCAAGCAATAACTCTTTAGACGCTTTTCCGAAAATACTTTGTTTGGTAAAAATTGATGTATATTCAGGAAACACTTGATCTAGTATAGTTATGATTTTTCGTTTGAAGTCGCTTACGGTACCTACTAAATAGGTTCGGTAACGTGAAAGTTGTTTTAACGAAAAAACATTTTCATCAGACAATACTGTTTCTACAAAGGAACCATAACGCATTAAGTCTGCAATCAAAACAGAATCAATAATATCATTTTTTCGTTTTCTGATTTCTGTTCCTTTGCGCCAGCCATCGGTTTGAAGAGGATTCACAACGTGAATCAAAAAGTCTGATTCGTGGAGGTATGAAAAGATAGAGAGCCAATAATGCCCTGTAGCCTCCATTCCGACAACAAAGTCAGCCGGAGTCTCTGAATATTTTGAAATCCGCTCAATCAGTGAGTCAGCTCCTTCAGTAGTGTTAGGGAAAGAAAAACCTTTTAATATTACCTTACCTTCTTTACTCATTAAAGAAGCTACGTGGGTTCGCTTGCCGATATCAATTCCTAAGAAGTACATGCATTTGACCTTTCTAAAAAAATATTTTGGATTGAAATCCACTCAACTGAAAAGCGTCACTACCTTGTACGAGATACGGAGTAAAGCAAAAACTTTCAACATCTAACTCATACGTGATCCACTTATCAGAGAGAGGTGCCAGTCTTTCGATTACGAGCTTCAAAAACTCAAGGAGTAAACGGCATAGCCTCTCAATCCAATAAATATATTATCTCAAAATGAATGAGTTAATACCAAATTTAAATAACGATGGTTCATAGGGTTATCCAATCAAAACCGGAAGGTTAAAACCCTAACTCTAATATACAAGGAGTAAAACGGCTAATAATAAGAACTTCACTATTCTTTTGTTCAATGAATTACTCCCTCCTATTCCTCACGTTTTTCTGCTAATATTTCATCGACTGTTCTTAGCGGCTCTGCGGTCTGTGGATCATCACTGCCCCACCAAGAAAGACGATAATCAAACTTCTTCGTATGGATTGCTTCTGTTTTTGCAACGATATCAAAACTCACATCTTTATAATTTTCTTTTTGATCATCAGGAATGACGAGTTTCACTTTTTCGAATAAGTTAGTAGATGTTTCGCCTGGGGCAAGCTTATCCAGATAATAATAATATCCGTCTTTCCCATCCTTCCATTTAGTTGTATCTAGACCAATCAATTGCACTTGATTATCTAGCTGGACTTCGAAAGGCTCTCCATCTCTTATAGCTGCTGGAAAAACCATCAAACGTACAAATGCATCCAAGCTTTCTGTATTTTTCGCCGCAACAACTTTATTGATCTCCGTATCAGTAGAAACTTCATCCAACTGTACGAAATCATCCACTAAAGCGACATTGAACAATGGATTTCCCGATTTGAAATGATTTTGTACAGAGTCATTCGTTATAAACCAAGCGAATGTTGAAAGTGAAAGAAGACTAACAGTAAAAACAATAAGCGTTCTTCTTGTTAGTGTCCTCCTCTTTGAAATCTTTGATCGAAGCCTACGAAAAATATTCTGAAGCTGATCCTTCAAAACAGCATCACCTCGTTTCAATAAAATGAACTGGTGCCTTCAACAAAACTTGAAGCGCACCAGCTTCATTTGTGTGCTCAAGTCATATGCACTGCGACAATGTTAAATATTTTTTGATCGATTTCTTTTAACCGCTATCAAACAAACGATAGCAACGAAGATAAGTCCTATCCAAATGAACCTACTCTTTAAAATTTCTCCAGCACGGGGAAACAATCCTTTACCACCTGACTCAAAGGATTGCTTATTTCCAGCACTTTTGGGTGGGACAGATTCTTTTTGATCTTTTCCTTTTTCTGAACTGATCGCTATAAACTGCCATTCAACCTCGGCTTCGCTTGGTCCAGAATAATATAATTGATTCCATTTTTTTACGTCATTCACCACTAAATCAATGACTGCCGCCTTTTCCGATCTTGCAGCAATAGATCCAAAGGAAACTTCTTTGCTTCCATCATTATTCGTACCTAAGTTTCCTTGGTAGACTTCTTGATCCTCAAAAAGAATCTGCATAGATATGTTTTCAATCAAATCAATTTTTCCCGTTTTTGATTTTGGTCTAATAACTAATTTCAGGTCATACGCTTCGTCTCGGAGATTCTTAATGATCAATTTTCGCTTAACCATATCTCCTGGCTTTAAATCGTCTAAGTTAAAGAAGTAGCCGCCATCTTTTGAGATATTTATTCCATCTTCATCACCAACTAAAAATCCATCTGGTAAATTTTTTGCAGCAGCTGAGACGTTTTGAAAAGAGATCATAGACAAGATCATGACCAATAGTAAGAAAATTATTTTGCTTAGTCGTTTCACCGCCTCACTCCCATTCAATACAGCTTATTAAATGACCATTTTTGCAAAATGAACTTGCACTTGCTGTTTTTTTATAACGTCGCCTTAATCGCATTAGCAATATTAGTTGGAATTCCTGGGAATCCGCCACCATCGATAGCTTCTTCCGTTGCCTGTAGTGCTTCAATTCTTACGTCTAACGAGTAATCCATCAATTGATACGTATTGTCAGCACTGCCATCCAATGTAACAGATGTTAAAATCAATGGAGACGTTTGACCAGGAGCCAATGTACCAATGTAGTAGAACCAACCACCGTTAGCATCATAAGCCCATTTTCCAGTAGTAACTGTTCCACTGTCCACATCACCAGAATACCCCAATAAAATTTTCGTATCCAAAGCTGACTTAGTAATATCTGCTGGATGTGGAGCGACTGCCCAATCTTTATCACTTGATATGCCAAGTTTATAGTAGAGATATTTCACATTTGAAACGGTCACTGTTTTTGTCTGTAAATCATAAGAAAAATCTCCATCCATTTTGTACAGTGTGCCGCTTACATCACGATATAAAGCAAATTCATACTTATTAGTGAACACTTGCTTTCCGACGATTGTTACATCTGCAGGGAGCCCAGAAACTGTTAGCCCTAAATTTGCAGGATCATCATAGCCATTATTGGAAAAATCAATTGATGGTACTGGAACCAAATCAGTATCATTCTGCTCTGTATCAAAAGCATATTGCTTTAATTTGTTTCCGTCTGCTTCCATTTTTTGCAATGCTTCTTTAAATGACAAACGTACAACGACATCAGTATCACTATTACTAAGGACACCAACTTCCTTCTTCACTTCTTCTCCTGGTGTCCAACCATCTGGCTCTTCGAAGTCCTCGACGATTTTAACTGAGCCATCCGGTAACGCCCCTGTCTTGAATTTGTTGGTCACATTATCTGTAGATGTAAACCAGGCAAAGGTCCCAATCAATACCAAGACAATCACCATAATAAGTGATAACCCTACTGCTTTTTTCTTTCTCGAATTCATAAGAATCCCCCTTAAAATTTATTTTGCTATCAAAAAGTGATGCACACTTTTTGTCAAGCCTTGCTAAAAAAATACTTTGAGATGAGACTAAATAGTAGAATGACGGCAATCGCAATTCCTATAGACAAATAAGGACTGCCTTGTATAATCGCTAGGAGCGTTCCAATAAAAGGGATAGCGAAATTAACGATTCCAATTATTTGCTGAGCAGATATTTCTGGATCATCCATATTGTTTGCATCCCCTCTTGTTACAAGCGTCTTTTTCTCCTTGTTCATACTGACAACTCGGTGCGTCAGATAGATTGAACCATCCTCTATTCCGCTTGGCACGAAGGTGACTACATCGTCTACTTCAACTTTAGAAGGAGTTATGATTTTAACAATCAGTAAATCTCCTTTTTCAAAGGTCTCACCTTCGAACCTTTTTTTAATTGATTTATCTGTCTTCATGGAGTTGGTTTTAACTGTGTAAAAGCGATAGCCAAAAATCGACTTATCGGTTTTATCATCAAATCTAAACCATGCTGCGGATGCAACTATCAGCAGCAAAAGTACCCAGAAAAGACTGTTTAGAATCCAAAGTATTCTTTTCCTCATTTCAAAACATCCTCATTTTTATTTTCGATTTTTTATTTTTCGATATTTACTGTCAGCGATCTTCACCAGCATTTCTTGCAGAAGTTCATTGTCTCTCGCACAATACCCTTCACTCATATGAATAACGGGTATCCGTCTTGATAGAAAAGACTTAAAATTGCTAGACAAAGCCATGTCTGTAACAATCAAATCTATCTCTTCACAAAAGCATTTTTCTATTTCAATATTGAAATAATTTCCTATCATTTGCAGCTTCGTGCTTACTAACATTTCAGGTGTTCGATTACTGATGACATAAATTCGAATTTTTGGATGAAATAGCTGCCGATTCAGTTCGAAGAAAAGAATTTTATAATAGGCCACGCATAAGTACTCGATATATTCAGCTGCTTCTGAACTCAAATTAACACTAGAATTACTCATGAAGACTTGATAAAAAGTTCTCTCTCGCTCTTTATTACTAGGAAACTCAAATGGATGATGAACATAGAGATCAATGATTCTTTGCTGTAAAGTCTTCTTATAAATAGCTATTTGATAAAAGACACCGACTAACCGAGCAAACGTCGTTTCCCGTTCTTCATCAGTCATTTTCCTTAGTCCATATTTTTCAATTGTTTCCAATTTCGCATCTACTCTTCGTAAAAAATTTAACTCCTTCAACTTTGAAGACTCTGTAAAAAAAGCCGGCAACCTTCCATCATCATGGCCGATACTCATTGCAATGATTCCGCTGATAATGAAATCAGCCTCCACCTTTAACCAGTCAGCGTTAATCATTGCTCCTTTTTTCCTTAACATGAGAGTAAAAGCGTCATAAGCTTGCTTTTCTTCAATAGTGTATGGTTTCCAATAGTACTCATTGTCAGGCACCGATCTTCTTTTTGCCCGTAATAAGGAGATAGCTAATCCATAATGTATAGTTAAAAATCTTGGACAAAATTTCCGATAAATCAGCCCTTCCAGCACACTCAAAATTTCTACTACTTCATGTGTACTGATAAATAAAAATGGCCACTTGTATGCGCCGTATACTTGTTGAAATACGCCTGTATACATGCAGCGAATAGTAATCTCCTCTCCCAAAAGAATAGGCTTACGATCATTTTTCAATGTAAGTGTATTCGCATGTGAATAAATCACCTTTTTTAAATAAGAAAGTTCTTTTTTTACCACTGCATAGGAGATATTTAATTTTTTGATGATTTCAGAAAGTGTCCATTCCTTAGGCTCTATGAAAAGAGAAAATAGTTGAAAACGATAGGATTGTTCTAAATAATGAAGGCGAAAAACTGTTGCTGAAAAATTCTTCTTTACGTACCACATAACTTTGTTCTGTTCAAAGAGATCGATCAGTTCAACGTATTCTTCGTAGTTGAGTTCTTGGATGTCCAGCTTAATATCCGACACAATTTTTTTCACTGTGGGATATGAAACATTTAAGAGTTTTACCAGCTCCATTAATTCAATTGACTGATTTTGATTCAAGTGAAGATGATTGAGTATTAAATACCGTCTTAAGTAGCGAGTGTCCATTAAATCCAGAATCACTATGCTCACTCCTTCCAGACCAAAACCATTATTTTCCTTTCAACTGATTTATATCTTCATAATACAGAATAGAGAGACTATAATTTTTACATGTTTTTCTTAATATTAGGAAAATAAATGAACTTCGGTCTATTTCTAATTTATTTTTAACTCAAAAAATTCATTTTACCTTTTATATCAATAAGAGGATTATTCATTGTATAAAGGGACAAAAAAGTCCAGACCACTAACGACAGTGTCTGGACGAAAAAACTAGGTTTAAGTCAATTGATTTATCCTTATCAAAAAGCAAATAGGCTATTTTGAGTTAAATTTTTTTGATTACCTTCTAAATTTAGTATATAAGAATATTTAGCCTTGATTTGTTCTTCATTTCATAGAATCCACTAAAAAATGAACATTTATTATTTAAAACTATAAATCGCAAACATTTATTTATAAATAACATTTTAATAACTTTGTTGAATGACCATTCAATTTAAGTCGATATAAAACTGAATTATTTCCGACTATTTCTCTATTAAAGAAAAATCATCTATGGTATTCTTCAAATAAATAACGTTTTATAGGAGGTATAAATGAACTTTCTCGTTAATAAACTAGATAGAAATAAAATTTTTTTCATTCAAACAATCTTTGATTCAGAGCACCATATTTGTACCTTAGATGAGTTACTACAGGTAGTGGATATTAATCACCAAACAGCGAATTCACTTTTTCATTCTATTTTAGACGATATTCGATTATCAGATTTTTCCGATCGGATCCATTTGAACTATTCTCCAACAAATCAAATATTTGAACTGCAGATTTCTCAATCTTTTAATATTCAGACGATCCTAAACTTCTATATTTTAAGATCATCAAAGTTCCAACTTCTGAATTCATTATTGATGACAAAGTTTGAAACACTTCAAGATGTTGCAGATAGTCTCCATGTATCTTATACACAAGTACGTAGAATTATCATCGAACTTAATGACTCACTAAAAAAAGTTGGATTAGAGATATATTCGAGACGTAATGTTTACATTGCTGGAAATGAAATCAACCTTAGATTTTTCTATACAGTCTTATACGTCTCCATCTATGGCATTGGCTATTGGCCGTTCTCTTCTTTTAGCTTTTTAGATATCTCTTTACTTTTAGATGAATGCCCCAATGAGGTTTTTAAATCAATATCCTTAGACAAAAATGTTTTGACTCATTACTACTTGGCAGTTCATCTCTTAAGAGAACGGCAAGGTTTCGAGATTGATCTGCATGAAATCAGAGTTCCTTTGTACGAAGCATGTTGTGGATCGAATCAAGCAGCTTTTGAGTCCTTTTCTACAGCAATTGGTAAGTATTTACCTCAAAAGTCTGAGGCAAAGAGGATTGAAAATACACAACTGATTTGCAGCAGCCTAGTAGCACTTGGAGGCTATTCCTCTGTCGAGACGATTCCTGACTTTTTTCTTTTGAACCAAACACTTAATGAACAGAAGTTTTCTCACAAGGCCTTCTATATTATTGATCGAGTCAATTATCACCTGTCTGTTCCATTAACTTATGAAGAGCGAGAAAAAATTTTATATTCTGTCTTATGTCTGCACTATCGGATTGCTTTTATCGGCGATGCTTTGAACTATCTCGAAACTCTTCTTCCCTATTATTCTCATGAAACCAATGATCTCCGAAAGAAGCATAAAATCCAACACATTCAATATCTGGTTGAATCAGAGATGAAGACAGCTGAATTTGATTGGTCTAGAGATTACCATAAATATCTCTTACCTCAATACTGTCTGATCTATGATAAACATCTTGAGTTCGAGAAGCATACGGCTCCGATTACAGTTGCATTTATCTCACTTATTTCAAATCAGAATTTGCAGAATACTATTTGCCAATACTTTTCTTCCTATTTCAACTTAAAGGTAGCGAACAAACTTGATCAGCGTGTAGATATTATTATTAGTGAAGTCCCTATTTCAGCAGATGCCGTTTCTAATTTACGTTTACATCAGCCGATCATCCATTGTCATCAGAAAATCGTTTCCTCCGATTATGACAAAATAGCTACGGCACTCGCACAAATCGCTAAAAAGAAATTCAAATATCCCCAAATTTAGCAAAAAAATCTCCGCGTCTCAAAAAAACAAATAGTTTTTTTGAGACGCGGAGAATCTATAGATTTTTTTTAACCAAAATAACTCTAACTGCTTGCCTTCCTTCTACTAACTCACCCTTTGTCGGTTTAATGCTTTCGATAGTACAGGAACCACTAAAATCGATAATCCGCCGCCAATCAAAGCCGTGATCAATTGTGGAAAAGAAAAAGCACCTGAAACCATCGCTGCCTTTGGCGCAGGCATTTTCAACAAAATCGGAACAACAAATTGAACAACTGACAAATAGAGTACACCGAACTTAATCACGGCGCCAACAATTGTTGCCATGACGAAATTCATAATATTCTGCTTCTTGTTGAAGCCAGCTAACAAATGCCAAATAATCACTAAGGCGGCGTTCCCTATCGCAATACAAAATACTATTTGCGGAAAGGCTGGGCCGATACCGAACATAAAAGCAAAAATCGGAGAGAGCAATGCGATTGTTAGGCCGCTTGCTAAGCCGCCTGTAGTTACGGCAACAATCAAGATCAAATTAACCAAAGATCCTGTTACTAAGGTATTTCCCAGACCTGATGTTACTGCTTGGACAACGATCAATAATGCCAATAATACACCCGTTTGAGTAATCCATAATGCTTTTCGATCCATACCTTCGAGAAAAACTAATTGTGTAAAAAATCACAAGTAGTCGTCTCTTCACTTCCCTTCTAATATCGATTTATTGCCTGTAATATGAAGATGAGTAAATCAAAGATAATTAGCCTTTTTCTTAATATATTTATTGTAACAGATTTAAGGTTTGGATAGAAAACCATTTTAAAACGTCTTTTATTATTATTTTGCATATAGTATTGTTTTCAATGTTCAAAAACATTTACAGCACTTGAAAGAACCTCTGTACTTCATAAAAAAATTTCCATAGCTAACCAGCGATATTTTTGCTACGATTTTATTAATAAAATTTTTAAGGAGATAATGGTATGAATTTATTGGATTTCGAATGGACACGTTTACCAGAAAGCTATCAGCTATCAAAAAATAGCTTGGAGGTTATTACTAAAACCCCACACAGATCTTTGGCAAAATACTTATTATCATTTCCAAAATGACAATGCCCCGGTTTTTCAAATGGAGACAGATGAACAGTATTTCAGCTTTATAGTAAAAACAGAATTTACCGAAAGTCACCATCGATTTGATCAATGCGGCATCGTAATGTATTTAGATAGCGAAAATTGGTTGAAGGGTTCGATTGAATATGAGAATGAAAACTTTCAGCATTTAGGCAGTGTCGTGACAAATCACGGTTACTCAGACTGGGCGACAACTGAAATTGACGCGTCTATCAAATCCATGTGGTATCGACTTAGCAGACGTGAAGATGATTACTGCATCGAGTGTTCACTCGATGGCAAAAAGTTCCAGCAAATGAGGATTTGCCACATGTTGAATGGAGATGCTAAAGTTCAATTTGGTGTCTACGCTTGCTCCCCCGAAGCCTCTTCTTTTAAGGCCGTCTTTACTGATATGCAACTGACAGATTGTCAATGGCCTGCTCATGACGGTCAGCAACCGGATATGTAAATAAGAATGATAACCAAAATGACCTTTCAGATAATGCATCTAGCAACTTACGTTAAAAATTGAAATAGAGTCTATCTGACAAGAATTTTATCTTTACAGATAGTTATTCCTCTGTTAAAATGTTCAGGTGAGTGTAAAACTCATCTATTATACGATATTCCGCTGGGACAGCTGTCTTAAGAATATTTGGAATAAGGAGAATGATAAAGATGAATCCATTGATTCAAGAACTAACTCAAGAACAATTACGTACTGACATCCCAGCATTCCGCCCTGGGGACACTGTTCGTGTTCACGCGAAAGTTGTCGAAGGAACTCGTGAACGTATCCAGTTATTCGAAGGTGTTGTAATCAAACGCCGTGGAGCTGGCATCAGCGAAACTTATACTGTACGTAAAATCTCTAATGGTGTTGGTGTGGAACGTACTTTCCCACTTCACACTCCACGTGTTGCAAAAATCGAAGTTGTTCGTTACGGTAAAGTGCGTCGTGCAAAACTTTACTATCTACGTGCATTACACGGAAAAGCAGCTCGTATCAAAGAAATTCGTCGTTAATTCTAAAGATGTCTTTCGAACCCTTGAGAAATCAAGGGTTTTTTTTTGTAAAATTAAGAGAACTAAAATATAGTCTAACTAAGTAAATCAAATGTTGAGCGACTAGTAAGAAACTCTGTCTTAGAATTATTGGCAAAAGGCTTTTTCTCTGAATAACTAATACACACCAATTATCTTCTCTACTCCGTATCCCCATGGCTGAACGACTTTTCTTACTTGGTCAAACTGCTTCTGCAGTAAAGTCATTACAATCCTGGCAAACTGAATTTAACAGTATGCATACAAAAAAGCCCTTAAAACCAAGGGCTTCTAAAAAAATTATTGTTCTTCTTGTTTGATCTCTTTTAAGAATTTTTCCATTTCTGGTGTTAATTTTATATTATCCAGCATATCTGGTCGGCGTAAATACGTACGACGCAAAGATTCTTTCAATTGCCATTCCTCAATCAAACGATGATTTCCGTTCATCAAAACTTCCGGAACACTCATGCCTTCAAATTCTGCTGGACGTGTGTATTGCGGATGTTCTAACAAACCGGTCGAATGGGAATCTGTTTTTGCTGAAGTTTGGTTGCCTAAGACATCCGGCAATAAGCGTACTGTTGCATCGATCATGACCATTGCGCCAAGCTCACCACCAGTTAACACATAATCTCCTAAGGACACTTCATCAGTCACTAAGGAGCGAATCCGCTCATCGTACCCTTCGTAATGCCCACAAATGAACACTAGCTGCTCTTCTTGCGAAAATTCCTCCGCCATTTTTTGGTTGAAAGGTTTTCCAGCTGGATCGAGCAGAATCACACGCTTCTTCTGAATATCGATTTCTGCTTCGATTGCTTTCAAATTATCATAAATCGGTTGGACTTTTAGTAGCATGCCTGCACCGCCGCCATATGGATAATCATCTACTTGTTTATGTTTGTTGTCCGAATATTCACGGAAATCATGAACGTTAATCTCCAGGATATCCTTCTCAACGGCTTTTCCGATGATTGACTCACCTAATGGCCCTTCAATCATATTAGGAAAAATTGTTAATACATCAATCCGCATCGTCCAACAACCCTTCCGGAATTTCCACGTGAACAACGCCCTCAGTCAAGTCGATCGCCTTCACTACAGATTCAATGTAAGGTATTAACGCGTCTTTTTTCCCTTTACGCTTCACGACCCAAACATCATTAGCTCCAGGAGATAGAATTTCAGTGATCTTGCCGATTTCCTTCTCTTCCTCATTAACAACCGTTAAACCGATGATTTCATGGTAATAATATTCATGCTCATCTAACTCACCTAATTGCTTTTCAGAAATCTTTAGAATACCATCGCGAAAAGGTTCGACTAAATTAATATTTTCATAGCCTTCAAAACTCAACAAATCAAAGTTTTTATGTCTGCGATAACTCGCAATCGTCAAAGGAAGAACATCTTGTTTATCCCGGAACAAGAAAAGTTCTTCTCCGACTCGATAGCGTTCTTCCGTAAAATCAGTAGTAGAAATCACGCGTACTTCACCACGAATCCCGTGAGTATTGACGATCTTTCCAACTTTATAGTAATTAGTCACGAATTTTCCTCTTTCTATTTCTTCTATTTTGCCATTGAAACAGCCATTTTTAAGCTGCTCATCGAATCATCATTCATAATGGTATAGACGATTTTGTTTTCTTGCCAAACTACGCTATTTGATTGAAGATCACCTGTCGCTACACGTAAAGAAATTTGTCCTGCGTCTCTAGGTGCTGGTAAGAAAGCTGTTTCCAGATACTCAACAGCTTGTTTTGCTAATGGAATAGGATCTTCTTGTTCAAGATTGTTAGCCTGTACAGCTAAACTCCAATTGCCTTCTTTCCACATGATGAAGCTAGAGCCAGCCCCAGCACTGCGGTAACCAGTAATACTGTGTCCTAGATCAACTTGCTGACCATTTGGATCATAAGTTTGTCCGACTTTATTTTGAGCTGTTTCCTTTGAGTCAAACACTTGGCGTTGAAATTGAGCCACTGGCGTTTGATTAGTTAGCACTGGATCATTATAAGGTGTATCTTCATTCACAACATAATAATTGACCTTCAATACCCCTTGCTCCTCAGAAGCAGTGATACCAATTTGCTTCCCTCCGCTGATAGTTGCAGGATCAGGAAACTTGTCATTTGGATAGTTGGCTTTCAATTCATCCATTGCTGACATAGCATGGTTGCCGTGAGTCGAATCTGTCTTTGTGGAACTCGCTTGTGTCTTCGAATCTGAAGTATCTGAATTCGACTTGGTTGAGCTTTTATCTGAAGCAGACACGCTTGTTTTCGAGTCGGTTTTCTCAGTAGCTGCTGCGGTCGACTTCGTGGTGTTATCTTTTGAATCATTATTTCCCGTATTGCAGGCCGTCAAAACAAACAATGCACTAAACAGTAACAAATATTTTTTCATGATGAAACACCTCCAACCATAGTTTACCGTATTTTTAACGAAAAAACACTCGAATCAAACTGACTCGAGTGCTTTACTTTATTTACCATCCACGATGTTAAGACGAACTTTTTTCGGTCCATTTGTCCGAACACTATAAACGATCGTACGGATCGCCTTTGCCACTCGGCCTTGTTTTCCGATAATTCTACCGATATCTTCAGGTGCAACAGTTAAGTTGTACTCTAAGAAATCGTTAGACTCTTCGATCTCTAATTTCACTTCTTCAGGTTTTGTCACCAAAGGGTGGACAATGGTCAACACAAGGTTAGTTAAATCTTGCATAATTGATCACCTTATTTCTTAGCGAATTTAGCGTCGTGGTGTTTTTGCATGATGCCTTCTTTAGAAAGAATGTTACGAACTGTATCAGAAGGTTGTGCACCTTTTTGTAACCAGTTTAAAACATCTTCTTCTTTTAATACGACTTCTGCAGGGTCTTTCAAAGGATTGTAAGTACCCACAGTTTCGATAAAACGTCCATCACGAGGAGAACGAGAATCAGCAACAACGATACGGTAGAAAGGTTTCTTTTTAGAACCCATACGTTTCAAGCGAATTTTAACTGCCATTGTATAACTACACCTCCATATAATTAATCACAAGATGTAGTCTAACACGCTTTGAGTTAGCTGTAAAGAGTTTTTTCTTTACAGCTTGATTTTTCTTCGTAAGCATATCTTTTGCACCTTTTACTTATTTTTTGTAAGATTAATACATCGAATAACAAACGTAATGTTATTTCAGATTAGGAGGAATTATTATGACAAAGACAATTGGTATCTTAGTGGGAAGCTTAAGAAAAGACTCTTACAACAAAATCGTTGCAAAAAAATTTGCAGAATTATTACCTGAAGGATTCGAAGCAAAATTTATCGAAATCGGAGATCTTCCATTTTACAATGAAGACCTTGAAGTTGAGGGCTCCGTTCCTGAAGCTTGGTCTCGTTTTCGTAAGGACGTTAGCGAAGTCGACGGCTTGTTCTTCGTAACGCCTGAGTATAATCGTTCTGTTCCAGCTGCATTGAAAAATGCATTAGACGTTGGTTCTCGTCCTATGGGAAGCAGTGTTTGGGGTGGAAAACCAGGTTTAGTAGTAACCGTATCACCTGGCGGCCCTGGTGGCTTTGGTGCAAACCATGCTTTGCGTCAATCATTAGTATTCTTAGACGTTCCAACTTTACAACAACCTGAAGCTTATATTGGCGGCATCATGAACTTAGTCGACAATGATGGACACATTGCCGACGGTACAGTGGACTTCTTTAAGATGATTACTGATAAATACGTTGAATTCTTCAACAAATTAGTGAAATAGTCTAATAAGCTTTGAATTAACTGATTCAAAAGTCTTTTGAAAAATACTTAACAAAACGAGAGCAAACGATCATATAGCTATTGATTTCGATAGTAAATGTTCGTTTGCCTTTTTTATTTGATAAGAAATTGGTGGTTCTAACGAATGTTTCTTGTTGGATCAGCCCCTCTTTTAAGAAAAAAACTGTGATATACTTGTTAATAAACTATCTGGGAGGGATTATTTGTCCATTACTATTAGACTTGAAGAAGAACAAGATTATCGCCAAGTTGAGGAAATTACAAGAGAGGCTTTCTGGAATTTATATGTGCCTGGTGCTGAAGAACATTACCTCGCACACACTCTCCGCAAACACCCTGATTTTATTCCAGAATTAACATTCGTCATCGAATTGGATGGAAAAATCATCGGTAGTATCTTTTACAGTAAAGCAATGATTATCGATTACAATGGAACTGAATATCCTATTATTTCCTTTGGTCCCGTTAGCATTCACCCCAAGTATCATCGACAAGGCTATGGACGAATGTTGATCCAGCATTCTATTGCTGAGGCGAAACGTCTAGACTATGAAGCAATCGTGATTAGCGGTTTTACTTATCACTATCATCCTTATGGATTTGTCGGTACCAAAAAATACAATATTTCTATGCCTGATGGGAAATTTTATACAGGAATTATGGCTTTGCCATTGAAGGCTGGAGCTCTTGATAAGATTCATGGTAAAATCTATTTTTCTGAAGGAATGTACCCGAATCTTGAAGGTTTAGAAGATTTTGATCAAACTTTTCCGAATAAGAAAAAACAGTTACTACCCTGCCAAGCAAAATTTGAAGCCGCAGCTAGCGAAATAGATATTAATGAGTATTAAAAAAAGCCAGAAATCTGGCTTTTTTATTTTTTTAAATGCAACTGAGCAAACTGCCCAAACTGTTCTGTTTCTAACAGCTGTAATTTTTGTTGATTGGTTTGAGGTAAAAATAAAGGAACACCCTCTCCTAATAAAATTGGTACAATTTGTATCCACCATTCTTCAATCAGCCCTGCTTCAATCACTGGCTTCAAAAGGGCTCCTCCGCCGACTACCCAAACAGTTTTATTTGCAGGAAGCTCTTTAATAAACTCAACTGGATCTTTCGCGACAACATGAAGGTTCTCATCAACCTCTATACCCGAACGGCTGAATACATAGTTTTCTTTTTCTGGATAAATGTCTTCAAGCTCTGCATCCCGCTTAACGGCTTCATAGGTTCGTCTGCCCATCATCGTATAATCAATCATTTGATAAAACTCATCATAAGGAACAAGTTCTCCACCTTCTTGACGATATAACCATTCTAATCGATCCTCTTTATCCGCCAAATAACCATCTAAGCTGATTGCTCCATAAAAAACGGCTCTTGCCACTGAGTCCACCTCTTTCCTTTATTGCTTAATTTTATCAACTGTAGAAAAGTATTCAAGAAGATTGCTTAAAGTAAAAATCAATACGTTTTCACTTCTTCGTGACGAAAGCACGCCATTTCATGATCGTTAACGATTCCAACAGCTTGTAAAAAAGCATAGATCGTTGTACTACCAACAAACTTAAACCCACGTTTCTTTAAATCTTTAGCAATTTTGTCTGATAGTTCAGTTTTAGCAGGCACCTCTGAAATGGCGCCTATTTTATTATCAATGACTTGATGATTGGTGAAGCCCCATAAATAATCAGAAAAACTTAACCCCGCTGCCTGCATCTCTAGAATTTTCTGTGCATTGATGATTGCAGCTTCGATTTTGCGACGATTGCGAATGATTCCAGCATCCAGCATTAACTCTTCTATTTTTGCTTCATCAAAACTGGCAACCTTCTCAATCTCAAATTGTTCATACGCCTGATCAAAATTATCCATCTTATTCAAAATAGTTTGCCAACTTAATCCTGCTTGATTCATATCTAAAACTAGCTTTCTAAACAGGCGTTGATCATCATATTCCGGAACACCCCACACCGTATCATGATAGACTTGCATATTCTCATTACTCCCTGACCATTGACAACGATACATCTTCATCACTCCTAATCTCAGTTTCAAAAAACGAACATACGCTCCCCTCCAGTATATCAGAAATCGAAAAAAAGTCATTGCTTAAACTAAGTGTACTATGTATACTAGTACACACGAACAACCTAATAAGGTGGTGACGATATGGTTCGAATCGATAAAAATAGTAGTCGAGCTTACTACGAGCAGCTAGTATTAGGAATCAAAGAGGATATTTTACATGGGATTCTGCAGCCGGGAGACAAAATCCCATCAGTCAGAGAGATGGCCAAGCAGTTATTGATGAACCCAAATACCATAAGTAAGGCCTATAAAGTACTTGAAGCAGAGAAAGTTTTAGTCACTGTCAAAGGGAAAGGTACCTTTGTTCGTGCAATTGAGGAATTACCTCGAGACGAAATTCGTGTTCAAGAACTGAAAAATACGCTAAATGAATTAGTTATTGAAGCACATCATTTACAAGTCACGCAAGAAGAATTACTGCAATGGATACAAGAGGCAGAAAAAAAATTAGGAGGTCAGTCATCTTGATTGTCAAAAATTTAGCAAAAACAATCGATCAGCTCTCTGTCCTAAAAGATATTGAGTTCACATTAAATGATAATGAAATTGTTGGTCTTGTTGGTCGAAACGGTTCGGGGAAAACTACCTTATTCCGAATACTTGCTGGGCACTATTTGCCTGATGAGGGCGATATTCTAATTGATCAAGAATCGGTGTTTGAACATCCAGCTGTTAAACAAGAAATCTTTTTTATTGATGAAAAAGAAAATTTTTTACGGACATATTCTATTCAAAAAATCGGCAAATTTTATCAATTAGCTTATCCAAAGTTTGATCAAGCACTGTTTGTTGAATTAGTGAAAAAGCATAATTTTTCATTAATTCAAAATTATCGACAATTATCAAAGGGAGAACAAGCTCTATTTCAAATCATTCTAGCAATCTGTTCGAATGCACAATATTTATTATTGGATGAGCCTTTCGATGGATTAGATGTCATTATTAAAAAGGAAGTGATCGGTTTACTAATGGAACATCTTGTCGAATATTCAAGAACCGCTATGATCGCCTCACATAATTTAGCCGAATTAGAGAGTTTGGTAGATCGTGTCCTGCTTTTAAAAAATCAAGCAATCATCAAAGATTATCGTTTAGAAGAAATGCGTGAAAAGGCCAAAAAACTTCAGCTTGTATTCAAAACAAAAAAGGTTCCAGCTATAGTAAAAGAAAATTCTAAAATGCTCGATTTTCAAGGGCGTGTCGTTACTGTCGTTTTTGAGAACTTTTCAGAAGAACTTGAAACGGCAATTAAAGGATTTGAACCGCTTGTTTATGAAGAACTACCTTTAACCTTGGAAGATATTTTCGAGGCAAATTTGAAGTCATCCAGAAAGGGGCATTTGAAATGATCCGATCAATTTATTTAGAACGCTATAAGAAAGTTTTGATTGCTGCATGTATTCTAATAATTGGATCATGCCTCTTCAATGTTATAATCCAAAATAATCAGTGGGAAAATGCTTATAGTGATCCGAATGATAAGGAATTCTATGAAGTGCACAAAGAAAGTCTGACCTCATGGGATAACGAAAAAATGAAAGAAATGCCATTTACTTCTTATAGGGATTATCGTCAAAGAAAACTTACATTTTATGGTATTGGCTCACCTGGTTCTTTCTATACACAGGAAGGAGTCACTTTTGAAATACTTTCAAAAGCATCCAACTATTCAAACAAGTTTCCTTATGCTTCAAATTTCTCTTATAGGTCTGAAGCATTTCTATTATTCTTTATTCCCTTAACTGGTTTTTTGCTCTTTTTTATTGATCAAAAAACTGGATTCAATCAATTTTTATTCTCATTAGGAATTTCAAGAAAAGATTTGTTTAAGAAAAAAATTTTATATATCGCGTTACCACTTCTGATTTCGCTCCTAGTTGGACAATCACTTTATGCCATTTTGATTCATACAATAATTCCTGCGCCATATATGAATGCAACTCTAGGACAACTAATAACTTCCGTCGTTAGCAACTTTTGTTTGCTATTCTTCATGTTTTCCAGCAGCGCCTTTATTGGAGCAATGGTTGGAAATACTGTTTTCGGTCCTTTAACTTGGGCAGTATATTGGTGGATGATGCTTTCTTTTCCAAATAGTGCTTACAGTATGGGAAATATCATCTATGCAGCAAAACAAATCTCGCATAAACAATTCTCTGAAACTTTGTTTGTTTACTCAGTAGGGAAAATGGGGGGACATTGGTGGATGAATGTACTATTTATTTTACTCAGTTCACTGCTTATATTTTGGATATTCAAAAAATATCAGACCATCTCGCTGGAAAACGATAATGCCTATCTACTGCACAAAGAATCCCGTTGGCCGATTTGGGGGATAATGACAATTTTTACCTCATTTATTCTTAATACTAGTTTCTTTGATCCTTGGCTTTACTTTTTTAGCAAGAAGAATTATGAACAGGTTGACGTGTCTATCAGCGATCCTATCCTGACAAACGTTGTTATCACTTTAATAGTCGGTTGTGTCTGTGCAATCTTAATCTTTTCCCGAAAATTTTTCAAAGTTCTTTCGGGTGCATTCAATAAACTAAACCAAAAATTGGGGTAATTCTTTGATGATCCTAGATATTCTATTCAGACTTTATCTTATCGCTTGTATCTTTTTACCTTGTTTGATCTATCAAGCCTTCGTATTAAAAAGAAAAGAAGAAACCATTTTTATTTCTTCGATGGTTTGGCGCTGGATCTTTTTATTCTATCTTTATTTAGTTATAAATGTTACTGGTGTTGGAACCCTTGAAGATATTCTCAGCTACCCAGATTTGATTCGCCCTGAAGAAATTAATCTTTCCCCCTTCCAAACTGGTGTTGGGATGCTGAATGTTCTTAATATTATCATGTTCACTCCATTAGGATTTTTATTGCCGTTGATCTGGAAGCAGTGTCGCAGGTTAGGCTTTGTAGTGTTGCTAGGCTGTGAATTTTCATTGATGATTGAGTTTCTTCAGCTTTTTAATCGGCGAGCAACTGATATTGATGATTTGCTTATGAATACGCTTGGTGCGTTTATTGGTTTTTTCCTTTGGAAGCTCAGTAAGAAAATCATTCACAGAGCTCCTAAAGAAATTCAAGTTTTTCCTAGACAAGAACCACAAATCTATCTATTTTTAAGTCTCACTGGTGTTTTCTTCCTTTATCACTGGCGATACTTCCTACGGCTAGTATCTTAATAAGGAGCCCTTTTTTTAAAGAGAGCAATCATCGTTCGTATAATAATGCATTCTACACATATCAGTGATTTAGTATAAAATGACCGATTCATCTCTCGTTTAAACAAACGGCAAAAATGCAACTGACAAAAATAGCGTCCGTCTCAGTTTTTGAGACAGACGCTATTGCTATTCTCTTATTTCCGTTTCTTCTTCTTTTTCTTACTCTTCTTGACCATACGATTCATAGCCATCTTGCCCATTTTCCCTTTGATACCAGAACCAAACATTTGATCCATTCCGGCAGGCATGCTGCCTTTGCTCATTTGCTGCATCATTTTGCGGGATTCTTTAAATTGCTTAATCATACGATTAACTTCAACCACAGAGTTTCCAGAACCTGCCGCAATACGGCGACGACGACTTGGATTTAACAAATCTGGGTTTTCTCGTTCAGCTGGCGTCATTGAAAAAACCATTGCTTTCTTACGCTCGACGTCCTTTGGATCAACCTTGACATTTTCAATACCAGGCATTTGACTCATACCAGGAATCATTTTCAGTAGGTCTTCGATTGGCCCCATGCCCATTACTTGATCCAATTGCTCAATGAAGTCATTGAAGTCAAAGCTGTTTTCCTTCATCTTACGAGCAAGCTCTTCAGCCTTTTTCTCATCATAATCTTGCTGAGCCTTCTCGATCAGAGTCAGCATATCTCCCATACCTAGGATTCGGCTGGACATTCGATCTGGATGGAAAACTTCAAGGTCCGTTAACTTCTCACCTGAACCGATAAATTTGATTGGCGCACCTGTTACAGCACGAATCGATAGCGCCGCACCACCACGAGTATCACCATCTAATTTAGTGATGACTACCCCAGTAATTCCCAGCTGTTCGTTGAAACTTTGTGCAACATTGACAGCATCCTGACCAGTCATCGCGTCAACGACTAAAAGAATTTCATTTGGTTGCGCAATTTCTTTGATTTGTTTTAACTCATCCATCAAAGCTTCATCAATATGCAAGCGACCAGCCGTATCAATCAAGACATAGTCGTTTTTATTTTCGCGGGCTTGTTCCATCCCTTGGCGGACAATCTCTACCGGACTAACATCTGTCCCCATATCAAAGACTGGAACATTCAGTTGTTGACCTAAAACTTTTAATTGATCAATAGCTGCCGGACGATATACGTCACCTGCGATCATTAATGGACGAGCTTTTTCATTTTTGATCAATTGATTCGCAAGCTTCCCAGCAAAGGTTGTCTTACCTGCCCCTTGCAAACCAGCCATCATGATAACCGTTGGGATTTTTGGTGATTTTTCGATACCTACCGCTTCTGATCCTAACGTTTTGGTTAATTCTTCATCAACAATTTTTACAATTTGTTGTGCGGGCGTCAAGCTTTCTAAAACTTCCACACCCAATGCACGCGTACGCACTTCTTTGGTAAACTGCTTCACAACTTGCAAGTTAACATCGGCTTCTAACAATGCCAGACGAATTTCTCGCATCATTTCGGTAATATCTGATTCAGTAACTTTTCCCTTTTTCCGTAACTTCCCCATCGCAGCTTGCAGGCGCTGCGTTAAACTTTCAAATGCCATTGCTTATTTTCCTTTCTATTCATCTAAATCTTGTAAGCCAGTAATTGTTTCGGCTAAAAACTCATCTTTAGGATAATGCTCGGTCACATAAAGTGCCAATTTATCCAACTGCTCTTCTCGCACAATATAATCAGAGAACAGATGCAGCTTACGCTCATAATCTTCCAATATTTTTTCTGTTCTTTTGATATTATCATAAACTGCCTGACGACTCACCTGATATTCCTCGGCAATTTCCCCTAAAGAAAAATCATCAGCATAGTACAGCTCCATATAGTTCATTTGCTTTTCCGTTAACAGCGTTGCATAAAATTCAAACAACGCATTCATACGATTTGTCTTTTCGATTTCCATTACGTCATCCTCATTTCTAGCCAATTTTCCTCAGAATAAACAAGTAGACCTTGCTGAATAAAATAGGCTGTTGCTACCCCTGCTCCTTTAATTCGCATACCTGAGAAGCTGCCATCATAGACCAAGCTGCTGCCGCAGGATGGACTTTTTTCTTTTAGAATCAAGCCTGTGATCTGCAATTTCTGTAATTCTTCGTATGCTTTGATCGCACCTTGTTTAAAAGCTTCAGTTAAATCATTTCCCTCATTATCCAAAACCCGTGCCTGTCCCTGCCACACATCAAAGCCATCGCCGCCTTGTATCTCTGCAGGATGCCGAGGTGTTGGCAAACCACCTAAGACTTCTGGACAAATCATGATTGCTTGACCCGCTTCAACTAACTTTTTCAGCGCCGTGATCTCATTCGATCCGCCATCATAGCGACAAAATACACCGCCTAGACAAGCACTAATTCCCAGCATCATTATTTCTCCCATCAAATTAATAGAAAATAGGTGACAAAACTGCTTTCCCATTATACCATTTATTCAGGTATGGAAATAGTCTTTCACAAATGAAAAGTTCTTAAAAAAGGAGACCCTTATGAAACGTGTATTAGTCGTTGACGATGAGCTTTCGATCGTAAAGTTGCTAAGTTTTAATTTAGAAAAAGAAGGTTACGCTGTCACTACTGCTGAAGATGGTAAAGAAGGCTATGAGCTGGCCTTGAATGAAAAATTTGATTTCATTATTTTAGATGTAATGCTGCCATCGATGGACGGTTTAGAAATCGCCAAAAAATTACGGCAAGAAAAAGTCGACACACCTATTCTAATGCTCACAGCTAAGGACGATGCTATCGATCGTATTTTAGGGTTGGAGATTGGTGCCGATGATTACTTAACTAAACCATTTTCACCTCGGGAAGTACTAGCCAGAATGAAGGCAATCTTCCGAAGAGTGGAACCACGTCAGGAAGTTATTGAACACGAATTTCTGACAGCAGGCGAAATCAAGGCAGATCTTTCTAATTATCAAGTGACCGTTCGAGGAGAAAAAATCGAATTGACACCGAAAGAATTTGAATTACTCGTTTACTTCATGAAACGTAAAGAACGTGTAATCGATCGTGATACCCTGCTTGATCGCATTTGGCAATACGATTTTTCTGGTCAAAGTCGAATCGTAGATGTGCACGTTTCACATTTACGAGAAAAAATTGAAGTTGATCCAAAGCATCCACAATATTTACAGACTGTTCGAGGCTTTGGCTATAAATTTCAGGTGCCCGCCCAATGAAACGTAAACACTTAGACTACCTTATTCCCTTTCTCCTTATCTGCCTGCTCTTTTTAGGCAGTTGGAAATTAGCAAACCATTTCTACACTAAGGAATTATTGGAACAGCAGGAAGAATTCTTGACCAGTAATGGCGAGCTTATAATCCATCGACTAGATTTGAATCAGCTGGATTCAACCAGTAATCGAGAGGTAATTGAGAGTTTTTCTAAAGAAGCGAATGATCGGATCACACTGTTAGATGCGAAAGGCAAAATTATTTTTGATAGTACAGAACCGAATCTTTCAGGTAGTCGGGAGAATCGCCCGGAGGTAAAAATTGTTTTAAACAGCAACGATGTTGGCTCGTCTGTTCGCCATAGCACAACGCTAAAAGCCGAGTTGCTTTATACGGCACAACCGATCCGAACGAAAGATGCTACAGTAGGTATCTTACGCGTGGCAAAAAGGACCTCGGCTTTTCAACCAAAAACACGAAACTTTCAACGAACGATTTTTATTATCTTATTTTTATTTTATGTCTTCATTTATTTAATTATCTGTTATTTGATCTATCAACGAAATCGCCCAATTGAAACAGTCCTTCCCGTCTTACAACGAATGTTGAAAGAGCCTGAAAAAAGTAACTATGTCATGCAAAATTCGCCGCAATGGCAAGAGCTCTATGTCGCAGTCAATCAAATCAGCGAACAGTTGAATGAAACCTATGCTGCTTACACATCGACAGAAGAACAATTTTCAACGCTTTTTCACGAGTTGACAATCGGCGTCTTCATTATCGATACCGAAGGACGATTTACTATGATCAATCCGGCAATGGAAGAATTATTGCAAATTGGCGGTGCCAGTCAACACTACTATTGGCAGGTTATTGAGGATAACAAGTTTATTCAATTAATTCAACAAGTATTGGTGGATAAAAATCAGGTACATCAAGAAATTTCAACAAAACTCCCTAGTTCGATGAATTTGGATATTCGTTTACGTTATCTCGAGAATGAAATCAAAGGTGATCAAATTATGGGGACCGTCTATGATCTGACCCACGTTCGCCGATTAGAAAAAATTCAACGTGATTTTGTTGGAAATGTCTCTCATGAATTAAAAACACCGGTAACGTCCTTATTAGGATTTACTGAAACCTTGTTAGATGGTGCTAAAGATGATCCTGACTTGACTGAAGAATTTTTGACTATCATGCAAAATGATGCCAAACGGTTGCAGCGATTGATTCAAGACATTATTGAACTTTCAAAGGATAGCAATGATTTAGCTGAGGACCGGCAAACGATCGAACTGAACTATTTTCTCCATCAGCAAATAGAGTTGTATGAGCATTTACTAAAGAGTAAACAAATCACAGTTACAATCGATGGTGCGGAGAATTGTTTCTATCAAACCCGTTTGACCTTTTTCCAACCAATCGTTAAAAACCTTTTAGAGAATTCGATTCAATATTCTCCTGAGAATAGTTTGATTGAATTAAGCTATCGACTAAATGACCAATTAGAATTCACTGTCACTGATCACGGAATCGGGATGTCAAAAGACGATCAAAAACGTATCTTCGAACGCTTCTATCGCGTAGACAAGGCTCGTGCTCGACACTCGGGCGGTACTGGACTAGGACTTGCTATCGTCAAGGAGTACAGCGAGATTCTTGGAGGAACAGTCACAGTGGAAAGTCATCCGAAACTCGGCTCGACTTTTACTCTTAAATTACCAAACAAATAAGGACCGCGGAGATTTTTCCGCGATCCTTTTTCATTTTTGGGGAAGCTGTTACGTCATTTTGCTCACTTTTGCAAAAATGGTTATTTCACTGTACCGTCAACAGATCGTTCTACCTTCATTGAAGTAATTGGCAAGTAGCCCAATTCTTTTACCGGTCCTGATTGTATTTCATCACTTGTCATATATTTCAAGAAGTCTGCTAGCGCTTTTTCTGGCTTACCGTTCGTATACATATGTTCATAGGACCAGATTGGCCATTTATTCGTAGTAATATTTTTGTCGTTAGCTGTTACACCATCTAATTGCAATGCTTGCAGACTGTCATCCACATAAGATAAAGCAAGGTAGCTGATCGCTCCTGGAGTTTGCGCCACGATTTTTTTCACCGTACCCGATGAATCCTGTTCCTGTGACTGAATTGGTTCTTTTCCGTCTAGTCCCCATTTCTCAAAAGTTGCACGAGTTCCACTACCTGAAGCACGGTTTACAACTTGAATGGCTTCGTCTTTTCCACCAAGCTCATTCCAATTTTTAATCTTTCCTGTAAAGATATCGATTAATTGCTGTTTAGTAACATCTTTCACGCCAACATCCTTATTAACGACTGGAACAAAACCGACTACTGCAACTTTGTGATCAACTAATTTGTCAGCATCCACGCCATCCTTTTCTTCAGCGAAAACATCTGAATTACCGATTTCTACCGAGCCGCTCTCAACTTGACTCAACCCTGTTCCACTACCGCCGCCTTGAACAGAGATCTGAACGTTGGGATGCTCTTGTGTATAGCTTTCTTGAGCAGCATCGACTAACGGCTGTAAGGCTGTTGAACCAACGGCAGTAATTTTTGCTGTATCCTCTTTAGCTGAGCTAGAGTCCTTTGTTGCGCCCCCATCGCTGCAGCCCGCTAGTATAATCCCTGAAAATGCTAATGCTAAAATAATTTTCTTCATTCATGTACACTCCTTATAATAGATAATGCATTCCTTTTTAAGAAATCGACTCAATGCTTCATGTCACATCTCTTATTTTTAGTACATCGTTACTTTAACAATGGAACGTAAATATCTTGTTGAATGCATGTAAATGATCGGTAAAGAACTGTAAATGTTTGGTAAAGACGAAATAACTTACTTTTTATTAGTTTTATTGTATAATACCTATGCAATGAAAATTTTAAGTGAGAGAAGCGAATAGAGATGCTAGAGATTACCTATGAATTGAACAATTCTGAAAAAGAAAAAGAGTATGCTAGTGCTAACGATTTTATAGCAGCGCAATTAAAGGAAGTCCCAGATCTGCCTGATTATTATCATGTAGTAAAAGCTATTGTCGATGGTAAAGAAATCAGCTTAACTGACAAAACGATCAGCGGTCTGTTCAACTATTTAAATAAGTAAAATAGAAACGATCAAATCGAAAAGGATTTGATCGTTTCTATTTATTTTTTTATATATGCTGCTAGACGATTCATGGCTTCAACTAAATTTTCCATCGAAGCCGCATAACTTATTCGAACATACCCTTCACCTTCAGGACCAAAGGCAATCCCTGGAATAATTGCTAATTGATTTTTTTCAGCTAACTCAATACAAAAGGCCATTGAATCCTGTATTTGATCTGCTGGAATTTTAGCAAAGATATAAAATGCGCCTGACGGACGAGCCACTTCAAATCCCAATTTGGTCATCGCTTGATAAACAAAATCGCGCCGTTCACGATACTCTTCTCGCATTATTTCAGCATCAGAAATCCCTTGTACCAACGCTCGAACCGCAGCCTTTTGTGAAATAGTTGAGGCCGCTGTTACCAAATATTGGTGAACCTTGATAATCTGCTGAGTCAATTCCGCTGGTGCAAAAATAAAGCCAATACGCCAGCCAGTCATCGCATGAGATTTAGACAGTCCATTAATTAAAATGGTCTGTTCACGTAAATATTTTCCAAATGAAACGTGCTTTGTCTCATAATTAAGTTCACTATAAATTTCGTCGCTGATCACAAAAATCGGATACTTTTTCAATGTCTGGCTTAACGCGGAAACCTCTTTCTCATTGTACGCCACACCCGTTGGATTTGAAGGCGAGGTGATAATGATTGCCTTGACCTTCTCCCCATGCTCTGCCATCGCCTGATCGATTTGCTCTGGTGTTAAAACAAAGCCAGTTTCCCGTGTATCGATGTAAACAGGCTCAGCACCTGCAAGTAGAATCAATGGTTCGTATCCTGGATAAGTTGGTGCTGGAAGCAATACCTTGTCCCCAGCTTCTAAGATAGACAACAAGCTGGCTGACAATGCTTCAGTTGCGCCTACAGTTACCAAAACCTCGTTTGTCGGTTCATAGTTCACTGTATATTTTTCAGATAAAAAACGGCTCGCTGCTTCTCGAACATCCATCAAACCAGACATACCAGTATAATGACTGAAATTATCTTTTATCGCCTGCTGACCTGCTTCCTTGACGTGCTCAGGGGTATTAAAATCCGGCTCGCCTAATGTCAGCTTCAGCATATTAGGAATCCCAGAGACCTTTTCGTCAAATTGACGAATCAGTGAGACGGCGATTTCATACACATTTTTGTTAAAACGATCTTGCAATTTATTCATATAACCCCTCCATTTCTAATCATATTATCACAATCTCTCAGATAGTAAAGAAAAAATATTCTGTTCATATTTGCTTTGCTATCGCATTTTTTTCAGAATATCTCTAATGTTTTACATTTGTTTTCCTCTTTTATCCTAAAATCCATAAAAAATCGGTTTTTACTTTTTCTTTTTTAAATTAGTAAAATTGGCGTCAATAAGAAAAAATTTAGTTCTAAACAGTTAATGTTTTGTTGATAGCAGCATAAAAGAACTTTCATTATCCAACGTATTTTTTACTTTTGTATTGATTTGACCATTTATCAGTCATAAAATAACCATAGAAAAATTTTAAGGAGGTCACTGCGCTGAGTAAGAAACGAATCCTGCAATTACCTTTTATTTTTTATCTGATTCCCTATGTCCATCTTTCTTTAGCGATTGACTACCTCTTCGATTCAATCATAGGAATTTTTCTTTTTTTAATTCTTACGGTAATTATTGGTTTTTATGCCAAGATGACACGACAGATTTCCTTACTAATCATTGGAAACATCCTTAATATAGTATTAAGTTGCTTTTTGATCATTATTAAAAGTCCTTTGATAAATCTGTATCATTCTTCATCCCCCTTTACGGCTGCTATCCCGTTGATTGCGCTTTTTCTGATCACACAACTGACGGGGATTTTTTGGGGCTATGCACTGCATAAAGAGGCGGACATCTCTATTGATAAAGATGAATAAAGGGATTAACAAAAAACTTCGGATCAGCTCATTGATCCGAAGTTTTTTCACTTATAGTTTACAATTATTTGATCGGCTTGATCCATATTTCTATTTTAGGGTCATCAGTTACATTCACATATTTTTGGATCAAAAAATGGGCCATATTCTCCATTTCGACTCCATGTCTTTTAAGCCACGTTTCAAAGAAATAATTATTCGCTTTATACAGAGCGTCTTCTACTAAATAAGTGAAATTCTCTGCTTCAAAGGTGCAGACATAGAACGCTCCTGGATCTAGCTTAATTTGTTTGAAGCCCTCTACCTGACTATCATCAGATGAGCCTCCTACAAAGTATAGGACTTTTCCAGGTGTCTCAGCGGTTGTAAAATAATCAATTGCTACCCCCTCTTTTAACAAATTAGGAATGGTCTCTTTCTTTTCATGAAATTCATCCCATAAGTCAATTAGAGTATTAACACCAACTCCATTCATCTCACTAGAATCAATTTGCTTCGACACACCTGTATAGTATTCTGTTTCCTTGATCGTGAGCTGATTGACTTCTAACACCATATCGTCCACCATCAGAGGCACGCCCTCATCTACCAACGTGTAGTAAATCGATAAGTCTGGTTTTAAAAAATCCGTTAACAGTAGTTTACTTTTCCGATAGGCTTCAGGAGTAACTCCATAAATTTCCTTAAAGGCCTTGGTGAAGGTCTCATGACTGTTAAAGCCATATTCAAAAGCGATATCGGCGATTCTTTGATCAGTCGAGCGCAATAATGGCTTCGCGTTCGCCACTCGTCTGGCCTTAATGTACTCATTCACCGTTTTCCCAATCAAGCGGCTAAATAATTTTTGAAAATAATAAAGCGACAGATAGGATACCTGCGCCAATTCTTCAATCGCTAATTCTTCTTTAATGTGCTCTTCAACATAGTCTACCGATTTTTGAATAGCTTCCCAAGCATGCATTTTTTTCACTCCCTGTTCAAAATTCAAAAAAACTCCATGTAGACTTGGTATCAGATCGACTTTTAGAGAAAGCCTATCATTGTTCTAAGCATCCTATTTCTTGATTATTGTCGAACTGATATCCTTTGTCTACATACTAAAAGTTTAGCATAAGAGTGTTGTGCGCACTTGTTGGCTAATGCTCTTTATTTTTTATCCAATTCCTCGATTGATGTAATCACTGGTTTGCCGTCCTTATCCAATAATGGTGTTAATCCTCCAGCATAGCCAACCTTGTTGAACACATAATTCACACCTGTTTCACGATCCACAAATATCATGATTGCGTCCAATTTTCCTTGAGAATATACTCGAACGAAACGTTCTTTTGCCATTTTCTTTCCTTCTTTCTATTATAATGATAGAGCGTTTTCATTAATGCTGCGTCTAGCGTATCACAACCAATTCAACCAAACAATTACTTTTTGTCATTATTCTTCAATTAATCACAAAAAAAGAAATCTTTTTCCCAAAGATTTCTTTTGATCTTATATTTTTTTAACTGGAATTTGAATTTCTGTTAACCAATCATCTTGATGCTCTTTATTCCAAATTCCATCAATATAGTTTTCACGAGCGGAATCAATGATCTCGTAACCATTGTTTTCAACAAATCTAATTGCTGCTGCGTAAGCTTTAGGAATTCCCTTGTAAGGCCCCTTATGCATCGTACAAACCGCCTCTGGAACTTCGGCGATATGTTTGAATTTGAGATCCCCAATATTCTCTTTTAATTCAGTCACAGCTTCGCAAACTTCAATATCGATATTTTCTTCCTTGTATTCATTGTCATGATAAATATTGAAACAGTATTCCGGCACAGCACAAACACATCCTGCTCTTTCCATCAGCGCTCCCATCTCTGGAATCGTTGAGAATAGTGCATCAAAATTTGGAACCGTTTTTCGCATCGAGGCTACGATTGCACCTGGCAATTTCTTAACTACCATGTGATAATTTTCTTCCTCCTGTTGCAAGTATCCTTCAATTTGCGATAGCATCGACATGCGTTCAGAAATTTCTTTCATTAATTGTTGTTTCTTCCGCTGCAGGATGCGTTGCTCGCTCACACCGTCTTGCACCTGTTTGATTTCTTCAATACTATAGCCAATACCTCGAAGAGCTAAGAGACGATGCAACGGCTCCAATTGACTTGAACTGTAATAGCGATAGCCATTGTCAGGATCGATGAAGCGGGGGCGCAGCAGCCCCACTTCATCATAATAACGTAACGTTTTGATTGTTACTTGATTCATCTTAGAAAACATACCGATCCGATAAAGTTTTTCTTCGATTTTTTCACACTCCTGTTCCATTAAATCCTCCTCTTTTCTATTCCCAACGAAATAGCTTCGCAGCTAGGCCGAATCCTAAAAGCGTGATTACGCTCAAAAGAACTAGCACAAATTGCGGATTCCCTACTGGCTGGTTTAGACTAACACTTTTTAATAATTGAACACCCTGCGTCAATGGAAGAATGCCGGCAACTTTTTGCATTCCTTCAGGAAAAAGTTCAAACGGAATCACGGCCCCCGATAGAAAGAGCATTGGAAAATAGACCAAACTACAAACTAAATTGGCAATCTTAATATTCTTACATAGACTGGCGATCAATAGACCTAAACTATACATTGCAATCATAACCAAAAAATAACTCGCAATCAATAAGCCCCAACTTCCCTGCATCCGATAATCAAGAAATACTACCGAAACGAATACTACCAGCCCCGCAGAAATTATTGCTGTGACCATAGCAACCAATACCTGAGTAGCGATCAAATGTCCAGGCGAAGCTGGTGTCACGAAAAAGTGTTTGAGTATTTTTTTATCGCGATAATCACAAATTGTCAGCGGAATACCCATGAATGCTGTTGCACAGATTCCAACGACAAGCAGAGAACTGAAACTGCTGTCTAAAAATGTGTAAGCCGCACTGCCAGCCTGTTTATTTCCAGCAATCATAGTAGTCAATAATAGAATACCCAGCGGCATTCCGATCCCAAAAAGAATACCATCAATAGAACGAATCGCTAATTTCCCTTCAACTTTTGCTAAATTAAGTACTTTATTCATTCTCAGCCCCCCCAACATACCAAAGATAAGCATCCTCCAAATTATTCTGTGAACTCTCTGCCAGCAGTTCTGGAACTGTTCCTTCAACTACAAGATTTCCGCGCTTAATGAGAAGGAGGCGATCGCAAAGAATTTCTGCTTCTTCCATGAAATGAGTTGTTAAAAAGATTGTTATTTTTGTCTCCTTCAATTCGAGCAATGTTTGCCAAACATTTCTACGTGCCTCAGTATCCAATCCAGTCGTCAATTCGTCCAAAAAAATGATTTCCGGATCTGGAATCAATGCTAGTACAATAGAAAGCTTTTGCTTCTCACCACCGGAAAGTTTCTCAACAAACTGTGTTTCAAACCTCTCTAACTTGAATAAACTCAATAATTCTCGATAGTCTCGAGGCTGTTGGTATAAACTAGACAGTTCTCGACACAATTCTCCCACACGAATATTATTCTGATAACTAGATGATTGCAGTTGGACTCCGACACGTTCAAAAATCTCTCGTCGCTGTTTCCGTGGATTCATTCCAAGGATCTCAGCAGAACCTTGATCAGGTCGTTTGACACCTAAAAGTGTTTCAATTGTCGTTGTTTTCCCCGCACCATTTGGTCCCAACAGACCAAAAACTTCACCTTTATTAACGGTGAAGGATAGTTGATTGACGATCTTATTTCCGCCAATTTCTTTTGTTAATTGTTTTGCTTCGATAGCTGTCTTCACTTTGTTTCTCCCCTTTCATTAACAGAATACTGTCTCCTGTTAAGGGAGAGTCAACGATAAAAATTATTGCGGCTGCACAATAAAAATTGTTCCTTCTTTTTGATACCCTTGCTTTTCATAATAAGGATCAACATCACTCATTACATAAACAGTCTGCTTAGGAAAATCCTTACAGGCTTGTTCCATCAAATAGCGGCCATAATTTTTCCCGCGACAATTTGTATCCACCAAAAGATCATAAATATAAATACCAAAGCCATCGTCTTCTCGACAACGAGCATATCCACATATTTTTTTGTCCTCAAAAAGCAAATATGTTAGGGATGTTTCCAAGGCGAGCTCATACTTTCTTCTTCCCTCACCAAAGCAATACCCGCTCCAATCGGCTTCTTTTTCCATCATTGCAAATAGTGTCTCTTCATCTGTTTTTTCATAAGGCCGAATATACCAACTGTCTTCCATGCTAAAAACTCCTTTTAATTTTATGATAACAAAGAGCTGGGCTCTCTGCTTTGTCGATGGTTTAAAACAAAGCTAAAAAAAGACATCCATTTCTGAATGTCCTACAAATGATCAAAATAAGCTCTCGTAGCCTGCTCATCCGCTTCAAGCTGTTTAATTAAGCCCTCCACCGATTCAAATGCTACTTGTCCACGCAACATATGATACCAACGTACACTGACCTTCTCACCATAAATCTGTTGATTGAAATCTAGAATATTGATCTCAACTGTCAGCATCCGATTTGAGCCAAACGTATCATTATGTCCAATCGACCCCATTGCTGGATACCACTCATCACCAACCTTGATTTGATTAACATAGACCCCTTCTTTTGGTAACTTCATGTCATCAGGTACCTGAATATTTGCAGTGGGATAGCCTAAACTTCTTCCACGAGCCTCACCATGAATAACGGTACCGCTAATCTCATAAATATACCCCAACAAATGGTTCGCTTCCTCTAATCGGCCCTCTGACAATAAACGGCGGATTCGTGAAGAACTGATTTTTTCAGTTTCAAATTCTTCCGTCTTTTTAGCAACGATTACCACTTCAAAACGATCCTTCCCATATTTAGGAAGATATTTAGCATCTGCTGCCTGATCCTTTCCAAAATTATAATCGAAACCTGAGACCGCAACCTTGGCATGCAAGCCGACGATATACTGATCAACAAAATCTTGCGGATTCAGTGCAGCAAATGACGATGTGAAGGCAACTTCATATAAAAGTTCCACACCCAATTCTGCCATTCGTTCTTCCTTTTGTCTCAAGGTTGAAAGATATTTAATTGGCTTACTTTGCACTTGTTGAAATACTACTGCAGGATGCTGATTAAAAGTCATGACGGCCAATTTCAAATTTTTTTCTTGCGCTATCTTTTTACCAGTATTGATAACTTCTTGGTGTCCGCGATGAACACCATCAAAAAAGCCTAAAACTAAAACACAATCTCCTACAGGAATTTCTTCTGGTTTATAAGGATGACGTAATTTTATAATTTCCATCTGCTATACCTCCTGATTCCTATTAATGACTTATTTTCCTTCGCAACTGAGTTCATTTCGAATGACTTTACTAGGCTTCAAGAGCCAATTTTTTTCGGGATGTAATCCATAGAGACTAACTAATTGATTTTTGTAGAAGAAAGCAATCAACTCTCCCGGCATTTTCTTGATCCCAAAAATCTTCAATGGCAAAAGCTGTCCATTCTTGACTTTTTGCCAATCACTATCTGTTAAATCGATCCGTGGAAATTCCTTCATCGCTTCTTCAATTGGCTGTAACGCCTGATCAATCTGATTTTTTTCCATCAGCTCACTGATCTGAGCTAAAGTAACAGCTTGACCAACCGAAAATCCGCCGCTTGCTAGGCGCGTCAAATCCGACATATGAGCAGGATATCCGAGTTTCTCTCCTAGATCCACTGCCAAAGTTCGAACATAAGTCCCTTTTCCACAGGTAACTTGAAAACGCCAACTCTGTGTTCTATTCTCTTTGCTATAAACAGGAGCAGTTGTTCGCTGAAAGCTCTCAATCACTGCTTCACGCTCTGGTCGGTCAACCGTTTGACCCGCTCGCGCATACTCATATAGACGTTTACCATTTACTTTGACAGCTGAATACATCGGAGGCACTTGTTTGATAGTCCCAATAAATGCCGCCATCATCTGATCAATTTCTTCTATTGTTAATGGTGAATCTACCGCCTTATGCTCTACAACTTCGCCGCTACGGTCCTCTGTTGTTGTAGAAAAACCTAACGTGATTTCACCCTCGTAAATTTTTCCGCTGTCCTGTAAGTATTCGATCACTTTAGTGCCTTTTCCAATACAGATCGGCAATACACCATCCACATCAGGGTCTAGCGTTCCACCATGACCAACTTTTTTAGTTTGTAAAATTTTTCTTAATTTGAATACACAGTCATGACTCGTCATACCGCGCTCTTTCCATAACGGTAAAATACCGTCCATCGCTGTTTCCTCATTTCATTTTATAATCAACGTTCCCATTATAGCATAGCTCTTCTGAGAAATGGCAAGTCAACGCTGAGGACTCAATGATACTTTTTATAAAAATTCTTGGAACCAAAAAAAGAGCGTAAAAAAAAACGCCAATTGTAAATGGCGATTTTAGTAATTCTTTTCTTTCGCTTTTTTCTTTTGACGTTGCCGACTAATCACAAAGGAAATACTTGGATCTGATGGCTGTCGCATTGCATACGATTCTAATTGATTCACTTGATGGCGATAATTATTGGCCGCGAAGTTAGAAACTTCTTCATTCACTTCATACTTATCTATGATTTTTCTTTCCAAATAAAATCCACGAATCAATTCTTTGGCATAGATTGGATCTTGCTGAATCAAATACGTTCCAAATAGCCCGTGTCCACTAACCTGGTGCATCAAATTTTTTCGTTCATCAATAAAGAAATCAATCAAATCTTCATCATAAACATCACGCAGATTTTCCAAACTATCTAGTATCGCTTCACTGTTACGAATAAATATCTTTCTAAGTGACGAAATATCTTCATTGTCTACAGTCTCTTTGCGCTTCTGCCGGCGTTGCCAAAACATTTTTGGATGCATAATAACACGGATAATACGGCGAACAAAAATCAACCAAAAACTAAGTAACGACAACATTTGTTTCGTCACGGATTCAGATACATTTGAAATAAAACGCGAATACAAACGATAAGCACCTGAGTCAATTTGATGACGTCTAAAGCTTTCATCTAATCCATCACGTTCAACCGAGATTATTAATGCTTGAATTTCTTGAAATTCCTGTTGTGCACTTTCTGGCATAGAATTATTGAAGATCATCTGGACACGCCCTTGATAATTCGCAATAACAGCAAGCAGCGCAAACCGCTCTTTTTCGCTAAGTTTTTTATTATCTAAATCTTCATAAAGCTCACTAATTACTTCACGCAGAATCAACATTAGCTTCGGATCAGTTGGTGGAACAACCTCTCCTTCAGATAGTATCGGCAAGAGGATCATCCCGATAATCAGTGTCAAAAAGGTTACACAGGCTGTGATAAACAGCAACAGGGATCGTTCAGGAAACTCCAGTCCATTAATCGTTGTTGGTAAGATAAAAATGGTTGCAATACTGACGGTTCCTTTAACACCGCCGAAGGTCAACAATAGTCGATCTCTCAGCTGCTCATGACTTCGCTTCCATCCTTGGGTAACAATGTAAAAACCACTGACAAACATAAAACGTAAAACAAATAAAAGAGCCGTGAGTAATAATACAATGCCTAATAGATGAGTATTAGAATAATTTCGACTATTCCAAACAGGTGAAAAGACTTGAGATAGCTCAATTCCTAAAAAGATGAACACCAATGCATTCAGCATAAAGCTAATCGTGCTCCAAGAGCTTTCAGTTACATTGGAAAGCTGTGCTTCAAACAAATTCACTCGACGAAAGCCAGTAGCTTGTAAAACACCAGTTACCACCGCTGCAATAATCCCTGAAGCATGAAACAATTCAGCAATAAAATACGCCACAAACGGCAATATCAGCTCGATCAGCAAATAAGCAGATACATCTTGGGCAGAAATTCGTTCAATAATCTTTATGATCTCATTTTTGATCCATATAATTACTAGACCAACCAATACGCCTACAATACTTGATTCCAATAAGGAAATTGAGGCATCCGCGGCAGAAAATTGTCCTGTCAATAGAGCAGCTACAGCAAACTGGAAGGCCGTGACACCAGTTGCATCATTGATGAGTCCTTCACCTTCTAAGACGTGCATCACTGATTCAGGAATATTTAACCGTTTTGCCAATGAACTGACTGCTACAGCATCCGTTGGCCCTAAAGAAGCACCAAACGCTAAACAAGCTGCAATTGGAATCGCTGGTAAAATACTATGCAAAACAAAACCCAGGCCAAATAGCGTAAAAATCACACCACCAAAGGCTAGAAGCAAAATCAAACCAAAATGCTTCAGAATCGATGGTATATCTGCGGTCTCACCCTCACGAAATAATAAGGGCGCAATAATCATTACAAGAAATACTTCTGGCTCAAAATGGATCGAACTTCCAACTTCAGTAAAACCAAGAACAATTCCGAGAATGATTTGGATCATAAATATTGGAAATGATGGGAAAACTTTTGCTAAAACATTCGATAAGGTAATGGCAATGGCTAAAATGATAATAATCTCAATTAAGCCCATTCACTCACCTCTTGGAACAATTCTCTTTTGCTTTAAATAATAATTTTAAGAACTCTCTTTTTTTACTGATAATCCGATCTTCCAATTCAGATAGTTCTTTTGATTCACCATCTAATGAAAGCTGGGCACGCTTTGTTTCCATGCGCAGCAAATCATGTTTCATTCGTTCTAATTTACGAGAAGTTAAGACATTGATTCTCTTTATTTTTTGTTTAACGGCTTTACGCTCTTCTGGGCTCAAGTTCTCAAACTCTTTATGGAGAGCCTTCATCCGTTCCTCAAATTCCGTAGTCATTTTAGACTTTGCCTCCTTGAAAAATATCCAGCAAAAGGATTAATTACAAACTGCATACACTTTAACAGGATTTGTCCAATAATGCAAAAAAGAACCCGAAAAAAAATCAGGTTCTAACAAATTTATTCTTTATTTAAGTCCCGGATCATTTGATCAATCTTAGAACCATATTCAACTGATTCATCTAATTCAAAAAACAATTCCGGAGTTTTGTAGATTGATAAGGCCTGTCCTAACTCACGACGAACTAAGCCACTTGCCTTGTTCAATCCTTCTTGTGCTTTTTCTTTTTCTGAAGCTTTATCAGATAATAAGCTATAATAAATCGTCGCTTGCTGCAAGTCGCCTGTAACATGAACATCAGTGATGTTTACGTCCTGTACCCGCGGATCACGAACTTTTCTTCGCAAGATGTCATTGACTTCTTTTAAAATCTCTTGAGCGAGACGACGATCGCGATAATTTGGCATAACGACTGCCTCCTTGTTCATATCATTCATTTGTTAGTCCCGCTACGCACTATATAAGTCATAGCGGAACCAACAATTATTTTTGTTTGATTTCTTGCATAATGAAGCCTTCGATTACATCGTCAACTTTGATATCATTAAAGTTTTCGATCATTGCTCCACATTCGTAGCCCATTTTAACTTCTTTTACATCATCTTTAAAGCGTTTCAAGCTGGCAAGCTTTCCTTCAAGAATAACGATGCCATCACGAATGATCCGTACTCCGCTATCACGTTGGATAGAGCCTTCATTAACATAACATCCAGCGATTGTACCAACTTTAGAAACTTTATATGTTTCACGTACAGTCATTTGACCTGTGATTTTTTCTTCGTACTCAGGATCAAGCATACCTTTCATTGCTGTTTCGATTTCTTCGATAGCTTTATAAATAATACGATGTAAACGAATATCAACTTCTTCGTTTGCAGCCTGTTGTTTTGCTTGTGGTGTAGGTCGAACATTAAAGCCAATAATGATCGCATTACTTGCTGCGGCTAGAGTAACATCACTTTCATTGATAGCACCTACAGCTGAATGGACGATCTTCACACGAACGCCTTCAACATCGATTTTTTTCAATGATGCAGCTAATGCTTCAGCAGAACCTTGCACGTCTGCCTTGATAATGACATTAACTTCCTTTAATTCGCCCTCTTTAAGAGATTCAAATAAGTTGTCTAATGTTACACGGGCACTGGCACTACGATGCTCAAGCACTGCGCGTTTCGCGCGCTCTTCACCAGCAGCACGAGCGGTCTTTTCGTCTTCGAATGTCGCAAAACGATCACCCGCTTGAGGTACATCATTTAATCCTGTGATTTCTACTGGAGTTGCTGGACCAGCTGTTTTATCACGACGACCAATATCATTCGTCATTACACGAACACGACCATATGTGTTCCCAACAACAATTGGGTCTCCTACATTCATTGTTCCTTGTTGAACTAGCAATGTAGCAACTGGACCTTTCCCTTTGTCTAAACGAGCTTCGATTACAGTACCAATCGCGCGTTGAGTCGGATCTGCTTTCAAATCCTCCACTTCAGCTACCAATAGAATCATTTCTAATAATTCATCAATATTTTGATTGAATTTGGCTGAAATCTCTACAAAGATTGTGTCTCCGCCCCATGCTTCAGGGATTAATTCATATTCACTTAACTCTTGCATTACATGTTGCGGGTTAGCACCTGGTTTGTCGATTTTATTAACCGCTACGATAATTGGTACTTTCGCCGCTTTCGCATGATTGATTGCTTCAATTGTTTGAGGCATTACACCATCATCAGCCGCTACGACTAAGATTGTGATATCCGTGATACTTGCGCCACGCGCACGCATACTTGTGAAAGCCGCATGTCCGGGTGTATCTAAGAACGTAATTGGCTTGCCATCAATATCAATTTGATATGCACCAATATGCTGCGTAATTCCGCCTGCTTCACCACTCGTCACACGCGAATGACGCAAGGTGTCTAATAAAGTTGTTTTACCATGGTCTACGTGACCCATGATCGTTACTACTGGAGGACGAGACACCAACTTTTCTTCGTTTACGTCTTCGCCATCGAAGAACCGATCAATATCAGCAATGTCAATTGTAACTTTCTCTTGCGGTTCAATACCATAATCAGTTGCCAATAGCTCAATCGTATCTTTATCTAATGGTTGGTTTTGATTGACCATAACCCCCATCATAAACAGCTTTTTGATGATTTCAGCTGGTTCACGATAGATTTTCTTTGCAATATCTGCCACATTCATGCCTTCTGTATATTCCAAAATTTCTGGCAACTCACGGAACTTACGTGGTGGCACTGCTGGTTTATTGCTCTGTTGTTGCTTCCCTTTTTTACCTTTTTTGTTAAAACGATTTTTATTGCGATTTTGGTTACCACCGTAACTATTGTTGCGGTTTTGATTACCATAATTATTTTTATTGCGACTTTGGTTACCATTTTGATTTGTTGAGCCGCTTTGGTTCGAGCGTTGCGCATTGTTCGTACCGCTTTGTGCTGGACGCTGTGCGCTATTTGCAGCACCTTGTGCCGGGCGTTGACCCTGGTTTTGGCGTTGCGTATTATTTGTTCCGCCTTGTGTCGGGCGTTGACCCTGATTTTGGCGTTGTGTATTATTTGTTCCGCCTTGTGTTGGGCGTTGACCTTGGTTTTGGCGTTGTGCATTATTTGCAGCACCTTGTGCCGGGCGTTGACCCTGATTTTGGCGTTGTGTATTATTTGCTCCGCCTTGTGCTGGGCGTTGACCCTGGTTTTGGCGTTGTGCATTATTTGCAGCACCTTGTGCCGGGCGTTGACCTTGATTTTGGCGCTGTGCATTATTTACTCCGCCTTGTGCTGGGCGTTGACCCTGGTTTTGGCGTTGCGCATTATTTGCTCCACCTTGTGCTGGGCGTTGTGTATTATTAGTATTTCCTTGTGTTGGACGTTGTCCTTGATTTGAACGGTTTGCGTTCGCTGAGTTGTTCTGTCTATTGTTTTGTGTCAAGTCTTTATTTCCTTTTCTATTCTGGAAATTTGGGTTGTTCTTCGAGCTCTTTCCATGGAATTTTGGTTTTTCGTGCTGGTTAGCTGATGGTTTTGCTTGAGTATTCATTTGCGGCTTGCTAGAAAAAGCTTGTTTCAATTTTGATTCATCGTCTCCTGATAATGAACCCATATGATTTTTTACATCAATCCCTAAAGCATGTGCTTTCTCTACAACATCCTTACTCGATTGATTCACTTCTTTGGCAAATTCGTACACTCGTTTATTTCCCATGCAATCACCTTCCTAACCTTTTATTAACGTCATAATTTTGTTGGCGAAGCCTTGGTCTAATACCCCGATAACTTTCCGAGGTTTGCCAATTGCGCCTAAAATCTCTCCTTGAGTAAATTCGATAAAATATGTCGTCTGATAGTACTTACTTTTATCTGATACTTTTTTCTGTGTATTTTCACTCGCATCAGTAGTAACAATTACAAGTTTCACTTTATTCCTGCGAATCTCGTTAATCGTCATTTCTTCCCCTGTGATCAGTTTGCCTGCACGCATTGCAAGGCCCAACATGTTCAAGGCCTTCTGTTTATTCATTGCCAAAGAGCTCTTTTCTGGCTTTTTGGTGCTTCACATAATCAAGTAGTTCTTGATAAAAATCATCCGTTAATTCAATGTCCAACGTACGGTCTAAAATACGTTTTTTCCACGCTTCTTCAACTTCCGCCGGCTCCAACGCAACATATGCACCGCGTCCTGGCTTCTTTCCTGAAGGGTCAATTGAAACTTCGCCTTCTTTTGATTTAGCAATGCGAATTAACTCTTTTTTAGGGAACATTTCACCGGAAACAACCGATTTGCGCAAAGGAACTTTTCTCTTTTTCATTTGCAGTCCTCCTATATTAACTATTCTTCTGGATTAGAAGTGCTACTTTCAACTTCTTCTATCGCTTCTGGTGCTTGTTCTGCAATCTCTTCATCGACAATTGGTTCACTCTCTTCAACTTCAGGTTCATCATAGTTAGCGTAGAATTCTTCCATGTCAGATTCAGATTTGATGTCGATTTTGTGCGCAGTTAGCTTTGCAGCTAAACGGGCATTTTGTCCACGTTTCCCGATCGCCAACGATAATTGGTAATCAGGTACTACTACCGTACAAACTTTTGGATTGTCAATATCGAAGATAACATCTTCAACTTGTGCCGGATTCAAAGAGTTCGCAATAAATACTGCCGGATCCTCATCCCATTCAACAATATCCATATTTTCGCCCTTTAATTCATTAACAATGGCCTGTACTCGCTGTCCCTTTGGACCAACACAAGTTCCGACCGGATCAATATTAGGGTCTGTCGAACGAACGGCGACTTTTGCACGATCACCAGCTTCGCGAGCAATACTAACAATTTCAACAATACCATCATAGACTTCAGGAATTTCTTGTTCGAATAAGCGGCGCAATAAATCAGGATGACTGCGGCTTACAAAAACTTGAGGGCCCTTCGACGTGTTTTCTACCCTAGAAACATAAACTTTAATGCGGTCATGGGGTTTGTAGTATTCATTGGGCATCTGGTCTTGTTTTGAAAGGACCGCTTCAATTTTTCCTAAATTAACATAGATATAGCGATTATCTTGACGCTCTACCACGCCTTGCATGATATCTTTTTCGTAAGCACTGTATTCATTATAGATGATACTACGTTCTGCTTCACGTACACGTTGCAAGATGACTTGCTTTGCCGTTTGAGCAGCAATTCGACCGAAATCTTTTGGCGTTACTTCAAAACGAATCGTATCGCCAATCTCATAGGCTGGATTGATATTCATCGCTTCTTTTAATGAAACTTCTAACTGCGAGTCCATAACTTCTTCGGTTACTTCCTTCACAGCATAGACATGAATATCTCCTTTTTTTTCGTTGAATTCCACTTCAACATTTTGTGATTGTCCATAATGACGTTTATAAGCAGAGACTAATGCCGCCTCTAACGCTTCGATCACGATTTCTTTCGAAATACCTTTTTCTGCTTCTAGAGTATCCAACGCGTTCAGCATTTCTTTACTCATTTTTATTTTCCTCCTATTTCATATTAACGAATCTATTTCTCAGAGTAAAATAGGTCTTGTTTTCAATACATATATCAATTTACTAAGAAAAAATAGGCTTGGTTTTTTACTAATTAAAATTCGATCGCAAAACGAGCTTTCGCGATATTTTTACGATCAAAGACCATATCCTTAGTGCGTGTCTTCACTTTGACTGTCAATGTCAATTCGTCCTCGGTTAGCTCTTTCAAAAAGCCTTGATATTGCTTTTCTCCATCAATATTTTGATATAACGAAACATTGATGTATTGTCCAATTGCTTTTTGATAGTCCTCTTCTTTTTTCAATGGACGTTCAGCCCCTGGTGATGAAACTTCAAGGAAATATGCTTGCGGAATCGGATCTGGATCGATCGAATCCAACTTATCACTAAGTTTTTCACTGACAAAGGCACACTCTTCAATATCGATACCGCCTTCTTTATCAATAAATACTCTTAAAAACCAACTTTTGCCTTCTTTTAGGAATTCTACCTCGACTAGTTCAAAATTCTGCTCATCTAAAATTGGTGTTACTAAGTCAGTCACTGTTTCGACTACACTGCTCAAACTGCCAGCCTCCTTTATCCCATTAAAAAGAGTGAGCGAAAAATCCGCTCACTCACCATCTGTCTATGATTACATTGTTATATTAGCACAAATCTACTGAAAATTCAACCGCATCATTTTCATAATGGAATTTTCTTTCATTTTAAAGCTGAATTTATCTTTTTCTTTACATATCAAACAATGAAAGTTGATTTTCATCAGGTAAATCTTTTAAAACACCATGAGTATCCATATACTCAATCAAGGTCTTCGATACTTTACCACGAGAAGCCAAATCTTCTTTCGATAAAAAAATACCGTCTTTGCGTGCATCAACGATTTGTTTAGCCACGTTTAAACCGAGTCCTGGTACAGCACGGAAAGGTGCGATCAGGGTATCTCCATCAATTACGAAATCTTGAGCATCTGATTTGTATAAATCGATCATGCCAAAATGGAAGTCACGTTCTAGCATCTCATTACATAATTCCAAGACAGTTAATTGATTTTTTTCCTTTGTTGATGCATCCATTCCTTTATCCGTTATAGCCTTCATTGCCGCCTTGACTGCATCTTTGCCTTTCGCCATTGCAACCAAGTCAAAATCATCTGCTCGGACGGAAAAATAAGCACAATAATAAAGAATTGGAAAATAAACTTTAAAGTAAGCAACCCGCAACGCCATCAACACATAAGCTGCCGCATGGGCTTTGGGGAACATATACTTGATTTTTGAACACGAATCGATGTACCAGTCTGGAACATTATTCTCTTTCATAGCCGTTAAATAAGTCTCGCGTAAATCATCATCAATTTTATTCCATTGACCTTTACGTACAGTTTCCATAATTTTGAAGGCCATTCCACTGTCTAAGCCTGCATGAATTAAGTAGACCATTATATCATCCCGACAACCGATAACCTCGGCCAAATTGGCTTCTCCACGACTAATTAGTTCTTCCGCATTTCCTAACCATACATCGGTACCATGAGATAAACCTGAAATTTGAAGTAATTCGGCAAATGTTGTCGGACCAGTCTCTTCTAACATTCCTCGAACAAATCGAGTCCCAAATTCAGGAATACCTAATGTCCCTGTTTTAGAATAAATCTGCTCTGCTTCGACACCTAGCACTTGCGGACCAGCAAAAATTTTCATTACTTCTGGATCATCTGTTGGGATCGTTTTAGGATCAATACCTGATAATTCTTGCAACATTCGAATCACGGTTGGATCATCATGTCCCAGTATATCGAGTTTCAATACGTTATCATGAATCGAATGAAAATCAAAGTGCGTCGTTTTCCACTCAGAATTTTGATCGTCTGCTGGATACTGGATCGGCGTGAAATCATAAACATCCATATAATCAGGAATAACAATGATTCCGCCTGGATGTTGACCTGTTGTCCGTTTAACACCAGTCGCTCCTTTAGCTAATCGATCAATTTCGGCATTTCGAAAATGCAAATTATGATCTCGTTCATATCCTTTAACAAATCCGTACGCCGTTTTGTCAGCTACCGTACCGATCGTACCTGCTCGGTAAACGTAATCCTCCCCAAACAGTACCTTTGTATAGTTATGAGCTTCTGCCTGATAATCTCCAGAAAAGTTCAAATCGATATCGGGAACCTTATCCCCATGGAAACCTAAGAAAGTTTCAAAAGGAATATCATGTCCATCTTTATTCAATCGTGCCCCGCATTTTGGACAAGCTTTTTCTGGTAAATCAAATCCCGACCCGTAAGAGCCATCTTCGAAAAACTCTGAATATTGACATTCTGGGCAATAATAATGTGGAGGTAAAGGATTTACTTCTGTAATACCTGTCATAGTAGCAACAAAACTTGATCCTACCGAACCACGCGATCCTACCAAATAACCATCAGCATTACTCTTGTGAACTAACTTTTGTGAGATTAAATAGATAACAGAAAATCCATTTCCAATAATCGAAGTCAATTCTTTTTCCAAACGCTTTTCTATGATTTCTGGCAATGGATAGCCGTATAACTCACGAGCGCGATCATAACTCAATTTTTTAATCTCTTCTTCTGAACCAGGAATTTTTGGTGTGTATAAATCATCTTTGACAGGAATAATTTCTTCACAACTATCCACCACTGCATTTGGCCCCTCAATAACAACCTCTTTTGCCAGTTCAGGTCCTAAGAAACTAAAGGCCTGTAGCATTTCGTCCGTCGTTCGAAAATGCACATCTGGTAAGCTATGGCGATTCAAGGGATTTGCGCCACCCATTGAACTGATCAAAATCTTGCGATAAATCGCATCTTCCTTGTTCAAATAATGGACATCTCCAGTAGCTACAACTGCTTTGTTTAGATCCTTACCAATCTGAATCAAATTTCGCAAAATATCTTCTAAATCCGACTCGTTCTTCACTAGTTCTTGTTCAATGAGAGGAGCGTAAACTGCCTTGGGCATTACTTCAATGTAATCATAAAATCCCGCACGATTTTTTGCTTCTTCAACACCCTTTTGCATCATTGCTTCAAAAATTTCACCTTGGGAACACGCAGATCCAACCAATAGATTTTCACGCAATTTATTTAGCTGTGAACGTGGAATCCGTGGCACTCGTTCGAAAAAATCGATATTAGACATTGAAATCAACTTAAATAAATCCTTTAAACCAGCCTGATTTTTTGCCAAAATCGTTGCATGAAATGGTCGTGCTCGTTTATAAGAATCCCCTTCACCAACATGATCGTTCAATTGATCATGATAATTCATATCATGTTTCTCAATGGCCTCTTTAACAAATATCCATGCTAAATGGCCCGTAGCTTCAGCATCATATACCGCTCGGTGATGTTGCTCTAGATTAACACCGAACTTTTTAGTTAAAACACCTAAACCAAACCGCTTAAACTCAGGATACAAGAAGCGCGCCAATTCTAGGGTATCAATAACTGGATTGGGTGTTTCTGGCATATCATGACGAACATATGTCGTATTGATAAAACCAATATCAAATGTAGCATTATGGGCAACTAATATTGAACCTTCACAGAATTTTTCAAATAATTCCATAACTTCTTTTTCTGGTTTTGACCCTCGTACCATCTCATCAGTAATCCCAGTTAAGTTGATTGTCGTTTCTGACAACGGATGACCTGGATCGATAAATTCTTCAAAAGTATCAATAACATTTCCTTTATGCATCTTAACTGCCGCCAATTCAATGATCGTATCATAAACAGCTGAAAGACCGGTAGTTTCCACGTCAAATACAACATAAGTCGCATCTGTTAAAGATTCATGGGTATCATTATACGCAATTGGAACACCATCGGAAACGACATTTGCTTCAACGCCATAAAGAATCTTCACTCCAGCTTTCTTTCCAGCCGCATGAGCTTCTGGAAAAGATTGTGCACCGCCGTGATCAGTGATTGCTATTGCTCGATGTCCCCATTTTCCAGCCTGAGCAACCAGCTCGCTGGCACTGTTAATCGCGTCCATCGTACTCATATTGGTATGCAAATGCAATTCCGAACGCTTTTCAGTTGCTGTATCTTGACGTTCTGGATGCTTAACTTCTTGAATATCTTGTGCATTCATAACAAGGTCACGCATGAAAGTATCTTCTTGTACGCTACCTCGAACACGAATCCAGCTATTATTAGCAATTGCTTCAAAAATAGCTTCGTCTTTTTCACCGTTAGAGAATTTTTTTACTACAAACGAAGAAGTATAGTCGGTCATTTTTAAGATCAAGATTTTACGCTTTGAACGTAACTCGCGGACTTCTTTATCAAAAATAAATCCTTCAATTGTAATGCGCCGTTCCTCTTCAATAATATTTCCCATTGGTGTAACAGCTTCATCAGCGGGAATATTCCGTCCCATTTGTATCGGCCCGTCAAAATGAGCCGCATTTTCTTTCTGTTCCTTTTTCTTTGATTCATATTGCGCTAAGCTAGCAGCTGCTTGCTCCTGCATAGCTTGTGCTTGGGCTTGTTTGCGTACTTCAAACTCTTGTAATTTTTTGTCAGCCTGCTCTTTATCTACCTCTGGATCAATCCGCAAATGTGGAAATCCATATGAAACCAGGCTTTCTTCAATCAATGGCAAGTATTGTTGCTTCAAAAACGGAATAACGGTCTCATTGTCGATCAATAATACAATTCGTTTATCTTGGACAACTGGCAACGGTTTGCTCAAAACTTGCTTAACCAGGGGTGTATCACAATCCTGTTCACTCAAGGCTAATTGCCAATAGTTTTGTAGAAGCTCTTCGTCGAATTGCTGCTCTTCCGGCATGATATGTAATTTTACCTTTGCAATAGATCGAAAGGCGACTTGCAGTTTTTGATGAAACGTGTAAAACAATTTCGCCGGTAAAATTTCTGGTGTTTGAATAAAAAATTCCCACACGCGTGATTTTTCGTGAACAACGACTTCTTTGATCTCTGATGCTTGGATCAGCGGATGCTGCTGCTCTGTCTCGGCTAATTCAATTTGTCGTAATAAACTTTCGAACAACTCACGATTTTTAGACAAAATGACATCTCCTTCACTTTTTCAAGTATGTTCCAGTATACCTGTTTTTTTTTATGATTGCATTAGAAAAAGGATCGAAATAATTTCGATCCTTTCATTTTAAAAGAAGAAACGCTGGATATCATTCCATGTGACTAAAATCATTAGCAGCATGATAAAACCAAATCCGATCATGGTAATCATACCTTCTTTGTCTGGATCGAGCGGCTTTCCACGGACTCCTTCGATGAAATTCAATAAAATTTTCCCGCCATCAAAAGCTGGGATTGGCAACAAATTAACAATTCCCAAGTTAATTGATAATAACGCCATCAAATAAATGACTGTTTTGATTCCTGCTCTTGATGCTTCTGCGGACATCTGATACATCATTACAGGCCCGCCAAGCTTATCAAGACTAAATCCTGTGAACAACGAGCCTAGCGCTCCAAAAATCCTAGTGACCATATCCCACGATTGAGTCAGACCGCCGATTACTTTGTCGCTAAAACTCGTCTTCATATAAGGCGTCACACCAATTTGGCCAACTTTTTCACCATTACTCTTAATACTTTTCGGTGTCATCTGCACTGTCTTTTCTTTACCATCTCGTTCAATCACTACATTTAATTCTTTGCCTGGTTTTTTCGTAACAGTATTAGTCAGATCGTCCCAAGTAGAGATTTTCTTCCCATTAACAGAAACGATTGCATCGTGATCCCTTAGTCCTGCTACTGCTGCCGGGCTATCCGCTTGAACCGTTCCAATTTGATTGGTTGCATAATCTGCTACTCCGCCTTGTAAAAAAGCTAGGGCAATAAACAATATGATTGTCAGAATGAAATTATTCATCGGTCCAGCAAAATTAGTCAAAATACGTGAACTCAACTTCGCTGATTGAAACTGGACATCCCGCGGAGCAATCCGAACCTCCGTTCCACTTTCTTCAATCACTGTTGCGTCATGCTGTACATTATAACTTGTCTCTTGACTCTCATCACCATTTACATAACCTTTAATGACCAAATCATCTACAAGATCAGCAGTGATCAGCTCCATTGGGATACTGTTGGGTAATTGAATTTTTTTACTAACATTAATCCGACGAACTTTATTATCTGAAGTCAGCTCAACTGACAGTGGCATCCCTGGACTCAATTCAGTTTCTTCATCTTCCAAACCAGCCATTCTCACATAACCACCAATTGGTAATAGACGCAACGTGTATGTAGTACCATCTTTTCCCATATGAGCTATAAGTTTTGGTCCCATGCCAATTGAAAATTCTCGGACTAAAATTCCCGCGCGTTTTGCGAAGAAAAAATGTCCGAACTCATGAACAATTACAAGAACACCAAAAACGATTAAAAACGTAATAATCGTACGCATAATTTTCCTACCTTCACTAGTTTCTTAGAGATAGTTTATCATAGTCTCAAAAAAAAACATTCCTTTACTGATCATTTCATAGAAAATTTAAAGAAACTCTGAGTAAAACTCAAAGCTTTTACTTTAACTACGTCTTTTCAAAAAAACCAGTAAGATAATAAAAAGAGCGTTTCCGCTCTTTTTAAAATACACCCAATAAATGCATTACAGGAAAGACGAACAGCATACTGTCAAAACGATCTAAAATTCCACCGTGCCCTGGTAAAATATTTCCTGAATCTTTCACCCCATAATGTCGTTTGATTGCTGACTCTACTAAATCTCCAAATTGCCCCACAACTGAGAAAATAATCGTAAAAATAATCATCGTCACTAGATTATGTTGAAATGCTGCGGGTTGAACTAAAAGAAACACTACTGCTACAATGACCGCACTTGCGATACCGCCTAATGCACCTTCAACTGTTTTGTTTGGTGAAATATCTGGCCACAGTTTATGCTTTCCAATTTGGCGTCCTAGCATGTAAGCACCAATATCTGTTGCCCAAACTACAAAGAACGCAAACAGTAAAATCGCTAACCCATCAGCTCGGGCTGTAACTAAATTTTGAAAACCAACACCTACGTATAAACTTGCAACAATTGGAAAACCTGCTTCATCAATAGTATAGGTATTCTTCGAAACAACAGAAAATCCTAAAATAATCATTACAGTTAAATAGAATAATAGAAAATTACTATTATCTCCACTTAAAAACGGCATCCAACGCTCTGCTGGCAAAACCAAAAAGACTGCACCTAAAATCGAAAGCACTCCCTCAAAACTCAAAATCGCAAGTCCTTTCATGCGGAACAACTCATATACACCAATCCCAGCTAGTATTGCTGCTGCTAGTTCTACCGCGATTCCACCGACATAAAGAATCGGAATAAAGATTATTAAAGCAACAACTGCGGTAATAACTCGTTGTCTCATTTCTTATCCTCCTTGTTCAAGCCTCCAAAACGCCGATTTCTTTGTTGGAAAGAAGCGATTGCTGCTTCTAAGTGGTTACCATCAAAGTCCGGCCATAGGGCTTTAGTGAAATATAACTCGCTATAAGCTAATTGCCACAGCAAGAAATTACTGATTCGTTCTTCTCCGCTCGTTCGAACAACTAATTCTGGATCTCTCAATTCTTTAGTTAGAAAACCCGTCATTAAATGATCACCAACGATGTCATCATTGATTGATTCAACGGAAAGTTCATCATTTTTGACCTCTTGAGCCATTTGCTTAATCGCCGTGATGATTTCAGCACGGCTTCCATAATTCAAGGCAAAGTTTAAAACCAAGCCATCGTTTTGAGCCGTTTGCTCAATTGCGCGCTTCACGGCATCTTGAGTGTGTGCAGGTAAATATTCTTCGTAGCCCATTACATGGACTTGTACGTTTTCTTCAATCAATTCTGGTACAAAAGTATCAAAAAAATCTACTGGCAGTTGCATCAAAAAATTAACTTCCTCTTCGGGTCGTTTCCAATTTTCTGTTGAGAAAGCATACAATGTTAGAACTTTTACGCCTAAACGATTCGCATGTTTCGTGATTTTTTTAACTGTTTCCATACCTTCTTTATGTCCGGCAATTCTCGGTAACCGTCGATTTTGTGCCCAGCGGCCGTTACCATCCATAATAATTGCAATATGCTTCGGTACAGCACCTTCGGGATCAAAAACGAATTGCGCAGCTTCTGGCGTATATTTTTGTTTTTGTGGAAAAAAACGCAACACCATGTTTTTCCCTCCTCTATTAAAATCGCAAATTTAGAAATACTTTTGAAAAGTCATCTGCCATTATAACAATAAAATGCGGTTATTCCTACGAAAAATAAATACCTTTAGGCTTTTTCAATGAATTTAAATTGCCCATGCCAAGGCAAAACGCAGCAAAAAAACCCAAAGAAATATTCTTCAGGTTTTTTCTATCAGTTTAAACTTCTAACAATTCCTTTTCTTTTTCAGCAACAATTGAGTCGATCGCCTTAATGTTGTCATCTGTCAATGACTGGATATCTTTTTCAGCGTTGCGCAAGTCATCCTCTGTCAAATCACCATTTTTTTGTTGTTTTTTATAATCATCCATCGCATCACGACGAATATTACGAACAGCAATTTTTGCACCTTCTGACTCTTTTTTAACTTCTTTAGCTAATTCTTTACGGCGTTCTTCTGTCAGCTGAGGAATCACCAAACGAATCACATTACCATCATTAGCTGGATTCAATCCAATATCACTGGCTAGGATCGCTTTTTCCACATCATTAATCATGCTTTTATCAAATGGTGTTACCATTAATACACGCGCTTCTGGGATAGTGATCGATGCCATTTGGTTAACAGGTGTTGGTACACCGTAATAGTCAACTGTGATACGATCAAGCAAGCTTGCATTTGCACGACCAGCGCGAATTTGGCCTAATTGACGCTGCAAAGCCTCTTGAGCCTTCTTCATTTTGTCTTTTGCTTCATTCATTACTACATCTGCCATTTTATTTCCCCCTAACAGTTGTCCCGATATTTTCACCGAGCACAACACGTTTAATATTTCCTGGTTCATTCAAATTAAAAACAACAAGTGGAATGTCATTATCCATGCTTAATGAACTTGCTGTTGAGTCCATGACTTGTAATCCTTTAGCGATTACATCTAAATGTGTCAATTCTTCATATTTCACTGCATTTTCATCAAGTTTCGGATCAGCTGAATAAACACCATCAACATTATTTTTCGCCATCAAGATTACGTCAGCATTTACTTCTGCCGCTCTTAATGCCGCTGTTGTATCAGTTGAGAAGTAAGGATTTCCTGTACCGCCGGCAAAAATAACGATGCGACGTTTTTCAAGGTGACGCTCCGCTTTGCGACGAATATATGGTTCTGCGATTTGACGCATTTCAATCGATGTTTGGACACGCGTCGGTACACCGATATTTTCCAACGCATCTTGCAATGCCAAAGCATTCATCACAGTTGCTAACATACCCATATAATCCGCTTGAGCACGTTCCATCCCCATTTGCGCGCCGATTTGTCCGCGCCAAATATTTCCGCCGCCTACAATAATCGCCATTTCAATACCTAAATCATGTACTTCTTTGATTTCTTCAACGATTTCTTGGATCACTGGTGGATTGATACCAAATTTTTCATCGCCAGCTAGGGCCTCTCCACTGAGTTTCAATACTACACGTTTATACTTTGGTTCATTCATCTCTCAATACCTCCACTGTCACTCTATTGATATTTTAGCATACTCTGCCTTTGAAGCGAGCGTAATTTGAATTTGCTTAAAAAAAGGGAGCGCACTTTTCACGTGCGTTCCCGACTGTTTTAAAAACAGAATTATTTTTTAATTTGGCTCATAACTTCTTCAACAAAGTTATCTTCACGTTTTTCGATACCTTCGCCAACTTCAAAACGAACAAAGCTTGCAACTGTAGCACCTTTAGAAGATACATATTTTTCAACAGTCATATCAGGATCTTTAACGAATGGTTGGTCAACCAAAGCGATTTCTGCTTTAAATTTATTCAAACGTCCAATAACCATTTTTTCAACGATATTAGCTGGTTTGCCTTCATTTAATGCTTGTTCAGTAAGAACAGTTTTCTCATGCTCCAACTCAGACTCTGGGATTTGGCTTTCGTTTACATAACGAGGGTTAATTGCAGCAACATGCATTGCAACATCTTTTGCAACTGATTCGTCAGTAGTACCGTTTAATAATGCTAAAACAGCGATACGTCCACCCATATGCAAGTATCCGCCAAATGCTGCATTGTCTTCTTTTTCAACAACTTCAAAACGACGGAAATTGATTCTTTCACCGATAACTTGAGTCGCTTCAATCAAAGCTGCTTCTAAGGTTTCGCCTTTAGCGTTAGTTAATTTCATTGCTGCATCCATGTCAGCTGGCTTATGTTCAGCTACTAATGATGCAATTTCCTTAACTAGATCTTGGAACATTTCATTTTTAGAAACGAAGTCTGTTTCAGAGTTTACTTCAACAATTGCAGCAGTATTTCCATGAATTGCAACTGAAGCTAAACCTTCAGCAGCAATGCGGTCATTTTTCTTAGCTGCTTTAGCCATACCTTTTTCACGTAAAAGGTCCACAGCTTTTTCAATGTCGCCTTCTACTTCTACTAATGCTCTTTTAGCATCCATCATCCCTACGCCAGTCATGTCACGTAGTTCTTTTACCATTTTAGCTGTTACGTCTGCCATTTTAAGGGCCTCCTTAATTTTTCTAAAAAAGCTGCTTCAAAGGAAAATATTTACTTTGAAGCAGCATATGCTACGAAATTATTCAGCTGATTCAGTAGAAGCATTGTCGCCTTCCACTACATCAACGATTTCTTCGATTGAAGTTGCTTGTCCGCCATCTTCAGCTACGAAGTCTTCTTCTGCCACTTGATCTTCACCTTGATTGCCTTCGATGAAAGCATCAGCCATTTTTGCAGTGATCAACTTCACAGCACGGATAGCATCATCATTTGAAGGGATAACTACATCTATTTCATCTGGATCGCAGTTTGTATCAACCATAGCAACGATAGGAATGTTCAATTTATGAGCTTCTTGAACAGCAATACGTTCTTTACGAGGATCAACGATATACATAACATCTGGAATACGAGGCATATCAGCGATACCGCCTAAGAATTTTTCTAAACGTTCGCGTTCTTTGTTCAAACCAACAACTTCTTTTTTAGGCAATACTTCGAAAGTACCGTCTTGTTCCATAGCGTTGATTTGTTTCAAACGAGCAATACGTTTTTGGATTGTATCCCAGTTAGTTAAAGTTCCACCTAACCAACGATGGTTTACATAGTATTGACCAGCGCGGATAGCTTCTTCTTTGATTGCTTCTTGAGCTTGTTTCTTAGTACCTACGAACAATGCAACGCCACCGTCTTCAGCAACATCTTTCATGTAGTCGTAAGCTGCATCTACTAATTTGACTGTTTTTTGCAAGTCAATGATGTAGATTCCGTTTCTTTCTGTGAAGATGTATTTCTTCATTTTTGGGTTCCAGCGACGAGTTTGGTGACCAAAATGTACGCCGGCTTCTAGTAATTGTTTCATAGACAATACTGACATTTGTGTTTCCTCCAATTGGTTTTTTGTTTTCCTCTCCTGCTCTCTTCTTTATAAGGAACTGACTAGCAGCACCGCCTTACAAATCAAGTCAGAATGTGGATTTTTGTGAATAGTCTCCTACACACAATTAGTTATTATACAAGAAGCTTTTTAATAAATCAATCCTTTTCTATTGCTTTTCAGTACATTAATATTTGTAAAGGAATACTGTTTAAAAAAACTTTTTCTGCTATACTGAGTGCATAATTATAATTATGATTTTTTCTTAGCAACATGAGTATAAAAAAAGTAAGGCCTTTTCGAGCGCTTACTATGAGAAACACACGGATTTTAAACCCGTTCACTACATAGGAATAAGGAGTTTTTTTATGCGAAAAAAAGATCGACACGAATTAATCAAGCAAATTATTTCAGACAATCCCATTAGAAACCAAAATGAATTAATGGATTACTTACAGCAGTATCAAGTATCAGCTACTCAAGCGACAATCTCGAGAGATATTCGTGATTTGAAAATCGTGAAAACAATTGACGAATCAGGCAAACCACGCTTTGAAATATTTCAAGAGCAACAAGTCCCTTCTGAGGATGATGATATCAAACGTTTGATTCGTATGACTAGCGATGTAATTATTAAGGTAGATACCGTTCAATTTATGACCATTGTCAGTACTCTACCCGACAACGCCCACTTGTTAGCTTCAGTCTTAGATGACCTTTCAAGCAACCTGATTGTCGCAACAATGGCGAGTTTTGATACAATTATTATCATTTCAAGAACACCTGAAGATGCACAATCAGTTACTGCTTTTTTACAAAATCCATCAACTATTTCCATTTTTAATTAGCAAAAAAACCGGAGAAGATTTCTCCGGTTTTTATTTACATTTTATTCGGCGCATGAACACCTAACAGTCGTAAGTCTTCTTTTAAGATGACTGTTACTGCATGAACCAATGCCAGTCGAGCGTTTTTCTGCTCATCATCCACTAAAATTTTCGCGTGGGCATAATATTTATTAAAAGCCTGAGCTAACTTGATCGAATGCTTTGCAATCACTGAAGGCTCATATTGATCTGCCGCCTGCATCACGACCTCAGGATAACTTTGAAGCAATTTGATGATCTCCCAGCTATCTGCATCATTCAGTGCATAATCTGTTTCATTTTCACCACTAAAGCCTGATTTTTCTAAAATAGTCATTGCACGAGCATGTGTATACTGAACATAAGGACCAGTTTCTCCTTCAAAGCGTACAACTTCTTCCAAACTAAAGTCAAAATTATTCAAACGATCATTTTTTAAATCGTGGAAGACTACTGCTCCGACGCCAACTTGATGAGCAACTTCTTCTTTATTTGGTAAATCAGGATTTTTTTCTTGGATTTGAGCGAATGCAGAGTCTTTTGCTTCGTTCAAAACTTCTTCCAATAAAACAATTTTTCCTTTACGTGTTGATAGTTTCTTACCATCTTTTGTAATCAAACCAAATGGTATGTGAATCATTTCGTCCGACCAATCGAAATCCATTTCTTTCAAAACAGCTTTTAACTGTTTAAAGTGTCCGCTTTGCTCATTCCCCACAACGTACAAAGATTTAACAAAATTATACTCGCGCTTACGATAAAGAGCTGCCGCTAAATCACGAGTAATGTATAATGTCGCACCGTCAGATTTCTTGATCAATGCAGGGTTCAATCCATATTTTTCAAGATCGACGATTTCAGCTCCTTCATTAGTTTGTAACAAATGTTTCTCTTCTAGCATTGTAACAACTTCATCCATCTTATCGTTATAGAAAGCTTCCCCATTATAAGAGTCAAAATCAATTTCCAACATACCATAGATTTTGTTGAACTCATTTAATGACTCGCTTCGGAACCATCTCCATAATTCTAAAGCTTCGGAATCATTTTCTTCTAATTTCTTAAACCAAGCACGTGCTTCATCATTTAGTTCTGGTTCTTCTTCAGCTTTTTCATGAAATTCCACATACAACCGTAACAGTTCGTTGATTGGCTCTGCTTTAACCTTTTCTTCAGATCCCCATTTTTTATAAGCCACAATCAATTTACCAAATTGGGTTCCCCAATCACCTAAATGGTTAATCTTAATTGGCTGATAACCTATTTTACTTAAGATCAGACTGATTGAATTACCAATCACTGTTGAGCGCAGGTGCCCCATTGAAATTGGTTTTGCAATGTTTGGCGAAGACATATCAATCGTCACATTGCCCTCATTTCCAATGCTGCTGTCACCGAAATGATTTTCTTCTTTAGCAATTTGTTTTAAAACCATGCTGGAAATCACTTCTTTTTTCATGAAAAAGTTCAAATATGGACCCACGACTTCAATTTTTTCAAATGCTGTTGGATCAATTTTTTCCGCTAATTCTGCAGCGATTTGCTGAGGTGCTTTACGAAATACTTTCGCTAAAGCAAATGCCGGAAATGCAACATCTCCATGGTCCACTGATTTAGGATTTTCCAGCAAACGTTCTACATCTGATAACGAAAGGTTTTCTTTTACTACTTCAAAAACAGCTTGTGCGACGATTTCTTTGTTATTCATCCAAATTTCCTCCCTATTTTATCCATCAATTCTGAGATTCAGACAATCGCTTTCCGAAAATAAATCTGATTCTCACTTCGCATACGTTTCTACTTATACAGCTAAGGCGAATGGCAAAATTCACAAAAAAAAGTCTCTGATGTACAAAATACATCAGAGACGAGAATTCCCGCGGTACCACTCTTATTGTCGTAAACGACCAACTTAGGCTATAACGGTAGCTGCCGATTCATCTCGAAAGTGCGCCCTCTATTTTTGTTTATTCGGCTCTCACCTACCCGAACTCGCTGAGAAACAGACCATAGACTTCTCTTTTTCATCGATGAATAATTATCTGGGATTCATATTAACAGAAAAATCTCCATCTGACTAGTCAAGTAAAGTATTTTATGCTTTCGGAATGAATAAATTTCCTAAAGTTACGGCCATCACGGCTTTGATTGTATGCATCCGGTTTTCAGCTTGTTGGAATTGCAAAGCATTTTTACCTCGGAAGACTTCATCAGTGACTTCCATTTCTTTCAATCCATATTTTTTCTTAGTCTCTTTCGCTACTTCTGTTTCAAGATCATGAAAAGCTGGTAAACAATGCAAAAAAATTGTTTCATTTTTTTGCGTTTTCATCATTAACTCTTGATTGACCTGATAGGGTAATAACAGTTCAATGCGTTCTTTGAAAGTCTCCTCTTCTCCCATTGATACCCATACGTCAGTATAAATAATATCCGCCTGAGCTACCCCTTGATCGATATCATCTGTAATTAAAACGTTTCCTTTTGATGCTTTTGCATATTCTTCAGCCATCACTATCAAATCGTTTTCTGGAAATAGTTTTTCCGGTGTCACGATTGAAATGTTTATACCTAAAATCGCACTGGTAATTAAAAGAGAATTAGCTACATTGTTTCTGCCATCACCAACATATGCTAATGTTAAGCCTTCTAATTTTCCAAAATGTTCTTTGATCGTCAAAAAGTCTGCTAGCATTTGTGTCGGGTGCCATTCATCAGTTAACCCATTCCATACTGGTACCCCTGAATACTCGGCTAAAGCTTCAACAGTTTTTTGAGAAAAGCCACGATACTCAATCCCATCAAACATACTTCCGAGAACCTTGGCCGTATCTTCTACAGATTCCTTTTTACCTAATTGAATATCATTTTTACCTAAATACTCAGGATGGGCTCCTAAATCAATTGCAGCCGTCGTAAAAGCTGCACGTGTACGAGTAGAGGTTTTTTCAAATAGTAATGCGATATTTTTTCCCGCTAAATATTTATGCGAAATATTCTGTTGCTTCAGATCTTTTAAATGTGCTGCAAAATCAATTAGATAAAGTAATTCTTCTTTTTTGAAATCATTCTCTTTTAAAAAGCTTTTCCCTTGAAAAATACTAGTCATTGTAATCCCTCCATCAAATGAATATTAATTCTTTTTTTGTCCAATTAATTCATTTTTATTCATAATAACTGAATAAAGAAAAAGTTTCAACTACAATTACAATTTTAATCAAAAAAACTTCCTCAATTTTTAAGGAAGTCACTAACCTATTTTTCTAAGGAAATATTTACGATAATTGCACCTTGAATTTTGATAAATTTCGAGTAATTTCTGAAAAAGCTCCTTCCATTCCCCAATTACCTATAAAAAAGGTCCAGACAAGTTAATGTCTCAGACCTTTAAACAACTATGTTTTCTTTAATTTTCGAACACGCAAAGTAACTAGATATTTGAGATCTTCCAAAGTTTTCTCAGAGATGACGTCTACAACAAACCAGTATCCACCCATCACAGGCTTACTTTCCTTAAATGTTTTTTGTACTTCTTCAGACATTGAAAAAATATTTTCTGATAGCTCTTCTTCAAAAAGTTCTGATACAACGACCATCATTCTCACATAGCCATCGCAAAGATAAATCGTACCGATATTGCCTCCATACTTTTTAGTCTTTAAATGCCAACCGCCAAACGATCCTTTTTCTTTTGAGTATTCAACTGAAAGTTTGGGCTGATACTCTTCAGTTAAATAGTCCAATATTTTTTTGAAATAAGTAGCCTCAGCAAATTCTTTCATGTCTTCTAATGTAGGTCTTTCTTCAAGCGAAAAGGCTTTTTGCCATTTTTTCTCCATCTCATCACATCCTTTTGCTCATTATAGCAAGAGGTTAAATGTGTTGAAAAGCTAAACTTGGTTTAGCGTTTAAACTCATATCCGCAAAATGGTGTTTCTGTAGTTCAACATGGGCAGCCGCTCCAATCATTGCTGCATTATCCCCGCACAACCGTAACGGTGGAACAATCAGTTTTACTTTTGGCAATTTAACATTCATTGTAGCAGACATTCCTTCGCGTAACCCTCGATTGGCTGCTACCCCACCAGCTATAACCAATTGTTTTACTGGATAAGCTTCACAGGCTTTGATCGTTTTTGTAACTAATACCTCAACGACACTTGCCTGAAAACTTGCGGCTAGATCTTTTTTATCTAATTCTTCTCCTCGTCGCTCAGCATTATGCGTTAGATTAATAAAGGCACTCTTTAAACCACTAAAACTAAAATCAAAATTATCCTCTTTAATCATTGCTCTTGGGAAATTATAAATATCCTTACCTTGGTGCGCCAATTCATCGATTTCTTTTCCACTAGGATAGCTTAATCCTAAAACACGTCCAACTTTATCGTAAGCCTCACCAGCAGCATCATCTCTGGTCTCACCAATAATTTCATAGGAACCATCTTCTGTCATATAGACTAACTCTGTGTGTCCGCCGCTAACTAACAAAGCCATCAAGGGAAATTCCAAGGGAGCAACCAAACGTGCTGCATAAATATGCCCAGCCATATGATTGATTGGCAATAGTGGCAACCCATTTGCCCAAGCAAAAGCCTTAGCGGCACTCAAGCCAATTAATAGTGCTCCGACTAGTCCAGGTCCATAAGTTACCGCAACTGCTTGAAGGTCTTCGGCAGTCACATTCGCTTCAGCTAACGCTTCTTCAATACAAATCGTGATCTGTTCAACATGGTGCCGACTCGCAACTTCAGGAACAACTCCCCCAAAACGTTTATGACTTTTGATTTGCGACGCAACTATATTAGACAAAATCTTCTCTCCATTTTCAACTACTGCGACACTCGTCTCGTCACAACTGCTTTCGATTGCCAAAATAAGTTCTGTTTCATTCATTTGCGTTACCTACTTTCAAAGACATCATTATAGCATCCTCTTGAGGGTGCTGATAATAATTTTTTCTTGTTCCGATTACTTGAAAACCAAACTTTTCATAAAAAAGACGCGCCTCTTGATTCGAAGCACGTACTTCTAAAAAAATACTCACTATTTTCTGCGATTCAGCATGCTTGATTAGGCGCTTCATTAATTTTTTTCCATAACCATGACCTTTATCTTTTGTTGCAATATTAGTGATTTCTATCTCATCACAAACTTGATGGAATCCTAAGAAAGCAACAACTTCCGATGTTTCGGTAAAATAATGACTATGAGATTGTCTCATATCACTAGCAAATTGATCAGCAGTCCAAGAAGCGCCATCAGTATAAGCGGCTTGACTGATCTCCCAAAATTTCCTTGCCAAATTTTCCAACTTATCCCACTTCCAAACGTTTGATCATGTCTAAAGCATCTTCATTATTCTCAGTATAATAATTTTTGCGAATATTCCGAGCTGAGAAACCCAGTCTTCGATATAAACGTTGAGCATCCGTATTACTAAGTCGTACTTCTAATGACAGAGTTTCACAATCGTTCATTATAGCGAATTTTTCTACTTCGTCAATCAATAGCTTGCCAATACCTCGATTTTGAAAATTCGTTCCCACCGCGATATTAGTGATGTGCGTATCATTTCCAATCAAACGACTACCAATAAAACCCGCAATTTCCTCTTTCTTGGTTACAATACAAATATATAAATGGGGGATAGGGGAATGTATTTCTGATAGAAAAGCACTTTTCGTCCAAGGAGTTTCACCAAAGTAAACATCGCGTTCTAGTGTAATCAACTCTTTAATGTCTTGGTCAATGATTTTTCTTAATAAATATTCTTCATCACTTAAACTTACATACTTTGCACTAAAGGGATACTGTTTCCCATACAATATCGTTTTTACTAGACCGCTAAATTTTTTCAACATAATTTTCGTCCTCTAGTTGATGTGTTTCCAGCCACTTCTCTTCAGCCTCTACACGTTTTAAATATTCTGGCACTACAGCATGAACATTCTCAATCGGTTCCGCGAGAAATCCTAATTTTCCTAAGACTATCCCGTTTGGCAAGTTTAGTTCGTCTGCTTCTGAAATCAATGCAGTTAATTGAGTTGATTCAATCTGTTCTTTGAATTTGCTTGCGTCTCCGATAAACCAAGCGGGTTCTTTAATCTGATCTAATAAATTAGTTAATGAAATGTGTTGATCTGCTAATTCAGTTACTAACTGTTGGTTTTCCCAGCGATAGACTCCTGCATATACATTATTCCTACGTGCATCCATCAACGGAACAATTAATTTACTTGTACGGATATTTCCGGCAATTACAGCTAAGCTAGAAACCGCAGTTAACTCGATTTTTAATGTCTCAGCCAGTGTTTTCGCAGTTGTTACAGCAATTCGGATACCCGTATATGATCCTGGCCCTTTTGCTACGACGATTCGATCCAAATCAGTTGACTTCAGCCCACTGGCTTCCATCACAGATTCGATTGCTGGCATTAGTGTTAAGCTATGATTCATTTTTCGATTTAATTGAAAGTGAGCCAACACTTTCTCGTCCTCTAAAACAGCTACAGCTAACGTTTGATTGGATGTATCTATCGCTAATAATTTCATAAAAGTTCATTTCCTCGCATTTAAGATAGCAATATTTTAACACAAACCATATTTGCTTTCCTACTAACTGTTTAACAATTTCTGATTTCATTAATTGGTAGCAAAAAAGAGCAGCAAAATAGGCTGCTCCAATTTATTTGGATGACTCCCGCTGAATTAGTTTCGTTCCCAGCATGATTTTTCTTGGAACTGGCGAAAATTCTTTAGCCAATTCCAAAATTGTTAGGATTGCTAATTCGCCCATCCACTCAGTTTCAACTTTTATCGTTGATAACGCCGGTGACACATACTTTGCCACACTGACATCGTTAAATCCCACCACTGAGATATCTTCTGGAATTCGTAGACCGGCAGCTTGAATCGCTTGCATTGCACCTACAGCTAATGCGTCGCTTGACGCGAATAAGGCATTTGGAAGCTCGTGGGCATTGGTTAAAAAATCTGCCATTACTTTTTTACCTGCTTCCATAGAAAAGGGTGCCGTCATGGTAAGCTCTGGTCGATATAGATTGATTTGTTTCATCTTAAGCTTAAAAGCAATAAGTCGGGGATCCTCAATAGGCTGCAAATTGTGTTTTGTTTTTTCTTCACCTGAAAGAATTCCGATTTTTTGATGTCCCTGCCTAATAAAATGGTCAATTACTAGATCCAGACTTTGATCAAAATCAACCACTAATGAATTTAGTCCCATATTCATTCCATCGAAGTCAACCAAAAGTAAATTTTCATCAATATGTTTCAATTGACGAATTTGTTCTGCATCAAACTTTCCTAGAGCAATCGTTCCACTAACTTGAGTATCCGACAACTCGGTTAATGATTCACGACGAATCTGGATGTTAAACTCTTCAGCTTTTTTTTCGATTCCTAAACGTATTGATAAATAGTATAAATCAGCTAATTCTTCTGCTTCATCATACCATTGAACCAGACGAATCACCGCTCTGCCGATTTTATTGGCACGTTTGTGCTTTGTATAGTTCAACTCCTCCGCCACTTCAAAAATACGTTGCTTTGTTTCCTGGGCGACGGATAATTCTTGATCATAATTCAACACACGTGAAACCGTAGCAGGTGAAACTCCTGCCATTTTTGCAATATCTCGAATAGTTGCCATCGCTGCCCCTTTCTACAAAGACTCAATAAAGCGCATGAAACCTGACTGACCCTTCGCATTTCGCTTGAAAACTCCGGCATCTTCCAATACACGCGCAAAAACAGATCCCACTGCTTTTTGAACAATTTGTGTCACATTTTCACTCGTAATTTGATTATCATTCTTCAATTGATTTGCCCATTTCATATGATAATCCGCAATAGTATTTTCTTCATCTAATAAATACCTTTCGACCTCTTTTAGTTCGCTTTTCAAGCGTGGAGGTAAAACAGCCAGACCCATCACCTCGATCAAGCCGATATTCTCTTTCTTGATATGCTGCACATCAGGATGTGGATGGAAGATACCATCAGGAAACTCTTCAGAAACATTATTGTCACGTAAAACAAGATCCATTTCAAAAAGATCATTCTTTCGACGAGCAATTGGTGTAATCGTATGATGCGGCGTTCCATCTTCAGATCGAGCAACGATTTGTAACTTTACGTCTGAATATGATTGCCATTTTTCAAAAATCATATTTGAGGCTTTAACTAAATCCTTTTGGCTCTTTCCTTGCAATCGAATCACTGACATCGGCCATTTCACTATACCTGCTTGAATAGTAGGATAGTCTTTTAACTCGAAAGTTCGTTCCATCTCTGCTACAGCCATTGGGAAAACGTGGCGCCCTCCTTGATAATGATCATGAGAAAGGATAGAACCTCCAACAATCGGCAAGTCTGCATTTGATCCGACAAAATAATGCGGCAAAACTTCAATAATTTTCAATAATCGTTGGAACGTTGCTCTTGTGATTTTCATCGGGCGATGCTCTTCCGATAAAATAATACAATGTTCGTCATAGTATGCATATGGAGAATACTGAAATCCCCAGCTTTCTCCATCAAGGTTCATTCGAATAATTCGATGATTTGTCCGTGCTGGATAGTTCAATCGCCCTTTATAGCCTTCATTCTCCATACACAGCATACATTTAGGATAATCCACTTTCACCGCTTGGCGTTCTGCCGCGATTTGTTTAGGATCTTTTTCAGGTTTAGATAAGTTGATCGTGATCTCTAAATCTCCATATTCAGTTTCAGCGGGGAAGATAATGTTGCGGGCAATTTCTCGTGTTCTAATGTAATCGTTGGCTCTGCTCAAATGAAAGAAGTAGTCTGTTGCTTGTTCTGGATCTTTAGAATAGTACTGAGCAAAATAGGCATTGACTACTGACGGGGGCGGCGTCATTAAATCCATCAGCTGCGCTTCTAAAATATCTTTTTCCGCTTGCAAATCAGTGATTACTTTATTATTTTCCGCTTTTATCAAAAGCTGTTCTACTAAATCTACTGCACTCTCAGTAACTTCGCGAACTTCAGCTTTAGCTAAAGAATCCTCTCCAACCATGGCAATGACTCGATTTTCTAAGTATAAGCGATCCATTTCCATCCAACCTCCTGACTGAATGGATAATGTGATAAAATCCCTTATCGTTTGACTGATTGACACGCTATTTCCCCCTAGTCTTCATATCCATGTGGATGACTAACATGCCAATTCCACGCTGTCTCAATGATTGCTTTAATATCCGTATACTCAGGTTTCCATCCCAATGCTTCTTCAACTTTTTTGCTTGAAGCAACTAAACGGCTTGGGTCACCCGCACGCCGCGGTCCAACTTCTGCAGCAATCTCTTTACCGGTTACTTCTTTGGCAGCATCTAGCATCTCTTTCACTGAGTAACCGCTATTTGAACCGAGATTAAAGAAGTTACTTGGATTTCCTGCCTTTAAATATTCTAAAGCAAGAATGTGAGCAGCTGCTAAATCTTCTACTTGGACATAGTCACGAATACATGTACCGTCAGGTGTATCATAATCGTCACCAAAAATAGTCAAATGATCTCTTTGTCCCAAAGCAACTTGCAAAATGATAGGTATTAAATGGGTTTCTGGATCATGGTCTTCTCCAATACTTGCATCTTTCTTTGCACCCGCAACATTAAAATAGCGTAAAGCTACATAGCGCATACCATAGGCATTGTCACACCACTTCATCATTTTTTCCATCATTAATTTGCTCTCACCATATGGATTTGTCGGATTTGTAGCAACTTCTTCTGTAATAGGGGAAACACCCGGTTCACCATAAGTCGCGGCTGTTGAAGAAAAAACAATATTCTTCACATCAAACTCTTCCATGACTTCTAGTAAACTCTCCATACCTGTTACATTATTATTGAAATATTTTAGTGGTTTTTCTACTGATTCTCCTACTAATGAGCTGGCTGCAAAATGCACGACACCTTCAATTGTTTCCTTTTTAAAAACCTCTATCATAAAAGCCTTATCTCGACAATCCCCTTCATAAAATCTTGCATCAGGATGAATTGCTTTACGATGCCCTGTTAATAAATTATCGACTACGACTACATCATAATTCTGTGAAATCAATTTATCGACCGTATGAGAACCAATGTAGCCTGCTCCCCCTAGAACTAAAATTGCCATTTAATCTACTCCTGTCATATCTATTTTATTTAGTAAACAAATTATAATTTGTTTACTAAATAAAAGCAAGCCCATTTCCATTCATTAAACTTTTCATTTTTGCGTTTTTGCTTCATAATGAAGGAAACAATAAAAAAGGTATACAGCTCGTAAAGCAAACATAAATTTTATGTTGCTCAGAAAGACTAACTATATAGAGTCAAGTGAAAAATAGCTAAATAAAAAAAATATTTTATAACAATTAAGTCTAAAAATGAGTGCAACAAATAGACCTTCCACTATTAGATTTTTTTTGATTGTTCAATAGCTAATCGGAAACAATCTTATAAGGTTCATTTTTAGTCAAAATAGCATGGATTACATAACAAAGCTTACGAGAAACAGCACCTAAGGCCGTCAGATGATGCTTACCTTCAGAAATTTTTTTCTGATAAAACGCGCGAAAAACAGGATCACATTGAGAAGCAACCAGAGCAGCTGAAAACAGGGCTTTTCGTAAGTAAGGAGATCCACGCTTGCTCATAACATTATGTGTTGCTTCATATTGCCCCGATTGGGACACAGAAGCGTCTATGCCAGCATAAGCAACCAGTTTTTTCGGATTAGAAAATTTGTGAATGTCTCCAATTTCACCAAGAATAGTCGCGCCATTTATGGGACCGATTCCAGGGATTGTGAGAATAACGGAGTCTAAATCGCTCATTATGCGCTTAATTTCTTTTTCAGTCTCCTTTACTTGGCTTTCGATGAATTTCAATTGTTCAATCATGGAGCGTAATTGAAATGTAAAAGCTTCTTGAGCAAATTTTACTCCAAAGGAGTTAGAAGCTGCTTGCTTCAATTGATCTGCTTTCTCTGGCTTTATTCGGTTTCTGCTTAACTCAGCTAAATATTGAGCCAACGTTTCTGCCGAAATTTCTTCTAGCTCTACAGGAGAACTAAACTCAAGCAATAACTCTTTAGACGCTTTTCCGAAAATACTTTGTTTGGTAAAAATTGATGTATATTCAGGAAACACTTGATCTAGTATAGTTATGATTTTTCGTTTGAAGTCGCTTACGGTACCTACTAAATAGGTTCGGTAACGTGAAAGTTGTTTTAACGAAAAAACATTTTCATCAGACAATACTGTTTCTACAAAGGAACCATAACGCATTAAGTCTGCAATCAAAACAGAATCAATAATATCATTTTTTCGTTTTCTGATTTCTGTTCCTTTGCGCCAGCCATCGGTTTGAAGAGGATTCACAACGTGAATCAAAAAGTCTGATTCGTGGAGGTATGAAAAGATAGAGAGCCAATAATGCCCTGTAGCCTCCATTCCGACAACAAAGTCAGCCGGAGTCTCTGAATATTTTGAAATCCGCTCAATCAGTGAGTCAGCTCCTTCAGTAGTGTTAGGGAAAGAAAAACCTTTTAATATTACCTTACCTTCTTTACTCATTAAAGAAGCTACGTGGGTTCGCTTGCCGATATCAATTCCTAAGAAGTACATGCATTTGACCTTTCTAAAAAAATATTTTGGATTGAAATCCACTCAACTGAAAAGCGTCACTACCTTGTACGAGATACGGAGTAAAGCAAAAACTTTCAACATCTAACTCATACGTGATCCACTTATCAGAGAGAGGTGCCAGTCTTTCGATTACGAGCTTCAAAAACTCAAGGAGTAAACGGCATAGCCTCTCAATCCAATAAATATATTATCTCAAAATGAATGAGTTAATACCAAATTTAAATAACGATGGTTCATAGGGTTATCCAATCAAAACCGGAAGGTTAAAACCCTAACTCTAATATACAAGGAGTGATGAAACGATGCGTAAATTTGCCTCAGGATTCGTTACAGGTACTTTAACTGCAGCTGTAGTAGTTGCTGGTGTGGTGATGGGTGTGAAAAAGAAAGTAATTGACCCAATTGATGAAAAAGAATCAAAAATCGATGAAAATCGTAAAAAAGCTCGCAGAAAAAGAATCGCACGATAAAAAAGAAAGCCAAAGGGCTTTCTTTTTTATCGATAAATTGTATTAACGATTTGATTGGCTAAATAAAAGACACGATCATTGCTTTTTGGTCTTGGCGAAGCGGCATTCAGCCAATCCAGACCCTCAAGCGGTATTCCATAGCAATAAATATGTTGGAGCACAACACCAGTTTGATCTATCACTTGATGTGTCTTACGAGCGACTCGAATGGCTCCTGTAAAATGTTCGCTGCCATCAACAGTCAAGCTGTGTGAAGATAAATAGCCTTTTTTACGCATTTGGATCACTAAAGGATTTTTCGTACGTTTCAAGCTAGTAGCAGGCAAACGAGCTTCGATCAAATTTTTCGCCCTAAAAGAATGACGCGAATTCCTTTTACTATAGGCCAAAAATTCTCCATTAACTCTTTTGATGTCCATTTCTGGTGCTAAAAATTTAATGACTCCTGCTTCAATTAAAGCCAACAATTGTTTTTGCCTAACGACAGGAGCACCGATCGTCAAAAAACTATAATTGCGATTAAAGGAGCCAAAGAAATCCTCAAAGTATTCTTTAGTCGTAAATTTCTCATTATCTAACATAAAATTAAACGGTTCCTGCAACTCCTTATAGGTATCAATCGCTGAAGCAATCGGCCCCGTGACATTTCCCCGTTCAGCTTCAACAATGTCCTTTTTCAAATAGCTTTGAATGAAATCCGGAAAATCTTTGGGCAATATTTCTTTTGCCGGATCAAAAAGTTCTGTCCAATCTAAACGTAATTCGTCAGAGATTTGATATTTAGACAGGACGACCTCTCGTTCACCTTTTCGATACTCTTCTAAAAAACCACTTAAATCAATCTCTGTATTCGCCAGCTTTTTTTGATAATATACTAGTTCAGCTTCCTTTTTTAATAAATCAAATAAATTATCTGCAGTTCCTCTAAAATGCTCCATAAACGTTTCCGTTAAAATTTGCGGCTGAGCATCTTCTCCGGGCTTTTTTTGATTATTCGGACGAGCATGATAAGGTAATCCTCTTCCTGAACCAACAACTAAGAGCTGCTCTTTTCCAGAGGGGGCATATACTAAACAATTATCCTCTTCGATGAATTTCCCACCCCATTTAGCAACAAAAAGTGCAATATAATCAAAGAAACTTAGTCCTAAACCGCGAAGTATTACAGTCTCCCCCTCAATTAATTGATCCAGTCGAGTATCAGAAGGGTTTCCTGGTCCTTGATAAAAAAGATTATGTTCTTCGGCATATTTTTGCTGTTTATTTTCAGTTTCATTCAGATAGTTTGCAGAATGACCCGTCGCTAAAATTACATCATCTACTTGAAAATTCTTGGTAGTTTTAATTAAAATCTCTTTTTCCGTTACAGTTAGATCAATAACCTGCTCTTCTATCAAATCGACAGTAACATTCGCTGGCAGATTTTTCATCAGCTCATCAAAAAACCAGCATTGGTAAATGCCATAATAACGGCGCTGACAATAATCATTTTTTCCTAATTTGGTCTCCTCAGAAAAAAATTCTCCATGATTTAATGAAGACAAATAGTTAGGCGCCACCGTCTGATTCCATTCGGCAAGATTCGGCCCTTCATCTTTGGAAAAAAGTGTTACATGCTGCATAACGGTATTCATAATAACTTGATTGCTTTGATCTTTACGCCAGATATTTCCACCTGGTCCATCTGGGTCAAAAAGCAATATTTCAATTTTCTCACTTAATGAAGATTGCTTAATTAACCTATCTAGGACAATCAGTCCGTATGGTCCTGCTCCAATAATTGCAATTTTTTTCATACACATTCCTCATTTTTTTGATAATTTCGTCTCTTTAAGAGTAGAGAATAATTAGGGAATAAGCAATCAAAAAAAGCTTCCAATGATTAAATTCATCGGAAGCAAAAAATTATTTTAGTACCCAACGCTCAAAAGCTTCTTTCACACCGTCTTCCAAGTTTGTCGCTACGGTATAATCTGCAGTGGCTTTGATTGTCTCACTCGCATTCCCCATCGCTACACCAGTGCCAGCAAACTCGATCATCGATAAATCATTTTCCGCATCCCCAATTGCCATTACCTCTGATTGATGTATTCCAAGATGTTCACTCAATTCTTTCAGAGCCAAACCTTTACTAGCATTAGGATTTAGTACCTCTAAGAAAAATGGTGTGCTGCGAACAATCGTATATCGTTCAAAATAAGCAGCTGGAATTTTTTTGAACGCTTCGCCTAGAATTGCTGGATCATCAATCATCATCATCTTAACTGGCGACACCTCTGCAGCAATTTCCTCTGGTGTTCGAAAATGCAGCGGCATGTTGACTAAATAGGATTCCAAAATTGTATAAGGGCTGATATCTCGATTAGCTGTATACATCGCCTGCTTGTCTGCAATGTGCAAATGAACATCTAACAAACGAGCCAGATGGTCGATCTCTAAATAGTTTTCTCTCGTCAAACTATGTTCCGCTACAATCTCCCATGTTTTCGTATTCAAAACTAAAGCCCCGTTGTAAGTAATGATATAATCGTCTTCAGCATCTAATCCTAGCACCTCTAATTGTGATTTAGTCCCTGATAACGGACGTCCCGTAGAAAGAACTACATAGACACCGGCTTTGCGAGCCTCCTTAATGCAATCAATCACAGGCTGGTTGATCTCATGATGATCATTTAATAGTGTTCCATCTAGATCAATGGCAACTAACTTTATACTCATATAATTCTCCTAGTTCTTCTTTATTTTCTTACAGAAAAGTGCTGTTTTGCTTTTCTCTTTATCGCTAATCTGTTCAATGATAGGCATTTGTTTCATTGTATAGCACTCTGTAAAAGTTTACAGCTTCCATAATAAGCGCAATTTAATATTCCGTCAATTTAACAAAATCGCAGCTCTCTCTTGATATAAAAAAATAAAAACGGCCGGACATTTATCCAGCCGCCAAAAAATTAATCGTTTTTTTTCTGTTTCACTTTTCCAGTCCATTCTTGCATACCACCTTTAAGAATGTACAAATCTTTATACCCTTTTTTACGTAACATGTTTGCAGCGCGGGCACTAACCGCTTTATTATGATCATAGATGTAGATCGGTTGATCTTTTCGCAAAGAGCCAAATGTTTCTTTCAGCATACTGAACGGAAAACTACGCGCTCCTAAAATATGCTTTGCATTGAACTCATCTCGTTCGCGAACATCAATAATCTGAGCCTTGCGCATCCCTGCTTGAAATTCTTCCTGAGAAATAATTTTTGCAGAACGCCTCATCATGATTCGGACTATCAGCTCATACAAAGCAAATAGTGCGATTACCGATATTAGTACAATATTAATTTTCCACCAAATTGACATAGCTTGATTCCTCTCTTACTTTTAATCTATTTAGCTAAAGAAGCGGCACCGATAACACCAGCTTCATTTCCTAATTCTGCTAGCTTGATTTTTGTACTCTCCCGTACCTGTGGAAAAGTAAATTCTTTAAAGTAATTTTCAACACGGCTACGTAAAAATTCACCAGCCGCTGATACGCCGCCGCCAATAATAATTGAGGATGGATTTAACGTATTTCCGATATTTCCGCAAGCTAGTCCTAAATAGAAAGTCACTTTATCAACAACCATTAAAGCCAGGTCATCCCCGTCAACCTCTGCTAGTTCAAAAACGTCTTTGCTTGTAATGTCTTCTCCATTGTCTAAACGAGCCTTTAATTTTGAGCCGCCTGCATACTCTTCTGCCAGTTGACGTGCAACTCGAACGACTCCGGTTGCACTGGCTACTGTTTCTAGACAGCCACGTTTGCCACAGGTACATTCAAAACCGTTTGGATCAACTGTTACATGTCCGATTTCACCAGCACAACCCGCTATACCATGCAGCAATTGACCATTCATTACGATTCCTCCGCCAACACCTGTCCCTAAGGTCATAAAGACTACATCTGGCTCATTGTCGCCAGCACCTTTCCAGCGTTCGCCTAAAGCAGCTACATTGGCATCATTATCAATACTAAATTTGATTTTCGTTCCTTTTTCAATCTCGCTTTTGACTTGCTGTAACGTCGTCCAATTCAGATTATAGGCTCCAATGACTGTTCCTGCCTCAACATCGACACTACCGGGAGTCCCCATACCAATACCCATAAACTGTTCAGGTTTCATATCATATAGAGATAAGTGATGATTAATCGAATCAATAATATCTGGCACAATATGTGAACCATCATCTAAAATGTTCGTCTCAATACTCCACTTTTGCTGAATTTCACCTGTTTCAGTCAAAATAGCAAATTTCACGGTTGTCCCGCCTAAGTCAATACCTAATAATTTTTTATCCACTCTAGTCACCTTCTCGACTTTCTTCAATGTGATGTTCTCGTTTTAAAATGCCCCAGCCTTGCAGATAAGTATCTCGATCAATCACACGGCTCTCATACAAATTTTTCAATTCAATCTGCATCAACTCGATGTCATATATTCGTTTTCCAACATAAATATAAATACCAAACTGTTTTAATAGCTGCTGCACATCATATAAACTTTCCATCAAACCACATCCCCAGTATTATACAGAAAAATTTTTCTTTTTTATAGCCTATTCTTTATTTCCTAGTCCATTTTTTAAAAAAGTACACTAATCCACTCTATATTCTATAATATTGTTCCATCCGTCGCAAATTGAATCAGCTAGACATCTAGAAATGTCGCTAGATTCATTTCTCTTTTTCAATTATAGAGAGTAAAATCATCATGTAACTCACATTATTTAGGTAGCAATTTCGAAAAAAGCTTAAGCTCTATTAAAGCTCACTTCTTTCTATTTTTGTATGTTAACAATAGTGAAAAGCCGATTGTAACTCACTAAAAACATCCTATGCTTTATTTCATGAATAATTCGTTTAAAAAAAATTTCTTAATACTAGAGCATCGTTTATTAAAAAAAGTGGACATTTTCGTCCGCAGCTATTGTTACAAACTAAATTTTCTTAAACCGAATAAGACAAAAAGCACGATTGCAAAGATAAAAAATAATCCAGCGGTAATCCGTGCACGAGTAGTAAAGCGATCCTGAGAATGAGGAACTGCCAATGTCCAGCCAGACAACGCCCCACCAACAATGCCACCTAAATGCCCCCAGATATCGATTGTTGAGTCAAACATTCCGAAAGCTAAATTCAGTAAAATGAACAACGCAAATTGTCTAGTCAATGCTTGAACTGCTCCATTATCACGATAGTGGAGACCAACTACCAAGAATGCTCCAAATAGACCAAAGATTGCTGTGCTGGCACCGCCAGATAAAGTAGTTGGTTGATTGAAAGCAAAACTCGCAAAATTTCCCATCACACCACTTAATAAATAGATGATCGCGAACCGCCAATGACCAAAAATAGCTTCACATTGCTGTCCCATATAATAAAGGACGACACCATTTAATGCGAAATGCATCAAGCCAAAATGAATAAACATCGGTGTGATAAAGCGCCAATACTGATGGTGCCAAATAACTGATGGTGCGAACATACCTAATTGATTTTCAATTGATAACCCAGGCAATAAGTATTGCATCAAGAAAACAATTGTATTAATTGCAAAAAATGTATACATCACATAAGGCTTATCTTTTCTCATATATCCACCTCTTTCAAATTTTTAATCGTTCATGCTTCATTTACACTGCTCAAGAAAGAAATAATTGCTGAACCGGCTGATCGAATTCTTCTGTTTGCCATTCCTCCATCAATTGTTCAGCAAAAACAAAGCTGCAGGTCCTCCCTTTATAATCTGCTAAAAACCGATCATAATACCCACCGCCAAAACCAATACGATAGCCAGCTCTATTAAAAACTAAACCCGGAACAACCAATAGATCCAACTCATCAGACGTTGCCGTATCTTCAATCATAGGTTCCTCAACGCCAAATTTTGTAGTATAAAAATCTGTTTTATGATTGATCCAATGAAAAACCATCTCACCTTTTGGTAATGATTTAGGTACAGCTATCTTCTTACCAGCCGCAAAAGCACATTGAATCAACGGTGATGTTGGGAACTCGAATTGAGTCGCCATCGTCACACCAATAGAAGCAGATTCTTTCCACGCCTTACTTTTAAAAAAATTGGCGAGAATAAGCTCAACTTGAACTTGCCTTTCTCCGTTATTAGCTATCTTTTGCAGTCTGTTTATCGCCAGCTGTCGAAGCTTTTCTTTCTCCATTCATTCACCTTCTTATCTAGAAATACTAACAAAATTGAAACAGAATAAAAAGGGGATTACTCCCCTTTAACAAAATCACTAGAAATTTGTCGAGCAATAGCCAAACCAGCGATAGCATTAAAATGCAAATGGTCTCCGCTATCAAAAGTCCTTTTCAAGCATCCTTGTGTCCCTTCAACGATTGTCGAAAAATCCCATAAGTCATCAAAGTTTCTGATTAACCAAGTATTGATTTCTTTTCGCAGTACTTCTTTTGCTTCATTCATTTCTAAATATCCTAAGCAAGGGGTTAACGTACACAGTTGATAAGCAACATTGTATCTCTCGCATAATTGAATCATCTTTTCTATTTCTACTTGAAAACTTTCCAATGTGAGCTCGCCATTGATTAAGTCATTTATACCAATAAATAGTATGACCTTTTCAACATTGCAATGACTGTTCAAACAATTTTTCAAGCGCTGTACACCACTATAGCCGTAAAAAAAATTTTGTGAATCTTTAGTCGATATATCGCTATTCGATTTTAGCAGACAGCTGCCGTTGATACCCTGGTTGACCAAATAAATATTTTGTTTACGCAGGCTCCTCTGTAATGGTGCTGTCCAAGTTGCTCCTTCAGTTAAGGAGTCACCGAATGCTACTACACATTGTCCCGTGATTTCAGCTTCAATTGCCATCAATCCCGAACAAAAATCCATTTCTCTAGCTCCCGTGAAAATATCAGCATCTTCATAGGAAAAGCCGCTCTCACTTGTAGATACATGGAAACAAATTTGCCATTTTTCTGCCTTAGGATCAATTAAAATGGATGCTGTTTTAACAATTTCTCCTGGATCTATAGAAAAATCTGGAATCATTTCACGTTTTTCATTTGTTTTAAAAGAGAGATTTTGAATTTTTTGTTTTTGAGTTCCATACTCATTCTTGAAAACCAAACGAATTTTTTTTGCTGGGACAATTTGCCGCAACGTTAATTGTACAGTTCCCTTTGAAGCACAATGATGCGCAATTCCTCTTTGCGCATGACTCCATACTGTCGTCCACCCCATCTGATTCTTCCTCATTTCTAATTATTTTTTTTTCAACAGCAACAAAACAAAGTATGGTGCACCAATCAATGAAACAATAATACCCGCAGCCATTTCACCATTCGGCAAGATTACTCTAGCTAAAATATCACTAAACAATAATAAGATTCCGCCAATAATGGCCGTCATCACTAACGTTTGATTATTCTTACGACCTGTTATTTGACGAGCGATGTGGGGGGCAATCAAGCCGATAAAACTGATACTGCCAGCAATTGAAACACTTACTGCTGCTAAGCAGACCGCACAAGCTAAAAAGAACAGCTGCGTTTGCTTCAATTTTATACCTAACCCAACAGCCACTTCATCGCCCAACTCCAGTACTTCCAATGATCGGCCTCGTAGTAAGATTAAGGGCAACAGGCAGATCATCCATGGTAATAGCAGCAAAACATGTTGTTGGGTCGTCCCCCATATTGTCCCAGCAAGCCAGGCTGTTACAAATTGATAATTATCCTTAGAAACCCGAATAGTCCCCATTAATGTTAAGGCCGAGATCCCAGCATTCAGCGCAACACCAGCTAAAAGCAGTCGATTAGGTGTGAGCCGTTCAGACTGACGCCCAAAATAATAAACCAGTCCGGTCGCAATAAAACTACCTGCACAAGCGATCAACGGCAAATACCAGCTACTTTCTCCCGAAGCAAAAAAACCTAAGTAGACTAAAACCGTCAATCCCGCTCCTGCATTGATCCCCAAAATTCCGGGATCGGCTAAATCATTGTGTGTGATTGTTTGAAAGAGATAACCAGATACCGCTAACCCCATACCTGCCATTATAGAAACCAGTAGTCGTGGAAAACGAAAATCAAAAACGATCAATTGCTGACTACTAGTTGCAGTTTTTTGAAACACTCGCAGCAAATCATTTAAAGACAATGGGATCGTGCCAACAATAAGACTAAGGATTATTCCAATAATCAGCAGAAGAAGCAAAATTAACCAACCAATTTTTTTCCTCATAAGCTTCCCTTTCTAATCTGCAAAAGTAAAAATGGCACACCAATGATCGTAATAATCACTCCAGCTGGTGTTTCTAAAGGTGGTGCGACTAGTCTAGAAGCAATATCAGCTACAACAAAAAATAAAGCACCAAATATTCCTGAAGCTGGAATCACAAAACGATAATCATGCCCAACAAAAAAACGGACCACGTGAGGAACAATCAACCCCAGAAAGCTGATAGTTCCAACCAACGCCACCGAGCTTCCTGCTAACAATAAGACAAGAAACAAACTCAATTGACGAATTCGACTGGGATTTTTTCCTAGTGAAGTCGCCGTATCTTCTCCTAAACTCAGTAAAGTTATTTGCGGACTAATCAAGCAAGCACCGATAATTCCTAAACCAATCAACGGAAAAATGACTTGCAGTTGATTCCAAGAAAGATTGGCTGTTCCACCAACAAACCAAAAAGTCATGTCTTGATTCAAGTTGAATAGTAACCCAATACTTTGGCTAACAGCCGTAAAGAAAGAGCTTAATGCTGCTCCCAATAAAACAATCCGAACTGGAGATAAACCAAAAGAAACTTTGGTAGAAACCAAATAAATCAGCAAAATCGAAACCAATGCTCCTATAAATGAACCAAATACCCCCGCACCTGGAGAAGGATTGGCATTCAATGCAAATACTACAGCAAGACCCAACCCTGCTCCAGAATTGATTCCTAGCAGACCTGAATCAGCAATGGGGTTGGAAGTGATTCCTTGGATCAAAGCCCCAGATATCGCAAAAGCAGCACCAACCAGAACAGCACCCAACATTCGCGGCAACCGTAAATAACGGATTAACTGCTGACCCTGACTAGCAGGGTCAAAAGCCAGTACAGCCTTGGAGACATCTCCCCACTTACTCGTAACCGCTCCATATCTTAAGGATAAAATCATTGCTGCTATAAGTAATACCACAACAATTGGAAAAAAATATGTTCGTTTAGTCATTTATTAGTGCTCCTTCACTAAATCATACGCAACAACTAAGGGTTTATCCGTATCAGGGAATGTAGCAAAAGTCGCTTGGATATCAAACAAGTTTAATAACTTATCTGCTGTAAAAATTTCCTTTGGTGATCCCTGAAAAATCAGCTCACCCTTTTTCATCCCTAGTAAGTAATCGGAAAAACGTGACGCGTGGTTCAAATCATGAATCGTCATCAGGATAGTTTTCCCCTGTCGATTGATCTCTTGTAGCAACTCCAAGATCTCCAATTGATGCGCTGGATCTAAGAAAGTAATGGGCTCATCCAAAATTAAAATATCTGTATCCTGTGCCAGCGCCATTGCAATCCAAACTCGTTGTTGTTGCCCACCGGATAACGTTGTCAGTGTGCGTTCTTTTAATCCCTGCAAATTCGTAGCTTCCAAAGCCCATTGAATCAATTGATGGTCATGTTCTTTTAAACCTGAAAAGCCTTTTTGATAAGGAAATCGTCCATATGATACAATTTCTTCAACAGTCAATCCATTTACTGGATTACTTGTTTGTGATAGCGAAGCAATTTTTTGAGCGACTGCTTTAGTATCCAAACGTTGAACATTCTCATCATTAATAAGAACTTCTCCTTGAGCCGGCTCAAGAATCCGAGCTAAAGCTTTCAGTAAAGTCGACTTTCCACTACCATTTGGACCAATTAAACTAGTGATTTGTCCTTCGGGAATTTCTACTGTGATGTCTTTCACAACTATTTTTTTATCGTATCCAATTGAAAGATCGGCCGTAGTTAATTTTGTCATAGACCTTCCCCTTTTCTCTGATAATCGTTCTCAATTATGACCTTCTTTATCATCATCGTCAACCATTGATGAAAGAAAACTCACTGTTGACACTCTTTTCTCTTTCGGTAATAATATTAATTGAGAACATTTCTCAATTAATTCTGAAGGAGTTTTTTTATGTTTAAAAAAATAGCTTTAAGTACGACTTTTCTGATAGCGCTTTTTAGCTTAGTAGCTTGTGGACAAAGCAGTGAAAGTAAAGATAATGATCTTCGAACCCTGACCGACGCCCAAGACCACAAAGTCGATATTCCTGAAAAGCCTAAGCGAATCATCGCCTCATACTTAGAGGATTATTTAGTCGCCTTAGATGAAAAACCAGTTGCCCAATGGACAGTCGGCGAGGGAAAAATACAAAATTATTTACAAGATGAACTAAAAGGTACTCCAACAATCAATTACGATCTGCCTTACGAAGATGTTCTAAAATTTGAACCTGATCTATTATTAATCGGCTCAAATGGCTCTCTTGAAGGTGGCAAATACAAAGAGTATTCTAAAATCGCACCTACCTATGTTGTTAAAAATGGCGATAATGTTACTTGGCGTGATCAGCTAGAAGACGTTGGAAAAGTTTTAGGCAAAGAAGAACAAGCCAAAGATGTCGAAAAGGACTATGATCAACTAATTGAAAAGACCAAAAAAGATTTAAAAGACAAAATCAAAGGCAAGTCTGCTGTTGTTTTATGGGTAACGAATAATTCTGCGTTTATGGTGGCAGATACTCGCTCTAACGGTCAACTGCTTTATCAGGAGCTAGGCTTTGAAGTTCCACAATTAACTAAAGAAATCAGTAAAAAGGCAACTGCCGATTTCTCACAAGTTTCTTTAGAGAGTCTGTCGCAGCTTGATGCAGATTATATTTTCCTAGTTAACAGTGATTCTGGTGCTGCAATGTTTAAAGATCCTTTATGGAGTAATATTCCAGCGGTGAAAAATAAACATTTGTATGAATTTGACGGTAACTCAAGCTGGTTATACAATGGACCAATCGCTTATACCAAAATGGTCGAAAATATCCAGGATGTTTTAAAATAAAAAATGCCGATCTGATCGAGTACTCCTTCAACAGAAGTTGTCTCAATCAGACGGCATTTTACTTTTTGCTGCGACGTGTACGCTTAGCCGCTGTGACCTCTTCTTTTTTGGCTAAGAATTTCAATCGATAAGGTTCATGATAACGAACCCCCTCCTTAACAAAGTCTCCACCAACAATAAATAATCCTATCGGTCGTAACGGCTCTTTTTGACGAATCCTACCAATGGTTTCCAATTCACGATAATTTTTTCCTATCTGTAGCTGATAGGTCGCAGAATCTATCTGTTTCACATAGTAATAGGGATACAGCGTATTTTCATCGATCAAGAACCCTTCTTGCTTCGTTATATCTCGAGTAGTAATTTCTTTTCCGTCTATTAGAGCCTGAATGTTTTCAACTAATTTTAATTGATAATCTTCATTGAATTCAACAGGTATTTCCTGAGCCTGTTCGAAAACTTTCTTTGCTTTTTTGGCTTTTTCATTTTGGATATTGAAAGCATCATCAGGTAAATATTTAACAAAAAGCTGCGTAATATCTCCTTTTAAGTTTTTGTCTAAAAAATAATAAAAGAAATTTAAGACAATGAAATAAACCAACCCAATAAAAACTAAACTATAGATCACTAATTGCAGATAATTTTGATTGAGCCACAGACCGTATACAATTCTTAAAATGTATACAGTTGGTATTATGCTTAACAACGTATACGCTCTATTCGAATATTTTGGACTAATATCTAAAAAGCCTAAAAATTTATTTAGTCCATTAATAATATCTAATAGCAGAGTCATTGACTATCACCTTCCTCTGAGCCTATCGGTCCATTCGCCGGCTGTTGCTGCTGTGTCGGAGTTGTTTGAGATTCCTCTGTTGAAGATGAAGGCACCTCGGAAGTAGTAGAAATTGAAGATTGCGTTTCCTCCATTCGATTGTCTCCGTTCGTACTGTCCACGATGTTCTCATTTCTTTCAGGTTCTTCTATTTCTGATTGTTCATTGATTGTACTTGTCTCACTAGTAATACTATTTAAATCACGAGAAGAATCGTTAGTGCCAGTAGTACTTGATTCTGTCGTCGGTGTCGTAGCCTTCACTTGACGATAGCTAGAATTATTTAAAATTCCCGATGTCGTAGCAATTAATATTGACAATGTTAGCAGTGCAATCGGCTTCAAAATCGGTGGAACTTTGCGCATCTAATCCTTCCTTTCCATAATTGATTTGTTTAATAACTAGTTTTATCATTGTAAAGTTAGCTTTTGTTTAGGATTCTGTGAAGATTTTATGTAGATTTCTGAAAAAGTTGTGCAAGTTTCTCTGAGTAATAAAAAAAGCCAGCAATCAAATTTGATTGCTGACTCGTAGTTGCGATTATTTTACTTCTTTATGCAAAGTAACTTTGCGTTCGCGTGGGCAATATTTCATTTTTTCCAAACGATCAGGATTGTTACGTTTGTTTTTATTTGTTAGGTAGTTACGTTCTTTACAAGAAGTACATTCTAAAGTGATATTTACGCGCATGATTTTCCCTCCCTTGTAAAAACAAGTTTTCCAAGATATTTCTCAGACTTTGATATCATATCATGTTTTTATTTTCTTGACCAGTCTTTTTATCAAATTCGTTAAGTAATTCTACTTGACGATTTTAGAGATATGTTTCAATGTCCTGCGCAATATCTTCGGGCTTAGTTTGTGACGCATAGCGTTTTACCACGTTTCCTTCGCGATCGATCAAGAATTTTGTGAAATTCCATTTGATTGCTTTGTTAAGTAAACCACCTTGCGCACTCTTCAAATAACTGTAAAGCGGATCTTCATTTTCTCCATTAACATCGATCTTAGCAAAAGTTTGAAATGTCGTATGATATTTCAACTGACAAAATTCTGCAACTTCTACATCAGTACCAGGAGCTTGATTTCCAAATTGGTTGCAAGGAAAATCAAGAATTTCAAATCCTTTGTCTTTATACTGATTATATAAATTTTGTAATCCTTCATATTGTGGCGTAAATCCACATCCAGTTGCGGTATTGACGATCAAGATGACTTCTCCCTGATAATCTGATAAAGACTTTTCGGCTCCATCTGTTTGTTTCACTTTAAAATCGTATACTGACATACTTAGCTCTCCTTTTCATATAAACGTATTCATTCTCTTTGGAAAATCGCGTATTTTTCCTATGCTGTCAAAGTGATCCAATCCAATGAGAATCCTTTTAACGTTCCTCTCGTTCAAGAAAAATATGACTTCATCATAAAAAGCTAAGGAGCACAGCTCCTTAGCTTTATTGTACGCCATATGTCTCTGCAAATGCATTTATTATGTCTTTTGCAATAGCTTTGTTTGTATCATCATGCTCTTCATCTAAATTTGGCAACATCACACTAATAGCAATTTGAGGATTGTCGTGAGGAGCATAAGCCACGATATTGCTATTAATGGTGTTCACTGCTTGTCCATTGACTGATACCACGGTTTCGGCCGTACCTGTTTTTGCAGCTGGATCTAGTTTTGCTGAGGCTAAATCTTTGGCAGTCGTATAAGGATCACTTCCGTGGACAGCTTGATAGAAGCCTTGTTTTATGATTCCCATCTGCTCAGCTGTGATATTTACCTGATCCAATTTTTTACCAGTAATTTCTTGTTGAAGCTTTCCTAATCCGCCGCTGTCATTATTGCCATAGATTCCTTTTACAACATGCGGCGCGATTCTAGTTCCGCCATTTGCTACTGTTGCAGCATATTGTGCTAATTGCATTGGCGTATATGTGTCATACTGCCCAAATGACAAGTCAAGCAGATTTCCGCCTCCAGGGGCATTATCTGTACCAAATTGATCATTGATTAAGCCAGGTGATTCGTTTGGTAAATCAATTTGTGTCTTCACACCCATGCCGTATTCTGCAAATGCATTACGTAATTTATCATACATTTCTTTAGAAGATGCACTATCCGGCAAAGTCATATTTTGCTGGTATTGAACCCCTAGCATCCTTAAAACAATTTGCATCATATAAGCATTGGATGACCATTCTAAAGCTTTTACCGTATTCAATGGAATTTGATTCCCCAAAACTTTGTTATAGATCGATCCTTTTAACGCAGTACCAGATAATTTGATCGGCTGATCGATTAAGGTATCATTTCCTGTTATTGCCCCAGTTTGATAGCCAGCTGTAACAGTACCAGCCTTAACGACTGAACCAGGTTCAAAAGCACTAGTGATTGTTCCTAATGTATTTTCTTCTATTTCTTTACTACTTGAATCGTGAGTAAAGCCTGTCATAGCTAAAACCTCGCCAGTATTAGGATTCACTGCAACGGCATAAGCTCCAGGAGAATACTTCGCAACCCCACTATCAACTAAACCTTGATAGTGTTTTTTCAAAATATCTTCAACTTTTTTCTGGAAGTCAGAGTTGATAGTTAAAACAATATTCGATCCTTTTTCACCCTTTTTGATCTCTTCTTGTTTCTCGATGTTGCCATTTTGATTCAAGGTAACTTTATATTCGCCTTTTTTACCTTGAAGCTGTTCTTCATACTGCTTTTCTAAATAGCTCTTACCTACACGATCATTGCGAGCGTAACCTTTTTTCAATAGTTCATCTGCTTCTTCGGCAGGCAGTCCCTCTTTTTCCGTTGTGATCGTTCCTAAGATACTTTTTAGTGAACCATCTAAATCATCATTGTATGAACGATCCCAGTCAATTCCCGTGGACACACCGGGCAGATCTGAAGCATGTTCAGCAACTACTGCTAATTCTTCCTTAGTCACACCTTCATTTTTTACAAAAACCGTGCTCAGTGCTGATGCTGCATTCATACGTTTGAAAATCGTTGCAACTTTAAGCTGTTCTTCATCGAGCTGAATTTCACTATCTTTGACTTTATCAACTAATTTTTGATATTCGTTGGTATTATCAAGATTTTTTTCTTTAAAAGAAAGCCGCTCTTCGGCCTTTTTTCTATTCTTTAGATCTGCTAACCAATAATCTTTCTTGTCTCTAGTGGTTAGACTTTCATCAACTGGAACATCAATCAATTTATTTAGCTCAATCGCTAAGTCAAGAATGTCTTCGCTCTGCATCATATTGCTTCGGGTAAAGGTGATTGCAGAATTCCCGGTATTATTGACTAAGGCTGTACCTTTGGCATCATAAATTACACCACGAGGTGCATTTTCTTTTACAGTGATAGTCGTTGAAGCCTTCATTTCCGCCTTCATCTTGTCACCTTCAACTATTTGCAGATAGCCTAATCGTGTGACTAGAATTACAAACAGTGCAAAGATGATAAAAAATAAAAAGTTCAATCTAAAAGGTATGTGGCTTTTATTTTGATTGCGGCCACTTTCGTCCGCAAGCTTCAGTTTTTCAAAAAATTTCTTAAATGGATTCGTTAGTTTCATTCATCTGTTCCTTCCACTTTGACAGTTACTTGTCTTATTGTAGCCGAAAAAGAGTTTTTTCAAAAGGATTAATCATAGTTCCTTTACCATAGTTTAAAAACTTTCATTTATTTCACGATAAAAAAAGAGAAGTGTTTCACGGTAAGATGAAAAAATTTTTAATTTATATATTCATTTGCATAAAACGTGGGTTTTCAACCAATTAAAAACTTATTTTTCGTGAAACATTTTTCGGAGCATTTTTTTGTGGAAAACTCCGATAATTTGAAAAGCGGTTATTACGCATTTTCTTTAAAAAGTTTTCCACAAATGAATCGAAAGTTTCGGTTTGTGCCAGTTAATACTTTTTCTACTTATTCACTCAAAATATCAAAGAAGAACAGATAAAGGAAAAAGACTGTAGACATCATCCAAAAAAAATGGACTTTGTCTACAGTCTGATGGTACGAAAACTTGTTATTCTTTTTAATTACGACTTAGATTGTCAATATCATCTTTGATAGCCTCAACGAACATATTCAAATCTTGTGCTTCTTGTTCCTCACTACCATAACGACGAACATTTACAGAAGCACTTTCTACTTCTTTGTCACCAATTACCAATAGATAAGGAATTTTTTGTGTTTGCGCTTGACGAATCTTATATCCAAGTTTTTCGTTACGGTCGTCAACTTCAACACGAACACCTTCACGGACTAAACGATCTTTGACTTCATAAGCATAATCCCCATGATGCTCTGGTGATACTGGCAGGATCGCCACTTGTTCTGGTGCTAACCAAGTTGGGAAAGCCCCTTTGTATTGTTCAATCAAATATGCAGTAAATCGTTCCATTGTTGAAACCACACTACGGTGAACAACAACAGGACGATGTTCCTTCCCATCTTCACCAATATAAGTAAGATCAAAACGTTCAGGCAGTAAGAAGTCAAATTGAATTGTTGACAATGTTTCTTCTGTTCCAAGCGCTGTTTGCACCTGTACATCTAATTTTGGACCATAGAAGGCCGCTTCACCATCTGCTTCAAAATAATCAAAGCCTGATTCATCCATAACTTCCTTCAATAGACGTTGCGAATTTTCCCACATAGCATCATCATCGAAGTATTTTTCAGTATTTTCAGGATCGCGATAGCTTAGACGGAAACGATAATCTTCAAAACCAAAATCTTTGTATACTTCTAAAATCAAATCTAATGTACGACGGAACTCTTCTTTGATTTGGTCAGGACGAACAAAGATGTGTGCATCATTCATTGTCATTTCACGAACGCGCTGCAAGCCTGATAGTGCACCAGATTTTTCATAACGGTGATCCATTCCAAGCTCAGCTAACCGAATTGGCAATTCACGGTATGAGTGGATATGGTTTTTGTAGATCATCATATGGTGCGGGCAGTTCATTGGACGCAGAACTAATGATTCCTCGCCATCACCCATGTCCATGATTGGGAACATATCGTCTTTATAGTGATCCCAGTGACCAGATGTTTTATATAAGCCCGTATCAGCCAAAACCGGAGTATATACATGTTCATACCCCATGGAAATTTCTTTATCAACAATATAACGTTCAATAATCCGACGAATTGTTGCACCTTTTGGCAACCAGAATGGCAGACCTGATCCTACTTCTTGAGAGATCATAAATAAATCTAACTCTTTTCCTAGTTTACGATGATCGCGCTCTTTGGCTTCTTCACGCATCTGCAAGAAATGATCTAAATCAGCTTGATTAAAGAAAGCTGTGCCGTAAACTCGTTGCATCATTTTATTATCAGAATTTCCGCGCCAGTAAGCACCTGCCACAGACAATAATTTGAAGATTTTGATTTTCCCAGTTGATGGCACGTGAGGTCCACGACATAAGTCAGTAAATTCCCCTTGTGTATAAGCAGTAATGACCTCGTCTTCTGGAAGATCTGTGATCAATTCTACCTTATAAGGATCATAGCTAAAGAAATCTAACGCTTCTTGACGACTCATAACTTTTCGTTCAATCGGTAAATTTTCTTTCACAATCTTTTTCATTTCTTTTTCGATCGCCGGAAAATCTTCTTCGCTGATTTGAGTTTCACCATTGTCCGTATCATAATAGAAACCTGTGTCAATTGCCGGGCCCACACCAAAATGCATATTCGGAAATAGACGACGAATTGCTTGCGCCATTAAATGTGCGCTTGAATGACGGATAAGCGGTAAGGCTTCTTCATCTTTTTCAGTTATAATTTTTAACTCTGCATCTTCTTCAATTACCCGATTTAAATCTTCAAGTTCCCCATTGACTACAACAGCCAATGCTTTTTTTGCTAATGAACTGGAAATACTTTTCGCGATTTCTAAACCAGTAATACCATTGTCAAATTCTTTTGCTGATCCATCTGGAAATGAAATTTTTACCATCCTGTAGTTCCCCCTTAATTAGTTTTTGATTGATAATAAGAAAGGCTTCTCGAATTTGCTCAGCTTTTAAGTCGTAGTTATTAGTAATTGTGCAAAATCAATCATCGCATCTTACAGAAATAAAAACTAAAAATCTTCCTGTAAAACTATTCAACAATCGAAAATTTTGCGTACTGCTGATAAGCGAGTTCGATAAACGGAATACGAATAAAAAAAGTCCTAGTACCCATAACGGTACTAGGACGAATAAACGTGGTTCCACCTAATCTTTGGACAGCATCTCTGTCCCTCACAAGCGATAACGGCGCTGTTCCGCCTCTGTATTTACACAGAAGTCTCAGAAAGTGGTCATTCCTTGTGCTTGTCTGGAAAAGTTACAGCCTTGCTTTTCCTCTCTGTTAAACAGCCTTCAAGTTCAGGTGTCTTTCTTCATCAATCAATTACAAAGTAATTATAAACACTTATTGATTTGAAATGCAAGTATAATATAAATTATTATTTCCACTTGCCGCCTTGTGCATACTTTCCTTTTTTCATTTCATTAACAATAACATGGATGTTTTCCTTTGGTGCTCCAGCTGTTCTTGACACTGCTTCGGTTACCTCTTCCACCATTTTAGTTAACTGCTCTTCCGTTCTTCCTTCAACTAACTCAATGTGCACGAATGGCATAATGAATCGCTCCTTTGAATTTTATATTTTTATCGTCTCATATTTTATCATAATTAGGAATAAAATGAGGATTCGATCTACACTATTGTCCCTCATATCAGACAATACCATAAATCTTTATCAAACAGTCGAAGAAAGCAGCTTTCTATTTCTTTTAATAAGAGCAGTTTACTGAAGCAGTACCTTTTATCGTTTTATAGGAGTCAAATTACTATTGATAGCCCTTTCTTCGTGATAAAGTATAGGCACAAGATTGGAGGAAATAGCATGGATATCTATTTGCATTTTAAAAACCAAACTGCAGAAGCAATCGTCTTTTACGAGAAAGTATTCAAAACAGAGCCTGCAAAAATTATGACTTTTGGAGACATGCCGCATGACGACAACCATCCTGTTGATGAAAGCATGAAGGATTTAGTAATGAACGCTAATCTGAAAATCAACGATACAAACGTCATGGTCTCTGACAGCCCTGAAGGTATGGCTCCTCCATTAATTGTTGGAAATAACGTCGCTTTAGTTTTCAATGCCGCGACAGTTGAAGAAGCGTCAGAAGTTTTCCAACTATTAGCAGAAAAGGGAGCTGTTTTGCTTCCGCTTGAAAAAACATTCTGGGCAGAACTGTATGGAATGGTCAAAGACCCGTACGGAGTAAATTGGCACATCAATCTTTACTAAAGGGAGGATGAAATTTCATGGAACAGCAATTTGGCTGCTGCCTTTGGTTTGATAATCACTTAGCTGAAGCAGCCGACTTCTATTTAAATACATTTGAAGATAGTAAGAAATTGAAAGAAACGCATTTTATTACTGATGAACATGGAAAAATCGGGGATCTATTAACGATTGGATTAGAACTAGCTGGGTGCGAATTCCTCTTATTAAATGGTGGGACCGATTTCAAACCAACTCCCGCTGTTTCTTATGTTGTCAATTGTGAGAATGAAAAGCAATTGAATAGCGTTTGGGAACGATTGAATCAAAATGGACAAACTTTGATGCCTCTAACAACTTATCCAGAACTCGGAAAATTTGGTTGGACAAATGATCGTTATGGCTTTTCATGGCAAGTTCGCTTAGGCGATAGCCTGCAAACAATTATTCCATGCATCATGTTTGCTAATGAAAATTACGGTCTGGCTCAAGCCGCAGTCGATGAATGGATTAAGGTTTTCGGTGGGAAACAAACATTTATAATTAAAGGAAAAGAAGAGCGGCTCCGCGCTTCTGGTTTTCAGCTTCGGGGGCAGGACCTGATTATCATGGATAGTCCAGAGAAACACGATTTTGATTTTTCCATGGCCAACTCTTTTTACTTTTATTTTAAGGATCAAGCAGATATTGACCATGCTTGGGAGGCTCTCACTACTGACGGCAAGGAATGGCCTTGTGGCTGGATGGAAGATCGTTACGGTGTTTATTGGCAAACGGTCAATGATAAGCTGCTGGAATGGACCAATGATCCAGATTCTCAAAAGGCGCGACGCGCAACTCAAGAAATGTATAAAATGAAAAAAATTGATCTCGCTCAAATTCAACGAGCACATGATGGATTAAGCTGATTTCAACAAAAATGGAGATAGGTTTTCTATCTCTGTTTTGCTGAAATCAGCTTTTTGCTTCTCCTCGCTCTTATGTGCTATACTATTATGCTGTTATAAACAGTTGAAGGAAAAACAAAGGGGGATTGCTCAATGAATGCAAGAGAGTACGAACAAGAGCACGTCCGGCAGACAAGCGCTTTGATCCAACAAGAGATCGCATTTTTAGATAGCCAAAAAAAAGAAACAAAATCAAAATTTGATACAGATATGTTAGAAAATGCTGGACAAAAAATTCAAGGTGGTTCCTTCGAAGCATTGGCCGACACAATGGCAGATACGCGACAACACGAAGCCGAATTGCTTTTACGCTACCAAACCTATGCTTCACAAGAAAAGCGGCAAAGAGTTTTGAAATTGATGGGTGAAAATCCTTATTTTGCACGGATTGATTTTAAAGAGGATCAAGAAGCTGAGACTCTTTACTTAGGCATCGCTTCTCTACGGGATACACAGGAAGAAACAGTTGTCATTGACTGGCGGGCACCAATCGCTAATCTTTACTATGAAGGAACTTTAGGAAAAACACAGTATGAGGCTCATGATGCTATTATTCCAATCGAGTTGTTGCTGAAGCGTCAATTTAAAATCCGTGAAGGACAAATATTGTCGATGGTTGATACGTCAGAGGCAATAAATGATGATTTTCTACTAGAAATTTTAGACGAAGCCTCATCCAATCACATGAAGAATATCGTAGCAACGATCCAACGTTCACAAAATGAGATTATTCGCGATACGAAGAGCAAAGTTTTAGTAGTGGAAGGAATTGCAGGTAGCGGAAAAACTTCTGCACTGCTGCAGCGTGTTGCTTATCTACTTTACCATAATCGTAAATGGTTAGATAATGAACAAGTTTTACTATTCTCGCCTAATCATATTTTTTCAGACTATATTTCGACCGTATTACCTTCACTTGGTGAAAGCGGCATCCCTACGGAAACATTTAAAACTTTTTTGAGTGCCTTATTACCTACTTATCACATTCATACTGAAGAAAGTCATGAAGAGGTTTTTCTTTCAGGGCAAGATGACCGAGTATTACGCGCAAAAAGCAGCTATGCGATCGTTCAAGAACTCTACAAGTATGTTGAGCGGATCGCGGATTTGGGTCCATTGTTTCGCGATCTTAAGTTAAAACAAGATATTTTGATCTCAAAAAAACAAATTCGCAATTGGTACCAAGAAGCCAATCCAGAATTACCAATGTACCAACGTATGCAGCTGCTGCAAACAAAACTGTTAAAAAAATTAGCTGGCTTAGAAAAAGATGAAATGAAAAAGGATTGGGCAAAAAAAGCTGCTGATGAACTAGTTGAAGCTGTATTTGTCAATAATCCCGATATGGAAGACTCTGAAAAGGCTGAACGTCGTTTACGTCGTCAGATAGCTCAAAAAGTCGTACGCAAAAAATTGCGTCCTATTCGCAGACAAATCAATCGGTTTGGTTTCATTAACTACGCAAAACAGTATCTCCATTTTTTACAGAATCTATCAAACCATTTATTAAAGCACTACCAATTAACAGAGGAAAATTGGCGCTCGATGCTTGAAGCATTACGAACCGATTTTAAACGGAAAGATATCAGTTTAGAGGACGGGACTTTGATGTTTCTTTTAATGAAATCCATTCATCCATTCGATGTGAATCAAAAAGCTCGTTTCATTTTTATCGATGAGATGCAGGATTTTTCTCCAGCACAAGTTGCTTTGTTGCGTCATTTATATCCGAAAGCAACATATACTTTGTGTGGTGACTTGAATCAAAAAGTTTTTGGTAATGAAAGTATGGTTCATTCTTTAGAAGAGATTTTCCCTGACCAGTCATTGACCCATTTCGAACTGACTACCAGTTATCGTTCGACTGAAGAAATCACTCACTTTGCCAATCAATTTCTTACGCAGGAAAATCGCGTTGAACTAACTGCCCGTGTTGGTGATTTACCAAAAGTTTATTACTCAAACGAAACACGGCAAATGATTGATGGATTAATTCATCAAATTGAAGCAACAGCAGAAATGGCAAAATACTGGCGGACAGCGATTATCGCAAAAACAGTAGAAGAATGTCAGGCACTTTACGCTCAATTGACAACTGAACAAAGAAATCAAGTGCAATTACTGACTGATGAAGAGGACTTTATGAAAAAAAGTCTGATCATTATCCCTACTTACTTGGCAAAAGGATTAGAGTTTGATCGCGTCTTTGCTTGGAACATCTCACCTGAAAATTATCACACGGACCAGGACAAACTGATTCTTTACACGGTTTGTACTCGAGCCATGCATGAGTTGAATCTCTTAGTCATTGGCGAAAAGAGTCCATTATTGGAAATGATACCAGAAAATCTCTATGTTCAGGAATCATTGAGATAGGATCTGATAAAACTATTAGTCAAAAACAAAAATAGCCGTCCAAACCTAAAAGGTTTTGGGCGGCTATTCTTAAATAGATTAATCCTCTAGTTCAACATTATGATAAACTTGTTGAACATCTTCTAGTTCATCCAATACATCAATCATTTTCTCAAACTTTTCTAGATCGTCTCCAGTTAAAGTCACTTCATTTTGAGGAATCATTTGCATTTCTGCAACTGAGAATTCAGAGATCCCTTTTTCCTTCAAAGCTTCTTGAATTGCATTAAAGTCTTCTGGTTCTCCATAAACAATAATTTGTCCATCCTCATCCGCAACATCACGAACATCAATGTCCTTATCCATTAAATACTCTAAGACCTCGTCCGCGTCTTCTCCTGCAAAACCAAATAATGCAGTATTGTCAAACATATAAGCAACTGCGCCGGAAACACCCATGTTTCCTCCATTTTTACCAAAAGCCGCACGAACATCTGATGCTGTCCGATTCACATTATTTGTTAAGGCATCAACAATTACCATTGAGCCATTTGGTCCAAAACCTTCATAACGCAATTCTTGGAAGGTTTCGTCCCCAGAACCTTTAGCCTTTTCAATTGCTCGATCAATAATGTGTTTGGGAACATTGTAGGTTTTAGCACGTTCAATAACAAAACGTAATTTTTGATTGGCATGAGGATCAGGTTCACCTGATTTTGCTGCCGCATAAATCTCAATTCCAAATTTAGCGTAAATTTTACTGTTGTTTGCATCTTTCGCAGTCTTCTTAGCTACGATATTCGCCCATTTACGTCCCATATTTTCACTTCTCTTTCGTTATTTTCATACTTTCCCATTATAACGACTCACTCAGACTTTGGAAAGTATTTTTTATACTCGAATAGGAAATCGACCAATTGTTTGTTCTTGCGAATGGATCAACTGATAAATCTGATCAGCGCGATAGGTCAAAAAATGATTCTCTTTTTCTTGTTGTCCAATTTTTGCTGCAACTGGTAAAGTAAATTGTTTTTTCTTTTTATTTAAGTATGCTTGTCCCTTTTCAGAAAAGCCTAAAATATGCAGCATTGAATTTTCCTGCTCCGCCTTTATTTCTGACTCTTTAACCTGAAGTAAAATATAGGTCAAGAGACGTTGAATGCGCGGCTGAGTATAACGTTTAGTACCGACCAGTTGTAAATAATCAAAAAAACTATCTGCTTTTTGTTCAATTAAGCGATATTCCAATCCTTCCTTCATTTGATAAATCTTTCGAAGGCTTGCCAAAGAGTCTGCGCGCAATTGATAATTTAAAAATGGCCAAAAATCTGCCCATGAAATTTGAGTTTCTTTTAGGTCCTTCAATGTTTCCATTGGAACATAGGCGGAAACATCTTCATTCGAAAAAACTGCCTGTCGAATCCCAGTTGCACTAGCAAACTGATCCGCGACTAATAGCTCATCATGATACCCCTGATCTTTTCTTGGCAACGGAAAAATTTCCATCGGATGGCTATACAATGCATTTTCCTTCGCATAACTTAAACCTAAAATATGATTTGGCGGAAAATCCTGCGCCTTTGGATAGAGTTGCGAAACAACTTCAGCCATTTTTTCGGGATAACTCCAACCTATTGGCAGTTCGTGAAATAATTGATTAATCGCCGCCTCATTTTCAAGAAAAAAACGTCCATAATCCGCATAATCAAATTTGGAAGCACCATCTGTGCCAAAGCATAGCGCATCACAACCCAATGCGTGTAATAGCTTAACACTGCCCTTAGCAAAATAGTCTGCAGATTGAACAGCCCAAGAAAAGGGCAGTTCAACGACCAAATCAACACCATTTTGCAATGCTGCATTAGTTCGTGACCATTTATCAATAATCGCCGGTTCCCCACGCTGAAGAAAATTCCCGCTCATAACAGCAACAATAACATCCGCGTTGCTCAATTCCCGAGCTTTTTTTACATGATATCGATGACCATTATGAAATGGATTATATTCTACAACTATTCCGCAACTTCGCATTTCGCTCCCCCTTTCCAATAACAAAAAAACCGAGATTACTCTCGGCTATTTCTGACAAACAAAAAACCAGCGCTTACTTGCTTCATTTGGAGCCTCGTCAGTAAAGTCCGCAAAAACTGCAACTTTGAAGCCTGCCTCAGTCAGCATTTCCTGATACTGTTCTAAAGGATAGGTACGTTCCCTATGCAGTTCATCAAATCGCTCGAACTTTTCCCCTTGCTTTACAAAAAAGGTCAAAAAGTGTTCGATACTGTGCGCTGAATCACCAGAATAACTATCCCAAAGAAAAGCAAAATCTTCTGTTTGATCGTGAAAACTATACTCGGGAAAGACTTCATCTATTTGATAAATCGAATGAACATCAAAAATGAATATTCCTGATTCCTCTAACAGCTGATAAACACCTTCAAATACTTGTTGAACCTGTGTAGCATCTTGCATATAGCACAACGAGTCAGAAAAACATGTCACTGCCTGATAGTTTCCTATATCCGTTAAATCAAGCATATCTCCAGCAATCCAATTAACAGAGACGTCTTCTTGAAACGCACGATCACTGGCCAATGTCAACATCTCTTCAGATAGATCCAAACCTGTCACTTCAAAACCATTTTTAGCAAATTCCACTGCTAGCGCACCAGTTCCACAGGCTAGTTCCAAAATCTGGTTGGTCGCCTTTGGCAAATGACGCAATGAAAAATCCAGCCATTGCTGATACAAAGACTCATCCATTACCTCATCATAAACAAACGCAAAGGTCTCATATGCCATCAGTCCAACCAAGCCTCAATATTTTCTAACGGTGCATCCGACCATAATTTTTCTAGATTGTAAAATTCACGTTCTGAAGTACTAAAGACGTGTACGATCAAATCTCCCAAGTCGATTAAAACCCATTTCCCGCCATCTTTTCCTTCAACACGTTTAACTTTAACCTGTGCTTCTTCCTCTTTATCAATAATCTCATCCACGATCGCATTGATTTGACGATCAGAGTTAGCGGAACAAATCATGAAATAATCCGCTAATAATGAGACCTGCGATACATTTAATGCGACGATATCAACCGCGCGTTTCGAATCAGCTGCCTTCACAGCGATTTCTAACATATTTTTACTATCTATGATAATTCTCCTCCTTATTTCATACCATATCCATTTATCTAAATAACTTAAACAATTTATTCTTTGCTTTCTTAAAAAATTTTGTTGAGAACAAGCTGACTAAACTATTGGATCCCGGCAACCCAACGGTTATAAGTTTCAAGCGTTTTGGGATAGACTGGATCTTCTTCCTCAATTAAATGAGATAGCGTATGCTTAGTTTCAAAAGCTACAGCTTGATCCAAATCACTAAAAGCAATGACTCGAGCATCTTCTACACCAGGAAACTTTCTTCCAGGTTCGATATAATCTGCCACGTAAATAATCTTATCCAACAAAGTCATTTCAGCGGCTCCAGTGGTATGAAGTCGAATAGCATCCAGAATTTCCGCTTCAGTAATCCCCAACTCACGAGCAACAAAATCTGCACCAACAAGCCCATGCCAAATCGCATTCCCATATTTCAATAATTCGGCTTTATTTTCATAGCTGCCTCGTTCGATCGCCAATTGAAACTCCTCATCAGAGCGTTCCTTCGCATAGTCATGCGTTAAAGCAGCAATACTCGCTTTTTCTGGCGACTCCCCAAAGCGTTCTGCCAGTGCTATCGCTGTTTCTTCAACACCTAAGACGTGCTTGAAACGTCGTTCGCTCATTCGCATCTGCACAGCTTGCATCAGTGCTTCACGATCCATTTCTGTATATCTGCTACTATACTTCATCAAGATACAATCCTTCTTCCGCGATATATTCTCGTACTCGATCAGGTACAAGGTAACGAATCGAGCAACCCTGTTTGACCTGATTGCGGATATAGGAAGACGACAGCTGAATCTCAGGGACATCTACCCATATGATTGGATAAGGGCTTTCTTGCGCATAGCCTGCTCGCTTCACACCAACAAAATTGACAATGCGAACCAATTCATCAATTCGATTCCATTTTGGTAGATACGCCACTTCATCTCCCCCGATAATGAAATAGTATTCTGTATCAGGATTTTCCGCTGTTAACTCTAACATCGTATCAACTGTGTAGCTTTTGCCCTTACGAACCAACTCTCTTGTATCAACTGACAAAAATGAATTGTCTTCAATAGCCAGCTTGACCATCGCCAAACGATGCCCACTATCGATCGTCTTCTTTTCATCTACATGCGGCGGCAAATAACTCGGCAACAGATGTACTTCATCAAATCCCATTTTTTGCCCGACCTGCTCTGCAATCATTAAATGTGCGTGATGAATCGGATTAAAATTCCCCCCTAACAGTCCCACCTGTTTTTTAGGCACTGTGGTATCTGTCATTGGTTTGACTTTTGGAATTGTTAAGACATCTTGATACAACGGTTATTCCTCCTCTATTATTAGATAAATTGAAGCTTAAATGGCTTTAACTTCCTTTGATATTTTTTGGTACTTCTCTTTGCTTGAAGCTTTATATAAAACTAATACGCGACCAATAATCTGAACAATCTTACAATTAATTTTTTCTTCTAAAACATGGGCCACATCTTCAGCCATCTCATCCGTATTTTGCAATAAATTAATCTTGATTAATTCTCTCTTCTCCAACGCTTCGGCGATTTGAACAACCATTGCGTCATTGACACCATTTTTACCAATCTGAAAAATTGGTTGTAGGTGGTGGGCTTGACTGCGTAAGAAACGTTTTTGTTTTCCTCTTAATTCCATTAATAATCCCCTTATTCAGTAAATAAATTTTTAGATCAATGCTTTGCGAGTCAATACATCGACACCCTTTGGCGCCCAACCAGCAACTACTGCTGGTTTAGACACTGTCACCCAGCCTAATCCAGCAAAAACAATATCGGTTTTTTCTTTGATTGAAAATTCAAATCGAACCAATTCAGGAAAATCAGCAACTTCATCTGGACGAGGCGGCTGCAATAAACCACCAACATGCTTCTCATAAAAAGCATCGGCTTTCTCTAATTTAGTCCGATGGGGCTCAATGTCATTCGATACATATGCAACAAATGACGCCCGATCTCCTTGAACAAAGTCAAACCGTGCTAATCCGCCTAAAAACAGTGTTTGCCCAGCATTCAATTGATAGACCTTAGGCTTGATTTCCTTGTGTGGTGCAATAATCTTCAGATCTTTTTTACCAAGATAATGAGCCATCTGATGACGATGGATAATTCCTGGTGTATCAAAAAGGTAGTGCCCATCATCTAGCGGAATCTCAATTTTATCTAATGTTGTCCCAGGGAACTGCGAAGTCGTAATCAAGTCCTGGACGCCAGCAGTCTGCTTAATAATTTGATTAATCAGTGTTGATTTTCCCACATTAGTTACACCTACTACATAAACGTCGCGCCCTTTACGATATTCCTCAATTTTCTCTAATAACTCAGTCATTTCGTTAGACTTACGTGCACTTGTCAATAAGATGTCTACCGGACGTAACCCCTCTTCATGGGCACGTTCACGCATCCATTGAGTTAAGCGGCCCCTTTTTAGCGACTTAGGCAGCAAATCGACCTTATTGCCGACCAAAAGCACTGGATTATCACCAACGAAACGATGCAATCCAGGAATCAACGAACCATTAAAATCAAAGATGTCTACCACATTCACGATCAAGGCATCCGCTTTGCCTAATTCGTTCAACAAATGCAGAAAATCGTCATCCGTTAGTGAAACATCCTGAATTTCATTATAGTGGCGAAGACGAAAACAGCGCTGACAATACACCTCACCACTTGCTAGTCCTTTTTCTAAAGCTGATTGCGGAGTATATCCTAACTCATTAGGATGTTCTATTTGAATCTTTGCGCCGCAGCCAATACAAAATAATTCTTCTTCCATTTATAATTCACTCTTCCATTTCATCTCAGGATCTTTGCGCAATAAAATATGCATTACACGACGTTCAAAGAAACGATTGATTCGTGTATTCCAGCCATCTGTATCAAGAATAGGTCGAACAAGAATACTGCGAATACCAGCTGCACTTGCTCCGCGAATATCTGTCATTACCTGATCCCCAATCATGACGATTTCATCTTTTGACACACCTAATCGCTTTTGTGCATTTTTTATTCCTATTGAAAAAGGTTTCATTGCCCGTGAGACAAAATCCAATTGAAAACTCTCTAGCGCTTTAGCTACACGACTAGCTTTGTTATTTGAAACGACGACCACAGGTATTTCTGCTTCATCCATCATCTTTAGCCAATCAATCAGTTCTTTTGTGCCATTAGGATTATTCCAAGCAATCAGTGTATTATCCAAATCTGTCAACACTGCTTTAAATCCATGAGCCTTCAATTGTTCTGGGGTTATTTGATAAATGGCTTCGACCATCCAAGTAGGTTTGTATTTATCTAACATGGCAACTCCTATAACTTTATTTATACTTCTACAAAACCTGATTATAACGCAAATTTTTTGAAAACTCTACATTTGGGTACAAAGGTTTAAAAAAAGACTAGGCTTTCTCCGCCTAGTCCAGTTAATTTTATAATACTTTTGATAAAAAATCGATCGTACGAGAATTTTTTGTGTGATCAAAGACTTCCTCTGGAGAACCCTCTTCGACAATCACACCGCCATCCATAAAAATTACGCGATCGCCAACTTCTTTGGCAAACCCCATTTCATGAGTCACGATCATCATAGTCATACCTTCTTTAGCCAATTGCTGCATCACTTGCAATACATCTCCAACCATTTCAGGATCAAGAGCTGATGTTGGCTCGTCAAACAACATAACATCCGGTTGCATCGCTAATGCACGAGCGATGGCGATCCGCTGCTGCTGTCCTCCAGATAAAGACTGCGGATAAGCATCCGCTTTTTCAGATAGGCCGACTTTTGCTAGCAATTCCTGCGCAATTTTCTCTGCCTCGATCTTCGTCATACCCTTTACTTTGATTGGTGACAAAGTAATGTTGTCTAAAACGGTCATATTAGGAAATAAGTTAAACTGTTGAAAAACCATTCCCATTTTTTCTCGTGTTTTGAAAATATCATTCTTCTTATCTGTAATATCCGTTCCTTCGAATCTGATAGTACCCGATGTCGGAATCTCTAGTAAATTGACACAACGTAAAAACGTACTTTTACCAGATCCAGATGGTCCGATAATTACAACAACTTCTCCTGGAATAATTTCAGCGGATATATCCTTAAGAACTTCATTATCGCCAAATTTTTTGTTTAAATGTTCAATTTGAATCAATGCTTCTGTCATTACCTACACTCCTATCTCGAATCAAAGAATTAGTCTTTAAACGGCTTCACATCTCCTTGAAATTCTAATATTCATATGTTTATTTCTTTTAAACAACACCTATTACGCAGAAGATGAAAACTAAAACCTTATCTTTGATATCCTTTTCCAAGTTTTTTCTCCCATAAATTCAGCAAGCGTGACGTGACAAAGGTCATCACGAAGTAAAGCGCCGCTGCAACAAAATATGGTTCCAATGGAATATAAGAATTTGAGATAACAATTTGAGCAGACCCCATTAATTCGTTGATTCCAATTGCAGTCAATAGGGAAGAGTCCTTGATCAAAGTAATGAACTCATTTCCTAAAGGCGGCAGAATATTTCTTAATGCTTGAGGTAAAATGACATAACGCATCGTCTGTGCGGGACGCAAGCCTAGCGAATGCGCGGCCTCTGTTTGGCCATAATTCACAGCGGTTATTCCACCGCGAATGATTTCTGCCACGTAGGCTCCTGAGTTCAAGGACAAGACAATCATCCCTGGAATCAGTCGTCCTAAATCAACAGTCAAAACACCAACCTCTAGATCCTTTGAAGGAAAAAATCCTTGCAAAACGAGAAAACCAATCATAATCTGCAGTAGCATCGGGGTACCGCGAAGTACTTCGATATAAATATTCGCCAACCAGTTTAGTGGTTTATGCTTAGACAGTTTCAAAAGGGCCATCACTAACCCAATTAACGTTCCTAAAACAACTGTAACGAGTGAAATAATTACTGTAATACCAGCACCTGAGGCAAAATAAGATAAGTATTTATCTAAAAATGAAAAGTTCAATGCATGTTCCCTCTATTCTGCTGATTTTTCGGCTAATTCATGATTTTGCTTAACGTATTCATCAATCTTGCCTTCATCATTTAACTTTTTAATAATTTTATTTATTTCTGTTTGTAACTCTTTACTGTCTTTTGGTAACGCGATTGCAAATGCTTCATCCTTTGATGCCTTCAAATCAATATTAGCAATCATCAGATCAGAATTTTGCTGTACATAGGATTCAGCAATTGTTTTTTCTACGACCATTGCGTCTAATGAACCACTATTTACTTCAACAACCATGTTAGGAACTTTTTCGATTGAAACAGGTTTTGAATCTTTTAATTGAGTTTTAACGATGTCTTCTTGAATCGAACCTTTTTGAGCTCCAACATTTTTATCTTTCAATGAAGCTACGCTTGTAAATTTGTCTTGATTCTTTTTGTTAATAATCAAAACTTGAGGTGGATTGTAATAATTGTCAGTAAAGTCAAATTGCTCTTGACGTTCTTTTGTCGCGGAAATTGCTGAGATAGCAATATCAGATTTTCCTTCTTTTAATGAAGCCAGCACTGTATTGAAGCTCATATCAGAAACCTCTGCCTTCACACCTAATTCTTTAGCAATTTCATTAACTAAATCAATATCAGCACCGACGATTTTATCTTTTCCATCCACCATTGTATGAAATTCAAACGGCGCATAGTCAGCTGATGTTGCCACTTTTAACACACCTGCTTTTTTGATCGCTGCTAATTGATCTTCTGATTTTGCACTTGATGAATCAGCAGTTTTATCACTGCCTCCCCCACACGCTGCTAGAGTAAATAGCGCTACTACTGTCATAACTAAGCCGGTAATCTTTTTCATCCTGTTTCCTCCTAAAATTATTTTATTATTATTTAGCCTTCAAAAATTATGGTCTCATCAAACGAATAGTACTTTTTGAATGCTTTTTTCAATGAATTTATTATAGCATGAAACTTTCATAAAACAAGCAATTTGTTGTATAAATATTAAATATACATTGAATACTGCTTTACATATTGTATATATTCAACTTCCTAGTGAATAAATATTTTAATCTCCACCTTTTTGAGCCAATTGATTGTTCTCTTCAACCATTTGATCAATTGTTCCCGCTTCTTTCATTTCTTTGATATGTCTATTAAGTTCCTTAACCAATTTTTCATTACCTTTAGGAACCGCGATACACAACGCATCCTCTTTCATACTTTTCAGTGAGATATTAGCAATCATTAGTTCTGGGTTTTTATTGACGTAAGCATCCGCTACGGTTTTTTCAACTACTAATCCATCCAAAGAGCCGTTCTTAACTTCTACAAAGATATTCGGCAATTTTTCGATTGAAACTAGTTTTGCTTCTTTCATTTGTTCCTTTACAATATTCTCTTGAATCGTTCCTTTTTGAGCACCAACCTGTTTCCCAGCAAAATGATCAATCGATGTAAACTCATTTTCATGTTGTTTATTAATCACAATCACTTGAGGGGATGTATAATAGTCTGTAGTAAAATCAAAGCTTTCCTCTCGTTCACTGGTGACGGAAATCGCTGAGACTGCCACATCTGCTTTTCCTTCTTTAGCAGCTGCCAGAACTGCATTAAAACTCATATCCAACCACTCAACTTTGACGTCCATTTTTTTCGCGATTGCTTCCATCATTTCAATGTCAGCACCTACGATTTTGTCTTTACCGTCAATTGTAGTATGGAAGCCAAAAGGAGCATAATCTGGTGAAGTCGCTACTTTGATCACACCTTTTTCTTTAATCGTATCTAATTTATCCTCTTCATTCTTACTTCCACATGCTGCTAATACAAATAAAGCTACTCCTGCTAGTACAACCTTCAACCCTTTTTTCATATGCTTTCCTCCATAATTAGTTTTTAATAGTATAGCATATTTTTTCATTTAATCTATAGTTTTGTGAATATTTATTTAAAAACGAGCGATTATTTTGCATAAAAAAAGAACAGCAGAAGCTGTCCTTTTTAGCTTGTTAAAATTTTCTAAATCGCTGATATCTTTTTTCAATCAATTCTTCTGACGAATATTTTGATAGTTCAGTGATTTTTTCAACTAGAGATTTCCGCATCATACGAATGATTTTATCTTCACTAAGTTTTTTCCCCTTCAATGTTTCGGGGATCACACGGTCAATAACATCCAACTGCAACAGTTCTGCTGCAGTAATCTTCATCAATTCTGCCGCCTCATCTGCTCGTTTTCCGTCTTTCCAAAGAATCGATGCAAATCCTTCTGGTGAAAGAATCGCATAAATACTATATTCCATCATCCAAACTTCATCTGCTAGCGCTAATGCTAACGCTCCACCACTGCCGCCTTCTCCAGTTACAATTGAAATAATCGGAACTTTTAAATCAGACATCTCTAAAAGATTACGAGCGATTGCTTCGCCTTCTCCTCGCTCCTCAGCCTCTACACCACAGAATGCACCCGGCGTGTTTACAAAACAGATTACTGGGCGATTGAACTTTTCAGCCTGTTTCATTAGACGGAGTGCCTTGCGATACCCCTCAGGATTCGGCTGCCCAAAATTACGCTCCATGTTTTCTTTTAAATCGTTTCCCTTTTGAATGCCGATTATCGTTACTGATTTACCTGCAAGCTTGGCAATACCGCCAACAATCGCAGGATCATCTCCAAATAAACGATCACCATGTAATTCTTGAAAGTCAGTAAAGATTTTTTCAAAATAATCTAGACTAGTCAAACGATCTTGATGCCTTGCTAATTTAACAATTTCTCCAGCAGTTAGACTCATTCTTCACACCAGCCTTTCTGTTGATGAAATGCCAGTAATTGTGACAACCGATCTCGTAAAACCATTCTTGGTACAATTTGATCAATAAAGCCATGTTGCAAAAGAAATTCCGCCTTTTGAAAATCATCTGGCAGTTGCTGGCGAATAGTCTGCTCAATTACTCGTCGACCAGCAAAGCCCACTAATGTTTGCGGCTCAGCAAGGATAATATCCCCTTCCATCGCAAAGCTGGCAGTTACACCGCCAGTAGTTGGATCCGTTAAGACAGTAATATAAAGCAGTCCCGCGTTACTATGTCGTTTGACGGCTGCTGAAATTTTGGCCATTTGCATCAGTGAAAATATCCCTTCTTGCATACGAGCTCCGCCTGAAGCGGTAAACAGAACTACAGGCAGACTTTCGTTCAAGGCCTTTTCAAAAAGCCGAGTAATTTTTTCACCGACGACTGTTCCCATACTCCCCATAATAAAATTGGCATCCATTACACCAATAGCAACAGCTTGATCGTTAATTGTTGCTTTCCCTGTTAATACGGCTTCGTCCAAACCAGTTTTTTCTTTGGTTTCTTCGATTTTAGTTAAGTATTCAGGAAAATCAATCGGATTATTTTGTTCTAGCTGATTATCCCAATCAGTAAAACTTTTTTCATCGATCGTTAGAGCCAATCGTTCCCAAGCACTGATCCGAAAACTATACCCGCAATGAGGGCAAACTTTTTCAGCGCCGATCTCTTTTTTGTAGAGGGTACGTTTGCAATTTGGACACTTTGCCCACATATCATCAGGTACAGCTGGTTTCGTTGTTGGTACACTGTCGCGGTTAGGATTGATCCGAATGTAGTTTTTTTTCTTATTAAAAAGTCCCACCTAAATTCCTCCTACTCGCTTTGTTGCCACTCAGGTAAAAATGTTTTTTGCAAGAAACTTGTGTCATAGTCGCCAAATAAAACACTCGGATGACTAATCAGATCCATTTGAAATTCAACATTCGTAATGACCCCGTCAGAAACAAACTCGCCCAAGGCCCGCTGCATCTTCATTAAAGCGTCAAAACGATCTTCACCATGGACAATGATCTTCGCAATCATTGAATCATAGTAGGGCGGAATCGTCACTCCACTATACATCGCACTATCTACCCGTAATCCTAATCCGCCGCTAGGCAAAAGCAACGTTTTGATTCTACCAGGAGAAGGCGCAAAGTTAAATGCTGGATTTTCAGCATTTATTCGGCATTCAATAGAATGTCCTTGAAACTTCACATCTGATTGTTTTAAACCTAAAGGTTCACCCGCTGCAATTTTGATTTGCTTTTTCACGATATCTATTCCTGTTACCATCTCTGTGATTGGATGCTCTACTTGGATACGAGTGTTCATTTCCATGAAATAGAAACTTCCCTCTTCATCACGTAGAAATTCGATCGTTCCGGCACTCTCATAATTTACAGCTTTCCCAGCTTTGACAGCGATATCTCCAAGCATTTTGCGAGTATCCTCACCGATAACAACAGAAGGAGCTTCTTCTAATACCTTTTGATTATTTCTCTGCAAAGAGCAATCTCGTTCGCCTAGATGAATGACATCTCCTTGCTGATCTCCTAGAATCTGTACTTCGATGTGACGTGCAGGATAAATAATTTTTTCCATGTACATCGCGTCATCACCAAAAGCTGCTTTAGCTTCTGACTTTGCAGATAAGAAATTCTTTTCAAGCTCGCTTTTTGTAGGAACCTTGCGAATCCCTTTTCCTCCGCCACCAGCAGCAGCTTTCAGCATTACAGGATATCCGATTTCATCTGCAAGCTTTTCTGCTTCTTCCAGCGTTTCGATCGCACCGTCACTGCCTGGTATAACAGGAACACCTGCATCTTTCATTAGTTGCCGTGCATGAATTTTATTTCCCATCGCGTCGATGGTTGTTTCGCTTGGTCCAATGAACTTGATGTTACATTCCGCACACATCGTCGCAAACAAACTATTTTCTGACAAGAAACCAAAGCCAGGATGAATCGCCTCGGCATTTGTTACGATTGCCGCACTCAAGATTTCCTGCATATTTAAATAGGAGTCACTTGAACGCGCGGGGCCAATACAAATTGCTTCATCCGCCATTTCAGTATGCAACGCTTCTTTATCCGCTTCAGAATAAACCGCAACTGTCTGAATTCCTAATTCACGACAGGCCCGGATGATCCTTACAGCAATTTCGCCACGATTAGCGATCAAAATTTTTGAAAACATAGACATCTATCCAATCATAAAAGTCAGTTCTGCTTCGGCAACTTTTTTACCATCGACATATGCGATGCCTTTTCCACAGCCGGCTGAAGAACGAACTTTTGTTAATTCTACTTCTAAAACTAAGGTATCTCCTGGAACAACTTTCTTACGGAATTTCGCTTTGTCAATTCCACCGAAATAGGCAGTTTTGCCTTTGAATTCATCCATTGATAATAAAGCAACAGCACCAGCTTGAGCCATTGCTTCAACAATCAATACACCTGGCATTACTGGTTCATGAGGAAAATGACCTTGGAAAAATGGTTCGTTAACAGAAACATTTTTTTTAGCCTTAATGTTTTTTCCTGCTTCTAATTCTTCCACTCGATCAATCAGCAACATTGGATAACGATGCGGAATAATTTCTTTAATTTCTTCAATCGTTAGCATTTATAAATCCTCCTAGTTCGTATAAATGAGCCTGTTGCTCATCATGTCTATCATTCATCTAAAGCTTACATTTTTTTAGCACTATGAAAAATTGAATTGATCCCCTAGTTAATACGGAATAATGGTTGCCCATACTCAACGACATCTTCATTTTCTACTAAAATTTCAGTGACGGTACCATCAAAGTCACTAGTAATTTCGTTTAACAATTTCATCGCTTCAATAATACAAACCGTTTCGCCTTGCTTCACCGTGTCGCCAACTGATTTGTAGGCATCTTGCTCTGGCGATGGTTGTAAGTAGACAATTCCTACAATTGGTGAAGTGATTACTTCACCTTCGCTTTTACTCTCAGCAACCGGAACATTTTCTGAATCCGAAATCGGAGCAACTGATGCAGTTACCTCAGCTGTGGTTGATTCCACGGACTGAACGGTTTGAACTGGTGCTGCAGTTTGGCGACTCATCTGATTTTTATTCATGTATAATTCAAAGCTGCCTTCACGTAAATCAAATTCAGTTAGGTTTGAATCATTAAATTGATTCAGCAGCTCTTTGACTTCGTTGATTTCCATGCTTAATCCTCCCAGCGTTTCAAGCAGATCACAGCGTTGTGACCGCCAAAACCTAGAGAATTACTCACCGCATAATTGACTGGTGTTTCCTTTGCTTCGTTCACAACAACATTTGCCTTGATTTCTGGATCTACTTCTTGAATATTTGCGGTTGGTGGAATAAATTGATGTTGAACAGCCATCAATGAAGCAACTGCTTCTACGCCTCCAGCGCCCCCTAATAAATGTCCCGTTAATGATTTTGTACTGCTGACATAAGCCGTTTCGGTTAACGCAGCCTCAATTGCCTTACTTTCCGCTTTATCGTTTGCTTGCGTACTTGTTCCATGGGCATTCACATAATTAACATCAGCTGGAGAAATTCCTGCTTCTTTGATTGCTTCTGAAATCGCTCTTGCTGCGCCTTCTCCGTCTGGTGACGGAGCCGTCATATGGTAAGCATCGCATGTTGCCCCGTACCCAACAACCTCACCAAGAATATTTGCACCGCGTTTTTGCGCGTGTTCTAAGGATTCTAGAACCAGAACACCAGCACCTTCTCCCATGACAAAACCATTGCGGTCTTTATCAAATGGAATTGATGCTCGGGCTGGATCCTCTGACGTACTCAAAGCTGTTAATGAAGCAAAGCCAGAAATCCCAATTTTATTAATACAAGATTCAGCACCGCCAGCGATGATAACATCTGAATAGCCGTGCTTGATATTACGGAATGCTTCCCCGATTGAATGGGTTCCACTGGCACATGCGGTTACAGTACTTGTACAAATTCCTTTTGCTCCAATACGTAAAGCAACATTTCCAGCTGCCATATTCACGATCGCTAAAGGTACGAACATAGGAGAAACGCGTGCTGGTCCTTTGGCATCCATTTTTAATACTTGATCTTGGATTGTTCCTAGACCACCAACACCTGAACCAATCATCACACCAAAACGTTCCATATCTTCTTCTTCAGTATTGATTCCGCTCATTTCTAATGCTTCAAGGGCGGAATAGATAGCATATAGCGAATAAGTTTCCATTCGTTTAGTATCTTTTTTGACAAAATATTTTTCCAAAGGGAAATCCTTGACCTCAGCCACTACTGAAATACCTGTTTCACTGGCATCAAAACGAGTGATTGGACCAAAACCATGATTTCCTTCTTTTAAATTTTTTAAAAATGTTTCTTCATCATTACCAATTGGTGAGGCAACACCAAAACCTGTAATTACGACACGATTCATTTTATTCCGTCCTTTCTTTACATGACCATTCCGCCATCAACGTTCAATACTTGACCGGTGATATAACTATTTTGCGCCAAGAATAAGGCAGCATTTGCCACATCATCCACATTGCCAAAACATTTTAGCGGAATTTGCCCTTCCATTTGTTCTTTAACTTTATCGTTCAGTTCATCTGTCATATCCGTTTTGATAAAACCAGGGGCAATCGCATTACAAGTGATTCCCCGTGGTGCTACTTCTCGCGCTACAGCTTTGGTAAAACCGATCACACCAGCTTTGCTTGCAGCATAGTTGCTTTGCCCGACATTCCCTATCAATCCTACTACGCTGGACAGATTGATAATCGCACCGGCACGTTTTTTCATCATTTTCTTCAAAACCTGCTGAGTCATATTAAATGTTCCTTTTAAATTGATGTCCATGACTGCATCAAAGTCCTCGGGTTTCATACGTAAAAGTAATTGATCCTTTGTAATTCCGGCATTATTAATCAGAATATCGACCGAGTCTAAAGTTTCTTCACATTCCTTAATCATTTTTCCAGCTTCATCAAACGAGCTGATGTCGCCGCAAATGCTAGTACATTTCACACCTAAAGCTTCAATCTCAGCTACTTTCTCTGCTGGGATCGCTTTTCGGCCGTTCAATACAATATTGGCTCCTGCTTGAGCAAAAGCTTTCGCTATGGCCCAACCTATTCCACGGCTGCTGCCGGTAATAAAAACTGTTTTATTCGTTAGTTCCATTAGGACCTCCCAAAAAGCTGATTGTTTCTGCTAATGTTTTGCTATCTTCCACACGACTCATCGATAACGAACGATCAATCTTCTTAATAAAGCCGGTTAGTGTTTTTCCAGGACCAATCTCGACTAGTTGAGAAATACCTAATTCCTTCAACTTCTCGATACTGTCACTGAATCGTACCGGTGACATCACTTGTTTCGTTAATAATGAAACGATTTCGCCTTGAGGCATACTTTCTGCAGTGGTATTTGAAATCACAGGAACATTCATTTCTGAAAAAGTGATTGTCTGCAGCTCTTGATTCAAGCGTTTGCTGGCAGGTTCTAATAATGCGGTATGGAATGGACCGCTAACGTTCAACGGAATCATCCTTTTTGTTCCAGCAGCTTGCAATAATTCTTCCGCTTTTTCGACTGCGGCCACTTCACCGCCAATCACGATTTGTTGCGGAGTATTATAGTTTGCTGGCGAAACAACTCCGAGAGCAGAAGCCTGATGACAGCAATCTTCAATCACCTCAGCAGCTGTATTCATCACAGCTACCATTTTTCCACTTCCAGTTGGCGCAGCTTCACTCATGAACTGACCACGCTTGTAAACAAGCTGTACCGCATCGCTAAATTTTAGTGCACCTGATGCAACTAACGCTGTATACTCACCTAAACTTAAGCCTGCCAATGCATCAGCTTGAAATCCTTGAGTTGTTAAAATACGTAAGAAAGCCGTGCTGACTGTCAAAATAGCTGGTTGCGTGTACTTTGTTTCATTTAACTGATCATTTTCTTCGAAACACAAGTCCTCCATTGAAAAACCTAATAAATCACTAGCCTCTTCAAAGGTTTCTTTTACAATTTTTTCTTGCTGATATAACTCTTTGCCCATTCCAACATATTGAGCGCCCTGCCCGCTGAACAAGAATGCTGTTTTCATGATCGTCTCCTAATAGCAGGAAAGGCCAGGCCTTACGCCTAGCCTTTTCCCGAAATTTTATTAATTAAGCGTTTTGTTGTTTTTCAACATATTCAACTAAATCTTTAACAGTTGTGATACCGTCTTCTGTTTCGATTTTCACATCAAATTCGTCTTCGATTTCGTTGATGATTTGGAACAAGTCCAAGCTATCTGCCTCAAGATCTTCTTGAATGTTTGTTTCTAATTTTACTTCTTCTTTTTCTACTCCTAGTTCTTCTACGATAATGTCTTGGATTTTTTCGAATGTCATAAGTTGTTTCCTCCGATAATTTTAAGTTTTGATTTTATATTTTTAACAAACTTACAGCTGAATCAGCAGGTTCCCCCACGCTAATCCACCGCCATAGCCTGTCAATACCACTTTTTGCTTGCTATTTAAAGATAAAACATTTGCTTCAACCAGTTCATCCAATAAAATTGGGATACTTGCAGCTGAAGTGTTCCCATAATTCATTAGATTCATAGGGAATTTTTCAATTGGCTCATTCATTTTACGAGCCATTTTTTCAATGATTCGTTTATTGGCTTGATGCAGCAGATAATAATCAACTGACTCCTCACCAATAAATTCTTTCAAACTTTTGGTGACATCATTTAAAGCGAAGTTCCAGATTCCGCGGCCATCCATAGATAGCGCTGTATTAGTCTCCGTTTCTTCATGAAAGATATTACTGTTTTTGCGAAAACCCGAGGTCAATGCATTAGCTCGTTCACCATCTGCTCGCAGCATCTGCTTTATAATAGAAGGTTCTTCATTTGCTTCTAACAAAACTCCCGCAGCGCCATCACCAAAAAGTACAGCAGCTGAGCGATCCTGCCAGTCTAACAGCTTAGAAATTTTTTCACCGCCAATGACGATTCCACGAGTCATTCCACTGCGCACAAAATTTTCGGCAGTAGCTAATGCATAAACAAATCCTGCACAAGCCGCCGTGACGTCAAAAGCCATTGCCTTTTTAGCTCCGAGTTGACCTTGTACCTGACAAGCTACAGAAGGCGATGTATAATCTGGCGACATTGTAGCAACAATGATAAAATCCAAACTCATAGGATCAATTGTCGCTTTATCGATCAGTTTTTCAGCAACACGCAAACACATATCCGACGTATTTTCCTCTTCGGCGATATGTCGCTGTTTGATTCCTGTCCGCGTTTCTATCCATTCATCCGACGTATCCAGCCATTCGGTCAAGTCATCATTTGTAACGACTTTTTCAGGCAAATAGCGTGCCGTTGCGATTATTTTTCCGAACCCCATACTCATTTGATCTCCTCTAAGTAACTATATAGGTTTACTAGCGCTTTTAAGAAAACCTCTTGCTCGTCCGGATTCAAATCCTTGATGGCACTTTTTACCATCTCGTGGTGAAAATGCTGATGAATTCGAAATACTAAACGTCCTTTTTTCGTTAAACCCAGTTTAACTACTCGTCGATCATCTTCGCTGCGAATACGTTCTACATAGCCCTTTTTCACTAAGCGATTGATTGATGTCGTCAAGGTGCCAACAGTTACTAATAATTCTCTTGCAACCTCTGTTGTCGTCTTCTTTTTGTACATCCCGATTGCATCAATAGTATGCATCTCAGTAATCGTCAAATCGCTGAATTGTGATTTTTTTAGTTCGTTTTCTTCAATCGACAAAACGTCGTTGAAAATTGAAACTAAATAGGTATTTAATTCTTCCCAGTTTCTTTCCATGTCCTCACCTAATTAGTTTGATTATCAAATCATTTGATGTTCAAACTATATCTTATTTTTTTTCTGAATGCAACTACATTTTTTCAATTAACCAAAAATTAATGAATGTAGCTGATGCCTCTTATTTTTTCTATTAATAAAATACTTTGTCTATCAAAGGAATTAACGACAAAAAAAGAAGCGGACATCCGCTTCTTAAACATTCCGGTGCATTGGAACAGCATTATTATTGGGATGAACCAACAAATATTGGATAACATCAATATTACTGGCTTGGAATGAAGCTGCACAGGCCTGTAAATATAAATCCCACATTCGATAAAAGGTCTCATCTTTTTGTTCAATTACTTTATCTGCCACCTGATGGAAGTTCCTTGTCCAATGCTCCAACGTTAACTGATAATCACGACGCAGACTTTCAAGATCAACCAACTGCAGATGATTTTCTGTGATGTGTCCGACTAGTTCACTCACACCAGGAATATAACCGCCTGGGAAAATATATTGATTAATCCATGCATTTTTCGCTCCGCCTTGTTGGCGACTGATTCCATGAATCAACGCTGTTCCATTAGGAGATAAATGCTTCTCAACAACTTTAAAGTATTCCTGCAAATTTTCTGCACCTACGTGCTCGAACATGCCAACACTTGTAATGTGATCAAACGTACCCTTTAGATCCCGGTAATCCATCAATTCAACAGATACAGTGTCCTCTAGGTTTTCTTTCTTGATAATCTCTTGGATATGTTGAAATTGCTCTTCGCTCAGTGTAATTCCTTTGGCTTTGACCTTATATTCTTTTGCTGCAGTCAAAATCAACGTTCCCCAACCGCAGCCAATATCTAACAATGTCTCGCCTGGTTGAATGAACAATTTATTCAAGATATGATGCACTTTATTGATTTGAGCTGTTTCTAGCGTATCCTCAGGCGTTTCAAAGTAAGCACAAGAATACGTCAGCGTTCGATCTAACCACATTTCATAAAAATCATTTCCTAAATCATAATGACTATGGATATCATGGGCTGATTGTTTTTTTGTATGCTTTTCTTTTGGCATCCATTTTTTGAAGTTATTATTATGGAAAAATCCGTTTGCTTGATTATACACATCATAAATCAACGCTTGTAAATCACCCTTGATTTCGATTTTCTTTTCCATGTATGCTTCTCCAAGTGCTAACGAAGCATTACTGATAAGCTCTTTTACTGGAATTTTCTCATTAAAAATAATTTCAAAGACAACATCGCCTTCTGGTTTTCCATATTCCTTTACAGAACCATCCCAAAAAGTCACTTGAGTTTTTTGAGAGAAAGATGGTTTAAATAATTGATTGTATACTTCTTTGTCTAACATATTATTGCCTCCCTCATAGTATCTTCTGACTAAAACTGAATAAGTTCAAAAGATTTGCCCCGGGTTGGCGAAAAAAATAGGAATTCCTCATAAAATTGTAATCAAAAATTATATGAAACCCCTTAATAAAAAAGAATACAAAAAAAACGGGTTTCCCCGTTTTATTGAATCAAATCATAAATTTCCATCGCAACGATGTCGATGTTGTCAAATTGATAAGATTGTTTGCTGTCGCTTTCAGTAAGCTCAAATGTTTCTGTTGTATTATCATAAGTTACAGTACATTTTTCTACGCCCTCTTTTTCAAAACGACGCAACTGTACTTCATTATCGGTCGATTCAGTCATTGCTTCTAAGCGTTTAATAATGGCAACTAATTGTGAATGTTTCATCTAGGTGCCCCCCTTCTTCTCAATTCTGTCTTATTGTATCAAATCCGACCGTATCTTGCATTGATTTTCATCAATTAATTTATGATTTTTTTACTAAATCTAACTTAAGATTCTGTCCACCACAATTTAATCAACGCTTGAGTTCCATCATTTTCGAAACCAAGATCAGCTAATTGCTCATAAAGCTCAGTTGCTAATTTAGTTGCAGGCAAATCAAGCTGCAGTTTTTCTGCTTCATCTAAAGCAATTTTTAAATCTTTGATAAAATGTTTAACAAAAAAACCGGGAGAGTAATCAGATTTCAGAATTCGAGGGGCATAATTGGCCATCGACCAATTTTGTGCAGCTCCGCCACCTAACGTTTCTAAAACTTTCGGTACGTCCAGCTTAGCCGCTTTAGCATAAACCAGCATCTCTGTCATTCCAGTCATTGTCCCAGCAATCATAATTTGATTCGCCATCTTCGTGTGCTGTCCAGCACCTGCTTCACCTTGCAGTGAATAACTCTTACCCATAATTTCAAATAATGGGGCTACTTTATCGAAAGTGGCTTGATCACCACCTGCCATAATTGTTAGTGTCCCATTCTGCGCACCTAAGTCTCCGCCAGAAACTGGGGCATCTAACGCCTCTGCCCCCTTTTCCTTAGCAGTTCGATAAATTTTTTCTGCTAATGTTGGAGTAGATGTCGTCAAATCTACTAATACCTTGCCTGTAACATCTACTGAAAAAATACTGTTCGTTCCATAATAAATTTCTTCCACATCGCTAGGATAACCGACCATTGAAAAAACAATCTCGCTGAAATGAGTCACTTCTGCAGGAGTTTCATGCCATTCAGCCCCCTCTGCAACTAGCTCATCTGTTTTACTTTTCGTACGGTTATATACGGCAACTTCATACCCTGCAGCTAAAAAATGTTTTACGATGGATTTTCCCATCACACCTGTTCCGATAAATCCTATTTTCATACTACTAACCTCCAAAATAAAAATAATCCATCTCCAGTATACATGAAGAGATGGATTTCAGCTTTATTTATCCTCGTTATTTCTAAGCGAATTAATCCGTACCCGCATTTTTTGAACTGTACGGACTGGCGATCTAACCTCTGTGTGATTTTCAGCATAGTAAATGAGCATTTCTTGATAAAATTTGAGAATTTCATCACCAAAACGTTCCGCCGAAATTTCGACTAGTTTATTCTTCTGCACCTCGGGATCGATTGGAATTTGTTGTTGGGCATAACGAATAAAACAGTCACTAAAATCTTCATCATGCTCAAACGTTATCCCTAAAGATTCATCGTTTAATAGTTGAGCCAAATAATCATTTCCCTCAACGACGCATTGTGTTCCAGAAGCAATAGCCTCAGCATAGGTCAACCCTTGAGTCTCAGAGGTCGATGCACTGACAAAATAATCCGCCGCATGATAGTAGTAGGCAACCTCTTCATGAGAAACTTCTCCTGTAAACTGAACATGATCGTCAATACCCAGTTCACGTGTCATTTCTTCCAAATCTTCACGGTAGGGTCCTTTTCCTACGATAACTAATCGAGCATTGGGATAACTCATGAGTATTTCCGGAAATTGTTGTACGATGATGTGGATATTCTTCTCATAAGAGATACGACTCAACGATAAAATCATCAACTCATTTTCCTGCATTCCCAACTTCTCTCGTAAACGATCAGTATCCTCTTTTGTTATATCCGAACGGACAAAACGAGTCACATCTATACCCGTTGGGATGATTCGCATAGGTACATCTACTTCATAGCGCTTCAATGTGTCCACCACCCGTTTGCTTGGGCATACGACTCCCGTAGAGTGATTAACAAACATTTTAATGAAATGCTTAACGTGACTAGGTCTAACCACTTTACCATTAGCTATATAATGAAGATAATCCTCATACATTGTATGATAGGTGTGAACAACAGGAATGCGTAGGCGATTGGCTACCATTTTCCCTAAAAAACCAGCTCCAAACTCTGTGTGTGTATGAATAATCTCTAATTCTAATTCCTTTGCTACTTGATAAGCGAACCAAATTCCCCGTACTACAATTCGGCGATCTTTGAAGGATACAAAGGGAACACTAGGCATACGCACAATATCTTTCTCAAACTCATCCGCATCTGGATCAGTCGTCGTAAAAATATAGACTTCATGTCCTTGCTTCTCGAGTTCATTTTTTAATGTTCTGATTGATGTTGCTACTCCGCTGACTTGGGGAAAATAAGTATCTGTAAAAAAACCGATCCGCACGTCTATCCCTCCAAACTATTTCGTGACTTTTGCATAGATCTGATGATCATAAGGCAGCTCTAACACTGCTTCATAAACAGATTTTAATTCTTTACCAATTTGTGTAATACTCTTTTCTTGAGCAGTTTTAAATCCTGTCAAAGAAAGATTTGGTAGACGATGATTAACCAATTGACGAATCAACTTTTCAAACTCTTGGTTATTGGTTCCCATATAACAATTTTCACGATCCCTTAACCAGCCTCCATAAACAGGAATATCTCTTAGCAAGACCTGTTGCTGACTAGCCAAAGCTTCTAACACGACGATCCCTTCTGTCTCTTCATAAGACGGGAAGAAGAATAAATCGGCTCCAGAATAGGCGCCCTCAATCAAATCTCCGTTGATGTAACCTGGAAATATGACATTTCTAGGATGAGCGGTTTTTACCACACGTCTAATATTAGCCGGGATCGAAAGCATCGGCACATCCCCAAACCAGATAAAGGTATAATCAGGCATCTTCTCTGCTATCTCTACAAAATCTAAAATCCCTTTACGTTCAAAAAACAGACCTACACAAATGATGACTTTTTGCGTTTCTGTCAAATTGAAGTGCTTTCGGAAAGCCGCTTCCTTGTGCCCGTCTGGATAGTACTTCTTCAAATCGATTCCATTCGAAATAGCCGCGATTGGTTGCTGTAATCCATAACTGCGAAGCAAGCTTTTTGAATAAGGTGTTGGTGTAATCAAATGATCTGCTTGTTGATACAAAGCAACCAACCATTTCTTAAACAAAGGAGCCAACTGATTTGATCCGACAAATGAGTTACGAAAATCTTCTTCAGTTGAGTGCGCATGAAAAACAACTTTTTTCCCAAGTCTTTTCGCTTTTCTAACCAGTTGAAGACTTCTTGGTCCATAAGTATTAATATGTAATATATCATAGTCTGTAGCTTTTGGATCAAGAGTATAGTCAATTCCCATCGAGGATAACGCCCTTTTTTGGTGGCTTAGCGCTCGACCAATCCCTGATTTACCAATAACATTCTGTCCTTCAAAATAAAGTAATATTTTCATATACAGCCTCCTTAAAAGCAAATCAATTATATCATAAGCATTCGAACTTTATCTCAACCTATAGTCTGATTTTAAACAGACGCCATCATTTTCAGTCCACATAAAATCTTATTTTATAACAAAAAAAGACTGCTGCCTGAAAAGACAACAGTCTTAAAAATTTAAATCTATTTCACATACTCTTTAACTAGCGCTTCGACTTCTTCCATCGTATCGCATTCTTTCAACGCTTTGTCAGCTAATTCAGCCATGTCAGTCGTTGTTAGACGTTTCATCAAGCTGCGTGTTCTAAGAATAGATGTTGCACTCATAGAGAACTCATCTAATCCCATACCCATTAATAATGGTACAGCAGTTTGGTCGCCGGCCATTTCGCCGCACATACCAGCCCATTTGCCTTCAGCGTGCGCTGCGTCAATCACGTTTTTGATCAAACGTAGGATTGATGGGTTGTATGGTTGGTACAAGTATGAAACGCGTTCGTTCATACGGTCAGCAGCCATAGTGTATTGGATCAAGTCGTTTGTTCCAACACTGAAGAAATCTACTTCTTTAGCAAACTTGTCAGCTAGAACAGCCGCGGCAGGGATTTCGATCATGATTCCGACTTGGATCGTGTCAGAAACCTTCACGCCTTCTTTGATCAATTTTTCTTTTTCTTCTTCGTACATTTTCTTCGCTGCACGGAATTCTTTCAATGTAGCCACCATTGGGAACATGATACGTAGATTTCCGTGTACAGAAGCACGTAATAAAGCACGTAATTGTGTACGGAACATACCATCACCTAGTTCAGACAAGCTGATACGTAATGCACGGTAGCCCAAGAATGGGTTCATTTCGTGAGGTAATGTCAAGTATGGTAATTCTTTGTCTCCACCGATGTCCATTGTACGAACAACGACTGGTTTGTCGCCCATGCCTTCTAAAACGGCTTTATAAGCTTCAAATTGATCGTCTTCTGTTGGAAAATCTGAAGAATCCATGTACAAGAATTCAGTACGATATAAGCCGATCGCTTCAGCGCCATTATTGTGAACACCTTCAAGATCTTTTGGTGTACCGATATTTGCTGCTAATTCAAAATGCTTGCCATCAGCGGTAACTGTTTCAGCATCTTTTAGTTTTTCCCATTCTGCTTTTTGCGTCGCGTATGCTTCGCCAGCTTGTTTATATTCAGCTGCTTGCTCGTCAGTTGGGTTTACAATTGTTTCACCAGTGATACCGTTAACCGCAAGTACGTCGCCTTCTTTGGCTTTTGAAGTAATTTCTTTTGTACCAACAATTGCTGGAATCTCTAATGATCGTGCCATGATTGCTGAGTGAGACGTACGTCCGCCAATATCAGTAACAAAAGCTTTTACAAAGTTTTTATCTAATTGTGCTGTATCACTTGGAGTCAAGTCATGCGCCACAACGACAACTTCTTCATCGATCATTGATGGATCAGGTAAAGACACGCCTAATAGATGTGCCATTACACGTTTTGTAACGTCACGAATATCTGCTGCACGTTCTTGCATATAAGCGTTATCATCCATCGCCTCGAACATGCCGATATACATATCAGTAACTTCTTTAAGCGAACTTTCAGCGTTCACTTTATTATCTTGAATATGTTGTTTGATTTGACCAATCATTTCTGGATCTGAAAGAACCATTAAATGAGCATCAAAAACTTGTGCTTCTTCTTCACCTAAGCTTTTCGCTGCTTTATCCCGAATTTTTTCTAATTCAGCAGAAGAAGCCGCCAAAGCGTCGTCTAAACGCTTTTCTTCGGCAGCAATGTCTTCTACATTATTTTGTTTGAAAGATAAATCCGGTTGTACTAGCAGATAAGCTTTCGCAACGGCAACTCCGTCACTTGCGGCAATACCTTTTAGTAGTTCAACCATTATTCAGATAATCCTTCCTTTTTCATTGTTTCTACAATAGCTTCCATTGCTTCTTTTTCATCAGCACCTTCAGCAGAGATAACAACGTCAGACCCTTGGCCAACACCTAGAGACATAACGCCCATGATTGATTTAAGGTTAACTGATTTTCCTTTATACTCTAAGTTAATATCAGAGTTAAATTTGCTTGCAGCTTGCACTAATAAAGTTGCAGGACGTGCATGAATCCCTGTTTCTGCTACTACGTGAAAATCTTTTTTTTCCATATTGACCGTTCTCCTTTATAAAAAAAAATGTTTTTTTATGTTAGGGCTTTAGTAATAACATACATCATTTTGAGCCCTTCATTTTCTTAGATTACCATTTTTTTGCAGTGGATACAACAATTTTAGTCGAATTATTCTTGTGAAATGTATGCCCTTTCTTAAAATATCTAGTTTAATGGAGCTAGTTATTGATTTAGTTTGTTTTCATATTTTTTTCCATAACAACAACTTAGTACAAATATGCAAAACCAATCATCTTTTAGCACTCTCGTGGTTAGTTTGCTAATTTTTGAAACAAACTGTTTGCTTTTCTTAAAAATCTCGCTATAATTATTCTTAAGGTCAGTGAAAGTCAAACAACTGATCAGCGTATCTTTTTACGAGATTCGCTTACTCGATGTACAATGGAAGAAACAATCAACTATTGAAAGGGTGAAAAATATGCTTTGCCAAAATTGTCACGAAAATGAAGCAACGATTCATTTATACGCAAATGTCAATGGACAACGAAAGCAGTTGGATTATTGTCAAAGTTGCTATCAAAAATTAAAGAATCAAGCTGGAGGTGCGCCGCAAATGGCAGGAAATGATCCTTTTGGTTTTGGAAGTCTAGATGATTTGTTCCGCTCAATGTCACAGCAAATGCAACAACGACAAGGAGCAGCAGATCAAACACCACCAACGCAGTTCGGTGGTGGAAATGGTATAAACAATCAACCCCCTCGCGGAAATGGCGGTGGCGGGCTATTAGATGAGTATGGTATCAATATTACTGGTCAAGCTCGTGAAGGAAATATTGATCCGGTTGTAGGACGTGATGATGAAATTCAACGCGTCATCGAAATTTTAAATCGTCGTACGAAAAATAATCCGGTTCTAATTGGAGAACCCGGTGTTGGTAAAACAGCAGTTGTGGAAGGTCTGGCTCAAAAAATCGTAGATGGCGACGTTCCACAAAAGCTAATGGATAAGGAAGTTATTCGTTTAGATGTCGCTTCTCTTGTTCAAGGTACAGGGATTCGCGGACAATTTGAAGAACGGATGCAAAAGCTGATCGAAGAAATTCGTCAGGCAGAAAATATTATTCTTTTCATTGATGAAGTTCACGAAATCGTAGGTGCTGGTGCTGCTGGTGACGGCAACATGGATGCTGGTAATATTTTGAAGCCAGCATTGGCTCGAGGTGAGCTGCAGATGGTTGGTGCCACAACTTTAAATGAATACCGCATCATTGAAAAGGACGCAGCTTTAGAGCGTCGGATGCAGCCGGTTCGTGTTGAAGAACCTTCTGTCCAAGAAACAATTGAAATTTTGAAGGGCCTGCAGCCTCGCTATGAAGATTATCATCATGTGAAATATACCGATGAAGCCATCAAAGCTGCTGCTGAACTTTCGAATCGTTATATCCAAGATCGCTTCTTACCTGATAAGGCGATTGATTTATTAGATGAGACCGGTTCGAAGAAAAACCTAACAATCCAAATCGTTGATCCAAAAACGATTGATAAGAAATTAGCAGAAGCCGAACAGCAAAAATCGCAAGCTTCTAAAGAAGAGGATTTTGAAAAGGCGGCTTATTACCGTGATCAAATCAATAAACTGCAAAAAATGAAAGACCGTCAGTTGACTGATGAAGAAACACCGATAATTACCGAAAAGGATATGGAAAAAATCGTTGAAAAACGGACCGGTATTCCTGTTGGTGAATTAAAAGAAAAGGAACAAACACAGTTGAAGAATCTCGCTGTCGATTTGAAGCAGCATGTTATCGGGCAAGATGAAGCTGTCGACAAAGTAGCCAAAGCAATTCGCCGTAATCGGGTTGGTTTAAATAAGAAAAACCGGCCAATTGGTTCCTTCTTGTTTGTTGGACCCACAGGTGTTGGTAAAACAGAACTAGCTCGTCAATTAGCTGAAGAGCTGTTTGGATCAAGCGATTCTATGATTCGTTTCGATATGAGTGAATACATGGAAAAACACAGCGTCTCTAAATTGATTGGTTCGCCCCCAGGCTATGTTGGGTATGAAGAAGCTGGTCAATTGACGGAACAAGTTCGTCGCCATCCATATAGTTTGATTTTGCTGGATGAAATTGAAAAAGCTCATCCAGATGTGCTGCACATGTTCTTGCAAATTCTTGATGACGGTCGCTTGACTGATTCACAAGGTCGTACGGTCAGCTTTAAGGATACAATTATCATCATGACTAGTAACGCAGGTACTGGTAAAATCGAAGCCAATGTTGGTTTTGGTGCGGCAAGAGAAGGAATTACACGCTCTGTTCTTGGTCAGTTAAAAGATTTCTTTGCACCAGAATTCTTAAACCGTTTTGACGGTATCATTGAATTTAGTCCATTATCAAAAGAAAACTTAATGAACATTGTTTCCTTGATGCTGGATGATGTTAATGATATGTTGGCTTCGCAAAAACTTCATATTGATGTTCCAAGTAATGTGAAGGAAAAGTTAGTTGACCTAGGCTATGATCCTGCTATGGGAGCCCGTCCTCTTCGTCGGACAATCCAAGAAAATATTGAGGATGGTATCGCAGAATTCTATCTCGATCACCCTACTATTACAGATCTCAAAGCCAAACTTGATAAAGAGGATCATATCGTCATTACATCAAAGCCGGAGCGCTTAGCAAAAGAAGATAAAGACTAGTAAAAAAAGATTCCCGTTTAAAACTTAAAACGGGAATCTTTTTTATGGATCTATCATTTAAATCTTCTAATTAAAATGAGCAACATCCTTCTTTTTTCTTAATCTTTCTTATATAATTACATTATGAAGTAAGGTTAAGGAAGAAGGTGTTTCGGATGAAACTTATCAACGTCACGAACAGCCATTCACAGATGGTTTATAATCAGTTGGAGAACACTGATGCAAATATGATAAAGGTCTATACGATCGGTAATACTACCGTAATTTATACCGATGCCTATAAACATGCGGAGATTGTTTTAAAGAATGACAATCGAAACATCCAGCCATCGGAAGTAGATTTTGTACATAAATATTTCAAACGAAAACTGGATGAAGATACTTACGATTTCACCAATATCTCTTATTTAGAGTCACCTGGTTTAATTGAAATGTCAATAACAAAAAATAGTTGAAGCCGAAATAGCTTCAACTATTTTTTTTATTTATCTTTTTAGCAATGATTGGTAATTGGACAATTCCTACAAAAGCCATAACTTCAATCCACTGAACGACTGGTACTCCAGCCCCGGTATAAATCATCATAAACATGTCTTTTCGCTCCGGTGCCCATGAACAAAACCATGAAACACCGATCAAGAAAATCAAATACGACAATACTAGACCCAAAAGTATCAGCAGCATTCCTCGAAAGGTTTTTAATTGCGCTTTTGAAAAAAGACTTCCTATTAAAATAATCAAAAAGCCTAAAGCGCAAAATCCTAACCAAACCGGTGTGATATCGCGATAAAGCTGGATAATACGATTAGAAATTTTTGCGGATTTCACAACTTTGGGTGATTCAGTTAGCGGAAGATTGATATCTTGCCAATTCTCTTTAAACGAATGCTTTAGTAGTTTTTCTGCTTTTCCTACATCCTCTTTCGGCCCCAGTGTTACGTCTGCTCCCTGGCTATAGTTTTTATAAAAAACATTATAGTCAAATCCGCTTTTCATAAACTCACCAACTAGCGGCAAGTCTTTTCTTAACTTTCCGTCGCCAGTAGCCGTTAAATAAATCTCTTTCTTTTGCTTCAATTGTCCCTTTCTATAGGCTGACGACAATTCCGAATCCACTTTTGACCAGAACTCTTCGGTCTTCTTCCCATCCTTATAGTAACCAGCCTGTGCCGCTGCATCGCGCAATGCCCAAAAAATGATATCACCTGCAATATCTTCCCCACCGCTCCAAGGGCTTCCCTTATAGATCCACTCAATATTTTTCGCAATTGATTTAAGTGCGGGTGAAACAGCTTCAGCTTTCTCCAAGGCCTTTTTTGAGACCCAAACTTTGCTATTTTTTTCATTCAGCTCTGTTCCATCATCCATTCGAATCAGCTGCTTTGAAACATTCCCAAAAGCACCACTCGTTCGATCATTGACTAATGCAACCCCATAATGCTCTTGATTCATATTCTTCAACACTTTAACAGTTGAGAAGAGCAGGACAAATGGCAAGAAGCACAAAATCAATTTGACGACTTGTTGCTTAGTAAAATGAATCTTTTTTATAGCTGTTCGAATATTTTTCAATTTGAAATTCGGATTATTTTCAAAAATAACCGAGCCAAAGATAATCACCAAACCTACAGTCAGTATTGGAAAAAGCCATAATGAGTCTTCCCGTATATACCAGTAAAAAGGAAAGATTAATGATAATCCGCCACTCCATAAAATAAATGGTCGCAACTTCCCATTCCGTCTAAAATACAGGCCTATGAGACAAGAAATTACCAATAATACTGCCGGAACGACGAGTGTATTCCGATAGATTCTCGTACTATACTCACTTGTTAAAGTGACTGGCGAGTACAAAAAGAATGTGTAGATGAAAATTAAAATCCAACGATTATGGACGAGCGGCCGTAAAGCTATGGCAGCGATCGAACTGGCTAGGATATTAAAGATTCCCAAAAACACTCCATAGGATAGATGAAGCTTATTGCTCCAAACCATAAAAAGGGAGTAGGAAACGCCTTTAGACAATGTTGTTGTCGAATATTCCCCCAGCCAATTTCCTTTTAGAATCTCCTCACTATAGCGAATGAATAATTGATCATCATAACCGGCAAATAGATTGGTAAAATAGGGAGCTTTGGCACTCAATACTAAGCGAAACACTGTCAAACCAATCAAAACAACTAATACAAGCAAATTGATCGGCTGTTTGAGCTTTTTTAAACTATTCCCTGTGTCACTTTTTAGTGTTTGCATCAAAGGTCCTTTCTTTGCTTTTTACATCAAGCTCTTCAATTCAACTTCTGGGTATTTATCGGCAAACCAGCGCATTGCAAATTGATTTTCAAATAAGAACAACGGTTGGTCAAAGCGGTCTTTCGCCAAGATGTTTCGGCTTGAACTCATTCGCTCGTCCAGCTGTTCTGGGTCAATCCAGCGGGCAATTTTATTCCCCATCGGCGTCATCACGACTTCGGCGTTATACTCATTTAACATACGATGTTGGAAGACCTCAAATTGCAGTTGGCCCACGGCACCGATAATGTACTCATCCGCTAAATACGTTTTATATAATTGGATCGCCCCTTCTTGAACCAATTGATAAATCCCTTTATGGAAGGATTTTTGCTTCATTACATTTTTTGCAGTTACTTTCATAAACAGCTCAGGAGTAAAGGAAGGCAATTCTTCATAGGCAACCTTTAGTTTTCCTTCATAAATAGTATCCCCGATTTGATAGTTTCCTGTATCATAAACTCCAATAATGTCGCCTGCAACAGCTTCTTCAACATTTTCACGAGCATCCGCCATAAATTGTGTCACATTGCTTAATTTCATCTTTTTGCTCGTTCGCCCCAACGTGATATCCATTCCCCGCTCGAAGGTTCCCGAACATACACGGACAAAAGCGATTCGGTCGCGATGATTTGGATTCATATTTGCTTGAATTTTGAAAACAAAGCCAGAAAACTCTTCTTCGTAAGGAGAAACAGCTTCTCCTTCTTCCGTTTTATGCGCATGTGGTTTTGGTGCTAGATCTACAAATGACTCTAAAAATGTTTCAACACCAAAATTTGTCAATGCCGAGCCAAAGAATACAGGCGTTTGGGCACCACGCTCAATTTTTTCTAAGTTGAATTGATCCCCTGCTTCGCGAACCAATTCCACTTCTCCTAAAACATCCTCATAAATTGATTTTTCTTTTAAGGGATGATCGCCTATGATTTCGCCATTAGTTAATTTGACAAACCGTTCACCTTCATATTGCTCAGGTCGATAGAACTCAATACGTTCGTTATGGATATCATAAATTCCTTCTAGCCCTTTACCCATACCGATCGGCCAGTTCATTGGATAAGATTCAATATCCAATAGTTCCTCCAGCTCTTCCAATAAATCTAATGGTTCACGGCCATCACGGTCCAATTTATTGATAAAGGTAAAGATTGGAATCCCTCGACGCTTTACAACTTGAAACAGTTTTTTAGTTTGTGCTTCAATCCCTTTAGCGCTATCAATGACCATTACAGCACTATCCACTGCCATCAATGTACGATAGGTATCTTCAGAAAAGTCTTCGTGTCCAGGTGTGTCCAGAATATTTACTCGTTTTCCATCAAAGTCAAATTGCATTACAGAACTCGTTACCGAGATTCCACGCTGCTTTTCAATATCCATCCAGTCAGATTTTGCAAAATTTCCTGTCTTTTTTCCTTTAACGGTTCCAGCTTGTCGAATAGCTCCGCCAAATAATAATAATTGTTCAGTAATCGTCGTTTTACCAGCATCCGGGTGGGAAATAATCGCAAATGTCCGACGACTGTCCACTTGCTGTTTTAAATTAGGATTGTTCATTCTATTGCTCCATTCATATATCTAGTATCTTTCAAATTTCAACCCAATCAGTATAGCATGGATTTTACTCTGTTGGAAAGTTGAATCGCTCTGACAGTTGTTTAGTTTTTCATAAAAAATCCAATCAAAAGTTCAAATATAGAGTGTTTTACTACTCACTCTAAAGTGTGTAGTAGAATTGACAAAAAGAAAACACTCTGCAAAGCAGAATGTTTTCTAAATAGGCAGTATTAGCGACGTGGTTCGTCATCATCGAAATCTTTCGTAAACAGGCGGCGTTCTTCTTCAGGCTCAGCATTTACATGCTCCTCGGGATGAAATATCGCCCGCAGTGTTAAGACTCGAGAACCTTCCATTTCCTCAGAAATCAGAGTCAAGTCATCCACATCGAAAGAAAGCTTTTCTCCTTCATCAGGAATCGTTCCTAAGGCAGTGATCAAATAGCCGGCCATTGTGTCGACATCGCTCATGTGCAAGTTCAAATCAAACTCTTCATTAAAGTCATCAATCAACATCTTCCCATTAATCAGATACTCATTATCTCCGACTTTTTCGTAAAGCTTTTCGACTTCATCTGATTCATCATCGATTTCTCCAACGATTTCTTCTAGCAGATCCTCTAAGGTAACCAATCCAACCATGCCGCCATATTCGTCAAGTAAAATCGACATTTGATTTTGTGTTTTTTTCAATTCATAAAGAAGGTCATCAATAAAGATCGTCTCTGGTACAAATAATGGCTCCTGCAAAATCTTTTGCAGATTGACATTCTCAAAGCCAAACTGACGAGCTGCTTTTAGCAAAGTCTTCGTATGTAGAATTCCCACGACTTTATCTTTATCTTCATCATACACTGGAATTCTTGAGTAGCTTTCGCTTAATATCTCATCAATATTTTCTAATACTGGATCATTAATATCAATCATGAAGGAGTCCGTTCGAGGAACCATGACTTCTCGAGCTACTTTAGTATCCAATGAAAAGACACCCTGCAGCATCTCGATTTCATCGTTGTCCAGTACGCCTTCATTTTCTAACATATATCGCATTTCATCACGAGTCATCTTCGTGTCTTCATCATCAAACGTCATTGGCGTGATTTTTGCCAACAGATTGGTCGAAGCTGTCAACAGCCAAACGAAAGGCTTTGTAATTATTCCTAGTTTGCGTACCACACCAGAAGTAAACTGGGCTACTTCTTCAGTCTTGGTCATAGCAATCCGTTTAGGGTATAATTCTCCAAATACAATCGAAACGTAAGTCAATAGCAGCATGACGATCGCAGCAGCAATTGTCCTTGCAGCCGAGCCACCACCTAATAGCGGTGCTACGCGGGCAGATAAACTATCCGCCAAGGATGCCCCTGACAAGATATTGACTAAAGTAATCCCAACTTGAATCGTTGATAAGAAATTATTGGGGCTTTGAATGACCTCCAGTAATTTTTTCGATTTCAGGTTCCCTTCTTCTGCCTTTTGCTCCACTCGGTTTTTATTGACCGATACCACCGCAATTTCAGCCGCAGCTAAAAATCCGTTGATTAACGTCAAAATTACTAATAAACCTAATTGTAAAATTAACGACTGACTATCGGGGTCAGCATTCATAATTGCATTCGCTCCTTAATTTAAAGTGTAAAAAAAGTGGCACAAAGGCCACGATAAAATCGTATCACATCACTTGTTTTTATGCAATCTTTTCCGAATCAAGAGCAGCCGCTTATTTTAAAAACTCCTGTTCTCGTTCTTCTTGCTTGCTTTGCTTCATTATTTTTACAATAAAAACAACTAGTGTCCGTAAAATGGCATAGACTGGTACACCAAGAAAGACACCTAAAATTCCAGAAAGATTGCCTGCTACTAATAAGATCAAAATGATCGTCAATGGATGAATATTCAATGATTTTCCGATCACGTTCGGATAGATCACATTTCCATCGACTTGCTGTACGATCAAAACTATCACGATACACAACAATGCTTTCGTCGGTGAATCAAAAAATGTGTAAATTAACGCAGGTGCCAAACCTAGGTAAGGTCCTAAGTAAGGAATTAAATTTGTTAAGCCCGCGATTACACCAAATAGGAACGCATAATCAACACCAATCAGCAAATAGCCTAAAAAGGTGAATGTTCCAACAAACAGGCATTCAATTGCTTGACCGCTGATATAATCAGACAGCGTCTTATTTAGCTGCTGCAAGAGACCTTTGATATTGTCTCGCTGCTTTTCTGGAAAAATCCGTTCGATATTAGGAACAAGCTTTTCGCCGTCCTTCAGCATATAGAATAAAATGAAGGGCACGGTGACCAATAGTAAAACGACCGTTGTAATCTTCCCAATGACAGAGCCTAAACCATTCGTCACTCCCGTTAAGGAGCGCTGAAGAATACTTCCAGCGGAAACATCTAGATTACTGATATATTTATCAACATCCAGTTCCTTAAACAACGGAAAACGTGTTGCATTATTCGCAGCTTCCTGCAGCCAGCTTTGCATATTGCTGATAAATCCAGGAATGTTTTTCGCCAGCGAAACCAGCTGTTCCACTAAATTCGGTATGACACTCATAAAAATCAATACGATCATGCCAATCAATAAAATAAAGATTAAGGCAATGGCCATTAAACGTTTTACGCCCATCTTCATCAATAAATTGACTAATGGATTTAATAAATAATACAAAAAGCCGGCAATCAAGATTGGGGCAAACAAAGTGGTAAAGAATGTGCCAATCGGTTGAAAGACAAAATCAATTTTTGATGAAACTAGAATCAATGTTGCAATGATCAGGATTTCGATTGACCAAAACATTAATTTTGAATTCTTAATTTTTTCAAACATCCGTCTACTCCTTTTTTCAGATTTAGTTTATAGTATACATCATGTGAAGAAAAATCCCCTTGAGGAAGGTGTCATTATGAAAATTTTAATCACTAAAGATACGATGAGCGACATTTATCTCGATGCCGTTCGAATCCGTCAAAAAGTCTTTGTTCAAGAACAAGGCGTTCCTGCCAAGCTAGAAATCGATGAAAAGGAAGCCTATTCTGTACACTTCGTTCTTTACACTGATGAAAAAAAGCCGGCAGCTACCGTGCGGCTGTTACCACTCGATGAGCAGACGTTTAAATTGCAACGCATGGCGGTTTTGAAAGAATATCGGGGAAACAAGCTCGGGGCAGAAATTATTAAAGAAGCAGAAGCTTTTGCTAGTCAGCAAGGATTCAAAGCAATCGAACTAGGCGCCCAATTATCAGCTGAAAAATTCTATCAAAAGCTAGGTTATACTGCCTATGGCGAGGTGTTTCAAGATGCTGGGATCGATCATGTACATATGAAAAAAGGACTGTAAAATCTTTTTAATAATATCTAAATTGCAGTAATTATGCATAAATAAAGCTTGTATAACAGTTTTAGATGAAAAGTGACTAGGGAAAAAAGAAGAACATAAAGAGACTATGATAAGGTTGGCTCTATAATATTTGGTGTTGTTACTCAAAAATGAGTAGGAACACCCTTTTCTTTTTATAATACAAAAAGACACTTGGTTGTCCTATAATTAAATCGCCAAACCAAACCATAGGAGGTCAACCAAATGTCCGTAACTAAGAATATCAAACTTAAAGATGAAAATACAGATAAAGCCATCAAATTGTTGCTAAATATCAAAGATTCTCATATCTCGTTTCCTAAAGATGCGATAAATAAGGAACGCATCCGCGGTAAATCTGCGAACGTATTTACGGGGACACTGTCCTACGAACCGCCTCACTGTGAACTTTGCGGCTTTGATTCTGTGATTCGTCATGGCTGGAAAGACAGCTGGATTCAGATGCTTCCTTATCAGGAAGTACCAACGTATCTTCATTTATATAAACAACGGTTTCTCTGCAGGCATTGTTTTCATACTTTTTCTGCCAAAACGTATTATGTCGCTGAAAACTGCTATATTTCTCAAGCATTGAAATTTGCGATCGCCGTTGATCTAAAGAAAAAAATCTCCATGAAAGATATTGCCGAACGCTATTCTGTTTCTTCGAAAACGGTTGAGCGGGTACTGGACACTTTTTTTAAGGAGCCGAAAAGAAACCCTGAGTACTTACCAAAGCATCTTTTGATCGATGAATTTAAGGGAACCAAGGACTGTGAAGGGGCTATGTGTTTTATCATCAGTGACGCGGATACCGGGAAAATCTTCGATATTCTAGATGATCGTCGGAATTTCAAGTTAAGAGCGTACTTTCAACGTTTTTCTTTCAAAGCGAGACGTCGAGTCACACACGTTGTCATGGATATGAATGCTTCTTACGGCATTGTGACGAAAGAAGTGTTTCCCAATGCACGGATTTCAATCGACCGTTTTCATGTCATTCAACAGCTGACTCGCGCTTTAAACAAACAACGCATTCAAGCGATGAACCAATTGAAAAAGAGTGATTCGCAAGCACAAAAAGACTATCGGAAACTAAAAAAGTACTGGCGCACCGTCTTGAAGAAAAATTCCAAACTAAACTATCAATCATTGAAACAATTTCCACTATTCAAACAGAAATATCTAACAGAATCGGAGGTTTTAGATTATCTGCTTTCCGTTGATCCACAGCTTCGTCAAAGTTATGACATCTACCAGAATTTGTTAAGTGCCTTTGATGCGAAAGATTTTAACAGCTTTTTTGACTTGATCGATTCCTTGCCTCAGTCATTAAACGCTGGTTTTAAAAAAGCCGTGACCTATCTTAATAAACATCGAACGGCGATCATTCATGCCTTGAAGTATCCGTATTCCAATGGCAAGTTGGAGGGGAAAAACAATCTGATCAAAGTCATTAAGCGCATTGCTTTTGGCTTCAGGACTTTCCGTCATCTCCGTAAGCGAGTGCTGATCCAACAGAATCTCTGTGACATCATTTAATAACTCAAAAAAAGGAAACGCCGAAGCGTCTCCTTAAAGTGATTTGATTGAAACAACACTATTTGACTTAGAACCATAAGGTTCCCATAAAGTCGGAAACCTTATCATAGTCTCTTTTTTTCTAAAATCTATATCAATTTCTTTAGATAAAATCATTTGTGTTAATCTATCTAAAAAATCAATTTTCATTAACCTCGACAGTAGTTTCTACATAGTTACTTTTCGTCAAAGGATGATAAATACCTATATTGATACTGCTAATATCTTTAGGACGAATATCTCCGATAGGAGAAGAAAAAATATATTTTCCATCGACTGAAAGTTGGTTATTTAGCGATGTATCAGCATTGAATCGAGTTTCTGTTGTAGATGAACCTCGTTTCCAATTAACATGAATAAATAGAATAAAGTCGTCTGATGAATATTCTTTTAATAAACTTTTATCGAAAGTGAAATTTATACTATAAGCATTAATAGTACGTTCATCAGGAAAAATATTTAATGCCTTTAATCGAATACGCTTACCAAATGAACGATTTAAAGAAATTTGTTCAGAATTCACAAGCTTCTTATTGCTATAATCAAAGCTAAAATCTTTGTTGAATGGAACAATGGATGTCGATGCTTTAACACCATATAATCCATTCAGATCACCTTGAAACATGTCTATGCTATCAGAAGGATTGTATAATTTGCCAACATAATAATTTGGAATATAGATTTCCTTTTGATTATGCTTTTTTCCATCTAGGATGGCTTGTTCTCTTATTTGAAACTGTCCCTGCAACGAAATTACGCTCTTAGTAGCAAAATAATAAGTTAATATGAATGGAAAACAAAGTAAAATTACAAGATAGAAAATACTTCTTTTATAAATCGGAACCTCAATATATGATAAATCAAACATAAAGAAAGCTAGAGAAATTAGAAATAAAATTAAGGAACCATTTAATGAACGAAGAGCAACCGGAAATACATATGAGCCGCCAAACGCAGCATTTGCAATAATTGCAGAAAAGAAGAAAATTAAACAATAAATCAAATTGTTTTTCCGTGGTAATTGATGTTTAAAAAAATAAATAAACCCTATTAATATGAATGTAACAAATACCCAAGAGAAACTTTTAAAAGTATCAATAAACCAAGGAGATGAGAAATAGTTCCATAATCTTTGGAATACTGATAATTCTCGCGAAATCTGAAAAGCAGGATTTTGTAGTCTTTCATGCTGTCCTGGTGAAAGAAGCAATGCCAACATTCCAACAACAGTAAATGGTAACCCTATAAGAAAGACTTTCTTATTTCTTTCAATTAATAAAAACACCAACGTGAGTAAAACTACCACTATAGAAGTATTTTCATTAGAATTTCCTGCTAATATTCCAAGTATTGCAACTCCAGGTATATGCAAAAAATTTGAATTTCTATCTTTCAAGAAAAAAATTAGCGTAAAATAGGCGACTATGAAAAAGTTAGTTAGAATATAATTTGTAAAGCCAACTGTCCAAAATGATGTTTGGCCTAAATTAGGGTTTGCAATCCAATATAGCAGGAATATGACTACAAAATTTTTAGAGTTATATATAAATTTTTTCTCCAAAACTGAAGGTAGTTGAGATATCAATGTAATCAAGCTTATCCAAATAGCGGCTTTTAAAAAAATATAAATAAATGGTGGAAGCTGTAATAAAATTAATGACGATACATCAGCTACTATTCGTCCAGACCAATTCATGTAACGCCATGTCATACTAGACCATTTAGAATTATTAACAACATAAAGAGTATCATCACTTGAAATAGGGGTAAAAACTTGTGGAATCAACACTATAATAAAAGCAACAGCAAGAAAGAAAAAAAAGAGCACCTTTTTATTGTACTTGATTTTATTATGTTTTTTAGTATAATTTCTTTTTGAATTTTCCAAAATAAACGCTCCTAATTTACTTATTCTATTTTTTAGTTTAACAAAGAAATAATTCAAAACCAACTGAATATTAAAAACTATATGACATAGTTCTCTTCATTTCCTTAGTATTGTAAAAAAAGACTGCTCCCAAAATGAGATGCAGCCTTTTCTTTCTACTTCCGCGACAATTGCTTGTAACGATCATACCAAATATCAATATAGCCCTGAGAAAAAGGCCCCTTTTCATTGTTAATCCAGTCCACTAAGATTTTGACATTTTCCTTGAGGATATAATCAATTTCTTTAGAGTAATGCATCTGCTGACTATGGGCTTCGTATTCATCTACGTCCAATAGACGTTTTTCTCCATCCGGAAAAACTTTGACATCCAAATCATAATCAATGTACTTTAATGCTTCATCATCTAATACGTAAGGTGACGCTAGATTACAATAATAAGAAACTCCCTTCTCTCGAATCATTGCTATTATGTTGAACCAGTACTTTTGATGAAAATAAACGATTGCTGGTTCGCGAGTGACCCACCTTCTGCCATCTGATTCTGTAACTAACGTGTGGTCATTCAAGCCGATCAGAGAACACTCACTTGTTTTTAATACCATGGTATCACGCCACGTTCGATGCAAACTGCCGTCGTGCTTGTAACTTTTGATTGTTACAAACTCTCCTTCTTTTGGAACTCCCATAGCTACCCTTCCCTCAGCGAAAAAATTTTCGCATTTGTTTGGGTGTTATCACACCGACATCAGAATTATTATAGCAATAAAATGAAAGATTGCCTACTAATCTTTGTCGTCTGCTGAATTATTTTCAAAAACTTCCAACATTTTTTGCTGTGGTTTTGGAAAAACATATTCCGGGAAATCATTTGGTTTTACCCAATGTCCTTTCAAAGTCAAGGGTGCCGCACAACGGCCATAAAAAACTAAGATATGCCAACGTAAATGACTAAAGACATGTTTAACCTCACCAAGCACTTTTTTCTGCCATACAACATCTTGTTCTGTGAAAAAGTTCGGGCTCTCTTCGGCAACGATTGTGCTGGAAAACAAGTCCCAAGCATTTGGATCGTATTGTTCCTGTAATTCTTTAAAACGAGGCGCACTGATCTCTTCTAGTGGAAATAGCCACATGTTTGCTAATAATCCTGTATCTGGGCGCTGTTGAAGAAAAATTTCCTGCTGTTTGTTTTCAATGATCCCGGCTACATAATATACATCTTTAGGCTTCTGCTTTTTTGACTTGACAGGGAAGCTCGTTTGGCGATTTTCACTATGTGCCTGACAATACTGCTGAATCGGGCAAACATCACACTGCGGATTAGTAGGTGTACATATACTTGAGCCTAAATCCATCATTGCCTGGTTAAAGTCTCCCGGCTGATCTTGACTAATAATTTTACGCATTGCTTCATCAAACACATTACGACTGCTAGCCTTTGCAATATCAGCTTCAATACAAAACAACCGACTTACCACACGCATCACATTACCATCAATTGCAGGCTCGGGAATTTCAAAGGCAATGCTGCCGATTGCCCCTGCTGTGTATGGTCCAATCCCTTTTAAGGATCGAATATCCTCAACCGTTGTTGGAAATTCACCGTCAAATTCACCCATGACCTGTTTCGCTGCCGCCTGTAAATTTCGTGCTCGAGAATAATAGCCTAAGCCTTCCCACACCTTCAACAGCTTATCTTCTGGTGCATTCGCCAAATCTTGGATCGTCGGAAACTGCTCCATAAAGCGATAAAAATAATCGATTACCGTATCAACTCGCGTTTGCTGCAGCATAATCTCTGAAATCCAAATCCGGTAAGGGTCATGATTGTATCGCCACGGAAGGTTTCGCTTTTCCTGCTGGTACCACGCAAGAAAATCCTCCTGAAAATTCGCAATCTTTTGTTCTGTCCAGTTTTCCCAGCTCTTACTCATCTTCTTCCTCTTTTCCACGAATAAAGGCATCAATCTGATCCAGCTGGAAGCCTTTTTGATATAAGCTTTGTTTCACCTTTTGACGCCGCTTCGCAGGCTCGAAGCGCTGATTTTTGCGCCATAATTTTTCACCTTGCAATTCCAGCGCGTCATTTTCCTGCTCTTCAACCTCAGAAAAATCCAGTTCAGCTAAAACACTCTTGCTGATATCGCTGTTGAAGCCCTTCGTCATCAGTAATTGTTGTAATTTCTGCTGAACCTCTCGCTGACTGCTGTGATGAAATTTTCTCATAGCTTTTTTTGCCGTATTCAAAGCCACCTCGAACTGCTCCTCTGCTTCATAAAGATAAAGAGCCTGTTGAATATCACTATCCTTCAATCCTTTTTGTCTCAGTTTTTGCTGCAGTACTCGAGGGCCTTTATCGCCGATTCGCATTTGCGTACGTACATAGCTTTCCCCATAAACAAGATCATTCAGCAAATCCATTTCCTTAAGTCGTTCGATGATTTTATGACGATCGCCACTTTCAATCTCGTTGTCTTTTAAATACGTTCGAATTTCTTTTTCTGTTCGTAATTGATAGCTCAGATAATTTAAGGCCAATTGAAAACCTAGGTCTTCTTTCCCTTCTTGCTTAATTTCCTCTAATGTTTTTTCGTCAAGCTCTTGCCCCTTTAACAATCGGTGACGCACAACGGTATCCTCAGATAGTCGTAAAGTCTCTCCGTTAGAAAATTCTACTTTATAAAATGGTCCGCGACCTTGACTGACTTTTACTACTGTTAACATCATTTACTCCTCCTATTCGAATAAATGGCTTTTCTATTTCTACAACGTATACCCTAGCAAAAATTAATTCTATCATAGATAATCATCCAATCGACAAAAATATGCTAAAATGAACTGCGCTGAACAATTGAAAAATACTTTTAAGAAAGAGGCTGACTATGGCTGTTCAACTTAAATTGAATCAAACATTAACCTTAAAAATAAAACGATTGGGCATTAATGGTGAAGGTATTGCGTATTACAAACGCCTGATTATATTTGTGACTGGCGCTTTACCAAATGAAACGGTTGTTGCTCGAATTACTAAAGCAACGCCTCGGTTTGCAGAAGCCAGCTTAGTTAAAATTACGAAAAAAAGTCCTGATCGAATCACACCGCCTTGTCCCGTTTACGAAGAGTGCGGCGGATGCCAGCTGCAGCACTTAGTCTACAGCAAACAATTAGACTTCAAGAAGGACTTACTGCGGCAAGCCCTGGAAAAATACAAACCCGAAGGCTACCAAACATTTGAACTACATGACACGCTCGGAATGGATGAGCCTTGGCATTATCGCAACAAGGCACAATTCCAATTACGAAAAAATAAAAAGACCCAGCAGGTTGAAGCTGGTCTTTATCAAGCCGATTCCCATCATCTAGTGCCCATCAAGGACTGCTTGGTGCAAGAACCAACAACTCAGAAAGTCATCAACCTTGTCACGAATTTATTGAGTAAATACGATATGCCGATTTATGATGAACGTTCAAATTCCGGTATTATGCGTACCCTAATGGTTCGGATTGGAATTGAAACTGGCGAGGTACAATTAGTTCTCATCACTAAAACTAAAAAGCTGCCGCAGGGAAATGCTCTGATCCGTGAGATTACGAATCGCTTACCGGAAGTTGTTTCCATCATGCAAAATGTGCAGGACAAGAAAACCTCAGTCATCATGGGAGACGAAACGATTCATTTATGGGGCAAGGAAGTCATTAATGAAAAAATCAATGAAGTAAGCTTTGAACTGTCTCCACGTGCCTTCTTTCAACTGAATCCCCAGCAAACTAAGGTTCTTTATCAAGAGGCCATCAATGCTCTGGATTTGTCTACGCCAAAAACCATCGTTGATGCATACTGCGGCGTTGGAACAATTGGGCTGTCTTTAGCCAAGCAAGCAAAAGAAGTACGCGGAATGGATATCATTCCACAAGCAATCGATGACGCTAAGAAAAATGCTGAAGCTATGAATCTTACGAATACACATTATGAAGTTGGCACAGCTGAAAGCTTGCTGCCAAAATGGCTGAAAGAAGGCTTCACACCTGATGCGATTGTTGTTGACCCGCCGCGAACTGGTTTAGACAATCAATTATTGAAGGCTATTCAAGAAGCTCCCAGCCCACAAATGGTCTATATTTCCTGTAACGTTTCGACATTGGCTCGCGATCTTGTCAGCCTTTCAAAAATCTATCGCGTAGAATATCTACAATCCGTCGACATGTTCCCTCAAACCGCGCGTTGCGAGGTTGTCGTTAAATTAGTTAAAAAATAAACAGAAGAGGTGTGCCCACCATGTACTGGGTCACACCTCTTCTTTTAATAACCGGCTGCTGGCTGCCCATAGGCCGAATTTGGATCGGTTGCACCACCATAGCCACCTTGATCTACTTGATTGGGATCCGTATAGCCCTGATCATTTTGACCAGTGTCATCATACTGCGGATAACCATTGCTGCTACTTGATGAATTCCCGTAAACACCACTGTCATCGTAATTATTTGGATTATCATACCCTGGTGCAAATTGACTGGTATCCTCGCTGGCTTTTCCATCAGAATCATCATAGAACAAGCTTTCCGCATCTGCTTCCTTCAAGTTAGGCAAAGTATCTGACGTTGCTAGTCCAAGCTGCTTCTTCAACGCGTTTTGAATATCTAATAATTCATTTGTTCCTAAAATCTGATAATAGATTTCGTCAATCATCTGACTTTTACCGACCAGCTGTTTTTGCTTGATCGTATCAAAAGCAGATAAATAATTGGTCCCGATATCCATCATATCGTCCCAGTCCAAATCAGTCTTCATATTTTTCTCAACTGCTTTTAAAATCTTCTTATAGTTGCCGACTCCATTGATCGACATCGCCTTACGTAAAATTTTAGTTACTACTTCGCGTTGCCGTCTTTGTCGTCCCACATCACCTTCAGGGTCTTCATAACGCATTCGAGCGTAAGCCAACCCTTTTTCACCATCAAGAGTTTGCTTCCCTTTTGCTACATGAATACCATCCAATGTGAATTCAATTTTATTATTCACTTCGATCCCGCCAACAGCATCAATCAAATCCTTCAGACCTCGCATATTGATTGACACATAATGATCCAGAGGGATATCCAATAATGTCTCAATGGTATCCATCGACATTTTCACGCCGCCAAAAGCATAGGCATGATTCAATTTATCATTCGTTCCATAACCGACAATATTCGCTAAAATATCTCGATCTAAACTGACAATCGTCGACTTTTTCTGTTTCGGATTAATCGTAACAACCATCATACTATCAGAACGGCCTTGATCAGAACGACCAAGATCTCCTGTATCTACTCCAGCAAGCAGAATAGAAAAGGGTTCCGCATTATCGATATTCGGCTTGTCCCCTTCTCGCTTTAAGCTTGTACGCTTAACCGTTTGGCGAATGTTATCGACCATTTTACTTGCGTCATTTGTCACTTGGACAGCGTAGTAGGTAATCCCACCTATAAATAAATTTAGTAGGACCAATAATCCTACGATAACTTTCTTCCAACCAGTCATAGCACACCTCTATCAACGATTTTTACGTTTTATTTTCTCATAGTTCGGCCATCTGTTCAACCACAGTCAAAAATAATTAATCCTATATAATAGAAACTTAAAAAATAATAATTGCTTATTTGCCCTTTGAATTTGATTTATACCATAAAATTATGAAGATTTTTGGAAGGTCAAAAAACTTGTGTAAAAATGAACAAAAAAAGAAAGATCAGCAAAGCTGATCTTTCTACAATTTCTTTAATTATTTAGCAGCTGCCAAATTTTCGTTTGCTTGATCCCAGTTTACAACATCCCAGAAAGCGGCGATGTAATCCGGACGAACATTTTTATACTTCAAGTAATAAGCATGTTCCCAAACATCTAATCCAATAATTGGTGTTTTGCCGTCAGTTAGAGGATTGTCTTGATTAGCAGTTGAAGTAATTTCTAACTTGCCATTATTCAATACTAGCCAAGCCCAACCAGAACCAAAACGTCCTGTTGCGGCTGTTTTGAACTCTTCCTTCATTTTTTCAAAGCTGCCAAACGCTTCATCAATTGCATCCTTGATCGCACCAGTTGGCTCACCGCCAGCATTTGGTGCCATGATTTTCCAGAAGAAGCTGTGATTTGCATGCCCGCCGCCATTATTACGAACGGCCGTGCGAATTTCTTCAGGTACCTCATTCAAGTTCGTTACTAATTCTTCTACCGATTGTTCTGCTAATTCTGGGTATTTCTCAATCGCAGCATTCAAATTAGTCACATACGTGTTGTGGTGCTTGTCATGATGCAAATGCATCGTTTCAACATCAATATAAGGCTCCAATGCGTCGTAGCCATAAGGTAGATCTGGTAAAGTATAAGCCATAGTTCAAATTCCTCCTTAAATATCTTTATGTACTAACTGTAACAAACAATGCAACTATCTTCAAAATATATGCCTACCGTGGCGAAGAATTCGTTTTCTCATCTTCAATAATCTCTACCTTCTTGAAAATGAAGACCTTACTGAAGATATAATTCGCTACAACTACAACAATCTGGGTAATAATTTTCGCAATTAAATTGCCTGTATGCAGCATATCGATAAACAAATACATACACGCCATATCCATACCAAATGAAATGATTCGCGCAAATAGAAATTTTCCAAACTCCCAAGCTAATGCTTGAACCCCTTCAGTTTTTGATTGAAAGACCCATAATTTATTTGTTACAAAAGCAAATAATACCGAACAAATCCATGAAATTGCGTTAGAGATCGGCCAGCTTAAATGAAATGCTTGGTATGCTAAAGTAAAGGTAAGGATATTAACAACTGTCGCCAGTCCACCAAAAAAAAGATAGATAAAGACTTCCCACAGTCTTTTTTCTTCTAAATAATTTCTGAACTTCTGATAGATTTTCATAATTTCTCACTTTCTTATTCTTCTCTTCATAAAGTAAGATAGCGAAGCAGGAAATAATAGTCAATTCTTTCTTGATTTCTTTCTACTTTTTTACAGATCGCCTTGTTATTTCAACCTTACTTCGCTACAATGGCTCTTGTATAAAAGATTGGAGCGATCACATGACTTTTCGTCAATTAATCAAAGGATCTCTTTTTCATTTTGAAGAGCTAAAATCAGCTAAGGACACACCTTTCTGGAAAGCGATTGTTTATCTGCTTGGCTTGAGTCTGCTTTTGGCGATTCCAACTGTCTATCAAGCTATGCAAGTAATGAATCAAATCAAAGCAGATAGTCTTGAGATTGTAGAAAAGATTCCTGATTTCAAAATTGAAAATGGTGAAATTAATACAACAAAACCAGAAAAAGGCTTCATTTATCAAACAGATTCGATCATCTTGACCTTTGATCCTGAAGGCAAACGTACACAACAAGATGTGGAAAAGGACTTAATCGGAAATTATTTCAGTATAGGCCTATTAAAGGATCAAGCCATAGTCGTATTGCCTGATTATGGTGGTGTCAGCTCAACTATTTTCGGAGACAATGTTTTGAAATTCTCCTATAAAAGAGACCCTCTTAAGAGTATGACTGGCAATAATTTACGAAACGAGCTGGAAAATCTAGAAATGCCTGTCTGGACACCGCTTGTAATGTTGTTGGCAGGTGTTTATCCTTCCTTCATCAATTTGTTTGTGACATTGGTTTTCGCCGGTATAGCCGGTATGATCGTTGCTAAGCTAAGATTACGACGTGTGACCTTCTTTGAATGTTTCAAAACAATCATTTTTTGCGCCACCATCCCAGCTATCTTGGCAACAATCATTCTATTGTTCCAACCAAACTTTGATTCGAGTCTGTTGATTACGTTCATCAGCCTATTCATTTTTTTCCGGGTTACTCACTATTTCCCAAAAATTGAATTACCAACCAACTAACTGCTTACAAGTGCGTAAGCAGTTTTTTTCTCGGATTTTTGATAAAATGAAGCGAGAATCTAGACAAAACGAAATGAGGGTATGAGGATGACAAAACCAATTATTTTCTTACAAAAGGAATTTCGAACCGAATTTATCGATAAAATTCAAGCAATCGCACCAAATTATCAGATTAAAACTGACATAACAGCTGAAGACCTATCAGCTGTCGAAATATCTGTTGGCTGGACAAAACAATTTAGCGAACAGCTGCTTGCCTCTGACCAGTTAAAATGGGTCCAATCAATTTCCGCTGGTGTTGATTACCTGCCTCTGAAGGAATTTTCTGATCAAAATATTTTACTATCTAACGGCAGCGGTATCCATGCGCTTTCCATCAGTGAGCACATCATAGGCATTTTACTCAGCTATTATCGCGGTTTAAACCAATCAATCAAAAATCAAGAGCGAAAAATCTGGGATCAAGGCGCTATTTCTTACGATCAATTAGCCGGAAAAAACTTACTAGTCGTTGGAACAGGACACATCGGACAGCAACTATCGAAATCAATCCATAGTCTAGGTGTAAATGTGTATGGTATCAACACTACAGGCCATTCTGTTGACGGGTTCGTTGAGACCTATTCAATCAAAAATATGGCGAAAATCGTTCCTGAAATGGATATTGTCGTAGGGATTTTACCTGGCACACATGAGACTTATCATATCTTTAACAGTGATATTTTCGAGAAAATGAAAAAAAGCGCCGTATTCATCAATGTCGGACGAGGAGATACCGTCCACACCAAAGAATTGATTACGGCACTTGAAAAGAAAAACTTTGCATTTGCTGCTTTAGATGTATTTGAAGAAGAACCGTTGCCAAAAGAAAACCCACTTTGGATTTTTGACAATGTTTTAATTACACCGCATATCTCCGGGTTGACCGTCGATTTCCAAAATAAGTTTATGAAAATCTTTTTAACTAACTTGAAAAGCTATGTAGCTAATAAAGAGTTAAGCGTTAACCAAGTTGAATTGGATCGCGGATATTAAGCAAAGCGAAACGAATTCCTTCAGCTTTTAATCTTATTGTTGAAAAAGCAACTGGAATTTTCTAGATAAATTGACTGAACGACCGTATACATTTCGTTTTTATAAGCTTGAATTTGATGTTAGAATCCAGGTCTTGCATGTGAAGATATCGCATTCTTAACAGGAGCGATATCTTTTTTATGCCCATTAAAAACTTGCGATTGGAAAATCACAATAACTTACTAGAAACCCAACCATTTTCCTCGGCTAATCTCCCATCAAAGCCGTATGAAAAGACTGAAACGTTTCTTTAAGTTTTGAAGATCATATTCAAATAATCATCCATTATCGACTTTCTTTTCTTATAATTTTTAGGATGATCTATTTGTTCGATCTGTTCTTCATCCATATTCAAATACCTTTTCAACGTCACCAGGTGGAGATCGAATAACTTAGATGCCCCCTTACATTTTTTTAGCTTTATAAATTCCTAGGATACTTATTAAACTCAGCCCAAAAAGGTACGTCCATGAGAAATGAAAACAGATGAGCTTTGCCGTTAAGACAGGAATTTTCTTCCTAAGTACATAATAAGGTAAATTGCACAGGATAGGATTCCTAATAGTTTAATTATAATGATAAATTTCATATTAATGGAAGGTGAATACCCGACAATAGCAGTGTTTTCGCCAATTTTGCTTATGATTTTCAGTAGACCCAGTTCACTCTTCATAACTGTTTTTGAATCTAATTTTTTCCCATTCACTTCAATTGTCGAATGACTATAGATGGCTACTGGGAGAACAATCTCATCTTTCTTTTTAGCTTTCCATTTCAACTCAATATCTGAACTCTTTGTCACTTTTTTTGAAACGTTGTTTGGATTTTCCATAACATCTTTCTTATAAATTTCGTATGGACCTTTCGAGTAAATGCTTTGGGTCGTTTCATTATCTGCAATCGCGAGATAATCTGGTGTTCCCTTTCGTATCACATCAAGGGCTTTAGTTAAATCTTTATCTTTTATCTTGCTTCTAAATTGTTCTGGATCTGTTTCATAGAGACTTGATTTGTTATTTCCTCCTTGTGTTGGATCGGCACTGAGCCAAAAATTCGAACTCTCTTTTACCATGTTGTTTACATTAGCTATTGAAATAATTGCGCCAGTTAACAAAATGATTTTTACTAATCTCATCTTTTCGAAACCTAACGAATCTGACCTTCTATCCAAACTCAAACCTACTCCTACTAACAATAATATATAGGCAATTATTGAAAAACGCATTGGGAATTGTAAGGTAGTTAAAAATGAGAACTTTTCAGCTAATGTATTCCAAGGAACTAGATTGGATGAAATGAATAAGAAAAGTCCACCAGTACCGTTAATAATTTTTTCAATTAGAGGAATTTCCCTCCACGTTATCAAAGCATACAATAGTTGAATTACAAAAATCAGTGAAATTATCAGACCTAAATTTCTTGTTTCATTTTTTGTTAGCGAAAGCATTACTGTGCTATTAGACATATTTGTGTTTATAAACGGCTTTAGAAGGTTGTTTGTAGAGAAAACTTCAATATATCCATACAAAGAGTTTAGAGAGAAAATCAACGTTAACCCAACTGAAAAAAGCGCAGTTACAAACCATTTCAACTTATCTTTACAATAATATAAGCTTACGAGAAAAAATGGTACGATTGCCAAAACGCCTATCAACGCTGACAATATGTGAGTAGCAATTAGTAATGATACAGGGATTGCTAAAAATATTGGATTAATTGGATTCTCTCTATCTCTAACAGCTTTAACAGCTGGTATGAATATTAGTGGTAAAAATGCGCCCCCCCAGCTAATGAACGATTGTATTAATGCATAAAAACTGATAAGAGCACATGACATATAGATCATCGCTAAAATGATTGATAACTTTTCACTTATTTTCAGGTACTTCATTAAAATATAAATATTTATTCCGCTGAAAAAGTAGCAGAGAAAAGAAGTCACTATTTGAAATCTAGTCCATGTTTTAACCACTATTAGTATACGTGCTAGGAAATAAGCTAAATCATACCCATACAGTGCATTAATTATCCTCCCACTTTGATTAAACCCAAAAATTGACTGAAAATAATTGTAGTGTCCTGTTTGTATTTGTCTTGATAAATCGTATACACGATTGAAATGGAAAGAAATATCATCTCCTACCATAATGGATTTATAGTAAATTTGAGGCAAAACCATAATTACTGCTGCCGCAACAATCAATAAAACAGCTACAGTACGTTTCCTGACAAAATTCTTGTTCATTGTATCCTCCGTCTTAATTTCTTAGCTGATTGAATGATTGAAAAAGCAGCTAAGAAATTCTGTTTCTTTTGATACTAGAAAAGACGATCTGCATAACACGTCACCGCGATTAGTGCGTATTTTAATCAATGATTATTCTTACTAACAAGCAGTTTTGACTTTTTTAGTACCTACATAGCATATCGTTATTTTCAAATATTGCCAATACCTTTAAAGACATATCATCAACTTATTGAACGAGAAAACATAATGATAAACACACACTATTTTCCTATTCACAAATTTTAGAATGGTATTTTTTATTGACTTACGTGGCTAAGTTCATTATAAAATCCTCCATTAATACAAAATGCTGTTGCACGATTTCTGTTTAAAAGAATATCTATAATGAACATCAACAGCCTTTGTTGTTATATATTCCTTCAAAAGTAGTCATCAAAAAGAGCAGCGTTACCTTAACCGTCTGCACAAGATATTAATTAGCACCATTGTAGATAAAAATATCATGCATTTCCGCCTTGATTTTTATTCCTACTTTAGCGGGAAATATGCGGTTTTCTTGCAGTTGACCTTCAAGCTTAATGACAATACCACTTGCTTTTCTTTCATAAAGCAACCACCTCCGATTTGTACTTGTATTGTCAGTGTGGAGGTGTTTTTTGATTGTAGGTAATCAGTGGTTCAGCGGTTGCATTCAGGACATACTATGTGATAAACTTTTGTCGTCATTTGATAGCATAGAAAAACTCCTTTCGATAAAATGAGTGGTTGCTAGCCACTTATTGGTATATCGAAAGGAGTTTTTAACGCTAAAGCTCTTTCGTCCACGCGCAGAAACGCGCGGTATTCTTTTTTTACTCGCTGACGCGAGCAAAACTGACTAAAGTCACTAACGAAAGAAGTAGAATTAATTGAAGGAACTTCTTCAACTAATTCTACTTCTATTTATCAATAGGCTCAAGTTAATGACATTGAACTTATTGTTCCAACTTTTTTTCTGTCTCCTTAACAATGTAAACTGGACGTTTCTTCGTTTCCATAAATATCTTACCAATATATTTTCCAATAATTCCAATACATAGTAGTTGAACGCCCCCAATAAACAGAATGATCGTCACTAATGAAGGCCATCCTGACGTTGGATCGCCAAAAATCAAGGCGCGTACAATGATAAAAATCATTGCGACAACAGCGACCAGACAAGAAAATGCTCCCACAAATGAAGCAATATTCAACGGAGCATCTGAAAAATTAACTATCCCATCAATCGAATAATTAAATAATTTCCAAAACGACCAAGATGTTTCCCCTGCTGCACGTTCACGATTTTCGAAGGAAATATACTCTGTCTTAAAGCCGACCCAACTAAATAGTCCCTTTGAAAAGCGGTTATGTTCAGTTAACTCCAATATTGCATCCACCATTTGACGAGTCATTAATCGATAATCTCGAGCTCCATCTACCATTTCAGTATCACTTATTCGATTGATCAATTGATAGAATTTTTTTGCAAAAAAACTTCTAATAGGTGGTTCTCCCTTGCGGTCAGCTCGACGAGTCCCTACACAATCAATATCCGCTGATTCGATCATTTCGATCATTTGAGGTAGTAATTCAGGCGGATCCTGAAGATCAACATCCATCACTGTAACTAATTCTCCAATAGCGGCTTGTAAACCTGCGTATAATGCTGCTTCTTTACCAAAATTTCTTGAAAAAGAAATGTAACGAACAAAATTGTTTTGTTTCGCTAGTTGTCTCAAAATATTCAGAGTACCATCTTTCGATCCATCATTTACGAAAATATATTCTAACTCATGAGCCATTTTTCTTTTTACTTTTTCCATTTCAGTAAAAAAAAGAGGGATTGCTTCTTCTTCATTAAAACAAGGAACAATTACTGATATCACTTTACACACCTCATAATAGATTATCTTAAATCAATTTTATTTTTTAATCTCATAAAGCAAGTAGCTATCCGATTTTATTCCCTCCACCAAATGATATCTTTCTTCAAGAGTAATAAAAACTTTACTATTTAAATTTGATGAGCTTTGTTTTTGCAATAGTGAATCTTTTCGAACTACGATAAATCTCGGACGATTAGAATCTAGTTTTTCTGAAAATTCCTTTTTTAGTTTTGGAAACCTATCATAATTTACTGCGGGTAATACAAAAAAACGAGAGTTCGAATAACGATCACTCAACAAATAGATATTGGCATTGATATTATGCACATATATACTATCTTTTTTAGAAGAATTCTTTTTAATATAATTTGAAATAGTTTTCACTTGAGTTTTATCACTATTTACATTATTAGTATTGTAGCTCCAGTTATAAGTTTTAAAAGCAGAGAAAGTTGCAGGCAATGCAATTATAATTATCATAAGTAATGATACGATAAATTTAGCCCTATTAATAATAAATGTCATAATAAATTGAATAGACAGTGCTATAACAACTGATAATGGTGCAAATTGAGTAATTAAGTAATGTGTGTAATACCTTCCTGATAAGATCACAGTAAAAAAATTTACTACAAAATAAATACACAAAACAAAATAAATCTTATTTGGAGTTTTTTTATTATCAGCAAACGCAGAAATAAAAAAAATTATAACTAGCGGAAAAAGACCTGTTTTCAACAATAAATCAGTGAAACTAAATGCCGCTTTTAATTTGCCAGTTAGATCTGAATCAGAATACAAAAAATTCATAATAAATGCTTGTTGAAACATTTCTTTCAAATTATTTTGAAAAATTGAAAGTCCAATAATTGACAAGGTTGTTATTACCCCACCAATAAAAATACCTCTAATCTGTTGTATAAGAGTATCTATTTTTTTATCGTATAAACTCGTTAGTAATAGGAATAAGCAGAACACTAGCCATAACGAGATCATATTCACTCGTATAAAGAAAGTAGCTGCTCCTAAAAAACCAATCGTAATATAATCTATCCTAATATTTTTATTAAGTATTATGATTTTACTAAACAAATAGAAAGATATACTTATAAATAATAACGCAAATTCCTCAGAGTAATTACCACCATCGTAGCACAAAATAAATAATGGAGTTAACAAAGTTAATGCAATCGCTGAAATTAAGTTACTCCCTGTAAAAACATTACAGGTTCTATATAGAAAAACAAGTGTCCCAGCTAAGAATACACACTCTACTAACCAAATCCCAATCGAAAGATTGCCAAATCCGATTAATACAGCAAAATATTCAATAATGAAAAGAAACGGTCCTTTATGATCAAGCATATCATTGTAAGGAACCAACCCATCAGAAATCCCTTTACCAAAATAAAGAAACATGGATGAATCGTGCCCACTCAAAACATGAGATAATGGATTATCTCTAAAACTAAAGATTGTAATTACGAACACAAATGTTAATAATAAATATGGCAAAACTTTATCAATTTTTTTCATCATTTCTCCAAGTCTAATTGCGTATTATTCATATTAAAATTACAGATTTGAGTCTTCTTTTAGAAACTCATACTTCGGCTCTTCTAACCTCTCATCATAATCAACAACTAAATCATACCCTTTGAAAAACCATTCATCTGATTCTTCAACAAAGAACATCATACCACTAACAATTTCTTCTATCAATGGACTTTCTGGTGTATCAACCGACATTCCTACTGAAAATCCATCATGTACCTGAGTCTTTCCATATACTTTCCCATAGAATTTTATCCCTTGGCCTTCAGCCAATTCGAGTTCTCTTTTAAACCATTCTTGCGCTTTTGGTGTTATCGTCAATTCCATTTCATGCTCACCTATCCATTCATTTTTTCATCTAAATAATCGACATCTTCGTCCCGACCGATCACAACTAGGTGATCATTTTTTAAAACAACCTCCTCAGCCGGCGGAGTAACGATAGGATCTTGGTTATCTCGACGAATCGCCACGACATTCAGACCAAACCGCTGACGAAAATCAAGTTCATCTAATGTTTTACCATAAAATTTTCGATTGGTTACGTTAATCTCCGCCAAAGAAAATTCATCAGAGAGCTCTAGATAATCGAGAATATTTTTTGACACTAGATTATGCGCGATTCGTTGTCCCATATCACGTTCAGGATGTACAACCCGGTCAGCTCCAATTTTTTCTAACACACGAGCATGGTACTCATTTTGCGCCTTCGCCAGAATATTTGGAACACCCATCTCTTTAACCATCAAGGTAACTAAAATGCTCGCTTGAATATCTTCGCCAATCGCAACGATTACATGATCAAAGTTACGGATACCTAATGAACGCAAAGTCATTTCGTCCTGGGCATTGGCAACGACTGCATGTGTCGCAATATTCATATATTCATTCACTCGATCTTCACTGCTGTCGATCGCCAGAACTTCCTGACCTGATTCAATCAATGTACGACATATACTGCCGCCAAATCTTCCTAAACCAATAATGACAAAACTTTGTTTCATGATATCTCCTTACTTTTCACGATAGTGTATTAGATTTATTTTCCTAAAAAAAGATTCCTAGATCATGCAAAACTTACATTTTCTAGTATAACAAAGAGCGGGTTAATAAAACAGAGAATGACTCTCTATTTTATCAACCCGTGTTTAAATGCATAAATTGCTGCTTGTGTACGATCTTCGACTTCTAATTTAGCAAGTATGTTCGATACATGCGTCTTAACTGTTTTCAATGTGATGAATAATTCATCCGCGATTTCCTGATTACTCATTCCTTGGGCGATCAACAATAGGATTTCTTGTTCACGATTAGTCAGCTCTTCGTGAAGAACATGGCGATTACGATTGGATAATTGCTCCATCATCTTCGTAGTCACTTCAGGCTCCAGAACTCGTTCGCCATTATAGGTCTTACGAATAGCATTGGCGATTTCATGAGCTGTCGACGTCTTGAGCAAATATCCGGATGCTCCAGCTTCAATAGCCGGATAAACTTTTTCATCATCAATAAAACTAGTCACAATTAAAATTTTTGCCTCTGGCCAATCTTTTAATATTTTCTTGGTCGATTCAATGCCGTCCATTACTTCCATCACCAAGTCCATCAAAATCACATCTGGTCGAAGGTCCATTGCTTTCTCATAGCCTTCCTCGCCGTTCTCTGCTTCTCCTACGACTTCGACATCCGATTGAATCGATAGATAAGAGGAAACCCCTAAACGAACCATTTCGTGATCATCAACTAATAACACTCGTATCATCCTCTGCCTCCTAATTCCTATTTATTCCATTCATATTATCTATTTAGCTAAGCAATTCATTTTTTATCAAAAAACTAATTTGTTTCATCATCTTTTAAAGATCTAGCTGTATTATCCTCTGCCACAACAGGAACTTTAATTTCAATACTTGTCCCCTGTCCTTTAAAGCTAATTATTTTTGTTGAGCCGCCAACACCAGCAATTCGCTCACGAATATTACGCAGTCCGTAGCTTCCGGCATGTTCATCCTTCGATTCAAAGCCAACACCATCATCAATTACGCGCAATAAAATACTTTGACCAACAATTTTTAAATACACCTCTAGCTCGTTAGCTTTTGCATGTCGCAGTGTATTGGATAATAATTCTTGTACTACTCTAAATAGCTGATCTTCAATGCTTGCCGAAACACAAATATCCTGTATATCCCATTTTAACTGAATTTGGATTTTTGTTCGCAGCTCATTCAATAATTGCTCAATACCTTGACGTAAACTTTTCCCTTCCAAACTAATTGGACGCAGATGAAGCAGCAATGCACGCATCTCTGATTGCGCCGCATTAATAATATCCGCCACCATCGCTAACTGCTTCTTATAAGGCTCCAATTCCTCCGAATGCTGGGACTGTTCATTAAGTGCCGACATCATCATCATCGCCGCAAAAAGCTGCTGAGAAACTGAATCATGCAGTTCCCGCGCTAAACGATGTCTTTCCTCTTCTAAAATCTTTTCTTTCGTCGTGCCATCCACCATTTGCGGTTGGCTGCTTAGTTGCTGCAGCTCTCGTGACATGCTCACAAGTTTCTCTTTGATACGCTTGATATCATGATCAACCAGCAACATTTCCTTGTTTTGCGAAATCGCTACATCCAATGAGGGCTGATCATAGTTGCCTGACGCCAAGCTCTGCAATTTTCCTTCAATTTTTCCCAGCTGACGCTTTTCTAAGAACGTCACAAGAAAATAGACGACTGCACTGACTGTCAGAGAAATCACAATGATGTGAACAAAGAGCGGAATATAGAAGATTCGTGCAATGAACAGCTGTGCTAGCAATTGTTTTTTTCCAATTGCATACATGTACAGAAATAATGTTGTCAAAATCAACAAAAAGGAGATCAAACCAGAATAAAGAGAAATCTGTAAACGGGAGTATTTCCCCATCATACGCGGATCACCTCGACATCTCCGACCAATGTGTTAGTCACTATTTTCAATCTACGAGGGCTTTCATCATAATCCTCACTGTACATTTTGATTGTTTCATTACGAAGAACCTGCGTATCCTCATCAAAATCAACCTTGCCGTATAGGGTAGCATGTTCAAATAGAATGCCGATGCCGTATGGAACTAAGATTCTTGTTCGGCCAAAGCCTTTACGAACGATTACGATACTATCCTCTTTGGGCAATAGTGTGTTTCCCAAATCAACAATCGTATCGCCAGCCAAAATAGCTACGTTAATATCGTCCCATTCAAAAACCTGTGTACCGATTCGATCATTACCGATCCAGCTTTGCTTTTTACGTTCCCCATTATGGCTAGTCGGATCAGTCGTCTCAACCATTACAATGCTCTTTTTGTTCTTTAGAGAATGATTTGGCATTGATATACCTGCAATCTCGAAGCCCTTAAGACCAAGAAATATTACGGCAAATATCAACATCAACCAAGTCGCAGGACTATTCACTAGACAGATGATTAAAATCACTGAACCTAAGATCAATTGGAACTTTCGACGACGGTGCCTTCGCAATGCCAAATATATATTAAGTACTCCAAAGAGCAGCATAATCAACATCGCAGGATTTGAAGATAATTGCCATAATAAGAAAATTGCAAGTAAGGCTTCAATTACAATGAAAAAGCGCCATGGACTTTTCATTTTATCTTTCCTCCCAACTTTTTATTTATACCTTATTCTACTTTCTTTACGTACCGAATACTATCGGTCTAAAGTCGCAACCTAACTAAAACTGACAGTTGCCTCGTAAGGACAAGTATTTTTCCAACGCAACACGTAAAATAGTGCATAACTCTACCACTTATAGTAGAACTAGCAAAATAAAAGAGGCGACCAGCGCCTCTTTTATGTATTTTAGTTTTGTTTCACATTTGTGATTTTAACTTCCATGTTTCCGCCTGGTGTCGCAATTGTTACGACGTCTCCTACACGCTTGCCAATCAAAGCTTGAGCAATCGGGGAATCATTTGAAATTTTCCCGGTTAAAGGATCTGCTTCAGCTTTCCCTACGATCGTGTACTCTTCTTCTTCATCGTCAGGCAGTTCAACGAAAGTAACAGTTTTTCCGATGGAAATTTCATCAGAGTCAACATTTTCATTATCAATAATTTGTGCAAAACGGATCATATTCTCTAAAGTACTGATTCGTCCTTCGACAAATGCTTGCTCATCCTTAGCAGATTCATACTCAGAGTTTTCAGATAGATCGCCAAAGCTGCGGGCGATTTTAATTCTTTCAATGATTTCTCCACGTTTTACTGTTTTTAATTCTTCTAATTCCTGCTCCAATTTTTCTTTTCCTTCTAGAGTCATTGGATATGTTTTTTCTACCATTTTTCTTCTCCTTCAATCAACAAAATTACGAAAGGTAATCCCTTATAGATTTAATCCACAAAAGATTACCACGTAATTACTGTAATGTAAATTGTTTATTTCTCTTTATTGACATATTTTTCAACCAGCTCCATATGCTCTTCATATGTCTTCGCATAATAAACTTTTCCGGTTGAGATATCTGCAACAAAATAAATATAATCATTTTCGGTTGGATCCAGAACCGCAAGAATCGCTTCCTGACTTGGATTGTCGAATGGTCCAGGTCCATAACCAGTATTTGTATACAAGTTATAAGGTGAATCCACCTCAGTATCCTTGATCGTTACAACCTCTTTGTGTTCGCCTAGCGCATAAAGAATTGAGATATCTGACTGTAATGCCATCTGAGCATCAATTCGATTAAAGAAGACTTGTGCGATCTTCTTACGGTCAGATTGAGTAACCCCTTCTTTTTCCACTAAGGAAGCCAGCGTCATGACTTCTTGAACAGTTAACCCTTTTTCTTTAATTTGATTATAATAAGGGGTTAAAACTTGATTAGTAGTATCCACCATTTGGGTCACTAGATCTTCAAGACTTCTATTTTTGTGAACATTATAGGTCGCTGGGAATAAATACCCTTCTAAACGATATCGTACATCCTTCGCATTACCTGCATCTGTTAATAGATCCGGATATTGCGTTTTCAACTGGTCGAAGAATTTGTCATCTTTCATTACTTTGATGAAATCTTCTTTCTTGAAGTCTGTCTTCTTAGCCACTAGACTGGCAATTTTATCAACATCATATCCTTCAGGAACCGTTAGCTTAGAAGCATCATCCAATGGCTCGGCGCTTCCTCCTTGCTGCAATTCCTTACTGATTTGATCCAAAGTCATATTTGGTGAAAATTGATAATAACCCGCCTGGAAATTCGTTAAATTCTTGAATTTCGTATAGAAATTGAAGACCATGCCATCACGGATGACATCCCCATCTTCTAAAATATCACCGATTTGGCGATTTGAAGAACCACTGGGAACCTCTACCTGTACCAATTTTTTATCATTCTTATCTAGTGGTTTCAAGCCGGCACTCACATAATTATACCCTGAGATTGCTAAAATTCCGGCGACGATCAAAATACCGATCGTCAATATATAAACGATTTTACGGACAACTCGGTCCTCTTTGCGACGTTCTGCTCGTTTCAAGTTGCTCTCCTCACTTAAATCCCCTTCAAATTCCTCATCCATTTGTCGAAGCTCGTCGAATTTTTCACCAAGACGATGGAAAATCGATGGTTCTTCTTCAATATGCTCATCCTGTTGCGACTCCTTTGCAGCTTTAACTTTCAGCTCTTCTTGCTTTGAACTAGCCTTAGCTGTTTTTTTTGAGTCCGAATGATGTGAAGTCGTTTTTTTATCTCGAATAGTTGAAGGTTCATTCTTTTGCTCTTCTTTTATAGTCCTCTTTTTATCAGCCGACGGTTTCCTTGTTTCTTTCCGCTTCTCAGGCTTTGATTCAGAGCCCCTACTAGGAACTGCTTTCTCTGAAGTTTTCTCTTCTTTAGGAAGTTCCTCTTTTTTTACTTTTTTTTCTTTTGCATCAATTGGTTTAGACTTCTGCTCAGCAGTAGTTGATTCTTTTTTCTTTTGTCTATTACCAAATAAGCGTTCATAAGACGATGCTAAATCGTCATCATCGCTAGTAGCTTTTTTTACTTCCGAAGTTCGAGTAGTCGTGTTTGCTTTCTTCGTTGACTCTACTTCCCGATTCTTTCGACCCTCTTCTAAAGCACGCATAATCTGCTCTTTAAAAGATCCTTCTTCTGAGTGTTGATTTTGATCCTCAGACAAAAACAACTCCTCCTTACTTCATGTCATAACTTAAACCATTATACATGAAATGAAAGAGGAGTGAAATGTAAAATTTATTTAGTTAAGGAAATTATATTTTTTTCTTTTGAATATTTTCTTCATACAAACGATGCAGGTTTAATTCATACTCTTTCTTTGCATTTGTTACAACCGTATCTAAAATCAATCCGGTAATTAACAACAACAATGAAAATACCATCAGACCTGTTGCTAGGATCGATGAAGGTACCTTAGTAATAAAGCCCGTCCTAATAAACTCATTGATTACTGGAACTCCAAATATAAGACCAAATAAAAAGAAAATCAAGCTAAAAACTGAGAAAAATAAAAGTGGCTTATAGTCTTTAAACATTTTCAAAATGGTCAATAAAACTTTGATTCCATCAGAATAAGTATCCAATTTTGATTCACTGCCTTCAGGTCTATCACGATAATCGATCGGGAGTTCCACTAACTTAAAACGCTTATCTAGAGCGTGGATTGTAAACTCTGTTTCAATCTGGAAGCCAGAACTCATTACAGGAAAGCTTTTTACAAACATACGGTTAAATCCACGATAACCAGTCATTACATCCTTAATATCTGCTTGATATAACCGGTTGATCGAACTCTTGACTAAATTGTTTCCAAAATCATGAAAAGCGCGTTTATTCTCATTAAAATAGGTTCCATTCGATAAACGATCACCAATAACCATATCTGCTTTGCCATCTCTTAAAGCCGCAACCAACTCTTGAGAATTCTCTGCTGGATACGTATCATCCCCATCCACCATTAAATAGTAATCGGCATCAATATCAAAAAACATTTGACGAATAACGTTCCCTTTACCTTGGCGAGGTTCCTTTTTAACTATTGCCCCCTCATTCAGTGCAATCTCATACGTATTATCCGTAGAATTATTATCATAAACATAGATATCCGCCTCAGGTAACTCCCTTTGAAAATCATTGATCACTTTTTTGATCGTGAGTGATTCATTGTAGCAAGGAATGAGGATAGCTATTTTTTCACTGTTCATCTTTACGCTCCTAACTTCACAACTATCTACCATAATACCAAAAAAAAGTCGGATATGCTCCGACTTTTTAAAACAATTCTTCTGATGCTAAATATTTCTTCATACCTTCTTGAACACTGAAATTAGGTTTATAACCTAATTTCTTTAATCTGGAAATATCGGCAACAGAATCTTTAATATCTCCATCTCTTTCAGATTCGTGTTTTACAGATAAATTAATATTTAATGTTTCATCGATTACTTCAATCAATTCATTCAGTGTAATCGCATTACCCGTTCCAACATTAAATTGCCTACCCAATGCCTCATCTTTACTCGCTACAAGTAATAAAGCTTGTATAACATCTTCAATAAAAACAAAATCACGAGATTGTGAGCCGTCACCAAACAATGTGAAATGTGTATCCTCACCCTTTTGGATTTTCTTATAGCGATCAACCAAAATTGAAATTACTCCACTATAAGGAGATTCTGGATTCTGATTTGGTCCATAAACATTAAAGAAGCGTACCGCACTAGTATTAATACCATAAAGGTGATTATAGTCTAGCACATACTGCTCCGCAGCAAATTTGTCTACCGCGTAAGGAGTCAAAGGTCGAATAACCGAGTCCTCATGCTTAGGTAATGTTGGTTCATCTCCGTAAACTGCTGCCGATGAACTGAAAACCAATCGCTTCAAATCTTTTTGATATTTTCTGATTAACTCTAACATCATCAAAACACTTTCGAAATTAATTTGATGCGTTTCAACCGGACGCTCTACTGAGTCTGCTACACTTGCGATTGCTGCTAGATGGAAAATATAGTCAAATTTATTATTTGAAAGAACTTCAGTCATCAAATCTTTGTCTGTGACTGAGCCTTCAATAAACTCGAGATTTAGATTTACCACTAGATTCTCCTTTTTACCCATTGAGAGGTCATCCAGTACTATTACTTTGTTTTCCTTGGATAAGTGGTTGGCTAATGTAGAACCGATGAAACCGGCGCCGCCGGTGATAAGATAATTAATCAACTTCTTCTCCTCCATTTTGGATTATATTTGCAATCAAACTCTGCCATTGATTAAGTATATGACTTGTATCAAAGCTTTCAGATCTTTCCAAAGACTTTTTTTGAAACTCCTCGCGCAAATCTCTATTTTGAATTAACTTATTCAATTTCTCAGTCATTTCTTCCAGATCATATTTTTTGACAAGACATCCAAACTTTCCAGAATCCAGAATCTCAACAGCTCCACTATGTTCAAAACTAACTATTGGTAAACCAAAAAACAATGCTTCAATCAGTACCAATGGTAAGGCTTCTACTCTGGAAGTTGACAGAAAAATAGAGCTTTTCCTGTAATGCTCTTCTAATTCTTTCCCAGATAATGATCCCACAAACTCAATTTTATTTTTTTTATCCTTGGTTTCTAATAATGACTTAAAATCCTTTATTTGATCTTCGCGTCCTTGTCCTGCTACTCTCACATGCCAATCATCAGGTAACTTTTGTGCAATATCTACCAAATAGTCTAATCCTTTAATTTGAATATCCAACCTAGTAGTGAAAGAGATAACTTTATCTTCCAATTGTGATATCTTCTTTTTGTCAATATTTACTGGATTATATATAACTTTCGTTTTTTTGTTTAATGTTAAAAACTTCTTTGAATCATTTCTTGTTAAACACACAATCTCATCAGAACGTACCAAAGCCTGTTCAAAAGCTGTAGGATAGTTTTTTGCTAGATCATTAAAACTATGTTCAACTGATTCATGCATCCAAGAAATAACAGGAATATTTAGTCTTTTCTTTAACTCCACACAAAATATTGTAGATGAGACAAAAGAATTTAATATCACTAAATCTATGCTGTTTTGATTCACAATTCTACACAAATTATCTATTTCGTCTTTGTAATATTTAGAAAGTGTAATTTCTTTTTTCAACAATAATTCAGACGCTTTTTTGGCCTTGACAAATAATTTAAAGAATCTGTTTTTTTCATTTCCAATATAGTACATTTGATCTTCAGGGATGTTAGTATAGTTCGCGTCTGATTTAAATCCAACGAAATAAACCTTATTGTTTTCGCTTAATTTTTTTCCCACATTTGCCGCAACTATGTTTGCTCCACCATACCCAAATGACGGTCCGACTATACAAATATTCATAATTTCCCCTTTATTTTATTCAAAATTTGTCCCACAATACTAACAACAAATCTAAACTCTTTGCGTTTAAAATTTAGGGATAAATAAACAATAATCCCAGTTATTAGGCTGACAATTACTGAGACAATTACATCCACAACCGAGCCGTCATCTCTCAACGCTATTCTAGAAAAATAAGATGCGCCTCCCCACGACAATACAATTTGAAGAAAATAGTTAAGCATAATTTTTATAAACTCAAAAAAACTTTTATCAAAAGCATGCTTAAAAACAATATAGGCCTCGTACCAAATAACGTATCCTAATGATGAAATAATTGTTCCCAATAAAACTCCGGCAATTCCTAATTTAAACACAGAAAGAAAAACTAATGAAATTACCAAATTCATTATTGCTTCTATGATTGGTTTTTTTCTCTGATGCCAGTACAATCCATAAGACTCAATAAATACAAAACCAGTATTTCTATATACTTGGATAATAAAATTAAAAACAATTAATGTACTATTCAAATCAGATAGTAAAAAATCGGGACCTAGCCATAACTTGATAAATGGGTTCAGAACATTTAACAAAACTACTGAAGAGAAAAAAATCAATGTATGATTTACAAAAAGATGCCTCTTGAAAAGTTCAAATCCCTTATCCTTAGAGGTTGTCGCAGCAAAATTACCAATACTAGCAGTTATTGAGTTAGTCACTTGCTTACACAAATTTTGAACACTGTTAACTAATAGTAGATAGTTTGAATAAATTCCGACAGCCGTAAGACTAACAAAAGTAGAAATTAGAATATTATCTGTCCCCATTACCACTACGCCACCAATTTTTGATGAAACATTGCCTATGACGTTCTTCTTGATTTCACTAATTGTCTCAGGTTCTAATTTTTCATGTATGTCTTCTTTGAGATAAGGGTAATCCTTATCAGTTTTCCTTGAAATATTCAAGTTAGTCAAAAAAGTGAAAAATATTTGAATGCTTAGATAGACAATAAAGTTTGGGTACAGATATAGAACAGCTATTTGAATTATGTTTGTGATTAACAAAAAAATAAAATCGTTTAATGAGACTATATATGATCTTTGATCCGCAATGATTAATGATCTTTTGTAAGTAAAAAAATAACTGACAACAGAATTGAGTAAAAAGAGAATATAAATAATATAAATCTCATTTATAGAAAGATCACTTTTGATCATATATTTTAAAAATGGGATGATGCATATTCCAATCAATCCGACCAATAAACCAATATAATTATAGGCCTTTTTATAAAGTTGCATCAGTGACCTGATCTTCTGTCTGTTTTCATCTGCTAAGGGTTTATACATTGAATAAACTATTGAAGTACCGATCCCTAACTCTGCTAATGACAAAATACTCAAGATATTTGTAAACAAACCATTCAAACCCAAATACTCAGCACCTAAGAACTTTATAAAATAAGTTCTAACTACAAATTGCAGTATTAAGCGAAAGACATAAATTATAGTTGAAATCGAGGAATTTAGTAATGAATACTGTAATCTATTTTTCTTCAATAAAACCACTACTTTTCTTATTTAATATAATATCTTTTTTTGTCAAACTTATTGCACCCCAGAACAACCAAAAGAGTAATGATCCGAATTTATTATAAAAAATTAAATCTGGAGCCAATAATCCACTAATCAAAACTGCCAAAACAATTAAAGCATCTGTAAGATACTGTGAATAGTTAATTTCTATAGCATTCCAAAGGTTCTTTAAGGTTCTAAATATACTTAATAATAGGAATAAAAATAACGGGATTGTCCCTAATAAACCAATAGATGCTAGCGAATAAAAGAACATATTATGTGGTGTCTGACCTTTATGAGCTATCCATGTATGAGGTAGGTTTTTTTGAGCATAAGGAACTAATCCTCTTGGTGAAGTGCCGAATATTGGAGTATCTTTAAAAATTTCATATGCACTTCCCCACAGCTTAAATCTGCTATTCGAAATATCAGAGTTATCTTCAACATCTTTTCTATCTAATGAAACCGCTTTATCAACCTTATTATCATTTAGCTTTTTCTTATCAAAAGAACTAGTAATCGATGGTACCTCATACTGATTAGCAATAGTTATGCAAGCTTTTTGAATTACTGATAAACCGAATAAAAACGTCGCAGTAAGTATCAATGAGGTACAAATGCCTTTCATTATGCTAGTCATTTGTTTCGATCTTTTTATAGTTAAAAAGAAACAACCAATGAATGTACAAGCAATAATTTCAATTAGAACTGTTCTTGAACCCGATAAGGAAATAAAGATTATTTGAAAAATAATATTTACTATTGGAAATATTCTGCTGATAGTAGTTTCATTTTTTTTTATTGTAGAGAGAGAAAGTAACACTACAACAAATGACACAGTAGCAGCTAAGTTAGGCTCAACAAAGACACCAAAAAGTCGATTTTCAACAAAACCAATACGTAATCCATAATAGAGCTTTTCAAGAGGAGCAACAAAACTAAATTTTAAGAAGAACATAATTATTGAAATAAATATTAATATGAACCAACTTACTTTAAGGATTGAAGAAAAAATGCTAAACACTTTTTTTCTATTTTCTTTTCCTATTTCAAAAACTACAAGACAGTATAACGATTGCCAGATCAATATTTTGAAATTTCCTAGAATATTACTCGGCCCATTTATGAAAGTGGACATTAAACTTGCACATAAAAATAAGAAAAGGTATAAATTTATACTTCTCTCATGTTTTACCCATTGAATCAAGTTTTTCAGTAATAGAATGATTCCGAAAAAACTTATAATTGTAAACAATAATGTGTCTAAGTTGTAAGGTAATAATGAATATACACTAATCATCCTAATGATTAAAAGTATTTCCCAAGAAATTAGGAACACGATTTCCAAATTCTTTATAAATTTACCATTTAATTTTTCCATTAACATTTTCTCCTAAATCTTAACAAAATATACTATTTCAAATAAAATTTGTAAGGATGATGTGTAAAACGTTCGTTTTCTGGTGGTAAACACATATAATTTCCATACCGCAATTTAAGAAAAGAATCTCTCTGTTTTATTGCCATTATTTTATGTCCTTCAAAAAGAACATCTTCATATTCTTCAAACCATTTAACAGGGAAAACTCCCCAATTTATATGTATCCATTCTAGGAACCCACAATATTCCGATTTTTCTAATGGATATTGTACAGTCTCAATTTCATACATATTTCTCCAATAATCGTAATTTCCAATTTTCATCAGAGTCCTACGATGAGGAAATCGAACTATCAACTTAATAATTGCTTTCCATTTTGAGTATGATCTAGCATATGATAATCCAATCGTATCCATCATATTTAGCCTAAAGCTTTCACATTTCTCTTGAAATAACTCTCGTTCTTCAGAACTACTTGGAATTCCATCGATTGGAAAAATATCAACAAATACACCGAAATCCTTATCTTCACCAGAAAATAATTGCTTTGTTTTAGCATAAGTATGTTTATCAACCAGTTTAGCAAACGTATATCTATAGTTTTTTCTAGTTTTTCCACTTAACAATAAATACTCAGTCTTTTTGCTTAAAATATCGATTAGCTGATTATAGTCTCTTCTTCTCATAACAATATCAATGTCATCATCCCAAGGAATAAAACCTTTGTGTCGTTCGACTCCAATCAGTGAACCATAAAAAATAGAGTATTTCAAATTATTTTCTCTACATACTTCATCTATATATAATAATATCTTAGTGCTAATTTTTTGGATCTCTTCTATAGTTAATTCTCTTTTCATGTATTCACCTTTAACTTGTTTTTAGTGTAGTAACTAATTTATACATTTTAACACTAAACATTAACAAGGACATAGATACTTTTCTTTGAACTGTAAAAATAGAATTTCTGATGATGAAGAAATAGTTTCTTCGAAGAAAACTTACAATTTTTTTTGTCTCTGCAATGTTATTCTCACTATTACTCTTTATAATTTTATCCAAAACTAAAAAATAAGCAAAACACACCCTCTGATGTGCAGCAATGTCTAATTCGTTATTCCGACCAATTACTTTTTTCTCATTTTTAGTCCATGCTTCAATGAAATCGAATTGTCTTTCTGAAAATTTTTCCGTATTTATACTTCCTACACGATGATAGTAATAATAACTCTGAGTGGAGTCTATGACTATTTTGTTACACAAATCAATAATATCTACTATTATAAAAGAATCTTCGTGATACTTGCCTAAAGGATATCTGATAGAAGAAAACAAATGACTTCTGTATAATTTATTGACCGCATGAACAGAAATATTATTTCCATGAAAAATAAGAATCATGGTTTCAATTGAATCTAAAACTTTATAAAATAATTCTTTCTTTTTAAGAGTTTTTCCTGGATATACATCATATATTCCACAAATCGATAGATCTGCATCTTCCTTTATAATATTTCTGTAAAGTAGCTCATACATATCTTCAGCTATATAATCATCACTATCTACAAAACCAATATACTTCCCCTTTGCAACGTCAATCCCAGCATTTCTAGCATCACTTAATCCGCCATTCTCCTTATGTATGACTCTGACGCGAGAATCTTGTTCAGCATATTCGTCACAAATCATGCCGGAATTATCTGGTGATCCATCATCTACTAGGATTAGCTCAAAGTCTTTAAATGTTTGATTTAAAATCGAATCTACACATTTTTTTAAGTATTTCTCTACATTATATACTGGAACAATAATACTTATCTCACACATTACACTCGCTCATTTCTGATTAACTCAACAGTACTCTTTAACGCTTCTTCTAAAGAGAACAATGGTTGCCAACCAATTCCAGCAATTTTTCTATAATCCAAGATAGCTTGGCTTGCAGTTGAAAAACCTTTTCGTTCTTCTTCATCAGGAAGATCAAAAATAACCTCTTTTTGGTTCAAACTGGCTAATGCTTGAGCTAGATCTCTTAGATGCAAATCAAATTCTGAAACAGCAATATTATAGGCCTCACCGTTTTCTCCAGTCGCTAACAGATAAAGTAATGCATAAACCACATCTCCTACGTAAGCATAAGAAAAATATTGAGTCCCTTCACTTTTTAATACGATATCCTCATTATTAACAGCATTCAAAATGAACTGCGAAGAGGCTTTGGAATCATTTAACAGCATAGTAGGTCCAAAGGTACGGCAAATTCTTGGAATGACGACATCTAAATTATGCTTTGAAATATAGGCTTGGCAGAGACTCTCACTAGCTCGTTTTCCTTCAGAATAACCAGCTCTTAAGGTATTGCAATCGATATAACCACAATAACTTTCATCATATTTCTCTACATCTCCACGATTTTCACCATAGATTTCAACTGTTGATAAAAAGACTGTACGTTTAGATTCATTGGTCACAGCAAAATCTAACACCTGTTGTGTCCCCATTAAATTTGTCATAATCGTACCAATTGGATCCGTTGAATAGGCTCTTGGATGAGTATTACTAGCTCCATGAAAAATATAATCGATTTTTTTCTCAAATAGAATCGGTTGTGTAACATCTCCCTCTACTACCTGGAAAAACTCTGAAGACAAGTACTTAGAAAACCGTTTTTCTAAACGATCAAGACTTCTTCCCATTGCATAAACGTGGATATTGGATTGATATTTTTTATTTCTCATCATTAAAACATCGATCATATAAGAACCAATCATTCCAGTCGCACCGATAACTAAAATAGAATGATTATCGATCTTATCCCAGTCATTCTTAGCTTGATTGACTTTGATTAATTCTGCAAGATACGTTTCATTTTCTAGTAACACATTTCCACCTCTAATCCTTCATTTTCAAATAAGCTTTGAAAAGTTCTAAATCATCTTGTGTCGTCAACTTGATATTTTTGTCAGATCCTGCTGCGAAATACAACGTTTCTCCCAGTTCCACCATCATAGTATTGGTATAAGAAGAATCAGTCATGCCAATGTCTTCTTTGATTGCTTTGTCATATGCCCAACTTAGTTTTCCAAACTGATAAGCCTGTGGTGTAGAAACACGACGTAATGTATTACGATCAATGTATTGCTTCGTTGTTTCTTCAGTTTCTTTTAAGAATATTTGTTCATTATAAGGTAATGAGGTCACGCCATTGCCGTGTTCTTGACACTTTACAATAACATCAGACAAGACGATTTCATCTACTAAGGGACGGATACCATCATGAATAATGATCGTATCATCTTCTTCAGAGTAATCTTTTAAGAATTGAACACCATTATTGATTGACTCTTGGCCTTTTGATCCGCCTGGAATGATCCATTGAACTTTTTTCAATCCATACTCTCTAATGTATCCCCAAAGAGTTTCTTCCCAACCAGATTTACACACTACTAAAACTCGATCAACTAATGGGTGCTGCTCAAAAGATTCTAGTGTATAAATAATAATTGGTTTTCCTTCTATTGTAATAAATTGTTTTGGAATATCCTGCCCCATTCTTTTTCCGACACCGCCGGCAATAATCACTGCTGTAATCATTTAATTATCCTCCTTGTTGGTTAAATAGTAGATGCCTTTGTATTTTTTATAAGAATTATCTGGATCAATAAATACTGAGTCGTGGATAGATACTTGTTTATCCTTAGGTGGCCGTTCCATGTAATTTCCAAATACTTTTTTCAAATAACGGTCATAGCCGATTGGCAAAGGCATAACTGTATTTTCAAAAGGTTTTTCAACACTTACTGAGAAATCCTCTGCATGATAGATATTCCCCATATATCTAGGACCTACGCATAACTCAGTAACAAAAGATGTGGGGGTCTCATTATATCTTTTCATTTGCTTTTCAGCGTAACTCCAAATACGATATCGTGCCCTTGATCCGGGAACAAGTTTTAGCAAAATTCTACTTCCCGTAGCAATCAATCCTCCGTGATTTTTCGGAACGATTTGGTTACAGTATAAAGAATAAATCAATGCCCAAATTTTTTGAATCTTTTGTTTAAATGTCGACTCAGGCGCGACATCCAAAGGAAAAATATCTATTGCGATTCCATGCGGAATGTCTAAGTCTGACTGATACGTCTTAATAAAGGTCGTTTCACTGTCACGGATCGTTGTAAACAAATTATGATCCACATAAGTTTCCGTAGTCCGTAATATTGGATAGCGCTCATTCCAGAAGCTCTTTTTCCAAAGCTGATAAAAGCGATCATAGTCTTTTCTTGGCATAAAAAAATCCAAATCATCGTCCCACGGTACAAATCCACCTTCTCGAATCGCCCCAATAACACCACCACCACAAAAATAGCACAACAGATGATGTTCTTGACAAAAATCATAGATAATTTGGGACATCTGCAACGTTGTTTGCTGAATCTTTCTGAGTTTCTCATCATTACTGTACATATATGCTCTCTCTCTCGATGATTAATTTCTTAATTTTTTTTCATACAACTTTCCTCGGAGACTGTTCGGCAAAAGACTTACAACAATGTGTGCAGAGCAAGAAATCAAATAGTCGAAAAATGATCCGAGGCCTGCTTTATATATCGCCTTACGTCCCTTAAGTCCATTTACAAAGTATTTTTTTCCTCCACGGCGCGCATACATGCCCTCTCCAGTTCTCGCATGAACCAAAGATTCTTGAATATTTTTCCCTTTATAGCCTGCTTTTAATAACCTTACCCAAAGATAGTAATCTTCAAACCCCATCATAGGTTGATAATTACCTACATCTAAAATCGCTGACTTTTTAAACATTACAGTCATATGATTGAAAGGATTACGTTTCTTTGAAAAATTGCATATCTCTTCATAAGATTCAGGAACGATTCTTCTACCAACAATTTCACTAGGAGTATCATAAAACTCATCAATATTTGAACCAACAATGGTTAGGCCAGGATTCTCCTTGAACTCAGCATACTGTTTCTCAATTCTAGTCGGCAACATAATATCATCTGTATCCATCCGGGCAATCAAACCATAACTACACGCTTCAACCCCGACAGCTAGAGCCTTCCCTAGCCCAACATTTTCACTTAGCGGTACTAATTTAATAATACTGTGATTGATCCTTTGATAGTCATCAATCACAGCCTGTAAGTCAGGGGTAATTGGTCCATCTAAAACTAGAACAATCTCCTTCACGGAAGTCGTTTGATTAAAGACACTTTTCAAAGACTTTCTAAAATATTCTGACCGTTCTTTTATATATACTGACATCAATACACTTACATCTACACTAACCAAAAAAGACACTCCTTTTATTTGAAGATCTTCTCTTTCGGAAAATCCATTTTATCTAACGATGTACATATTTCATCTTCTTCCAGGCCTTGAGAAGAAACCTTATCAAATAAAATCTTGATCGTTTGCAACAAGATTTTCAAATCCAACATGAAGGAATACTTTTTGATGTACAGCAAATCAAATTTCAACTTACTGTTATAGTCTGAAGCATATTTCCCATAAACTTGCGCATAACCAGTGATACCCGCACGTACATTATGGCGTAAATAATAGTAAGGATTCTCCTGATTGAATTGCTCAACAAAGAAAGGTCGCTCCGGACGTGGACCAATGATCGACATATCTCCTTTTAAAACATTAATTAATTGAGGCAATTCATCAAAACGAACCGCACGAATAAATTTACCTACAGGTGTCACTCGTGCATCATTGCTTTTAGCCAGAACGGGACCTGACTTAGACTCCGCTGTTGCACTCATTGAACGGAATTTATAAATTGGAAATTCTTTTTGATCTTGTGTGATTCGTACTTGCTTATAAATAATAGGACCTGGTGAAGTTGCTTTTACTAGAATCGCAGTAATCAACATAAATGGAGACGCAATGATTAATAAAATAAACGAAACTAAGATATCAAATACTCGCTTAAGCATTGCATCTTCAGAAGGAATTTTAAATCCTGATGATTCAATAATGCTTTCATCTTCAAAATTCATGATATTAGGATTGATCGTCACCAAATTTTCGAAAGTGGTATTTAGAAATAGTTTTTTTTCTTTTTTGGTAACAAGTTGATACACTTTAATCTTCTCAGCTTCTTCAATTTCCGATGCTAAGTAAACAATATCTACGTCATCAATAATCTTAACTAAATTATCATAAAAATGATCCAGTACAACTGACTGTACTTTATGTTTGTTATTCTTTTGTGAACTGAAGTTTTGGATTGCCGGTGCAACTTCTTTCTCAAAACCAAGGATTGTTACCTTTTTATCTGAACTCAATCTCATGTACAATTTGTAGATAATCGTACGATAAATAATCAGTAAAATCGTCCCTAGAAGGAATGACATCAAAATTACTGTTCGTGGAAAAGCAAACCAGCGACCAGCGAAGGTGATGATCATAATCCCCAAAGACATTAGAAATTGCCCAATGACGGTCACAAAAACAATATCACTAACAATTCGATTATAAAAAACGTATGTTCCTAGTAGTACATTTAATATGATAAAGAAAATCGAAATAAATAATGCGGAACTTTCAAATGTTTGAAAGTTTCTTTCCGGAATGGTTCCACCAAATTTTAGCCAAAAACTAAAAAAGACAGAGAAATTGTAAACCACCACGTCCATCAAAATGATAAAAATACGACGGGCGGCACTCCATTCGCCACTTTTATTCATAAAAACACTCCTAATCCACGAAATAATCCATTACACATCTTACCATACAGGCCGAAAAAAGAGTAGTATTCCTAAAAAAAGTAATAAAAAAGAAAAGAACAAAAAGCAGTAAAATCAATTGATTTTACTGCTTTTTGTTCTTTAAAGACGATAATACAATTTATTTTAAATAGTCAAGGTTTTGAAAGTATATTTTTACATTCTAGTCTTGTGGGAATAGATAAATTTTTGAAAATCGGGTTCCTGAAAAAATATGTGATTGCATATTTCCAGCTAATACTTGATGCCATATTCTATTTTCGTTAGAACGATTTCCCCAAAAAATTCCAATATGACAATCATAATTAATATCCGTCCACACAGGATCAAAATAAATGATATCGCCTTTTTGAGCTTTACCGCTTCTTAGCAAAGCGTCTACTGAACCAAATGTATAGTATTCAGTATTACGCATTAGTGCATCACGCCAATTATAAGCATTAGCATAGCTGCCCCAACCTTGTGTAATTCCAGAGATACGGTTTAGATTCCCACCGCTTCTACGCATTACATATGCAACAAAACCCGTACAATTCATTCCTGGTCCATACCCATTAGGTGCGCCATAAGGGCTTAAAAAGGGTTCAGGATTGCTTGAAGATAAGCCACGATACGGTGTGCCCAGGTAGAAACGGTCATTTTGATGGGCAGATAATTCATTAATGACGCTTTGGCGAGAATTTCCAAGATAATGAGATACGCCTCTTCGCTCTCTGACAGCATCACTATTTACATAACCAAACCATTTACCATTAGACTCATATAGTGAATAATACGTCGAACCGTTCATATGTCTATAGTACCATTTGACTTGATATGTCTTATTAATCAGAGAATTCGTTCTCGCTTTCTCTTTCCAATTAAAATTATCCCAAATAGAATAGCCGCTCTTGGTTACAAGTACCGATTTATTTGTAGAAAATCCAGTTCCTTGAGCGCCTCCAGCTTTCGCTGCCCCACCCTCGTTTAGATAACCTTGCCAATTCCCTTTGTTGTCGTATAAAGATAGATACTTTGCTCCATTGAAATGTCGGTACCAACCTGTTACCCGATATGTTTTTTGATACATACTTTTCGTGGAAGTACCATTTTTGAAATTGAAATCTTTCCAGATCGTCCAATTGTTTTTGGTAATTGTCACATATTGATTGGTAGCGTTCCATTTGCCCCCAGGATTATTTACAACCTGTGCGCCGCCCTCGTTTAGATAACCTTGCCAGGTTCCTTTATTATCATATACTGACAGATATTTTGATCCATTATAATGGCGATACCAGCCTGTTACTCGATACGTCTTTTGATACATACTTTTCGTTGAATTACCATTTTTGAAATTGAAATCTTTCCAGATCGTCCAATTGTTTTTGGTAATTGTCACATATTGATTGGTGGTGTTCCATTTGCCCCCAGGATTGTTTACGAGTTTTGCTCCACCCTCATTCAAATAGCCTTGCCAAACTCCTTTATTATCATAGACAGATAGATATTTTGAACCGTTATAATGACGGTACCAACCAGTTACTCGATAGGTTCGTTGACACAAACCCTTTGTCGAACTGCCGGTTTTAAAATTGAAATCTTTCCAAATCGTCCAATTGTTTTTAGTAACAGTGATATATTGATTCGTACTGTTCCATTTTCCACCAGGCGTGTTAAATGTATCCACATAGTCGGCTCTCAAATAGCCTTGCCAAACTCCTTTATTATCATAGACAGATACGTATTTCGAGCCATTGAAATGATTATAATACCCTGTCACACGATAAGTTCGTTGATACATGCTTTTTGTTGAGTTTCCATTTTTAAAATCGAAATCTTTCCAAATTGTCAAACTATCTTTTGTAACGGTCACATATTCATTTGTATCATACCAGATTCCACCAGGATTACTAGCTTTTTGGATTGCATCTCCTCCAACAAAGCCTTTAAATGTTCCACCATTATCATAAATAGCAAAATACTTTTTACCTTCATAATGATAGTACCATTCTTTAACATTGAAAGTCCTTTCAAAAATAGAAGTGGTCGATCCAATTTCTTCAAGACCAGGCTTTTCCCAAATTTTATGATCGTTCTTAACAATAGAATAATAGTCGTTTACCGGATGCTTTTTGCCTGCTTTATCGCTACTTTTTTCGATAGCCGCAGCATTCACAACACCAATTGGTTGATCTGATGAATCCTTCAATGAATAATATTTCGTTCCATCAAAATGATTATAAAAGCCTTCGATTTCAAATGTTCGATCCATTAATTCTTCAGTAGTACCATTCTCTTCAAAATCTGAGGTCAATAATTCCGACGTATCTGAAACAATGCTCCCATAAACATTTTCTTCTGGAAATAATTTTCCTTGTTCTCCTACTGCTTTTTCAGTACTGTTAGGATCGATTAACCCAAGTTCGCTTTCAAACGTTGATAATAAATAATATTTTGTTCCATCATGAATAGCCTCTCGAGCAGCAAAAGTCTTTTGATAATTTTCCTTATTATCATCGATTACATTACCATTCGATTTATCCAACAGCACATAATCTCTATTCATAATAGAAACAAAAAAATTTCCTCCAATAGGTTCATTGTTATTAGACACAGTCTTCTTAATAATTGATTCTTCAGTTACCGATGAAGAATCTACACTCTGATCAGACGATACGGTCGTACTTTCAATTGTATTTATTGAATTTTCTTTTGATTGTACCTTTGAATCAACACTGCTAAAGGTACTACTAATTCTTGTTTCAAGAGAGCTTGTTGAAGACTCCATCACTGATGAGGATTCCTCAGTAGAATACGTAAATCCTAATAAAGGAAGACACAAAATGACTGACAAATAAGATATCAAAAATACTTTTTTTATTTTCATAACCAAACGTTAAGTAATCTATAGATTACTTAACAACCCTCCTGACTTTTTTAATCATTTTATCATAACAAACATATAGATTGGTTTCAAAAAAGCAAAAAAAGTCAATAAAATTAACTGTTTTAATAGTAACTAGGTTCGAGTCTAGTTTTTTAAAATAAAAATGAAATGCATTGATATTTTTTTGCATTAAAACAATAAAATGTTAAATGCTATAAAAATTATTCTGATGCTCTTTTCATTGCCCATTTAGCAGAATATTGTTTTCCAGCAATTAAATCGTATTGAATCAACATATATTCCTTTATTATTTCTTTTTGTTCTTCGGAAAGTTGGCTTTCCTTCAACACCTTATTGTTCTGATCAACAAATTTTCTTTGACCATTATAAACGTTTTGACTACTCGAATTGGGATCATTTGTTGTTGCGGGAATATTATTTAAAACCTCTGTCAACAATGCATAAAATGGTGTTACTTTTAATTGAGCTTGCTCCAAAGCAAGTGAAGGAAATACGTAAGGAGATACAAGAGAATATTTTTCATTCTTTTGATTATTATCCATATACTTATTATTATAAACAAAAAAATTTGTCTCTCGATAATTGTAAGGATATTTAGTGAATTCGTCTTCTTTGTAAATTCCAGGTAAATGATCACCATACCATAACAGCGTAATTGGCTTTTGTATATTATCAATTTCTAATATAAATTTTTCTAATGCCTGATCAGAAAGATTTAAACCTTTCAAATATGTTCTCATAGTATTTCCAGTACTATCTGTGACTATATCCCCGTCGTAATCAAAATCATTTTCTTCATAATAATTATCGTAAGGCATATGATTTTGCATAGTTGAAAGCTGAATAAATTGCGTCCTATTTTCATTTTTTTTAATTTTATCCAGGGTCTCATTATAAGAAGCCTCATCAGAAACATACGGATTATTACCAATTGTTTCTAAGTGTTTAAATCCATCAGGACTTTCTAAATAACGAAAAGTATCAAATCCAAACTTCTTGAAAACATTCATTCGATTATAAAGTGTTCCCCAATAAGGATGTATGGCAGATGACTCATCAAATAAATTTAAAAAACTCGGGGCAACTTTCTGTTTATTTACTAACTGAGTATATGGTGTAGGTAGTGTAGCGTCTAAATTGCTCATATCCATCCCCGTTAATGATTGCCATTCCATATTTGCTGTACCACCACCATAGGCAGATGATAACATTAATCCAGATGTCGTTTTCGATGAAAGACTGTTAACAAAAGGAATCGGATCACGACTCAATTTAATATTTGGCAATCTTGATGGATCGCTAAAGCTCTCACTTAACACAAATACTACAGTTTGATCTTGGGCCCATTCTTTACGACTCTCATTCATCTGAGTAGCTTCTTTATCATATTTTTTCATAATACTTTTAATTTTTTCTTCAGAATATTCTTTGGGTCTGTCCATTATTTTTACATCAATATTATTTATAAATTGGATTAGCGGCCCATTGATCATAGCTCCTTTCCTCTGGTTATAAAACTGACTATCTACTTTAAAGAATCTAAATAATAAATTAGAAGGGGAGTCTTGATGGTTTACCCAAAACAATCCAGAAAAAAGAAATAGCAACATAAAAATCCATAATAAACGCTTTTTAACACTAATTTTCAAGTTATAAAATTTATTTGCTCGATGTTGCAAAATAAAAGTGGAAATTGCTAATATCATTAAAATAAACACTAATACTATAACAATTATAGGGCTAATCATACTTAGTATTTCGCTAATATTTGACAAAAAAAGTAAATCGGAAGGTAGAATAGGTTCCATTCTCAATTTCACTTTTATTACTGTTGAAACGGTCAATAATAAATCGATTATCAGAGTAAATGTAAAAGCATACCAAAAACGCTTAGTTATTAAAAATATTAACAATAGAAATGCCGTTATGATAATAACATTCAAAAAGAGTTGCGCTTGTCTTTGAGTAAATATTGTTAGAACTGCTGAAATTGCTCTATCTTTAGTACGATAATCTGATAGTAAAAATATTTGCAAAGCAGTAAAAAAGTAGTAAAAAACTGCTGATAATATAAGTCTGGAATTAGCATATATCCAGTCTTTAATTTTCAATAGTTTGTCAATCAATTGAAACCAGGAATTAAAAACAAGCTTTCTTTCTATCCACTTATATATAGCGAACTTTTGCACCAGACAAATTACAAGGGCTAAAACAATACATACACTGAAGTAAATACCTATTATCAAAAGAATTCTTTTTGACCATTCAAAAGCCGAGTCAGGGAAAGCGATTTTATATTTTTCAGAGATCTTGTTAATAAGCACTTGCCAGTTAGTAGCAACTTGAGTGGCCACTAGAAAGATTGAAATAGTTTTAAAACTAGATTTAAAGGAACCTATCCTAGCATTATATCTTTCAATACAAATAAATAATAATACTGAATAATAAACTGAAAAAATCGACCATGGAACACTAAATCTATTTGCTGTACTAACATCCAGATGTACATGCATAGAAACCTTAGTCATAAGAATCACTAATAACGAAAGAAAAAATCCACTCAAAATAAAATGCATAAATCGATATCGAAATCTACTTACTATATTGAATCGTCGAATAACGTAACCCATTAAGAATAGATAAGCTACCCATAATATATTATCGCCTCCTGAAAAGCTAAAAATATCTTTTCCAAACATTGTTGGTAAAACCACAAAAAAAATGGATAGAAGTGTAAAACATTTTTTTATATTTGAATTTTGAAATTTATTTAAATGTGTAACTATTAATGGACTCGAGGCAAATACAAATAGAAATGATACCGCGAAGCCAAACAAATTTTGACTTATAGGAAATAAAATTATCCAGTAATCTCTTATATTTACAGATAAACAGAAGATATTTATTATTAATGCAAGCAGCACATACATTAAATACATTCTACCAAGTGGACTAATGAAATTCTTTTTCACGTTTTCGTTGGCATAATAGCCCATATACAACGCTAAAAGGTTTCCCCCCACAGCCGTAAGCGCAAGAAGAATATTGTATATATAAAATCTAGTTGGGTTTTGAGCATATTCAGGAACAACCGTAGCTGTGATGAGAACCCGTTGGATTATCATAAATACGCTCGCGAAAAAAATCGTTATAATCCCATACCTATTTGCTTTTTTCGTTTTCATCTATTTTATTCACCTTTTTTAATAGCCATTATTTTAATCAAAAATTCTAAATACAAGCACACTCACAACCTTTTTATATAAAACCAGACAAGTAGCTGAAAAGCTACTTGCCTATACGCACCGAAAAATCTCCCCCGACCCTAGTTAAATTAGGATTATAGAACGGATCATTCTCAATATAGCTCGCCCATGTCTCTTCCATATACTTAGTCTCTTTTTCGAAGCGGGCTTGTTTTTCTGGCGTGTTTTCGTATCCGCGTGATTGAGATTCGAAATGATACAATTCTGCGACATGCAGCCATACATTGTTATGACCTTTTTCGTATTCTTTCAGGCACAGGTCAACATCATTAAAGGCGACAGTCAGTTCTTCGTTGAAACCGCCGATTTCTGCAAAGTCTTTTGCTCGGATCATCATACAAGCAGCAGTAACTGCTAAATAATCGACATTTATTTCTAGTTTCCCAAAATATCCAAAATCGCCTCGTGGGAAAGTATGATGCCCATGACCTGCGGCTCCGCCCATTCCTAGAATCACCCCAGCATGCTGAATCGTATTATTTGGATAATATAATTTCGCACCGACACAGCCGATTCGTTCAAATTGGGCGAATGAGACCATCTTGGTCATCCACTCTGGCGTGATGACTTCGGTATCGTTGTTCAAGAACAAGAGATATTTTCCTTTAGCTACCTTAGCAGCCAGATTATTGATGCGAGAATAGTTGAAAGGAATATCGATGGATTCCACGACAAATTTTTCACCGAACTGCTTTTTATAACCTGTATAGAGCTCTTGCATTTCAGGCTGATCACTGCCGTTATCTGCCATGATGATTTCATAATTTGTATAGGTCGTTTTCTCAATAATTGAATCAACACAACGTTTTACATCGTCATAGCCGTTGCGTGTAGGGATAATCACACTGACTAGGTCTTCCGAAAGAACTTGATAGTCCACATCATACAAGCCGTTACCTGCTGCATGGTTGACAGTTGCTTTAATTCCACGACGATCAATTGCATCCTGTACAGCTTTTAATCCAGCATCGAATGCATAGCTCTTCGTTGACTGGTCGGCGGCCGTTGAGCTTGGTAAGATCCGCCAATAATATAGAATTTGTGGAATATGTGCAATCCGCTCAGCTGTGGTTTGTTCAGTGAATCGTAAAACCAAATCATAGTCCTGAGAACCTTCATAACCGACACGGAAGCCGCCAATTTTTTCCATGATCGAACGTCGATAGACTCCTAAGTGAGAAATATAGTTCGTTCCTAATAATAAATCCGGCGACCAATCAGGCTTAAAGGCTGGATCAAATCGTTTGCCGGCCATATCTATTTTATCTTCATCGCTGTAAATCAAATCTAAATCAGCGTTCTTATTTAGACATTTTGCTACTTCATACAAAGCAATTGGTGCCAACTCATCATCGTTATCCAGCAGCGCGACGAATTCTCCCGTTGCGACCTCTAATGCCGAATTGGTTGCTTTAGAAATATGGCCGTTTTCAGAACGGAAAACGAGTTTGATGCGAGAGTCTTGGGCTGCATATTTTTCTAATAACGGCCTTACAGTCGTATCAGTGGAATGATCGTCAGCCATACATAGCTCCCAATTTGGATAAAATTGATTTTGAACGGATTCGATGCATTTAGCCAGCCATTTTTCCTCAACATTATAAACCGGCATCAAAATCGAGATTACTGGCTGGTAATCAAATGCTGCGATTTCAGCTTTGATTGCAGCCGCATTCCAGTTTTCATTTTCAGCGATCCATTGTTGATAGCTTTCAGCGGATTGCTTGTTTTGTTCCAATTTGATTCGACGCAAAGTGTTCTTTAGTCCATTACGTTTTAAGTAACCCAATCCTTTGCGAGCTTTGCCATATAAAGTGTGGATTTGTGACGGTTGCTTAGGTTCTTTACTGATGTTTTCATTCGGTACAAAGCTAAGGCTTTGCGTATGATCGCCAAAATGAAAATCAAGCATCACCTGTTTGGCAGCCTGCTCTACTTCAATAGTTAAATTAAAGCCCATTTGTAGGCTGGCACTTGTTTTATGAGCGGCAGCAACATCTGAACGAGGAGTCCATTCAATTTTTTTGCTCACCACATTTTTCAAGGGAATAGTGATCGTTGGTACTTCCTTTGAATCAAGATCAAGCGCCCAGCCTTTAATCTCTAATTGCTTTGTTTCTGGATTGAACCTGCATTGATCAATGCAAACTTGTTCATTTTTTGCCATCGGATTAGCCTCCTATGCTGAATTGATTTGGATTGATCAATGGATCGTTCAATTCTTGAGAATATTTGTTAGTCAAAGCATCATATGCTTCTTTTTTCACACTAAAATGATTGTCACCTGGATAACGCACTTCAAAGTACGGATCGAAAATCAGTTTCTTCTTTTCCTTTGCTAATCGGATCGAGAAATCGATCCCCTTAATTTCAGTTGGCAGCTCCATATCAAATCCGCCCAAAGAAAGAAACTCGTCCTTACGAATAATCAATACATCTTCAGTCGCTGTGTAAATTTCTCGCGGTAACGCAGGACGGAAATAAGTTCCAATTGTTTTATTGGATAATCCCTGCTGTTCATACACGACACGCTCATTTGCCGGATCAATGATTACACCGCAATTTAGAATAGCTTCATCTTTACTGATAACCTTACCTGCAACGGCCCCTACTTTTGGCAAGCGAACAAAATTCATCGCTTCTTTTAGCCAAGTAGTGTTTGTCGGAACCAACTCTTCCGCTAAGAATACAACAAAATCACCTGTCGCCTCTTTGGCCAATTGATTTTCATCCTTACCAGCAAAAATTCGAATACGTTCATCAGTTACTGCTGATTCACTCGCTAAAAGTTCAAAATCATTCCATTCAGTAGCTAAAAGTTCATTCAGCTGTTTTTCGCTTGGTTTCCCGATCAAAACGATTGAAACTTTTGGTTCGGTCTCATAGTTGAAATCGATCTTATAGGCGCCATAATTTTTCGTCATGGTCACGACACCGTTAAGATTGCGTCGCTCAAGAGCTGCTTGCAATGCATTTTGTCCCGCTACATACGCATATTCTTTACTTTGCGGATCCATCGCTACGGATGTTTCAATCGTTCGCCAATGATAGAGGATATTCGGAATATGGTAGACCTCTTTTGCCGCTTCAGTTGCCCGTAAAACAAAATCGTAATCCTGACTTCCGTTAAACTCTGTTCGCAGTCCGCCAACTGTGTCCACGATTGAGCGCTTCACTACGACAAAATGCGTAATATAATTGTGTCCCAATAATAATGTTTCGTTCCAATTAGGTTTGAAAAATGGATCGAACCGTTTCCCGCTCATGGACAACTTGTCTTCATCGGTATAAATAAATTCACGGCTTTGATCTTCGTTCAATGCATTGACTACTGCCAATAACGCTGTATCCGCTAAAATATCATCATTGTCTAAGAACCCAATATAGTCCCCTGTTGCGATAGCTATCGCAGAATTAGTCGCCTCTGAGATATGTCCGTTTTTTTCACGAAGAACGATTTTTACCCGTTCGTCCTTTGCCGCCAGTTCTTGTAGTAATGGTTTTATGTGTGCCTTAGGCGAAGCATCATCTGACAAACAAAGCTCCCAATTAGGATAAATTTGATCCGTCAGTGATTTCACACACGCACGCAACCATTTTTCATCAACATTATATACCGGCACAACCAAAGAAATTTTTGGTTGGAAAGCGAGTTCCTTTGAGGATTCGATTAGTTGCTCGCGGGCTGATTCTTCGATTTTTGTTATCCATTCTTCATAGTTTGCACTATGCTGTTTCGAGCGTTGATAGTTCTTAACTGCTCCAGCGAACCCGTTGCGCTTGATTGATCCAAGCAGACGACGAATTTTTCTAGTTACTGGGGTACTCGCTGCCTTCGTATTTTTCGCCACAATCGGATAAATTCGATGCGGGCCATCAACTACTAGTAATTTTATGTCATCTATTACCTGCATATTTTTAGCAGTTAAAATAAAACCGAATTTTTCAGTAGAGTCGATTCCAAAAACTTCATTGACATCTGGACGATAGATCGAGTTAACTTGAAGCTCATTCACTGATTCAGCTAACAAGTACTCTAATGGCATTTTAGTTTTCTCTGAAAATCCCCAGCCCTTGATGATTGCTTCGTTTTCAGATTCATTATTTTCAATTGATTCAATCATCAGTTTGATTCCTTCTATTTCAGTGCTTGCTTCCACATAAGGAATATTTTTTAGTTGATAATTATACTTGTCAAAGTAATTCAATTTCAATGTAAGCAAACGATTTTTATTCTTCTCATTCGCAGCATCTTCCATTACTTTAACTTCTGAAGGGAAAAATTCTTCTTCGTTTAATACATTGACATTTACTGTAAATGTCTTGCCTGCTACCAAAGCACCATCAATAATTACATAGGGCTCTTCTGTAATATCAGGAAACATAAAAAGATCTTCTTGATACCAAGAAGCATTGGTTTCCTTGATGTCTAATAATTTATTATCAACAACAACTGACAGCTGAATTGCTGCAGGGACCTTACCCACCACGATACGTAATTTTTTTGTATTTTCTGGCGCCTGATGAATCGTTGTTTTGTTTTCATTTGTTTGATTGTTAAAAATGTAAGGTTCGATTTCAAACTTGCCATCAATCAAATACGCTAATTGCATTTGTTTATTGTAATTCGAATTGATCGGCTCTACTCGTTCCGGTTGTTCTACGGGCTCTTTGCGCAGTGCGTAAAAATACTGGTAGACTTCTCCAAACGGACGCTTTTTAAAGTCATAACGAACCATTTCCGGAAGTTCCTCATAACTGGCCGACAGCTCATTCTGCCCCACCTGTGAATAAGTAAAATCTTCTCTGCGAACAGATAATCCGATTCGCTTAAACAATTCTTCAAAGCCATGCTGCGTATAAAAACTATTGTGCGTCCGATCTAGCAAACCATATTGCTTCCAATCTAACTTATTGTTAAAAAGATCAATCAAGACAGAATTATGTGCCAGGTTGGGAAAGGTCAGCAAAATCTCTCCATTTGGCGCTAAGAATTTGCTTGCCTCCTGCAACGCCTTTTCTGAATCCGTCAAATGCTCCAAGACATCCGCAAATATAATAAAGTCAAATTTCTTCTCTGCGAAATGATCCTTCCATTTATACTCTTCGATGTTTCCTAAAAAGCCGTCCTGGGCAAAGCCCATGACGTGCTCAAATAAGACCGAATCAAATTCAACGATCGATACTTCACATTTTTTTTCATTGATCAAATATTGAGTCATCCGACCATTGCCAGGACCGAATTCTAAAACAGAAGAACCTTCAGTGATCTGGCTGATGATTTTCCCCACACTCGTATGCTCTTCAAGCGACAAATCAAAATCATACTTCATAATTAAATCGTATCCTTCCACTTATGATCCAAAACGACGATGCCTTCGCCGACATATTTTCCAGAGATGAACATGGTCAAATATCTTGTTTTATAAACCAGCGGCACCGTTGCATTTTCTTCAAAAAGGGCTACGTCAAAATAATACTCGCCGCCTAGAAGTGCCATTTTTTCATATTCCAAATAGAAGCTATTCTCGCCCTTTTTCCAGGGAATCGATTCTTCATCCAATAATGTATTCAGTCCGCAAACGTAATTATTATCTACTGTACGAATAGCCACACCTAGAACAGGCTTCTTGATGGAATCGTCTTTCACGTTATACGTCACCTTGATAACGACCCTACTATCCTGTTCAACGATTTCCAGCGGCTGCAGATCACCATCCAATAATTCAGCAGAATTGACTTCCACAATATCATAAGCAGAAAAATCCTCCGACGAAGAATTTTCCCGGTCAACTGTTTTCAGAGACTTCTTCTTTAAAAAGTTTTCATAGGTCTCCGTGATTTCCATTGTTTCACCTTCTGCTTCAACAACACCATTTTTCAACCAATAAACTCGGTCACAGAAACGGCGAACCGCATTCACATCATGGGAAACAAATAAAATCGTTTTGCCGGCATTACGCAGTTCGGTGAATTTTTCCATACATTTCAGTTGGAATTCCAAGTCCCCAACTGCCAATGCTTCATCGACAATCAGGATATCAGGATCCACATTGATCGCCACAGCAAACGCCAAACGCACGAACATCCCGCTTGAATACGTTTTGACAGGTTGATACAAATGATCGCCGATATCAGCGAAATTAATAATGTCGTCGACTTTATCGGCCATCTCTTCACGAGAGAAGCCTAAAACCATCCCATTGAGGAAAATATTCTCATAACCGCTGTATTCAGGATTGAATCCTGAGCCAAGCTCTAGAAGTGCCGCGATATTTCCTTCGATCTTCACTTCACCTTCTGAAGGAGTCAGTACTCCAGTAATGATCTTCAAGATCGTTGATTTTCCTGAACCGTTCTCTCCGATAAAACCGATCATTTCGCCTTTTTTCACTTGCACATTTACATCGTTCAACGCGTAAAAGACTTCATGATAAACCTTTCTAGTAGGACTTAACGCTTCCTTCAATCGATCAGAAGGCTTTTTATACATATCATATTTCTTTGTTAAGTGGTTGATTTCAATTACTGTTTCAGTCATTTAGATTTATCTCCTTATAGAACATCAGAAAAATGTGGTTTCAGGCGCTTGAAGACAACACTGCCGACCACTAATAGAATCAAAGTTACGACCCAAAAATAGATTGTCAGCAATGGTTTTTCCCAAAACCATTGCTCGCCAAAGAATGCATCTCGATATCCTTGGACGACATAGAACATTGGATTGAATTTCAATATAAACTGAATCGTTGGATGTGCCGCAAATTGATTGATACTCCATAAAACCGGTGTCCCCCACATCAATGCTTGCATAATAACACCGATAAATTGATTGATATCTGGGAAAAAGGGTTGGATCGAAGAAGTGATCCACGTCAAGCCAGTCAAGAACATCATCATTGCAAAAAGATAATAAATCAGCTGCAGCATATGCAGACTTGGGATTGCATGATTAAAGATCGCTACAATTAAAGCAATCGCAATGAAAAACACATGCATAAATAATCCTGAAAACAATTTAACAGAGGGTAAAATTCGAATGTTGAACACAACTTTTTTTACTAAATAGCTGTATTCACGAAAAACATTCGTTGCCGAGCCCAATACTTCAGAGAAGTACATCCATGGCACCAACCCTGTTAATAGAAAAACAATGAATGGATATTTTCCATCGGTCATGGCCGCCTTGAACCCCACCCCAAACACAAACCAATAGGTTACGACCATCACTAGCGGATTAGCAAAGGCCCAAAAAATACCAAGAGCCGATCCAGCATAGCGTGCCTTGAAATCATTTACGGAAAACTGTTTTAGTAGGGTACGATTTTGAAAAATTTCTTTAAAAAAACTCAGTAAGTCTTTGAACATGTTTATTCCTCTCATCCAACTCTTTATTTATTATTTCTACAGTTGATTAACGTTATTATTCTACAGAAAGATATATGTAAAAGCAAGGTTATTAAGAAAAGCTTCGGTAATTGAACACTCGCTCATTCGCCTGTCAATTTCCCTTAATACCAACAAAAATGAGCTTAACGTATCTTTCTAAGCCAAATCTATTTTATGAGGACTTTTTGCTTTTTCCATACATCGAAGCACACGCCAAATAGCCCGCTAAATTAGCGAGCTAAAAATTTTATTAAGTTTTCACTACTCCTCATTTCACCCCCATACCAACGTTGGATTTTCGATGGGACGAACACTGCTTATTCTCGTTTCCGGATACGATCAAGCAGCCGCTTTCGTTTTTTCTTCGGTGTAGTTGGCGGTGCCTGCGGGATCTTAGCGGACTCCGCCACCTTTCGTCTTTCTGTCAGAATGAGCTTGGCTGGCTGTTCTGTGTCGTCGATCTGAATATCTTCTAATGTATATCCGTCAGGCACACAGGCCGTGATAATCGACAGCGCTTCGCTCTGATACATTTCTCTTGGATTCATTTCCGCCGGCAGTTCAATTGTTTGGATTAATACATTGGGTTCAGGCTTTTCTTCAGAGACCTGAAGCATTGTTGCTGGCTGAGCGTCCTCGGCCATTTCAGGTTCTGGTCTCGTTTCCTCCACAGCGCGTACGGGTTCCTCTGCTTGAATGGACGGCTCCGCCGCTGTTTTCAGACTATCGTCAAAAAGCTCTGTCTCAATCGTTTCGATCAAAGTCGCATGCTTGACCTTTTTATATAAGCCGACACCCTTTCGTTCAAATAGGTTCAGCTGCGTTAACTTGGTTAAGGACGCTTTGATTTCCGCGCCCGTTTTCGTGGGATCCACATTTTTAAAGCACAAATGTTGGGATTTGCCGTTGCTGTTTTCAAATTCTGCATCTAATGTGAACATGCTTTTCCTTCCTTTCGTTCATTTTTTTCCTCACCTGTTCTTCGTCATGAGCCTGCTAATCCTGCTAAAGGTTCTTTAATAAACTGGGTATATAGCGCGTGTATTTTTTCGGCAATATATGTTTTTGCGGGAAATAATTTAATCGTTAACAGCCGCCATTCCTTTTTCTCGAAATAGGCCGCAAAATAACTGTAAAAGCGACGCATCGCAGCCGTTGAGCGGGTCTGTAAAAAAATGTGCCGTACCAGCCGCTTCAGCAGCATTGAAAAATCTGCCGCCTCCAGCTCATCTCGTACTTGAAGCGCTACCAAAATTTGGATGGCGCCATTTCCGTCGTTGGTTTCTTTATAATAATGAGTGACGCGTCTTTCCAATGTCTTGCGAGTCAATGTAAAGAGCTGTCGTCTGCTCAACCCATAATCTTTCATGTGTACCTCCTTCTCTATTGATACTTATTTTTACTTGAGATCTCTACACACATAAAATAATCCTTTTGTCATGGGGTTTTCAATATCATAATGTTTATTTTAAATTAACATAATGAATTATCCGACCTGAATATACAGTTACTAACAAGTTATCCGTCATAAAATAATGAGTAAATATCTATTCCTCATTATCATGCTAGTTAAATGAGAATTCCCTAATCGTATTTACGAACTGGTTTCCTTCTTTGCCTATAAAAATACCCTTATTGAATTCATTGCTAGTAGCAAAACTCAATAAGGGTATAAAAATTTTCATTTCAGCATGTAGCGTACCACATGGGTTTATGTGTAAATTGACTAGTAGCCCCGGCGATTTCTCCGTGTCGGTCTTAAATCAAACTCTTCATCTTCTGACGGATCAAACACGTTGACTGAATAGTCGAAAGTATCCTCAGCTTCAGGATTTCTCTGCCAAGCAAGTCCTAACAAACAAAATGTAATTGGAATCCAATAGGGAGCCATCAAGGTATCTTCCATTGTAGATTGAAGGAGTACTGCGAAAAAGGCGATAATAAAACTTAGCTGGCCCGCTTGAGTCGTTTCCTTAACAATAATCAACCAAACGTTATATAAAATAAATAGACTCATCAACACTAAACCAACCAAACCAAATTGTCCTAAAGTGGCATTATAACTGTTATGGTTTCCTAAAACCTGTTGACCGCGTTGAAACGTAAATGGCGGCATTCCCACAAAAAACTGCTCTTTTACTTTAAATAAGGTATCGTAAAAATGTTTCCAAATATCTTCTCGTCCTGTAAACAAATCAATATTACTTGAATTTGCCAAAAACAACGATAAGGGAAAAATTCCGATCAAAAAGACACTGTAGCCAATCCCATAAACCCACTTGATTTTTTCTTTTAAGAAGTTGGGCCATAGATCGAAGAATACAAAAACAACAACTGCAATAAACGCTGCTTGTGATTGAACGACCCATGTACAGGCTAAAGCTAAAAAGTAGATAGGGTATTTCAAAAACTTCGCCCAAGTCCATTCAAGCGACTGTAATAACGTTGCGGCTAAAAAACTAGAGCACATCACACTGCTGCCAATAGTGTTTGTATTTATCCAAATTTCTTGCAGCTTATTACTTTTATCCCAGATACTTATCCCAGCGGCGGGCTCAGGAATCTCTGTGAATATTCGATAGGCAGTAATCAATAAAACCAGTGTCATCAATCCGGCAAATATCAACCGCATGCCTTTAACAAACTTGACTAACTTAAAGTCTAATACCACAAAAATAATCAATGCGATTGTAATATCTTGTAGAAAACCAGCTTGTCTTAGTCCGTCAAATTGATGAAAAAAGATAATTGAAAGTATCGCCACACCAATCCAAATCAGATCATCTCTTTTTAAACGATAAAAGTTCAATAATAAAACGATCGTTGCTCCTATCGGCATATAGCGATTCATACTCGCATAAATATTGAACATCCCCTGTGTACCGATGCCCTTGGTCCAAAGGAAAAAGCACAGTAAGGTCATCCCGATCAGAATGCATGCACTAATTAAATTTAAAATATTTGACGTGCTTTTTTTTACTAGTTCCATTTTTTTCCTCCGAACCTCGATTAGTTGATATATCCATCTTCAGCAGGCGCTGGTTGAGGGATATCTTGATAACTGTCTGTTCCGCCAATTGGGGCAATATTCGCCTCTGCTTCTGCTTGGGCCTCATCAGAAGTAAAGCTCAAACGATAAATCGTCCATTTATCCTTATCGGGACCATATAATTGTTCAAATTGCGCATAATTTAATGGATTATAATCTTCCAGCGGACGTTTGCTGATCACATATTTGATACCCAGTTTTTTACAATCAGTAAAATTGAGATTAACAGTAAAATTATCCGGTCGATCTAAACGAAATTCCGTTTTTCCTTTATCAATAAATGCTCGCACATGCGCATACCGATTATAAATTTCTTCATTTTTATGTTTAGGATCAATCTTGTGCCATAATTCCATATCTGGATAAAAGCGCACAGAATTAATCGTTTTGACTCCCAATGCAGGAGTAAAATTATAAAGGTTGTCTTCTGATAGCCATAAAGCATTTGGATCCTCTTTTTTGATTTTTACTATTTCTTCAGCTAAGGTCTTTTTATCAATCGCACCAGTCCCTTTAACGACTGGGTTAATAGAAAGTCCCGAAACTAATACAAGAGCAGTCATTGCTAGAATAAAAAACTTTTTCAATTTGAATAGCAAGCTAAACATAATCAAAGCAAAAACGACTAAGGTCATAAATATCTCAAAATTATTGAAATACAGTCCCATTATCGAAGAAACCACAGAATGAGTAGCCAAAATCATAACAAGACCTAGAAAAATCAATTTTATCCACCAGGTGATTCGCGCATATTCCCAGATGAAATTAATCATCCATAAGGATAATAGAACAGCAGCAAAGCCAAATGTTACTAAGCTCCGAGTACTAGTTACGTAAGTCAGCATCAAAGCTTTCGCAATTCCATGACTATACCCAAAATACGTCCAACCGAAGATGAATAAGCAGAACAAACCTAAAATCGCGCCAAGATACTTCTCTTCTCTTCCTTTTTTTGAAAAGAAAATAAAGGGTGATAAGAGTACGGTCAATGGAAAGAAATTGAAATAGGAAGCGACTTCCCCATTGTTCGTTCCATGGAAATTGAAATTATCAAACGGAATTTTCCAGTTTGTCAAAAACAGAAAGAAGTCAGAAGGTGGACGTCCCCCGCCTTCGGCTTCTCGATGGCCAGGATAGATTGTATTGAGCGTCGCGTCGATCGCATCCTTTGAGGTGCTGTAAAAATGATAAAGCACGACCCCAATAATTCCTAGACCGCCAATAATGATCGGCAGATCCCACACATCTATTACCAGCTCTTTTCTAAAATGAATCAATGTACCAAACAACCAAAACAATATCAAATATGCTAATGGCACCTGATGAGCTGGATACAGTACTAAAACAAAGCCGATCCCATTGATAACAATCAGACACATCATTAACAGTCGCTGCAGCACATTCTCATGTTTCGCAATATAATAATAGCTAGCCACCATGATTGCTAGTGTGAAAAACATCAAGTCGCCAACATGCTGCATGAACCACCACTGAATAGAGGGTGAGAAGGTGATCCAGAATGAACCCAGCAGTGAAAGATATTTGTTGCGTTTAGTCAAAATCATGACCATCTCAAAGCTCAATAGAAGCATCGCAATGATTTTGAAGCCCCAATAAAAGGACAGTCCCCGTTCCTTACCTAAAAAGAAAAAGCCCCAATTGAACGGTTTGCCAATCACCGTCAAATCCTTAACAGGTGAGTTGTAAGCGATGATCATATTCTGGCCTTCTTTGCCGTAATGCTTATTCACAACTGGATAGTCACTCTCAGCCTGTGAAAAGTAAAACGGTGTCTGCACCATCCACTCATCTGAACGGACCTCTCGGTTTTCTCCGAAGATAACATCAGACTTCTTATCATCACTACGTTCAGAAACGATCTTATCCCAAGAACCGATTGAGCTTCCATTTAAATTCAATACCACAATTAAAATAAGAAATAGTACACCGATAATATAGCGAAAACGGATAAACTGATCAACGATCCACACAAGCGGGTTCGTTCTCGTTTCTTCATATGGTACTTCCTTAGTTCGCTTTTGTGCCCTTGTTTCCATTGTTTCCTCCTGAGAATAAAAATTTAAATGTCATTTTTCCATAGTTAAATTTACCCGTTAATAATTGTTTGCATCCACGGAGCAATAATTGCCTGCGATATTGAGAAAACAATTTTTTGTCATATAAAGAATAATAGCATTTTTCAGCCTGAATGATTGCTTGATAACGAGAAAAATTCATTTGATTCGCATAATCTAATACAGATAACTGATGCTGCAGTTCATGCAACAAGATTTTTATTTGCTTTTTTTCTGTAAAAATCCGCCAGCTCAACCAATGATCCAAGTAATCTAAGGGAAACTCTACATTGTAGCCGCCAATTTCGTTTAAGAAGCTTGTTCGAAGCGCTGCGGCTGAATTGATCACCATAATATCTTGAGAATATGTTTGACCTTTTTTAGGTAGTTCTGTATGTAATGGACGTAATGTATCACTGCGTACAGGTGAGATTTGCTGCTCATTATCTTTGATGATCGGTGCTATAGCTGCTACTGTTTGCGGCAAGTTGTGAGATGCTGTGATCAGCTCTACTAAGTATTCGTTTGTAAGTGTTGTATCTTGATCTAATGTTACTAGCCACTCAGTCTCTTCGCCGCGTTGCTTCAACGCATAATTATATGCCTGAGCCAAACCAACGTTTTTTGAGCTGTGATAATAAAGAAATCGTTCATCTAGATTCTCTGGCTCGTTAGCATGTTGACTATTATCAAAGAGCCATACTCGCTTGATCTCCGGAAAATTGTTTGAAGTGAGAAGCTTGTTCAGACTTTTGATCGTTGACGATTCTGAAAACGTCATATTGTATAAAACTACAATCATTTCAAACAAACTTCTCACCCCATAGATTTTTATTGTTTTTCTTCTAATTCAAGAAAGCTGGCTAACGCCTCTTGCCAAGTTGGAATCTCAAAACCTAAAGCTTGTGCTTTGCTTAGGTCCATAATTGAATATTGTGGACGTGTCGCTTTTTGCGGATACTCTTCTGAAGTTACAGGTGCTACTTCAACATCTGTATCTTTTAAAATTTCCTTCGCGAATTCATACCAAGAACAGCTATTTTCATTCGATAAGTGATACACGCCAAAAGGTACTTTTTTCTCAATCACAAACGCCATAAATTCAGCTAAGGTACGTGTCCATGTCGGACGTCCGAATTGATCATTCACAACAGTCAATCGATCATGGGTTTTAGCCAAGTTTTGCATTGTATAAATAAAATTGTGCCCATAAATACCAAATACCCAAGAGGTACGAATGATATAGTAATCATCCATAATTTCTTGAACAGCTTTTTCTCCAAGAAGCTTTGTCCGGCCATATTCACTTAATGGATTAGTCGCATCATCGACTTGATACATGCCGTCTTTTTTCTTGCCATCAAAAACATAGTCTGTACTGATATAGACTAACGTTGAACCAGCAGCTTTTGCTGCTTCAGCAACATTGCGCGTACCCTCAACATTGATTTTTTCATCAAGTGCTTTGCCTTCATCTTCTGCTTTGTCAACAGCGGTATATGCTGCACAATGATAGATAGTTTCTGGTTTCATGTCGGTTATAAACTTGTGTGTGGCTTCTTTATCTGTGATATCCAACTGATCTGCATCTGTTGAAACATACTCCATATGCTTTTCATCAAGCAAATAACGCAGCTCTGTACCTAATTGTCCATGTCCACCTGTAATTAAGATCATGTTTATCTACTCCTTGTGTATTCATTTAGTAAAAAAGTCTTCCAGCAGTTTGCTTTCTTCTTAAGCAGCCAGAATCACTGTTAAAGCTGAAAAACAGCATACTCAACAGTCTGACTCGCAAAAAGGCAGGTAGCACCTGCCTCATTTAATTTGTATTATTGGCCGTTTTTCGCGTAATTGTTTTCGACCGCTTCTTTTTCGGCACGCCACCAGTCTTCATGCTCTGTATACCATTGGATGGTATCTTTCATTCCAGCACGGAAGTTTGTAAACTCTGGGGTCCAGCCTAATTCTTCTCTTAATTTAGTAGAATCGATCGCATAACGCAAATCATGTCCTGCACGATCCCTTACATGGTCATAACCGTCTTTGGGTTGCCCCATTTCTTCTAAAATGATTTCCATTACGGTTTTATTGTCTTCTTCGCCATCGGCACCGATTAAATACGTCTCGCCGATCTTCCCTTTAGTCAAAATCGCCCAAACAGCAGAAGAATGATCATTCGTATGGATCCAGTCACGTACATTTTTCCCGTCACCATAAAGTTTTGGACGAATACCGCTCAAAATATTCGTGATTTGCCGTGGAATGAATTTCTCAATGTGTTGATAAGGTCCGTAGTTGTTCGAGCAATTTGAGATTGTTGCTTGTAAACCAAATGAACGAACCCAAGCTTTGACTAATAGGTCTGAACCAGCTTTAGTAGATGAATAAGGACTTGATGGATTGTAAGGTGTTTCTGAAGTAAATTTTTCCCCTTCGCCTTCTCCATGCCCTGGCAAATCTTCTCTCAATGGAAGATCTCCATAAACTTCATCCGTTGAAACATGATGGTAGCGCACATCATTCTTGCGGCAGGCTTCAATCAATGTATAGGTTCCAATAATATTTGTTTGTACAAATGGGAATGGATCCTTCAATGAATTGTCATTATGAGATTCAGCTGCATAGTGAACAACCGCATCTGTATTTTTAACTAAGCGTTCCACTAACTCAGCATCAGCGATATCTCCAACGACTAATTCTACTCGTTCCTCAGGAAGCCCAGCAAGATTTTCTTTGTTTCCAGCATACGTTAGCTTGTCTAAAACTGTCACATGAACTTCTGGATGATTGTTTACAACATAATGAACGAAGTTAGAGCCGATAAAGCCCGCTCCGCCTGTTACGATAATATTTTTCATCTATACTTTACTCCTATTTCGTATTAAAGTACTCATTTAAAAAAACTTAGAAACTGAGTTTGATTCACAAAACATAGTCAATCTGTTGAACTATTTATTCTTTTATACTGCAAAAATGAACTTGCCCTCTTAGATTTCACCGTAGACAAATGGATTTTCAGCTTCAAATTCTTTCAAAGTCGGTTGTTTTGCGTCTTTTTCTGACGTGATAGCTTTTTCAATAGCGATCGGCCAATCAATTGCTAAATCGGGATCAGCAAATGAAATACCGCCATCTGCTTCTGCATCATAGTAATTGTCGCATTTGTACATGAAGTTGACGTTTGGCGTCAGAGTAACAAAACCATGGGCAAAACCGCGAGGTACTAACAACTGACGATGATTATGCTCAGAAAGAATGTAGCCTTCCCATTTTCCATAAGTCGGACTGCCTTTGCGGATATCTACGATCACATCTAGGACCGCACCTGTTACAACACGAATCAACTTCGTCTGTGCAGATTTGCCTTTTTGGAAATGCAGACCGCGTAAAACCCCCGGTTGGGTCGATAGTGAATGATTGTCTTGAATAAAATCAAAATCAATCCCCGCTGCCTTAAAATCTTCCACGGAGTAGCTTTCCGTAAAGAATCCCCGATGATCTCCGAATACAGCAGGTTCTAAAATTTTTACATCTGTTAAATTTGTTTCTGTTACTTTGATTTTTCCCATGTCTATTCCTCTTCTGCTAAACGTAATAGATATTGACCATATTGGTTTTTCTTCAATGGCTGTGCAAGTTCAACTAAATCTTCTTTAGTGATATAACCCATTCGATAAGAAATTTCTTCTAAGCAGGCTACTTTTAGATTTTGGCGTTTTTCAATCGTCGAAATAAAAGTAGAAGCTTCTAACAATGATTCGTGCGTACCTGTGTCTAACCAAGCAAAGCCACGGCTCATCACTTCTACAGATAATCTATTGCGTTTCAAATATTCTTTATTGACATCCGTAATCTCTAACTCACCGCGCTCAGATGGCTGAATATTTTTGGCAATCTCAACTACATCGTTATCATAGAAATACAAGCCAGTTACAGCATAATGCGATTTTGGTTTTTCCGGTTTTTCTTCAATTGAAACAGCTTGCATATCGCCATCAAATTCCACCACGCCAAATCGCTCTGGATCATTCACATGATAGCCGAAGACCGTCGCACCCTCTGTTTTCTTCGCTGCGCGCTGCAACATACGTGATAATCCGTCGCCATAATAAATGTTGTCCCCTAAAACTAGACAAACACTATCATCGCCAATAAACTCTTCTCCAATAATAAATGCTTGAGCCAAGCCGTCCGGACTTTCTTGCACCGCATATTCGATATGGATCCCTAATTCATGCCCATCACCGAAAAGATTTTCAAAGCGTGGCGTGTCTTGTGGTGTCGAGATGATCAAAATTTCATTGATTCCTGCCAACATTAACGTAGACATTGGATAGTAGATCATTGGTTTATCGTAAACCGGCATTAATTGTTTCGAAGTTGCTTTGGTTAGAGGATATAAGCGCGTGCCGCTGCCCCCTGCTAGAATAATTCCTTTCATACTTACGCTCCTTTTTTTTGCATACGAACACATTATACCCGATGTTAGGTATTAGAAAAATCGTTTTGCTGTTTTTTTTTGAATTCTTTTATTCTTTTTCTAACTAATTTCAAGGCGTTCCATCGCCATTTAAACTGCTGAACTCGTGAAGCGGTGGTTTTTATCTCTGATGCATTCAACCCATGACGACGATAATATACCAGCTGTTCAGGAATAAATACCACACCATGATAATAATCGGCCAGCAATCCAATCCACATGTCATGCATCGGTACTTCAGCTGGAATTGGTAAAATGATTTTTTTCAGCTCTGAACGAAAAGCCATCCCGGCACCAATATAGCTGCTTTTAACGATGTTATGCCAGAACCCAGAATGGGTGTGACGCATCGCTTGATAAGAGGGCACTAAAACTTCGAGATCATTATCCACGATAATCAAATCAGAAACGACCACTTTTGTTCTCGAATTGTCAAAATATGGCAGCGTCCTTTTAACTTTGTCAGCATGCCAGAGATCATCCTGATCACTTAAAAAAATGATCGGATGCTTACTGTGCTGGATGGCATTAGCAAAATTCGCGATCAGACCTTTTCCTTCATTTTGAAAAAGCTTGACGCGTGGATCACTTACTTGTAAGTCTAATAAAAATTCCCACGTGCCATCTGTGGAATGGTCGTCGGAAATAATCAACTCATCATGCTCTGAAAGCTGCGGGAATATGCTGTTCAATTGTTCCTCAATAAAGTGACGCCCGTTGTATGTCGCCATACAAACGGAGATTCGCGTATTGGACTGCTTTTGCATTCCCTACCTCCAAAATTAAAAAAATTGCCAGCCCCATTTTTGAAAATACTTTCTCATGGACTGTAAGAAAATAAAAAATAATTTTCGACTTTTGACTGCTCCGCGTTCGTATAAGTGAACAACCGTGAACTGTGGGCTATAAATTGCCTGATAGCCCGCTTGCTCCATTTTACGACAAAGATCATTATCCTCGAAGTACATAAAGTAGCGATCATCAAATCCTTCGATCTCATTAAATTTAGTCAAATCAACTACCATAAAACTGCCAGAGATCATTCGGACAAAACTATCACGATCGTCTGGTAACTCACGACACTCAAATCTAGCCAATCGCTTCGCAAATAGTTTTTTAACAAACTTAAACGGAATGAAACGCAGCATATAATCAAAAACATTCAAATGATTGCGAATTAAAAATTGTGTTGTTCCATCTTCGTTTAATATTTTCGGAGCCAACAATCCACACTCCGGGGTTTCAGCCAAATGAGCAGCCATATCTTTCAAATGATTTTTTGAAAGGATAATATCTGGATTAAAAATAATACCGTATCCAGTTGTTTCTAATAAATTAGTGTTATGCCCAAAACCAAAGCCCTTGTTCTCTTCATAAAAATTTATCTTCACAAACGGATAAACAAGATATTTTTTTAGCCGTTCACGATATTCTGGTTCAGAAGCATTATCAAAAATCTTAACTTGAATCGATTGATCTGTCCCTAATATTTCAATTAACGAATCTAGACTTAGAAAGATCTTGTCGCTATTGTGGGTCACGATGCTGACAGTCACATTAATATCATTCATATTCATAACGGACGACAACACTCATTTCTTCAAATATTTTTGCAGCACCTGCGAACGATATTCCTTGTTTCCGAAGAATCGGAAACTTTTTGTAATAAAACTGTATTTTTCACTGATTAAACCAATCAGCTCTAACAAGAAGGTCAAAGCAAAAACCATGGCAACAATCAAAACGATCGTTCCTACTTTGCTTGTGTAATTCAATAACAATGCAGAAAATGAGAACAGCACAGCGATCGCATAAATCGTCAAAACTGCCCCGCGATGTGTAAAGCCTAGATTCAATAGGCGGTGATGCAAGTGCTGTTTATCAGCAGCAGAAATCGGCATATTTTTAGATTTCCGCCGAACCATCGCAAAGAAAGTATCAGTCACTGGAACCCCTAGGATCACCAATGGTGTGATCAAAGAAATAAACGTAACATTTTTTAATCCCTGCAATGTCAATACAGACATCATGAAGCCTAAGAATAAGGCCCCTGTATCCCCTAAATAAATCTTAGCAGGATGAAAGTTATAGGGAAAGAATCCCATGATACTTGCAACCAAACAAAAAATTGCTAATGATATATACACAGTCGACGAATGCAGGAAGAAATAACCTATTACACCGATCGTCGTCAAACTAATGATCGATACACCCGAGGCTAGACCATCCAACCCATCGATTAGATTCAACGCATTAGTAATTCCGAAAATCCAAAATAAGGTTGCCGGTAAGCTGAGCCATTCAAGATTGATTCGGCCAAACAGCGGTGCCGTGAAAAAATCAAACTGAATATCGGCATAAAAATAAATGACTAATCCTGCCAAAAGAATCCCAATACTTTTCTGTTTAGGCGTCAATTCATATTTATCATCCAAAAGACCCGTAATAATAATAATTAAACCACCAACTAAAATCTTGCTGATATAATCAAAAGGAATCACATTACCGAATAGAATTAACGATGAAATAGCAAACGTAATAAAAATTGGCAAGCCGCCAGCACTTGGCATTGGCACTTGATTCATTCGGCGCGCATTTGGATTATCTACCAACCCAGTCTGGACCGAAATTATTTTAAAAATCGGAGTCAAAATCAACGCAATCAAAAAAGTCAAAAAATATTTAATGATCAGCCCGAATGATACTAACATATTGCCACCTGCCTTTTTACTAAAATTATTATATAGGATTGACCACTCTTTACAAGGCTCTCCTAAAATCTTTCAAAATTCTTGAGATTATTTTTTCTTTTTAATGAAACGATCCTTCAACTTGTTAAACCATTTATTAACACGATTTGATCCTTCTGTGACTTCTTGACCTGTACGATATTCTTCAATTGCCACGTTTAACACACCGCCTAAAATAATAATCGTCGCGGCAAAATTCAGCCAAAACATCAAAACTATGAAACTCCCGATGATTTGGTAACCAGAAACTCGTTGAGCAAAAGTCTGGGCATAGATACTGAATCCTTGTGCTAAAACGATCCAACCAACTGTCGCAAAGATTGTTCCGGGAAGTGCATATTTTATCCGTACATGCGCATTAGGGATAACGATATATAAACCACCTAAGATAACCAGCAACCCAATCAATGTCACTGGCCAGCGCAAAGCCAAGAATGTATCGATAATATCTGGTGAAAAACGTAATAATTGCTGTAAAGCATCTAAAATTACTTGACCTGCACTAAAAAATAGCGCGACAGCAATGATCGCCATCATTAAAATGCCAACAATTCCCACCGAGACAATACGACTGATAACAAAATTCCCGCGGTCCTCGACACCATAGGCCCTGTTCAAGGCTGTTTGCAGCGCATTGATTCCTCGACTAGATGACCACAAAGCTGCCAGAACCGAGATAGAAAGCATACCGCCAGAAGTATTTTCTAACAAACCAGTAATTGCCGGCTTTAAAAAACTAAAAACATTTGGCGGAATAGCTTCACTTAAATATGGCAGAACTGTTTCTGGAGTGATATTAAAGTAGGGCAGCAAATTGCCAACAATAATCAAGATTGGAAAAAAAGACAGCAATAAATAATAGGCGACTACCACAGAGCGGTCGCCTATTTCTGTTTCTGCTAAATGCTTTTGGATCGATTGGATAAAATCCATTAATTTCTTATTCTTTTTAATTTTATCTATTGGTCCCATAAAATCCTCGTCGTCCTAATACGTTCCTTCTTCACCTTGTGAAGTTAAAATTTTTGGTCCTTCTTTTGTAATCGCCAATGTATGTTCATATTGAGCACACCAGCCGCCATCACGCGTATACGCAGTCCAGCCATTCGGATCCATCTTCATTTGCCAATCTCCAGTATTAATCATCGGTTCGATCGTAATAACCATACCTTCTTTTAGCCGCAAGCCTTTTCCAGCAACACCGTAATGCGGAATCGCAGGCTCTTCATGGATAGTCGGTCCAATGCCATGTCCAACAAAATCACGCACAACTGAGAAGCCCTCGCCTTCAGCATAGGTTTGGATCGCGTGACCAATATCGCCGATGCGGTTTCCAACCTGTGCTTGTTCAATTCCAAGATACATCGCCTTTTTAGTAACTTCCATTAATCGTTTGATCTCGGGTGACGCTTCACCTACAGCGTATGACCAGCAGGAATCAGACATTGCTCCTTTGTATTCGACACACATGTCGACTTTAATCAGGTCGCCATTCTTTAATGGCTTCTTTCTTGGAAAACCATGACAAATTTCATCATTGATACTGCAGCAGGTCGCGTACTCATAGCCCTCAAATCCTATTTGTGCTGCCACACCGCCATGACTTTCAATAAAGTCCCGTACAAAATTTTCAATATCCATACTAGTAATTCCTGGTTTTATAAAATCCCGCAAATGACGATGGACATCCGCCAGTAATTCGCCTGATTCATTCATCATTTCTACTTCACGGGGTGATTTTAATGTGATCATGTTCTCGTCTCCTCATATTGATAATTCTACTAATTATTTTGTCTTTATTCTTCTGGTGAAAATATTTATCCAGATCGTCCGCTTAAACTTTCTTTCAAATCCGTTTAATTATAAGTCTGTGAAAAGCTGGACGAACATCCTTTTTCATCTTGTCCATTTTAACATAACCCTATAAAGCGAACAAATGGTTAGAGAGCAGTGATTTCCTTTTGATTTCCATTTTGATATAATGACCATAAAATTAGCTTAAAGCTAGGGAGGTTTTTTTTTGACATTAGCAAAAATCGTTTATGCCAGTATGACAGGAAATACCGAAGAAATCGCCGACATCGTCGCTGAAGCCTTCGAAAACTTAGATCTTGAAGTGGAAATCGACGAATGTACACAAGTGGATGCCGAAGATTTTCAAGATGCGGATATTTGTGTCGTCGCAACGTATACTTACGGTGAAGGGGATCTTCCTGATGAAATCGTAGACTTTTATGAAGAACTGCAGGAGTTAGATTTAAGCGGTAAAATCTTCGGAGTGTGCGGTTCTGGCGATACATTCTATGATCAATACTGCAAATCTGTTGATGACTTCGATGCGGCCTTTGCAAAAACGGGGGCAACGCGTGGTGCCGACAGCGTGAAGGTTGAAATGGCGGCTGAAGAAGAAGATATCGAAAATCTCGAGGCCTTTGCGAAAAAAATCGTCGAAGCAGCATCATAGTATATTAAAAAAGATGTACCAAAAAACTGGTACATCTTTTTTAATTCATTTTCTTTTGAGAATTTCTAAGAAATGCTAAGATAAGATTAATGAAACGGAGGTATAGAAATGACACTACCTAATTTTGAAACACTTCTAAAAAAGTATGCCCACTTGATTACAAAAGTTGGTGTAAACATCCAAAAAAATGACACCGCTGTAATTTATGCGAGTGTTGATCAAGCTCCACTAGCACGACTTATTACAAAGGAAGCCTACCAACTGGGGGCTGCTGAAGTCATTGTTCAATGGAATGATGACGAGGTTCAACGTGAATTTTTAAGCCATGCGGCAGAGGATCGTATCAATGAAGTACCTGCTTATAAAGTTGACGAGGCAAATACTTTTGCTGACAAACGGGTTACTCGGATCAGCATCGTTTCTCAAAATCCCGATTCTTTATTAGGAGTCGACACTAATCGAGTCGCTGCTTTTCAAGCGGCACGAGGAAAAGCACTTCAGTCCGTGATGGAAGCAACACAATCCAATAAATTACGTTGGACTGTCGTAGCCGCTTCAAGCCCTGCTTGGGCAAAAAAGGTTTTCCCAGAACTGGCTTCAAGCGAGGAACAGGTGGATAAATTGTGGAATGAGATTTTTAAAACCACTCGGATTTATGCAGATGATCCAGTTAAAGCTTGGGAAAAACATGACGCACTCATGCGGGAGCAAGCAGAACGTCTGAACAAAGAGCAATTCTATGCCCTTCATTACACCGCTCCGGGAACAGACATTGTCATCGGACTTCCTGAGAATCATGTTTGGGAAGGCGCTGGCAGTTTTGCAGCAGATGGCAATGAATTTATGGCTAATATGCCAACTGAAGAAGTTTTTACTGCTCCAGACCGTACGCGCGTCGATGGCTATATTACTAGTACAAAACCGTTGAGCTATGCGGGAACGACCTTAAATGAAATGAAATTTACCTTTAAAGACGGCAAAGTTGTAGAATTTTCTGCCAAAGATGGAACAGATGTTTTAGCATCATTATTAGATATTGACGAAGGAGCAAAACACCTAGGTGAGGTCGCCTTAGTTCCAGATCCCTCACCAATCTCACAATCAGGAATTACGTTCTTTAATACATTATTTGATGAAAATGCGTCAAATCACTTAGCTCTGGGTGCTGCTTATCCTTTCAGTGTTGAAGGCGGAACTGAAATGTCGAAAGCAGAATTAGCAGACGTGGGATTAAATAGTAGTCAAACCCACGTTGATTTTATGGTAGGGTCAGCCCAAATGGATATTGATGGTATTCGTAAGGATGGCACAAAAATTCCTATTTTTAGGAATGGGGACTGGGCTTAGCCCAAACAAAATACCCACTTAGAAATTCTAAGTGGGTATTTTAACGTTCTCGACTGGAATCGAACCAGCGACCTATCGCTTAGGAGGCGATCGCTCTATCCTACTGAGCTACGAGAACACGCTCATATTATTGTAGCTATTTTAACTTATTTTAGCAAGATGTCGACCTTAAATTTAATGGACTCATTCAAAAAAAATGGAAAAATCATGCTATTCAGCTGTTACCAATTGATGAATTTTTCTAAGATAAGAATTCAAAAAGAGCAGTCGAAAACCTATAACTCAATCAATCATACTGGTATGGCTGAACTAGATAGGTACATAAAAAAGGAAAAGACCTATTTCCGTCTTTTCCCTTTATTTTTTTTACTTTTCTTCTTTTTTGGTTCGCTTTGTTTTACTGGCTCCTCAGTTAGCAGTTCACCACCGAATAGATAAATTGGTGCGAGTTTCAGATCCAGCTTTTTAGCGATTTTCGTTAAATCTGATTTTTCTTGCGGGGTGACAAACGAAATCACGGTACCCGTTTCCCCCATTCGACCAACACGACCAGCCCGATGCAAATAACTCTCTTCGCTTAATGGTACATCGACATTTATCACAAACGGCAGATTCTCAATATCCAAACCACGACTTGCTAAATCCGTTGTCAAAAGCCCTAGAGCCTGATGTTTCTTGAACTGCTCAATCGCTTTTTTACGCAGCATCTTCGATTGATCAGAAGCAAGACCCACTATAGGCAAATGATGGAACCGTAGTTTCTCTTCCGCACTCCCCATATCACTTAATTGATTGAAAAAGATCATTCCCCAGAAAGCTGGCAAGTTTAGCAGACGCCGCAGTTGCTCAACTTTCTTTCGATCACTCGTTTCCAAATAAAAATGCTGCACATCGCCTTGGCTATCATCTTCTTTTGAGACATCTACAACTAACAATTCAGCTTCAAAACGGTGCAACTCCTCCAGCACAACATCCGCTGTCGCAGAAAAATATAAATGTTGCGCTTCGTTATCGCTGGCCTTCAAAATCTTTTGAATCAGCTGCAGACTTTGCCCTTGAATCAATTGATCAACTTCGTCAAAAACCAGTGTTCTGATAGTGGATGCTTTGATTTTCTTAGCCGTAATCAATTCCAAGACGCGACCGGGCGTACCGATCAGTAATTCTGGTTTTTTCTTTAAGGCTTCTTGTTGGCGTTTGACATTTGCGCCGCCGATTAAAGCTTGTACTTTCATACCTGAACCTGCCAGCCATTTACGAGCGACTTCAACGACCTGCATTGCTAATTCTTGTGATGACGTTAAAACGAGAATCTGGCTGGCCTTTCCAGCCTCAAGCTTATTGATCAAGGGTAATAAATAGGCCAGGGTCTTGCCGCTGCCAGTAGGAGCGATTCCAACTAAATTTTTCCCTTCCATTATCGGTGCATAAACCTCTGATTGGATTAATGCAGGCTTTGCAAAGCCCGCATCCTCCCAATTTTTTTTCAAAAATGGTACAAATTCTTGATTGTTCATAATTTCCTCTATTTCTCGTCGGCATCAAAAACGATGCCCGCACTTTTTCGCATATCATAAATCACTTGGTTTACATTCCGAGCCAACTCAACCCATTCTTCATAATCCGTCCCCAACTCGCGATCCGTTGGATTTAAGATTACTTTAGCAAACATATCGGCTTCCTCCATCATCGGGTTTTCCAATTGATGAACGGACAATTTTTCTCGTCGTTGATGATCACGATCATGGAAAACTGCCTCACTTATTGAATTTACTGCATTCATTACTAGAGTCCCATTCGTCAAATATATCTCTGACTGCTGAAAGCTGTCGCCGATTTTGCCTGTTCGAATCGTAACATCAAAGTTGTCATACCGCAATATACCCGTTCCGATCCCGTCAACACCTGTTGAGATTTTCTGTCCAAAGTAGAGACTTTCCTTCGGCATCCCAAACCAAGCTAACGCTGCATAAATTGGATAGACTCCTAAATCTGCTAATGCGCCGCCTGAAAAATGTGGAGAAAAGATGTTGGGTTCTTGACCATCTAAAACCTGATCGTAGCGTGAAGAGTATTTCATGAAGCTGAAATCCGCACCAATAATATGATCTTTAAAAGGCAGAAAATCAGCAACTGTTTTAAATGCTTTTTCATGAATATTACGAGCTGCTTCGAAGAAAAAGACTTTTTTCTGATTAGCTAGTTCAATGATCTCATCCATCTCTTTTGGTGTAGAGAAAGCTGGTTTTTCTACGATCACATTTTTTCCAGCTAAAATTCCTTGCTTTGCTTGTTCAAAATGCAGGCTGTTTGGTGAAGCGATATAAACGGTATTCAAATGTTCGATGCTAAAAAAGGTATCTAAATCCGTCGCGTATTCGACATCTCCATATTTTTCACCAAACTTTTGCGCCGTTTCTAATCGTCGCGAATAGACCGCCGCTAGCTGGTACTTGCCTGTTTCATGTGCCGCTTGCACAAATTGATCGGTAATCCAATTTGTTCCAATAATACCTAAATTAATCATGATTTTCCCGCCTTTCACTGATTTGGATCAATAAATTTTTGGTTCAAATCAAAGGGGACAGCCTCTTTGATTGAAATTGACTCCTGATCTACATCACAATTATACGCTAAAATCTGCACACCGTCTGTCTTGGCCTTTTCTACTGCCTCATAAAGCGCTGGCTGCATCTCACGGTGGATCGTAGCTGTTTGAATTGTCGGAAACTGAACAACGAATAAGACATAGCAGTGATACTCCATTGTTTGAGCCAATCGCAGTTCTTCTACGTGCTTTAAACCTCTTAACGTCGGAGCATCAGGAAATGCACCAATCTCATAATTTTCCAGCGTCATGCCTTTTACTTCAACGAACCCTTTTTCCTGCTGATCCGTTTCAAAGTAGATGTCGAATTTCGAACGTTCATACGTGTATTCACGCTTTAAATAATTGATTGAGCCTTTTAAACCAGGCAGTTTGATTTTGCCTGATAAGATTCCTTCAGCTGCCAATGCGTTTGGTATTTGTGAGTCGATGTTGATCCACATTTCGCCTTTTTTAACAGCAATCAGATCATAGGCCGTTTTTCGTTTGTCTGATGGCTGATGATTCACAGCCACTAAGGCATTGGGCAGTAACAATTCTTTGCTGCGCCCTGTATTTTTCACATGAGTAATGATTTCTTCCCCAGTGTTTAATAAACGGCAACGAGCAATAAAGCGATTGCTTCTCTCAATAAAAATAGCCAAGTAAATTGCAGAATACTTCATTTTTTATCAAAATCCTTCTATAAAAAGTTAAATAGTCCTTAAGCCTGATGGAAAGATGACAGACTTTATTATATAGTATAACAAAGCCTGTGTGAAAGGCGTTCAGTTTATTTTTAGAAAACTGATAGCCATTAATCAGGTAAGATGAGATTGGATTAGCTAAATGGTGAAAGGAGTTTTTTGATGAGATTGAAATGGCCTGTCTTCCTTAGTGCGACATCGCTCGGTGCAGCAGCAGTGAGTTCAAAATTTGTCCGCAAACGTGAAGTAAAGGACTTAAATAATATTTATGTCGGTTCTTGGGAGTTCACTCATCCGAAAGAACACAAACATCACACAATTACGATTTATCCTGATTTATCGATTATTTTAGATGGCTCAGCCATCATCTACCAGCTGATTGAATTAAGTGAACAAAAATTGGCGATCCAAGATCAATACGGTTATCATCTGTTGATCAAAACAAAAAATGGGACGCCAGACACACTCTATGATGAATTAGACGATGTATCGTTTCCCATCATTCCTGTAAAAAAATAAAAATAGGATGCCCGTTTTCCGGCATCCTATTTTTTATTGATGGATCAATGATCGTAGGATCTGATCCACCTTTTCAGCAGCTTTTCGGCCTTCACGAATTCCCCAAATCACAAGACTTGGACCGCGTCTGGCATCTCCTGCCACATAAACTTTTTCATTATTAGTCGTGTAGTCTTCATAAATCTCTTCAACCTCAAAAGCATCAAGCAGATTCTTCTCAGCGCCAGTGAAACCCATCGCTAGTAAAACTAAATCCGCCTTCAACGTTTTTTCAGTTCCCTTGATTGGCTGGAATTGATTGTCCACCTGTGTCGTTTCAATTGCGATAACTTGTCCTCGTTCAGCTCCAATAAAAGCAGTCGTCGAAGTCATATACGTGGTCAGTTCAGGATTATGCAAGGCACCTTCTTCTTGCCCATAGCCTTCTCGATTGATCATTGAGTATTCCGGCCATGGGTTTGATACTGTTCGACTTGCTGGAAGCTGCGGTGTAATTTCTAATTGTTTTACAGAAGCCGCACCTTGCCGAATCGCCGAGCCAATACAGTCATTTCCCGTATCTCCTCCGCCAATTACAACGACATGCTTACCTGCTAATTTTTGGTCGGCAACTTTTTTACCATGCTGTAAGACATCTTTCGTACAGTCAGTTAAGTAATCTACCGCAAATTGAATGCCGTGTAGCTCGCGGCCTTTGACCTTTAAATCTCGAGGAACACTTGCACCACTGGCAATAATTACCCGATCATAGCTTTCCTGCAGTTCGTCAGCAGTAATCTCTGTACCAACCTCTGTGTTTAAAACAAACGTAATCCCAACTTCTTCCATCACATTGATACGGCGCTGAACGATTTCTTTATCCAGCTTCATATTAGGAATTCCATACATCAATAAACCGCCGGCTCGATCGCTGCGCTCATAAACGGTAACTTGATGTCCCAGCTGGTTTAAGCGCCATGCTGCAGAAAGCCCCGCGGGACCAGATCCAATGATCGCTACTTTAAAGTCTGTCCGTTCTACTGGCAGCCCATCTGCTTTGACCCAATCATTTTCAAAGGCGTTATCAATGATGAATCGTTCATTGTCATGGATTGCCACCCCTGATCCATTCAGCCCTTCGGTACAAGACTTTTCACACGGTGCCGGACATACACGCCCAGTCATTTCCGGTAATGGATTGGTTTTCGCTAAACGATCAAAAGCATTTTTGAAGTCTCCACGATAAACAAAATCATTCCACTCAGGAATCAGATTATCATTAGGACACCCTGACACTGCTCGTTTTCCGCCATAGAAAATCCCTGTATGGCAAAATGGAATCCCACAGTTCATGCATCGAGCAGCTTGTTCTTGCCGCTCTTCTACACCAAGAGGGATCTGCAATTCTTCCCAATCGCCAATCCGTTCTTCGACTGGCCGATAAGGATTATCCTTTCGCGGGTATTTTAAAAATCCAAATGGATCTGCCATATTAGCCACGCTCCTTTCCAGCCGGTACTGTTTGTTCCCCGATCACTTCGATGAAGGCTTTTTCAATCAATTCTTCACCAGTCAAACCTGTCTTCGCTAATTCCTCTGTCACACGAACCATTTCATGATATTCCCTAGGATAGACTTTGACAAAATGCTTTTGTGCATTTTCCCAATCATTCAATAATTCAGCCGCCTTTAATGAGTCGGTATAAGCCAAGTGCTTCTCGATCATGTCTTTTAAGACCGAATCATCGCCAGCTTCGCCGAATTTGAAAAGCTCTACCATCTCCAGATTACATTTATCAGCAAAAGTACCTGTTGGATCATATACATATGCGACTCCGCCTGACATTCCAGCTGCGAAGTTGCGGCCAGTTGGCCCTAAAATGACGGCAACCCCACCTGTCATATATTCACAGCCATGATCCCCGACTCCTTCTACAACAACATTGGCCCCACTATTACGAACACAGAATCGTTCACCAGCTTTTCCGCGGAAGTAGCCTTCGCCACGATTCGCACCGAAGCAAACAACATTTCCAACGATCGGTGAATTTTCAACATCATAAGCAGCATCCTTCGGCGGTACGATAATCACACGACCCCCACTCAGTCCTTTTGCTACATAGTCATTGCCTTCGCCGATCAGCTTCAATTCCATCCCTTGTGTAATGAAGGAACCAAAGCTTTGTCCAGCAATTCCAGTATAGGTGTATCTGATCTGACCCGGCGTCAGTGCATAGTTGCCAAATCGCTCGGCAATCCAGCCACCCATTCGTGCACCGACTGTTCGATTGACATTATTGATTGGATAAGTCATCTCCACCTGTTCGCCATTTTTGATGGCTCCTTCGGCAAAATGATCCAATTCAGGCCACTCGCGTTTTTCTTTAAATGGATCCTCCGTTTTGCGTTCGATCCCGATGCTCGTTGATAAAATCCTTGAGAAGTCTAACGATTTCGCTTTGCCTTTTGCAATAAAACGCGGTTCTAAAACTTCCGTATGTCCGATCATTTCATCAATACTTCTAAAGCCCAACTCCGCCATGATCTCCCGCAGATCTTCCGCGATGAAATACATCATATTGATCAGATGCTCCGGCTTGCCAACAAAGAATTTACGTAATGCCGGATTTTGTGTTGCAACACCTACAGGGCAAGTATTTAAACTACAAACCCGCATCATCACACAGCCGATAGCAACCAAAGCTAGTGAAGCAAAACTATACTCTTCCGCTCCAAGTAAAATCGCCATCGCTACATCGCGCCCAGTCATTAATTTCCCATCTGTTTCCAAAGTCATCCGTTGACGTAAATTATTCATGGCTAATGTTTGATGTGCTTCTGCAACCCCCATCTCCCATGGCAGTCCCGCGTCACGAATCGAATTTCGCGGCGAAGCACCTGTTCCTCCGTCATAACCAGAAATCACGACAACGTCAGCCCCGGCCTTCACTACACCAGTAGCGATAGTGCCAACACCCGTACTAGAAACCAGCTTGACGTTGATCTTCGCGTAAGGATTAATTGCTTTTAAGTCATAGATCAATTGGGCTAAATCTTCGATTGAATAAATATCATGATGCGGCGGCGGTGAAATCAATCGCACGCCTGGTGTTGAACCGCGAATCTCAGCGACCCATGGGAAAACTTTATTCCCTGGTAATTGTCCACCTTCACCAGGTTTTGCTCCTTGGGCCATTTTTATCTGTAATTCTTCAGCACTCATTAAGTACTCAGCATTTACACCAAAACGTCCAGAAGCAACCTGTTTGATTTTACTGTTGTAGTTTTTCCCATCTGCTTGTGGCTTGAATCGTTTGCGGTTTTCTCCACCTTCACCACTGTTTGACTTTGCACCAATGCTGTTCATAGCTTCGGCGATACATTGGTGAGCTTCCTCACTTAGCGAACCGTAAGACATTGCTCCAACTTTAAAGCGTTTCACGATTTTGCTAGCAGGCTCTACCTCGGAAAGCTTCACCGCAGAACGCTCTTTTTTGAATTCCCATAACGCTCGTAGATTGGTTGGCTCCTCTAAGGCCTCCTGATTCATTTGCTCGACATAATGTTTGAACAATTGATAATCACCCGCGCGGACCGCTTGTTGGAAATTGTAAATAGTCTTCGGGTTGAACAAATGGTGCTCGCCATCAGCTTTGTATTGAAAGCTTCCGCCTGAAGCCAACAAATCATTCTGCTGCGGCCCATAGGCCAAATGGTGTCGCTGCAAATATTCTTCCTCAATTTGATGCAAGGATAGTCCACCGATTCGACTCGCTGTTCCTGTGAAATATTTTTCTGTCACAGGCTGACTGATTCCCACGACCTCAAATAACTGCGCGCCATGATAACCGGCAATTGTCGAGATTCCCATCCGCGACATGACTTTCACGATTCCCTTTTCAGCAGCTTTCCGATAATTTTCCAAGCCATTTTCAATCTTGAAATCATTCAAGGTCGCATAAGCTCCATAAGGATGGATTCCGCTGGCTCCATAACCGATCAAAGTCGCAAAATGATGAACTTCGCAAACCTCTGCAGAATCAACGACAATACTAGCTAATGACGCTTTTCCTTTTCGTACTAAGTAATTATGCAGACCGGATACAGCTAACAAAATTGGCATCGCCATTTTTGCTTTTTCTGAGCCGCGATCACTTAGAATCAGGATCGTACAGTCATTATCAATTGCTGATTCGGCCTCTTTAAACATTTGCTCCAGCCCATCTTCTAAAGCATTGCCGCCGCCGATTGGATATAGTGTTGAGATTGTCACAGTTTTTTGTTCTTTGGTACTTAATTGAGCAATCTTTAGAAAATCCGCACTACTAAGCACAGGACTTTTGATCTTCAATTTCTGGCAATTATGCGCATCGTCCACTCGAATATCACCATCACGCCCTAAGAACATCTCTGTTCCAATAACCAATTGTTCACGGATCGCATCGATCGGTGGATTGGTTACTTGGGCAAATTGCTGTTTGAAATAGGTGAATAATGATTGTGGCTGATCACTCAAGACGGCTAACGGTGAATCATAGCCCATCGAAAGAACAGGTTCTTCTCCTTTTTCAGCCATCTGTAATAACGCGCCGCGAATGATTTCATCGGTATAACCATTCAGCTTCCACATTCTTTGCAATTCTTTTTCGGTCAGTCTAGCTTCTTCTTTATTTATTTCAGCAAGCTGCGATAGATCAATGCGGTTTTCAGCCAGCCACTCTTTATAGGAATGAGCTTTTGCATACTTTTCTTTAATCTCTTGATTGCGATAAAATTTTCCATTGACGGTATCAACTAAGATCATATTTGCTGGTCCCAGCACACCTTTTTCAATGACAGATGATGGTGCAAAATCAACAACTCCTGATTCTGAGGCTACTTGAACAAAGCCGTCCTTCGTAATTGAGTAGCGAGAAGGACGCAAGCCGTTGCGATCCAAGGTTGCCCCCACCATTTCACCGTCCGTAAAACATAGTGCCGCAGGTCCATCCCACGGTGCCATGAAGCTGGCATTGTATTCTTGAAAAGCAGTCATCTCTTCACCCAGACCGGCCTCTTCTGACCAAGCCTCCGGCACCATCATCATCAATGCGTGAGGAATATCACGACCATTGCGATACAAGTATTCCATACAATTTTCCAGCTTGGCCGAGTCTGAATCTTCCTCGTTATATACCTCGATGCCATGACTCTTCATCCAATTTTCTGAACCGCGCAGCGTATTGATTTCTCCATTGTGAGCTAAAAAACGGAAAGGCTGTGCCCGATCCCAGCTTGGAAACGTATTTGTAGAAAATCGTGAATGCACAACTGCGATACTTGCCGCAAAATCTTCATCCTGTAAGTCATCATAAAAAATTCCAACCTGATAAGCATGTAACATACCTTTATAAACGATTGTTTTGCTGGATAAGCTGCAAATAGCCATTTCTCCTGCATGGTAGGTTTTTTCTAGCTTACGACGCAAACGGTACAGGCGGTCTTCAAAATCGCGATCCGTTTGTACCTCTAATGGCCGCTTTATGAATAACTGCACAAAACTAGGCATAACTTTTTGTGCACCTGGTCCGCAGTTCTCATATTGAAACGGTACGTCTCGCTGCCAAAGAACTAAATAACCAGCAGCTTCAATCTCCTTCACGAGTGCTTGCTGCAAACCATTTTTATGCTTTTCCTCTGCTGGTAAAAAGAACATGCCTGTAGCATATTGCCCACGTTCAGGCAAAGTTATCCCTGCTGCGTTTGCTTCTCGTTGGAAAAACTTGTCTGGAATCGTTGCTAGAATACCTGCACCGTCACCAGTTTCGGGTTCTGCTCCAGTTCCCCCTCGATGGTTCATCCGTTCCAACATCGTTAATGCATGCTTTACTAATTGATGTGAAGCTTTCCCTTCCATCTGAGCAATAAAGCCCATACCACATGCATCCTTTTCAAATGAGGGATCATACATGGTCGGGGCTTCTGTTACTTGTTGCTTTGTCATAGACATCATCCTTTAAATAGTTTGACAATTCTCATTTATTTTTAATATACTACCTTTTTTTAAAAAGATAGGCAAGTGTTCTTAGAATTTTTTTTTAATTACCTTTGTTATTCAGGGGTTGATACTTTAAAAAGAAAAGACCAATCAAATGGAAAAAACAAAATTTATTTGGTAAACTTAATCTGATATGCTTCGTTATGAAAGGATGAACATCAATGACACCAAATCGCGAAGATTACTTAAAATTAATATTAGAATTAGGTGGCGATAAAGAAAAAGTTAGCAATAAAAAAATCGTTGCTGGTTTGTCCATTTCCGGAGCTTCTGTCAGCGAGATGATAAATAAACTAGTAAAAGAAGGCTTAGTTGAACACTCTCCTTACCAAGGCGTTCAGTTGACACCGGCTGGTTTAGAAAAAGCCAGCACTCTTGTTCGTAAACATCGTTTATGGGAAGTTTTTCTAGTTGATCATCTTGGCTATTCATGGAATGAAGTCCATGATGAAGCAGAAGTATTAGAGCATGTGACATCCTCACAATTAGAACAAAAGTTAGATAATTATCTGAATCATCCAACCTTTTGTCCCCATGGCGGAATGATTCCGCAGCAAGATCAAACCGTCCACGAGAAAGATCGTCAGACATTGGCAAGCTACCCAGAAGGGACCAATGTTCGAATCGCACGTGTTTTGGATGAGAAGGATCTACTTGATTACTTGATGGATCTTGGTGTTAACATTCACGAAGAATACACGATTACCAATATTGCGGCCTATGAAGGCCCCGTTACTTTGGAAAATAGTCAAAAAAAAGTTTCCATCAGCTACAAAGCCGCATCCACAATATTTGTTGACGCTTTATAAAGATAAGTACCCCTTTTTTCTGCGCTATGGATGATAAATTGATCAAAATCAAATCACCGATCCAACTTTTTGCAGTTATGACAGGATAAGTGATAAACTTTTTAGTTGAATGGCTATAAAAATCATTTTCCACTTGTAAATTGAATACATTACTTTGAATTAGGAGTGAACCATATGGAACAAGCAGCACTATTTACCATCTTTGGTGGAACTGGCGACCTGGCGCAGCGGAAACTTTATCCCTCGTTGTTTCGCCTATATAAAAAAGGAAATTTAGCAGAGCATTTTGCTGTAATCGGTACCGCAAGACGACCATGGAGCGACGACCACTATCGTGAGATCGTTCGTGATACTATCAAAGATTTGGCACCAACCGATGAAGAAGCACAAGATTTCTCTAATCACTTTTACTATTTATCACACAATGTCAATGATACAGATCATTATGATCAGCTAAAAGTATTGGCTGACGAGTTAGACGAAAAATATGGCTTACAGGGAAACCGGATATATTACTTAGCTATGGCACCTCAGTTTTTCGGTACGATCGTCAACCATCTGAAATCACAAGAAATTTTGACGACGACTGGCTATAACCGTTTAGTGATCGAAAAACCATTCGGCTTTGATTACGATTCTGCCAATGAGCTGAATAATCAAATCCGAAATGTTTTCCCTGAACAAGATATTTTCAGGATCGATCATTACTTAGGGAAAGAAATGATTCAAAATATTTCCGTGATTCGTTTCGCCAATAATATCTTCGAATCCCTTTGGAACAACCGTTATATCGAAAATGTACAGATTACTTTTTCTGAAGCACTCGGTGTAGAAGACCGCGGTGGATACTATGAACATAGCGGTGCACTAAAAGATATGGTACAAAATCACATCTTGCAGGTCGTTGCTTTATTAGCAATGGAAGTGCCAACCTCTTTCTCGAATAAATCGATTCGTGAAGAAAAAGTAAAAGTTTTACAGGCGATCCGTCGATACGATTCAGAAGAAGTCTTGCAAAATTTCGTTCGAGGTCAATATGACACGGGAACGTTAGATGATAAAAATTTTGTTGCTTACCATGATGAGCCAAATGTGGCCAAAGATTCACTAATGGAGACTTTTGTTGCCGGAAAATTCTTGATCGATAATTTCCGTTGGTCAGGTGTTCCCTTCTATGTTCGGACAGGTAAACGAATGACAGAAAAAGGAACACGTATTAATATCGTCTTTAAACAAGTTCCTGTGAACGTCTTTAATTTCGAACAGGAAGAAGCTGACGGAGAAGAATTACCGCAAAACATTTTGACTATTTATATTCAGCCAACAGAAGGCTTTTCTTTAACTTTAAACGGGAAGAAAATCGGGCAAGGTTTCAATACTGATCCTGTAAAATTAGACTTCCGTCAAAGTGCTGAAGTAACTGAAAATAGTCCTGAAGCTTATGAAAAATTATTACTGGACGCTTTAAATGGCGATGGTACTAACTTTTCGCATTGGGATGAAGTGGCCAACTCATGGGAAATCGTTGATCGTATCCGTAATACATGGGATCAAACCACTCCTGGTTTCCCCAATTATGCAGCTGGAACAATGGGACCACAATGTGCTTTCGATTTGCTAGCTAAGAACGGACACGAGTGGGCCTGGCAGCCAGACCAATGGTATCGTGAACGTGGAAAATTAGATTAAACGTCAAAAAGCTGAGAGTATTCTCAGCTTTTTTATATTAGAAAAGCTTTACGAACTCTCTCAGCTTTTGAACACCAAGTAGGTACTGGATGGTTCGTCAAGCCGGACACCGTTAAAGCGGTTGATTCATTGTTTTTACTTCTTGATTTTTTATGCTTTCTTTAAGAGATGGGGAAAAAAACACGTACCGAATTATCGATACGTGTTTCTTCTATATTATTCCAATCCTTCAGAAACTGCTTCTGGATAATTTTCTTCAACGATATGGGCACATGAGGCACATAATGTTGGTAGTTTTTCATCTTCGCCGACTGTCGTGCGAACCTGACGACAACGGTCACAAACTTCGCCTTCTGCTTTTTCCACTAAGATCGCTGCATCATCAAAGCTCATAGCATTAGATGGAGCGGCCTCTTTCGAAATACTAAATGAATCAGGTGATACGATCAATAATTGAGCAAGATCAGCATCTAAAGCTGTCAGCAATGCTCCGACCTGTTCATTTGGATAGATCGTAACTTTTGCTTCCAGAGATTTACCGATGACTTTTTCATTGCGGGCTTCTTCTAAAGCCTTCAATACTTTATCACGGAAGTCCATGAACGCTTTCCATGTATCCAACAATTCAGCTTGATTAGGATATTCTTCATAGCCTGGCAATTCAGCCAATTGAACATATTCCTCTTCTTCCTTCAAGTATGTCCAAATTTCTTCTGTAGTATGAGGAATGATCGGTGTCAATAATTTCGTTAATGCAACCGCTGCTTGATAGAAAACAGTTTGCATACAACGACGTTCATAGCTGTCTTCTGCTTGGATATAAACAACATCTTTCGCAAAATCCAAGTAGAAGGAAGACAAATCAACCGTCAAGAAATTCACGATCGTTTTATAAATTTGTGTGAAGTCATACTTTTCGTATCCATCTTCACGAACCGCTTTGATTACTTCATTTAAGCGAACAAGCATATACTTATCAACTGAACGCAATTCCTCATAAGCAACCGCGTGCTTAGCTGGCTCAAAATCATTCGTATTTGCTAATAAGAACCGCATTGTATTCCGGATCTTACGATAAACTTCTGAAACTTGATTCAAGATATCCATGGATACTCGAACATCTGCCTCATAGTCTACACTGCTAACCCATAGACGTAAGATATCCGCACCCATTTGATTAATTACTTTTCCAGGTACGATCGTGTTGCCTAGAGATTTACTCATTTTGCGACCTTCCCCATCTAGAGTAAATCCTTGAGAGAGAACAGATTTATAAGGCGCAACACCATTGATAGCAACACTTGTGGTAATACTTGAGTTGAACCAGCCACGATATTGGTCAGAGCCTTCCAAATACATATCAGCTGGGAACGTTAGATTTTGACGTTGACGTAACACCGCTTCGTGAGAAGAGCCTGAGTCAAACCAAACGTCCATGATATCTGTCTCTTTAGTAAATTTTCCATTTGGCGAACTTGGATGAGTAAAGCCTTCTGGCAATAAATCTTTCGCTTCACGTTCGAACCAGATATTTGAACCATGTTCTGCGAATAATTGTGCAACATGTTCTGTCGTTTCTGGCGTGATGATTGGTTCACCATCTTCACCATAGAAAATTGGTAATGGTACACCCCACGCACGTTGACGAGAAATTACCCAGTCACCGCGGTCTCGGATCATATTGTACAGACGTGTTTTCCCCCAAGGAATAATCCAATCTACCTTTTCGATTTCGTCTAAGATATCTTGACGGAATTTATCAATCGAAGCAAACCATTGTGGTGTTGCACGATAAATGATCGGTTTCTTTGTTCGCCAATCATGCGGATAGCTATGCATGAAGAATTCTAATTTTAACAATGCGCCTTTTTCCTTCAGTAGGTCGGTCACCATCGCATTCGCTTTATCATAGAAGACACCTTCAAAGCCAGGTGCTTCGGCTGTCATCACACCCCGATCATCCACTGGAGAAATAATGTCATTGCGATATTTTTTCCAAGCGAAGTAGTCATCTTCACCATGTGCCGGTGATGTATGAACAAGTCCTGTACCAGCTTCTAAAGTAACATGATCGCCTAAAATCACTAATGATTCACGATCATAAAAAGGATGCTGTGCAGTCATATATTCAAAATCTTTTCCTGGAACCTCTTTAATAACTTTAGGTTCTGTCCAATCTAATTCCTTCGAAACAGAATCCAAAAGGTCTTTAGCCACTACATATTTTTTTCCAGCCTCTTCAACTACGACATACATATAGTCCTTGTTAATAGAAATCGCCTGATTTGCTGGCAAGGTCCATGGTGTTGTCGTCCAAATAATGAAGGATGTATCCGTATCTAAAATTCCTTTGCCATCTTTAACCTTAAACGCAACAAAAATTGAAGGAGATTTAACATCTTTGTACTCAACTTCCGCCTCAGCCAAAGAAGACTCACTTGATGGAGACCAATAGATTGGTTTCAAGCCTTTATAGATGTAGCCTTTTTCCGCCATTTTACCAAACACACGAATTTCAGCTGCTTCATAATCTGGTGTCAGCGTGATGTAAGGATTGTCCCATTCGCCTGCGATACCCAAACGCTTGAAATCATCCCGTTGCTTATCCACCTGTGATAAAGCATACTCCTCACATTTTTTACGGTATTCCGCCATCGTCATTTCTTTTCGTTTGATTCCTTTGTTGGTAAGAACTTGTTCGATTGGCAGTCCATGTGTATCCCAACCAGGTACATAAGGGGCGCGGAAACCAGACATTGATTTTGAACGTACGATAATGTCTTTACTAATTTTATTTAACGCATGTCCGATATGGATATTGCCATTGGCATATGGCGGTCCATCATGTAAAACAAAGGTTGGTTTGCCTTCGTTCAATTTTTGACGTTTTTCGTAAATATTATTTTCTTCCCATTCCTTTTCCCATTGAGCTTCACGATTAGGTAAATTACCGCGCATTGGGAAACCAGTTTTTCCAAGTTGAAGGGTTTCTTTTGTCTTCACTATTGATCGTCTCCTTTATTATTTGTAAGTTATTCCTGATTAGAAAATCACCATCAGAGGAAATACTGTTTGTTCATCTACGTTTTTAGCATTTGACGATTTGATCCGAATGACCGCTCTCTCTATAAATCAGAGGACCATGTCAAAAGAACGAAAAAATCGTGTTCGCATATCTATATTTTTTCCTATTCCATTGAAGCATGGAGAAAAAATGACAAAAAAACAAGCGCATCCGCAAAGGGACGAGCTTGTCGTGGTACCACCCAAAATTTGAAACTTAAAGTTTCCTCTGATCATTGTTAACGTAATGACACGTCGATTGCTACTAATCGTTCACAATCGAATAATCTAGAGGATCTTTCTCATTAGAGGGTCTGCCGAACTTTCACTATCAACGGCTCGCTATAAGAATCTAATCAGCTTTTCTGTTCTAGAGTGATTAATTTTCGTCTGATTTAATTAATTCAGGAATATCAATCGTTAATCCCATGTCTTCCTCTTGAGGTTCGGGGGTAATGATTGGTTCATCTGAGTCTACTGCAATCTCAGCATCATTGTCAAGTTCATTGGCCAAAACTTCTCTCAAAACTTCATGACCATCACCAACGTATGAAGACATTGGTTTCAATACTTCTTCCCAGTCGCCGCTGCGTGCTTGATCGATTTGAGTTTCTAACAATAATAGTAATTGTTGATGGAAAACACGTGTCTTCTTCTTCAAATCATTTGTTTCGGCAGCCAGTTGACGGGCTTTAGACGTAGCATCTGTTAATATTTCTTTCGCCTTGTCTTCAGCAGTCGTTGTTAATAGGTTTGCTTTTTGCATAGCATTAGAAATTAGTTCATCCGCACGGTTTTGTGCAGAAGTAACGATTACTTCAGATTCCTTGCTTGCAGAAGATTTAACCTTGTCAGCTGTATCTTGAGCCACAACGATCGATTGATTCAAAGCTTCTTTCAATTCATTGAAGTATTCCAATTTTTCTTCTGAATGCTTCAATGCTTTTTCTAATTCACGATTCTTTGCAATACTGTCCTCGTAATCACGAACAATCATATCTAAGAAATCATCGACTTCATCTTGGTTATAGCCACGCATTTTGGTGGAGAAATTCTTATTTTGGATATCTAATGGAGTTAATGCCATTTTTTTGTTCACCTCATAAATTTTATTTTCGTAAAACGCCTAAGCGTAAACGGAATTTTTCTTTCTTTGTTTTTCCCTCTAAGCCCTGAATTTGAATTCGACCAAATCCACGGACTGAAACGACATCTAATAAATCAAGTAAATAATCTGGACGTTCATTGACCGTCCAGTTGACCTTTACCTTACTGGCTTCAACTAACTGTTTGGAACGCTGTCTGGAAATATTATAAACCGTTGAAATAATTGCATCCAATCGCATCGAAGTCGCTGTAGTCGTTTCTTCGATCCAACTATCTTTAGGGATAATGATATCCGTGTATGGACGTTCCTCTAAATGAACGGTTACACGACCAATTTTAGTTACCTGATTTACGATATAGCTAGCAGATTCTTTAGCTAAAAAAATTTGCCAGCGATCACCATCAGAAATAATATCACCAAAATAGTCGCGTTTGATTCCTGCATTCATTAAAGTTCCCAGAATTTTTCCATGCGACAGCTCCGTAAACTTCTGCGGATAATTTATCTCAATCATCACAAGCTCAAAGTCATCAATTTGCGGTTCATAATAATCCGGATAAATCATGCAGCGACATCGTTCAGCATGTTCATAGCCGCCATAAAAAGAAAATTTCAATTCGCTGTTTTCACGAATCAAGGTTTCTAAAATATACGCTTGGCGCGGATCTAAAAAATTCGTCAAATAAGGAGCGTACTGGCTTTCGACTTGTTCCAACCAATCGCCAACACCGTCAACAAATGGATGCTCTTCTGGTCTAAAATGTTGATAGACATTCGCATTCATATTGCCACCTCCTTAATAGATAATACTGATCAGAATTTTTTGTAAAACCTCCATCGCAATATTTAATGCAAAAATCGCTGCCATCACTGAAAAATCGATTCCGCCGAATTGTAAAGGTAAGCGTCGAAACAAATCAAGAAACGGCTCACAAATCCGGCCTAAAAGTTGTCCAAACTTAGACTGATAGGCTCCTGGAAACCATGACATCAACGCATAAACAACTAAAAGGATCGTATAGAGATAAACTAAACGATTTAAATAGTAAAAAAGTGTAATAAGTAGATTCAACTAAGCGGCTCCTTTACATTCCTAATCCATAAATATCTTCATCAACCATAGAACTCAATGTAGAATTCGCAATCTCAACGTTTGTTGGTGTGCATAAAAACATTTCATTACCAACACGTTTGATATCACCATCAATCATAAATACTGCGCCAGTTAAAAAATCCACTACGCGACGCGCTTTCATCTCATCTAAAGATTGGAAGTTAATCAAGACCACTTCACCTTGCCCTACACGTTTTGCAATTGTCATAGCTTCGTTGTAGGCTTTTGGTTCAACCACAGAAATACGGTCTTTCTTTTTTTCTTCCATTCTTGGTGCAAGTCGTTGTGCCCTACTAGTATTGTTTGGCATTGAAACAACTTTTTCGCTTTTCTTGGGCATGCTTTCTGCCTTTTTCATAACAGCTTCAGCTCGTCGATTAGTTTGAATCTCAACAGCTGGCTGTACTCTTTCTTGTACTTTCTTTTGTGTTCTTTCTTTTGGTCGTTCTTGTTTTTGATATGTGGAACGTGCCGTTACGCGTTCCTTTTTAGGCGCGCTTTGTGGGCGGCTAACCTGCTTCTTTGGGGCAGGTGCTTTTTCTTCATACATATCATCATCTGCTAAACCAAAAAAATCAGTGATCTTTGCAAGACTAATTCCCATTAACTTTACCTAACCTTTCCTAAATAGTGCCGTTCCGATGCGAACAAATGTGGCACCTTCTTCAATTGCCGTTTTGAAGTCTTGGCTCATTCCCATGCTTAATTCTGTACATGGCGCATACTGCAAGTTTTGTTCTTTCACACTTTCTTGAAGTTTTTTCAGAGTAGAAAAAATAGCTTGAGCTTCTTGCTGATCTGCCTCATAAGGAGCCATCGTCATCAAACCAATCACGTGTATTTTATCTAAACCTTCCAATTCTTTGATAAAGGAATAAAGCTCTGCTGGACTGATGCCATGCTTCGATTCCTCCCCAGAGATATTTACTTCAACGAAACAATTTATTTGATGTTCTGCACGTTTTTGAATTTCTTGTGCCAAACGCAAACTATCTAATGCATGAAAGTAGTCAATTTCATTTATAATTAATTTTACCTTGCGGCGCTGTAAATTACCAATAAGATGCCATTTAATATGTTGATGCTGTGAAAGACTTTGCTTTTTCTCCAGTAATTTGTCTACTCGATTTTCTGCTAAATCCGAAACGCCTAATTCAACGAGTTCATTTGCTGTATTGGAGTCGACACTCTTGGTCACCGCAACCATAGTAATCTCCTGTGGGTTACGTGAAACAAGAGCACACGACTCCTGAATTTCTTGCTCGATTTTATGCAAGTTTTCAGCGATCATGTGCTCTCCCCCTTTTATTTTCTACGGCGAAAGAATGGTGGTGTATCTAGTTCTTCGTCTTTTTCAGGTTTTACTTCTTCACGATTGAATGTCTCGAATTCTTTCTTTTCGATATTATCAAATTGCGTTTCTTCAACTTTTGGTCGAATATTTTCTTCTTTTCGAATATCCCATTCACCAAATGCAGATTGACCTTCGTTGTTTCTTGCAGGCTCAATATCTAAGTTTTGTTTTTGTGGAACTGATTGGATTTGGCTAGCACGTTGTGTGTTACGAGTAGCCTTACGCTCCTTTTTTGTTGGATCAATTCCAGTCGCAATTACTGTAACGCGAATTTCATCGCCTAATTCTTCGCTGATTGATGTACCTAAAATAATATTCACATCACCTGTTGCTGCACTTGCAACAATATCAGAAGCATCTTGTGCTTCGAATAAAGTCATGTCTAAACCACCTGTGATATTTAACAACACCTGTTCCGCTCCATCAATAGATGTTTCTAATAATGGAGAAGAGATCGCTTTTTTCGTTGCTTCAACTACACGATCTTCACCGCTGGCAACACCGATACCCATCAAGGCAGTCCCTTGATTGGCCATCACTGTTTTCACATCAGCAAAGTCTAAGTTCACGTATCCAGGAGCTGTGATCAAGTCTGAGATTCCTTGAACCCCTTGACGTAAAACATTATCTGCTTCACGGAAGGCTTCAAGCATCGGAGTTTTCTTGTCGACAACTTCAAGTAAACGATTATTTGAGATAATCAATAATGTATCCACATTTTCTTTTAATAAGGATATACCTTCTGCCGCAAAGCGACCACGTTTAGGTCCTTCAAAGCTGAACGGACGGGTAACAACGCCGACTGTTAAGGCACCAAGTTCTTTAGCAATTTTTGCAACGATCGGAGCAGCACCTGTACCTGTGCCGCCGCCCATACCAGCAGTAATGAAGACCATATCCGCGCCTTCTAATGCATCTTGGATTGCTTGTTCACTTTCTTCTGCTGATTTTTGACCAACTTCAGGCTGTGACCCAGCACCTAAACCACGTGTGTATTTAGGGCCTAATTGAATAACTGTTTCTGCTTTTGAATTTTTAAGAGCTTGTACATCAGTGTTTGACGCAATGAATTCCACGCCTTTGACGTTTTCCTCGATCATCCGGTTGATAGCATTGCCACCGCCGCCGCCAACACCGATAACTTTAATAACCGCACCTTCGTTAATATTGTTATCTATTGAGAATTCCATATTTTCTATTCCTCCTACAAATTAGTCAAAAATATTAGAGAAGAAGTCTTTAATCTTCCCGGTAACTTTTTCTTCATTTTTTGGTTTTGTTTCTTCTTCGTAATCATTCGCTGCTTCGTAATCGTCATATACAGGTGCCGTAGAAACAGCATTTGGTTGTGGTGAAGCAGATAAAGATACCTTTTCCCCTGTTACAGCCGATTTTGCCAAATGATAAACATCGCTTAATTCGGCTGAGTAATTGACGATACTAATGACATTTGTAAAGACTGGATTTCTCAAACCCATTTGATTTGGCACGTGCAGTTTTACTGTCGTTCCAAAAATATCTTCAGCCAAGTCAACAACACCTGGCAAGCTTGCTGCACCACCGGTCAGTACAACACCGCCTGGTAAATCAAGTGCTTCGATTTCATCTAGTGCTTCTTTGGCTTTACGGAAAATCTGTTCTAAACGTGCTTCAATAATCTCAGCAAGATAGCGTTCATCAACTTTAACTGGATCAGTTTTTCCAATCACATCAACCGGGAAATCTTCATCCGCTGATGTTCTGCTTGGGTATGCATCTCCATAATTGATTTTTAACGCCTCTGCATTGTTGAATGACGTATTTAGAACAATCGAAATATCCTTAGTAACAAACTCTCCGCCCTCTTGATCCACGTGAGTGAATTTTAGTTGCTTGTCGTGCATAACTGAGGTCGTTGTTTGCCCGCCACCCATATCAATTACGATCGTACCAAAATCTTTTTCGCCATCAGATAGGATAGACTCAGTTAAGGCTAAGGAAGTGATTACTGTTTCAGCAACAGTTAATCCCGCTTTTTCAACACATTTTGTAATGTTATGAATGATGGTCTTAGGTCCTGTAAATACTAATCCGAACATTTCAAGACGAACACCAATCATTCCTCGTGGATCTTTGATTCCTTCAAAACCATCAACGGTAAATTCTTGAGGCAATAGTGCAACTATTTGTCTTTCAGGAGGAACCGAACGAACCATTGCTGCTGAAGCGACATTACGAACATCATCATCCATAATCTCTTTTGATTCATTATTCACAGCAATCATACCCTGACAAGGCTCAACTTCTAATAAGTTGGCAGGCAGTCCTACGCTGACACTTTTAATCTGAATCCCAGCTTTTTCCTCGGCCTGTTTTACTGCTCGTTGAATCGCCTGTACTGTTTTATCGATGTCTACGATAATCCCACGATTGATTCCTTCTGATTTTGCGTTTCCAACACCAATGATATTCATTTGGCTATCGATGTACTCGGCTACAACAACTTTTATCGATGTTGTCCCGATATCAAGGCCTACATACATTCCTGCTTTTGCCATGAATGGGATTCCCTCCTATTTTCAAATAAATGCTTTATTCAGATTTTATATTTTAAGTTACTGTTAAGCATGAAATATAATTTTTTGCAAGTAATTCACTGCCTTCAATTTTAACACATTTTGCCCAGAATGAAAAAGAAGATTCAACATTTTCTTGTAATAAATTTAATCATTTCCAACTGGCGTTTCAGATTGATCTATTGAGTCTTGTGTCGAATCCTCCGTAGCCGAATTTTCATTATAAGGATAGCTGTATATTCCTGCTTCCATATCGACTACACCTTTGATCTCCTTATCATTCATTTCCTTAGCGATCTGAGGATAATATTTCATTTTACTTCCTAAATCCCTGATGCTTATTAAAACCTTATTCCCATCATTCATGAAAATTTCCAATAATTCTTTATTTTCACTTGTAGGGGCATATTTTATCTGAGAAATACCCTGTTTGACTTCTTCGGTTAACTTTTTATAGCCTTCTAAAACTTTTAAGATTCTTTTTGAGCCAGTAAAGTTTTCTAAAATAGGCAACTCGCCATCACTTTTCTCAACTTCGATCGGAATGATCTTTCCGTTTGATATCACAGGAGAATATTTTCCATTACTTTCCAAATAAGCAACTTCCGGATATTCCTTAACCTGAACCTCGAAATGATTGAAACCATCAATATGGACTTCGGCATTTTCAATTTGAAGCTCTTGTCTCTTTAAATTTTTCACATTATCTTTGCGATCGAAATATTGACTCCACAGATTATCCCCAACAGTAAAATTGAGTTCTTTCTTTATTATCTCCGCCGAAATTTTTTCATTACCTTTTACACTCACTCCACCTAACTTACCTAAGGGTGATATGTAATACAATAGTAATATTGCGGGAATCGAAAATAACCCAATTAAAATCGACGATCGTCGTACGAGACGTCGATTTCGTTCATGTTTAATATTTGGCAGTCGCTCTAAAAAAGAGCCGTTTTTTGGTCCTTTGACAGGTTCTTCTTCATCTTTCTCCGCACCATTTTCAGCAGTTGGCAAATCCTCAAAATCCGTCTCTTCATTTTTATCATCAGCAGGTTCACTAGTGTTTGATATCTCTACCAATTGTTCAGAAGTATTAGACGGTATTTCAGGTTCGCCATTTTCAAGAGCCTTTTGTTTCAGATACTCCATATTTGCCAATTGCCAAGGAGTTAAATTTTCCTGCTTCGGCTTATCTTCTTGTTCTTTATTTTCTTCTGGAAACTCTTCACGACTAATGATCCTCACCTCCTAAAATTATTTGACGATTTCGTTGACCAGCAGCCACAGGCGCTCTGCTGCATCTGGTATGCCTTCTTGACGTGATGCTTTCGCCATTATCTCTCTTTTTTCCGAATCTTTCATGATCTCATCTACTGCATTCACTAAATTTTCACCCGTCAAATCAGCATCTGCAATCATTCTGACAGCACCCGCGTTCACAAGGCTTTGAGCATTTTTGGTTTGATGATCATTCGTCACATAAGGACTCGGAATTAAAATAGCCGGCAAACCTAAAGCAGTGAATTCTGCAATTGACGTTGCTCCAGCACGCCCAATCAATAAATCAACATTAGCCATAACATCTGTCATATTTTTAATATACGGTTGAAGCGAAAGATTGCGACTAATTTTTCCTACATCAAATTTTTCTGATATCTCGTTATAATAACGATCACCTGATGCATATAACACTTGATATTCTTTTTGAGAAAATTGTGGTAACGCCTGAATAACTGCTTGGTTTATTTTAAGCGCACCTTGACTGCCTCCAAAAATCAGAACGGTAGGAACATCAGGCAACAAACCGTACTGCTCTAAAACATCTGATTTACCGCTAGTCGCAACCTCTTGTGCTCGTGGATTTCCTACCAAAACGGTTTTAGCTTCTGGAAAATATTGTTTCGCATCAGGAAAACAGATACCTATTTTATCAGCAAAACGACTTAAAAACTTATTCGTAATCCCTGGAACGCTATTTTGTTCATGAACAATCGTCGGTATTTTCATCCTAGCCGCTGCATATACCACTGATCCAGAGACATACCCCCCGGTTCCAATTACAACATCAGGTTGGAACTCTCGCAAGATTTCCTTTGAGCGTCTGATGCTCTCAATGAAGAGTTGAACTGTTTTTAAATTATCAAGCGAAAGTTTCCGTTTGAATCCCTGAATTTTGATCGTTTTAAAAGAGATGCCTGTTTCAGGCACGATTTTATTTTCCAATCCCCGATGTGTTCCAACATATAGAAATTCAGAATCAGGTTGGATTTTTTGGACGTAGCGGATGAATGCTAAGGCTGGATAAATATGTCCGCCCGTGCCACCGCCTGTAACAAGTATTCTCATTTCATTTCCCTACTTTTCTAATTGCTTCACAGCATTCATAAATTTATCACCGCGAATTTCAAAGTTTGGATATTGATCCCAACTTGCATTGGCGGGAGACAATAAGATGCTATCGCCAATGTCGCTTTGTTCATAGGCCAACGGAACAGCCGTTTCAACATTTGATGTCAAAATGATCGTTTGAACGCCGGCTCGTCTTGCTGTTTCAGCAAGCTTCTCTTTTGTTTCACCAAATAGAATAACTGCCTTGACACCCTCAAGAGATGGAATCAATTCATCAAACCCATTCCCACGATCTAATCCACCGGCTAATAGAATCAAACGCTCATTGTCAAAGCCGCTTAACGCCATTTCAGTTGCTAAGCTATTGGTAGCTTTTGAATCATTGTAAAACTTCCGTCCATTGATCGTATCCACATATTGCGTTCGATGAGGAACACCGTGAAAATTGCTTAATGCCGCCCGTATTCCTTCACTAGTAACACCCTTCAATTTTGCCACGACAATCGCTGCTAAAGCATTCTCAATATTATGAGCTCCTGGCACTCCTAGTTCAGAAGCATCCATGATTTTTTCTTCCTTATAATATAGTACGCCCTTTTCTAAATAAGCTCCGTCAGCCAATTTTTCCTTTGTTGAAAAAGGAACGACCTGTGCGTTTGTTCGTTGACTCATCTGTTGCAATTCTTTAGAATTCCAGTTTAAGACTAAATAATCATCAGCAGTCATGTTCTCTTGAATGGCCCATTTAGCCGCCACATAATTTTCACGAGTCTTATGATAGTCTAGATGTGCTTCATAAATGTTTGTAATAACCGCAATTTGGGGTTTGAAATCTCTAATGCCCATTAGTTGAAAGCTTGAAAGTTCCATAACGATATCATCATCTGCTGTAGCTTTAGCAGCCACTTCGCTACCAGGGAAGCCAATGTTACCAGCCAAATGTGCTTTACCTGTTGCTCTTTCTTGATTCAACAATAGACCGATCATGGTCGTTGTTGTCGTCTTACCATTCGTTCCAGTGATACCAACGATTGGACATTCTGCGACTTGATAAGCCAACTCCACTTCGGTCAAAATTGGGATGTTCAATTCTTCAGCTTTCGCTACTAAAGGATTGTCATAAGGGATACCAGGGTTTTTTACCATTAACGAAAAATCTTCATCTAATAGTTCAATTGGATGATGTCCGGTGATCACACGTACACCTTGCTCCAATAATCCTTGAGCCTCTGGATTTTCTTCAAAGGGCTTTCCGTCATTTACCGTAACAAGTGCGCCCAAGTCATTCAATAACTTGGCCGCACTAAATCCACTCTTCGCTAATCCTAATACTAATACTTTTTCGTTTTCATATTGTTTAATTTGCTTCATTTCCTAGTCATCTCCTACAGTACGATCAATAAAACAATGATGGATGCAATGAGTCCAATTGCCCAAAACACCGTATCCACTTTCCATTCCGACCAGCCTGACATCTCAAAATGGTGATGCAATGGTGACATTTTAAAAACACGTTTCCCTGTCATTTTAAAGGAAGTGACTTGAATAATCACGCTTGCTGTTTCAAAAATGTAAACCAAGCCAACTAACAATAAAGTCCACTCTTGATGTAATACAATCGAAACGGCTGCTAACAGCCCGCCTAACGCAAGAGAACCGACATCTCCCATGAAAATTTTCGCTGGCTTTTTATTATAGGGAAAGAAACCAACTAGTCCGCCCATTACAGCCAAGCACACGATTAGAACTTCATACTGTTGCTGCTTCCATGCGATGATACCATAAGCTGCAAAAGAAATGGTGCCTAAGCCTGATACCAATCCATCAATACCATCAGTCAAATTTACCGCATTTGAAAAACCGACCAACCAAAAAATCACGAATAAGCCATACACAATGTTTAACGGCAAATTAATGCCGAAGAAGTTTAAGGTATTTGGATAACCTTCCATTCGATAGATGATATAAAAAACAATAGCCACAACAACTTGCGCAATAAATTTCTGTTTCGAAGTCAGACCTTCGTTTTGTTTTTTTGATAATTTGATAAAATCATCTAAAAACCCAATGATTCCATATAGTAATAATACAAACACTAAAATGAATAGCGAAGTCGTCATTTGATGTGTCCAAAGACTAAACCAAATTGCAGTGATCACCGCAGCAGCTAAAAATCCTAAACCTCCCATTGTAGGAGTTCCTGCTTTGGAATTATGCCATTTTGGACCTTCATCACGAATTTCTTGTCCTTGTTTCTTCATTCTAAAATAGCCGATTATAAAAGGCATGCCTGCAACAGTAATCGCGAAACTACTGGCAAAAGCGATAAAAAGTTGTGCCGGTTGCATTTTTTCCTCTCCAGTCTAACCTAACGTAATTTTCAATTTCTTTTTCGATACTTCTGCATAAGGAGCAATACTTTGCTTCGTGCAATAGCCATCTCCTTTAAAGCTGACATCAATATCTAGCAAATTTGCTAATTTTAAAATATCTGCCTTTGACCAGCCGCGAACATCCGGCATTTCTTTCTTGCCATCTGTCAACAATATCAAATGTTCATTTGCCATAACCTTCTCGCCTGGTTTCGCAGATTGTTTTATAATCTTATCTCCGTCCCCGACTACTACCGCTGATACTCCACGTTTATTAGCATCTGCCGCAGCTTTAGAAGTGGTAAGATTACGGTAGTCTTCCACAGTAACCTTAGTATTACTTTCTTCATCAGCAGAATCCGTTTCATTATTTTGAAAGTCCATAGCACGACTTAATAGCGGATTTGCAATTTCACCCATAATTCCCTCTTTATTTTCTTGAGGTTGCTTCAATGTTAAATACAAAATGTATTCAGGATCCTCTGAAGGAACCATTAATGCAATTGAATAAATATAGGCTGTTTCACCTGTTAAATATCTGCCATTCTCTGCAATTTGTGCTGTACCTGTTTTGGCAGAAATATGATATCCAGGTACTTTGTATTGATCGTAAGCAGAGCCATAGTTTTCACTCTCAACGGTATCCCGCATATATTCACGAACTTTTTGAGCAGTTTCAGCCGTTATTGGTTCGCCAACCACCTCTGGTCTTGTAACGATTTCTTTACCTGTATTAGGATTAGAAACTTTTTCGATATAATGAGGCTGTAGCATTTTCCCATCATTTGCTACAGCTGTAAAACCGCGCATCATTTGAAAATTCGTTACCCCTATTGCTTGTCCATACGAACTCATTGCTTGGTCAACAATATTACTTGTCGGCAATGTTCCTTTAGATTCACCTGGCAGGCCAGAATAAGTACTTTGACCAAAACCAAATCGTTTTACATATTCGGGCCATCGATCACCTAATCGTTCTTCTAGCTTAACCATTCCTACGTTACTAGACCAAGATAATGCCTGACGCATCGTCAAAATTCCTTTTTTTCCTAAATCCCAGTCATTGATAGTTGCATCAGCTACTTGAATTTTACCTGACACATAGCTTTCATTTTCATTAAAGACACCTTCATTGACTGCTGCAGATGTGGTAAAAACTTTCATTGTCGACCCTGGCTCATAGCTATCTTCTATTAGAAAATTCCGCCATGCATCAGATTCGCCTAAACCTTCTTTGGTCTCAGGATTAAATGTTGGTCGTTGAGACATAGCGAGAATATCTCCTGTTTTCGCCTGCATCAGCATTGCAGTCATTTCAGTAGGCTTTGCTTCTGAATTGACTTTATCCATTAAAGTTTCCAAATAACCTTGCAGTCCTGCGTCTAGGGTAGTATAGATATCTTCACCATCTACTGCCTTTTTTTCTTCAGCGACGCTGCCTGGAATAGGACGTTGATTTTCATCTTTTTGATAGACTATCTTACCGTCTTTCCCTTTTAGGACATCATCGTAGGCCGCTTCGACACCCATCATCCCAATTAAATTTTCTTTCTTATCCGGTTGGGCATATCCGATGAAATGAGAGGCAAAGTTTCCATTAGGATACATTCGATCAGTATGATCTGTGAAATAAAGTCCTTTTACTTTAGCCTTTTTCATCGCATCCTCGATATTTTGTTTTGTCTCTTCAGAAATGTTTTTCCCTTTATTACCAAATTCAACTTGATAATACTTGCTTGTTCCATCACTATTTACGCCGCTTTTCAGAGTTTTTAATGCTGATTTTTCTTTAATGCCTAAATACTTATGTAAGATAGAAGCTAATTCATCAAAATTTTTCTCTTGGGCATAAAGCTTTTCTTCTCCTGAAACATAGCTTTCTGAAAGAATCGCATATACTGAATAAGAAGTTGCATCTTCTGCAATGACCTCTCCATTACGATCATAGATTGTACCTCGCTTAGCTTTGACAACCTCACCACCATGATAAAGTTCTTCAGTCTTAGCTTTTAACGAAGTCCCTGCAACATGACCGCCCGCCACTACATAAATCATGCGAACGGCAAATAAAAAGAACAATCCAATACTCGTAGCAAACAAAATAACGCCTACTTTTTTGCGATTGTTCATCGGAGTCAAATTCTTTTTTCGGATTTTTCTTTTTAGCCTTTTAAAGCTCATCTACTTCACTTTCCTTAAATTCGCATCATTGATCGAAAGTCCTGCTTTTTCAGCAATTTCTTTAAGACGATCTGAACGAGACAATTCACTTTTTTCTTGTTGCAATTGTGTCGCTGTCTTTTCTTTCGCATCAATATCAGTTTGAATACTAGTAATCTCGTTTTGGGTTTTGCTGATTTCGTTACGGTAATTGACCATCACAATCGATAGTCCAATCAGCATTACTAAGAAGGCTAACACGGCAAATTTTTCCACTCGTGTAATTTTCTTTAAGCGATCTCCCAGAGAAACGAAGACTTTGAAAGAATCTGGCGTTTGATGAATCTCTTCTTGCTGAGAATCAAAGTGAAACTGTTGATTATTATTTAATTCTGCCATAATTCCTATCCTTTCTTCACTTTCTCAGCGATCCGCAATTTTGCACTTCTCGCCCTATTATTCTCATATAATTCCTCATCTGAAGGAACAATCGGCTTGCGATTAACCAGTTTTAATACCGGCTGGAATTCTTCTGGTACTATGGGTAAGCCTGGCGGCATATCCTTAGGTGTACTGAATTCTTTAAATATTGTTTTTACGATTCGATCTTCTAGTGAATGGAAAGTAATCACACTCGCTCTGCCTTCGACAGCCAAAATATCAATCGCTTGTTCCAAAGAACTTTCAATTGCACCAAGCTCATCATTCACAGCAATACGTATAGCTTGAAAGACGCGTTTGGCAGGGTGACCACCCTTACGACGTGCTGGAGCAGGAATAGCTTCTTTGATCACATCCACAAGTTCCCCTGTCGTTTCAATCGGTTTATCTGCACGCTTACGTTCGATCAAACGTGCAATTTGTTTAGAAAATTTTTCTTCACCATAGCGAAAGAAAATTTTTACTAGTTCATGGTAAGAATAATTATTGACAACTTGATACGCGCTCAACGGAGCATCTTGATCCATTCGCATATCTAGCGGAGCATCTTGATGATAGCTGAATCCACGCTCTGCTTCGTCAAGTTGCGGCGAAGAAACTCCTAAATCGTATAAAATTCCGTCAACTGCTGTAATGCCTAAACGATTTAATTCTGTCGCAAGATCTCTAAAGTTCGCTTTAACAAAGGTCACTTGATTCTTATCGACATATTCGGCTAAACGAATTTTCGCATGATTGATTGCTTTTTGATCTTGATCAAAAGCGTAAAGATGTCCATCTGAGCTCAGCTGACTCAGTAAGTATTCACTGTGACCAGCTCCGCCTAATGTACAATCAACATAAATACCGTTTGGTTTGATTGCTAGACCATCAACTGTCTCGCGTAGCAAAACGGTTGTATGTTGAAAGTCTGTCATTGATAATCCTCTTCTCTAAAATCCAAAATCGACCATTGTCTCTGCAATGTCATCAAAACTAGCTTCTGTTTCTTTTGTAAAATCATTCCATCGTGCTTGATCCCAAATTTCAATGCGATTCGCTACACCAATGATTACACATTCTTTTTCAATAGACGCATGATTGCGTAGTGACACTGGTATATTAATTCGCCCTTGTTTATCAATTTCACACTCGGTAGCTGCGGAGTAAAAGAAACGAACAAACGCCCGCGCATCTTTCTTAGAGAGTGGCATGTCATTCAACTTTGTTTCTAGTTGGTTCCATTCGGTTAAAGGGTAACCGAATAGGCACCCATCCATCCCGCGGGTGACAACAAACTTCTCGCCTAATTGTTCACGTAGCTTTGATGGAACGATCAATCGTCCTTTTGCATCAATGTTATGTTGAAATTCGCCCATGAACATCTAGACTCCACCCCTTTTTACCACCGCATGAGATTAGTCTACCACAATCCCCCACAATCTACCACACTTTACAAAAAACAAAAATAACAGTTTCCTGACCTTTCCTAACCATACCGTATTAGCAGGAAATAAGGTGGTAATAAAGAGTTTTTTTAAAGTTTTTTTCAATTATAAGGCATTAATAATGCTCGCGATAATCAAAATAAAATAGACTAAAACCGATAGTAAAAACGTTAAGCGCCAAAACATTTTAAAGAAACGCCCATACATGATTTCGCGATACCGATAGGCTTGAAAAACAACCACACTAATGCCCAATAATAAAATAGTTAGTAAAAAATATGGTAAAATCGAAAACGAGCTGATGCTTTTTGATATTTCGTGCATTCCCACAATTAAAAATGGCACAGTAATATCTGGCGTTTTCAAATTGAAGCGTTGTTTTAATTTGAAAGTTGTTATGATATAATCAGACGCTAAAAAGACGATAATTGGAAAAATGTACCATAACAATAAAATTGGTGAAAATGATGCCAACAAACACAGTCCTTCCTCTTCAAACTACTACCCTCACTATACTGCATTATCGTTACATTCGTGTTTCAATTCATTTAAAATATAAAGGATTTAGTAAGTTTTAACAATTGAATTCGCGATATTGTCGCGAAAAGATTTCTTAGTATTTTTTAAAAGTTTTTTCAGTTATTTGCGGAGTTCAAAAAAATGAAGTATGATGAATTTGAAATTTTTTTGAGGATGGTGACGGTATGAATAAAAAAAAATCCACGAGTACTTTTTCTAAAGTTACCAAAGTTGTTATTTGGACCATGTTAATTTTAACAATTGGTTCATTAGTTTTGAGCAGTCTACTAAGTATTATGTAAGCAAATAGGCGGAGCAGCAGCTCCGCCTATTTTTTAGCTAATTGCAATAATTCCTTTGCATGTCTGACTGTCAATTCCGTGATTTCAGCACCTGCCAGCATGCGAGCTATTTCTTCAGTACGATCTTTTTCTGTTAATTCTTCCACTCTTGTCAGCGTTCTACCATTCACTACTTCTTTGCGAATAAATAATTGGTGATCTGCCTTCGCTGCTACTTGGGGCAAATGGGTAATACAAAGCGCTTGCGAATTTTTACCAATTTGATAAATTTTATCTGCAATTGCCTGAGCCACTCGACCACTTACACCTGTATCCACCTCATCAAATACGATACTCGTCAACCCTTGAGTTTTTGAGAAAATTGTCTTCAAAGCTAACATTACACGTGAGATTTCTCCACCTGAAGCTACCTTGACTAAGGGCTTCAAAGGTTCACCAGGATTTGTCGTTATGTAGAATTCTACCTCGTCAATTCCCTCAGCTGTAAAAATGATTTCCTTGAACGTCACTTCAAAACGAGCATTTTCCATATACAAGTCCTTTAACTCATTTTGGATAGCCGCCTCTAATTTTTTTGCCATCTTTTTTCGTGCTGCTTGTAACTTCATAGCTAATTTCTGCAGCTTTTCTTCTTTTACAATTAAATCTTTTTCTAGTTTTTCAAGTTTATCTCCAGAAAAATCTGAATCTAAAAGCTCTTGGCTGATTTTATCAAAATAACTCAAGATATCCTCAATTGAATCGCCGTATTTTCTTTTCAATTGATGAATCAATTCTAAACGTTCATTGACCAAATCTAGCCGTTCCTCATCTAATTCCAACATATCCAGTTGACGACCGATTTCACTGACCGCGTCTTGTAATAAGTAATAGGCACTGTGAACATTATCAGAGATATTTTCATAATCCTTGTCCAAAGAAGCAATTGTTTGAAGCTCTTGACTGGCTGAACCAATCACATCTAGCGAGCTTGTCTCTTCGTTAGTCATAGCTTGATAGCTGTATGAAAGACTATCAACAATTTTTTGATAATTTGTCAGTTTTTCCCGTTCTTCAACTAGCCGCTCTTCCTCGCCAAGGGCTAGTTCCGCATTGCCGATTTCTTCCTGCTGAAATGTTAGCATATCAATCCGTTGAACAAAGGATTGCTCATTCTGTTTGAACTTTTTGACTTGTTTTACTAACGTGATGTAGCTTTGGTAGGCTGTTTGATAAGCGGCTTTCAATTCTTGAAAATCAGCCGCACCAAAACTGTCTAAAAGTCGTAAATGAGATTCCGGATGCATCAATTCTTGATGATCATTTTGTCCTTGAATATCGACTAAGAATTGTCCAATCCGTCGCAGATTTGCTAAAGTCACGATTCTGCCGTTTACTCGTGATACACTCTTTCCTGATATGTTCAAATCTCTTTGAACAATCAGGCCTGCTTCGTCAACTTCGATCCCAAGCTCCTCCATTAATAATTGAAACTCTTGCTGCTTAGGTAAATCAAATAGACCTTCCACTAAGCATTTATCGCTGCCCTGTCGAATGTATTCGATTGATGAACGTGCTCCAGCAAGCAAGCTGACCGCATCAATAATAATTGATTTCCCAGCACCTGTCTCCCCAGTTAAAGCTGTCATTCCATCAGTAAAGCCCAAATGCAACGAAGAAATGATCGCAAAATTTTTAATTGTCAGTTCTTGTAACATTTTTTTCATATTCTCCTTTTAATGAGACATACTAATTATTCTGACTTTTCTCAGCGATATCCTGTTGGATACGTATGGCATCTTCCTCAGTCAATGCTATCATCAAAACGCTGTCATCATCATTCAAAGTCGTAAATAAACTTTTCATGAATTGCTTTTCTAATAAATTTGCGCATGCTGAGGCATTTCCCGGTAATGTCTTTACGTTGATGAATTTTTCCATTTGATTGACAGAGATTACCGCCTCTTTTAAAAGATCAGCTAATTTTTCATTCACATCTTCTTGTTCTTTACGCGGTATACTGTAGCGATAACCGCCATTTTGTGCAGGTACCTTTATCAATTTCATTTCCTTAATATCCCGTGAAATTGTCGCTTGAGTTACCGTTACACCTTGCTGCGCAAGAATTTCAACAAAGTCTTCTTGCTTTTTCACATCATACTCACTCAATAACTGGGTAATAATACGGTGTCGTTCTTTTTTACGCATCTCTTCTCCTCCCGATTGATTATTTGTCTAGTTGTTGATGTGCCTCTGTCACAACCATTTCTAAATTGATTTCTGGATTTAACACACCTGTCTCCGCTACTTTTTTTAAATGAGCTAAAAACTCAATATTTCCTTCACCACCAGTGATTGGAGAATACGTTAACTCCTGCACGTCAAAGCCATGTGCTGCAGCAAAATCGGTGATTTCTTCTAACACCATCAAATGCGTTTTGGGATCTTTAATAATGCCTTTTTTCCCGACATACTCTTTTCCGGCTTCGAATTGCGGCTTGATCAATGCAACGACATCACCATTCTCTGTTAAAATTTCATGTAATGGCGGTAAAATCAGTTTTAAAGAGATGAAGGAAACATCAATTGTTGCAAAATTTGGCTGTCCTTGATCAAAGTCGGCTAATTTAGCATAACGAAAGTTCGTCCTTTCCATTACTACGACCCGCTCATCTTGACGTAATTTCCATGCTAATTGGTTATAGCCAACATCTAGGGCGTAGCTTAACTTTGCTCCATTTTGCAACGCAACGTCTGTAAATCCCCCTGTAGAAGAACCGATATCAAGCAAAATTTTTTGATCGATAGCTACATCGAAATTTTTCAAAGCTTTCTCCAATTTTAGGCCACCACGAGAAACATACGCTAAACTTTGCCCTTTAACTTGTAAACTCGTCTCAATTGAAATTTTTTCACCAGGCTTATCTAATCGTTCGTTTTTTTGATCATAAACTAAACCGGCCATTACGGCGCGTTTTGCTTTCTCTCTAGTTTCAAAAAGTCCCTGGTTAAACGCTAACACATCGACACGTTCTTTTTTCATGCTGTCCCCTACTTCTTAAATAGATTTAGTCTTCATTCGACATATTACTTTTTCAAGGCAAAAAGCGCTAGTAATTCTTCAAAAATTTTAGGTTGAAATTGGGCTGCTTTCGTTAATTGCTGAATCACAATTTCAGCTTGTCCTAATTCCTCAGCTAGTGCCTGCTTCGCTCCTTCAATCCCCAGCAAAGCTGGATAAGTGCTTTTATCCGACTTTTCATCCTGACCAACTTGTTTCCCTAATTTTTCGGTGGTACTTACGACATCTAGTAGGTCGTCTCGAATCTGAAAAGCTAATCCAACATGTTTCCCAAGCTTTTCAAGAAGCCCAATCACATACTCAGGCTGATCTGCTAAGATTCCTCCTGCTACAAAAGCATACGTCAAGAGAGCCCCTGTTTTCCCACGGTGGATTGCTTTCAGTGCATTCAGCGGAACATGCTTATTTTCCGCCTCCATATCGCCAGCTTGTCCTGCTACCATTCCCCCGATACCTGCAGCCTTCGCCAAAAGCTGTATCAAAAGTACATTTTCTGCTGGACTTAATGTTGTCTCACTAATTAATTGAAAAGCTCCAGTTAAAAGACCATCGCCTGCTAAAATAGCTAGAGCCTCTCCATAAACCTTATGATTAGTTGGCTTTCCACGACGTAAATCATCATTATCCATTGCTGGGAGATCATCATGAATCAATGAATACGTGTGAATCATCTCAAGAGCTCCAGCCGTTTGATAGACCGGAGGCGTCAATTCTTTCCGAAAAGCCGACACAGTAGCCAAAACTATCAATGGACGGATTCTTTTTCCTCCAGCCTCAATTGAATAAAGCATGCTTTTTTTTAAATCATCATGAATAGTATAAGTATTGATAAAATCAATGATTTCTTTTTCAACTTTAGGTAGTTCTTCAGCAGAAAGCTGCTGCAGCATTTAAGCTTCCTCCTCACTTGTAAAAGGCACTTCTTCATCTTCACTCATCATTTTAGTCAACGTTTTTTCTGCTTTAGTTAATGTATCTTGGCATTGCTTGCTCAGGACCATTCCTTTTTGAAAGGCCTCTAGCGCTTCTTCCAATGGTACATCACCACGTTCTAATTGTGTTACGATCGTTTCTAATTGTGCGATTGATTCTTCAAAGGTTGTATTTTCCATTATTTTGTCCCTTCTTCAATTTCTAAGATTGATGCTTTTGCAATACCATCAGCAAAATGCACCGTCATTTCTTTTTTCTTTAAATCCTTTACCGACCGAATTACATGATCGTCTTGAGTCGTATAGGTAAAACCGCGCCCCATCGTTTTCAGTGGACTCAGTAAATCAAGTGATGTGATTGCTTGTTGTAATCGGCGGTGTTGATTCTCTAAATAGCCTTGCATTTGCTGCTGCAGGCGTTCCTGCAAATAGTCCATTTGCTGTTGAGTCTGTTTGACACGATTGATGGGGTTCGCTTGAGCCAATCGGCTGCTATACTGCATCAATTCCCGTTCTCGTTGACTAACTAGGACCGTCATATTCTGCTGCAGCTGCTGGGTCAATCGATCTAATTGAACACTTTGAGCTTCATACAAACGAGTAGGTTGCCTGAAAATATAAGATTGCTGCAGGCGTTCAAAACGTTCTTTTTTACGCTGCAACTGATGTAAGAAGGCTTGTTCTAAACGTGCTTGCTTTTCTTTAATTCGTAAAATTTCTTCTGATAAAACAGGCACTGCCAGTTCAGCTGCAGCTGTCGGTGTTGCTGCTCGTACATCTGCGACTAAATCAGCAATCGTCGTATCCGTTTCATGTCCTACTGAAGAAATGATCGGTATCGGAGAGGCCGCAATTGCTCGAGCTACGATTTCTTCATTGAATGGCCACAGGTCTTCGATTGATCCGCCACCCCGTCCAATAATCATAGTATCAAAATCTAAGGCTTCTGCCTTATGAATGTTTTTGACAATATCAGCAGCAGCTTTGTCTCCTTGCACTAATGTTGGAAAAAGAACCAGCTGAGTGATAGGATATCGACGTTTCACGGTGGTGATAATATCTCGAATGACGGCACCGCTGGGACTTGTAATCACCGCAATCCGCTTTGGATAGCGTGGAAGAGATCTCTTTGGTTGCGAGAATAGCCCTTCTTTATTCAGTTTCTCTCGCAATTCAGCAAGAGCCTGATACAAAGCGCCTACACCGTCCGGTTCCATGTGATCAATATAAATTTGATAATTCCCGCTGGCTTCATATAAAGCTACGCGACCAACTACCAAAACCTTCATCCCTTCTTTTGGTGTGAATTTCAGTTTTTGAAAGGCACCTTTGAACATGATGGCACTAATCTTTGAGCGTTCATCTTTCAAGCTGAAATATTGATGACTATTTGCCCGCATACGAAAATTCGATATTTCTCCGGTCAAATAGACCCTCTCTAAATAGGGGTCTACGTCGAATTTCCGTTTTATATACTTGTTTAAAGCACTGACAGTCAGATACTCTTGTGTCATTTAAACACCTCTCTGCTATTCGTGGTCCAATACTTGCCGTTCGCAGCATTCTACTGTTTGCTGCATTAGCATTGTAATGGTCATTGGTCCTACCCCACCTGGAACAGGTGTGATATAACTGGCAATTGGTTCGACTTCATCAAATTTCACGTCGCCGATTAGTTTACCTTCTTCATTGCGATTCATCCCAACATCAATTACGACTGCCCCTGGTTTTATAAACTCTTTCGTAACGAAATGACCTTTGCCGATTGCTACAACTAAAATATCTGCTTTGCTAGCAACGTTTGCCAGATCTTCCGTTTTCGAATGAGTCAACGTCACCGTTGCATCCGCTCCTAAAAGCAAGATCGCCATTGGTTTGCCGACGATATTACTGCGTCCAATCACAACTGCTTGTTTCCCAGCTAATGGAATATCGTATTCTTCAAACATTTTCATAATACCGTATGGTGTACAAGGAATTGTATGCGGCATTCCCGCGAATAATCTTCCCATGTTCATTGGATGGAATCCGTCAACATCTTTTAATGGATTGATTGCAAGCAAAACCTTCTCTTCATCAATATGATCCGGTAATGGCAACTGTACTAAAATTCCATGGAATTCATTTGATTTATTGAAGTGTTCAATTTCCTTAATCAAATCAGCCTCTGTGATCGCTTCGGGATAGCGTTTTACTTCAGAATGAATCCCAATCTTTTTGGCTGCACGTTCCTTATTTCTCACATATATTTGACTAGCAGGGTTTTCTCCAACCAGTAACACGACCAATCCTGGATGAATCCCTTTCGCTGCTAATGTTTCAACTTGTTTAGCTGTTTCTTGCTGAAGTTTTTCTGCCAATTCTTTTCCCTTAATAATTTGTGCCATTTTTTAATCCCCACTTCTTTCCCTATATAGTTTAAATGAAGCTGGGAAAAATAGCTTCATCAGCTATTTGCCCCAGCTTCATCGATCTCTTTCATTACATTAGATAAGATACCATTGACGAACTTTCTTGATTGGTCATCACTGAAAGTTTTAGCCAATTCGATCGCTTCATTTAGAACCACTCGATTGGGTACTTGAGTATTGTACAGCATCTCGTAGATTCCTAGCCGCAAGATAATCAAATCCATTTTTGCAATTCGTTGAATCGACCAGTTAGAACGTAAATGCTTTTGAATAATCTCATCTAGCTCTGTTTGGTGTTCCACGACTCCCCCAACTATTTCATCAAGATAAACAGGAACAAAGGCTTCTTCGTCTTCACTGACGAATTCTTGCTGGTCAATACTTAATGCGTGGTTAATGGCATCCTTTTTGGTTAAATCCTGATTGAAGTCTAACGGGAATAGCGCCTGTAAGGCTTTTTCCCGAATCTCATGACGTGATAATTCTTTACTCATTATTTTCCTCTTCATCATTGAATAATTCTTCTAGGGTCGGTTGTTCTAATTTTTCAGCTACGACGCCTACTACATGGATGTTTACTTCGCTCAACGCTAAATCAGTCATAAATAAAACTTGCTGTTTTACACGTTCTTGCATAGCCATTGCTACTTTCGGTACAGAAGTGCCGTAATCAAAATAAGAATAGATATCGACTTTCAATCCGTCTTCATCATTTTTAAGATAAACACCTTTTCCATGAGCGGCTTTACCAAGCAGTTCAGTCACATTGCTTGCTAGAGAACCACGCATACCATAAACACCGTCCACTTTAGAAGCTGCGATTCCAATAATTACTTCAATCACTTCTGGTGCAATGATAATTTCACCGAGTTCAGGACTTTCGCCTAAAACTAAATTTTTTTCATCTGCCATCTTACTCTCTCCTTATTCCTCCAATGTACTTATTTTTCCTTATAAAAAACAAGTCTGATGTTCATGTATCGCCCGAATAGAGATTACTCCATCGATTAGCTCTAAGAATAATACTAATTCTTTTATATTTAAACGCCACATACTGCTAGTCCGTAAAAACTGAACCTTTTATGCTCGAGATACGTAACTGCCATCTTGAGTATTGACGATCAGCTTGTCTCCCTGATTCACGAAGAATGGTACATTGACTGTCAAACCTGTTTCCATCACAGCTGGCTTTGAACCGCCTGATGAGGTATCGCCTTTAATGTTTGGTTCTGTTTCCGCAACTTCTAATGTTACAGTGTTTGGAAGATCCACCCCTAAAACTTCGTTCCCATACATAATAACGGTTAATTCTGTGTTTTCTAATACGTAAAGCATTTCTTCTGCTACTTGTTGCTTAGGCATTTCGATTTGTTCGTAGCTTTGCATATCCATGAACACGTAGTTATCGCCATCATCATAAAGATATTGCATTTTTTTATTGTCAATTTGAGCTTTCGCAACTTTTTCACCCGCACGGAACGTTTTTTCTTGCATAGCTCCAGTACGCAGATTTTTGAGTTTTGAACGAACGAAGGCCGCACCTTTACCTGGTTTCACATGTTGGAAATCGACTACACGCCAAATGCCGCCGTCCACCTCGATAGTTAAACCAGTTTTAAAATCGTTTACTGAAATCATGATACTTCCTCCTAATTCAATGAAAGGAAATCAATTATTATTCTACTATTATATAGAAAGAATAGAAATATTAATTCCCTGCATATTGCCCATCTTTGCAGATTTGGTTCTAGTTTATCATTTCTTGTTTACTTACGCTACCTCTACCCAATTACGGCTTGTTCTTTTTAATGAAACTATTTTTAAAGCATCCCCTACTCTAATCTTGCTAAAATATATAGGGAAACTGATACTTATAAAATGATGAGTTCCTTCGGTGAATGCGTCAAAATTCGATTGCCTTCAGCTAAAATCACCAAATCATCTTCAATCCGAACACCGCCAAGACCAGCTAAGTAAATTCCCGGCTCATCAGTGATGATATTGCCGACTTCTAGTGGCTCACCGTTGGATTGACTAACATTCGGCCCTTCATGAATTTCCATTCCAATACCATGCCCGGTAGAATGTCCAAAAGCCTCGCCATAGCCAGCTTCAGTAATAAAATCTCGAGCTGCCGCATCTAATTGTGCACCAGTTACTCCGGCCTGGGCCACTTCGATAACTTTTTGCTGCGCTTCTAAAACGATTTGATAAATATCTTTTAACTGTTGTTCTGGCTCCCCTATTGCAAAAGTACGTGTGATATCCGATACATATCCTTGATATACACAACCAAAATCCAGTGTAATCAAATCGCCGTACTCAATTTTTTTATTGCTGGCGACGCCATGAGGTAAAGCTGATCGAACACCGCTAGCAACGATTGTATCAAACGATGTGCCGGATGCCCCAAGTGAGCGCATAAAGAAGTCCAATTGATTTGCTACCTCAATTTCCATCATTCCCGGACGAATCATCTTTAGGACATGCTCGAATCCTTCATCAGCTATCGCACAAGCCTTTTCAATGATGGCAATTTCTCCCGGATCCTTCTGTTCCCGCAACTTTTCAATGAAACCGCTGGCCGGTGCCAGCTCTGCGTCAATTGCTTCTTCAAAAACAGAATACTCAGCATAGGTCATGAAGGCGTCCTCAAATCCAAGAACGCTGATGCCCTCGCTTTCCATCAGTCTGATGATTTCTCCTATGGTATCTCCTTGATGTTGAATAATCGTCATTCCTTGAACTTGCTCATTGGCTTGTTCAATATAACGAAAATCAGTAATAAAGAACGCTCTTTCTAATGTAATAAATGCTAAACCAGCTGTCCCAGTAAAGTTTGTTAAATAACGCAAGTTCGCCGGACTTGTTACTAAGTACGCATCAATTACTTCTTTTTTCATTAATCTACGTAAATTTTCCATTCGTTTTATCATTCTTATCACCCACAATCCATTATAACAAAGTCTTTCAAAAAGCTGAACGAACACGACTAGAAAAACAAAAATCTCTGCTTTTAAACTAAAAAAAGGCAGAAGCTGATTTTCAGCCTCTGCAAACTACTTCTTATCGTCGTCCTGTGAAAAATGAAACAACGGCTACCACTACGACTGCACCTAAGATTGACGGTACTAATGCCATTCCTGCTAAGTGCGGCCCCCAGTGACCAAAAATTGCTTGACCTATATAGGAACCCGCTAGGCCTGCAATAATATTAAAGATGCAGCCCATCTGCTTGCCGCGACCAGAAAGACTGCCGCCGATCGCTCCAATCACAGCACCTACTATTAACGTCCAAATCATCATTATCCCTCCATTTTTTAGTGTAGCATCGTTTTTTTTATTTTTAATTCAAAAGCATCCATCACAATTGTCAAGTACTCAAAAGCAATTTAACCAAAAAGTTTCTCAGTTGTGAAACTCCTCTAAAGATTGATGTCAAAGCTTTTACGGCTATGTAAGCGGCTAATCCAATCAAAAAAAACGCTTTTTGGATACTTCCTGTGAATAACTTTTTATTGAATGAAATCAGATCGTAATTTCACGTTATTTTTCTCCCAATCGATCCTGTTTAACTGATAGGGAAAATCACCATTTAACGTATAGCTCCCGACTTCCGGTACATTGATTTTATTCATCCGGGCATTGCCTTTTGCTAAGTAACCTGTTCCCAGCTTTAACATGTCTTTTAAATTAAGATTGCTTCCTGAATACTCTCGGACTGTTCCATAATTATTAGTGATAGAAGATAATCGTGGTCGAAGCGTTTTGCGCTTTATCAATCGAATAATATCTTCCTGCCGTTCAAACACGTCGATCCGACCATCCTGATCAATCTGATAGCTGATATAGGCATCGATCTCAGCTAAAGTCAGTCGGTGCTCACCTTTTGTAAACAGCTGACCATTTTTTAAGGCGTGAAAATCTTTATAAACCGTTACGGCCATCTTCCCATCCTCTTCAAGGCCGGCTTCCTTCACACCAAGCAAACTATCTGCTTTTTTTAGAATCAAATATTTCTCAACTTTTATAGAAAAAGCAACTGAAAAATAGGCTAAGAACTTTTCAATCGGTACTTGTGTGTACAATTCACCAAGAGTCAGCTTCTGTATTTTTATTTCGGGCGAAACTCGCAACAAACTGTTTATACCACTAGTTAAATCATAAATAAAAAAACTTGAATATTCTTGGTCATCAAATACAAATAAGACTTTCACAACGATCTTCCTCTCTAAAATAAGTCTATTAGAATTCTGGAGAAAAAACATCCGCCGCAGGTCTGAAAAATGTTCATCAATTTTTATAAACAGTGATACAATAGACACGGAGAAAATAAGAAGGAAAATAGTTTAAAGGAAATCCTTAACAGAAAGGATCACATGATGAATACGATCAGCTATGTTGTTCTGGCAATGCTTGTGCGTTCGCCGTTGACCGGTTATGAATTAAAACACTTTTTGAATTTGTTTTGGGAAGCTCATCACAGCCAAATCTATCCAACCTTAAAAGAACTGCGCAGGCAGGAATTAATTGAAATCATTGATATTCCTGATGGGAAACGGAAAATTTATGATATTACTCCAGCAGGAAAAGAGTTAGTAAAGGAATGGGTTTTTACTAAAAGCCATGCTCCTTCTCAGAAAGATGAGTTCCTAGCGAAGGTGTTTACCATCTCTGCTCTGGATCGAGATACTTCAAAATTTTTAATCATGGAACGAAAACAATATTTTCAGGAACAACTCAGCGAATATTCCAAGGTCTTAGATGGTGTCACTGAATCAAGCGAAGAGGAGCGGCGAAAAAATTTTGGTCGCGAGCTGATTCTTGAACGAAAAATCCGTCTATGTAAGGAAGAGCTCGCTTGGTGTGCATGGGCAGAAGAAAAAATCGATGACTACTTCAAGGAATAATGGCAAGAAACAGATCATTTAGGGTCTGTTTCTTTTTTTGAAGAAAATATGTGTAAATTTATTTATGTAAATATTGACATAAAAATAATTTATGATTAAACTGTTGAATGGAAAGTGGTGGTTTACATGGAAAATTTAAACGGAAACTTAGTAACGGAAAAAGAAAATAGCAAAGCAGCATATGTTGTTGCCTTTGCTTGCATGATCGCCTTCATGGGGATCGGACTGGTGGATCCTATTTTAAATTCGATCGCCAAATCTTTACAGGCAACACCTGAGCAAACGACGCTATTATTTACAAGCTATATGATGGTGACGGGGATCGTCATGTTATTCACTGGTTTTGTTTCTAGCCGAATTGGTACGAAGAAAACTTTGATGGTAGGATTATTTATTATTATTTTATTTGCGCTTTTCGCTGGACTGTCAAATACGATTGACGCACTGATTTATTTCAGAGCTGGCTGGGGATTAGGAAATGCGCTCTTTATTTCAACAGCGTTATCGGCGATCGTCAGTGTGTTGATTGGTCAAACAGAGAAATCGATTATGCTTTATGAAGCCGCTATGGGATTGGGTATGTCGATTGGACCGCTCGTTGGGGGATCGCTTGGTTCTATCTCTTGGCGATTGCCATTTGCAGGCGTATCTGTTTTGATGCTGATTTCATTTTTGTCGATTTTAATTATGTTCAAGGAACCCGCAGGCAAAAAAGAAAAAATCGATTTTTTTGCTGGGATCAAGGCGTTGAAAAATCATAAATTGCGTTCCGTGGGTTTGATTGCATTACTTTATAATTTTGGTTTCTTTACTTTACTGGCCTATGCCCCCTTCTTAATGCCAAACTTTTCAGAAATGGAAATCGGCATGACCTTCTTCGGCTGGGGAATCCTATTAGCGATTTCTTCGATTTTCTTAGCAACGCGTTTTGAGAGAAGGATCGGCACTTTTTATACCCTAATGATCGGTTTTATTGGATTCATTGTTTGCTTATTGTTAATGGGAATCAATGCCGATCAGCCTGCACTCGTAGCAGCTGCTTTGATCGTCGCTGGATTTTTCCAAGGGATCATTAATACATTGATGACTACGATCGCCATGGAAATCCCTGGAATCAAACGCAGCATCGCTTCTTCAACTTACAGCTTTGTACGCTTCTTTGGTGGTTCGCTTGCTCCGTTCGTTGCTGGTTTGATCGGTGCAAAATTTGGCGGTAATTATACCTTCTATTTTGCCAGTGTGATGGTCTTTATCGGAATCGTATTAATCATTATTCATTCCAAATATTTCGAAACAGTCGAAGAGGAAGAGATTGAAGAGAACGCCTAAAAATGGATGCTTTAGATTCAATACTAAAAAACGTGTGGATCCATAAAAATTATGGGCCAACACGTTTTTTTAGTATCTTTACATAAAAGATATTCATGTTATGGTTGTTTTGAGGAGTAGTCTCGATCAATCATTTCTTTTTACGTTTAAAAATGGATGCACTTTTTATCATACGCCGCCAAACAAACAGACACTTTGATTCCTCTCGTTGTCACTACTGGTATCAAATTTTTCTATGTCGCACTTTACCTAAAATAGTCAATAAATGCTTTAGAGCTGAGTAAAATATACTAGAAATGAGGGTAATTCGATGAAAATCACGACTGTAAAAACACAGGATGCAATGTGCATACTGGCAGCAACTGCCATTCTGGAAAAAATGAACAGTAACCATCGCGTGAACTGCGCTTTTACGACTAACTCCGTTCCCAGCAGAATCTACGAATTAGTGATTGAGCACCTACGGGAATCCACGGACTGTTCGAACTTTCATGTTTATACTTCTGACGGCGGACCGCTTGAAAATTCTGATCACACAACGACATATAACGAGCTAAAAGAGAAATTCTGTGTTCCAGCAACTATCAAAGAAGAAAACATTCATGAAATAACGAAGGAAAATTACGCATCATTTGACCAACAAATCGAGGAAGCTGGGGGACTTGATTTAATAGTTTTAGGCCTCGGGAGCGATGGGCACTTTTGTGGAAACATGCCACAGTCTACAAGCTTTGACAGTTTGTCTTATGAAGTAGAAATCAAGCCTGAATATCCTTGGTATGATGTTTTTGCTGACATCTATAGTAAGTATGGTCAAGCCGTTCCCAGATCCTTCGTTACCATGGGGCCATTGAGTGTGCTAAAAGCAAAGGAGATTCTACTAATCGTTCATGGCAGTAACAAAGCGGAAGCTCTAGCAAAAATGCTGAAGGGGCCATTGACAGAAGCATGTCCAGCTTCCATTTTAAGAAGGCATTCAACTATTACCGTTCTTGCTGATGAAGAAGCTGCAAAGCTGATCAGCTAATTAAACAGACTCGCTCATTCAGCTTTTTAGCACCGTCTATCTAGAGTCTGTGTCTCAAAATAACAAACAGGACTGAGATATTGTTTCTCAGTCCTGTTCTTGTTATTAAGCTAGTTGACTTGCCGCAGCTTTGTCTAAAATCACTGTTAAATTAGGATGCAAACGCAAAACGGAGGCTGGGATATCCTCTGTGATGGGCCCCTCCAGTGCTTGCTTGATAATTGCTGCCTTCTTTTCCCCATTTGCAATCAGAACTAACTCTTTCGCAGCTAAAACCGTTTGCGGACCAAAGGTTACCATCTCTTTTCCCGGAGTATAAGGGCTTGATTCATCAATCAATTTATACAATGCATCCTCCGGCTCGATCGGCACACGATATACTCCGTAATCAAAGGAGGTGAACTCTGGCATGTTCCCGCAGAAATGACCATCGCTTCCGATTCCCATCAAAACAAGATCCAAACCTCCATCCTCAGCAATCTTTCGATCAAATGTCTGATAATTTTCTGCATTTAAAACGTCAATATTTTCTTCTTTAATCCCTAATGGCTGATGAAGCTCTTCATGTAATGCCTGCATCGTCAAACCATAATCTTGACCCTTTAAAGTAATTTCATCAAAGTTATAGAAATGCGCCAAGCTTTGATCAAACGCCACAGTCTTTAAGCGAGTACTTAAAATTTCGTAAGCACGTTTTGGAGAAGAACCCGCAGTCAAAGCTAAGTTCACTCGCCGATTTTCCGCCCATTTCATTAAAATTATATCCGCCGTTAGTTGACTCAAGGTTTCGTAATTTTCTGTCACTAATAATTTCATTTCAACACCTGCCCTTTTCATATAATGATAGCACAAAATTTGAAAGGGCTTCCTGCTAGTTTAAAAACTCAGCTTGGAACTTTTTCTTTTACTGGCATCTTCAAAATACAATTTTGCGGACAGGCCTCTACACAATCGCCGCAATTAATACATAACTCTGGATCGATCACCGCCACATTGTTTTCCATTTTGATTGCTTTTTGCGGACAGGTCTTCACACAGCGATTGCAGGTAATGCAGCCAACATCGCAAATTTTACGAACGCCACCGCCTTTGTCCTGATTCGAACATGCCACGATCGAGGTGTTTTCCGCCGGCAGCATCTTAATTAGATTTTTTGGACAAGCAGTGATACATTTCAAGCATCCAACACATTTATCGGGATCAACCTTAGCGACACCATCAACGATGTGCAGTGCGTCATACTCACAAACTGCCTCACAATCCCCAAATCCCATACAACCAAAACGACAATCCTGAGGACCGCCAAAGAGCTGATTTGCTCCATAACATGTGGTGGTTCCGGCATAATCCATTTTACTATTGGTAAACTCGCACGTCCCATTGCAACGCACGAATGCTGCGACTTGCTCTACATCGCCTACTTCAACACCTAAAATCTCTGACAGTGTTTGACGTGTGGATGCCCCGCCTGGTGTACAATTGGTTGCCCCAGCAGTTCCTTCTGCCATTGCTTTTGCATACCCGTCACAACCAGAAAAACCGCAGGCACCGCAATTGATTCCCGGCAGTGCATCTCGCAGTGCTTCTTCTTTTTCATCAACGGGTTTATGAAAGATGATCGTCGCGAGTGAAAGAATGACGCCTGCGATCAACCCCATACCGCTAACAATGCCAATGGGTATCATGATATCTGTCATTTTTCCCACCCCCTATTGGAATAATCCTTCTGCCAAGCCGGCAAATCCAAGAAACGATAATGAGACAATTGCTGCAGCAATCAAAGTGATTGGCAAGCCTTGAAGCGACTCAGGTATGTCATTTCCTTCTAAGCGCCCCCGCACACCAGCGAAGATTACCATAGCTACTAAGAAACCGATACCTGCCGCAAATGAATTGACCATCGATTGCATAAAGGTATAATTTTTTGAAAAGTTCAGGATCGTTACCCCTAATACCGCACAATTCGTAGTGATGAGCGGCAAATAAATTCCTAATGCATTGTATAAAGGTGTCATATAGCGTTTCATTACAACCTCTACCAATTGCACCAATGCAGCAATTGTTAATATAAAGACGATCGTCTGCAAATAATCCAATCCCAATGGAACCAGCAGTGAATCATAGATCGGATAAGTAACCAATGTCGCTAATACCATAACGAACGTTACGGCTAATGACATCCCGACTGCCGTATCCAATTTCTTTGATACGCCTAGAAACGGACAAATCCCTAAAAACTGAGACAAAACAAAATTATCCGTCAAGATTCCCGCGACTATAATCGTTACAAAAATCTGCATTACTGATCACCTGCCTTTTCATCACAAACTGTCGTACAGGCCTCAGCGATTGGACAAGCGGTACAATCGATTTCTTTAGTCTTGCGGTCGCTTAATTTATTAGCCAGCATGACTAGCATTCCAAAGACGAAGAACCCTCCTGGCGGCAACAGCATGATCGTCATCGGAGGAACAACACCAGATGTTATTGGAAAACCAAACAAGGTCCCGCTTCCAAATAACTCACGAATCCCCCCCATGCAAAGCAGCGCCATGGTGAAACCGACACCCATACCTAGACCATCCAAAGCAGAATGGAGAACTGTATGATCCTTAGCATAGGCCTCTGCGCGTCCAAGAATAATACAATTCACTACGATCAAGGGCAAGTAAATCCCTAATGTTGAATCTAATGCTGGAGCCAACGCTTTGACGACTAATTGAACCACCGTCACAAAGCCAGCTATGATGGTGATAAAGGCCGGAATTCTGACACGATCAGGAATCACTTTGCGCAAAAGCGAGATCACGACATTGGAACCTAAAAGAACGACTGTCGCTGCGATTCCCATTCCTATACCGTTAATTGCCGAGGTAGTAACCGCCAAAGTGGGACAGGTCCCTAACATGAGACGCAGGACGGGATTTTCTTTGATCAAGCCTTTACTAAAAATTGCAGATACTTTCTCTTTTTCCATCGCTTTCCCCTCCTATTTCTCTGTTTTGGCGACTTGCTCAAAAAGTGCAAGCGCTTCTTTGACTGATGCAGCTACGGCTTTGGAAGATTTTGTCGCTCCCGTTACCGCTTCAACTTGATTTTTACTCGAAGGCTTACTCTTGACGATTTCCAGTGACTCGTTGAGCCCAGAAAACTGATCCACAAATTCTTTTTTCGTGACATTTTGCCCAAGTCCCGGCGTTTCATTCGAAGCATCTAGAACATTCACACCGACGACTTTTCCATCCTTGACTGCACTCATAACACTCACATCGCTGCCGTAACCATAGGTTTTGGTTACAAACAGATACCCGAGTGTTTTGCCGGTCGTATCCAATGCTTGGTAGCCTTGATTTTCTCCCGCCATTTTGATTTCTTGAAAATCATCCGCCTTGATCAGCTGGCTCATCACGCTTTGAGTCTGCTTCCACTCTTGTTTTGCGATACGATCCTTGAACACCGCGCGTGTCCCTGCTACCGCGAAAGTAATCACCAAACAAATGATAAACAAGCAAAGTGCATCTGTAAAAATTACTTTGGAGCTTGAACGTTTCATTCTACCTTCGCCCCCTCACCAAAGACTTTCGGGATCGTCAAATTCTCAATATGCGGAACAAGAATATTCATCAGCAAAATGGCATATGAGACACCTTCTGGCAGTGCGGCAAAAAAGCGAATCAAAACGGTGACGATTCCGCAGCCGATACCAAAGATGATCTTACCCTTTTTCGTAATCGGTGACGTCGTGTAATCCGTCGCCATGAAAATAGCTCCTAACAATAAGCCGCCAGACATCATTTGATATAAGGGATTTCCGCCTAGCAGGGTAGAAAAAATGACTACCGTCCCGATAAAACAAAGCGGAATGATCGGTGAGATTACTTTTCTGACAACCAAGTAGGCACCGCCGATCAGTAAAGCCAGAGCACACGTCTCACCTAAGCTGCCTGCCCTGATTCCTAAAAACATATCTAATAGTGAAGGGATTTTCTGTCCCGTTTGAGAGGCTGAAAAATAGGTTGCCGATGAAATAACATCGGGGCGAAACATGTAATAATTTAGCGGCGGCTGCCAGGTGGTCATCTGAGAAGCAAATGACATCATCAAAATAATGCGGGCAGTAATAGCCGGGTTAACAAAGTTTTGACCGACACCGCCAAAAAATTCCTTTACGATAACAATCGCGATCACACCGCCTAAAATAGCCATCCAAAAAGGCAGCGTAACTGGCAGATTCAAGGCCAGCAGCAGACCTGTGACGACTGCCGTCAAATTATGGATCGTATCTGGCCGTTTTAAAACTTTTCTCGTTACATACTCGCTGATCACACAGGCAGCGACAGTTACTAAAATCAAGATAAGAGCACGAAAACCAAATATAACAGTCGAAGCGATAACTGCTGGAATCAAGGCAATGATCACATCCAGCATAATACCGCGGCTGCTATGGCCGCTGTGTAGATGGGGCGAAATGGAAACAGGTAATTTGTTCATTGAGCAGCCTCCCTTTCTAGCTGTTTTGCGCGTTTCATAGATTGAACCAGTCGGCGGCCAGCAGGACACACAAACGCACAGCAGCCGCACTCCATACACGCGGATACATTCAATTTTTTTAATCCTGCTGTATCGTTATTACGAGTACAGCGTTCGATCTGTACGGGTAATAATGACATCGGACAGGCTTCTACACAACGTCCGCAGCGAATGCAAGGCGACTCTTCCGGCAGGCTTTGAGCTTTAGATAAAATCGTAATCGCATTCGTTTGCTTAGTAATCGGCAGCTCCGTTGAAAATTGCGCGATTCCCATCATAGGTCCGCCTAAAATTATCTTGCTAGGCTCATCAATCAAGCCGCCACAAAATTTTATGACCTCTCCAATCGGTGTTCCGACAGGTACTACCACATTTTTCGGCTGTGCAATATTTCCATCTACCGTTATTCTTTTATGCGTCAGCGGCATGCCGATCTCAATGTAACGCTGTAAAAGAGAAATCGTTGAGATATTCGTAATCAGGCATCCCACCTCAGATGGCAGTTTGCCTGGTGGAATTTTTCGGCCTGTCGTCGCATAAACAAGCATTTTTTCTGCTCCTTGCGGATACAATGATGGAATCTCCATCACATCAATTCGCGGATCAAGATCAGCCAATTCATTCAAATGCTCCCGTAATCTTTTTAATCCTTTAGGCTTGTTGCTTTCGATCCCAACGACCCCATGAGCAATATTCAAATGCTTCATTACCACCTGCATCCCCGCAATAATACGCTCTGGATATTCCAAGCTCTCACGATAATCGGAGGTAATAAAGGGCTCACATTCAGCCCCATTGATGACTAATGTATCGATGGGGGTCTCCTCTTTGACATTCAGCTTCACATGTAAAGGAAAACCTGCTCCGCCGATCCCTACGATGCCGCTATCTCTTGCGGCCTTTAAAAGGGCTTCTTTTGAATGGATCTCCACCGGCCTTGGTTCAGGAAATTCTACCGGCAATCCGTCGCTCGCGATATGAACCGCATCACACATTTGACCATTGGCCATCAAAACTGGTTTGATTCCTTTTACCTTGCCAGAAACGGATGCATGGATCGGTGCCGAGACAAAAGCCTCCGAATCGCCGATTATTTGTCCAACCGTAACGATGTCTCCCTTCTTGACAGTCGGCGTACAGACTCCGCCAATATGCTGCTGCATTGGAATCGTCACGATTTTAGGCGGCTCCATAAAAACGCTTTCATATTCTGCCGTGTTTTTATTATGGGGGACTTTGACACCTCCTTTAAATTTTGCGATTGCTTTTGTTATTGTACTCATAGACGAACCTCCTCTGTGATCCAGCAAAATCATTCGGTTTTATTCTCACTTTGCGACCCTCTTTTTCAATTAACAAATGAAAAAGTAGGATAAAAAATGGATCTAGACATTCGCTGCCCAACTCGTTCAACAGAATTATTTTCACAAAATGATTCACAAACTTCACTTATGATTTCCTCAGTGTACTTCTATGTTTATGATAGCACAGTGAAAAACAAATGTAATTAGTTTTCACAAAGTCACAAAAAAAAGTGCCTGACCGGCACTTTCCAAAAAAATCAGAACTTAAGGTGTATTAGAGATCGTCCACTGCAAGGTCGTTTGATAGCTGCCTGTTTGTCTTGGTGTATTTTTCGGTACAAAGAGCTGGAATTGATTCAAGGGCAGCTCAACATAACCCGCAGCTGTCGTATTACTAAGAGACATTAATGTGACCTGATTGCTTGGACTCATCTGGATGGTCTGATTATCAACGGCGAAGTAATTTTGAAAATTTGTATTTAAAGCACCTAAAGCAATATCAAGACGAGCATTGGACAAGCTCTTCTGGCCACTCGTCCAGTTGTTCGCTTGAGCAACCTTCAATTGCCATGCTTTTGCTGTGGTACGAGTGTCGTCGATTCGGATCGTTCCAGTTTGAAGCGGGTTCGCACTATTGCCGCCGATATAGGCTTTCCATGTTTCATCTATTTTAGTTTGAACTTGATGGGTCCCAAAATTCAAATTAGTCGGCAGCAATTCACTTTTCATCGCCAGCTCTCCAGCACCAAAATAAATAGTCGTGTTGCCGCCAAAGTTACTTAATAATTGAATCGTCAGATCATCTGTTTGAACGATCCCGCCGCGAATCGCTGCCGCATAATTCTGTGTCAGCCCGGTGGGACTGGTAACAAAAGTCGGCATAGAAACATTCGTTGATCCTAGAATCGAAGCTGAAACAAGGTTCGTACTGATCGTTGAATTCGGATTTCCCAAAGCAGTGATTAATCCGTTAACACTGGATAATACCTGTGTAAGAATCACACCAATCAAACCGAGAGGAAGTGTATTAAGCACATTATTCAGATCCGTCAGGCGGTTAGACAAGGTACTAGTCAAAATTGGCAGCAGCCCTTGGCTGATATTCACGCCCAGCAGAGTGGCGGATAATTGCTCGGTCGCTACCGACAGATTCTGATTGCCATAATTTTCATTTTTCAAATTGCTGATCGCTTGGTTGAGACTATTCAAGGGTGCCTGCAATGAAGGGTTCAACGGCAGCAGTGTATTAATAGTAGAAACTAGGGTAGTTAATAAAGTCAACAGGCCTCCAATCGGCAAGTCTGCTAATGGTATCGTCACAGAGGTGGTCACTGTGGAGCTGCCATTGGGTGTGACCTTTCCTGAAAGCTGTGACGGAACTGAGATCAAGGCATATTTTTTTCCTGTTTTGATCAATCCGACCCCAGTCGTAGTTCCATTGATAGTAAAGTTTACTGGTTTTTGGCTGACATTTAGATAAGGTGATGCCGCGGTAGTTCCACTGTTATTGTTCACCTGAGTAGCAGCAAATAAGTCAACGGAAACTGCACTTACGATCATGTTGGAACTTGTTAAAAATAGAAACAAGGCGGATCCGATGATCCAAATCTTTTGAAATAAACGTGCTCGTTTTCTTTTCATAGTTCTTCCCCCTCTATCTTCCAATCTACTTGCCCGTCAAAATTTTCCTTTGCGAGAAAATAATCGATTACTTGCCGCTCTTTATAAAAAAATGGTTCCTTCTTCGTAAAATTTCCTGGCGTTTCGGCGTAAAAGTACCGTTTATTCCTTTGCTTTCTCCCTTCATTAAACACAGCGTTTTAAAATGTGAAAAATATTTTGCTTAACTGTGAAGAAACGATGAGCACTTTGGTAACGTTTTTTTTGATACTGATTATATAATCCCTCCATAGATTCAAACTCTTTTCTGCGCAGAAAGGAACCGCTTATTTTTTCACTAAGGACTGAGAAAGGGGGAGACAATTGAAGAATCAGATAATAGTTATCTTGAGTTTTCTGTCGCTCTTCGTTGTTCTTTCTTCACAGGCCGAAGCCGCCGTTACGAATGGCGAGGTTCAGTACTATTACGAAAGCAGTACCGCAACAAGCAGCAGCTCCACTTCAGAAACACAAGAAAGCAGCACTACCAGTGATTCTCTTACTTCCAGCACCATGAAGGAAGTAACGTCTCACAAAAACACCCCCGCTTCGATGAACAATCGAGACGACAGCTCACGCTCAGGCATCACACGATTTCTGCAAACAAATGATCAACGAAACACTTTTTTAGTTGTCATTGGACTTTTGATTCTCGCAATTGCTTTTTTAGGATGGCGGATCAGCAAAAATAGGAGGAAAAACGAATGAAAAAACAAGCTGCTTTACTCATAGCCGGACTTTTTGCCGGCAGCCTATTTGCCTTTTCAACTGGTGCTCACGCTGTAGATACTACTGGTACTGTCGATTATACCGATGGCGGTATTACCTTTGACCCTCAAGTCCCTGGAAATGCAAGTGCTTCACTGCCTAAAAATTTAAATTTCGGTTCACATGCGATTCAAACAACCGCAGATGAAACCTGGACAGCAACTTCTGATGGCGTACAAACTTCTCCTGTTACCACCGGTCAAATCGCAGTTAGTGATAACCGCGGCGGTACCGGCACAGGCTGGTCAGTCAAAGTAAACGAACCTACCCAGTTCACTGCTAATTCGACGCCATTAACAGGGGCTGAATTGAGCTTCACAGTAGGCACTTTGACGAACAATGTAAACGCTGCTCCAACTGGTACACGTATCGCAAATGGCGCTAAGACAGCTTTACTTGTTAATCAAACAGTCTCCGTTCTAACGGCGCAAACCAATGAAGGAGCTGGTGAAACAGCTTTGCCGATCACTAAATTCGAATTGAATGTGCCGAAAAACACTGCTAAGCAGCAAGCACAATATCAAACAACTTTAGTCTGGACCTTCTCAGCAACACCTAGCTAAAAAACTAGGATGGAACCCCGTCACCAGCCTCGCTTACTGTGAAAGCGGCTATAGGCTGTTCGACTATGATTCCGTCCTTTGACTTATATAAAAGGGGAACAAGAAAATTGAGAGAGACTCTTCCATTACGCGGAAAATACAATTGAAGTAAAGGAGCTAGAAAATGCGGAAGAAACAATTGAAATCATTTATACGAGGGACGCTCCTCATTTTAGCTTTTTCATTTTTACCAATTGTTGCTCATGGAGAGTCGTTGGATACCTTCGATGCAGTGATCCACCCATCGGAGCACCAAATTGATAAAAAACAGCTTTATTATGATTTGCAATACCAGCCAAATGAAGCCGAACGTTTGACGGTCACTCTGACCAATCGAACAGATCAGCCAATCAAGCTGAAGGCCTCATTCAATCGCGCTGTCACCAACAGCTTGGGTGTCGTGGAATACTCGGGAATGAATAAAGATGAGAGTAATTTCGGACCTAGTATTACCGATTTCGTCAAACTAAGCAGTCAGGAAATAGCCTTGGCAGCTAATGAATCAAAGGATATCTATCTAGACGTCAAAATGCCGGACAAAGAATTTGAGGGAGTTTTAGCCGGCGGTCTATATTTAGAACAGCTATCCACCGGAAAAGTCGATGGTAATATCAGAAATGTGTTTTCACGAGAGATCGCCGTCTTGCTGCAAAATAAGACGGACGAAGTAAAACCCGTTTTGAAAATTACCAAAGCTAAATCTACTCAAGCCAACAGCCGCAATGCGATAGCCGTGACTGTTGATAATGAAAAAGCTGTCTATGTTAAAGACGTTACACTCACTTATGAAGTGAAAAAAAACGGTAAAAGCATTGTAAAAGATAAAAAAGAACAATTAACCTTGGCACCAAGCTCACGAATGAACTACTTGATTCAAATGAACAACACAGAATTTTCGCCAGGACGATATTCAGTCAACATGACCATTCGTTCTGGCGATCAGAAATGGACCGGCAATCCAACTTTCACTATTGATCAAGAAAAAGCTGAGGATTACAACAAAAAGGATGTCACGATCAAAAAGAAAGCCATAAATCCTTGGATCTGGATCGGACTTGCAGTGATCCTCCTTCTACTAGCTGCCGTGATCTTCATGTATAACAGAAACAGGAACTTGAAGAAAAAGCTAGATGGAAAATAAGAAACTAAGCCAGTGCTTCTTGAACGAAGCGCTGGCTTTTTTGAGTTCATTTCAAAGAATGGATGCGCTGGAAATGCTTCTTTTCAAACTTGACCGGTAGACAAAAACAAACTACTATATATTAGAGTAGTATAAAAACGACCACTGATTAATATAGTATATAAAAATACGCTAGAAAGAAGGTTTTTACAATGCGGACGATTGATTTAATTGTTCTGGGAATCTTAAAAAAAGAGGCACTGAGCGCCTATGATATTCAAAAATTGATCGACTATCGAAACATCACTCAATGGGTAAAGGTAAGCACTCCGACAATCTATAAAAAGATGCTGCAATTAGAAAAGCAAGGTTATGTCAAAAGCACCTTGAAAAAAAATGGCAAGATGCCGGAAAAAGCCGTCTACTCGTTAACCAAAAAAGGACAAATGGAATTCGAGAAATTAATGCTGGGAATCGCTGCCCGTCCGATCAATATCTTTTTAGATTTTAATGCTGTCATATTGAATCTAGACAGTTTAGCACCCGCTGATCAAAAAGCCTGTGTCAGTATTATCGAAGCCAATACTGCAAAAATGAAAAAAAAGCTGAAGGACAGCATGGCAGATGAGTCAAAAGCAACTGCTCTACCTGAAACTGGAAAAGCAATCATGCATCAGCAGCTTCTTCTAATCGAAGCCATTGAGAAATGGATCGAAAGTGTAAAAACAGTCTTTTAAAAGCATATTGAAAAGGAGGATTCCATGCTTAACCAAAACAGCATCTATCAATGTCCTTTGCCAAAGATCAATCAAAACAACATCGTCATCGCTCCCCACCACTTATTACGTCCCTATATTGCCAACTACACATTCACAAATCCCAGTAACATGTCTGTTCAGCAAACCATACTGCCTACTATCAGCACGTCACTCATTTGTACATTTCAGAACGGCCAATTTACCGCCGGACTACGAGGAGTCAACACTCGACCAGTCGAAATAGCTGATTACGCGCGTCAATTTGATTTCATGTTTCTCATTGAATTTCATGCTGCTGGACTCTATCCGTTCATCCAAATTGACCAGAAGCTTTTAACAAATGAGGGCTTTCTTTTTGAAGATTTGGATCCGCTCCTCTACCAGCAAATCGCTGAAGCTTACTACACCGCAAACGACATCCTTGCATTGACCGATAAGCTTGATGCGATCTTTTTGGCACGAATCCATACGGTTAAGATCAATCCTAATTTCTTGATCGCCTTTAATAGGCTCCTTGGATGTAATGGCGCTATTCGTGTGAAGGATCTGGCAAACGAGACTTATTATAGTGAAAAACATCTGAACCGCTTATTCCTGAAATACAGTGGTGCGAAGATAAAGACCTGCTCACGTATCATTCGTCTGAAAAAGGCGACTGATTTATTGAGTGCTTCTACCCCTGCCTCCCTTCTATTTGAACAAACCGGTCATCATGATTATGCTCATTTTATTCGTGACTTTACTGACATCTATGACATCACTCCAAAAGAATATCTAGAAAAAATGTCGATTTTTTACAATGACCCCTATAAATTGTGAAGGTATACTCTCAAGTATAGAAATGAAATCAGAAAAAGGGGAGCGATCCTATGTTAATGCCTTATGTACGATTCAATGGCACCTGTAAAGATGCATTTTTGCGGTATGCGGAAATTTTTAATGGAGAAATACAACACCTATCAATGTATGGCGATATTCCTGAAAATACTGAGATGCCTATAAGTGAGGAGCTGAAATCAAAAGTCATGCATGGACAATTACTCCTGCCTAAACTAGGTGGAATCAGTGGTGCTGATTCTATATCAACGGTTGAAAAAGGTGGGAATGTGTCAATTCAAGCTCATTTACCAAATGAAGAGACTGCACAAAAAATCTTTTCAAAACTAGCTGAAGCGGGAGTAGTTATTGGTCCATTAGGAACCAATCCCCCGCCCGACGATAATAGTGTCAGCGGCTGTGTGGAGGATATGTATGGAGTTACTTGGATTATTTCAGCAACAAAAATTGTTTCGTATTATTAAGTCAGGACCAATAACAAATTCTGTTGTTGGTTCTTTTATAACCACCTCATTGACCTATCAGGTAAACATTGTTACACTCTAATTGACCTAACAGGTAAAGGAGTGAACCCGTTGACTAAAATTAATTTAGAAGAGCCAAAGATTCAAGGAATAATTAATGCGGCTTTAAGGGAATTCTCTCAAAGAGGATATGACGAAGCGTCTACTAATCGGATCGCAAAAGCAGCTGGTATGTCGAAGGCCTTGATGTTCCACTATGTAAAAAGCAAAAAGGAACTGCTTTTGCTTCTGTTGGATTATTGCGGAAGAACTATTGAAGATGACTATTTAAATAAGATAGATTTAGAGGAAAAAGATATTTTCAAACGGTTGTTGCAATCCTATTCCTTGCAGATTGAACTAATGAAAAAAAATCCTTGGATATTTGACTTTACTGATTTGAGAATCGAAACAAAATCCACAACAATTAATCAAAAACTAGCTGAGATAGCGACACAAAAACAATTACCTTGTGCAGAGGAATTATTTAAAAATATTGATGAGTCAAAATTCCGTAAAGATCTCAATATTGATCGCTGTAAACAATTGATTCTTTGGGGGAATAGTGGTTTTACAACTGAAATTCTTGCAGAACTGAAAAATACTGAGTACAAAAATATCGACTACCAGGCGATCAGCGTTAAGTTGGCAGAGTATCTTGAAGACCTAAGAAGGGTTTTCTACGAGGAATAATTGTAGGAGGTTGCATGAAACGAATCCTGATTTTAATTGGATGTTCTTTGATTTTATTGCTGGTTTTCTCACAAGAAACAGCAAAAAGTCCCCCTCTACAGAAAGAAGGTTTTTCAATGGAAAAAGCAACGCACACCATTGCGTTTCCTTTACGCGGTGAATGGTACACGGAAACAAGCCCGGTTGATCGCGTTCCAAGCCATGGAACAGATCGCTTTGGACTGCGGTATGCCTTTGATTTTATTCAAAAGGATCCAACAGGCAGCTCTCATACGGCAAAATCAGCGGATTATCTTTTTACCGGAATTTCACTGGACAAATATTACTGCTTTGGCCAACCTGTCTACGCCCCTTTTGACGGTGAAATCGTCACGCTGAAAAACAACACCTTTGATGGGGATAAGGCCTCTTGGATTCACGATCAAACGACAGCGATTCGCCACTCACTTTTTTTCAATCCAGAAAAAGACGGATTCGAGGCAATTGCAGGAAATTACGTCGTCATCAAACAAGCCACAGGAATCTATGCAGCTTTTTGCCATTTACAAAAAGATTCAATCGCTGTTACTGAAGGCAGCTCGATTCAACAAGGGACCTACCTTGGTAATGTCGGACATTCAGGAAATTCCACTGAACCTCATCTGCATTTTCAGCTGATGGATTCTGCTATAATCGAAACAGCAAACGGATTGCCCTTCGTGTTTGATGCCTATGAAACATACAATGGTTACTCGTGGGAGCTTGTCAAAAGTCAGCTTCCTGCTGCAGGAGAGCGCGTCCGCTCCATAAACTGAAAGCAGGTGAAAACTTTGGAAATGACACATCTATTTATACCTCAGAATCGGCAGGAACTGAGGGATTGGTTAACTAAAAATGCAGAAATATTGAATGTTGCTTGGATCGTGATTGATCGCGAGCAATCCAATTTGACCTATTTAGATATCGTGGAGGAAGCCCTTTGTTTCGGCTGGATCGACAGCACAAAAAAGAAGCTTTCCGATACAGCAACCGCTCAACGGTTATCCCCTAGAACTAAAAAAAGTCAATGGACTGAATTAAATAAAGAACGAGCCCGTCGTCTCATAGCCTTGAATTTAATGACTGATTTAGGTCGCGCAGCCTTACCTGATCTGTCACCAGAAAATTTTGTGATAGATTCAACCATTCTGGAAAGACTCGCCGCTGATCCAGAAATCCAGCAAAATTTTTCAGCGTTTCCCAAGCTTTATCAAAGAATTAAGATCGATAATATCCAGCGTTACGGCTCAGATAACAAACTCTTTGAACAACGCTTAGAAAAATTACTGGTCAACACTAAAGCAAATAAGCTTTTTGGTGCTTGGGATGATGACGGCAAATTAAGCGATTATAAATAAAGGGCCTTCATTTAAGCAAATCAGTTTTTTCCTAATGATTTGCTTTTTTTAGCTTTTCAATCGATTTAGCCGCTATTTCTGGTTTTTGAGATTCACGATCAATTGAAATCTCGCTGGACTGCTTCCTTCTTCAAAGCTGATATCTTCCAGCTTACCACCCTCAGGCATGATTGCCATTATTAGTGACAAGGCCTGCTGCTCACTCATTTCGTCAGGCTCAAGCCCTTCTGGTAACTCAAAGCGCTGCATCAGAACACCTGGTTGAAGCATTTTCTCCTCAACGATCAATTCTTGCGGATCGATCATTAATCCCTCAGCTGGCTGTTCATCGATCCGCTTATCTGAAATCGGCTCTGATGTTGTGTCGGTCTTTTTATCAAAAATCAGCGTCTCGATCTTATCAATAAATTTTGCTCCGACTACTTCTTGGTATAGATTAATACCGTTTTTTTCAAATAGACTGACTGTTGTCAATTTTTCTAACGATGTTTTTATTTCTTCAGCCGTCTTATTAGGATCGACGTCATTTATACGCAGTCGCCGATTTTTTCCTGCACCATTTTCAAATGTTGCGACTATACTTAACATCACTAACTCCTTTCATTTTTTTATACGTGGTTAACGTCAAGATTCTACCAATCCTTCTAAAGGGCCTTTGATAAATTGTGTAAATAATTTTTTGACCGTTTCAGCTACATAAGTGGTTATCGCGAACAAACGAGATGTCAGCTGCTTCCATTCCTTTTTATCAAAATAATTTTGGAAATATATATGATAACGGCGCAAAGCGCGCGTTGATTTTGTTTTAAACAATAAATGATGGACTAAATCTTTCATGAAAAATGAGAAGTCGGCTTCTCCTAATTCATCGCGAACCTGCAGTGCGACTAAAATCTGGATCGTCGTCTTTTCATCGTGAGTTTCTTCATAATACGCTCTCGTTCGCTTCTCTAAGGTCTTTCTCTTCAGTGAAAATAATTGTCTAGGTGTATATAATACTTCAGACATCTTCTCCCTCCTTCTACTTTGTTTGTGATCACGCCTTGACTATAATCCTATCGATTTACTCCTGTCAAACAGCAAAATTTTTTTAAGATGCTTCCATAAAGCAGAATCCTTATGAACACTGGAGAGTCTCAAAGTATATTTTTTTTGCTCATTTTGTATTAAAAAAAAGAAAGAAGAATTTCCATTCATTTTGCGTATCTTATTTTTTTATTTCTATTAAAAATAGCGTAGAATAACTCTATACTGTCATTCAAGGAGGCTTGGCATGGAAAATTCAGAAAATTATATCATCAGAATTGATATCCCTGAAGTGGATGAATACCTTGCACTACGCAAGATTTGCGGATTATCTGAGCGAGGAAAGGAAGCTAGCAAGATTGGGTTAAGCAACAGCATCTATTCTGTGGTCATCAGAAAAAGCACTAATCAAGAACTTGTCGGAATGGGAAGATTGATTGGCGATGGTGGTACTGCGTATCAAATTGTTGATATCGCTATTCATCCTGCTGAACAAGGTAAAGGTTTGGCAAAAAATATCATGCAGCTGCTGATGACACATATTGACAATGAAATTGATCCACAGGCTTACGTGAATTTGATTGCAGATTGCCCAGCAGATGCACTTTATAAGCAGTTTGGCTTTGTCGAAACCGCGCCAGAAAGTCTAGGCATGTATTTGAAAAGATAAAAAAACAGGATTCCTATTTCAGGACTCCTGTTTGTTCGTTTCCTTAGTAAATACTACAAAGCCCGGCAATTCTGGATGATCAATGACTAGCCCCTCATGAATGGAACGCGCACCCCAAAAAATTAGAAAATCACCAGCAGCCATGAAGATATTGAAAGCTGAAAGTAAAATCAACTCGGTATTCGGATACAACAAGGATAGAAGAAAATACCCGCCTCCCAACACAGTAACTGGCGCTAATACACCGATTTTATAGGCTTTTGCCTCTAACGCTTCTTTACAGTGACAATATGGCATCAGTTCTTTGACATTAAAGCCAAAGGTAATGCTTTTCATCTTATTCTTCGTATAATACGACCATGCCAGCCCATGGATCAATTCATGAATTGGAATAGATAAGAAAAATAGGGAAATAAACAGGAACAAATTGATTTCCCAAAGCGGTGTGGCATCTGCTCCCCAGCGCCAAAAATAACCAACTACCACTAAAACGATAAATGGCACCGGCAGCAACATTCCCTGCGTGCTCGCTTCCTTTGCTGAAAAGGTGATATCCTTTTTATGATACTTTTTTTCCTGCATTTCCTGACAAAGAGCATCGAATACCTCGTACTTCTTTTCTTTCTTAGACCTTTTCTTTGTTTCCATCACTTTTCCCCCGTTCCCTATGTCCCCACATAGATCTACACTTTTTATTAACACCCTTTCAATCATAATATACATTTGATTCGACCACGTCAAAATCTAAATTCAAATGATAATTATCGTGAATAAACCGAAAATTCAAAAAGCAGCTAGAAAGAATCTTTCGATCAAGAGTTCTAGCTGCTGCTCTACTATAGTTTTCCTTAAAGGGCTTCTATAAAAAACATTGCTTCAAATAAATTATACAGAGGCGGCTCGCTAGAAAGAACACACTAAACAGTGTTGAACAACAGACGCTGCCTGCAATAGTTGGCTATGTTGCTTCTAGTAGAATTCTTGTCAATTTTTCCCTCAGTTGAACCTTCAAAATCCAGCAAGTGTCCAGCGTGGCTGCAAGAAAATGGTCTTAGTGACAGCTACAATTCTATATATAAACCAATCTCCCCTTATATTTATTATAAATGATTGTTCAATGTTTCACGTTTCTTATTTTTGATAATTTGCCAAATTGTTGGGTTTTGTGCTGACTCTGATCCCCGTTATCTAAGCAATTCAAATTATCGCAATTTCTGATTGATTCGTTCGATTTCTCGCTTGTATTTCAAATAGTAAATAATCCAGATGGCAAAGAAAATAGCAAAAAAGGACAGCGATGCCGATAGGATGACCTGCCAGTTAAAGGGGAACCACTCATTCACCCTTGCTGCAATCATAAAGGCAGCAAAGCTTCCTCCTACATGGAGCAATGTTTGCGCCAAGATCGACAGCTTCTTCACACTATAAATCAAGCTCAGCAAGCCGATCACCACTGATAACAAGACAAAGCTCAAAACAATTTTTCTTACCTCACTATCGGAAAAAATAAATGCGAACAGCATGCAGATGGCACTGCCGATCCCAATTGATTGGGCTAAAATTTTAACGACTTTTTTCATTTTGATTCCTCCTCTAAACACCTAGATGACGTTTCAACTGATCGACGAAACGACGAGATACAGTGATTTTCTGTCCATTCTTTAAATAAGCATACAAACTGCCGGAAAAAGCGACCTCCAGCTTTTGGATTTCCCGCGTATTGACTAAAGCCGATTTTGAGACCTGCAGGAATAGTTCACTGGGCAGCTCTTCCTTTAATGCAGCCAATGACTTACGAAAAGAATACTCCTGATTCGCTGTATATAAAGTCACGATCTTATTGAACACCTCCAGATAAATGATTTCCGCTTTATTCAATAGGATATATTCATCCTTTACTTTGATTACCAGCTGCTCCTCTTGATAAGCCTCTAATCGGCTGGCAATTTGATTGCCTAAGGCTTCTTCTGCTGCCCGAATTCGAACCTCTGGCTCTGTCCATCTTTCCTCGATCTCCATTTGGATCTTCACCCCTTTAAACATGTGCCACCCTCCTTTGTATCCTTATAATAAAATATCTGTTACAAAGAAAACAGTCTATTTTCCCTTCCGGTAAACTAGGCGGCCGATCCGGTAAAAACAAAAAAAAGAAACCTCGGCAAAAGGTTTCTTGTCCATTTTTATTCCTGAACCATTTCAACACCAGCAGGTTCAACGGCATATTCACAGTCGCTATCTGTCTCCATTGGCCGTTCCTTTAAGTAGAGTGCTTGCTGGCGCTGCTGTAGTACGCCGATTTTTTGCGTGATCAGCACTAGAAGCTGCCTCAAACTTTCTTCTGAATTGACCTTATTCTCAACGATAGCCTGACAAAGGTACTCAACCTGATGACTTTTCTCGAATAATTCAAGATAGCTCTCACTGGCACGATCAACGTCGCGAATCATCTGCCAATCAGTATCATGATAATAGGTGTCATACATGACAAAATCCAACCGATAAACCGACAATACGAATAAATCACGTACTTTTTGATTTTCACGCAGCAGTTTCGCTAAATCAGCTGATCCATTCGTAATCTCTCCGCCTAGCTCCACCAAAACCGAATAATTTGTTTCATACTCCTTTTTCAACTTCTTAAATAAACGAGTGGTCTTCTTGATCTCCTTTTGTGTTTCACGATATTTCAAATATTGAAACATCAGCAATGCGGCTAAAAATGAAAAGAAGCAGCCAAAGAAAGCCGTTGACGCATTGACAAATGTCTGAATAATATCGATGTGCTCGCCGAAAAAATCTTTATTGAAATAAATCAGACCAATACTAATCACCGCAATGACTTCACCGACCAATAATACGGCTAAAGCAGCAATCGCTAGTTTTTGTTTTTCTGAAATCATTTTTCACCACACATTCAAATTGAATGCTTCTCCTTATATTTTTTCTCCCAAACCCCTAAAAATAAGTCAAAACGCCCCCTTCTTCTATGTACTAAATACCTCAGAAATTAGTTTCTACATATTCAGTTAACAAAATGAGTTATTTATAACTTTACACATATTTTATCGTTTAATAACGTTTTTTATTATATCATTTATTGATTCTATAATAAAGACTTCCGAAACATTTTGAATAAAATTTTTTATTTATAATTTTTGTACAAAATGAATTATTTAACAAAAACACCATTGCTGCGCTTTGCAAGTAATGGTGTTTCAATTTCGTCTATTTTTCTATAATAGTCTAATCAGTCTTTCAACATGATAACCGTTATTTCTCAATCAATCCTTCCACCTGCGGTAATCCGATGCCAGCAGTATAAACTTCGATCAACCCAGCCGGCAACTCCAGATCATCTGTATGTCCTTTGACATTCATATGGATTGTCTCTTCCTTGTCCGCCAAAATCTTTTCTTTGAAGTCTGGATCAGATAATGCCGCTACCCCCATCGAAGCCACATCACCATAGTTTAGTGCATCCAGTGCATCAGCAGCAGAACGAATTGTTCCTGAGATAACTACAGGAACCCTGCCGCCAACGAAATTCTTGATGACTAAGCTGACAGGTTCTGTATGATCACCCTTTTGCGGCATTGCTTTATAGGCATCCTTACCAAAATTGCCGCCGGCTGCTGAAGACAGATCAAGAAAATCAAGGTCTTGCTCCAATAGTTTATCAATTAGTTTCAACGAATCATCTAACGTATAGCCGACCATTTCCCCGTGAATTTCCTCTGGCGAGATACGGTAGCCGACGATCGCATCTGGATTTTCTGCTCGTGCGACCTTCAACACTTCCTTCGTCACTTCGATCGCAAAATTCATCCGCTTTTCAAAGCTGCCGCCCCAATAATCCTCCCGCTGATTAGAATAACTGGAGAAAAACTGCTGAATCAAATAATGATTGGCGCCATGAATCTCCACGCCATCAAAGCCTGCCTTCAACAAACGTCTCGCTGCCAACCCGAAATCCTTCACGACTTGCCAAACCTCATCCTCCGTCAGCTCAGTCACTTTATATTGTAAGAACGGAAAGTCAATTGCACTTGGTGCATAAGCTTTACCAGTCACATAGCAGCCATAGGCTCCTTCACGTCCTGGATGCTGGATTTGTCCGATGGCTTTGCTGCCATTACTCTTCATTGCTTCTGCCAATTTACTATAGGCTTCGATCGCATCATCAGTATATAAAGCTAATTGTTTCGGATGCCCTTGGATATGTTCCTGAACCGAGATTGCTCCTGTTATAAGCAAATCCGCAAACTTGCTGCGGCGTTCAAAGTAGTGGATATCTTCTTCTGTTGGACACCCCGTCGCTGGATCAGCCGCAAAAACCACCATTGGACACATCGCGAAACGATTCTTCAACTGGCCGCCGTGCTTCAATTCGATTGGTTCAAATAATGCTGCATATTTTTCCTTCATTTCGATTCCTCCTCTTTCTGCTATACTCTTGCGTGTGTACAGTACCAGCCGCCATCGATTGTAATTGTCGCACCAGTAATGAAGCTGGCTTTTGCATAAGCTAGAAACGCAAATAATTTCGCTGGCTCCCAGTCCTCCCCAATTCGCCGACTAGGGATCGCCTTCAAAGCCGCTTCCGTCCCAAGCATTTCCCATGCCTGATCCGGCATCAAGTTCGTACGAATCAATCCCGGACAAACAGCGTTCACACGGATAAAGGTATTGTCACCTTCATCGATCTCCGTCACCGCTTTTGGTCGGCCAAACATATCAGCTGGATTATTATTTAACAGTGCCGCCGCACTTTGTCTTGTATAATTCAGCAAGGCAGCTTTCAAAACATTATAGGGAACCGAATCCCCGATCATGAATGATGCAACTGACGCCGTATGAATGATACTTGGATTCTCTGACTTGCGCAAAAGCGGCACACAATACTTCGTAAACATCGCCGCATGCAACACATAAAGCTGAAACGCCCGTTCAAATTCACCAGAATCAACATCCTCCACCGTTCCTACAATTGCCGAACCCGCATTACAAATCAAACTATCCAATCTACCAAATTTTTCCTTCACAAAAGCCGCCGCCGCTTTGATCTGCTCCTCATCTGTCACATCACATTTAAAGGGTAGAAACTTCTCTCCTAAATCCTTCGTCCGACTAAAATTCCGTCCAATCCCGATCACTGTCGCTCCTTGGTCCAAGAACTCCTTCGTCGTCGCTAGACCAATGCCAGAGGTCGCGCCAGTAATCAATACGATATACTCTTTTAACATGTTGAATCCTCCTTCTACCTCAATTTAAAGAAACTGCGAAAAGTGGAACTGGCATCAATTACTGACCGTCATTAAGCCGCCATCAATCAACACATCAGCGCCGTTAATGTACTGTGCATCCGTCGAGGCTAAGAAACCAATCAAATCCGCTACTTCCTCTGGTTTACCTGTTCGTCCGCAAGTAACCTTCGCCATCTGATCGTACATCGCCAGGACATCGTTTTCTTCCATATTGACACCCTCACGCTGGAAGATCGGGGTCTGAATAAAGCCTGGCGACACGCTATTGCAGCGCACACCAATAAACCCCATAGTTTGCTGTTTGGTGTACAGCACCACGGCGTTTTTCGCTAAATTATACAGTGGGTTTTCAGAGCTGACAGTCCGGCTGGCGGCAGAAGCAGTGTTGATGATACTGGCATTGTTTTGCGGAGCATTTAATAAAAGAGGATACAATTCCTTGGCAAAAAGCATCGGCGCCCGTAACAAAAGACTAAAGCAGCGATCAAATTGGGCGACCGTCACATCACGAATCGTAGTATTCTCGCCAAAACCCGCATTGTTTACAAACACATCTAACTCATTGTCAAAGGTTTCTTGGATGAATTCACACGTCTTCACGATCTCATCGGCATCCCGCACATCGCACGCACAAGGAATGAACCGATCACCTAAATCCTTCGTTTTGCTAAAATCTCTTCCGATCCCAATGACCGTGGCTTCCTCCTTGATAAACAGCCGAGCCGTAGCCAGACCAATACCAGAGGTTGCACCAGTGATAACAACTTTGTAATCTTGGAACATCGTTCTACCTCCTAAATTATTTTCAAAAATAGGACAGTTGAATTTGTTCAATTGAGTTGCAGTTTTTTGGACTTTTACTTACAGACAGGTGTCTTGGTGATTCGAATAGGTAAGAGGAAATTATCTACGTTGCTAGTTTAATGATAGCATTAATCAGCGCGATTGGAAAACGCCTTCAAAATTAACCTTAAATAATCACTTAGAGGTTTGGCTTCCAAGCCCGACTCATTATGCTAAACTTAGGATAACTATGAAATAGAAGAAATCCACACGATTATTACAATCCTGAAGACTAAGTTGTTAAAACAGTTTCACCTCAAAAAGTATTACTAAAAAAGGAGTGAAATGAATGACCCATTTTGAAAAAGCTCAATCTCTAACAGAAATCAAAGAAGTATTAAGAAAAGCAATGGCCGTAAGTAACGATCCTTATACAGTTGCTTTATTAGGTCTCAACATGCGCTATACATTCACATTAAATACAAAATCTAACAAGGGTTTCGCTAAATTCTTGGCGGAGCGGATTTGGAATCGTTATGACCTGGATGACTTTCTTTTGGATAGCCAAGAATCTGAAGCACTTGATTCTTATCTCCAAGTGTTAGCGATGTACTATTTAATCTCAGAAGATACGCAACAATTTCAAAAAATCGTTAACTGGCTACCTAGCCTAACCTCCGCTCAAAAACAAGTAATTCTCAGTTGGCCTAAAAAAATGGTTTTCAGTGTATTCAAAACTTTTGTTGAGAAAGATTCAGTTACCTTTCAAGACATAAAAGACAAAAAAATTTACTCGATCTCCTTTACCGATCCAAATATGCCTAGTGAACTAGCGAAATATGATACACCACTCTTAACATTCATTGTTCCGACAGATACCGATTATTTGAGTACCATGGCACTTTCTTGTCAACCAACCGAAGATTTAAAAAGCGTTCTAAACGCAACCAATAGCAAAAAAGAAAGTGAACTAGCCCTTATAGACTGGTTTTTTAGCACCGCTCCAGAAATGTCTGAAAATTATGATGAATTCCTCGAACAAAGTTTTTATTCCTTAGCACGAAGGAGAGATGAATCAACAACAGATTTTGCTCGAAGGTTACTGAGACAGGATGAAAAAATCATCCGTTTTAAACATTATGATCAATTCGAGGCGTTTACGATCAAAATTATTGATACCTTTCCACAAATGTTCTTTCCGGCAGCGAATGCATTTCCTCTACTTCTAGCATTAGAACAATTATTCACCATAGAAAGTGAAACAAATGATTTCTTAGATCAAAACTATCTACCTGATTTTTGGGAACTATTGATTCGGGAGCATCTACCTAAAGAAGTGAAGGCGATCAAATCTTATCGCGTTTCAGAGGATTATTGGGATGAAGAAGATTTTGAGTTAGACCTGGAATTTTAATGAAATGACTACTTGAGAAGTCTCGCCATTTGCTTTTCAACGAGACTTCTAGTCTTACCTATTTTTTTGATTTGTCTTACTAGAAAATGATTTCAAGAAGTCTTTCCTTTGCATCAACTAACTAACCCTTTCAATAAATGAACAATCGTCTCTAACTTATGAATTTGGGATTGAATCCTATCTTGACATTCAATTTAGACTACGATACGGTTAATTAAAGAGTTTTTAACTATGATAGGAGAAATGATATTTTGGACGACGAGGACTCGTTGTGTATAGAAAAAGATAATCGTGTGTTTTATGATGGTGATTTCAACGTGCGCTGTTTGCATACAGGGTGCTTTTTTGCATTGGTTGAAAAATATAAGGAGGAAACTTTTTGGATAATTTGAGTATCATGCTTGTTGTATTGGCAATATTACTGGCTTTATCAGCGTTCTTTTCTTCAAGTGAAACAGCTTATTCTTCACTGAATCGAATCAGAATTACTAAATTGGCAGAGGAAGGAAATGATAAAGCAAGGAGCGTTTTGGAATTGTTTCATAATTTTGATCGTCTCTTGTCAGCAATCCTGGTTGGGAACAACATCGTTAATATCGCAAGTTCTTCGATTGCAACTGTACTTTTTGTACGCTATTTCGGTAACATCGGCGTGACGCTGTCGACGGTTGTGATGACGATTCTAGTGTTAATTTTTGGGGAGATATTTCCTAAAACATTGGCAAAAGAATCTCCTGAGACTTTTGCGCTTGCGGTTGCCCGCCCACTAAAAGTTTTAGTGACCATTTTTTATCCACTGACACTCTTTTTCGCTGTCTTAAAAATCGGACTGATAAAACTGTTACCAAATAAAGAAGCGACTCCTTCCATCACCGAAGATGAATTGTTGATTCTTGTAGAAGAAGCGGCGCAAGAAGGTTCGATCGATGAGGATGATGAGCTTCTAATCAAAAGTGTAGTCGCATTTAACGATCTGGAAGTCCAAAAGATTTTTGTTCCCCGTACGGATATCATTTCTATTAACAGTAAAAAGAGTATAGATGAAATAGCAGATATATTTGAATCTTCCGGTTTATCTCGCCTACCCTATTGTCAGGACAGCATAGATGATGTGACCGGCGTGGTGAATCAAAAAGATTTTTACTACCATGTACTAAAAGAGGGAAAAAGCTTAAAAGATATCGTCAAACCAATCAGCTTTATCCCAAAAAGTATGAAGATTTCGGAGCTGATGAAGAAATTTCAAGCCGATCAAATCCATATAGCAATTATTATTGATGAATATGGTGGGACTGCAGGACTTGTTACGTTAGAAGATATCATTGAAGAATTGGTTGGAGAGATCTGGGATGAATATGATAATAAGGAACTGGATTATTACAAACTGGCAGATGGTAGCTTCTTGGTAAATGGACGATCGGACTTCGATTGTCTGGAGGAGCTGTTCGATATTTCTAATACCACGAACTCTATCTCAGTCGCAGGCTATATTTTAGCGTCAATCGAACGAATCCCCATGGAGGGTGAATCCATTCAGTTAGATGGGTTGAAGATGACTATTTCAAAGATGAGGAATCGCAGGATTGAGGAAGTGGTAGTTCAACCAATTGTTGTGGATGGATAGCTGTTGCTAATTATGAAAACGATAGATAATCCTGATTTAGTTTTTTACTAATATATTGAACAAGTCTCGTCACCGTATTTCATGACGAGACTTGTTTTATATGTCCGAGTATTATTCCATCATAAAAGAATTCTATTAAAAAAGCTAGAAGCCTCACATATCAAGGATTCTAGCAAATAAACACGTATTACCCCACAGACCCTTCCATTCATAGTTTCGAATTTTCTGATAGCACTGGTACACTCTACAAACTGATAGAATGGAGCGTAAAGTAAAATTTGACTCTCTTGATTCTTCTTAAAATTTACAACAGACAGGGATTAGACAGGTAAAAATATCACAACGGACAGGTTATGCAAAAAGGTTTTTCCATCTGAATTTCCTTAAGAATTTTCAACAACTAAAATCAGTATTTTGGAATCAAAAAAATTGAAAAATAATTTCACTGAATTTCCTGAATTATTATTGCATTCAACAAATCTAACATCTAATGTGAAACAAATATTGTTTACAAACATTTCTCTATACTTCTATTAGATTCTTATCTCATGCTGTTGAAAATTTATTTAATACGATTTTATGGTGAGAGTGCCCAGAGTATCATGGATTTTGGGATAGAAGTTGAGTCAGATTTTGAGAGAGGGTAAACTAACTTCAAAGAAAGGTATCTCGTTATGCTAAAACACCACACGAATGAATTTAAAGAAAAAGATAAAGAAATCTTCATCTTTAAAAAGCACTCGGCCTGCTGGCAAAGAAATTGAACTTCTTAAATTCATTCGTCAAGAAAGCTAAGCAGGTCATCACAGTGAATCAAAGATGTGTCGGTTGCTTGGCATATCTAGAGGCGGGTACTATCGGAAAATCAGTATAAAACGTATTTAAAGATCAATGAAGCGCCAAAAGATTAAATCTGTTGTCATTAAGAAAATCAAAGCTGGTAAGCCTACCAAGAAACTCTTGAGAAACTATCAAAATTTATTGAAGAAAGATCTTTCTACTACTAGCTTAAATCAAAAATGGGTGGCTAATATCACATACATTCATACGCTAGAAGATGGATGATGCTACCTTTCAACCATAATGGATCTTCATTCAAGAAAAATTATCGATTATTACTTCTATCGTACCCTGAAAACAGCTATTGTAGAAAAAACTTGAGGAAGCAAGGCAACAAATTTTCAGTTATGTTCAAGGATTTTATAACAACTGTAGAATTCACAGTGCGTTAACTTATTTGTCTCTGTTGAATTTAAAAAAGAGATAAAGGCTGCTCAACTTAAAAAATCTCTCGTAAAAAATGTCTCAGCTATTGACTCTGGTCCACTTTTGAAAGTCTCACTAATCGTTTCAAGTTACTTAAAAATGAAGAACGATCATAGAATACATACACCAAAAAACAACTGCTATAACAAATAAAACTTGTCAGTTCTCGCAGCCAACTATTTCCAAAAATGAAAATAATGGTCAAGGTCAGTTCGATCACTAATGGTTTTATTATCTTCAACTTTATCGCTCTGGCTAAAAGAATCTCACCAATCACACAACGAATCGCTGAACTAAGAACAATTATCCCGACTGCTCCTAATAGACTCTCCAAATAAAAAATCGCGGTGAATGATCCAACAACTGAAAATAATAATGCTACCACATTGGCGGAGAGAATCAGTTTCTCTTTTCTGATCGTTTTTAAATACGTTGTTACAAGAAGAGACATTCTGCCTTCAAAAAGAATCATCGGAAATAAAATGCCCATAAACAGAAAACTTTGTTTGTATGCTGGCAACCAACTTTCTAGAATCAACTTCAACGGATAATATACAAGTAGAAGACTATAAGAAATTGGCACAAACACTGCCCGAAGGGTCTGATAAAGCGCGCTTAATTTTTGAGGATTCGTTCGTCTCAACAACGGAAACAACACCACTCCTACTGCGTTGATAAAGGTCATAAATAGGTTTGAAATTCCTAAAGTCAGAGACAGTTTTCCAAAGGTCTCAACAGTCCAATGTAGTTCAATCAGAACTCTAGAAACCCCAATAATCAACATGCCCATGATATTACTAATCATGAGATTGCTACCAACTTTGACATTGTGGAAAATTTCTTGTCGAAGGGATGAAACGCTTAAAGGTTTAGAGAAAAAGAGATCTTTCAGTTTGAGGAATCCCCAAATCGTCACAAGAAGACGCGCCAGAACATCAAGTTGAATCAGTAAGAGATAATTTCTCCCACCATAAAAGAGATAGACACTTAAAAAAACTAAGTAAACATACCGGTCATTTCTTGATACCTGGGCATATTCTTTGATTCGATTCGTGGATTGCAGGATGTAAAGAATGAACGTCGTACAGTTTCTAATGATTGAAACAAGTGCTGTAAATAATAGAATAGGAACCTTAGGTTCTGAAATTGGCAATAAACAAACAAACAGACTGAACACCAGTGATAAACCACATTCAAATATGAAGAAGTACCAAAACTGGCTCCCTAATGTTGATTTATCCAATTCCTCGTACTTTTTCCCACCAATCTTCAAGTAGATGCCGTCTAACCAACCGAGATGAAAAAAGCCCACATAGGAAGAATAGAAAACATAGAGTTGCCAATAACTATAATCCTCTACCCCAATAAATTTGGGGACAAATAGGTTTAATAAAACTGAGATTGTTAAAACAAGAACGTTCGCTGTGACAGTATAATGAATATTCTTTAATAGATTCTTCGCTTTCGTATTCAAAGGTACCCTCACTTTTCCATCATTTTAGAATAGACGATTCCTTCTCAAGAGGGTCAAAATGGCCTATGTGAGGTCTCCATCTTTTCAAAGAAAAACCAAATAAGAAAAAATAGACCAGCTTGATAAGAAGTAACGTCATCACTGTTCCTAGTGAAATCAAACCGATTGCGTAATTTTCAATAGAAGCAAGAACAATCCAGTAAAAAAGATAACTATAACAGATCATCGAGTAATTGGTCCTTGGACCAAGTGTTTTTTTCTTGAAAGAGGAGTACCATAAGGAGAATAGAAGGAGCACGAAAAATACCATCAGACACATTCCAAGTAAACCGAAGTCATGATACGGCCGACGAAAAAAAGTGTAAATATTTCCTTGTGTGATCCCCAACTGGCGCATTTCAAGATGCACACTTCGTGTGTAATGAGTCACACCTAAACGATGAAGAAATGAGTAGACTGCAGGAAAGGTCTCTGCGCCAAAATGTTTTTCCACAACTAAAGGACGTTCAGTTAAGTACTGATTAAAGTGCTGAATCGAACCTCCGGCATAAGTTGAAATATATTGAAAAAAGGTACGTGTCGTTTCCCGGCCAATGACATTCGCCGCAACATAAAAAAGACCCAGTGTAATTGGTAGAATCACCACAATCTTTTTCATATATCGAAAAGAAAGTTTCTTTGTGGACCAGCCAGAACGATAGTGCAAAAGAATATAACTAATCACGACAGAAAAGGCCACCCATCGTAATAACTCTTGTCTTCCAGAGCCCATCAAGACTCGAATCGCAAACAAAACAATGGGGAAAAGATAAAAATAATACGATCTCAACTTGATTTTTTTGGACAAGGTATTTTGAATAAACACAAAGGTAAACACATAACCTATGGCATCAGAAGTTTTTACAAACAAACTCACGAACCCACTGATGGATGCCTCGGCTGTATAAGAAGTCGCATTCCTAAAATGCCACAAAAGATTTGCGCCTTCAACATACCCGCTAATAACTGCCAGACGTTTGATCTCCTTGTAATACAAAAAAAGAGCCGCTAGTTGAACAAGCAAAATGACAAAAACCTTCCATTTTTCAATCACTAATACTTGTAATTCCTGTGAACGCCCAATAGATCGCGAATGAAAAAGGTAGACCAAATAATCCACCACGATTGCAAGTAAGAAACCAGTTACCATAATCGCAAGCGTCTTTGGTAGATAATCAATTCGCCAATTGAAGACATTTAATAAGGCAAAAAAAGTGCTTAGGGCAAAGACAGACAGAAAAACGACCGAAGGTCTAAACAGATCATACCCCATAAGATAAAATGCCAAGAAAATCAAAAGAATCTCAATAATAAATAGAACAAAAATCAACACATTCTTCCTCCAATTTTCCAATGATCATTCAGAAAAGATTTCCTCTGCCCCATCTTTTTCCATCAATGTATGGAATGCTGACAACGATTCTCGGATCGTTGTATTCATAAACACTGTTCTCTGAATATCCGATTGAAAAGTTTGATTTGTAGCAACGTTGTGATGATGCAAAACCTGTAGTCGAGGTGTATACATCGTTTTAAACTTCTTTTTTTGACACTCATAGTCAAGAATTTCTGTCTCATAATACATAAATGTCTCGTTGAAAAAAGCGTAATCCCGTTGTTGAATAAAGGGTTCTGAGAAGATCAAACAAGACCCATGCAACGGGACATCGTAATAAGTATTTCGATGATCAATAAGATTTCTCTTGATTCGCCGATGGTACACAAAACGTTTTAATGCTTTTACTCGCTTGATTCGGCACTTAATTCTCGTTAGCCTTTTTTGTGAACATTTCTTTTCATACTGCTTCAAAAGCCGATGGACTTCCTCCTGTGTGTAATGCGTCAATCGCTTCGGACTTTGATGGATATTCAAAGATGTCGCATAGACATCCGGACCCAAAACCGCATACTTCTCCGCTTTATAGAGTTCTTTGGCTGTAATAATAAAATCCTGCTGAGCAATTTGGATATCATTATTCATGATCACAATACTTTCTGGTTGATAAATTTTTTTTGCATATAGGTAACCAGCATTATTTCCCTTCGCAAATCCAACGTTTTCTGGCAAGACGATCACATCAATGTTGGGCACTTCAGAATAGATCTGTTCTAACTCTTTTCCAGAACCATTTGGTGACGCATTATCTACGATAATGATTCGCTTTTCTCCTATCAATTGCAGAATACTATTCACGCATAAAATCGTTTCTTCTTTAACCAGATAATGCAACACGACAAAACAAAACATGGGATCCCTCCAAAAAATTATTCATGTAGATTCGTTCTTCTTCCATTGACTAGACAGTCAATAGAAATCTAAGTATACAATACTATGTGTATTCAAAAGAAGATTCTACAGCTAAAAATATTTCGCCCCTTCTCATTCATTGACACATGCCATTTACTCTCTTGACAGTCTACTTAATATGCTTTTTCTCTTCTTGTTGCGTGACACTCGGAGTATATGTTAGATAGTTCTCCCCATATAATTGCTTCAAATAGTCGTTGTAATTCACTGGAACAAGAAATCGATGATTTTCAAAAGCGAGTTCTTCCCCATTCCCCCACCACTCTCGAGGAAGAATCTCTTTTTTGTACAATGAACCAGTAATTGTGCCTATATCCTTTGACTGTTCAAGTGGATATTTAGTGTATAAACGATCCAATCGTTCATAGATAGACACCTGTGAATACAAGCGATGGATCCGAATTTGTTTTAAAAAGGACAAGACCTTCTTCTTTGTTGAATCATGCATGCTAACCGTATCTTCGATACCCATTGTCCATACCCCTGCAAGCGCGCGATACACATAGATCCGTGTATAATAGAAAGTTTTTAATATAGATGAATTCGGACTACCATCAATGGGAAGAATATCGATCATACTTAATCCCAAATGATTGTTTTTCGGTAGGCCTTCCTTCTTTCGGATGGCCTCTTTTAACAATACCCTTGGGAAATAGCAATGAATCTCTGGATTGTATTTATAGCTAACCACCTCAAATTTTTCTGACCATTCATTCGCAGCCGTCAACTCAATGAATCGATCATAATCTTTCCTAAAAATGGCAATATCTGCGTCGTCATCCCACGGGACAAAACCACTGTATTTTACTGCCCCCATAACACTGCCGCCACGTAAAAAAAAATCCATACCATGCATTTGGCAAAATGCTCGTAACTCTATTAATGCTTCCAATTCCAACATTTGGAGTCTTCGTAGCTGACTCTCCTCTTCCATTCACTCGCTCCTCTTGACTTACTATTAGACAATGTATACTGCTTTATCGTTCATTGTTTCCTTTGGAAACCCCTCGTCTGCTAGTACCTTCTTGTTAATAATTTTTGATTCTACTATCCTTTACATGTTCAAAATCAGTTTCATAGATCAAAATTTCATTAATAGATCTTCATAAGAAGCAACGATTGTTTCCCATGAGAACTCTGTGTCAATATGTTCAGGTTTCTTCAATCCTTTAAGGGTCATCAGCTCTTCTAATGGTGAGTCTAATCCTGTAATCATTTGATGTAAGGTGCCATTCTTTTTCCAATACACAGCGGAATTTCTCCCAACTTCTCGATTGAAGCCAACATCTAACAACAGATTCAATTTTGTTAACGCCATCGCTTCTAAGAGGGACGGATTAGTTCCTCCTACTTCATGACCATGGATATAAGCAAAAGCATGCTCTCGAATGTATTTTAGTAGCTCTTGATTATAGACTGTGCCCACAAATTTGATTCGCGGATCGGAATCAAACGCTGTCTCCTTTCGTAGCTTGGTGTAATAACCGTGCTGCTCATTATTCGTAATCAAGACCAGATCCTTTGTTGTTTCAGACTTCATGAATTCACGAATCACGGTTTCGTAATTATTTTCTGGGACAAATCGACCAACAACTAAATAATATTCCCGTAGGGATACGTCATTTTCTTGATACCATTCACGAACTTCTGAGTCACTTTCGTCCAATTCAGATTTCTCTAAATCGGTTCCATAAGCTAGATAAGTCGTCTCTGGTTCGTAAGAACGATACGTCTCTTGAATATAGTTCTCGATTGTTTGACTGTCACAGATCAGTAAATCGGCATGTTTCACCATTAGTCGTTCAGAATACTTCCAGTACCTTCGAACAGGATATGCCCACTTTGCTCGTAACCATTCATGTCCATCTGGATTGACAAACAAGCGACCGCCCAGAGCTTCAATACGCTTTTTCATACGACCTATAAAAGGACCGATTCGACAAGCTAAAACATAGAATATGGGGTGCTTGTCTCGGTTCACTTTTGCTAACTGTATAGCAAAATTCAGCGCTAAGACATCGTAATAGATTGCCCTGGCAGGACCAATTTTGGGCACATCAATGTTAAAGCACTTCGCGTGATTATACTCAAAGTGCTTTTGATTAATATCTGATTTTTCTGAATTTTCAGTCATGCACGCAACATGATATTGTATCCTTTTGTCTACTTGATGACTTGTCAGCTGCTCCACAAATGTTTCAAATCCTCCATAATGGGCAGGAATTCCCTTTGATCCTATGATATAAACGTGTTGCTTTTCTTCCATTTTGTGACTCCTTAATACGCACCCTCTGGTTTTATCATTACTTTTATTGTCTTTAGGATGAGTCGAATGTCGTACCAGAAACTTCGTTTCTGAATATATTCGATATCAAATGCGACCATTTCCTCAAAATGAACCTCACTTCGCCCACTGACTTGCCACAAACCAGAACAACCGGGCTTTACTAACAAACGTTTTCGATCATGGGGTGTGTAATTGATCACTTCTCTTTTTAAAGCGGGCCGTGGTCCGATTAAACTCATTTCACCTTTAATGACATTCACCAGTTGTGGAAATTCGTCCAAGCTTGTTCGTCGGATAAGTTTTCCAAATTCAGTGACTCGAGGATCCTCTTTCATTTTGAACATCGGTCCTTTGACTTCATTTTGATCAAGAAGTTCTTCTAATTGCTTCTCCGCATCCCCATGCATTGAGCGAAATTTATACATTGTGAAGGAGTTACCATCTTGACCGATCCGTTCTTGTGTAAAAATTATAGGAGCCTCTGGATCTTCTTTATGTACTTTATAAGCCACCCACAACATAATCGGTGAAAGAAAAATTAAGCCAATTAAGCTAAAAAATAGATCAATTGACCGCTTGAAAAATGTATAAAATCTTCTCTTTTCCAGATTCAATTGATCGAATTGATTCAACTGGAAGTGCCTTTGATCGTCATATCTACGGCTTTTTACGCTTCCTATATACCCAAAATTATTTTCATTCTTCATCCCTAACTCCTCCAACAATAATGAGCATTCAAAATTTACGAATGCAAAACATTTGAACATTTTTTGATTGACTAATAGAATATGACTTCCAGATATGATGGCATTTTCTTCGTAAGTAGCTTAACGAATAAGTGAGAAATATAGAGTGTTTATTTCCCCTTTTTCGTTCTTTCCGTTCCATAATAATAAGCCTCATTTTTTTTGTTGACCCCGTTATAAACCACACCGATCACCTTTGCATTGACCATTTCCAACAGTTTCTTTGCTTCCAGTAAATTTTGTTTTTTCGCTACTCGTTCTCGCACGACTAAAATCGTGCCATCGACGTATGAAGATAAAATTTGTGCGTCTGCCACCATCACCACTGGCGGCATATCAAAAATCACTAAATCAAACGATTCTGTCAAAATTTCAATCAATTCCTTCATTCGATTGGAATTTAGCAATTCCGAAGGATTTGGAGGCGTTGGACCACTGGGAATCAAATACAGGTTTTCAACACTTGTTGCAACTAAACGACTACCTACTTGTGCATGACTTTGGGTCATATAGACATTCTTCACCTCGGTCTCAGATAAGAAATTCGCACTCGTTGAATTTTTTTCGGTCAAATAATTGCTCAGTCCGTTAACATTTGGTATACCAAAACTCAAAGCAACATTTGGTCTTCTTAAATCGGCATCAACTAAAGCCACTCGATTTCCCGCATTGGCAAAAACAATCGCTAAATTCGCAGCCGTTGTTGTCTTTCCTTCGGATGGGCCAGACGAAGTCACCACTAGTGACTTAATTTTTTTATCGGCAGTTGAAAATTCAATATTCGTTCGAATTTTTCGATATTGCTCAGAAATTGCAGAATATGGATTAAGTGCTGCTACTAAATCCACTGGGGCAATCAATTGTTCCTTATTTTCCATCTAACTATATGCTCCTTATAAACGTTCTCGATGTCGATTAAGAACCGTTCTAGCCGCAAGAGTACGTTTTATAGTTCCTTGCTCCGGTGTCCTTGTTCCACGATGATCACTTAGCTCTTCTGGATTGATTTCAGAGACATCACCGAGAATCGGAAAAACTAAATTTTCTGTTACGTATCGTCGATCCTTCACTGTATCATCAAAAAATTCTGATACAAATGCACTGACGATTCCCACTGTTAATCCCAATAGCGCACCAATCAATAAGCTCAGTTTAGTGTTTGGGAAAACGGATTCCGTCGGAATCATTCCTTTAGAAGTAATAGTTACTTTGCTCACTTCCAACACATCCTCGGCTATTTCTTGAAAGGTTGTCGCAGTTACATTTACAATCCGGGCTGCCTTTTTTGGTTCCGAAGATGTCACGATAATCTGAAACATTTGAGAATTTTGTGTTTGCTCGATTTCAATCATCTCTTTTAGTTCTTTGTTACTGTAAGTGTACTGATACTCTTCACGTAGATTCTTTTGTACAGCATCAATAACGATATCGCCTTTTATCATGTCCTTATAGGTATTAACCATCAGAACATTGCCGTTGATATCATTTTGTAGATTCGTATTCCCATTTTCTGTCTGCTCATTTTGAACAATCAATTGTGCTGCAGACTCGTATTTCGGTGTTAATAAGAAGAAAGTTACAATTGTCGCGATCACGATCCCAATAATCGTTGTCCCTAAAATCAATCGTATCTTCTTTTTCAAAACCTGAATCAATTCATTTAAATTAAGGCTATCTTCCATTTAAATTCCCTCTCGGGAAACGATCCACTGTTTTATTGATCGTTTCACATCTGTTTTTCATCTGAGGCTTTCCATTGTTAGTAATCAATATGATTTAACCAATCTTCCTCCTTTAACAACTCGATCAACTGAAAGTCAAGTTGATATCCTCGTCCCCAAAAAGTTTGAATTGCTGATTGATCTAGATTCATCTTTGAAAATTTCGTTTTAAGTCTCGAAGTAATGGATGAAAGTGATGCTAATTGCGAATTGCTAATGGATTCTCCCCAAACTCTTTCACAGATCTCTTCTCTTGTTACAACACGGTCTTCATTCTGTAAAAGAGCAGACAACACCTTCAATTCGTTTTTTGAAAGTCGATTTAAAATAGACCGAACCTCCAGTCTATTCATAGATAGCTTTCCTTTTCCATATTCCTTTGCTTCAACGATCATTTTTTGATTAGCTATGCCCGTCTTCGATGTCGATTTCAATTGAGCTAGTCGTTCCCGCAACTCATCAATTGAATCATTGGTTGTGATCAGACCAGATACGATACCTCTCTTGTAATAGTCCGCTTGTTTGGCAGCTTCTTCATTTTCTACTTTTCGAATAATATGATCGGAATATCCTTTCAAAACAGGACCTAAGTCATCAACTTCTGATTCACAAATAGTTTCACTTAAAATAATATATTGAAAGAAATGCAAAACATCTAAACCTTCTCTATTTTTACTACAGTAATCAAATAGTTTAGTTGAACTAAACACTTCATAATTCAACGACTGCAGTTTTCTCTGAGTTTCCTGATCTGATAAAATATTTCTAGTCAAAATCAATACTTGATTCATTTTTTTCTCTCCTTTAGATAGATATTCACTCCTAATGACCGAATAATTCATATATAGAAAAATAGCGGACACAAGAAAGAGAGCCGAGAAGCAGGACGTCATGACTTTGCTTGCACCGCTCTCCCAAAAATTTATTAGTACTCTTTCCTTGGCATCACAGAAACTTTAGGATACTCATAGCGACTCTTCATCTCTTCAAAATCATGAACATCATCGTGCGCCAAATGATCCACACGACTTTTTAGTTCTTCGTAAATGCTTAGAATCGCTTGGCGGGATTCATCAACTTCATACGATACTTCTTTTGCTCGTTCTTGAATCGTTTGTAGCTCACTTTGCGATTCTTGAATAATTCGTTGGGCATCAATCTTCGCTTTTTCGACCATTCGATTGGCCTGTTTACGCGCAGAGATTAAAACTTCACCGATTTCATGCTGCGAATGAATAGATTCTTCCTTCAATTGATCGTTTTCTTTTTGAAGCATCATAATTTCATGCTGAAGCTCTGTCACCAGTTCTCCTTCGATCACCGCATTTTGATGGTTTTGATCGTCGATCAAACGTCTCATTTGTTCTTCTTTTTCGCGTACTTGTTGCTCCTTATTGAAAATAGATTGATTCAATTGGGTAATCTGTTCTTCCTTATTCGACAAATCTGCAGTTAGTTGATTCACCTGTGTTTCAAGATTTTGAACTTTTTCAAAACGATGCAGCTCTTCTTCTTTTTGTGTCAATGTCAATTCATGATATTGCTGCTTGGCTTCTTTTAATTCAGCTTCCACTCCCTTATAATTCTCCAATAGATCTTTCAAAGTTTTAACTTCATTAGTTGCTTTCTCTAATTGAATCTTATGCTCTCCTGAGGCGGATTCCTCTGTTAAACGCTGTATTTCTTGACGACTTCGGCGCACTTCTGTTTCTAAATCTTGAACTTGACGGCGCGCTTCAGCTTTTTCCTCTCCCGCTCGTAGAATAGATCGCTTATATTGTTCATTCTCACGAACTAGACGTTGTTTCTCTAATTCATTTTCTTTCTTTAACCGCTCGATTTCCTCTTCTTTTTCTGTCAATTCATTCTTTACTTTCTCAAAATCGTCGGAAAATTTCTTTCCTTGTGGAACCGATTTAACCGGTTCTTGTTCGTCATACATCACCTGTTCCTCAGGAACAGAATTGATTTCATCAATGATATTCTTATTAAAAAACCAACCATTCTTTTTTTGTTGTGTATGCATGTTAGCCACTCCTATCTTCTTTTTCTTTCCTTAGTCATCTTCTTGAATTAATGTAAACTCTTCATCTGGTTTGTCTCGTGAGAATGTACAGCTATATGTTTTTTTCTTGTTCTTATCATTCATCAGATTCATTTGGAATGTGATTTGTGTCAATTTTGAAACAGCCTTTGCTTCTTTTGCAAAAGCTTTGATATTGTCTTTGATCTGTTTGCGGTTATCCTCACTTCCAGAATCACCTGCTAATGCAATATTTAATGTCTGGCTTGGAATATCTAATACGATCAATGTGGTTGATAATCCAAAGTACGGACTTACTTTCGAAGATATGTCACTTTCTATTTCGTATTGCCGTTCACGATTTTCTTTCGAAAATAATTCATCCCATGGATACTCCTTCAAGCCGATCCCTTTTGCAGGATAGGCTTTGATGGGCATTTTTGTGATAATTTGTTTTTGTTCTTTTTTTAACGTGTATAGTTCATCTTTTAATTGATTACTTCGATCCGTGACCACCTGCAGTTGCTCTTCCAATTGAAAGAGACTGTAAGTCGTTAATAATAATCCCATGGCTAGAACTATTGCCACTATCAGTAAAGCCGATACATGTTTTTCTTGTTCTGCTTGCTTCACATAATCCAACTTACGTTGGAAGGAGACTGGGGTATTTGGTGGCAATTGAAGTCGTTGTAATTGCACCTTAATAATCATTCGTCGAAACCAAACAATCAGTATGACAATGACCAGTCCCACGCTAATCCAATTAATGATCAAACGTTCTCTATCCTCTCTCTTTGGTTTCGTTATCTAGTGATTCATTCGTCTTTCTAACTACTATTTAGAAGCACCTAAGGTGTCTCTTGCAAAATTTTTTCTCTACACATGTTACTACTGGAATCAAAACAGTCGATTACCTTCTTCTTGTTTTTTCTTTTTGATTTCTTTTAATAACGTTCCATTTGAGAGGGATTCCACCTTAAATTCCAACTCATCATAAATGGAAAGAACACTTTTTCTAGATTCAGAGACCTCGATCAGAATTTTTTTTGCTCGATTACCAATTGTTTCCAGCTCTAGTTCTGCCGAATTGATCATATGTTTCGCTTCTGCCTGTGCCTCTTCAATTGTTCGATTCGCTTGTTTCTTGGCAGAGATTAGAACTTCTCCAATTTCTTGTTGCGATTGCACCACTTCTTTTTTTAATTGCTCATTTTTATCAAGTAATTCTTTCACTTGTTCCTTTGTTTGAAGCAATTCCAAACTTTCTTCTTCTGATTTTTGTTCTTGTAAATCTGATAATTCCGCTTGTGCATTTTCCAGACGATGTTCTAATGTTTCTTTCTCTGCTTCAAGCTCTTCCAGATGGGCCATTTTCTCTTCAAATTTCGAAATCTCTTCATGGGCATCAAACAAGGCGCTATTAAGTGCCTCTTTTTCGGCCACTAATTTTTCCACATCTTCGGTCATCTCTGTGGACTCTTGCTCTGGTGCTTCTTTTACCTCTTCTTGTGTTTGTCCTTGTTCGCCAGCTTCCATTTGTGAATCCTCCACTTCTAATTGATTGTTCTCAATCAATCGTTCCTCTAAAAGTTGATTTAATTTTGTTTCATTGTTTTGATAGGCTTGTAGCTCTCGGTCTTTCTTTTCGATCAGCTCAAGTAACACGTCATTTTCTACTCTAAGCTCTGCCTTTTTTTGACTTTCTATTTGATGTGCTTTATGTAACTGTTGATGCGTATCTTCCAATATCTTTTTTTCAGATACTAATCGCTGTATTTCTTTTTCTTGCTCGTTTATTCTTTCAAGATTTTTTGTAAATTTTTCCAACTTTTCTTGGTTTTCCAGAGCTTCTCTTTTGAGCTGCTCCACTTCTTTTTCATAGTCACTATTTTTTTTTTGAGCTGACTGATAGTCTTGTTTCAGCTCTTCGAGCTCACTCATTAGTTCATCGATCGGGACACCTTTTTCTGCTTCCAACTCTTTCAACTTGTTCGTTAATTCTTCACGTTCTTGTTCCTTTTCTACTAACTGTTGTTGAAGGGTTTCCAATGTTTTCTCGATCGTCACTTTCTCTGTTTCTGCTTCTTCCAATTTATGTTTCCAATGCTCGTTTCGATCATTCAATTCCTCTTCAAAGCGAGTTTGTTCAACATCTAATCGTTCTTTTAATTCTTCTTTTTCGTTTTCCAGTTCTTGGATATGAATCAATCGTTCTCTTTTTAACGTAGCCAATTCTTCTTCAAGACGTCTAATTGTTCCCATCAAAACAATTTCCTGTTCTGAAGATCGCTCCTTTTTCTTTTGTTCATCTTCTGTCTGAATTTTTTGAATCTGTTCTTCTAAGACATTGATTCGTTCTTGATTCTTATGATTGATTCTGATCCATTCATCCCGTTCTTTTATCAATTGATCTCGTTGGAAAAGTGTCCGATTTAATCTTTCTTGTATATCCAAAGGGTCCTCTAGACTGTCTAACTTCTCATTGAAGCGCTCTTCCGCTTGTAACTCTTCTTCTGAAATTTCATTGATAAATTCCTTCAACGCATCGGTTGAAAGCCATCGTCTCTTTTTCTCTGCCATTTAGCCTTTCCCACCATCGTTCTTAAGATTCTGTTCGGAAACATTCATTTTCTTGAATGACTCTCCCGGTTTTTCACGTGAATAATTGACATTGTAGATCACTTTTTTTGATTTACCGACAGAGGTGACCATTCGCACATGTATGTCTGTCAATTCTGGTATTGATTCTGCTTCTTTTGCAAAAGCTTCAATATTTTTTTTAATCGCTTCTTTGCCTGTATCATCCTCTGTTTGACTCTTCAGTTGAAGCGAGATTGTTTTAGGTACAGCTAAGGAAACCGTCGGTTCCACAGCACCAAAAAAGGAAATTGTTTGCTTTGAAAGATCGTCTTCAATCTGCTTCTGAATGGATGAATCCTTGCTTTCTCCTATTAGCTTTTTCCAATCATAGTCTTTTAGACCAATCCCTTTTTCTGGATACTTTTTCAATGGAATACTGGCGGCTAATTGTTGTTGTCGTTGCTCCAACACTTCGATCCTATCTGTTAGTTTATTCGTCTGCTTTTTCATCTTTTGATTTGTATCCACCAGAATCACTAGGGCACTGACAATTATTACTATCGTGACTCCCAGCAATAAGCACCCACGAATTAACGTATGAATATGCTTTTCTTGTTCGATTTTCTTCACATAAGTCATCTTTCGTTGAAACAAAGAAGATTGTCCTTCTTCTCTTTGAATAGCTGAAAAGCGTCTATCCAGATTAATGCGCAAGAGCATCAAAATGATCACTCCGATAGCTATGGTGCCACTCACTATTTCCAAAATTTCTACTATCATGTTCTTTCCTCCAGCAGGTTTTTCTTTCTCATTCCGTTTCCGCCTGCTTTTTCAATAAAGACGGGAGGTGAAATTGAACGGTTCCCTCGATATTTCTTTTTTGAACAAACCCAAAGGTTCGACTATCTTTCGAGACATCAATGTGATCTCCTGTTGTAAAGTAGAACCCTTCGGGAATTTTTGTTAGGTCCTGAAATTCTTCTGCTACAGCTGGCGCTAATTGAAAGGTATAAGTTGTTTCAAAATCTCCCTGGGAACCAATGCTTAAGACCATTCGATCATTACGGATAAACATGCGATCTCCAGGTAATCCGATGACTCGTTTAACGAACTTGCCACTTTCTCCTTTAACAGAAAAAGCGATCACATCATACCGCAAGATAGAGCCTTTTCTTTTTACTAATACCATGTCTTTTTCTGATAATGCTGGCTGCATCGACGTACCTGAGATTGGGTGGAAACTATACTCTTTGCGTGCAAGCATTCCCGTTCCAATCAGCGCAATCAGAACCAATAGCGTTAATATAGTGAGTATCAGACTTTTTGCGATCGAACGCTGGGGCAGTTTTTCTACCTTTTCTTGACGTGATCGAACAGTTGCCATAAGTTACAGTGCTCCTTATACACTAAATTGTCAGAAACTATCTGACTTATTATTCACTTCTTCATTCGATTATTTTGCTTTGATGTAGGAAACTTGATCAGAAGTTGCTAGACTGCTATCGATCACTCGATAAGAAATGATTGTTCCACCATAGACATTTCCTTCGGAAATTAAGATTCCTTCTGGTCGAACAACTTCCACAAAAGCCACATGACCATACCGAGCATCAGAACCTGCGACTCCTGGTTTGAAAGAGATCAGCCAACCCGCTTTTGGTTTTTGACTGACTTCATAACCTAAGGCTTTTCCCTTAGTTGCCCATTGTCCGCCATTGCCCATGTAGTCGTCCACAGTTTTTCCTAGTTGATTGACACGGTTAAAGGCATACCATGTACATTGACCAACAGGATAAGATCCTGAAGCATTATAATCCACCCCATTGTAGTCTGGGTATTTCATACGGCTACGGTACTCTTCTGGAATCTCATCTTTGCCCTTAATAAAAACTCCTGAGTTACTCTCAGTGGTTTTTACTTGGTCATATTGTGTCAAATGATACAAGGCAATTATAGAGTTTAATTTTTTTCCATATGTCGTATCTGTCGCGTAAGTACCTGTCAATGCATCCGTTGTACGAAGATAGTTCTTAGCTTTTGAACGCCAAGTCTTTTCGTAATAGCTAGCATTTCCCGAGATACCTCCACGCAGAAGTTCCACATAATCCCCTAATGACGCCGCAAAATTTGGATACTTACGAAATGCTGAATTGATGGAATACAGTTCACCGTTGCCTCTGTCTTCTTGTGTGGCCATTGAAATTGATTGGCCTTGGTATGAACCTTTTACACCGAATAGATTATGATTTGGTGGTAAGGATAAACCACTCGTACCAGAACCACTTTCTAATAGTGCTTGGGCAATCATTACTGAAGCGAATACGTCGTATTCCTGCCCCAATTTCTGCGCATCTTCGCCAACTTTTTCAATGAAGTTTTTCGCACGTTCATTTTCCGTAAAATTCATAGCTGCCGGGTAGTCTTTTAATACTTCTTCACCATATTCCGTCAATGTCACTTCTGGAGTTTCTTGAACCAATAAATCCTCATCTAAATCAATGGATTCAACTACAACTTGGCGTTGTGTTTCTCTTTCTTCTGAGTTCGCTAATGTCGTTTCTTCCGTTGATCGCTTGTTTACTCTCTTTGTTTTTTCTCTCTTTTTCACTTTTGTAGCGCCAGTGCCCACTTTCATCACTTTTTCTGGCGTAACAGATTCACTGGTGGTTTTGTTCTCCGTATCCGTGGTTTCCTCTGTCACTTCAACATCGTTCACAGATAAGTAGTAGTCTTCTCCAATATAGATACCGAGTAAAACCGTTTGGTCCTTCTCTTTTCGGTACAACAAACTACCAATTTGAAGTTCCTCTGGCATCTTTTTTGGTGTTCCAGAAGGTTCAATTGCATACAGCTCTTTATAAAGAGTTGTTACCAGTTGCTTCACATCGTAGGTTTCTTCTTGTTCAATCCCCACTTGCTTAATCCCTTCATAGATCAATGCTCCATGAGCTTTTTCTTTCAGTCGGCTCAATAATGGCAACTCAAACCCTTTTAGGTCAGACTGAGCTACTCCAGTGGCTTTTAACTCGCTTGGCAAATTCAAGGTACTTGTTTCTGAAAATGCTTCTGGAACAGTTGGTGTAAAGGTTGGATTTGCTTGAACACTTGATACATTGGGCGTCACATTTGTTGCCGCAGCCGGTGAATCTGGTACCGTCGGTACCGGTGCAGGAGCCACTGGTTGTGTTGGTTTACCTGTTGGCTGACTGGTTGACGGTTGCGTTGGTGCCACACTACTCGGTGTTGTTCCACTTGGTTTTGTACTGCTTGGTGTTGTCGTACTTGGCTGTGTCGGTTTCGGTGTTGACGAACTTGATGAGGTTGTCCCTGTACTGGAAGAGCCACTTGAATTCGACGAACTACTCGAAGAACTAGAACTTGACGACGGCACCGCTGTACTTGGATTAGTTGACGTGTTACTCGTACTTCCTTCAGAAGGGGGCGCTTCTGAAGACACAGTGCTTTCTGGATTTCCTGATTGTTCTATCGAAACACTTGGCTCAGCCATCGGTGTTTCGCGCTCAGCTTCTATGACAGGTCCTTCACTTTCCACAATTTCTTCATTAACTGAAGAAACATTATTTTCGGGAACAGAATACGTACTTTCTGTTGTTTCAGTTTCTATGATTGAAGGAGCGCTTCTATTTAATTCTCCGGCTTTTAATGCGCCGCTTCGTAAACTTGCTATGCCACCTATCAATACCAAAATGCCAAAAACACCTATCATTATCTTTTTCATGAATTGAATTTCCTTCCTGAATTTAACTTAAACGCTCAAGCATTGCAGTCTCTACGCTCTTTTAGCGAATAAGACTGAAGAATAAAATGGGTAATAGAAAGAAGAGAAACATCGGAACCATTGTTTGAAGCGGTTCTGAAACAAATTTTGCAGCGATCAACATTGCGAACTGCGTAAAGGGCAAGACTCTTCGCTCTTTTAAAATCTTTCCAGAAGATTCTTTTTGGTCGTTCTCTTTGATTTCTAGTTGTTTCAACAGCTGTTCATTTGCTCCATTGATGGGTTGGACATCTGTCAATTTTCCTTGAACTACGCGACGATAGATTGTACCAATATCCCCTTCACATCGAAGCAAAGTTATGGTCTGTTTGCCGTCCTTAGTTTTCGCATCAATATAAGAAACTTCCGTTTCTTCAATCACCTTATTCAATGAAACATCATAGGTATAGATATCTTTAAAATCTGTGGCATAAATCTTATCACCAAGAGTCAACTGCTTAATTCGATGAAGCAATACGTCTGTTTCAAAAATATTGTGTGCCAATAAAACATAATTGCCTTTTCCGAGTTGTTGATCCGACCGATAAGTCGCCGCACCTGTCAACAGGTTTTGATTGGCGATCCCAGCTAAAATAGGCAGATCAACGTCAACCTTTGGGATATTGAGTTTTCCTATCCCCCAATTATTGGTGGTCTCAAAACTATTCCCGCGAGCCTCCGCGTAATTTGCGACGTTGACACTCGCGATCTGTTTCTCGGCATAATTTGCCCGGTTGATTTTATCTAAGTTGAAAGTACTCAAGGTTTCACTTTGCCCAACATCCACGGCTCCTAAAGAAGTATCTTCTTGCATCTGAACATAACCGTAAGCCGCTACTGCCAGTACCGTCATCATGGCAACAAAAATCAACACGAAATAGATTTTCGTTACTCTGAATAAGCGGCGCAAATTCTTCCGTGCTTTGTTTACCACAAGCGGATTATCGGATCTGAATCGTTTGACATGGAAACGATAGATTGTGATTAACACGAGGAATAAGAGTACATTTATAATAATGGTTGCTAACACAACGTTCTGATAGCTCCATAAATTTCGTTTGTTAATTTTTTGTTTTTGAGCATCTTTATAAGGAATACGATGGCCATTTACTAATAACCGATAGGTATTAATCCCCGGCGGGGTACACGTTAAGAGCGTCACCATATCCTTTCCAGGTACGATTTTTACTTTTTCTGCTTCACTAGGTAATATTTCCTCAAAGGATTCAATTTGATATGCCAATCGTTTCCCTAAAATATTGATGTAGAAGATATCGCCTTCCTCTAAGTTTTTTATATCTGTAAACAGGATCTGGTTTTGAACACCGCTATGGCCTGTAATTACAGCTCGTGTGTCTTTGCCACCTATCGGTATCGATGATTGTTCTAAATGACCCAACCCTTTATCCAACGTTTTAAAGGAAGTACCATGATAAAATGGCATTTGTTTGATATCGATCCCGGGAATATCGATCGTTCCCATAACACCAGAATCATTTTTGATAATATTTTTGTAAACCATGGGTTCTGTATGTTTTCCTTGTTGCTTTTCAAAAATATAGTTGTTGTAAACCTTAGCTAAGTTATATTGTTCCTTTTTCTCTTTCGCCGACATTTTTTTAAGGGCATTATCGTATGAGGTGCTTGCTGCACTGCGTTCACGATTGGCTAGATAATTTCCAACAATCGGATACATCAATACAATGACGCCAGCAACAATCATAAAAATGGCAAAGCTCATAATAAAGGTATTTCGCTTATTATTCGGTTGTTTCTTCATGCTCAGCCATCCTTCTATTTCGCAAATTTATGAAAGAAAGAGCAACCCCTGATGCTCGAGTTGCTCTTCTTCCATCAAAAATCAAACTTCTTTGTTTTCATGACCCGAAAGCCAATCAACGTCATGATCAGAATGAAGCTCAAAACAAGTAATAATGAGTGATAAGAACCGATATTTCCACTGGTTTGTGGTAATCGTTCGTTTTTCCCAGTAGCATTTCTAGTCCCAACACCTTTCGTTTTGTCTATCGTTCCACCCGGTGAATCACTTTTTGTGATAACACTAGATTTCGGGTACAGATAGACCTCATTCAAGGCTTCTCCTGTTCTTTGGGGTAAAGGAAGCTCTAAGATAACTGGTTCCATTGGTTTTTTTAGCAACTCATGGTCCTTTTCTACAACTCGATATGTTCCTTGAGCCAGATTTGTCACACGAGCTAAACCAGCGTCATCCGTTGTTACTGTTGTGGAGAATGCCGAATCCCCAATAACGGGTTCAAAATCAGTTGTCCCTTGAACAGGTGAGACACGTGTGATCTCATAGGAAACCCCTTTTAGGGGTTCAAGAATCTTTCCGTTCGTATCTTTGACTTCTCCTGCTTTAGTTCCGTCTAGCGGTAACTGGTTTTCCACGATTTGCGGATCTTCTAATCGATACTTGACAATTGAGATTGAGTATCCCTCAGCAGTTTCATCGGCTTGAACTGATTTCCCGAATAAACCGAATGTTCCAAAAATCAGGAGAAAGATAAATCCTAGTTTGAAGAACTTGTTCATTTACCTTCCTCCTTTCCTCTTAGGCATGCGATAATACCAAAGCATGTAACCAAAGCCTAGGATAAGCGCACCGCTTGCAGCTAATAAAATAGCAAACATTGGTCCATTTCCACCAGTAAATGGCAGATCTGCTTTCTTATCGTCCTCTTGGTAGACCTTAATGGTTTGATTTCCTTCTGTTATCGTGACTTTAATCGGTGATTTGATCAATTCATAGCCGCTAGGCGCTTTGGTTTCTATTAGAGTATGCTCTCCAGGAAACAGCTTCACAAAATTCAAGTAACCACTACTATCTGTTGTTTCTGTCGCAAAAGGAGTCTTCGCATCCCCTTCATAGACTTCAAACTCAGCATCTTTTAATGGTGTTCCTGTTGCTTTTTCTGCCTCGCTTAGTTTGCCATCTTGATTTGCGTCAATGGCAGTACCTGTTGCATACTTGAATAGACGAATTGTGGATGGCCGAATTAAACCAAGGTTGACATCTGTGACATGATTCTTCGAATCTGTCGCACCCAAACCAGCAACTTCACTTAGAATTGGTTGCTTATACTCTGGCGTTTGATAAGACTCCTTATCTGCTTTCGAATTCTTTGTTGGATCCGATCCTTCCAACTGTTTAGTGACGCGCACTTCTCGTTGGATCACTTTGTCTCCAATCGTGAATTCAGCAACATACTCTCCTTCTGGAAGGTTTTCAAACAGGTACTTCCCATTTGCGTCTGTTTTCTTCAGTGAATTTCCGGAGGCATCAATGAATTTCTCACCAGTTAAACTTTCCTTCACTAATTCTTTCTTATAGGTAGGTACTTCAATACTGGTACGGTATAACTTCACAGGGATATCTTTCGCCCATTCCTCTGCACCACCAGCAGGTTTGTTTCCGATCAATCCATCTAAATTATCGTCATACCAAGCTACTCCTGATAGATCACGCCCATAAACTCGCACGCCACTTGGAACACCTTGAACAAATTTATTCAAATGAGAATTCATGGATGGGGCATTGACGTATTTATCACCGGCTTTTTGACCAGTGGGCCTCAAGGTTAGGGAAATGGACATGTCTTTTCCTTGATCTAGTTCATCGTATACTGCCATTATCGCTTTAGCGTTTTTCAATTCCGACATATCAGAACCTAATTTGTACCATCCAGAAGTCAACATAATTGAATTTGGATCAGTATTCGGTAAGACAGGATTATTCGTGTACCAAATAGTCCCTTGAACCCCTCCTGGTAATTGTTTCACTTCAGTCAAAGAATAGCTCCCATTAAAATCAGTGCCTCTTGCATCACCGTTATAAGGCAAAACATCTAATACCTTAACATTATCCATTGGGAGAGCCGAATGATTTTTGAACGAGACTGTATAAGTGAAATCAGTCGGATGAGAATCCGTAGGCTTTGCAGGGTCGATTTCATTTCCACTTTCAATTTGCGGTTTATCTACAACCTTATCGACAACAATCACTCCAGAATTCGTCACAGTGACCCCGGTAGTACTCGTTCGGAAAGTTTCACTGGAATTATCTCGAACACTCTCATCATCTTCTAGCCAAACGTCAGAAACTACTTTTCCGTTCAATTGAGCTACATTGCTCATAAAATCAAGCTTTGAGGAAATAATACTAGTACTAAAAGTAATCGATGGATTGTAAGTACTTCCTTCAGCCATATAATCTAATATCCACTTCAGAGTCCATGTCCCATCTTTATTTTCAACCATAGAGGAAGGATCAGGTAATGGTTCTCCTTTATAATCCTTAGCAGTTCCTTGTGTATACTGAGTTGCTTTAGGGATAGTTACCTCGAACTGTACTTTATGATTCTTCTCAGACCCACTTTCCACTTTTCCATCCACTGTCCATTTCACAGGTTCATCCGGTGCATAAGTTTTCTTATCTGTAAAGATTGTTGGTCGGATAGTCAATGGTGCAATATATAAAGTGTCAGCCCAATTTCGCTTTGGAGTCTGAGAGCTAATTAATTCACCATCGCTTGAATATTTAGTAGGTTTATAGGAAAGATCGGCATGATAATTGGGAGCATATTTACTAAGCTTTCCACCTGAATAGACAAAAATATTAGTTAATAACGAGTTTGGGGCCCCTGATACATCCGTAGCCCCTACTATTCCCACAGCTTTTAATGGAACAAAAATACGTGGAAGTATGTAGCCCGCTGCATCAATAATATTAAATTCTGTTTTTATCGCAGAAATTTTGCCATTATTTTTTGCTTCTTCTGGAGTTTCGTACCAAGCATACTCACTTTCTATCTCAGCATCAGTTCTAATATCTTTGTCAGGAGATGCAGAACCAACACCATAATAGTTTTTTTTGATTTTTATTCCGCCTACCCAATTATTAACACTTCTAGAAAAATCATACTCAAAACTATTACTATTCCATCTCCCATATAACACGCCTGTATCTGCGCTTCCATCAGTAACTGAAGCGTAGATAGACGCGAAAAGTTTATTCCCTTTCGCGGTCGTACCATCTCCATTACTGGAATAGTGTCGTACTTGATTTTCTACAGGAGCCGAACTCAAACCTGCTCCATTCTTATCCTGAAATGCAGAAAATGCTTTTATTGAACCAGGCCACTCTTTATTCCAACTCAATTTTAAATCTGAAGAAATCTCTTGTGATTGACCTTCATATTTTATCTCTTTTACAGATAGAACATAATCCATACTAACTGAAGCAGCACCTGTTCCAGCTTTTGATTCTAAATAATCTGTTGGCAAGCTAACATGCATAGCGGTAACAGAAAACGGTTCTGCATTACTTCCCATTGGTGTTCCACTTAAGAAACTTTTATTTTTTCCAACACTAACTGGCTTATAGTCGTTATTACTTATTTTTATTGAGTTTTTTGTGGTTACATTTTCTACTTTAGGATTTCCAGTATCATAAATACCGATAAGGGCATTATGAGCCTGATTTGGGGGATAAATTTTCCTTGTGTAACCTACTGGTGCTTGTATGCCTTGTCTACTAACAAAATTGAAGTTTGCACTATATTTTGAATACTCAGGAGTCAGGACTTTTGCTGCACCCATATCAGTACCTGGCAATCCATCATAGGCAATTACTTGCACTGGATCTGTATCTGTCCCTATTCCCAATTCACTAGTAGTTTTATTTGCATTATACAGTTGCTTTTGGTCAATCTCATATTCAATACCACCTACTGGATAAGTCGACCCTTTTATCAATGTTAGGTCAGAACGTCCAGGTAAAGGTTTTAATTGTGCGTAAGCAGCAACATTTGTTACTAGCGTATTAGGCTTATCTTTTGTTTGAGTTACCTTTTCAAATGTTGAAATTTTATCTCTAGACCAAGCAAGCTTCACGTCAACGTGCGGTTTTGCACTAACGAGTGCTTTGGTTTTCTCTTTCAATACAGGTGCGACAGTTCCATCAATCTCCTGATTAATATCTACTGTATCCCCGTTACTTAAAGTAGCTTTTTCAATCGTCAATTTAAAATTAGGTTTTATTTCCTCACCGTTCACTCCACCATAAACTTCGACAGTTTCAGTAAAAAATGCTTCTGCTGTTGCCTTTTCTGCCGTTGCATAAGTGGTACGGACTGATTTCTTTGTCCCACTTCCTGTATCAACCAACGTACCATATGCAAATTCAGCAGTTTGTCGAACCTGTCCAGAGGAGTCTTTGCGCCAAGCATCTGGTAATTCCATATCTAATCGAACTCGAAGAGATAGATATTTATTGTCAAAATTAGAAATTCCCATTGTTACTTCATAGGTGATTTGATCAAACGTTCGAACATAATCATCGTTTATACTTTTATCGTATCCAGGGGCCGTTTTTGTATCGAATGGTGCTGTCCCAGTAAATTTACCAACATCAACTCCTACTTTAAAAGGATCAGTCAAACTAATCGTTTGTGGATCAGTCTCTGTCTTTTCATTCGTAACTTTTGATTGTTCCTCTTTTTTTGTTGTCTCTTCAGATATAGGTTCTTGCTTGGTTTCTGGTTGTCCATCTTCCGACTCAACTTCTGAAATTGCAGGCATCTCTTCTGGTGCTTTTGTTAATTGTTCTGTTGATTGAAATACTACAATCGGTTGTGTCCTATTTGTATCTTTCAACGACTTCAGATCGACGGATTTTTCTTTCTTTGTCAAACGAGTAAGACAAACACGCTGCTCTTGATCTTTCTCTAGTTCAAAATAGAAAGAACCTTTCCCTTCTTCTTTACGAACCTGGTAATATGGAAGTCGTTTATTTTCTTCTTTTATGCTACTTTCCTGCGAGGCTTCCTGCTCGTCCTTTTCGGAAGAGTTGCTGCTGGATTGTACCGTTTTTACTCTGTCTTCAAATAGTTTCAGTGCGTCACTCTTTTTGAAATCGGAAGAATCCAACTGAGGGTACGCAATTTCTTGTCCCTCTTCATTCAAAGGGACAACCGAAACGGTATCATCATACGGTATCTCAAAAACATCGGTATCTTTCGCCTTCAAGGTGAGTTCGACAGTTTCTTTGTCCGTCTCCAAAGAATCCTTTTCTACGGCTTTTTTATCTACTGTAACACTGACCAACGGGTCAGGTGCTGATGCTTTCAGGGCTTTTCCTTGGTAATAGAAGAAAAGAACTCCTATTATCAACACGACAGGAAGAAGGAGGGGAACCATGCGTTTTAATTGAATCGGTTTTCTCATCGTCTTCCGTTCCTTTCCGTTGTCCTTTTAAGAGACAATCTTTCTGTTGTTGAACACTTTATTTTGTCCAACAGATGGATACGAAGGATGCCAGTATTAGGCGATCCTTCGTAAGCAGTTTGTGATAAAAGCTTTGTCATATGTGTAATTTAGTACTTACACTTGACGACGTTTCTTTTCAATCGCCATTGTTGCTGTACCAATAGTAATTGCTCCTAATGCAATGACGATCATCAATGTAGTCCCTGCACCCCCGGTAAATGGAAGGTCTGTTTCCTTTTTATTGACGATATCTAATTCAACTTTTGCATCATCCGCAGTGTCTAATGTAACCGTCACTTTTATTGGATCTTTCACTAATTCATAGCCCTCTGGCGCTTTTGTTTCGACTACCCAGTAGTCTTTTTTAATGGCCTCATGAGCCCAAGTAGCTTCTGATGGAATATTTGGATCTTGTTTGCCATCACCATTACTATCGGTAAACCATTCTAAGGCTAAACCATTAAATTCGGCTTTCCCTGATGCATCCGATTTCGTCGTCAATAAGCTAATACCTGTCGGTAACGCCGGTGTAGTCGTTCCATCATCATTTAATGTGTAAGATTTTCCATCAGATGCCAAGAATTTTTTCGCTTTCGCATCGTCTTCACTCGCTGCAATATGAAATTCTGCATCTGCTAAAACAGCTTTTTTTTCATCTGTTTTCTCAATATCAAACCCACCATCAAAGTATTCTGGATTCTTTTCACTTTCTTCTGTCACAGGCTCTTGACCAGGAATTAAGTAATCCACACCATACTTATTAGCGATCGTGCCATTAAAATCTTTGTTAGTGGTTACTTTATACACAACTTGCAAGTGAGTATCTTCATCTAAAGTAACTTTTTTCATCCCTGCTTGCGTTAAGCTCACCACAACATCTTTTTTGGAACCTTCGGTTAAGTCTTCTACTTTATTTGGTGCTGTAACTTTTGTCCCACCTAACGTCACTTCATATTCAGTTCCGTTTGTTAATTTTACAGGGGTTCCTGTTTTATCGATGGCATACACTTCCACATCTTGTAGTAACAAACGTTCGTCTAAGCTATCGCTTACTTTGAAGTAATTCCCATACACTTCATCACCAGCTGCTACATTGATATTTGGCAGTTTGTTCGCTGGATTTGCTGGATCAACAACATCTGTAATAATCATGTCTTTATCTGCTTTGAAATATAATCCGGCAGGTAATTTTGTGGTTGCTTCCCATTGGAAGTCATTTCCAGCTTTGATCGAGTAGCCTTTTCCGCCTTCGATCGTTTTATCCAATTCTGTATCTGTGACGATATTTTTTGGATAGACATGCACGTCGTAGATCAATTTCCCTGTATCATCCCGTTTCGTTTGTGGTAAATGAACAAAGAATGGATCCATTGGTTTATTGATTTTCTTCGTTTCACCATTTTCATTTGTATACGTATAATCACCGGAAACGGAATCTTTAATTTCTCGTACTAAGTAAATCCCATCGGCAGCTTTCCCTGTTCCGACATCAAAAGTCAATTTACCATTAGCATCGGTTTTCCCTTTAATAGAAGTGAAAGAAGTGTCTTGTTCCCATTCTGTTCCTTCTTTTTGTTTCACTGGATCTGTTAATGAGGCATTGCCAATTGCTTTGACTTTAATAACTTCAAAGTTCACGTCTTTCATTAATTTCTTACCACCTAGATCAGGAGCTTTACTTGGATCTGGATTGGTTCCATCTCCTCGTCCCCCTAGTTCAGACGAGCTCTTAATTTCATATTTCCATACAGTGATCGAACGTGTCGACGTATTATCAGAAACCGCATTTGAACTAATATTTTGTTCTGCTGCATAGGCTACATGAATCACCGTTCCTACGCCTGCTGATCCTGCCATTGTTAGTACACCCAAAGCCATTGCTGTTTTACTTATCCATTTTCTATTCATAATTTACTCCTTTATTCTCTGCTATAGTTTGTTTCATTTCGTTGAAATCAAAAATAAGTGAAACTATGATTGCCGCATCTCTTCACTTATTTCCCAATACTCAACTGGATTTTCTTGGTCTCTCATTTGGTATTGGAGACGATTGACTATTTTGTATATCTACCAGTCGATAAACATACCTCCTTTCAAAGGTCCTTCATCCATTGTTTCCACTATCTTTTTCTCTCGCGTGAGTATTGATTAATTTTTTTTAATAGAAAAAACAGGTCAGCTGATTTTTATCGATAAAACATGATAAAATGACTAAATCTGACGAGAAAAAGAAGCCCTACGGGTTTCTTGGAATTACTGAGTCTAAGAAAAGTTCGATAATCGGGAGTAACTCAATGTTTTAGAAACATACTTGACGGTGAATTGACGGAAAATAACTTTTTTTCCTCCGTTTCTAAATCTGAGATTTCTCTCATATCTACTCGAATGGAAGAATTTTTGAAGGAAAATGGTCGAAACGTATCAAAAAAAGAAGAAGTGTAAATGAAGCGCTTTCTTTGGGAAGGCAAAAAAAGGGGGAGGCTAGGAAGTGATAACGTTCGTTTTTTTAATGATTGTTAAGCAAATTGTTGTTCCATTTTGGCTATCAACTGTTCTCGTTGCTCGAACAACGAGTCCACATAGATATCTAAGGTCGTCTTGGCTGAAGAGTGGCCCAATAAGGAACTGATCGAAGCAATATCACCTTGTACTTCCATGCAGCGTGTCGCAAAGGTATGACGCAATTGATGGAAATGAACACGTCCAATCGCTGCTTTTTTTGCAATTTGTTGAAAATGATAACCCAATAAGCGTGGCTCTGCTGGACGTCCGTTCTTCGTAAAGAGATGTGACTCTCCTAAATGCTGCGCTTTCCATTTTTTCAATAAACGAATGAGTTTACTAGACAGGGGAACACAACGCTGCGAAGCAGAGGTTTTTGTCTCTCCTAAAACCAACGATGTCTTTCTTCCATTGGCTGATGGCAATTGGACACGTTGGTAGGTACTTTCTACGTAGAGTTTTCGCTTAGAAAAGTCGATATTTTCCCAAGTTAATGCAGCGATTTCTCCAATCCGAAGACCAGTATGCAACGCAAGCAGGGTAGGCAAGCCCTCTGGGGCTTTGTTTGCGGCTTTTTCTAATCGCTTTTGTTCACTCGAAGACAAGGCATTGATTTTTGTTCGTTTAACTTTGGGTAAGACGATTCGATCGCAAATATCTTCTAGTAAATACCCCTTCTTGTGGGCGCTCCCTAGAGCTCTATTTACCACTTGAAAGATACTTTTTATCGTAGAAGCAGATAACTGATCGTCTTCTTTCCAGCGAACGATTAATTCGCGAATGGTGTCATTCGTACATTCAGACAGTCTTTTTCCTCCTATGTGTGGCAACACATAGCGCTGGATTTTGTACTGATAAGTGGCATACGTTGAAGGCTTCAGCTCTTCTTTACGAAATGCTAACCAGTCTGTGGTCCATGAAGCAATCGTAGGATCCATCACTGATCGTTGTTTCTTACGTGAAGGTTCGGTCTGCTTTAAGGGAAGCAACGCTTGACGGACCTCCTTATAGGTATACGCATAGATGTATCCGTAATGAATAGTTCCGTCGGAACGATACCCTCGAATGTATCGTCCCTCCCAGCGACCATCTTTTCGTTTATAAATATTTTCTCCTCGTCGACTCATAATTGTTCATTCCTCTCCAATAATTTTGACGGCGAAATTGACGGTGAATAAAAACAAAGGGATAAATAATGTTTTCGGTCAAAAAATAGAGTTATTTACCTACTATTTTCTAAAAAAAAGATCTTTATTAGCTTGACATTGTAGTTTAAAATGATTATTGTTAATCTATAGTGAGAATTAAACGTTATTTCAAGTAAATAAAGGCAAAAAATTATCCAGTTTCTTAGACTCAGTAATTCTAAGAAACTGGATAATTCCGTGTCAGTACTTATTCAGTTGACGTTTTGTAGTATATAAGAAATTTACCCAAAAAAATCTTCATAATATTAGTTATAAAAAAAATATTGTGAATATTCTTTAAAAAATAAGCTTCCTTTCTAAACAAAAGGAAGCTTTTTATATTACCCTTTTCATTTTTTAAATATCTACAGTGTCAGAAATCAATCTAGCAGTTGCCCCTTTTTCACTTGTTTGTTCTTCTTCAATTTCTGCTTGGAGTTGAGCCGCATCTCCTATTTTTTCAGTAATCAAAAGTAAAAGCTAACATATGTTCTCTTCTGTTCTTACTTTTTTCTCTACGATCGCTTGGCACAAGTAATAAATTTGATACGTTTGTTCAAACAACAGAAGATATTGTTCAGCTTGTGCAACTTCTTTTTCAAGTAATCGTGAATTGATTTGTGAGAACAGCTGATGATAAGCCATAAATTCTAAATGATACACCGAGGTCGCAAACAAATCCCAAACCTTTCGATTTTCTATCAGCATATGAGCAAGTTTATCCGACCACTTTTGGATCTCTCTTTCTAATTTCATTAAAACAATCATATTTTATTGGCATTCTGTTTTCACTCTCGAATAACAGAATAAAATGCAATATCCAGTAATTCTCCGTTGGGTGTTTTTGTTATATATTATTCTTGCATCTATTGTAAATTAACCAAAAATTTTATTACAGAGCAAGTGTAATTAGTAACGCCCACCACACAATCATACATAATAGCATTTGAATTTTTAACATCCTCTGTGTCTTCTTCTCTTCTCGTAAAATTCAATTGTCATTTGGGTGATTGATTTTTGATGTAAATATAATTTTTAGAGATTCAACTTGAATGGTTGAGCCCATTCCTAAATTATAGTTCAGATTAAAACACTAATAAGAGATGATTTGTCTTAAAATAGTGGATATGCCCTGCAAAGACCGTTATCTTCACGTAGTTTCCTGTTCTTTGTGTACTAAATATAAATTAGTAAAAGTTTCATAAATCAGTGCACGTACCTTTTCTTCCGTGAACTGAATTGTAGAAGCAGCTTGTAAACAAGAAAATCCATGTGTAAACAACCACATACTTTCAGAATATGACAAACAAATTCATATGGAACGTTATAGCATTCCTAAATTGATTGTAATGTCCGCTCATAATCTACAATGATTTCATGTAAAAAGTCGGCAGTCCCATTTCTTTATTCCAGTCTCTCATAAACAATAGTCCAACAATTTTGTTTCATTTTTAGCAAAACGAAAGCACTCCATTCCTAACTCTCTAAAAGGTAACTCTGATTCAAAAACTTTTTTCGCATATTCGTTATATTTTTTTCAACATTCAGTATTTCTGATCTAACTTCACTCATGTCTTTAAAATCTGTGAAAATCAGACGTGAGGAAAAGTGCCTAGTGCAACCGACCAGTCCTTTAGCTATGACACCATCAATTCCTTCTGATTTAACAATACTTGATCCAGTCATGGTTATTTCCTCTTTTGTAGACTTTTGTTTCTTGGGGTTATTTACTTCTCTCTTTCTGTAACGAACGTTGCGTAACGTTCATTGCGTTATCCTATCCTGACTCTCTTTTATCAAGTGACTTTACAAATATTTTCTAAGAATGTGTCGTCTATCTTAATTATCGGCAATAGTCATTCGAACTTGATTTTTCTTGCTACCCAATAAATTGTATTCACCCATGAAGAGTTGGATATTATTTTACCAAAGGCAGTATTCTTCTCTCACTAATTGTTTATGAAAATATTTCGAATACATTCTTTTAACTTTTATATGTGAAACTTTTTCAAGAAAATCATTTGGATTTCAAGAAGAAAAACCATTGGATCGAATACGGAATTTTATAGGACAATCCTAGAATTGAATGAAATACCTAAAAGACATTGACAAATGATACAAACAAGTTTACATTATAGATACATGATGTATGTATTTGAGAAGGTTGAGTGATCATGGCAAGAAATAAGTATCCTGAAGAGACGGTTCAAAAAATATTAGATGTCTCGTTGAAGCTTTTCATGGAAAAAGGTTTTGAGGAAACGACGGTGCTGGATATCGTGAATGATTTAGGCGGATTGACGCGTGGAGCTTTCTATCACCACTTCAAATCGAAAGAAGAAGTGTTGGATGCACTTGGCGATCGAATTTTTTATGATAACAATCCCTTCGAAAAAGTAAAAAAAGAAAAAGGCTTGAATGGTTTAGAAAAGATTAGGCAGGTTGTCAGGTTTCAACATCAAAGTCAAGATCTGCAAGAGATTAACTTGATGTCTTTATCATTAGTAGAGAATCCGAAAATTTTCACTGAGTTTTTTGAAAGCAATCAAAAAGTAGTTGCACCGTTGTTTGAAGATTTGATCCGTGAAGGTATTGATGACGGATCGATCAAAGGTGTAAAGTATCCGAAAGCCTTTGCCAGCTTTTTCGTCTTGATTACTGATATTTGGTTAGTCCCTTCGCTCACCTCTGAGTCCCATGAAGAGCTGCTTGAAAAGCTATATTTTGCAAAAGATACTTTCGAAAAATTGGGTGTCCCTATCATTGATGACGAAATGCTTGAAGGGACTAAAAAATTGATCAATCGTATCTAAAAAATAGAATTGCCTAGCAATTTTATTTTTTATTTAAATACATACATACAAAATGTATGATAAAAGGAGGAAATAGAATGAACACTTCTACTGTTGCACTATCTGTTCAAGAACTCAAAAAAAGCTATCAGGGTGTGTGTGTCTTGAACAATGTCAGTTTTGCAATTAAAAAAGGCTCAATTTTTTCTTTGCTGGGATCAAACGGCGCTGGCAAAACAACCACCATCAAAATTCTGACTACCCTTAGTCAGCCGGACAGCGGAAAAATCTCGATCTATGGCTATGACCCTGTATCTGAACCAAGCAAAGTTCACCAAGTTATTAGTTTAACTGGACAATTTGCATCGGTGGATGGATCCTTGAGTGGATTTGAAAACCTAGTTATGATCGGCCAATTGAACAGGGTAAAAAATCCTAAGGAAAAAGCTAGAAAATTGCTAGAGTATTTTGACTTGGCAAAGGCTGGGGATCGACTGGTCTCTACCTATTCTGGTGGCATGCGCAGAAAGATCGACATAGCTATGAGTCTAGTCAATGACCCGGACGTTCTATTCTTGGATGAGCCAACAACGGGGCTGGATCCCCAAAGTAGGAGAAGCATGTGGCAAATTATCAAGAAACTCAAAAAAGCGGGAACAACGATCTTTTTAACCACTCAATATTTGGATGAAGCTGAGAAATTAGCCGATCATATCGCGATCCTGGACAAAGGGGGGATCATTGTGGATGGCACTCTTGCTGATCTGAAACAGGCCGTTCCACAAGGATTAATTGAATTTTCATTTGCAGATAAAGAAAATTATCAAAAGGCTCAGCTCTTGCTTTCTTCCTACAAATTTACCCTTGATGACGAACAATGTTTATTGATCGTTTATACTGACAGTACAGTCGAAACCTTTATAAAAATTCTGGAATTGCTGAGGTCGAATGATGTTCAAATCGAGCATTTTCAGCAAAAGGATCCTTCTTTGGAGGATGTCTTTCTAACACTAATCGGAGAAAAGGAGCGCGTCACAAATGAATAAAAGTCTTCCATTATTTAGCGATACCATTATCATGTCAAAAAGATGCCTCACCTTATCCATGCGAAATATTGACACTGTTTTGACGAGTCTGGTTTCGCCACTTTTGCTGCTATTGCTTTTTGTTTCCTTATTCGGTGGCGTGATTGAAGTCGGCGGGATCTCCTATATCAACTACATTTTTCCAGGTGTCATCCTTCAATGCGTCGGACAATGTGCCGCTACGACTGCAATTAGAGTAAGTAATGACATCAAACAAGGAATTATTGATCGCTTCCTTACGATGCCTATCAAAAAATCCTCGATTCTGACAGGTCATGTATTAGAAGCTATGATTCGAAATTTGTTGACGATCATCACTTTAATCATTGTTGGTTTGGTTATTGGTTTTCGCCCAGAAGCACAGATTCATGAATGGCTTCTAGCAATCGGTATAATTTTATTATTCGTTGCCGCTCTTTCTTGGAGCGCTGTGCTCTTTGGCATTTTAGCCAGTAGTCCAGAAGGAGCTAGTGGTTTTTCGATTGTTGCTATCGTGCTTCCCTACCTAAGCTCAGGTTTTGTCCCAGTTGATACGATGCCCAGGTGGCTGCAGTTTTTTGCAGAAAATCAACCGATGACTCCGCTTATCGAAACCGTTCGAGCCTTACTTTTAGAAAAGAAACTTGAAATGAATGATCTTTTATTATCACTTATATGGTTTCTCTCATTAATAATGCTTTTCTATGTTCTCTCTAGAAGCGCATTTAAGAGAAAAATGCTGAAATAAGATAAATTATTACTCCCCGTGAAAATTCAATAATATTAATTCTATCACTTTGACTTCTATAAAGCAGTATTAGATCGTTATTGTTACGCTGTTGTACTGCTTTTCCTCTTTTATGAAGGAAATTCTCGAATCTAAAACAAGCTAATTTGGACATTGTTATTACGGCAACTATCTTGTTGTTCTTTTTTTGTCTTTCTTTATCTATTTCCAATTGGTACTTTTTTGTAGGTGCGACAGGCCCGTTTACAATGCTTTTTAACTACATTTCGTGACGGATTACTGCAAAACGAAAAACTTCGTAAATTATTGTTCATTTAAGTCTCAGTTTTGAGACTTTTTCACGTGGTATCCCCTCAAAAAAAGAAATCGGCCTCTAAAATGGATGTAGGATAGAAGTTGAGACAGATTTTGAGAGAGGGTAAACTAATCTCAAAGGAAGGTGTCTCGTCATGCCAAAATGCTACAAGAAAGAATTTAAGGAACAGATTTAACTAATCTTCAATAAAAAAATATCAATGAAATCGCTAGGCGTAAAGACAAAAATACGTTTACCGCCCAGTCGAACAAGAAGCATACCATATTCAAATGTTTCATTCCCTGTTGGAAGATCGATCACTGCACGACCTTCATCAGTATTTATTTTTGACTTTTCAATAGAGACTGGGCTACAAAACTTTTTTACATCCTCCCAGTTGTTTTTCCTATACATAATATAAGCGGCATTTTCTTTTAGCATGCGCGATCCGATAGGATTTGCTAGCAGCTTTGCTTCTTCAGCATTCAATTTCTTCAAGATATCGGCCCTCTTTTAGCAAATTCTTTTTCAATTCTCATAGCATTTTAAGGCGTTTACAAAACATCAAGAATACACTTTGTCATATAGACCTAACACATTATAGTAGACAAGGGAGAATGGCGGAAAACATTCTCTCTTGTCTACTTTTATATTTTAAACAAAGACGGCAACAACTCTCGGACAAAATCAACGCTATAGTAATCCAACAATTCCGTTACAGTTTCCATGATCTGAAGCTGTAAAGACGGTTTGATCTTCTCCTTTTCTAAAAGATCCTTAACATGAGTCAAATATTCTTTTTTAGTCAATGTAATCTCCCTTCAGCTACATGTATTTATCTACAAATGCTTTTATAACTACTTCAAATTTTTGATCATTAAGCTCTTCGTAATATCCGCCCTTATAGTAAGAGAGACCCATTGTTAATGCATGTATCGGTGTAAATCCCACATTTTGGATCTGGCTTTCCATTAGGTTCATTGCAGTTTGCTGCACTTCATTCATACTATCACCCCCAAAAAGTAATTTTCAGCTGTTCCACATAGCCTATCATAAATCATTCTGAATCATCTTCACTAATCAACCTTGCTGTCCCGAAATCTTCCTCAAGAATTTCATCATCTGAAATGTCTTCTCCTGCACGTGTCCTTCTGATCTTATCCTCAATTTCATTCATTACTTCTGGATTTTCAAGTAGCACTTTCTTCATCGGTTCTCTTCCTTGTGCCTTTAATTGTCCATTGTAGTCATGCCAAGTTCCTGATCTCTTAACAATATCTGCCTCAACACCAAGATCGATTATTTCTCCGACTCTTGAAATTCATTGTCCGTACAATAAATCGAATTCAATAACTTTGAATGGCGGTGCTATTTCATTTTTTTCCACTTTGATTTTTGTACGATTTCCAATGGTTTTATTTTCATCTCTACCTTTACCAACGGCTTTAATTTGTTCAGCTCTTCTGACTTCTAAACGAACTGTGGAGTAGAATTTCAGCGCACGTCCCCCATGAGTAACTTCCGGATTTCCAAACATGACACCGACTTTCTCTCGAATTTTTTTAATGAAGATAACCACACTTCGTTAAGATTCATTTTACCGGTAATTCTTCGTAAGTTAGATTGACAGTCCTGATTTATCGACACCACAGAATTCTCGTTATCATAAACGAATTCCTTCACGACTGTGACATGATACTTGATGGCTTCGTCAATCTCCACCATGATATTGTCTTTGGTAATCACACTTTTTTGATCGATTTCTAACGGCGTTTGTTTCAACGAAGCTTTTGTCTTATTATTCGTCTTTTTACCACTATCGCTATTTTCCGTATGGATATTCCAGTATCCCCAGCATGGAGAAGATCGTTGGAAAGTCATTAAGCCGATGCTCAAATCTAAGGTGCTGACGTAATATTTTCATTTTATTTGTACTTTTTACAAAAACCTTATTATATCAACCTTTCGAAAAATAAATAACACCTATAAAAACAGAGGGATGTCAACTAAAAAGGAGGAATTTCCTTCAAATAAAAAAACATCTAAACACTTTTAAATAGAGCATTCAGACGGTTTAAAATAATCAATACCTGATCTATTCATTTAGTAAGATTAACGTTTTCTTTTTTGAGTGTGCGCCAAGAAATAAAGCTGATATATCACTATTTTGCACCTTTAAATCTCTTGTTATTTGACTCCTCTACCCCCCTGTTAGAGTACGGGGGCTAAGGCTTGCCGAGCAATGCTCGACAAGCCTTCACTCCCAATATTTATTGCATGAAATTGACCAAAAACCGCGGTCTTTCTCACATCTGTAATGCTCATGGTCACTCCTCGACCGAGGAGACCTCGGTCGAGTCATTGCCTTCACCGCTGGGCGCTTTAGCGCCCAGCTCTCACAAGGAGACCTTGTTCGTTCAGCACTTGAGCAAACAGCTGTGGAAATCATTTCAACCCAGCAACATATTGGAAAATTATTCTTGCAAATTCCTGCTCAAAGCCTTACCCATACATATTACGTTTCAGGAAAAAATCATTTGAGTACACTCGCTCATGTGGTTCATAAATTTCAGTGGTTAATAATTCCCATCTAATTTACTCATACTTCATTAGATCTGTCGTTAGCAACCAACTGATTACACTCTCCTTATGAAAATGAAAACCTCGTTCTCCTAGACGAATTACTGGTAGCCCTTTCAAAATTAACTGATCTAATGTTTCGTCCCCTATTTCTAGATACTTTTTTACCTCTTTTCTTGAATTCCAAAACTCATTTCCCACCCCAATCTCATTTTTAGCTCTCAAAAATTCCTCAGAAATAATTTCAAATATGTACTTTCTCAATTCTTTTTCTTCCTCTGGCGGAAAAATAACTTTTAATGCTGTCATCCATTCATCCCCTTATTTGCTTGTCAAAGATCACTTTTAGCAGTACAATCATTGTACCAGATACATTATATTGTACTACAGATGTTTGTATTTATCAATAATTAGGTACAATTTATTTTACTTTAAGGAAGTGATAGAATGCCAAAGCAAATATATGACTATACATCAATTCTCAACAACTTCAGCCTAAATATGAAATCTGAGCGGATTAAGAAAAAGATGACACAAAAGGAATTGGCTAAGTTCGTTGGCGTAACAAAACAGACCATTCTAAACTATGAGAATCAAAAGACTATTCCCACTTCAAGTGTGATGGAATCCATTGCTTTAGCGTTAGGTACTTCTCTTGAAGCTCTGATTGGAGATGACGATGAAAATCAAAAACGTATCCGGATAGCTGAAAGAATTGAAGAAATGGATACCAACCCACACTTTGAGAGACTAGTGCTGGAGGAAGAACTGCTAGAGGAAATTTATGAGTTAGCCAAACTTAAGAGAAACATTGAAGAAAAAAACATGTCTGAGCAAGAACTAGATGAGTTAATTGGCGGTAGATTAAATAAATCTAAAGACGAAAAGATTCATCTTCTTCTTACAGAGAGAGAATCAAAAATTCAAAATTCAATCAAGAACTTGGAAAAATTCTACAAAAAAAATGTTGAGGATATCATTTATAGATTTGATGTTTGATGAAAGTAGAATCCTTTTTGCATAGCCTGTCCGCTAGAAAGAGGGAAATAGTAAATGTCACAAATTGAAAGTTATAAAAAAAAGAAAAAGACATATTATAAAGTGAGAAATCTATACTTAGGAAGAAATGAGATAACTGGAAAAAAGTGCTATCGAGATAAATGCGGATTTAAAACAAAGAAGGACGCTCAACTCTGGATAGGAGAAACGTTAAAAAATACTTCCAAAAACGGTATTTCAGGAAAACAGACAAAAATTCAAACATTTAGGGAGCTTTACGAATTATTTCTAGAACATCAGAGGAAGAACACTAAACCGTCTACTGTTGCTATTAATCGTAGATACATCGAATTACATGTATTACCCTATATTGGAGAAATGAAGTTAAATGATATAAAACCAGTATTCCTCCAAAAATTGGTTTACCAATGGCATGACAAATATAAGCAGTACGCTTATATCCGTAAAGTGGCTTCACAGGTATTTAAGTATGGTGTATCACTTGAAATAATAGATACAAATCCTATGTCTAAAACACTAATTCCTAGACCCAAGCAAGCAGAAAAGAAATTACTATTTTGGACTAAACAGGAATTAAATACTTTTTTTGAAAAATTAGAAGACTTTGGTAATCAGAAACAACTAACCTATTTCAGAGTATTAGCATATACTGGTATGCGAAAAAGCGAAGCTCTAGCATTGCAATGGAAAGATATTGATTTTACTAACAAAAAAATCAGTATCACTAAAACTATCAGTATGGATGAAAATGATCAACAATATGTTTCTAACACACCTAAAACGATTAACTCAATACGCACAATATCTGTAGATGAAGAAACGATAAAACAACTAACAATATGGAGGTTAGTTCAAAAAGAAAGTTACTTTCAATTAGGTATTAGCACAACGAATGAAGATCAATTCATTTTTACAGATACTCAAAACAGATTATATAAACCTCAACGAGTAAATGACTGGTTAAATTATCTAATTGACAAATACGAGTTACCTAGAATTACACCACATAATTTAAGGCACACCCATGTTTCCTTATTGTTGGAAGCAGGGGTCCCTATCAAAGAGGTATCTGAGCGTGTCGGGCATAAGGACAGCAAAATTACTATGGAAATATATGCTCATATTAGTGAGGAGCAAAGCGAGCGTGCGGTTGATACATTTATGAATTTTATGAAAGCAACCTAAAATTAGACAGGAAAAAGACAGGATATTTTGATCAAACCCAAATTACTGATCAAAAATAAAGGTAGAATGCTTGATTCAAAAGCATTCTACCTAAATAAATTATTTTATCCAACTGACCCTTCCATCTCATACTGAATCAGACGGTTCAGTTCCACAGCGTATTCCATCGGTAATTCCTTCGTAAATGGTTCCACAAATCCCATAACGATCATTTCAGTCGCTTCTTGTTCAGAAAGACCGCGACTCATTAGATAATAAAGCTGTTCTTCGGAAATTTTTGAAACTTTCGCTTCATGCTCCAAAGAGACATTCCCATTCAAAATTTGATTATAAGGGATCGTATCTGAACTGGATTGATCATCCATGATGATCGTGTCACACTCAATGTGGCTGAATGAACCAGCGCTATCCCGTCCGAAACGGACGGTTCCCCGGTAATCTACTGCGCCGCCATCTTTGGCAATAGATTTTGAAACGATCGTACTAGATGTGTTTGGTGCGTTATGAATCATACGGGCACCGTTATCTAGTACAATATTTTTTCCGGCTACAGCAATTGACAGCATGGTGCCGCGTGCGCCTTTGCCTTCCATATAGACACTTGGGTATTTCATGGTTACTTTTGATCCTAAGTTGCCGTCGACCCATTCCATTGTCGCGTTTTCTTGTGCTTGTCCACGTTTGGTTTCCAAACTGTACACGTTGTTTGACCAGTTTTGGATTGTAGTATAACGGCAGTAGCCATCTTTTTTAACGAAAACTTCCACAACTGCGGCATGCAAACTATCTGAAGAATAGGTTGGTGCAGTACAGCCTTCCACATAGTTGACACTCGCACCTTCGTCTACGATAATCAGCGTACGTTCGAATTGTCCGGTATTTGCCGAATTGATCCGGAAGTATGACTGGATCGGAATATCCGTTTTTACACCTTTTGGTACATAGATAAAGGTTCCGCCAGACCAGGCTGCTGAGTTCAAGGCAGCTAATTTGTTGTCTGATGGTGGGACTAAGGTTCCAAAGTATTCTTTGAATAATTCGGGGTACTCTTTCAAAGCTGAGTCTGTATCAGTGAAGACGATCCCTAGTTTGGTGAACTCGTCTTTCATGTTGTGATACACTACTTCTGATTCGTATTGGGCAGAAGCTCCGGCTAAGTAAGCGCGCTCTGCTTCAGGAATTCCCAGACGTTCAAAAGTCGTTTTGATCTCTTCTGGTACATCTTCCCAATCGCGAGCTGGTTTATCGCTGGAACGAATGAAGTAGTTAATTTTATCGTAATCCAATTCGGATAGATCTGGTCCGTAATCGGGCATATCTAATTTTCTGAATGTTTGCAGAGATTTCAAACGGAAATCCAACATCCATTCTGGTTCTCCTTTTGCGCGGGAGATTTCGCGAATGACTTCTTCAGATAATCCTTCACCAGTCGTAAAGACAGGTTCGATATCATCGTGGAAGCCAAATTGATATTCCTCTTGCATTTCAGGTACACTCATGTAATCCCGCTCCTCATCTTAATGTATTTCTGTTCTTACTACTCTTTGTGATATTGTCCTTCACGAGCTTTTCCTTGTTCGCTGGTCAACGCTTTGCCTAATGCTTTCCAGGCTAGTGTTGAGCATTTGATACGAGCTGGGAATTTCGCTACACCGCTAAGCATCGCTGCATCTCCCAATGCTTCCTCGTCGTCTTCAGGAATCTCATTGCCTTGCACCATTTGGGCAAAAATTACCGCTAAATGCTCTGCTTCTGAAACAGGTTTTCCGATCACCGCATCCGTCATCATGGATGCGCTCGCTGTAGAAATCGAACAGCCGCTGCCGGAAAACGCGATATCGGTAATGACATCGTCTTTTACAATCAGCTCAAGCTCGATTACATCGCCGCAGGTCGGATTATTCATCTCGATCGTCTGCGTGGATTCGTTCAGCTTTCCGCGATGATGGGGATGAGAGGAATGATCTAAGATCACCTGCCGATATAAATTGTCTAATTTAGATAGCGCCATCTTTGAAAAACTCCTTCGTCGCCTGAATTGCTTCGATCAAACGGTCCGCATCTTCTTTCGTGTTATAGAAGTAGAAGCTGGCCCGCGCCGTCGCTGGCAGATTCAAATAATTCATTAATGGTTGTGCACAATGATGTCCTGCTCGCACAGCGACACCTTCCATATCTAAAGCGGTCGCTACATCATGAGGATGGATATTCTCTAGATTAAAGGCGATCACACCAGTATGCTGCTCTGGATCTTGCGGGCCATAAATAGTGACTCCGCCAATTTCACGTAATTTCGGTAAAACATAAGCGACTAATTCTTGTTCGTAGTGATGGATATTCTCCATACCAATTTCGTTCAAATAATCAATCGCGGCTCCAAGAGCAATCGCACCTGCAATGTTCGGTGTGCCGGCTTCGAATTTCCATGGTAATTCTTTCCAAGTACTATCGTAAAGATTTACAAAGTCGATCATTTCGCCACCAAATTCAACTGGCTCCATTTGCTCCAGCCATTGACGTTTTCCATATAATACACCGATTCCGGTTGGTCCGCACATCTTATGTCCGCTAAAGGCAAAGAAGTCTGCATCCAATTCTTGGACATCAACTGTCATATGGGGTGCTGCTTGCGCGCCATCCACGATCATTACCGCGTCATTTGCATGGGCCATCTCAGCCAATTCTTTGATTGGATTAATAACACCAAGCACGTTGGAAACATAGGCTAATGAAACGATCGCTGTTTTTTCATTGATGATTTCTTTCGCGGCAGCCATATCGATAAAGCCTTCATCTGTCAACGGTAAATAGCGTAGTTTTGCACCTTTACGTTCAACTAGCTGCTGCCACGGAATGATATTAGAGTGATGTTCCATGTAAGAAATAACGATTTCATCGCCCTCTTTAATAAAGGCATCGCCGTAACTGCAAGCCAGCCAGTTCAACCCAGTAGTGGTTCCACGAGTGAACAAGACTTCAGCAGTTTCCTTCGCATGAATAAATGCTCGGACTTTTTCCCGACTATTTTCATAATCTTCTGTCGCCCGTTCCGCTAAAGTATGTACCCCACGGTGAACATTGGCATTATCATTTTCATAGTAATGGCGCAGCACATCTAAGACTTGCGTCGGCTTTTGGGTTGTCGCCGCATTGTCTAAATAAACAAGTGGTTCATCATTTACTTCTTGGAAAAGAATTGGAAAATCTTTTCTAATAGTAGAAAAATCCCTCATTATTTACTCAACTTCCCTTCGATCGTTGCGATCAATTGCTCTTGAGTGGCTTTTACTGGAATAGCTGTGATAACAGGTCCTAAGAATCCACGGATAACCAAACGTTCAGCCGCTGCTTTTTCTAACCCGCGACTCATTAAGTAGAAGAGTTCGTCAGGATCGACCCGACCAACACTGGCCGCGTGTCCAGCAGTCACTTCATTTTCATCGATTAAAAGGATCGGATTGGCATCGCCTCGAGATTTTTCAGACAGCATCAGCACACGACTTTCCTGTTGCGCGTCCGCTCCCTTAGCACCTTTTAAGATATGCCCGATGCCGTTAAAGGTCAAGGTCGATTTATCTAAAATGACCCCATGCTGTAAAATATGGCCAATCGTATGAGGGGCTTTATTTGTTACTCGAGTGTCAATTCCTTGGATTTGTTTGCCATCACTAATTGCGACAATCTTCACTTCTGAATGAGAGCCTTCACCGACTAAGTCAGAATCAAAATCTGCGATGACATTTCCATCGTTCATAATCCCGATCGCCCAGTCGATCATTGAGTCTCGCATTAGATAACCACGACGATTCATGTAGGTAGCAATGTTTCCGCCTAATGAATCAACGGCGGAGAATTTCACTCGTGCACCAGGTTTTGTAATTACCTCAACTACAACGTTTCCTGATAATTTCTTCGCAGTATCTCCTTGTGATTCAAACCGTTCCAAGTAAGAAAATTCGCTGTTGTCTTCTGCTACGATCAGCACATGTTTAAAGAAATGGGCATCGTCATCACCATTATGCAAAAATAAACTTTCAATCGGTTCTTCAATCACCACGTTTTTCGGAACATATAGGAAAACACCGTTATTCATAAAGGCCGCGTGTAAAGCAGTCATTGAATTTTCTTCAACAGGAACTGCTTTAGTCATGTAATATTCCTTAACGAGTTCGGGGTGCTCCTGTACCGCTGTCACCAAATCAGTGAAGATTACTCCTTGATCAGCAAGCTTCGATGAAAGCTGCTCGAAAACAGTCGTTTCACCTGATTGCACGATAATCGGATTGTCCTTCATTTGATCGAAGCTGGGAATCGTTCCCGCTGCTTCTTGATGCTCAGGTTTTACATTATACAGATTCCAACGAGCGAACTTTACTTTTTCAATCACAGGTAAAGGCAGCTCATCGATTTTGTTCAACGCGTTGACGCGCAAATCGGTCATCCATTGAGGTTCGGCCCATTCTGCTGAGAAAGCTTTGACGGCCTCAAGATATTCTGTCCATTTTTTCATCTATCTTGTCCCTCCTAAACTTCTTCTTTGTAATCGATACCTAATTCAGCAGAGATGCCTGCGTAGCCTTCAGCTTCCAAACGTTTCGCTAATTCTGCATCGCCAGTCAAGACTACTCGACCATCCATCATGATATGCACCACATCAGGAACGATGTAATTCAGTAGACGTTGATAATGAGTGATGATCAATGCTCCGAAATCTTCGCCGCGCATTTCATTGATTCCTTTAGCAACGACCTTCAACGCATCAATGTCTAGTCCTGAGTCGATTTCATCCAGGATCGCAAAAGTTGGTTCGATCATTAATAATTGAAGAATCTCATTTCGTTTCTTTTCTCCACCAGAGAAGCCTTCATTTAAATAGCGTTCCGCCATTTCTTCCGGCATATTCAGCAAGTCCATTTTCTTATCTAATTTTTTCAAGAATTGCATCACAGAGATTTTATCTTCTTCCTCACGACGAGCGTTGATCGCTGCGCGCATGAACTCTGCATTGCTGATCCCTGGAATCTCACTTGGATATTGCATCGCTAGGAACAGACCTAAACGTGCGCGTTCATCAACTTCTAAATCTAAAATATTTTTTCCATCGAAAAGAATCTCGCCTTTTGTCACTTCATAGTTTGGGTTCCCCATGATCGCTGCTGATAAAGTAGATTTACCAGTTCCATTGGGCCCCATGATGGCATGGATCTCACCCGTCTTCATCACAAGGTCTACACCCTTTAAAATTTCTTTATCGTCGATGGCAACGTGCAAGTCTTTGATTTCTAAAACTGACATGAAAGTACCTCCAAAATTTTTTTCTCGTTCTCACATATTTTAGACTAAATGAGAATGGAATACAAACTGATTCACCAATTTTCTTATAAAAAACAGCACTTTATTTAGAATAATTATAAATTCATCCTCTGTAACCCCAGTTATTCTGAATCCGCGAAAAGCTTCTGTAAAAAAGCCGCCTCCGTTAATTTTTCAGTTGGCTCTTTATAATGGAAGAAAGCCGGCTTCTGATCATAAAATATCTCCTCCGTCAGTTTAGCATGATCGATCTCAGCAAATAATCCCACGGGAAAATAATACTCATTATCAGCTAAACCATGATAAAATAAACTGCTGCCGCAAGCCTTGCACGATCCTCTCTCCGCCCATTCCGAAGACATAAAGCGCTGAATCTGTTCTTCTCCGTTTAAATTAAAATTCTCCGGCAGAACGCCTTTCAGTGCCATAAAAGGGCCGCCGAAAAATTTCTGACACATATGGCAGTGACAGACAGTGATTTCTTCTGAAATTTTAGGAATCGTGATGCTCACCTTTCCGCAAAGACATTGACCTGCTAATTCCATGCTTTTACCTCCTCATTTTTTGCTACAAGCTGTTGCTTCCAGTGTATCAATAATAAGGAACTTTATAAAAGTTCTTTTTTGAAACAAATGAGCTTACTCAGCCCTGCAAAAAAAGCTGAAAGAAAAATTTCCTCCAGCAGTTTTACCAATTGATTAGTATAAACATTTGATATGATGGTGATTTAATTTGTCCATTTTCTCTGCTGACAACGGTTTTTCAGTAATCAGGTAGTCGATTTCATGACAAGCAATCGCCTGATACATGTACTTATGATCCAATTTATCTTCTGTAGCTAATACGACTACATCATTTGCCTGTCTGCGAAAAGCCTTTTTGATGAGTGCTTCTCCTTCGTGGGTTTCCGTCACTCCATGATCAACGTCTAATCCACGACAACCGATGAAGGCAATATCGGCATTATAGGTCAATATGTCATTGTAGGCCTTTGACCCGTTGATCGTTGCTCGCTTAGGGACAATTGAGCCGCCCAATACGGACACATGTGCAGTGGTAAATTCACTCAGCATCGCCGCTGTAAGAACGCCGTTCGTTATGACCTGCAAGCCGTCAAACTTGCTTAAATTTTTGATCAAATGCAAACTAGTCGTGCTGGAATCCATAAAAATGACCATATCATCCTTCACTAACGTCTCTGCCACATCCGCGATATATTGTTTATTGTCCTCTTCATTTAACCGAGTTACTTTCATTAAATAAGGAACATCGATCTTCTTATTATCAATAATCATCGCTCCGCCGCGAGTCCGTCTGATCAGCCCGCTTTCTTCCAGCAGGACTAAATCTCTTTTCACAGTAGCCTCGCTATAATTGACCAAATCAATCAAATCTGCGACAGTCGCAAACTGATTCACCTTTAAATAATTAACTATTTGCTGCTGCCGATCTTCAATCACACTTAACATCTTTCTCCCCCTCTGCTTGTTGTTTCCTTTAATTATAACTTCTCAAAAGGAAAAGAAGACAGCCCTCTCAATAAAATTGAAAGTTCTGCCTTTTTTCTTAGTATAAATCAGCTTTTCCGATCGTATTTAAAACGCTCAGCTTATGCTTAACGACTTCCTTAACCTTGTTATTCGCTTCTGGATAAACGTCGCCTGGTTCATACATTTCTGGATGGTTGCTTAATATCTCTCTTAGTGCTGCAAAGAAGACACTTTTTAGATCGGAACTCAGATTGACTTTTGCTACACCGTATTTTACTGCCTCGCTTACTTCAGAGTCCGGGTTTCCTGATCCTCCATGTAAAACAAAGGGAATATCGATCCGTTCATTTAATTCTTTTAATAAATCGATATTCAATTTTGGTGTCATATCTTTAGGATAAAGGCCATGAGCCGTTCCAATTGCTACAGCAAGCGTGTCGATCCCTGTCTCCTTCACAAATTCCTCCGCTTGGTCAGGATCCGTATAAATGATGTTTGCTGTTCCGCCCTCTGCTGAACCGTTGTTCCCGATCGTTCCCAACTCCGCTTCAACCGATACGTTCACGCCATGTGCCAGCTTCACAACTTCTTTTGTCAATTTCATATTCTCTTCATAGGGCTGAGTTGATGCATCGATCATTACCGACGTATAACCATTACGAATTGCTCGCATAACATCCTTCACTGAACCGCCATGGTCCATATGAATCACAACAGGAACCTTGCTATTGTGTGCATAGTCTTTAGCTGCCGCCACAAACTCATCATTTAAATAAGCGATCTCATCAGGATGTATCTCTAGAATCACAGGAGCATTTTGCGCCTCGACTTCCTCCATGATGGCTTTCATCATATCGTAACTGCAAATATTAAAGGCAGGTACGGCAAAATGATTCTCTTTAGCGACACTCAATAAATCCTTCATTGTATACAACATTACATTTCCACCTCATTTATAATTTTGCTATCCTCAACTGTTACCGGCTTCTTCAACATACCAACCGCTAGCGCAGTCACTACTGTTCCCGCCACGATCGCCAGCAGATACATCGGCAGATTATTCATTACATTTGGGATCAGCATCACCCAGATCCCTCCATGAGGAGCCATTGAAGTAACGCCCGCAGCCATGGATATTCCGGCAGCAGTTGCTGAACCCAGCATCAAGCTAGGTATCACCCGAATCGGATCGGCCACCGCAAACGGAATAGCCCCCTCAGTAATGTAAGACGCGCCCAAGATCCAGCAGGATTGTCCTGAAGTTCGTTCTTCCTTAGTGAACTTATTCTTGAACAGGATCGTTGCTAAGGCTAATCCTAAAGGCGGCGTCATTCCCGCAGCCATACATGCAGCAATTGGAGCATTGACACCCGCCGACATCAAACCGATGGAAAATGTTGAAATTGACTTATTGATTGGACCACCCATATCAGCAGCCATCATCACACCAATCAATAATCCGAACATAAGACCGGAAGTATTACCTAACCCATTTAGCCAACCAGTCAACGCATCCAATACCCAAGCAATCGGCTTATCTATCAAGAAGACCATCGCCAGACCGATGACTAAAATGGAAACTAGCGGAACAACAATCAGTTGATAAATAGCTGCCAATTGTTTTTTTATACTTATTTTATTTGCTAAAAGATCTGTTAAATACCCTGCTAACAGACCGCCGATCATTCCGCCTAAGAACCCTGACCCGCCATTTGCCGCCAGTAAACCTGCGACGATCCCTGGTGCAAAGCCGGCTTTGCCAGCAATCGAACTAGCAATCCCCGCTCCTAGTGCCGGTACCATCATTGCAAATGCTGTTCCCCCGCCAATCGTTGACAAAGCTCCTGCAAGAGCATTATAGTCATCAGATTTCGGATCAGAAGCAGTGATTCCGAAAGCAAAGCTCAATGCGATAATGATCCCGCCAGCAATGACAAAAGGCAGCATATAGTTAACACCGTTCATAAAATGATTATAAATCCCGCTTTTCTGCTCTTGTGATCCTTCGTTCTTTTCGGCGGAGATTTCGATGGTTCCAATATTTTCTAAAGCTTCCTCGATTACTTTTTCAGGCTCCTTAATCGCCCGACTAGTTGATACTCGTTTGATTTTCCGACCAGCAAATCGTCTTGTATCGACATCCTTATCTACCGCCAAAATGATCACATCAGCTGCTTGGATTTCTTCCGGTGTCAATACATTCTCTATTTTTGCCCCTTGTGTTTCAAACTTTGCCTCATGCCCTAAGCTTGTTGCTGTCACTTCCAGCTTTTCAGCAGACATATACGTATGAGCGATCCCCGTAGGACAAGCTGTGATTCCTATAATTTTCATGATGATTCCTCCTTACTGATAATCTCAATTACTTCAATGGCATTAGCCGCATGCTTCAACTGATTTCTAAATGTCTCATTCATTAACCTTCGCGACAAATTACTCAATATTTCCAAATGTATATTGGAGGTCTTCTTAGGGACTAAAATTGCAAACACCCATTCAATTTCTCTTCCATCGAGACCAGTATAATCTGACATTTTCCCGGTACGGACAAAGCAAATAGTAGGTTGTAAAACAGCTTTGCTCTGCGCGTGAGGAATTCCAAATCCATCCTCTATTCCTGTAGATGTCTCCGCCTCTCTTCGATATAAATCCTTGATTACCTTTTTCGCTTTTGTCACTCGTTGATTTTCCTCAAGCAAATGACCTAGCTTGCTAAACAACTCATCTTTTGAACGAATTGATTCATCAAAAATAACCAAATCGTTCATCATTAAATCAACCAACTTCACCATTAAAACCTACTTTCACAACTAGGATAGCGCTTTCCTGTTTATGGTGATAACTATAGCATCGCTATCCAAAGCGTTCAATATTTTGACTGTTTTTCGGTTTAAAAGTCTTTTAACGATAAAAAAGTTCAGTAATCATGATCGAAATCGGTCACAATTACTGAACATCTCAGCTGTTCTTTTTATGTTAAAGAAAAAACTCAATACAAATGTATTGAGTTTAGGAAATTATTCTTACTTGTCAACGGGTTTTACAGAGCCATCCCATTTTTCTAAAATCCAGTCCTGAACGTCTTTTTCATGGAGAACCTTAACTAGTTTCTTGATACGAGCATCGTCTTTGTCTGCGGTACGAACAGCCAGAATATTGGCATAAGGCGATGTATCTTTTTCAAGCAATACAGCATCCTTAACCGGATTCAAGCCAGCGCCGTAAGCAAAGTTGGCATTGATCGCCACTAGGTCGCCTTCGTCATTACTATAAGTTGTTGCTAATAACGCTGGGTCGATCGAGTGATCAAATTTCAATTTCTTAGGATTTTCAGCGATATCGTCAAAAGTCGCTGTTTCTAAATCGACGCCTTCTTTCACTTTAACTAAATCAGCATCTTGTAAAATTGTAATAATTCGTCCCCAGTCTGATTCAGAGCTTGAAGTAATGATCGTCGCTCCATCCTTCAGATCTTTGATATCCTTGATTTTCTTAGAGTACAAGCCCATTGGTTCGATATGGATTGCGCCCGCATCAGTAAATTTATAATCATTTTCCTTCACTGCTTTTTCAAAGAAAGGCTTGTGTTGGAAATAATTCGCATCAATATCTTTGTCTGCCAACGCTTTGTTTGGCAACACGTAGTCATCGAATTTTTTTATTTCTAAATTCACGCCTTCTTTTTCAAGCAATGGTTTTATGTGTTCCAAAATTTCTGCGTGAGGTGTTGGTGAAGCCCCAACAACTAATGTATCGCTTTTTTCTTTACTGCTGTCATCAGAAGAATCTGCTTTGCTATTTCCGCAAGCCGCTAATCCTACAGTTAATAATGCTACTGCTGCAAAACCTAAAAATTTCTTTTTCATTGATAGTTCCCCCTAATAGTTTTTACTAAGTTTATTTTTAAAGAATAATAGATATTCTGTTGCTAACGCTTGTCTGTTCGCTTCGTCAGAAAATCACCGACGCCTTGAACAATGAATACGATGATAAGAATAATCACAGTTGCTACTAATGTGACAGTGTAATTGCCTCGCTGATAGCCTTCCTGCCAAGCCAAAGCCCCCAGTCCGCCCGCACCGATCGCTCCTGCCATCGCGGTAAAACCAATCATAGAAACTGATGTAACCGTCAAGCCTGAGATCAACGCCGGTAAACTTTCCGGTATCAAAACTTTGTAGATTGTTTGAAAATAGCTGGCCCCCATGGCGTCCGCCGCCTCCAACACACCAGAGTCGACTTCACGAAAGGCGATCTCAACTAAGCGTGCATAAAAGGGTGCTGCTGATAAAACCAATGCCGGAATCGCTGCTTTAGCTCCCAGCATCGTTCCAACTAGTGCCTTGGTAAAAGGTATAATCAAAACCATCAGAATCATAAATGGCGTTGATCGGAAAATATTACTAAGAATAGAAACTACACCATATAAAATGCTGCGAGCAGCAGAATGCTTACGCCCCAATGAATAGAGCAGCAAGCCTAACAATAATCCTAAAACAAACACGATCAGCATTGATACGATCGTCATGAACAATGTATCATTGATCGCCTCCTTCAAAGTATCCCAAGATACCTGCTGGAAGTTTAAATAGGTCTCTGAAAAACTCTTATCCACGGTGCAGCACCTCCACTTCAACTTGTTGACTCTCGATAAAGTCGATCGCCTCTTCAACCTTGTCGACCTCTCCCGTGAATTGAACGGTTAGAGTTCCGAAAGAATTTCCCGTTGCCCGCTCAATGTTTCCATAAACGATACTAATGTTGATTGGAAACTTGCGAATCGCTTGAGACACCACCGGTTCATTGGCATTGTCCTCTAGAAAGTGCAGTGTAGCCAAAGTACCATTGGGATTTTCTTTGATAAAGTCCTTCAGCAAATCAGATGGATCTGCTTTTGGTTCAAGATCCTGTTGAACAAAAATCTTAGTCACTTCCTGTTTTGGATGGCGAAAGACTTCACGGACAGAACCCTCTTCCACGATTTTTCCTAACTCCATCACAGCGACCTTATTGCAGATTTTTCGGATTACATTCATCTCATGAGTAATCAACACGATAGTCAATCCCAGCTTTTTATTGATGTTGGCCAATAATTCTAACACTTCCTCGGTTGTCTGAGGGTCTAATGCGCTGGTCGCCTCGTCGCAAAGCAAGATATCTGGGTCATTAGCTAGCGCTCTTGCAATCCCAACTCTTTGCTTTTGTCCGCCGGATAATTGAGAAGGATACGCATCGCCTCTGCCATCAAGTCCGACCAGACTCAATAATTCTTCTGCTTTTTTCTTTCGCTGATCCTTTGCTACTCCTGCCAGCTCCAACGGTAATTGAATGTTTTCAATTACCGTTCGTGACCACAATAGATTAAAATGTTGGAAAATCATTCCAACTTTTTTACGAAATGTTCTTAACGGTGCTCCTTGTAATTTTGCGACATCCTCACCATTCACTAACACTTGACCTGCTGTTGGTGATTCTAGTCCATTCAATAAACGAACCAATGTACTCTTTCCTGCTCCTGAATAACCAACGATGCCGTAGACATCCTTTTCTTCAATCGCTAAATTGATTCCATTGACTGCGTGGATTGGTCCAGCTTTGCCGGCAAAGCTTTTTCCCACTTGATTTAGCTCAATCAATGCCATGCTTCTTACTCCCTTTCTATTAACCAGATAACTTTTAAATCGCTTATTGTTGTTCCTCTAACAGACAAAAGATAGGATTCCTGTTCATGACAGCTGCCTCACTAGAAGGAACTCAATTTTCCCAAAATCGGAAAAATGCGTTTTATACCTGTCACGCATATTCTTCTACTAAACTGCTTCATCGAACAAACTGCGAAAAGCAAAACAAACAAAAAAGCTTCCGTCCTAAAAAATGTACGTTTGTACACTTAGGACGAAAGCTTTAACTTCCGTGTTACCACCTAAAATTCGTTCTGACCTTACGATCACAACCTCTGCCAGTACTTGCATCATGCGCATACTGAGGTGCTATAACGGGCACTCCCGTGACAGACTTGGCATATGCTTCGTCCATCCTGCTCAAAGACCATTTTCCATCTCATTGCCGCAACTCCTTTTCAGCGTACCGGAGCTCTCTTTGTACTTTAATCAGATGTACTTTTCTTTTCATCGCTTTCTCATGTGTATGAAAGGATTATATCAAGGAGATTTTATCCTGTCAAACATCAAATGAAAATTTCTTTATAAGTTTTCAAACTCTTCTACGTCAACTTCACGCAGTGATAGTATCCAAGCATCCAATTCTTCTTTAGTGTTCAGCGCTGCGGGATCAGCAATAACCTTTTCGCTGACAGAAGAAACGACCCCTGTTAAGGGACTTTTGAATTCCTGTACAGCTTTTTCAGCCTCGATCTCTAACAACGGTTCACCGGCTTTAACCGCTTGACCAATTTTTGGCAAAGAGATAAATGTAACCTCACCAAGTGTCTCTGCCATTTCAGCGGTTAGTCCCATACAATAGTCTTTATCGTTATGCAAGATCCATAGACCTTCATTTTTCTTCAAGTAACTCATTTCTTTATAACGCTCCTTCATAAGTTGTTTCTTTAAATCCATTTAATAAAAATTGATCATTTTTGATCAGCAATGGACGCTTCACCAGCATCCCGTCACTCGCCAATAATTCACTCGCTTCCGCTACTGATAAATCAGCCATTTTGTCCTTTAAGCCCAGCTCGCGATACTTCATGCCGCTCGTATTGAAAAATCTTCGTACAGGTAATTCACTCGCTGACAGCCATTTTTCGAAAGCCTCAGCCGAAGGAGTTTCTTGAACCAGATCAATCGTTTCATATTCAACACCTGCTTGGTCTAACCATGCTTTGGCTTTGCGACAAGTCGAACATTTTGGATACCAATAAAATTTAAGCACTGCGTGTCCTCCTGATAGGTTTCTTATTCGCGCTCTGATAGCGCATCGATAAAATCAAGCCGATTCCAATCATATTTCCTAAAATGGATGAACCCCCTTGACTGATAAACGGCAGCGGAATCCCAGTTAATGGCAATAGACCGATATTCGCGCCAATATTTTCAAAAACATGGAACAGCATCATCATGACGATGCCTGATGCGATATAAGCGTAAAATTCATTATTCATGTCAAAGCATAATCGAATCATGCGATAAATCAAAATAAAATAGAGCAAAATTACAAACGCACCGCCAACGAAACCAAAGTTCTCGCCGATCACTGTAAAGATCATGTCTGATTCTCGTACCGGAACATAAACATTGCTGACATTATAGCCTGTTCCAAGCATCCCGCCAGAACCAATTGCCATCAATGAACGAGCCAATTGATAGCTTTTCCCTTGAGGATCATGGAAGGGATCTAACCATGAATCAATCCGAGCAAACTGATAATTTTTAAATCCGATATGAGTCAGCAAATCTCTTCCCGAATCCGTCGTTACTAAAAAAATCATTGTTCCGCCGATAACAACTGCTAATGCAATTGCGGGAACTAAAATCAGCCAAGATATCCCTGACATCAGAAACATACCTGAAAAAATAGCTAAGAAAACTAGCATTGTCCCGAAATCTTTTTGAGCTAAAATCAAGCCAAGAACTGGAAGAGTTACGAGCATCATTTTTATAATCAAAAATGCATCTGTCCTCAATGTGTGGAGCTTATTCGCTACATTGTGCTTAGTAATAATCAACGCCATCATCAAAATATAAGCGATTTTCATCAATTCTGATGGCTGAAAAGTAAAGGTGCTGATCTTGAACCAGTTTTTTGAACCCGTTGACTCAGCTAGTGCAGGATCATAATACTTCAATAGCGCCAGCATGACCGCCAAACCAATTACATATAGAAACGGTGTTAACCGCCATAAAAGCTTCGCATCAAAATGAATAATAATTACAACAGCTAAAGCCCCAACTACATACCAAATCGCCTGCATAGCAAGGCCGCGAAAAACGTTGGGATCTCTTATGGTATCATGCGTTAATGCCACATAAAGCGAAAGCATGCCAATCAAACATAATATAAAAACAGGTAAAATGACGCCGTAATCAATCCGGCTATCATCATTGTTATTTTTCAGTCTATCCATTGTTCATCTCTTTTCCACCAGTATACTCGCTCTATTATAGACGCTTCTTTGACTAAAGAAAAGCAAGCATCGCTGACTTTGCAAAATCTTTATTCTTCGTTTGCCTCTTGCCGCAAATAATAAATCAAACCCCAAATTCCCAGTTGCAATAGACTAAACATTAAAACAAATTGTAGCTTCTCTGTACTCCAGTTTCCTGCTAATAATTCCAAGACATTCAAAGGATGGAACACCAATTCGATAGAGTGAATGCGATCAAACCGTCCAATGTAAACAGCGATGCTAGATAGAATAGACAATCCAACAAAGCAACCTACTTTTTGGACTATTCGCAGACGAACCGTTGAAAACAATTTGAATACTTGAGCCATGCCAATGAAAACCATTAGGATGATCGGCAGCAGCAGGAAAAGATAGGACCACCAGCCATTGCTATCCATCAAAAAGTGTCCACCCGGCTGATAAATCTTTAAACTAGCTAAATGAAACAAATCAGTCATCAGATAAGGAATGTTTGGAAAAAATAAAAGCCATAATGGCGCAAAAAACCATCGTCGCAAGCCTTTAAAATGTATGAATAGCTGAGCAAAAACAATCGGCAGCCATGCTAAAAAAACATTTAACCCCATAAAAGAAAAGGTTGTTTGACCAAAATGCATAAATAAAATATAAAGCCAGACAGCTGCATGAAACGAAAAAATTTTTTTCATAGTTCTCCTCAATTTTGTAAAGATAATTCGTGCTGAAAAGATGGTACAAATTTACGTTACCATAGAATACCTCAAAATAATGGGAATTTTTTTCGAATTTATTTTCCATAATAGCAAAAAGCCGTCAACATCAAAGAAAGAACTTTGATATGACGACTTCTAAAGTAGTGCCAGCTGCAGGACTTGAACCTGT